>NZ_JASITE010000007.1 GCF_030767025.1 Nocardia sp. CC227C | reverse complement strand
CCGGAGACGGCGCCCTGTGACGGCGCGACCAGCGGGCGTTCGGCTTCCGCACGATGCTCCTCGGACAGCGCGGCCGCGTCGGCACCGGCCAGCAGGTAGGGCGCCTTGGCATAGACATGATCGCGCAGCGACATGACCAATAGCTTGGGGGAGAGAGGCTTGCCGGTGTTCCAGGCCGGGCACTGGGATTGGCAGCGACCGCATTCGGTACAGGTGGTGAAGTCGAGTAGCGCCTTCCAGGTGAAATCCTCGATCCGCCCCGCACCGAAGGTGTCGATATCGGGATCGGCGGTTGCCATATCCAGGACCTTGCCGGCGGACATCATGGGCTTGGCCGCGCCCAAGGCGACGTCGCCATCGCCTTCACGCTTGAAATAGATATTGGCGAAGGCCGAAATGCGGTGCCAGGCAACGCCCCAGGTGAGGTGGCGGCCGATCAGATACAGGAAGGCCGCGCCCGCGAGCATTTTGACGAAAGCGAAGACCGAGACCAGCAGCGGACTGGCCGGAAGCAGCCGGGCGACCTGCATGGTGATCGGATCGGTCGAGACGTGCCCGCCGCCGTACGTGGCGATCTTCCCGGCCTTGACCAGTACATCGCCGAGTCCGTGGGTGAGCACGATCGCCTCGATGGAGTACGCGGCACCGAAGTCGGATCCGCTGAATCGCGACAGCCGCTCAGGACGGCGCGGATGATTCAACTGGCGAATGACGATCAGCGCCACGATGCCGAGAACTGTTCCGACACCGAGGATTTCCTCCATCAGGTGGTAACCGTCGGTATCGCCGATGACCGGCCAGCCGAATTCGGGATCGAAGGTCTGCCCGTAGGACTCGAAGTAGAAGACCATCCCGAGCAGGAAGCCCACCATCACCAGCCAGTGCGCCCAACCGACGGACCGGAACTCGTTCATCCGCGTGTGCGCGACCACCTCGGTGACGACGGCCCGCAGGCGCGGCAGAAACGGACGCCACCGAGTCCGATCCGGTTGCCCCGCACGGAGGACGCGAATCATCCGCGCAAATCCGGCGGACAGGGTCACCCAGCAGATCACGGTGATGACGGCACCGATGGTTCCCAATGCGATCGTCGCGGCACTCACAGCGCTGACCCCCCCGGTCTGAAATGCATTGAACAGCAACAACAGTCATGTTACTGATCAGTAACTTATGTCTTGGAGTGCAAACTATCATCGAATCGGCGGCAGGGGAAGTGCCGCTCCCCGCCGCACCCGGCATCGTCCTGCGACACACGATCACCGTGGATACGATGTGCCACATGGACAGTGGTCTTGATCGAAAGCCCGGGGGGACTGTTCGACGGTCGGTGGTGTTGGGCGGCGGTGGAGTCCCCGGGACCGCGTGGATGACCGGGCTGGCCGCCGAGTTGCGCCGCCGAGGAATCGATCTGGGTTCGGCCGGGTCGATTGTCGGAACCTCCGCGGGCGCGATCGTCGGTGCGGCGCTGTCGACCGGCCGCGATCTCGATTCCTTCGCCGACCACCAGGGCCGTCCCGGCGTGGAGTCGCGGCCGAGGATGAAGCCCGAACTGCTCGGGTCGGTGTTTTCCCTGCTGTTCGACCCGAGCCTCGATCGGGATGTGGCGCGGCGCAAGGTGGGTCAGCTCGCGATGGCCGAGGAACCCGCGCAGCCGGAGCATCTCGAACCGATGGAGTGGCTGGTCGGCGGCAGCGACTGGCCCGAGCGGCTGCGGGTCGTCGTTGTCGACGCCGAGAGCGGGGAGCGCCGGGTCTGGGACAACGGAAGCGGGGTGCCACTGGCGACGGCGGTATCCGCCAGCCGCGCGCTTCCCGGCGCCTTTCCGCCGGTCGTCGTCGCCGACCGCTACTACATCGACGGCGGTGTCTGGTCGACGACCAATGCCGACGTCGCAGCGGGTTCCGACCTACTCGTGGTCATCGAGCCATTGGCACACATGGTTTCACGCGACCGGCTTCGCACCGAACTCACCGACACGTCCGGCACGGTCGTTCAGTTCGGTCCCGACGCGGACATGATCGACGTGTCGAAGGCCTACGCCGCCGATCCGCTCGCGAGTTGGCCCGAAGCCTTCCGTCACGGAGTACGCCGAGCGGAGTCGCTGGCACAGCTTCTGCTGGACGCGGGCTGGCCGACGCCGAGGCGTTGATATAACCCCTGCTTGTCGCTAGTGCCCTCCGGAGAGTGTCGGGACGATTCGGGCGAGGCCGTCAGCCCCGTGGCCCGCATTCAACGCGCGTCGGAGTACGGTGTTCGCGGCATCGACTATGCCGGTGTCGATTCCGTGGCGTGCGATCACGCCGCGGAGCGAGGCGAATGCTTCGGACGCTGATGCGATGGTGGTGTCATGGCCGGGATAGTGACCGGCGTCGACCTGTTCGGCGGTGTGCGCCATCATCTCCAGGAGCAGATCGACCACGGCGGGCACGAACGGGACGAGTTCGCCGCCCTTGATCCCCTCGGCCTCAGCGAGTGAGATGCCGAGTGACACACCGAAGAACGAGAGCCAGAACACCGACACCAATGCGGCGTCGAACGCGGCGGCGCGACCGAAGTCCGCGCCCAGATACGACCCCTGTCCGGCGAGTACCTTCAGTGCCGGTTCGGCTGTCCGATAGCCAATTTCGGAGCCCGAGTACAGCATGAGCGCTTCCGCCGTCCCGATGCCGTGCGGAACCGCCATGACAGCACCATCCACGTAATCGGCGCCGTGGTCCGTGGCCCATCGAGCACGCGTTCGCGACTGCTCGGGGGTCGAGGACGTCAGGTTCACCAGGACCCGTCCGCGCAGCGCCGGGCCCACGGTGCTCAACGTCTCCGCCACCGCCGCATCATTGAGCAGCGACACCACGACCAGCGGAGCGGCCGCGACCGCCTCGACCACCGACGATCCACGTGTCGCTCCGAGGCCGACCAGGGCCTCGGCCTTCGTCTCGGTCCGATTCCATACGGTCGTCGGATATCCCGCCGCCAAGAACGCCTTGGCGATCGCCGATCCCATCGGCCCGAGCCCCAGCACCGTGACGGGCGTGCGCGATTCTTCGGACATCCGATACCTCCACATTGTTTGAGATTTGTCCAACAATAATTGTTGTATGATCGTCAAACTGTCAAGGGCTGGAGGAGGTGAGTAGGTGCCCGCGGAACTGCCACACCCGGAAACCGCCGACCTCGAGCTGGCGGCGGTCATGCACGCACTGTCCGATCCGGTCCGCCTCCAGTTGGTGGCCTGCCTCGCCTGCGACGAGGGCGAGAACTGCGGTGAGCTCAGCCAGAGCATCGAGCTGCACAAATCCACGCTGTCGCACCACTACCGCGTATTGCGGGAAGCGGGAATCACCAGAACGACCGTCAGCGGCCGCACCAGGCTGATACGCCTGCGCTACCAGGATTTGCAGGCCCGGTTCCCCGGGCTGCTGGATGTCGTGTTCCGCGGCCTCGTCGACATGATCGAGGACGACGAACGGTGGGACGGTTCCCCCGCGGACCGCGCGAAGTTGCTCACCGCGTTGAAGCGACCGGTGGACGCGCGCCCCCTACCCCAACCGTGACACGGGATCGGCGCGACGCGCCGGGCGGTTCGTGCGCGATTCGCGTTCAGACGATCCGCACCGCGTAGGGCATGATGCCGTCCTCGCGGACCGGGGAGACGCGGACGACGTCACCGGATTGTGGTGCTTCGACCATTTTGCCGCCGCCGAGGTAGAGGGCCACGTGTTGGCTGCCGCCGGGGCCCCAGAAGAGCATGTCGCCGCGTTCTCGGGCGGAGACGTCCACGCGGGTGCCCATGTTGTACTGGTAGCCGCTGTAGTGCGGGAGGGAGACGCCGACGCCCGCGAAGGCGTAGATCATGAGGCCGGAGCAGTCGAAGCCGACCTTGTTGTAGTCGCCGTAGCTGTCGGCCACGCCGCCGTCGCGGATGCCGAGGGTGGGGCCGTTCTCGTTGCCGCCGCCCCAGGCGTAGTCGACGCCGAGCTGCGACATGGCGCGGTCGACGACCGTTTCGATGAGTTCGGCGCGGCTGCCGGAGGGGATGCCGGGGAGCGTGCCGGAACGCTGCGGGGGTGGGGAATCGCCGAGTTGGGTGTGCGGGCGGTGGGTGGCGGCGGCGCCGGCGGCGCGTTCGGCGGCGGCGCGATCGGCCGCGACCCGGGCGGCGGCGGCCGCGGCGGCCGCGCGGTTCGCGGCTTCCTCGGCCTGACGCTGCTGATCCCAGGCGATGAAGGCGTCGCGCTGGCTTTGCAGACCATCCACCCGGGCACGGGCCTCGTTGAGCCGCTGCTGCGCCGAGTCCCGTTGCGCCACCAGGCCGTTGCGGACGGCCGTCTGCTGGTTCAGCTCGGCCTGGGCGGCGGCCACCGCGTTCTCCGCCTCCACCTTCTTGCGTTCGGCATCGGCCGCGGCGGCGTCGGCGATCTGCTGGGCGCGGCGCGCCTCGGCATTCTTGTTGGCCTGATCCACTTGGGCGCGCCGCAGCCCGTCCACCACCTGCCGCTGATTCTTCGAGGCGATGGTCAGCACCTGGGCGCGCGCCAGCGCGGTCTCCGGATCGGGCGCGGACAGGTACGTCACCAGCGAGGTGGAGCCGGGGCGCATGTAGATCTGGGCGACGAACTTGTTGAACTCGCGATGCGCGGCGTCGACGCGGGCACCCGCGTCGGAAAGCTCCTGCTTGCTCGTCACGACGGCCTGGGCGGCGGCATCGGCGGCGGCGCGTGCCCGCTGCAGATCCACCAGCGCCTTGTTGACCGCCTCGCGGCGCGCGGCCACCGCGTCGTCGAGATGGCGCAGCTGCTGTTCGATCGAGGCGACCTGGTTGATCAGGGCGCCCACCTCGCCGACCCCGGCATCGACCTGCGCGCCCGCGTCGGCGATCTCGCTGTCGCTCGGATTGGGCGGGGGTGGCGGCACCGCGTGGCCCGTATTCACGCCCACCGCGAAAACCGTTGCCACGACTAGCAATCCCGCAGCGACCCGTACCGGGCGTCCCCGCCACGTCGCCGGTAGTCGCATCGCACCTCCCTGGATCCCGCTCGGCCCCGGGGAAAGGGAGCGAACAACTGCCCCATGGACCTCAACCACACCATCCGAAACACCGGACTCCCGAGGCCCGCACGACACTTCTTCCCCAGGAGTGGCGTGGCGCCACGCTACGACACCCGCGCACCGAGATCGGGGAGGCACGCCACAATGACCAACATTCAATTCACTCGTTGCCGGTTATTAACCCGATCCATATGACGCGTCAGGCATCGGGGACAGCACTCTCGCGGCCGGTCAGCACCCGGCCGCTGGCAACCAACGAGTGAACGAGAACCGGATGCGAGAGCGCACCGGATTTCGGAGAGATCAGGCGACCGGGTCGCGGTCCTTCGCGGTGCCGGACGCCCCCGCCGCGCGTCGTGACTTCACCACGTACAGCCCGGCGATGATCGCCACCAGACCGGCCACCAGCACGGCCGTGATCAGGGTCCATGACAGACCCTCTTCGGACTTCATGCGGTCCACGAAGATACGCGCCGCTTCCTCGGTGTGCGCCGGTCCGCGGTATTTCGCCTTGTCCTCGGCCCATTCCAACCGCGCGCGGCTGTAGGTGTCGCTCCAGGTACCCACCCAGTCGTCGCTGAAGACGACCACGGTGCCCTGTTCCTGCTTGCCCACCTCGGTAGCCAGATCGCGGAGCTTGGCTTCGATACCCGGATTGCCGGGTATGACGACAATGTTCAGGTCGATGCCGTGTTCACGAGCATCGGCGGCGATATCGGCGAGGCCGTCCTGCTTCCGTCCCTCGGGTGCGGCGACGTGGTTGTCGGCGAGATCGCGGAGAATGGCATCCAGATCGGTGTCCGGCGGTAGCTCGGCGAGCGCAGGGGTGAAAGCCTGGGTGTACGAGACGGTCACGGGTGCAGAGTACGGGACCGGTTGTCACATCACCTCACCACGGCGCGCCGACCGGCCGGCCACATCGGTCCGAATGCGCCCGGGACCCCTCCCCCGCGCGTTCACAGGACAAGCGTACTGTTAGGGTTGCACCCGGACGAGGCCGCGCGCCTCGACGAGCCATCGGCACAGCCCCGCCGGTGGCCCCCATTCACAGACGAGTGGAGCTGAAACGTGACGAGTATCGATACTTTCGGCGCCAAGGGCACCCTAGAGGTCGGAAGCAACTCCTACGAGATCTTCCGTCTCTCGGCCGTGCCCGGCACCGAGAAGCTGCCCTACGCACTGAAGGTCCTCGCGGAGAACCTCCTCCGCACCGAGGATGGCGCCAACATCACCGCCGACCACATCCGCGCCATCGCCAACTGGGATCCGAGCGCGGACCCCGACACCGAGATCCAGTTCACCCCGGCCCGCGTGATCATGCAGGACTTCACCGGCGTGCCGTGTGTCGTCGACCTCGCCACCATGCGTGAGGCCGTCACCGCCCTGGGCGGCGACCCGAACAAGGTGAACCCGCTCTCCCCCGCCGACATGGTCATCGACCACTCGGTCATCCTCGACGTCTTCGGCCGCGCCGACGCCCTCGAGCGCAACGTCGACCTGGAGTACCAGCGCAACTCCGAGCGGTACCAGTTCCTGCGCTGGGGCCAGGGCGCCTTCGACGACTTCCGCGTCGTCCCGCCCGGCATGGGCATCGTGCACCAGGTCAACATCGAGTACCTGGCCCCGACCGTCATGGTCCGCAACGGCCAGGCCTACCCGGACACCTGCGTCGGCACCGACTCGCACACCACCATGGTCAACGGCCTGGGTGTGCTGGGCTGGGGCGTCGGCGGCATCGAGGCCGAGGCCGCCATGCTCGGCCAGCCGGTCTCCATGCTGATCCCGCGCGTCGTCGGCTTCAAGCTGACCGGTGAGATCCAGCCCGGCGTGACCGCCACCGACGTCGTGCTCACCGTCACCGACATGCTGCGCAAGCACGGTGTGGTCGGCAAGTTCGTCGAGTTCTACGGCAAGGGCGTCGCCGAGGTGCCGCTCGCCAACCGCGCCACCCTGGGCAATATGAGCCCCGAGTTCGGTTCCACCGCCGCCATCTTCCCGATCGACGCGGAGACCATCAACTACCTGCGCCTGACCGGCCGCACCGACGAGCAGCTCGCGCTCGTCGAGGCGTACGCCAAGGAACAGGGCATGTGGCACGACCCGGACCACGAGCCCGCCTACTCGGAGTACCTGGAGCTGGACCTGAGCACCGTGGTGCCGTCCATCGCCGGTCCGAAGCGCCCGCAGGACCGCATCCTGCTGTCGGAGAGCAAGATCGCCTTCCGCAAGGACATCTACAACTACGTCACCGAGGGCGACACCACCCCGCACACCCAGCTGGACGAGGCCGTCGAGGAGTCCTTCCCGGCCAGCGATCCGGCCGTGCTGTCCTTCGCCGAGGACGACGCGGTGCTGCCGACCGCCGCCAACGGGTCCGAGGGCCGTCCCACCAAGCCGGTCAAGGTCTCCGATCCGGAGCGCGGTGACTTCGTGCTCGATCACGGCGCGGTCGTGGTCGCGGGCATCACCTCCTGCACCAACACCTCCAACCCGTCGGTCATGCTGGGCGCCGCCCTGCTGGCCCGCAACGCGGTGGAGAAGGGCCTGTCCTCCAAGCCGTGGGTCAAGACCAATATGGCCCCGGGCTCGCAGGTCGTCGCCGACTACTACGAGAAGGCCGGTCTGTGGCCGTACCTCGAGAAGCTCGGCTTCTACGTGGGCGGCTTCGGTTGCACCACCTGCATCGGCAACACCGGCCCGCTGCCGGAGGAGATCTCCAAGGCGATCAACGACAACGACCTGTCGGTCACCGCCGTGCTGTCGGGCAACCGCAACTTCGAGGGCCGCATCTCCCCCGACGTGAAGATGAACTACCTGGCCTCGCCGCCGCTGGTCATCGCGTACGCGCTCGCGGGCACCATGGACTTCGACTTCGAGCACGACTCGCTGGGCAAGGACAACGACGGCAACGACGTCTACCTGCGTGACATCTGGCCGTCGCCGCAGGAGATCGACGACACCATCAAGTCGGCGATCAACCGCGACATGTTCACCAAGTCCTACGCCGACGTCTTCAAGGGCGACGAGCGCTGGCAGAACCTGAGCACCCCGGAGGGCGACACCTTCGAGTGGGACGAGAACTCGACCTACGTGCGCAAGGCCCCGTACTTCGACGGTATGGAGCTCGAGCCCGCCCCGGTCGAGGACATCAAGGGCGCGCGGGTGCTGGCACTGCTCGGCGATTCGGTCACCACCGACCACATCTCCCCGGCCGGTCCGATCAAGCCGGGCACCCCGGCCGCCCAGTACCTCGACTCGCACGGCGTGGAGCGCAAGGATTACAACTCCCTGGGCTCGCGTCGCGGCAACCACGAGGTCATGATCCGCGGCACCTTCGCCAACATCCGGCTGCGCAACCAGCTGCTCGACGACGTCTCGGGTGGTTACACCCGCGACTTCACCCAGGAGGGCGGCCCGCAGGCGTTCATCTACGACGCCTCGCAGAACTACCAGAAGGCCGGTATCCCGCTGGTCGTGCTGGGCGGCAAGGAGTACGGCTCCGGCTCCTCGCGCGACTGGGCCGCGAAGGGCACCCGCCTGCTGGGCGTGAAGGCCGTCATCACCGAGTCGTTCGAGCGCATCCACCGCTCCAACCTCATCGGCATGGGCGTGGTTCCGCTGCAGTTCCCGGCCGGTGAGAGCGCCAAGTCGCTGGGCCTGGACGGCACGGAGACCTTCGATATCGAGGGCGTCACCAAGCTGAACGAGGGTGTGACTCCGAAGACCATGAAGGTGACCGCCACCAAGGAGAACGGCGAGAAGGTCGTCTTCGACGCGGTCGTCCGCATCGACACCCCCGGTGAGGCGGACTACTACCGCAACGGCGGCATCCTGCAGTACGTGCTGCGGAATATGATCCGCGGCTGATGCGCCGCCGTCCCCGCCGGTGCGGGGATGAGCCCTGTTGCGGCACAACCGAATAGCGAACTCCCCGGCATTCGTGCCGGGGACTCGCGTCCGGTATCGGTGGTAGGTGGCGGGTCACGCCGTCACCTGCCGCGCGACCTGTCCGGGTCGCTTCGCTCGTCGCTCGTGCGGGGTGTGTGCGCCACTTCCGGCGCACGCGCCCCGCACAGATGGTTTCGGAGGAGTCCATGCCCAAGGTCAGTGACGACCACCTCGCCGCCCGGCGCGGCCAGATTCTCGACGGCGCCCGTCGATGCTTCGCCGAGTACGGCTACGAGGGTGCCACCGTGCGCCGCCTGGAAGAGGCGACCGGCCTGTCCCGAGGCGCGATCTTCCACCACTTCCGCGACAAGGACGCGCTCTTCCTCGCCCTCGCGCAGGAGGACACCGCCCGCATGGCCGAGGTCGCCGCCACTCAGGGCCTGGTGCAGGTGATGCGCGACATGCTCGCCCATCCGGAGGACTTCGACTGGCTCGGAACGCGTTTGGAGATCGCGCGCCGCCTGCGCAACGATCCCGAGTTCCGAGGCCACTGGGAGCAGCGCTCCGAGGAGCTCACCGCCGCCACCGTCGCACGCCTGGAACGCCGCAAATCCGAAGGCGCGCTGCGCGACGACGTGCCCACCGAGGTGCTGCTCGGCTACCTCGACCTGGTGCTGGACGGTCTCATCGCCCGCATCGCCTCCGGCCACGCCGGCGACAACCTCTCGGCCGTACTCGATCTGGTGGAGGCGTCGGTCCGCCGCAAGAACTGACCGCCGCGAACCCGCAGGTCCGCCGCGCGACCGGCGCGGCGGACGCTAGCCCGAGCCCAACTCCTACCCGCGCCCAACTCCTACCCCGCGCCCGGCTCTCGCCTCGAGTCCAACTCCGCGACCAGCCGTTTCGGCGCGACGGCGCGATAGGCGTCCTCGACGATCTCCGCGACCTCGGCCCAATCCACGGGCACGTCCAGATACACCCCGAGCCAACCTCGGTGCCCCACGTAGGGCGGGCGGAAGTAGCGATCGGGCGCGGCCGCGGTCAACGCCTCCTGGACGCCGGGCGGAGCGGCGCACCAGAATCCGAGCCGATCGTCGTGATGGTGGTCGGCGAACATCACGAACAGCTTCTTGCCGCGCACGAACCAGCACGGTTCGCCGTGGCTGACGCGCTCGCTCACCTCCGGCAGCGCCACGCACAGCGCCCGCAGGGATTCCAGTGGCTCGCTCATGAGCGGAGAATAGCGGCCCGGATCCGGCGGCGGCTTGGACGAATGGGAAGCGACCGGCCGCCGTCCGCCACCCCGCCGACGCGGAGACCCTCCGGACCACCGATGTCACCCTGCGCCTGCTCATCGACGCACCCGAGGCGAACCGGGCCGCCAGCACCCTCGAGGTCACCATGGCACCGGGCGCGGACGGCGCCGCACCGCACTACCACACGCGGTCCGACGAGCTGTTCTACGTGGCGGACGGGGAACTTCAGGTCCTCGCGGCATCCCAGGAGGAGTTCGACAACTGGTTCGTCGACGCCCCCGAATGGTGGGCCGAACGCACCGCCAACCGCCGCTGACACGCCGAGGCCGCGACGCGAATCGGGCGGCGCGCCAACCTCGCGCAATGCATTCGCCCGTTCGCGTTCGCGGTGGTAGCCGGGTGGTCGCCGATGTGCCGAAGACCACCGCGGCACCGGGAATGCGGCCTCTCGTGGGCGGGTTTGTCCGGTTATGGCTTTCTCTGTGCCCGTCACCGTGCGCGGTTACGAACTCGACATCAACGGTCACCTGAATCAGGCCGTATACCTGCAGTACGCCGAGCACGCTCGCTGGGAGCTGATGAAGGCGGCCGGTATTCCGGGCGAGAAGATGGTCGGATCGGGGATCGGCCCCGTGGTGCTGGAACAGACGCTGAAGTACCAGCGCGAACTGCATCTCGGCGACGAAGTGACAGTGAGCTGCGAATTCCGCTGGAGCGGCGGCAAGGCGTTCCGCATGCACCAGGAGATCCACAAGCTGGACGGGACCGTATCGGCCACCATCGACGTGGTGTGCGGCATCATGGACCTGCGGCTGCGCAAGCTCGTCGCCGATCCCGCGGCCGCGCTGCGGGAGGTCGCGGAGTTCCCGGACGCGCTGGGTCTCTGAGCCCGATTGCGAACACCGAAAATCTTTCGGCGGTAGCGGTTTCCGCAGTGTCGGCACGGGTTTGCCGGTATGCCTGAAATCTTTCGTTGCGAACCGAGCAGGCCATGTCGCGGGATATGATCTGGATCACGCTCGGCTCTACAGCAAATCCCGAGCAGATCGGAGTTCAGTATGACTGGCGCCCTTCGTCCACGCGTTTCCGCGCCACCGGGCACCGCAGCCCCTCCCACCGCTACCGCCTCGCCACCGCTACCGGGCTACCTCGTCGACGCCACCGAACGCCATATCCGCGTGCGGGTCACCGACGGCACCTGGACCTTCCGCTGGGCCGATGTGCTGGCGCTGACCGATTGCGAGTTCGGCGCGCTGGGTCCGCGTCTCGGCGACGCCCGCCCGGTGCTGGTGCGCGTCCGCGCGGGCGCGACCGCCGATTTCACCCAGCGCCGACGGATCGAGCTCACCGAACGCCCCCTGACCCTGCCGCTGGACCAAACGCCCACCCGCGGCGACGAGGAACTGGCGCGGCTCACCGAGAACTGGGCTCGCCGCCTGGAACTCACCATCGGCCCCGGTATCGGCGGCGCGACCATGACCTGCTGTCAGACCCGTTCGCATTCCGGTAGCGACGACGGCGCGGCCTGCGACAGTCTCGACTGACGAGCCGATCGAGGCTCACCGTTATGACAGCCCGCACAGCGGGTTCGGTGCTCATCGTGACCGAATCCGACGATCTCCATGGCGACGCCCTCGCCGTGACACTCCGAAAGCATCACGGGCTCACCCCGATTCGGCTCGATATGCGCGACTTTCCGCGCGAGAACGGGACTTTCCGCCTTGCCCGTGACGGCACCGCCCGCAGTCTGTCCCATGTGCTCGGACTCGATGACGTGGCCTCGGTGTGGTGGCGTCGCCCGCACCCCTGCCTGGTGCCCGGCAGCGCGCAACACGGCGACGACGAGTACCGGCAGGCCGAATGCGACGGTTTCCTGCAAGGCATGCTCTGGTCCATTCCGGCGCTGTGGGTGAACGATCCGGGGGCCGACCGCACCGCCACCCGCAAGATCGTGCAGCTGGAGACGGCCTACCGCGCCGGATTCGTCATTCCGGAGACCCTCGTCACCAATGACGCCGAGGAGGCGCGCGCCTTCGTCGCGTCCCGCCCCGGCCCGGTGGTGTACAAGCGCACCGGCACCGGACGCGGACCGTTCGCCGAGACCCGCGTGGTCACCCCGGGCGAGCTGACGCGGCTGACCTCGATCCGCCATTCCCCGACCACGTTCCAGGACTACATCGTCGCCGCGTACGACCTGCGGGTGGTGTGGATCGACGGACTGGAGTGGGCGGTGCGCATCGACTCGCAATCCGGTGTGGGCCAGGTCGATTCGCGCCTGGACACCTCGGTCGCCTTCACGCCGGAACGTCTGCCCGCATCGGTGAGCAAATCGCTGTCCACCCTGATGGGCGCGCTGGGGCTCAGTTTCGGCGTGCTGGATCTGCGGGTGGGCCTCGACGGCGAGTTCTACTTCCTCGAGGTCAACCCGCAGGGCCAGTTCGCGTACCTGGAGATCAAGACCGGGCTACCGATCTTCCGGAGCCTGGCCAATCTCCTGGTACTCGGCGACGGCACGGTGGCCGACGACTGATCGGCACGCGCGACACCGGCGCGCGACACCACCGGCCGTGGCGCCGCGCGTCGGCGAAATCGCCTACTTGCTGGCGGATTTGGCGTTCGACTTGCGCCGGTTCGCCCCACCCCGGCTGCGGAGTTGCACATGCGACTCCACGAGCACGTTGTGGATGAAACCGTACGACCGCCCGGTCTCTCGCGCCAGCGAGCGGATGCTCGCCCCCGCCTCGTACTGCTTCTTGAGCTGGGTCTGCAGGCGATCTCGCGACTTTCCGGTGACGCGCGTGCCTTTACCCAATCCGGCTTTACCCTGTGCGGGCCTGTCACTCATGGCTTCCTCCGAGTCGCCCTGCAGCCTCTTTCCAGGCTAGACACTCGGAGAGCTGTGATCAACGGATTCTTGTGACGAGAATCACGCCAGCTGAATGAGTTCCAGATAATCCTGCGACCAATGGTCCTCGGTGCCGTCCGGAAGCATGATCACACGCTCGGGATTCAGGGCCTCGGCGGCGCCCGGGTCGTGGGTCACCAGCACCACCGCGCCCGCATAACTGCGCAGCGCGTCGAGCACCTGTTCGCGCGAGACCGGGTCGAGGTTGTTGGTCGGCTCGTCGAGCAGCAGCACATTGGCCGCCGAGGACACCAGGCCGGCCAGCGCCAGTCGGGTCTTCTCACCGCCGGACAGCGTGCCCGCGGGCTGCTCCAGCTGCGGGCCGGAGAACATGAACGCGCCCAGCAGGCCGCGCAGGTCCTGTTCACCCGCATCGGGGGCGGCGTGCCGGATGTTCTCCCAGACGCTGGCCCGATCGTCCAGCGTGTCGTGCTCCTGGGCGAAGTATCCGACCTTCAGGCCGTGCCCGGGTTCCAGCTCACCCGCGGTGGGGGTCTCGACGCCCGCGAGCAGCCGCAGCAGCGTGGTCTTACCCGCACCGTTGAGGCCGAGGATCACCACCCGGCTGCCGCGGTCGATGGCCAGGTCCACGCCGGTGAAGATCTCGAGCGAGCCATACAGTTTGGTCAGGTTCTTGGCCATGAGCGGCGTCTTGCCGCAGGCCGCGGGTTCGGGGAACTTGATGCGCGCCACCTTGTCGGCCACGCGAATCTCGTCCGCCTCGGCCAGCATTCGCTCGGCGCGCTTCATCATGTTCTGCGCGGCAACGGCTTTGGTGGCCTTCGCCCCCAGTTTGGCGGCCTGCTGCTTGAGCGCGGACGCCTTCTTCTCGGCGTTGGCGCGTTCGCGGCGGCGGCGCTGCTCGTCGGTGGCTCGGGCGTCGAGGTACTTCTTCCAGCCCATGTTGTAGATGTCGGCCTCTCCGCGCACGGCGTCGAGGAACCACACCTTGTTCACCACATCGGCCAGCAACTCCACATCGTGGGAGATGATGATGAGGCCGCCGTCGTGATTCTGCAGGAAGCCGCGCAGCCAAGTGATGGAGTCGGCGTCGAGGTGGTTGGTGGGCTCGTCGAGCAGCAGCGTGGTGTCGGATTTGCCGCCGGAGCCGTCGGAGGCGGCGAACAGGATGCGCGCCAACTCGATTCGACGGCGCTGACCGCCGGATAGGGTGCGCAGCGGCTGGGCCAGCACCCGGTCGGGCAGGCCCAGGCTGTGGCAGATGCGCGCGGCCTCGCTCTCGGCGACGTAGCCGCCCAGGGCCGAGAAGCGCTCCTCCAGCCGGCCGTACTTGCGAATGGCCTTCTCCCGCTCGGCGTCGTCGACCACCTCGGCCATGAGCGCCTGCTGCTTCTCCATATCGCGCAGCAGCTTGTCCAATCCGCGCGCCGAGAGCACGCGGTCCTTGGCCAGCACGTCGAGATCGCCCTCGCGCGGATCCTGCGGCAGATAGCCGATTTCTCCGGAGCGAATCACCTTGCCCGCGTACGGTTCCCCCTCGCCCGCGAGAATACGCAGGGTGGTGGTCTTGCCCGCGCCGTTGCGCCCGACGAGACCGATCCGGTCACCGGCCTGCACCCGCAGTGCCGACCCGGGTGCGGTCAGCAGGGTGCGGACTCCGGCCCGGACCTCCAGATCGGTCGCGGTGATCACACGGGGCTCCTCGGTACGCGGCGGATGTCGAACGTGTCGATTGTGCGTCCCCTCGACACACAAGAACCACCGATTTTACCGCCGACACCCCGGTTCGGCCGAATCGAGCGTATCGCCCGCAACCCGACACCCACGCCGCTCACCTGCGCGCTCCGTGCGACGGCCGCACCGCGCGCGCCCTCCGGCGTCCGACAGTGACGCATCTCACCGCCGCGATCGCGCTTCGCGCTGTCGTGCGCGTCCCGACCGCCCGTCGCCATCCGCCGCGATTTCGCCCGATAGATACGCCGCTGTGGTTAGCTGGCCATGTGCTGAAAGTCGGACAAATGTCTCGCCGAACTGATTGCAGGAGGTCCGATCATGCCCACCCGTGATTCCGCGTGGCCGCAGGGCACACCGTGTTGGGTCGATTGCTCGGTGGACGACCCGACCGCCGCGCGCGAGTTCTATTCGCGCCTGCTGGGCTGGGAGGTGCACGACAGTCCGCCCGAGGCGGGCGGATATCTGATGGCGATGCGCGGCGGCCGCCCCGCCGCCGGAATCGGGCCGAAGATGGGCGACGGCCCCATGCCCTCGGTGTGGACCACCTACTTCGCCGCCGATGACGTGGACGCCATCGCCGCGGCCGTCACCTCGGCGGGCGGCACGGTGTACGCACCGCCGTTCGACGTGATGGATGTCGGGCGGATGTGCGTGGCCGCGGACACCGACGGCGCCGTCTTCGGGGTCTGGCAGGCCAAGGCGCACACCGGGGCAGGGATCTTCGACGAACCGGGCGCGTACTGCTGGAACGAACTGCACACCAATCGATTCGACGATGCGAAGCAGTTCTACCTGAGCGTCTTCGGATGGTCGTACAAGTCCGTGAGCGATACCGACCGGTTCCGCTACGCCACCTTCTCCACCCCGGGCTCCGCCGACGATGCGGGTGGACTCATGGACTCGACAACCATGCCCGGCGAGACGCCGTCCTACTGGCTGACCTGGTTCCAGACCGCCGACACCGACACCAGCCTCGACACAGCGCGAGAACTCGGTGCGAGCGTGCTGATGGGACCGGAGGACAGCCCGTTCGGGCGGATGGGCATCGTCCAGGGTCCGCAGGGCGAGGTGTTCGGTCTCATCGACACCACCCGCACGGTCGGCGAACCCCCGACGGGCTAGTCCCACCGCCCCGCGGATCTCCGGGCGAACACCGCCCATCGCACACTGTTTGCGCATCGGTCGCCGACACTAGGGTTCAAACGACAACCGGACCACCCGGTTCTTGGTATCTTCTGCCCGGAGCGCCGCCGTCCACCGGGCCGATACACCGGGTTAGGAGCTCGGGACGTGGATAACGCGGCGCTGTCGCGCGATCCGAGGAGTCAGTCCGAACGTTCCGAACAAGGAGTGTGCGCCTTGTCTTTTCGAACTACCCGATCGTCCTCGACAGCCTTGTGCCTGGCAGCGGCCACCGTGGTGGCCGCGTCCGCAGCGCTGTACGCCGCGGATGCGCCACCGGCCGCCGCCGCACCGAGCACCTGCCCCGATCTCAATGTGATCGCCGTGCCCGGCACCTGGGAGACCTCCAAGGAGGACCCCGGTCAGGGCATGCTGGCGCAGGTCACCCAGGGGTTGCCGGGCAACGTGCACACCGATTACGTGACCTACGCGGCCACCGCCCTGCCCTGGGAGGGCGCGGTCTACGGCCGGTCCAAGAAGGAGGCCGTCGACACCGCGCGGGGGCTGATCTCCGCCACCGCGGCCCGGTGCGACGCAACGCGTTTCGCGCTCATCGGCTACAGCCAGGGCGCCGACGCGGCGGGTGATCTGGCGGCCGAGATCGGCACCGGGCTCGGTGTGGTGCCGCCGGACCGGATCGCGGCGGTCGGCCTGGTGTCCGACCCGCGCCGCTCCCCCGCCGACGCCCTGGTCGGGCCGCCGGTGCCGGGCGCGGGTGCGGGCGGGGCGCGCATCGGCGGCTTCGGCTGGCTGTCGGACAAGGTGCGCACCTTCTGCGCGGAGGGTGATCTGTACTGTTCGGTGCCGAATGACGATCTCGCGGGACGCTTCGCGGGATTCGCCACCCAGCTGTCGGCCCCGGATCCGCTGCAGGTCGGCAACTACGCGTACACGCTGCAGTCGATTCTGGGTGAGGCGCTGATCCCGGGCGGCACCGCCATCCTGGCCGCACCCGCCGAGGATCCGGCCGGTGAGCAATGGGTGCGCCAGGTGCAGGAGTTCCTGCTCTCCGGCGTGCACCAGTCCTATCCGCGCTATGTGGTGGACGGCAGCGGTGCGACCGCAACGCACTGGCTGCACAACTGGCTCGCCGACGTGGCCGTGGCGGACTGAGAGCTCACGCCGCACCGGTGGATGTGCGCGCCCGCAGTCGGTCGTAGCCGAGGGTGGTCAGGACGCCCAGCCCGACCGCCAGGCCGACGCCGAGCGTGCACATCCCCACCGCGCGGGTCAGTCCCGCGTCGGCACGGGCGTCGAAATACAGGATCGAGCGGATGCCGAGGTAGACCTGATGCATCGGCTCGAACCACGACAGCGCCCCGTAGGCCAGCGGGGTGGCCTCGATGGGCACGATGCCACCGGACGACGGCAGCCCCAGCGCGAGGAAGAGCAGCATATTGATCGGCATGCCGAGAGTGTTGAGCACCGGCAGGCGCAGTGCCGTCGCGGCGGTGGCCACCATTGTCAGGATGGTCATGGCCGTCATGCCGATGGCGAGCGAGGCATAGGCGCTGAAGAGGTAGAGCGCCGGGTGGTGGTCCATGGACATGCCCAGCTCCGCGGCGATGAGCTGGTAGACACCGGCCATCACCACCGCCACCACCGCCACGAGCCCCCACTTGTAGAGCAGCACCTGCCAGCGCGAGATCCCGGTATCGTGCTGCACGGCCGCGTCCACGCCGCCGTTGATGAGCAGGCTGCCGGTGAATCCGGCGAAGACCACCAGCAGTGTGTAGTAGAAGGCCGAGATGCCGTTGGCGCTGCCCGCGGGCAGCGGATGGAACTCGACCACCGACACTCGGATCGGTTCGGCGAGGGTGATCAGGGCGGCATCGGTCAGCGGCACCCCGTTCGCCCGCGCCCGGTCGAGCACATCGGCCCCGAGCTGGCGGTTGGCGCGCTCGAGGACCGGATTCACCAGTTGCACGGCCAGCGAGACCGCGGTGGCACCGGTGCGCGGATTGGTCCGGACCTCGACCACCGGCGGCGCGCCCACGCCGGTCGGCTGTTCGAGCGCGGTCACGCGACTGCTGAAGTCGGCGGGAATCACGATGGCGGCGTACGCCTTTCCCGCCGACAGCACCGACTCCGCGGTCGCGGCGTCGGTCACCCGCAGGCTGACCTGATCACCCCGCAGCCCGCCGGTCACCGTAGCGGCCACGGCCGCCCCGTACTCGCCTCGATCCTCGTTCACCAGCAGCAGCGGGAAATCGTGGAGATTGCGCTGAGGATCGAGAATGCTGGCCAGATACGACAACGCCAGCAAACTCAGCAACCCCATCGCGACAAGCAGGGGAACCGCCCACAGCTTGTGGTCCCGACCGGGTGGGACCGGATTCGGCTCGTCGGTCGTCACCCTGGCGACGCTAGCAGCACACCCGGAGCGAACGCTGGCGGCGGGTCGTCAGTCGCCGGTCAGGGCGGCGTAGGCGGCGGCGTCCAGCAGCGCACCGGTGGATTCGACCCGCACCCGGAACAGCCAGCCCGCGCCGTACGGGTCGGAGTTGACCGTATCCGGATCGTCGACGACGGCGGCATTGATCTCCACCACCTCACCCGTCACCGGGGAGTACAGGTCGCTGACGGATTTGGTGGATTCGATCTCGCCGCAGATCTCCCCCTGCTCGACGCGGTCGCCGACGGCGGGCAGTTGCAGGAAGACCACGTCACCGAGTGACGAGGCGGCGAAGTCGGTGACGCCGACGGTGGCGGTGCCGTCGACGACGTGCAGCCACTCGTGTTCTTCGGTGTAGCTCAGATGTTCGGGAAAACCCATGGTGGACGACCTCTTTCAGGAACGGGAGTAGAAGGGCAGGGCGGCGGTCTCGACCGGTTCGCGGCGTCCGCGCACATCGATGGCCAATGCCGTGCCGGGGGCCGCGCGGTCGCTGTCCACCATGGCCATGGCGATCGGCACGCCGAGGGTCGGGGAGAGCGCTCCGCTGGTGACCACGCCGACCACCCGGTCCCCGGCGAAGACCTCGTAGCCGTGGCGACCGGCGCGGCGGCCGGATCCGGTGAGCCCGACCAGTGTTCGGCCGCCATCGGCCCGCTCCCGGGCGGCCAGGGCGGCACGGCCGACGAAGGTACCCGGCTTGTCGAACTTGACGACCCGCCCGAGACCGACGTCGAACGGGGTGACGCCGACATGGAGTTCGTTGCCGTACAACGGCATTCCCGCCTCCAACCGCAAGGTGTCGCGGCAGGCCAGACCCGCGGGCAGCAGGCCGTGCGGCGCTCCGGCCGCACTCAGCGCCCGCCAGATATCGGCCGCCCGCTCGGGCGCGCAGTACACCTCGAATCCGTCCTCGCCGGTGTAGCCGGTGCGCGCCAGCAGCACATCGATCCCGGCCACCCGGGCGGGCATGCTCGCGTAGTACTTCAGCGGGCTCGGATCGGTGTCGGTCACCGCGCCGACGATCGCCGCCGCACGCGGGCCCTGCACCGCGATGAGGGCGACATCGTCCGACCGGTTCGCCACCTCCACCGCGAAGCCGTGGGCCCGATCGCGCAGCAGAATGTAGACGATCTGGGCATTGGCGGCATTGGCGACCACCAGGAACCGATCCTCGGCCAGCCGGTACACCACCAGATCGTCGAGGACGCCGCCGTTGTCGTGGCAGAGCATGGTGTAGCGGGCGCGACCGACCGGCACCGCCGACAGCCGCCCGACCAGGGCGAAGTCCAGCATGCGCGCGGCCTCCGGCCCGGACACCTCGATGTCGCCCATATGCGAGAGGTCGAAGATCCCGGCCGCTTCCCGGACCGCACGGTGTTCGGCGAGTTCGCTGCCGTAGCGCACGGGCATCCGCCAGCCGGCGAAGTCGATGAAGACGGCGCCGTGCTCGGTGTGGACGGCTTCCAAGGGTGACGACGTGCGGGTGGGCACGCCGTCGCGAGTGACAGTCATGGGAGGTCCTCGAGTCGACCGGGACGCGCCCGGTGTCCGGAACTCCCCCTCTGTCATGGGACCTGAGAGCTTCACCGCCGCAGGCGGTTTGCACCGTGGGTGAGGCGCTCGGTGCGCCTGCTTTCCAGAGTGGCCTGGTCGATGCGGTACCTGTACCTGAGAGATTCCGGGGAGTTTGCTCCTTCGGCGCCCCGCTGCCGGGGGCTCTCCCGCTACGACTCGTCGCGGCCCGATATGCGGTTGTGGCGGTCAGCATATGCGAAGACCGCGCGCGAGGCATCCTGCGCCTCGCGCGCGGTCGCCGATCCCGACGGGTGCGGCGGTCTTGGCGTCGGGTCACGCGGCACCGCCGGGTCGGTTCACCTCCGCGGGGCCGTCGCCCGCAGGAAGAACATGAGGTTGGCGGGGCGCTCGGCCAGCCGCCGCACGAAGTAGGCGTACCACTGGTCGCCGAAGGGCAGGTACACGCGCAGCCGCTGTCCCAGCCCCGTCAGCCGGGCCTGCTCGTCCTCGCGCACGCCGTAGAGCATCTGGTATTCGAAGTCGTCGGTACCCCGCCGCGCGCCGGTTGCCAGCAGTGCGGCCGATCCGATCAAGACCGGGTCGTGGGTGGCTACCATGGGGTACCCCTTGCCCGCCATGAGGATTCGCAGGCAGCGCAGGTAGGCGGCGTCCACGGCGCGGCGGCCGCGGTGGGCGACGGTCGCGGGTTCGTCGTAGGCGCCCTTGCACAGCCGGATGCGCGCACCCGAGTCGGCGAATTCCTCGCAGTCGGCTTCGGTGCGGCGCAGGTACGCCTGGAGCACGGTGCCGACGGTGTCCGGGTGGTCGCGGCGCAGCTCGCGCACGATGGCCAGGGTGGCATCGGTGGTGGTGTGGTCCTCGGCGTCGAAGGTCACCCAGATGCCCCGCGCGGCGGCGGCCTCGACAATGGTGCGCGCGTGGGCGAGGGCGGTGTCGTGGCCGGTACCGGGGAGCGACCGGCCGAGGGCCGAGAGTTTGACCGACACCTCGAGCGGCTGGGGACGATCGTCGTGGGCGTCCTCGGACTCCGCCAGGGCGCGCAACAGCGTCAGGTACTGCCACACCACCTGCTCGGCCTGCTCCGGACGGGTGATGTCCTCACCGAGGTAGTCGACGGTGACCGAGCGGTGCCGCCGCCGCAGCTCGCGCACCACCGCGAGCACGGCGTCGGTGGTGTCGCCCGCGACGAAGCGGTCGACGAGGCCGCGGGTCACCGGCATGCGGGTGACGGCGTTCTCGAGGCGCGCCGAACGCGCGGCGGCCAGTAGCGCGGGGCGCAGCGGATTGCGCGGGATGCTCATCGACGCTCCTCGGATTCCGGTCGCTGATGCGGATACTCGTGGGTCACGGCGGGGACGAAGGTTTCCTTGATCGAGCGCGGCGAGGTCCAGCGCAGCAGATTCAGCGGCGATCCGGCCTTGTCGTTGGTGCCCGAGGCGCGTGCGCCGCCGAACGGCTGCTGGCCCACCACGGCACCGGTCGGCTTGTCGTTGACGTAGAAGTTCCCGGCCGTGAAACGCAAAGCCGCACTTGCCTTGTCGATGGCCTGCCGGTCCTGGGCGAGGATCGCACCGGTGAGCGCGTAGCCGCTACCGGAGTCGACCAGCCGCAACACGTCGTCGAAGGCGTCGGCGCGACCGTCGTCGTAGACGTGCAGGGCGAGAATCGGCCCGAAGTACTCGGTGGCGAAGGCCGCGTCGGCGGGATCGTCACCGAGCAGCAGGGTCGGCGCGATGAAATAGCCGACACTGTCGTCGTAGGTGCCGCCCGCCGCGATGGTCAGTCCGGCGGTGGCCTTGGCCCGCTCGATGGCGGCGGCATTGCGGTCGAAGGCGCGCCGATCGATCACGGCCCCACCGAAATTCGTGAAATCGGTGATATCGCCGTAGGTCAGCGACCCGATCCGGCCGATCAGCTCGTCGCCGATGCGCGTCCACAGCGAGCGCGGGACGAAGGCCCGCGAGGCGGCCGAGCACTTCTGCCCCTGGTACTCGTACGCGCCGCGGATCAGCGCGGTGATCACGGCGTCCGGATCGGCGGAGGGGTGGGCGAGCACGAAATCCTTGCCGCCGGTCTCGCCGACCAGTCGTGGATAGCCGTGATAGCGCTCGATCCGACCGCCGACCTCGCGCCACAGGTGCTGGAAGGTGCGGGTCGAGCCGGTGAAATGGATGCCCGCCAGCCGGGGATCGTACAGCGCCACTTCCGAGACCTCGGGGCCGTGGCCGTGCACCAGATTGATCACGCCCGGCGGCAGTCCGGCGGCCTCGAGCAGGCGCATGGTGTGATAGGCCGCCACGGCCTGCGTAACCGACGGCTTCCACACCACCGTATTGCCCATGAGCGCGGGCGCGGTCGGCAGATTGCCCGCGATGGCCGTGAAATTGAACGGCGTCACGGCGTAGACGAACCCTTCGAGGGGCCGGTGATCCGACCGATTCCACACGCCCGGTGACGAATTCGGCTGCTGCGCCAGAATCTGGCGGGCGAAGTGCACATTGAACCGCCAGAAGTCCACCAGTTCGCAGGGCGCGTCGATTTCGGCCTGGTACGCGGTCTTGGACTGGCCCAACATGGTCGCGGCGGCGAGGGTTTCGCGCCACGGCCCGGCCAGCAGGTCGGCGGCGCGCAGGAAGACCGCCGCGCGTTCGTCGAAGGGCAGTTCCCGCCATGCGGGGGCGGCGGCGGTCGCGGCGTCGACGGCGGCCCGCACATCCGGCGCGGCGGCCGTGTTCAGGGTGCCGAGCACGGCGGCGTGCCGGTGCGGTTGCACGACATCGATGCGCTCCCCGCCGCCGATGCCATGCACACCGCCGATCACTTGGTGAATCTCGATGGGGTCGGCCGACAGCGTGCCGAGGGCGGCCCGCAGCCGGGCCCGCTCGGGACTGCCCGGCGCGTACTGGTTGACCGGTTCGTTCGTCGGTGCGGGGACCGTGGTGATCGCGTCCATGCCCCAGCAATAAACCCGAGAAGCGGTCGGATGGGATTGGCCGATCGGACGAAATCACGCACGGGATTTCATCCGATGCGATGACGAAGGGGAGCATGCGACTATCGCTGGATGGCAGCCGTGCGTAGTTCCATACTTTTGTCAGAGCTGCTGTCCGCCCTGACCGATACCGTCGCCGACTTGGTGGACGCTCCCGCGGGCACCTCGATCGGCATCGGTTCCGTGGCGTTCATGGATATCGGCGACCTGACCGCCGACATATCCCCCGCCCGTGCGCTACCTCATGTGTTTCTCCAGGTCAGCGTGAGCGTCGAGGATGCCGTCCGGTGGCTCGAACTGCTCGCCGACGGCTGCCCCGCCGAATTGCGACCCCGCGCGGTCTTCATCAAGGACGCCGAACTCCCGCGGGTCCGAGCCGCCGCCCGCGCCGCCGGCGTTGCCCTGGTGAACGTCAACCCGCAGGCGCGCTGGGAGATGGTGCACGCGCTGATCAATCGCATTATCGGCGCGGGCGGCGGGACCTATCCGACCGGTGCTCCCGGTGCGATGATGCCCGATACCGACCTCTTCGGGCTGGCGCAGACCGTCGCGGAGTCGACCGGCGGGCTGGTCACCATCGAGGACGAGCAGTCTCGCGTCCTGGCCTACTCCGCCGACAGCACCGATGCCGCCGACACCGTGCGACGGCTCTCGGTGCTCGGCAGGCAGGGGCCGCCCGGCTATCTGCGGTGGTTGCAGCGCACCCGCGTGTTCGAGCGCCTGCACGGTTCCCCGGATGTGGTGGCGGTTCCGGCCAACAGTGAGTGGGAGACCCGTTCTCGCCTCGCCATCGGCATCCGCGCCAGTGGACGCACCGGTGATCGACCGGTGGCGCTGGGCACCATCTGGGTGCAGCAGGCCAACGGCGTGCTGCGCGCCGACTGCGCCGATGTGCTGCGCGGTGCGGCCGCCATCGCCGCTCGGGTGCTGTGGCGGGCCCGGCACGCGCCCAGCACGGACACCCTGCTGATCCAGCGCCTCTTCGGCGAGCACGGCGGCGATATCGACATCCCCTACGTGGCAGCCACGTTCGGCATCGCCGCCGAGGGCAGTGGCGCGGTGGTGGGCTTCGGCTGTGCCGGCCGCGCGCGCCCCGCCGACGCCGCCATCCGGCGCGCGGCCGTCACCCTGCGCCTGCACGCCAGCAGCTTCCGGCAGGACTGCATCACCACCCTGATCGACGGCCGACCGTATGTGCTGTTCCCGGAGCATCATTCGATCGACAGCGTGGAATCCTGGACCCGCCAGATCATCCTCCGCCTGGAGGAGCAATCCGGCTCCCCGCTCCGCGCCGCCATCAGCGCACCGGTCGCCGGACTCGCCGACGTCGCCCGCGCCCGCGCCGAAGTGGACCGCGTCCTCGACCGCACCGCCGCCCTCCCCCACACCGAACCGGTGACCACCCTCGCCCGCTCCCGCACCACCGTCCTACTCGGCGAAATCCTCACCCTCATAACGGATAACCAGCATCTGCGCGACCCCCGCCTGGACACCCTCATCGCCTACGACACCCGCTATTCCGCCGAACTCCGCGACAGCGTGGAACGGTATCTCCACCACCACGGCGACGTGCGCACGGCAGCCCGCACCCTGCGAATCCACCCCAACACCCTGCGCTACCGCCTCCGCAGAGCCGAACACATCCTGCACATGAATCTCGACGACGCCGCCGATCGCCTGCTGCTCGAGCTACAACTCGCCGCCGACAGAGAGAACGGTAGCGACAGACGATGACGTTCGCCTGAATACATCCATCGCGAACAACGGCGTGCGTATCGAACGCGAGGACCGATGTCCCGGACACAGTCGACAAGGGCGCGCCATTGTTGCACCAGATTGGATCGCTTGCTTGTCCCGACGCCGGGACCGTATGACTCGGACGCTCCGTACCCGTCGGTGGTCACCCCCGCAGCTCATGACTTCTTCTCCGGTGCAACGAAATACGGTGCAGCTGAATGCGCGGCCTATCGATACACTGCATCTCCGAGCAGACGGGGGGTTCCGATGACGAATGCGATGGCTGCGCGGCCGGGCTACGCGACCGGCGGCGGCACAGCATTGGGTGCCGCAGCGCTGACGCTACTCATGGGCATCTGCTGGGCACTTGCCGCGAGAAGTGCTGCGGACGGCGCTGCCATGTATGTCGCAGAGAATGCATCGCTGAGGTCCAGCGGACTGGTCCGGGAGCTCCGGCAGGCGAGCTATGCCACCGGGGCCCAATCCATCGCCTGCTTCGCGGGCGCGATTCTGCTGTTCTTCCGCACAGCATTCGGTCGAGCGGTCGTCATCGTCAGCTCCGTCCTCGGGATCGTCTACATCGGCGTCACAGCGATCGGCGACGACTACCTGCCAGCGCTCGCCGTGTACGGAGTGCCGTCTCTACTCGCCACGATTCTGACCGTCGCGAAACCGACCGGTCGCTGGATCGCCGCCAAGCCGGGCCGGTGACTCACCGCAGCGGCGACCACGGCACAGTCCGACGACACCACGCAGGTTCTGACGCGAACGTCCAACCGGGGTGACCCTTGCCGCATACCGTGCGGGGCACCTTTCACGAAGAAGCCGCTGCCGCGGGTGATTCCGCGTTCGTCCGGCCGGTCAGCTCCACCGACCGGATGCGGTCGTCGATGTCCATGGCGTGATGGGCGAGGATGAGTTCGTCGGCTTCGATGTCGGCGGCGAAATCCTCCAGGTAGGACTGGACTTCGGTGGGGGTGCCGGCGGCGGTGTACCGGGTCATGGCCGCGAGTTGGCGGCCGTTCGGGGAGGTGAGGAAGGCGTCGATCTCGGCATCGGTGAAGTCGTGTCCGGCCGCGCCGCGTTTGATCATCGCGCGGGTGCGGGCGCGGTAGGCGATGGTCTGCTGTTCCACCGCCGCGTCGTGGTCCTCGGCCGCGAAGACGTTCACACCGGCCATGACGTACGGTTCGGGCTGCTGCCGAGAAGGGCGGAAGGTGTCGCGGTAGACGGTGACCGCCTGGTGCAGGGCGTCGGGGGCGAAGTGGGAGGCGAAGGCATAGGGCAGGCCCAGGTGGGCGGCGAGTTGAGCGCCGAACAGGGAGGAACCCAGGATGTAGAGGGGCACAATGCCTTCGGCGCGCGGCACGGCCTGGACGCCGGGAACGCGGGAGTCGCCGCTCAGGTAGCCCTGGAGTTCCAGCACATCCTCGGGGAAGGAGTCCGCCGACGCGTGGTCGCGGCGCAGCGCACGCATGGTGGTCTGGTCACTGCCGGGTGCGCGGCCCAGTCCGAGGTCGATGCGGCCCGGATAGAGGGTTTCCAGGGTGCCGAACTGTTCGGCGATCACCAGCGGCGAATGGTTCGGCAGCATGATGCCGCCCGCGCCTACGCGAATGGTCTCGGTCTTGGACGCCACGTGGCCGATGAGCACGCTGGTGGCGCTCGAGGCGATGGACTTCATGTTGTGGTGTTCGGCGTACCAGACCCGGCGATACCCGCTGCGCTCGGCGGCCCTGGCCAGGGCGACGCTGTTGTCGAAGCTGTCGCGGGCGGACCGGCCGCGCGCGATGGTCGCGAGATCGAGGATCGACAGTGCGAAGGGCATAGCAGGGGCAACGCCGCGACGGTCCCGCGATATTTCGCCGCCCGCTGTGACCTGGGCTATCAGTCCGGTGGGTGGGCACGCGGGCCGATGACCGCCAGGGCCGTGTCCACCGCCACGTCGATGACGCTGGTGACCGGCTCCCCCGCCTCGATGGTGGTGGCGATCAGCTCCCGGAAACCCCCGTAGAGGATGGTGGCCATCTGCCGGGTGGGCGGATGCAGTTCGGCGGCCTGGAATTCCGGTGAGGCGGTGAGGTTCTGGATGAGGGTGATGAAAGCCTCGGCCTCGATCTGATGCTGTCGGTGCGCGCCCTCACCGAGCGCGGGCGACTCCCGGATCCAGACCAGGCTGATGGCGAGGTCCTCCTCGGTCGAGTCGATCCAGGCCCGCACTGCCTGCCGGATCTGCTCCCGCCACGGCGCGGCGACGTCCACGGCCGCGTAGATCCGCGCGATGGTGCGCTGGTTCCATTCCTCGAGGACCGCGATGAAGCAGTCCTCCTTGCCGGTGAAGTGCTCGTAGAACGTGCGCCGCGAGGTGCGGGCGCGGCGAACCACGTCGGCGACCGTGGTGTCCTTGTAGCCGCGTTCGCGCACCGATTCCACCATGCCGTCGAGCAGGCGACGCCGGAATCCGGATTCCGGCGTCACCGCGCTGATATTCGAGGTCGCGGGCTCGGCACGGGTCACGAAGCTCAGCGTAGTTGCTCGGCCCGGACCGCCGACCGCACGAACCGCACGACCGTCCCCGATGTGGCCGTGCCGGAGGATGAGCACGCGAGCGTCGACGGTACGGTCGGACTCCGGAGCGCCGGCGGATCCGGTCGGCGAATCCGTCTGCCGCCTGCGGCGGCACACGGACGCCCACGGCTACGACCGATCCGGGAACGCGTCCTGGATACGGTGTGCCGCACCGATTCCCGACCGTCCCGCTCCGACGATGAGCACATCGACGTGCCCGCTCATGCCGTGACCTCGGAGGTCCGCGCCGGTTCGGGCAGCTCCACCACGCGCTCGCGCTCCGGCCGAATGCGCCTGCGCACCACGGCTCGCCCCTTCTTCGCGGGCACCAGCGCCACGCCGCGGAAGTGCGAGCGTTCGTCGGGAGCGGTGGTGGTCTCGAGGGTGAAGTCGCGCAACAGCGTGCGCAGCACGATATTCAGCTCCAGGCTGGCGAAGGACGCGCCGATGCAGCGCCGCGCCCCGCCGCCGAAGGGAATCCAGGTCCAGGTATTGGGCCGCACGCCGAGGAACCGGTCCGGATCGAAGGTGCGGGCGTTGGGGAACAGTTCCTCGTTGTCGTGCACCAGCCGAATATTGACCAGTACCTTCTGACCGCGCGGCAGCGTCCATCGTCCGAGCCGGAACGATTCCGCTCGGATCTGGCGTGGCGTCGCGTCGATCACCGGTCGCACCCGCTGCACCTCCACGAGGGTGGCCTCGCGCAGTTCCGAACCGCCCGCGTCGACCTCCTCGACCAGGCGTCGCAGGATGTCCGGATGCCGCCGCAGTCGCTCGACGGTCCAGGCCAGGGTGGTGGCGGTCGTCTCGTGTCCCGCGGTGAGCAGGCTGAGCAGTTCGTCGGCGATATCGCCGCGGCTCATGGCCGAGCCGTCGTCGTAGCGGGTCTGCAACAGCATGGCGAGCACGTCGTTGCGGTCCGACAGGTCCGGATCGCCGGTGGCCCGGTCGATGAGCCGCCCGACGATCTCGTCGTAGGCCCGCCGGTGCGCGGCGAAGCGGGCCCACGGGCCGTGGTCGCCGAGGAAACCGCGCGGTATCGGCAGCGCCGCCAGTGCCGAGCCGACCAGCACCAATTTCGGTAGCAGCGCCCGCAATTCGTCGAATTCGGCGCCCTCGGCCCCGAAGACCGCGCGCAGGATCACGTTGAGCGTGATCCGCATCATCGAATCCATGGTGGCGAACTCGACGCCTTCGGGCCAACCCGCCATCTCACGGACGGCCTCGTCCTCGATGAGCTGCTCGTAGACGCCCAGACGCCGCCCGTGGAAGGGCGGCGTCAGGAGTTTGCGCTGTGTGCGATGTTCCTCGCCCTCGAGCGCGAAGAGCGAGCCCGGCCCGAGCATCTGGCCGAGGTTGACGTCGACGGTGTCCACCAGATCCGTGCTCGCGGTGAACAGCGCCTTCACCTCCGCCGGATCCGACAGCACCACCGTCGATCCGAAGCGCGGCATCTGGACGGTGAAAGCCGAACCGTATCGCCGATGCCAGCGCCGCCAGGCGCGTGTGCGGCCGCCGAGTATCTGTATCCCGTGGACGAATCCGGGCGTGGACGGCCCGGAAGGCAGTGTCGGAGTGGACATGCGCCACCTCTCCCCGTGGTACTGCTATGTACCACCAGTACGGTACGCTCACGTACCAGCTGTGGCAAGGGTCACTGCGGGGAGCGGTGGGCGAGCAAGATCAGCAGGTGGTGGGCACCGGATCACCCCGGAATCGCGCCTCCACGTAATCCCACGCCTCCGGGAATCCGGCGACCGCGGTGGTCAGGTGTTCGGCGATGTCGTACGGGCGGAACACCAGCGGCACCCCCGCCGCGCAGTAGCGCTCGGCGACCTCGGCCACCGGACCGAAGTGCGTCATGGTGTCGTAGCGCCCCTGCCAGAAGAAGGTCGGCACGGTCGGAATCCCGTCGTGGTAGCGCAGGCTGTTCTCCCGCAGCACCGCGTGCGCCTCGGGGCTGTTCATCATGTCCCTGGAGGCGGCGAGCTGTTCGGCGTTGCGGGCGACACCGTGGAACAGCAGGAAGCGACGGCAGGCGTCCTTGGTGAAATCACGGAACCACAGGCCGTTCTCGTTGAGCTGATCCGACACCGGCAGGCGCTCCGGGTATTCCCGCTCCAGGCCCATGGCGGCGGCGAAGGCCAGTCCGAATCCGGGATGCGGGTCGAACCCCAAGGCGAGGGCCATTTCCCGCAGGTCGGCCGGAATCCCGCCCGCCACCACCGCGGTCAGCTCCAGATCCGGGGCATAGGTGGGTTGCAGCGCGCCCGCCCACGCCGTGGCCATCCCGCCACCGGAGTATCCGGCCAGCACGACCGGCACCGTACCGAGGCCGAGTTCGGTGGCCTGACGCACGGCCTTCACGCTGTCCAGGGTCACCATGCCGCCGAGCCGGGCCGCGCCGTAGGCGACATGCGGACCCAGGTAGTCGGGTAGGGAGATGGCCCAGCCGCGCCCGATCGGCAGCATCGCGCCCACCGCGTCCTGGAGTTCGCCGTTGAACAGCGAGCGCGACGGATTGCACTGCGCACCCAGGGAATTGATCAGCGCCTGGTAGGAGACCAGCGGCGGGTTCGCCACCCCGCGCGGCAGCAGGACGGTGGTGACGCCCATGATCGGGTCGCCCCCCGAATTGGTGGACCGGAAGGCCACCTGCCACATGTCGGTGCCGACGTAGGGCCCGGAGTCGATGCGCCGGGTCCGCACCACGTCGCCGGGCTGCTTGTCGGCCAGGTCGTCGGGTGCGTGGTAGAAGGGGTCCGGGTCGGGCGTCGGGTACAGCGGCGAGGCACCGGAGGGGGAGGCCAACGCGCCGATCGACAGGACAGTCATCACCAAGATCATCAGCTTGGTCGCGGCTCTGATCACGGGCGAAAACTACTTCCAATTGGGCCTTTTGCCCAAATCTGGGGTCAATATTTTGTCACGAAGACAGACATGCCAGGTCAACGCTGTTGAATGTCACAGCGCCTCAGGGGGCGCGCAGCCCCGAGATGATCACGTCCGTCATGGTCCGCCAGTCACTCCCGGCGCTGAGTGCGACGGCGAGGCCGACCAACAGTCCGTAATACCCGGCTGCCGTGACTCCGGGGCGCAGCACCCGCGCCCCCTGGGCTCGGACGATCAGCTCGGCGAGTCCCTCGACGAAGGCCGCGTCGGTCTCTCCCGCCAGGTGAGCCTTGGCCGATACGTCCGTGAGCAACCTGCGCAACCCCGGTTCGCGGCTCATGATCTCGCCACACCACCGGACATGGCCGACGACGGCCTCCCACGGATCGCCAACCGACAGGCAGCGCAGCAGAGCTTCGTCCCGCTCGGCGGCCCACTCCCGCGCCATCGCCTCGACCAGCTGCTGCTTGGTGGGGAAATTGCGGAAGACGGTGCCAACGCCCACTCCCGCGTCCGCGGCGACCGACCGTATCTCGAGCTCGGTTCCGTGCGCCGCGAAGGCCGTGCGCGCGGCGCTCATGATTCGCTCACGGTTCTGGCGCGCGTCCGATCGGCGCGCGGGCGGAGTGCTGTCCGACATCACCCGACCCAGTCTAATCGGACTTCAAGTTCCGGTTCCGAATCGCCGACATCGGGGCTACACTCGGAACCGGAGTTCCAGTTCCGTTAAGTGAGGAGAGTCTGTTGAGGTCACATCGAGTGGGGGTCGCGCTAGTGCTGCTCGTCGTCGCGATCGGGATGGCCGGTTGCGGTTCGCACAGCGACACCGGAGACCGGAATGAAGCTCATCAAGCGGTGCGCGATGGCGTACAGCGCCTGATGTCGGCCCTGGATCGACGCGATCTCGACGGATTCGTCGCGGAGTTCCATCCTGCCGCCGACTTCCACAACCCGATCGGAATGGTGCTGCACGGACGGGCCGAGATCCGATCGCTGCACGAGAAGCTGTTCTCGCCAGCACCGCCGCCGGGCTTCCCGAGTTTCGTCGGCACCTCGTCGACAGGCTCGATTCAGTCCCTGCGCGCGCTGAGCGACGACGTCGTGGTGGTGGATTGGCAATGGACGCAGCAAGGAGCCCGCACCGGCGCGGACGATTGGCCGGACCGGCAGGGGACGAACACCCTCATATGGACCCGGGAAAACGGCGAATGGGGTGTCGCCGCTTGGCGCGACAAGGACTTCCCGCCCGGCTACCAACGACCGCCGGGGTTCTGATCACCGGCATTCAGGACGAACCGTCGCGGCGGCTATGCCGTGGCAGGTTCGCCCGTGTCGGCCGGTGCCGCCAGCCCCGCCAACCGGTGCGGCGCGAGCAGTTCGGCCACGGCCTCCGGCGAGAGCAGACCGAGTTCGGTCGCGATATCGCCGACGTACTGCCCGGTCACCAATGCCTGCTTGGCGATGGCGGCACTGGCGGCGTATCCGATGTGCGGCGCCAGCGCGGTGACGATGCCGACCGAACGGCGCACCCCGGCCGCCAGATGATCGCGATTGGCGGTGATGCCCGGAACGCACTTGGTGGCCAGCGCATCCGCCGCGGCGATGAGGTGGGTGGTGGTCTTCAGCAGGCTGTAGGCGATGATCGGCTCGAAGGCGTTGAGCTGCAACTGTCCGGCCTCGGCGGCCATGGTGACGGTCAGGTCGTTGCCGATGGCCTCGAACGCGATCTGATTGACCAGTTCGGGAATGACGGGGTTGACCTTGCCCGGCATGATCGACGATCCGGCCTGCCGGGCGGGCAGCCGGATCTCCCCGAAGCCGGTGGCCGGCCCGGAGGACATGAGCCGCAGATCGTTACAGGTCTTGGACAGCTTCACCGCGACCCGCTTGAGAATGCCCGACACCTGCACGAAGGCCCCCGCGTCCTGGGTGGCCTCGATGAGGTTCTCCGCGGATGTCACCGTCTCCCCGGTGATCTCGCTCAGATGCGCGCAGGCCAGCGCGGAATACCGCGGGTGGCCGTTGATCCCGGTCCCGATGGCGGTGCCGCCGAGATTGCTCTCGCACAACAGCGCCCGTCCCTCGTCGAGCCGCTGGCAGTCCTCGCGCACCATGACCGCGAAGGTGGCGAACTCCTGCCCGAGGGTCATGGGGACGGCGTCCTGGAGCTGGGTGCGGCCCATCTTGATGACGTCGGCGAATTCCACCGATTTGACGTCGAAGGCGTCGGCGAGCCCGGCCAGCGCCGCCGACAGCTTCCGAATGTGCTGCACCACGGCCAGATTCACCGCAGTCGGGTAGACGTCATTGGTGGATTGGCCGAGGTTCACATGATCCAGCGGATCGAGTTCGGCGTAGCTGCCGCGCTCGAAGCCGAGGATCTCCAGCGCCCGATTGGCGATGACCTCGTTGGCGTTCATATTCGTGGAGGTGCCCGCACCGCCCTGGATGGGGTCGATCGGGAACTGGTCGTGCAGCCGACCCGCGCGGATCTCCGCGCAGGCTCGGTCGATGGCGTCGGCGCGGCGCGCGTCGAGCACGCCCAACTCCCGATTGGCCCGGCAGGCGGCCTGTTTGACGGCGGCCAAAGAGCTGATGAGCGCCGGGTAGTTGCCGATGGCGTCGCCGGTGACGGTGAAGTTCTCCAGGGCGCGCGCGGTGTGCACGCCCCAGTAGGCGTCCCGCGGCACCGACAGGGAGCCGAGGGAGTCGCTGTCGATACGGGTGCTGTCGGTCATGGCTCGCTCCAGATCCTCTCAGTGCGCGGCATAGGTGTGGTCGATGCTCGAATCCCGGGCCGCCGCGGGAGGATTCGAGAGTTCACCGAGCAGATTGGTTTCCATGGCGTGCCGCAGCCGCGCACCGTGGAACCCGCTGTCCACCAGATACGACAGCTTGGCCAGCGCGGCCTCCCTGGTCAGATCGCCACCGCTGATCACGCCCGCGTCCAGGAGCGCGCGGCCGGGCTGGTAGCGGGCGAGATCCACCGCCCCGCTGTCGCACTGGGTGATGACCACGACCGGCGTCCCGCGCAGGATGGCCCGGCGCAGCGAATCCATCATGTCGGTGCCGTGCAGCGGAGCGGTGCCGGAGCCGTAGCACTCCAGTACCAGGCCGCCGCGATAGTGGTCGACGGCGGCGTCGAGCAGGGCGGCGTGCATGCCGGGGAACACCGTCAGCAGGCCGACCGGTCCCCGGGCCTCGCGCGGGCGCGACCCCCCGGGCAGGACCGGGGGCACCGGCGGCGGCGTCAGCGGCCGAATGGTGGCGAAGCCGTCGTAGTCCTCGACGGCGCGCTTGGAGGCCCGCACCGCCGGGTGCAGGCCCGCACCGAAGGCCAGGTAGGTGCCCGGGTCGGTGCGCGCCACAATCGATTTCAGCGCCAGGCGCAGGTTGTCGCGGGCATCGCTGCCGGGCTGCCCGAGCGGGATCTGCGCGCCGGTCAGCAGGATCGGGATCGCGCAGCCACGCAGTTCGAACGCGATCCGCGCGCCGACGTAGGCCATGGTGTCGGTGCCGTGGATGACGATGACGCCCTTGGGCCGCCCCGAGGCGATTCCGGCGCGCACGCGTTCGGCGATGCGGCGGCCGGTGCCCGCGTCGGCCTGCGCGCTGTCGATGACCCGGTCGAGTTCGCTGTACCGGTAGCCCACCGACAGCCCCGCCGCGACTTCGAACTCGGCCACGATCTCGGCGATGTCGGCACCGATGCCCGCCCGGGGACGCATGCCCGCACCCTGGTCGACCATGCCGAAGGTGCCGCCGGTGTAGAGGATGTCGATCACGGGCGCTCCACCGGTGCCAGCACGTCGTGGTCGAGCCGATCGCGCACCCGGTACCACCCGACCACCATGGCGACGGCCACGGCCAGGAAGGCGACCACGGTGATGCGCCCGATCTCTTCGTCGAAGATCATGAGCACCACCACCCCCACCAGGAAGGCCAGCGTCGCGATATTGAGGACGGGGGCCAGCGGCAGTCGGAAGTCGGGCCGGGTGTAGTCGCCGCGCTCGGCACGGCGCACGAAGATCCAGTGACAGATCATGATCGACGCCCAGGTGCCGACGATGCCGAGCCCGGCCAGATTGAGCACGATCTCGAATGCCTTGTGCGGCATGACGAGATTGAGCACCACCCCGCCGATCCCCACCGCACTGGTGATCAGGATGCCGCCGTAGGGCACCCCCTGGCGGTTCATGCGCGCGGCGAAGCTCGGTGCGGTTCCGGCCACGGCCATCGACCGCAGGGTGCGCCCGGTCGCGTACAGGCCCGCGTTCAGGCTCGACATGGCGGCGGTGAGCACCACCAGGTTCATCACATCCCCGGCGTGCGGGATGCCGACCTTGCTCATGACCGTGACGAACGGGCTCTCGCTGGCGGAGTAGGCCGTCCACGGCAGCAGCAGGGTGAACAGGATGACCGATCCGGCGTAGAACAGGATGATCCGCCACATGATGGAGTTCACCGCGCGCGGCACCACGGCCCGCGGGTCGTCGGACTCACCCGCCGCCACGCCGATCATCTCGGTGCCGCCGAAGGCGAACACCACGCCCAGGGCGATGGTGAGCATGGGGGCCAGCCCCTGCGGGAACAGTCCGCCGTTGTCGGCGATGGTGCCGATGCCGGGCACATTGCCGTCGATCGGGGTGCCGGTGACGATGAGCCCGACCGCCACCAGCATGAAGATGACGATGGTGCCGACCTTGATCAGCGCGAACCAGAACTCCATCTCGCCGAACAGGCGCACCGACACCACATTCAGCGCGACCACCACGGCGAGGGCGATCAGCGCCAGCACCCACTGCGGAATCGAGGTGAACATGGACCAGAAGTGGGCGTACAGCGCGACGGCGGTGATGTCGGCGACCAGGGTGGTCGACCAGTTCAGGAAGTACAGCCAGCCCACCGTGTAGGCCCCGCGCTCCCCCATGAACTCGCGGGCGTAGGAGACGAACGCGCCGGAGGAGGGCCGGTACATGACCAGTTCGCCCAGGGCGCGCACCACCATGAAGGTGAACAGGCCGCACACGATGTAGACGATGGCCAGCGACGGTCCGGCCATGGCCATGCGGCCGCTCGCACCGAGGAACAGGCCGGTGCCGATGGAGCCGCCGATGGCGATCATCTGCAGATGCCGTTTGCGCAACTGTTTCTGGTAGCCGACATCGCCGATATCGAGCGTGGGCGCAGGCGCGGGCGCGGTGGCCGTGCGCGCAGCCGGTTCGTCGTGCATGAAGACCTTCCTCGGGCGGACCCAGCCTGCGTGGCGAACCGAACATGCCAGGCTGTCAGGCTGTAAGACAGGCTGACGGTAATGGCGGTCACACCGCGCTGTCAATGTCCGCGACACCGACCGTTCACGTTTTGACCCTCCCCGGCCAGGTATCCATACTGATCGCGTGACGGTCGAAGAGGGACAGGTGCAGCGCATCGGCGCTACCGAAGCGGTCTTTCGTCGACTCAAGAGCCTCGTTCAGGGTGACGAGTACGCCGTCGGCGACCGGCTGCCCGGAGAGCTCGCGCTCGCCAAGGAGTTCGGCGTGAGCCGCCCGGTGGTGCGTGAGGCCCTGCACGCCTGCGCGACCCTGGGTCTGACCGAAACCCACACGGGGCGCGGCACATTCGTCATCTCCAAGAAGGAGAATCCGCGCCTGACCTTCGCGGGCGTCGACGCCGAGGACCTCATCGAGGCGCGTCGGCTGGTGGAGATCCCCACCGCCGGTTACGCCGCGCAGCGCCGCACCGAGGAGCAGCTGCGCCGCCTCTTCGACATCCTGGACCACCTGGCGAACGCCACCGACGATCGCGAATGGGTGCGCTACGACGGCGAACTGCACACCGCCATCGCCGCCGCCAGCGGGAACACCATGCTCACCACGTTCGTGGCCGATACGCGCAGCGCCCTGGATCTGCAATCGGAGTTCCTGAATCTCACCCAGGACCGCCGCGCCGACTCCGATCGCGAGCACGAGGCCATCGTCCGCGCCATCGAAGCCCGCTCGGCCGACGCCGCCCGCGCCGCCATGACCGAGCATCTGGAGCGGGTGGCCGACACCATCGCCCGCATCGGCGACTGACCGACCACCGGCGGTCTTCCGCCGGGTTGCCCGCGGCGATCGTGCCGCGGCCCACACTCGTGCCCACGTTCGGTGAACGCCCGCCGACCGGCATGCCGGGTAGTCTGGACATTTGGTCACCGCAGAGTTCGCTCATTGGTAACCCAAGTGTGAAACAACGAATGCCGAAACGTTGGGGAGTGCTGTGAGAGGTGGTCAGGGCGTGATGGCGCAGCCGGATACGGATACCGCGGTGGGTGAGAACCCGATGCTGCGGGCCACGCTCGCTCCACCGGCTCGCACCCTGGTCGACATCATGTCCGCCACCGCCCGGGCCCACCCCGACGCCCCCGCCGTCGACGACGGCGAGACGGTGCTCAGCTACGCCGAACTGCTGACCGAGATCGACGCCGCCGTGTCGCGACTGGCGGCGGCGGGCGTGCGCGCCGGTGATCGCGTCGGCGTGCGCATGCCGTCGGGCACCCGCGACCTCTACGTCACCATCCTGGCCGTCCTGCACGCCGGTGCCGCCTACGTCCCGGTCGACGCCGACGACCCGGACGAGCGGGCCCGCCTGGTCTTCGGCGAGGCCCGCGTCACCGCGATAGTCACCGCCGCCGGGATCGAAAGCACCGGCGCGGCAATGGATTCGACCAACGAGCCCGGGTCGAGTGCCGCCATCTCGGCGGACGCCACCAGCACAGCGGCCACCGCACCGGCGAGTACCACGCGGGCGTGGGGCGCGGCGGCATCCGGCGCGGTCGCGGGTCGCACGACCGGTGCCGCGACCCCCGCACCCGAGGACGATGCCTGGATCATCTTCACCTCAGGGTCCACCGGGACGCCGAAAGGCGTCGCGGTGACGCATCGCAACGCGGCCGCGTTCGTGGACGCCGAGGCGCGGATGTTCCTGCGGGACGCGCCGATCGGGCCGGGTGACCGGGTGCTGGCCGGACTGTCGGTCGCCTTCGACGCCTCCTGCGAGGAGATGTGGCTGGCGTGGCGGCACGGCGCGTGCCTGGTGCCCGCCCCGCGCGCGCTGGTGCGCACCGGCGCGGATCTGGGACCGTGGCTGGTGCGCCGCGAGATCAGCATCGTGTCCACCGTGCCGACCCTGGCCGCCACCTGGCCCGCGGAGGCGCTGGATTCGGTGCGGCTGCTCATCTTCGGCGGCGAGGCGGTGCCGCCGGAGCTGGCGGAACGACTGGCCGGGAACGGGTCCGGCGAGCGCGATACCACCCGCGAGGTGTGGAACACCTACGGTCCCACCGAGGCCACCGTGGTGGCCTGCGGCGCACTGCTCGACGGTTCCTTCCCGGTGCGCATCGGCCTGCCGCTGGACGGCTGGGATCTGACCGTCGTCGACGCGGACGGAAATCCGGTGGGCGAGGGCGAATCCGGGGAGCTCGTCATCGGCGGCGTCGGCCTGGCACGCTACCTGGATCCGGCCAAGGACGCCGAGAAGTACGCGCCCCTCCCCTCGCTCGGCTGGGAACGCGCGTACCGCAGCGGCGATCTGGTGCGCAACGACCGCGCGGGCCTGGTGTTCCTGGGCCGCGCCGACGATCAGATCAAACTCGGCGGCCGCCGCATCGAACTGGGCGAGATCGACAACGCCCTGCAACACCTGCCCGGGGTGACGGGCGCGGCCGCGGCCATCCGAACCACCAAGGCGGGCAACAAGATCCTTGTCGGCTATCTCACCGGACCGGCCGCCGACCACGACCTCGCCGCCGCCAGAGCCCAACTCGCCGAGCGACTTCCGGCCCCGCTGGTCCCCCGCCTGGCCGTGGTCGCCGATATGCCCACCCGCACCTCCGGCAAGGTGGACCGCGACGCGCTGCCCTGGCCGCTGCCCAAGACCACCGCCGCTCCGGCCGAGGCGGGGCTGTCCGCGACCGAGCAGTGGGTGGCCGGGCTCTGGGACTCCATACTCGGAGCCGAGGTCAGCGACCACAAATCCGACTTCTTCGATCTGGGCGGCGGCTCGCTGGCCGCCGCCCAGCTGGTCGCCGCCCTGCGCGAACGCCACCCGCGCATCACGGTCGCCGACCTCTACGACCATCCCCGCCTGGGCGCGCTGGCCGCGTTCCTCGACGACAGCGCCCCCGCCGACGCGGTGCGCGAGCGCGTCGTACGCCCGGTGCCGCTGCCCGCCCAGCTGTTCCAGGTGCTGGCCACCGTTCCGCTCACCACGCTGACCGGGTTGCAGTGGCTCACCTGGCTGGGCATCGTCGGCAATATCGCCGCCTGGTCCGGTTCGCTGCCATGGCTGCCGCACCTGTCGTGGTGGTGGGCCCTGATCGCCTTCCTGCTGTTCATCTCCCCGCCCGGCCGCATGCTGCTGTGCGTGGCCGGTTCCCGCATCCTGCTGCGCGGCGTGACACCGGGCAGCTATCCGCGCGGCGGCAGCGTGCACCTGCGGCTGTGGACCGCCGTGCGGCTGTCCGAGGCCAGCGGCGCGGAGAACCTGTCCGGCGCACCCTGGATGGTGCCGTTCGCCCGCGCCCTGGGCGCGCGGATCGGCAAGGGCGTCGATCTGCACACCCTGCCGCCGGTGACCGGCATGCTGGAGCTCGGCGACGGATGCAGCGTCGAACCCGAGGTGGATCTGTCCGGCTACTGGATCGACGGCGATGTGGTGCATATCGGCCCGATCGTCATCGGACCGGGTGCGGTGGTCGGCGCGCGCTCGATCCTGTTGCCGGGCAGCAGGATCGGCAAACGCGTCGAGATCGCGCCGGGCTCGGCGGTCTCGGGCAGGGTGAAGGCCGAACAGGAGTGGGCGGGCTCCCCCGCCGTGAAGGTCGGCAAGGCGCGTCACCGCTGGCCCGACCACGCCCCCGCCCGTGCCGCGCACTGGGTCGCGATCTTCGGCATCACCTCCATGGTGCTGGCGGCGGTGCCCGTGCTCGGCCTGGCCACCGGTGGCGCGTTCATCGCCTGGTGCATTCGCGACACCCCCACCCTCACCGCCGGGCTCGGTCGCGCCTTCGCCGTCCTGCCGGTCGCCACCTTGCTGAGTCTGGGCGTATACGCGGCGGTGACCGTCCTCGCCGTCCGCCTGTTCGGCATCGGGCTGCGGGAGGGCTACCACCCGGTGCGCAGCCGGATCGGCTGGCAGGCATGGGCCACCGAACGCCTGCTCGATTCCGCCCGCACCTTCCTGTTCCCGCTCTACGCCAGCCTGCTGACCCCGATCTGGCTGCGCCTGCTCGGCGCGAAGGTCGGCAAGCGGGTGGAGGCGTCCACGGTGCTGCTGCTGCCCAAATTCACCACCGTCGCCGACGGCGCGTTCCTGGCCGACGACACCATGATCGCCAGTTACGAACTCGGCGGCGGCTGGCTGCACATCGGTGAGGCCAAGGTCGGCAAGCGTGCCTTCCTCGGCAATTCCGGGATGACCGCACCCGGTCGCCGGGTGCCCAAGAACGGCCTCGTAGCGGTGCTCTCGGCCGCGCCGTCCAAGGCCAAGGCGGGGTCGTCGTGGCTGGGCAGTCCGCCGGTGCGGTTGCGCCGCGCCGCCGAGAACGCCGACACCGCCCGCACTTTCGATCCCCCGCCGCACCTGCGCCTGGCCCGCGCGGTGGTGGAGACCTGCCGGCTGATCCCGGTGCTGGTGACCTTCGCCATCGGTCTCGCCGTGCTGTTCACCCTGGCCTGGCTCGCCCACACCTTGGGCCACCTGCCCGCCGCACTGCTGAGCGGACTGGTGCTCATGGCCGCGGGCGCGGTCGCCGGAGTCGCTTCGGTGGTGGCGAAATGGCTACTGGTGGGGCGGATTCGGGCCGAGGAGCACCCGCTGTGGAGTTCGTTCGTGTGGCGCAACGAGGTCGCCGACACCTTCGTCGAGCACGTCGCCGCCCCCTGGTTCGCTCGTGCGGCGACCGGTACGCCCGTACTCAATCTCTGGTTGCGCGGACTCGGCGCGACCATCGGGCGCGGGGTATGGTGCGAGTCCTATTGGCTCCCGGAGGCGGATCTGGTGACACTCGGCGACGGCGCGACGGTGGAACGGGGCTGCGTGGTGCAGACCCACCTGTTCCACGACCGCATCATGGCCATGGACACCGTGACCCTGCATGCCGGAGCCACGCTCGGCCCGCACTGCGTCGCCCTGCCCGCCGCCGCCATCGGCGCGGGCGCGACCATCGGCCCGGCCTCGCTGGTCATGCGTGGCGACAGCGTGCCGCCGTCCACCCGGTGGTGGGGCAATCCGATCGCGCCGTGGCCGGGTGCGGAAGCGACGCGATGATCCGCGACAAGTTCTACGAGGACCCCATCGACGACTACCTGCCGCAGAACGGCAATCGCGGCTACCGGGTGTCGCGCTACGAACTGGAACTGGTCTACAAGGTCGCCAGCAACCGGCTCGCGGGCCGCGCCGCCATCACCGCGGTCACCACCGGGGTGCGCGATCGGTTCGCCCTCGACCTGTCGCAGGCGCTGAACGTGTCCAAGGTGTTCGTCAACGGCTCCAAGGCGGCGAAATACAGTCACCAGCGCGGCAAACTGGTGATCACGCCGCAGCAGCGGATCCCCTCGGGCGGTGCGCTGCACCTGGTGGTCCAGTACGCGGGGGTGCCGAAACCGGTGCGCGGACCGTGGGGCGAGGTCGGCTGGGAGGAACTGTCGGAGGGTTCCCTGGTCGCCAGCCAGCCCAATGGCGCGGCGTCCTGGTTTCCCTGTGACGACCATCCGAGTTCCAAAGCCAGCTACCGGATTTCGATCACCACGGACTCCCCGTACTACGCCCTGGCCAACGGCACCCTGGTGCGCAAGCTGACCAAGGCCAGCCAGACCACCTGGGTCTACGAACAGCCCGAACCCATGTCCAGCTACCTGGCAACCGTCCAGATCGGGCACTACCGCAAACAGCGGGTCGACGCCCCGCGCGGATCCGTGCCCATGCAGGCCGTGCTGCCAACACGCCTGCGCGCGGATTTCGAACACGATTTCGCGCGCCAGCCGCGCATGATGGAGGTATTCACCGAGAAGTTCGGTCCTTACCCGTTCGAGGGCTACACCGTCGTCGTCACCGATGACGAGTTGGAGATTCCCATCGAGGCCCAGGGCATCTCGGTGTTCGGGGCGAACCACTGCGACGGGCGGCGCGGCTCCGAGCGTCTCGTCGCGCACGAACTGGCCCACCAGTGGTTCGGCAACAGCCTCACCATTCGCCGGTGGCGCGATATCTGGCTGCACGAGGGATTCGCCTGCTACGCCGAATGGATCTGGTCCGAGGCCGCCGACGGCCCCACCGCCGATCAGCTCGCCCGCGCGGCCCGCCACAATCTGGCCCGCGAACCGCAGGACATCAGCGTCGGCGATCCCGGTCCCACCCGCATGTTCGACGATCGCGTCTACAAGCGCGGCGCGCTCACCCTGCACGCCCTGCGACTCGAACTGGGTGAGCGCGCCTTCTTCGACCTGCTGCGCGAGTGGACCGCCCGCTACCGGCACGCCTCGGTCACCACCGCCGAATTCACCGACCTGGCCGGGCATTACAGCTCGGTGCCGCTGCGACCGCTCTGGGAGAGCTGGCTCCAGGACAAGCCGCTCCCCCAGTTGCCGCCGCACGGGGGCTGACCGGTTCGCTCAGTTCCAGTCGTCGATCTTGACATCGTGCGGGTGCGGGGCGCCCTTGCCGGTTTCGCCCAGCGCCTTCAGGCTGAGCAGGAAGGTGGCCCACTTGGTGCTGCAGTGGTGCATGAACTCCACCGGTTCCTTCCAGCCCTCGTGTGCGAACAGCACGATGGTGTAGTCACCGGCCGGTTTCAGATCCCAGCGCACATGGGTGCCGACCCATTCCTCCGGTCCCCCGACCACTTCCCACAGCACGTGGCGGTCCGGGTCCAGGTCGCGCACCCGCATATCGAATCCGTCGGCCTCGAAACGGAATTGGAGCAAGCCGCCGATCTCGTCGCCGTCTCCGGTGGTATCGGTGGTCCACCATCCGGCCAACCCCTCGACGGTGGTCAGGGCGGTGTACACCTCGGCCTCCGACGCACGGATGCCGACCCGGTGCAGGATGTCTACCATTTCCTCGCGTCCTTCTGCTTCTGGATTGTTTCTGCCTGCTGGATTGTTTCGGCGTGCTGGATTGTTTCGGCGATGCGTTTGATGCGCCGGAGCCGGGCATCCCAGGCCGCTCCGACCGAGGACAGCTGCGCCACCGCGCGGGCCAGCCGTGCCTCGTCCACCCGGTATCGACGCTCCCGCCCGGCGGCCGTGGCGTGCACCAGGCCGACGCGGTCGAGGACGCCGAGATGTTTGGCGATGGCCTGCCGGGTCACCGGCAGTTCCTCGCTGAGACCGGTGGCCGTGCCCTCGCCGGAGGCCAGCAGCAGATCGAGCATGCGCCGCCGGGTGGGATCGCCGATGGCCGACCACAGTTCGTCGTCGATGACGGTCACGGCGCGGACACCAACCGGGTGACGTACTCCCCGAGCCTGGGGAGGTAGAAGTCCCAGCCGGTGACGTGCTCGCCGTACTCCTTCGCCAGTTTCGCTTCCTCCCAGCCCATTTCCCGGAATCCGGTCTCGGTGAGCCGAATCAGGGTGCCCGCGCCCGACGGTACGAGTTCGAAGGTCACCAGCAGCGAGTCCGCGATCTCGTCGGCCGTGCCGCCGGGATAGGACCAGCGGAAGGCGAACAGGCGCGGCGGATCGGCCCGGATGACCGTCATGGCCTCCACATGCTCCCGATTCCCCCAGGCGAGTTCGCCGACCGAGCCCGGGGTCGCCTCGAACTCGGCCTCGTCACTCCACCACCGCGCCATATGCCGGGGATCGCTGACCACCTCGTACACCACCTCCGGGGTGGCGTCGACGTGTATCTCACGTTCGATGCTGCCGTATTCCATGACCACCTCCACATGCAACCATTTGTTGCGCACTACCGTAGCCCGCGACCCGGAATTACGCAACCGTTGGTTGCTTATGGATTCTGCGGAACCGCCGTGCGCACCCGCCGCAGCGCCGCCGCGGCCGCCACCAGGAGAACGGCGTAGGCGATCACGTATCCGTTCATGAGCAGCGGGGCGATCGGCCACGAGGGCGGAAACAGGAACAGCCCCACCGACACCCAGGTATCGCTCCAGTGATACGCCCACGCCCCGGTCCACAGCCACAGGGCCGCCGCCACCAGCCACCAGCGGGAATCACGCTGTGCGCGATGGGCGCAGTAGACGAACAGCGGCACGAACCAGACCCAGTGGTGACTCCACGAGAACGGCGACACCGCGCAGGCCGTCGATCCCGCGAGGGTGACCCCGAGCAGTCGTTCACCGCGGCGGTCCAGGGCCGCCACCACGGTGAGGGCCACGGCGACAACGCATACCGCGACCAGCAGCCAGATCCACAGAGGCACCACACCGTCGGTCAGGTGGGCGAGCGTGCCCCGAAGCGACTGATTGGCCGGATGCCCCTCGGGCGCGATGCGATCGGAGCGCAGAAAGGTCGAGCCCCAGTACTGCCGGGAGTCGGCGGGCAGCACGATCCACGCCAGCACGACGGTGGCGACGAAGGTCGCCGCGGCGGTGACGGCAGCCCGCCATTGGCGCAGCGCGAGGAAGTAGAGGATGAAGAAGCCCGGCACGAGCTTGATCCCGGCGGCCAGCCCGACGCCGACACCGCGGAGCCGGGCGTCCTCCGGCCGCGAGACTCCCCACAGCACGAGCAGCATGAGCATCAGATTGATCTGCCCGTAGTACAGGGTGGTGCGAACGGGCTCCAGAAAGACGCAGGTGATCGCCAGCAGTGCGCTGAGCCCCACGATCCGGGGACCGATCCGGTAGCCGAGAATGCGCCAGCACAGCAGGACACAGCCCAGGAGCGCGACCAGATTGAGCGCTAGCCAAGTATCGGTGACATACGCCCAGGGAACCGCCGCGATCGGCAGGAACACCAGCGTGGAGAACGGCGTGTAGGTGTACAGCAACCCGTACAGCGTGGCCTCGGTGTAGAGCGGCTGTCCCCACAGGATGCGCAGTGCGCCGTCGCGGTAGATGTGCGCGTCCAGGCCGCCGACCAGGATCCCGACCTTGTCCAGCCAGGGATCGACCGTGGTGAACAGCAGCGATACCGCCACCACCGCACTCACGGAGAGCAGCAGGAACATTCGGGCGGAGCGTGATACCTCCGGCGACCGCGCATTGTCCACGGGCGGTTAGGCTACCTAATCAGAAGATCGCGGACATGCCCCCGAAACCGCGGGTCGCCCGACCCCGCTCACGGGATGAGCGAACTCTCGGAAACCTATGACGGTGCGTGCCGGAAATCTCTGACATTCCGTGCCATCAGGCGTGCAATGCCGCGCCCGGCGCGCCGGCACCATTACCGTATCGACGGGCATTCCGATCACGAGGCGCGGCAGGCGGACTCCCGGCCGATCTGCCGCTACCTTCCAGCAGCCTCGTGCTCGGAGTGTTTGGGGGTTGCCCGCCCAAGGCGACCCCCGGCCCCGTCCCGTTGTGGGGCCGACGCGGTACACGAAAACGCCGACACCGGCGGTGGCAGTGCTCCCGTGACTCCCTGCCCCGCCGGTGCGGTCGTGTGTGCGGCCGAGGCCGTGCGCCGGGATTCCCCCCGCAAGCGTGGAGGATGATGACGGAGGTGATCACGGCGAGCACCGACGCACAACGGCTGCTGGCGGAAATACTGACCCGCTACGGCAGCATGCAGGCCTTCTTCGACCAACTGCAACGCGAACTCGACGGGCCCACCGAAGAACTCCCCCGGGTGGCGGAGCCCGTCACCTCCCCGTGGGCCGATCCCGCCGAATGGCCCATCCGGCCCGTCCCCACCGGCGGCGGTGGCAGACACGCCCGCAAGGACCGCTGAGCACCCGCCGATCCCGCCCGGTTCCGGCGCGTGCGCACCCGCCGCGGCACCGCTCGATCCTCACGCGCGAGCGCCGACCAGCCAGCAGGCCGCCGGATACCGGACCATCCCGCCGTCCACGTACGGTTCGAAGGCGGAACGCACCACGTCCACCACGCGCGGGCGCAGCTGTTCCGGCAGGTCGGCGAAGACGGTGCCGAGCGGGCCGAGACGGGTGAAGTAGGCGACCAGATGCTCCTCGGGCAGCGTGCACACCGGATCGACGGGATCGATGGTGATGTCGGACCAGCCGCTGTCGGCGAGCACGCCGGCCACTCGGTCGCGATCGGCGAAGGCGAACTGTCCGGGTCCGGATGGATCGCGGCCGGGAAGACCGGGCACCAGCGGTGCGGCGGCCCGCTCGGCGGTGGTCATGAAGGGGTTCTCCTCGATACCGCGCCAGGCGACGAAGCGCAGTGCCGCGCCTTCGCGCGCCGCGCCGCGCAGATTCGCGAAGGCCGCGACCGGATCCGCGAAGAACATCACCCCGAACCGCGAGATCAGCGTGTCGAAATCGGGGGTGAACGCGTAGGTCTGCGCGTCGGCGAGCAGGAATTCCGCCGGAAGTCGCGTCCGGCGCGCCCGCTCCCGCGCGACGGCGATCAGCGGTTCCGAGATATCGACCCCGACGCTGCGGCCATCGGCGCCCAGCGATCGGGCCGCCGCCAGGGTGGTCGTTCCCGCCCCGCAGCCGATATCGAGCACGCGGTGACCGCCCGCGGCGCGCACCGCGGTGACGAGCAACTCCTCGAACGGCCGCAGGGCGGTATCGAGAGCTTCCTGAAGGTCGGCCCAGGCGTGCCCGGAACCCCCGCGCCACTGCCGCGACTTCTCGTAGGCCGCTGTCGTGTCGGCCGCTGCCGTGTCGGCCGTCGTCGTGTCGGCCGCTGTCTCGTTGGCCGTTGCCCCGTCGCCCGGCGTGTCGCGAGCGGTCCGATCAACGTCGTCGTGTCCGGTCGTGCCCTGTGCGTTCATGGCGTGCTCCCCTGTCGGTGCGGTGTCTGCCGAACCGGAATATCTCACTTCGGGTCGACCTGAGGTCAAGACCGCGTAACGGCGCGGGATTTTCGATCTTGATTCCCGCGCCCGGGCATAGGCTCGCACGGTCACATCGCAGTCGTCGGATCGGAAGGAGTGGGCGTGGTTCGCACAATGGGTACAACCGTCAAAGTCGCCACCGGAACGGTCATGACCATGCTGGCGCTGGCCGGGCCGGGTGCCGCACCGGCCCACGCCGACGGCGCGCCGGTGGTCGGCGGCGGCTCTGGCATCGCACTGCAGACCGGTAATCCGCGCATGGTCGCGCTGTGCACCATGACGGCGGTGGGCTACGACCGCGAGAACCGTCTGGTCGGCATCACCGCCGGGCATTGCGCCGAGGACGCGGGGGTGGCGGTGTGGGCGGAGGCCGATCCGCACGCCGGGCCGATCGGCTTCGCCGCGGTCAAGGACGTCGACCACGACTGGGCGGTCATCGAACTCGATCCGGCCCGCGTCACGCCGGTCCGCCAGGTCGGCCCCACCGTGGTCGCGACGGTCGGCGCGCCCGCCCAGGCGATGGAGACGGTCTGCAAGAACGGCCGCACCACCGGATTCACCTGCGGCGTGGTCTGGGATGCCTATCCCGACGAATTCCTCAGCCAGGTCTGCGCGAACCACGGCGATTCGGGCGGACCGGTGCTGCGCGGCGACCAGTTGGTGGGCATGATCAACGCCGGTATCGGACTACCCGGCTCCTCCGAAATGCCCTGCACCGGACCCGGAAACCCGTTCCACGATCCGGATGTGTCCAACCAGATCACCGCGGTACTGGCCGAAATCGACCGACTCGGGGTGGTGGGCGCCGGATTCCGCCCACTGTAGCGATCACGCCCCGCAGTTCTCGAACCGCAGGGTCACCCGGGTCCCGTGCGGGGTGCGCACGGTGTCGATCTCATCGGCCAGCCCGTTCATGAGGGTGAACCCGCGGCCGCGCTCACTGTCGATCGTCGTGGCGGGGGCCGGTATCCACCGGCCCGCGTCGCTGATCGTGGCGACCAGCGATTTCCCGTGCCGGAACGCCTCGAGGGTCACGGTGGCGCGGGGATCGAATCCACCGCCGTGCTCGATGGCATTGGCCAGTGCCTCGCCGACCGCGAGCAGGATGTCGTATTCGCGGTCGGGGGCCACGTCGTGCGCGGTCAGCCAGCGCCGCAACCGATCTCGGATATCGGGCACCTGCGCCGGGGCGGCGGGCAGCACGGCGGCGAAGCTGCGCGCCGTCGCGTGCACGGGACGCACCGCCAGCAGCACCACGTCATCGGTGTAGCCCTGCGGCGGCGCCAGCCGCCGCAGCAGTTCCGAGCAGATCTCGGCGACCGGCAGGTCGGCGCATTCGGCGAGGGCCGCGCGCAAGCGCGCGAAGCCCTCGTCGAGGCTCTCCCCGGGCCGCTCGATCACGCCGTCGGTGTACAGCAGGATGACGCTGCCGGGAGCGATATCGGCGCGGCCGGTGCCGCCGCGGTCCGGCGGCGGGACCGCGACCGGCGTCCGGCGTCCGCCGGTCAGGAATCCCGCCGAACCGTCCGGGCCGAGTACCAGCGGATACGGATGTCCGGCGCAGGTGTACTCCAGCGTCCGGGCTCGGCTGTCGACGACCGCGTAGGTGACGGTCGCGCACCGGCTGCCGGGCACCACGGCCGCGTAGCGGTCCATCAGTTCCAGCACCGTGGTCGGATCGGCCGCCGTGATCGCGCCCGCCGCCACCCCGGCACGCAGTTTGCTCATCACCACGGCGGCGGGCAGCCCGTGCCCCACCACGTCGCCCACCGAGATGCCGAGCCGATCGGATCCGTGGAACGGCACCACCAGGTACCAGTCGCCGCCGACCCGCATGGCCTCACCGGCCGGCTGGTACACCGCCGCCACCGCGGCCGCGGTGGAACGCCGGTCCAGATCCAGTAGCTGGTCCTGGAATTCGACGGCGATCCGATGCTCGCGCTGCATGGTCCGCACCCGGCTCAGCGCGGTCTGCGTCACGGTGGCGGTGCGGGCCAGCACATCCAGGTCCTCGGCCGCGAAGTTGCGCGATTCGGCCCACAACAGCCCGACCGCGCCGATCACGCGATCCGCGCCGTCGCGCAGCGGGTAGGCGACGCTGGACCGGTGGTCGGCCACGCCCCCGATCACGTCGATGCCGCCGCCGGAGTGGGCGTCACCCACCACGACGAGCCGACCGGTGCGGATGACGTCGACGATGGGCAGTGGCGCGTCCAGCGCGAGCACCTGCTGCCCGACCCGCATCGGAGTGTCCGTTATGTTGATGTATTCGGTTCGCACACAATCTGTTTCGGCGTCCAGCAGCGCGATGGCCGCACCCCGAACCCCCACACCGGACAGCGAATCCAGCAGCGCCGCCAGGATCGACGCGACGGTATCGGCCGTGCGCAGCACGGCATCGAGTTCGGTCACCGCCGCCATGGCGAGCGCCAGCGCGTCACCGCGCAGCCGTCCGGCCCGTTCCCGCGCCACCGCGGCCAGCCGCGCCGCGACCCGGTCGACCAATTCCTGCGAGGTGAACGGTTTCGCCACGTAGTCGTCCGCACCACCGGCGAAGCCCTCGCGGGTGGCCTCCCGGCCCGCGCGCGCGGAGAGCAGCAGCACCGGCGTCGACGCCAACTCCGGATCGGCGCGGACGGCGGCCAACAACTCGAACCCGTCCAGCCCCGGCATCATGACATCGGCGACGACCGCGTCCGGGCGATGCTCGCGGATGACGCGCAGGGCCGACTCACCGTCCCCGACGGCCAGGGTGTCCCACCGCGCCGCCAGCACGCGATCGAGGTGGTCGCGCATATCGGCGTTGTCGTCGGCGATGAGCACCAGTTCCCGGTGACCGCCGCGCGGTCGCGGTGCGGCCGGGAGGCTGAGCCACTGCCCGGCCTCGGCGATGTAGGGGTTGTTCGCCAGACTGGGCAGCATGCCGGATTCGACGGTCCGGGCCGGGTCCGAACGCGGCAGCCGGATGATCACCGAGGTACCGCGGCCCGGCGTGCTCTCCACCGCCACCGTGCCGTGCTGCAATTCCACCAGGCCGCGCACCAGCGACAGCCCGATACCGCTGCCCTCGACGCTGCGCCCGCGCGCGTTGTCGGCCCGGTAGAACCGCTCGAAGAGCCGGTCCAGATCACCCGGGTCGATACCGATACCGGTGTCGCGCACCGTAACCCGGCACAGTTGCGGTTCCTCGGCCCGCACCTCGACCCGGATCGAGCCGTCGAAGGTGAACTTCACCGCGTTCGACAGCAGGTTCAGAACGACGGTCTCCCACATGTCCGGGTCGATCTCGGCGGCCACCGAGTCGCAGTCCAGTTCGAGTGCCAGCCCGGCCCGCTGGCACAGTTCCGCGAAGGACGCCGCGATATGGGCGGTCAGCACGCCCACGTCCAGACAGCGCGGCCGGGCGGTGGCGCGCCCGGCCTCGATGCGGGAGAAGTCGAGCAGCGAATCCACCAGTCGCAGTAGCCGTCCCGCATTGCGGCGGGCGGTGTGCAGCCGGTCGGCGAGGACCGCGTCGTCGGCGGCGGCATCGGCCAGCGCATCGTCGAGCGAGCCGAGCAGCAGTGTCAGCGGCGTGCGGAACTCGTGGCTGACATTGGTGAGGAAAGCCGTTTTGGCCCGGTCGATCTCGGCCAGCGCGTCGGCGCGTCGGCACTGCTGCTCATAGGACACCGCCGCGGCCAGCGCGGAGGCCAGTTGGTCGGCGAACAAGCGGCAGAACCCGCGATATTGCTCGTCGAGCGGCCTACGCGGGCTGACGCCGACCACCAGCGCGCCGACGATCGCGCCCTCCCCCAGCGGCAGCACCAGGGCCCGCTCCGGAACACCGTCCGCGAACGCCCGCGCGAGACCGGGAACGACGGCGGGCAGATCGGCGATCTCCCGGCCGTCGGCGCGGGTGGGCCGCGCGGGCGACCCGGGGGCCAGGTCCGACAGCGACCGCGGCAGCAGCGACGACACCGCCGCACTCGCCCCGTGCAAGGTCACGCGACCGTCCGGGTCTTCCACGTAGACCGCGATGAAGGGCAGATCGGCGGCTTGCTCGGCGCACACCGTCACCGCCGCGCGCACCGCGTCGTGCACGGTGCGCGACTCCATGACCGCCGCGGCGACGGCATTGAGGGCGTGCAGCCGTCGTTCGCCGAGCACCCGCTCGGTCGTCTCGGTGACGGCGCAGAACACTCCGCACACCGCGCCCGTGGCGGCGACGAGCGGACTGTAGCTGAAGGTGAAATACCGTTCCTGCGGACGGCCCTCGGTCAGCAGCGGCAGCATCAGATCGTCCGACCAGGTGGCCGCGCCGGTATCGACCACGCTGGTCAGCATGGGACCGATCGACTCCCAGATATCCCACCACACCTCACGTCCGGCCCGCCCCAGGGCGGCGGGGTGCCGGTCACCCAGGATCGGCAGATAGGCGTCGTTGTAGACCAGGAACAGCTCCTGCGCGTCCAGCCACAGCAGGATGGGGAACCGTGACGTCAGCGCCACGGCCACGCTGGTGCGCAGTTCCGCGGGCCAGTCCGCGGGCACACCGAGCGGGTGTGCGGCCCAATCGAATTCGGCGAACAGCCGGCCCATCTCGCCGCCGAGGGCGATCGCGGCGCGCAGGTCGGGCGGGATCGCGGGGCCGGGCGGCGGGGGTGCGGTCATGGGTGCCTCCTCCGGGTCCTCAGCACTGCCTGGCTTGCGCGGATGTCGGGTAGACGGCCAGCACGCTGTCGAGGTTCGTCACCTGCAGCGGCCGGACCACCCGCGGATCGGAGGCCACCAGCCGCACCGCTACACCGGCGTCGACACCGTGCTCATGGCAGTCGAGCAGGGCGTTCAGTCCGGCGCTGCCGAAGTACGTCACGCCGTCGAGGTCGACGACGAGCAGGCGGGCCCGGTGTTCGAGGGCCGACTTCAGGGCGGCCCGCAGGCCCTCGGCGAGGATGGCGACACCGCTGATGTCCACATCGCCCTCGGCTCGCACCGTCACCGCATCGTGGTCCACCTCGTGGTCGACCCGCAACCGATTCATCCGCCGTCCCATATCCAACCGTCGTATACCGCCGTCGAGATTACGGGCGTGGACCCTCCGGCGTGGCGCTACCGCACGGACCGGCGTTCGGCGGGATGCGTTCGTGCACCGTGAGCAACAGGCGATCGAAGCGGCTCCGTACGTGCGGTGGCACGGGCGGTACCGATTCCAGCTCCGCGATCAGCTGCGCGGCCAGATCGCGGATCTTCGTATTGGTCTCCTGGGACCGCCACCGCAGTACCTCGAACGCCTGCTCGGCATTGATCCGATAGACGCGCATGAGCACGCCCTTGGCCTGCTCGATGACGGCCCGGTTCTCGAAGAGTCCCGGCAGCGTCTCGTCCAGCATGGTCTGCGCCGTGTCGACGATGGTGTCGGTGAGGTCGATGTAATAGCCGGAGGTGCCGACCACGGTGCCCGCGTCGTCGAACATGCGGTCCGCCATCACGATCACGTTGTGAATGCGCCCGGAGGTGTCGACGAAGCGGTGCCGGCTAGAGAACGACTCCCCGGAGTGCAGGGCGTAATCCAGGATGCCCTGGACGTGCGCCCGGTCGTCGGGATGCTTGTGCGACAACAGCAGCTCCGTCGTCGGTTCGACGGCGCCCGGTGTGTAGCCGTGCATCCACGCCACCTCGTCGGACCATTCCCAGCGCTGCCCGACGAACCAGAAACGGAATGTACCGACGGCCTGCCGCTGCTGCCCGGTCCCGGCGATCTCGTACGTGCCCGGATCGCTCTCCGGAATCTGCACTGGCCCCTTCACTCCACGGAGTATCCCATCCCTCGAACTCCCGTACGAGCGGCTCGCCGGAACCGCTCAATAGTGCTGCGCGGCATGCGCTCTGAGAACCGGACGGCATGTACGCACCCCACGGTGACGGGGAGGTTTGGCACGGGCGGGAAGTGGGCATCCACGGGAAGTACGTCGACTCGGTGAAGAAAGCCGCCGGTTCGACGAAGTCAAAGGGAACGAGGAGAACCCGATGGCTGAGTCGACCTTTGCGCGCCCCACTGCCGCCGACGCTCGCGCGACCCGGCACGGTGACGCTCGCAATGACAGCTATGAGCATCTCGAGCCGTTGTTGGCCCGGCTCGCCGCCTTCGACCCCGACGACCCGCGCCGAGCGCGGGCACGCGCGGAGATCGTGCGCCTCGGACTGCCCCTGGCCGAGCACATCGCCCGCCGCTTCGCGAACCGCGGCGAACCGTTCGACGATCTGCTGCAAACCGCCCGGGTGGGCCTGGTGCAGGCGGTCGACCGCTTCGATCACACGCGCGGCGCGGCCTTCCTGTCCTTCGCGGTGCCGACCATCATGGGTGAGGTGCGCCGCCACTTCCGCGATCACACCTGGTCGGTGCGGGTATCCCGGCACACCAAGGAGGTCCACGGCCGGATCGGTGCGGCCACCGAGACCCTGGCCCATCGGCTGGGCCGGATGCCGACCGCCCGTGAGCTCGCCGAGCAACTCGAGGTGGAGGTCAGCGAGATCAGCCGGGCCATGATCGCGGCCAACTGCTACACCACGGACTCGCTGGACATGACCGTGCGCGACCAGGACGGCGACAGCTCGACTCCGGCCGTGGAGCGGCTGAGCACCGAGGAGCCGTGCTATCGGCTGCTGGAGGACGCCATGGCGGTGCGGCCGCTCATCGCGCGCCTGCCGCAGCGGGAGCGGCAGATCCTGATCTGGCGCTACTTCGGCGTGATGACCCAGCGCCAGATCGCCGATCGGCTGGGCATCTCCCAGATGCAGGTGTCCCGCATTCTGTCGCGCACGCTGACCCAGCTGCGGGAACAGGCACTCGCGGAGCCGGAACCCGCCGAAGATGATTCGAGATCAGCGCTGAGCGTGCGTTAGATTCCGCAGATTCTAATCGCAGGTCATCCAGTTCACGAATTATCTTCAGTTCACTGGACCTGATCTCGCATTATTTTCATACTTTCACTCCGAAGCTGCTCACCCGAGACCAATCGACAGTCAGGAGTGCCGGTGCAGATCGGAATCCCCCGCGAGGTCAAGAACCACGAATATCGCGTGGCCTGCACACCCGCCGGTGTGCACGAACTCGTCACGCGCGGACACGAGGTGTTCGTCGAGGCCGGAGCCGGAGTGGGCTCGGCCTTCGCCGACGACGCCTACGCGGCCGTCGGCGCGCGCGTGCTCGACACCGCCGACGAGGTCTGGGGCCGGGCCGACCTGGTGCTCAAGGTGAAAGAGCCGGTGGCCGAGGAGTTCTCCCGGATGCGCGCCGATCAGGTGCTGTTCACCTACCTGCACCTGGCGGCCTCGAAGGAATGCACGGACGCGCTGCTGAGCTCCGGCATCACCGCCATCGCCTACGAGACCGTCACCGGCCCGGACGGCTCGCTGCCGCTGCTGGCCCCGATGAGCGAGGTCGCCGGGCGGCTGGCCCCGCAGGCGGGCGCGTACCACCTCATGCGCAGCCAGGGCGGGCGCGGCGCGCTGCTGGGCGGGGTGCCGGGGGTGCGTCCGGCCAAAGTGACCGTGATCGGCGCGGGCGTGGCGGGCGGCAATGCCATCGCCATGGCGGTCGGCCTGCACGCCGAGGTCACCGTGCTGGACCTGAACATCGCGCGGCTGCGCGCCGTCGACGAGCAGTACGGCGGCCGGGTGCAGACCGTCTCCTCCAATGCCTACGAGGTCGCGCACGCGGTGCGCGAGGCCGATCTGGTGATCGGCGCGGTGCTGGTGCCCGGGGCCAAGGCGCCTACTTTGGTGTCCAATGACCTTGTCGCCCAGATGAAGCCGGGATCGGTACTGGTCGACATCGCCATCGACCAGGGCGGCTGCTTCGCCGATTCGCGGCCGACCACCCACGCCGAACCCACCTACCGGGTGCACGACTCCATCTTCTACTGCGTGGCCAATATGCCTGGGGCGGTGCCGAATACGTCCACCATCGCGCTCACAAACGCCACGCTGCCCTATGTCACGGCGCTGGCCGATCGCGGCTGGCGCGACGCGGTGGCGGCCGACCCGGGCCTGGCGGCCGGGCTCAGCACCGACGGCGGCCGACTGCTGTCGGAGTCGGTGGCGGCGGCGCACGGCTACGCCGCGCAGGAACTGGTCGGCGTCTAGGACCGGTCGCTCTCGCCGCCCGCCGGGCGCAGATGTTCGAAGATGAGAATGGTCTCGGTCGCGGATACCGCCGGGTGCGCGCTCAGATGCTCGAGGACGAAGCCGCGCAACCCGTCGGTGTCGGCGGTGGCGACGTGGATGAGGTAGTCGTCGGCCCCCGCGATGAAGTAGACGTTCAGCACCTCCGGCAATGCCGCCAGCGCTCGCCCGAACTCGGCGAGGTATTTGCGCGAATTGCCGTGCAGCCGAACCGAGATCATGGCTTGCAGACCGCGTCCGAGGGCCGCGGGGTCGATATCGGCGTGGAAGCCGCGGATGACGCCGCGCTCCACCAGCGACCGCACCCGGCCCAGGCAGGTGGACGGCGCGATACCGGCGGCCTCGGCCAGGGCATTGTTGGTCATGCGCCCGTCGCGTGCCAGATGATCCAGTAGGACTCGATCGATGGCGTCGATCGCGACCGGGCCACGCCCGGGGATCGGGGGTACGGGTGGACGCGCGGGCGAATCCTTCCTGCTCACCGGGCTACCGTACCGAACGTTCGGGACCGCATCGGCCGGTCCGCACCACGCCGCGCGGACGCGGCGGGTGAGCTGTGACCCGGGTCGCCGCCCACGGGTATGGCGCGACCGGCCGCCGAGGGCATACGCTCACGACGGCACGAACGCGAAAACCCTTGTTCCAAAAGAACATTCGTTGCAAATAGGACAAACTATCGCAGGATCGCCGTAGTCCGTCGCACCTCGTGCCGGTTCCCCGACCACGCCGTCAGGCGCATTGTCGCAAGGAGTTGTGCCGGTGCCGGTTCCTTCACATCCGCACGTCCCGCTCACCCGCCGCCGCGCCCTCGCCGCGCTGACCCTGTTCGCGCTGCCGGTCGCCCTCGGGGCGCGCTCGGCCGCCGTCGGCGACCATGCGCCCGCCCGACCGCACTGGGACTACGCGGCCGACGGTCCCGACCACTGGGCCGATCTGGACCGCCGCTTCCTCGCCTGTCGGATGGGCCACCAGCAGTCCCCCATCGACCTGCCCCGCCATACCCCACTCGATCCCGCCGACCACCTGACCTTCGCCTACGGCCCGCTGCCCGCGGTCGCCCTCGCCGACAACGGGCACACCCTCCACGCGGCCGTGCCCGCCGACAGCGGGTACCACATCACGCTGGACGGCCGCCGGTACGCGCTGACCCAGTTCCACTTCCACACGCCCAGCGAGCACACCATCGACCGCGCGGGCACCGCGATGGAACTGCACCTCGTGCACACCGATGCCCGCGGTGCGCTGGCGGTGGTCGCGGTGCTGATGCGGATCGGGCCCGCGCCCTCGGCCTTCCTGCCGCTGTTCGCCGAGATGCCGCCGACGGGCGGCACCCGCACCGTCGGCCCGATCGACCTGCGCGATTTCCTGCCCGGCGATCACGCCCAGTTCCGCTACGCCGGGTCGCTCACCACCCCGCCCTGCACCGAGGGCGTGTCGTGGACGGTGCTGCGTCGGCCCGTCGCGGTGTCCGCGCCGGAGGCGGAGCGCTTCCGCGCCCGGTTCCCGCACAGCAACCGCCCCACCCAGCCCCGCTACGACCGACCGGTCCTCCTCGCGGGCGGCTGACCGTACGCAGGTCCCGACTGCCGGACTGCCCGACTTCCGCGAGGCGATGCGCGACACCCACGATCGGTCTATCCGAACCCGTCCCACGCGTGCCCGCCGGTTGCCGAGCGGTCGCCCTCGCCGAGCGGTCGCCCTTGCCGGGCGGGACCCGTCTGCACCAGCAGACTCCGATCACCGCGGCGCGCGGCGCACAATGAGCGCGGGCCGTTGCCACGTGCCACGACACGCCGGAGGCGACCGGAGCAGACCGCGATCGGGGTGAGCGGGCCACAGCGTGCGACCTGGGACGAGCCACGTCGACGAAGCCGGACCCGACCGTAGTCGCGGGGATCGAACCCCGACGCGCAGCCGGATCCGGACCACGTGGGCAAGGCCGGAACCGACCGTGATCGCGGTGAGCAGACTCCGACGCACGGCCGGACCGGACCACGTCGGCAAGACCGGAACCGACCGTGATCGGAGTGGTCGGATTCCGACGTGCGGCTCGGCATCGGCCGCGTCGGTGCCGGTACCCGGCCGATCGGCGGTGTAGGAAGGAGCACAGCGGCTATAGCCGGATCGGACGGACAGCAACGTCGTCCACGAACCGCCACCGTCCGGGAGCGGTGGCGGCACGATCGCAGGAGGTGCGATGACGCGGGGTGTGTGGGCCGCGCCGGGCCGAGTGAACATCATCGGGGAGCACACCGATTACAACGGCGGCTACGCCCTGCCGATCGCGCTACCCCAGGTGGTGCGGTGCGCGGCGGCGGCGAAAACCGATGGGCGCGTGCGGGTCACATCCCGGCAGCACCCGGGTGAGCGGATCGACGTCGGTGTCGCCGAACTCGGCGAGGCGGCCGTCACCGGGTGGGCGCGCTACCCGCTCGGGGTCGTGCACGAGTTCCTGCGACGCGGGCATCGCATTCCCGGTGTCGTCCTCGAGCTCGACGGCGCGGTGCCGATCGGGGCGGGCCTGTCGTCGTCGGCAGCCGTGGAGTGTTCGGTGGCGCTCGCCCTGCGCGATCTGTTCGAACTTCCGGTGGAGGCGCCCGAGCTGGTCGATATCGCCCGCACCGCCGAGAACGACTACGTGGGCGTGCCCACCGGCAGCCTCGACCAGTCCGCGGCCGTGCTCTGCACCGCCGGGCACGCCCTGTTCCTGGATTTCGGCAAGGGCGACCACGAACAGGTCGCCTTCGATCTGGCCGGGGCGGGGTTGGAGCTGCTCGTCGTCGACACCGATACCCCGCACCGGCTGGTGGACGGCGAGTACGCCCACCGCCGACAGCAGTGCGAGGCCGCGGCCACCGCGCTCGGTGTCGCCACCCTGCGCGAGGTCGCCGACCCGCGCGCGGTCGACACCCTGGTCGATCCCCTGTTGCGCCGCCGGGCCCGCCACGTGGTCACCGAGAACGCCCGTGTCCTCACGGTGGCCGACGCCCTGCACACCGGTGCGGACCCGCGCACCATCGGACCGGTGCTCACGGTGGCGCACGCCTCCCTGCGCGACGACTTCGAGGTGTCCACGCCGCAACTCGACACCGCCGTCACCACCACACTGGAGGCGGGCGCGCTCGGCGCCCGCATGGTCGGCGGCGGATTCGGCGGGAGCATGGTGGCGCTCGTCGAACACGGTACCGCCGAGCCGATCGCCGAGGAGGTCGAGAAGCGTTTCCGCGACTGCGGTTTCACCGCACCGAAGTGGTTCGTGGCGCTCCCCTCCCCGGGCGCTCGCCGCCTGTCCTGAGCGTCGGCGGTGAACATCGCCGTCACAGCAGCGAAATCGTCACCAACACCGCGGCCAGAGCCGCGTAGATCGCCAGCGCCACCCGTAACCCGAAGCGCAGCAGCGTATTCTCCGATACACCCGCACCGCTCGCCCGGTCACCCGCGACCGCAAGAACCAGCATGATCATCGGCAGCGAGGTGAAGACGGCATGGCCCGCGCCGCTGTTCTGCACCGCCGCGAACCAGGTGTCCAGCCCGGCCGGTGCGAGCTGCTGCTGCAACGGCAGCATGAGCGCATTGCCGCCCACATTCGACCCGGTGACGAAACCCGCGAGCATGCCGAGCGCCGGTGCGGCCAGCACGATCACCAGCGGCGGGGCCGTCGACACCGCCGCGCCCAACCGGTCGATCATGCCGCTGTCGACCATGAGCCGCCCGAGCACGACGAATCCCGTCAGCGCCAGCAGCGGCCGCCCGACCCGCCCCAGCGCCGCCCGCGCCTCCGCCCACCGCGGCCGCCTCCGGTCCAGCACCAGCGCCGCCATCAGCAACGGCAGCCCCGGCGACGCCAGCAGCGCGAAACTCGCCCCGCCCGCGTGCAGCACCCCGGGCGGAACCCCCACAGCCGTGGCCGCGCGCAGCATCGCGATACCGACCAGCACCAGCCCGTAGGCGTACAGCACCGTCGCCGGCGGAACCAATCGCCCCACCCGCTGGGACCGGCCGCCGACCCAGAACCGCACATCCCCACTCCGCACACCGCTTCCGGTCCCACCGCGCACGACCCGCGACCCGCTCCCGCCTTGCGCGAACCGCACCGCACCGTCGTTCCCCGCTCGTCCCGCGGCGGTGCCGCGCGGGAACGTCCGGTGCACCTCCACATCTCGCGAAGCGCTCTCTCCCGACGGACGGACCCCGTGCCCGCCCTGCGTTCCTTCGACGGTCGCCTCGGTGCTGACAGCCGCGGTCCGGGCGGCTCCGGAGGCCCGCCGGGCGGCGCACAGCAGCAGTCCGACGGCCGTGGTCACCAGTCCGGCCAGCACGCCCGCGGGCGAGACCGCGCCCAGGTGGTTGCAGACGAGCAGGGCGAGGGCGAGCAGGCCGCCGGCCCCCGCCGCCTGCACCGTGGTGCGCAGCCGGTGGTCCGGTCGGGCCAGCAGCGCCGCCCAGACCGTGACCAGGGGGAAGACCAGGGCGCTGGTGATCGCCGTGGCGGTGCCCAGGGTCGGCAGCGGCAGGTCGGTGAGCGTCGCGCCGATGACGGTGGCCAGCCCGAGCGTGCCCCAGGGCATGATGTTCATGCCCAGCATGGCCTGGCGCAGCGCCGTGGCGGGTGGGGCGAGTGCCAGCAGGACGGGCACGGTGACCAGCAGCGATACCCCGAAGCCGGTGAGCGCCTCCACCATCGGCGCGATCCCCGCGACCACCAGCGCGACCTTGGCCGGTCCCGACAGCGGCAGCGCGCGCACCCATTCCTGGAGCGACTCGTGGACGCCCCGGCGGGTGAGCACCTGGCTGAGGTAGACGCCGGGCAGCATGACCGCCGCCGCGTTCAGGACCAGCAGGCCCGCACCGGCGGCACCGGTACCGAGCGCGTCGCGCGGCAGCGCGAATTCCGGCCGCCACCCGATGAGCAGCACCGCCGCGCCGACTCCCGCGCCCGCGGCCCAAGGCGCCGGACGCCGCAGCCCGGTGATCACCCCCAACACCACCACCAGCGGAATCACCGCCGCGATCGACACCATTACCGCCCTCGCCCTCTCATCGCGTACCGAATGCGATCAGCCTGACGGCGGCGACGGTCGGCGGTCTTGAACGAAAGTCTCGGCCAGCGCGGGAGCAGCGCGGTATCAGGGCCGGATCGCGCCCGGTGTCACTCCGAAGTAGCGCTTGCAGATCCGCGTCAGATGCGCCTGGTCGGCGAATCCGGCCGTCGCCGCCACCTCGGCCGGCTGCCGCCCGGCCAGCAGCAGCCGGCGTGCCCGATTGGCGCGCAACCGCAGCAGGTAGGCGTGCGGCGGCAGCCCGTAGGTCTCCCGGAACGCGCTGATGAGGGTCGCGCGCGGAATCCCCGCGGCGGCACCGAGTTCGGCGACGGTGACCGGTTCGGCCCACCGGTCGTGCAGCAGCTGCCGGGCCACGTCCAGGCCCCGTCGCGACGGCGTCCCGCCCGCGGCCGCCCGGCCGTGGCGGGCGTGCCGCCGCAGCACCGCACCGAGCCCCGCCAGCAGCAGGGATTCGGCGGTCAGCGGATCACCGGCGCACTCCTGTTCGCGGTGCACCACCCGCAACCGGGCGAACAACTCGTCGTCGCGCACGGCCGTCTCGGGGAACCAGACCTCCGGTCGGCCCAGCAGTTCACCGGCCAGCTCCCCCACCAGATCGGTGTCGAAATAGAACATCCGATAGCGCCAGCCGGATTCCACGGCGGCGAATCCGGTGTGCACCTGTCCGGGATTGATGATCACCAATTGTCCGGCGGGTATCACCACTTTCCCGCCCGCCATGTGCAAACCTTCCGCGCCCTGTTCGATGACGCCCACGGAAAGCTGTTCGTGACTGTGCCGGTCGAAGGCGAATGTCTCGAATCGCGCGGTGAGCAATTCCACCTGGGGGCTGGCCGCGGCGGTCCACAGCCGAGCGTGCTCACCTGCCGTTTTCACCCGGACAGCCTATCGCCGTCATCGCGGGGCGGAATGTCCTTACCCCCGGCCTTGCACGTGCAATTGCAGAATCGTCGACTCAGCAATCTTGAAATTCGTTGTGGCACAATCACCTACGCGATCCACCACATATCAGGAGGGAGTCGTCATCAACGCCGAGGCCGTGGGGGTTCACACCGTCGGGGGGAAAGGGCCGCAGGAGCGGCCAGCACTCGTACGCCGATTGGGGGTGAAGATCGGCCGCCCCGGGCTCGGACGCGCGGATTCGCACCTCGCCCTGGAGGAGGCGGCATCGGTGGTGCGCTCCTACGCGCCGGGCGTGGTGCCGGAGCTATTGCAGACCGCCGGATACGCCCATGCCGTCGCGGCCATCGCCCGCCCGGCGTCGACGGCGCAGGTCCAGCAGCAGGTGGAATTGCTCATGCGGCGCCAGCATCTGCTGGATAGTCCCGCCCCGCCCAAACTGTGGGCGGTGATCGAGGAGGCGGTGCTGCGGCGGCCCTTCGGCGGGACGGAGGTGTGGCGCGACCAACTGGACCATCTGGCCCGGATGGCGCGCCGGGACAATGTGACCGTGCAGATCGTGCCCGACCACGTGGGCGGCCCGGCCATCAGCACGGTCCCGTTCACCATCTACCGGTTCGAGCGCCCGGATGTGGGCGATATCGTGCACCTGCATCATGCGACCGGCGCCCAGTTCCTCGACGACCGCATCGATCTGGATGCCTACCACGTCATCTGGGACCGGTTCAGCGTGCACGCCATGCCGCCGGAGTACACCGGCGAACTCCTCACCGCGCTGACCGCGCGACGGCCCGCCACCGCACTGCCGTCCGCCCCGGTCCAACGGGTGTGAGCGGCGCCGACGGCCGCCCCCGTGGGGCGGCCGTCGGTCCGGGTCGCCCACGCGCGGCGGGCGCGGCCTATCCGATGGACGAGTCCGCCAGTCGCGACGCGAGCAGTTCCTTGCCCATCCGCGCGCCCTTGCGGCTCTCGTTCTGTGCCTTCCGGAAGAATTCGACGAGTTCGGTGTCGCCGTCGCGTTCGGCATCGCTGATGTAGGTCTCCAACCGCAGCGCGTTGTCCAGAGACGCCTCCACGAACCAGATCAGGTTGTAGTCCTTGTCCTTGGTGCCGGTGATGGTGCCCGTCTCTTCGGTCTTGCTCATGGCGATACTCCTCTGTCGCTGATACGTCCTACGCTCGCCCTACCCACGGTGCGCGGTGGGAAACAATGTCGGCGGGTCGGCTCGTATACCTGTTCTTCCGGGAGAACCATTCGGGGGTGTTCGCGACGGCGGTGCGCACGGGGCGTCAGCGGCGCTCGATGGCGCGAACGAGTTCGTGCACGGCCGAACTCGCGGCGAGTCGGCTGTCGAGCACGACATTCACCGCACCGCGCAGCAGCGCGTACGGCTCCCACCCGGCGGGCGCGATGGTGCGGGCGGCGCGGCGGGCGATGCCGTCGGCGATGGCGCGCGCGGCCCGTGCGGCGGTGATCCGCGCGCCCAGCGGCCACGGCAGCAGCTCGTCCAGTTCCCGGCCGAGTTCGTCGGCGTCGAGCATGTCGTGGGTCATGGCGGTCTCCACGATGCCGAAGTAGGCGACTCCGGCGCTGGCCCCGGATGCCGCGAGTTCGACGCGCAGCGCCCGCCCGAACTGTTCGACTCCGGCCTTGCTCACCATGTACGGCGAACCGCCCATGCCGGGCGCGAAGGCGGCACACGAGGACACCACCACGACATGGCCCCGCGCCCGCACGATGTGGTCCAGCGCGGGGTGCACGGTATTGAACACCCCGGTGAGATTGATGCTCAGCACCCGGTCGAAGTCGCGCGGATCCATGGTGCGGACGGTGGCGGGCACCGGTGTGACGCCCGCGTTGGCGACGACCACGTCGAGGCGGCCCAGCCGCTCGACCACCGTGGCCACCACCTGGTTCATCCGCGCGCGGTCGGCGACGTCGGCTCCGAGGGCGAGGGCGCGCGCGGACAGCGCGCAGGCCGCCTCGTGGGCGGCGGCCGCGTCGATATCCACCAGGACCACGATCGCGCCGCGCGCGTGCAGGATGCCGGCCAGTTCGCGTCCGATACCCCGTCCCGCACCGGTGACGAGCACGACCTTCCCGGCCACGTCGTACCGCGCCGCGTCCAACCGTCCGAACAGCCCGAGCATCCCGAACATCAGGCCACCTCGTAGGCGTCGGCATCGAAGCGCCGCGTGCGCCTGCGGTATTCGAAACTCCAACTGGGGTACAGGCCCGCGTTCCCGCCCTCGGGCGTGGTGTAGTAGCTCTGGCATCCGCCGGTCAGCCAGACCGTATCGCCGCTGCGCCTGCGCATTTCGTCGACGAAGGCGTCCTGCGCGTCGGCCCGCACCTCCACCCGGCGCGCGCCCCGGGCGCGCAGGGTGACCAGCGCGTCGACGATGTAGGCGAGCTGCGATTCGATCATGTAGATGGCGGATTGGTTGCCCGCGGCCCCGAACGGCCCCAGGGTGCAGAAGAAGTTCGGGAATCCCGCCACGGCCGCGCCGAGGTAGGTCCGCGGCTGCTGGTGATACAGCTGTGCGATGGACCGCCCGTCGCGCCCGGTGATCCGGTCGAACGCGGTGGGGATGGGTTCGAATCCGGTGCCGAAGACGATGGTGTCCACCTCGATCTCGGCCCCGGCCCGGGTCAGGATCGATCGCGGCCGGATCTCGGCGACCCCGTCGGTCACCACCTCCACGTTGTCGCGATCGAGCGCGGGGAGGTAGGCGTCGGAGAAGATGGCCCGCTTGCACCCGATCACATAGTCGGGCGTCACCCGCTCGCGCAGTTCGGGATCGCTGATCTGGCGGCGCAGTTGCAGCCGCCCCAGCAGTTCGTACGGGTGCCGGAAGCGATTGTCCACGAAGCCGACCAGACCGAAGCTCTCGATCAGTGTGTACCAGCTGCCGCGGACGGCCTTGCGCGCCAGCGGGAACTGCCGCAGCAGCAGTCGTTCCAGTCCGAGCGTCGGCCGATCCAGGCGCGGCACGATCCACGGCGCGGAGCGCTGGAAGACGGTCAGCGACCGCACCTTCGGCTGGATTTCGGGGATGAACTGCACCGCGGACGCCCCGGTGCCGATCACAGCGACCCGTTCACCGGTCAGATCGTGGTCGTGGTTCCAGTGCAGCGAGTGGAAGGCGGTGCCCTCGAAGCGCTCCAGCCCGGGAATCGAGGGATACTTGGCCTCGGCGAAAATGCCCGCCGCCGAGATGAAGTAGTCGGCCGTGAGCGGTCCCCGCGAGGTCTCGATACGCCACAGCGACTCCGTATCGTCCCAGCGGGCGTCGAGCAGTTCGGTGTTCAGCCGGATATAGCGCACCACATCGTGTCGTTCGGCGACGGAGCGCAGGTAGTCCAGGATCTCGCGCTGTCGTCCGTAGGTGCGCGACCAGTTCGGATTCGGCGCGAACGAATAGCTGTACAGGTGGGACGGCACATCGCAGGCGCAGCCGGGGTAGGTGTTCGCCTGCCAGGTCCCGCCCAGCTCGTCGGCGCGCTCGAGCAGTACGAGGTCGTCGAATCCGGCTTCGCGCAGCTTGATCGCGAGCCCGATGCCGCCGAAACCCGCGCCCAGCACGGCGATCTCCCGGTGTTCGGTGTGTGTGGTCATGAGACCGTATGCCTTTCGCGGTCAGAGGTCGAGAACGAGCCGCCCGCCGGTGGACCGGGAGACGCAGATCAGCATGTGCTCGGCCCGCTCCCCCGGGGTCAGTAGCCGGTCGCGGTGCTCGACCTCCCCGGCCAGCACCCGAGTGCGGCAGGTGCCGCAGAAGCCTTGGCGGCACGAGTACACGGCATCGGGCCGCACCCGCCGGATCGCCGCCAGCGCGGTCTCCCGGCTGCCGACCGTGACCCGGGTTCCGGTGCGCGCCAGGCGCAGCGGGAATTCGCGGCCGTCGGTGACCGGCAACGCCGAGAAGCGTTCGGTGTGCAGTGATCCCGTCGGATCGAGCGAGAAGAAGGTTCGCTGCGCCGCGGCGAGCACCGGCGGCGGCCCGCAGACGTACACGGCCGCACCGGGTTCGGCCGTGGCGAGGATGGCGGGCACGTCGGGTGGGCCGTACTCGTCGTCGGGCCGGATGTCGGCGTCGAGCGGCAGTTCGTCCAGGAACGGCATGGTGGCCCGCGAGCGCCCGGTGTACACCAGGTGTCCGCGCCCGCCGGCCGCCCGCACCATGGGCAGAATCGGCGTGATCCCGATTCCGGCGGCGAGGAACAGATACGACGGTGCGGTCTCGACGAAGGTGAACGCATTGCGCGGACCTCTGATCCGCAGGGAGTCTCCCGGCCGCAGGGTATGCATCTCCCACGACCCGCCGTCGCCGTCCGCGATGCGGCGCACGGCGATGCGGTAGCGGTCGCGGTCGCGCGGGTCGCCGCACAGCGAGTACTGCCGCTGTCGCCCCGAGGGGAGGAAGACGTCCAGATGCGATCCGGGACGCCAGGCGGGCAGCGGATCACCCCCGGCACGCACCAGTGTGAAGCTCTCCACGTCCACTGCTTCGATACACACCGACTCGACCACGACGTCGAGCTCGAACCCGCTGTGCCGCACCGGGTTCGGCGGCGAGATGGCGGGGGTGGTGAAGACCCGCTTGTAGACGTCCACGGCGAGCCCGAGCAGGCGCAGGCTCGGCGTGGCGATGGCACCGCCCCGGGTCATGTCCGGGCCGCCGGGGAATGCGCCAGGTAGCGCAGGGCGTTGTCCATCGACCCCAGCTGCGAGGGATGGAATCCCGGCCGCAGGTAGCGCGGCATCTCGGTGAAGAAGGTGGTGAAGCTGGGGATCACGCCCCGCACGGTCGCGCTCACGAACTGCCGCCCCCAGAATCCGCCCTTGTCCGGACTGGGATCCTTGCCGTACAGGTAGGCGGTGGAAATCACGAACAGCGGCAACAGGATTCCCGTCGCCAGCAGACCGGTGCGCGCCCGCCGCCCGTAACCGCCGTCGACGTGCATGTAGGCGTCGAACACCACGCTGCGGTGCTCGACCTCCTCCGCGCCGTGCCAGCGCACCAGATCCAGCATGGTCGGATGCATGCCCGCATCCTCGAGGGCCTTCGACTCGAGCAGCCATTCGCCGATCACGGCGGTGAAATGTTCCATCCCGGCGAAGATTCCGAGCCGTTCCTTGAGCCATTCCTCCTTGGCTCTGCCGCTCAGCCCCTGGTCGCCCAGGACTCGATCGACCAGCCAAGCCACCTTCGCCACGAAGGACTCCACATCGAGGCCGATGGACTGGAGATGGGTGCGCGCGCCCTCGTGGCTGCTGGCGTGCATGGATTCCTGGCCGATGAACCCGGCCACCTCCTCGCGCAACCGCTCGTCGTCGATTTGAGGCAGTGCTTCGGCCAGACAGGCGGCCATGGCCCGCTCCCCCTCGGGCAGCACCAGGTGCATGACATTGGTGACGTGGGTCGCCAGCACCTCGCCGGGGATGTAGTGCATGGGCACCGAGGAGAAATCGAAGTGGACGTCACGTGCGTGGATGGCGTGGGCTTCTTCCTGATAGGAGCGCCTCGTCGCACTGTCATCAGCCATGCGCCGACCGTACAGTGCAACATTCTCCATGGCAATGTTGCAGCCACAAATCGGCCGCGATTGTTGCAAACGAGCCGAACGCTGCTAGCGTCGTGCCATGCCCTCCGCCGCCGCCACCTCGGGAAACAAGGCTGATGCCATCGAAGAGCGCATCCTCGACGCCGCTCTCGTGCAGTTCGGTCGAGTCGGGGTGAAGAAGACGACGATCGAGGACATCGCCCGGCAGGCCGAGGTGGACCGCGTCACGGTGTACCGCCGCGTCGGCTCCCGCGACGACGTGGTCCGCGCGGTGACGGGCCGGGAGATCCAGCGCCTGCTCGACGAGCTGCACGACATCCCGGCGCGGCACGAGAAGATGGCCGATATCGTCGTCGACCTCTTCGTCACCGTGGTGACCCGCTGGCGGACCCATCCCCTGGTGGAGCGGCTGCTCACCGTCGAACCGGATCGGCTGCTGCCGCAGCTCACCACCGAGGGCGGTGCGTTCTTCACCATCTCCGTGGCCGCCACCACCGAGATACTCCGAAACGCGCTGCGGGACAGGGATCTACCCGAACCGCCGGATCTCACCACCCGGGTCGAGCTCGGCTGCCGCGTGGTGCACTCGCTCATCCTGCAACCGGTGGGCCCCACCGACCTCGACTCCGAACAAGACCTGTCGGCTTTCGCCCGCACCTACCTCACCCTGATCCTGCCGAGCTGACGCCCGCTCACCAGCGCAGCACGGCCTCGATCTCATCGTCGACCAACCGCCCCGTGGGCTCGAAGCCGAATGTCCGGTAGAACCCTTCCGGACTGCCCGGTCCGACCCCGTAACTGGTGTAGAACCTGGTGGTTCCGCGCGCCTTCAGCCCCTCGACCACGATCTCGAGCGCCCGGCGGCCGTACCCCTTGCCCTGGTGCGGTCCGGCGATCATGAAGCGCCACAGCGACACTCCCGGTTCGTCGATGCCCATCCCGAGGTCCAGCATCAGGAAGCCGACCGGCTCGTCCCCGACATAGACGCCACGGAACCACGCCGTGTCCGAGAAATGCGCCTCGGCGATCGAGATCCCGTTGTCCGCGACCATATTCCGCTGCTCCGCCGACAGCGTCTCACTCAGCTTGCAGACCTCGTACACCGTCTCCGCACACAATTTCCGCAGCTCGACCGCCGATCCGGCGTCAGTTTCCGTCACGCGATCTTCGTAGCCGATGGCGGTCCCCGGTTCAACGGATTCAGCCCCGGGAGACCGGTCGGGCGGCGAGTGCGCGCGCACGATCCCGGACACGCGCGACGTAGCGCACGGTGAACAGCATCGGGATGGCGAAGGTGAGCGCCTGCACCACCGTGCGCGGTGTCGGCGCGTGGGCGAGCGCCGCGAGCGCGACCGCGCCGAGGGCGAAACTCGCCGCCCATACCGAGGTGAGCACGTACGCGGTCCGAATGAACAGCGGCTGCTCCCAGAATTCGCGCGGCGCGGACTGTTTGGCGATGGACAGGGTGAACGGAACGCGCAACGCAAGCGATGCGCCCGCGACGACCGCGAGCACCGCATTGGCCAGTGCGGGGGTGTAGTCGTGCAGTCCGGTGCCCGGATCGGCGAAGGCGACCACGGTGATCACGGCGAAGAACACCGCCGACCCGATCTCGAGCACCAGCGCGTCCCAGTCGCGTCCGGCACGGCGCTGATGAGCGATGCCCGCGAGTGCGATCCCGGCGGCGAGCAGTGCGGACCACCGCCAGTACTGCGTCGGGAAGGCGGCGTAGACGATCCAGGGAGCGAAGGTGCGTAGGTAGGCCACCCGCTCAGCATGATATCCCACTTTTGACATGTCAATACTGGAATGTAGGGTAGGGACATGAGCCTCCGCTACGCCTTGCTCGGGCTGCTGGCCGAACGTCCGGCCAGTGGCTACGACCTGCTGGGCAGCTTCCGGGAATCCCTGGCCAATGTCTGGCCCGCGACGCAGAGCCAGATCTACACCGAACTCGCCAACCTGGCCGAGGCGGGCCTGATCGCCGTCTCCGACGAGGGACCGCGCGGACGCAAGGAGTACACCCTCACCGAGACCGGACGCGACGCGTTGCGCACCTGGCTCACCACCACCGCGCCCAAGCGCCGCGACCGCAACGAGATGCTGCTGCGCGTCTTCTTCCTCGGCATCGTGCCCGAGCATGCCCGCGACTATCTGACCGATATCGCGACCTCGGCCGCCGCGGCGCACGCCGACCTGGTGTCGGTGCGGGAGGCCACCGAGTGGGGCGACAGCGACCTCTCCCGCTACGGCCGCATCGCCATGGAGTGGGGCGAGCGCTTCCACACCATGAACCGGGAGTGGGCGCAGTGGGCGCTCACCCAACTCCCCGACCGGGACCGGTAGCGATTCCGGCACAGCACAGACCCGAGCGCGGGTTGCGGCTGTCCTATGGCAGCGAGGTGGCGGCGGATGCGATCGTCTGGTGCACCGGGTTCACGGCCAGCGAGTACCTCGCCCTCATCATCGAAATGACCGGGCGTGACGGCCGGAAACTTCACGCGGAGTGGACGTTCGGTCACACACCGGCGCGGGGATGACGTTCCAGACCCCGTCCCGCCCGACGGCCACGCCCCACCCCGGCCCGCTCGACGGACACCACGGCGGCGAACAGCACGGCCTCACCGGCATTGCCGAGCGGCGGCAGGTCGAAGGCCGCCGCAGACGCCGCCACCAGGATCACCGCCGCGATCAACAGGGCTGGCCGTTTCTCCCTACGCCACAGCACGATTGCCGCGGCCAGCAGCACGGCGATCACGACCAGCACCGGCCAGGGCGGGCCGTGCGGTGCCGCCGGGACGTAACGGAGCGTGTCGGCGAACGCACGGGGCACCAGCCGCAGCGCCACCACATCGCGCAGCACGCCCCAGCCCATCAGCGCCACGGCAAGCGTCCAGGCCCAGCGGCGACGCAGACCGAGGACGCGTTCGACCGCCCACACCAGCAGCAGCGGGGTCAGCACCGCGTGCCCGACATACCTGCCGACGCTCAGCGCGTGCAGTGCCGCGCCCTCGCCGAGTGCGGAGCCGAGTCCGAAGACCGCCGAGTCGTAGGCGAGTCCGAGACCCAGCAGGGTGAGCGGCCACCGCGACGCGGACGCTGCGCCGGACCCGGCCCACAGGGCCACGACGCAGCCCAGCTGTGCCACCGCCAGCAGCACCAGCGCGACGGAGACCACCGGCCAGCCACCCACTTCCCTCGAACGATCACAGTATCCGCGGCGGGGCATTCACGGTGTCCGCGGCTGGATATTCAGCGGTGTCCGCAGCGGGACCGTCACCACATCCGCGGCTGGACCGTCGCGATATCCGCTTGCTGCGCCCGGCGCGGTATCCGCCGTTGCGCCCGACGCGGTATCCGCCGTTGCGCCCCGCACGGTATCCGCCGCTGTGCCCGGCACGTGACCGCCCGGCTCAGGCCGGACTCCGGCGCAGGTAGGTCCCGTTCGGGTCGCCGTGCACCCGGCCGTCGCCGACGACCTGCCGACCGCGCAGGAAGACATCGGTGACGCGGGCGTTCATCTCGAACCCTTCGAAAGGCGTGTATTCCTGGGCGGATTCGGAGTCGGCGGCGCGCACGGTCCAGCGGGCGTCCGGATCGATCAGCACGATATCGGCGTCCTGGCCGCGCGCGATATCGCCCTTGCCGGACAGCCCGTAGCGCCGCGCCGGATTGCCCGAGGTCAGAGCGGCGATACGGGAGAGCGGCAGTCCCCGTTTCAGTCCCTCCCCCACCAGGCCGGGCAGCAGGTATTCCGCACCGCCGAACCCGGATTTGGCGGCGAAGACGTCGTCGCGGTCGTCGCCGAACTTCTGCTCGTCGCGGCAGCAGGCGTGATCGCTGACCACCCAGTCGATCTCACCGGCCAGCAGATGCCGCCACAGCGCCTCGACATCGTCGCGGTCGCGCAGCGGCGGATTCACCTTGCCGCCGATTCCGTGCGCGGTGTCCACGTCGGCCAGCAGGTGGCCGATGGTCACCTCACGGCGGAAGTCCACGCGCGGAAAGGCTCTCGCCATGGTGAGCGCGGCCTCGACGGCCTTGGCCGAGGACAGGTGCAGCAGGTTGATATTCGCCAGTCCGGTCTCGTGGGCGAGATAGGAGGCCATGGTGATGGCCAGCCCCTCGGAGTGCGGCGGGCGGGATGCGCTGTAGGCGCGCAGCCCGGTGAGGATGCCCTCGCGTGCCACCAGTTCGGTGTAGGCGGCCATGATCTCGGCCGTCTCGCAGTGCAGCGACAGCGAGATGTGCGGCCCCAGCTTCGCGCGCGCCCGCTGGACGGCGCGCATGACGAATTCGAAATGGGCCAGGTCGTAGCGCTCGTGCGGTCCCAGCATGAGGAAGTCGGCCTGATCGGACGAGCGGCCGTGCAGTCCGTGTCCGCCGTAGAACATGAAGATCTTGAACGAGGTGATGCCGAATTCGGCGACCAGCGCGGGGATCTCGGCAATGTGCTCGGCGCTCATGGGAGCCAGGTGCAGGGCGTGGTCCACGAAAGAGCGTCCCGACATCCGCTCCAGCACCTCTGGGACGAAATCGCGGTACGCGCCGCCCCGGTTCAGGTAGTAGCGGCCGGTGCGCATGTACGTCATCGAGGTGGTGACGCCGCCCTGCGCGCACGCGCGGCTCTCGGATTCGGTGTCCTGCGACAGTTCCCGGTAGATCCCCCAGTGCTGGTGGGCGTCCACCACGCCCGGGAAGGCCAGCAGGCCGTGGGCGTCCACCACCCGAGCCGCGTCGGTCACCGGCAGATTCGGCGCTACGGCGCTGACGATGCCGTCGCGCACGGCGATATCGACCGGTTCGGGATGGTCGGTGGACGGATCACCCGGTCGCACCACGCGGGCGTTCCGGATCAACAGGTCGGTCGCCACGACTGCTCCAGTTTCTCTGTGCGAAACATCTTTACCAACTCGGCGATCATCGCAGTAGTATGCGCTGACAGTCAACGTCACAACATCTCAAAGCGTTTCGTTCTGGGAAACACGAGTGGCGGGTGAGGAGTTTGTGATGGATGGACCACTGTCGGGAATCCGGGTGCTGGAGGTGGCGACACTGTTCGCCGGACCGCTGGCGGGCACCCTGCTGGCGGACTTCGGGGCCGAGGTGGTGAAGCTCGAGCATCCGAACGGCGATCCGGTGCGCGGCCACGGCGCGCAACGCGACGGCATCGGCCTCTGGTGGAAGATGCTGGGGCGCAACAAGAAATCGGTGACGCTGTATCTGGGCGCACCGCAAGGCCAGGAGATCTTCCGGCGCATGGTGGCCGACGCCGACGTGGTGATCGAGAACTTCCGACCCGGCACCCTGGAGAGCTGGGGTTTGGGCTATCCCGAACTGCGCGAGATCAACCCCGGGCTGGTGCTGGCCCGGGTGACCGGGTTCGGGCAGGTGGGGCCGTATGCCCGCCGACCCGGCTTCGGCACCCTCGCCGAGGCGATGAGCGGATTCGCCGCCGTCACCGGGGAACCGGACGGCCCGCCCACCCTGCCGCCCTTCGGGCTCGCCGACGGGATCGCCGCGCAGGCAACCGCTTTCGCCATCATGGCGGCGCTGCGCGCCCGGGACCGCGACGGGCACGGCCAGCAGATCGACCTCGCCATCATCGAACCCATTCTCACCCTGCTCGGACCACAGATCATCGCCTACGACCAACTGGGCGAACTCCAGCCACGCATGGGCAACCGCTCCTCGAACAACGCGCCGCGCAATGTCTATCGCACCGCCGACGGCGGGTGGGTGGCGGTGTCCACGAGTGCGCAGTCGGTGGCCGAACGGGTGATGCGACTGGTGGGGCGGCCCGACTTCATCGACGAACCCTGGTTCGCCTCCGGGGCCGAACGCGCCCGGCACGCCGACGAACTCGACGCCGCGGTCGGGGCCTGGATCGCCGACCGCGGCACCGACGAGGTGGTGCGCGCCTTCGAGAAGGCCGAGGCCGCCATCGCGCCGGTCTACACCGCCGCCGACGTCCTGACCGACCCGCAGTACCGGGCGCTGGGCACCATCGCCGAGGTGCCCGACGCCGAACTGGGCACGCTGCGCATGCAGAACGTGCTGTTCCGGCTCTCCGAGACGCCTGGCCGAATCCACTGGGCGGGACCGCCGTTGGGCGCGCACACCGCCGAGGTGCTGGGCGGGTACGGAGTCGACGGCGAGGCACTGGCGGCACTGCGCGACGCGGGGGTGGTCGCATGAGGTCCACGCCCGCCCCGCAGGCCCCGACCGGCCGCGACCCCCTGCTCGACGCGGTGCGCGGCGGGGTCCGGCTGATCGAACTCGGCCAGCCCTTCTTCACCGGGATGCCGTGCTCGCCCAACCATCCCGGCTTCCGGATGACCCTGGCGCGGCGGCACGGCGATCTGGTGCGGCCCGACGGCGGTTCGGCCGCCAATGAGGTCATCGTGACCGGCGGGCACGTCGGCACCCATATCGACGCGCTCAGCCACGTCAGCCACGACGGCCTGCTGCACGGCGGCATCGACGCCGCGACCGCCCAGCGGGGCGGGGCGTTCAGCGCCCACGGCGCGGAACTGCTGCCGGGCTTCCTGCGTCGCGGCCTCCTGTTCGATATCGCCCGCCGCCACGGCACGGAGACGCTGCCGGGCGGATACGAGGTGACGGTCGATGATCTCGAGGGCGCGGCGCGCGACGCCGGGCTCACACCGGAACCCGGTGACGTGCTGCTCATCCGCACCGGCTGGGCGCGGCACTTCGACGACCCGCAGACATATCTCGGTGGTAAGACCGGGGTCCCGGGCGTAGGGGTGGCCGCCGCTCACTGGCTGACCGCGCACGGGGTGGCCGCCACCGGGGCCGACACCACGGCCTACGAGTGCATCGCCCCGGGCGCGGGCCACAGCGTCCTGCCCGTGCACCGGGTGCTCCTGGTCGACTCCGGGATCTACATCCTCGAACACCTCGCCCTCGACCAACTCGCGGCGGCTGAACTCACCGAATTCGTCTTCGTGCTCGCCCCCCTGCGCATTGTCGGCGGCACCGGCTCCCCCGTGCGTCCGCTCGCGGCGGTGAGCCGATGACCGAGACAACCGGGACACCTGCGCCAACCGCGCCAGCTGAGACAACCACGCCACCCGGGGCAACCGGACAAACCACGCCAACCGGGCCCGCCGGGGCAGCAGGGACAACCGGGGCAACAATCATCCATCGACTGGCGGAGTTCGCCGTGGCTGCACGGGATACCGGGGTCGGCCGGGAGTTGCGGGGTGACGCCGCGCGGCGCGTGCTCGACGTGCTCGGCAACAGTTTTGCGGCGCAGCGAGTTCCGGCCGCGGCGACGGTGCGCGCTGTGCTGGCCGAGTGGGGCGGGGCCGCACGGGCCACCGCGCTGGGGTTGCCGGGCCGCTATCCGGAGGCCGCGGCGGCCCTGCTCGGCGGGACGCTGGCACATGCCCTGGATTTCGACGACACCCACCTGCCGTCGGTGCTGCACCCGTCGGCGGCGGTGGTGCCCACCGCGCTGGCCGTCGCCGAGGCCACCGGGGCCAGCGGGGCCGCGCTGCTGGACGCCGTCGCGGTCGGCATCGAGGTCACGGTGCGCACCGGCATGGCCGGATACGACGCGGCACTCGGCAATTCGGTGTTCTTCGAACGCGGCCTGCACGCCACCGCCATTTGCGGGACGCTCGGGGGCGCGGTGGCGGCGGCCATGCTGTACGGCCTGGACGCCTCCGGGATCGCCCATGCGCTCGGCATTGCCGCCAGCATGGGTTCGGGCCTGCTCGAGGCCAATCGCACGGGCGGCACGGTCAAGCGCGTGCACTGCGGCTGGGCCGCGCACGCCGCGGTGACCGCCGCCGGGCTGGCCCGGCACGGCCTCACCGGTCCGCCGACCGTGCTGGAGGGCAGATTCGGTCTGCTGCAAGCCTTCTGCGGCGATCGGGCGCATCCCGACCAGCTGCTGGACCGACTGGGCGAGCACTGGGAGCTGCCCGGGGTGTTCTTCAAACCCTATCCGTGCAATCACTTCACCCACTCCGGTATCGACGCCGCCCGCCGCCTGCGCGACCGGGGTGTCACCGCCGCCGAGATCGTCCGCCTCACCCTGGGCGCACCCGCTCCGGTGCTGCGCACCATCGGCGAACCGGCCGCCGTAAAACAGCGGCCCGAATCCGGCTACCATGCCGCCTTCTCCGGTCCGTACACCGTGGCCGCGGCCCTGCTCGGCGGTGGCGGACTCGGCGTCTTCCACGAGGACTTCACCGATGCGGCCGCCCGCGACCCGGCCCGCCTCGCCCTCGCCGCCAAGGTGGTCTGCGTCGCCGACCCGCGTTGCGACGAGATCTTCCCCCATCAGTTCCCGGCCACCCTGACCGCCGAACTCCGCGACGGCCGCACCCTCACCGAACACGTGGCGGTCAACCGCGGCGGTCCGGGCAACCCCCTGTCCCCTGACGAGCTGGCCACCAAGTTCCGCCTCAACACGGCCGCGGCACTGTCCCCCGCCCACGCCGACGCCATGACCGAAATCGTCTACGGCCTGGCCGATCTCGACGATCCAGGAAAGCTGGTAACCCTGCTACGCTCCCCCGCCTAGCCCTCACCCGCCTGCGCGAGCAGCCCGGCCGCCGGGCTGTTCTCGCACGTCCGCGGCCCGGCGGCAGCACCACCCTGCACAACGTTGCCGACCCCTTCGGCAAGGCCACCACGCCCTCCGACAAGGTGCGCAGCAGTCCGTGCCGCCCGTGCTGACATTCGGCGGGCGGCGAGGCGGTGCTCGAACAGCTGCCGCGAACCTCCCGGGCCTCCTGATCCGGAATCACCGCGATCCCGGCCGCGCCGGAGGGAAGCCTCCGGCGCGGCCGAGCAGCGCGGGGACGGGCTCGCCCAGTACCTCCCCCAGCCAGGTACCGGTCGCGCTCACCGCCTCCGCACGCACCCCGGTGCCGATATTCATGCGGTGCAGCAGATACAGCAGGTCCTCGGTGGCGATATTGCCGGTGGCGGCGGGCGCGAACGGGCAGCCGCCGACGCCGCCGGTGCTGGCGTCCAGGATGCGCGCACCCGCCTCGAGCGCGGCGACCGCATTGGCGTAGCCGGTGTTCCGGGTGTTGTGGAAATGGCAGCGCACGGGGATGCCCGGAGCCAGGGCGGCGACGCCCGCCACCAGGGTGCGCACCCGGTCGGGGGTGCCGACGCCGATGGTGTCGGCCAGCGCGATCTCATCGGGTTCGGCCGTCGCCACCCGGCGGACCAGTTCCAGTACCGCCGCCGACGACACCTCCCCCTCGAAGGGGCAGCCGAAGGCGGCGGCGATGGTCACGGTGCGGCGCAGTCCGTGCGCGGCGGCGCGGCGTGCCAGCGCCGACCAGCGCTCCACGCCCTCGGCGGTGGTGCAGTTCTGATTGCGTCGGCTGAACGTATCCGTCGCCACCACAACGACATTGATCTCGTCGACGTCGGTCGCCAGGGCGCGGTCCAAACCCCGGTCGTTGAACACCAGTCCGGCGTACGAGACGCCGGGGACCCTGGGTACGCCCGCCATCACCGCCTCGGCGTCCGCCATCTGCGGAACTCGTTGCGGATTCACGAAACTCACGGCTTCGATGCGGCGCAGCCCGGCCTCGACCGACCGTTCGATCAGGCGGATCTTGTCGGCTGTCGCGACCAGCGCGCGTTCGTTCTGCAATCCGTCGCGCGGGGCGACCTCCAGCACCGTGACTTCCACGCCCGTCCTCCCGCATTCGTTCATCTTGCCGCACTGTTTCTCTCAGGGATACAGTGTTACCACTTTCGCACACTCACCGGAATGGAGGCGACGCATGGCCGCCGCACCGAACCCGTCCCCCGGGCCGCTGTCCGATCTGCGCGTGATCGAGATGGGCCAACTGCTGGCCGGGCCGTTCTGCGGACAGCTGCTCGGCGACTTCGGAGCGGAGGTGATCAAACTGGAGGCGCCCGGCAGCGGAGATCCCATGCGCCAGTGGGGCCGGGAACAGTCCCAGGGCAAATCGCTGTGGTGGCCGGTGGTGGCGCGCAACAAGAAATCGGTCACCTGCGATCTGCGCCGGGAGGAGGGCCAGCGGCTGGCGCGCGAACTCATCGCCCGCGCCGATATCGTCATCGAGAACTTCCGGCCCGGCACCATGGAACGCTGGGGACTCGACTACGACCGCCTACGGGCCGACAATCCCGGCCTGATCATGGTGCGGGTCACCGGCTACGGCCAGACCGGGCCGTACGCGCCGCGCGCCGGCTACGGCTCCATCGGCGAGGCCATGGGCGGCATCCGCTACACCACCGGCGATCCCGACCACCCGCCCGCGCGCACCGGCATCTCCCTCGGCGACTCGCTCGCCGCCGTCTTCGCCACCATCGGCACCCTGACCGCGCTGCACCACCGGGAACGCACCGGGCAGGGACAGCTGGTGGACTCCGCCATCTACGAGGCGGTGCTGGCCATGATGGAATCGCTGCTGCCCGAATACGCCGTCACCGGCTATCAGCGCGAGCGCACCGGATCGGTGCTGCCGAATGTCGCGCCCAGCAATGTGTATCCCACCGCGGCGGGCGAGATGATCCTCATCGCGGCCAACCAGGACACCGTGTTCGCGCGGCTGGCCGAACTCATGGGCCGCCCCGAATTGGCCACTGACGAACGGTATTCCACGCATACCGGCCGGGGCGCGCGGATGGCCGAACTCGACGAGGTCATCGGCGCGTGGACCGCCACCGCCACCGCCGACGACCTGCTGGAGCGACTGCACCGGGCGGGTGTTCCGGCGGGCCGCATCTTCACCGCCCGGGATATGTTCGCCGATCCGCACTTCGCGGCCCGCGAGGCCATCGTGCGCATCGCGCATCCGGAATTCGGCGAACTGCCCATGCACAATGTGGTGCCCAAACTCAGCGCCACCCCGGGCACCATCCGGCACTGCGGACCGGAACTGGGCGAGCACAATGCCGAGGTGTACGGCGACGTCCTGGGCCTGCCCGCCGACCGCATGGCCGCCCTCGCCGACCACGGCGTGATCTGAGGGGCGTGCGTGTGAAGGATCTCGCCGAGGACGCGCGCAGCGCCGGGTACGGGCAGCGCCTCGGGCCCGGAGCGCGGCCCGCGGTGCTGGTGGTCGACATCTGCGCCGCCTATCTGACCGACGGCTCGCCGCTGCGCGCGCCGGTGGAGTCGGCGGTCGAAGCCGCCGCCGCCGTGGTGCACCGGGCCCGCGCGAGCGGGTACCCGGTGCTGTTCACCCGGGTCAGCTATCGACCGGGCACCGCGGAGGGCGGACTGTTCCGGCGCAAGGTGCCCACCCTGGCGGTCTTCGAGGAGGGCAATCCGCTTGCCGACTTCCTCGACGACCCCGCACCGCTGCGCGGCGAATGCGTGGTGGTCAAGCAGTACCCCAGCGCCTTCCACGGCACCGCCCTGGCCGCCAACCTGACGGCGGCCGGAATCGACACGCTGCTCATCACCGGCCTGACGACCAGCGGCTGTGTCCGCGCCACCGCCACCGACGCGCTGCAACACGGCTTCCGCCCCATGGTGGTCGCCGACGCGTGCGGCGACCGCGATCCGCGCCTGCACGACGCCAATCTCTACGATCTGGACGCGAAATACGCCGACGTCCTGAGCCTGGACGCGGCACTGCGCCTACTGCCCTGACCTCGCCCGCGCCCGTGCCGCCGAGTGCGGGGCGGGCACCCGGCGCGGACACTCGCGCCGGGCGTGATCGGATCGGTCGGACACGCCAGGCACAATCAGGACATGCCAGACGGTCCCAAGCCCACCTCCGAGCACGCCGGGTACTCCGTGCGCACGGTGGCCGAGCGGATCGGGGTGCCCACCGCCACCCTGCGCAGTTGGAACCGGCGCTACGGCATCGGACCGCAGCAGGACCGGCCGGGTCGGCACCGCCTGTACACCGAGGCCGACATCGCCGTGCTCACCCGGATGGTGGATCTCATCCGAGCGGGTGCGACCCCGGCCGGAGCCGCCGCGACCGCCCGCGGTCCCGCGCTGTCCCTCGGCGACAAGGCCGCGCTGCTCACCGCCGCGTTCGCCCTGGAGAGCCGGGCGGTATGCGCGCTGCTGGACACCCACCTGCGCGATTACGGGGTGATCGACACCTGGGATCGGCTGTGCCGCCCCGCCTTCGCCGATATCGTGGCGCGCCAGCTCGGCGGGGAGGGCTGCGTCGATGTGGAGCACCTGCTGTCCTGGTGCATCATCGCCACCCTGCACCGTGCCGCTCCCCCGCCCGACACACCGCCCGGATCGCCGGTGCTGGCCTGTACCAGCGGCGAAACCCACTCGCTACCACTGGAAGTGCTCCGCGCGGCGCTGGCCGAACGCGGCACGGGCGCGCATATGCTCGGCCCGGACGTGCCGACCGCCGCCCTGGCCGACACCCTGGCGCGGGTGCCGTCCCCGGCCACCGTGCTGTTGTGGTCGCAGCAGGAGTCCACCGCGCTCACCTCGGCGATCCGGGTGTGCGACGACGCCGACGCGACGGTCTACCTCGGCGGCCCCGGCTGGGACACCCTCATCCTGCCCGAGTCCGCCACCCGGCTGGACAGTCTCAGCGCGGCGGTCGATCGTCTCGGCTGAGTTCGTCCACCGCGGCCACGGCCGCCTCGAGCGAGTCGACGTGGCGGATACCGTGCGCGAATTCCTTTCCCGCCCAGCCCGGTCCGGCCAGCACCAGGTCGATGGCGGGATTGTCGGCGATCCGAATCGGTTCCGGGCGCGCCGTATCCGATGTCTTCGACCACAGCACCACGACGGCCGGACCGGCCCGGCGGGCGAGCGCGTCCAGCAGGGCGTCGGCGGGGACGGCCGCCCCGAGCATCAGGGTGGGCCGCCCCTGTTCGGCCAGCGCGGCCCGCAACACCTCGAGCGGCAGCACGTGATGCTCCTCGGCCGCGCAGGCCAGCACGACCGGCCGCTGCCGATCCTTGTCGGTCAGGGCGGGCACGGTGCGGTGCAGGCCGGTGGTCAGGGCCCACGACAGCACATGCTCCACATCGATATAGCCGTCACCGCGCCGCTGCCGCTCCACGATCGCGCCGAAGGCGGGGCGGCACAGCCGATTCCACGTCTCCACCACCCCGTGGTGCGCCAGGTGCGCGGTGACCAGTGCGAGCAGTCCGGAGACGTCCATACGTTCGGCGGCGGCCACCACCGGACCGACGTCGCCGAGCGGGGGCGCGGGTCCGAGCACGGTTTTCGCCGCCCGCGCCGCGCTGACCGGGCTGGCCCCGGCCCGCACCAGTTCCACCATGCGCGTCACCACGGCGAGATCCTCGGTGGTGTAGTGGCGGTGGCGGCCGGGCCGATGCCGTTGCGGGCCGAGACCGTAGCGCTGATTCCAGCTGCGCAGCGTCGCGACGGGAAGGCCGAGCAGCTTCGCCACCGAGCCGACCGTGTACTCGGTCACGACGGGCACCTCGGTCGACTCGGTCGCAACGGTCGACTCGGTCGACTCGGTCGCAACAGGCACCTCGGTCGGCCCGGTCGCAACAGGCACCTCGGTCGGCTCGGTAGGCTCGGTCGCAACGGGAGCCTCCGTCGGCTCGGTGGACCCGGTCGCAACGGGAGCCTCGGTCGGCTCGATGAGCTCGGTCCGCGCCGGATCGGTGCGCATCAGCGCACCACGTCGTTCCCGCCGGACGCGCGCCTACCCGCACCCCACCGCCCGTATCCGGCGCTCAGGGCACACAGCAGTGCCCAGCCGGACGTCACCAGCAGGGTCTTCGGCCGTTCGGGACGGCCGCGCAGCGCTCGGGCGAGCACGGCGGTGTCGGCGGTGTCGGACGCCACCCGGATCGCGGTGGCGGCCCGCCGCGCGCGCGGGTCGCTCGCTCCCGCCATGACCAGCCCGCAGGCCAGGTCCCGCAGCGCGATCAGGCGGGCCAGCGGCCGCAACTCCGGTTCCTCGTCGGTGCCCAATCCGGCCGGGTGCAGCATGATCTCGGGCCGGATGGCCACCGCGAGACCGTAGCCCGCCGTCGCGAGGCCCAGTAGCCGGGTCGGGGTAGCGGGGTTCATCGGGTCACCTCCGGATGTTCGAGGACGAGTTGCACCACATTCAGGTAGCCGGATCGGAAGCCCGCTTCCGAGTAGGCCAGGTAGAACCGCCACATCCTGCGGAAGGTGCGGTCGAAACCCTGTGCGGCCATCTGGTCGGTGGCGGCGGTGAACCGCTCCCGCCACAACCGCAGGGTGTGCGCGTAGTGTTGTCCGATCGCCTGCCGCTGGCGCACCCGCAGTCCGGTATGGTCCGAAAGCCGTTGGGTGAGCAGCGTTTCCGAGGGCAGGAAACCGCCGGGGAAGATGTATTTGTGCACCCAGGTGTAGGTGCGTCTACTGGCGAGCATCCGGTCGTGCGGCATGGTGATGGCCTGGACGGCGATCCGGCCACCGGGGGCCAGCACCCGTTCCAGGGTGGTCAGGTAGTCGGGCAGGTACTCGTAGCCGACCGCCTCGATCATCTCCACCGACACCACGGCGTCGTAGTGGCCGTCCACGGCGCGGTAGTCGAGCAGGTCGATGGTGACCCGGTCCGTCAGCCCGGCCGCGGCGACGCGTTCGCGGGCCAGTCGGCGCTGCTCCCGGGAGAGCGTGATGGATCGCACCGTGGCCCCGCGGGCCGCCGCCCGGATGGCCAATTCGCCCCAGCCGGTGCCGATTTCGAGTACCGAGGTGCCCGGTCCGACACCGGCGGCGTCCAGCAGTCGGTCGATCTTGCGGCGCTGGGCGGCGGCGAGGTCGTCCCATACCGGCGGCGGGTCCGGCCGGTCGAAGTCCGCCGCGGAGTAGGTCATGGTCTCGTCCAGCCACAGCGCGAAGAAGTCGTTGGACAGGTCGTAGTGGTGTGCCGCATTGCGCGCCGCGCCCGATTCGGTGGCGCGCATGCCGCGCGGCAGCGTCGGCAGGCACAGCGTCCGCAGGGTTTGCAGCAACGGCGGGACCAACCGGTCGATATGCGCGGCGAGGACGGTGAGCACACCGGGCAGATCCGGCGCGGACCACTCGCCGGCCATGTACGACTCGCCGAAGCCGATGAGGCCGCCGACCGCGATCCGGCCGGCGAGGCCGTCGGGGTCGTGGATGAGCATGCGGGGTGCCGCCGGGTCGTCGGCGCGGCCCAGGACGCGACCGTCCGGCAACTCGACCAACAGCGGCAACCGTCGCACGGCGTTGCGGAACAGTGCGGCCGCCACCGGCCGTCCCAGGGCGGCCCGCCAGCGGCGCGGCACCCGGTGCAGTTCGGCCCAGCGGTCGTCACGCGGTACTCGGTGCAGTTCGGCCCAGCGCTCGTCACGCGGCACTCGGTGCAGTTCAGCCCAGCGCTCGTCACGCGATTCGGCTTCACACGGCTCGGTTTCGCGCGGCCCGGCATCACGCGGGCCAGCTCCACGCGGGCCAGCTCCACGCGGCCCGGCATCACACGACCCGGCATCACGCGGGCCAGCTCCACGCGCCCCGGCTTCGCGCGACCCGGCATCACGCGACCCAGCATCACGCGGGCCAGCGTCACACGACCCGGCATCACGCGGCCCAGCGTCGCGGGGGTCGACCGGTGCGCTCGCGCGCGGGCAGTGGGATGTGGTCACGACAGCCTCCTACGAGATGTGTTGTGGTCGAGGCAGTACCGGCAGGCCGCGCGCCCACAGCCGCAGCCCCTGCCAGCGGATGCGCGCCGTCACCCGCCAGGTCTCCAGCGGGTGGGCGAGCAGCACGCGCAGCAGGGTGTGCGGGTCGGCGGGCAGTACGCGTCCGGACATGCTGGCGGCGAAGCAGGTTCGCCCGTCCGGCCGGTCCAGGACGATCGCCAGGCGCAGCCGGTCGGTCGGCACCGGGGTGCGCAGCCGGTAGCGTCCGGTCACCGAATTGAACGGCGAGACGTAGAACCGTTTGTCCACGGTCGATTCCGCGTGCGCGTCCGGTTCCACCACGTAGCGGTGCACGCCGCCGTAGGTGTTGTGCACCTCGGCGACCACGGCGCGCAGCGCTCCGGCGCGGTCGTGGCACCAGTACACGGTCAGCGGATTGAAGACGTAGCCGAGCACGCGAGCATTGGTGAGCATGAGGACGCGCCCACCGCCCGCGTCGATCCCGGCGTCGGCCAGGCAGCGGTCCACCACGGCCCGCGCGCCCACCGCGTCCCGGCTCTCGTCGAAGCGCGCGAACGGCCGCAGGTACCACGGCAGCGACGGCAGTTCGTCGAGGTCGACCAGCCAGCTGTAGCTGCGGTAGCTGAACCGGTGCCGGACCGGTTCGGTGCGGGTGTGCCGGATGACGGTCCGCACCAGCCGCGGCGCGGTCACGACTGCCCGCCTACGGCAACGGGAACCGCGGCAGGGCGCCGCGGCCACCGGCCGCCGATGCGTTCGGCGGCGCGCAGCCCTGACAGCGCACCGTCCTCGTGGAACCCCCACCCGTGGTACGCGCCCGCGAAAGCCACCGTGTGATCGCCGATTTCGGGCAGGCGGCGGCGCGCGGCCATGGAATTCGGGGTGTACTGCGGATGTTCGTAGGTCATGGTGGCGAGCACGGTCTCGGGCGCGACCCGGTCGCCGTCGCCCAGGGTGACCAGGAAGCGCCGGTCGGCGAGCCCGGTCAGCCGCTGCAATCGGGTGACGTCGTAGCTGACCAGCACGCGGTCGGGGGCGGCGGCGCAATCGGGCAGCCGGTAATTCCAGGAGGCCCGCGCGCCGCAGCGGCGCGGCAGCACCGATTCGTCGGTGTGCAGGATGGTGTGGTTCACCGAATACGGCAGCGCCCCCAGGATTTCGGACTCGGCCGTCGTCGGGGCTGCCAGCAGCCGCAGCGCCTGATCGGGATGGGTGGCGATGACGGCGGCGTCGAAGAAGTCCACCCGGTCGGCGTCGTCGCGCACCGCGACCGTTCGCGCGCCCCGGTGCACGGCCCGCACCGGGGTCCCGATCCGCACCGCGTGCATCCGGTCGGCGATGGCCCGCACATAGCCTGCCGATCCGCCGGTGACGGTGCGCCAGGGCGGCGACCCGAACACGGTGAGCATGCCGTGGTGGTCGAGGAAGGTCAGCAGGTACCGCGCCGGGTACTCCAGCGCCCGCCGCGGCGGGCACGACCACACCGCGGCGACCAGCGGCACCATGAAATGCGAGGTGAAATACGGCGAGAACCGGCCTGCCGCGAGGAATTCCCCGAGCGTGCGCCCGGCGTCGCCCCCGTGGTCGGCGAGTTCGTCGCGGGCGAGCCGGTGGAAGCGCAGGATCTCGCCGAGCATGCCCAGATACCGGCCGCGCCGCAGGGTGCCCGCTTCCGGGAACAGTCCGCGCGGACCCTTCGCGCCCGCGTACTCGAGGCCGCAGCCGTCGCAACGCACCGACATCGACATATCGGATTCCTGTGTGCGGACGCCCAATTCGCCGAACAGCCGCAGCAAGGTCGGGTAGGTGCGGTCGTTGTGCACCAGGAATCCCGAGTCGACGCCGAGGGCGTCGCCCGAACCGTCGCGGCGCGCCGCCACCCGGTGCGTGTGCGCGTGCCCGCCCAACCGGCCGTCGGCCTCGTACAGCACCACATCGGCGTCGCGGGCCAGCACCCAGGCGGCGGTCAGCCCCGACACGCCGCTGCCGATCACCGCCACCCGGCGGTTGGCTCCGGTCAACGCTCGCACAGCGGCACGATCCGCTCATCGCCGCCGGTGGTGGGCGAGGTCAGGAACAGGCAGGAGTTCATGCCCGCCGCGTCGATGGCGGCCCGGATGGCGGACCAGTCGTCCGCGCTGCGGGTCGGGGTGCGCGAGAGCACGAATCCGGAGGTGCGCTCCGGGTTCACGACCAGCGCCCAGGAGTAGTCCGGGTCGATCGCGGTGACCACGTAGTTGGTGGGCGGGTCGGGTTGGTTCCAGAAGGTGACGCCCAATTGCGCCTTGGTCACCGGGTCGTTCACCTCGGCCCTGCCGACGATCTCGTCGGTGGTGCCGAACCAGGTGGTGCAGCGGTTGCGGACCGTGATGTCGCCACCGGGCGCGAGGCCGTAGTCGGCGCGGGTGTCGCGGGCGCAGGCGAGGTTGAACGGCTGCGGAATGGCGGCCAGCTGCTGCCACGTGCCCAGGTACCGCTCGACGTCGAGCCGCGGCACCGGAGTCACGGGCGCGGAAGTCACGGGCGCCGCCGCCGCGGACGCCGGGAACAACAGGCCGCCGGTGAGCGCGGCCGCCGCCGCGAGCAGGACCGCCGACATTCTCCGGTGCCGTCGATGTGCCTTCATCGTTCTCCACTCCTTCGCGCGAGTCGCGGGATTCGGTCGACGTGCTGGTGTCCACAGCGTAGCGTAGAAACGATGCAAAAACGATGCAGCGCGAACGGAACGCATCGCCAGCAGGAAGGTGACCGACCATGCCCTCCCGGCCCGCCGATCGACTCGACGCCCTACTCGACCGAACCGTGGTGCTCGGTTACACCCGCCCCGGCTTCCACTGGCGACGGCGGTCCTGGGAGCCGATCCCCGCGCATGCGCTGCGCGGCCGCCGCGCGTTGGTCACCGGCGCGAACTCGGGCATCGGCAAGGCGACGGCGACCGGCCTGGCCCGGCTCGGCGCGCAGGTGACGCTGCTGGTGCGCGATACCGAGCGCGGCCGTCGCGCGGCCGACGACATCGCCGCCGCCGTTGCCGGCAGCGCACCGCGCGTGGACCGGTGCGACGTGGCGAACTCGGCGCACGTGCGGGCCTACGCCAGCGCCCGCGCCGACAGTGGCGAACCGCTCGACATCGTGGTCCACAATGCCGGGGTGCTGCCGCCCACCCGGACCGAGAGCCCGGACGGCCACGAACTCTCCCTGGCGACCCATGTGCTCGGCCCGCTGCTGATGACCGAACTGCTCGCACCCGCCCTCGCCCGGTCGGACTCGGCGCGGGTGATTCTCATGTCCTCGGGCGGCATGTACACCCAACCGCTGCCGGTGGCCGACCTCGAATACCGCACCGGCCGGTACCGGGGTGCGGTGGCGTACGCGCGCAGCAAACGCGTACAGGTGGCACTCACCCCGGTACTCGCCGAACGCTATGCCGCGCAGGGTATCTCGGTGCACGCCATGCATCCGGGCTGGGTGGACACCCCGGGCATCAGCTCGGCCCTCCCCGGCTTCCGGCGCTTGGTCCGGCCGCTGTTGCGCACCGCCGCGGAGGGCGCGGACACGGCGGTGTGGCTGGCCGCCGCCGACGTGCCGTCCGGGCAGTTCTGGCACGATCGGCGGCCGCGGCCAACGCATTGTTCGAACCGCACCCGCGACCTGCCCGGCGACCGCGAGCGCGTGTGGCGGTACTGCGCGGCGGCGGCCGGTATCGACCCGCACGGCCCACGCGACTGAAGCTCGGCTGGTCGATCGCCGAGATCCGGTCACATGCCCCGGAATTCGACGATGGGGGCCGGATACACCGTGGCGGGCACGTCCGCCCGCCACGGCCGGTGCACCGCACCGCCCGGCAGATCCGCGAGCTCCGGCAGCCAGCGGCGCACGTACTCCCCGTCGGGGTCGTAGCGTTCGGACTGCAACAGCGGGTTGAGCACCCGGCTGGACCGGGTGTCGGTACCGGTTCCGGCGGCCCACTGCCAGTTCAGGCGGTTGTTGGCGAGATCGGCGTCGACCAGCCAGCGCTCGAAGTGCGCGGCCCCCAGCCGCCAGTCCACGCGCAGCGTCTTGCTCAGGAAGCTGGCCGCGATCAGGCGGGCCCGCCCCGGCATCCAGCCCTGGGCGAGCAGCTGCCGCATGGCCGCGTCCACGACCGGGTAGCCGGTGCGCCCGGCCCGCCACGCTTCCAGGCCCGTGCGGTCGTCGACCCAGGTCCGGCTCTCGGACCGGTAGTCCGCGCGTGCGACCTCGGTGCGGTCGGCCAGCACCTGGTGGTGGAAGTCGCGCCAGGCCACCTGCCGCACGAAGGCGTGGCCGCCCGCGGTGGAGGCATCGGTGCGGCACACCACCTCCGCCGCCGACAGGCAGCCGAAGTGCAGATAGGGCGACAGGCCCGAGGTGCCCTCGACCGCCAGCAGATCCTTGCGGTCCGCGTACTGCTCCACCGGCCCGGACAACCAGTGCGCCAGCAGCTCACGCCCGGTGATCTCACCGCCGACCCGCAGGCCCGGCGAACCCGGCGCGCCACACAGCTCGGCCGGGTCGGGTATCGGATCGCCGGCGATCTCGGGCACGGTCATCGCATCGGGGGCGGGCAGCGGCCGCCGCACGGGCGTTTCCAGCCAGCGGCGGAAATAGGGCGTGAACACCGCGTAGTGGCCGCGGCCGGTATCGGGTTTCACCTCGGCGGGATCCACGGCGGTGATCGACGCCGGATGCGTGCGCAACCGGCGGCCACCGGCCGAGAGTCGCTCCCACAGGGCGTTCTCGCGGTGGCGGCTGTAGTGGCTCACGTCCTCGGCGATGTGCACGGTGCGCGCCCCGACCTCGGCCGCCACCCGTTCGACCTCGTCGACCACGCGCCCGTGCCGCACGATCAGCCGTCCGCCCCGGGACCGCAGCTCCGCGTCCAGTTCGGTGAGCGCGGCGCACAGGAAGCGCACCCGGTTCGGCGCGGCCGCTCTCGACAGGATGGCCTCGTCGACGACGAAGAGCGGCACCACCTCCGTCCCCTCGCGGTGGGCGGCGGCGAGCGCCGGATTGTCACGCATGCGTAGGTCGCGGGTGAACAGCGCGATGGAGGCAGCCATCTCGCCATCATAATCCGAATCGATGCATAACCGATTCACACCGGACGGTAGCGAACGCCCGCGTTTGTGGAAATGCCCTGTCGATGTGACACTATCGGCTGTATCCGCTTACGAAACGGTGTTTCGCACAAGAGAACAGAGGTACGTATGGGAGCGCATCCGAACGGCTGGTGGATCCTGCTGCACCTGGTGCTGTTCGTATTCTGGCTGGGCGGCGATCTGGGCGTGTACTACTCCAGCCGCTTCGTGATCGATCCGAAGCTCACCCCGGCCGCCCGGTCCTCCGCACTGGCCATCATGAGCGGACTCGATCTCGGCCCGAAGATCTGCCTGGTGCTGTTCCTGCCCAGCGGCGTCACCCTGATGGCCCTGGAGCCGCACGGCGCGTCGCTGTTCGGAATCGATTTCTTCCCTTGGTGGTTCGTCGTGGCGGTCTGGCTGTTCGCGGCGGTGTGGCTGACACTGGCCGTCATCGCGCACCGCACGCACGGACGCATCGCGGGCATCTATCGCGCCGACCTCGCCATCCGGGTGGCCGTCGTCGCGGGGGCGGTGCTCTCGGGCGGGTACGCGCTGGTGGCCGCCGAGCCGTTCGGCGTCAGCACCGATCCGCGCTGGCTCGGCGGCAAGATCGTGCTCTACGGCATCGCCATCGCGGCGGGGCTGGGCATCCGAATGACCTTGCGCCCCTTCGGCCCCGCCTTCGCGACCCTGATGTCCTCGGGCTCCAGCGAGTCGGTGGAGCGCACCCTGCGACGCAGCGTGGACGGCTGCCTGCCCTATGTGTGGGCGATCTGGGGCAGTGTGCTCGCGGCGGCGGCACTGGGCGTGCTCAAGCCCGGCGCGGACCTGTGAGGGCGGCGCGCTCAGCCCGAATAGCCCAGCTGTGCCGACACCGCGCCCGCCGCCTTCTGCAGCATCGGCACGTACTCCTGCAACCGCGGCTCGAAGCGCGACAGCGGTCCGCACACGCTGATCGCGGCCACCACGCCGCCGTCGTGGTCGAGCACCGGGGCCGCGACCGAGGCCGCGCCGATCTGCCGCTCCCCCAACGAGATCGCGTATCCGCGCTTGCGCACCTCGGCCAGTTCGGAGCGCAGCTTGCGCGGGGTGGTGATGGTGGCGTCGGTGAAGGGAGTCAGCTCGTGGCGGTCCAGATACTCGTCGATCTCCTCCTTGCGCAGGAAGGCCAGGATGGCCTTGGAGGAGCTGCCGGCGTGCAGCGGATACGGCACGCCGAGGGCGACTTCCATCCGAAGTTCCTGATCGGGCACCACCTGGTCCACGTACATGCGGGTATCACCGCGCCGAATGGACAGGGTGGCGGTCTCCCCGGTGAGCGTTGCCAGTCGGCGCAGCTCCGGGGCCGCCATGACGCGCAGATCGGTGCGCGCGAGATAGGCACGGCCCAGCGCGATGGCGGCGTGGCCGAGTGCGTAGCGGCGGGTGGTCGGCTCCAGGCTGATGAGTTCGCGATTGCGCAGCGCCGTCAGGATGCGATGCACCGCCGCTTTGGTCAGGCCCAGTTCGTTGGCGATCTCGGTGACGCCTAGATCGGGTCGCCCGGTTCGGCCGAACAGCAGCAATACATCCATGGCGCGCTCGACGGCGGCGATGGAACGACTTTGATTCTCGGCCTCGGTGTCCGACACGCCTACAGCTTAGGGCACGCCATTTCCCATTGGGAAACGCCCCGCCGAATCCCGCGAGTACTGGCCATTTTCGCCGCTCCGCTTGCACCACACTCCCGCGCAGCGTTACCTTGTGCGTAACAGCGTTTCCTCTATCGAAACGGAAAGCCCGTGAGTTCGACGAATCTCCGTGCGGTGCTGGCGCAGTGGGCCACCGGTGTCGTCGTGGTGACGACCATCCGCGACGACGGCGGGCGACACGGCATGACGGCCAGTTCCTTCACCAGTGTGGCCCTGGATCCGCCGCTGGTCTCCATCAGCCTGACGACGGCCAGCACCACCTGCCGACTCATCCGCCGCAGCGGAGTGTTCGCGATCAATGTGCTCGGCCACGACCACGAGGAGATCGGACGGCGCTTCGCCACCCCGAGCGGCGATCCCGCCGCCCGCTTCGCAGTCGGCGACTGGGACACCGCGCCCAGCGGAGCGGCGATCCTCACCGACGCGGTGGCCTGGCTGGACTGCGCGGTCGCCGCCTGCCACCCGGCCGGAGACCACACCATCGTGCTCGGCCTGGTCGAGGACGCCGCCCGGCCGCGGCCCGCACCCCCGCTGATCTACCACGACCGCACCTACCACGAGGGGATTGCCCGATGACCGCCGAACGACCGACCGGCCAACGGCTAGTCGAAGATATGACCGATGCGGAACGGCAGCGCGCCGAACGCGTCGACGCGGTGCTGCCCGCCCTGCGCGCCGCCGCCGAGGAGGCGGATCGCACCGCCACCTTCCCGGCCTCGCATCTCGGACTGCTGCGCGATGCCGGACTGCTGGGCCTGGTGGTGCCGGAGAAGTTCGGCGGCCTCGGCGGCACCCTGCGCGATCTGGCCGCCGCCACCTTCGCCATGGGCACGGCCTGCCCGTCCACGGCGCTGGCGTACTTCTTCCACAACACCAGCGCCTCGCGCGGGCTGCTGCCGCTGGAGGCGATCGACGCCGGACTCTTCGCCGCCGAGGAGATCCCGGTGGTGCGTGCCTTCGCCGAGAAGGTGCTGACCCGCATGGCCGACGGCGTGTGGCTGGCCAACTTCGCCTCCGAGTCGGTGAAGACCGCCAAGGCCAACATCACCATCGCCACCACCGCGCGAAAGGTGGAGGGCGGTTGGATGCTCCAGGGCGAGAAGTCCTTCGGCTGCGCGACCGGGGTGGCCGACTACTACCTGACCTCGGCCAAGCTGGAGGGCTACGAGACCGCCGAGGGGTTGGCGACCTTCTTCGTACCGCGCGACGCACCCGGGGTGAGCGTGCGCGCCCCCTGGGACGGACTCGGTATGCGGGCCACCGCCAACAACGGCATCCGGCTCGACGAGGTGTTCATCCCCGAGGACGAGGCCCTTGCGGTTCCGGGCGCGTTCACCAAGATGCTCACCATGAGCAGAGGCAGTTTCGTCGGCAATCAGCTCGCCATCGCGGCGGTGTACACCGGCTGCGCCCAGCGCGCCTACGACGAGACCCTGACCGCGACCACGCGCAAGACCTTCGCCGACACCGGGGAGCCCATCGCCTCCTCCCCCGTGCACCAGGTGCTGATCGGCGAGATGACCCGCCAGCTGCGCACCGCGTACCTGTGGCTGCGCTATCAGCTGAGCATCGAGACCGCGGAGCCGCCGATCAAGCCGAAGTCGGAGGTGTTCACCCAGTGGCGGCTCGGCAAGGGCGCGGTCACCGAGGCCTGCTTCCAGGTGGCGCTGGGCGCGCTCAAGGCGGGCGGCACCTCGGCGGCGTCCATGGGCGGTCCGGCCGGGCGCGCGCTGCGCGATCTCGCCATGGGGCTGGTCATGACGTTCCCGGCCGAGCGGGGCATGCTCGAGGTGGCGCGCATCGTCACCGACGCCGAGGCCAACGAGCTGTTCACCACCGCTCCGGGGGCGGCGCGATGAGCGCGGCGCTGCCCGAGATCGTCGACCTGATCGACGGCGAACGGGGCACGCCGACCGTGGATCTCGGTCCGGCATTGGAGGATCCGGCGACCGGCATGCCGGTGGCGCGGGCCGTCGCCACCGCCCCGGAGCGTGTCGAGCGCGCACTCGCGGTGGCGGACAACGCATCCGGAGCCGTCACCCCGGAGATCCTCGACGCCATCGCCGACGCCTTGGAGCCGCTGCTGCCCCGCATCACCGAACTCGACGCCCGCGCCACCGGCGTGCCGATCCGGCAGACCGAGCCGCTGGGCGCGATCGTCTCGGGTGCGTTCCGCCTTGCCGCCGAACAGCTTCGGGCGGGGGCGCTGCGGGCCGACCGGGAGGGGGTGCGGGTGCGGCGGCTGCCGCTGGGTCCGGCGCTGTGCCTGGTGCCGTGGAACGCACCCGCCCCGATGGCCGCGCACAAGGTCGCCAATGCGCTCGCGGCGGGCTGCCCGGTCATCCTGAAGGTCAGCGAATTCGCGCCCTACAGCGCGATTCCGCTGGCCGAGGTGATCGCCGAGCGGGTGCCCGCCGGGATGTTCCAGTTGGTGCAGGGCGGAGCTGCGACCGGTGCGCAGCTGGTCGCCGATCCGCGCGTCAAGGCCGTCTCCTTCACCGGCGGTCTGCCCGGGGGCCGCTCGATCGCCACCGTGTCGGCTCCGCTGCTGCGGCCGTGCCAGCTGGAACTGGGCGGCAACAATCCCCTCGTCGTGCTGCCCGACGCCGATCTCGATACCGCCGCGCGCATGGCGGCCGAACTGCTCACCACCCTCAACGGCCAGTGGTGCCGGGCGCTGGGCCGGTTGATCCTGCCCGCCGAGCGCGCCGCCGAGATTCTCGACGCCACCGGAAAACGGCTGGCCGCCTTGCGTATCGGGCCGCCGCTGGATCGGGAGACGGAATTCGGTCCGCTCATCCACTCCCGTCATGTCCACCGCGTGCGGGCGGCGCTGGCCGGACGCCGCTTCCATGCCTTCGGCACGCTGCCCGGCGGCGGGAACTATCTGGAACCCGCGCTGCTCGCCGGCGATCTCGCCGACGAGGTGTTCGGGCCGGTCGCCGGAACCGTCACCTACGACTCCGTCGAGGAGGCGGTGCGACTGGCCAATGCCGTGCCCTACGGGCTGGAGGGCTATGTGTGCGGCGGCGACGAGGAGCTGGCGCTCACGGTGGCGCACCGGATTCGCGCCGGTGAGGTCAAGGTCAACGGGTCGTCGATCATGAGCCTGCACCTCATGACGCCGCGCCCGGCCTGGGGGCTGTCCGGACTCGGCGAGGAGGGCACCACCGAAACCCTGCGCTTCTTCACCGGAGCCCGGGTGGTCGGCGTCGAGGGCCGCTTCGCCCTCCACACGCCGTGACCGCCGTCGTGGTGGTGGGCGCGGGCCCGGTCGGATTGACCGCCGCGCTCACCCTCGCCCGCCGCGGGGTCCCGGTCACCGTGCTCGAACAGGGCGGCGGCCTGGCCGCCGAATCGCGCGCCTCCACCTTCCATCCGCCGACGCTGGAGATGCTCGCGCAGCTCGGGGTGCTGAAACCGCTGCTGGCCCAGGGCATCATCGCGCCCACATTCCAATACCGGGAACGCGGCGGCGGCGCGATCGCCACGCTCGATCTGGGCGTGCTCGCCGACGACACCGACTATCCGTTCCGGGTGCAGTGCGAGCAGAGCAAACTCACGCCCATCCTGCTCGCCGCGCTGCCCGCGCACGCCCGGGTGTGCTTCGGCCACGAGGTGCGCGGTCTGTACGCCACCGACGACGGGGCCGTGCTGCACACGTCGCGGGGGCCGGTGCGCGCCGATTGGGTGATCGGCGCGGACGGCGCGCATTCGGCGGTCCGCTACGGCATCGGGGCCGGATTCGACGGCAGCACCTATCCGGAACGGTTCCTGGTCGCGTCGGTCGACGAGGATCTCGTGGCGGCGCTGCCCGGCCTCGCACCGATCAACTACGTATTCGACCCGGACGAATGGCTGGTGCTGCTGCGCACCCCAGAACACTGGCGGGTGCTGCTGCCCACCCCCGCCGACTCCGACGACGACCTCGAATGGTCGCGCCTGCCACAGCGTTTGGCGGCCGTCGCGGATCTGGGCCGCCCGTGGCGCATCCGGCACGCCTCGCTGTACCGGGTGCACCAGCGCGTCACGCCTTCCTTCCGCAACGGCCGCGTACTGCTGATGGGTGATGCCGCGCACGTGAACAATCCGCTCGGCGGAATGGGAATGAACAGCGGAATCCACGACGCCGTCCAGTTGGCCACCGCACTGGCCGATGTGCTCGGCGGCGGCCCGGAAGCGGCACTGGACGCGGTGGCCGCCCGGCGGCGCACGGTCGCCGTCGACTACGTGCAGCGCACCAGTCACGACAACTGGCGGCGGCTGCGCGACGAGGATCGGACCTTCCACGACCACCTGCGCGCACTGGCGGCCGACCCGATCGCCGCCCGCGCCCACCTGCGACGCGCCTGCCTGCTCGACTCACTGGAGATGCCACGGTGACCCGCCCCGCGACGGCGTCCCACGCCGCGATACCCACCACCCCGGCGTACCCGGCCGCCACCGGACGACGCGCCCGCCCGAACACTGCCGATCCTCGCGCGGGGACGGCTGTCTCGGCTCCGTTCGCTGCCCATCATCCAGCCGCACCGGAACCGATCGGTACGACGCCCGCCTCGGAGTCACGCACGAAGGCCACACCGGACAGCTGCTCGGGACAGCCGCCGCGCTCACTCCGTCACCCCCGCCCCCTGAAGACCGCCGGGAATGGCCGAGACCCGGCCACCGCCGAGTACCCCCACCCGCACGGTGGGCCTGCTGAGCCGCGGGAATCGCCCGCCACCGACGCCTTCTCGACGCCGACCACCAGCACGTGCCGCGCGGTACCCCCCTTGACCAGATCCGACGCCAGCGCGTCGCGCATCCGCGACGCCATACTCGCGTCCCCGGTCGAGGAGACCGCGACGGGCATCGGCCACGGGGGCCTGGACGGCCGGGGCGAACAGAACGGAGCGCACCGATGAGAATCTCGCGGGAGAACCCCGCGCGTCCCAGCGAGACCGTCGGGACGGTGCCGGTCACATCGGCCGACGCGGTGGATCCGGTTGTCCGCGAGGCGCATCGGGACTTCCTGGGGTGGTCGGCGCTGCCGCTGGAACGCCGCCTCACGGTGCTGGGCACCGCCGCCGACGCGCTCGCGGACGCGACCGCGCGGCTGAGTGTGCTGCTCGCCCGGGAGACGGGTAAGCCGGTGGCCGACTGCCGGGGCGAGATCGGTTTCGCCGCGGCGTATCTGCGGTGGGTGTGCGCGAACGCGCCGCGCGTGCTGGACGGCTCGGTCGTCGACGACGAGTTCGGCCGGATCGAGCGCACCCCCGCGCCGTTCGGGGTGGTCGCCGCGATCACGCCGTGGAACGCGCCCATCATTCTCGCCGCGCTCAAACTCGGTCCCGCCCTCGCCGCCGGGAACGCGGTGGTGCTCAAGCCGTCTCCGCTCGCGCCCCTCACGGTGTCGAAGCTGGCGGCGCTGCTGCCCGCCACGCACGTGATCCACGGCGGCCCGGAGACCGTGCGGGCGCTCATCGCCCATCCGCGGGTCGGCAAGGTGGCCTTCACCGGCGGGGCCGAGGCGGGCCGCCGGATCGCCGCGGCGGCCGGTTCGGCGCTCACCCCGGTGGTGCTGGAACTCGGCGGCAACGATCCGGCGGTGTTCCTCGACGACTTCGCGCTCACCCCGGGCGATTACGAGCGCCTGGTGCTCGCCTCCTTCGCCACCTCCGGTCAGGTGTGCATGGCGGCCAAGCGGCTGTACGTACCTCGCCCCCGCCTGGACGAGTTCGTCGAGTCCTATCTCGCGGCGGCCCGGCGCGTCCTGACCGTCGGCGACCCCTTGGACGAACGGGTGACCATGGGTCCGGTGGTCGATCGCGCCGCCGTCGAGCGCATGAACCACTTCATCTCCGACGCCTGGAATCGGGGCGGGTGGCTCATCCCGCTCGCGGATCTGCCGGCCGACACCTCCGGCGGGTACTACGTCGCGCCCGCGCTGGCCCTCGATCTCCCGGACGACGCCGCGCTAGTGCGGGAGGAGCAGTTCGGCCCCCTGGTCCCGGTGCTCACCTACGAGAGCGAGGAGGAGGCGCTCGCGCGGGCCAACGACTCCGATTTCGGGCTCGCCGCCTCGGTCTGGTCGGCCGACGAGGACCGCGCCCTCGCCGTCGCCGCCCGGCTCGAGGCCGGATTCACCTTCGTCAACACCCACAACCGCACCGGCATGTCGCTGCGAGCACCGTTCGGCGGCATCAAACGCAGCGGCTTCGGCCGCGAATACGCCGACGAGGGCCTGCGAGAGTACGTGCAGAGCACCGTGATCCACGCCCCGGCCGCGTTCCGCCCCGGCGGCGCGGGCATGCCCGCGCGCGCCTACCCGGACGCGACGTCGCGGTAGCCGTCCACCTCGGCACGCATCCGGCCGGTCACCGCCCAGTGCACGCAGCGACGCCAGGATTGTCCGGAACGCCGGGGACTCCCAGCCGCCCGGTCGGCGCGCCCCAGATCGGCGATACCCGACGTCGCGCAGGTCGTAGCGACCGCGACAGTGGCCGAGCATGAAATAGCAGACCGTACCCGGCTCCGTCAGCCCAGGAGTTCGATGGCGGCATTGGTGCCGTGCAGCACCGGCCGACGCCCACCCCGGGAGACGAACTCCGCCAACGTCTTCCGCTGCTCCTCGGTGAGCACCGTGGCGCAGGGATCGTCGACGCCGTCTGGGACTGGAGCATCCGCGACCCCGACGCCTTCCGCCTGCTCTCCGGTCAGTCGCACGGCGGTGCGACGCCCGGATCACGAACGCTGGCAACGGAGTACGCGGCCCGCCACGAACGGCGCGCCCACGACTACTTCGGGGCGGACCCCGAGCCCGCCACCCCTCGGGCCGCCGCGGCGGTGCACGCGCTGCGGGCGCTGCGTATCCGCACCATGATCATGACCACCATCGCGGTCCATCCCCTTCGCCTCGACGAGGGCCCCTGGCGGGGATACCCGACGAGGAACTGCGGGCCGCGCTGATCGCGGTGTGCCACCGCACGGTGAAGGGGCGCGAGCCGGGACCGGCCGCCCCCGCTCAGGAGTGATAGTCCACCACCGCCCGCGCCGCCAGACGCGGCACCAGCCAGGCCGCCACCTCGCGGTGTGCCGGATGCCCCTGGTAGGCAAGCAGTTCCGCGCCGGAGTCGTGGGTGGTCACCAGGCACAGGTCGTAGGAGACATCGGTGCCGAGTTCGTCCAGCGCGACCGACAGCGATCTCAGGTGCGGGACCTCGCCCGCCAGGCCGCGCAGCAGTTCCGCCGCGCGCTCACTGTCCGCGCGATCGGCGAACTTCATGAGCACCACGTGGGTGAGCGCCCCGTCGGTGCCCATCCCTCCGGCGCTCATCGGCTGCCGCGGCGACGCATCACCAGCAGTCCGGCGGCCACGGCCGCGAGTGCCACCCCGCCTGCCACAATGGCGACGATCATGCCGGTATCGCTGTCCTCCCCGGCCGCTTCGGTCGTGTCGGCATCGGCCAGCGGTGTGGACGGCGGCGTGGTCTCCGGCGCGCCGAAGGTGAGCGGGACGGCCGCCAGGATCTTCGACGGGTCGGTCAGACTGGTGACCGCGACGGTGCAGGCGCCCGGGGCGGCGGTGCAGTCGGTGCCGCCCACCGCCTCGACCAGAGCCAGCTCTCGCCCGCCGGTCGGCTGCCAGACGCCCTGCTCATCGGACCGGCCCATGAGCGAGCCGCTGAGCTGGCAGTCGGTCGGCAGCGTGATCTGCGGCGTGCACTGGCCCACGGCCACCGTGGGCAGATTCGGCGGCAGCCCCGCCAGATTCACCGTGATCACCTGTCCGGGCGCGACACCGGAACTCTCGCTCACCTCCAGGGTAGGCGCGGCGAACGCCGCCGGACTGCCGATGAGCAGCGCCAGGGTGGCGGCGGCCGCCGGTACGGCGGTGCGCAGGACGGTGGACTTCATATTTCCTCCTCGGGGATGTCACAAGCGCCGACGCTCGGCGAGCGCGGCGAGAGCGACGGCGGACAGCAGGGCGGCCGTGACCGACCAGAGCGCCGTCGACGGGCCGGTGGTCTCGGAGTCGACGCGGGTGGCCGACGTGGTGGTCGTGGTGGTCGTGGGCGGTCGGGAACCGGCGAAGTCCACGGGGATCTGCGCCGAATTGGCGTCGATCACCGATTGCGGTTCGGTGCCGGGCAGGGGTGCGGCGGCGATCACGCATTGCCGCTGTGTGCAGTCGATATCGCCGAAACGCGCCCGCGCGGTGAGGGTTACCGTCGGAATGGTGCCGTCGGCGGCGATATTGACGAAGGTCGCCCCGCCCTCCAGATCGCAGTCCCGCAGCCCGTTGGCGAAGCCCTGCGTGCACAGCCCCACCGCGACGGCGGCGAGTCCGGGGCGGAAGCCGCTGCCGTCCACGGTGATTCGCTGTCCCTCTGCCAGACCGGAACTGGCGGTCACCGACAGCACGGGCGGGTCCTCCGGGGCCGCGTACCCGGGTGCGGTGACGGCCAGCGCCGCCAGCGTGATGGAACAGACCGCGGCCGCGCGGATCATGGCAGCCCTCCTTCGAGCACCGGGTGGGCGGCGCTGGTTCGCGCCGGTCGGGGACGCGCCGAGCGCGCGTACAGCGCGGCGGCGACCAGGACGGGCAGTGCGAGCGCGGTGAGCGCCGTACCCGTACCGAAGCGGGAAGCGAGCAGCGACACCGCGCCCAGGCCGAGCACTCCGGCGACCAGCACGACGAGCAGGGTGAACACCGCCCACCACGGGTGTCCGGGCGTGATCGCGGCCGTGCGGTCCAGACCGCGGGCCGCCCGCGCCCCCGCGGCCAGGGTGACCGCGATGCCGATCGCCACACCGGCGGCGCCCGGAGCCGTGGACACCAGGACCGGACCGCCCGCGGCGAGGATCAGCAGCACCGGAACGGCGCTCGCGTGCGGACCCGGCAGTGCCACCGCGATACCCGCGGGCACGGCGGCCAGCATCAGCAACCCCACCTGGTCGGCACCGAAAACTTCCCAGCGGAAGAGCAGCAGGTGTAGTGCGGGCAGTATGGTTCCGCCGAGCACGAATCCAGCGGCGGCGTAACCGAGCAGGAGATCGTGGCGCGACAGACCGGTACCGGCGTCAGCGCCGACACCGAGACCGGCACCGTCGGCACCGACACCGACACCGGCACCGTCGGCACCGGCAGCGGCACCGGCACCGTCGGCACCAGCAGCTCCGGCACCAGCAGCTCCGGCAGCACCGGCAGCACCTGCACTGATCGGCATGACCTCTTCCGTAGGACGTTTCACTCCCAGCGCCAGCGCACTGTGCAGCCCTACCGCGATCCCCGCGACGATCAGCGCGGTACCGGGCGTCTCGATCCAGCGGCCGCCCGTACCCGCCGCGACCGCCACGCCCACCGTCATCGCCACCTGCCATCCGGCCAGCGCGCGCGGCCGTCGCCAGACCAGGACTCGGCCGATGGCGATGAGCGGGCCGCAGGCCGCGCTCGCGACCAGCAGCGCGGCGACGAAAGGCACCGGGCCGGAGAGCATCCCGGCGGCTGTGAACGCCGCCCCGGCCACGATCCCGGCCCCCGCCGCCCAGGACGGCGACCACCGTCGCCACACCGCCACGACTCCGGCCGCCGAGCCGGTGACCAGCGCCGTGAGCGCGATATAGCCGATCGCCGTCCCGGGCACGCCGACCATGCCGCCGAACGGCTTGCTCAGCAATACCAGCTGCCCGCCCGCCACCGGACCCGCCCAGGCACCGGCGAGCACCAGGGCGGCGAGCCCGATTCGATCGGTTCGCATATCAACCCTCCGACCGGGGGAACGAGGATCGCTGCGAATCGCAGGTCGTCATCCTTACCTCCTGCGAGCGTTTCTCTGATGGAAACGCAGTTTCGGAATTGCCATATTGAACCCGCACCTCCAGCGGGTGTCAAGGCGAAACAGACCTCACCGCAAGGGAAACAGCAGGATCGGACCGCCCGCGATTACCGCGACGCGAAATCCGCGGACGCCGCTGGACAGATCCCGGCACCGGGTACAGAATCAAGACTATGGAAACGGTGTTTCGATGTACGAAACACTATCCGGAGTGGAAGGGCGCACACGTATGACCCGAGTCGCGGCCGCGCAGTTCGCGGTCGGAACCGATGTCGCGAACAATCTCGCCACCTGCGTCCGCATGATCGACGCCGCCGCCGAGACGGGGGCCGAACTGGTGGTCCTCCCCGAGTTCTGCAACCACCTATCCTGGTACGACGACCGCGCTCATGCGCACCGAATGGCGTGCGAGCTCGGAGATTCCTTTCTCTCCACCATCGCCGCCCGTGCCGCGCACCACGGCGTATTCGTCAAGATCGGCGTCACGCTCGCGCACGCCCACGGCCGGACCACGGGCGCCTCACTGCTCTTCGGCCCCGGCGGCGAGCTGCTCGGCCGGGCCGACAAGCAGATCCTCATGGGCGCCGAGAACGACTACCTCGATGCGGGCCGCCAGGATTCGCCGATCATCGAGACCGCGCTCGGCCGCATCGGCATGTACGCCTGCATGGAGGGCGTCGTCAACGAGGTCACCCGCTCGCTCGCCGTCCGCGGCGCGCAGGTGCTGCTCAACAGCCTCAACTCCTTCGCCGTCGACGAGGCGGCGCTGCATATACCGGTGCGCGCCGCCGAGAACAAGGTGTGGGTGATCGCCGCGAACAAGGTCGGCCCGCTGCTGCCGGCGGACCGGCTGCCCGAGATCGCCGCCCGGCTCGGGGTGCCGCCGGACCGCCTGGACGGGGCCGGGGAGAGCCAGATCGTCGCCCCCGACGGCAGCCGGGTCGCCGTGGCGCCGCCGCGCGGGGAGGCCGTGGTGGTCGCCGATATCGAGATCGCTCGCGCCGACGACAAACGGCGGCCCGACGGCACCGATGTGCTCGCCGCCCGGCGTCCCGAACTCTATCGGCCGCTGCTCGCCACACCCGCGGCGCCACGGGCCGAGCCCGGCGCCGAGGCGGTGACCGCCGCGGTCGCGCTACCCGATCCCGATATCGTCCGCACCCTGGCCACCGCCGGTGCCGACCTGATCGTGCTGCCCGAACTGGCCGCCATCCCGGTTCCCGAACTCGCCGACGCGCTGCGCGGCACGACCGCGTACGCCGTCACCACGGTCCGCGAAGGCGTCGCTCACCACGGTCTGCTGGTGCACGCCGACGGGGTGGTGGCGCGCCAGCCGCAGCTGCATCCGACCGCGCGCCACCCATGGCCGGCCGCCCCCGGCTCCACCCTCACCGTGGTCGAACTCCCGTGGGGCCGAATCGCTCTCGTGGTCGGCGACGACGCGCTGTTTCCCGAGACCTTCCGGCTGGCGGCCATTCAGGACGCCGAGGTGGTCGCGGTGTCCCACACTCCCGCCGAAGCCTGGGAAACGAGTCTCGGGCTTCCCGAACGGGCGGCGGAGAACCGGCTCAACGTGGTGGCGGCCGGGACCGGCCGCGACGGTGCGCTCAGCGGCGGAATCTACGCGCTCAGCCCCGATTTCACGCTCTGGACCGCGTGGCAGGGCCCGTTCGCCGGGGTGATCAGCCACCCCGACATCACCGCGGTACCGGCCGGTGGCACCGGTGTCCGCGCCCGGATCCGACCGGCCCAGGCCGCCAACCGACTGGTCTCCCGGGGGACCGATCTGGTGGCCGATCGCCCCCGCCGGCCCTTCGACTCCGTACCCGTGTCCTGACGAATCCGTGTCCCGATGAACCCGTGTCCTGACGAAATCCGCGATCCGACGAAAGCAGCCGTGTGACAACCGAATCGACGACTCCGGAGCAGCCATGAGCGAAACCCTGCAACACGTCGAGCAGCTGGTCGACCAAACCCCGCGCGCCGATGTGACCGAGACCTTCGAGGAGTGGCGGGCGCTGCTGAGCGGGTTGAAGTCCCGTATCGCCGAACGCTTCGCGCTCACCCGCGATCCCTCGACGTCCGATCTGGAAACCTACGGCGACCCCGCCGCGGGTCCCTCCGGCAGCCTCGCCGCCTATTCCGGACCGGAGATCGACTGGCTGGTGCACTCCTGGATCGGCGATCCACGCACCGGTTTCGTGAACCTGCACCTCACCGCATGGCTGGGTCCGCACATCCGGGTGCCGCACCTCGGGTCGGCGCTGCTGCTGTGGCCGGAGGGCTGGTTCTACGTGGACGCGGTTCCGCGTGGCGACCTGGTCGGCGACGGCGCGTACTTCGACGACTTCTACGCCCCCAATGACGAACCCTGGCTGGACTTCAAACGCGACCATCCGGATTTCACCTGGTTCACCAGCCGTACCGGATTCATCCGCGGCAGCCTCTCCCCCACCGCGTACTGCTATTCCTTTCCGCCGACGCGACCGAATCTCGACACCGTGGCGCAGGTGCTGACCACCCGGGTGGAGCAGTGGCTGGGCTGGGTGGACGAGGCCGAGCCGGTGCCCGCCGCGGAACGCCGCGCGCTCGCGCAGCGAGATCTGGCCGTCCGCCGCAATATCGCCGAACGCGACCCGGCCAATGTCATGGGCGAGCGGTTCTTCGGACCCGAGCTCACCCAGCGCCTGGTGCGCGCGCTCTGGGGCGGCGACCGCGAACTGCCGAGGCCGACGGCATGACATTGATTCGCTCCCTGTGGTGGTCGGCGCGCACCGACGGTACCGCGCCGTTCGACACCGCCCATCTGAAGGTCTACTACCCGGCCGTCGCCAGCGGTTCCGACGCCGAACGGCTCACCGGCGTGTTCCCACCCGATCCGGCGGGCGCACCCTACCCGGTGGTGGTGTTCCTGTCCGGGGTCAATGTCGGGCAGGAGTCCTACCGACGCTTCGCCACCGCCGTCGCGGCGGCCGGATTCGTGGTGGTCACCCTGGACCGGGTCGCCGAACTGTTCGGCGGCCAGCGCGGTCTCACCCCGGGCGTGGATCTCGACGCCGCCCGCCCGGACGCCTACGGCACCCGCCCGACCTGCCCGACCATCGGCGCGGTCCTGACCGCGCTGGCCGAGCTGAACGAGCAGCCGCCGCTGCGGGGAGCGCTCGACCTGGAGCGTGTCGCCCTGGGCGGGCATTCGGCGGGTGGCACCGTGGCACTCCAGTCCGCGCGCTTCTTCCCCGAGATCGCGGCCGTCTTCGCCTGGGGCGCACACACTCTGGTGGCCACCATGCTGGGCTGGGAGCCGGGGACCGTACTGCCCGCCCAGACCGCCTGCCCGGTGCTGCTCGGCGTGGGTTCACGCGACGGCGTCATCCAGGGCAGCGCGGACCGCTACGGGGAGGAGGGCGACGACCGGCCCGATCCGGTGCGGCGCACCTTCACCGAGGCGCTGCCCGACGGTGATCACCTGCTCGCGGAGGCGCCGGGAGCCAATCACTTCGGCATCGCCGACGCCGATCCCACCGCCGCCCGCGCCTTCCTCGACGGCCCCGGCGACACCGACGCGATGCCGTCGTTCGCGCGCCTGGTCACGATATTCCTGCGGACGCATCTGCGCGGCGATGCCGCGGCCAAGACCGAACTGGCCGAATTCGACGATGCCGCACTGCGTTTGACCCGGCGATAGGAACCACCATGCTGAAGAACTTCTGGTACGCCCTGGAATTCGCCGACCGCATCGGCCGGCAGCCCCGGAAGGTGACCTGCCTCGGACAGGATTTCGTGCTGTTCCGCACCCGCTCCGGCACGGTGACCTGCCTGTCGGATCTGTGCGTGCACCGGGGCGGGGCGCTGTCCATGGGCACGGTCACCGGCGACCGCATCGCCTGCCCGTACCACGGCTGGCAGTACAACAGCGAGGGTGTCTGCGTGAAGATCCCGGCCAATGCCGAGGAGCGCAAGATTCCCCGCAAGGCGCGCATCGACGCCTACCCGACCATGGAGCGCTACGGCATGGTGTGGGCGTTCCTGGGCGACCTCCCGGAAGCGGAGCGGCCGCCGATCCCGGTCATTCCCGAACACGACGACCCGGAGTTCCGGGAGGTGCGGTTCGACATGGAGATCGACGCCAATTACGAACGGGCGCTGGAGAATGTGGTCGATGCCGCGCATACGCCGTTCGTGCACGGCACCAGTTTCGGCAATCCCGACAAGCCCGAGATCCCGGATTTCCGCATCCGCCAGACGGACTGGTCGGCCGAGGCCGACATCCAGCTCAGTCCGCCGCTGCCCACCGGACTGTGGGGACTGCTGGCCCGGCGGCGGCCCCGCCCGGAATCGGTCACGGTGACCAATGCGTGGTACCTGCCGAACATCGTGAAGCTGCACATCCGACTGCCCATCGGCGACATGCTGCTCTACGACTTCAATATCCCGCTCTCCCAGGACCGCACGCTGGTGAAGATTCTCGGCTATCGAAATTTCTTCACCGGCGCGTGGGCCGACGGCAATGCGCGCAAGCGCATCGAGAAGATTCTGCTCCAGGACCGACCGGTGGTGGAATCGCAGCGGCCCGAACTGCTGCCGTTCGACCTCGCCGACGAACTGCACGTCCGCAGCGACGCCCTTCAGGTGGCCTACCGGCGGCGACGGCTGGAGTTGCGCAAACAGGGCTGGTGGGTCGGCGACGACGACATCATCACCGGCGACTCGCCGCGCCGCGCCGCGACCGTCATCGCCTCCCCCGCCCGCCACGACAATCCCGAACTGGCCAGTGCCTGGGTGCACAAGGCCCGCACCGGAGGTAATGCCGAATGAGCCTGCCCACCGCGCTGAGCGAGCGCACCCTGTCGGCGCTGAGCGCCGCGCTCGGCCTCACCGTCGCCGAGGATCTGCCGCTGACCGGTCCCGTATCGCCCGATCCGGTGGGCCGGCTGCGGGTGCTGCGCGGCGAACCCATCGACAAGGCGGTGGTGGTGGACCTGGTGGTGCCGCCCATCGGCCTCGACAGCCATATGGTCTTCGCCTTCACCGGAAGCGATTCCGCCGTACCGCATTTCACCCTGGACGCGGTGTACGCGGGCGACTACCACGCCATGCACCTGGATCTCATCCCGCGCGTGGACCCGGCGGTGCACCTGGACTACCTGGACGCCGCCTTCGGGCCGCTGACCGCGCCGCTGGAGGAGGCGTGGCGCGTCGACGGTCTCTCCGCCGCCGCCATCGGGCCACGGCAGCGGGCCATGATGTCGCCGTGGATGGTGGTGTGCCGGGCCACCGAGGCCGCGTTCAAGGCTCTCGACGCCACCGTGGACCGGTATCTCGAGCACTGGCTCACGCTGGTGGACAACGGCGTTCCGGCCGTGGACGCCGAACTCGCCGTACGCGACCGGATACAGCGCGCCAACCTGTTCAGCCCGGAGGTCGACCCCGTATGGGGGCGGGTCGCCCGACTGCTCGGCGTGGAACAGGCCGAGCGGGTACGCGGCGAACTGCTCGCCGGACAGTGAAAGGGGTATCGCCATCAACGCTCCGAGCCATTTTCAGCAGCGCATAGCGGGCGAATGGGTGGGCCGCCCCTCCCTGTTCGACGCGAACGGCACCTGGTGCGGCTTCGAGGACATCCGGCGCGCGTCGGTGCACGAGAACGGCACCACCACCTACTACATGGATGGCGGCCTCACCGGAGGCGGCACGCTGGCGGGCCGTTTCGCCCTCGGTGCGCCGTTCGCGTTCGGCGTCCGCGACTCCGACGCCGACCGGATCTACACCGGCCCGGACTTCTTCGGATCGGGCCAGCCCTACGGCGGATTCGTGGACGCCAACTACTACGGTCCGGGCTGGCAGGTCGGCCTCCAGACCTGGAACCAGACCCTCGGCGACACCCAGGTGTACTCATCGGTGCTGTACCAGGGTCCGGCGCTGGTCGGGGTGTTCGACGGTCTCTACACCCGCGACCCGGACCTGGTCGAGCAGCGGGTCGAGGCCGAAACCCGCTGCGGTCCGGTGGTGTTCACCGTGCCGACCAAGGAGAAGAGCCGCTACGCCGGTGAGCTGGAGCTGTGGTCTGCCGACCAGCAGCCGCTGGGCGCGCTGCGCATGGAGCTCGAGATCGATCCGGTGACCCTGCTGGTGGCCGAGCACCGCCTGGTCATGTCGGGCCCGGTCGAATCCGATTCCCGGATCACGGTGCGCCGCGACGGGGTGCGCTCCTTCCACGAGGGGCCCGATGTGTGGGGCAATGGGAACTCCTACGGCAGAGCGAACTTCGTGCGCCTGCACACCGTCGACGGCCGTCGGCTGCTCGGCCGGGAATTCATGATGGACGCCGAACCCGGTATGGGCGCGGGCAGCAGGATGGCCGTGGTGTACCAGATGTTCGACCACAACAGCCTGGCCGCGGTCATGCACGGCGTGCTGGAGCGCTCATGAGCACGGTGGTGGTCACCGGCGGCACCCGCGGCATCGGATTGGGCATGGTGCGCGCCCTGCTCGAGCGCGGTCACCGGGTCGCGCTGTGCGGCAGCGATGCCGAGCGGGTGCAGCGGATTCGCGCCGAACTCCCCGATCACGCGGTGGTGGTCACCGCCGATGTCACCGACCGGGAGCAGGTGCGGCAGCTGTGGGACACCGCGGTGCGGCAGTGCGGCGGCGTGGACGTCTGGATCAACAACGCGGGCGTCTCCCACGATCGGAAACCGCTGTGGGAGTTGCCCGTCGAGACCGCCCGCACGGTGCTGGACACCAATCTGCTGGGCGTGCTCAACGGCTGCGCCGTGGCCGTGGCGGGCATGGCCGAGAACGGCGGCGGCCATATCTGGAATATGGAGGGACTCGGCAGTGACGGGCGCACCGTCGCCGGGTTGGGGGTGTACGGGGCGAGCAAGCGCGCGGTCACCTACCTGACCACCGCGCTGGCCGCCGAGGTCCCGGCCGGGGTGTCGGTCGGGCTGCTCAGTCCGGGGATGGTCGTCACCGACCTGCTCACCCACGGCTACGACGATCCCGACGAGTTGGCCAAGGCGCGCAGGATCTTCAATATCCTGGCCGATCCGGTGGAGACGGTCGCGCCCTGGCTGGCCGCGCGGGCGCTCGACAAGCGGCGCAATGGCGCGCACGTGCGCTGGCTGACCACCCGCAAGATCATCGGGCGGTTCGCCCTCGCGCCGGTGCGCCGCCGCGACCTGTTCGACACGGAGAGGAACCCATGACCGACGCACTGGGCTGGCGGCGCAAATTCGGGGTGATCGCGCCCTCGACCAACACCATCGTGGAACCCGATTTCTACCGCATGGCCGTCCCGGGGGTCACGGCCCATTTCGGCCGCATCCACATTCGCGACCAGAACATGAACGACGACGCCGGTATGGGGCGGCTGCTCGAGCAGATCCGCGCCGAGATCGGAGCCGCCTGCGAACGCGTGCTGACCTGCGAACCCGACTACATGGTCATGGGCATGTCCGCCGAGACGTTCTGGGGCGGTGTCGAGGGCAATCGGCAGTTCGTGCGCCAGATCCACGACATCACCGGACTGCGGGTGGCCACCGGCGCGGAGGCGTGCCGACGGGCGCTGCGGCTGTACGGTGCGGAGCGGATCGGCGTGGTCACGCCCTACCAGCCGGTGGGCGACGAGAATGTGGTGCGCTTCTTCGGTGAACTCGGCTTCGAGGTCAAGGCCATTCGCGGGCTGCGCTGCCCGACGGCGGTGTCCATCGCGCACGTGACCGAGGACGAACTGCGCACGGCGCTGCGCGAGGTGGACGGTGCCGGGGTGGACGCGCTGGTGCAGTGCGGCACCAACCTGTCCATGGTGCGGCTGGCCGACGAGGCCGAGCGCTGGCTCGGCAAACCGGTGATCGCCATCAATGCGGCGACCTGGTGGATGGCGCTGCGCGACAATCACATCCACGACCGTGTGGAGGGGGCGGGAGCGCTGCTGCGCGACCACTGACCACGGACCGCTGACCACCGACCCTCGACGTGGCTTCGGCGCATCGGCGATGCGCCGAAGCCGTGCCGCCGATGTCACGGGCTCCACTACGCCCCCGCGCCTGTCGGCCCGCACGAGGTCGCTCGTCATTCGCCGCGTCGTCGGATCACCCCGCGCTGTCGGGTCACCCCCGCGTCGCCGGATCACCACCGCGTCGCCGGATCACCACCGCGTCGCCGGATCACCACCGCGTCGCCGGATCACCGAGCGGGTAGGGGTCAGTATTCACGCAGGAGTGTCCCCGCGCCCTCGATGCGATCGTCGAAACCGTGGTCGCGCAGGGCGTGCCACAGCGTGGCGGCATTGATGGCGATCACGGGCTTGCCCAGTTCCGCTTCCAGCCGGTCGGCCAGGGCGACGAACGACAGATTCGTGCCGACCTGGACGATCGCCTCCACATCCGGGCCGTCCAGTGCCGCGACGACCGCACGCAGCCGGTCGTCGCCGACGCGCGCGATATCCATGGCGCTCGGGCAGCGCAGCCCGGTGACGGCGGCGACATCGAACCCCGCCTCGGTGAAGAACCGCCCCACCTCGCGGTCGGCGATGGGCTGATACGGCGAGAACACCGCGATGCGGCGACAGCCCAACTCCCGCAGGGCCGCCCGGCACGAACTCGCCCCCGTGGTGACCGGCAGGCCGGTGCGCTCGCGCAGCCGCTGTTCGAAGGCCGCGTTCCCGGCCACGCCGCCCCAGAACGTCTCCGCGGACATGCCCATGACCATGCGTTCGGGTTCGGCGGTGAGCACGTCGCGCACGGCGGTGTCGATGGCGGCGCGGATCTGCACCAGCAGCGCCTGGAAGTCGGCGTCGTCGCCCATCACCGGATTCGGGATGTACATGGATCCGGCGCGGAAGGCGATGCCCGGTAGCCCGGCCCGCCAGTAGTCGTGCTCGACAACGGTATTCGTACTCGGTACGACGACACCGAAGACGGCGCGGGTGCCGACGGCATTGGTCATGATGCTCCCCTGTAAGGCTGAAACGGGCTGTAAGGCTGGAAACGGGTTCGACTCAGGTGGTCACGCGGGCCAGTACGTCGGCGGCGGCGCGGTGGGCGCGCTCCCGGTCCACCGGACGGTCCAGCAGCAGCGCGTCCACCAGCAGCGGCGCGACGATCGCCGAGGCCGCCTCCTCGACCGCGGCCTCGTCGCCGAATCCGAGCGCGCGCAGCGCCGCCCGGAACGGCTCGAGCAGATCGGCCACATAGCGGTGGCGCAGCTCGGTGCACGACGGATCGGCCGACGACGCGGTCACCAGCGCGCGCAGGAATGCGGCGACCGGCTTGTCGCGCAGGCGATCACACAGCAGGTCCACCTCGGTGTGCAGATCGGCGACGAGATCGCCGCTGGGCGTGAGCGGTTCGTGCGGGGCGACGGCGATGAGCGCGGCGAGGACCTCGCGCGGCGTCGGCCAGTGCCGGTAGATGGTGGTGCGGGCGACGCCGGTCACCGCGTGCAGGCGCTGCGGGGTGAGCGCGACGGCCCCCTCGGTGAGCAGCAGGTCCAGCGCCGCGGTCAGTACGACGGCTTCGGTATCGGCGGCGGGGCCCGCGGGACGTCCGGGTCGAGTCACGAGAATTTACGATACACCTTGTTTTGGTTATTCATAAGCAGTACATTTCGTATCGGAAATACCGCTCCCCGAGGAGGACCGATGCGTCCACATGTAGAACTCGTCGACAAACGCGACCTGATCACCCACATGGCCGAGTTCGAGCACGCCACCGGCAGCGCCGTACAGCGCAACCTCAGCTACGACGAGGAGGACGGATCCGCCTCCCTGGAGGTCACTTTCACCAGCGACTGGTCCCGGCCCGCCGGGGTGCACCACGCCGAGACGGAGTGGTACGTGCTGTCGGGCGAGGTGACCATCGGGGATACCGTGCTCGGCCCGGAGGGGTACTGGATGGCCCCCATCGGCGTCCGGACGCCACCGATCTCCGTCACCGCGGGCACCGAGATCCTGCTGTTCCGCGAGCAGGGCGACTGGCGCTTCGACCTCGCCGACGCCGACCGCGACTTCGTGCGGCCCGACCAGAAACTCGTGGTGCTCGATTCGGCCGAGATGCCGTGGATCGACGTCAAGGACGGCAGTCCGATGCGCTTCGACCTCGGCGGCACCCCGGTGCCGGGCCTGTACATCAAACTGCTGCACCGGGATGAGAAGACCGGCTCCTACACCCGCCTGATCAAGGCCAAGCCCGGCTGGCGCGAGGAGCCCCTGGCCCACCACCCGTGCTCGGAGGAGGCGTACTGCCTCGACGGCGGCTTCGACTACAACTTCGGAAAGATGTGGCCCGGCACGTACTTCTGGCGACCCGCGCTCATCCGCCACGGCGACTTCACCGCCGACGCCGAGCAGGGCTGCACCTGGATCGTGCGCTCGGACGCCGATCTCGTCGACTGGTACACCGACAACGCCCGGGTGACCATGTCCGGCGACGCCACCAACTGGGGCGAGGAGTACCCGCACAGCCTCGCCCCGCGCTACATCGAACCGGTCCGCTCCCGCTCCATCGGAGCCTGGGCCGATCCGAGCTACCAGTAGCGGCGGCCACGACGACCCGAGTCCGTCGCGGCCCCATCGACTCCCGATGCGGCCCGGCGCGCGAGGGTTACCGGGTACGGGGTGCATGACAGGGTCACCCCGTACCCGGCACAAGCCGGTTCGGCGGCCATCCCGGCGACGCCGCTCCAGCACAGCGGCCGCCACGGCGCGACAGCCACCTCGGCACGGCACCACCCTGCGCGACAGCCACCCCACCGCGACGGCGGTCCCGGCACGGCAACCGCTACGGCACGACGACAATCCCGGCACAGAAACCGCTACATCACGAAGACAATCCCGGCACAGAAACCGGCACCACGGCAATCCCGGCACGGCAACCGCTACGGCACGAAGGCAGTGTCGGCACGGCAACCGGCACGACGCGACGGCGGTCCCGGCACGGCGCATCTTCCTGGCACAGGCGAATCAACCGCGCACGACAGTCACCCCACCACGGCGCGCACCCGAACACTGCGACACCGTGCGCGCGTCTGCTATTCGGGCGCGTTGTCGAGCTGCGCGCGGGCGCGGCGGACGACGGCGCGGTCCACCATGCGGCCCGCGTCATCGAGGACGATTCCACCGGCGGCGGCCTCGAAGCGGCGCACCAGCCCGCGGGCCGCGTCCAGCTCGGCGGGGCCGGGGGTGAACACCTCGTTGACGACGGGGACCTGGGCGGGGTGGATACAGGTGCGGCCGCGAAAACCCAAGCGGCGTAGCGCTTCGGTCGATGCGCGCAGACCGTCGAGGTCGCGGAAGTCGGTGCTGGTCGGCGCGGGCGGGGGCGCGATGCCCGCGGCGGCGCTGGCCAGCACGATCCCGGTGCGCAGGGCGACCATCTCGTAGCCGTCGCGCCCGGGGGTGATGCCCAGTTCCGCACACAGGTCCGCCTCCCCGACCATCAGGTGCAGCACCCGCGGCGCGGCGGCGATCTCGCGCGCCGCGCAGACGGCGGCGGCGCTCTCCAGCAGCGGGCAGAGGCGAATGGGTCGCGTCGCCGGTTCCACCGCCGCCAGCAGCTCACCCACCGCCCGAATCTGCTGCGCGGACTCGGCTTTCGCCAGGCAGATGGACTCGACTCCGGCGGGGGCGACCGCTCGGATGTCCTCGATTCCCTGTTCACCGGGATTGACGCGCACCCACACCCGCCGCGCCGACGGGGCGGCAGCGCGCAACCAGGCGGCCACCTCCGCCCGCGCACCGTCCTTGTCGCGCACGGGCACCGCATCCTCCAGATCCAGCAGGACCACGTCCGCCGGGCCGGACACCGCCTTGTCGAACAGTTCCGGCCGATTGCCCGGCACGTACAGCACTGATCGCATCCACTCCCCCACACTCGTCACGGCAACCCACCGGCACACCGTGAAATAGTGAAACACAGTTTCCCATATCGAAACATAGTGGTCACCGCCCCCGCTGTCCAGCCTCAATAGGCTCACACCGACCGCTTGACACCAGCGCCGCCATCGCCCTTAATGGTCAGCCAAAGAAGAAACGCCATTCCACTAGAGGAAACAGGCGCCCGTTGTGGGAGTAGCCATGCATCTCAGAGGCCCAGGTCTGGCCACCATCGCCGTTCTCGCCGCACTGCTGGCCGCACCCGATGCCCAGGCCGTCGACCGCCTACCCGGAAGCGTCGACATCCCCTGCGCGGCCACGGTTCTCGAGCAGGGCGCGGACTGGTACCTGCCCGCCGGGCAGCCCCGGGCACTGGTGTGGGTGCAGCACGGCTTCGCCCGCTCCAGCGGACATGTGGGCACGCTCGCCGCGACCTTCGCCGAGGCCGGGTACCTGGTCTTCGCGCCGAGCATGCCGTTCATGAACCTGTGGGGCTGCACCCTGCAGAACATCGGCGACAACACCGCTTTCCTGCACGATGTGGCGGCCCTGTTCGGCACCGCCTCGGCCCCGGGCGGCGCACTGTCGACCAGCCTCACCGACGCCGCGCACCGCGCGGGCCGGGCCGTTCCCGCCATACCCGAACGGCTGGTGTTCGTCGGGCATTCGGCGGGGGCCGAGGCCGTCGCCTACGTCGCCGAGCGGCTGCGCACCCATCACCTGGAGACGTGGAACACGCTGCGCGGAGTGATCCTGCTCGACCCCGTGCGCTCGTTCATCGGCAACAACATCGACCGCGCCCTCGACGGCATCACCGGCACCGACCTGCCGACACTGACGATTTCGGCCCCGCCGTCACCCTGCAACAGCTTCGGTATCGGCACCCTGGCGGTGCGGACCCGGTTGCATCGCCCCTTCCTCGGCGTGCTGCTGCCGTCGGGGGTGCACACCGACGCCGAGGGCACCAGCTCCGATGCGATGGGCGAAATGCTGTGCGGCATCTCGGAATCGGTCAACTCCGCCACGCTGCGCACCCTCGCCCTCGGCTGGATGGGCGATTTCGTCACCGGTGCGCGCACACCCGACTACTACCCCGCCGCACCGCACGGCACGGTGCCCGCCGCGCCCACGGCGCAGATCCTCACCGGCCACTGACCTCCGCACCGGCCGTCGACCGCATCGCGCGGTCGGCCCTCCCCCGTCCCACGTCGAAAGCACTCCCTCCCATGCGTATTCGATTCCCGCTCGCCTCCGGCCTCGTCACCGCGGCCCTCACCACCACACTGCTCGGCGGGTTCGCCGCACCGGCCGCCGCCGAACCCGTGGAGGAACAGGGTCTGTCCTCGCTGACGCTGTGCCAGCGCGCCCAGGTCGGCACGGCTTCGCTGCGCCTGGTCCGATTCCACCGGGCAGGTGGGAGTTTCGCCGAGGTGCCGTATACCGACCCGGCCGCCTTCGCCGCCTCCAAACCCCAGGTGCGCCCGCTCACCGTCACCAGCTACACCACCTACGACGACACCGGCTCACCGCGCCAGGTGCGCTGCAAGGGGAAGTCGGCCGATCACATCAATCAGGAGTACGGCGACCGGACCGCCGGCGGGGACGGCACCTGCGGCGAGACCAACCGGAGAACGCTGTGGCGGGTGGCCCGCGACCTGACCCGCGAGGAACGTGCCGCACTGGTCTTCCGCCCGTACCAGGTGGACATCGACCCCGACACCCCGGCGGCCACCGGTCAGGAGTGGCTGGCCGACTTCCCCACGGCCACGGTCGATTCCGACGGGAAACTGCACCTGCCCTCGAAAGCACTGCACGTGCCCCTGGATACGCCCGGCATCCCCGACGCCTTCAAGGGGCAGCACTACTGCACCCTGATCGCCCCCGAACATCTGAAGAACATCCTGCTCGGCACGGTGCCGCCGTCCTGATCCGGCCGCCGGTCCGGTGCACCGGACCGGGGGCCGCGGTTCGCGGGCGGGCAGCGCATCGCCGCGCCCGTCACGGTCGCCCTCGGCACCCGCGACCGCATGCTGCCTCGGGACGTCGGCCAGCACCGGGATCAGCTGCCCGCCCACACCCGCTGGTTACGGATGCCCGGCTGCGGGCATGTTCCCATGTCCGATGATCCGGACCTGGTCGCGCACACGATTCTCGCCGGTATCGCGCGACCCCGCGTCCGGGAAAGCGAGCGCCCGAGCGGTCGCCCCCGCGTGCGTCTAGGGCCGCAGCAGGAAGAACCGCCAGAAGGCGTTCTCGATGGGCAGCACGCGGGCCTCGGTGAATCCGGCCTCCCGTGCCCAGCGCAGCAGGGTCGACGTGCGGAGCATGGTGCCATTGGCCTCCACCGGATTCTCGGCCATGGTGGCGGGCAGGCAGTGCAGCACGCTGCAACCGAACTGGAAGCGTTCCAGCAGGGGGCCGGGGGTGGTCAGCTCGTCCTCGACCCGGTCGTCACCGATGAGGACCGCGCCGTCGGCCGTGAGGGCACGGCGCGCGGCGCGCAGGGTGCCCACCGGATCACCCATGTCGTGCAGGGCTTCGAAGATCGTGATCAGTTGGTACGCACCGGTTTCGGTGAGTCCGGCGGCGTCGGCGGCGCTGTAGCGCACCCGATCGGCCAGTCCCGCTCGATCGGCCGCGGCACGCGCCTCCTCGATCGAGGCGGCGTCCAGGTCCACCCCGTGCACGCTCGCGTGCGGGTAGGTGGTCGCCAGGGCGGTGGTGGAGCGTCCGCAGCCGCAGCCGAGGTCCAGAATCCGCGTGCCGGGCTCGGTACGCAGGCGCGCGTCCACGTCCGGGACCGCGGTGAGCCAGTCGGCGAGTTCGTGATGGAACAGGGGGCCGTTGAGATCCCTGATGCCATGGCGGATTTCGGTCCCGTAGGCGGAGAACGGCACCCCGCCGCCGGTACGGTAGGCGGCGGCCAGCTCGTCCAGCACCCGGGCCACACCGGCGATCATCGGCGCGGTCGGCGCCACGAAGTACGGGCTCTCGTGCGCCAGCAGCACTTCCGCGTGCGCGGCGGGCAATGCGAAGCGGCGCGCCTGTGCCGCATCGCGCGGATTCGCGCAGTGCAGGTATCCGGCGGTGGCCTGCTGTTCCAGCCATTCGCGCGCGTATCTCTCGGCAATGCCGGCTCGCTCGGCCAATTCCGCCGCGGTGGCCGAATGCTCGGCCAGCGCACGGTACAACCCCAGCGCCAGCCCGAGCTGCACGCTCATCAGCTCCAGCGCCCGGGTCGCATCCTCGATCAGCCTCTCCCCGAACACCTCCCGCGGGTCGGCCGCCCCGCGCGGCACTTCCTCCACAGTGGTCGAACCCTGCGTCATCAATACTCCTCGAGATCCGGACTGGCGGCACGATCACCACGCACCCTGTTGGACATTGCGCGGCCGAGTCTGCTCCCACTCCGGTCGTGTGTCTGTCGGGCCGCCGACCGACCGAAGGTCAAGCAGCCGACATATCAATAATTTGCCAAGTAGTTGCCTATGGCCGACTCGAGGTACTATCCACCGTCGAAAGATCCTTGGGGGATTCGCGACGTACCACCACCGAACCGGTCGAGCACCCCGAACGTGTTCGAGGAGAACGCCATGCCCTACCTGATCGTCGGACTCATCACCCTGGCCCTGTGGGTCTACTGCCTGATCGACGTGATCACCGCCCCCGAGTCCGGCATCCGCCACCTGCCCAAGGGCGGCTGGCTCCTCGTCATCCTCCTCGTCCCCACCGTCGGAGCCCTGCTCTGGCTGATCCTCGGCCGACCCTACGAGCCCCCGCGCCCCCGCTCGACCACCGCCTACCCCGAATACGACCGCCCCGGCCGCTACGTCCACACCAACCCCGACGACGACGAGGCATTCCTCCGCGCCCTCCGGGCCCGCGCCGAACAGCAGCGAGCCGAGGCCAAACGCCAGGAGGAGGCCCGCCAACGTGACCTCGAGCTCCGCCACCGACGGGGCGAACAGGTGGACTGACCTCACGATGAGATAGCCAACCGATTGCCATACCGGGCGGGCAGACGGGCTGATCGTCGTGCGGAACTGGTACTGGTAGCAGTGCACAGCCGGGTGGCCCGCCGATTCCGGCAGCGGGCCACCGCCGTGCGGGGGGACTGGACTCTCCCGTCGCGGGAGGGTCCAGCATGACGTCACGGCATGCGGTTCCCGTCAGGAAGGCTACGGATGAGCACGGTTCTCGACGTCGATGCGCGCGGCATGAAGCATTGTGAGACGACGGCGCTGGGGGTGCTGCTGCGGCATCAGGGCCTGGAGCTGTCCGAGGCCATGCTCTTCGGGCTCGGTTCCGGGCTGTCCTTCGTCTACTGGGACAGCAGGGCCGTGGGCTTTCCGTTCCTGGGCGGACGGGTCAAACCGTTCGAACTCACCCGGAATCTGGCCGCCGCGCTGGAGCTGGAGTTGCGGGTGCAGGAGACCGCCTCGCCGCGAAAGGCTTGGCAGAACGTGGTTTTCGCCATCGACGAGGGGCAGCCGGTGGGGCTCCAGCTGGACAGCTACCACCTGGACTATTTCGGGTCGAAGGTGCATTTCGGCGGCCATATGGTCGCGATGTACGGCTACGACGACCACGCCGCCCTCCTGGTGGACACCGACCAGCAGGGCGGCGCGGTGTCCACCAGCCTGGCCAGCCTCGCCGCTGCCCGCGCCGCCCGCGGGCCGATGACGGCCAGAAACCGGTCCTTCACCCTCACGGTGCCCTTTCCCCCGCCCGACCCGCGAGACCGGATCGTCCCCGCCATCACCGCCTGCGCCGACGCCTTTCTCACCCCGCCCATCGCCAACCTCGGGTACCGGGGTATCGAGAAGGCCGCGAAGCTGGTGCCCACCTGGCTCCGACGTACCGACGACCCCCGGCACGACCTGCCGCAGGCCGCGCTGCTGATGGAGCGGGCCGGTACCGGCGGCGCGCTGTTCCGCAATCTCTACCGCGATTTCCTCGCCGAAGCCCTGTGGTTGCGGGATGACACCGCGCTGCGCACCGGCCACCGCTTGTACGCGCAGGCGGCTGCCCGGTGGACCGAGGTCGCCGCGCTCATCGCGCGGGCCGGAACAACGGGCGAGGAACGGCATCTCACCCAGGCGGGCACCACCCTCGGCGATATCGCACGCATCGAGCACGAGGCCATGCGGACCCTGAGCCGCCTCGGCGACGCGGCCTCGCGCTGACCCACCACGGCAGTCGATTACTTCGCGGAAGAAATGAGATCTCGGCCACCTCCACCCCGCCGAGTTTGCGACTCTACCCGCCCCGGAGGGTAGAGTTCCCATCGCTGAGCGTTAGCTGAATACCTCACCCGGCACCGTGGCCGGTGAACTCCAGCAGTATCCCCCCGCATCGTCGGTCGCTCGCATCCCGTGAATTTCTGTTCATGCCCACACGTCTCCGCGGCCCGGTGACGTGTGCGCAGTGATGATTGGAGCCGCCGATGGCGACAGCCGCGCCCACCACACGTGATACCGAAGGGTCGGTACTTCACGCGCTGCGCAATCCCACCCGATTGCGCACCGAGGTGCTGGCCGGTCTGGTCGTGGCGCTGGCGCTCATCCCGGAGGCGATCTCCTTCTCCATCATCGCGGGCGTCGACCCGCGCGTGGGGCTGTTCGCGTCCTTCACCATGGCCGTCACCATCGCCATCGTCGGCGGCCGCCGGGCCATGATCTCGGCGGCGACCGGCGCGATCGCCCTGGTCATCGCCCCGGTGGTGGCCGATCACGGACTCGACTACCTCATTGCCACGGTGATCCTGGCGGGCGTGCTCCAGGTGGTGCTGAGTGTGCTCGGCGTGGCCAAGCTGATGCGATTCATCCCGCGCAGCGTCATGGTCGGCTTCGTCAACGCCCTGGCCATCCTCATCTTCATGGCCCAGATTCCGCATCTGCTCGGGGTGCCGTGGCTGGTCTATCCCATGGTCGCCCTCGGCCTGCTGATCATGGTGTTCCTGCCCAAGCTCACCACCGTCGTCCCGGCCCCCCTGGTCGCCATCGTCGCGCTCACCGCGGCCACCATCGTGTTCGCGCTGAACGTGCCCGACGTCGGCGACGAGGGTGAGCTGCCGTCGAGCCTGCCGTCGCTGTTGATCCCGAACGTGCCGCTGAACCTGGACACCCTCCAGATCATCGCCCCCTACGCCCTGGCCATGGCCCTGGTCGGCCTGCTCGAATCGTTGATGACCGCCAAACTCGTCGACGACATCACCGACACCCACTCCGACAAGACCCGCGAAGGCTGGGGTCAGGGCATCGCCAACGTCGTCACCGGATTCTTCGGCGGCATGGGCGGCTGCGCCATGATCGGCCAGACCATGATCAACGTGAAGGTCTCCGGCGCCCGCACCCGCATCTCCACCTTCCTCGCCGGCATCTTCCTGCTCATCCTCGTCGTGGGCCTCGGCGATGTGGTCGCGCTGATCCCCATGGCCGCCCTGGTCGCGGTCATGATCATGGTCTCGGTCGGCACCATGGACTGGCATTCCATCGCACCCAAGACCCTGCGCCGCATGCCCATCGCCGAGACCACCGTCATGGCCGTCACCGTCGCGGTCACCGTGTTCACCCACAATCTGGCCTACGGCGTCATCGCGGGCGTGCTCACCGCCATGGTCGCCTTCGCCCACCGCGTCGCCCACTTCACCGAGGTGACCAAGGTCCACGAAGCCGACACCGACCACGACGGCGACATCGACACCCGCGTCTACAAAGTCCGCGGCGAACTGTTCTTCGCCTCCAGCAACGACCTCGTCTACCAATTCGACTACACCGGCGACCCGCACAACGTCGTCATCGACATGTCCGACGCCCACATCTGGGACGCCTCCACCGTCGCCACCCTCGACGCCATCACCACCAAATACGCCGCCAAAGGCAAGAACGCCGAGATCATCGGGCTCAACCCCGCCTCCGAACAACGCCACGAACGCCTCAGCGGCCACCTCACCGGAGCCCACTGACATGCCCGACCGCGCCACCCTGCAAATCGGTCAGGTCGCCGAGCGAACCGAGTTGTCGATCAAGACGATCCGCCACTACGACGACGTTGGCCTGGTCACACCGTCGGCGCGGTCGACGGGCGGCTTCCGCCTCTACACCGACGCCGACGTGCGCCGCCTCATGGTGATCCGCCGCATGAAGCCGCTGGGCTTCACCCTGGCGGAGATGAAGGACCTGCTGGACTCCCTCGCTGTCCTCGACGACACCGCCGCCTCACCCGACGAGCACCATCGAGCGGCGGAGGTCCTGCGCGACTGTCACGACAAGGCCGAGACGAGCTGCGCGACACTGCGCCGCCAACTCGCCTACGCCGAGGAGTTCGCCGCACTGCTGTCGGATCGCAGCGCGGCCCGCTACTCCGCACCCACGGCCTAGCGGGTACCTCTCGCTGCAGCGTGCGGGCCGACACCGCCAACCGGCCGGTGGTGGCCCACGCGCGCGCCGACTGCGAGCATGGGGCCGTGGCCGTCGATACCGAAGAGTTGGACCCCCGCACCCTGGAGGCGCTGCGGATTCCGCTGACCGGTTACTGCTATCGCCTGCTCGGCTCCGCCGCCGACACCGACGACGCGGTGCAGGAGACACTGATCCGCGCCTATGCGCGGCGCGGCAGCTATGACCCCGGCAAGGGGAGGCTGTCCACGTGGGTGCACGCCATCGCCACCAATGTGTGCCTGGACATGCTGCGGGCGGCGCGACGGCGCATGCTCGTCTGGGAGGGGCCGGTTCCCGAGGGATTCGACGCCGGATCGGTGCTGCCCGCCGACCGGTGGATCGAGCCGATGCCCGACGCCGAACTCATCGACGCGACCGATCCGGCCGAGGTGGTCGTGCACCGGGAGTCGGTGCGGTTGGCGTTCGTGGCCGCATTGCAGCATCTGCCGCCGCGACAGCGGGCCGTCCTGGTCTTGCGGGACGTACTGGCGTTCTCGGCGGCCGAGACGGCCGGGATGCTCGGCGTCAGCGCGGCGGCGGTGAACAGCGCCCTGCAACGGGCCCGCGCGACGCTCGACACGGTACGCACGGGTCGCCTGGACGCACTCGACCTCGATACCGAGCGGGATCGAGAGCTGTTGCGGCGGTACGTGATCGCCTTCGAGGCGCACGATGTCGACGCCTTGGCCGCGCTGCTGTGCGAGGACGCCGAATCGAGCATGCCGCCCTTCCCCTGGCGCATCGACGGGCGCGCCGCCCAACTCCGGATCTTCGCCGCGGCCGACGACTGCGCGCGGGATCGGCTGGTGCCCGTCCGGATCAGCGGATCGGCCGGATTCGGGCAGTACCGCCCGGACGAGCACGGCATCCTGCGCCCGTTCGCCTTGCTCGCGGTCGAGCAGCGCGGCGGTCGCATCGCGCGCCTGCTCACCTTCCTGGGTACGCACGCGCGATTCGCACGGTTCGGACTGCCCGAGACACTCGATTCCCGCGACAACCGATGAATTCCGGCCACGCGCGTCGTAGCAGTAGTGACCCCATCGCTACGACGCTACGGAGAGCCCGTGAACGACACCATCGACCTGCGCGCCCACACCACCGCCGAGCGGGAACGCCTCGCCGAACTGCTGGGCACCCTCACTCCCGACCAGTGGGCCGCGCCCTCGCTCTGCGCGGGCTGGCGGGTCCGCGAGGTCGTCGCCCATATGACCATGCCCTACCGCATCTCGATACTTCGGTTCGCCATCGGCTTGGCCGCGGCGCGCTTCTCGTTCAACCGCTACGCCGACCGCGCGGCGCACGCCGACACCCGACGTCTGAGCGACGCCGACCTCCTCACCTGCCTGCGCGACAATGTGAACCACCCGTGGCGGCCGCCGGGTGGCGACCCTGCCGCCGCGCTGGGCCACGACGTCATCCACGGCCTCGACATCACCGAGCCGCTGGGCCTGCCCGCCGCCCCGGCGGACCGCATCGCGCTGGTCCTCGGGGACGGTGATCAGAAAGCGCTGGCCTACTTCGGTGTCGACCTCACCGGTGTCCAGCTGCGGGCGACCGACGCCGACTGCACGATCGGCTCCGGAAGCCCGATCGACATGCCCGCCAAGGACATCCTCCTCACCGTCACCGGTCGCCGGCCCGTCACGCGGGGATGACCGGATGCGGATCAGGGTGCCACTCGGGGACTTTCCCGATGTGCCCGATCCGACGGGCGAGGACACTCGTAAGTGTGACGACCAACGATCCCACCCCGCCCGCACCGATCACCCCGGCCGATTCCGCACCGGTGCCGCGCCCGCGCGGCGTCGGGGCCCGCTCGCTCGGCGTAGCCCTGCTCGCCGCCGGTCTCCTGGCCGTGCCCGCCGCATGGGCGACCGGCACGGCCACCGCGGAGAACACCGACGAACGGGGCTACGGCTACGTGCTCCAACTCGGCGAGAACGGCTACGAACACCACTGGGTCCAGAACCCCGACCGGAGCGGTTACTACTACCACGACGGCGAGATGCACTGGAATCCGGGCAAGTAGCCCGACACACCCGAATCGGTGCGGCCACCCGCGTCGATTCCAGTCGATTCCACCTGCGCCGCCCGATGATTCGCCCGCTCCGACCCGAGTGTCGGTGAACGGCGCTAGTCTCGCCCCATGGGCATTTCGTCGCGGCGCGATGGCCCGGTCGATCCGATCGCGGCCGCGTTCTTCTGGCTGCCGGAGCTCGGCATGCCACCGCGCCCCGGTGTGGAGGGCCTGTCCCGGCCCGCCGCCCGGGTCGTCATCGAGGCGGCACCGCAAGCCTGGCGCTACGCGGGCGACTGTCTCGGAACCAATTACGCACTGGAGTCCTTCACGCTGGTCGAACGTCTGGGCAGGCAGGCCCCCGACCTCATCCGCCGGGGCAAGCCCGTCCGCTGGGCGCGAGCCTGCGTCTGGGCGGTCGGCCACCGCTACGGGCTGATCGGCCAGGACTGCGGCCTGGACGTGCCGAATCTATCCAAGGAACTGGACGCCAAACCGCACTACCTGAACCGTGACGCCGCCGCCATCCGCGAGGTCATCGACCAGAACTGGCACATCCCCCTGGACTACGACTTCAGCTAGGCGGCGATGCGAGCGTGGCGGGCGCGAGCACCGCGCCGACAGCAGCAACGGGCCATGACAGCGCGCTTCATCCGGTGACAGTGCGCTGCACCCCCGTCATCACCGTGTCGGCCGCGCTCACCCGCCACAGCCGTCGCCGGGTGCCTACCGCCGCACGGCGGCCCGTGAACGCCCGGGGTCCGGCCCCGGGTTCAGTCGATGTGGAAGGTGTCCGCGCGGTGCGACAGCCGTTCGGCGAACGTCTCCGTCCACGCGGTGGACTCGGGTTCGTCGGGGGCGATGGGGGTGCGGTGACTCGCCGTGGGGCGCACGGGGATATCGCGTCGCGGGGAGCCGCCCGGACCGGCCTGTAAGGCCAGCAGGCGCACACCCCAGCGGATATAGGCCGGAACACTCATCCCCGCGCACTCGGCGGCATCGCGCAAGGTGAGCCAGTCCCCCTCGCTCACGGTCACCACTATGTCTTTGCTCGCCATACTCGACAACCGTAGGCCGCGTGCCGGGACGGCGCAGCGAGTCGGGGTATCCACTGCGCGGTGAGATCGGCCGCGCCGCGCGATGTAAGGCGTCCACCACGGCACCCCCTCGCCGTCCCAGCGCGCGAAGAACCACGCGCGATCGCGGAGCGTAGACGCGGCAACCGCCGGGGCTGCGCGGACGACTCAGGGTTTGAATCGGCCCGCGAAGGAGCGCAGGGGCAGGTCGGCGCTGGTGATGATCCCCGGCGGTGCGGCGTGCACGGATCGGATGGCGTTCAGCGCCGGCAATCCGGTGACGGTCATGCCGATGGCGGCGAAGTTCGCGGGATCGGACAGGTCCAACCCCTTGCGCGGGAAGATCATGTGCTTGCTGTAGATATTCGGATCGCCGGTGATCTGGGTGATGTAGCAGCCCTTGATATTCCACGCGGGGTCGGTATGCGGGGTCATCTGCCATTCGAGATGCGTCTCCACTCGCGACACGCCGTCGACCATGCCCCGGTACCTGATGCGGCTCGCGCCCAGCGAGCCCTCGGGCAGGGCGTACCAGCCCAGATCGACGTCCTCGGTGCACGCGCCGAGCTCGTAGTCGAACGACACCTCGTCCAGTGCGAGGTCGAAGGCGTCGGCCATGAGGTGCACCGCGTCGGCGAACACGGCGGTGTACTTGTAGAGCGAATCCGCGATGGTCGGATCGTCGACGGGACGCCCGTAGCCGACCGCCCGCCAGGTGTCCACGGAGTGGTGGCAGGAGACGTCGACCGATTCGGTCACGGTGACATTCTCGATGTCGGCGACGTCGGCGCTGTGCACGATGCCGAGGATCTGGCACAAGCCCGGATTCATGCCGGTGCCGTAGAAGGTCGAGTTCCCCCGCTCGCACGCGGCCCGGATGACCTCGCTGACCTTCCGGCCCGACGGGTGCGGATGGTTGCGGTCCCGATGGAATCCGGTGATCCAGTCGGCGGTGGTCACCACGTCGATGCCCGCCTCCAGCACCCGTTCGTACAGGTCCTCGTCGGGGAACACCCCGTGGAAGGTGAGTACATCGGGCCGGGCCGCGATGATCTCCTCGACCGATCCGGTGGCGCGCACGCCGATCGGTCCGATGCCGACGATCTCACCGACGTCGCGCCCGATCTTCTCCGGCGTGTAGCAGTGCAGCCCGACCAGTTCGAGGTCGGGGTGTTCGCGGACGCGTCCGATCATCTCGGTGCCGAGGTTGCCGGTGGCGACCTGGAACACCCGAATCCTGCCGGTGCTCATGCTGACGGGCCTTTCTGCCGTGGGATGGCGGGATAGAACTGCACCGCCCACTCCCGCAGTGCGGTGAATCCCCGGAATTCGCTGCGCGACAGCGCCGGCGGGTCCGAATACCGCTGATGCGACCAGATCTCGATATCGGCCTCGAACTGCTCGATGACGAAACCCGCCATCGCCCTGCCGTATTCGGTGATGTCGGGACCGTCCTCGCCGCGTTTGCGGCCGATCCACACGGTGAAGCGCACATCGCAGGTGCTGTCGTCGACCGGGGTCACCGCGGGCATGGTGCGGTTGTCGACCATGCCCCAGCTCTTGGTGATCGAGCAGCCCAGCCCGGCATTGACGGACTCGACGCCGCTCCGCACGGCGTCGGCGGTGACGCGCGCGTCGAAGGCGATGGTGAAGTCCACGTAGGAGACCGGCCCCGAGAAGTCGTGGCGGGTGAACTCGGGGACGAACGGCGTCTTGTGCACGAACTCGAAATGCGCGAAGTCGACACCGTTCTCCAGGACGTACTGCGGGTGCAACTCCAGTCCTCGCCGGTACAGCGTCGCGGCGGGGAACGGCGGATAGTAGTCGGCGGCGGTCTTGTCGTCGCCGAAGGCGGAGAACAGATCCGGGACCTCGAAGTACGGCGCTCGTCCGGCGGTGTCGAACCAGATCCAGACCGCCTCGTTGCGTTCGACGACGGGGTAGGAGCGGATGCGCCGTCCGCGATTCGGATGGCTCTCGTACGGTATGCACACATTGCGGCCGTCCCGGTCCCACTGCCAGCCGTGGAACGGGCAGACCAGGTTCTCCCCCTCGACGCGCCCGCCGTAGCCCAGATGTGCGCCGAGATGTTCGCAGTAGGCGTCGAAAACCGAGATCCGGCCCGAAACCGCCCGCCAGGCAACCATATCGCGGCCGAAGTACGTCATCCTGTGCACGCCACCGACGGGTATCTCGGCGGCCCACGCGATTTGGAACCAGCCCGTCGGCTCCATCGGCAGTGGTGGTTTCGCCATCTCGATCCTCCGAAGCCCGGTCCCGCGGCGACCATCAGCATAGAACCCTCTGTGAAAGAATGAAAGAGCCGTCTATGACAGTGGTTCGACGCGAGCGCGATCGGTAGTATCCGGCTGTGTGACGGAGGCGGCGATCGGTGGACGGCGGGCGAACAGGCGCGGCATCGCCTCTCGCGACAGCATGCTCGAGGCGGCCATCACCTCACTGGCCACCGGCGATCCCGCCGCGGTTTCCGGCAATCGGATCGCGCGCGATATCGGCGCGACCTGGGGCGTGATCAAATACCAGTTCGGCGATATCGACGGCCTGTGGGCGGCGGTGCTGCGCCACACCGCCGACAAGCGCGGCGATCTGCCCGCACGCGCGAACCCCGTTGGCACACTGCGTGACCGGGTGTCGGACCTGGTCCACACCATGGCCGCGGGACTGCGCACCCCCGAATCGCTGGCGATCGAGACGCTGCGCGCCGCCCTCCCCCGCGACCATGCCGAACTGGAACGCGACTATCCACGCACCGCCGCCGAACTCGCGTCCTGGAAGCCGCGGTGGGACCATGCCTGTGAACGCACCTTCGCCGACCTGCACGTCGACGCGGTCAAGGTGCGGCAGGTAGCGGCACTCCTACCGGCGGCCATGCGGGGCATCACCTCCGAACGCACGCTCGGCACCTACGGCAACCTCGACGACGCACTCGACGGTCTCATCGGCGGCATCGTCGCCTATCTCGAGCTCGGAGTATCCCCGGTCACACCGGATGGACCAGATCGTCCCGCCGGACGCGACGATGCCTGATGAGCCACCGCCCGTCGCCGCGCACGAGTTCGTCATCGCAGGTGCACAGGAACTCGATCGCGGTCGGGCCACCGGGCGGGGTACGGACGATGATGGCGTAGCTGCTCGCCCGGACGATCCCGTCGCCATCCGCCCGAATGTCGAGCGTGGTCAGGCAGTGTCTCCGAAGGACGTTGTCGTCCAGCAACTTCCGCGCCGCGACACCCGCTCCGGCGGCGATCTCGGCACGCCCGATCTGCGCGGTCGGGCGTGCGTTGGTGTGGAATTCGGCGTCCTCGGTGAAGTCGGCGGTCCACTCCGTCACGCGCCCTTCGTCCATGGCGCGCATATGGCGGGCGTAGAACAGGCTGATCTCGGCGTGCAGTTCGGCCGACACGGTCGTCACACCCGTCATCGCCGCGGCCCCCGCGCGGTGAACAGGGCGACGCTGCCCCGTATTTCGAGGATATGGCTCATGAAGTGCCGGTCCAGCGCGCCGTGCAGGGACTCCACGGTGTCGTTCTGATTGTGGAAGGCGCCCATCCGCTGATAGAGCGTGTTGAACGCCTTCGACAGCGGCGTCGTGGGAGCGCCGCCGGTGACCACCGTGCTGCCGAACACCACCGCGGTGTCGGTCAGCAGCGGCTTCAGCCGGGCGAACACCTCCTGTTTGCCCGCGGGCGGTTCGGGCAGACAGTGCAGCACGTAATTGATCGCGATGGAATCGAAGGGGGCGTTGGGTATCGGCGGCAGTTCGCCGAGGAGGTCGGCCCGCACGGTGTCCGGCGCGTAGCGCGCGATCCGCCCGGCGACGAAGGTCAGCGGGTCGGGATTGAGATCGAGCAGCGTGATCACCGGACGCGCGACCGGGAACTCGCAGTGGTCGAGGTAGTACCCGGACCCGGGGCCGATATCGAGGTGCCGGCCCGAGACGTTCCGGTTGTACAGTTCGACGAAATGCTCCGGCGGACAACGCCAGAGCAGCCGGTTCGCGGCATTGACCGTGATCAGGTCGTAGCCGTTGAGACGATTGGTCCGGTAGAAGGTCTGGCCGGGGTCGGTGGTCGCCGCAGTGTTCATGGCTCGCTTTCGGGACGTGGGTGTCAGTAGCTGCCGAGTCCGCCGCAGACATTGATCGCCTGCGCGGTGACCGATGCCGCGGCCGGGCCGGCCAGGTAGCCGACCATTCCCGCGACCTCCTCGGGCGTGCTGTAGCGGCCCAACGGGATCTTGGCCTCGAAGTTCGCCAGCACCTCCGATTCGGAGATGCCCTGCATACTCGAATAGGACTCCCGGATCGACACCGCCATCGGCGTCTCGACATAGCCGGGGCACACCGCGTTGACGGTGGCCCCGGTGGCGGCGAGTTCCTTCGCCAGCGCCTTGGTGAACCCGATGACGCCCGCCTTGGCGGCGGAATAGGGCGTGCCGTACGGCACCCCCTGCTTGCCGCCGGTGGAGGCGATATTGATGATCCGGCCGGACGCCCCGCGAATGGTGGGGCATTCGTTCAACACCGCCCGGGTCACCCAGAACACGCTGTTGAGATCGGTCTCGATCACGTCCAGCCACAGCTCGTCGCTGATGGTGGCGATCGGCCCGCCGCCACCGCGCCCGGCATTGTTGACCAGCACCTCGATCGGCCCGTGCGCGGCGGCCACCGTCGTGACGAGATCGCGCACCGCGTGGCGGTCGCGGACGTCGTTGACATACCCCGCCCACGCGGGTTGTTCGGCGAGCGTCTTGTCCAGCTTGACCTCGTCACGCCCGGTGATCACCACTCGGAAACCACTGTCGTGCAACTGTTTCGCACACGCGTACCCGATACCGCTGGTGCCGCCGGTGACCAGTGCCACGCCGCCCATGATTCCTCCGAACTCATCGACTGGGATTCTGCGGTCACGCTTCTCGTCGGGCTTCGAGCTCGCTTCGAGACCGGTTCGCGCTCGGCCGCGACCGGACTTCGATGCGATGTGGACATCCCCGCCGCAGGCTGTGCCGTGTGCGTCGACGAGTCGTAGTAACCGGACTGTCAGTACTGGCACCGGGATCGGTGGACACCGAAGGCTTCTGGGCCATGATCACCGCGGGGCGGACGGCGATCCGCCGGATCACCGCCTTCGATCCCAGCCAGTTCCGTTCCCAGGTCGCCGGGGAGATCGATCTCGACCCCCTGGCCATGGGGTTGAGCCACCGCGAGACGCGGCGGCTGGATCGAGCCGCCATGCTGGCCGTGATCTGCGCCCGGCGGGCGCTGGCCCAGGCCCGGCTGAGCGAGGACCGCGACCCCGGGCGAGTCGGCGTGACGGTCGGCAATGCGGTCGGCTCGGCCACCAGCATCGAGCAGGAGTACGTGGTGCTGTCCGACCAGGGGGCCGAGTGGTTCGTCGATCAGAGCTACCAGTCACCGCATCTGTTCGACTATTTCACGCCCGGCTCCATCGCCCGGGAGGTCGCGCGGGTCGCCGCGGCGGAGGGGCCGGTGAGTGTGGTCTCGGCCGGATGCACCTCCGGTATCGATGCCGTCGGGCACGGCGCGACCCTGATCGAGGAGGGTTCGGCGGACATCGTGCTGGCGGGAGCCACCGACGCCCCGATCACGCCGATCGCGGTGGCGTGCTTCGACGCCATCCGCGCCACGACCCCGGACAACGACGATCCCGCCACCGCCGCGAAACCCTTCGACCGCCGCCGCAACGGCTTCGCCATCGCCGAGGGCGCGGCCATGGTGGTGCTGGAGGAGTTCGAGCGAGCGGTGCGCCGCGGCGCGCCGATTCTCGGGGAGGTCGCCGGATACGCCTCCACCTGCAACGCCTATCACATGACCGGCCTGACCGCCGAGGGCGAGGAGATGACGCGGGCAATCGGCCAGGCGCTGGCGCAGGCGCGGGTTCCGGCGGAGGCGATCGGCTACGTCAACGCGCACGGCTCGGGCACCAAGCAGAACGATATGCACGAGACCGCCGCGATCAAACGCGGTCTGGGCGAGCACGCCCGCCGCGTGCCGGTCAGCTCGATCAAGTCGATGGTCGGGCACTCCCTCGGCGCGATCGGCTCCATCGAGATCGCCGCCTGCCTGCTGGCCATGCGGGATTCGCTCATCCCGCCCACCGCCAATCTGCACGAACCCGACCCCCGCTGCGATCTGGACTATGTGCCGCTGACCGCCCGCGAGGCCGAGCTCGACACCGTGCTCACCGTGGGCAGCGGCTTCGGCGGCTTCCAGAGTGCCATGGTGCTGCGAAAGGTGACCGCATGACCCGCACCGACTGCGTCGTGACCGGTGTCGACGTCCTCGCCCCGACCGGGCTCACCGTCGACGAATACTGGCGGCGAACCTGCCTCGGGGAATCCGGCATCCGTGTCGTCGACGATTTCGATCGGCGCTACCGCAGCGCGCTCGCCGGGGTGATCCCGGATTTCGTCGCCAGGGACCATCTCCCGGGACGGCTCATCACACAGACCGACCGGGTCACCCAGCTCGCCCTGGTCGCCGCGGAACGGGCGCTCGCCGACGCCAAGATCGACCTCGACCATCGCGACCCGTTCGACTGCGCGGTGGTCACCTCCAATGCGACCGGCGGTTTCGAGTTCTCCCATCGCGAGATGCGGCGGCTGTGGACCGAGGGCCGCGAAAGTGTCAGCGTCTACCAGTGTTTCGCCTGGTTCTACGCGGTCAACACCGGTCAGATCTCGATCCGCCACCGGCTGCGCGGGCCGGGCGCGGTGCTGGTGGCCGAACAGTCCGGCGGGCTCGACGCCCTCGGGCACGCGCGCCGCACCATCCGCCGCGGCCGCTGCTCGATGGCGATCGCGGGTGGGATGGAATCCTCCTTCGATCCCTGGGGCTGGGTCTCGCACCAAGCCTCCGGCGCACTGTCCCCGGCACGCGAACCCGCCGCGGGCTATCGTCCGTTCTCCCCCGCCGCGGACGGCTACGTGCCCGGCGAAGGGGGTGCGATGCTCGTGCTCGAAGCCGGCGACACCGTCGAACTCGGCACCGTCTACGGCCGCATCGCCGGGTACGCGTCCGGATTCGATCCCCGCGACGATCCTTCGCACACCCGGCCCCTGCACCGGGTGGTGACCACCGCGCTGGCCGACGCCGGACTGCGCCCGGGTGACGTCGACGTGGTCTTCGCCGACGCGGCGGGCACGCGGGCCGCGGACACGGCCGAGGCCGCCGTGCTGGCGGAGATCTTCGGACCACATGGCGTCCCCGTCGCCGCACCCAAGAGCGGCACCGGCCGCCTGATGGCCGGAGCCGGACCGCTGGATGTGGTGTGCGCGCTGCTGGCCCTGCGCGACAACGTGATTCCGCCCGCACCGCAGGTGCCGTCCACCGACCTGCCCATCGACCTGGTGTGCGGGCGGGCCCGGGATACGCCGCTGACCACGGCGCTGGTGCTCGCCCGCGGCGCGGGCGGCTTCCATTCGGCGCTGGTGCTCCGGAAATAGGCGTTCAACGCAGGAGAAAGCAACGCACGAGAAAGGCAGACCGATGCTGACCACCGAACAACTCCGCGCGGCCATGATCGCGAGCGCCGGCGAGGACGAATCCATCAACCTGGACGGCGATTTCACGACCACGGACTTCACCGAACTCGGCTTCGACTCGCTGGCCCTGATGGAAACCTGCGCACATCTCAAACGCGCGCACGGCATCGTGATCCCCGACGAGACCCTGTGGGACCTGACCACTCCCGAACAGTTGATGCGATGGGTCAACGGTGCCCCGGCATGAGCGCCCGCTCCCGCATCGTCTTCCTGTTCCCCGGCCAGGGCGCACAGCATCCGCGCATGGCCGCCGACCTCTACGGCGCCGACGAGACGTTCACCGACACCATGGACGCGGCGTTCACCGTTCTCGACGATCCCGCCCTGCGCAAGATCTGGCTGCGGCCCGATCCCGGGCCGCTGTTCCACGACATCACCCGTGCGCAGCCGCTGCTGCTGGCGGTGAACTGCGCGCTCGCCCGCACCGTCATGGCCGCGGGCATCCGCCCGGACGCCGTGCTGGGGCACAGCGTGGGTGAGATCGCGGCCGCGGTCGTCGCCGATGTCCTCGACTTCACCGACGCCCTCGCGCTGTTGGCCGATTTCGTGCGGCACTATCGCCATGCCCCCGCGGGCGGCATGCTCGCCGTGGCCGCCGATCCGGAATCGGTGCGGGAACGGCTCACCGGGCTGCCCGACGTGGTGATCGGGGCGGTCAACGGCCCCCGGCAGGTACTGGTGTGCGGAGGCAGCGACGGGCTGCACGCCGCCCGGCAACGGCTGCGCACGGACGGCATCACCTGCGCGGATGTCCATGCGCTGCAACCGTTTCACAGCCCGCTCATGAATGCCGGGGCACCGGATGCCGCGACGGGGCCGGCCGGCGCGCGGCTGTCCGCCGGACTGCGCGCCCCGCGCCTGCCCATGTACTCGGGATACCTCGGCGGCCCCTTGGACCCGGGCCACGCCACCGACCCCGAATTCTGGCTGACCCAACCGGCCCGGCCGGTGCTGTTCGGACCGGCGCTGCGCGCCGTCCTCGCCGGCGGACCGTGCACCCTCGTCGAAACCGGTCCCGGGCAATCCCTGTCGGCGCTGGCCCGGCGCACCGCCCCGGTCGCGGCCGGGGACAGCCGCTGCATCGCGCTGCTGCCGCCCCGGCGACTCCCACCCGGTGCCGACCGCGCCGCCCTGGCCACCGCGCTCGCCCGGCTCGGCACCCCGATCACGACCGCCGCCTCCGGCCGGAAGGAATGACCGATGCCACCCACAGCCGATCTGAACTCCCTCACGGACCGCCTGACCGGTCCGGTCGTCCGGCCCTGCGATCCGGGCTACGACCGCGCGCGTCGCGTCTGGAACGGCATGATCGACCGCCATCCGCTGGCTGTCGCGCGAGCCGCCTCCGTCGCCGACGTGCAGGCCGCGGTGACCTGGGCGCGCGCCGCCGAGGTGCCGGTCGCGGTGCGTTGCGGCGGCCACTCCATGGCCGGTCACTCCACCTGTGACGACGGCCTCGTCATCGACCTGCGATCACTGTCCGCGGTGGCCGTCGATCCGGACGCCATGGTGGCCCGCGCCCAGGGCGGCTGCCTGCTCGGCGCCTTCGACACCGCGACCCAGGCGCATATGCTCGCCACCCCGGCGGGCGTGGTCTCGCACACCGGGCTGGGCGGTCTCGTACTCGGCGGCGGGTTCGGCTGGCTGAGCCGCAAATACGGGCTGTCGATCGACAGCCTGCGATCGGCGGAGGTCGTCCTGGCCACCGGCGAACGGGTCACCGCGAGCGCGACCGAGCACCCCGACCTGTTCTGGGGGCTGCGCGGCGGCGGCGGAAACTTCGGCATCGTCACCGAATTCGAGTTCGACCTGCACCGCGTGGGACCGATTCGATTCTTCTGCGGCTACTTCGCCCTCGATGATGCCCGCCACGTCCTGACCACCTGGCGCGACCGGATGCCCACCGCCCCCGAGGAACTCACCTGGGTGTTCTATCTGCGACTCGCGCCGCCACTGCCCGAGATCCCGAAGCCGCTGTGGGGCACGCCGGTGCTGTGCTCGATGGCCTGCTGGGTGGGCAACCCGGTCGACGGCGAGGCCGCCATCGACGAGATCATCGCGCTCGCGCCCTGCCACGGCGTCACCAAGGCCACCCTCCCCTATCGCGGCGTCCAGGCCTACGCGTTTCCGGGAGCCGTTGTCCCCGAACGCATCTGCACCAAGAGTGGATACGCGGCCGCGCTGCCCGACGCGTTGATCGACCAGGTGCTGCACCACGGCAGCCGGATCACCTCGCCGTTCTCGCAGCTGGAGTTGCTGTACCTCGGCGGCGCCGTGGCCCGGGTGCCCACCGACGCCACCGCCTACCACAACCGCGACCTGCCGTACGTGCTGAGTTTCGCGGCGGCCTGGAACGATCCCGCGCAGGACACGGCCAATGTCGCCTGGGCGCGCGAGGGGTACGCCGCCATCGCGGGCTTCCTGTCCGGCGGCTACGTCAACTTCATGAATCCCGACGAGGACGACCGCACCGCCGACTCCTATGGGCAGGCCAAGTACCGGCGGCTCCGGGAGATCAAGGCCGCCTACGATCCCGACAACTTCTTCCGGCTCAATCCGAACATCCTGCCCGCCACCCCGACCGGCGCGGCGGCGTGCTGATGACGGCCGCCGCGCGGGCGACGCCGATATGCGACTTCCCCGTCGCCCAACCGGACGCGCTGCACGTCGAAACGGTGTTCGCCACCCTGCGTTCCCGTACGCCGATCGCCCGTGTCCGGCTGCCGTTCGAAGGCTGTGCCTGGCTGCTCACCCGCTACCGCGACATCCGCGCCGTCTTCGCCTCGCCGGACTGTCGCCGCGCCGCCACCACCGATCCCGCGACGCCGCGCATCCTGCCCCGCGCCGGCGGCGAGGGGCTGCTGATGTCGCTGGACGCACCCGAGCACACCCGGTTGCGCGGGGCGGTGGCGTCCTGGTTCACCGCACGCCGAGTCGAGGCGCTGCGGCCGGCCACCCGGCGCGCCGCGCGCACGCTCATCGCCGAGCTGCGGGCGGCCGGTCGTGCCGAACTCGTCGCACAGTTCGCCCAGCGGCTCTCCGCCATCGTGATCGGCGACCTGCTCGGTGTGCCCGCCGCGGACCGGAACCGATTCCGGCGATGGAGCCAGACCATGCTCTCCAGCACAGCGGCCACACCCGAACAGGTCGCGGCCGCGGCCCGCGAACTCGGCGACTACTTCGACCATCTCGTGGGCGAGCGTGTCCGACGACCGCACGACGACCTGATCGGCGCCCTGGTCACCGGCATGCGGGCCGGACGCCTGACCCGCGCCGAGGTGGTGGCGCTCGCCACCGATCTGCTCGTCGCCGGATTCGAGACGACGTCGGCACAACTCACCAACTCCGTCTACACCCTGGCGACCCGGCCCGATGCCTGGCGGTGGCTCGCCGCCGATCCGGCCCGTATCGCCCCGGCGGTCGAGGAACTGCTGCGCGTGCTCCCACTCGGCGCGGGCGGCTTCCGCGCCCGGGTCACCGCCGCACCGATCACCCTGGGGGCCGACACCGCCGCCCCCGTCACCATCGCGGCCGGTGAGGTCGTCATCGCGCCCACCATCGCCGCCAATACCGATCCGGACGTCTTCGCCGACCCGCTGGCGGTACGCCTGGACCGGGAACGCAACCGCCACCTCACCTTCGGGCACGGCGCACACCACTGTCTCGGCGCGCAGCTGGCCCGGATGGAACTCACCGTCGCACTCACGGAATTGGTCTCGGCCTTCCCCGATCTGAGGCTGGCGGTACCCGGGCACGAACTGCGGTGGCGGTCGGGCCTGCAGGTGCGCGGCCCGCACGCCCTCCCCCTGACCTGGTGACCTCCGACAGGCGTATCCGTTCGAGAAAGGCTCGTAGCCATGGGATTGACCATTCGACTCGATGACCGCGTCACCCTCGACCAGGTGGCCCGCGCCGCGCTCGACCGGTGGCCCGTGGACCTCGACGATCGCTCCTGGCATCGTGTCGCCGAATCCCGGTCGCTGCTGGACGAATTCGTCGCCGACGGCCGGATCATCTACGGGGTGACCACCGGCGTCGGCGGATTCGCCGACCGCTTCGTCCCGGCCGCCGACGCACAGCGGTTGCAGGAGAACCTGATCCGGGCCGTCGCCACCAATGTCGGGGCCTATCTCGACGCGGACACCACCCGCGCCATCATGATCACCCGCATCGTCTCGCTGTCACTGGGCAATTCCGCCATCCGGCCGGAGAACCTCCGCATCTACATCGCCATGCTGAATGCCGATGTCGTGCCCTGCATTCCGGAGAAGGGATCGCTGGGCACCAGCGGCGATCTGGGCCCCCTCGCCTATATCGCGATGGTCGGCATCGGACAGTGGAAGGCCCGCTACCGGGGCGAGATCCTCGACGGCGGTGAGGCCCTGCGGCGGGCCGGGATCACCCCGGCCCGGCTGGGCTACAAGGAGGGCCTGGCCATGATCAACGGCACCGCCGGGATGGTGGGCATCGCCCTGCTCACCTACCGGTCCGCGCGGCGGCTGGTCGAGCTGTACCACGTGATCTCCGCTCTCGCCATCGAGGGTCTCGCGGGCATCGTGGATCCGTTCGACCCGCGGGTGCACGCGGTCAAACCGCACCGTGGCCAGGCGCGGGCCGCCGCCCGCATCCACCGTGGCCTGCGCGACTCCGGACTGGCGCGGTCCGAACGCGATATCGAGGCGATCCTCGCCGCCCGCCGCGACGGCGCGGCGGGCGGCGTCGAGAAGATGGCGATCGAGGACGCGTATTCCATTCGCTGCACGCCGCAGATCCTGGGCCCGGTGCTCGACAGCCTGGACTGGATCGAGACGACCGTCGAGAACGAACTCAATTCCACCAGTGACAATCCCATCGTGCTGCCCGATATCCGGGAAGCCTTCCACAACGGGCACTTCCACGGTCAGTACATCGCCATGGCCATGGACCACCTGGGCATCGCCCTCACCACCGTGACCAACCTCGCCAACCGGCGCGTCGATCGGTTCCTCGACCAGTCCAACAGCAATGGCCTGCCACCCTTCCTGTGCCGGGAGGATCCCGGACTCCGGCTGGGCCTCATGGGCGGGCAGTTCATGACCGCGTCCGTGACGGCCGAGACCCGCACCCTCACCGTCCCCGTCTCCGTCCAGTCGCTGACCACCACCGCCGACTTCCAGGACATCGTGTCCTTCGGATTCGTCGCTGCCCGCCGGGCCCGGGAGATTCTGCGCAACGCCGCCTATGTGATCGCGTTCGAATTGCTGTGCGCCTGCCAGGCCGTCGACATCCGGGGCGCGGACGGTCTCAGCTCGTGGACGCGCCCACTGTACGAACGGGTGCGCACCGTCGTGCCCTACCTGGACCGGGATGTCACCATCACCGATCATCTGGAGGCCCTGGCCGAGTTCCTGCTCAGCGAGGAGGCGGGCGACTTCGCCGGACTGCCCAGCGACGACGAGGAGTACCGCGATGACCGCGCCGCCGAACATGTCTGAGCCGCAACGGATCACCGAGATCGTCGAACGGTGGCGCAGGGCCGAGCTGGCCGGCGACCCGGACTCGCTCGACGCACTGCTGGCCGACGACTTCCTCGGCGTCGGGCCCATGGGGTGGGTGCGGACGAAGGCGCAATGGCTGGACAAGTACCGCACCGGCGCGGTGCGCAACGACGCCTTCGAACTGTCCGACCTCCACATCAGGCCGCTGGGGAGCGCGGCGCTGGTGGTGCCGCTGGGGAGCGCGGCGCTGGTGGTGGCGCATCAGTCGCAGCGTGGCGTGAACGGCGCGGCCGACACCAGCGGTGAGTTCCGGTTCTCGCTGACCGTGGCCGGGGAGCGGATCGGCTCGATCCACGTCACGCGGATCATCCCACCGCGCTAGGAGCTTCCCGCTCCCGCAGGGCGAACCGGCGCACCTTGCCTCCCGGCGTCTTCGGCAGCGAGTCCACCAGCTCGACGTACTGCGGCACCTGGTCGGCCCGCAGCCGGTCGGCGCACCAGCGCCGCAGCTCGGCGATCAGCGCACTCGACTCGTGCTCGGGCACCGAGCGGGCCGGTACCGCGAAGGCCTTGATCCGATTCATCTCCGCCGTGCGGACCGCCACCACGGCGACCTCGGCGACGAGCGGATGCGCCATGAGCGCGGATTCGATCACGTGGGCCGAAACCCACAGTCCGCCGATCTTCATGAGGTCGTCGAGCCGGCCCAGGTACCAGTAGCGGCCGTCGACCACCCGGAAGCAGTCTCCGGTTCGGAACCAGCTGCCCTGGAACGCTTCTCGGGTCGCGTCCTGATTCCGCCAGTAGCGGTCGAAGGTGCTCGGTCCCCGCACCCACAGCTCGCCCGCCCCGGGCTCGGGCGCGCCCGGATGCGGGCGCAGATCGAGTTCGTAGCCGGGGACCGGCCGTCCGGCCGAACCGGCGACCACGTCGCCCGGCCGGTTGCTGCAATAGATGTGCAGCATCTCGGTCGAACCGATGCCGTCGAGGATCTCGAGCCCGAACACGTCGCGCCAGCGCTCCCAGACCGGCTCGGTCAGCGGTTCGGCCGCCGATACGCACAGCCGCAGCGATTCGAAACGCTCTGCGCCGCTGCGATGTCGGAGCATCGCGTGATAGAGCGCGGGTACCGAGAACAAGACCGTCGGCCGGTGCCTCGCGATGGTCCGGGCGATGCCCTCGGGACCGGGCTTGCCCCGCAGATACGCCACCGAGGCCCCGTGCCACAGCGGGAACAGCAGGCCACCGCCGAGGCCGTAGGCGTGGAACAGCTTGGCGGTGGAGAAGAACACGTCGTCGGGCCGCACGCCGAGCACCCGCCCGGCGTAGCCGGCACAGCTTCCGGCGATATCTCGGTGCAGGTGCACCACCGCCTTCGGGCGACCGGTGGAGCCGGAGCTGTAGAGCCAGAACGCGGTGTCCTCGCCGTCGACGACGGCTGGCGGGAGCCCGATGTCGAGATCGCCGGGCGGCGAGGCGATCAGCTCCCGCCCCGTGACGATCTGACAGGGGCCGCCGCTGTCCACCCGATCGGTCACCCACGCGTGGGCGCCGCTGTCTGCCACGGCGTAGTCGGCCAGATCCGCCCAGGGGTTGACCGGCACCGGCACCGCCCCGATGCGCACGGCCCCCAGGAATGCCGCGACGAACTCGACGGAATCATCGAGTTCCACCACGATCCGGTCCTCACGCCGCACGCCCAGTGCCCACAACCGCCATGCGGCGACGCGGATCAGACCCAGCAGTCCCAGGTAGCTGATCGGACCGTCATCGGTCCAGATGGCGGGACGCGCTCCGTCGCCGCGGGCGACGACTCGATCGACGAGGGTGAGCAGAGGCGCCGCGTTGTCCGCGTTGTCCGGAATCGCATTCACCGCACCAGTACCCGACACCCGCTTCGAGACCCCTTCGAAGATCGATCGAGGTTCAGGCCAGGTGCAACATGCGCGCGGTCGCGATGAGACTCGTGCGACTCGACGCGCCGAGCAGCTCCCGTACCCGGGTAACGTCGCGGCGAATCGTCTTGACGCTCACATTCAGCCGGACGGACAGTTCCTCGTCGGTGTCGCCGTCGATGACGCCGCGCAGCACACGCAGCCGACGGGATGCGGGCCGACACCCGACGCCATCCGGTGCGAGACCGTCGCAGTGGGTGCGGACCACCACGCCCTCCAGATCGTGGTGGAGCACGCCGAGACGTCCGTCGTCGATCACGATGCCGCGGACGTCGCTGGCGGGGTGTACGACCATCGCGATGTCGCGCTCCCGCAGCCACTGCTGCAGCTCGGCGTTCTCCGCCGCCGAGACGAAGGCCCGGGACCAGACGCTCGTCACCGGAAGCCCCTTCAGCTGTGCGTATTCGACAATGGTCCGCACCGCCTGCGCCGAACCCAGCAGCGGCCGGGCGTGGTACACCGTGAGATTGCGCTGGGCCATGGTGACCGCGGTTTCGGTCAGCGCCGTGAAACAGTCGATGCTGACCGCGATGTGCTGGGTGGCCGACTGCAACGCGGCGTGCTGGAGTGCGTGCGCGACGGTTTCGGGTGCGACCAAGCCCGCCAGGTCGACCTCGGGAATCTCGTCCGCCATGGCCAGCAGCGCCAGCCGCCCCAGGGCCAGCAGCGGACTCGTGGCCCGGACCGCGCCGGCCGTATCGCGGGAGTCGTCCACCAGACGGTGGAATCGCAGGTAGTCCAGTGCCTTGTCGACATCGCGATCCGGCCGCCCGATCGAGGGCGAGATCGCGGTGAGGGGCACGCGGCGCTCGTCACGGACGAACCGGTAGACGAGGCCGACGGCCGCACCACCGACGGGGGTCGCGGAGGTCATACCGCAGGAAGCCTAGTGTTCATCGCGGTCCGTGACCACTCCCGGACATGAGGTAGCCCACCACTTGCCATTCACCTCCACATACTTCCGTTCAGAAGTGAATCCGTGTCTGCATGTGGCCGAAACAACATCCTCCGGTTGCGGGGCCATGCCGAATCCGGCCAGTCTTGACCACATTCGAGGGGATTTCCAGATCAGCGTCGATACGGGGGATTCCAGATACTTACCTGGAGGTTTTGCGTGAAGCTGCTCGAGGGAGGACTGACCGCGGAGCCCACCGGCTTGGCGGTGCGATTGCTGGGCCCGGTGCGACTCGGGGCCGGACGAGCCGAGGCGACACTCTCGCCCAAGGTTCGCCAAGTGTTAGCTGTTCTGGCATTGCGACCCGGGACGGTGGTCACGCACGACACGCTGATCGCCGAACTCTGGGCAGAGGACCCGCCACGCAGCGCCACCACCACCATGCAGACCTACATCTACCAGCTGCGCCAGGCCATCGACGGCCTCGACGGCCGGGAGTGCGGCGGGCGGGTGCTCAGAACGGACTCACCCGGATACTCGCTGTGCGAGGACATCGTCGATATCGACCTCGCCCGCTTCCGCGCCCTGGCCGCCAAGGCCAGGGCGCATCTGTACGACGACCCGGAGATCACCGTCTCGCTGACCCGCCGGGCACTCGGCCTCGTGCACGGCGACCCGATGATGGATGTCGCCCTCGGTCAGGTGCTCACCGCGAGCGCGGTCCGGCTCGCCGAGGAGATCATGGCCGCACAGCAGCTCGCCATCGAAGCCCAGATGCGGTTGGCCCGGTACAGCGAGGTCATCGTCGAACTGCACGAGCTGTGCGGCCGGTATCCGCTGCGGGAGTGGTTCCACTACCAGCTGATGGACGCGCTGGCCCGCACCGGGCGGCGGGTGGAGGCGCTCGAGGTCTACGCCGAACTGCAGCGGCAACTGCGCGGCGAACTCGGGATCGACCCGTCGCAGTCGTTCCAGCGCCTGCACATGCAGATCCTCAGCGGCGCGGACGACGATCCCGGGCTGCCGGGCTCACGACCGGCCTGACCGCGCTCAGTCCCGATCGCGCTGGGCGGGCAGGGCCGCGGCGACGAGCGCGACCACGATCATGACGGCCGCGATGGCGTAGAAGGCGCGGTTGTAGGCGTCGAGCAGCACGTCCGGGGCACCGCCGTGCGCACCGGCCACGGTGATCAAGGCGGCCAGGCCGAGCGCACCGCCGACCTGTTTGGCGGTATTCATCACGCCCGAGGCCGCTCCCGCGTCGGCGGTGGGCACGCCGGCCGTCACCGCCGTGGTGATCGGGGTGTTGAGCAGGCCGCTGCCGACGCTGAAAACAATGGCGGGACCGAGTATTCCGAGCACATAGCCGCTGTCGACGGTGAGCTGCGCCTGCCACCAGAATCCGACCGCGGCGAGCAACGAGCCCACCATGATCAGGACTCGCCCGTCCGCACGCCGCATCAGCCACGGTGTCGCACGCGCGCCCACCAGGATGGCGACCACGGTGTGCGGCAGGAAGGCCAATCCGGTCAGCAGCGGACTGTATCCGAGCACGTTCTGCATCGACAGGGTGAGGAAGAACCACATCGGATTCAGACAGGCTCCGGCCAGCAGCATGGCCACGTTACCCACCGAGACCGAGCGAATAGTGAACAGGCGCAACGGAATCAGCGGCGACACCGCCACCCGCGCCTCCACGGCCACGAACGCGATGAGCAGACCTGCCCCCGCTCCGATACCGGCGATCGTCGCCGGCGAGTCCCACCCCGACTTCGCCGCCTCGGCGACACCGAAGGCGAGCGCGCCCAAACCGGCCGTGGCCAGCACCGCGCCCACCACGTCCAGTCGCGGCCGCGCCTCGCTCGGGCGGTCGGCGGCCACAGTGCGGGCGGTGAGCGCCACCGCCACCACCCCGATGGGCACATTGATCAGCAGTGTCGACCGCCACGACAGGAACTCGGTGAGCACGCCGCCCACCAGATTGCCCGCGGTGCCGCCCGCGATGCCCACGGCCGTCCAGGTCGCCAGTGCCCGGGTGCGGGCAGGTCCTTCGGGGAAGGTCGCGGTCAGAATGGTCAGGGTCGCGGGAGCCAGCACCGCCGCGCCCAAACCCTGGACCGCGCGCGCCACCACCAGCAGTGCGGCCGAACCGGCGAGGCCGCCCGCCAGACTCGCCCCGGCGAACAGCACCAGGCCGGTGAGGAAGATCCGGCGGCGTCCGAACAGATCCGCCAGCCGACCGCCCAGCAGCAGGAAGCCCGCGAAGGTCAGGGCGTAGGCATTGACCACCCATTGCAGTCCGGTCTCGTCGAAGCCGAGCGCGTCCCGGATCGACGGCAGCGCCACATTCACCACCGAGATGTCCAGCACCACCATGAACTGGGCGGCGCAGGCCACCGCCAGCACGACTTTCGCCGCACCGCTGGACTTCTCGACTACACGATCCGCCTGGACATCAGGTCGAGCCATCCCCGCCTCCTGGCTTATACGCTTGTATCATATACACTTGTATCATACCGCCTCCGACAGCGAAAGGACCGGCCGTGCCCCGGACCCCCGACCACGCGACACGACGCGCCGAGATCGCCGAAGCGCTGGTCCGCGTCGCGAGCCGCGACGGGCTGCATGCGGTGACGATGCGATCGGTCGCGGCCGAGGCGCAGGTGTCCCTGCGCCTGGTGCAGTACTACTTCCAGAACAAGGAGCAGTTACTCATCGGCGCGCTCCAACATCTGGAACAGCGCAGCCACCGCCGCTGGGCGCGGCGACTGGCCGACCTCCCCGACCCCCCGCCGCCGCGCGCCGTCATCGAGGCGTTCCTACTCGAAGCGCTGCCCACCGATGCGCCCAGCCGGGTCTTCCACCTGGTCGGCACCTCCTACGCGGTACTCGCCATGACCGACCCCCTACTCGCCGCACAGCCCTTCATCAGCGGTGTCGACCGGCTCGAACAACAGCTCGCCGCCGCGCTCGCCGATGCGCGGACCGCGGGCGAATTGGCGGAGCACGTCGACGTCATGATCGAGGCGACCCGATTGGTCACACTCACCAACGGCTTGGGCACCAGCATCCTGGTCGGTCAGCGCAGCGTGGACAACGCCGTCGCGGTGGTGCGCTACCACCTCGAGCAGCTGTTCACCACCGCGAGCGCACCCCGAACAGCGGCCCGGTGACCACACCGGCGGACCCCGACCGCTACCTCGTCCGGGTCGCCGACAACCGCTGCATATCGACCGCGCACGCGAGCGGGATCCGGACGAGCAGCATTGTCAGCCACCTCGGCGGTCTCGTCGTGCCCGCCGTCGATCGATACCTGGCGAATCGAGGCCGAACCGCATTCGCGCTCAGCCGCATCGGTTTCGACTTCCTCGGCGACTGCCCCTGGACGAATGCGACATAGCCGTCGAATCGACTCGCACCGGCCATTTCCAGGTGCTCGGACCGATTGGATAAATACGACCGGTCAGTATCGAATTCGATCTCGGTTTCGATATTCTCGCATCGTGCGGTACGCGCGATCGACCACCGCGGGAACCGAAATGCTATGGCAATTGCTCGCATTTCACGGAGATGAAGCCGACCTTTCGGTGCGGTTAACGGCGTCGCGGCCTACGCGCAGGCAGTACGCGGCGCCCACCGCACGACAAGCGGGAAACTGGTCGGATGCCGGTCGGCGCGCGGCGATGTTGCTCATGGCCCGTTAGCCCTGCACGCGGCGAATTCACCCGCTAATATCAAACGGCGGTATCTAAATACGCTGCGGTCGAACATATTTGGCGTGCCGGTGCAGGATGTCGAGTTGAGCCTTGCGCTGGTTCCCCGACCGCATGAAGCAAGGAGTTCACCGTGGCGAGGTCTTATCGACACTCGAACCTGGCAGTACTCACGCTCCTTGTCTCACGGCGCGGGCGGAGCGCGTCGACGGCGGTTTCGCTACCCACCCTATCGACTATCCGTGCAGTTGCACCTGAGGAGATGCTCTTGCCGACGCAATCCCATCCGCACCACCTCGGCCTCCGTGGGCACGACAGCGACGGCGGTGTGCGCCCGTGAGGCTGTACTCGTCGGAATTCGCGGCCGATCCCGGTGCCGCATACCAGGATCTGCGGTACCGCTACGGAGCGCTGGCACCCGTCGAGGTCGCCCCCGGGGTGCCCGTCACACTGGTGACCGGGTACCGGGCGGCCCTGGACGTACTCACCGACCCGTCCCGATTCCCGGCCGACCCACGCCAGTGGCAGCAACGCGTCACCGGCGACTGCCCCGCCCTGCCGATGCTGCAATGGCGGCCCGACGCGATGCGCAGCGCGGGCACCGACCACACTCGGTACCGGCGCGCCGTCACCGACTGTCTCGACCGCGTGGATCCGTTCGCACTATCCATGACGGTCGAGCACGCCGCCGCTCGGCTGATCGACGGATTCTGCGAATCCGGTTCCGCGGATCTGCTGAGCCGCTTCGCGATTCCACTCACCGTCCAAGCGTTCAACCGCGTACTCGGACTCGCACCGGCGGCGGCCCAGGCCGCGTTCGAGGCCATCGGCCTGATGCGGGAGGACAACGACGCGGCCTCGGTGGAGCACGGCGATCGGATGCTGCTGGCGGCCATGCGGGAGACCGTATCCGCCAAGCGCGCCGCCCCCGCCGGCGATGTGGCGACCTGGCTGTTGAACCACCCTGCCGGACTGGACGATACCGAGGTGGCCTACCAGCTGGCCATGTTGTACGCGACCGGGTGCGAACCGACCTGGAACCTCATCGCCAACACCCTGCTGCTGCTGATGACCGACGACCGCTTCGGCGAGGAACTACTCGCGGGTGCGCTCACCGCCCGCGACGCCATCGACGAGGTGCTCTTCGCCGACCCGCCGCTGGCCAACGCCTGCCCGCGCTTCCCGCGGCAGATGCAGATCGTCGGTGAGGCGATTCTGCCCGAACACCAGCCGGTGCTGGTCAGCCTGGCCGCGGGCAACAGCGACCCCGCCGTATCCGGCGACCGCACCGGCAACCGTTCCCACCTGGCGTGGGGTGCGGGCCCACATCAGTGCCCGGCGCGCGCGCTGGCCATGGTCATCGTCCAGGAGGCGCTGGACCAGCTGCTCGACGCGCTCCCGGATATCGAACTCGCGGTGCCGCTGGAAGAGGTGCACTGGCGGGCGAGCGCATTCCACCGCGCACCCGCCTCCGTCCCGGCCCGGTTCCCACCCTCTCCCCCACTGTCCTACGTCCACACGTCGCCGTCGTTGCCCCACCTCTAGGGGACGGTGCGCATCAGGAGACGGTGTGCTCTGTGGCACGGTGCGATCCCGGGCGGGGTGCGCTCCCGGGCACATTGCGCTCCCGGGCAGGGTGCGCACAGCATGGGTTCCGCACACCGAGTTCCACGATCCGGCCGGGTGCGATCGGTCGCTTCGCCCGGCGCGAGCGGCCGATCCCCCGGCCACCGCGCGATTAGAGTGGCGACCGTGGGGCTGGTATTCGATACGCGCGCGTCGGATTCGCCGTGGATCACCACGGTCTGGACCTGCCGCAGCGAGCGGGTGGCCGAGATGACGTCGGTGGCGACCGGCACCTGGGGACTGGTGTTCTGGGTGGAACGGGGCCGCACGCACGTCGGCGTCACCGGCGCGGAAACCCGTACGGGCACCGCGCCGGTGCCCGAGGACGCCGATTTCGTCGGCATCGAGTTCGCGGTCGGCACCTCGCTGCGGTCGGTGGCCGCCACCGCATTGCTCGACAGCGGTATCGCCCTGCCGGACGTCTCCCCGCGCGGCTTCTGGCTGGACGGCGGCCGGTGGGAGATACCGCATCCCGACGATGCCGAGGCACTGGCGCAACGGCTGGTCCGCGACGGTGTCGTGATGCACGACCGGTTGGTCGCGGAGGCGGTGCGCGGATATCGCCCCGCTGTCAGCGACCGGACGCTGGAGCGGCGGTTCCGGGCGGCGACCGGGCTCACCCGGGGTGCGGTACGGCAGATCGAGCGGGTGCGCACCGCCGCCACATTGCTCGCCTCGGGCGTACCCGATGCCGAAGTCGTTGCCGCACTGGGGTATTACGACGAGCCACATCTCGCGCGGGCGCTGCGCCGATACGTCGGGCGCACCGCGGGCCAACTCCGCGCGGGCGAGGGCGGGGCGATCGCGCTCGACCTCGCTCAGCGCACGACGCTGTAGACGAGTTTGGTCACCCCATTGGCGTAGGCCGCGGAATCCTCCAGGCGCAACTGCTGCTTGTCCCGATCGGCCCTGCTGAACAAGCTCTTGCCCGCGCCCAGCAGCACCGGGAAGACGAGCAGGTTGTACCGGTCGATCAGGTCGGCCTCCGCCAGCCGCCGCACCAGTTCGGCGCTGCCGTGGATGAAGATCGCACCGCCTTCGCCGCGTTTGAGTTCCGCGACATCCGCGGTGGAGCGCAGGATGGTGGTCGGACCCCAATCATCGACAAGGTCGCCGTCGGTGAGGCCGGTGGATACGACGTACTTGGGCAGCTCCTTGTACGCGGCGTGGTCCTCGGACTTCGGCCAGATCGGCGCGAAGACCTCGTAGCTGTGGCGGCCGAACATCAGCGCCGTGGTGTCGGCGAGCTCTTCTCCCTTGAGCGAGTACGCCTCCGGGACGAACTCGGTCTCGAACACCCAACCACCACTGCGATGTCCCTCGGCCTTGCCGCCGGGCGAATCGACCACGCCGTCGAGCGTCATGAAGCCGGTGTAGACCAGTTCTCGTGTCAAGGAACCCTCCAGAAGTTCGAACGGCCGAAGTGCCGATGGTCATGGTAGAGCGGCAATCCACCACGGTCTTGGACAAAACCGACATCAATGACCGTCGGGGCGACGCGGCGGCAGCCGGGCCCGGCCGGCGAAGGTGTACTGCGGCGCCTCGGGCTTCGTCGACCGAGGCGCCGCGGTCGACGTTCGCCGACCCATCGGGCGGGTACTGACGCCCCCTTCGCGTCAGTTCCCACCGGTCCTGCTCGCAGGGTGTCGGTTCTGGTGGATGCCACCACGACCAGATCCGCGAGAGTCTGTACCGCACACTAAGTCCCGCCGCCACCGGGTCTCGATCGCTTTCCTGCCCATTCGTGGTCGTTTTCTGCCCGCCGCACCCCGTCTCGGGGCTCGAAGGGGGCTCGGGAAGTCAGGTAGTGTGGTGCCCGATTTGTGGCTAGCTGCGGGTGTGTGAACGGGGCGGTTCGTATGGGTGGTGCGGAGTTTCAGACTGAGGACTTCGCGTCCGACGAAACAGATCCCGCCGGATCGTGGGACGACTACCTCGAGCAGAGGCAGGGATCGGTAGGGCTGACTTTCCGAGAGAACTTCCGCTCGACCGCCTTCGCCCAGCGGCTCGGCTCCATGCAGCTGGTCAGATTCTCCACCACCCCGCTCGACTACCGGCGCAGTCGGCGCCATATCCGCGCCGACGACGATGACCAGAGTTACCGACTCCTCATCCCGCTGGAGGGGAACTTCAGATTCGAGCAAGGAGATTCCAGGGAGATCTTCCGCCCCGGCAAGGTCGGCTTCTTCCGTTGGCACGAACCGCTGTTCATGACACACGAGGGGGATATCACCGCGCTGATCCTGACCGTCGGCAGGGACTCGGTCGAGGAGGCACATGCCGAACGAGCCCCGCTCGCACTGGATGAGACGCGCCCCCTGGTACGCACGCTCGGAGCGCAGACCAGACTGCTCGGCGAGGCCCAGGGGTGGACGGCCGTGGATTGGAGCGTCGCGTACAGCAGTGCGGTCGAAGTGCTCAGGGGGATTATCAATCCGTATCCGGACGCCGCGCTCGGCAAGCGCGCGATCGAGGCCGAACGCGCACGGCGAGTCATCGAACAGCACGCGCGGGACCCCGAGGTGACACCCGCGGCGATCGCCGCAATGCTCGGAATCGGCGAGCGCACGCTGTACAAGGTGCTGAAGAGTGCCGGGTATCCTCCGGCAGCCGCGATACTGCGCGAGGTCCGCGTACACCGCGCACATCGACGCGTGCGTACCGCGCTGCCGTTCGATATGGACACAGTCGCCTTCGAAGAGGGGTTCGCGAGCGCGCGCAGCTTTCGAGAAGCCTATCGCGAGCGCTACGGGCTCACCCCGATCGAGATGCGTGACAAGCTGTTCGGCGACCCCGCTACCGGTATGCGGTAGAGCCGACCTCCGGGAAGCTGGCGCTGTCCCAACCCACGTGCCCCATCCACGTCTCGATGTAGTCGGAGGTGAAGAGGGGTCCCGGTAGTGCGGGAAGCGCGAACGCGGCCACCAGCATCGGTAGATGGTCGGCGATCACACGTAGGTTGCGGGTGAGTTCGGTGGTGATCGCCGCGGCCCGCTGCGGAGTCAGTCGGTGGTTGGCGGTGTACCAGATGCCGTGGGCGTGGATGCGTCCGAGGGCGTAGGCGGCCGCCGCGGCGACGGCGAGTTTGCGGGCGGTGGGATCGGCGGTGGTGAACGCCGCGGTCGCCAGGGCGGTGGCGGCGAGGCGTTCGGCCGTCGCGGTGGCCAGCTCGATGGCGGCCGCATCGGGGCCGAGGATGTCACCGGCCGTTTCGTGGCTGCCGACGCTCAGGGCATCGGCGATGGTGCGTTCGCGGTCGGCGAGCATCGCGATGTACCAGGGCATCTGCGTTGGTGTGCCCGGCAACTGCAGTGCGGTGAGGGTGTGCCCCTGTCTGCCCGCGGTGATCTGCATGATCTGGTTCTCGCCTTCGGCGGTGCGGATCGCGGCGAGGTTTCCGATCCAGTCGACGAGATGGTTGATGCGCAGCGCGCCCTGGGCGGCGGCGCGATCACGGCACATCATGAGAACGTCGTTGGCGGTATCGGACAGCAGCGGTTTGGCGAGCATCGACCAGAGTGCGTGCTCCTTGGCGGTGACGTTGGCGTCCGCGCGCAGGTCGCGCAGACGACGCCCGAGCACACTGGTCGCGTACACAGCGGCGAGCCCGGTGGCGAGATCACGTTGCACCGCGTCGCGGTCGGCCATCAGGGTGCCCGAGCCGGGACGACGTTGGCGGCTGTAGTTCACCAGACCTGCCAACCCGGCACGGGCGCTGGCGATCGCGGCATTGGCGAGGTCGAGTCGTCCGTTGCCGAGAACGCTGATCGCCCGATGGAAGCGGCTACGGGGCGGCAGATCGCACGTGAAGTTCCCGTCGGCGTCGATGTGTGCCCAATCCCCACCCAGCAGGGCTTCGCGGGGTAGCCACACCCGGTCGAACCGGATCAGGGCGTGGTCCATGGGCGCGGAGTCCTTGTCGGGTAGTCGCACCACGTGCACGCCCTCGGCCAGCCCCTCGGACGTGCGGAGCTCGAGCAGGAAGGGCAGCACGCCTTGATCTCGGCCGTCGACGACCAGCCGTGCGGTGATCACCACCGTTTTCGGTACCGCCGGATCGGCGACATTGGGCATGAACTTGATCGCCGCGGCGGCCGGGGTGGTGAGCCGGAACCCTCCGGTGGCCGGTTCCCAAGTGGCGGTGGTGCGGTGGTCGGCGCCGTTGGTACCGCCGAGTTCGGTCAGTACCAGCACCCCCAGCGTCGCCGCGGTGTCCAACTCGGCCAGACACCGCTGCTGGTAACGAGATCCATTGCCGAGCGCGAGAATCGCACCGATCGCGAGGTCGAAGTGGCCGGTCAGCACCAGCAGCAGCCTGGGCGCGGCGATCTGCGCCCAGTCGCAGAGCGCGCCGCGCAGTTGGGCGTCCGCCGCGATCTCGCGGGCCGGGTGCCCCAGCCCGGCGATGACCGCTCGCAGCAGGGCCGGGGCGCGTTCGGCTTCCTGGGTGAAGGTGAGGCCGGAGGAGGGCAGATCGGCCAGCCCGACGACAATGTCGCGGACCCGGGTGTGCAGCGCGACGTGCTTGCCGAAGATCACCGCCTGCAACGCCTCGACGGTCGTGGCGGGGTCGGTGCGCCGCAGCGGCGGCTCGGCGAAGACTCCGTCTACCGGGAAATCTGTCGTTGTCATGGCACTCACCTATCCTGCGATTCCGCACGTGCCGTTCCGATTCTGTCGGGTTGCACGTACGGTTCCTACTTTCCGGACCGACCACGGTCGGCCGGCCCGGCACTGCTGTGTCGAAAACGATTCTGTGTGTTGTTATCTCAGCTGCGTGGTCGTCACCGGGTGTGCATACGCGGCGATGGGGGGAATACGGCTGGCAGCGCGGCGAGCGCGCGGTGGAAGGGACCCGGCCGCCACTCGAGTTGGTCGGCGGGAACGGCGAGGGCGAGCTCGGGCAGGGCGTCGAGGAGTTGGTCGATGGCGTCGCGGGCGATCAGTTGCGAGACGGAGCGCGCATGGGACGGACAGGCATGCGGGCCGGTGCCCCAGGCCAGATGCCAACCGTTGCCAGCATACTCGCCGGTATTGACCTCGGGGCTGTTGTTGCAGGCCGCCATGCTGGTGATGACCGGCTGGTCCACCGGCAGCCACACATTGTCGACGATGATCGGCTGCCGCGGATACGTGAGGCAGTAGTTGGCCAACGGCGGGTCGGTGGTGAGGATCTCGTCGAGCACCGACTGCGTCGACGGCGGGAATCCGTTGACGGCGGAGAATCTCTGGGCGTCGGAGAGGATCAGCAGCAGGCTGTTGGCGATCAGGTTCTGTGGAATCTCGATCCCTGCGGAGTAACAGGTGACGAGTTGGTGGATCATCTCGATATCGGTCAACCGCGCCGGGTGCTGGACGAGACGAGTCGCGATGTCGTCGCCCGGCTCGCGGCGTTTGAGCTGGGTGAGCTCCAGCAGAGCCGCATCGAGCATGGCGTTGACCGTCGCGGTGTCGACGCCCTCGAACAGCGCCGCACTCGCCGCGGCGACCTGCTCTCCGATTTCCGGTGGGCAGCCGATGATCTCGTTGAGCACCGAGAACACCAGCGGCAGGCAGTACTGGGACAGCAGGTCCGCGGAACCGTCGACGCAGAAGCCGTTGATGATCTCCACCGCGTGTCTTTCCACCTGAGCGCGCAGTCCGTGCAGGTTGACCCCGGCCAGCGCGGCGTTGGTCGCTTCGCGGTAGCGCGTGTGGTTGACGGTGTTGCCGTTGGTGCGCAGCGCGTTCGGACGCCATTCGATCATCGGCATGATCGGCAGGTTGGCCGGCACGGTCTTCTGCCACGGCCGCGGATCAGCGGAGAAGTGCTCTGGATCGTGGAGGATGCGGACCGCGGTGTGATAGCCGATCACCAGGGTGGCCGATATCCCGGGCCAGATTTCGACCGGCACCAAAGTGCCGTATCGCGAACGCATCTCGCGGTAGGTGGCATGCGGGTCGGCGGCGAACTCGGGTGTGTAGAGCGGGACCCGAGGTCCGAGCTGCTCGACCGACAGGGTCGGGGTGTCGTCGTGCTCCGTGTGGACGAAGTGCTGCACTGCAGGATTCTCCTGTCGAGGGTGCATGGATGGAAGCGGAAGGTGAGCTATGTGGCCTCTGTGATGCAGGGGAGCTACCGGCGGACCTGCCCCGTGCCCGAAACCGGACGACGAGCGGTCAGCGCTGCCGGGCTCGTGTGCCGATTCGATCTCGCCACAGCGGATTCCTCCCTGCGCAGTGCCGTATCGTGCCGTCGAGATCGAGCGAGCCGCTGGGCCGGATCGACGGCACGGCATACCAGATTCTTTCGACTGCAGCGCATTTCAATAACGACGATTGATATTACCGGTCAGGTCTGCTGCGCGCACCGCCAACGAGCGACTAGCAACACCACCGCGTAGCGCCGCGCATCCGAGCAGCGGTTCCAGAGCCACCGAACCGGTTTGTCCGCCACCTGTGCGCGAGGCACGGCACACTCCAAAAACTGGACGGCCGAGTAGAACACCGCAATGTCCAGGCAATTGACACAGCACGCCGCGCCGTCGACACCGGGCGGCCCGGACCATGACCGACGATGCAGAACGACCGAATGCGTTCGACCGGACTTCCCCGCCGGTGAGTTGGCGCGTTTGCCGGAGATTGGCGCGTTCGGCTCTGGCCGCCCGCCGGGAGCCCCTGCGACAGTGGCAGTCGGTACGCGCGGCACAGCGTCGCGCCGTTGTGATCTTGGAGCGAAATCAGTTGTAGGACATCCTCATCAGCGGTTCACCGTGGCCCGTCGACATGTGATTGGAGATACCGTGCCCCACACCCGAGAGAGCGCCGTCGCCTACGTGATCACGGCCTTGGAGGCCAAAGGTACGGCGACTCGCGATGATTTCGATGTGCCGGGGCTGGTCGCGACCTCACGTGCGATCGCCGGGAGCTGGGATCTCGAAGGCATGCCGCCATCGCTGTTCTGGACCCTCGCCGCCAGCCATCTCAGGGTCTAGCTGCGGTTCCGGCCCGGCGACCACAGGCGTCCGGTTCGCCACCGCCCAGCGCAGCGTCGCGCGGCGCATGGATGCGGCGTCCGCGTAGCCGAGCAGGCGGGCCTGCCGGTTGCGGCTCAGCGGGCCCGCGGCCGCCGCCGCGGTGAGGCGGGCATGGCGAGCGCGATCCAGCTCCCGGCGCCAGGTCGTCCCCGCTTCGGCCAAGCGGCGTTGCAGGGTGCGCGGGCTGGTGGCCAGGCGGCGCGCCACCGCCTCCAACGAGACGTCCCCGCTGTCGAACACTTCCGCGATCGCCACCGCTACCCGCTCCGGCCAGGCCGCCGCCAGCGGCGGCGGTGGCGGCAGGGCCTCGGCCAGTGGTCGCAGTACCGCGGCCAGCTCCGGATCGGCGGTGGTGAGCGGCAATTCCATATCGGCGGCCCGGAACGTCAGCGCGTCCGCATCCGCGCCGAATTCGAGCCGGGCGTCGCCGAACACCTCGCGATAGAGGTCCAGGCGACGGGGTGCGCGCTGCCGCAGCGATACCACGATCGGGTCCAGGGAGGCCGCGACGACCCGTCGGGCTCGGGTCAATACGGCGGTCAATCCCCATAGATGCGTGTGATCTCGCGCGCGTTCCCCGCCGTCGACCATATCGAGTCGCAGCGTCGGGCCGCGGTCACCGTCGACGACATCGAACCGGTGGTTGGTGGTCACCGCGGCGACATACGGGCCGCATGTCGCCAGTCCCGCGCCGACCGTCGGCGCGCTGACGAACAGATAGTCGTACAGCCGGGTTGCCTTCAGCTCGTAGCGGCTGGCCACCCGCAGCGCCACATCCGGGTCGTCCAGCCAGCGCGCCCCGATCTCCCACAACCGCCAGAACGTCTCGCTGGAAACGTGCACGCCGTCCCCGGACAACGCCCACCCGGGCACGCCGCACTCCCGGATCATCCGCTCCCGATCGAGTCCCGCTCGCTCCAGCTGATTCAGCACGAAGCGGTGCAACAGCGTCTGATCGGTCCCCACACCCCACCTCCGCACCTGTCGAGTCGGTCGGTGCGACATGCTAACTCGCGGCGTACGAGCCGTGTTCGGAAATTCGCATCCCGGTCCCGCTCTCGCGGCCGTACCGGATCGAACGCCATGGCACCGAGCCGACCCGGCGGTATCCCCGTGGCCTGCGCGACTACACCAACACCCGCCGCTGGACCGGCCTCCGGGGCGCGAGCAGCCGGATCAGCATCCGCGTGGGCGAACCTCTCGCCCCACCGTGCTGGAAGAGTGCCGTTCCGCCGCAGGCGTGCCTGTGGCCCGCCTGTGCAGGGTGCCGCGCACGGGCCGCAGGGACCCGACCGATGACTTTTCGCGGCCCGTGTCGTCGGTACAGCGATGGCCTGCGATCGTGCCGTGCGGTCGATGGGTCCCGCCCGCGCTGTCGACTGGCGGCAGCGACGAACCAGGAGGTTGCCTCGCGTGACGAAGCCGGTTACCCGTGACGAGCTGTGGGCCATGGCCCACGCCGAGCGTGCGGCATTGGCCGATGATCTCGCCGAGTTGGACGATGCGCGGTGGGCCGAGCGGTCGCTGTGCGGGGAATGGACCGTGGAGGAGGTTGTCGCCCACCTCACCGCGGCGGCGAGTATCGGGCGGTTCCGGTGGCTGCGCAGTGTCGTCGGTGTCCGGTTCGATTTCGATGAGCACAATGCGCGGCGGCTGGCCGAGCATCGGGGTGCGACCCCCGCGGAGACCTTGGCGCGGTTCCGGGCGGTGGTCACCAGCACCACCGCCGCGTCGGGGCATACGGCGGCCTGGCTGGGTGAGGTGGTCGTGCACGCGCAGGACATCCGCCGCCCGCTGGGTATGCCTCGCGAGCCCTCGGTCGAAGCAGCCACCGAGGTCGCGCGCTTCTACGCGAGCCGGGACTTCACGGTCACCAGCCGCAGCACGATCGAGGGACTCCGCCTGGAAGCCAGCGACGGCCCGTTCGCCACCGGAACCGGCCCCCTGGTGAGCGGCACGACGCTCGCGCTGACCATGGCGATGGCCGGTCGGTCCGCCTACTGCGACGACCTCACCGGCCCCGGCGTGGACACCCTGCGCGAGCGCTGCGCGGGCTAGCGACCCCGAGGACAGACGTCCACACAGACGAGACAATCCAGCTTCTGCGTCGTCGCCCCGCTCAGGGGCGACGTGCCGACCTGGCGAGCACGATATCGAGTTCGTCTCGGACGGACGAACTTGCTCGGGTGCCTTCGGGTTTCGCGCCGAAGGGTATGAGCGGGCCGTCAACGTCGAGGAAGAGCAGTGGGCGGCGCGGCGTATCCATCGGCCCGCAAGGCTAGCCGCACATCGCGGTTGGTGCACCTGGTACGAACGTGCCCACCCGGAGACCACCTGAGCGGGCCTATGGGGTAGCGAGGCGCGCGCAGTATCTCCGAAACATTATCGAGGAGTGCGACCACCGCTGCCGCACCGCGCTCCGGCCGAGCATCGAGATCTGCGTAGATCAGGGGCCGAGGGCTGGAAACGGTCAGGCAGTCGGTACGTTCGGACACGAAGCCGAACGAGAGACCGATGGTCACTTCGGTGACCGGGTCGCGGAAACTGCCGTTGCTCCTGACAACCCCCGGTTCGGGTACGGCAATGACCCCGTCACCGACTGCGCGACGAAGCACCGCGTTGATCACCGTCTCGAAGGAGAACCGGTAGGGGTTGTTTGGCAAGCCCAACGCGACACTCCAGCGCTGTAACGAATCCTCGTGCAGTGGAAGGGTTCTCAGCTCACTTACCACCCACGTCTCGGCCCACCGGTACGCGTCCGCGCTGACCGTGAACATGCGCGGATCTGCGAGGATCCTCCGCTCGGATCGCTTCCACCACCGCACTTCTTCGGCTCGATCGGTCACCACAGCTCGAACTCCGGCTCGTCCGATTCCAGCATCGCCGCCAGTTCCCCGGAGCTGACCGTGCGCCGGTCGGGGTGGTCGAGGAAGTAGCGGACCGTCGACAGCAGGCCGTTGGGGTCGACCGACCAGCTCACGGTGTTGATGATCCAGACGGACGGGCGTAGTTGTCGGCCCCACGCGCCGGATCGCTCGATCGGACCGTTGCGGGACACCTCGGACCGGGCCGTTCGGCACCTGAACTTCAGCGAGGCTTCCCGCGACGCCCACGGCCGACGGATCAGCTCGACGTCTTCGATGTCCTCCCAATCGAATTCGTGTACCAGCGACCCGCCGGTGATGATCAGACTCGCCGGGGAGAACGTCATCGAGTAAGCACGCACCACCACCAGCCGTTGGACGATCGCATATGCCGTGAGCGCGACGAGCACCGCTCCGACAACGACGAAGAGCGCTCCCCCCTCGTACAGCCCCGTGTCGAGGAAGGCGACCCCGACCCCGGCGGTCGACAGCACCGCGATGAGTTGCGGGTCGCGTAGCCGCTGCGCGCGCAGAACCGGTGGATTCGAACCCATCTCCACCGTCGTTCGACGTGGCAGCATCCACGCCAGCACGATCATGACACCGACCGCCGCGAGCGTCGTGCCCAGTGGCCTGCCGGCGAATACGCCCACGACCACGAGCACCACACCGAAGACCGCATACCACGCGCTCAGACGCATCGAGTGCGGCCAACCCCGGATCGGCGTGTACCCCTTCGGCGGAACAGCGTAGCCGTCGTGCACGAACTTTCCTCTCTCGTCCATCGGCTGCACCGCCGAGTCGAAAGCCGCGCACGCAGAGCGCGATTCGGCAGAGACTACCGAGCCGGAGCGATGAGCTGGAAGTTCCTCGGGACCGGGTGACCGTTCGCCGTTGGAGTTCGGTCGCAGTCGAAGCGGACGCGACCTCCGCCCCCTATTCGCAGCCGATGCCGTCCCCGTCGCGATCGAGGCCGTACTCGTCGGGCCCGATCACGCGAACCCGCCCGGTGTAGACCGGCCCATTGCCGCTGCCGCCCTCGCAATCCACATCACTGGTGACGGGCAGGCACGGGTCGTAGGAGGCGTGGCATTGCGCCGCACGCGCGGGCGCGGCGGTTGCGGTGGTGGGTGCGACCAGGACGAATCCGAAAGCGGAGATGGCGGATACGCCGAGCGCGGCTACGAGCTGCACAGAACTTCCCTTCGAGCTGACGAACCTCAGTAGCGTACACTGTCACGCTCTCGGCCGTAGGAGCGAATATCGTTGTCGCGCAGCACTAATGAACTGCTGTCTGCTAGCACCCGCCACGCCCCAGTTCTGTGGAATATCAGGGTGAATCGAAGCTCGGTGGCGGAGGCGGACCGGGTCACGGCCGTGGTGCGTAACCCGGCCGACTCACCTGTCGGGCCAGCTCAGCCCCGCGAATCCCGGACCCGCATCCACTCGCAGCTCGAGCACGGGAATCGGCTTGCCTATCGGGTTTCCCACCTCGTCGAAGGCGATCGGGCCGCCGGCGCCGCTGATCGCGGACCGGCCGTGCAGCCTGTTCATGACCTGCAATACATCGGTCGCGCCGACGTCGGCCACGGTGTCACCGGCCGCGCTGCGGATCGACCATGCGGCCGCCTGCACCGCGTCGTAGGCGATGATGGCGACCCCGTCGTCGAGTGAGTCCCCCGGAAACAGGGTGGGATAGCACGTATCACAGGAGTCGGTGAACTTGGCCATCGCTCCCGCGCTGAAATCCTCCGGCCGCACCTGCCACGCTCGCGGGTGTGCCAGCCCGGTGTAGACGACCCGGACACCGCTCTCCAGTGCGCGGCGGAGCGCATCGTCCTGTGCGGCGTACTGCGACAGATCGTCGGCGGTGGCGACGGTCATCGGCACGTCCCTGCACTGGCGCTCCGCCAGCGCCTTGATCAGCAGCGTCGCATGGGCGCCGCGACCGGCGAAGTACAACACATCGGGCTTGGCGGCGCAGATGTTGGGCAGCATGAGGGAGAACGTGTTGGCGACGCTGCCGGCGTCGGACAGATACCACTCCGTCGGGGCCGCGAGCCGGTGTCCGGCATCGACGAAGCCCTCGGCGAACGCGGTGGCGAGCGTCTGCGGGTAATGGTCGCGGGGGTTTCGGTCCTGCACCAGCAGGGCCGTACGGTGTTGCGGCTTCAGATAGTCCGCGACGGCGCGCGCCTGTGTGGAGTTGGTCGGTGACACTCGGACGAAACCCCGGATACCCGTCAGGTCGTCCGCGGTGAGGGTGGAGGCGAACATGGGCATCCGCGACTCGGACAGCTGTTCCATTGCCGCGCGGGCGTTCTCGGTGCTCAGCCCTATTCCGGTGACGGCGACGATCCGATCGCCGTCCGTGCGCCGGTGCAGTTCACCGAGCACCCGCCGCCAATCCCGCAGTCCGCTACCGGGATTGGCGAGCAGCAGCCGGACCAGCGGACGGCCGCCGCTCGCGCCGACGTCGTGATTGGCGGTGTGCTGGGCGAGGTAGGCGCCCTGCAGCTGATGGCGCACCCAGGGCATGGTCACCGTGTCCCCCGGGCGCAGCGTCATCGGCAGCAGGACCGCCACGCTGACATGATTCTCGTCCCGGCGGGCGACGTCCTGGTTCTCGGCGTGGATCAGTCGCTGCACGTGTTCGAGTTCCGGATCGAAGACGTAACTGCCGTCGGTCACGCCCGTGCATTCACCGGATTCGCCGGTGCGCGTCACGCCCGGCCCGCAACTGCGCAGCGCCTCCCGCACCGCCGGAACCACCACGAAGGCCGCGACCAGTGCGATCACCACCAGCACGGTTGCGCCGCCGATCCACGCCCACCGGTGCCACGGCGGCCGCGGTGGCACTATCGGTTCGCTTCGACCGCTCATCGGTATCTCTCCGCACGCTCGTAGAGCACCATGGATCCGCTGCCCCGCCCGATCGCCAAATGCTGGAGCTCGCTGCGGATCATGGCATGCAGGGTCGCGTCCGGATCGCCGAGCGGATCGTTCGCGATCCAGAGCGCCGCGGTCAACCAGCCCAGGCTGCTGCCCAATTCGTCGTGCGGCTCGCCGACCATCCGCTGGATCTGGTCGATCGGCGTGACATCGGTCGCGAGCCGGTTCGGCGCGGAGGTGATGAGGTCCAGATCAGCCAGCCACGCCGTCGCGGCCGCGACGTCGAACTCGGTGCCCGGTGCGTCGAAGGGCCTGCGCAGGTAGGCGACCACGGCGGGCACATTCTCCAGGGCAAGGTCGTGGTAGCGGGCCTCCGCCGCACGATCCCGCCGCTCGAGGCTGTCACGGCAGATCGAGTGGGTGCCGACCCAGTCGCGCGGATCGTCCGCTGCCCGCGAAGACAACTCGGTCAACAGGATTCGACGCAGCCAGGGATTGACGCGGAACCCGGCACCGGCTTGTTCCCGGATCCACAACAGGTTTCGCAACTTCTCCACCAGCGCGGCCGCGTCCGGACGCGCGGAGTCCAGCAGCTCCGGTTCGTACAGCATGTCGATGGTGTGCGCCGCGCTCGCCGTGACCAGATCGCGGCGTTCGGCGGCAGGGTCGAAGTCCCGCAGCAGCTGCTCGCGTGCCTGCTCGAGCACGGTGGGCGGCGGCTGCTCGGAGTCGGTGTGAGCGGGCGGCACGCGCAGGGTCAAGACCTGCCGCAGCCGCGTCGGCTGTTCCCGGTAGCCGGAGTTCGACGCCGCACCGAGCACGTCGATCGCGCCACCGGGATGTCCGTCGGTCAATCGATGCACGAAACCGACGAGGGTCGCGTCCGGACGCAAGCCGCGGGCGGCCGCCACATCGGCGATCTGTTCCGGCGCCAACCGCCCGAGATCGACCAGGTACCAGGGCGACCACGGGCAGAGAGCCGATTCACTATGCTCCTGCCAGTCCGTGGCGATATCGGTGAGCATCCGCGGCGCGGGCATGTGCAGCCCACCGGTCCGATGCGTCGGTGGATGCCGTGGGCCGTGAGACAGCTGGCTGCCCGGATGGTGCCAGCCTTCGCTCCACCGCGGAAGCCAGGCCCGACTCGTCGCGAATACCACCATCGGATCACTCTCCGCATCCGACCGGTATCGGGTGCGTTCGAGCGCGGAGAGGAACTTCCGACCCGTGGCCGTATGCACATTGTCCAGCAGGACAACGCAATTGAGTGTTCGCCTGCTTCGATTCAGCCCCGTGTAGGCGTGCCGGAGATCGCTGAGGAACGCCTCGCAGAAGATGGTGTCGACCTCGCTTCGCTCGGCTTCGCCTTCGCCGTGCGACCACCGGGCGAGATCTATCAGGGCGTCTTCGGCGCCGCCCTCGATGGCGGGAAGCCTGCCGATGTTCCGTAGCAACCGCCGCCGGTCGAACCAACCCAGACCGCGCAGCAGCCACCCGCTGGCCGACGAAGCCCAGGGCGGTAGCCCCGACCCGCCCGACGCCACCTCGCCGGCGAATTCCACCAGTTGTGTGATCGTGCCGAGGTTGCGTTCGATCGACGGACTTCCCGCGACGACCTGTCGCAGCCCATCGAGAGCACGCCGACGATCATCGGCATCGGTATGGATCGAGCTGCCGACGACCAGCAGGCACAGCCACAGTCGCGGAAAGGCCAGCCGACCGAATTGCGACCGGTGGCGGCTCAGCCCGAACGCCAGTTCACCAAGCACTTCACTCGGTTCCGCCTCGCGGTGCTCGAAATCCACGTACACGTACGGTATTTCCCGGCAGCGATATCGAATCTCGCTCAGCAGAGCGGTCTTTCCGGTGCCGCGCGGGCCAACCGCGATCACGATCGGAGAATCCATATCATTGCCCTGCGGCCGGGCGAGCAGATGTTCCAGAAACCACCCGGTGAACGGGCGGGTGCCCGACAGCCGCGGTGGTTCCATCGCCATCCCCACCCGCTCCAGAACTCATCCGATCAATGCGTACCAGCGATGCTAGTCACGACGGCCGAACCGAACGCTCGGTGCCGCACACCGTCGTCAACTCGTAACACTGTCGTCACGATCGTGAGTGCGACGTCATCGCGAATCGAGTTGGTGGGCGGTGCGTTCGGAGTAGGATCACGGTCGGCGTGGCCGTCACGGACGCGGATCCGCCCGACGGTGATCCGCCGGATCGAGGGGATGTGTCGATGTCAGACCTGCGCGCCTACACCGTCTTGATCGCAGTTCCTGCGCTTTTCGCGTACGGCCCCGGTGTCGCTTCGGCCGCACCGCAGCATCCGGAGCTCCCCCGGCCCGTCGCGTCCGGCCTCGACGCGGATCCGACATCTGCTCCGGCACAGGATCCCAACCACGTGCGGGTCGGTTCCCGGACCGTCCCCCTGCCCGCGGGCATCGACCCCGGGCTGCGGGAGCGAGCGCAGCACTATCTGGACGATGCGCAGCGGCAGATCGCCACCGCCTACGACGATATCGGCTTCCCCCGCAACGAGTCCGACCGCCGCGCCGCCTCCACCGCGACCGGAGCGGTCATCGGCGCGGTGATCGGCAAGGTCGTCGTCTTCCCCTTGGAGATCGTGGGGTGCGGCGTGGGCGCGGCCGTCGGCGCGGTGGCCGGTGGCGTCATCGGCGGACTCCCGACCGTCGGCGCGGGCGTCCCGGTCGGTGCTGCGGTGGGCGGGCTGGCGGGCTGCCTGCTCGGCGGGTTGGCGGTAGCCATCCCGGTGGATGTGGCCGGCCTCGTCGGCGGAGCCGTTATCGGCGGAACCATCGGCGGCGAACTGGGCTCCGGCACCGACCCGGGTTCCACCCATACGGCCGACCCCGTCGTCAATACTCCAGCGCCCCAGACCGATTCGCCACCGGTAGCGGCGGACGCACTCACCGCTATCGGCCCCGACACCGGCAGTGCGATCACCTCGCTCGACGCCGCGATCGACGCGATGCCACCGCTCGCCCCCGACACGCTGGGTCCGCTGACCCAACCCGCCAAAAACCTGCTCGCCGCCGTGCGGACAGCGTTCTGACCGGCCCTCGGACCGAACGCACGCCGCTTGGAGCGGCAGCGGCGGTGTGCTCCGATGCCACCGCCGCCCACGGCGCGCCGTCCCGATCGACTCAGCGCGCGGTGTCGCCGATGCCGACTTCGTCGTCGTGGGACCGCAATTCGCCGGTCGCGGCCCCCAGTACGGCGAGGACCGCCAGGACGAGGATGCCCACGACCAGGGCCGGAAGCCGCGGTGCGATCGGGAGGAGTACGGCCAGTGCGGCGAGGGCGACCATGCGCGATCGTGCCGTACGGCCGTAGCGCGACATATTGAAGATGATATTGCCGATCAGGTAGATGGCCGGCCCACCGAGGATCACCGCCGCCGTGGCCCATCCCGCGCGGTCGCCGGGGTGAGCGAGCACGAGTTCGATACCGACCGCGACCACGATGGCCCCGCCGACCATCAGCGCGTGCGCGTAGGCGTAGGCGCCGCGTGCCTGCCGGGTGGCTTCGACGGTCGGCGCCTCCTCGTGTTCCGCATTGCCCAGGCGATAGCTGAAATACAGCCACCAGAGCAGGAGGATGGTCGAGAAGCCGACGACCGTCGCCGCCGTCACCGCGGGCGTCCAGTCCAGACCGCCGAGCGTCGTGCCCAGGATGAGAATCGACTCGCCCAGCGCGATGATGAAGACCAGCCGATTGCGTTCCGCCAGATGTCCCTCGGCCAGCGGCCAGGTCGACATGTCCGAGGCGCCGACTCCGGGCAGCCAGAACCCCAATCGCGGTGCTGCATAGTCGATCAGAACCGCCACCAGCCACACGATCAGGCGCACGTCGTCGGGCAGCACGGCGCCGAGCACCCACACCGCGCCCGCGATCACACTCCAGGCCAGCAACTGCGTGTAGTTGCGGCGCATCACCGGATCCCGGCGGAAGGCGTACACCATGAAGAGGCTGCGCACGAGTTGCAGGAACAGGTACGCACCCACGAACAGCCCGGCGTGCTCGGTGAACGCCTCGGGTATCGCCACCGCCATGACCAGCGCCGCGAGCATGAGTACCGCGAGCAGGCAGCGCACCACGACATGTTCGGGATCGAGCCAGTTCATCGCCCACGCCGTGTAATTCCACCCCCACCACACCGCCGCGAACAGCACGCCCGTACGTAGCGCCTGCTCCCAGGTGAGTTCCTCGAGCAGGAAATGAGACAGCTGAATGATGGCGAAGACGTACACCAGGTCGAAGAACAGTTCGATGGCTCCGACGCCTGGGTGGGCGCCGCGCGGCCGCAGCACGCCTCGCGTTGTCGAATCGTCGGACACACCCGGACGATAGCAGCAGATTTGCCACCATCCGGTGATTTGATGTCGCCATGGTCGGCCGACGATTCGCACCGTTGCGCGACGAGCAGCGCCCACGCAATTCCGCACTGCTGCTGGCATTCGTGGTCGCGTTGCAGTTCGGATATCCGTTCACGCTGTACGGGCAATGGCAGACCGCTCTGTACATGCTGCTCTACGCGGGCATGGTGTTCTTCGGCATCGCGGTCGTACGTGACGACAACCAGCACGTTCTGCCGACACTGGTCCTCGGTGTGGTTTTCATCGTGTTGGCGGCGTGGTTTTCGATCGATCAGCACAGCCGGAGCGCCACGCTCGCCATGCTGTTCTCGGTGGCGTCGTTCATGTCCGCACTGATCGTGGCGCTGCTACGCTTCATCTTCCGCGCCGGCTCCCGCGTCGGTAGTGAGCTGATCATGGGCGCGGTCATCGTCTATCTCGTCCTCGGCGGACTGTTCGGCGCACTGTGCGCGGCGATGGAGATACTGCACCCCGGCAGCTTCACCGATCCCGTCACTCCGGGAGAGTCGCCACAGTGGCAGCAACTCGTCTACTACAGCTACGTCTCCCTCGCGACTCTCGGTTACGGCGACATCCTTCCCGTCACCCCGTGGGCCAGGTCGCTGGCGACCTTCGAATCCGTCCTCGGCACACTCTTCCTCACCATCGTGATCGCCCGCCTGGTCGGCATCTGGTCGAGCGGAAAAACCGATAACAGCTGACGCGAGTGCACGCGCGACAAGCTCGGTCGCGCAGGCTTGCCGACCTCCCATCCGGCGGCGCTATGTCCAGATAGCGCCGGGCGCGCGCCGCATATCCCGGCCGGGCGCGACGCGCCCCTCACGGACTGGCAGCACATCGCCGCGGATTACCCGGTCTTCCAGATCACGCAGTAAGGAACGAAAGCGTCATCTCCTCCTGCGCCGCTCGCCGTGCTCCCGGACCCACTCGACAGGCATCGGCGCTCGCCTCCGCAGGCGACAACAGCCCGACTTCCCGGAGGCCTTCATGAAGAAGCCGACAAGTCCGCTCGAGCAGGTGCTGTTCTCGTGCTTCGCAAGCCAACGGCACACGATCAACCGCCTTTACCTGCCGATCATCGAGGACCGATTCCTCTGAAGATATCGGAAATCGAACCCTTCATGCGACCGGTCTCGTCGATCTCGCCCCGAAGAGCCGACAGTCCCGGGTCGCGCGCACATAGAAAGTCCGTGGCGCGTTCGGACAGAACAAGCCTTCGCGTCTCGGCGAAGTCGTCGATACCGCCTCGACCGTGGATCTCAAGGGCAAACAGCGTGGTGGGGATGGTGAGCGGATCAGGTCCGACATCCCCGCCGCCGATTTCTGCGCGATCCTGGTAATAGATCGAACGCTCACCGGTGGCCGGGACCAGTCGATACCCAATGAAATCGGTCGCGGCCAACGCCTCGGCGAGCGGCTCGGTGACCCCGTGAATTCCACCGAGCCCGGACGAGAACAGTTCAGTTTCGACCGATGCGACGAAGGAGAAGACCACACTGACCAGGGTGGGCGGGTCGGTCGTGTTGTCCCAGGTGTTGTCCGCATTGTCGGCGGGAACGTCGGGCATGAGGGTGAACCAGGCCATCGATGTGTCCTTCCCGTTCGGTCAGACGGACATTAGAAGGCGCGAACTACCAGTACCGGCTGACGCGCCGAGGACATGACGTCATATTCCACTGTCCTGCGCCAGTGCTCCTGGCCTGGCTTTAAGCCCCCGGCCTGCGGCGGGCCATTTTGGATGGCAGCGCGGATTCAATGTTCTGCCATCGAAGTTGGCCCATTCATCTTTTTGCGTTGTGCAACAGCGTTTTCAGTGTGGTGATCGTGGTCGCGTTGTCGGTGTGGTGGATCGTGGTCATTCCGGCCGCGGCAGCACCGTCGAGCGCGATCTGCGCGTCGTCGATGAACACGACCTGTTGCGGATCGACGGCGAGCCGGTCGCAGGCCATGGCATAGATTCGGGGGTCGGGCTTGGCGATGCCGATTTCGTGGGAATAGATGATGTCGTCGACCAAGTCTTCGAACCCGTAGGAGCGTTGTTCTCGTTCGCGGGCGCCGACGAAGCTGTTGCTGATGATGCCGGTCCGATAGGCAGGCCGCAGTGTCTTCGCGTAGGCGATCAACTCGTCGTTGGCGACTCCGAGGTATTGCCGCCAGATGTCGGCGATGAGTTCGTCAGCGGTGCGAGGTTCGATCTCGAGACGCTCGATGATCGCGTCGCGAAATGCGGACTCGGTGATGGTGCCGATGGAGCCGGCTGGCCTGACGTCGGCGAGGCGGCCGAGGATCCGACCGCGTTCGAGACCGAGTCGCTGTTCCCACTCGATGTCGAAATCCATCACTTCGGTGACTTCGAGAACGCCTCCGATATCGAAGATCACTGCACGGAAAGTCAAGGCTTCCAACCTATCTGTGTGGAGGTCACCGCGGTGACCGGTCGGCCAGAAACAGGAACACCGAGGTGTCGTCCTCGGCGAGGCTCACCCACGTCCCGGCGGCGTCGACGACCCCGGAGACAACCTGATACCCCGACAGCTTGTAGGGGCCTGACAGCGGGATCTGCCAGCGGACCTCGCCACGCGCGCCACAGCTACCGGCGTCACAGAACACCGGCGAACGGTCCTGGGATCCCCCGCCGGCCTGATCCTGCCCGCAACCTGCGACCATCGTGAGCAACGCGAGCACCGAAGCGGCTAGTGGCCGGATCATCATGCACCGCACCGCCTTTCGATGCAGGTGTACCGCGTTCAATGCGGCCCCCCATGTCGATCTTGCCGTGCGCCAGCGACGGTAGCAGCTGTGCGAACTCGCTGGCACTGTCGGGAGCGTGGTGCACCGCCGGGGTTGACGGCCGGAACGCCCGGAACGCAACGATATTCGCGGACTTGGACCACACCTATTCGCGTCCGAGCAGCCTGCGCCACCCGCGCCGCACCGGCTGAGCCGGACCAGATGGGTCCGCGCTCGCGGCGAGGTCCTCGGGCCATTCACCCCACACGCCGGTGCGCAGGACCCGGGTGTGGCCCTCCCCGACAGCGCGCAGGGCGGCCGCCCACGCCACCGGTTCGACCTCCTCGGTGAAGCGCAGCCCCGGTAGCGCGGCGAGCGCGGCGCGCAGGCTCGGATGCAGCGACTGGTGTACCACCGCTCCCGCCCCATCGGTGACGGTCAACACCCCGATCGGGACCGCCGAGCGCGCCAGCCGCGCCAGGACCTCCAGCTCTCCCCCGGCCGCGGCACCGAAACGGTCGACGACCTCGCCGACATGCTCAGCCAGCCGCAACCGGATGCACCGGCGAGCGATATCGCGCTCGTCGACCCCCCACCGCGCGGTCAACGCGGCCATTGTCGGCGGCCGCACCGCAGACCACCCCGCGACCAAGACCTCATCGGCCGCCGCGCCCCACAGCGGCAGCCCATGCCGCTCGTGAGCCTCCCGGACGAAGTCCTCCCACACGAAATCCGGCGCTGTCGCCATCCTGCGCAGCGCCCCCAACGCCGCGCCCGACGCATACGCGTCATCGAGCAGCCACCGCGCCCGCGTCCGGACACCGGTCACCGTGCGATCGCAAAAGTCGGCGACATCGTCATCATCGAGACCACGGGCGAGCGCATCGAACAACAGCGCGTAGTCCTCGGCGGTCCAGGGCTGGCCGCGGCGGGCCGGACAGTCGGTAGCGGTCATCGAATCCCTCACATTCGATCGTGGGCATCAGCCCGGTGCCAACCGGTGCGCAGCACGCGGTATCCCCTTGGTGGCCAGATGAATACGACGTGAGTCCACCACCATCATCATCAACCAGCGCACCGACAAACAGACGTGAGGAAGTACAAGCACACCCATATCTACTCACTGGTGGCGCAAATGGTCAGTGGACCGATCAACCCGGTCAGCTCTCCCCCGGGGCGTGACGACCAGGACCGGTGGACACGCGGGGAATCGGGCGGCATCGGTCGCTGGTGGCGTTACCATGGTCAGGTCCGTCCCAGCCGGAGCATTGAAAAGCTTTGTGCCGATGTGGATCTTGCCTTGCTCCGCCAGCGTCAGCACCGTCGCGGGAGCCTCGACTGCGGGCTCGTCGGCCTCATCGGACCCAGCGTCCGGACTCGCCTCGGGCACGATGACGGTCCGAATCCGCGGCCGCGGCTGCGGTAGCGGGGGAATCACCGCGTCTCGGCGGCCGGCACCCACTGCGCCGGACTCGCTGTCGGCGCATCCGGCACCGGCGGCGGTGCGGTCAGGCCGAGATTCGAGTCGCTGGGGACGCCAAACCGGGTTGTCCTGAAGAGTGGCGACGCAGGTGTGCCCGCGCCAACTATTCGGCCGGGCGTACCGTCCAGCCGCCCTGCATCATCGGAGCAAGAAGCTGGTCACCAGGGACGCTCAACGCGGCCCGTTGAAGACGATGGGCGCCGGGTACCCCCGCTGAGGACCCGGTGCCGACCACGGCCACACGCCCGCCCAGCTCGGGCGTGGCCGACCATTCGTCACGATCAGCGGAGTGAATCGCCCGACCCGGCACTCGTCGACCCCAGGGATATCGTCCGGACGGTACGGGCGGTGCAGCTGGCCGATAGCCCGGACCACTACCTTGGTCCGGGATCTCCCCGAGGGGGTGGTCAACATCCACACCCTCGCGTTCTCGTCGTAGACCGCAGCGCTCCGCGCGACCGCCCGAGACCATCTGGCCTTCGGCCACGGTGCCCATCACTGTCTCGGCGCGCCGCTGGCACGGCTGGAGGCACAGATCGCCATCCCCGAGATCTTCGCGCGATCCCGACCATGGCCCTCGCCACCGGAGAGGAGCTCGGCACGACGCCGGGCTTCATATCCAACGGCCATCGCCGCTTTCCGGTCGTGCTGCACGGGAGGTAGTCAACGAGAGTCGCAATGCCGTGTGGGCATATCGGGTCCAGTGACGAGAAAGTCGCGCTTAGCGCGTTATCCGAGCTGGTCGGGGCCTTCCGGTGCCGGTGTTGTGCGGGCATGATCGGATCCAGTTCTGGCCGGGGTTGATTCGAGCGAACTGCGAGCGCGGTTAGCGCCACTGGTTGTTTCATGGGCGGCTGAGCGTGATGAGGGTGCCGTGGAGTACGGCAGACCACCGATCGACTACCGCGCAACGTCGTTTCAGGCAGGAGACTGGAGCAGCGACCGCCGCTGTGAACTGCCTTATCCGGAATCGATCTGAGTGATGACGAGGAGTAGCAGCGTGCGGGATCGGCAATGCATGATCGACGGCATTGTCACCGAGAGACACCGCAAGGCCAGCAAGTACGTCGACGGCTACCCGAAACCGGGCGCAAGCTAGGCGGCGATCGCCGACACCGTGGCGCGCCTGGGGTTCGTGTTCCACCCGACATCAGCCTGACGGAGGATCAGCCTGACGGAAGGGACGAAGGTGTCATCCCGGAGGCTGGTCTGCTCGGCACACGTCTGGATCACCAATGCGCGTCCCAACCAAGCGCGAGAACTTCTCGAAAGCCGCGTCGCACGCTGACCGAACCATTCGATCAGCGGGCCAGGCGGATGGCGGCCTGTCGCACCGCCTCGCGGGTCGATTCGGCGGAATCCGTTGTGCCGGCGTGCATCATGCGGGCCAGTTGGGGAACCGCGTACCACCAGCCGGCAAGGGCTAGGACCGAGAACGCGAGGTCCGCGGCGGAGAGCCCGGTGCCGATCACGCCGCGGTGTTGCGCACCGGCGAAGGCGTCGACCTTCGCGCGGTAGTACTCGGTGCGGGATTCCTCGTCTGGCACCTGGGGCAAGCCGAGCAGACCCTCCCACAGCAGCAGCCTGGTCAGGTGCGGATGCTCGGCGTGGTAGTCGTACACGGCGGCGGCGTAGTCGCCGACAGATTCGGGGCCGTCGAGGTTGTCGAGCGGCACTGCCGCGGCGACCTTGTTGAGTTCGTCGGCCAGCACCGTTGCGAACAGCCGGGGTTTATCGCCGAAGTACGAGTACAGGCGCTCCTTGTTGACCCCGGCGCGTCGCGCGATCCGCTCCATGGTCGTCCCGCCGACGCCGTGGGCGGCGAACTCCGCGGTGGCGGCTTCTTTGAGCTTGCGCTTGGTCTCGTCGGTGTTCCAGGCCATGGTCGGCAAGCATATCCAACGCAAACGTTGCAGTTAGCGCGCGGCGCATCTATCCTCAATTCCAACGCAACCGTTGGAATCGCGACCGCGATGTCGCACATCCCACAGTTCGTCACCAACCCAGGAGGAACGGACCAATGTCCCGTCTGAAATCCGCCGCGTCGGCCGCGGCCATCGTCGCCGTACTCGCCACCGGCGGAACGGCATTCGCACTCAACTCCACCCCGCAGCCCACGAGCACCGACAGCCCCCGAATGGGAAAGGACGCCACATTGCACACGCTGAGGACACCGGTCGTCGACCGAGTGGCAGGCGATCGAGCCGCCGCCGCGCTGCACGGCACCGGGCTCGAGATTCCGGTCGGATGGAATGTCGCCGACGTCCGCGCGGAGCGCCACGACGACCGTGATGTGACCGTCGTTCGCTATCAGCCGGATGGCTACCGCCTCGGCGGCGAGCACGCCGATGTCGTGCTGGACGCCGACGGCACCATAGTGGGCTTCACCCGACTTGCCCTGTCCGCCGACACCGAACTGCCCGACAATTCCGCTAGCGAAGAGATCGCGCGCGATTTCCTGCACCGAACGGCACCCGACTATCTCGCGGGTCTGACCGTCCAATGGGTCGACCGGCACGAGGAGAACCTCACGCTGCCCGACGGCACCATCGCGACCGTCGCGGGAACGAAAGTCAAGATGCGCCACGACAACGGCCGCTACGCCTGGGTCATCGTCGGCCCCGAAGGTGCGGTCCAGACCTTCGAACGCGATATCACCTGGGATTCCGGCCAAGGCCGCCGGAGCACCGAGATGTGGATGCACGATGCATGGATCGCCGCCCACGACGGTGCCGGACCGCAGCCGGAAGCACCCTATGCGCTCGTGAGCTGACCCATCGGTGCTCATCATCGACGGTGCTGACACGCGTGGGCGATTGGCTTAGGCTGCCCTTATCGAGCACGGGGAGGTCGGCGACGATGGGTTTCTGGGAGCACGCGCTGCTGGTCGGTGGTGGCGGCCTGCTGGTACCGACGGCTCTGCTGCTGATCTGTGTGCGTTGGGCGCGTTCGGCTTTCGCCGAGGATTATCCGGACAGCATCCGTGCCGCGCTGCCCGAGTTCGATCGGGTCGAAATCGTCCGCGGCCGGATTCTCGGGCCGCTGTTCCTGATCTCGCTCCTCGCGGTGGTATTGCTGGCGGCCTGGAGTTGGCTGGGCGCCGACGAGGCTCGCGGCTACCCGCACGCCTACGCCATGGCCTTCACGGTGTTCGCGCTCTTCGCCCTGATCGACCTGCTGGTCGTCGATTGGTTGGTCATCTGCTGGTGGCGGCCGTCGTGGGTGCTGATTCCCGGCACCGAGGACGACCCGGCCTGGCGCGACTACCGTTTCCACCTGCGGGCGCAGTTCTCACCGAAGGGGCTGATCGCCCTGGTGGGCCTGCCGGCGGTGATCGCGGGGCTCGCGGTTCTGATTCCGCACTGAGGCGACACTCGGCTCCGCCGACCGGTGCGCCTCCACCCCGCGGCCGCCGATCCGCACATCCGATTGTGCATGGAGCACGAAGTCCGCGGACGATTCCGGCCCGTGGACCCGTTTCGTGCCGGGCGGGTGCTGGTTAGCCTGATACCGCACCTGCCCGCAGGTCATCGGTCATCATCCCGGTTGACCTCTTTCCGTGGTGGCCGGCGGAACAGCGAAACGCCGCCACCCTTCCTGGAGATCCGCTCCGATGTCTTTCACCGCGTACCGTGTTCGACGATCGCCACGCGAGTTGACCACCCGGTCCGTACCGATGTTCTTCGCCCTCACGTTCGTGATCGGGTGGGGTCTGCTGGCCGTACTGCTGGTGTTCACGGAGCAGGTCGAGGCGGTCTTCGGCGCTGTGTCCTACTACAATCCGGTGTTCATCCTGGCCGTGTACTCGCCTGCTATCGCCGGCCTGGCGCTGGTGTGGCGCTGTCACGGTGTGCGTGGCGTGCTCAGTTTCCTCAGGCGATTCGGGCTCTGGCGGATGCCGGCCATCTGGTGGGTGCTGTTGGTGCTCGGGGTGCCGGTCGGCAAGTACGTGAGTGCTGCGCTCAACGGTACGGTGACCGAGTTTCCGATCTCGCCGTGGTATGGCGTTTTCGCGGCGCTGATCCCGGCCTTGCTGATCGGGCCGGTGGAGGAGATCGGCTGGCACGGGGTGGCCCGGCCATTACTGCAACGGCGGTACACGCCACTGACATCGGCCTTGATCGTGGGCGTCTTCTGGGGGTTGTGGCACCTGCCCGCTTTCGCGCTCGCCGGGACCGAGCAGCACGCGTGGTCGTTCGGTCCGTTCTTCCTCGGCGCGCTGGCGCTGTCGGTCCTGATGACGCCGCTGGGCAATGCCTCCGGCGGTAGCATCCTGCTCCCGGCGCTGTTCCATTTCCAGGCGAACGGTCCGGCCTGGCCGGAGGGCCAGCCGTGGGAGAACTACGTCTTCGCGATCGCGGCCGTGCTCGTCGTGCTGCTGAACCGGAACGCGATGCTGCGCCGGACCCGGGACCCAGCGCTCACCGAGGTGCTGATGCCGGCGCAAGGGCCGTCAGGCCGTGCGCGCCCCACCGCCTGCGCGCCGTAACACCCCCGGATTCCGGGCCAAGGCCGGCCCGAGACGCAGCATGAACCAGGTGGTCGCCGGAAGCGGGCGAAGATGTGGTCGCAGCCTGGTGATGCGATCCTGCTCGTCGAGATCCACGATCAGCGCATCGGTCAGTTCGGCGCGTCCCAGCCGCGCCGTGCCGACCACGGCCCGGTGGGAGCCGGTGCCGATCGGCTGCTCCCATCGTGGATCGCGCAGGATGCGGTAGACGGTCCCCAGCACCACACCCACGTCGTCGCGTCCGCGGAAAGTCATGCCCCCGAACAGCGGGGACCGCAGTTCCGCATCGGGGGCCAGCTCGCGGACCATGCCGGCGATATCGCATTCGTGGGTAGCGACCAGGAATCTGCTCAGCGCATCACTCATGGAGCATGACCCTAGGCGAGTCACTTGCGAAAAACAATGGACTAGGCTGGGGTGGTGCCAAAGCAATCATTCGGCGAGATGGCGTGTTCGATCGCTCGGACCGTGGATGTGATCGGTGAACGCTGGACCCTGCTGATCCTGCGTGATCTGTTCGCCGGCGTCGGCCGGTTCGAGGACCTGCGCCGCGACCTCGGCGTGGCACCCAATATCCTCACCGACCGCCTCCAGCGGCTGGAAGAACACGGCATCGTCAGCCGGCGGCGGTACCAGGACCGCCCGGTGCGGCTCGAGTACCACCTGACCGGCAAAGGCCGGGATCTGTTTCCGGTCCTGGCCGCGATCGTTGCGTGGGGTGATCGCTGGGCCGGTCAGCAAACAGGCCCTCCGGCGCTGTTGATCCACGAGCCCTGCGGCCGACCTGCTGACGCCCGGTCGGTGTGCAGTGAGTGCGGCGCGGAGCTGAACGCCGACACGGTCCGTATCGCGCTGGGCCCGGGTGGTCAGCCGGGTCCCGGTACGGCCCTACTGGGCCGCTTCCTGTCCGAATTCGAGAGCCACCCACATGCGGAGACCTCGGCATCATCGCCGCCGAATGGCGCGCTGACTCGGCCTCCCGTTCGATAACGAGCGTGGTGGTCGCGCACCCCGCTGACGCTCATGCCTGCCATTGTGGGGCTGACGAGCATGAGGCGCGCGCAGTGCAGGTCCGGGCGCCGCGATCGCGGGTGCGAACCGGCCGACTCTGGCCGCCCATTCGGCCGCGCTCACCTATGTGCGCGCGTCCTTGTCCGAGGTGGCTGAGGCACTGACAGGCGATCACGGGGTAACCACATCCGCTGGCGCGTGCCGACCGCCATCCGCTGGCTGCCCTTGTTTCGCGCCGAGTGACTGCAGTACCGGTACGGTGTGACGTCATGAACCCCCAATTGGGGCGGGTTCGCCGGGATCACGTGACTGAAGTAGCGTGCCGTCACATGAGTGATGATCTGAAGGGTAAAGCCGCGCTGGTCAGTGGGGCGAGCCGGGGTATCGGGCATGCGGTGGCGGCGGAGTTGCTGTCGCGGGGGGCCAGTGTGCTGATTACCGCGCGTAAGCCGGAGCCGCTCGAAGCGGCGGCTGAGCAGTTGCGGGCGCTGGGGCATCCGGGGAAGGTGCTCGCGGTGGCGGGGAACTCCGGGGATGCCGGGGCGCGGGCGGAGCAGGTGGCCGCGGCGGTGGCCGAATTCGGGTCGCTCGACATTCTCGTCAACAACACCGGGATCAATCCGGTGTACGGCGCGCTCATGGATGCCGACCTGGATGCCGTGCGCAAGATCTTCGACGTGAATGTCGTCGCGGCGCTGGGCTATATCCAGGAGGCGTACCGGGCGTGGATGCGGGACAACGGCGGGGCCGTCGTGAATCTCGCCAGTGTGGCCGGTATCCGCTCCACCGGGGTGATCGCGGCGTACGGTGCGTCCAAGGCCGCGCTCATCCGGCTCACCGAGGAGCTGGCGTGGCAGCTCGGACCGCGTATTCGGGTGAACGCGGTCGCGCCCGGCGTGGTGAAGACGAAGTTCGCCGACGCGCTGTACTCGGCCGACGAGGAGGCCGCCGCCAATGCCTATCCGATGAAGCGGCTCGGCAAGCCGGAGGATGTGGCGGCGCTGGTGGCGTTCCTGGTGTCGGAACAGGCGTCGTGGATCACCGGTGAGACGGTGCGCGTGGACGGCGGGCTGCTGTCCACCGGCGGCATCTGAGGTTCCACAGCGCGGCACGCACCAGGTCGGTGGAGCCTGCTCAATCCAGTTCCGCGAGTTTGCGTTCCAGCACCGCCCGCTCGCGGTCGTTGCCGCACAGTCGAATCGCGTCTTTGAATTCGGTACGCGCTTCGGCGGTGCGGCCCAGCCGGGTCAGTAGCTCGGCGCGCACGGTCGGCAGCAGGTGTGAGGCGGACAGCGTTCCCCCCGAAGCCAATTCGTCGACGATCGGGAGGGCGGCGGCGGGGCCGTGCGCCATGGATACCGCGACCGCGCGGTTCAGGTCCACGATGGGCGAGGGCGTCAGGCGGCCCAGCGCCTCGTAGAGCACCACGACGCGCGCCCAGTCGGTCTCCGCGACCGAGGGCGCGACGGCGTGACATTCGGCGATGGCGGCTTGCAGACCGAAAGCGCCCAGCCCCCTGCCGATCTCGGCGGCGCGGGCCAGGGCGGCCTGGCCGCGGCGGATGGCGGACCCATCCCAGCGGCGGCGGTCCTGGTGTTCGAGCAGGATCGGCTCGCCGTCGGGTCCGGTGCGGGCCGGGAAGCGGGCCGCGGTGAGCTCGAGCAGAGCCAGCAGTCCGTGGGTTTCGGGCTCGGTGGGCACCAGCCGGGCCAGCACCCGCGCGAGACGCCGTGCCTCACTGGCGAGATCGAGGCGGATGAGGTCGTCACCGGAGCTGGCCGACGAGCCCTCGGTGAAGATCACGTAGATCACCGACAGTACCGAGACGACGCGTTCGGCCCGCTTGTCGGCGGACGGAACTTCGAACGGAACCCGGGCCGCCGCAAGGGTTTTCTTGGCCCGAGTTATGCGCGCCTGCACGGTGGCGGTGGGCACCAGGAACGCCTTGGCGATCTCGTCACTGGTGAGGCCGCCCACCACCCGCAGCGTGAGCGCCACCCGCGCGTCCGCCGACAGCACCGGATGGCAGGCGGTGAACATGAGCGCCAGCACATCGTCGTCGATCTGATCGGGATCCCACGGCATATCCGGCTCCTGGTCCGCGGGCGTCGCGCCCGCGACGATGCCGCCCTCCCCCAGCCCGTGCGCGAGGTCGGCGTACCGGTCGTCGAGGGCGGCACGGCGGCGGAAGGTGTCGATCGCGCGCCGCCGCCCGACGGTGAGCAGCCAGCCCGCCGGATTGCGTGGAGCTCCGTCGCGCGGCCAGCTCACCAGCGCCTCGGCCAGCGCCTCCTGCGCGAGGTCCTCGGCCAGCGCGAAATCCCCGGTGTAGCGGGCGAGCGCGCCGACGATCCGGGCGGATTCGATCCGCCAGACCGCGGCGACGCTCTCCCTGCTCGCAACCTCACTCATGCGTTCAGCGCTCGACCGCTCAGAGCTGGCCGGTCTCTTCGCGCCACGCCCGCTCCCGCTTGATCCACTCGTTGTCCTGCGGGAATTCGTCGATGGTGGGTACCCGGCGAATCTCGGTCTTGATGCCCGGGCCGGTCATGGGCATCCGCTTGGCCCATTCGATGGCCTCCTGCTTGGAGGTCACGTTCAGGAGGTAGAAGCCGCCGAACAGTTCCTTGGTCTCGCCGTACGGCCCATCGGTGACCACGGGGGTCTCCGACGAGTAGTCCACGACCACGCTTTCGGCGGCATCCTCGAGCCCCTCGGCGGCGATCAGCACACCCGCCCGGATCAGCTCGTCGTTGAAGCGGCCCACGGTCTCGAGCATCTCGTTGAAGTCGACATCGGCGAACTGGGCGAAGCCCTCGTCGGTGGCGCGCATGATCAGCATGTACTTCATGGTTGTCTCCTCGGTGTCTCGGGTCCCTCTCGAACCCTCTCACCCCAAGGTCGAACGGGCGCGGCATCGAATCGACACGGCGGCGAAATCTTTCGCGACGAATCTCTACAGCGGTGCCGGGCTGTCCAGCCGCAGCACGCAGCGGGTGCCGGAGTAGATGGTCGGCATGCACCGGTTGCAGTGGATACAGGCCGAACGCCGGGTCCGGTCGGCTTCGATGCGCCGCACCAGATCGGGTTCCCGCAGCAGCGCCCGGCCCATGGCGACGAAATCGAAGCCCTCCGCCATGGCCAACCGCATGGTGTCGTGGTTGGTGATGCCGCCGAGCAGGATCAGCGGCATGGTCAGCTCCCGCCGGAACTGGCGGGCGCGGTCGAGCAGATACGCCTCCCGGTACGGGTATTCGCGCAGGAAACCGCGTCCGATGAGCCGGAAGCCCCAGCGCGCCGGGGGCGGCAGCACCTGCGCGAACTCGTGGCGCGGCGCGTCGCCGTGGAAGTACAGCATGGGGTTGAGCAGGGAGCTGCCCGCGGTCAATTCCAGGGCGTCGAGCGCGCCGTCCTGTTCCAGCCAGGCCGCGACCCGCAGTGATTCGGGCAGCCGGAGCCCGGCGCGCACCCCGTCCTCCATATTCAGCTTCGCGATGACGGCGAGCCGGTCACCCACGGCGTCGCGCACGGCGTGGGCGATCTCGCGCGCCAGCCGGGCACGATTGGCCAGCGAGCCGCCGTAGGCGTCCTCGCGCCGGTTGAGCAGCGGGCTGAGGAAGGAGCTCACCAGATAGTTGTGGCCGAAATGGATTTCGATCGCGTCGAATCCGGCTTCCTCGGCGAGCCGGGCCGCGGTGGCGTGCTCGGCGATGACGCCGTGGATCTCGGCCTCGGTCGGGACGTGCATCGGACGCATGCCCAGCGGACTGAACAGGCGGCTGGGCGCGAGCGCGGGCGCGCGGTTGGAAGCGGCGTTGGCGACGGGTCCGGCATGGCCGATCTGCGCACTCGCCAGCGCACCGGCCGCGTGTACGGCGTCGGTGAGCCGCCGCAGTCCCGGTACGGCCTCGGGCCGCATCCAGATCTGATGCCGGTCGGTGCGACCGCCGGGTGCGGTGGCGCAGTAGGCGACGGTGGTGAGTCCGACACCGCCCGCGGCCATTTCGTGATGGAAGGCGATGAGTTCGTCGGTGACGAGCGCGTCGGGGGTGCGGCCCTCGAACGTCGCGGCCTTGATCACCCGGTTGCGCAGCGTGATCGGTCCGAGCCGCGCGGGCGCGAAGATCTCGGTCATGCCCGGCCGCCCGGTGCCGTCAGCCCGGCGACGACGAAATCGCGCAGGGCCGCCACGGATTCCGGAGATACGGTCGTGTCGGTGCCGAAGCGGCTGATGACGAGATCGAAGGCCAGCATCCAGCGCCGACGGCTGTCGGCCGGGGCGAGGTCGGGCAGCAGGCCGACCCACGAATCCATGTGGAACCAATGGCGATTCCACGTCATCGGATACCGGCCCAGCACCAGTTGCGCGAGCAGGCGCAGATGCAGCCGCCCGACCGGATCGCCCGCCAGTTCCACGAACGGCGCGATGACCGCGTCCACCACCGTCGGCACCGAGGCGTGCTCGGTGTCCAGGTCGGTGAGCCGGTCGGCCCAGAGCGGGCCGAGCCGGTCCTCGATGAGCGCGGCGACCAGGGCTTCCTTGGAACCGAAGTGATAGTGCACGGCGGCGGGATTCGCGCCCGCGGCAGTGCAGATCCCGCGCACCGAGACGTCCTCGTAGCGCTCGGTCAGCAGGAGTTTCTCGGCGGCGGCCAGCAGCCGATCGCGGGTGCCCGCCCGGACGGACGTCTTCTCGACCATGAAAGAAGTGAAACACGTTCCAAGCAACGTTTCAATCATTGATTGAAACGACGGGAACCGCTAGCGCCAGAGCAGCGCGGCGGTGGTGTCGCTGTGGCGGTAGCGCAGATACTTCTCCACGGTCTCGGTCGGCACGGCGGCGGTCGCGGTGGCGAAGGTGATCACCAGGAACTCCTTCTCACTGCTGTTGCGCCACTTACCCGTCTCCCAGTGCTCGACGTACATGCCGGGACCGAGCCGCACATCGCCGTCGTCGAACTGGTCGACCGCCGCGGTCGCGGTGGCCGCGTCACCCATGCCCAGAATCAGCTGGGTGAGGATGAGCGCGCCGCCCTCGGCCGACCAGGTCAGCTCCGCGGCGTATTCGCAGCCGAGATTGGTGAGCGTGCCGTTCTCCTCGACGGGGGCACAACTGCTGTCGTCCTTTCCCTGCACCCACTGGGCCTGCAGGGCCACATCGCCGAGCCGGAAGTTCCAGTCGCCGCCGTACTCGGTGTAGCTGAGTTTCGCGCCGGCCGCCGGTGCCGTGGTGGGGGCGGCGGTCGTGGTGCTGGGCGTGGTGGTGGGTGCGGCGGTGGTCGTCGCCGCGGTGGTGGTGGTCGTGGTGGCTGCGGCCTGCTCGTCGTCGTCCTTGCCGGTGACGACCACGACCGCGCCGATCACCAGCCCCAGGGCCGCCACCACGGCGACCGCGAGGGCGATGAGCAGGCCGTTGTTCTTCTTGGGCGGCATCTGCTGATAGCCGGGCGGCTGGTAGCCCTGGCCGAAGTCGGGCTGCTGGTACGCGGCCTGGGGGTCGGGCTGCTGGTAGCCCGGCTGTTGATATCCGGGTTGCTGGTAGCCGGGTTGTTGATGGCCCGGCTGCTGCCACCCCTGCTGCTCCCAGCCCGGCTGACTCGCCTGGGGGCCGGACGGCGGCACCGGCTGCCCCCACCCGGCCGGGTCCTGCTGCGGTTGCTGTCCGTACCCGTACGGGTCCTGCCCAGGTGGGTATGTCATCGCGTTGCTCCTCCCCGATCACTGCTGACCTCGCGACCATACCGAATCAGACAAAACGCGCCCGCACCGAACGCTCCGCGCCGACCGTGATCCAATCACCGGGTGAGCTGCGATCTCCTCGTCTGCGGGCTCGGCCCCGCCGGGCGAGCCCTCGCCCACCGGGCGCTGGCCCGCGGGATGTCGGTCACCGCGATCGATCCGCATCCGGACCGGTGGTGGACCGCCACCTACGCCGCATGGGCCGACGAACTGCCGCCCTGGCTGCCGTCCACCGCCATCGCGGCGACGGTCGCGAACCCCGCCGCCTGGGCGCTGCGCCGCGTCGACCTGCACCGCGCCTACGCGGTGTTCGATACGACGGCCCTGCAACGCTCCCTGGACCTGACCGGGGCGGAGATCGTCGCCGACAGCGTCGTGGAAATCCTTCCCGCCCACCGTGGCCGGCCCGAGAGCGTGCGGCTCGCCTCAGGCTCGGTCCGCACCGCCGAGCGTGTCGTCGACGCCCGCGGGCTGACCCGATCCCCCGCCCGCGCCGAGCAGACCGCCTTCGGCGTCGTGGTCGATCGCGATCCGGAACTCGACACCCTGTTCATGGATTGGCGTCCGGACAACGGCGCGACCGCGGCGGCGCCGCGGTCCTTCCTCTACGCGATCCCGCTGAACGAGCACTCCATGCTGCTCGAGGAAACCTGTCTGGTGGGCCGCCCCGCCCTCGCCACCGCCGAACTCCGCACCCGGCTGCACCACCGCATGCGCTCCCGAGGTATCGCCGTCGGCGCGGACGCGCCGGTCGAGCGGGTGCGGTTTCCCGTCCAGGGCGGTAGACCGGGCCGCCGCGGCTTCGGTGCGGCCGGTGCGCTCATCCACCCGGCCACCGGATACGGCGTCGCCACCGCCCTGCGCACCGCCGACGACCTGGCCGCCGGGCGATCGCTGTGGTCGCCGTCGGCGCGGGCGGTCCATGCCCTGCGGCTGGCGGGCCTGCGCGCCCTGCTCGCCCTCCCCGCAGCGGACGTGCCCGTATTCTTCGACGCCTTCTTCGCGCTGCCGCCGCACCTGCGGCGCGCGTACCTCTCCGGCCGCGACGACCTACCCGGCACGACCGCGGCCATGTCGTCGCTGTTCGCCGCCCTCCCGTGGCGGCTACGGCGCACCCTGGTCGGCGCGACGATCGGCGCTCGCCCGCCGCGCTGACATTGACGTTCATCCGCCGCGCTGACATTGACGCTCGCCCGCTCAGCCGACACGGCGCGCCCGCTGTGCCGACACGGCGCGCCCGCTGTGTCGACACGGCGCTGGCCCGCTGTGCTGATGCGGACGGCGAATCACGCCGACCCGCCGTCTCCCCAGGTCGGCGGCGATTCGCTGAGACAGCGAATCGGACCGAACGTACAGTGGAGGCCATGCGGTCTATCTGGAAGGGCTCGATCGCGTTCGGACTGGTCAATGTACCGGTGAAGGTCTACACCGCGACCGAGGACCACGACATTCGGTTCCACCAGGTCCACGCGGCCGACGGTGGGCGAATCAAGTACGACCGGGTATGCACCGTGTGCGGGAAATCGGTGGCCTTCGCCGATATCGACAAGGCGTACGAATCACCCGAGGGCGATCGCGTGATTCTGACCGATGAGGACTTCGCGAAACTGCCGGTGGCCGAGAAACACGAAATCCCGGTGCTGCAATTCGTGCCCGCCGAGCAGATCGATCCGATTCTGTACGAGAAGAGCTACTACCTCGAACCCGATTCGAGCACCCCGAAAGCCTATGTGCTGCTGGCCAAGACCCTGGAAGAGGTGAACCGGGTCGCGCTGGTGCACTTCACGCTGCGGCAGAAGACCCGCTTGGCCGCGCTGCGCGTGCTCGACGGCGTCCTGCTGCTGCAAACGCTGCTGTGGCCCGACGAGGTGCGTTCGGTGGAATTCGAATCCCTCGACGGCGTGGCCGAGCCGAAGAAGCAGGAGCTGTCCATGGCGGAAACGCTGGTGGACACCATGTCCGACGATTTCGATCCGGGCCTCTACACCGACGAATACCAGATCGAATTGAAGCGCATGCTCGACGAGGCCATCGCCAGCGGCAGCAGCAAGGTCACCCGCGCTCCCGAACCGGCCGCGCCGGAAATGGACGCCGAGGTCGTCGATCTGGTGGCGGCGCTGCAACGCAGCCTCGAGGCGTCGGGGCAGAAGCCGGCCAAGAAGGCCGCGGCCGACAAGCGGACCGAGCCGGCGAAGAAGACCGCCGCCAAGGCCGAGAAGAAGCCCGCGAAGAAGGCTCCCGCCAAGGCCGCCAAGAAGACCGCGAGCAAGCAGACCCGCAAGGGTGCGTGATCGGCGTTCCGCGCCGCTCACCCCGCGTCTACCAGCGCGTTTCGATATCCACCGGCATACCCCTGGCAAACTGACGGGCATGGAATCCGATATAGCCATCGTCCCGATGGGACTCGGCCATCTGCGCCAGGTCATCGACCTCGGTTACCAGGTGTTCGACACCTCCGCCAAGCCCTACACCTCCTGGTCGCTCACCTCGGTGGCCGAGCATCTCGACAGCGCGGGCCGCTCCTGCTGGGTGGCGGTGGACTCGGATCGGGTGGTCGGATTCGTGCTGGCCTCCATGGAGTTCGAACTGCGCGACGACTGGGCCTATCTGGAGTGGATCGCGGTCGCACCGGACATGCAGGGGCGCGGGGTGGCGGGACGGCTCATGACCGCCTGCTGCGACACCCTGTTCAAGCACGGCGCGCGACGCATCGTCACCGATGTGGAGAACCACAACACCGCCTCGGCGAACATGATGCGCAAGAACGGCTTCGCCGAGGGCACCACGGTCACGCTGTTCGTCCGCCCCAATCCCGATGACGACGCGGGCGACGACCAGATCACCCTGGGCCCCGGCACCAAACGCGATCTCATCCGCCGCGGCCGCATCACCGGCGACGGCAGGCACGGCCGCCCGAAGAACTGAGCCCGGCTCGCCACCGGACCGCCCGCCTCCGCCGCCGCGAACCGGCCGTCGAGCCGACTAGCTATCGAGCCGCCAAGCCATCGAGCCGCCAAGCCGACGAGCTATCGAGCCGCCGGGCTGATCGGGCTGTCGGGCCGTCGAGCCATCGAGCCGCCAAGCCATCGAGCCGCCAAGCCATCGAGCCGCCAAGCCATCGGCCCGTCGAGCTGTCGGCCCGTCGAGCTGTCGGCCCGTCGAGCTGTCGGCCCGTCGAGCTGTCGGCCCGTCGAGCTGTCGGCCCGTCGAGCTGTCGAGCCGAACCTGTCGGACCCCTCCCCTACCGTGTCGGCATGACCGTCGCGGACCCGACCATGCTCGCCATCACCGACGCGGTAACCCTTGGGCGTCAAGGGGATACCGCCCGCGCCCGGGAGGCGCTCACCGCACTCTGGGAAGCGGTGGGCGTCACCGGCGACGCGTTGCACCGCTGCACCATCGCCCACTACCTGGCCGATCTGCACGAGCACGCCGCCGACGCGCTCACCTGGGACGTCCGCGCCCTGGACGCGGCGGCCTCGCTGACCGACGAACGCGCCCGGCAGGAGCATTCGGCCCTCACCGTGCGCGGCTTCTACCCGTCGCTGCACCTGAACCTCGCCGACAACTACCGCCGCCTGGGCGCATTCGACACCGCGCACGCCCACCTGGACGCGGCCCGCGCCCGCCTGGACGCCCTCGCTGACGACGGTTACGCCGCGGGTGTGCGCGCGGGCATCTCCCATGTGGAAACCGCGCTGGCCGAGGGATCGACCGAGCGCCTGCCCACTCACTGACGGCGGGGCCGCGTCCCCAGCTGCCGAAGCCGGTGCGCCACCCGCACATAGGCCACCGGCAGTGTGGACGCGACAGTTGAGTACCGGCAGATCCGAGTGCGGCCGACGACGGCAGAACCACCAGTTGCGAGCGCGGCCGGTTCCGACCGCAGCCAGGGTGTCATGCACGGCCGGTTCCAAGCGCGACCGGTTCCGAGCGCGGCCGTGCTCGCCCCGGTGGCAGCTCAGTGATCCGCCGCGCGCGCTCGCCCCTCCCGGAAGAAATCCAGTAGGCCCGCTACGGTGCCGACCTCGTCGCGCGTGCGCATGGCACCGAAGGGGGCGTTCCAGAACTCGCCCGGGCGGCGGGTCCACGGCCCGACATACGCGTACGGTCGCGGATTGTCCCAGTCCCCCGGCGACACCCCGTAGTTCACCTCGTCGACGGCGACGGACAGATCGAAGTGCTCCGGCCACAGCACCGGCCGTTCGGCGGCGAAGCGGCGGAGCGCGGTATCCCCGATGGCGAACCAGTCGTGGACGGTTCCCGCCGCTGTCGAATCCAGGGTGAACGGTTCATCGGGGTCCATATCGGTGCCGTCGGGGTAGAGGCCGCCGGGTGGACCGTCGGCCTCGAATCCGGCGGCGGCGGCCACATCCCGATAGGTGCCGTGCAGGGTGACGCGCCCCCGCGGCCAGACCAGATCGGTGCCCGTCACCGAGACCGGCCACTTGACGCCGGTGAACCCACCCAGCACGATGCGCATTCGAATGGTGCCGAAGCGCCGATACTGCGGTCCCGCGATCAGCAGTTCCGCCGCCGCGTGCAGTGCGAACCGGGTGTCCTCGTAGGTGATGTCGTCCACCTCGAAATCATCTCCGGGGCATCGTGAGCGAGGTGGGGAATTCGGGTGGCGGACACACCGATCACTCCCGGTTGCCCTCGGTGAATCGCACCCGGGAAAGCGAAACGCCGCGCCTTCCGGATATCTCCGGAAGCCCGCGGCGTTCCCTTGTTATTGCTGTCTCACCTGGCGTTATCGGTGCAGGCGGAAAGGATCACCTTCGCCTGCCGCGGCGACGCCGAACCCGCATCCGGGAACGACGGCGCACTTTGACCGAGCACATCGATGGCGGCCTGTTCGGCCTCCACCTTCGTCGCCGCCCACGCCCAGCCGAAACGGGTGTCGGCGCCCTGGGACACCGCACCGCAGGCATTGGCGAAATGCACGACGACCTCACAGTCGCCACCGCCGCATTCGGCGATCGCGGCCGTGTCCGCGGCACCGTAACTGCCGTAGTTCACCGCGTAGGCGACGTTTCCGGAGCTCTTGGACAGCGCCAGAGCGCCGTACAGATCACCGGCGGTGGCGGTGAAACCGCCATCGACCGCCGACGCGGGACCCGCGGCGACGACGCCGAGCGTCGCCATCGACGAGACAGCGAGACCCACACAGGTCTTGCGCAGCAACGACATTCACTTCTCCCCGTGAAGAAAGGCAATAACGGGTGGAATCTTTGCGGAGACCAACCGTTATGTCCAGTTGGCTGGCAATGCGAACAGCAGGTCAAACCCGCCGCATTACCGAGACGACCTTACCCAGGATCACCGCCTCGTCGCCGTCGATCACCTGGTAGGCCGGATTGCGGGGTTCCAGATAGACGTGCCCGCCGGTGCGTCGATACACCTTGACAGTGGCCTCGCCGTCGATCATGGCCGCCACGATCTCTCCGTTGTGCGCCTCGTGCTGTTTGCGGACCACGACGATATCGCCGTCGCAGATGGCGGCGTCGACCATGGAGTCGCCGCGCACGCGCAGCCCGAACACGGTCCCGCGCCCGACCAGCTCGCGCGGCAGCGAGAGCACGTCCTCGGTGTGCTCCTCGGCCAGAATCGGCGTACCCGCGGCGATATCGCCGACCACCGGCACCGGCACCTGCTCCTCGGACTCCGCACGGGCCCGCGGCGCGGAGTGCAGGAACATGCGCACGTCGATGGGCCGCGACATGGTGTCGCTGCGGCGCAGGAACCCCTTCTCCTCCAGCGCGTTCAGATGTTTGGACACCGTGGAGGAGGACTTCAGGCCGACTTCGTCGCCGATCTGGCGGGTATTGGGCGGATACCCGTGCCGCACCACCCAGTCCCGGATCACGGCGAGGATGTGATGCTGGCGCGGCGGTAGCGTCGAGGTGTCGAGATGCTCGAACGCATCGGAGTAGTCGTATCCGGTCACCGGGGCATCCTAATGGCCCGACACCGCGCTACCGGGCGATCACCACGCCCACATCGCCGTCGTAGCGGCGGTAGAGCAGCCGCCCGCGCCGATCGGCGGTATCGGTGCAGAACAGAAACGGCAGTCCGTAGCGGCACAGCCGCGCCGCCGCCTGGTGTTCGGCGAGCACGGGCACCCGGTGCGGATTCATGGTCATGGACAGTTCGTCCATATCGCGCGGCGGCCGCGGGCGCCACTGCCGGGCGAAACGCACCCCGCGCGGCCCGGCCCAGTACACGACCGCGTCCTCACCGGTTTCGGCATCGGTGAACAGGTGGGCGTCGTAGTCCATGGCGTCCATGGTCGCGATCGCCTCGGCCGGATCGCAGCTGCGCACCTCCACCGTCTTGCGCCGGGTGACCGGCCGGTCGTCGCTGACGCCGGCGAGCACGGCCCGCCGTCGATCCGGCATGCGGCGCGCCACCGACCGCTCCACCCGCCGCAGCTGATGATCCAACCGCTCCGCGGCGAAGGTCAGCGCCCAGCCTCCCGAACCGTCGATCTGAGTGCGCACGTCGCCCCGCCCGGTCCGCACATTCGCCTGCACGGTCATCAGTCCGGCACCAGGCCGTTCGACCAACCGCACCCGCGCCGGTTCGTGAATGTGGTGCCGCAGCAGTACCTGTCCGATCATCCGCTCCGCCCGGACGATCTCGGCGAACGACACCTCCCCGACCGCGCTCACCGCCACGTGCGCGTCTCCGACCACCACCGCGTGTGTGTCCACTGACGACGACCACCTTCCCCTGAGCTACGAACCGGTTTGGGCGTACCCATGCCACCACCGGAGCCTCGGGTCTCCTAGGGCCGAAGGTCCCCTCGGGTCCCAGGCATGACCGATAGGTATGCCGCATGTCACATGACCCGCGGGCACTCGGCGCGCATCGCGTGCGCGTCGGTCGGCGGGCTAGAACACGGCCAGCAGCAGCGTCCCGACCAGTGCGCACCCTCCGGCCGACAAAACGGTCAGCGGGAGCAGCCGCCACAGGCCCACGGCGGTGCGCCGGACGAGCAGGTACCCGGCTCCCGCTCCGCAGGCGGCCAGCACGAAGCCACCGCCGGAGACGAGGTAGAACACGCTCGCGAAGGCCGCGTTGAGGGCCTCACCGCCGCCCTCGGCGTAGCCGTCGAAGGGGATGGGGAAACGGAAGGCCAGCGCCGTCAGCGCGGCCGTGAACGGTGCGGCGAAGACGGCCGCGAGCGCACCCCACAGCATGACGGCCAGCAGCGGGATCAGCGAGGTGTCGAGGCGCTCTGTCACTCGCCCATCATGGCCCATGGGCCGAGCGGCACGGCGGGGCACCGACGACAACGGCCCGCCGATGACGTGAAGTCGTCGGCAGGCCGCGTTCGGTAGAAATCACTCCTAGACAGTGAACCCCAAGGCGCGCAACTGCTCCCGGCCATCCTCGGTGATCTTGTCCGGACCCCACGGCGGCATCCAGACCCAGTTGATCTGGAGGTCCTCCACCAGTCCGCTGCGGACCAGGGCATTGCGGGCCTGATCCTCGATCACATCGGTGAGCGGGCACGCCGGTGACGTCAGCGTCATATCGATCTTGGCGATGGACTCCTCGACCTTCAGGCCGTACACCAGCCCGAGATCGACGACGTTGATGCCGAGTTCGGGGTCGACCACATCGCGCATGGCCTCCTCGAGGTCCTCGAGGTGCTGCACTTCCTCGGGGGTCAGCTGCACCTCCGCCTCGGCGGTCGGGGCCTGCTGTTCAGTGTCGCTCATCTCTACTCCCCGTTACCCATCGACTTCGTGGCCTCTTCCGCGGAGGATATCCGCACCACCGCGTCCTTGAACGCCATCCAGCCCAGCAATGCGCATTTCACCCGCGCCGGGTACTTGGCGACGCCCGCGAAGGCGATGCCGTCGCCGATCATGTCCTCATCGCCCTCGACGGTGCCGCGGCTGGTGATCATCTCGTCGAAGGATTCGACCACCTTCAGCGCCTGCTGCACCGGCAGGCCGATGACCTGGTCGGCCAGCACCGAGGTCGACGCCTGGCTGATGGAGCAGCCCTGGCCGTCGTAGGAGACGTCCACGACGTCGCCCTTCTCGTCGATGTGTACGCGCAGCGTCACCTCGTCACCGCAGGTGGGGTTGACGTGGTGCACCTCCGCACCGAACGGCTCGCGGAGGCCGCGGTGGTGCGGGTGCTTGTAGTGGTCCAGGATCACTTCCTGGTACATCTGCTCCATGCGCATGGTCTATGCAACTCCGAAGAAGGTCTGGGCCTTCCGCACCGCGGCCACCAGCGCGTCCACCTCGTCGAGAGTGTTGTAGACGGCGAAGGAGGCCCGCGCGGTCGCGGCCACGCCGAAGCGGCGGTGCAGCGGCCAGGCGCAGTGATGGCCGACGCGGATGGCGACACCCTCGTCGTCGAGAATCTGGCCGACATCGTGGGCGTGGACACCGTCCACCACGAAGGCCACCGCGCCACCGCGGTTCACGTTCTCGGTCGGTCCGATGATGCGGACACCGTCCAGCTTACCCAGCCCGAGCAGCGCCGCCTCGGTGAGCGCATGCTCGTGCGCGGCAACCGCTTCCATGCCGACCGCGTCGAGATACCGCACGGCCGCGCCCAATCCGACGACCTGCGAGGTCATCGGCACGCCCGCCTCGAAGCGCTGCGGCGGCGGCGCGTAGGTGCTCTCCTCCATGAACACGGTCTCGATCATGGAGCCGCCGGTGATGAACGGCGGTGTGTCCGCGAGGATCTCGCGCCGCCCGTAGAGCACGCCCACACCCGAGGGGCCGAGCATCTTGTGCCCGGAGAAGGCGGCGTAGTCGATGCCCAGCTCACGGAAGTTCACCGGCATGTGCGGCACCGACTGGCAGGCGTCGAGCACCACCAGCGCGCCGACCGCCTTGGCCCGGCGCACCAGTTCCGCCACCGGCGCGACGGCACCGGTCACATTGGACTGGTGGCTGAACGCGACCACCTTGGTGGCGGGCGACAACTCCAGCGAATCCAGGTCGATGCGACCGGCATTCTTGTCGTCCTCCCGGCCCCAACCCGTGACGCCGTACCACTTCAGCGTCGCGCCCGTGCGCCGCGCCAGTTCCTGCCACGGCACCAGATTCGCGTGGTGCTCGAGTTCGGTGACGACGATCTCGTCGCCCGGACCCAGTCGGTACGGGAAGCGGTTGTCGGCGAAGGAGTAGGTCACCAGGTTCAGCGATTCGGTCGCGTTCTTGGTGAACACGATCTCGTCGGCGTCCACGCCCACGAAACGCGCGATATCGGCGCGCGCGTTCTCATAGGCGTCGGTGGCCTCCTCGGCCAGCTGATGGGCACCGCGATGCACGGCCGCATTGCGCTGGACGAGGAAGTCGCGCTCCGCGTCCAGGACCTGCGTCGGTCGCTGGGCGGTCGCGCCCGAGTCCAGGTAGACCAGGGGTTTGCCGTCGCGCACCGTACGGCTCAGGATGGGGAAGTCGGCCCGGATGCGGGCGACGTCCAGCACCCCGGCGGACCGGGCGGTGTGCGGCCGGGAATCATGCCCCGTGGCGGTCATGGATATCAGGCTCCTACAGCGGCGGAGGTGAAGCGCACGTAGCCGTTGGCGTCGAGTTCCTCGGCCAGTTCCGGACCGCCCTCGGCGACGATGCGGCCGTTGACGAACACGTGCACGAAGTCCGGCTGGATGTAGCGCAGGATGCGGGTGTAGTGGGTGATGAGCAGGACGCCGCCGTCCTCTCGCTCCTTGTAGCGGTTCACGCCCTCGGAGACGATGCGCAGCGCGTCCACGTCCAGACCGGAGTCGGTCTCGTCCAGGATGGCGATCTTCGGCTTCAGCAGGCCCAGCTGCAGGATCTCGTGGCGCTTCTTCTCACCGCCGGAGAAGCCCTCGTTCACCGAGCGCTCGCCGAAAGCCGCGTCGATCTCCAGCTCGGCCATGTTCTCCTTGACTTCCTTGACCCACGTGCGCAGCTTGGGGGCCTCGCCGCGCACGGCGGTGGCGGCGGTGCGCAGGAAGTTCGACATGGAGACGCCCGGAACCTCGACCGGGTACTGCATGGCCAGGAACAGGCCCGCCCGCGCCCGCTCGTCCACCGACATCTCCAGCACGTCCTCACCGTCGAGGGTGATGGAGCCGGAGGTCACGGTGTACTTGGGGTGACCCGCGATGGCGTAGGACAGCGTCGACTTGCCGGAGCCGTTGGGACCCATGATGGCGTGGGTCTCACCCGAGCGGACGGTCAGGTTGACGCCGTTGAGGATGGCCTTGGCCTCGCCCTCGGGGGTGGTGACCTCGACGTGCAGGTCCTTGATTTCCAGGGTGGTCATCGAATTCGGATTCCTTTGCGGGGTGGGAAAGTTCGTCTTATACGCCGACAGCGGCGAGCTCGGCCTCGATGGCCGCCTCCAGCCGCTCCCGGACCTCGGGGACCGCGATCTTCTGGATGATCTCGTGGAAGAAGCCGCGCACCACCAGGCGGCGCGCCGTCTCCTCCGGAATGCCGCGAGCGCGCAGGTAGAACAGCTGCTCGTCGTCGAAACGGCCGGTGGCCGAGGCATGTCCGGCGCCGACGATCTCGCCGGTCTCGATCTCCAGGTTCGGCACCGAGTCGGCGCGCGCGCCGTCGGTGAGCACCAGGTTGCGGTTCACCTCGTAGGTGTCGGTGCCCTCGGCGGCGGCGCGGATGAGCACATCGCCCACCCACACGGTGTGCGCGTCGGGCTTGGCCGAGGCCGGATCGCCCTGCAGCGCACCCTTGTACTGCACGTTCGACTTGCAGTTGGGCTGCGAGTGGTCGACCAGCAGGCGCTGTTCGAAGTGCTGGCCGTCGTCGGCGAAGTACAGGCCGAGCAGTTCGGCGTCGCCGCCGGGACCGTCGTAGCGCACGTTCGCGGTGAGCCGCACCAGGTCGCCGCCGAGGGTGACATTGGTGTGGCGCAGGGTGGCGTCGCGGCCCAGCCGGGGGTGGTGCGCGGTGGCGTGGACGGCGTCGTCGGCCCAGTCCTGCACCGCGACCACATTCAGCCGGGCGCTGTCGCCGAGCACGAATTCCACGTTGTCGGCGTAGGTTCCGCTGCCCCGGTAGTCGAGCACCACGGTGGCGGCGGCGAAGTTGCCGAGCCGGATCTGCACGTGCCCGAAAGCGGTCTTGCCCGCGCCCGGACCGGTGATGGTCACGGTGACCGGTTCGGCCACTTCGGTTTCCGCGCCGACCGACAGGACGGTGGCCTGCTCGAAGCCCGAGTACGCCTGGGCGGCGACCCGATCGGTGGGCACACCGCCCTGACCGAGGCGGCTGTCGGTGCGGTCCACGGTCTCCACCGTGACACCGGCGACCTCACTCACCTCGACGGTGGCCGCGCCGTCGCGCACCGCGCTGCCGTCGTGCAGGCCGCCCAGGCGGCGCAGCGGGGTGAAGCGCCACGCCTCGTCCTTGCCCGAGGGCACCTCGAAGGCGTCCACGTCGAAGGAGGCGAACACCTCACCCTTGTTGACGGCGGGGGGCCGTACTTCCGCGGCCTCCGCAACGTTCTCGACGGCCATCAGCCGACGGCTCCTTCCATCTGCAGCTCGATCAGGCGGTTCAGTTCCAGGGCGTACTCCATCGGGAGTTCCTTGGCGATGGGCTCCACGAAGCCGCGCACCACCATGGCCATCGCCTCGTCCTCGGTCAGACCGCGGCTCATCAGGTAGAACAGCTGATCCTCGGACACCTTGGAGACCGTGGCCTCGTGGCCCATGGTCACGTCGTCCTCGCGGATGTCGACGTAGGGGTAGGTGTCGGAGCGGGAGACGTTGTCCACCAGCAGCGCATCGCACTTGACCGTGGACTTGGACGCGTACGCGCCCTTGTTCACCTGCACCAGGCCGCGGTAGGAGGCGCGGCCGCCGCCGCGCGCCACCGACTTGGAGATGATGTTGGAGGAGGTGTGCGGCGCCAGGTGCAGCATTTTCGCGCCGGTGTCCTGGTGCTGGCCCTCGCCCGCGAAGGCGATGGAGAGCACCTCGCCCTTGGCGTGCTCACCGGTCATCCACACCGCCGGGTACTTCATGGTGACCTTGGAGCCGATATTGCCGTCGACCCATTCCATGGTCGCGCCCGCCTCGGCCTTGGCCCGCTTGGTGACCAGGTTGTAGACGTTGTTCGACCAGTTCTGGATGGTGGTGTAGCGGCAGCGGCCGCCCTTCTTCACGATGATCTCCACCACCGCGGAGTGCAGCGAGTCCGAGCTGTAGATCGGCGCGGTGCAGCCCTCGACGTAGTGCACGTAGGCGTCCTCGTCGACGATGATCAGCGTGCGCTCGAACTGGCCCATGTTCTCGGTGTTGATCCGGAAGTAGGCCTGCAGCGGAATGTCGACGTGCACGCCCGGCGGCACGTAGATGAACGAGCCGCCCGACCACACGGCCGAGTTCAGCGCGGAGAACTTGTTGTCACCGGAGGGGATCACCGAGCCGAAGTACTGCTGGAAGATCTCCGGGTGCTCGCGCAGACCGGTGTCGGTGTCGAGGAAGATGACGCCCTGGGACTCCAGGTCCTCGCGGATGGAGTGGTAGACGACCTCGGACTCGTACTGCGCGGCGACACCGGCGACGAGGCGCTGCTTCTCCGCCTCCGGGATGCCGAGCTTGTCGTAGGTGTTCTTGATGTCCTCGGGCAGATCCTCCCAGGACGCGGCCTGCTTCTCGCTGGACCGCACGAAGTACTTGATGTTGTCGAAGTCGATGCCGTCGAGGTTGGAGCCCCAGTTCGGCATGGGCTTCTTGTCGAAGATGCGCAGGGCCTTCAGCCGGAAGTCGAGCATCCACTCGGGCTCGTTCTTCTTCGCCGAGATATCGCGCACGACCTCCTCGGACAGGCCGCGCTTGGCACCGGCGCCGGCGACATCCGTGTCTGCCCAGCCGTAGCCGTACTTGCCCAGGGAGGCGATGGTCTCCTCCTGGGTGAGGGGCGGGGCCTGGGCTGCGTCATTCTCGCGGCTCGCCGCAGCGGTCGTCGTCATTCGGCACTCCTTCCGGAGTCGTTCGTCGATGTCGTCGCGGGCTGTGCGACGGGTTCTTCAGCGGTATTCGGTGTGGGGGTCAGCGCCCCGGCGGTGCCGGGTGTCAGCACGGTGAGGGGTACGTGGGTGGTGCAGGCGCAGTCGCCGTTGGCGATGGTCGCCAGCCGCTGCACGTGGGTGCCCAGCAGTTCGCGGAACGCCTCCAGTTCGGCGGCGCACAGTTCCGGGAACTCCTCGGCCACGTGCGACACCGGGCAGTGGTGCTGGCAGATCTGCACGCCCGCACCGACCTCCCGCGTGGAGGCCGCGAATCCGGCGGCGCTGAACGCCTCCGCGATCTCGTCGGCCTTGGCGGCCGTCTCCTCCGGCGTATGCCGGGCCAGACGGTCGATACCGGCGACGATCGTGCCGACCCGCTTGCGCGCGAAGTCGACGATGGCCTTGTCGCCGCCGATCTCGCGCAGCTGTCGCATCGCGGCACCGGCGAGGTCATCGTAGGCATGCCCCAACCGGCCTCTGCCCTGGGCCGTCAGCTGGAACTGCTTGGCGGGACGGCCGCGCCCCTTCTGCTGCCACGGCGCGGAGCGGGCGGCACGCGCCTCCCCCGACTCGATGAGCGCATCGAGGTGCCTGCGCACCCCCGCCGGGGTCAGGCCGAGCCGCTTGCCGATGGCGGTGGCGGTGATCGGTCCTTCCTCGAGCAGCAGCTTCACGACGGCTTCGCGGGTATGTCCTTCGCCTGCGGGTTCGGACACCGCAGCAGACCGGGCGCCCTGCTGGCGCCCGGTGCCTGCTTCCGCATTCCGCAAACCCATGGTTTTCACAACACCAGTGTGACGGAATTCCTTCCCGGGTTCTAGTAAGGGTCACCTGACTTGGAGGGGGTTGAGACTGTGAACCTCCGCACACGGGAAATGGGGGCGGTCCGGCCGGAAGCCGCGGCGGCGCGAACGCGGGCACGAGCGGATCAAGATTGCGAGCAATTCGCCCGCGACCGCCGGACCGGCCGCGAACCGCCATCCGAGCGGATCCGAGCCGGACGGACCGCGACACCGCCGACCCCGCGCCCACGTGTTGTGAATTACAGTGGCGGACAACGCGATAGCACCCCGGCCAGGGGGTTCGGCCGCCCGGAATGTTGCCTGTTATTGTAAGTTACATCTTTTCCGGGCGGTACGACCTCCGCCGATCGAGAGGGATCCACACCCGCGCCATGAATCCGGTGATCACCACGAACCTCCCCGTCGCGCTGCGCAACGGCTGGGCCCTGACCTTCGGCGACGGCATCGAAGCACCCGCGCGCACGCCCTCGACCGTGCTCTACGACCTCCCGCATCGGCAGCTGCGCCGCTTCGACCGCGACACCCCCGCCCGCGGGAATCCGGTCCTGCTGGTGCCGCCGCTGGCCGTGGACGCCTCCTGCTACGACCTGCGGCCGGGCCAGAGCCTCGCGCGCTTCCTGCGCGACAGCGGGCGACAGCCGTACGTGATCGACTACGGCCGTATCACCGCCGCGGACCGCGATCTGGGACTCGAGGAGTGGGTGGACGACATCGTCCCCACCGCCGTCGCCCATATCAGCGCACTGCACGACGGCGCGGACGTGGACGTGATCGGCTGGTCGCTGGGCGGCATCATCAGCCTGCTCACCGCCGCCGACCACGCCGATCTGCCGATCGGCTCGGTCACCACCCTGGGCTCGCCCATGGACTTCGGCCGCAATCGGCTGCTGACGCCGGTGCGCATGGTCGCGAAACTGACCGGTGGCCGGGAAATCGCCTACGCCACACATCTCCTCGACGGCATTCCGGCCTTCTTCGTGCGGGCCGGATTCCGCGGCATGTCGCTCGGCCGCGAGCTCACCCGCCCGCTGTTCATCGCCCGCAACGCGGGCCACACCGAGGCCCTGGCCCGCATGGAGGCCATCGACCGCTTCATCGCCGCCATGCCCGGGTACCCCGGACGCCTCTACCGTCAGCTGTACCGCCGCATCATCGTCGACAACCAGCTCGCCGACGGCCGCGTCCACCTGACCGCCGACCGCGTCATCGACCTCGCCAAACTCACCTGCCGCGTCCTCCTCCTCGGCAGCCGCTCCGACACCCTCGCCCCCGCCGCCACCATCGAACCCGGCCTCGACGTCCTCACCGGAGCCGCCGAAGCCCGCTTCGCCGACCTCCCCGGCCTCAACCACCTGGCCCTCATCGCCGGCCCCCAGGCCGCCACCACCACCTGGCCCGCGATCGACGAATTCCTCGGAACGTAGCGACACTCCACCTGTTCGGCCAAGCTGGCCGCATGTTCACCGCCGCCTTCCTCCAACACTCCGGCAAAGGCCCGCTCCGCCATGAGGAGTCGCTGCTCACGACGGGACTGCGGCGGCGCGGTCGATCACTACGACGGTGACCGGGCGGTGCCGCTCGAACACGGCTACGCGTTGGGCGCTTATGCCATCGATGCCGATCCGTATACCGAGTTGGCGCTGCGGCGGTGGGACGAACTGCTCGAAGGCACATCCGAACGGTTTCTTGACTGAAATTTCAGTCAAAGTGTAGAGTTGACTGAATTCTGGCAGAAAATCCCTGGTCGAGGAGGTGCTGATGCGGCGGCGGGCATTCATTCGGGCGGCCGCGGGTGCGGTCGGCGGGTTCGTAGCGGGAGGTTGTGGGATGGACGGCGAGGGCGCGGCGCGTACCGACGGCGGGTGGGTGATGCCCGAGGAGGGGCGGGCACACATTCGGACGTGGATGGCGTTCGGGGCCGAGGAGCGGGTGTACGGGGCGGAGTTGCTGCCGCTGGTGCGGCGGGATCTGGCGACCATTGCCAGGACCATCGCTCGGTATGAGCCGGTGTCGATGGTGGTACGGGCGGAGGAGATGGGGCTGGCTCGGGAGTTGCTGGGCGGGCCGGGGGTCGAATTGGTCGAGGGCGAGATGGATGATCTCTGGATGCGGGACATGGGGCCCGTGTTCGTGTCGGGAGACCGGGGGCGGGCCGGGGTCGACTTCAACTTCAACGGGTGGGGTGGCAAGCAGGAACATCGGCGGGATACGCGGGTCGCCGCGGCCGTGGCGGAGCGTGCCGGGGTGCGGAGGGTGCGAAGCGATCTCGTGCTCGAAGGTGGCGGGCTGGAGGTGGACGGCGAGGGTACGGCGATCATCACCGAAAGCTGCGTACTCAACGACAACCGGAATCCGGGATGGTCGAAGCGGGAGGTCGAGCGGGAGCTCGCCGCCGTGCTCGGAATCGCGAAGGTGATCTGGCTGCCGGGGATCGCGGGCGCGGACATCACCGACGGGCACACCGACTTCTACGCGCGCTTCGTCCGGCCGGGCGTGGTGGTGGCGGGGCTGGACAACGATCCGGAGTCCTTCGACTACGACGTCACCCGCCGTCACCTGGACATCCTGCGCGCGGCGACCGATGCGCACGGCCGTCCGCTGGAAGTCGAAGTGCTGGAGGGCCCCTCAACCGTCCGCGAGGAGTGGGCGGACGACGATTTCGCGGCCGGGTACATCAACTTCTACGTGTGCAACGGCGCGGTCATCGCACCGGAATTCGGTGACCCGCGCACGGATTCGGCCGCCCGCTCGATCCTGCGGCGGTTGTATCCCGAACGCGAGGTGGTCCAGATCGCCATCGACGCCATCGCCGCGAGCGGCGGCGGCATCCACTGCACCATCCAGCAGGAACCCGCCTGAGCGGTCACCCACTCCCCTACTCCTACAGTGAGGACCCGTGTCGGAGCGTCGAATTCAGATTCTGGAAGCCGCCGTACGCGTTATCGCACAAGACGGCGTGCGAGGATTGCGCGTTGAAAAACTCGCCGCCGCGGCGGGCGTCTCGACGGCACTGATCTACTACCATTTCACCGATCGCGCGGGCATACTGCACGCCGCCCTCGAACACATCAACCACCGCGCCGTCGATTACACCGAGCGCGCACTCGCCGAGTCCGATCCGCGCCGCCGACTCGAACGGTTACTCCTGCTCGAACTACAGGACACCGACGAGATCCGCGAAACCAGTATCGCCTGGGGCGAATTGCGCGCCAGCGCGGTATTCAACCCCGATCTGCGCGACCCCCTGCGCGCCACCACGCACTCCTGGAACACCGATATCGAAACCCTGATCCGCGACGCCCAGGGCTCCGGCGATCTGCCCACCGGAATCGACGCCACCGCCGCGGCCGAACGCCTGACCGCCCTCACCGAGGGCCTCAGCGAACGCTGGCACAGCGGCTCGCTCACCCTCGACCGCGCCCGCGAACTGCTCGCCGGTGCGATCACTCTCGAACTCGGTACCACGCCGTGCGGCAACCCGGCACCATCACTCGGCACAGCGTCGTGACTCGACGCCGCATCATCACTCGACACAGCATCCGACACAGGTCGGCACCGAGATTCAGCGCAGCAGATTGATGATCTTCCGGTAGGCGGCGCGGGTCTGCGGTGACAGCCGCGACCAGGTGACGGGTCCACCGGTGGCCAAGTGGGTGTCGTACGGGATCTCGGTGACGGCCCGCACGAATTTGCCCAGATAGCGCCGCGCGTGTTCGGCCACCGAGGGCCCGTCGTGCGGATGCTGCCGGGTGACGACGATGACGGATTCGGCCAGGTGGTACTGGCTGTAGTTGTCGTCGAGCCAGATCAGCGCGGGTTTGAGCCGATTCACCGCGTCGGCCCGCGCGGCCAGCGTGATGACCAGCGCGATCCGGGAATCGGAGAGCAGCGGGGCGAGCATCCGATTGCTGACCGGCGAGCCGCCGTCGTAGACGGGCAGGCATCCGGCCGAGCACAGGTCGCGATGCACCGAGGCGTAACTCTCCCGCCGGGGTAGTGGTTCCGGCCCCCGGGGCAGCACCCCGAAGCGGGCGCTGTTCTCCCCGGAACTGTCGAGCACCGACGGCGCGAGGCCGCGCGGGCTCATATTGAGCCAGGTCTGCACGGTGCCCGCGGGATCGATGGTGTCGCATCCGCGCCGGGCGAGATCACCGCCGGTGGGTGAGGCGTCGACCACGATGGGTGAGCGTTCGCCGTAGTCGGAGGCGGCGGCGGCCGCGAGGCCGATGGCGGTGGTGGTGGTTCCGGCCCCGCCGGAACTGCCCATGACGAGCACCGCGGGAATGGTCGCCCACAGCAGGAACCCGTCCCCGCCGTGCACGCGCACCAGATCGGTGGGCGACCCGGGCGGGGCCGGTCGCAGCAGCAGCGACAAATCCGTTGGGGCGGAGGACAGATCGGCGGGCTGGTCGGGGAATTGGTCGAACACTCGGGATTCCTTTGTGCGAGCGACATCCGGTTCTGCGGAATCGGCATGGCCACCGCCTCGCCGATGAGAGCGGTGACATCCATCGCGTGAACGATCCGCGGCGCGCGTGAGCACGCGAAGAATGGGCATTTCAGCGTCGGTCGACTCGTCCCCCCGGTCGACACCCACACCGTGTCGACGAGATCCCCTGCGCTACGAGTTCTCGATGCAGTCCTGCGGTTCCGCGCCCGTACACCCCCACTGTCGAAACACATACCAAAAGAATTGCAGTGCAACGCCTTTCAATGCCGCCAGATACTACACCAATCGGGCGGCCGCGACAGTTCTACGCGAAACTCATTCGGATGGATCATCGATCTTGCGACACGCCCGTGTTACAGGATGGACGGGTGTGGCGCGTTTGAAATTCTGAGCACAAGGGAATCGCTGGGACATACCTCCCCACGCAGGATCGAGGAGTATTCGATGACCCGCACGCTCCCTACCCGCGCGCGTCCCGATGAACGAGTTCTCATCGATAATGTCGACGGCTCGAGACTGGCACTGCTGCTCATGGGCGTCATCGGTCTCGCCTGGACGCTCACCGCCTCCGATGCCGACGCCCACGGCTGGATGGTGGCGGGGCTGGCGGTGACCGCCCTCGCGGTCGTCACCGGCATCGGCACGGCCGTCGAACGACGCCGACACCGTGGAAGCCGAAAACACTGAACTTGTCTCGAGAATCCCCGGGGCGCGCCGCGTGGACGGTGGCCGTAGGCTGTCGCGGTGAATTCCGGGCGGACAGTGGTCGACGGGCGATTCGAGTTGCTCGAGCCGCTCGGCAGCGGCGGGATGGGCACCGTGTGGCGGGCCTACGACATCGCGCTGCACCGTGAGGTGGCGCTGAAGGAGGTGCGCACCGACGCGGCCGACGGCACCGCGAGTTCCGGAGGGGCGCAACGGGAGCGGGTGTTGCGGGAGGCGCGGGCGCTGGCCCGCATCGGGCACCCGAATGTGGTGGCGATCCATCACATCGTCGATTCCCCGGGCGCGCATCCGTGGATCGTGATGGAACTGGTGCGCGGACGCAGCCTGGCCGACCGGCTCGCACAGGGGCCGATGATCCCCGAGCAGGCGGCCCGCCTGGGTCGCGGGATTCTCGCGGCGCTGCGCGCCGCCCATGCCGTCGGCGTCCTGCACCGCGACATCAAACCCGCGAATGTGCTGCTGCGCGAGGACGGTTCACCGGTGCTCACGGATTTCGGCATCGCGGCCATCGACGGGCTGGACGGGCTCACCGCCACCGGCAATGTGGTCGGCTCCCTCGATTACGTCGCCCCGGAACGCCTGGACGGCCAGGAGGGGCACCCCGCCTCCGATCTGTGGTCGCTGGGCCTGCTGCTCTACGTGGCCGTGGAGGGCTACCACCCGCTGCGCCGGGAGAGCACGGTCGGCACCCTCGCGGCCGTGCTGAAAGGTGAAGTGCCGCCGCCCCAACGGTCCGGCGCGCTCGCCACGGCGCTGGCCGCCCTGCTCGTCCCCGACCCGCACCGGCGGCCCAGCGCCGAACAGCTGGACTGGATGCTCGCCCAGGCCGCGGGCCCGGAATCCCAGCCGCCGCGGCCGCTCGGAATCGGCCCGCGTCCGCCGCACGCGACCGCGCCGCTCAATGCGACGGGATCGATTCTCCAGCACCATCATTCGCCGCCGTTCGCGGCCGGTCCCGGCTTCCCCGCGGGGGCATCCGTCCTCCCGGCCGCCGGTGACGGCACCTCGTCCGGTGCTCGACGCGGCCGCCGCTGGGGCACGGTCGGGATCGGCGCGGCGGCGGTGGTCGCACTCGTGGTCGCGGCGGTCGTCCTCAGACCCGGATCCTCCGATTCCCAGGCCGGTCCCCCGGGAACGCCCGCGCCGCCGATTCTCGACACCGCGCTGCCCACCGAACCGGGGCCGGTGCCGCCCGAGAATTCGGTGGACCTGTTGACCCCCGACGGTATCCGCCAGGCCATCAGCGCGTTCGAACAGGCCGGTGGCGGACAGGAATTCACCGACGCCACCTTCTATCCGACCTACGCCAGCACCGGCGTGCTGCTGGACGACGGGTCCCGGCGCTACGACGCCTACACCTACCGTGACGGCACTGCCAGCCGTCAGGGTCCGGGCGGCACCCTCACCGGCACCGAGACCACGGTGCGGCTGAGTTCGATCAACTGGGACATCCTCCCGGATCTGCTGCGCGCCGCCGACGAGCAACTCGGTGTGCCCGACCCGACCTCGCGGTACCTGATCGTCGACCCGGCCTGGACGTTCAACGACGACCGCCCGACGATCATGGTCTATCTGAGCGACGACTACGGCGGCTCCGCCTATCTCGCGGCCGATCTGGACGGCAGCATCGTGAAGGTCTACCCGCGCGAGAACTGATCGAGGAAAATCTCGGCGGATTGTGTCGAGAACGCGCGGGCGGCTCCGACCAGTGGGTGACAACAGGTCACACCCACAATCAGGAGGCCATCATGACCACCGTCAACACCTGCGTCTGGTTCGACAGCGCCGCCGCGGAAGCCGCGGACTTCTACACCGCCGTGGTGCCCGGTTCCCGCATCGTCGACATCGCCCGCAACTCCGACGGCGCGGCATTCGTCGTCGGTCTGGAACTCGCCGGTCATGCCGTCACGCTGTTGAACGGCGGCCCCGGCCACCCGCTCAACGACTCCATCTCGCTGCAGATCGTCGTCGATACGCAGGACGAGATCGACCGCCTGTGGGACGCCCTCGTCGAGGGCGGCGAGCCCGGCCCCTGCGGGTGGCTCACCGACCGCTTCGGTCTGACCTGGCAGGTCACCCCCACCGTGCTGCCCACCCTGCTGAACGGCGGCGACCCCGCCAAGGCCCTCGCCGCCGCGACCGCCATGCGCACCATGGGGAAACTCGATATCAAGGTCCTCCAGGACGCCTACGACCGCGGCTGACCACCCGTCCCGTCCACCCGCCACGCCGGGGCGGCCTCGTCCCGCCCCGGCGACAGGCGTCGACTCCGGTCTCCCGGTGTGGATCAGGCTGGCCGACCGTCGCCGTGCCGATCGGCCGCAGGGTGCCCCGCGGCGTGCGGGCAGCGCGCTGCGGGGCCTTCCGCGCGCGGATCACACGCCCGGTCGCCACCAGCGTGCGGACCGCCCGCTCCGTATCCCTCCGTGCACCGATCGAACCCCGGGTCCCAGTCGGACAAGGGCAGCCGGAGACGCATGTGCGCGCCGTGCTCGGAGTCGGCGACGGTGAGGGTGCCGCCGTGCAGGGTGGCGATATCGCGTGCGAGGGCCAGGCCGAGGCCGGTGCCGCCCGCTGCTCGGGAGCGGGCGGTGTCGAGCCGGGCGAAGCGTTCGAAGACCCGTTCACGGTCGGCGGCCGGTATGCCGGGGCCGTCGTCGAGCACGTCGAGCTCCGCGTGCCCATCGGCCGTGCGCAGGCGCAGGGTGGCGCTCGATGCCGCGTGGGCATCGGCATTGTCGAGCAGATTGGTGATCAGCCGGGCGAGGTGGGTGCGGTGTCCCGCCACCACGATGTCGCCGTCGGCCTCGACCGTCCAGCCGATCGGGCCGGACGGTCGCCGCTCGGTGACATCGCGGACGAGTGCACCGAGATCCACCGGGATCAGCGAGATCTCGGGGCCGGTGTCGAGGCGGGCCAGGGTGAGCAGATCGGCGATGAGCGCTTCCAGCCGGTCCAGATCCTCGAGCGCCCCGGCCGCCACGTCGGGCCAGTCGGCACGGTCCGGATAGCGGGCGGCGACCTCCAGCGGCGTCCGCACATTGGCCAGCGGACTGCGCAGTTCGTGCGAGGCGTCGGCGACGAACTGCCGCTCCCGCCGCGTGGCTTGTTCGAGCCGACCCAGGGTGTCGTTGAGCGTGGTCGCGAGACGCGCGATCTCGTCGCCGGTCTTCGGCACCGGCACCCGGCGGCCGAGATTCTGCACGGTGAGCCGCGCGAACTCCCCGCGAATGGCCTCGACGGGGCGCAGCGCCCGCCCGGTCGCGAACCAGGTCGAGGCGGCCACCAGCAGCAACAACAGCGGTGCGGCCAACAGCAGCCACCGTGTGGTGGCGGTGGTCGCCTCCCGTATGGACTGCGTGGACGCATCCGCCGTGACGGTGACATCGCCTTCCCCGCGCATGGCGACCGTCGCCGACTGCGCGCGGGTCGCCATCGGCGTGGGACCGACGAAGACGATCCGACCCACCCCCGTGTCTCCGGCCGACGGGTCGTTCGCCAGCGCCGGCAGGGGAACGGCCGGTGGTATCCCCGGGCCGGGCGCTGTGGGTGTCATGGACGGTCCCGACGCACCCGACGCATTCGGCACGACGGCGGTACCTTCCGCCGGTTCGGGCGCGGTAGCCGCCCCGCCCGGTGCCGAAACCACCCCGCCCGCTGCCGAATCCGCTTGACGCGCTGCCGAATCCGCTTGGCGCGGTGCTGAATCCGCTTGGCGCGGTGCCGAACCCGCTTGGCGCGGTGCTGAATCCGCTTGGCGCGGTGCCGAACCCGGTGCACTCGGCGTCGTAGCGCTCGGCTCGGGCGGAACCGGTGCCGTCATCGCCGGGGCGGCGAGCACGTCTCCGTCCGGCGCGGCGACCCGGATGGTGACGGCGCGATCCACCAGCGGCAGCGGAGCGCCATCGCGCAATGCCGTGGCGGCGACGCCCAGCTGGCGGTGCAGCATGTCGTCGACCCGGGCGGTGAGGCTGTTCTCCACGTACCGCACGGTGGTCCAGCCCGCGGCCAGCAGGGCGATGGCCACCACCAGGGTCGCCGCGAGCGTGGTGCGGGCGCGCACCGACTCCGGTCGCCACCGCGATCGGCGGCCCGTGTGGGAATTGCGCTCGGTCATGGGTTGCCACCTTCCGCGACGAGCCGGTAACCGTGTCCACGCACGGTGCGAATGCTGTTGCGCCCGAACGGCGCGTCGATCTTGCGCCGCAGCGCGCTGATATGCACCTCGACCACATTGGAATCACCGTCGAAGGCGAAATCCCAGCCGCTGCTGAGCAGTTCCCGCTTGGACACCAGCTGCCCCGGTCGGCGGGCCAGGATTTCCAGCACCGAGAATTCCTTGCTGGTGAGCGCGATATCGGTGCCGGCGCGCGCGCAGATGCGGGTGGCCGGATCGAGGGTGAGGTCCCCGACGCGCAGCAGCGTGGGCCTGGGCGCGGGGCGGCGGCGCACCAGATTCCGCAGGCGGGCCAGCAGCACCACGAAGGAGAACGGTTTGGTCACGTAGTCGTCCGCGCCGGAGTCCAGCGCCTCGGCCTCGTCGTGTTCGCCGTCCTTGGCGGTGAGCATGAGGATGGGCGTCCAGTCCCCGGCTTCGCGCAGCAGCGCGCACACCCGGTAGCCGTTGAGGCCGGGCAGCATGATGTCGAGCACGATCACCTCGTAGTCGGCGGTCCGCGCCATCTCCAGCCCCACCCGACCGTCACCGGCCACGTCGACCGCCCATCCCTCGGCCTCCAGCCCGGAGCGCAGCGCTCCGGCCAGTCGCGTCTCGTCCTCCACCACCAGTACTCGCACGCGGCGATCCTGACAGGCCAACCTGAAGACGTCTTCAGCTTCCTTCAGGAAGCCCTCAGCCGCGCCGGGCCAGAGTCGTGGACGTTCCGGACGGTCCGGGGCGATGAACTCGAGGAGACGATATGCGTTCCAAGCTTTCCACCCGCGCCGCCGCCGTGACGGTGGGTGCGGCGGCCCTGCTCACCGCCGGTCTGGGCAGTATGGCCGTGGCCGCCGCGCATCCGGCCGATCCGACCCCCGGGCCGAATGTCACCGTGCAGCGCGACGGCGAGCGGGTGGTGATCGACCGCGACGGCAACCGCGCTCCGCTGCACCTCGACGACGAGGGTGTCATCGTGCAGCGCGACGGCGACAAGGTGATCATCAAGCGTCCGGGCGCGCCGGATATCGTCGGTGTCCCGGCCAGGCCCGCCGTCCCGGGCGCGGTCGGCCCCGCCGTCCCCGGCGCGCTCGCCCCGGCCGCACCGCTCACCACCGCCCCCGGTACGGGTTCGGCGGGCTGATACCCACCGCGTTCCGCCCGTCGCCCGAATCGCGGGCGGCGGGCGGAACGCGTCGCGGCTGTCGGCCTGCTTCGGGAGCGAGCCCGTGCGCTGTCTCAGATATTGAATCCACCGCCGCAGATGAGCGTCTGTCCGCTCACGTAATCGGATTCGGGCAGGCACAGCAGGTACACGGCCCCGGCGGCCTCGGCCGGTGTGCCCGCCCGTCCGAGCGGGATCATCTGCTCCATGGCCGACAGCAGGTGCGGATTGACCCCCACCTTGATCTCCTTGCCCTGGATGTCGATGGTCCCGCCGGAGTCGGCGGGCGCTTCGGTGAGCCGGGTCTTGATCATTCCCAGGTGTACCCGGCGTTGTTGACAATGATGTCGAGCCCGCCGAACCCCTCCACCGCCGTGCGCACGAACCGGGTTCCGAAATCCTCGTCGGTGACGCTGCCGATGCACGACAGCGCCTGTCCCCCGGCCGCTTCGACGGCGGCCACCGTCTCCTTGGCCGGATCGGCGTCGAGGTCGTTGACCACGACCTTCGCCCCCTCCACGGCCAGCTTCAGCGCGATCTCACGGCCGATCCCGCGTCCGGAGCCGGACACTATGACCACCTTGCCATCGAGAGTTCCCATGGGGTGCAGTCCTTTCCACGATCCGCACCGGAGCCCGCCCGATGGAGTGCGGGCGGGGTCTGTCACATCGAGGGTGGCATGTCCCGTGCGTCCGTGGAGCCGATCCGCCGACTCGAACCCTCAGCCCCCGTTGGCGGCGACCCGCTCGTCCACCAGATCGCGGGCGATGCCCATCAGGCGATCGTCGGGAATCTCCCGTGCCCCTTCGGCATCGACGACGACCGAGGTGGGATAGATCCCGCGCACCACATCCGGTCCGCCGGTCGCGGTGTCGTCGTCGGCCGCGTCGAACAGTGCTTCCACCGCGACGCGCAGCGCCCGTTCCTCGTCCAGTCCGGCGGCGTAGGTCTTCTTGAGCGACGATTTCGCGAAGACCGAACCGGAGCCGACGGCGGCGTACCCGAACCGCTCCTCACTGCGCCCGCCCGCCACGTCGTAGGACACGATGCGCCCGGCCCGGTCCGGATCGGCGATCGCCGGGTCGTAGCCGACCAGCACCGGCACCACCGCCAGATCCTGGAGGGCGGCGGGCAGGTTGTCCCGCACCATCTTCGACAGCTTGGTGGCCTTGCCGTCGAAGGTCAGGGCGACGCCCTCGATCTTCTCGTAATGCTCCAATTCGACGGCGAACAGCCGAATCATCTCCAGGGCCACCCCGACCGTGCCCGCGAATCCGGCCGCCGAATAGGTGTCGGTGATGAAGACCTTCTCCATATCCCGTGTGGCCAGCAGATTTCCCATGGTGCCGCGTCGGTCCCCGGCGATCAGCACTCCGCCGTGGAAGGACACGGCCACGATCGTCGTACCGTGCACGGCGATCTCCCGCCCGAGCGGCTCGCCGCCGAAACCGTTACCGGGCAGCAGTTCCGGTGCGTGTCCACGCAGATATTCGGAGAAGGACGACCGGGTGTACCCGGTGTCGAACGGCAGGCTGTCCGCGGCGGTCATGGGGCCTCCTCGGTAACGGCGTACGTCGTATTCGACCCTCGACGCTACCGCCTCGCGCCGCGGGTCGTCGCGTGCCCGCACGGAATCGCGGAAATCCCGACCCCGCGTCCCCGGCACCGCAGCTCGGCGGGCCCGCGTGCCAACGGTTCGACCGGCGCTTCCTGATCTGGGAATTCACCCGGTGTTCGGCGGGTGTGAACCGATTCGACGGGACCGCGGCCGGTTCGCCCGCCACACCGCCGGGCACGGCGCGAATATGCCCGTGGCGGTGCTCGGCGGCACGGCGAATTAGGCTACCGATCGTGGCGGTATCGGAAAGCGCGCGGCGCAGGATCATCGAGTGGGGACGCCGGGCGCTGGGCCTGGACGTCCCGCCGTCGGATCACACCGCCGCCGCCCTGCACTCCGTCGAGAGCGATGTGCCGGGCCTGGACAAGCGGGAGACGCTGCAACTGGCCCGCATCCGGCTGCTCGGCGCCACCGGCGCGGTCATCATGGCTATTTCGGCGCTGGGGGTGGGCGCGCAGCCGGTGCGCCAGAACCCCACCTCCGGGCTGCGCATCATCGGCTTCTTCGCTCGCGCGCACACCTCCACCCTGGCCATGTGCATGATCGGCACGGTGCTGGTGGTGATGGCGTGGCTGCTGCTCGGCCGCTTCGCCATCGGCGGCTGGGGCGGCAACCCGCGCCATCGGCTCAGCCGCTCGCAGATGGATCGCACGCTGCTGCTGTGGATCATCCCGCTCAGCGTCGCCCCGCCCATGTTCAGCAATGACGTGTACTCGTATCTGGCGCAGAGCGAGATCGCGGTGCGGGGGCTGGATCCCTACGAGGTGGGCCCGGCCGACGGGCTCGGGCTCAACAATGTGCTCACCAACAATGTCCCGAATATCTGGCGGGAGACGCCCGCGCCGTACGGGCCGCTGTTCCTGTGGATGGGCAAGGGGATCGCCGTCGTCACCGGGGACAACATTATCGCCGGGGTGTGGCTGCATCGGCTGCTGGTGCTCGGGGCGCTGGCGTTGATCGTATGGGCGCTGCCGCGGCTGGCCCGCCGCTGCGGGGTCGCGGCGGTGAGCGCGCTCTGGTTGGGTGCGGCCAATCCGCTCGTCCTGCTGCATCTGGTCGGCGGCGTGCACAATGACGCGCTCATGCTCGGGCTCATGCTGGCCGGTCTGGAGATCTGCCTGCGCGCCATCGAGGACGCGTACCCGTTCGATCAGCGCGCGTGGGCGATACTGCTGGGCGGTGCGGGCCTGATCGCGCTGTCGTCCACGATCAAGATCGTCTCACTGCTGGCGCTGGGATTCGTGGGCATGGCGCTGGCCAGGAGGCTGGGCGGCGGATTCCGGATGGTCGTCAGGATCGGGCTGATACTCGGTCTGGTCGCCGGTGTGACCGTTCTGTTCGTCACCACGGCCAGCGGTCTCGGCTTCGGCTGGCTGTACACGCTGAACACCGCCAGCGCCGTGCGCAGTTACCTGTCGCTGCCGACCGCCATCGGCATCGCCACCGGTTTCGGCGGCGTCCTGCTCGGGTTGGGCGATCACACCACCGCGGTACTGAGCATCACCCGCCCCATCGCCGCCACGCTGGCGGCCGTCGTGATCGTGCGCATGCTGTTCGCGGCCTGGACCGGCCGCCTGCACGCGGTCGGCGCGCTGGGCGTGTCCCTCGGCGCGCTGGTGCTGCTGTTCCCGGTGGTGCAGCCCTGGTATCTGCTGTGGGCCATCGTGCCGCTGGCCGCCTGGGCGAACCGACCGGCCTTCCGGGTACCCGCCATCGGCCTCTCCGTCGTGGTGAGCCTGCTGGTCATGCCGCGCGGCGCGGACTTCTATGTCTTCCAGATCGTGCAGTCCGCCATCGCCACCGTCATCGTGGGTCTGACGTTCATCTTCCTCACCCGAAACATGCTGCCGTGGCGCAATCAGCCGGGGGTGTCGGCTCCGTCACAGGAGGCCACGGCATACGGTGTCAGATCGTGACCGCAGCCCCCTCCGGACCCGCCGTGCGCGTCGACGGCGTCGTGAAGCGCTACGGCGACACCACCGCGGTCGACGGCATCAGCTTCGAGCTCGAACGGGCGCAGGTGCTGGCGCTGCTCGGCCCCAACGGCGCGGGCAAGACCACGACCACCGAGATGTGCGAGGGCTTCGTCGTCCCCGACGCCGGGCGGGTGCGGGTGCTGGGCCTGGATCCCATCGCCGATTCCGACCGGCTGCGTCCGCGCATCGGCGTCATGCTCCAGGGCGGCGGCGCGTATCCGGGTTCGCGGGCCGGGGAGATGCTCGACCTGGTGGCCTCCTATTCCGCCGATCCGCTCGATCCCGACTGGCTGCTGTGCACTCTCGGCCTCCGGGACGCGCGGCGCACCCCCTACCGGCGGCTGTCCGGCGGTCAGCAGCAACGGCTTTCGCTGGCGTGCGCGCTGGTCGGGCGTCCCGAGATCGTCTTCCTCGACGAACCCACCGCCGGATTGGACGCGCAGGCGCGGCATCTGGTGTGGGAGCTCATCGACGCGCTGCGCCGGGACGGGGTGAGCGTGCTGCTCACCACCCATCTCATGGACGAGGCCGAGCAACTCGCCGATCAACTGGTCATCATCGACCACGGCCGCATCGTCGCCCAGGGCACCCCCAGCGAGGTCACCTCGCACGGGGCCGAGGGCCGCCTGTGCTTCACCGCCCCACCGAATCTCGACCTGCGTCTGCTGGAAACCGCCCTGCCCGAAGGCTTCTCCCCGCGCGAGATGTCCCCCGGCTCCTACCTGCTCCAGGGCGACATCACCCCGCAGGTGCTGGCCACCCTGACCGCCTGGTGCGCCCGTATCGACGTGCTGCCCACCGATATCCGGATCGACCAGCGCCGCCTGGAAGACGTATTCCTCGAACTCACCGGACGGGACCTACGCGGATGATCGACACCGCCAATCGCTTCGCGCCCGGGACCTTCGCGCCCGCTCCGCGGCCCACCACCCGGGCCGCCATGCTGGCGGCGCAGACGCGGCTGGAGCTGATCCTGTTGCTGCGCAACGGCGAACAGCTGCTGCTGACCATGTTCATTCCGATCACCCTGCTGATCGGCTTGACGCTGTTGCCGCTGAACGGTCTCGGCGACACCCGGGTGGACCGGGTGGTGCCCGCCGTCATGATGGTGGCGGTCATGTCCACCGCCTTCACCGGGCAGGCCATCGCCGTCGGCTTCGACCGGCGCTACGGCGCGTTGAAACGGCTCGGCGCGACGCCGTTGCCGCGCTGGGGAATCGTGGCGGGCAAGTGCGCGGCGGTGCTCATCGTGGTGGTGTTGCAGTCGATCCTGTTGGGGGCCATCGGTGCCGCGCTGGGCTGGCGGCCCACCCCGCTCGGGCTGCTGTTGGGTGCGCTCGTCATCGGACTCGGCACGGCGACCTTCGGGGCCCTGGGGCTGCTGCTCGGTGGCACCCTCAAGGCCGAGATCGTGCTGGCCCTGGCCAATATCCTCTGGTTCGTCATGCTGGGCATCGCGAGCCTGGTGCTCATGTCCGACGATCTGCCGTCGGCGGTGAGCCTGCTGGCGCGCACGGTGCCCTCCGGCGCGCTGTCGGAGTCCCTGACGCGTGCCCTGGCGGGCGGGATCGACTGGTACGGAGTCGGCGTCCTCGCCGTCTGGGGTGGCGTGAGCGGTTGGCTCGCCACCAAGTTCTTCCGCTTCGACTGACTCGTCGCGACATTCGACGCTCTTGTGCGGCTGCCTGCTCGCCCTTATTGTGAACCTCATTCATAAACAGGTATGGCATGCCTAACTTGTCGTCGGCGCTGCTTCCGTCGGCACACGGGGGTGCCGAGCCGGGTCCGATCCAGGAGTGTCATGACCGCAGTGCCTTCCTCGGCCGCCACGACGGAGAAACCTCGCAGCGATCCCCCACCGGACGCCGAGGACGCACGGCGAACCACGAACACGAAGGAACAGCAGAAGGCGGGCGCACGGGCGCTGCGCGAGCTGCTCGCGCCGGTCTCGACCCAGCTGACCATCGGCAGGCTGCTGGCGGTGGTGTCCGGAGTGCTCGCGGTCGTCCCGTACATCGCGCTGGTCCGCGTCGGTGAGGTGCTGCTCGACGCCCACACCTCGGGCGTGGCCGTCGACGGGGCCGAGGTCGACCGCTGGCTGCGCATCCTGGTCGGCGCGTTCGCGCTCCGGCTGGCGATCTACTTCGTGGCCCTGTGCGTCACCCATCTCGCCGATGCCCGGTTCGGGCACCTGATCCGGCTGCGCATGGTCCAGCGGTTCGCACGGGTTCCGCTGGGCTGGTTCACCTCCACGAACTCGGGACGGGTGCGCAAGGCGCTGCAGGACGAGATCGGCACGGTTCACCAGCTCATCGCGCACAAACCCGTCGACGGCACGAACGCGATCGTGATGCCGCTCGCGCTGATGGTCTACGCATTCGTCATCGACTGGCGGTTGGGGCTGCTGTCGATCGCGACGCTGCCCTGCTACGTCGTGGCCATGGCGCTGCCGCTGATCGGCATGGGCGAGAAGACCGTGGAGATGGATCGGCGGCTGTCGAGCGTTTCGGCCCGGATGGTCGAGTTCGTCACCGGGATCGCGGTGGTCAAGGCGTTCGGCCGGGTCGGGCGGGCGCACCGCAGCTACCGGGAGGCCGCCGACGACTTCTACAACTTCTACTCCGACTGGGTCAAACCGCTCATCCGGGTCTCCGCTCTGGGCACCTCCTTCCTCGCCGTGCCGCTGGTGCTGCTGGTCACCATCGGGGGCGGCTCCTGGCTGGTCCATCGCGGGTCGGTGACGGCGGCCGATGTGCTCGCCACGGCACTGATCGCGCTGCTCATCCCCTACGCGCTCGAGGTGCTGATGAACTCGATGTGGTCGCAGCAGCTGGCCGGCGGTGCGGCGCTGCGGCTCGTCGAACTGCTGGACACCCCGGTGCTGCCGGACGGTGACGGCGAGGCCGAGCGTCCGCGGACCCATGACGTGACCTTCGACCGCGTCAGCTACTCCTACGGCTCCGCCGCCGATTCCGCGCTGGCCATCGAGGACGTCAGCTTCACGCTGCGGCAGGGGACGGTGACCGCCCTCGTCGGGCCGTCGGGTTCGGGCAAGTCGACGATCGCCACCCTGCTGGCCCGATTCGACGATCCACGATCGGGCACCATCAGCATCGGCGGCGTCCCCGTCTCGCGGATCGCGGATCTCTACTCGCAGGTGGGTTTCGTCCTGCAGGATCCGCAGCTGCTGCGGATCAGCATCCGGGACAACATCGCCCTCGGCCGTCCCGACGCCACCGACGCCGAGATCAGGGAGGCCGCCCGCGCCGCCCAGATCCTCGACGAGATCGAGGCGCTGCCACGCGGATTCGACACCGTCTACGGCCAGGACACCACATTGTCCGGCGGGCAGGCGCAACGCGTCTCGATCGCCCGGGCACTGCTCGTCGACGCCCCCGTACTCGTTCTGGACGAGGCCACCGCGCTGACCGATCCCGAGTCCCAGCACGAGATCCAGCAGGCGCTGTCGGTGCTGGCCCGCGGCCGGACCGTGCTGCTCATCGCGCACCGCCCCGAGGTGATCACGGGTGTCGACCAGATCATCCTCATCGACTCCGGCCGTATCACCGCGATCGGAACCCATGACGAACTGCGCACCGAACCCGCGTACGCGCGGTTGTGGCGATCCACCGGAGCCGAGCGCAACACCGGCATCCAGCTGACCGCCGGTGCGACCGAAGGAGACCGGCCGTGACGCTGCCGCTGATCGATATCGTGCCCCGGATGAGCCGGATGATCTCGCGTCCGGAGGCGATGCGTCCGGCCCTCGCCATCAATGTCGGCGCGGGACTCGTCGAGGGGCTGGCCCTCGCCGCGCTGCTGCCGACCATCAGCGCCCTGGCCGAGGACGCTCCCGTCTGGGGTATGGACCTGGCCGGATGGCTGTGGCTGCTCGCCGGGCTGGCGACGGCCAGCTTCGCGGTGAATTACGTGCAGAGCCGCAAGAACTACGCCGTCGCCCTCGACTTCCTGATCAGCATCCACCGGCTGGTGGGTGATCAGGTGGCCAAGCAGCCGCTGGGCTGGTTCGCCCGGCCGGTGGCCGGCCGGCTGTCCCGCATGGTCTCCACCGAGCTGATGTCGGCGGGTGAGATCTTCGCGCACATGTTCGGGCCGCTGGTCAGCCGGATCACCGCGACGATGGTGGTGGTCGTCGCCGCCTGGCTCTGGAATCCGCTGCTCGGCCTGATCCTTACCGTGGCGGTGCCGGTCTTCGTCGTGATCACGCTGCTGTCCACCGATCTGATGCGCCGGGGCCGTCGCATCCACGAGCCGGCCGAGGTCGTGCTGGCCGATCGGATCGTGGAGTACGCCCAGTGCCAGGGTGCGCTGCGCTCCTGCGGCCGCAGTGCGGACTTCCCGCCGCTGTCGGCATCGCTGGAACGCGCGTACGCCACCAAGACTCGCGGTCTCTGGCTCGAATCCGCGGGACTGCTGCTCGGCGGCATGGTCACCCAGGGTGTGGTCGTCGCGCTGATCAGCGCGACCGGATCGCTGGCGGTCAGCGGCACGCTGGAACCGATTCCGGCGCTTGCCTTCGTCGGGCTGGCACTGCGGTTCTCCTCGACGCTGTCGGCCATCACCGAGAACGCCGTATCGCTCGAGTCGCGCCGTCCGCTGCTGGACGCGCTGGACGAGGTGCTCACCGCCGAGCCGCTGCCGGAACCGGCCACCCCGAGCCCGCTTCCCGCCCCCGGCACCGTGGCGCTGGACGGCGTCACGTTCCGATACGCCGCCGGCGCGGATCCGGTGCTGCGGGACGTGTCCTTCACCGTGCCCGCCGGATCCATGGTGGCGCTGGTAGGCCCGTCGGGCAGCGGCAAGACCACCATCGCGCGTCTCATCAGCCGGTTCTACGACGTGGACGCGGGCACCGTCGCGGTCGGCGGGGTTCCCGTCACCGAGCAGACCGGTACGCAGTTGATGGGTCAACTGTCGATGGTTTTCCAGGACGTCTACCTGTTCGACGACACCCTCGTCGCCAATGTCGCGGTGGGCCGTGACGACGCGACCGCGGCGGAGATCCGGCAGGCCGCGGACCTCGCCGGTGTCACCGAGATCGCCGAACGCCTGCCCGACGGCTGGGACACCCGGGTCGGCGAGGGCGGGCGGGCGCTCTCCGGCGGTGAACGCCAGCGGGTGGCGATCGCGCGGGCGCTGCTCAAGCGGGCGCCCATCGTGCTGCTCGACGAGGCGACGTCGGCTCTCGACGTGGAGAACGAGGCCCGGATCGTCGCGGCCATCGACGCCCTGCGCGAGCAGGCCACGGTCATCGTGATCGCGCACCGGCTGGACACCATCGCCGGGGCGGATCGGATCATCCAACTCGATGCCGACGGCACGGTCGCGGCCCAGGGGACGCATACCGAACTGCTGGCGGAGAACGGCACCTACGCCCGCTTCTGGCAGCATCTGCACAGCACGCGAGGGTGGCAGCTGACGAACCATTAGCCTATCCGCATGAGTGTTTCCGGATGGGCGGTAGGCAAGAAGGTCGGCCGCAAACCCGCCTTCACCGCGGACGACGTCGTCCGGGCGGCGATGGACCTGGGCATCGACACGTTCACCCTGGCCGCCGTCGCCGATCGGATCGGCGTCGTCACCACCGCGATCTACCGGGTGTTCCCGTCCCGCGACGACATTGTCGTCGCCTGCCTCGACACCATCGCCGCGACCGTGCGGCGCCCCGCTCCGGGCGCCGACTGGCGCGACACCCTGCACCTGTGGGCGGACGAGTGCTGGCGGGTGTGCGAGGAATATCCCGGGCTCGACCACGTGGTGTACTCCTTCGCGCCCGCGTTCACCCGGATCGCGCACATTCTCGACGAGTACGCGGCGAGTATCACCGCGCACGGCAAGACGCCGGGTCAGGCCATGTTCGCGCTGGACTTCATCGGCGACACCGTCTTCGTCTGTCACCTCGGCGTGGTGTCCATGCGTGCCACCGACTCCAGCGGGGCGACCGGGCTCGACCGGGTCCGCAGCGCGCTGGGTGCGGACCCGACCGCGCTCCGCCCCCGGGACTCGTGGCAGGACCGCGGGATGACCGATGTCAAGGTGGACTTCATCATCAACGGACTGGAGCGGCACTGGCCGGAGATATGAGCGCCGCCCATCGAAACCGCTACGCCCGCAGCTCTTTCAGCATATCCAGGTAGTGCTGGTTGAACATCACGCCGAGCACATTGCCGAACGGGTCGATCACCGAGGCGGTGACGAATCCGGTGCCGTGCTCGGTGGGCGCGGCGTGTTCGGTCGCGCCGAGGGCGAGCAGCCGTGCGAAGGCGGCCCGCACATCGTCCACGGCCCAGTAGGTCATGGTGCCCGCGGGCGTCTCCGCCATCGGGTGCGGCGCGTATCGGCTGTCGAGGATGCCGAATTCGTGCTGGTAGTCGCCGATGCGGAACTCGACGTAGGCCAGCTGCCCGGCGAAGTCCTTCTCGAAGTACGGCTCCACGCCGAAGACCTCGGTGTACCAGCGCACGGCGGCCGGGACGTCGGCGGCGAAGTGATTGACGGTGGTGAGTCCGCGCAACATGGGGTTATTCCTTCTCTCGGTGGTGATGTGATCAAGTCTGCGCCGCAAAGTGCTCACCGATTGAGCACTTTTTCTGGGAATCTGAAGACATGCGTGCCGATCGTCTCGTCGCCGCCCTGCTGCTCATGCAAGCGCGGGGCCGGGTGACCGCCGCCGAACTGGCCGAGGAGCTGGAGGTGTCGGTGGCCACGGCCCGCCGCGATCTGGAAGCCCTCTCCACCGCGGGCATCCCCGTGTATCCGCAGGCCGGGCGCGGCGGCGGATGGTCGCTGCTGGGTGGTGCGCGCACCGATCTCAGCGGCCTGTCGGCCACCGAGGCGCAGGCGCTGTTCCTGCTGGTCGGTCCGGCCGCCGCGGTCTCCGGCGAGGCGAAAGCCGCACTGCGCAAACTGGTTCGGGCACTCCCCCAGACCTTCCGCACGGAGGCGCAGGCCGCCGCCGATGCCACCCTCATCGACTCCGCGCGCTGGGGTGCACCGGTCCGGCAGCGCCCGGAGCTGGTGGGCCGGCTGCAAACCTCGGTGGTGTGCCGCCGCCGGGTGCGGCTCATCTACGCGAGCGCCACCGGACGGCATTCGGAGCGCACGGTCGACCCGTGGGGCCTGGTCGACAAGGACGACACCTGGTATCTCATTGCCGGAACCGCGAAGGGGCAGCGCACTTTTCGCGTGGACCGCATCGTGGCCGCCGAGCCCACCGACGAAATCTTCGAGCGCCCCGACGATTTCACCCTCACCGCCGCGTGGGACGAGGTGGTCGGCGAGATGGAGAGCATCCGCTCCCGGGTCCGGGCGACCCTGCTCGTGGACACTCGCCTGGTGTACGTGCTGCGCGACCAGTTCGGGCGGCACTGCGAGGCCGAGGCCGAGGCCGACGGGCGCAGCCGCGTCCGCGTGGGTGCGCCCACCGCCCTGGACATCGCCCGGCACCTGGCCGGGTGGGGTGCCGATATCGAGGTGCTCGACCCGCCGGAGGTCCGGGCGGAACTGGCGCGCATCGGTGCCGAACTCACCGCCCGCTACGACTCCCGCACCGCTTAACGACAATTCGTAGTAGACCGGTTGCCGGGCCGGAATCCGCTGCCGCTACCATCGGTGCGTGCTCTCCCGCGCATTCCAGCGACTAGCCGACCTGTTCCCGCTGCCCTCCCTGCGGGCGCAGCGCATCATCGCCTTCGCGGTGATCCTCTCCCAGGCCGGCATCTCCGTCACCGGAGCCATCGTCCGCGTCACCGCGTCCGGCCTGGGCTGCCCCACCTGGCCGCAGTGCTTCCCCGGCAGCTTCGTGCCGGTCACCGTGGCCGAGGTGCCGGTGATCCACCAGGCGGTCGAGTTCGGCAACCGCCTGCTCACCTTCGTGGTGTGCCTGTTCGCGGGTGCGGTGGTGCTGGCGGTGACGCGCGCGCGGCGGCGGCGCGAGGTGCTGGTGTACGCGTGGCTCATGCCCGCGGGCACGGTCGTACAGGCGGTGATCGGCGGCGTCACGGTGTTGACCGGTCTGCTGTGGTGGACGGTGGCGGTGCATCTGCTGGCGTCCATGGTCATGGTGTGGCTCGCGGTGCTGCTGTACGCCAAGATCGGTGAGCCCGACGAGGGTGTCGCCACCGTGCGGGCTCCACGCCCGCTGCGCGTGCTCACGGCGCTCAGTGCCGTGGCCATGTCCGGCACCCTGGTGGCCGGAACCCTGGTCACCGGCGCGGGTCCGCACGCGGGTGACAAGAGCCTGGAACGTCCGGTCGAACGCCTGGAAGTCGAGATCGTCCCGCTGGTCCATCTGCACGCGGAAATGCTGGTCGCCTACCTCGCCCTGCTGGTGGGTCTCGGCTTCGGCCTGGCGGCGGTCGGCATGACCCGCGCCATCCGCCTGCGTCTCACGGTCGTCATCGCCATCGTCTGCGCCCAGGCCCTGGTCGGAGTCGTCCAGTACCTCACCGACGTCCCCGCCGCCCTGGTTGCCCTGCACGTCGGCGGCGCGGCCGCCTCGGTGGCCGCCACCGCCGCCCTTTGGGCCGCCATGCGCACCCGCGAGCCCCTCCCCGCCGACCTCCGCGAACCCGCCGCCAACGCGGCCTGATCCCTACCGCCCGGGCAGGTCGAACCTTCCCGCCCGCAGCGCGGCGGTGAAGGTGTCCCACGCGGCCCCGCCGAACACCAGCGCGGGGCCGGACGGGTGCTTGGAGTCACGCACGCCGACGCGTCCATGCGGAAGGTGCGCGGCCTCCACGCATTCTCCGGTCGAATGGCTCCGGCTCGACTTGAACCACAGGGCTTCGGATAGATCAGTCGTCACGCGGTGTACTCCTTCGCCACTGCCGATATGAATTGCCTTGACGCATCTGGGCTCAACGCTACGCGACCGATCTCGGTGAAGGCATCGCGATAGCGTCGCACTTCCGCTTCCCGTTCGAGGTAGAGATCCCCGGCCCACTCCTCTACGTAGACCACCGGAGGTTCGCTCAGTCCCGTCGCTGGCAGCTTCGGAAACTCCAGCAGCACAAATGATCCCACCAACGAACCGAATCCGCGCTGCCGGGCACCGTCGAAAGGCACTACGCGCAGCGTGATATTCGGCCGCTCGCCGACATCTACCAACCGCCGCAGCTGACCGGCCATGACCGCCGGACCACCGATCGGGTCGCGAAGCACGGCCTCCCACAGAATGATGTCGACGGTCAACTCCTCGTCCAATCGAGCCTGCCGTCGTGCCATCATCTCCACCCGACGTTCGATGTTCTCCGTTGAAGCGGCAGGAGTTTCGGCCCATGCAACGGCGCGTCGGTATTCAGCGGTCTGCAGCAACCCGGGCACTATGGTCACCTTCCACGACACGAGGTTGCCCGCCGCGGCTTCCAGGCTCAGGTAATGGTCGAACCCGACCCGCATCTCATCGGCGTACGCGCGCCACCAGCCACCACCCGACTTCTGCGACGTTCTGACCTCGCCCGCCAAACCGAGCAGAATGACGCGCTCGTCATCCGTTGCCCGGTACGAGTCGCACAGCGTGTTCACGTAGAGGTCGGACACCTTGGTGGGCTGGCCCTCCTCCATGCGGCCGATCGTCTGCTGCGACACCCCGATCACCCGCCCGGCCGCCGATTGGCTCATGCCGATCGACTCCCGAAGCCTTTTCATCTCCCGTCCCAGAGCTCGCCTGGCGAGCGTCGATCCCGTCACCATCTCGTTAGCCTCACTATCGGACAATGCGAATTATGGAGAGGCCCGCTGCGCGGCGGCCCGTCGAGAAGTTCCAGGTAAATCCTGCCGGATTACCAGCCGTGGATACTCCAAAACCGCTGGATCGGGTGTGTACTCAGCAGAACCGACGATCGGAGATGCCCGATGAGCACCACCGCCACACCATCCGAACACCACGCGATCGCGGCCCTCCCCACTTGGGTGCGGGTCGACCACCCCGTCGTCGAATTATCCGCAATGCGCGGAATCGTCCTGACCCACAGCAAGATCCGCCGCATCACCCCCACCCACATCGAACTCTGGTGCGGCACAACCTACCTCCGCGATTCCATGCGCCCCGCCGCCGATCCCCACCAGGTGACCTTCACCCGCCCCAACTCCTACCTGCCCGGCGTCCGAGTCCGCCTCGCCAGCCCCTCCCACCCCGAGGCCCGATAACCATGCCCGAATACATCCCCCCGCGCACCCTGCAACTGGCGGCCTGCGACTACACCGGCCCCATGAACCCCCGCGACGCCCACGAAGCCCAAGCCCTGCACCGCGATTGCGATCCCACGACCTGCACCACGGCACGTCGCGCCGCCGAGGCCCATCCCGCTCCCCCACCATTCCGCCCCAGGTGACAGCACGATCCGCGTCACCGACGCGCGCGGCGGAAAAACCCCGACGACAACTCCGGCCCCGATCGAGTTACCGTGGCTGCCCTCTTGTGCACGTAACAGAACTCTGACGAGCTTTGATCGGTGTCGGTCGGCTACACTCCAAACGCCGTTCGGACGGCGCGGATTGATCGGGGAGGGGTTCGGTGCCGGAGAGGGCGGACAAGATCACGGTCTGGGAGCAGAGTCGGCGAGAAGATCTCCAATTCCTGCAAGAGGCGCTGGGCGCGGAAGCACTCGATCTGGAGCAAGATCCGCTGTCTTTTCTTGCACCTTTGGACCACTTCGTCTCGATGCAGGACTACGACGCATTGGACGAGGATGGCCGGTTCTGGCTGCACGCGGCCTTGAGTGCCTACATCGCTCAGGTGATCCTGGTTCTCTACGATGCCCGGTGGGATGTGATCACCGACAGTCGTGGCCCGAACTATGTCCTGGTGGTCAAGGGACTCGATGGCAACGACCATATCGTCTCACCCATGGATGTCGTCTACGACGACTTCAACCGCGCCAGGCGACCGGAGGTCGCCAGAATGCTCGGTACTGCCGAGTTGACGGCCGGGGTTGCCCGCGAGTCGTGGAATCGATAGCGATCGGGCCGGGGAAAGTGCCCCAGCCGACATCCGACAATACTGCCGCGACCCGCACGATCGCGCGAGCACCTCGCGGCGGCCGGGCGGCGAACGCACTGAAATACCGAATGCCGTACAGATTTCTCGCACCTGGTCGGCGCGGAGAGCCCACCCCCGAAACCGCCGCGAACCGATACGGTGAGAGCCGTTCTATCCCCAAGACAGGATCGTTGGAACAAACGACCGCGGAGGGTTCGATGTCCAAAGAGGTCTACCTGATTGCACTTGACGACCAGGGCCTGCCTGGAGTTCTGGACAAGTCGGTAGTACAGGAGATATTCGCCCGACACGGCGTAGACGTGGCTGGTGCAGAGGAGGTCTACGTCAGTGACCCTGAGGTCGAACACGCCTGGACGAAGGTCACCGGTTTGGGAAGCGGTGTACTGACCTTCTGGCGGCCTGCCGGCCGACTGATCTGGCATGTACTTTTCGATCTACTGATCGACTGCCACGGGTTCGCCTACGACGGCGGTTCCCTGATAGTCGGCAATCACGAGTCCCTGCGACGGCTCCACGCATCGGACGATTGGGACGCCGATAGTGCCCGGACCGTCACCTCAGCAAGCCAGCTCGGCTGATCTTGCGACGATAAGCAGCAACCTTCGAAGCATGCCGCAAGCATCAGGTCTGCCGGAACAACGGTGGATCTCGATCGCGGTTCGATGCGCTGTGCTGCGTCGCCTGGTGGTTGACGGCAGTGTTGCCCGAGCGTGATCGGGCCATAGCGGCGGCGAATGCGACGCGTAGCTCGGGAGCGGGCTCACCGAGAACGACGCTGCGGATAATCATCTCGATCATCACACGGTCATAATCGTCGTTCATCCGGGGTGCCGTTTGGGATCGGTCTCAACAGCAGCCGAGGTGATCCTTCGACCGTCCGCGGCCAGCGGGGAGAACGACACCTCGTATATCTCATGACCGGTCCAACTGCGGTGCATGAAGACAATGTCGCCTTCGGTGAAGATATTCCATTTCTCGTCCATGCTCCGTGACCGGTAGCCGCTCCGGATGCGGTCCCACTCGTTTGCGGTCCACACTCGGTCAGGCAGCTGTGGAAGCGGCTGGGGCGTGACGAACGGATACAGTTTGCGGAAGGCGCTTCTGGTCAGCGGCACGTCACGGTCCATGGCCCGATCATAAGTCTGCGGCAAGCCACGTCGCGGCGATCCGAGGTCGGCAGAACGTCCGCAACTACACCGGCTCACCCACCGGATTCCAGCTCCACAATTGGCTGGGTGCGTTCCGCGGATAGTGCCCCGCGCCAACGTGACCTACCCATTCGACCGGCGGCTCGGCGCGACCGTACACGCGAATCCCGCGCGCGACGAAGGGATCGAGCGAAACGAGATCATCCACGCCCAGTGCGACCTCGGACCGAGGCTAGGCGAGTTCGGCGTCGTCGAAGGTCATCTCCGGATTGTCGTACACCGGATCGCCACGGTCGACAGCGATGAATTTCGCCGTACTCCCCCGTCTGCACCAACGCACCCCGACGAAACCAACCCACGAGGAGCAGCATGACCGCCACCTACACCTGGGACGTCTTCTCCACCTTGGACGGCTACGGCTCCTATTCCGAGGACGGCGACTGGGGCGGCTATTGGGGCAAGCAGGGCCCCGAACTGCTGAAGCACCGTGCCGCCCTGTTCGCCACCGAGCAGCGGATGGTCTTCGGGGCCACCACTTTCCGGGAGACCGCCGAGATCATGTCCGCGGGCGTCGACCCCAACACGCTCGACGAGTGGAATGTCCGGACCATGCGGATGCCCGCCATCGTGGTGTCCTCCACCTTGACCGACACGCTCGGCTGGCCGGACGCGACGATCGTCAGCGGCGACGCCGTGGAGATCGTCACCCGGCTCAAGCAGGAATCGGATGTGCCGCTGCGCTCACAGGCCAGCCTGTCGCTGAACCGGGCACTGATGGCGGCCGGTCTCGTCGACCGCCTCCAGCTGACCATCTTCCCCGTCATCTCCGGACGGACCGGGACCAGCCCCGTCCTCGCGGGGGCGGGCGACTTCGACCTCGAACTGCTCGAGAGCCGGACGCTCGACGGCCGCACGCAGGAACTCGTCTACCGGCCTATCCCGCGGTGAGGGTGTCCGCACGCTACGTCCCCGTCACATCGCCATACCTCGCGGTCGCGGCGGCGGCCAGCACGGTCGCCGCAGCGGCGAGCGCCACAGTCGCGGCCCAGCCGAGCCAGCCGACGGCGGCGGCCCCGAAGGCCGTCCCGAGGCTGCCGCCGATGAAGTAGACGACCATGTAGGCGTTGTTGAACCGTGCGGGCGCGGGCCCACATATCCGGCGGAAATCGGCCCGCATAGCGCCCCGGCATCGAGCAGCGCGCTACGGGCAGACGATCCACCGGCCGGAGCCGTCCGGCACCGCACCCACCTCGCCGACTCCCTCACCGCGAGTACCCGAAACCGCACCCGCACGGCCAGGGCAACCCACCCGCCGCTCGCTGATCCGCAGCTGAGCACGAGACCAGCCCGGCGTAGGCCGTAGGGCACAGTGGATCCTCATGGGACACAACGACAGTACGGATTCCCTGCGCCGGATGGCCGGTCTGGGCACGCCGATGGCTCTCCGAGTCGCGGTGACCCTGGGACTGCCCGACCGACTCTCGGGCGACGGCGCATCCGTCGCCGACCTCGCGGTCGAGCTCTCCGTATCCCCGATCGCGCTCGAGCTCCTGACAGCCCACCTCGAGACCCTCGGAATCGTCGAGCACACAACCACCGGCTACCGGACCACCGCCTACGGCGCGAACCTCTGCACCTCTGCCGGCAACGGCCTCACCGATCTCCTCCACCTCGATTCCGCGGGCGGGCGGGCCGAACTGGCCTTCGTCGAACTGGCCCACAGCATCATCACCGGACGGGCCGCGTACCCCCAACGCTACGGCCGGGACTTCTGGGCCGACCTGGCCGAACATTCACCGCTGCGCGAGTCCTTCGACCGCCAGATGGTCAACCGCCTGCACGCTCAAATCCCGTGTATGGTCGCGGGTTTCGAGTGGTCGCGCTTTGCCACCATCATCGATGTCGGCGGCGGCACCGGTACGCTACTGGCCGCCATCCTCACCGCGTACCCCCACGTAGCCGGCCACCTGATCGATCTCGAACCGACCGCCGCGCAAGCCCGCCGCACCTTCGCCGAACGGAGCCTCGAACACCGCGCCAGGGTGACAGCCGCCAGCTTCTTCGACCCGCTCCCCACGGGCGGTGACGCCTACCTCCTGATGGACATCCTGCACGACTGGGATGACGAACACGCCGACCGCATCCTGGCCCGATGCGTCGAAGCCGCCGCCCCGGACAGCCGCATCCTCATCATCGAACCGGTCGGAGACCGCCGGGCGAGTACCGAATTCAACCTCGCCATGCTCGCGATTTTCGGCAGCCGCGAACGCCGAATAGCTGAATTCCGCTCTCTCGCAGCGGCACACGGCCTGGTACTCGAGACGGTCCGTGATCTCGCCGAGCAGCGCTGCCTGCTCGAGTTCCGAATGGGCCGATGAGGGAGTGCGAAACTGCGCCTTCCCTGAGCTATCTGACCGAGGATGCGTTCCGGAGCCCAGCGGCGAGCGAATCGCGGGAGCGAAACCCTCGGTTCATGTAACCCCGGGTTGCACACCCAGCTTTGCCCAAACCGCAACGAATGTCCGAACTTTGTCGCTTCAGCCCATCCCACCTACGGTATCCCCCATGGCAACGCTCGCAATCGACGATCTGCCCGCCCCGGCCGCGAATGTCCTGCGCCGACGAGCTCGAGCGGCCGGCCAGCCCCTCACCGAATTCCTCCGCGCTGAGCTGACCCGCCTCGCCGGAACCCGGGTCCCGGTCGACGCTATCGTCGATTTCCTCGATTCGGACAATCCCACCAGCGATTCCCCCGAATTCGACGCCACCACAACAGCATTGAGCCACGAGTACAACCTCCCCCCGGAAACCGTGCAGGTACTCACCCGCCGAGCCGACGCCACCGGAATCCCCCTCCCCGACTACATCCACCGGGAACTCCTCACCCTGGCCCGCCGCACCACAATCGACGACGTGGTCCTGGAACTCCGTGAGGTCCAACAACAGAACCCCGACCTCCAAATCGATATGGAAGCGGTGATCTCCGCCGTCCGCTACGCCCGCGCCGATTAACCCCCTGGGAGATCGCGTCGCGACCGCGATCCACCATCGGCATGTCGATGAACTCGGCTGCATCACTGCGCATGTGGAACACCGACGGTCGTCACGAACCAGGCCGATCGAGGCGGAAGAATCGGGTGATCCACGCCGCCCCCTGGTCGAACACCTCGCTGACCAGTACTGCCGCGCATCCTCGCAGAAGCCGAACCGATAAGCCGCCGACTGCTTCCGGAGTGGCGGCACGCTCGAGCGTAGCGGCCGCATATCGTGGTGCCGTGACGACTGTGCGGCGTTTCCGGCCTTCGGCGAGGTCTTGAATGACCATCGCCCTCACCTACCACCCGGTCGGAGCCACCCGTCCGGCCGATCCTCGGTGGCGGGAGCATCCGGCTGGGTTTCGGTGGTTCGCGCAGACCGTTGCCATCGGGTGCGGCGACGAGTTCTGGGCGGACGTGTCCGAGGATCTGCTGCACTGGGGGGTCAAGCGGCGCAGTGGGTTTCGGGTCAGCCCGTGCGGCAGTGCCGACGATCGCATCGCCGAGGGTGCGGAATACCGGATCTCGGTCGGGCTCGGACCGGTGTCGGTGCGCGAGCCGGTGCGGGTGGTAGCGGTGGTCGACCTACCCGATAGACGCGGGTTCGCCTATGGCACTCTTCCCGGGCACCCCGTATCGGGCGAGGAGGCGTTCATCGTCCATCGGGATCCGGACGGCACTGTCCATCTCACGCTGCGATCGCTGACACGACCGGCACCCTCCGGCGTCTGGAGATCGGCCTTCCCCGCGCTGCTCATTGCCCAGCGCTGCTACCGCCGCCGATATCTGCGGGTTTTGATCGACTGACAACACCGCCGAGGAGAACCAGCAGCTCGCCGACTTCGATGCGAACTGCTGTCGCCGAGCCCATCGGCTACGTGTTCATCACGCCCATTGTCGAATCGCCCAGCTCCCGCCAGCACGTCACCGCGCCGATCGCAGCGGTCGAGAACGGATCCGCGGTCGTATGGCGTACGCAGTCGGTGCCGCTTCGCACCTCGAGAAGGGTGAATTGGCGGGCCAGACCACGATCAGCGAGATGACAGAGGTTGATTCACTACTCGATGCCCTGTTCGGGCTCTGAACCGTCGCGGTAGGGCACCGACGGTAGGTTCGGCTCATGGGGAGAATGATCTCAGCCGTGCGCCTGCCGGGTAGATTCCACCGGCCATTAGCGATCGCGATCGGCCTCGTCGCGGCGTTGGCGGTCGCGAGCGTGCTACCGGGTTGGTGGTGTGGGCGCGACGCCGACGAGTGGTATCGCGGCGATGCGGCGCGGGTGCGGGGGCTGGCCGAGGAACTGGTGGCTTTCGAGGTCGCTGACGATGCGGGGCGGGCCGACGGGTTGTCGGAGCTCGCCGAGATGTGGGGGTTGCTCGTTCATCAGATGACCGCGCTGGGCTTGGCGCAGGTATGTCTGGAGTATCCCGAGTGGCGGGATCGCTACGCGCCCATCGCGACTCGCGCGGCGGCCAAGAGCCTGCTGCCCGAGATGCGGGCGGAATTCACCGCCGCCTGGCACGGCCGGGACGGGATGGCCGAGCTCGACAGCTCCGACGGACACGCCTACCTCTCCTATCCCGCTCTCGCGCTGGGCATGGCGCGCCTGGTCGATCCGGCGTTTCCGGCGGACCTCGCGGCCGAGCACGACGCAATGATCGCCGCGTTCGAGCGCCGACTGTTCGCCTCCCCGACCGGCCTGCTGGATACCTTTCCCGGCGAGGCATACCCCACCGATGTGGCCGCCGTCGCCGCCGCGATCGCGGTGCACGGCCGTGCGACGGGCAGCGACCACACCGCAGTGCTGGCGCACTGGGCGCAGCGAGTGCGCGAGGTGCAGATCGATCGAGCCACCGGACTGATAGTGCAGCGCATGGGAGTCGACGGCCGGGCCCATGACGCCCCACGCGCATCCGGCACCGGTTTGGCGGCCTACTTCGCCGGTTTCGCGGACCGCGCACTCGCCGCGGACTTGGCGGCAGCGCTGTTCCGCCAGGAACGAAGCATCCTGGGCTTCAGCGCAATCGACGAATACGGTGACGGTTACGACGGCCCCGGAGATATGGACAGCGGCCCCTTGATTCTCGGAACCTCCATTTCGGCAACCGGTTTCGCGCTCGCCCCCGCGCGTGCGTTCGGCCACCGCGATGCCTTCACCCGCCTGTACCGCACCACGAATCTCTTCGGCCTCCCGCTGCGCAGCGGCCCCCGCCTACGCTTCGCCACCGGCGGTGCTATCGGCAATGCGCTGCTGCTCGCATTCCTCACCTCCGGACCGGAGCTCGCATCATGAGCACCCCCGACATCTCGCGGCTCCGCGCCGTGTGGAAACCGCTGCGCATACCGCTGATCCTGGCAGCGCTGTACATCGTGCTGCATCCGATCGCGGCGGCACTGTCGGCACGGAACGGTTTCGGCTCACCCGATGGCCTTGGCATCGCCTACCTGGCCGTCACCAGCGCACTGGTAGCACTGCGGATCGTCCTGCTGGTCGTCGTCCCGGCGGTCCTCGCGTACCGCGTTGCGGCGCACCTGGTCACGCGCGCCCTCCACCGAATCCACCCCGCAGCCTTCCGATCCCACCCTGTCCGCGCAGTGACCCGCACTCGTTCACCCCGTACCCCCGGCGGTGACGTATCCGGCCCCCGCCACGATTCGCCACATGCGCTCGGGGTGGCCGGATGCCGTCGCAGCACGCTGACCACGGTCGGACCGCCGGGGCTAGCGTGTACACCATCCGATGCCCAGCCGCGTGCCCTCCGTCAGGCAGAGGATCATCAGCAGGGGGAAGAGCACCAGCGGCGTGGCGAACACAAGGTGCGGCGGTGCGGAATGGAAGAAGGCGTCGATCGGGATCCACGCGAGCACGGCCGCGAAGATCTGCCCGAAGACAACCAGCCAGGCTCCGGTGAGCAGCAGCGGTAGTCCGGATACCCTGCCGCGCAGCAGAAGTATCGCGCCACCGCCCAGCAGTCCCGCCACGAGGAGAAAGGCCCAGCAGAGCAGAGTGAGCAGATTGTCCGCGGTGATCGTCGAATCGCCGAGCGCGAGGTAGTCCGCGTTCTGCCACTTGCCTTCCTGCGACCGCATCCAGGCAGCGAATGCCATGGAGCCCCACAGCAGCGCACCGGGGAGGGCGAGCCAGGCGGCGAACCGGTGGCGAATGCGCCTGGCCCGTACCCACTCTCGATGCGCCCGCGACACCACCGAACGGTCCATCATCCAATCCCCCTCGTGCCGAGCTCGCCCGCACGGCCTGAGACCGATATTAGCGATGAGATGTGGGCATCCGCGGGATTCGATGTGGAGATACGGTGAGCGTCCACTACCTACCTAGGCATTGCCCAGCCGGTCCGCCAGCCATGCGTGCACATGCTGAATCGCGGTGGCCGCCATGGTCGTCGGAGATGATGTGAAGCCGTGCACGGACTCGGGGTACACCCGCACGTCGAGATCGTTGCCGGCGGCGCAGAGCCGGGCCGCCATGGCCAGGTTGTCTTCGAGCAGGATGTCCGACGCTCCGACGGTCAGCAGGATCGGCGGCAGGTCGCGGAGGTCGCCGAACAGCGGTGAGATATCGGGGTCGGTCCGGTCGGTGACGTGGCCGACGTAGGCCGGGATGAAGTATTCGTCGGCGTACCGGCGGCCACCGGGGGTCTGTCCACTGAGGTCGTAGGCTCCGAATTGCAGTGCGGCACCGGCGAAGCGGTGGACGAGACCGCTGTCGCGCAGTCGGAGCAGGGTCGCCATGGCCAGGTTCGCGCCCGCCGACGCTCCCCCCAGCGCCATACGGCTTGTCCCGAACTCTGTTTCGGCTTGCTCGACGAGCCAGCGGGCCGCGGTTTCGCAGTCGTCGGGGGCCGCCGGCCACGGATGTTCCGGGGCCAGGCGGTAATCGACACTCACCACGGCGATTCCGAGCACATCGGCCAAGCGTTCGTTGCGCACATCGTCCCTGGCCGCCGAGCCCATGTAGAAACCGCCGGCGTGGATGTCGAGATAGACGCCGCGAACCGTGCTCCCCTGTGGCGCGATAACCCGCACGGGCACACCGCGTCCGGCTGCCTCGACGAGCCGTTCGACAGCGCGGTCACTCGCCGGTGGGGGCGATCCGGCCTGCCGGTCGCGCACCTGCCGGAGTTCATCGTAATCGGCCGGACCGGAGGCAGCGGGCGCGGCGGCGTTGTGCTGCCGACTCTCCTCCGCAAAGGCCAACAGCTCCGTGTCGATCAGCGTCTCGAGCCCGAACCTCATGATCCTCCTCGTGGCATTGTCCGGCCGACCCGCTCGAGGGTCGGCGCCACTCGGATTCTCTCTCCCCGTTGATCTTCCGACGCAACCGGGCACAGCTACGACCGGAAAGGCCGCGAATGGCAACGCTCTGAATGTGCTAAGTCCGACGCATTGGGTCGTCGTCGTCGCCGCGCAGTCGCTCGGTATCGGCGAGGTTCGCCCACCAGCGTTCGCAGAGCAGGAGGTGCGGGTGATCCGGCGAAACAGGTGATAGCAGCGATTCCGCGATCGCGGCGGAAGTTCGTGCGGCACTTGCCGATGCCACTGCTGCGAAAACCACGACACTCCTCCTGTCAGCGCGGACTCAGCCCCAGCCACGCTTCAGGACTCCAGGGGGAACATCGACAACGATACGTGCTCACGCGCGGACAGTCGAACATTCCGCAAACTCGGCCGCTGCCGACAGGACCCGGTTTCCGCCCTGTTTGCCGCTGGGCCACCCGAGTGCATCCCCGTCAGCCCACCGGTGTGCGACGCCCGCGAATAGTCAGAGCCCGTCCCCTGCGTACTCGCTCTGGGCGGCGATCGCGGAACCCATCCAGCGGAGCAGGTAGGCGCGCAACTGCTCCTCGGTGCGCGGCGGATTGCCCGGTGACACGAAGAACGAGTGCATGGTGCGCAGGACGTACTCGACCAGTTCCAGCAGCGCCGCGTCGTCGTAGCCGTACTTCTCCCAGTCCACGTCGAAGCGGCGGATCATCGACATGCCGAAGGCTTTGGCCTGTTCGGAGGTGAGGCTGTCGGGGTCGACGTTGGAGTAGGAGTTGGACAGCAGAATGCCCAGGTGGGGGGTGCGGCGGACCTCGGCGAGGGTGTAGATCACGCCCTCGGTCATGGCTTCGACGGGGTCGTCGAGGCCCGCGACGTGCGCGGTCAGCCGGTCCAGGAATCCGTCGACCGAGGCGATGGCCGCCGCGGTCATCAAGGCGTCGGCGCTGGGAAAGTACCGGTACACGGTCTGCCGGATGACGCCGAGCGCCTCCGCGACATCGGCGATGCCGATCGCCGCACCGGTCTCCCCGATCAGTTCGACCGCGGTGGCCACGATACGACTATGCGCCTCTTCGTCATTCGCGGGCGGACTGCCGCCCCATCCGCGTCTACGCGCCACCGGGCGGACAGTATCACAGCGGCGGCACCGCATCCGCGCAGGTGGGCGGATTCCGGCAAAGCGATCATACAGTTAGACGTCTCTTTGTATGATTGTCGCATCGCGTCCGCCGGGCGCGACACCGATCGACCCCACATCCCGAGGCGAGGTACGCCCTGTGACCCACGTGCAACCCCGAAAGATGGACTTCGGCTTCGAGGAGGCCGACGTCCCATTCCTGTGGAACCCGCAGAATCCGGCCTGGTCGAGCATGTCCAACGCGGTCTCGTTCCTGGCCGTCGGCTTCGAGAAGATGATCGTGAAGCTGATCATGCAGCTGAAGCCGGTGCTCACCGATCCGGAGGTGGCCGCGGAAGCCAATGCGTTCATGCGGCAGGAAGGCCACCATTCCACCGCCCATCGTCAGCACGTCAAGGCGCTGATCAAGCGGTACCCCGGGCTGCAGAACACCCTCGACGCGGTGATCGGCGAGTTCGACCTGCTCACCGAGGCCACCTCGCACGACTACCGGCTGGCCTACACCGCCGATCTGGAGGCGACGTTCACACCGGTGTTCAAGCTCATGCTCGACAACGAGGAGACGCTGTTCCGGCCGGGTGACGACCGGGTCGCGTCGCTGTTCATCTGGCATTTCGTGGAGGAGGTCGAGCATCGCAGCTCCGCGCTGATCCTGTTCAACGCCCTCGTCGGCGACGAGCTCTACCGGATGCGGATGGCGCCGTCGATCTTCGCGCACGTGATGAAGGTGATCCGGATCGCGTGCACCGGGTTCAACCAGCACGTTCCGCTGGCCGACCGGCAGGTCGACTCGCTGTCCATGTTCGCCCGACATCGCGCCAAACAGCGGGTGCTGGAGTACTTCGCGCCGTACCTCACCAAGGGGCCGATGCCGCGCGCGTTCGACGGGCTGCCGCGGCGGGAACAGCTCACCGCCCTCGCCGGTGTCGTCCGCAGCCAGCTGCCCAAACACGATCCGGAACATGAGAAGCTGCCCGAGCTGGCCGACCGCTGGTTCGAACGCTACGACGCCGGTTACGACTGCACCCGCTGGTACACCGCCGAGGCGCTGACCGGTTCGGAGGCGAACTGATGGCCGACCTGTGCACGCCCACCTTCGCCGATCTCGCCGCGCGGATGGGCTTCTCCTGTGATGAGACCGGCGGACTCGTCGAATTCCGCAATCCCGCCGCATTGGAGAACTGGACACTGCCGGTACTCGAGCTCCTCATCGTGCTCGGCTCGGTACTCGCGCTCGTGTACGCGATCGTCCGGCTGCGCCGTCACGGTGACCCCACCAATCTGGTGCTCTGGTTCGGCGCGACCGCCTACCTGTTCATTATCGAACCGCCGCTGTACTTCCCGGCGGCCTTCGGCATCGACGAACACGTCGACACGATGTTCGCGCACAACCTGTTCACGGTGGAGTTCCTGTGGGGGCGGCTGCCGCTCTACATCATCGCGATCTATCCGCTGATGGCCACCCTCGCCTTCGAAATCGTCAGAATGCTGGGCGTTTTCCGGCGCTACGGCGTCGTACTCGGCGCGGTCTGCGTGGGCTTCGTCCACCACGCCTTCTACGAGATCTTCGATCAGATCGGGCCGCAGCTGCGCTGGTGGGAGTGGTCGGTCGACAATCCGATCAATCAGCCGATGTTCGATTCGGTGCCCTTGCCCAGTGTGGTCGTCTTCGCGGCCCTGTGGCCGATGTCGCTGGCCCTGTGCGTGCAGTACTTCGTCGGCCGACACGTCGACTCCGGCACGCACTTCAGCGGCCCGCAGCTGGTCGGGCGCACGGTGGTTATCGGACTCCTGGCCTCGGTCGGCACCTTCGTGCTGCCGCTGCCCGCCACGGTCTTCGGCATGGGCAGCGATACCGTGCGCGGATTCCTCTACGCCGCCGAGCTTGTCGTCCTGTCGGTGGTGGCGGTGGCGCTACTGGCTCGCCAGTGGTCCGCGCTGCGCAATGGCAGCGCCGCCGCACCCGGTTACCGAAACAGCTTCGTGCAGTGGTACTCCGCGATCTATCTGGCCGTCATGGCACTGCTGTGGATCACCGCCCTGCCCGACTTCCTCGGCGCGGAAGACGGCATCACCGCCAACGGCGACCCGATCGGCAACCTCTGGTACACGATCGCCTGCTTCGCGATCGCCATCGCGACCATTGTCGCGACTTTCACGGTGCCACAGGTGGACTCACGCGGCACTCGACGCGAAGCGGCCGAACCCATCGCGACCGAGGCAAGCTAGCGCGGGAACGATCGGAACACCGATCCTTCGACATCGCGGCGATAGTGGGCTGCCGTCATGCGGCTGCCCACTTCCGTCCGGGCTCGCCACATTGACCTCGACGCTGTGTGAATGTTCAGCGTCGAGGTGCCGGAGATCCCCCGACCGGTCACTGCTCGTCGCCATGCACCTCAGCACGTTGAGTGTGTGGCGACGTAGCCGTCGAGGAGTGCGGCCAGTTCGACTGGGCGTGCCAGAGCGGCGTAGTGGCCGGCGGGGAGTTCGTCCGGGGTGATGGCCAGGCGGTCGGCGACCACGCGACGCAGGAAGTCGGCTGGGAACAAACGGTCTTCGGTGCAGACGATGAACTTCGTGGGGATATCCGGCCAGCTCGGCAATGGCCACGGGGCCGCGCCGGCCGCGGTAGACGGGTGGTTGCGTTCGCGGCGACGCGCCCGCGCGGCGAGTTCGGCGGGTACGTCGTGGTAGTACAACGCGTCGTCGTCGACGTATTCGGTGCTGGACTGATGACCGGTGGCCTCCCACCAGTCGTCCGGCCGTTCACCCGGCAGCGGAACCATGCCCGCGACCAGGACCAGCAGATCGGCCGCCAGTCGCGCGGCCGCCAGCGGCGCGGTGAAGGCCCCGAACGAATGGCCGACCACCACGAGATCGGACCGGTCACCGACGGCCTCGACGACGGTGTCGGCATAGCCGTCCAATCCGACCGAATCATCATCGGCCGGAAGATCGGGAGTGACGACATCGTGCCCGCGACGACGCAATTCCGCCGCCACCACGTGCCAACTCCAGCCGCCGTCCCCGGCGCCGTGCACCAAAACGAACGTGCTCATGGTCACCTCTCCGCCGTCCTGCCACCGCAGGCTACCCGGAGTGCGCCGCGGGGCGTGATCAACGCCGCTCCCCACCCGCTCCGGGCTGCCCCCGCCCGCGTCCACCGCGAAGCCACCGCCCGGCCCGCAGAGCCAGCCAGCCCAGCCCGATCAGCAGGAGCAGCACCGCGATGAACGCGACCACCGGGACCGCCAGCGCCAGGACGGTGAGCGCGAGCGAGGTGCCGTCCTCGGCGGTGGAGACGACCGGATTGCCCGCGCCCGCAGTCGTTCCCGTGACGAACGGCCGCGCCGCGGTGCGCCCGGCGTGCACACTGCCCGCGGTGATCGCGCCCAGCACGGCGGCGACCCCGGGCGGCAGATTCGCGGACAGGCTGGTCTCGGCCGCGAAGAGGATCGCGCCGGACACCGGGGCGACGAGCACCCCGATACCGTGCACCACCGAATCGATCGCCGGGATCTTGTCCCCGACGAGATCGAGCAGGAACACCACCCCGATACCGATCAGCACCGGCGTCGACGACAGCCACCCGTACGAACTGCCCAGATCGATCCACCCCACCCGATCCGCGACCCCCACCGCCAGCAGCGGCAACCACGCATTGAGCCCCGCCGCACCCGACAGCCCGAACGCTCCGAGAACCGCCGCGACGGCCGCTGTGATCTCCATGCCACAAGTCTGCCGCCACGCACCGACAGCAGGCGATATTTGCCCGGCGAGGTGCGGGAAGGTGTTGCGCGCCGATGACGGCGAGCGGATACATAGATCAGCGCGATCCGGCGGCAGCCGCAGCGAATCGCGGCGGTACGGGCTGCCGCGTGCCGAAACGGTTCCGGCGATTCGCGTTCAGTCTGAGCCGTAGCGGACCCACGGCGCACCGGAACGGGACGTGCCGCGCTCGCGCGGACAGTGGCGGCTTATTGAATTACATTGATTCCGTGGGGTTTACCGAATTCGCGCCAGGTGATGTCGTGTGGTTTCCGGAGGGTCCGTTCCGTGGGATCTGCGGGGTGGTGCGCGAGGTGGACGCCGGTAATGCCAAGCTACACATCGACTTCGGGGAGGGGCTGGCTCGACGTGAGGGAAATGTGCTGCGCGAGCAGAGGCACCGGTTGACCGTGAGTTTCACGGAAGTCGAGTTGGCTTAGCCATTTCCGTCCGGGCGGAGACGCGAATCCGTGTTCAGTCGGGCGGCGGTGTCGTGGCGCGAATTCCGGCGAGCACCACGGTGACGATGCGCTCCGCGTCCGCGCGGTTGAATGTGCGCATGCCGCGGTCGACGATGAGATGTACGGGGCCGGAGATCATCTCGCCGAGGAAGGCGCTGTCGACCGAGGGCAGCTCACCGCGGTCGACAGCGATGTCGACCCGACGCCGCAGCGCGGCCACCCGCTCGTCCAAGACCTTGGTGAGCATCTGCACGGTGTCGTTCCGGCGGTCGGGCTGGACAGCCTGCGCGAGGGTCCGGCCGAACGGCGTTTCCAGGGCTCCGGCGAGGGCCAGCAGGTAGTCCACCAGGTCGCGGTGGATGTCGCCGGTGTCGGCGACCGAGGCGAGATCCTCGGCGTAGCGCAGCAGCGCCTCGACCACCAGTTCCTCGCGGTCGGGCCAGTTGCGGTAGACGCTGGTCTTGTTCACCCCGGCACGCTCGGCGACCTCCTCGTAGCGGAAGCCCGCGATGCCGTCACGCGCCACGAGTTCGGCTGTGGCAGCGAGGATCTGCGCCCGCACCCGGGCGCTACGGCCACCGGGTCGCCGCGCGGGCGAGCGGTCCGCGCTCTCGTCGGCCATCGCCAGGCTCACCTCCTCCGTTCGGATGCCGATTGTCGTCAGCTCCGGCATTGCGGTGCAAACCGGTGGTCAGTATGCTCCACAAAAGCAACAGTTTGTTGCTTTTAGCATCAGGCTTGGAGGCCATCAGTGAAAGTCCTCGTCTCCGGCGCCGGTATCGCCGGACTCGCCTGCGCCCTCGAACTGAGCCGTCGCGGGCACGACGTCACCGTCGTCGAATCCGCCCGCCGACTCCGGCTCGCCGGTACACCCATCGATATCCGCGGTGACGCGATCGAGGTCGTGGGCCGGATGGGGTTGCTCGCGACGATCCAGCGGCACCGGGTCCGGATGTCCGAACTCACCCGGTTCGTCGACAGCGACGGCGAGCCGGTGGCCCGGATACCGATCGCGGAGATCAGCGACTCCGACGACGACATCGAACTCCTCCGCGAGGATCTCGTGCGCATCCTCGCCGAGGCGCTCCCGGACACCGTGGCGATCCGCTTCGACGAGTCGATCGTCACGGTGACCGACGACGGTGACGGGGTCGCCGTGCGATTCGCCTCCGGCCGCACCGGGCGGTACGACCTGCTCATCGGAGCCGACGGTCAGCATTCCGCGGTTCGCGCGCTGGTATTCGGCCCCGAGCGGGACTACGCCCGGCACCTCGGCGTCTACTTCGCGCTGGCCGACCTTCCCACCGCGGCGCACAGCGGGGACACCAACGCGATCTACAACGTCCCCGGCCGGATGGCGGGCATCTTCCGATACCGCGACAAGGCCGTCGCCAACTTCCAGTTCCGTTCGGAGCCCATCGATTACGACCACCGCGATCTGGACGCCCAGAAGCGGATACTCCTCGACGCCTTCGCGGGCCACCGATCGTGGCGGATCCCCGAACTGCTCGACGCGGCCCGCGCCGATCCCGGCTTCTACTTCACCTCCGCCAGCCAGATCCGCCTGCCCGGCTGGCATCGCGGTCGCGTCGTCCTGGTCGGCGACGCCGGGTACTGCCCGGCGTACCTGTCCGGTCGGGGCACCTCGCTCGCGCTCACCGGCGCTCACTTCCTCGCCGAGGAAATCGAGCGGTTCGGCGGTGACCACGCCGCGGCTTTCGCGGGATACGAGACCCGGCAGCGCCCCTATGTCACATTCGCGCAGGGCCGCGTCGACAGCGGCCGCGAGCGGATCGTGCCGCCCACCCGGGCCGCCATCGCGGCCCGCGACGAGGCGCTGCGAGCGCACGGCACCACGCCCTGAACCCACCGCGCCATCCGCACCCTGCGCGGCCGACTCATCCGGCCCTCGCATCGACATCCCTACGCGCTGAAGAGAATGCACAGTGAAACACAGGCTGGAGAACCACGCCCCCGTCGTCCGGGAGTACCGCTGGAGTAGGCGGCTCATCCTCTGGGCGGCCGTTCTCACCCTCGCCAATGTGCTGGCCGATGTGGTCATCGGTTCGCCCATGATGGTGCTGCCCCAACTGCTGGACCATTTCGACACCGATCAGGCGGCGTGGCTCAATGCGAGCGCCATGCTGGCCGGAGCCATCTGGTCACCGCTGCTCGCGAAGAGCTCCGACATCTTCGGCAAGCGCCGGATCCTCATCGGTGCCCTGCTGCTGGCCTGTGCGGGAGCGCTGGTCTGCCTCCTCGCCCCGAACCTCTGGATCTTCCTGGCGGGCCGCTTTCTCCAGGGCGCCGCCTTCGCGGCGGTATTCCTGACGGTCGCCCTCACGCGCCAGATCTGCACCCCGAAGGTGGCGATGGCCGTGGTCGGACTGGTGACATCCGGATCGTCGGTGGTCGGCATCGTCGAACCGTTCCTGATGAAACCGATCATCGATCTGTTCGGCTATCAGAGCATATTCATGGCCGCGGCGCTGCTCGCCGCGGCGGCCGCGCTCTGCGTACGCGCCTTCATCCCGGAGTCGCCGATCCTGGGCCACGGCCGGATCGACGTGGGCGGGGCACTGCTGCTCGGCGGCGGGCTCGGCGCGGTACTAGCCTACATCAGCCTCGGCAGACATCTCGGATGGGGATCCGGGGGATGCTCACGCTGCTGGTCGCCGGGTTCGGCGCACTGGCCGGTTGGGCTGTGCTCGCACTGCGGGTGGACGAACCCGTCATCGATATCCGAGCGCTGCGCCGTCCGATCCTGTTGACGCTGCTGGCACTGGTGCTGGCGGCGGGCTCCTTCCGAAGCATGCTGCAACTCACGAGCATTATCGCCCAGGTGCCTCCCGACCTGGGGCTCGGGTACGGATTGGGTGACGGCGAGGCGATCGCGGTGCTGCTCGCCACACCCAATCTCGGCATTGTGGTCGGCGGGGTGTGCGCCGGATGGATCGCGGGGCGGTTCGGCCCCGCGATCCCCCTGCTCGGCGGCATCCTGGTCGGTGCGGTGGCGACCTTCGCCATGCTGGCGGGTGTATCGACGCTCCCTGTGGCCATCGCCTGCGGTGCCCTGGTCGGCATGGCGGCCGGTGCGATCGGCGCCTCCGGCTACAACCTGGCGACCGATCTCGAACCGGCCGAACGGCAGGGAACGATCGCCGGTCTGGTGTCGGTCGTGCTCGCCCTCGGCTCGGTGGTCGTCAACTTCGCCGGGGGCGAGGTGCTCAAGGCGACCCGGATTCCCGGAACCCTCGCCGACGGGGCTCCGGTGAGCACGGCGACCGGCGTACATCTCTATGTCACGATGGCGGGAGTCCTCTTCGCCCTCGCCGCGGTGCCCGCGATCATACTGGTACGCAACAGGTCCGCCGCACCGGCGACACCACGGCAGCCACGTTCGCATGCGGTGGGCCGGTGATTCACCCGGTGGCGACACTGTGCAACCGCGACCGCACCCGCCATGTTCGAGTATCGACACCCGGGTATTGCGTGCGACCGTGCCGCTGCGGCAGGTTCGGACTGTCATTCGTCCGGTACAGGCGTACCGGCGAATCCGACGCCGCGAAGCCGACCGATCCCGATGGGAGTTGATTCGACAGTGATGTCGTATGTATCCGGGCGCGTACCCGGCCGCCGGATCATGGCAGCGATCTTCCTGCTCGCGCTGGCGCTCAGCGCGTGTGGCCGGGCGGAACCGGCCGAATCCGGGCGGCCCGGCCCCGAGCTGCAACGGTTCTACGAACAGCAACCGGCATTCGGTAGTTGCGACGGATACGCCACCACCGCGGCCGATGCCCAAGCCTTCGCCGCCGACCCCGAATTCCGCTGCGCGCGAATAGAAGTGCCGCTGGACTACGATGATCCCGACGGACGGACCATGCAGATCGCGCTACTGCGAGCCGCCGCGGGTGGCGAGCGGATCGGGTCGCTGCTACTCAATCCGGGCGGTCCCGGTGGTGCCGGAATGAGCATGGCCGCCGTGGCCGGGAAGACCTGGGCGGGTAGCCCGGTAACCGAGCGGTTCGATCTCATCGGGTTCGATCCGCGCGGTGTCGGGGCCTCGATACCGGCCGTCGACTGCTTCACCGACGCGGAGATCGAGGCCGGAACAGCCGTGACCTCCGTGACGGTCGGCGCCGGGACGCTCACGGAGGAGGACAGCCGCCGGTTGGTCGACCGCTGTGCCGAGCGCTCCGGAGGCAGGGATGTGCTCGCCCACGTCGGCACCCGGGATGTGGTGCGCGATATGGACATTCTGCGCGCCGTGCTCGGCGACGAGCGGCTGAACTTCTTCGGTCAGAGCTACGGCACCCGGCTCGGCGCGGTCTACGCCGAGACCTTCCCGGACAAGGTGCGCGCGATGGTCCTCGACGGAGCCATCGACCCGCGCACCGGAACCGATGAACGACGCATCACCCAGTGGGCCGGCTTCCAGCGATCCTTCGACGAGATGGCCGCCGCCTGCGCCACCCGACCCGAGTGCCCGCTGGGCACCGATCCCGGCACGGCCAGCCGAAACTTCCAGACCCTGCTGCGGCCCTTGCTCGATCGGCCGGTACCCGTGACCGGCGGTGGGGAGCTGACCTACGACGCCGCCTGGGGCGCGGTGGTCGCCGGACTTTACGACTCGGCCGCCTGGCCCGCCATCGAGAAGGGTTTGGCCGAGATCGCGGCCGGTCGTGGCGACACCCTGAGCGCGATCGGCGAAGTCTTCGCCGGACGCGGCCCGGACGGACGCTACCCCAATTTCACCGAGGCGCTCTACGCCATCAACTGCATGGACGAACAACGCCACACGCCCGCCGAAGAGGTGGAGCTCAAGCGCCGAATCCAAGCGGTGGCCCCCTTCCTCGACGCCGGGCGCGGCGCCGAAGGCGCTCGGGATCCGTGCGAATTCTGGCCCGCCGAACCCACTCTCGGCTTCCCCTACGCCACCGATATCGAGGGCCTCCCCCAAACCCTCACGATCTCGGTGACCGGCGACCCGTCCACCCCCTACCAAGGCGGTGTCAGCCTGGCCGAAACACTCGGCGGTGCACTTCTCACCGTCGAAGGCGAACAACACACCGTCACCCTTTCCGGAGCCAGCGACTGTGTCAACGACGCCGTCGCCCGATATCTGCTCGATCCACAGCGCCCGATCACAGTGCGGAGCTGCACCCTGTGAGCGACCCCCGATCGCGTCGGAATCGACGCACTACCGTCGTAGGGCGAGGAAGACGGCCTCGAACAACCGGGTGCGGGACCGACTGGCTACCGCGAGCCGAAGGATTCCACCGGCCAGACGGTCTGACGCGGCGACTACGGGAGGTACTCATGTCGGACAAGGAAACCACCGCGCGCGAAGGTATCGAGGGCGTCGTCGACGACGTCAAGGGTAAGGCCAAGGAGGTCGCGGGGGTGATCGCCGGCGACGAGGATCTCGAGGGTGAGGGGCGTGCCCAGCAGGACAAGGCCGAGGCGCAGCGGGAGGTGGCCGCCAAGGAGGCGGCCGCCGAGAAGGCTCGGGCCGAAGCCGAGGTGGCCGAGGCACGCGAGTCCGGGTATCAGGACAAGTAGGCTCCGGCGGCGCGGTAGCGGTGGGCGGTTCCGAGCATGGCCGCCCACCGGCCGCTCGCAGCGGCAGCGCGGTTCGCGGAGTTCAGCGGAGGCGAGTGGCGGCGGCTGACATCGTGGCGTGATTTCTCGCACCGGGTGCGGGAGCCGGGCCGGGCACGGTTGGCGGGGCAGGGGACGTTGTGCGACAAATACTCATCGCGGCGTTGATCGCGCTGGTGGTGTCGATCTCGCTGACGCCGGTGCTGATCAAGGTGTTCTCGCATCACTTCGAACTCGCCGGATGGGCCGAGACCACCGTCATCATCCGATTCTGGCTGCTGGGCGGCATATCCGCCGCCATCGGTCTGATGCTGTTCTACGCCGAGTACCTGGCGGCGTGACCGCTCAGAAGCGCTGCCAGGAGGGCTTGTTCTCCACGGCGAACCGGTAGTAGTCCACGGCCTTCAGGTTGGCGGCCGCGGCCGGGTCGACGATGACCGTGACGTGCGGGTGCATCTGGAGGATGGAGGCGGGGCAGAAGGCCGACACCGGGCCTTCCACCGCGGCGGCGACCGCGTCGGCCTTGCCCGCACCGGTGGCGATCATGACGAGATGGTCGGCGTCGCTGATGGTTCCGAGCCCCTGGGTGAGCACATGGGTGGGCACCTGCGACAGATCGCCGTCGAAGAATCGCGCGTTGTCCTCGCGGGTCTTCGGCGTCAGCGTCTTCACGCGGGTGCGTGAGCGCAGCGAGGAGCCGGGCTCGTTGAAGCCGAGGTGCCCGTTCGCGCCGATACCGAGGATCTGCACCGAGACCCGACCGCTCAGCGCGATCATGCGCTCGTAATCGGCCGCGGCGGCCGGAATGTCGTCGGCGCGGCCGTCGGGGCTGAGCACATCGGCGTCCGCGAAGTCCACGTGCGAGGTGAACTCGTCGCGAATGAACTGGGCGTAGGACTGCGGATGCCCGGCGGGCAGCCCGATGTACTCGTCGAGCAGGAACGCCTGCACCCCGGCGAAACTCAGGTCCTCCTCCCGATGCTGGCGGATGAGCTCCCGATACGCGCCGAGCGGCGAGGAGCCGGTGGCCAGGCCGATGGCACGCGCGCCGCGACGCACATGGTCGGCCATGATGCGGCCGGCCAGCACACCGGCTTCGGCCGCGTTGTCGGTGATCACGAGTTCCATGACAGTCCGTCCTTGTACACGTTCACAGGGGTCAGTCGGCTATCGGTGACGAGCACGTCGGCGCGCATACCCGCGCGCAGCGCGCCCACCCGATCGGCGAGTCCGAGCAGCCGGGCCGGAGTGGCGCAGGCCGCCGTGGCGGCGCTGGTGAGATCCACTCCGGCGTGGAAGACGGTGCGCCGCAGCACATCCGAGGCGCATGCGGTGCCGCCCGCGATATTGCCCGGCCCGTACGGGTCGTACAGCCGCGACACCCCGTCCGCCACGATCACGTCCAGGATGCCGAGGTGGTAGCGACCGTCCGGCATGCCGGCCGCCGCCATGGCGTCGGTGATGAGCGCGAGATTGTCCGCACCGAGGGTATCGAACACCATGCGCACGGTGCCGTCGGCCAGGTGCACGCCGTCGGCGATGAGCTCGGCCACCACATCCCCGCGACCGGCCGCCGCCATGGCCGCCGTCAGGAAGTTGGCGTCGCGGTGCGCCAGTGCGGGCATGGCGTTGAACAGATGGGTGATGGACACCCGCTCGCCGCGGCGCATGGCCCGCACCGACCGCTCGTAGTCGGCCACGGTGTGCCCGAGCGACAGCAGCACGCCCGCCTCGCTCAGCAGGTCCGCGAGTTCGTCGAAGTGCGCGGTCTCGGGTGCGACGGTGACCGAGACGATGCGCCCGTCGCCGTGCCGCAGCAGCCGCCGCAGCATGGCCGGGTCACCGGGCACGATCCGCGCCGGATCGTGTGCGCCACAGCGGTGTTCGCTGATGAACGGCCCCTCGAGGTGGATGCCCGCGAGCAGTCCGGCATCGACGGCCTTGCCGAGCAGGTCGATCCGCTCGCGCAGTTCGCCCTCGGTGGCCGAGACCAGGGAGGCGACCAGCGTCGTCGTGCCCCGGCCGCGGTGGAAGCCGACGGCGCTCACGATGCCGTCGAAATTCGTCTCCGGGAAACCGAACCCGCCGCCACCGTGACAGTGCACGTCGATGAGCCCCGGCAACACGATGGGCGGCTCGGCAGCGAGCGCGGGCAGGTCACCGTCGAATTCGGCTGCCGGGCCGACGAAGTCGAGGAGCGGACCGTCGAACGACACCACGCCGTCGGCGAGTTCGCCCGCCTCCGTGAGGGTGACGACCCGCCCGCGCAGTGTCGTCCTCAACCCGCCCGCCCCCGCACCGATCCGGCGATTCGGGCGGTGCCGCGGCAGCCGCCGTGCGCTGTCCGGCCACCGCGGCGAGCGCAGCACGCCGCACCGGAGACCGCCCGGCTCACCGGTTCCCCCGCAGTACCAGCCGCGCCGCCCGCGCGGCCTCCTCGGCGGTGGCGGCGGCGAGCACCGCCGCGGCCGCCCCCACACATTGCTCCCGCGTGACCGCCGCGAGCGCCGCCCGCACCCCGGCCAGCGACCGCGGTGCCATGGACAGCGTCTCCACACCCAAACCCACCAGCACACAGGCGAATTCAGGATTGGACGCGGCTTCGCCGCACACCCCGACCGCCACCTCGTGCCGCCGCGCGCCCGCGACCACGGCCGCGATCGTCTCCGCCAGCGCGGGCTGCCACGGATTGTGCAGCTCCGCCAGGGCCGAGGACATGCGATCGGCCCCGAACAGATATTGCGACAGGTCGTTGGTGCCGATGGAGAAGAAGTCCACCTCCGCGCCGAGCCGCTCGGCGCGCAGCGCCGCGGCCGGAACCTCGACCATGATGCCGCGACCGGTCACGCCCAGTTCCCGGGCGCGGGCGGCGAAGGCCCGCGCCTCTTCCACGGTGGCCACCATGGGGGCCATCACCTTCACCGGTGTCCCGGTGGCGGCGCGGGCGGCCTCGATGGCGGTGAGCTGGTCGTCCAATGTCCCCTCATCGACACTGGCCAACCGGATGCCGCGCACACCGAGGGCCGGATTCTCCTCCTCGGAGAGCTTCAGGAACGGCAGCGGCTTGTCCGATCCGGCGTCCAGGGTGCGCACGGTGACCGGCCGCTCCCCCAGGATCTCGAAGACCTCCCGGTACCGCGCCGCCTGCTCGTCGATGGTCGGCGCGGATTGCCGTCCCAGGAACAGGAATTCGGTGCGGAACAGGCCCACGCCCTCGGCGCCGAGCTCCACCGCGAGCCGGGCGTCGGCCGCGCTGCCCACGTTCGCCAGCAGTGGTACCGCGTACCCGTCGGCCGTGCGGCCCGGTCCGGTCGGCACGTCCTGCTGCCGCGCCCGCGCCGCCAGCACCTCGGCGCGCCGCCCCGGTGCGGGCGCGATCTCGACCGTGCCCGCCGACCCGTCGACGACCACCTCGGTGCCCTCGGCGATCTCGACCGCGCCGGGACAGGCGACCACGGCCGGAATGCCCAGCGCCTTGGCCAGGATCGCGGTGTGCGAGGTCGGTCCGCCCGCCACCGTGAGCAGCCCGACCACCGTGTTCGGATCGAGGGTCGCGGTATCGGCGGGCGCGAGGTCCCGCGCCGCGAGAATGAAAGGCACCGGGCTGTCCGGGATTCCGGGCGGGTCGACGCCGAGCAGTTCGGCGACCACACGCTGTCCCACATCGCGCAGGTCGGCGGCGCGTTCGGCCATCATGCCGCCGAGCGCGGTCAGCTGCGCCGCGAAGTGGTCGACCGCCTCGGTCACCGAATGCGCGGTGGGTCCGCCCGCGCGGATCCCGGCGCGCACCTGATCCAGCAGGGCCGGATCGGCGGCCAGCGCCGCCGTCATGGTCAGGATGTCGGCGGCCGTGCCCCGAGCCGTCTCCGCCTGGGCGTTGTAGCGCGCGGCGACGGTGTCGAAAGCGGCCTCCACCCGCGCGATTTCGGCGTCGGCGTCCGCGCCGGGCGCGTCGGCGGCGCTGGTGGTCGGCGTGGACGCCAACCACAGCACCGGCCCGACGGCCACCCCCGGCGCGGCCGCGACACCGTGAATCTCACGCGTCAAGATCGGTCTCCAGCAGCTCGACGAGCTTGTCCAGACTCGTCTCGGCTCCATCCTCGGCGCTCAGGACGACGGTGTCACCCTGTTTCACGCCCAGGGTCATGACCTGGAGCATGGAGGCCGCGGCCACCGGGGCCTTGCCGTCCACCGAGATCATCACCGGCACCGCGGATTCCGCGGCGGCCTTGACGAAAAGGGCGGCCGGACGGGCATGCAAGCCGGACTTCGACGCAACGACAGCGGTGCGGTTGATCATTGGGCGGTGTTCTCCTTCTCGATTTCTGCCTCGTCGGGTTCGCGTCCGGGGGTCGGCAGATTCCAGCGCCGGATGATGAAGCTGAAGGTCACGTAGTACAGCACCGCGTATCCGAGGCCGATCGGGATCAGCAGCAGCGGATGGGTCGCCTTGCCGAAGTTGAGCAGGTAGTCGATGGCTCCCGCCGAGAAGGTGAAGCCGTCGTGGATGCCGAGCGCGTTGGTCAGCGCCAGCGCGGAACCGGTGAACAGTGCGTGGATCAGCAGCAGCGGCCACGCCACGAAGATGAAGGCGAACTCCAGCGGCTCGGTGATACCGGTGACGAAGGCGGTCAGACCGGTCGAGAGCATGATGCCGCCGACCATCTTGCGGTTCTCGGGCTTGGCATTGCGCCAGATGGCCAGCGCGGCGGCGGGCAGGCCGAACATCATGATCGGGAAGAAGCCGGTCATGAAGGTGCCCGCGGTGGGATCACCGGCCAGGAAGCGCGGGATGTCGCCGTGCGCGCCGTCGTAGTCGCCGATCACGAACCACACCACCGAGTTCAGAATGTGGTGCAGGCCCAGCGGGATCAGCAGCCGGTTGAAGAAGCCGAAGATGCCGCCGCCGGCGACGTCGTTGTCCGCGACCGTCTCACCGAGCCAGGTCAGGCCCGCGTTGAAGGCCGGATAGATGAACGACATGGCCACGCCGATCACCACGGCGGCACAGGCGGTGAGGATCGGCACCAGCCGGCGGCCGGAGAAGAACCCGAGGTAGTCCGGCAGCTGGGTGCGGTGGTAGCGCTGCCACAGCACGGCGGCGGTGATGCCCATGACGATGCCGCCGAGGACGCCGAAGTTCACCAGGGTCTGTTCCCCGTCGGCAGTGGTCTTGCCCTCCAGCACCACGGGCGACATGGCCTTCTCCACACCTTGGAAGGCCAGGTAGCCGACGACGCCCGCGAGCGCGGTCGAGCCGTCGGATTTCTTGGCCCAGCCGATGGCGATGCCGACCGCGAACAGCAGCGGCAGGTGGTCGATCAGCGCGCCGCCCGCCCCCGCGAGGACGGCCGCCACGGATTCCAGTGGGGAGAAGCGGCCGAGCATGTCGTCTTGGCCGAGCCGCAGCAGCAGGCCCGCCGCGGGAAGGGTGGCGATCGGCAGCATCAAGCTCCGACCCAGTTTCTGCAGGCCGGATAGATCCAGCTTCTTACGCTCGCTTGCGGCGACGTCGGCCATAGCGGGGTCCTTCAGTCCGTGAATCGAGTCACACGCGTGTATGGTGACGGTGACTGGTTATAACCAGAGATATACTGGTTATAACCAGTTTTGTCCACCCCGACACGCACGGAGGAAGAATGTCCAAGGCCGATCAGATCGTCGCCGGGCTAGGCGGCACCGACAACATCGTCGAGGTCGAAGGCTGCATCACACGGTTGCGCGTCGAGATCAAGGACGCCACCAAGGTCGACGAGAAGGCGCTCAAGGCCGCCGGTGCGCACGGTGTCGTCAAGGCGGGCGCCGCGGTGCAGGTCGTGGTCGGACCCACCGCCGACGCGCTGGCCGAAGACATCAACGATCTGCTCTGAGTCACATGAGCACCCAGATCCTCTCACCCCTGGCGGGCACCGCCGTTCCGCTCTCCGAGGTCCCCGACCCCGTGTTCTCCGCCGAGATGGTCGGAGCCGGGGTGGCGGTGGAACCCCTCGACACCGATGAGCCGACCACCGTGGTCGCACCCGTCTCCGGCACACTGGTGAAGCTGCACCCGCATGCCGCGGTCATCGTCTCCGACTCCGGCGCCGGCGTGCTGCTGCACGTCGGCATCGACACCGTCGGCAAGACCGACCTGTTCCGGGTGCATGTCGAGGAGGGCGCGGCGGTGCGGCAGGGCGATGCCCTGATCACCTTCTCCCCCAATGCCATCCGCCGCCTGGGCCTGAGCGCCGCCGTCCCCGTGGTGGTGATGGACACCGCACCGGGTTCCGCACTCGAACCGGCCGGCGGCCCGGTCGAGGCGGGTGCGGTGCTGTTCTCCATCTGAGCTGTTCTCGATCCGAGAAGCGGCCGCTCACAGAACGATTCGCTCGCGGGCACTCGAAACGAGTGCCCGCGACGTGCTTTCCGGGTGCTCAGCCCGACGCCGGATTCCCGTTGTCCTCGGCCGACACCGTCATGTAGACCTGGTACCGATCGGCGCGGTACCACGATTGCGCATGCTCCACGCAGCGGTCCCGCGAATAGGACATGCGATCGAAAGCCAGTAGCGGAGAGCCGAGTTCGGTACCCAGCCAGCCCGCGTGCCGCTCGTCGGCGGCCACCGCGCGCACGCTCTGCTCGGCCCGGTCGATCGGGCAGTCGTACTCCTTGGCCAACAGCGCGTACAGCGACTGGGTGAGGTCGCGTTCCAGCAGGCCGGGCAGCAGATCGGCGCGATACCAGCCGTCGTCGATGGACATGGGCAGTCCGTCGGCCAGCCGCAGCCGCACCAGATGGAACGCCTTCGCGGTGGACGCAAGGCCCAGTGCCGAGACGGTGGCGGGCGGCGGCACCGCGTAGTCGCCGTGCAGCACCACCGTGCTGGGGGTGCGGCCCAGGCGGCGCATATCGTCGCTGAAGGAGGCCATGTGCAGCCGCGAGCGCGCCACCCGTTCGGCGACGAAGGTGCCCTTGCCGGGAATGCGGGTGATGACGCCCTCGGATTCGAGCTGGCTCAACACCTCGCGCACCGTCATCCGGCTCACGCGATAGTCGTCGCACAGCTGCCGTTCACTGGGCAGCATCTCCCCCGGGCGCAGCGTCGCGCACAGGGTGGTCAGCGCCGACCGCAGCTGGGCCTGTTTGGTTACGCGCCCGGCCACGTGGTCCCCGGGTGTACCTGGTCCGCCGGGCTCATGCGCTCCTCTTACTTCTCGTTGCGGGCCTTGGGGAATCGCTTCTGCTTGGCGACCCAGCCCGCCATCCGCGCCCAGTGCCCCTTGGCCGGGGTCACCTTGGCGACGAGCTCACGCTCCCACTCGTCGGCCTCCGACAGTCCGTTCACGGCCTCGACCAGCGCCTTGGCGGCGGCCATATCGGGCACCACGCGGTCGCCGAGCACGCCCTCGTCACCCACCAGGGTGACGCGCACGCCGACGCGCCCCAGCGGCTGCAACACCGCCGTGGCGGAGCCGCCGTTGTCGGCGACGAATCCCTTCACCGAATCGACGACGGACGGCGACAGTTTGACGGAAGCCGGGGCGGTGGTAGCGCTCATGGCGAGCAGTTTACCCATCGGTAAGACCGAGTTGATGTGCCACTGCCCACTGCACGGGCGCGCGGGTGTACAACTGGTAACCATGCGCGCCATCCAGGTTTCCGAGCACGGGGGTCCCGAGGTCCTGCGGTACACGGAGGTGCCGGACCCGGTCATCGGGCCGAAGCAGCTGCTGGTCGACACCGAGGCCATCGGGATCAACTTCATCGACACCTACATTCGCACCGGGCGGTATCCGCAGAACGTGCCGTACGTTCCGGGTGCGGAGGGCACCGGCGTGGTGGCGGCGGTGGGGGCCGACGTCACCGAGTTCCAGGCCGGTGACCGCGTGGCGTGGGCGGCCGCGCCGGGCAGCTACGCCGAGCGGGTCGCGGTGGACGAGGCGGTGGCGATTCCGGTGCCCGAGGGCATCGACGCGCCGGTCGCGGCCTCGGCGCTGCTACAGGGCATGACGGCGCACTACCTGGTCGAGTCGATCTACAAACCGGAACCGGGTGAGGCGGTGCTCGTGCACGCCGGGGCGGGTGGCGTCGGGCTGATCATCACGCAGCTGCTCGCCAAGCGCGGGGTGCGGGTCGTCACCACCGTCTCCTCCGATGAGAAGGAGAAGCTCTCGCGCGAGGCCGGCGCGGCCGAGGTGCTGCGCTACGACGACGAATTGGCTTCGCGGGTACGGGAACTCACCGGCGGCGTGGGCGTGGCCGCGGTGTACGACGGCGTCGGCGCCAGCACCTTCGAGGCCAGTCTGGCGTCGTTGCGCGTGCGCGGCATGCTCGCGCTGTTCGGCGCGGCCAGCGGGCCGGTGCCGCCGTTCGACCTGCAACGCCTCAATGCGCTCGGTTCCCTGTTCGTCACCCGGCCGACGCTGGCCCATTACACCCGCGACCGGGCCGAACTGCTCTGGCGCGCCCGCGATGTCATGAATGCGATCGCGGACGGCTCGCTGCGCATCCGCATCGGTGCGACCTATCCGCTGGCCGAGGCGGAGCGGGCGCACCGGGATCTGGAGGGGCGCAAGACAACCGGCTCGATCGTGCTGCTGCCGCGCTGACGCGGGGCCGAGCGGCGGTGTGCCGGCGAGTCCGTCGCGGTCTCGACAGCGCTCGATTGCCCCGACCGCGCTCGACGGTCCCGGCAGCGCTCAATAGTCCCGTCCGGTGAGACCTCGGTAGACGAAACGGGTGATGCCCTCCACGGCCTGCTCGTCGGTGAGGTCGACCGTGCCGTCCTGGACCGCCTGGAGCAGGCCCGAGGCCACCAGGAACATCATGCTGAGGCTGGCGTCGGGGGTGCTGGGCAGGCGCAGGCCCGCGGCGGCGAACCCGTCGAGGTGGTCGAGCACGTCCTCGCGCTGTTCGGCGGTGAAACGACCCATCATGCGGGCGAAGTCCTCGTTCACCAGGGCCGCCTGACTCACGGCGCGGAAAACCGGCCAATTCTCGCGGGCGGCGGTCCAGTAACCCCGAATGTGGTAGCGCACTGCCTCCGGATCGGTGAAATCCGGGTTGTGGTCCGGACTCTCCGCGCGGGAATCCCCTTCGTCGGCAAGGTCTTTCAGCAGGGATTGGAGCAGCTCCTCCTTGCTGGCGAAGTGGTTGTAGAACGAGCCCGCCGCGCGCCCGGCCACCGCGGTGATGTCGGTGATCTTGGTGTTGAGATAGCCGCGTTCGGCGAAGAGTTTGCGGGCGGCGGCCTTGAGCGCCTGTTCGGTCTCGGCCGCCCTCTCCTGGCGTTTGCCACCCATTCGCACCACCTTCCTTGACAGCGGAACGTACCAGGATCAATACTGAATTTACATTCAGTGAATTACAGTTCATTATACGGAGTGAGCATGTCAGCACAGGTATTGATCGCCGGAGCCGGCCCGACCGGCCTCACCCTCGCCATCGACCTGGCCCGGCGCGGTGTCGCCGTGCGGGTGATCGAGCAGACCGAACGGTTCTTCGCCGGTTCCCGCGGCGACGGCATCCAACCGCGCACCCTGGAGGTGTTCGACGACCTCGGCGTCCTGGACGCCGTCCTCGCCGCCGGGATGCCGCAGCCGCTCATACGCGCCTACTTCGACGGGGAGCTGGTCGCCGAGCGGCGGATGAGCGAATGGCGGGAGCCGACTTCCGCTGTGCCCTACCCGAATCCGTGGGTGCTGGGACAGTCCGACACCGAGGGGATCCTGCGGGACCGACTGGCGCGGCTCGGGGTAACGGTCGAACTGTCCACGGCGCTGGTCGATTTCGCCCAGGACGCTCACGGCGTGACCGCCGCGCTGTCGACCCCGGCCGGGACCGAGAGCGTGCGGGTGGACTATCTGGTCGGCGCGGACGGCGGCCGCAGCACGGTGCGCAAGCGGCTCGGCATCCCCTTCGAGGGCACCACCGACGAATCGGTGCGCATGCTGCTCGGCGATGTGCGCGCGGACGCGCTCGACCACGAGTTCGGCTACTGGTTCGCCGAGGCGGACGCGCCCATGGACGGCATCGTGCTGTCCCCCTTGCCCGGTGGGCGGCACTTCCAGTTCGGGACACGGCTGCACGGTGAGGTCACGCCGAGTCTGGAGGTCTTGCAGGGCTATGTCGACCGGCTCGCCCACCGGCCCGAGGTGGTGTTGAGCGACCTCGCCTGGTCGACGGTGTGGCGGCCGAATACCCGGCTCGCCCAGCGGTTCCGGGAGGGCCGGGTGTTCCTCGCGGGCGATGCCGCCCATGTGCACCCGCCGACCGGCGGGCAGGGGTTGAACACCGGCGTGCAGGACGCCTACAACCTGGGCTGGAAACTGGAAGCGGCGCTGCGCGATCCGGGAGTCGAGGCCGAGGCACTGCTGGACAGCTACCAGACCGAACGGCGTGCGGTGGCGGCACGGGTGCTCGGGGTGAGCACCGAATTGCTCGACAGGACCGTGGCGGGTGCCGCGGACGCCATGAACCGCGGTGAGGAAACCCATCAGCTCGATATCTCCTATCGAAACCCGCTGGCGCACAATACGACCGATCGCGAACCGCAGGCGGGCGACCGCGCGCCCGACGCTCCCCTGCTGGACGCGGCGCGGCGACGGGTCCGGCTGTTCGAGCTCTTCCGGGGTCCGCATTCGACTCTGCTGTTGTTCGGCGCGGACCGGGCTCCGGACCCCGAAGCCGGGGTGCGGGTGGTGCCCATCGTGCGCGAACACGCGACCGGCGACGCTCTGAGCGATCCCAGCGGGGACGCGTTCCGCGCCTACGACGCCGAGGAGGGGACCAGGGTGCTGGTCCGTCCCGACGGGTACGTCGCCGAGCGCGTGGGCTGACCGGCTCGCCGGGTAGGCCACCCCGAACCTACCGACCGTTTCGTCCGAAATGTGTCTCCGCGGCGATCTTCCCGACATCGCGCAAGTCCGACATCGGGGACGGTTCGCCCGTGATCGGATCCCGACCGCGACAAGCCCGCCGGCATGCTGGATGATCTTGCTGCCGCACAAGACGATTCGCCGCGACCATTCGGACAAGCCCGTATGGTGGGTCACGGCGACCGTTGGGGCGGCCGACACGGGATGAGGCATCGGTCAGAGGTGAGCTGCATTGTTGGTGAAGGTCCGGAACGACGACCCGTCGCGCCTTTCGAGCACCGAGCGGACCGTCGTCAACTGGCTCAAATCGTGGAGCGGACCGCATGCCGTACCCGGAATCGCGGTGGTGCAGTGCCAGGACGCCGATGTGGTGGTGTGGACGCCGCAGACCTGCGTGGTGATCGCGGTGCACGGGTTCACCGAACGCGTGAACGGCACCCTGCACTGCGCCGAGGACGAACCGTGGACGGTGGACGAGAATCCCGCACCGGTCGACGGTGACGGCAATCCCCTGGAACGGGTGCGACGGCAGACCACCGAACTGGCGCGCCAACTGCGCGCCGCCCCCGGCCGCGAACATGTGCCGGTGAGCGGGCTGGTGCTGCTGGTGCCGCAACTGGGCAGCCGCCTGAAACTGACCAAGGGCGCCATGCCGCCCGGCATCGACGTGCTGCTCGGCGACGGCCCGTCCTCACTGCGCGCCTATTTCACCGGCCTCGCCGACGGCGCGGACCCGGCCTGGGATGCCGCCCAGGTCGGACAGGCGCTGGGCGCGCTCGGATTCGCCGCCGCGGCCACCCATTCGGACCTGGTCCTCGAGGGCTTCGATCCACCCGCACCCGACCGCACCCCGCCACCGCTCACGTCGCCGCCCACCCGCTCGGTCCCCTCGGTGCCCGTCGCCGCACCCGAACCCCCGGAGCCGCCGCGGAGCGTGGACGCCGGAACCGGCGTCGTACCGGGCCCGGCGGCGGTGCCGGTGCGCAACCCCATCCCCGGCACCGGGTCGCAAGGACAGCAAGATCCGCGGCAGGAGCCCGGCACGCGGGACTACCTGCCGGGAGGCCAGCCGGGTCCGCACGGTGAAGCCGGTCCGGTCGGCAGCGCTCCGGCAGGAGGACCGGGTCCGCATCCCCAAACCGGCTCGACAGGCACCGCACCGGGCGACCAACCGGACCCGCACGGCCGAACCCGCTCGACAGGCACTGCGCCGGAAGGTCACCAGCGCCCGCACCGTGAGTCCGGTACCGCGGGCAATATGCCGGAAGGACAGCAGGGACGGCAGCGAGAGTCCGGTTCCGGGAAGCGCGGGAAGATCGCCAGCGGTGCCGCGGCGGCGGCCGCCGCGGCGGGAGCGGCCGCCGCCGCGCTGCGCGGCTCCCGCGACCGCGGCTCCGATGCGGGCACTGCCGAAACCGGTGCGGGAACACGAGGTTCGGGTACCGGGCCCGCAGACACGACCGCCGAGGCGTCGCATCCGGCGGCGGGAGCACCGTACGGTGGCACGGCAGGTTCCGAAGCGCCCGGCTCCGGCCAACCGGGAACCCCCCACCCGCCCGGCCACACCGGAGGTGACCCATACGGGCCGGAGGCCGGTCGGGTGCCTTCCGCCACCGGCTCCTCCGGCGGTGAGCAGTACGAGACAGCCGCCTACGGTGCCGAGTCCGGAGGTGGGCAATCGGCGGCGGGCGGTCCCGGCCGCTCCGAACAGGGCCGATCATCGGCCACCGGAGACCTGGATCGCGGACCGCTCGGAACCACCGGCCACGATCCCGGCCGGTACCACGGGGCCGGTGGTACCGCCCCAGGTTTCGATCAGCCGGGTGGTGCACCGGGTTCCGGTCAGCCGGGTGGTGCCGCCCCAGGGTCCGGCCAAGCAGGCGGTGCCGCCTCGGGGTCCGGCCGAGCAGGCGGTGCCGCCCCAGCGTCCGGCCAACCCGGCGGTGCCGCCCCAGGGTCCAGCCGAGCAGGCGGTGCCGCGGCGGGGGCGCTGGCGGCCGGTGCGGCGGGGTCCGCCGCCGCGAGCCGGGGCCGAACAGGTCCGGCGTCCGGCCCCGGTGGGCAACCGCCCACGGGCGGGCCGACGCCCGCTGGCGCGCAGGGTGCTCGCTCCGGTGGTCCCGGGCGCGCCCCCTCCGGCGGCTCTCCGTCGGGCCAGGGTTTTCCGCTGTGGGAGAACTCGCAGCCGACGGCGTCACGCCGACGGCGGCGAGACCTCCCCACGGTGGCGGCCCTGGTACTGGTCTTCCTGATCCTGTCCGTGGCCGTCATGTGCACCGGCAGCATCGGCAGCAGCACCGGCGAGGACCGCACCCCCGAACGCACGACCACGGTCCGCACCACCACCCCGACCAGCACCGATCCGACCATCCCGGCGACCACCGTCGGCCCGGCCTGCTTCCCGTTCCAGCCGGGCTGCTGACAGCGCGGCCACCGAGTGGCCCGGCCCACGGGCTCGACCCGGAGCGGGCCGCGCGGCGTGCGCCGCCGCGCGGCCAGCCCGTGTGCGCCACGGCCGCCGTGACGCGGCGGACCAGTGGCAGCACCAGCAGGAGGATGGGGAAGGCGATCAGCCAGGACACTCCCCAGGCGCGTAGCCAGCCGAGGAAACCGGCGTCGAGGCTGCGGCCGTTCACGGTGCTGATGAATGAGACCACCAAGGTCATCAGGATGGAGAGCAGCAGCGGCAGTACGAACGACGCGTAGCGTGCGGGGAGTTTGCGGGAAGTGGTATGCGATGCCGAAGAATTCCGCTAGTCCGCCGAAAGCGTAGGAATACCAACAGTCGCTCCGCGTACAGCGGAGCGGGTGCGTTGATCGTCGATGACACTTACGGCGATGAAGATCGCGTCGCTGTGGTAGAGCAGGGTGTGGCGGCGGGGCAATTCCGTCCCCGAACGAGACGAGCCCGCCGCTCGTGGCGACGGGCTCGGCGGCTCGGAATCCGGCTCAGCCGAACAGTGTCTCGCCGAGGGTGGTCCACCCCAGCACCGAGTCCACCGCCAGGCCGCAGAACACCACGGCCAGATAGTTGTTGGACTGCAGGAACAGTCGCAGGGGCTTGACCGATTCCCCGCGCCGCACACCGGAATACAGCTGATGCGCCATGAGCAGGAACCACGCGCCCGCCACCAGCGCGGTCGCGGCGTAGATCACACCGGCGGCGGGCACCAGCGCGAAGGTGGCCAGCACGGTGAGCCAGGTGTAGATGACGATCTGCTTGGTGACCGCCTGCTCGGTGGCCACCACCGGCAACATGGGCACCCCGGCCGCCCGGTAGTCCTCCTTGTAGCGCATGGCCAGTGCCCAGGTGTGCGGCGGCGTCCAGAAGAAGATCACCGCGAACAGCACGATGGCGGGCCAGCCGACATTGCCGGTGACCGCGGACCAGCCGACCAGGGCGGGCATACATCCGGCCGCGCCGCCCCACACCACGTTCTGCGAGGTGCGGCGCTTGAGGCCGAGGGTGTAGACGAAGACGTAGAACAGGATGGTCGCCACCACCAGCGCACCGCTGAGCAGGTTCGCCTGCCACCACAGCCAGGCGAAGGACGCCAGCCCCAGCGTGATCCCGAAGACGGCGGCATTGCGGGTGGGTACCGCCTCGCGCGCCAGCGGCCGCTTGGAGGTCCGCTTCATCACCTTGTCGATATCGGCGTCGGCGACACAGTTGAGGGTGTTCGCGCTCGCCGCGCCCATCCAGCCGCCGAACAGCGTGGCCAGAATGAGGCGGATGTCGACGTGGCCGCGGTCGGCCAGCAGCATGGTGGGAATGGTGGCGACGAGCAGCAGCTCGATCACGCGCGGCTTGGTCAGCGCGATATAGGCGAGTACACGCCGCGCCGCCGCCGACAGCGGGCCACTGCCCGTCACGCGGTCGGCCAGCACCGTGCCGGAGGAGCCGTGCGCCCCACCCGGTTGTTGCCCAATCCGCACTGTTTCTCCTCGCACAACGTGCATGTTGATCCGGTCGTGGAACTAGCAGCGCGCTCGAACATCGACGACGACTGGAGCCCAGTGCGGCGCGGCCACTACTACACAGCATGGTAGACCGTGGGCGACAGCACTCTCGCCCAGGTATGGGCGTGGGTTGCCCGAGACCGCATCGCGACTCGGGTCCTGAGCGGTCACGAACCGGTCCGTGCGAAGCAACGAACATACGACACGGCGGCCGGTGAACGCGGGTTCTTGTACGGCGCCGAAACGGTCACCCTTAGGGTGGTGGGTGTCGGTGCGGAGCTTCGCACCGCAGTACCCCGCAGCGAACCCACAACCGCATCGTTGACGAAAAGGTCAGGAGAACCTCGGTCGTGTCAGTCACAGACGACATCCGCGCCCTCACCCAGCCCCACCACCCCGCCGACTGGACCGACGTCGACACCAGGGCCGTCGACACCGCTCGGGTCCTCGCCGCCGACGCGGTGCAGAACGCGGGCAACGGCCATCCCGGTACCGCGATGAGCCTCGCTCCCCTGGCGTACACGCTGTTCCAGCGTGTGATGCGGCATGATCCGAGCGATCCGAAGTGGGTGGGGCGCGACCGTTTCGTCCTGTCCTGCGGGCATTCCAGCCTGACCCTCTACATCCAGCTGTACCTGGCCGGTTTCGGCCTGGAGCTGGACGATCTGGTCAACCTGCGCAAGTGGGGCTCGCTGACCCCGGGCCACCCGGAGTACCGGCACACCGACGGCGTCGAGATCACCACCGGCCCGCTCGGCCAGGGCATGGCCTCCGCGGTGGGCATGGCCATGGCGGCCCGGCGTGAGCGCGGCCTGTTCGATCCGGCCGCAGCGCAGGGTGAGAGCGCCTTCGACCACTACATCTACGTGGTGGCCTCCGACGGCGACATGGAGGAGGGCGTCACCTCCGAGGCGTCGTCGCTGGCGGGCACCCAGCAGCTGGGCAACCTCATCGTCTTCTACGACGACAACCGCATCTCCATCGAGGACGACACCCGCATCGCCTTCACCGAGGACGTCGCCGCGCGCTACCGCGCCTACGGCTGGGACGTGCAGGTGATCGAGGGCGGCGAAGACGTGGTCGCCATCGAGGAGGCCGTGGCGCACGCGCAGGGCGTGACCGACAAGCCGTCGATCATCCTGCTGCGCACCATCATCGGCTACCCGGCCCCGAACAAGATGAACACCGGTGCCTCGCACGGCGCGGCGCTGGGCGCGGACGAGGTCGCGGCCACCAAGAAGGTGCTGGGTTTCGACCCGGACAAGACCTTCGACGTCGACGCCGCCGTGATCGCCCACACCCGCGGCAATGCCGCCGACCGCGCCAAGACGGCCAAGGCCGCCTGGCAGGAGCGCTTCGACGCCTGGGCCGCCGCCAACCCGGAGAACAAGGCGCTGTTCGACCGGCTCCAGGAGCGCCGCCTGCCCGAGGGCTGGGCCGACGCGCTGCCGGTGCACGCGCCCGACCCGAGCGGTATGGCCACCCGCAAGGCGTCCGGCAAGGTGCTCGCCGCGCTCGCGCCGGTGCTGCCGGAGCTGTGGGGCGGTTCGGCCGACCTCGCGGAGTCCAACAACACGACCATGCCGGATGTGCCGTCCTTCGGTCCGGAATCCATCTCCACCGGTATGTGGAAGGCCGATCCGTACGGCCGCACCCTGCACTTCGGGGTGCGCGAGCACGCCATGGGCTCGATCCTGAACGGCATCGCACTGCACGGACCGACCCGCCCGTACGGCGGCACCTTCCTGGTGTTCTCCGACTACATGCGCCCCGCCGTGCGCCTGGGCGCGCTCATGCGCACCCCGGTCACCTACGTGTGGACCCACGACTCCATCGGCCTCGGCGAGGACGGCCCCACCCACCAGCCGATCGAGCATCTGGCCGCGCTGCGCGCCATCCCGGGCCTGAACGTGGTGCGCCCCGGTGACGCCAACGAGACGACCTACGCCTGGCGCACCATCCTGGAACGCGACTCCGCCGAGCGGGATTCGCACTTCCTGGTGTCCGAGCCCGCGCACCAGGACGGCCCGTCCGCGCTGGCGCTGACCCGCCAGAACCTGCCGGTCCTGGAGGGCACCTCCTACGAGGGCGTCGCCAAGGGCGGTTACATCCTGGCCGAATCATCCACCGGTACACCGCAGGTGATCCTCATCGCCACCGGTTCGGAGCTGCACCTCGCGGTCGAGGCGCGCACTACGCTGGAGGCGCAGGGCATCGGCACCCGCGTGGTGTCCATGCCGTGCGTGGAGTGGTTCGACGCGCAGGATCAGGCGTACCGGGACTCCGTGCTGCCGCCCTCGGTGCGGGCGCGGGTGGTCGTGGAGGCCGGGATCGCGATGCCGTGGTACCGCTTCGTCGGCGATGCCGGGGAGATCGTCTCCATCGAGCACTTCGGCGCGTCGGCCGACTACAAGACGCTGTTCCGCGAGTTCGGCATCACACCCGAGGCCGTCGTCGCCGCGGCGCTGAGTTCGATCGAGAAGCAGGGCTCCCTCGACAAGGTGAAGGGATAACGACCATGACCCAGAACCCGAACACCGCGGCGCTGTACGCCGCGGGTGTCTCGGTGTGGCTCGACGACCTGTCGCGCGATCGCATCCAGTCCGGCAATCTCGCCGAGCTGGTCGCGACCCGCAACGTCGTCGGCGTCACCACCAACCCGACCATCTTCCAGGGCGCGCTCAGCAAGGGCCACGCCTACGACGCCCAGGTGCGCGACCTCGCCGCCCAGCGCGCGGACGCCGACCAGGCCGTGCGCGTCATCACCACCGACGACGTCCGCGCCGCCTGCGATGTGCTCGCCGACGTGTACGAGCAGACCGGCGGGCTCGACGGCCGCGTCTCCATCGAGGTCGACCCGCGGCTGGCCTTCGACACCGACGGCACCGTGGCGCAGGCCGTGGAGCTGTGGAAGATCGTGGACCGGCCCAATCTGTTCATCAAGATCCCGGCCACCGAAGAGGGGCTGCCCGCCATCGCCCGGGTGATCGGCGAGGGCATCAGCGTCAACGTCACCCTCATCTTCTCGGTGGCGCGCTACAAGTCGGTCATGGGCGCGTACCTGGACGGCCTGCGCAACGCGCAGGTGCAGGGCCGGGACCTCGCCAAGATCCAGTCGGTCGCCTCGTTCTTCGTCTCCCGTGTGGACACCGAGATCGACAAGCGGCTCGAGGCCATCGGCACCCCGGAGGCCCTCGCCCTGCGCGGCAAGGCGGGAATCGCCAACGCGCGCCTGGCCTACGCCGCCTACCAGGATGTGTTCGACGGTGGCAAGCACACCTCGACCTACAACCACCTGGCCTCGGCGGGCGCTACCAAGCAGCGCGCGCTGTGGGCGTCGACCGGGGTCAAGAACCCGGAGTACTCCGACACCATGTACGTCACCGAACTGGTGGCCCCGAATACGGTCAACACGCTGCCGGAGAAGACCCTCGAGGCCGTGGCCGACCACGCCGAGATCCGGGGCGACACCGTCTCCGGCACCGCCGCCGACGCCGCACAGGTCTTCGACGAGCTCGCGGCCGCTGGCATCGACCTCGACGACGTGTTCCGGGTGCTGGAGACCGAGGGCGTGGACAAATTCGTGACCTCCTGGAACGAATTGCTCACGGCGACAACCGAACAGCTCGCTGTATTCGGCGAGGCAGGATCGGGGTCCTCCGTGGTTACGCAGGCTGCCTCCTCCGGCCCTGACGATCCTGCCGAGGCCGGGGGCAACTGAAGGTGACCGGCGCGCCGACGACGGTCACGACGGGGAATCCGCTCCGCGACGAGCGGGACAGCCGGGTTCCTCGGATCGCTGGACCGTGCAGCATGGTGATCTTCGGGGTGACCGGTGACCTGTCGCGGCGCAAGTTGCTGCCGGCCATCTACGACCTGGCGAACCGGGGGCTGCTGCCACCCGGTTTCGCCCTGGTCGGGTTCGCCCGACGGGATATGAGCGACGACGAGTTCGCCGATCTCGTCCACGAATCGATCAGATCCTCCGCCCGCACCACCTTCCGCGAGGAGGTGTGGCAGCAGCTGCGCGAGGGATTGCGTTTCGTCCAGGGCACTTTCGAGGACGACGGAGCCTTCCACCGGTTGGCCACCACCCTCAAGGATCTCGATCGCGATCGCGGCACCGGCGGCAATCACGCCTTCTACCTCGCGATTCCGCCGACCGAGTTCCCGGTCGTGCTGGATCAGCTGTCGAAGAACGGGCTGGCGCAACCGGCCCCGGGTGCGGGCGATCCCGCGCCGTGGCGACGGGTGGTGATCGAGAAGCCGTTCGGACACGATCTGGACAGCGCGCAGGATCTCAATGCCCTGGTGAACCGGGTGTTCCCGGAGCAGACGGTCTTCCGCATCGACCACTACCTCGGCAAGGAGACGGTGCAGAACATCCTGGCGCTGCGCTTCGCGAACCAGCTGTTCGATCCGATCTGGAACGCCAACTACGTCGACCATGTGCAGATCACCATGGCCGAGGACATCGGATTGGGCGGTCGCGCCGGGTATTACGACGGCATCGGGGCCGCGCGCGACGTCATCCAGAACCATCTGCTGCAACTGCTGGCACTGACCGCCATGGAAGAACCGGTCAGCTTCCAGCCCAAGCAGCTGCAGATCGAGAAGATCAAGGTGCTCTCGGCGACCAAACTCGTCGAGCCCCTGGACGAGACGACCGCGCGCGGGCAGTACACGGCGGGCTGGCAGGGCAGTGAGTCCGTGGCCGGACTGCTGCAGGAGGAGGGCTTCGACCCCAACTCCAAGACCGAGACCTACGCCGCCATCACCCTCGCCGTGGAGACGCGCCGCTGGGCCGGTGTGCCGTTCTACCTGCGCACCGGAAAACGCCTGGGCCGCAGGGTGACCGAGATCGCGGTGGTGTTCAAGCGGGCTCCGCACCTGCCCTTCGACCAGACCATGACCGAAGAGCTCGGCCAGAACGCGCTGGTCATCCGGGTGCAGCCGGATGAGGGCATCACCATGCGGTTCGGGTCCAAGGTGCCCGGCTCCAGCATGGAGGTCCGGGACGTCAATATGGACTTCTCCTACGGCGAAGCCTTCACCGAGGACTCCCCCGAGGCGTACGAACGGCTCATCCTCGATGTGCTGCTCGGGGTGCCGTCGCTGTTCCCGGTCAATGAGGAGGTCGAATTGTCCTGGCGCATCCTCGATCCCGTACTCGAACACTGGGCGGACAACGGGCGGCCCGAACCGTACGAGGCGGGCACCTGGGGTCCGGAATCGGCCGATGAGATGCTCGCGCGCAGCGGGCGGGAATGGCGGCGGCCGTGATCATCGATATGCCGGATACGGATACCCGCGAGGTGTCCAAGCGCCTCATCTCGCTGCGTGAGGCCAATGGCGTGATCACCGTGGGGCGGGTGCTCACCCTGGTGGTGTGCACCCTGGACAGCTCCGAGGCCGAGGACGCCATCGAGGCCGCCAACGACGCCAGCCGCGAACACCCCTGTCGTGTCATCGTGCTGGCGCGTGGGGATCGCACCGCGGCGACGCGGCTGGACGCCCAGATCCGGGTCGGCGGTGACGCGGGCGCGGCCGAGGTGATAGTGCTGCGGTTGCAGGGCGATCTCGTCTCGCACGAGGCCAGCGTGGTCACGCCGTTCCTGCTGCCGGACACCCCGGTGGTGGCGTGGTGGCCGCGCGGAGCCCCGGAGTTCCCGTCCAAGGACGCGGTGGGCCGCCTGGCGACCCGCCGCATCACCGATGCCACCTTCGCACCGGATCCGCAGGCCACGATCAAGAAGCGGCGCAACGCCTACGCGCCCGGCGATACCGACCTGGCGTGGAGCCGGGTCACCTACTGGCGGGCGCTGCTGGCCGCCGCGCTCGACGAGGCTCCGTTCGAACCCGTTGATTCCGTGACGGTTTCGGGTCTGCGCGACGAACCGGCCCTGGACATGCTGGCGGGCTGGCTGGCCGCGCGACTGTCCTGCCCGGTGGTGCGCCGATCCGGTGATCTGAAGGTCGAGATCCGCAGGCCCACGGTCTCGATCGCGATCTCGCGCCCGCAGGAGGGGCGGACCGCGACCCTGGCCCGCACCGGGGAGCCGTCGCAGCGCTTCGCGCTGGCGCGCCGCGAGACCAGGGACTGCCTGGCGGAGGAGTTGCGGCATCTGGAGGCCGACGACATCTACGCCGAAGCCCTCACCGGCATCGAAAGGGTGACCTATGAGTAAGCCCGCCGTCGAAACCTACTCCGGCACCGAGGCTCTGGTCGAGGCCGCCGCCGAGCACTTCGTCGCCCAGGTGGTGGAGGCCCAGCGGCTGCGCGGGTCGGCGTCGGTGGTGCTCACCGGCGGCGGCACCGGGATCGGGCTGCTGGAGGTGGTGCGGCAGGCACCCGGGGAGATCGACTGGTCGCGCATCGACATCTTCTGGGGCGATGAGCGATTCCTGCCCGCCGGTGACCCGGAACGCAATGATCGGCAGGCCCGGCAGGCGCTGCTGGACCATGTGCCGGTGGATCCCTCGCGGGTGCATCCGGTGGCCACTTCCGACGGCGAGTACCCGGACCCGGTCGAGGCGGCGGCCGAGTACTCGGCCGCCGTGCACGCCCATCTCACCGAGCACGGCTCCTTCGACCTGCATCTGCTCGGCATGGGCGGTGAGGGACACATCAATTCCCTGTTCCCGCATACCGATGCCGTGCGCGAGGAGCACGAACTCGTGGTGGCGGTGACGGATTCGCCGAAACCACCGCCGGTGCGGGTGACGCTGACGCTGCCCGCCGTGCGGCAGTCCCGCCACGTGGTGCTGGTGGTCTCCGGCGAGGCCAAGGCCGCCGCGGTGGCCGCGGCCCTCAATGGCGCTTCGCCCCTGGATATCCCGTCGGCCGGTGCGGTCGGCGCGGAGTCCACCACCTGGCTGCTCGACGAGTCGGCCGCCGCCGACCTGCCGCGCTGATCGCATCCGGCTGACCTGCGCGGTGCCGGTCGCCACCCGCACTCGCCCGTACCCACTCGACAGATGCTCGGCGAACGGCGATGCCGTTGGCGACCTGCCACGCTCATGGCATCCGGCATACGTGGGCGGTGCGGGTCGCCTCCGGCACTTGCCCGTACCGCTCGGCGGGCGGGCGGTGGGCCGGTGCCATTGGCGGTGTCGATCGGGGCCGTGAATGTCGTGCGGGGAATCGCCGCACATGCCGTATTGCCGCACCGCCGTACCAGGCGGGTCGCCGCACCGGGTGAGAGCCGCTGATGCCGACCGCGTGACGTGGCACTGGCGGGCGATCGGCCGCGTCACCGCGCGACGACCGATCTGACGACCGAACTCCGGAGTCGCTCAGGCGGTTTCGAGGAATCGCTGGACCGAGCGGGATGGGGCCGGACTGGTGCGCCAGACCAGGTACAGGTGCGATGGCGGGGCGTCCGGGACATCGCGGTAGACCACGCCCGGATGGGGTGCGCGGGTGCGGGCCAGCTCGGGGACCGCGCCGATGCCCCGCTCGGCGGCCACCAGTTCGATCCACTCGTCGAAATTGGCGCAGGTGATGATGTGGCGCTCGGCCCTGGGCGCGGGCCAGGAGTTCTCGTCGGTGGTGCCGGAGATGGTGTTGACCACCAATGGCAGGTCGGCGAGGTCACGCCAGCGCGGCGGATCGCCCTGTGCCAGCGGTGAGGTGGCCGCGACGGCCAGTACGCGCCGTTCGGTGCCGATCCGCTTCGAGGCGAACCCCCGGGGCAGGTGAATCTGTTTGCGGTACAGCGCGATATCGATGGCGCGGGCGGTCAGCGCCGCGAGCGGGTCGTCCACGCGATGGATTTCGATATGACCGCCGACGGCCTCGAAGCGGGTGCGCGCGGCGGCGAACCAGGCGTCGGGCAGCAGCCAGGAGAACCCGAGGGCGACCGCCGCGCGCAACTGCAGGTCGGCGCAGACGGTGTCCAGGTCGGCGAGAATGCGGCGGGTGTGCGCGAGAAATGCCGCGCCGTCCTCGGTGAGATCGAATCGCCGCGAGGTGCGCTCGATGAGGCGGGTGTCGAGGATTCGCTCCAGTTGCTGGATGGTCCGGGTGAGTGAGGGCTGGGTGACGTGCAGTCGCCGGGCCGCCCGCGTGTAGTTGGCCGCATCGCACAGCGCGAGGTAGGCGCGCAGGTGACGCAACTCCAGATCCATGCGTCCAGCGTATACATACCGCGTAGGAAGCATTTCACAGGCGTGCTCACGGTCCGTAGCGTCGGAGCGCGTGACTATCGTGGCGACTCGACAACTGGGACTCGGCCCGGCCTTCGCGGCGGCGGCGGGACTGGCGGCCGCCGTGGGGGTCGGGCGGTTCGTCTACACGCCGCTGCTGCCGATCATGGTCGATGCCGGTCGGCTCGACGCGCACGGCGGCGCACTGGTGGCCGCGGCGAACTACGCGGGCTATCTGCTCGGCGCGGTGGCCCTGGCTCGACGTCCGGAATGGAACGGACGCAACACCTTCCGGCTCGCCGCCATCGCCCTGATCGCCAGCGATCTGCTGATGGCGCTCCCCGCTCCCCCGGCCGTCCCGGCGGCGCTGCGATTCGTGGCCGGGCTCGCCAGTGCCGCACTGTTCATCGGGTGCGCCGCCATCGCGGCCCGGCACGAGAACCGCAGGCGCGCCGCCGGAATCGTCTTCTCCGGGGTCGGGGCCGGAATCGCCGCGGCCGGGCTGCTGGTGCTCCTCACCCAGCACGTCCTGTCCTGGCAGGCGCTGTGGCTGGTATCGGCCGCGGTCACCGCCGCGCTGCTCGCGCCTACGCGACGCCTCGACATCCGACCGGGCGTCCGGCGCGGCACGGGGGCACGAACCGGTGCGGGCGCCGAGCCGCTCGACGGCGATCCGGCCGATACGGCCGGGCGCTGCACGCTGAGCCGCCCGGTGGACGCGCGAATCCCGCCCCGTGTCGCCGCCGAGAGCACCGCGTGCCGGGCGGGGCACGACGAGGTCGCCGAACGCCGGGCACGGCACGACGCGCTCACCGCGCCCAGGATGGAGCACGGCGAGCTCACCGCACGCCGCGCGAGACACGGCGAAGTCACCGCACGCCGGACGAGACAGGACGAGCTCACCGCACGCCGGGCAGGGCAGGACGAGCTCACCGCGTGCCAGGCAGAGCAGGACCACCTCACCGCGTGCCGCCCGGGGCGCACCTGGCGGGCGCTGCGTGTGTCGTACCTCCTGGAGGGCCTCGGCTATATCGTGATCGGCACCTTCCTCGTCGCGGCCGTCGCTGGGCCGGGCCGACAGGCCGAGGGCACCCTGGTGTGGATTCTGGTGGGATCGGCGGCGGCTCCGTCGACGGTGCTGTGGGGTGCGGCCGCGCGCCGGTGGTCCGCCACCCGCATGCTCGTGCTCGCCCTGATCCTGCAAGCGGTCTCGGCCGCCCTGCTCGCCGTATCGTCCGGCACCGCCGCCGCGCTGGTCTCGGCCGTCCTGTTCGGCGCGACCTTCATGGGAATCGTCATGCTGGCCATGGAGATCGGCGACGATCTCGCCGACGGCCCGGCCGCCGCCACGCTCACCGCGGGCTACGGCGTCGGGCAGATGCTCGGACCTCTGGTCGTCGCACCGGTGCTCGGCAGCGGGTACACCGCGGCCTTCGGTATCGCCACCGCCATTCTGCTGGCCGCCGCGGCGGCCGCATTGGTTGTGCACCGGGCATATGTTTCGATCGAGGCATGACGGACAGCATTGATGTGTCACGGGTCGTGAGCGCCAGCCGGGAGATCGCCGCGAACGCGGAGCGGATCTTCGACCTCATCGCCGATCCGGCCCAGCAGCCACGCTGGGACGGCAACGAGAACCTCGACCAGGCTCCGGACGGACAGCGAGTGCGCTCCGTGGGTGCGGTTTTCACCATGACGATCACCAACGGCGGCCAGGTCCGCGAGAACCACATCGTCGAATTCGAGGAAGGCCGCCGCATCGCCTGGCTCCCTTCGGAACCGGGCAAGGACTCCCCGGGCCACCTGTGGCGGTGGGAACTGGAACCCGTGGGCGACAACCGAACCCGCGTCACCCACACCTACGACTGGTCGAACCTGACCGACGAGAAGCGCCTCCCCCGCGCCCGCGCGACCACCTCCGACAAACTGCTGGCCTCCATCGACCGCTTGGCCGCGCTCGCCGAGAGCGAGTGATCACCGGCCACACGCCCCGTCCGAGTCCCCCTGGACGGCCACCCCCACCCTCGTCCCACTCGGCCGCGCACGGTGACCGCCCGCCCCGGTCGTGTGGACTCCTCCGCGTCGAGCAACTCCGTGCCGAGTACGTCGAACCACGCCCGCTCACCCGCAGCGTGCCCTGACCAACCCCGGTGTGCGGTTGGCGATCTGTGGTGGGGATCCCGCGATCGCTGCGGGGCACCGGGACACTGATCCGTGACGCGAGCACCGAACCCGCTGTGCTGGTATCGCTCTCGCGGGCTCGCCAGCTCGAGGGGGCCGCCGGATTCGCCGTCGGGCTCACCTTCCCCCGGCATCGACCCGCGGGCGGCGTTGCCACCGCCCGTCGAGTGCAGGCGTCAGCGCGCCGCCGGTTGGAAGAGTTCGACGACGTTGCCCGCCGGGTCGAGCAGCAGGATCTGTTGTCCGCCGGGGCCTTTCACGATGTCGTTGCGGAAGGGCACGCCGACGGCACGCAGTTTCTCCACGTCGGCGGCGATATCGTCGACGATGAGCTGGATGCGGTTCCAGCCACCGGGGTGCGGGACCTCGCCGTCGGGCATGGGGCGGCCCGCGGAGCTCTCGGGGCCGGAGAGCAGCAGGCGCAGTGGGCCGCGGCTGATTCCGGCGAAGACGGGGGCGGCGTCGAGGTCGACGGTGAAGCCGAGGTGATCGGTGTAGAAGGCGAGCGCGGCGGCGACATCGTCGACCATATAGCGGACGCTGGCCTGGTCAGTTGCGGTATTCGACATGATCGACACTCCTGGGCGGGAACCTGGGCTCCAGCACGGTCAGTAGAAATCGGACTCGGGTGTCGAGTTCTGCCGCGACACGGCAGAATTCGGCGTATTCGGCCTGGGCCGTGGATCCGGCGGCGGCCGGGTCCGGCAGGCTCCAGTGCACGCTGACAGCCGCTCCGTGGTCCCGGGGGACCTCACGGACCTTGTCGCACAACGTGATCACGTAATCGAAGCGGCGGTCGGCGACCGCCGACAGCCCCGCGGTGCCGTGTGCGCTGAGGTCGATGTCGTACCGCTCCCGCATGACTCGCACGGTGTTCGGATGCAGTGCGGGCTTGGGATGGCTGCCCGCACTGGCAACCTCGACCCCACCGCCGCTCCGGCGACGCAGCAGCGCCTCCGCGATCGGTGAGCGGGCGCTGTTCCCGGTGCACAGGAACAGTACCGCGCCGGACGGCTCCCGGGCGGCGTCGGCACCGGGAGCCAGGGCGGGGTGCAGGGCGGTCGCCGCCTGGGCGAATGCCGTCCCGCAGCGGTCGAGATCGAGATGGTAGTAGCTGTCGCGGCCGTCGAAACTGCTGCGCCGCACGGTCACCAGGCCCGCCGAGCGCAGCAGTCGCAAATGGTAGGAGACCAGATTCTGCGGCTCACCGGTCGCGGCGACCAGCTCCCGCACGCGCCGGTCACTGCCCGCCAGTTCGGTGAGCAACGCCCAGCGCAGCGGGTGCGCGGCCATCCGCATGAGCAGTGGGACCCGATCTACCACCATGGCTCCAAAATACATCAAATCAGTTTGATGTACTAGACGCGCACGGGCCGGAATCAGATACGCACGGCGACAATCCGGAAGGGCGTGGCGGGCGTCCCCGGAGACATCGGCCCGCCCTTGTCGAACTGCGACGCCACGACCAGCGTCCGATCTCCGGCGCGCACCAGAGTCGTTGGGATGGCGAGGGATTCGTCGGTGAACTGCTCGACCAGGGTGGCGGTGGCGTAGTCGTCGGACACGGTCCAGCGGCTCACCGTGTTGACGGCGTTGTGCGCGACCCGCAGCGTGTGGTCCACCAGATCCAGACCGTCACCGTGCACCACATCGCCGCCGTTCAGGGTCACCTTGCGCACCGGCCCGGCCGCGTCGGGCGCGGTGGCGAGGCGGTACAGATCCCCGCCGGTCATATCGACGACCAGCAGGTACCGGCCCGTCGGATCTACCACGATGCCGTTGAGGCCGACGGCGTCCGCCGGGCGCGGTTCAAGATGCGGCGCGAGGTCGAAAACCGCCGTGAGTTCGGCATTCCACCAGCGGCGACTTGGTCGGGGGTCACGCGGTAGACGACCGAGCGGATGCTGTCGGTCAGATAGGCGGTGCCGTCGGGTGCGGAATCGAGATCGTTGACGAAGCGCGGCGCACCGCCCGGCACGTCGAAGCTGGCGACCAGTGCCCGGGTGGCGATGTCGTAGGCGGCCACCCCGGCGGTCGAATCGGTGACCCACAGCCGACCGCGGTCGTCGACCTTCATGCCATTGGCCGTGACCCGGCCGTCGGCGCCCGCGGGCAGGAAGACCCTCCGCCTCGGCCGCACCCGCGGCGGCCCGGTAGACCGCGCCGTTGGCGTAGCAGCCGACGTAGGTGTCACCGGTGCGCGCGTCGAGGGCGATGCCCTCCGGGTAGGCTCGCCTGTGCGGCGTCACCCCGCCGACCATGAACACGATCCTCACCAACCTCCGGGACCGCGGACTCATCGAGCGCACCCCGCACGCCTGGCACCGCAATGTCCTGGAGACCCGCCTGACCGAACAGGGCGAGCAGGTGATGCGCGACGCCGACGCCCGTGCTGTCCGCGTCGAACGCGCCCTGGCCGAGGAGTTCACGGCCACCGAGCGGGACACCCTGCTGGATCTGCTCACCCGCTGCGCGGACCGCCTGGACACGATTCGCGCGGAACCGGAGCCCGGGAAGCGGTAAGCCCGCGCACACCCCGCAGGTGCAGGTCGCCAAGGACGAGGTGCAATCCGCACCGCACGTCGACCTCGAACTGGGCGGCACCGGCTATGTCGCCGGTGCCGCGCGGATTCCGCGCCAGACGAGGCCCGATGCCGCGACGATCAATGCCGCCGGGGCCGTGAACGCCCACCATCCCGTCGCATTGCCCAGTGCCACCGCGCCACCCGCGCCGAGCACCAGACCGGCGATGCGCGTCAGCGACCACGGGTCCACTTTCCCGGTCGTGGCGAGATCGCTACAGAAGCGGGTGAATGTGCTCGTCAGATAGGTGGTGGGCGAATTCGGGTCGGCCGCCAGCACCGTCGCGGACTGCATGCCCATGGCCAGCGCGGCGAGCACCAGCAGCGGCGTCCGGCCGAGCCCGTCACCGAAGGCCACGGCCAGTCCGGCGAGTACGCTCGCGAGAACCGCTTCGACGGCGAGACATTCGAGCACCCGGCGCGCGCGGCGATCGCGTTCGGCCCGACACCATCGGGCCGCCACCACGATTCCCACCACATAGCCGCCCAGCACCGTGAGCGGACCCGCGACATCCGTCGACGGCAGTGCCACCGCCACCCCGAGCAGAACCAGATTGCCGGTCAGCACGCTGGCGAAAACCTTGCCCAATGCGGTGAACACCAGCGCGTCCATGGCCCCCGCCCCGGTGCTGAGTAGTACCAGCGCGGTGGGGCCACCCGGAAAAGCGAGTCTGCTCCCCTGTTCGATCGCCATGCGGTCACGGTATCCGCGCAGCGCCGCCCTGCCCGGCACGGACGAGCGCGAGCCGCATCACGCGTACCGGCGTATCGAAGACGACGCCGCGGCCGAGCCACCGCACCCCGGGACGCGGATCGGGACCTGTGGTCGACCGCTACGCGGTCGTCGCGGTCGATGTCAGTTCGAGGCCGTCGAGGCTGGTGAGCAGGAATTCGTTCACCGCGGCGGGGTTCTCGAGCTGCACCAGGTGGCCCGCGCCGGGCACCTCCACCACCGCGCGCAGGTCCGGGACCGCGGCGCGCATGGTGGCCAGCGGATCGCGGCCGCTGAAGCCCTCCATATCGGGATCGTGCTCGCCGTGGAGGAAGTAGGCGGGCACAGTCACCTTCGCGTCGGCGAACTCGGCGGTGAGCTCCCAGTTCCGGTCCAGATTGCGGTACCAGTTGAGGCCGCCGGTGAATCCGGTGCGCTCGAAATCGGCGGCGAGGGTGTCGAATTCCTCCCGGGTGAGCCAGGACCACGGCAGTGCGGGGGCATCCGGCAGCACATCCAGATAGCCGAGGCCGGGCGGGTTCTTCCAGGTGTCGAGGTAGTGGTAGGCGGCACTGAGCGAGTAGTACACCCGGGCCAGGAATTCCCGTGGGCGGGCGGCGAGTTCGGCGTCGGCCACACCCGGCTGCTGGAAGTACGACAGGTGCAGGAAATGCCGCTGCGCGGCCTTGGTCCAGAACGCCGACGGCGGCTTGGGCGGGCGCGGGGCGAACGGATTGTTCAACACCATGACCGCGTCCACCCGCTCGGGTGCGCGCAGCGCCAGCTCCCACACCAACTGCGCCCCGAAATCGAGGCCGACGAACACGGCCCGCTCGGCTCCGATGTCGTCGAGCAGGGCGAGCAGATCCCCGACGACGGCCGCGTTGGTGTACGCCTCGGGATCGGCGGGAGCGTCGGTGCGGCCGTATCCGCGCAGGTCGGGGGCCAGCGCCCGGTACCCTGCGGCGGCCAGCGCCTCGACTTGGTGGTGCCATACGAATCCGGTGTGCGGGAACCCGTGGCAGAACACCACCGGGTGCCCCTGCCCCCGCTCGGTGACATGCATGTCGATGCCGCTGGTCCGCACCGTGCGTTGACCGTTATCCACTACCGCCTCCAACTTCTAGAACACGTTCTTATTTCAAGGTAATGTCCAGCGGTTGTGAGCGAAATACCCAAGATTCTCGACGGCCGGGTCGCGGTGGTCACCGGCGCGAGTCGCGGCATCGGCAAGGGCATCGCCCTGGAACTGGGCGCGGCGGGCGCCACCGTGTATGTCACCGGCCGCAGCACCACGGCCGGACGCCTGCCCGGGACCGTGCACGCCACCGCCGCCGAGATCACCGAACTCGGCGGGGCCGGCGTGGCGGTGGTGTGCGATCACCACGACGACGCGGCGGTGGAACGGCTCTTCGCCCGGGTGCGCGCCGAGCACGGGCGACTCGACGTGCTGGTGAACAATGTCTACAACTCACCGTCGGCGGCGCGCTGGCTCGGGCGCAAGTTCTGGGACGTACCGCCGAAAGCCTGGGACGAGACCTTCGACATCGGGGTGCGTTCCCATTACGCGGCAAGCGTTTTCGCCGCGCCCCTGCTCATCGAGGCGGGTGGACTGATCGTGAACGTGTCCTCGCCCGGCGCGCGGCGGTATATGCACAATGCCGTCTACGGCATCGGCAAGACCGCCTTGGACCGGATGACCGCCGATTTCGCGCACGATCTCACCGATACCGAGGTCACGGCGGTATCGATCTGGCCCGGCATCGTGAATACCGAACTGCTGCAAATGGTTCCGGCCGACGAGCAGGGTCGCCGCGTGGTCACGCTGCCCGGTGAGGGCAGCTTCGACCTCGACGCCGCCGAATCGCCGCGCTTCCCCGGACGTGCCGTCGTCGCCCTGGCCGCCGATCCCGAACGCCGCAAACGCACCGGAAAAGCCTGGCGGGTGGCCGATCTCGCCGACGAGTACGGATTCACCGATATCGACGGCCGTATCCCGCGCGCCGACTAGCGCGCACGTATCCGCAGTAGTCCCCGACAGAAGGAGTGCCAAGTATGCGACGCGTTTTCATCGTGGGTGTCGCCATGACGCCGTTCGTCAAGATCGGCTCCCGCGAATGGACCTACCCGGAGATGGTCGGCGAGGCGGTACGCGGGGCGCTCGGCGACGCCGGCATCGGCTACGACCAGGTCCAGCGCGCCGCCGTCGGCTACGTCTTCCAGCCGTCCGCGGCCGGGCAGCGCGCCCTCTACGACATCGGACTCACCGGCATTCCGATGGTGAATGTCAACAACAACTGCGCCACCGGCTCCACCGCACTCATGCTGGCCCGGGAATGGGTCGGCGGCGGCCTCGCCGAGGTGGCGCTGGCCGTCGGGTTCGAACAGATGACCAAGGAGGCCATGGCCGGACCCGCCACCACACCCAAGGCCACCACCGTCGACAACCACCTGGCCGTCATGCGCGGGCAGTTCGACTTCGGGAACGCCCCCATCACCACGCAGTTCTTCGGCAATGCCGCCATCGAGCACATGAAGCGGTACGGCACCACACCCGAACAGCTGGCGCGGGTGGCGGTCAAGAATCACGAGCACTCCACGCGGAATCCGCTGGCGCAGTTCCAGAACGCCTACACCCTCGACGAGGTGCTGACCGACAAGCCGGTGCACGGACCGCTCACCCGCTCGCAGTGCTCCCCCATGTCCGATGGGGCGGCGGCCGCGGTGGTGGTGAGCGAGGACTTCGTGCGGGCGCACGGGCTCGAGGGGCAGGCCGTGGAGATCCTCGCCCAGGAGCTGGCCACCGACGGTTCCTCGGCTTTCGCCGCCGGGTCCATGATCGACGTGGTGGGCTCGGGTATGACCCGTCGCGCCGCACAGCGGGTGTTCGAGACCGCCGGAATCGGCATCGCCGATGTCGATGTGATCGAACTGCACGACTGCTTCTCCATCAACGAACTCATCACCTACGAGGCTCTCGGCCTGTGCGGGGAAGGCGAATCCGGGGCGCTGGTCGAATCCGGGGCCACCACCTACGGCGGCAGCTGGGTGGTGAACCCCTCCGGCGGACTGATCTCCAAGGGACATCCCCTTGGCGCCACCGGGTTGGCCCAGGCCACCGAATTGTCCTGGCAACTCCGGGGTCTCGCCGGTGAGCGGCAGGTTCCCGACGCCCGGATCGCACTCGCCCACAACCTCGGACTCGGCGGTGCCACCGCCGTCACCCTCTACGCCGCGCCCAGCGCCTGACCGGAACGGGAGTTGAAATACCCATGACTGCCATCGATCCCGACACCCGCCTGCGGATGCCGGTGCACAACGGCCACAGCCTGCTCGCCGGACTGCGCCGCCACAAGCGCAATCCCGTTGTGACACTCGGCGATACCGTGCTCACCGGCGCCGACGTGCTGGACGCCATCAGCCGGTACGTGGCCGCCTTCGAGGCCAACGGCGTGAGCACCGGCACGCCGGTCGGCATTCTCGCGCTGAACCGGCCCGAGGTGCTGTTCACCATCGCGGCCGGTCAGGTCCGCGGACAGCGGCGAACCGCGCTGCACCCCATCGGCGGACTCGACGATCACGCGTATGTGCTCGCCGACGCGGGCATCACCACCCTGATCCTCGACCCGGTACCCGCCTTCGTGCAGCGCGCCCGCGAGCTGGTCGACCGGGTGCCGGAGCTGACCAAGGTGCTCGTCCTCGGCCCGGTACCGAGCGAATTGGCCGACGTCGGCGTGGACTTCCTGGCCGAGGTGGAGAAGTTCGAACCCGAGCCGGTCGAGGCCACCGAACTGCGGCCCGACGACGTCATCTCGGTGAGCTACACCGGCGGCACCACCGGCAAACCCAAGGGCGTGGTCGGCACCGCGCTCACCATGGCCACCATGACGCAGATCCAGCTGTCGGAGTGGGAGTGGCCGAAGCGGCCGAAATTCCTCATCTGCACACCGCTCTCCCATGCGGGCGCGGCATTCTTCGTCCCGGTGGTGCTGTTGGGCGGCGAATGCATCGTACTGCCGCGCTTCGACGCCGGTGAGGTGCTGAAGGCCATCGAGGAGCACAAGATCAGCGCCACCATGCTGGTGCCGTCCATGATCTACGCGCTGCTCGACCACCCCGATTCGAAGACGCGGGATCTGTCGTCGCTGCAGACCGTCTACTACGGGGCCTCCGCCATCGATCCGAACCGGCTGACCCAGGCCATCGAACGGTTCGGGCCGATCTTCGCGCAGTACTTCGGGCAGTCCGAGGCCCCCATGGCCATCAGCTACCTGGCCAAGGACGAGCACGACAAGGCGCGGCTGAGCTCCTGCGGGCGGCCCTCGGTCGCGCTGCGCGTCGCCCTCATCGACGACAAGGGCGAGGTCGTGCCGCAGGGTGAGGTGGGCGAGATCTGCGTATCCGGGCCGTTGCTGGCGGCCGGCTACCTGAACCTGCCCGAGGTGACGGCCGAGACGTTCAAGAACGGCTGGCTGCACACCGGCGACCTCGCCCGCGAGGACGAGGACGGCTTCCTGCACATTGTCGGCCGCAGCAAGGACATGGTGGTGACCGGCGGATTCAATGTGTTCCCGCGCGAGGTGGAGGATGTGGTGTCGGAGCATCCGGCCGTGCTCGACGTCGCGGTGGTCGGCGTGCCGGATCCACAGTGGGGTGAGGCCGTGACCGCGGTCGTCGTGCTCGACGCCGCCACGGCCGCCGACACCGCCGCGGTGGACACCGTGACGGCCGAGATACAGGCCACGGTGAAGCAGCGCAAGGGTTCGGTGCAGGTGCCGAAGAACGTCGTGGTCGTCGACAAGCTGCCGCTGACCGGGCTCGGCAAGCCCGACAAGAAGGCGGTACGGGTGATCGCCCAAGAGCGACTGGGCATTTCGTGATCGGTCGGTCCGCCTGACGTCCTACGCTCCGCCGGTGGTCGGGCGCGCGGCCCGCGGTGTGCGCAGGAACAGCGCTCCCCTGCGCACACTGTCCGCCGCCGTCTCGATCACCGCGCGAGTCACGAAGTGCCCCAACGCCGTTGCCACGAAGACCGCGGCAATGAGAATCGGAGCCCACTCCCAACTGAGCGCCAGCAGCGTGCGCTCGAACGTGCCGCGCGGCTGCACCACCGGCTCCCACGAATTGAGCCGCACCCAGCGCCCCAGGAAAACGCCGACCGCGCACAGCAGCTGCGTGACCAGCGTCACCGGTGTCCGCCACGCCCCGAAACCGGACCGCTCCAGGAAGCGGTTCATCTCGCCCAGCACCAGGTAGTAGGCCACGAACCCCGAGGCGATGAAGGCCGCGTACACGGGCAGTACGGTGGTCACCACCGGCCCGTCCCCCGCCCACCGGATGTCGTGGCGCAGATGCACCAGGTCGGTCACCACGTACGGCGCATTCGGCAGGAACAGCAGCAATAGCACCGCCCCCGCCCACCACACCGGCGACACCGGCAACCGCCGCTCCCGCGGCTTCACCATCCGGAACACCAGCAGCGCCAAACCCACCGGGATCCAAGCCAATACGGTGTTCCACCCCATCCAGAGCAGGTTCCGCTGCAGCACCCCCGTCAGGCTCGGCCCGACCGCGTCGACAACATCCATGCGCTCATCTTGCCCACGGATCGGCCCGATCGGCCGCAGCTTTCACCAGACCCCACAGTCTCTACACACGACCGCCACGAATGGACCCACCCCAGCACGGATCACCCGGGTGTCGCCACAGCGACACCCGGGTGATCCGAAGCTCGTCAGCTCAGGAGAACTTGATCTCCAGGCCGATCCCGAGAATGGCGATCAACCAGACAATCCCCGTGAAGATGGTGATGCGGTCCAGGTTCTTCTCGACCACGGTCGACCCCGAGAGGCTGGACTGCACGCCGCCACCGAACAGGCTGGACAGACCTCCACCCTTGGCCCGGTGCAGCAGCACCAGCAGCACCAGCAGCACGCTGGTGACGATCAGCAGGATGTCGAGGAACATGCGCATTTCACGGATTATATGCGCCCGTCACGCATGGGTTTCAATCGGCCCTGGTCCGCTTCCCTCCACGCGGCTCGGAGACCACGCACGATTCATGCCGTTCGATGCGGCCCGCCGGAGACCGCCTACAGCGCGCATACGCACCGGGTAGCAATCCGACAGCCAACCGTAGCGCCTTGGTAGCGCGGGATGACCAACAGCTATAGCTCGAACTAACGTTCGATAGGGGTGCGACTGGAGATCTCACTAGCGCGTCGACCGCCCGGACGGCGCCACTCGTCGAGACCGGCGTACACGCGAGCTACCCGCAGCCGTGATTCGCCGAAGAGTTCGGCCTCTCCGGCATGGATGGCGGCAGTCAGGTTCCACCGACGCTCACCGGCTACCGGCAGCTGAGGTCGATTGTCGGTGCGGCCTGCCACCATGGCCGGTATGACGACAGCCGATCCTAGGGCCCCGTTCGAATGGCTCGCTGCATCCGAGAGCCAAGCAAGCCCGCTGGGCGTGCTCTTCAGTGTGGCCTTCTTCCGCGGGCTCGACCGGTCGGAGGTGGTACGTCGCTTCAACAATGGCGAGGACTCCAGCCAGGAATTGGACTTCCAACAGCTCAACGACAGGATGGTTGAGTTCCTCGGGAAGACCGACGGCGGAAGCGGCGGTGGTCACGTGGGCGTGTTCCCGGCCGGTGAGTGGAGCGTGGCCATCGAGCCGTGCGGGTTCTGGGCGACCGATAGCGATGTGCTGGCGGATCTGTCGCGAGGATGTGCGGTGCTGGCGATCACACGCCACGACTACGCCAGGCACAGCCTCGCGTACGCAATCGACAGCACGCTTGTTACCGCCCACGCTTTGGAGATCCCGCACATCCGCTGGGGCACCGATCCCGACCGGCTCAACGATTACATGCGTGAGCTGGGAATGGTGCTGGACAGCTCGGACAATGAGATCGACTGGGACGCTGCGGGGAACACCACCTACAACATCCTCGTGCCGAGAGCTTTCGCCCTGGCGGCCAAGGTCACCGGAGTGTCGTTCACACCGGACATGCTGAACGAGCCTCTGCTCGTGGGACCTATCGCCTACCGATAGCCACTTCCCGGCCGCGGCGCCACATAGGGCCAGACCTGATGAACCCGAGGAGGTCACGATAGCGGGGCTTCGCCGCGGGACGATCGTTCGTACGTCTGTGACTGGGGCCCGCTGAGCAGGTCCAGATCAAGTGGACCCGCGAACGGGGCCCAGCAGCTCGCGGGCGTCGATCTGATGCGCGAACGTGAGGCTGAGCAGCGGCTGAATCTGCAGTGACGTCCTGCCCGTTCCGGCAGGCCAGGCGGAAGACGGAGGACTCGAACCCCATACCCGAACGGGCACATCCGCGCTAGCAACGCGGCTCGGCCGCCATGGCCGATTCATCTTCCATCGCGGAAAGCTGAGGAGTCGAACCCCCGGGACGCGATGCCCGCCTCCGGTTTTCAAGACCGGCTGGCCTCCACAGGCCGGAACTTTCCTTCTCCGCCCGCCGACCGAGCTTGCGGTCCGACCACATTCGCAGGAAATGCGGCACCGGCACAACCGATTTTCACCACCCTGCGGCGAGCCGGACCAGAGCTACCTCGCCGCGGGACCACGGCGCAGACATCGCACCGACGCCGGGACTATTCGAAGACCTCGTCGACGCTGTCGGCCGTCGATACCCGCGTCGCCCACACCCGCAACCGAGCCGCCTCCGCGCCCCGCACGGCCGCCTCGACCTCCGTCGCCAGCGGCCCGAACTTCGACGTCATCAACTCGAGCAGAAGCTCAGCACGCCCCCGCGCCTCGCCCCGAGCTTCACCCTCCGCGCGAAGCCGTTCCGCAGCCGTCACGATGACCTCCTCGACCTCGGGACCGAGCCGGTCGATCACCGGCTCCACTGTCGGGCAACCTACTCCCAGGCAGATTGCGGCACACCGGTTTTCTGCGGTTTCGCTGGAACTGGTCCACGGCCGCTCCCGGCCGTGTCGCGACGGCCGGGAGGGGGCTGCGGGTTACGTGCTGGCCGGGGCGGAGAAGCGGAAGTCGTCCAGGACGGCCGGGGGCTCGCCGCCGCCCGGAACCTTCGAATCGTCCTGGCCGTGCACCCCGCCGTAGCGGTTGGTGTGCGGAACCTCTTCCTCGGTGAAGGTTCCGGCCAAGATCGGGTGCGGTGAATCGCCTACGTAGGCCGCGTAGTAGTCGCCCTCGGCGCGTAGGCGGATCGTGGTCCCTTCGGGCCACTTGAACCACACCGGGATGTAAGCGTCGGTGCCAGCGGCGGGGGTGAATACGACTCCGTCCCAGCTCAGCAGCGAGAGGCCCATCGAGGTCGCGGTGAACCAGAAGTGCACCCCCGCGTGCTCGGAGGCGGGGTCCGCTCGCAAGGCGATCGACATCGCCGAGTGTTCGGGGTTGCGGCCGTTCCAGTGAATGGTGGCCGCGACTTCTTGTGTGTTGCCAGCGGCAGGCACCGTGTGGAACGCCATCGACACCGGTTCGCTGGGAGTGCCGTCGGCCGAGAGCTGCCCCTCGGCGATGTGCAGGGTGCCACCGCCCGCGGTGACCCAGTCCGAACCCAGCTCGGTACGATCGAACTCGTCGGTCGTAGCGTTGGCCCCTCCCGTAGATCCCACGTTGAACAGGAGAACAGCGGTCGCGGCGATTGCCGTAGCCACAGTTCGTTTCACTTCATGCCCCCTTTTGCATGCTCTTACCATGTAGATCAAGTTGCTGAGAATAGTCGCTATTCCCAACCGACCGGTCGCGTGGCTCGCCGGGTGGATATCCCCGGCCGACCGATGATCGCGAACCGAACGGCGTCGCCGACGGTTGCGTACCTGCATGTAGGACAGACAGACGGCGGGTGAACCGCGGGTGTGCGATCTTCGACCAGTGGTCGCGATCCGCACGGCGACTTGCGAAAACCGCCGCGCGGTCGGTCGAAGATCACAAATTCAGTGGTGCCTTCCCGGGCTGATGGCGCATGCTCCGAGGGATCAGGAGGATAAATGCGCAAGATTCCGACGTTGTTCGTCCGCGACCCGCATGACATGGCCCGCGTTCTCCCCGAGGTTCATCCCGACTGCGCTTGGGTGATCGCCGGGGAAGGTGTCGCGACCGCGAAACTCGACGGCGTGTGCACCATGCTCGACGACGCCGGACGCTGGTGGGCGCGGCGCGAGATCAAACCGGGGAAGGCGGAACCGGCGAACTTCGTCGAAGCGGATTCCGACCCGATCACCGGTAAACGCACCGGCTGGGAGCCGATCGAGCAGTCCCCGTTCGCGAAACTGCACCGCCGGGCACTGGACGCCACGCCGGACGACGACCCCGTGGCCGACAGCTACGAACTGCTGGGGCCGAAGATCAACGGAAATCCGCACGGGTACGGCGAGCATGTGCTGGTCCGGCACGGCTCCATCGTCCTGACCGACGTCCCCACCGAGTTCGAGGACCTGCGAGCGCAGTTCGCCGAGTGGGTGCGCACGTCGAGCCGACCCTACGAGGGCGTGGTGTGGCACCACCCGGACGGTGGACGCCGCGCGAAGCTGAAGGTGCGCGACTTCCGCCGGGAGATCACCGCATAGCCGCACGGGATCGGCGGCCGACGGTGGCGGCGAACGCCCACCGCGGGGTCGGACCATCGCGAAGCCCCGACGTACAGGGGGTCACGTCGGGGCTTCTGGCATCAGTATGCGCCTGCCCGTCTTCGTGCGTGCGCGATTCGCCGAAACGTCGGACCCGGGCATCTCGCCTGGTGGGCACGTGCGAGACCCCGGTGCGAAGGGAGTGACCGGGGCCTCGAAAGGTTTGTCGGGAATGCCGGGCTGCCGTTACCGATCCGGTCGTCGTGTCTCGCGGCGTCAGGATGCCGCGACGAGGTCGACCACCGAAGCGGCCGCCGCGGTGCTCTGCACCGACGCGATGCCCTTCTTCGCGGCATCCTTGCTCGCGTACGCCTGACTCTGGGCGACGATCTCGCCGTTGCCCGCCTCGAGGCGCCACCGGAACTTGCCGGAGGCGTCGCAGAAGATCTCGAACTTCCCTGACATGACTGCCTCGATTCTCGGTTGCTGGATAATCGCGGAACAGTGGAGGTATGCCCACTCACCGACGGGTAAACCCGGAGCGACACGACCGAGTTCGTGTCGTGACCGACGGCGGCGATCGCTCACCTGCGCGGCGGGATCGGTGGCGGTACCGCCACCAGGTGCAGCGTATGGCTCTCGCCGACGGTGAACTGCGCGACGCGGGCCTCGGCGGCCTGGTCCTGGGCGGTGAGGCGCAGCTGGTGTTGGAGCATGTGTTCGGCCCAGGACCGGACGACGAAGGCTTCGACGTAGCGGTCGGTCGAGCCCACGTCGCGGAACATGCGCCACTCCATGGCGCCGGTACGTTGCCGGGAACGGCCCACGCGGGACATGGCGTGGATGAAGTCGGGGGCGAGTTCTTCGGGGACCTTGTAGGTTTCGAGGACCAGGACGGGGCCGTCGGTGGGGGCGGGTTCGAAGACGAGGGTCGGTTCGGGCCAGTGGGCCGACGGGGTGGTGTCGACCGAGTCCACCTTGACCGGGAGCCAGCGGGTGCTCGCGGCGCAGAGCGCGAGCAGGGCGGCCGCCGCGATCAGTGCGGACTCCATCCCGAACCACCCCGCGACCAGGCCCCACAGCAGGGAGCCGAGAGCTTGGCCGCCCATGAACACCAGCTGATACACCGAGAGGCCGCGCGCCCGCACCCAGCCCGGCAGCAGCAGCTGCATGGTGGCGTTCAGGGTGGACATGGCGGTGATCCAGCCGAAACCACCGAGTACCAGCAGCACCAGGACGACGATCTCATTGCGCAGCAGCGCGGCGGCGAGGGTGGCGAGGCCGAAGGTGATCGCGCCCAGCGCCAGCAATCCGGTGGGCCGCATGGTCTTCCGCAGGCGCGCGATCTGGGTGGCGCCGATGATCGCGCCCAGGCCGAGCGCACCGAGCAGCACACCGTAACCGGAGGACGACAGGCCGAGCCGGTCGTGCGCGACCACCGGCAGCAGCGCCCACAGCGCGCTGCCGGGAGCGACGAAGAGCAGGCAGCGCAACAGCACTCGGCGCACGGCCGGTGATGCCTGGATGAAGCGCAGCCCCGCCTGTAGAGCGGCGATCGGCCGCTCGGTCGGCAGGTCCCGGTCCGCCGTCGGACGCCGCCAGCGCACCAGCACCACCAGAATCCCGGTGAACGACAGGGCGTTCAGCGCGAAGACCCAGGCCGGGCCGGAGACGGCGACCAATGCTCCAGCCAATGCCGGGCCGACCGCGCGGCCGATATTCATCCCCATGCTGCCCAGTGCCGCGGCGGCCGGAATCTGGTTGCGCGGCACCAGATCCGGCTGGATGGCCTGCCAGGCCGGACCGGTGAGCGCCTGCCCGCAGCCGAGCAGGAACAGCAGGAGCAGCAGCACCGCGGGCGTGGTGTGCCCGGTCGCGGTGAGGACGGCCAGCAGCGCCGCGCATCCGGCCATGGCCGACTGGGCGGCAATGAGCAGCCGCCGCCGGTCCACCAGGTCGGCCAGCACCCCCGAGGGAATCGCCAGCAGCATGACCGGCAGGGTGGTGGCCGTCTGCACCAGCGACACCAGGGTGGCGGCGTTCGGATTGTCGACCAGCACCCACTGCGCGCCGACGGTCTGCATCCAGGTGCCCAGGTTGGAGACCAGCTGGGCGATCCACAGCGCCCGGAAGACCTTGGACGCCAGCGGCGCCCAGGCCGACTCACCGTCTTTCGCAGGAACCTCGCTCACTGGACAGAGCGTATTTCCCAGCTACCGGTCGGTGCGAACGCCACGCTGGCCGGGCATCAGGCCAGCGCCAGGGATTCACGCCTGTCCGCTGGCCGAACGTGCGGCGCAACCGATCGAGCGCCGGCAATGCCGATCATCTCCGACCAGGGGCCTCACCTCGATCGCCCCCGGCAGGGGCCCGGCTCACCCCGGCGTCGCCGACTACTCCCCCGGTGATGCCGCCACGCGGGCGGCGTAGGCCGCCAGCATGTCCTCCACCAGGGTGAGAATGGCGGCGTCGAGATCGGGGCGCTGGTAGACGCCGCGCACCACCGCTTCACCGGAGAACATGTGCAGCATCATGAAGAACAGCGGCTCGCGAATCTCGGCCGGGAAGTCGTCGAGCAGGCGCGCCCCGTCCAGCGCCGCCACGATCTCGCGATAGTAGCTCTCGGCGATCGGTGAGATGCGTTCGCGCAGTTCGGCATCCGAGCGGGCCGCCAGGTAGATCTCGCGCAGCGCGTGGATGGGATTGGACTGCTGCGCCTGGCGCAGGAAGCGCAGTGCCACATCGAGCGCGTTCTCCTGCTCGCCGAGATGGTCCATGGCGGCCCGGAAACCCGCCAGTTGCTGGCCGAACGCCTCCTCCGCGGTGCGGACGACGAGATCGAGGCGGGTGTCGAACTGCCGGAACATGGCCCCGGCCGACAGCCCCGCGCGGGCACAGATCTCCTGCACGGTGGCGCGCTGATAGCCCACCTCGCCGATGGCCGCGATGGTGGCCGCCACGAGTTTGGCCACCGTGGCGGCACGGCGCTGCTGCTGGGTCCGGCGCGGGCGCGGATCTTCGCTCACGAGTCGATCATCCCGCCTCCCGTTCGCGTCGACCGGCCCGGGATGCACGTGACCGTTGACACACCGATCGACTGTCCCATACAGTCTGCGCAACATAGATACCAATCACTCTCTATCTTAGTGGAGTGCGTGCGCCCGCGGACGCGGGGTGTGGAGGCAACGGCGATATGACAACGCGGAGACGAGCGGCCCTGGCGTGCGTGGCGGCAGCGGCGGGACTGACCGTGGCGGTATGCCCGGCGACGACGACGGCGGGAGCCGACGAGATACCGGTGAGTCCGACCCTCCCCTTCCCCGTTCCGCCCGCGCCCCCGTATCTGGACCCGGGCTTCTACCATCCGGATCCGGCCCGGGTCGCGGCGGCACAGCCCGGTGAGATCCTGTCGGCGCGACGGGTGAACCTCGCGAACTTCTGGCTGATTCCGCTGAACGTCAAGGCGTGGCAGCTGTCCTACCGCAGTACGAACACCCGCGACGAGCCGATCGCGGCGGTAGCCACGGTCATCGTGCCGCACCGGCCCGCACCGACCGGTCGGCGTGCGCTGCTGTCGTTCCAGATGGCGGAGGATTCGCTCTCGATCAACTGCGCACCGTCCTACACCCTCCAGATGGGATCGCTGCCGAACCCGCTCAATCCGGTGATCGGCGCGGAATTCGTCGAGGTGCAGGCCATGCTGCAACGCGGGCACGCCGTGGTGGTGCCCGATCACCAGGGTCCGAACGCCGCCTACGCCGCCGGACCGCTGGGCGGGCGCATCACCCTGGACGGCATCCGGGCCGCCGAGCGCTTCGAACCCGCCGGGCTGCCCGGCACCGACACCCGCGTCGCCCTGTGGGGCTATTCCGGCGGCGCCATCCCCACCGCGCACGCCGCCGAACTACAGCCCGAATACGCGCCCGAGCTCGACCTGGTGGGCTCGTCCACGGGCGGGCTCATGGCCGATATCCGCGCCGCCATCGACTACAACAACGGCACCTCCACCTTCGGCGGCGCGGTGCTGGGCGGGCTGTTCGGCGTCGCCCGCGAGTATCCGGAGCTGAACCGGTTCATCGAGAGGTACATGAATCCGCTCGGCAAGGCGGTGCGGGTGGTCCACGAGGGCCAGTGCGTGGCGCTGCAGTTCGCCGGATTCCCGTTCGTGAACATCAAGGGGCTGTTCGACTATCCGGGCGATCCCATGCTCGCCCCGGAAGTGCAACCGGTGCTGGACGAACTCGCCCTCGGGCGGCGCGGCACGCCCACCGCGCCCCTGCACATCTACCAGGCCCCGCTGGACGAGGTGATGCCGATCAACGCGGTGAACCGCCTCTACGACACCTACTGCGCGGATCCGAGCGCCCGGGTGTTCTACACCCGCGACCTCCTCAGTGAGCACGGCATCGCCGCGGTGAGCGGGACCGCCAGCGCGGCCATGTGGCTCGACGAGCGGCTCAACGGCGTTCCGGCTCCGGCCGGATGCTCGAATCGCGATGTCGTCACCCAACTGCTCGACCCGGGCGCGCTCGCCGCTTTCGCCGACGCTCTCGGGCAGACACTCGCATCGGCGCTGGGCATGCCCGTCTGATCTCCGTACGATCGGCCCCATGCCAGCTACTCGACTATGGGGCGGGCTGTTCGTCGCGGCGCTCGCGATGGTGGTCGCCGGATGTTCCTCCTCCGGTGACGACGACGCCTCCCCCACGGCGACTCCGATGGGCCGCGATTTCGTGTCCACCGAGGTGGAGGGCCTGCCGATTCCGGGCGGCGGGCCCCTGACGCTCAGTTTCCGGGAAGACCGGGTGACGGCCAACGCGGGCTGCAATACCGCCACCGGGCCGGTGAATCTCGACGGCGGCGTGCTGACCGCCGATCAGCTCGCCACCACCCTCATGGGCTGTCCGGAGGACCGGGCGCAGGCCGACGCCTGGCAGGAGGGCCTGCTGAAGTCGAGGCCAACCTGGAAGGTGGACGGCGACACGCTGGTCGTCAGCGGCAACGGCAGCACCGTCACCCTGCTGGATCGCGAGGTCGCCCATCCGGACAAGCCGCTCACCGGCACCACCTGGGTGGTGACCGCGGTGCTGACCCCCGAGGCGGAGATCCGCTCGCAGACCATCGACGAGGTGCGCCCGACACTGCTCATCGCCGCCGACGGCGCGGTCTCCGGCAGTGCCGGCTGCAATGGGATGATCGGCACCGCCGAGGTCTCCGGCAGCGATGTCACCTTCCAGATCGGCACCACCAAGAAGATGTGCGAACCGCAGGTCATGGAGCTGGAACAGCAGGTGCTCACCGCGCTGGACGGAAAGGTCACCGCCACCGTCGAGGCCGACACGCTCACCCTGCGCAACCAGGCCGACGGCAGCGGGTTGAAGCTGCGCGCCGAGTAGCGCACGAACGAAAATCGGTGTCGCCCACCGGGAACCACTCGGTAGCGTCCGACGGCATGAACGAGCGATTCCTCAATGTGGTGGATATCGAGGCCACCTGTTGGGAGGGGACCGATCCGCCCGGCCAGTCGAGCGAGATCATCGAGATCGGTCTGTGCGTCCTCGACACCGAGACCCGGGAGCGGGTTGCGAAGCACAGCATCCTGGTGCGGCCCGAGCGCTCCACGGTGAGCGAGTTCTGCACCCGGCTCACCACTCTCACGCCCGAACAGGTGGCGACGGGCACCTCCTTCGCCGAGGCGTGCGCGCTGCTGCGTGAGCGGTTCCAGGCCGACGCGCGGCCGTGGGCCAGTTGGGGCGACTACGACCGCAAGCAGTTCCAGCGGCAGTGCGCGGCCACCGGTGTGCCGTATCCGTTCGGCTCCCGGCACGCCAATGCCAAGCTCGCCTTCTCCGCGTCCCGAGACACCTCCCGGCGCTACGGAATGGCGGATGCGCTGCGGCTCGCGGGAATCGCGCTGGAGGGCACCCATCACCGCGGCGGCGACGACGCCTGGAATATCGCCGCACTCGTGATCGACGTGATGGAGCGCGATTCCTGGCCCGCGTGACTCGCGGGCGCGTACCGTGATTCTCCCCGGAGAACGCGGCACACCACTAATCTGAAACACCGCAGAACGGGACAGATACCGCAGGACCGAAGAGAGAGGCGGGCGGGTCATCGGCGAGCGGGAAGCGGAGTTGGACCAGTGGTTTCGCGCGGAGGTCACCGCGACGACGCCGGGGGCGACCCGAGCCCGCGACGAGCCGCTGACCCCGACCGGAACCCTCACCGGCACACGGTGTCTGGAGCTGTTCGACGCCCAGGCCACCAGCCGCCACCTGGACCTCACGGCGCGCCGGCTCGGCCGCGACGGCCACGGGTACTACAGCATCGGGTCCGCCGGGCACGAGGGCAACGTGGTACTGGCGGCGGCGACGCGAACCGACGATCCGGCGCTGCTGCACTACCGCTCGGGGGCCTTCTTCGTGCACCGGGCCGGACGGGTGGCCGGAGCCGATCCCGTCCGCGATGTGCTGCTCGGCGTCGTGGCCGCGGCCGCCGATCCGATTTCCGGTGGGCGGCACAAGGTTTTCGGCAGCAAGGCCGCCGGGGTGATTCCGCAGACCTCCACCATCGCCTCCCAGCTGCCGCGCGCGGTGGGGCTGGCCTTCGCCCTCGATCGGGCCGCCAAGCTGGGGGTGGCGTGCGAGTGGCCCGCGGACGCGGTGGTGCTGTGCGGTTTCGGCGACGCCTCGGCCAATCACTCCACGGCGGCGGGAGCCGTCAACGCGGCCGTGCACACCGCCCATCAGGGTATCGCCATGCCCATCCTGTTCCTGTGCGAGGACAACGGCATCGGCATCAGCGTCCCCACCCCCGGCCGCTGGATCGAGCACGCCTACGGATCCCGACCCGGACTGCGGTATTTCGCCGCCGACGGCTCGGATCTGCCGCAAGCCCTCGACACCGCGACCGCGGCCGTCGATTGGGTGCGGGAGCGGCGGCGGCCCGCCTTCCTGCACCTGCGCACGGTGCGCCTGCTCGGGCACGCCGGATCGGATGTGGAGGCGGCCTACCGTCGCCCCGCCGACCTGGCGGCCGATCTGCGGCGCGATCCGGTGACGGCGACCGGGCGGCTGCTGGTGGCCGCCGGCGTGGCCACCGCGAACGAGGTGATGCGCCGATACGACGAGATCGGCGCGCGGGTGGCCGAGACCGCCGAAAAGGTCCGGCACGAACCGAAATTGCTGACCGCGGAGATGGTCGTGGAGCCGCTGGCTCCCGCCCGGCCCACCATGGTCCGCACCGATGCGCTGCGCGCGGCCGCGCCGGCGGCCGGAACACGCCCGCGCCTCGGGGCCGCACGCCCGGATACGCGTCGCACGACACCGGACGTGGTCGACGGCGGACATCCGATGACCTTGGCGCAGGCGGTGAATCGCACGCTCGCGGATCTGCTGGCCCGTGATCGCGACGTCCTGGTGTTCGGCGAGGATGTGGGCCGCAAGGGTGGCGTGTACGGCGTGACCAAGGGTTTGCAGCAGACCTTCGGCGCGCGCCGGGTCTTCGATACGCTGCTGGACGAGCAGAGCGTACTGGGCACGGCGCTGGGTGCGGGCCTGGCCGGATTCGTTCCGATCCCGGAGATCCAGTACCTCGCCTACGTCCACAATGCCGCCGATCAGCTGCGCGGCGAGGCGGCGACGCTGTCGTTCTTCTCCGCGGGTCGCTACCGCAATCCACTCGTGGTCCGCATCGCCGGATACGCCTATCAGAAAGGCTTCGGCGGCCACTTCCACAATGACAATTCCCTTGCGGCACTTCGGGATATCCCCGGCGTCGTGATCGCCTCACCGTCTCGGGCCGACGACGCCGCCGCTATGCTGCGCACCTGCGTCTCGGCCGCGCGCGTGGACGGCCGCGTCTGCGTCTTCCTGGAGCCCATCGCGCTCTATCACACCCGAGACCTCTACCGGGAAGGTGACGGCGGGTGGTCGGCCCCGATCGCGAATCCGCGGCATGTGGAGATCGGGCGCGCGCGGGCACACGGCACCGGAACACATCTGACCATCGTGAGTTTCGCCAATGGGGTGCCGATGAGCCTGCGGGTGGCGCGCCGCCTGTCCGAGCGCGGCATCCACGCCCGCGTCGTGGATCTGCGTTGGCTCGCACCGCTGCCCGTGGACGATCTGCTCGACCATGCTCGCGCCGGTGGCCGGGTGCTCATCGCCGACGAAACCCGCCGTAGCGGCGGCATTTCCGAGGCGGTGTGCGCGGCGCTGATCGACGGCGGTTTCGACGGCCCCATCGCCCGCGTCACCAGTGCGGACAGTTTCATACCGCTCGGACCGGCCGCGAATCTCGTTCTGCTGGACGAGATTCGGATAGAAGAGGCGGCGACGGCACTGCTGGACCGCCGGTAGCGGCCCCGAATCGGCGGGAGTGGGCCGATGAGGGGGTGACCCACGCCCGCCGATCGTCGACGCCGCTTGCCGGACGGCGTCCCCTGTGCCGATGAGGGGGCGGCACAAGCTTTCGTCTACGCGATAAAGATCTACGTAGTACGTACGTAGATCGTAAACAGATCCCCCCGTGACGCGCAACCGCGCACTCAGGGAGCGCACGTACACTCGAGCCGGTGGATGGGAGGTGTGGGTGAGCGCCGCGGTCTCTTCGATCGTGTTCGGCTTCGTGATCGCCGTCCTGGCCCCACCGCTGCTGCTCCGGATCAGCCGCGCGGGATCGTCACCCCGTGCCGCCCTGCTGGCATGGCTCAGCGCCCTCGGGCTCACCGCGGCATCCTGGGCCGCCGCCGTGATCGCCCTGATCGTGGACTTTCTCCATCACCGCCTGTTCCCCTCGAACCAGCCGATGATGGACGCCTGCGTCACACAGCTGCACGATGCCGCCGTCGGCGGCTACGGCGACGCGGTGCGGGTCGGCGCGTTCATCCTCGCGGCGCTCACGGTCGCGGCGGGCGCGGTTCTGACGGTCCGGCTGGTCCGGTCGCTGTGGACGGCACGGCGCACCACCTTCACCCACGCGCGGATGGCGCGGATCGCGGGCCGCCACAGCGATGAACTCGACGCGGTGGTCCTGGATGTCGACGAACCCGCGGCGTACTGCGTGGCGGGCAAGCCGCATACGGTGGTGGTGACCCGCGGCGCGCTCAGCGCGCTGGACGAGCGCCAGGTCGAGGCGGTGCTGGCGCACGAGCGGGCGCATCTGGACGGCCGCCACCACCTGCTGCTCGCGGTGACGCGCGGGCTGGCGGCGGCCCTGCCCCGCATCGGCCTGTTCACGACGGGTGCCCGCGAGGTGGCGCGGCTGCTCGAGCTGATCGCCGACGACGCGGCGGTGCGCAGTCACGGGCGCGGCACCGTGCTGTGCGCACTGCTCACCCTCGCCGCGATGGAAGACGCCCCGGTCGGGGCCGCCGATGCCGGGCTCAGCCGCCGGATTCGGCGGCTGAGCGGAATACGGTGACCGCACCCGGCGTTGCATGATCCGGGACAGGGGGCGTACCCTGACCGGTATCCGATTCGCGTGGTTGTAGGAATTTCTCCCACCGACGGTCGATATCCCTTCTCCGGAGACCCTTCGGCGACATCTCTTCGGCGACATCTCTGTCGTAGCGCCGTATCGCACGCACCGCCGACTCGTCTCCCGCACCCAGACATCAGGAAACACCATGAACAACAACACATCCCGACAGACAATCGAGTCCGGGCGCACCGTGTCCGGCATCCTCGACAGCACCGGACAGCACGCCGAGCTGCGCGTGTGCGGATATCTGCCCGACGCCGCCGATATCCACGTTCCGAACCGACTGATTCGCGAAACACAGTTGCGGCGTGGCGATTTCGTCACCGGTATCGCCCAGCCGCCGAGCGGCAACGGCAAGCACGACCGCCTCGCCGCGGTGACATCGGTGAACGGGCAGGACCCACGGCACGCCGCACACCGGTCGCACTTCGCGGAGCTGACCCCGATCCACCCGAATCAACGACTGCGGCTGGAAACCGAACCGCACGAACTCACCACGCGCGTCACCGATCTCGTCATGCCCATCGGCAAGGGCCAGCGCGCACTGATCGTCGCACCACCGAAGGCGGGTAAAACCTCTGTGCTGCAATCGATCGCGCACGGCATCGCCAAGAACCACCCGGAGTGCGAGCTCATGCTCGTCCTGGTCGGCGAACGCCCCGAGGAGGTCACCGACCTGGCCCGCTCGGTCCCCGCCGATATCGCCGCCGCCACCTTCGACCGCGCGCCGCGTGAGCATGTGGCGCTGGCCGAACTCGCCATCGAGCACGCGAAGCGGCTGGCCGAGACCGGCCGCGACGTCGTGGTGCTGCTCGACTCCCTGACCAGGCTGGCGCGCGCCTACAATCTGGCCGCGCCGTCCTCGGGCCGGGTACTCTCCGGCGGTGTGGATGCCGCGGCCCTGGCCCACCCCAAGCGCTTCCTGGGCGCGGCCCGCAACTTCGAGGAGGGCGGGTCGCTCACCATCGTCGCCACCACCCTCGTCGAGACCGGCTCCACCGCCGACTCGGTGATCTTCGAGGAGTACAAGGGCACCGGCAACGCGGAGCTCAAACTCGACCGCGCCACCGCCAACCGACGGGTGTACCCCGCCATCGATATCGCCCGATCCTCGACGCGCCGAGACGAACTCCTGCTCACGCCGGACGAACTCGCCGCGACCGATCTGCTGCGCCGGACCCTGGCGGCGGTCGACACGCAGCCCACCGAACTGCTGCTCGACGGGCTGCGGCAGACACCGACCAATGCCGAATTCCTGGCTCAGCTCACCGCGCCGCGCCGCGCGGCCTGAGCTGGCGGTGCCGCAGCGTCCGCCGGGCCCGGAGCGCGGCCGTCCAGGCGGTGCAGCGCCAGGGCCGACAGCACGCCGATCGCGGTGAGCCCGGCCCAGACCGCCCAGTCCACACCCGCCGCACGGGCCGCGCCCACCACCGCGCCGGTGGCCAGGTTGCCGATCAGAATGCCGACGCCTACCACCGTGTTGTAGAAGCCGTAGTGGGTGGCCACCAGGCGATCTCCCGACAGCGACACGACGGTGTCCATTTCGAAGGGGAAGACCGCCGCGGTGCCGACGGCGAGCAGCGCGGCCGCGACCAGCAGGGCCGCCACGGCGGCCGCCGGGCCGAGCCGGTCGGTACCGGGCACCAGCGCCAACGGCACGAAGGCCGACGCCAGCAGCCCCATGCCCATCACCAGGGCGCGGCCGGTGCCCCAGCGGGCCCGGAACCAGGCCGTGATGCGCAGCTGGCCCGCCACCGCGACCACACCGGAGACGACGAAGATCGCCGAGGTGAGGGCCTGCGCCCGCTCTCCCGCCACGAACTCCGCCTGGAGTGGAAGCGCCAGGTACACCTGGAACGACAGCACGTAGGAGCCGATCATGGCCAGCGCGAAGGCCAGGAACCGGCGGTTGCGCGCCACCACCCGCCAGTCCTCGAGTACGGAGGCGCGCTCGGTGCGCACCGCCGCGCGAGCGGGCAGCGCGAACAGCTGCGCCACCGTCAACGCCGCGAAAACCACGGCCGAGACGCCCGCGACCAGACGGAAATCCAAGGCCAACAACGCGAGTCCGACCAGCGGTCCGGCCAGGATGCCCGCCTGGTAGAACATGTTGAAGACCGCGAACGCCTCCACCCGCCGCGCACCGGCCTCGGCCGCGAGGTAGGCGCGCACCGCCGGATTGAACAGTGCTCCCGCGAATCCCGTGGCCGCCGAGGCGATCAGCAGCGCCGGAAGCGAGGTCGCGAAGATCAGCAGTGCGAATCCCACGGTGCGCAGCAGACATCCGGCCACGATGAGCGGCTTGTACCCGAGCCGGTCGGCGAGGGTGCCGCCGAGCAGGAACATGCCCTGCTGGGAGAAGTTGCGCACCCCGAGCACCAGGCCCACCGCCCACGCCGCCAGACCGAGTGGCCCCGCCAGATATCCGGCCAGGTACGGCATGAGCATGTAGAAGCCCAGGTTGATGCCGAACTGGTTGACCATCAGCAGCCGGGCGGCGGTGTCGAAGCCGCGGAAGGTCGCCACGGCGCTCACGACAGCGCCGCCCGGGGGTCGACCACGGTGGTGCAGCGGGTCCAGGACCGCACCACGCACCGGCTCGGGTGGTCGATGGTCTGCGGCTCGGTGGGTGGGGTGTCGAGCAAACCGTGCTCCTCGCAATAGTTGTCGTTGTAGACGGTGTCGAAGTAGCGGTGCGGGCCGTCGGGGAACACCGCCGCGATCCGGGTTCCCGGCGGTCGAACGCGCGCCGCCCAGCCCGCCACCAGTGCCGCCGCTCCAACGCTCCAGCCACCGCTGGCGTGATAGGCGGCGGCCAGGGCGCGGCACGCCCAGACGGCCTCGGCCGGTGCCACCCAATGGATTTCGTCGAAGGCGGTGTAGTCCACATTGCGCGGATGGATGCTGGAGCCGAGGCCGCGCATGAGGCGCGGCCCGGCGGGCTGGCCGAAGATGGTGGAGGACACCGTATCCACGCCGATGAGCGTGAGTTCCGGATTGGACTGCCGCAGCACCCGCGCCACCCCGGCGGAGTGCCCGCCGGTGCCGACGGCGCACACCAGCACGTCGATCCGGCCCAGTTGATCGCCGAGTTCCCGTGCCAGGGACCGGTACCCATCCACATTGTCGGGATTGCCGTACTGGTCCGGGCACCAGGAGCCCGGCTCGCGACCGAGCAGTTCGGTCACGCGATCGCGCCGAGCCTGCTGCCAGCCGCCCACCGGATGCGGGTCCGGAACGAGTTCCACCCGGGCTCCGTAGGCGGCGAGCATATTCGCCACGATCGGCTCCAAACCCGGATCGGTGACCACGGTCACCGGGTGCCGATACACCATCCCCGCCAGCGCCAGTCCCAAACCGAGAGTGCCGCTGGTGGATTCGATGATCCGAGCCCCCGGCGCGAGGTCGCCGCGCTGGCGCGCGCGGCGCACCATGTGCAATGCCGGGCGGTCTTTCATCCCGCCGGGATTGCAGCCCTCCAACTTCGCCCAGAATCCACGCCCGGCGGGAGCCAGCGGCTCCCCCACCCAGAGCACGGGCGTATTGCCCACCAGGGCGCGCGGTTGACGGACGGCTCCGGGAGCCGCGGCCGACCGGTCGAGCACAACCTTGTCCATGACTGTCGCTTTCTGTATCCGCCCGGGGGCGGCGAGACGTACGCGGGCAGCGGACACCGGCCGATGCGGATATCGGCCTGGCGCTGACCGATCAGCGTCGGGAGATACAGAAGCGGGTCAACAGCGAGCGACCACCGAGTGCGCGCAGCGGGGGCGGCCCGCGCACTCCCCGGCACAGTCGCCAGGCCATGGCGGCCGCGAGCGCGACCGCAGTCCAGTGCGGGAGTGCGGGAAGCTGCGGCACACCCGCAGCCAGCACCGGGGGCAGCGCCTGTGCACAGTGCTCGACGTCGGGAAGACACTGCGCCACCCGATGGTCCGGGGATGCGCGCGCACCGTCGTCGGCTCCCGCGGCCAGGACGACCGCGGTATCGGCGGGTGAATCGGCGTGTCCGGCGGTTTCGATCAGTGCGCAGTCGATCAGCGGCACGATCAGCAGCAGGACGGCGAGCAGCGCGGGCAGATGCCCACGAGAGCGCCGCCGTCCGCTCGACCTCACCGGGAATCGATGCCTTTCCGTACCGGAGCTACTGTCTACTACCTACGTACGTAGATAGTAGACATAGTCGATCTCCGATGCGGAAGCCCGCCCTCAGGCGCGTTTGCCGCGCGTGAGCTTGCGCAGGGCGGCGCGCAGCCCCTCCGACTCCTCCGGGCTCATCTGCTCCACGAAATGCGCGAGCACCAGCTCCGACCGCCCGCCCGCGCCCAATGCGTCGCGCATGAGCCGGGCGCTGTACTGCTCGCGGCTCAGGGTGGGCCAGTAGTGATACGCCTTGCCCACTCGCTCGCGGTCCAGCCATCCCTTGCGGTGCAGATTGTCCATGGTGGACATGACCGTGGTGTAGGCGATGTCACGCACGGCGGCCAGCTCGTCGTACACCTCGCGAACACTCGTCCGCTCGGTGCGCGCCCAGACACGGTCCATGACGACCGCTTCCAAATCTCCGAAGCCTCGCCCAGCCATGGTGCCGACACCTCCTCACGTCACGGCGTCCGCCGGAACCTCAACCTACTGCCCGGTTGCGTAGATCTCGATCGTAAGGGGCGACGGAAACCCCCTCAACCGGAACCGGCGCGGAGAAACCCGACGTCGGCCAGCCGCCTCCCGAATCCCGTCGCCCAATCCGGCTCCGAGGCGCCGCGGGCGGCGGAGGACCGGCGGCGCATCGCGGACGCGCCGGTTCGGGAGGCGACGCAGCGCACCCGGCCGCGTAGCCGGTGCTCCGATGCCACGGCATGGGGAAGACCGGGTGCGAACCGCGTACCCGCTACTCGGCTATGCGGTGACCGGCGTCGCGCAGGGCCGCGGTGGCGTCGGGCAGACGGTGGGACGGGACCAGGACCAGGTCGGCGTGGTAGGTGGAGGCCACGAAGACCGGGACGGCGGCGTCCGCGAGCGGGGTGACGAGGGCGGCGAGCATGCCGGGGGTGTCGAGGGTGTGCGAGCCGTCGCCGTAGATGCCCTTCCAGATCTCGCCCTCCGCCCAGGGCGGGGCCTCGCGGATGACGGTGAGGCCCTCGGGTGCGCGGACCAACGCGATCCATTCGTCGTCCTCGGGGAAGGTGGAGTGCGGCAGGTGCTCGATGACGAACTGGGAGGGGACGACGCTCAGGCGCTGACTGCCGGTCATGGCGACATCGTAGGCGGCACCGGCGATCCGGATGCTCACCGGGATTTAGTAGTGGCGACCAAAAATGGCGTGACGACGGCCCGGGCGGGCCGTACGGTCGGTGGCATGAGTACCGGACCACGGGATATCGCAACCGAGAACGAGCGGATCGCCGACCACGGCGGCTATCGGACACCCGATGGCGTGGAGGTGGAGATCGGCGCGCTGCTCGCGGCCGCGCGGCGGGGAACCGTCTCCTATTCGCCCGAGGACGAGCTGTCCGGCGGGGTGCGCGGACCGTTCACGGGCACGGTCGAAGTCACCGCGGAAGGCAGCATGACGGCGGCGCGGCGGTTGTGGGATTCCGGCCGGACCTCGGTCGCGGTGCTGAACTTCGCCTCGGCCCGCAATCCGGGAGGCGGATATCTGAAGGGCGCACGCGCACAGGAAGAGGATCTGTGCCGCAGCGCGCTGCTGTACCGCTGCCTGCTCGAAGCACCGGATTACTATGCGGCGCACCGGGCCTCGAACGATCTGCGCTACAGCCACCGGGTCATCTTCTCGCCGGACGTGCCGGTCGTACGAGACGATCGCGGTGCACTGCTCGCCACACCGTATCCGGTGTCGTTTCTGACCTCGCCCGCACCGAATTCGGGTGAGCTGGCGCGGCGGGCCGGCGCGCCGGTGCCGGTCCGCGCGATTCTGGTGGAGCGCGCGGCACGGGTGCTCGCGGTCGCGGCGCGGCACGAGGTGCGCGATCTGGTACTCGGAGCGTGGGGTTGCGGGGTGTTCCGCAATGATCCCGCCGAGGTCGCGGAGGCGTTCGAGCTCGCGCTGGCGCGCCACGGGGCCGCCTTCGAGCGGGTGGTGTTCGCGGTGTGGGATCGAACGCCGGACTCGGCCAACCGCGCGGCCTTCGCCGCCCGGTTCGCGGCCGCCGACGCATAACCGTAATCGGCTGTTTCACCAGGTCACCACGGGTGTTCACGGGAGGCGCGACCGGAGGTGATTACCGTGTCTTATGGGCTTGTCTCGTCGGCAGTTGTTGCGGTTCGGTGCCGCGGGCTCAGCCGCCGTGCTGGTGGGGACCTCGGCGGTGAGCAGTGCGCGGCTGCGCGCGCCGCGCTGGATCGGCGGTGATCCGTTCGCGCTGGGGGTGGCATCGGGTGATCCGACACCGGACGGGGTGGTGCTGTGGACGCGCCTCGCGCCCGACCCGCTCGCCCCGGACGGCCACGGCGGAATGGCCTTCGACCCGGTGACCGTGGACTACGAGGTGGCCCACGACGAGGGATTCCGGCGAGTGGTGGCGCGCGGCAGTGCCGTCGCGACCCGGGAGCTCGCGCACAGCGTGCACCCGGAGGTGCGGGGGTTGGAGCCGGATCGCTGGTATTTCTATCGCTTTCGTGCCGGTTCGGCGCTGTCCCCGGTCGGGCGCACCCGCACAGCTCCCCCGTTCGGACGGGCCACCGCGCGCCTGCGGTTCGCCTTCGCCTCGTGCCAGTCCTGGAGCTCCGGCTACTACACCGCCTACGACCATATGAGCCGGGAGGAACTGGACCTGGTCATCCATCTCGGCGACTACATCTACGAGCGCGGCTGGATCAACAACCGCGACGGCGTGCCCGCCAGCGCGGACTTCCAGACCGAGGCGGTCGATCTCGGCGATTATCGGCTGCGCTACGCGCAGGTCAAGGCCGAGGCCCCGCTGCGCGCCGCGCACGCCGCCTTCCCGTGGCTGACCACCATGGACGATCACGAGGTCGACAACAACTGGGCGGGCGAGAATCCCGGGCTGGGATTCGACATCTACCGGCTGCCGTTCCTGTTCCGACGCCGCAAGGCCGCCGCCTTCCAGGCCATGTACGAACACCAGCCGCTGCGTATCCAACAGCTGCCGAGCGGGCCGAACATCCTGCTGCACCGACGTTTCCGCTTCGGCGATCTGGCGGACATCACCATGCTCGACACCCGCTCGTACCGGACGCGGCAGGCGTGCGGCGACGGCGACGTGGTCGTCGGATGCGACGAACGCGCCGCCGCGGACCGCACCATACTCGGTGCGCGGCAACGTGATTGGCTGCTGAACGGGCTGTCCGACTCCCCCGCCCGCTGGCAGGTGCTCGGCAATCAGGTGTCCATGAGCCGCACCGACACCGATCCGGGCCCGGAGGTCGCCATGGGCACCGACGCTTGGGACGGCTATCTCGCCGACCGCGCCGCCGTGCTGGGCGCGGCCGCCGCGCGCGGGGCCGGCAATCTGGTGGTCATCACCGGCGACCGCCACCAGCACTGCGCCTCCGACCTGCGCCGCGACCATGGCGATCTCGAATCACCGGTGGTGGCTTCGGAATTCATCGGCACCTCGATCACCAGCGGCGGTGACGGCACCGACCTGAGCCCCGCGGTCCGCCGTCTGATGGCGGCCAATCCGGATCTGAAATTCAGCAATTCCCAGCGCGGCTATGTCCGCGTCGATGTGGATCACGACCTGTGGCGCACCGACTTCCGCGTGCTGCCCTATGTCCACCGCCCCGACGCCCCCATCCACACCCGAGCCACCTACGTGGTGCAGAACGGCAGTCCCGGAGTCGTGGCGGCGTGGCGGCCCGATGCTCCGGACCCGTCCGGACCCGAGACGAACGCGGGCCCGGACGCCGAATCCGCCGGGCCGCGCTGAACGGCCCGGCGGGCCTTCGGTTTCGCTATCGGTTCGCGGTCTCGACGTACTGCTTGATCCGGGTGAGCGTCTCGAGCATGCCGTCGCGGTTCGTCTTGCCGCGGGTCCAGCCCGCCAGCAGCCAGTACAGCCGCAGCACCGCCGAGTCGTTCAGCTGGAACGACTCGGTGACCGCGGTGCCGCCGTCGACGGGCTCCAGGTGATAGCGCCAAGTGTTGATCGCCATATTGCCGGGCCCGAGCACGCTGAAGGCGAACTCGCGTCCGGGTTCGCAGTCGATGATGCGGCAGACGGTGGAGTACTTCAGCCCCCAGCCGTTGCGATTGACCCGACCGCGGAACTTCACCCCCACCGCGGGACCGGTCGCCCCGCCGAGCCATTCCGCGCCGTACGTCTCCGGGCTGAACCGCCCGACCTCGGTGACATCGCTGATCACCTCCCAGATTCGTTCGGGAGGAGCTGCCATCTGGACTGTGACCGAATCTCGCACAGCCCGAGCCTACGTGCCGGCCATTCGCAAGAGAATGTGAGTATTCCGGCACCCGACACGCGGGCCGCTCACCTGATAATCACCTGAAAGCACGGCGAATCCGGCACTCTGAACGCTATCCGCGCGTTGATCGAGTAGAACGGCCGAGTCGGCCGTCAGGAAGGGAGTTACGCCATGGGCGCCATCGGAACCCTGCTCGGCCTGGTCGTAGGGGTGTTCCTGCTGCTCCTACTGGCCCGCCTGGTGCTGGATTGGATCGTCACCCTCTCGCAGAGTCCGTCGCCGGGGATCTACAAGGCACGCGAGTTCACCCACCGCTTCTCCGAACCGGTGCTGGCTCCGGTCCGCAAGGTGCTGCCGCCGATCCGGGCGGGCGGCCTGCAGATCGACCTGGCCTTCACAGTGGTCTTCATCGTCGCGCTGGTGCTGTACAACATCCTCATCTAGTCACCCGCGACCGACGGCAAGGGCCGGACATCCGATGGATGTCCGGCCCTGCGTGTTCCAGCGGCGTGCCTTACGGCAGCGGGCCGCCCGCGGCGATGGCCGACAGGGTGGCGAACTCGTCACCCTTGAGCGAAGCGCCGCCGACCAGCGCGCCGTCGATATCGGTCTGGGAGACCAGCTCGCCGACGTTCTTGGCATTCACCGAGCCACCGTAGAGGATGCGCACCGAGGCCGCGACCTCCGGATTCGCCAGTTCGGCCAGTTCGGCGCGGATTGCCCCGCACACCTCCTGAGCATCCGCGGGGGTGGCGACCTTGCCGGTGCCGATGGCCCACACCGGCTCGTAGGCGATGACGATCTTGGCGATATCCTCGGCAGACAGGCCCTTGAGCGAACCGCGCAACTGCTCGAGGTTGTACTCGACGTGGGTCTGCGCCTCGCGTACACCCAGACCCTCACCGATGCAGACGATCGGCGTCAGGCCGTGCTCCAGGGCCTTCTTGGCCTTGGCAAGCACGGTGGCGTCGTCCTCGAGGTGGTACTGACGGCGTTCGGAGTGGCCCACCACCACGTAGGTGCAGCCCAGCTTGGCCAGCATGGCCGCGCTGATCTCACCGGTGTAGGCGCCCGACTCGTGGGTGGAGACATCCTGCGCGCCATAGGTCACGAGCAGCTTGTCGCCCTCCACCAGCGTCTGCACGCTGCGGATGTCGGTGAACGGCGGGATCACCGTCACGTCGACCTTCGCGAAGTACTTCTCCGGCAGGGCGAACGCTATCTTCTGCACCAGGGCGATGGCCTCGAGGTGATTGAGGTTCATCTTCCAGTTGCCCGCGATGAGCGGTTTACGCGCCATGGTTCAGCCCTCCGCCGCGTTGTCGAGCACGGCGATACCGGGAAGTTCCTTGCCCTCCAGGTATTCCAGCGAAGCGCCGCCACCGGTGGAGATGTGCGAGAAGCCGTCGTCCGGCAGGCCCAGGGTGCGCACGGCCGCGGCCGAATCGCCGCCGCCGACCACGGTGAACGCGCCCTTGCCGGTCGCCGTGGCAATCGCCTCGGCAACCCCGCGCGTACCCGCGGCGAACTTCTCGAACTCGAACACGCCCATGGGACCGTTCCAGAACACCGTCTTGGCCTCGGTGAGCAGCGCCGCGAAGCGGTTCACCGACTCCGGACCGATGTCCAGGCCCATCCAGCCCTCGGGAATCTCGTTGGCGGGCACCACCTTCGACTCGGCGTCGGCGGCGAACTTGTCCGCCACCACGATGTCCATCGGGAGGTGGATGACGTCGGCGTAGGTCTCCAGCAGCTTCTTGCAGGTGTCGACCATCTCCTCCTGCAACAGCGAGGAGCCCACCGGGAGGCCCTGTGCCGCAAGGAAGGTGAAGCACATGCCGCCGCCGATCACCAGCGTGTCGACCTTGGGCGCGAGCGCCTCGATGACCGCCAGCTTGTCGGACACCTTGGAGCCGCCCAGCACGACCGCGTACGGCCGCTCGGCATTTTCCGTGAGCTTCTTCAGCACCTCGGTCTCGGCCGCCACGAGTCCACCGGCGTAGTGCGGCAGCAGCTTCGCCACGTCGTACACCGACGCCTGCTTGCGGTGCACCACACCGAAGCCGTCGGAGACGAAAGCGCCGTCGTCGCCGACCAATTCGACCAGCGCCGCCGCGAGCTTGGCCCGCTGCGCGTCGTCCTTGCCGGTCTCACGGGCGTCGAAACGCACGTTCTCCAGCAGCAGCACATCGCCGTCGGTGAGCCCCTCGGAACGGGCGAGGGCGTCCTGGCCCACCACGTCACCGGCGAGCTGCACATTGCGGCCCAGCTCCTGCGCCAGCCGCTCGGCGACCGGTGCGAGCGAGAGCTTCGGGTCCGGCTCGCCCTTCGGGCGGCCCAGATGCGCGGTGACAACCACCTTCGCACCCGCCTCGGCGAGCGCGGCGATGGTCGGGGCCGACGCGATGATGCGGCCCGGATCGGTGATGACGCCGTTGTCGAGGGGAACGTTCAGGTCGGAGCGCACCAGCACGCCCCGACCCTCGACACCCTCGTTCAGCAGATCCTGGAGTGTCTCGAGCGCCATGGCTTTACAGCGACTTGCCGACGAGGCCGATCAGGTCGGCGAGACGGTTCGAGTAGCCCCACTCGTTGTCGTACCACGAGGTGACCTTGACCTGGCCGTCGATGACCTTGGTCAGCGGAGCGTCGTAGATGGAGGAGTGCGGATCGGTCACGATGTCGGAGGAGACGATCGGATCGGTGTTGTACTTCAGGATGCCCCGCAGCGGACCCTCGGCGGCTTCCTTCATGGCGGCGTTGATCTCGTCGATCGAGGCGGCGGTGCGCAGATCGGCGGTCAGGTCGGTGATGGAGCCGGTCGGGACCGGCACGCGCAGCGCGTAGCCGTCCAGCTTGCCCTGCAGCTCGGGCAGCACCAGGCCGATGGCCTTGGCGGCGCCGGTGCCGGTGGGCACGATGTTCAGCGCGGCGGCGCGGGCCCGGCGCAGGTCGCTGTGCGGGCCGTCCTGCAGGTTCTGGTCCTGGGTGTAGGCGTGGATGGTGGTCATCAGACCACGCTCGATGCCGAACGAGTCGTGCAGGACCTTGGCCAGCGGGCCGAGGCAGTTGGTGGTGCAGGACGCGTTGGAGATGATGTTCTGCGAACCGTCGTAGGAGTCGTCGTTGACGCCCATGACGATGGTGATGTCCTCGCCCTTGGCCGGGGCGGAGATGATGACCTTCTTCGCGCCGGCGGCCAGGTGACCCTTGGCCTTGGTGGCGTCGGTGAAGATTCCGGTGGACTCCACGACCACGTCGACACCCAGGTCACCCCACGGCAGCGCCGCCGGGCCCTCCTTGATGGCCAGCGCCTTGATGCGCTGGTCGCCGACCACGATGGTGTCGTCGCCGTCCAGCGAGACGTCCTTCGGCAGCCGGCCGAGGATCGAGTCGTACTTCAGCAGGGTGGCCAGCGTCGCGTTGTCGGTGAGGTCGTTGACCGCGACGATTTCGATGTCGGTGGTGCCGAGCGCCTTCTGCGCTTCGACCGCCCTGAAGAAGTTACGTCCGATGCGGCCGAAGCCGTTGATGCCTACCCGGACAGTCACGTTATCGCTCCTCAGTTGTGTCGCGGAATCTTTCCCGTTGCCTACTAACCCTAAACCCGGCGGGGAACATCACAGAAACACCCCCGGGGATGTGAACTCCCATCCCGACCGGGGGTGTTCCCGGACTCACCGACTACCGAACGGTCCGTCTCACGCGTCCTCGAGCAGTTCCGCGGTGACGGCGGATTCGGTGTCGGGCACGCCGAGTTCCTTGGCGCGGCGGTCCGCCATCGACAGCAGTCGCCGAATGCGGCCCGCCACAGCATCTTTCGTCATGGGCGGATCGGCCAGCTGGCCCAGTTCCTCCAGCGAGGCCTGCCGGTGCAGCACGCGCAGCTTGCCCGCGGCGGCCAAATGGTCCGGCACGTCGTCGCCGAGGATCTCCAGCGCGCGTTCCACCCGGGCCGCGGCGGCCACGGCGGCGCGGGCCGAGCGGCGCAGATTGGCGTCGTCGAAATTCGCCAGGCGGTTGGCGGTGGCCCGGACCTCGCGGCGCATGCGCCGCTCCTCCCAGGTCAACCGGGTGTCCTGCGCGCCCATCCGGGTGAGCAGCGCGCCGATGGCCTCACCGTCGCGCACCACCACGCGGTCGGTGCCGCGCACCTCGCGCGCCTTGGCGGAGATGCCCATGCGACGGGCCGCGCCCACCAGCGCGAGCGCCGCCTCCGGTCCCGGACAGCTCACCTCGAGGGCCGAGGAGCGTCCCGGTTCGGTGAGCGACCCGTGTGCGAGAAACGCTCCGCGCCAGGCCGCTTCGGCATCGGAGATGCTGCCGCCGACCACTTGGGCGGGCAAACCCCGGACCGGCCGACCGCGCACATCCAGCAATCCGGTCTGCCGGGCGAGCGCCTCGCCCTCCTTGGAAACGCGTACTACATACCGGGAGGTTTTGCGCAGTCCGCCCGCGCCGAGCACGTGCACATCCGATCCGTAGCCGTACAGCTCGAAGATCTCGCGGCGCAGTCGGCGCGCGATGGAACCCATGTCCACCTCCGCTTCGACGATCACCCGACCGCCCACGATGTGCAGTCCACCGGCGAACCGGAGTAGCGCGGACAGTTCGGCCTTGCGCGAACTCACCTGTGACACGGTGAGTCGACTCAGCTCGTCCTTCACTTCCGCTGTCATCGCCACGAGACGCGCTCCTTTCCACCCAACCCGGATCGCACATGCTGGCCCATACGCCGTCCTTCGCTTCGAAGCCCTGCCAGTTCCGGCCGAGGCTGCCGGATCACCTGATCCAATGCGGCGGCAAGCTTTCCGGGGTGGTGCCGGTCCGTCCCCGCCTCGGCGACATCAGCGAAGGTTACTCGTGCTCGCAGCTGTTCGGCAGCTCTTGCCACATGTTCGCGTTCCCTACCCTCCGGTACGGAGCCGGAATCGACCACGATATCGTCGACTGTGAAATCCGGTGCGTGCTGGGACAATACATGCAGGTGCCGCTCCGCGGAGAATCCGGCCGTTTCGCCCGGTTCTGCCGCGAGATTGAGCACCAAGATCTTCCGACCCCGCGTGTGCACCAGCGCGTCGTGCAGCTCCGGCACGAGCACATGCGGAATCACGCTGGTGAACCAGCTGCCCGGGCCCAGAACGACGACATCCGCGTGCTCGATCGCGGAGGTCGCCTCCGGGCACGCGGGCGGGTCGGACGGGATCAATCGGACACGTCGCACCTTGCCCGGCGTGGTCGCCACCGCCACCTGGCCGCGAATGCAGCGGCTCACGCGCGGGTCGGCCTCCAGCCCCGCCACATCCGCTTCGATGGTGAGCGCGATCGGCGACATCGGTAGCACCCTGCCTGTGATGCGCAGAATTCTTCCCGCCTCGTCGAGCGCCGCGACCGGGTCACCGAGTTCCTCGGTGAGGCCCGCCAGAACCAGATTGCCCACCGAATGCCCGGCCAGCGCGCCGGTCCCGCCGAAGCGGTGCTGCACGGTGCGCGCCCAGATGCCGTCGGTCTCCTCGGCCAGGGCCGCGAGCGCCATCCGCAGATCTCCCGGCGGGAGCATGCCCAACTCGGCGCGCAGCCGACCCGAGGAACCCCCGTCGTCGGAGACCGTCACCACCGCCGTGATCTTGCGGGTGAGCCGACGGACCGCCGTCAGGGTCGCGTACAGCCCGTGTCCACCGCCCAGCGCGGCGATGGCCGGGTTCGCCTCCCGCCCGCTCATTCTCGCCCCAGGTCCCGATGCACCACGCGGACCACGTCCACCGAGCCGCTGTCGACGTCGTCACCGAGCAGTCCGCCCAGCGCCTCCGCTATCGCCACGCTGCGGTGCTTGCCGCCGGTGCAGCCCACTGCCACGGTCATGTATCGCTTCCCCTCTTGACGGTAGCCGTCGGTGGTGAGGTCGATGAGGTGCCGACAGGTGCTCAGGTAGTCCCGCGCGCCCCGCTGCCCCAATACGTACTCGCTCACCTCGGCATCCTGTCCGGTCTGTTCGCGGAGTTCCGGCACCCAATGCGGATTGGGCAGAAAACGCACATCCAACACCATGTCCGCGTCCAGCGGAACTCCGTACTTGAACCCGAACGACTGGACGGTCAACTGCAAGGCGGTGGGCGCACCGCCGCCGTAGACCTCCTCGAGCCGCCGGTGCAGTTGGTGCACCGACAGCGCGGTGGTGTCGATGACCACGTCGGCGGCGGTCTTGACCGATGCCAGCCGACGCCGTTCCGCGGCGATGCCCTCGGACAACGTGCCGTCAGCGCTCTCACTCTGTAGAGGATGCCGCCGGCGGGCGAAGCCGAAACGTCGAATCAGCACATCATCGGACGCTTCGAGGAACAGGACGCGGGTGCGCACGCCCGCGCCGCGCAACTGCTCGGTCACGGCGGAGAGATCACCGGTGAAGAACCGGCTGCGCACATCCATGACCAGGGCCAGCTTGGAAATGGGAGGGTCGGCCGAAGCGCCGAGTTCCACCAGCCGGGCGATCAGCTCGGGAGGCAGATTGTCGGCCACGTACCAGCCGAGGTCCTCGAGCACGCGGGCCGCGGTGCCGCGGCCCGCACCGGAGAGTCCGGTGACGATGACGACCTCGACGGGCGCGGCGGGAACCTCTTCGGGGATGGATGTCGACGGGGCACTGTCCGCTGTACTACTGGATTCGACGCGCGTCATGTCCTAACCGGATTCGTGTCTGGGCGTTGCCTCGATCATGCTGCACCGATCACCGATCCGACATCGCGACACGCCGATGCGCGGCGACCGTCACGCCGGGCGTGTCCCTTTCGGGCGGGTCAGTCCGCGTCGCCGACACGAATGTGCTGGTCATGCCCTTCCCGGTCGCGGACCTCCTGGTCACGGTCGCCGCGCAGGGCGGACAGCACCGCCCTGGCCGTGGCCACGCCGATGCCCGGGACCTCGGTGATCTCCTCCACCATAGCCTGCTTCAGTTTGGCGACCGACCCGAAGTGGGTCACCAGCGCCGTTTTGCGGGTCGAACCGAGACCCGGCACCGCGTCGAGGGCGGATTCGGTCATCCGGCGCGAACGCTTGCTGCGGTGGAAGGTGATGGCGAAGCGGTGCGCCTCGTCGCGCACCCGTTGCAGCAGGTACAGCGATTCACTGGTGCGCGGCATGATCACCGGGTCGGGCTCGTTCGGCACCCACACCTCCTCGAGGCGCTTGGCCAGGCCGATCACCGCGACGTCGGTGATGCCGAGTTCGTCGAGCACCTCGGCGGCGGCGTTGACCTGGGGCGCGCCGCCGTCGACCACGTACAGGTTGGGCGGGTAGGCGAAGCGCCGCGGCTTCCCGGTCTTCGGGTCGATGCCGGGCAGGCTGGAATCGATTGTCTCGGTGTCGGATTCGAGTTCCGCCGCGACGGCGGCATCCAGATCGCGCCGCAGTTTGGCGAAGCGCCGCCGGGTCACCTCGGCGATGCTGGCCACGTCGTCGGAGCGCCCCTCCCCCGCCGCCTCCTTGATGGCGTAGTGGCGGTACTCCGATTTGCGGGGCAGCCCGTCCTCGAACACCACCAGCGAGGCCACCACGTCGGTGCCCTGCACATGGGAGATGTCCACGCACTCGATGCGCAGCGGGGCGCTGTCCAGATCGAGGGCGTCCTGAATGCCCTGCAACGCCGCCGACCGGGCGGTCAGGTCACCGGCGCGCTTGAGCTTGTGCTGGGCCAGCGCCTCCATGGCATTGCGCTGCACGGTCTCGGCGAGGGCCTTCTTGTCGCCGCGCTGCGGCACCCGCAGCCGCACCGCCGAACCGCGCAGACCCGACAGCCACTGCTGAACCTGTTCGGCGTCCCCGGGCAGGGCCGGAACCAGCACCTCGCGCGGGACCACGGCTCCGGGCTGCTCGTCACCGGACTGGGCGGCCACCGCCGACTGCTCCCCGTAGAACTGGGTGAGGAACTGCTCGACCAAGGCGGGCAGCTCTCCCCCCGCCGCCACACCGCTGTGCCCGGTACGACCCGAGTCGGGGCCCTCCGCGGTTCCCCGAGCTGCCGCCTCCGGACCCGCCCAGCTCAGGTCGAGGGCATCGCCGGATTTGTCCACCACCCAGCCGCGCTGCCCGCGCACCCGACCGTCGCGCACGTGGAAGATCTGCACCGCGACCTCGAGTTCGTCGAGGGCGAAATTGACGACGTCGGCGTCGGTGCCGGTGCCGAGCACCACGGCCTGCTTCTCCAGCGCCCGCCGCAGCGCCTGCACGTCGTCGCGCAGCCGGGCCGCGGTCTCGAAGTCGAGCTCCTCGGCCGCGGCGTGCATACGCTTCTCGAGGTCCTTGACGAGTCTGTCGGTCTTGCCGGAGAGGAAGTCGCAGAAGTCCTCCACGATCCGACGGTGCTCGGCCGCGTTCACCCGGCCGATACACGGCGCGGAGCACTTGTCGATGTAGCCGAGCAGGCAGGGCCGCCCGATCTGGTTGTGCCGCTTGAAGACTCCTGTGGAGCAGGTGCGCACCGGGAACACCCGCAGCAGCAGGTCCAGGGTCTCGCGAATGGCCCAGGCGTGCGCGTACGGCCCGAAATAGCGCACCCCCTTCTTGCGCGCGCCCCGATACACGAAGACCCGCGGGTACTCCTCGTTCAGGCTGACCGCCAGCACCGGATACGACTTGTCGTCCCGGTAGCGCACATTGAAGCGCGGATCGAACTCCTTGATCCAGTTGTATTCCAGCTGAAGGGCTTCCACCTCCGTGGACACCACCGTCCACTCCACGCTGGCGGCGGTGGTGACCATCTGCCGGGTGCGCGGATGCAGCGACGCCACATCGGCGAAGTAGGAGTTGAGCCGACTGCGCAGGCTCTTGGCCTTGCCGACGTAGATGACCCGCTTGTGCACGTCCCGGAACTTGTAGACGCCGGGTTCGACAGGAATGGTGCCCGGGGCGGGCCGGTACGTCGCGGGATCTGCCACGGCACCAAGGTTACTGACCCGGTCCGACAGCACACGACGCCTCGGTCCGAGCCGGGGCGGGCACGACCGCGCCCGGCCTCGTCACCGGCCGGGTCACCGCCCAGACGACCAGCGCGCAGAGCGCGTAGGCCGCACCGAGACCGCAGCAGGCGGCCCAGCCCCGGGTGCCGTACGCCCACGTGGTCGTGATCGCCCCCAGGGCGGATCCGAGCGAGTAGCAGGCCATGTAGCCGCCGATGACGGCGGCGGCCCGATCCGGCCGGGCCGTGGTCAGCAGATGCTGATTGCGCGCGGCCGTGGCCCCGCTGCGGGCCGAGAACGCGGCGGGCGAGCCGGTGAGCGCGGCGACCACCCGGGTGCGCAAGGTGGGTGAACGCGCCGAGCGAACGCGGCACGCCGACTGACGTATCCGCCGTGGCTCCCACTCCGAAGTACCGACCGACGTCAGTATGGGATGCAGTTCGAGAGCACCACCGGTCGATTCGAGGGAGTTTCACCATGATGAACCGTCTTCGCCCGCACCGTCGGACGCTGTCCATCGGCTCCGCGGTCCTGCTCACCGCCGCGGGACTGGCCGCCATGGCCGCACCCGCCTCGGCCGCGGGCGTGGGATGCCGGATCGACCGGCCCAGCATCGACAGCGTCACCTTCACCTGCCCCGACGACGTCTGGTACGTGGGCATCGTTCGCTGTCTCGGCTCCCGAGCCGTCGGCCACGGGCAGCAGGCCCCCACGTTCATCGTCAGCGATTCCGCCCGCCCCTTCGCCCCCATGACCCTGACCTGCAACGGCGAGGCCAAGCGCGGCATCGCGCTCGACGCCTGGACCGACGGCGTCTGACGGGCACGCGCCCAACCCGTCCGCAGCGACGGGTGGCCCGCCGACCTAGCGCACGGCCGCGGCGAGCGCGGGCGAGAGGTCGCCGCGCTCGCCCACCTCGATGGTGTCGAGTTCCAGCCAGTCGGCCATCTCCCGCAGCGTCTTGGCGAGTTCGGCCGCGACGCGCGCGGTGTCGCGGCCGGGTTCGGTGAAGGCGCCCGGGACCAGGAGGCGGCCGGTGGCGCGTTCGGCGCGCAGGTCGACGCGGCCGACGAGTTCGCCGTCGAGGAGGAAGGGGAAGACGTAGTAGCCGTGGACGCGTTTGTGGGCCGGGGTGTAGATCTCGATGCGGTAGTGGAAGTCGAAGAGGCGTTCGGTGCGGGGGCGGAAGAAGATGAGCGGGTCGAAGGGGCACAGCAGGGCCGCGCCGGTGATGCGGCGCGGGGTGCGGGCGGCGTGGTGTAGGTAGGCGGGTTTGTCCCAGCCCGCGACGGTGACCTGTTCGAGTTCGCCCGCGTCGAGCAGATCGGCGATGGCGGGTTCGGTCTGGCGGCGGGTCAGGCGGTAGTAGTCGCGCAGGTCGGTTTCGGTGCCGATGCCGTGCGCGGCGGCGGCCCGACGCACGAGTTCGCGGACCGCGTCGGCCTCGTCGATCCGGCGGGCCAGCACGTCGGCGGGGAGGACGCGTTCGGTGAGGTCGTAGTAGCGCTGGAAGCCGACGCGTCTGTCCACCGACACCTCACCGGAGGCGAACAGCGCCTCGCAGACCACCTTGGTATCGCTGTAGTTCCAGCCCCAATGATCCTTGGCGCGTGGACGATCCAGCTCCAGATGCCGCTCCACCTCACCGGCCGTGCACGCCCCGAATTCCCGCAGGATCCCGAGCACGTCGTCGGCCAGCGTCGGATTGCGCGCGAACACCTGCTGCGCGCCGCCCCAGCGGCCGTTGCGGTACCGCTCCATCCGCCACCGCATGAGCGGCCAGTCCTCGACCGGCAGCAGTGCGGCCTCGTGCGCCCAGTACTCGACCAGCCGCCGCGGCCTGCGGGCGGTGTGCCTCCACGCCGTCTCGTCCAGCAGGTTCCGGTCGTAGCCGCCGATGCGGCTGAAGACCGGGGCGTAGTGGGCGCGCACCGCCGCCGACACCGAATCCAGTTGCAGCAGTCGCGTGTGGTCCAGGGCGCGCAGCACGCTGCGGCGGGTGGGCGCGCCGGTGGGCCGGGCGGCGGCGAAACCCTGAGCGGCGAGGGCGATGCGGCGTGCGGTGGTGACGGTCATGGGCACAGCTCGCCACCTTGCCACGCCCCACCGACATCTTCGCTGCGGCAATCCCTACCCGCGTCGCTGCCACCGGGACCAACCTGGTCCGATACAGTTGTGTATCGAACTTCTACGACCGAGGATTGGGCATGATCGAGAATCCGGATGTGATCGTCGTCGGCGCCGGGCTGGCCGGTCTGGTGGCCACCTACGAACTGGTCCAGGCAGGCCGCCGGGTGCTGGTGCTGGACCAGGAGAACCGAGCCAACCTCGGCGGGCAGGCGTTCTGGTCACTGGGCGGGCTGTTCCTGGTGGACACCCCCGAGCAACGGCGACTCGGGGTCAAGGATTCGCTCGAACTGGCCTGGCAGGACTGGCAGGGCTCGGCCGGATTCGACCGCGAGGACGAGGACCACTGGGCCCGGCAGTGGGCACGCGCCTACGTCGAGTTCGCGGCCACCGAGAAACGCCGGTATCTGCACGGCCTCGGCCTGCGGGTGACGCCCCTGGTGGGCTGGGCCGAGCGGGGCGGCGCGACCGCCGACGGCCACGGCAACTCGGTGCCGCGCTTCCATCTCACCTGGGGCACCGGCCCCGAAGTGGTGCGCGTCTTTCTGGAACCGGTGCTGGCCGCCGAGCGCCAGGGGCAGGTCGGGTTCGCCTTCCGGCACCGGGTGGACGAACTCGTGGTGACCGACGACGCCGTCACCGGTGCGCGCGGCACCCTGCTCGCCCCCAGCGACGCCGAGCGCGGGGTGGCCTCGTCGCGAGAGGTGGTGGGCGAGTTCGAGTTCCACGCCGAGGCGGTGGTCGTCACCTCCGGTGGCATCGGTCACAATCACGAACTGATCCGCCGCAACTGGCCGATCGACCGGCTCGGACCGTGCCCGGAACACATGATCTCCGGCGTCCCGGCGTATGTGGACGGCCGCATGCTGGCCATCACCGAGGCCGCCGGCGGCCGCATCGTGAACCGGGATCGCATGTGGCACTACACCGAAGGCATCCACAACTGGGATCCGGTCTGGCCCGACCACGCCATCCGCATCATCCCCGGCCCCTCCTCGCTGTGGTTCGACGCCACCGGAAAACGGCTGGCCGCACCGTGCTTCCCCGGTTTCGACACCAATGCCACCATGAAGGAGATCCTGGCCAGCGGTTACGACTACTCCTGGTTCGTCCTCACCCAGTCGATCATCGAGAAGGAGTTCGCGCTCTCGGGTTCCGAGCAGAACCCGGATATCACCGGCAAGGATCTGAAGCTCACGCTCAAGAGCCGGGTCGCCAAGGGCGCGCCGGGGCCGGTGGAGGCGTTCAAACGGCACGGGGTGGACTTCGTGGTCGCCGACACACTGGCCGAACTTGTGCAGGGCATGAACAAGATCGCCCGTGGCCCGCGGCTGGATCCGGCCGACCTGGAACGCCAGATCGTCGCCCGCGACCGGGATATCGAGCACAAGTTCAGCAAGGACGCCCAGCTCATGGCGATCGGCAACGCCCGCCGCTACCTCGGCGACAAGCTGGGCCGGGTGGCGGCCCCGCACCGCATCCTCGATCCCGCGCACGGCCCGCTCATCGCGGTGCGGTTGAACATCCTCACCCGAAAGACATTGGGCGGCTTGCAGACCAATCTCGACTCACAGGTCATGCGCCCGGACGGCACTCCGTTCCCGGGCCTGTACGCGGCCGGTGAGGTGGCCGGCTTCGGCGGCGGTGGCGTGCACGGCTACAACGCCCTGGAGGGCACCTTCCTCGGCGGCTGCATCTTCTCCGGCCGGGCCGCCGGACGGGCGCTCGCCCGCACCCTGCCCTGACCCGCTGCGGCCGGTCCACACGGCGGCTGCCACACGGTCGATCAGCGACGGCGCGTTCCGATCTCGGTCGGGCGCGCCGTCCGGCCCAGCCGGGATCGGCTCAGGGTTGGGCGGTGAACCAGGCGTAGACGTCGCGCCGCAGCAGCAGCGCGAGCACGACGCCCGAGGCCATGATGCCCGCGAGGGCGATGAACGGCCCGACCCCCGTGGGCAATTCGGTCGAGAACAGCGTGAACACCCCCAGGAAGGTCTGCAGGCTCGAGACCGCCAGCGCGCCGACCCAGACCCAGCGCGAGCGAATGCCGAACAACACCGCGGTCGCCCCGGTCAGCCAGGCGGCGAAGAAGTGACCGCCGCTGCCGAGCACCGAGGGCACGCCGTCGGGAATGGCGAGCAGGCAGTGCAGAACGGCGAAACCCGCGGTGGCCCAGGCGGCGTAGCGGGCCTCGCGCACCTTCGCGGGCACCTCGGCGCGCAATGCGTCGCCGATCTCGGAACGATCACGGAGCGCGATCCCCAGCGCGCCGGAGACACGATCGAAAAACGCTGCGGGAGTACCCCTGTCCGCATCGGTCGAATCGGCTTCCACCTCATCGACGACAGCCGAATGCGCAGTCACAGCTACTCCTCATCGAGCATCCATCCATTGCGCGCCCCCTGCGAACGCGCAATCCGACGCTAACCAACCGTTTCGACATCCGACAATCGCGGCGGCGAAGTTATGACCATGGACACAGCCCGGCTCCACTGTGTCCCAGCACACAGCACGGCCGCGCACGGTATTCGTGCGCGGCCGCGAAAAACACTGGTCCCGAGCGGTTTTCGCCGGGCCCGCCGTGGTTCGGCGAGATTACTTGTCGTCCAGCGGAATCGGTGGCAACACCGGGTATTCACCGGTGTATCCGGCCCGCTCCTCGGCGATGGCCAGCACCCGCTTGCGGGCGATCAGCCAGCCACCGGCCAGCGCCGGGACGATGATGGCCAGACTGGCGACGGTCCAGGTGCCGACCGGGTAGTCGAAAGCCATCAGCACCAGCACGCCGACCAGGAAGGCCAGTGTGACGATGCCGGTCCAGGGCGCACCGATCATCCGGAACGCGGGGCGTTCGGCGCGGCCCTCCTGCGACCACCGGTACAGCTTCAGCTGGCACAGCACAATGGTGGCCCACGAGGCCAGAATTCCCAGCGACGCCACATTCAGCACGATTTCGAATGCCTGCGACGGCACGGCGTAATTCAGCCAGATGCCGAACAGCGCGATACAACTGGTGAGCAGAATACCGCCGTAGGGAACGCCGCTGCGGGACATGCGCGCGGTGAACGTCGGCGCACTGCCGTTCATGGCCATGGAACGCAGAATGCGTCCGGTCGAATAGAGCCCGGCATTGAGCGAGGAGAGCGCGGCGGTGAGCACCACGAAATTCATGATCGAACCCATGTGCGCCACACCGAGTTTGCCGAAGAAGGTGACGAACGGGCTCTCCCCCGCCTGGTAGTCGGTGTAGGGCAGCAGCAGGGCCAGCAGAATCACCGAACCGCAGTAGAACACCGCGATGCGCATGATGACCGAATTGATGGCGCGCGGCATGATCTTGGCCGGATTCTCGGTCTCACCGGCGGCGATACCCACCATTTCCACGGCGGCGTAGGCGAATACGACGCCGGAGGTGACGGTGATGAGCGGCAGCACGCCGGTCGGGAACCAGCCGCCCGCGGCCTCGACCATGCCGAATCCGGTGGGCCGGCCGTCGACCTCGAAACGGCCCGCGAAGAAGATGGTGCCGACCACCAGGAAGGTGACCAGGGCGGCCACCTTGATCATGGCGGCCCAGAACTCCATCTCGCCGAACCACTTCACCGATGCCAGATTGATGCCGAGCACGATGAGCAGCGCGCCCAGCGCCAGCACCCATTGCGCGACGGGCTGGAACGGTCCCCAGTAGTGCAGATAGGTCGCGATCGCGGTGGTGTCGACGATGCCGGTCATGGACCAGTTCAGGAAGTACATCCACCCGGCGACGAAAGCCGCCTTCTCACCGAAGAATTCCCGCGCGTAGGAGACGAACGAACCCGACGACGGTCGGTGCAGCACCAACTCGCCGAGCGCCCGCAGAATGAAGAAGACGAAGATGCCGCAGACCAGGTAGACCAGGAACAGCGACGGTCCGGCGCTGTGCAGGCGGCCGCCCGCGCCGAGGAACAGGCCGGTACCGATGGCGCCGCCGATGGCGATCATCTGCAGCTGCCGCGGCTTGAGGCTCTTGTGATAGCCGGAGTCCTCGGCCGTGAGGTTGGTGGCCTGTGTCCGGATCTCGGTCATACGCCGGTTAACCCTCCGCAATCGTGTAGTGAGGCGTTGTGACGATACCTTGCCATTTACCCAGAAACACATCAGCGCCCCGACCGGGGCAAATGACACTTCCGAGCGACATTTCGAGCATTCGCCACCTACCTGTCTTACAGGTTGCTTCCAGGACGCTCAACTTTGCCCTCCCCGGGCGGCGCACGCTTATTCGCCATCCGCCCCGAAAGCACCGCCCGGCACGCGGACCGGCGTTAGAGTCCGATCATGAGGCGCACGCGGAACTGGAGCGGCGCTGCCGCCGCCCTGTTACTCCTGCTCGGATTGGTCACGGCCTGCACCACCGGCCCGGGGAACGAAGCCGGTGACACCTGTGTGGACCGGCCCAACGGCACCCCGCTGACGGCCCGCACCGCGCCGGGCGCGACCACAACGAATCTGAGCACCAATCCCGAGATCGCCTCCGGCTACCGCACCGGGATGACGCCGGTGCGCACGGCCACCTACTCCGTGTCCACCGCCAATCCGCTCGCCACCGACGCGGCCTGCCGGGTACTGCGCGACGGCGGCACCGCGGCCGACGCCCTCATCGCGGCGCAGGCCGTGCTGGGGTTGGTGGAACCGCAGGCGTCGGGGATCGGCGGTGGCGCGTTCCTGCTCTACTACGACGCCGCCACCGGGGCCGTGGACGCCTACGACGGCCGCGAGACCGCGCCCGCGGCGGCCACCGAGAACTATCTGCGCTGGATCAGCGATACCGACCGCACCGAACCGCAGCCGACCACCCGCGCCAGCGGGCGTTCCATCGGCACCCCGGGCGTGCTGCGCATGCTGGAGCTGGCCCACCGCGAACACGGCAAGCAGTCGTGGCGGGAACTGTTCGATCCCGCCATCGGCCTGGCCGATCAGGGCTTCGAGATCAGCCCCCGGTTGGCGGGGCAGATCGCGGAATCGGCCACCGACCTGGCCCGCGACGAGAATGCCCGCGCGTACTTCCTGCAGCCCGACGGCAGCCCCAAGCCCGCCGGCACCAACCTCACCAATCCCGCGATGTCCAAGACGCTCAACGCGATTGCCGCCGACGGCGCGGAGGCGTTCTACACCGGCGCCATCGCCGCCGATATCGTGGACGCGGTGGCCTCGACCGACGGCGGCCGGACGCCGGGGCTGCTGTCGCTGGCGGACCTGGCCGGATACCAGCCGAAGAAGCGCACCGTGCTGTGCACTCCCTACCGTGCGCACATCGTGTGCGGCTTCCCGAATCCGTCCTCCGGCGGCATCACCGTGGCCGCCACCCTGGGCATCCTGTCGAATTTCGACCTGCCCGCCCTGAAGCCCGACCAGCTCGACGGCGGAGATGCCGCGCTCGACGGCGGCAAGCCGAAAGCCGAAGCGGTGCACCTGGTTTCCGAGGCCGAACGGCTCGCCTACGCCGACCGCGACAAGTACATCGCGGACTCGGATTTCGTGCCGCTGCCCGGCAACACTCCGCAGACCCTGGTGAACCCGGACTATCTGCGCCAGCGCGCCGGACTCATCGATCCGGGCCGCAGCATGGGCACCGCGCAGCCCGGCGACTTCGGCCCGGTCCCGCTCGGCACCGGCCCGCAGCCGCCCGAGCACGGCACCAGCCAGATCTCCGTCATCGACAGCTACGGCAATGCCGCGTCCATGACCACCACGGTCGAATCCGCCTTCGGCTCTTTCCATCTCGTCGACGGCTTCATCCTCAACAACCAGCTCACCGACTTCGCCGCCGACCCGCTCGGCAAGGACGGCCTGCCGCTGGCCAACAGCATCGACGCCGGCAAGCGCCCCCGCAGCTCCATGGCCCCGACCCTGGTCTTCGACCGCGCCCCCGACGGCGACCGCGGTCGGCTCACCCACGTCACCGGCTCCCCCGGCGGTGCCCTCATCATCCAGTTCGTGGTGAAATCCCTGGTGGCCATGCTGGATTGGGGCCTGGACCCGCAGCAGGCAGTCTCGGCGGTCGATTTCGGCGCGGCCAACACACCGACCACCAATGTCGGCGGTGAGCATCCCGCCGTCGACTCCGCCGCCGACGGTGACAACGATCCACTCGTCCAACGCCTGCGCGAACTCGGCCACACCGTCTCGGTGGCGCCGCAGACCAGCGGCCTGTCCGTGCTGACCCGCGACGGCGACGGCTGGATCGGCGGTGCCGACCCCCGCCGCGAGGGCGCGGTCATGGGCGACAACCGCTGACCCGGGCGAACGCCCACTGCGGGACCCGCACGTTGTCACCGAATCCGGACCGGCGGAAAGCTCCCTCGCCGCTGCGCCGGAACCAGGTGACCCGGAAGATGTTCGGTAGCCGCGCCCTATCACGCTGTGCCAGGGACAGCCGGGGCGCGAGTAGTCGCCCACGCGGCAGCCGAGGCACGGCAGCATGGCCATGGGGTCGCGACGCACCACGCCGATGGCGGCGGTGGCCGCCGCGTAGGGTCAGTCGGGCGATGCGGTCGAGTACTTCGCGCCCAGTTCCCGGAAGCGATCCATGGCGGCGACCGCGCGCTCGCCGTCATTGGTGCGGATGGCGAGGATCGGCACGTAGTCGTCGTCGACCAGCTCCAGACGCGGCCACGCCTTCTTGTCCGGGAACGACACCCCACGAATATCCTGCCACCGGAATTCGCTGTCGCCCACGATATTGCGCACCACCACACCGCGCGGGCCGACGCGCAGCCGGGGCCGGGTCAACAGCAGCACGCCGCCCCCGAGCAGCAGCCCGATGGCCACGACCGCCACCTGGTCCACCACCCGGAAGTTGACGCCGGTGGAGCCGTCGCGCAGGAAGATGCCCGCCACGCCGAACACGACGACCAGGACCGCCGCCACGATCCGCGCGTTGCGCGTCGACCGGCGGGGCCGCACCTCGAGATCCCACCCGGAGGCGGCGGCAGCGGGGGCGATGTCGGATGTCGCGGGCACGGGTGCCGACTCCTCGGAGCTCGTCTCGGATCGCGGTGAGGCGGAGCCGGATGCGGGTGGCACAGCACCGGACTCCGCCGACACGGCGTCGGGTTCAGGCGACGCGACGTCAGATTCGGGCGACGCGGCAGCGGGTTCAGACGACGCGGCAGCGGGTTCAGGCGACGCGGCAGCGGGTTCAGACGACGCGGCAGCGGGTTCAGGCGACGCGGCAGCGGGTTCAGACGACGCGGCAGCGGGTTCAGACGACGCGGCAGCGGGTTCAGGCGACGCGGCAGCGGGTTCGGGTGGCGCGGTCTCAGGCCCTGGCGACGCTGCGTCGGAGGCGGAACCACCGGTCGCCGCCCCGGTCTCGCGTCGCGATCCGGCCGCCGATTCGCCTGTCGCGGAACGATCCTCGCGCTCGGGTCGGCGCGGCGGCTCCTCGCCGCCCCGCCGCCAGATCCGTACGACAGGCATGGGACTAGACGGTTTGGCGCAGGGCGCGCAGGGTGAGCGCGGCGTCGAGGGCAGCGGCGGCGGCCTGTTCGCCCTTGTTCTCGCTGGCCCCGGGCAGCCCCGCCCGGTCGAGGGCCTGCTGCTCGGTGTTCACCGTGAGCACGCCATTGGTGACCGGGGTGCTCTCGTCCAGCGACACCCGGGTCAGCCCAGCGGTCACCGCATCGCACACGTACTCGAAATGCGGTGTCTCCCCGCGGATCACGACGCCGAGCGCGACCACCGCGTCATGCGAGCGGGCCAGCGCCTGCGCCACCACCGGCAGTTCCATCGCGCCCGCGCAGCGCACCACGGTGATCTCGGCGGTCCCGGCCTCGCGCGCGGTCCGCTCCGCGTTGGCGACCAGGGCGTCGCAGATCTCGGTGTGCCAGCGCGACGCGACGATGGCCAGCTTCAGGTCCTTGGCGTCCGAGAGTTCGAACGTCGGAACCCCGCCTCCACTCAACGGTTCTCCACCTCTTCTTGTCGGGTCGCTTCTGTTCGAAGTCGCTGTGTCGAAAGGTCGTGCCTACTGCGCGGTTTCGCCGAGGTCCAGATCGTCCAGGCCGATCAGGTCGTGGCCCATGCGGTCCCGCTTGGTGCGCAGGTAGCGCAGATTGTGCTGATTCGCGCGCACCGGCATGGCCACCCGCTCGGTGATGGACAGACCGTACCCCTCCAGTCCGGCGCGCTTGGTCGGATTGTTCGTCAACAGCCGCATGGAACTGATGCCGAGGTCGGCGAGGATCTGCGCGCCGGTGCCGTAGTCGCGGGCGTCGGCGGGTAGGCCCTGGTCCAGGTTGGCGTCGACGGTGTCGAGCTGCTTCTCGTCCTGGATCTGGTACGCCTGCAGCTTGTGCATGAGGCCGATGCCGCGGCCCTCGTGTCCGCGCATGTACAGCACCACGCCGCGGCCCTCCTCCGCCACGATGCCGAGCGCGGCATGCAGCTGCGGACCGCAGTCGCAGCGCAGCGAGCCGAACACGTCCCCGGTGAGGCATTCGGAGTGCACGCGCACCAGCACGTCCTCGCCGAGCCCGTTCGCGCCCGGGATATCGCCCATGACCAGCGCGACGTGTTCGGTGTTGTCGTATTCGCTCTTGTAGCCGATGGCGCGGAAGTCGCCGAACTCGGTGGGGATGCGGGCCTCGGCCACGCGCTCCACATGCTTCTCGTGGCGACGCCGCCAGGCGATCATGTCGGCGATGGAGATGAGCGCCAGGTCGTGCTCGTCGGCGAAGACGCGCAGTTCCTCGGTGCGCGCCATATCGCCCTCGTTCTTCTGCGAGACGATCTCGCAGATGACACCGGCGGGGCTCAGCCCGGCCATGCGCGCCAGGTCCACGGCGGCCTCGGTGTGGCCGGGGCGGCGCAGCACGCCACCGTCCTTGGCGCGCAGCGGGACCACGTGCCCGGGGCGGGTGAGGTCCTCGGCCTTGGCGTGCGGATCGGCCAGCACCCGCATGGTGGTGGCGCGGTCGGCGGCGGAGATGCCGGTGCTGATGCCCTCGCGCGCGTCCACCGACACGGTGTAGGCGGTGCCGTGCTTGTCCTGGTTGACGGCGTACATGGGTGGCAGGCCCAGGCGGTCGCAGTCCTCGCCGATGAGGGGCACGCAGATGTAACCGGAGGTGTAGCGGATCATGAAGGCCACGAGTTCGGGGGTGGCCTTCTCCGCGGCGAAGATGAGGTCGCCCTCGTTCTCCCGGCCCTCGTCGTCGACGACGACGACCGCCTTACCGGCGGCGATATCGGCGACTGCGCGCTCGATGGTGTCGAACCTGGTCACGTCTGCTGTGCTCCATCTCGAATTAGGTGCCTCATTACAGTAAGGCAGCGGCTGTGTCCGATTTGCGCCGCCTCTCGATCAGCGGCACGCCGCGCTCAGCCGCGCGCGACCAGACGTTCGACGTACTTGGCGATGATGTCGACCTCGAGGTTCACCGTGGTGCCGACGGGAGCGGCGCCGAGGGTGGTGAGTTCGCGGGTGGTCGGAATGAGCGAGACTTCGAACCAGTCGGTATTTCCGTCGGCGGCGGGGGCATCGGCGACACCGAGCGCGGAAACGGTCAGCGAGATGCCGTCCACGGTGATGGAGCCCTTCTCCACCACATAGCGAGCCAGACTGTCGGGCAGCGAGATTCGCACCACCTCCCAGTTCTCCTGAGGGTCGCGGGAGACGACGGTGCCGGTGCCGTCCACATGGCCCTGCACGATATGCCCGCCCAGGCGGCTGTCGACCGCGGCGGCCCGCTCCAGGTTCACCCGCGAGCCGACCGTCAGCCCGCCGATACTGGAACGGTTCAGCGTCTCCCCCATGACGTCCACGGTGAAGGTGTCGCCCTCCACGACCTTGTCGACGACCGTGAGGCAGACACCGTTGACCGCGATCGAATCGCCGTGTCCGGCATCGGAGGTCACCACCGGGCCGCGCACCGTGATCCGGGACGCGTCGCCGCGCTCCTCGACGGCCACGATCTCGCCGAGCTCCTCGACGATGCCTGTGAACATGCCCTTCACTCTCCTCCTGGCCCGATGCCCGCGTGCCGGGTCATCCGCTTGCGCCAACAGCCCGTGCCACCGGGGGATTCCCGGCGGTGGGATGTACCTACTCAGGGTAACGACGCGCAGTCGTAGTCGACACGCGGCCTTCTTCACAGGAGAGTTCGATACCGCAGGTCAGCAACACAACGCGAAACCGGACTGGTCAAGTTCGAATTGCCCGAATTACCAAGGCTTATCCAATTGAAAAGCCAGGATTTCCCGTCTGCGCGAATTGTCCGCCGCAGGGTAAACGGAGATTTCTACCCAGATCACGACTTGATTACACCGAAATCTTGCGCCGAACGGAAAATGGTCGCAGAATTGTTATGTAGCTGATCCCCGCAGTAGACCGAAGGAAGGTTGGACCCCGAGTGGGTCGGATCCAAGTGGACAACAACACATTTGGGAGTGCGGCGTGACCACGTTTCTCGATTCGACACTCGAAGCTCGCTGCGTCAGGTACCGCCGCGAGTTTCACCTGCCGTCATCGATCGATCCCACGTCACGACACATCCTGCTCGAGATAGGCAATCGGTACGGGGCCGTCACCATGCCCGCCGAACTCGGCGAGCGCGTACAGCGGCGACTGGAACAGGCGGAACTCGCCGGCCCCGTCGTACATCACCCCCGCGCCCGACGCTGGACCTTCATCACCGGTCCCGCCCGGCCGGAATCGATCACCCCGGCGGTATCCGCGACGCTGTTCCGCATGTACGCCACCGTCGCGGGCACGGGCGCCCAGGTCGTGCTCCCCTCCGCCGACGACGAGCGGACCGGATATCGCACCTGGGTGCGTGCGCCCGGGACCGCGCGCACGGTCCCGCCGCTGGAATCGGTGCTCGAGGCGCTGCTCGGGCGCTGACCCGGTATCGCTATTCGGCCGACGCCTCGACAGCGACGACCCGCTGCCGCAGTTTCTCGACGGTCTCGGCCGGGTCGGCGGTGCCGTACACCGCCGACCCCGCGACGAAGCAATCCACACCCGCCTCGGCGGCCTGCTCGATGGTGTCCATATTGATGCCGCCGTCGATCTCCACCACCAGGCGCAGTTCACCCGCGTCCACCAGATCGCGGACCACGCGCGCCTTCTCCAGGACGTGCGGAATGAACGACTGGCCGCCGAAACCCGGCTCGACACTCATGACGAGCAGGGTGTCGAATTCCTTCAGCACCTCGAGATAGGGCTCGATCGGGGTGTTCGGCTTCACCGACAGTCCCGCCTTGGCCCCCGCCGCGCGGATATCGCGCGCCACCGCGATCGGATTGTCGGTGGTCTCGGCGTGGAAGGTGACGTTGTACGCACCGGCCTCCGCGTAACCCGGGGCCCACCGCTCCGGATTCTCGATCATGAGGTGGCAGTCGACCGGAATGTCGGTCACCGTCAGAATGCTCTGCACCACCGGCAGGCCCAGTGTCAGATTGGGCACGAAGTGGTTGTCCATCACGTCGACGTGCACCCAGTCGGAGCCTTCGATGGCCTTCAACTCGGCGGCGAGGTTCGCGAAATCGGCGGACAGGATGGAGGGGGCGATCATCGGCGCGGGCCGATGGAAGGAAGTGGAGGAGGTGCACACAGAGCGCAGTCTATCGGCCCGGCCCCGGCCGCCCCGGCACGCCCGAACAGGCCATTGCGCTGATTGCCGCGCGGCGGAATGGGTAGCCTAGTGCAGGTGATCAATATTTCGGCGGAACAAGGGCTGCGCGCGACCCCGGTCGAGATCGGCGTCGCCGCATCGGTCTCCCAGTTGCCCATCGTACGTGGACTCGCCGAAACACTGGTGCTGCTCAGTGATTTCACCCTGGACGAGGTCGCCGACATCCGGCTGGCCGTGGACGAGGCCGCCTCCACCCTGATCGCGCTCGCCAAACCCGACTCCACCCTGCGCTGCCGATTCACCGTCGGCGACACCGATCTGGTGGTGGCGGTCAGCGGCGTGGCGGAGAAGGAGGGTGTGCCGGACGAGAGCGGTTTCGGCTGGCATGTGCTGCGCACCCTGTCGGATTCGGTGACCGCGACCCAGGGCGAGTTCGATCCGGCCACCGCCGGATATCCGACAACCGTGGAGTTCCGGCGGGTCCGGGGGAAGGCGTAGTGGTCGGCGAGGACACCGTGTTCGAATCCCAGGAATCACCGCGACCCGAGCCCACCGAGGAACGGGCCGGCGGCAGCGCCGCGACCGGCAACGGTACCGAGAACGAGGAAACCGCCGACGATCTCGACGCCGGCGAGGCGGAGGAGGTCGCGCGCAGCGTCTCCGGCTACGACGATGTCTCGGCGCTGTTCGAGGCGATGGCCGCCGCGCCCGAGAAGTCCGCGCGACGCGGTGACCTGCGGGCCGAACTCATCAACCGCTGCATTCCGCTGGCCGACCACATCGCCCGCAAATTCAGCGGGCGCGGTGAGCCGTTCGACGATCTCACCCAGGTGGCGCGGGTCGGTCTGGTGCACGCGGTGGATCGGTTCGACATCACCCGCGGCTCCAACTTCCTGTCCTTCGCGGTACCGACCATCATGGGCGAGGTGCGCCGCTACTTCCGCGACAACACCTGGGCCATGCGGGTGCCGCGCCGGATCAAGGAAACCCACCTGCGCATCGGCTCCGCCATCGACGCGCTCTCCCAGCAGTTGGGCCGCTCCCCCACCGCCAAGGAGATCGCCGCCGAACTCGGGATCGACGCCGACGAGGTGACCCAGGCCGTGATCGCCGGAAACGCCTACCAGCCCAGCTCCATCGACGCCGTCTCGGTGGGCCGCGATACCGAGGCATCCCTGCTCGACACGTTGGGCGAGGAGGAGTCGCAGTTCGACCGCGTCGAGGAGTACGTCGCCATCCGGCCGCTGCTCGCGGGCCTGCCCGAACGCGAACGCCGCATCCTCACCATGCGGTTCTTCGAATCCATGACCCAGACCCAGATCGCGCAGCAGATGGGCATCTCGCAGATGCACGTCTCCCGCATCCTCGCCAAGACCCTTGCCCGCCTGCGGGAGCAGTCGGCGCGGGAGTGACGGCCCGGCCCGGCGATCAGCCGATCACAGCGGGAGTGACGGCCCGGCCCGGCGATCAGCCGATCACAGCTCGGCCGTGACGAATCCGGGCTGCCGGAGGCGGATTCGGCGATCCGGGTTCCGTCCGGAGCCCGAATTGCGCTGCCGCCGCGGGCATCGTAGGCACCAGCCGGGCCGAGGTGATCGGCCAGCACGACGTGCAGGCCGTTCCGCTCAGCCAAGCGCCGCGCGCACGAGCTCCGCTTCGGCCGCCGCCGTTCGCGGCGATGTCGAAGGGCCGGGAGGTCAACTGCGCTGCGGCGACGTTCATTCCGACCTCGTGGCAGGTAGCGGTCGGCTCCGCACCCGCTGGCCAGGCAGCGCAGCGCACTCACCGCGCGACACAACACCCACCCACCGCGCGGCATGCCCCGGGCTGCCCGGGGCATGCCGCGCCACCGGTCACGGTTTGCGCAGGGCCGCGAGGAACATGGCGTCGGTGCCGTGGCGGTGCGGCCACAGTTGGGCGCCCGGTCCGTCGCCGGTGTCGGGGACGCCGGGGAGCAGGTCGCGGGCGTCGAGTTGGGTCGCGCCGGTACGGCGGGCGATATCGGCCACCACCGAGACGGTTTCCGACAGGTGCGGGGAGCACGTCGAGTAGACGACCACGCCGCCCGGACGCAGCAGATCCCATGCGGCGGTGAGCAATTCACGTTGCAGACTGACCAGGTCGCGGACGTCGGAGGGGCGGCGACGCCAGCGGGCCTCGGGGCGTCTGCGCAACGCGCCCAGGCCGGTGCAGGGCGCGTCCACCAGGATGCGGTCGTAGCCCGGTTGCAGGTCGCTGTCGCGGCCGTCGGTGACGTGAACGGTGACCGGCATGCCGTGGGTGGCCCGGCGGACCAGCTCGGCACGGTGTTCGGCCGGTTCCACGGCGTCGACGTGGAAACCGTCGATATCGGCCAGGGCGCCCAGCAGGGCGGTCTTGCCGCCCGGGCCCGCGCACAGGTCCAGCCAGCGGCCGCCGTCGGGGCCGTCGAGCGGGGCGCGGGTCAGCGCGAGCGCCACCAGCTGGCTGCCCTCGTCCTGGACGGCCGCCATACCCTCGCGCACCGGTTCCAGCTTGGCCGGATCGCCGCCGTCGAGGTACACCGCGTACGGCGACCAGCGGCCTTCCTCGCCGCCGGTCACCAATGCCAGTTCCTCCGCGGTGATCTCGCCAGGCCGCGCCACCAAATGGACCACCGGGCGCGCATCGTCGGCGGCCAGCACCTCGCGCAGTTCCCCGGCCCGCGCGCCGAGCGCGTCCGCGAACGCCTGCGCGATCCAGGTGGGATGGGCGTACTCGAAGGCCAGCTGTCCCAGCGGATCCGCCGGAGCCAGCCGCTCCACCCACTCCTCCACCGTGCGTTCGGCGGCCCGGCGCAGCACGGCATTGACGAATCCGGCCTTGCCACCGCCGAATTCGGACCGCGCCAGCGCCACCGAGGTGTCCACCGCCGCGTGCGCCCCGATCCGGGTCCGCAGCAGCTGATACACCCCCAGCCGCAGCACATCCAGCAGCGCCCCGTCGATCTCGGTCACCGGCCGCCCGGCGCAGTCCGCGATCACCGCGTCCAGCAGCCCCTGCGACCGGCACGCCCCATAGGTCAGTTCGGTGGCCAGCGCCGCGTCCCGGCCGGACAGCTTCCGCTCCCGCAGCAGCCCCGGCAGCACGAGATTCGCGTACGCGTCCCGCTCCCGCACCGCCCGCAGCACATCGCGCGCCACCGCCCGCACCGGATCGGCCTGCCCGTACTCACCGCCGCGCCCGGCCTTCCGCGCGCCGCGCCCGCCATCGCCGCGCGAGCGGTCGCGCCCGGCGCCGCCGTCCGAACCGTCTTCGCGACGGCGAACCGCGCCACGCCCCGCGCCACCGCGCCGGTCACGACCGTCCGCACCGCTACCGGCACCGCCGAAATCACCGTCCCGTGAATCGCCACGCCGGGGACCGGCGGAACCGCCCCGCGCGGTCGGCGCGCCGCGGCGGTCGCTCCGCTCACCAGCCCGCGAGACACCGGTTCCGCTGCCCGGACCGGTTCGCCGCCCCTGGCGGTCGTCCCGCGGCCGGTCGTCCTGTCGCCGACCGCGCGAGTCGTCGCCCGGCCGCTCGCGCTCGTAACCTTCGTTGCGGGGCACGGCATTCCGGCGACCCGAAGGCCGGTCTTCCGCGCCGCGCCGATCCCCCTGAGAGCCGCCGTCCCGCGAGCCTCGCGGGGCCGGGGCGCCCGCGTCCCGCCTTCCGGGCCGGCGGTCGTCGTCGCGTCCCCGCTGTCCCCACTCGGGCCGGGTCACTCGACCACCGCGCCCGGTTGCAGGCGGGCGCCGCGGGCCCAGTCCAGGGCGGCCATCATCTTCCTGCCCTGGGGCTGGACCTGGTCGAGGCGGATCGCGGTGGTGGCGGTGCCGATGTACACACCGGATTTGCGGACCTCGATGGCGCGTTCGGGCAGGGCCTCCTCGACCATGTCGACGGGGCCGAGTTTGAGACGTTTGCCGTCGACCACGGTCCACGCGCCGGGGGCCGGGGTGACCGCGCGGATGCGGCGGGAGATGGCCAGCGCCGGTTGGTCCCAACGGATGTGCCCGGCCTCGGGTTCCACCTTGGGAGCGTAGGAGATGCCATCGGTGGATTGCGGGACGGCGTGCACGGTGCCGTCCTCCACGCCGTCGAGGGTGGTTTCGAGCAGGTGCGCACCGCTGTCGGCGAGCCGCTCCAGCAGTACGCCCGCGGTATCGGTGACCCGGATCTTCTCGGTCACCATGCCGAAGACGGGGCCGGTGTCCAGACCCGCCTCGATCTGGAAGGTGGAGGCGCCGGTGATCTCGTCCCCGGCCAGAATGGCCGCCTGCACCGGGGCCGCGCCGCGCCAGGCGGGCAGCAGCGAGAAGTGCAGATTGATCCAGCCGTAGCGCGGGATGTCGAGCACCCGCTGCGGCAGCAGCGCCCCGTAGGCCACCACCGGACAGCAGTCGGGCGCCAATTCCCGCAATCGCTCGATGAATTCGGGTTCGGACGGCTTGCCCGGCGTGAGCACCGGAATGCCGTGCTCGTCGGCCAGCCGTCCGATGGGTGAGCGGGTGACCTTGCGCCCGCGCCCGGCGACGGCGTCGGGCCGGGTCACCACCGCGACCACCTCGTGGCGCGGCGATTCGATGAGCCGCCGCAGCGACGGCACCGCCGGTTCCGGCGTTCCCGCGAAGACCACGCGCATCAGCGACCCCGTCCCGACGCGTCGGCGCGCTTGCGACCGCCGATCTCGGCGGCGGGCACCACCGTGATTCCCGCGGTGAACCAGGACGATTCGCGGATGGTCCGCATCGCCTCCTTGCGCGGGCCGGGTTCCAGGCGTTGCAGGAACAGCACTCCGTCCAGGTGGTCGGTCTCGTGCTGCACACAGCGGGCCAGCAGGCCCTCGGCCCGGAATTCCACCGGCGCACCGGTCATGTCGACGCCGCGGGCGCGCACGGTCATTGCCCGGGTGACGTCCTCGCGCACCCCCGGAATGGACAGGCAGCCCTCCGGCCCGGTCTGTGTCTCGTCGCCGTCGACCTCGAACACCGGATTGATCAGATGCCCCCGGGCGTCCCCGGTGTCGTACACGAACACGCGCAGCCCGACCCCGATCTGCGGGGCCGCCATGCCGACGCCGCCGCTTTCGTACATGGTGTCGGTGAGGTCGGCGACCAGCTGGCGCACCTGCTGGTCGAACGTCTCCACCTCCGCCGCGCGAGCGCGCAGAATCGGATCGCCGAACAGGCGGACGGGCTGGATGGTCACGGGCGGCTCCCGGTAGCGAATGAATACGGTCGTCTCATTTTACGGATACCGGGAGCCACCCTGATCAGGAATGCGCCGCCAGGACGACTTCGGTGATTCCGGTGCCCATGGGCACCGGCTCGCAGACCGGTGCCTGCGCGGTGGCGGGATCGAGCGCGTTCAGCAGCAGCCGGTGCACATAGGGTTCGTACACCGTGTGGAAATGCCCGGTCAGATTGTCCTCGCAGAGGTCCTGGACGACCAGGTTCGTCGCCCCCGGACCGCGCAGCGCGATGTTCTCGAAGGGCTGGATCATCTCATCCACGCGGCTGCCGATGGTGGTGTAACGCACACCGGGGACGGTGTCCCCGCCGGCATTGAGCGCCACGATGAACTCCGATCCGGCGGCCTGCTGCACCGCGGCCTTGGAGCTGGCCAGTTCGAAGACCGGGAACAGCACCGGCACGTATTTCGCCACCGGCACGACGCCGTACATGACGCCGCCGTAGCTGGGTGAGGCCAGGCCGACCCAGTGCCCGACCTTCGGCGCTCCCCCGAGCTTGTTGACCCAGTAGCGGGTCACGTTGGCGCCCTGGGAGAACCCCACCAGGTCCACCTGCTGCGCACCGGTCGCGGCCAGCACCCGGTCGACGAAGACGCCGATCTGCGCGGAACTCACCCAGATGTCCTCGGTGCCGTAGGACTCGGCGCCGGGCGCGCCGCCGTAGTTCAGCGCGAAGACGCAGTAGCCCGCCGCGGCCAGCGTCGGCGCGATGGCCGCCCAGTCGGAGTACGCCGAGGAGTCGGTGCCGTGCGCCAGGACCACCGGGCGCGGATGTGCGGCGCTGGGTTCGCAGTCGAAGTCGTTGGCGCCCTGCGGCGCGGCGTTCGGATGGTCCTTCAGGTATCGGGCCGCCCCGAGATGGTCGGTCTGCGGCGGTCCCGCCTGCACGGGGACGACGATGCCGTCCCCCACCGGTTGTGCGGTGGCGGTCGCCGCGCCGATCGGCGTCATGCCCGCGGCGACCGCCCACATCATTACCCCCGCCGCGGCGATCCAGCGCCAGCGGCTCCTCTTTTGTCCCATGTCCCTAGACAACACGGGGCCCATTTGTGCCATGCCATGATTTTCCCCGCCGGGCGGCCGAAAATCGCATCGGGCAAGGGCGTTTCGCTGCCATTACTTTTCGGGTGTGTCATCTTCGGCGAGGATGCGGTAGAGCGATTTGCGCGCCTCGGTGAGCACCTCGGCCGCCTTGGCCGCCTGCGCCGGGGTGCCGACGGCAGCCACCTGGGCGACCGCGCCCATGAGCTGGCCGACCAGCCCGCGCAGATCCAGGGTCTGATCGCCGACGCCGTCCTTGACCTCCTGCCAGGGGTCGCCCAGTTCGGAGCGGTGCTCCTCCACGTAGGCGGTGCCGGTCTCGGTCAGTTTCGCGGTCTTGCGACCCGACACCTTCTCGATGATCACCAGACCCTCGTCCTCGAGCTGCGCGAGCGCCGGATAGATGGATCCGGGACTGGGCCGCCAGACATCCTCGCTGCGTTCGCGGATCTGCTGGATCAGCTCGTAGCCGTGCATGGGCCGCTCCTGCAGTAGCAGCAGGATGGCGGCGCGCACGTCACCGCGCCGACCGCGGCCACCGCGACCGCGACCGCGACCGAAGTGCGGGCCGGGGCCGAAACCGGGGCCGAAGCCACCCGGGCCGAAGCCGGGACCGAAGTCGCCGAAGCCGCGGCCGTGACCATGGCGGTGCGGGCCGCCGGGGCCACCGTGCGGACCGCGACCCATCCGGGGATGGTCGGGACCGCGCTGTTGCTCGCGTCGCATGCGACGCCAGGGCCCACGGGCCCCGTGCGTGTTGTCCATGTGTTCCATGGCGCTGCCTCCTTCAAGGCTTGTCGTTACTCTTGCTGCTATCGACGATATATCGGCAATCTATTCACGACAAGTGTGAATGGAGACACAAGCAAGAATTCCAGGCTCGGTCAGGCCAGGGAATCGATCCACGCCACCAGGCGACGCCCCTCCGCCTCCATCAGCTCGGGATCACGGAAGGTGTTGGTGAGCAACGAAATTCCCTGGTAGGCGGCCAGCAACGCCACCGCCAGCTCGCGCGCGTCGGCGCGCCCCATAGCGGCGAACTGCGCTTCGATCCAGTCGATGAGCAGCCCCATGACGGCGGCCAGTTCACGGTCGAGGCCGTCGGCGCGTTTGTCGAGTTCGGTGGCGAGCGTGCCGGTCGGACAGCCGAAACGGGCCGCGGCATCGCGTTGCTCGACCCAGCCGCGAACCAACGCCTGCAACCGTTCGGCCGGAGTGTCGACGGCGTTCAGGTCGGCGATCAGCGCGTCGAGCACGCGCGCGTGCGCGCCGATGGCCGCCTGCACGAGTTGATCCTTGGTCTTGAAGTAGTAGTAGACGTTGCCCACGGGAACGTCGGCCGCCTGGGCGATATGAGCGATGGTCGTCTTCTCGACGCCCTGCCGGTAGAACACGTCGGCGGCGGCCGCGGCCAACCGCTCGCGCTTACCCTGCGCCATCCGCCGCCCGCCTGAGTTAGTCACTCAACTAACTATAGACACGACGACCGCCATCGACTACGGTCACACTTAGTCAGCCAACTAACTCAGGAGTTTCGATGATCGTGGTGACCGGTGCGACCGGAAATGTCGGACGCCCACTGGTGCGGATGCTCGCGGCGGCGGGCGAGCAGGTGACGGCGGTGTCCCGTACGGCCGTCGCGGAGTTGCCCGAAGGCGTGCGCCACGTGGCCGCGGACCTCACCGATACCGACAGCCTGACCACCGCCTTCGCCGGAGCCGACGCGCTCTACCTGCTCCTCGCACCGGGCTCGTTCCACGCGGATGTGCCGGGCCTGCTCGCGGCCGCCGCCGCGGCCGGCGTGCGGCGGGTGGTGCTCCAGTCCTCGCAGGGCGTGGCCACCCGGCCGGAATCCCCCTCGCACGGACAGCTTGGCAAGGCGATCGAGGACGCCGTGCGGGCATCGGGGCTGGCCTGGACCATCCTGCGCCCCGGCGGGTTCCAGTCCAACGCCCTGGCCTGGGCCGCGCGGGTGCGGGCCGAGCGCACGGTCGGCGCGCCGTTCGGCGAGGTGGCCATCCCGTTCGTCGATCCGGAGGACATCGCCGCGGTCGCGGCGGCCACTCTGCGCGCGGACGGACACGACGGGCGGACCTACGTGCTCACCGGCCCGGTCGCGGAATCCCCGCGCGAGCGGGTGCGGGCATTGAGCGAGGCGCTCGGGGAGCCGGTGCGCTTCCTGGATCAGACACCCGAACAGGCCCGGGCCGAGTTGCTCACGGTCATGCCGCCGGACGTGGCCGATACCACCCTCGCCATCCTGGGCGCGCCCACCGCGGCGGAACAGCGGATCAGCCCCGATATCGAGCGCGTCCTCGGCCGTGCGCCCCGGCCGTTCGCCGCCTGGGCTCAGCGCTCGGTCGCGGCCTTCCGCTGAACATGCGCGACGGCCGCGTGCAGCGCATCGAGGAATTCCACTGCGCCCGACAGTGATTCCGCCGCACTAGAGGCCGATGCCGCTGTGCCCGACACCGATTCCCGCCGGAGGACGGCTACCGTGGGCCGCACCGCGTCCTCGTGATCGATGCGCAGGGCCGTCACCGCCGCAGGCAGGGCGGTGCGGGCCAGCCCGGGCACCACCGTGACGCCGAGACCGGCGGCGACCAGCCCCAGCTTGGCCGACCAGTCCCGGACCACGTACGGGCGCGCGGGTGCCGACCCGCCCAGCCACGCGCCCAGCAGCGGAGTGCCCGGTTCGAGGCTGCCCACGATCCACCGCTCGTCGCGCAGCAGCGCGGCCGACACCGTGGTGCGCCGCGCCAGCCGGTGCGTCGAGGGGACGGCGACGAACAGCGGATCATCCAGCAGCGGCACCACCAGCAGCTCCGCGGGAGCGGCGGCCGGTGCGGCCACGACCGCCACGTCGGATCGGCGGCGCGCGACGGCGTTCAGCAGTGCGGCACTCGTCCCCTCGCGCGGCACCAGCGTGATGTGCGGATGCCGCCGGGCGAAGTCGGCCATGGCGCGCGGCAGCACCGCGGCCATGGCGCTGGCGAAACCGCCCACGCGCAGCCGCCCGCGCGGCCGGGCCTCGAGTTCGAGCAGTTCCTGCCGGGCGGCGTCCAGATCGCCGAGCACGATCTCGGCGTGCCGGGCGACCACCCGGCCCGCCGCCGTGGGCCGCACCCCGCGCGCCCGCCGCTCGAACAGCGCCCGGCCCGCCGCCCGCTCCATCAGCCGGATCTGCCGCGACACCGCGGACTGGGTGTACCCCAGGCGATCCGCGGCGGCCGAGAACGAACCGCAGCGCATCACCTCCCGCAGCACACGCAGACCGAGGACGGTGAACTCACCCATGCCGAAACGTGATACCAGATATGCGAAAGCCCCGCTGGTCGCATGGGTGGGACCGGCCTAGCGTTGCCGATATGACAGCGCAACGGCAGGCCAATCGCGAACTCGTGGAACGCGTCTTCGCGCGCATGGCCGCGGGCGACACCCGGGCATTGACCGAGGCCATGGCCGAACACGTCGCCTGGACCTTCCCGGGCGGCTGGTCGTGGTCGGGCACCTGGTCACCGAAGGCGGTGGTGCTGCGAGAGCTGTTGCGCCCGTTGCTGGCTCAGTTCACCGACTATCGGATGGCTGCCGATCTGGTGCTCGCCGACGGCGACCGGGTGGTGGTCCAGGCACGCGGCAACGGCACCACCGTGCGCGGCGACGCCTACGAGCAGACCTACTGCCTCATCCTGCGCCTGGCCGACGGACTGATCACCGAGATCGTGGAGCACTGCGACACCGCGCTGGTGGAGCGCACCCTGGTGCGGCCCTGAGTCAGCTCAGTCCTTGCGGACCGCGTACTCCTGCCCGCCGCGCTTCCACACCACGATCTCCAGATGCCCGTCGATCAACTCGACCGCGGACGCGCCGGCGATCTCGACCCCGAAGAACGGATCGAACTTCTCGCCGCGCAGATCCATACCGCTGTCCTGATAGAGGTTCTCGGCGAATCGCGCGTGCAGGGCCTCGTCCCGGATGTTCTCCACCGTTCCCCAGAGCTTCGCGTCGCCGTCGCCGACCATGGTGTCGACGGTGGCGGTGTGCAGGCTGAAACGCGGATCGCGTTGCAGGTCGTTGAATTTGGTGGTGTTGGGCATGCCGATCAGCCAGAGCCGGTCCTCGAAGAACAGCGGCTCCATCGGACTGATGCGCGGGAAGCCGTCCGAGCGCAGCGTGGCGAGCATGCAGAGGTTGCCGGTCGCGGTGTGACGCCGCCGGAAGATGGTCGAAATGCGAGGCGCGGCGTCGGCGAATTCGGTCCAGGGTGTCATGGATCAACCGTAAATCCGCAGGTACGGCCCGCGCTTGACCGTTCTTGCCCGATGCGCGGGCGGCGCGCTCGGCCGATGCTCAGCCGATGTCGATGGGGTCGATCTGCACCCGCAGCGGCCCGTCCGAGCGGTGGCTGCTGCGCACCGCCTGGGCGGCGACGAGTGCCCGCGACAGCGCCGCGCCGTGCGACCGGTCGACCCGCAGGATCATCCGCTCCACGTCGGCGGGGGTGTCCCCGCTGAACGGCTTGCGGGCCCCGAAGGGCAGCGGCACCGGTCCCAGCACCTCCACCCCGGCGGGCAGCCGTGCATCGCCCAGCAGCTCGGCGATGGTGTCGGTGGTGCCGTCGACGGCGGCGAAGCGCACCGCGGGCGGGAACCGCACCTCGGTGCGCCCGGTCAGCTCGAAGTGCGCGTGCCCCACCGGATCCCAGCGCACCAGCGCCTGCACGGTGGGTATCGAAGGCTCGGCCATGACCAGCACCTGGCCGCCGGCTCGCACCAGCGCGGCGGCGGACATCCAGCGCCGTAGCGCGTCCTCGGCGGCCCGCAGATCCGCGCGGCCCAGTAGCGCCCAGCCGTCGAGCAGCAGCGCCACCCCGTAACCGCCGGGCACGGTCGGCTCGGCGCCGATGGTCGAGACCACCACCTGCGGCCCCTCCGCCACCGAGGTCAGCACCGACTTGCCGCCCGACCCTCGAATCGGCACGCCGGGAAAGGCGCGTCCCAGTTCCTCGGCGGTGCGCATCGCCCCGATGACCACCGCGCGCAGGGCCCGGGAACCGCAGGAGCCACACCGGAACGCGGCCTCGGTGATACCGCACCACCGGCAGCTCGGACTGTGCGCGGTCTCACCGGAGGCGGTGCGCACCGCCGCGATACCGAGTTCGCGGGAACCGGTGCGCGGTCCCTGGCCGCCGGGTGCGCTGTCGGGTAGGGCGAGTGGGCCGTTGCAGTGCCGACAGCGCGCGGGCGTGCGGCACTTCGCACAGGCCAGCGCCGGTATGTAGCCCCGGCGCGGCACCTGGACCAGCACCGGGTCACCCGCCGCCAGCGCGCGCCGGGCGGCGGCGAACGCGGTCGCGGGGATGCGGACGGCGCGGGCGATGGGATCGCGTTCCATCGCCGTGTCGGTGTCGCCGGGCGCGCTGATGCGCGGCATGGCCTGGCGCACGGTGGACCGTTCCGCCAGCAGGTCGTGCGCCCAGCCGGATTCGACCACGGCCTGGATCTCCGCGGTGCGGGCGAAGCCACCGGCCAGGAAGGCCGCGCCGGTCTCGTGCGCACGCAGCATGGCCACCTCGCGGGCGTGCGGATAGGGTGCGCGCGGTTCGGCGTAGGTGTCGTCGCCGTCGTCCCAGATGACGATGAGCCCCAGCTCCCGGGCGGGCACGAAGACGGTGCTGCGGGTGCCGACCACGACCCGCGCGCTGCCGCGCAGCGCGGCCAGCCACCGCCGGTAGCGGGCGGTGGGGCCGAGCCCGGCGGCCAGCCCGACCGCCGCGTCGCCCACCAGTGCGGCGCATTCGGTGAGCACCCGGTCGAGGTCGCGCTGATCGGGGACGAGCAGGACGGCGCTGCGGCCACCGGCCACCACCACGGCGGCGAGTTCGGCCAGCCGACGCGCCCAGTCCTCCCCCGGCAGCGCCTGCCAGGCGGCGCGCGGACCGCGCCCCGCGCGCAGGGCGGTGAGGAAGGACCCGGCGTGCGCGTAGCGCTCCCATCCCGGGAACGATGCCGGAATCTCCGGCAGTTCAACGGGTTTCGGTTCCTCGGCCTCGGTGCGCGCATGCCGGGGCGGAATGGCCAGCCGCAGCACGTCGGCGCGGGTGCCCGCGTAGCGCGCGGCAACGGCCTCGACCAGGCGCAGGATCTCGGGCGTCAGCACCCGCTCCCCCGACACCACCCGGTCCAGGGTCACGATCTTGCCGGTGTGATCGCTGCGTTCCAGCCGTTCCAGCACGAATCCGTCGATCAGGCGGCCGGAGAAACGCACCCGCACCCGCACGCCCGGCTGCGCGAGTTCGTCCATCTCGGGCGGGACCCGGTAGTCGAAGTCCCGGTCGAGATGCACCGGTTCCAGCAGTGGCAGCACCCGCGCGATGGGGCGTTCCACCGAACCGGCGACGGCGGGAGCGGAGCCCTGCGAGGTACGCGTCGCGTCCTCCGGGCCCGGCGCTCCCGCCGTCGCGTCGGTGTCGGCCAATTACAGTCCGGCGGCCGCGAGCAGCTTCTCCGCGCGATCGGTGCGCTCCCACGGCAGATCGACGTCGGTACGGCCGAAGTGGCCGTAGGCGGCGGTCGGCGCGTAGATCGGGCGCAGCAGGTCCAGATCGCGGATGATCGCGCCGGGACGCAGGTCGAAGACCTCAGCGATGGCGGCGGAGATCTTGGCCGGGTCGATCTGCTCGGTGCCGAAGGTCTCCACGAACAGGCCCACCGGGGCGGCCTTGCCGATGGCGTAGGCGACCTGCACCTCGACCCGCTCGGACAGGCCGGCCGCGACGACGTTCTTGGCGACCCAGCGCATGGCGTAGGCGGCGGAACGGTCGACCTTCGACGGGTCCTTGCCGGAGAAGGCGCCGCCGCCGTGGCGGGCCATACCGCCGTAGGTGTCGACGATGATCTTGCGGCCGGTCAGGCCCGCGTCGCCCATCGGGCCGCCGAGCACGAACTTGCCGGTCGGGTTGACCAGCAGCCGCACCTCGGAGGTGTCCAGGGGCTTCGGCAGCTCCAGTTCGCCCAGCACCGTGTCGACGACCTTCTCGCGGATATCGGGGGCGAGCAGGTTGTCGAGGTCGATGTCGGCGGCGTGCTGGGTGGAGATGACCACGGTGTCCAGCCGGACCGGGGTGTCGCCGTCGTATTCGATGGTGACCTGGGTCTTGCCGTCGGGGCGCAGGTACGGCAGCACGCCGGACTTGCGGACCTCGGTGAGACGCCGGGACAGCTTGTGCGCCAAGGAGATCGGCAGCGGCATCAGCTCCGGGGTCTCCCGGGTGGCGTAGCCGAACATCAGGCCCTGGTCGCCCGCGCCCTGGCGCGCGATGGCGTCGTCCTCGCCGCCGACGCGGGCCTCGTGCGAGGTGTCCACGCCCTGGGCGATATCCGGCGACTGCGCGCCGATGGCGACGTTCACGCCGCAGGACGCGCCGTCGAATCCCTTTGCCGACGAGTCGTATCCGATCTCCAGGACCTTCTCGCGGACGATGGTCGGGATGTCGGCGTAGGCCGAGGTGGTGACCTCACCGGCCACGTGCACCTGACCGGTGGTCACCATGGTCTCCACCGCGACCCGGCTGCGCGGATCGGCCGCGAGCAACGCGTCGAGGATGGAATCGCTGATGGCATCACAGATCTTGTCCGGATGACCCTCGGTCACGGACTCACTGGTGAATAGGCGGCTGCCAGACGTGCGCACAGTTCTTCCCTCTCCCTCAACGGGTTTCTCGTTCGGCTTGCGACAGTAGCGGGCTCCCCCGTCTGCACAACCCTGTGTCTGTAGGTTATTCCAAAGCTGCGGGCGCTGGGGCCACGACCGGGTGGCCGGGATGCCGCGCCCAGGTGACGAAACAATACCGACCCAGACAGTTTGCCGCCCGATCGGTACGTTGCGTCGGCGTGGCGATCGCGATCAGCGCAGCAGCGGGCCGAGCGCGTCCAACACGCGGCTGGCGAGCAGCGCCTTGGACCCGTGGTCCAGGGCGATCTCGGTGCCGTCGGCGCCGAGCAGCCAGCCGTCGTTGTGGTCCACCTCGAACGCCTTGCCCTCGCCGACGGCGTTCACCACCAGCAGGTCGCAGCCCTTGCGTGCCAGCTTGGCGCGGGCGTGGGTCAGCACATCGCCGTGCTCGTCCCCGGTCTCGGCGGCGAAACCGACGATCGCGGTACCCGGCAGCTGCCCGTCCCGACGGGCTTGCACCAGCCCCGCCAGAATATCGGGAGTCTTCGCGAGTTCGATCGAATTCGGTTCTCCCGCACCCTTTTTGATTTTCGCCGCGGCCACGTTCACCGGCCGGAAGTCGGCCACCGCGGCCGCCATGATCACCGCGTCCGCGCCGAGGGCGTGCTTGTCGACCGCGGTCTTCAGCTGCTCGGCGGTGGTGATGTTGACGACCTCGACCGCGGCCGGAGCCGCCATGCCGATGGTGTTGCCCGCGATCAGCGTGACCTGCGCCCCGCGCTGCGCGGCCACCCGGGCCAGCGCGTAGCCCTGTTTGCCGGAGCTGCGGTTGCCCAGGAAGCGCACCGGATCCAGCGGTTCCCGGGTGCCACCGGCGGTCACCACGACCCGGCGGCCCTCGAGATCACGCGGAATGGCGTCGGCGCGCTCGGACAACAGCGAGGTGAGCGCGAAGATCTCCTCGGGTTCGGGCAGGCGGCCCGCACCGGTGTCGGCGCCGGTGAGGCGGCCGTGCGCGGGTTCCATCACGATGGCCCCGTGCCGACGCAGGGTGGCGACGTTCTCCTGGGTGGCCGGATGCTCCCACATCTCGGTGTGCATGGCCGGGACGAACAGCACGGGACATCGCGCGGTCAGCAGCGTGGCGGTGAGCAGATCGTCGGCGCGCCCCTGCGCGGCCCGCGCCATGAGGTCGGCGGTGGCGGGCGCGATCACGACGAGGTCGGCCTCCTGGCCGAGCCGCACGTGCGGCACCTCGGGCACGTCGGCGAACACACCGGTGTTGACCGGATTGCCGGACAGTGCCTCGAAGGTGGCCTTGCCGACGAATTCGAGCGCCGACCGCGTGGGAATGACGCGAACCTCGTGGCCGGTCTCGGTGAACCGGCGCACGAGGGCGCAACTCTTGTAGGCGGCGATGCCGCCGCCGACTCCGACGACGATCCGGGTCACCGCACGCCCCGGACGGTTGGCACGCTCGCGGGCGTGATGGGGAGTGGTCACCGTGTGCCTCCAGCGCCGTCGTTGGTTGTCACGCCGGGCGCTCCGCATGGCTCGGCGTGTATCCGAATGGCTCGGCCTACTCGCCTTCGGAGTGCTCGAGCAGATCGGCGTGGATCTCACGCATCGCGACGGAGAGCGGCTTCTCCTGCAGACCCGGCTCGACCAGCGGGCCGACGTACTCGAGGATGCCGTCGCCGAGCTGGTTGTAGTAGTCGTTGATCTGCCGCGCCCGCTTGGCCGCGTAGATGACCAGCGCGTACTTGGACGAGGTGCGCTCCAGCAGCTCGTCGATCGGCGGATTGGTCAGGCCGACCGGAGTGTCGTAGGCGGGGGCGGCCTTCATGTCCGTACTCACTAGGGAGGCTCCTGCGGGGTTGATGTTCAACGGGGTGGGCGTCCGGCCCGGTCGGCCGCGAGGTCCGCGGACGGACTTCAGTGGGCCGACGAGCCGTGTTTCGAGGCAGACCTCGAATTTGTGCTAACGAACAACGATACCAACCGCTCACAGGCAGCGGTCACCTCGTCGTTCACTATGACGATGTCGAACTCGTCACAGGCCGCCAATTCGGTTTTCGCGGTCTGCAAGCGCCGCTCGATCACCTCGGGCGATTCGGTGCCCCGGGAGGTGAGCCGGGATACCAGCTCGTCCCAGCTGGGCGGTGCCAGGAAGGCCAGGACGGCCTCCGGCATCGCCCGGCGGACCGAGCGCGCCCCTTCGAGATCGACTTCGAGCAGTACCGAGCGACCGGCCGCCAAGGCCTCCCGCACCGGCGCGGCCGGGGTGCCCGACCGCTGCAACCCGCCGTGGATATCGGCCCATTCCAGGAGTTCGTCCGCCTCGATCATGGCGTCGAACTGTTCCCTGGTGACGAAGCGATAATCACGACCGTCGACCTCGCCGGGCCGGGGAGCCCGGGTGGTGGCCGACACACTGAACACCAGTTCCGGCAACCGTTCGCGCACACAGCGCACGACGGTTGACTTTCCTACGGCCGAGGGGCCGACCAGGACTACCAGCCGACCCTTCCGAGTGTGTTCGACCACCCTCGGATTATTCGGCGCTGAAGTCGAACCGGGCCAGCAGCGCCTTGCGCTGCCGGTCGCCCAGACCACGCAGGCGGCGGGTCGGGGCGATCTCCAGTTCGCTCATGATCTCAGCAGCCTTGACCTTGCCCACCTTCGGCAGGGCTTCCAGCAGAGCCGAAACCTTCATCTTGCCGAGCACTTCGTCCTTCTCGGCGTCCTGAAGGACCGTCTTCAGGTCGGTGCCGCCACGCTTCAAGCGCTCCTTGAGCTCCGCCCGAGCGCGGCGAGCGGCAGCCGCCTTCTCCAAAGCAGCGGCGCGCTGCTCGTCAGTCAGCTGGGGAAGGGCCACGGTTCCTCCGTCTCATCGTTCATTGCATCTACTCCCGCCGGGGAGAACCCCGGCGGTCTCAGCGACCGTACCCACGTCGCCTGGCGATTGCGAACCCGCCCCCCAGGTCAGCGCGTGATTCCGGGCACGGCCGCGCCGAGCGGGCATCCGCGGAGAACAACTCCGCCCGGCTGCGACGATACTAACCACAGAATCGCGAACCCCGTTGCAGCCAGGGCATTTTCACACTTTCGCCAGGTGAGCCGGGGATACGCCCTGGCGCCGGGTCACCTCGTAACCGAGCTGTGATCACGCGACCTGGAATTTTCTCGGAATTCTCGGCGTGTCGCGCAAAAACCGCACCGCGTGTCGCGCATCACACGCTACCACCACCGAGCGCCCGCGGGCCTGTCGCGAACCCGCCCGGACCCCACTGAACGCGGCCTGAAGCGGCCGTAGACGGGCGAAAACACATTGGTGTAGTTCTCGGGTGCGGAACGGGTGCGACATCCCGCCACGGCGGCGCTGAGCCGCACCCGGATCCACCGATTTCGCCCACAGTGAAACCGGACATATCGGACCGATTTCGGCTGGTCGCGCGCCCACGCCCCCGATCCGGCCGCGCGATCGGCGGCAGTCAGCCGCTCTGCACGGCGATCCGAAGACCGAGCGCGACCATGAGCGTGCCCATGGCGGCGTCGATGGCCCGCCGCACCCGCCGACGGGTGAAGACATGGCGCAGCGCACCGATGGCCACGGCCAAGGTCACGAACCAGCTCAGGTTCACGACCGTGCAGACCAGGGCGAGCTCGAGGGTGCTCAGCGCCGACGGATCGGCGGGCAGGAACTGCGGCACCAGGGCGATGAAGAACACCGCGGCCTTGGGATTGAGCAGATTGTTGAGCAGACCCTGCCGGAAGGCCACGCGCAGACCGTGCCGCTTCGGTCCTACTCCGGCGTCGAGTTCGTAGGCCCCGCGCCGCGCCGCCAGCAGGGCGCGCACCCCGAGATAGGCGAGGTAGGCCGCCCCGACCAGCTTCACCGCGGTGTAGGCCACGGCCGAGGCGGCCAGCAGACCGGCGATGCCGACGGCCGTGATCAGCGACCACACGAACACGCCCATGGCGACGCCCGCCGCGCTGGCGATTCCGGCGCGGCGACCCGAGACTGCGCTGTTGCGCACGACGATGACGAAATCGGGGCCGGGAGTCATGGATCCGAGCAGAATCACCCCGGCGAGTGCGAGAACCTGTGCCGTCGACATCACCGGCTCAGCGTACGCGGCGGCCGCGGTGTCGAACAGCACAGGTTCACCGGTCGAATCAGCCTCGCAGGAACTCGAACTCGTCGGTGAGCCGGTGCACGCGCACCTGCAACGCGCCCACCGACGGACCGGCTGCGAGCACCTCGCGCGAGACGTTCGGCACCACCGCGCCGAGATCGCTGTCACGCACCAGCTTCCGGATGGAGTCCGCTCCCCCGCCCTGCGCGCCCACCCCCGGCATCAGGATGGGGCCGTTGAGCGCGCTCAGGTCGGGCGCCTCGGTGAGGGTCGCGCCGACCACCACACCCACGGAACCGAATTCGGCTCCGGCATTCCGGGCGGCGGCGTCGTCGACCATGCGCTGGGCGATGCTGCGGCCGTCCGGCCCGGTAGTGCGTTGCAGCTCGGCCGCTTCCGGATTCGAGGTGGCGGCCAGCACGAACACGCCGCGGTCGTTGGCCCGCGCCAGCTCCAGAGCCGGTGCGAGCGAACCGAATCCGAGATACGGCGAGACGGTCACCGCGTCGCTGCCGAGCGGGCCGTCACCCAGCCAGGCACGGGCGTAGGCGTCCATGGTGGAGCCGATATCGCCGCGCTTGGCGTCGGCGAGCACCAGGGTGCCCGCCTCCCGCAGCTCGCCGATGGCCTCCTCCAGCACCATGATGCCGCCGGAACCGTACGCCTCGAAGAAGGCCACCTGCGGTTTGACCAGGGCGACGCGACCGGCGAAGGCTTCCACGCAGGCGTCGGCGAACGCCTTCAGCCCGGTCACGTCCTCGCTGAGCCCCCAGGCCCGCAGCAGCGGCGGATGCGGGTCGATGCCCACGCACAGCGGACCGTGCGCGCGCATCGCCTCCCGCAGCCGCACCCCGAATGTGGTCATCGGGTCAACCCCGCAGGGTGGTGTGGAGTTCCTGCAGGGACCGCACGCCGATGCCGCCGTTGATGGTGGCCTCGATGCCCTGCACCGCGGCCGCGGCGCCCTGCACCGTGGTGATGCACGGGATGTTCGCGCCCACCGCGACGGTGCGGATCTCGTAACCGTCCACGCGCGGACCGTTGTTGCCGTACGGGGTGTTGAACACGATGTCGACGTCGCCGTCCTTGATCATGTCCACGATGCTGGGCGCGAGAGCCGAACCGTCCGCTGTGCCCGATCGGCCCTCCGCGAGCTCCGGGTCCGAGTGCTTGCGCACCCGCTCGCACGGAATGCCGTTGCGGCGCAGCATCTCCGCGGTGCCGTCGGTGGCGAGGATGCGGAAACCGAGGTCGTGCAGACGCTTCACCGGGAACACCATGGCCCGCTTGTCGCGGTTGGCGATGGAGACGAACGCGGTGCCCTCGGTCGGCAGCGACCCGTAGGCGGCGGCCTGCGATTTGGCGAAGGCGGTGCCGAAATCGGCGTCGATGCCCATGACCTCGCCGGTGGACTTCATCTCCGGGGAGAGCAGCGAGTCGATTCCACTGCCGTCCGGGCGGCGGAAGCGGTGGAACGGCAGCACCGCCTCCTTCACCGCGACCGGGGCGTCGAACGGCGCGTGGCCGCCGTCGCCCTCGGGCGGCAGGATGCCCTCCTTGCGCAGGTCGGCGATGGTGGCCCCGAGCGCGATCCGCGCCGCGGCCTTGGCCAGCGACACCGCGGTGGCCTTGGAGACGAACGGTACGGTGCGGCTGGCGCGCGGGTTGGCCTCGAGCACGTAGAGCACGTCGTCCTTGAGCGCGTACTGCACGTTCAGCAGGCCCCGGACCCCGATGCCCTGCGCCAGCGCGGCAGTCGAACGGCGCACGGCCTCGATATCGCTGCGCCCCAGGGTGATCGGCGGCAGCGCGCACGCCGAGTCGCCGGAGTGGATACCGGCCTCCTCGATGTGCTCCATGACGCCGCCCAGGTACACCTCGTCGCCGTCGCACAGGGCGTCGACGTCGATCTCGATGGCGTCCTCCAGGAACCGGTCGATGAGCACCGGGCGATCCGGGCTGATGTCGGTGGCGCGGGAGATGTAGCCCTCGAGCGTCTGCTCGTCGTAGACGATCTCCATACCGCGGCCGCCCAGCACGTAGGACGGGCGCACCAGCACCGGGTAGCCGATCTCGGCGGCGATCTTCTTGGCCTGCTCGAAGGTGGTGGCGGTGCCGTACTTGGGAGCCGGAAGACCGGCCGCGACCAGCACGTCACCGAATTCGGCGCGGTCCTCGGCGAGATCGATGGCGGCGGCGGAGGTGCCGACCACCGGCACCCCGGCGTCGGTCAGCCGCTGCGCCAGGCCCAGCGGGGTCTGGCCGCCCAGCTGGCAGATGACGCCCGCGACCGTGCCCGACTCGGTCTCCGCGTGGTACACCTCGAGCACGTCCTCGAAGGTGAGCGGCTCGAAGTACAGCCGGTCGGCGGTGTCGTAGTCGGTGGACACGGTCTCCGGGTTGCAGTTGACCATGACCGTCTCGTACCCGGCCTCCGACAGCGTCTGCGCGGCATGCACGCAGCTGTAGTCGAATTCGATGCCCTGGCCGATGCGGTTGGGGCCGGAACCCAGGATGATCACCTTGTCGCGTTCGCGCTGCGGCGCGACCTCCGACTCGGCGGCCGGATCGAGCTCGTAGGCCGAGTAGTGGTACGGCGTCTTGGCGTCGAACTCCGCCGCGCAGGTGTCGACGGTCTTGAACACCGGGCGGATGCCGAGCCGGTGCCGCAGCTCCCGCACGCCGTTCTCACCGGCGAGTTCCGGTCGCAGCGAAGCGATCTGGCGGTCGGACAGGCCGTAGTGCTTGGCGCGGCGCAGCAGCGGCTCGTCCAGCACGGGCGCGTCGAGGACCTCCCGGCGCAGCTCCACCAGTCCGGCCACCTCGGCCACGAACCACGGGTCGACACCCGAGGCGGCGGCCACGTCCTCGATGCTCGCGCCCAGCCGCAGCGCCCGCTCCACCTGGTAGATGCGGCCCTCGGTGGGCACCTTCAGATCGTCCAGGATCGCCTGCACATCGGTCCACTCACCGTCGGGCAGGGTCCAGAAGCCGGTGGCCTTGGTCTCCAGCGAGCGCAGCACCTTGCCCAGCGCCTCGGCGAAGTTGCGGCCCAGCGACATGGCCTCGCCGACCGACTTCATGGTGGTGGTCAGCGTGGGGTCGGCGCCGGGGAACTTCTCGAAGGCGAAGCGCGGAGCCTTGACGACCACGTAGTCGAGCGTGGGCTCGAAGCAGGCCGGGGTCTCCTTGGTGATGTCGTTGACGATCTCGTCGAGGGTGTAGCCGATGGCAAGCTTGGCGGCGATCTTGGCGATCGGGAAGCCGGTCGCCTTCGACGCCAGTGCCGACGAGCGCGATACGCGCGGGTTCATCTCGATGACGATCAGGCGGCCGTCGCGCGGGTTCACCGCGAACTGGATATTGCAGCCGCCGGTGTCCACGCCGACCTCGCGCAGGATCGCGATGCCGAGATCGCGCATCTTCTGGTACTCGCGGTCGGTCAGGGTCATGGCCGGGGCGACGGTCATCGAGTCACCGGTGTGCACGCCCATCGGGTCCACGTTCTCGATGGAGCACACGATGACGACATTGTCCTTGCCGTCGCGCATGAGCTCGAGCTCGAATTCCTTCCAGCCCAGGATGGATTCCTCGATGAGCACGTTGGCGGTCGGCGAGGCGGCCAGGCCGCCACCGGCGATGCGGTCCAGATCCTCGTCGTTGTAGGCCATGCCGGAACCCAGCCCGCCCATGGTGAACGACGGGCGCACCACCACGGGGAAACCCAGTTCCGCAACGGTTTCGCGCACCTCGTCCATGGTGTAGCAGACCTTGGAGCGCGCCGATTCGCCGCCCACCTCGGCGACGATGTCCTTGAACTTCTGCCGGTCCTCACCGCGCTGGATGGCGTCGAAGTCCGCGCCGATGAGCTCGACGTTGTACTTCTCCAGCACGCCGTTCTCGTGCAGGGCGACCGCGGTGTTCAGCGCGGTCTGACCGCCCAGGGTCGCGAGGATCGCGTCGGGGCGCTCCTTGGCGATGACCTTCTCGACGAACTCCGGCGTGATCGGCTCCACGTAGGTGGAGTCGGCGAACTCGGGGTCGGTCATGATGGTCGCCGGGTTGGAGTTCACCAGCGACACCCGCAGCCCCTCGGACCGCAGCACCCGGCACGCCTGGGTGCCGGAGTAGTCGAACTCGCAAGCCTGGCCGATGACGATCGGGCCCGAGCCGATCACCAGGATGTGGTTGAGATCGGTGCGGCGAGGCATCAGGCTCCTTCCATCAGCAGTGCGAAGCGGTCGAACAGATAGGCGGCGTCATGGGGACCGGCGGCCGCTTCCGGGTGGTACTGGACGGAGAACGCCTTGCCGTCCACGAGGCGCAGGCCCTCGACGGTGCCGTCGTTGGCGCACACGTGGTCGATCTCGGCCTTGCCGAACGGGGTGTCGAAGACCTCGCCGCGCTCGCCCTCCAGGGCGAAGCCGTGGTTCTGCGCGGTGATCGAGATCCGCCCCGAATGGTGTTCGACGACCGGGATATTGATGCCGCGGTGGCCGAACTTCATCTTGTAGGTCTTGCGGCCCAGCGCCCGGCCCAGGATCTGGTTGCCGAAGCAGATGCCGAACAGCGGCAGCCCCTCTCCCAGCACCCCCCGGGTGAGCGCGACGGCGTCGTCCTGGGTCGCCGGATCGCCCGGACCGTTGGACAGGAACACCCCGTCCGGGTTCAGTTCCTTGATCTGGTCGAGGGTCACGTTCGACGGCACCACGTGCACCCGCATCCCGCGCTGGGCGAACATGCGCGGGGTGTTGGACTTGATGCCCAGATCCACCGCGACCACCGTGAAGCGGTGCTCACCGTCGGGATCGATGGTGTACATCTCGTCGGTGGACACCTCGCCCGCCAAGTCCGCGCCCAGCATGGACTGCTGGCCGTTGACGCGCTCGACGAGCTCCTCGTAGTCGGCGAGGGAGTCGCCGGAGAAGATGCCCGCCTTCATGGAGCCGCGGGTGCGCAGGTGGCGCACCAGGGCGCGGGTGTCGATGCCCGCGATGCCGACGATGCTCTGGTTCTCCAGTTCGTCCTGCAGGGTGCGGTTGGCGCGCCAGTTCGAGGCGCGGCGCGCGGGGTCGCGTACCGCGTAACCCGCCACCCAGATCTTCGAGGACTCGTCGTCCTCGTCGTTCCAGCCCGTGTTGCCGATCTGGGGCGCGGTGGCCACCACGATCTGGCGGTCGTAGCTGGGGTCGGTGAGCGTCTCCTGGTATCCCGTCATGGCCGTGCAGAACACCGCCTCGCCCAAGGTCTGTCCCACGGCGCCGAAGGTCGAGCCCCGGAAAACCCGGCCGTCCTCCAGCACCATCACCGCGCTGTCTTCCTCCAGCCCAGCCCTCACGCCGCTCATGCCCTGTCCTTTCCGGCCTGCACGGGGGACCTCCGTGGTTACGCAGGCTGCCGCCTCCGGTCCCTGACCGTTCATGCCGTGTCTCCGTTCATCGCACCCGTCGTCGTCCACGCCGGATACACAGTTTTGTCGTCGCCCCGGAATCCGGTATCCACCTCGGTTCCGGTCGGCAGCTTCCAGCGAATAACCAGCACACCATCTTCGGTCATCACCTTGCCCGCGTGGCCCCGCTCCGCGCGCACCGCGGTGATGGACTCCGCCGGAATCCAGATCGGTGCGTTGCCGTCGCGCTCCAGCAGGATGCCGCGCTCGAAGCGGGTCATCTCCGCGGTGGCCCGGAAACCCAGGTCGCCCACCGTGATGCGCTGAATCCAGCTGGGGGCCAGGGTGCTGCCCAGGTACAGGCCCGTGGTCGGCTCCAGCAGCTGCGCGCCGCAATCGGCGGGCACCGTCGGGAGGTCACCGATCGCACCGGCCTGGCGTCGGGCCCGGCCCGTCCACGCCCGGTACATCAGCCACAGGCCGAGCACGAACAGCGCCAGGCATCCGATCACCCACAGCGTTCGCTCCATTACGGTCCTCCTCGGTTCCCCGCCCGCCGGGCTCCCCCGGCGATCCGTGCCGCGTCGCGCGCGGTATCGCGGCCGCGCAGGAAGGTGGCGGTCACCCGCCCCGGCAGCGTCATCGCCTCGAACGGCGTGTTGTCGGAGATGCTGGCGAGATCCCGCGCCCGCACCGTCCACGTCGTCTCCGGATCGACCAGCACCAGATTGGCCGGTTCACCCACCTCGAGCGGCCGGCCCTGATCCGTCAGGCCCGCGATGCGGGCCGGGTTCTCGCTCATCACCGCGGCCACGCCGCGCCAGTCCAGCAGACCGGTGCGCACCATGGTCGCCACGATGATGGACAGCGCCGTCTCCAGTCCGAGCATGCCGGGGCGGGCGGCCGCGAACTCGCAGCACTTGTCCTGTTCGGCGTGCGGGGCGTGATCGGTGGCGACACAGTCGATGACACCCTCGGCCAGGGCCCGGCGCAGCGCCTCCACATCGGAGACCTCGCGCAGCGGCGGGTTCACCCGGTTCACCGCGTCGTAGGTCTCCAGGCGCGAGTCGTCCAGCAGCAGATGATGCGGCGTGACCTCGGCGGTGATCGAAATCCCCTGCGCCTTCGCCCATTTCAGCAGTTCGACGGTACCGGCGGTGGAGGCGTGGCAGATGTGCACCCGGGCACCGGCGTCGCGGGCCAGCAGCGCGTCGCGGGCCACGATGGACTCCTCGGCGGCGCGCGGCCAGCCGGCCAGACCCAGACGGGCGGCGTTCGGGCCCTCGTGCGCCACCGCGCCCTCGGTCAGGCGCGGCTCCTCCGCGTGCTGGGCGATGAGCACGCCCAGGGAATTCGCGTACTCCAGGGCCCGGCGCATGATCAGCGGGTCGTACACGCAGTGGCCGTCGTCGGAGAACATGCGCACCTTGGCCTCACCGGCGGCCATGGTGCCCATCTCGGCGAGCTGCTTGCCCGCCAGCCCGACGGTGACCGCGCCCACCGGATGCACGTCCACCAGGCCGACCTCCCGGCCGCGCCGCCACACGTGGTCGGTGATGACCTGGGAGTCGGCCACCGGGCTGGTGTTGGCCATGGCGAACACCGCGGTGTAACCGCCCAGTGCCGCCGCGGCGGAACCGGTTTCGATGGTCTCGGTGTCCTCGCGACCCGGCTCGCGCAAGTGCGTGTGCAGGTCCACGAAGCCCGGCAGCAGGTACTGTCCCGCACCGTCGACGATCTCGGCGTCGGTGATGCCCAGATCGGTGCCGATCTGCCGGATCTCGCCTTCGGCGAGCAGCACGTCGACCGGTTCGCCCTCACCGTACGGCCGGACGCTCTTGATCAGCACGCCTGTCATGCGACCACCTCATCCGTTCCGACCAGCAGGCGGAACAGCACCGCCATTCGCATATGCACTCCGTTGTTGACCTGTTGCAGCACAGCGGCTTTCGGGGAATCCGCGACCGAGGCGGCGATCTCCATGCCGCGCAGCATCGGCCCGGGGTGCAGCACCACCGCGTGCTCGTCGAGCATGTCCAGCCGCCGCTGGTTGAGCCCGTAGTTGATCGAGTATTCGCGGGCCGACGGGAAGAAGCCGCCGTTCATCCGCTCGGCCTGCACCCGCAGCATCATGACCGCGTCCGCACCGGGCAGCTCGGCGTCGAGCGAATGCGAGATCCGCACCGGCCACGCCTCCACCCCGATCGGCAGCAGGGTGCGCGGGGCGACCAGCACCACCTCCGCGCCGAGCGTGTCGAGCAGGAAGGCATTCGAACGCGCCACCCGGCTGTGCAGGATGTCGCCCACGATCACCACCCGCTTGCCCGCCAGATCGCCGAGCCGCTGCCGCAGCGTCAACGCGTCCAGCAGCGCCTGGGTGGGGTGTTCGTGCATACCGTCGCCGGCATTGATGATCGCCGGGCCGGGACCGCTGTATCCGCTCGCGGCATCCTGCATCTCGGTGAACCAGCGGGCGATCTGATGTGCCGCACCGGAGGCCGGATGCCGGACGATGAGCGCGTCCGCACCGGCCGCGTGCAGGGTCAGCGCGGTATCGCGCAACGACTCGCCCTTGGAGACCGAGGAACTCGACGCGCTCACATTGATCACGTCCGCGCTCATCCACTTGCCCGCCACCTCGAAGGAGACGCGGGTGCGGGTGGAGTTCTCGAAGAACACCGTCATGACCGTGCGCCCGCGCAGCGTCGGCAGCTTCTTGACCTCCCGGCCCAGCAGCGCCTGCTCGAACCGTTCGGCCTCGTCCAGCAGACCGGTGGCGGTCGCGCGGTCCAGATCGGTGACCGACAGCAGATGCCTCACTCGTCACCCTCCTGGGCCAGATACACACCGTCACGGCCGTCGTGCTCGCGCAGCAGCACCGAGATGTCCTCGGTGCGCGCGGTGGGCACGTTCTTGCCGACGTAGTCGGCGCGAATGGGCAGTTCCCGATGGCCGCGATCGATGAGCACCGCGAGTTGCACGGCCCGCGGACGGCCCAGGTCGCGCAGCCCGTCCAGGGCCGAGCGCACGGTCCGGCCCGAGAAGAGCACATCGTCGACCAGCACGACCAGCGCGTCCTCGATACCGCCCTCGGGCACCGAGGTGCGTTCCAGCGGGCGGTGCGGGCGGCTGCGCAGATCGTCGCGGTAGAGGGTGATGTCGAGTGAGCCGAGCGCGGGGCGCACCCCGGCGAACTCCTCGATCTTGAGCGCCAGTCGGTTGGCGAGAGTCGTTCCGCGCGTGGGGATTCCGATCAACACGACGCGCGCGGCGGCGGGATCGGCGGAATCGAGCGCGGTCTTCTCGATGATCTGATGCGCCATCCGCGCGATGGTGCGGCCGACATCCGAATCCGACAGCAACTCACGCCCGGTCTGGATCCGCTCGGGATCGTGCCGCTGGGAATGCTCGGCAGCGCTCGACTTGGCGGCCCGGTCTTCGGGCACGGCCATGCCGACCTCCTTCCCCGCCTCACTGGACGGTCCGTTAAAGGATGTCTTTCGGAGGAAGAGCCTAACAGCGCCGCCCGCCGCCGAATCCGCCGCACCCCCTTCGGCAACCGCGGGGCATCCGATGCGGGGAGACGGCTACGACCAGCGGGAATCGCACAGCGCCAGCTAGGACAGCGAGTGCTCAGCTACGGGCGGCTCGTCGGTTGTGGTCAGGTTCACGTGCCGTTGTCGGCCGGAATCGCGCGAATACATATCTAGATGCGCATATTTCCATTCCGATATGCACTATCAGGCCGACCCCTACCGAACCTCGCCGCGGATACGGATCCGCGGCGGCGACATCGGACTATGATCAGACCGTTTGGTCTTTGCAGAGGTCCGCCGTCATCACCGGATGCTGGAAGGAATCTCGTATGAGCAAACCCGTGGCTTGGATCTTGGGTCTGGCCCTCGTCATCGCCGGACCGCTGATCGGGATCGCCCTGCGCCGGGTCGTCGACCGCATCGCCGCTAAGACCCTCGTCGCCGCCACCGCACCGGACAGCCAGACCGCACGCCGACTCGTGCTCGGGCTGGGACACGATCTGGCGGTGCCGGTGTGCGCGCTGGTGGCCCTCGCCCTCGCACTCGACCTGCCGGGCATCCCCTTCCCGACCGAGATCATCCACCGGGTCCTCAAGGGCGCCCTGGTGGTCGCGGTCACCTTCGCGATCGCGCGGCTGGCCGCCGATGTCGTCACCTCGGTGATCCGGCGCATCAGCGGCATCGCCGGATCGGTGAGCCTGTTCGCCACCATCACGCGCGTGATGATCTATGTCGTCGGCGCGCTGATCACCCTGGACAGCGTGGGCATCCGCGTGACACCGCTGCTGGGAGCGCTCGGCGTCGGCGCATTGGCGATCGCCCTCGCCCTCGAGGGCACGCTCGCCAATCTGTTCGCCGGGGTGCACATACTCGCCTCGCGCACGGTCCAGCCGGGCGACTTCGTCCGGCTCGACACCGGCGAGGTCGGCTGGATCACCGACGTCAACTGGCGCACCACCAGCATTCGCGAGATTCCGGGCAATGTCGTCATCGTGCCGAACCGCAAGTTCGCCGACGCCATCCTCACCAACTTCAACCACCCCGCCCAGGACATGTCGATCACCGTCGAGGTCAGCACCAGCTATGACAGTGACCTGGACCAGGTGGAGCGGGTGACCCTGGAGGTGGCGCGGAAGGTGATGTGCGAACTCGACGTGGGCGTGCCCGACGCCGAACCGCGGGTGCGATTCCACACCTTCGGCGATTCGGGCATCGGCTTCCGGGCGGTGCTGCGCACCCGGCAGTACGAGGATCAATATCTGCTGGTCAGCGAGTTCATCAAGGCGCTGCACCGGCGCTTCCGGGTGGAGGGCATCGTCATTCCCTACCCAATTCGCGTACTCCACACCGCCCCGATCACCGAGCCGCGGACCGTGCCGCTCATCGAACCGTCGACGGTCCCGGCACCCCTCGAGGCCGCTCTTCGTACACCGTAAACCGGAGTGTGCGATGCTCGAGGGGTGAGCAATGAAGCTGACCACACCGAACCGACCCGCATGACCTTCCGCGGCTACGGCGGCATCGACATCGCCGGTGACAGCTGGGGCCCCACCGACGCGCCCCTCGTCGTGTTCCTGCACGGCGGCGGCCAAACACGGCATTCCTGGAAGGATTCCGGACTCGCGCTGGCCAAGGCCGGACTGCACGCGGTGCTGCTCGATGCCCGCGGGCACGGCGACAGCGACTGGGCGGCCGACGGCGACTATCGGCGCGACGCCATGGTCGGCGACCTGATGGCGGTCCTGGCGCACCTCGACAAGCCCGCGTTCGTGGTGGGCGCGAGCATGGGCGGACTCACCGGCCTGCTCGCCACCGCGCACCCGGAACGGGAACGCATCACCGGCCTGGTGCTCGTCGATGTGGTGCCGCGCCCCGAACGCGCGGGCGTGGAGCGCGTGCTCAACTTCCTGGGCGGCCACCGCGAGGGTTTCGCGACCCTGGACGAGGCCGCCGACGCGGTGGCCGAGTATCTCCCCCACCGCCGTCGACCGCGCAATCCCGAAGGGCTGCTGCGCAATCTGCGCCGGCGGGCGGACGGGCGCTGGTACTGGCACTGGGATCCGGCCATGATGTCGCGCAGCGGTGCGGGCGAGGACATCGAATTGCACAGCGAGATACTGGAATCGGCCGCTCGCGCGCTGACCATCCCGGTGCTGCTGGTGCGCGGCGCGCTCTCCGACGTGGTGAGCGAGGAGGGGGTGGCCGCCTTCCGTGAACTGGTCCCGCACGCCGACTACACCGAGATCGGCACCGCCGCCCACACCGCGGCCTCCGACGCCAATGACGAGTTCACCGACGCCGTAGTCGATTTCGTCCGCGCACACGTCGACCTCGACTGAGCGGCGAGCACGCCGCCACGACATCTTACGGATTACCCCGCACCGAACTCGTGACTGAGATAGCATTCCGGTCACGAGTTCGACCGATATCCGGAGGCGATCGTGGCCCGAACCCAACGAGCGGATCTGCGCGAGCGCGCCGACGCGATCCTGGACGCCGCCGCGGGCCTGATGCCGACGATCGATCCACGTGAACTCCGCATCGAGGAGGTCGCGCGGCGGGCCGGTGTCGGCAAAGGCACCGTCTACCTGCATTGGGCCAGCCGTGATGCGCTGATGCTCGCGGTCGGCGCCAGGGAAGCGGCGGCGATGCTCGCGACCGTCATCGCCGCGATGCGCGACGACCCGACCGAAGTCGCCCTGCACCGCTACCTGCGGCGGCACTTTCTGGAGGCCATGCGCCGGCCCATCCTGCACAGCCTGTTCGTCACCGATCGACCCCGGCTCGGCGCACTCGCCGCCCACCCGGCCCGCACCGCCCTGGCGAAGTCCAAACTCCTTGCCGCACAGGATCATCTCGCCGCGCTTCGCGAGCATCGACTGCTGCGTTCCGGACTGGACCCGGTCGATGTCGACTTCGGCACGCAAGCCATCGCGTACGGATTCTTCGCCGCCACGCCGCTGCTGCCCGATGACGCGCGCTTCACCCTCGACCATCAGGCCGACCAACTCGCCGACGTCATTCGCCGGTCCTTCGAACCGGTCCGCCCGCCCGCACCCGAACGCTACGCGGCCGCCGCGCCGCGCGTCATCACCGCCTTCGAGCGGCTGCGAAACGAGTTCCGTCGCACCGCCTACGGCAATGCCGCCGACTGAATCACCTGCCCGAGAGAGAGTTTCGCCCATGACCGACATCGACCTCACCGGCCTGCACCACATCGGCCTCGTCGTCCACGATCTGGGCGACGCGATCGACACGTTCCGCCGAATCGGGTTTCACATCCCCCCACCGGCCTATCCGGCCTTGCCACCGGCCCCCGGCGCGGCACCGGAGCCGGTCGGTGCGGGCAATACCCACGCCGACTTCCCCCGGAACTTCGTCGAATTGCTCACCGTTACGACCGCGGGCCGAACTCGACTTCCCGCCGATGCCACGCTCGTGCCCCTGCGCATTCCGGCGGATCGGCTCGACGCGACCAGGGCGGCGATCAGCCACACCGTCAGCGGTCTCGCCGAACGGGTGGAGCGCTTCGAGGGTGCCCACATCCTGATCTTCGCCACCGACGACGCCGAGAAGACCGCCGCCAGGATGGCGGCACACGGGGTGCGGCACGGGGGTGTCGTGGCGGCTCAGCGGCCGATCAGCACCGCCGAGGGCACCAGTCCACATCCGATCCAGTACCTCGAAATCCACGACACCGCAACGGATGCCGCCCTACTTCCCGAGGGCAGGTTGGGCGTCGCCGCGGACCTCCCGGCCGCGCTCCTCGACGCCCAGACCGGGCTCGACCATCCCAATGGCGCGGTCGGTCTCGCCGAATGCGTTCTCTGCGTCGAGGATGACGACCTCGAAGCCACCGCCACGCGCTACGAGCACTACCTCGGATTCGCCGCCGACCGCGATAGCTCCGCGCACGCCTTCCTTCTCGGCTCGCATCGCCTGACCATCACCACACCGCGTGGATTCACGGCGCGCCTCCCGGGCGAACAGCCGCGAACGCCGGCGCTGTGCGCCTACACCATCGAGGTGGCCGACCTCCTCGCCGCGGAACGGCTGCTGCGTGCCCGCGGCATTCCGCTGCGCACCGCCGCCACCGGTGAACTCTTCATTCCGGCCGCGGCCGCCTGCGGTGCCGCCATCCTGCTGCGCGAAGCCAAGACGGCCGTCTGATCGAGCACGGGCATCGAACGGATATGCCTGCTCGATCACTTGAACATATGTTCTATCGAACGTATGTTCACTGACATGTCCACTCCATGGCAGGGGTCCCTGCTCGACGGCTTCGACAATGAGGTGTCCCCGGGCTCGTTGTCGGGTCTGCGCCGCACCGTGCTGTCCGACGGGGCGTGGGTCGATGTGCTGCCCGGTTGGCTCACCGGCGCGGACGCGCTGTTCGAGCGGCTGGCCGGCGAGGTGCCGTGGCGTGCGGACCGGCGGCCGATGTACGACCGGGTGGTGGACGTGCCCCGGCTGCAATGCTTCTACGAGGAGGATCGCGCCCTGCCGGATCCGGTACTGGACCAGGCCCGCGACGCCTTGACCGCGTACTACCGCCGGGAACTCGGGGAGCCGTTCCGCACCGCGGGCCTGTGCTACTACCGGCACGGCGGCGACAGTGTCGCCTGGCACGGCGACACCATCGGGCGCGGGGCCGCTCACGACACCATGGTCGCCATCGTGTCGGTCGGCGCGGCGCGGCCCCTGCTGCTGCGGCCGCGCGGCGGTGGCGCGAGCATTCGCTACCCACTCGGGCACGGCGATCTGATCGTCATGGGCGGCTCGTGCCAGCGCACCTGGGAACACGCCGTGCCGAAGACCCGCCGCCCGGTCGGCCCCCGCATCAGCATCCAATTCCGCCCGCGCGGGGTGCGCTGAGCACGCGGCCTCGCACTGGAGCACCCTCCAGCTCTGACGTTCGTCGCAAGAACAGCCGCCCGCCCACCACCGTCGCCACCGCTCGCTTCGAGCGCGCCGCACCTCCCTGTCCGCCGTCCACGGTCACGCGGGGGAACAGGTCCGTGCGTGCGGTTTCGCCGACCGCGATGAGAAGGCCGAGGACGGGCGGGAATGCACCGCCACAGGGCGGGGTTCCACCCCGACGTAACCGCACCATGCGGATGTGGTGGATTACGCGGCCGCACAAGGGATCGCGTTCATTCCGTTCTTCCCGGTCGCCATGGGCGCGCATGCCGCGCCGGATGGCCCGGTGGCGGCCGTGGCCGCGGAGATCGGGGCGACTCCGGCCCAGACTGCGCTGGCCTGGCTGCTGCGCCGCTCCCCCACCATCCTGCCGATTCCGGGCACCACCTCGCCGGCGCATCTCGAGGAGAATATCGCCGCGGCGGGCGTGACGCTGAACGACGAGCAGTTCGAGCGGCTGTCGGCCGTCGCACGTCCCGCGGTAGCGGCGTAATCAGCGGGGCCGCCCGACTTTTCAGGGTCGCCTGGCGAATTCCGGGGCGTGCTCGGGTAATACGCCCCGGCCGACCAGGAAGGGCGGGATGCCGCGGACGATCGGAATGCGGCGGAAGATGCGCAGGGCCAGCGGTACCCGGTCGGCGTTCGACAGATTCACCCGGCCGCGCACGGCCGGTTCGATGACATTGGCGTGGGCGAAGCGCTGCATGGCCTGGGTGACCGCGGTCGGCACGATGCGTCTGCGCTGCACCCGGCGCAGATCCGCGGTCGTCACGCCGCGGGTGCGCAGTCTCGGCGTCAGGATGCGCGCCGCCGCAACCGCATCCTGTACGGCGAGGTTGATCCCGACACCGCCGACCGGGGACATGGCGTGCGCGGCGTCGCCGATGCAGAGCAGGCCGTCGGTGTACCACCGGTCCAGGCGGTCGAGCTGCACATCGAGCAGTTTCACCTCGTCCCAGTCGGTGAGGGCGTCGCGGCGGTCGGCCAGCCAGGGCACCACGTCGGCCATGCTGTTCGTGATCTCGCCGACCGGACCCGCGCGCAGGGCGGGATCGGTGCCCTTGCCGATCAGCGTCGCCGTCTGCCAGTAGTCGCCGCGATCGAGCATGACGGCCACCCGGTCGGCGGCGAGCACCGGCACCGCGCCCGCCGGATCGGTGTCGTTGCGCGGCAACCGGAACCACCACACGTCGAACGGCGTGGCCCAGCGTCGCGACCCGAGACCGACCGACCGCCGCAGCGTCGAGTCGCGGCCGTCGCAGGCGATCGTGAGATCGGCCCGGATCTCGCCTTCCGCACCGTCTTTCGTGCGGTAGCGCACTCCCGCCACCCGGCCGTCCGCGCGCAGCACATCGATCGCCTCGGTGCGCATACGCAACCGGAAGGTGGGTTCGGCGTCCCCCGCGCGCGCCAGCAGATCCAGAAGATCCCACTGCGGCACCATGGCGATGTACTGGTATCGCCCCGGAATGCGGTCGAATGTGGCGACGGTCCGCATCGTCCCGCCGATCGGCAGCTGCACCGAATGCAGCCGCCGCTGCGGCAATTTCGCGAACTCGTCCATGAGCCCGAGTTCGTCGAGCAGTTCCAGGGTGGTGGGATGCACGGTGTCCCCGCGGAAGTCGCGCAGGAAGTCACCGTGTTTCTCCAGCACCGTGACCTCGACCCCGCCACGAGCCAGCAACAGCCCCAACACCATTCCCGCCGGGCCACCGCCGACGACGAGACAGGTCGTGTGTTCCATCGGGTACCCCTCCCGAGTCGGAAATTCCACCGTCCCCGCCGATGGTAGTGACGCTATCGGGTGCGCGAGTCCCGGAACAGCAGGAAGAAGTACGGCTGCGCCGGTCCGCGCATATCCATGACCCCGAGCAGCGTGTCGGCGTCGACGCGCCGGAAGATATCGATGATCGGCAGGTGATCGTAGATCATCGCGGCGCTGGACTTTCCACGGAATTCCAGGTCACGCAGGCGGGCGCGCGGCGTACCGACACGCAGCAGCGGCCGCAGCACACCGAGCGACCGCCGCACCGGCCGCAGTGACACGGCCGGCACCTTCCCCGCCAGGAACAACGGCACCCGCCGCGGATCCACCGGGAACAGCTCCCCGCCAGGGGTGCTGAACACCAGCGGCTGCACCGCGTCCGCGCTGTCGAACCGCTTGCCGTACCACCCGGATTCGACCAGCACGCCCCGCCACGGATGCCCGGTATCCAGCTCGTCCCCACGCCACAGCCCGTCGGTGATCTCCTCCACCCGCACGGTGGGCAAGGTGTCGAACAGCTGCCACGCCTGCTCCGGCGTACACCCACCCCGCAGCTCCCGCAGCCGCTCCGCTCCATCGACTCCCGATCGCCGAATCACCATCAGCCTCCACACCGAGTGAATGAAACAATTCAACACACAATATCTCAGCGACGCCAGACCCCCACCCCATACGCCGACCGCCGACGGAGCGCGCTCTGCTCGAGCAGCGGTTCCGGGGTGATCTCGGGGCGCTGCTCGAGCGTCGACGGGGCGGGTCGGTGTGAGGATCGACTCAGGCGGATGCGTTGACCTCGAGTGCGGTTGAGGAAGTTGACTCGGGTGCATGAACGGGACGGAGAGCGCGATCGCGCCGGTTGTCGAGGATGCCGGTGTGGATCACGACGGGGATCGGGCGGCTATCGAGGCGATCATCAAGCGGGTGGAAACCGCGTACAACACCAATGACGCCGAACTGATGGTGGCCGACCTGGCGCGCAATGCGGTGGTGGGCAATGCCGTCGGGGTGTTGCAGTACGGGCGGGACGACGTGCTGGCGGCGAGCCGGGCCGGGCTGGCCGGATTCCTGAAGGACCAGTACGTGCGCTACGACGTGCTCGACGTCCGCTTCCCGCGCCCGGATGTCGCCATCGCGCACAAGGGGGCGCGGGCGACCGATGCGAGCGGCGCGCTCATCGACGTCGATCACGCCATGGTCGCGATCTACGTACTGGTCAAGGAGAGTGGCCGCTGGTGGGTGGTGGCGCGGCAGAACACCCTGATCCCCCGGGCCGAGTAGCACGGCTCCGGTGAGCCCCGGCCGGTCCTCGTACACCCCCGGCCGGGGCTCAATTTTGTCCAAGCGACGAAAACTTGACCGATCCGCTGGCGGACTTCGTTTTAGTCATCTAGCCTAAAACACATGGCGGCGGTGCGAGTCGCATTCTCGAAAGGACAGTGATCATCATGGGTTACGGCCACTGGGACGACAGCGCGTACGCCGCCGCCCGCACCTTCCGCGCCGCGCGCGGACTCGACGACTTCGGCTACACCGCGGCCATGCGGTCCACGCCCTGGGACCAGTGGACGGCGCACCCGGACCTGGACCCCGTGGGCGTCACGGTCCGGGAATCGCGCGACTCCGAGGAGCACGGGCGGTCGCTGCCCATCGCGGTGCTGTTCGATGTCACCGGGTCGATGCGCGTGGTACCGCGCATCATGCAGGAGAAGCTCGGCAGGCTGCACGGCCTGTTGCAGCGCAAGGGATATGCCGAGGACCCGCAGATCCTGTTCGGCGCGATCGGCGACGCCGACTGCGACCGCGTGCCCCTCCAGGTGGGGCAGTTCGAATCCGACAATCGGATGGACGAGCAGTTGCGCCTCATCCTGCTGGAGGGTGGCGGTGGCGGGCAGAAGTCCGAAAGCTATGAACTGGCCGCGTATTTCATCGCCCGCCACACCGCCACCGACGCCTGGGAGAAGCGCGGCGAGAAGGGCTATCTGTTCATCGTCGGTGACGAGCTGAACAAGCCTCGCCTGGCCGCGCGGCACATTCGCGCTGTCATCGGCGACGATGTGCGGCAGGACATTTCGGTGCAGTCGGTGTATCGGGAGCTGGCCGACCGCTGGCATGTGTACTACATCCTGCCGAATCGGTCCAGCTACTACCGTGACCCGGAGATCGCCGAACACTGGCGGGGTGTGCTGGGTGAACGGTTCCTGCGCCTCGACGATCCCGCGGCGGTGTGCGAACTCATCGCGCTGACCATCGGCATCGGCGAGGACCGCGTGGAGCTGGGCGCGGGGCTGGCGGATCTGCGCGATATCGGCTCCGGCACCGAGGCCGCCGCCGTCCGGAAGGCGCTCGCCCCCATGGGCACACACCCGCGTGGACGCGGCGCCGGAGCCCGGCCCGCCGGCACCGAAGACGACGTCCCGTTCGGAAGCTGAAGGGCGACAGCATGTTCGGTGACAGTCACCTCATCGTGGTCGATCTCGGCTTCGGTGACGCCGGGAAGGGCGCCACCGTGGACTGGCTGTGCGCACCCGAGACGGGATTGGACGTGGCGGCCGTGGTGCGTTTCAACGGTGGTGCGCAGGCCGCGCACACCGTGGTCGCGGGCGGCCGCCGGCACACCTTCCGGCAGTTCGGGTCCGGGACGTTGTCCGGCGTCCCGACCCTGCTGTCGCGGCACATGCTGGTGGAGCCGATCGCCCTCGCCACCGAGGCCCGCGCGCTGGCGGCGCTCGGCGTCGCCGATCCGCTGTCGCTGCTGTCCGTGGACGGGCGGGCGCTGCTGACCACACCCGTCCACGGTGCCGCCAACCGCTGCCGGGAGGATGCGAGGGGTGCCGCCCGGCACGGTTCCTGCGGTATCGGCATCGGGGAGACGGCGCACTACGCACTCACCCACGACGCGCCGCGCGTTGCCGACTGCCTGCGACCGGATGTGTTGCGCCGCAAGCTCGTCGCGCTGGCCGAGCACTACCGTCCGCTGCTGGACGGTGGGGCGCACCGCCACGAACCGGTGGACGCGCTGGTCGAGGTCTACACCGAATTCGCCCGCAGCGTCGCCATCGTGCCGGATGCTCGGCTCGCCGATGCGGCGGCCGCGGGTCGTCTGGTCTTCGAGGGTGCGCAGGGCGTGCTGCTGGACGAATGGCGTGGCCTGCACCCGTACACCACGTGGTCGACGGTGGAGCCGCGCCATGCCCGCGCCATGCTCGCCCGCCTCGGCGCGCCCGGCTATGTGCTCGGCGTGACCCGCGCCTATCAGACCCGCCACGGTGCGGGACCGTTCCCCACCGAGGATCCGGCGCTGACGTTGCCCGAGCCGCACAACGGGTTCGGGCGGTATCAGGGCGCGTTCCGGCGCGGGCATCTCGACCCGATCCTGCTGCGCTACGCCGTGGACGCGTGCGGCGGGATCGACGGGCTCGCCGTGAACCATCTCGACACCGTGGGCGATATCCGCACGGCCACCGGATATCTCACCGCCGACGGCTTCGTCGACCGCATCGAATGTGGCCCCTGGCGGGATCTCGACCATCAGCGGCGGCTCACCGACGCGCTCACCGCCGCCGTGCCGGTGCTGGCGGAGCTGCCCGGATCGATCCCCGACCACCTCGAACACCGCCTCGGCGTGCCCGTGGTGCTCACCGCCGACGGGCCCGACCGCACCGCGCGCACGATCCGGTCGCGGACTGCGGCATGATGGATCGCCGTGGAGCAGCAATCGGCCGTATCACTCGACGTCGTCGCGCTGCGCTACGGGCGCGACGACAGCACCGTCACGATCGGCATCGCGGCCCGGCAATGGGATCCGTTCGCCGGTGCGCTCGCGCTGCCCGGGGTGCTGCTGCACCGCGGTGAACGACTGGCCACCGCCGCCCGCCGCGCCGTCCACACCAAACTCGGTGTCCCCGAGGCCGCCATCGCCGCGGTCGGCCAACTCGCCACCTTCGACGAACCCAACCGCGACCCGCGCGGACCGACCCTGTCCATCGCCATGTGGGCGGTGGTCACCGAGCGCGGCGACCCCGGCACCGAATGGGTGCCGTTCGACCGGGTGCCACCGCTGGCCTTCGACCACAACCGCATCGTCGACACCGCCCGCACCCTCCTCGCCGCCCTGCTCTGGAAGGACCTCACCTTCACCAGGGCACTGGTGGGCGATCACTTCCCGGCCACCCGCGCCGTCGACCTCACCACCGCCCTCGACGGCACCCGCCCCGACCCCGGCAACCTCAACCGCACCCTGGCGGCCCTCCCCGGCCTGACCCGCACCGGAGAACGCGTGCGGGTCAAAGCGACCGGCCGCCCGGCCGCGGTCTGGGCGTTCGAGCCGTCGACGTAGCGTCGTCACCCCGCCTGTACGGCACGCTCCTACGGCGCGCGATTCACGGCTCACGCAGCACGGCCGTGACCATGTCACGCACGGCCGCGCGCAGCCGATCGGTCTCGCCTCCGCGGGCCATCGCACGGGCCACGTCGCTGCCCACCGCGCTGAACAGCAGGCGGGCAACGGAATCCGCGTCGATATCGGGCCGCACCTCGCGCAGCAGTGCGGTGATGTGGCGATCCCAGGTGCCGTGGAACTCCGCCACGCGCGGGTGCGGGGGCATGCTCGCGGAGGCCGCGGTCAGTTCGACATTCTCGGCCATGATGACGGTCATGGCGTCGAAGAAGGCGAGCAGGCGCGCACCGGCGGGCGCGCCGGGGCGGGCCTTCGGCGATGGCGACCAGCGGAACTCAGCCGGTGATCTCCCACTCGTAGACGGTGAGTTCCGAAGCACCGGTGGTGTGGATTGGGTCGGTGTGGACGAGTTCGCGTGCGGCGTCCAGGTTTTCGGCGGTGATCACGTATGCGCCGCCGGAGCCGTCGGTGAACGCGCCGGTCTCGACGAGCTGTCCACGCGAGCGAACCGCATCGAGCCAGGCTCGATGCGGTTCGACGACGGACCGGTCGAAGCGCGGGGTGCGCATGGCCAGTACGAGATACTTGCGCACTTACGCCTCGTCGGGCGGGTCGGCGGGGGCGCTGGCACGGGTGGCCGCGGCGGCGGCGCGCACCTGCGGGGCCACCTCCACCACGCGGCCGAGCACGCCGTTGACGAAGGACGGGGAATCGTCGGTGGACAGCTCCTTGGCCAGTTCCACCGCCTCGTCCACCGCCACCACCGGCGGAACGTCGTTGGCGTGGAACAACTCCCACACCGCCACCCGCAGGATGGCGCGGTCCACGGCGGGCAGCCGCGACAGCGCCCAGTCCTGCAGATAGGACTCGATGGTGGCGTCCACCCGGTCCAGATCGTCGGCCACGCCTTCGACCAGCACCCGGGTGTAGGGGTTCACGGGCGCGACCGCGTCATCGCGCAGGGCCAGCGCCACTCGCTCGGCGGTCAGTTCCGCCGGATCGATATCGCGAGCCTCGGCCTCGAACAGCAGGTCCACCGCGCGGCGGCGCGCCTTGTGCCGCGCACCCAGCTTCTTGTAGTTCGACTTCTTGTCCACGGGCTGATCGGCCACGGTCACCATTATCCGCGCGTCAGGAGTTGACGCGGCTGATGTAGCTGCCGTCGCGGGTGTCGACCTTGAGCTTGTCGCCGACATTGATGAACAGCGGCACCTGCACCTCGGCCCCGGTCTCGATGGTGGCGGGCTTGGTGCCCGCGCTGGAGCGGTCGCCCTGCAGGCCCGGTTCGGTGTGGGTGACCTCGACCTCGATGGAGACCGGGAGCTCGATGAACAGCGCCTCACCCTCGTACATGGCGATCTGCACGCCCATGTTCTCCAGCAGGAAGCCACCCGCCTTGCCGACGATGTTCTCGCCCAGGTGGATCTGGTCGAAGGTCTCGCCGTCCATGAAGATGTAGTCCGAGCCGTCGTGGTAGAGGTAGGTCATATCGCGACGGTCGACGGTCGCGGTCTCGACCTTGACGCCCGCGTTGAAGGTCTTGTCGACGACCTTGCCGGAGATGACGTTCTTCAGCTTGGTGCGCACGAAGGCGGGACCCTTACCCGGCTTGACGTGCTGAAACTCGACGATCTGCTGGAGCTGATTGTCGATCTTCAGCACGAGGCCGTTCTTGAAGTCGCTGGTGTCCGCCACTGTCTTCGGATCTCCTCATAGTCGGGCAACCGCGTCAGTCGACGACGGTCAGGTCCTTGCTGGTGTGGGTGAGCAGTTCGGGGCCCCCCTTGCGAACCACGAGCGTATCCTCGATCCGGACACCGCCGCGGCCGGGGAAATACACACCTGGCTCGACGGTCACCGCCACGCCATCCAGCAGTGTACCTGTGCCCGTTTTGGCGATTCCGGGTGCTTCATGGATCTGGAGGCCGACGCCGTGTCCGAGGCCGTGCACGAACAGATCGCCATGGCCCGCGGCCTCGATGACCGCGCGGGAGGCGGCATCCACCGCCTTGGTCGCCACCCCGGGTGCGAGTGCTTCACGGCCCGCCCGCTGGGCGCGCAGCACCAGGTCGTAGATCTCGCGCTGCCAGTCCGAGGCCCGGCCGAGGACGAAGGTCCGGGTCATGTCGGAGTGGTAGCCGCCGACCACGGCCCCGAAATCGATCTTCACGAAGTCGCCGGTGGCCAATTCCGCCCCGGTCGGCCGGTGATGCGGGACAGCCGAGTTCGCACCGGTGGCCACGATGGTCTCGAAGGCGACGGCCTCCGCGCCGTGTTCGAACATGAGCCATTCCAGTTCACGGGCCACCTGGCGTTCGGTGCGGCCGGGGCGCAGGCCGCCGCGTTCCAGCAGGGCGGCCAGCGCGGTGTCGGCGGCGGTGCAGGCGGCCGCCAGCCGCTGCACCTCGAAGGCGTCCTTGACCATGCGCAGCTGCTCGACCAGGCCCGAGACCGGGACCAGATCCAGGCCGGTGGCCTGTGCCAGGAAGGCGCGGTGCTGTTCGACGGTGACGATATGGCTCTCGAAGCCGACCCTGCCGGTCTGCCACTCCCCCGCGAGCTCGACGACGCGGCGCGCACTGGCCCGGTTGATCTCCGCCCGCAGGTCCGGCGACTGCTCGGCCACCTGGGTGCGGTAGCGGCCGTCGGTGCAGATGACGGTGCGGTCCTCGGTGGTATCCCAGGCGTACACCAGCAGCGCGGCATTGGATCCGGTGAATCCGGTCAGGTAGCGGATATTGATCAGGTCGGTCACCAGCAGCGCGTCGACCCGGTTCTCCACCAGCAGGTCCCGCAGCGCGGACCGCCGCAGTGCGTAGTCGGGACGCGGGCCCGGATCGTGATCAGCCATGCGTCCAAGTTACAGCCGACGCGCGGCGACACCGACCCGCAACACGTGGATTCGCCAGGTCGCAGCAGGGGTTGTTCACATCTGAACTGGTTATCCACATTTCGCGTTCGCGCCGCCCACACCGGGCCACGGCGCGGGATGCTCGGGGGCATGGACACGATCCCGCTGCTCGGACTGCTCCTCTGGTGCGCTGCGCTCAGTGCCGCCGACCTGCGCCACCGACGGCTTCCGAACGCGTTGACGCTGCCGGGCGCGGCACTGGTGCTCGGCTACGCGTGGCTCGACGGGCGATGGCCGATCGCGCTGGCGGGTGCACTGCTACTCGCACTTCCCTACGCGCTCGTTCATCTCGCGATGCCGACCGCGCTCGGGGCCGGTGACGTGAAACTCGCGCTCGGCCTGGGCGCTGCGTGCGCACTCGCGGGGGCATCGGCGTGGACGTGGGCGGCGGTGGGCGCACCACTGCTCACGGCCCTGGCGGGCACGGGAGCGCTGCTCGCCCGGCGACCGCTGTCCCGCGGTCCACACACTCACGAACCACGTCCCCACGCTCACGAACGACTGGGCCCCGCCGGGCGGGTGGTTTCGGTAGGCCACACCGGGCGGGCGGGACCGGACCGCCTCGCGCGCAGGAGCCGACCGAGCGGCACCCGTGCGGGCGACGCGGCCCCGCTCGCGCCCCTCGCGCACGGTGCCGCCATGTGCGCGGCGAGTGTGGCGGCGATCATGCTGACACGCTGACGTCGCCGTATGCCGGACCGCGTGTCGGGGCAGCGGCATTCTCATGGAAAGATGGTGCCCGTGTTGCGCTGGATAACTGCCGGAGAATCCCATGGCCCTGCTCTCGTCACAATCCTCGAGGGGATGGTGGCCGGTGTCGAGGTGACCTCCGCCGATGTAGCCGCGCAGCTGGCCCGGCGCCGCCTCGGCTACGGCCGCGGTGCACGCATGAAATTCGAGGCCGACGCGGTCACCATGGTCGGCGGTGTGCGCCACGGCAAGACCATGGGCGGCCCGGTCGCCATCGAGGTGGCCAACTCCGAGTGGCCCAAGTGGACCCAGGTCATGTCCGCCGACCCGGTGGACGAGGCCGAACTGGCCGAGCTGGCACGCAACGCCCCGCTCACCCGGCCGCGGCCCGGGCACGCCGACTACTCGGGCATGCTCAAGTACGGCTTCGACGACGCCCGCAATGTGCTCGAGCGCGCCAGCGCCCGCGAGACCGCCGCGCGCGTCGCCGCGGGCACCGTGGCCAAGAACTTCCTGCGCCAGGCCCTCGGGGTCGAGGTGATCTCGCATGTGGTCTCCATCGGCACCGCGGCCGACACCACCGGCGTGGTGCCGACCGCCGCCGATCTCGACGCCATCGACGCCAGCCCGGTGCGCGCGTTCGACGCCGACGCCGAGGCCGCCATGATCGCCGAGATCGAGGCCGCCAAGAAGGACGGCGACACCCTCGGCGGTGTGGTGGAGGTCGTGGTCGAGGGCCTGCCCATCGGCCTGGGTTCGTTCATCAGCGGCCAGGACCGTCTCGACGCGCGACTCGCGGCCGCCCTCATGGGTATTCAGGCCATCAAGGGTGTCGAGGTGGGTGACGGTTTCGAGACCGCGCGCCGCCGCGGCAGCCAGGCGCACGACGAGATGAAGCCCGGCCCCGACGGCGTGCTGCGCTCCTCCAACCGCGCGGGCGGACTCGAGGGCGGGATGACCAATGGCGAGGCGCTGCGGGTGCGCGCGGCCATGAAGCCCATCTCCACGGTGCCGCGGGCGCTGTCCACCGTCGATATGTCCACCGGCGGCGAGGCGGTGGCCATTCACCAGCGCTCCGATGTGTGCGCCGTGCCCGCCGCGGGTGTGGTGGCCGAGGCCATGGTGGCCCTGGTGGTCGCGCAGGCCGCGCTGGAGAAGTTCGGGGGCGACTCGCTGGCCGAGACCGTCGACAACCTCAACAGCTACCTGAAGCGCATCAACGCCCGGCCGCATATTCCGGGCAATACACCGCAGTGACCGATGCGACCGATCCGTCGGAGGCCGCCGCGGCGGCCCCGACGGAGACGGAATCGACGACCGGGAATGCGGCGCACGCGCTCTCGGTGGTGCTGGTCGGTCCGCCCGGTGCCGGCAAGTCGACCATCGGCCGCAAGCTGGCCCGCGAACTGGGCCTGGAGCTCTACGACACCGATGCCGGTATCGAGGAGCGCACCGGGCGCACCATCCCGGAGATCTTCGCCGCCGACGGTGAACCCGAGTTTCGTCGGATCGAGGAAGAGGTGGTCCGCGACGCCGTGCTCGCCCGGCACGGGGTCATCTCCCTCGGCGGTGGGTCGGTGCTGTCCGCCGCCACCCGCGAGGTGCTGCGCGGCCGCACCGTCATCTACCTGGAAATCAGTGTGGGCGAAGGGCTCCGGCGCACCGGGGCCAGCACCAACCGCCCCCTGCTCACCGGCGACGATCCGGCCGCGAAGTACCGCGAACTCATGAAGATCCGCCGCCCCCTCTACCGCGAGGTGGCGACCATCCGCGTCCGCACCGACGGCCGCAGCCCCGGCCGCGTCGTCCGGATGATCCTGGCCAAGCTAGGCATCGAACCCACCGAGAAGCCGGCCCCCACCGAACCCACCGGCCCCGCCCCGAGCGGCCGCTCCCGAGCCCGCCGCCGACGCCGACGCGGCCGCCGCCGCGGCGACGCGCAGACCACCGCGGCGGCCGCCGACGCCGCCACCTCGTCCCCGGCCACCGCTGATCCGGCCGACTCCGGCCCGGCCACATCGACCTCGGCCACGTCGGACTCGTCCAGCGCAGCTGCGCCCACCGCCGCACTCGGCACGACTCCACCTGCCGCCGTAGCGGATTCGGATTCCGCCCGCTCATCCGCCCGGGCCGCCCACCACAGCGATCAAGCGTCCGGCCCGAGCACCGAAGGCGCCCCCGACGCCGCTCCGAAGCGCAAACGCCGCAACCGCCGCTCACGTCGCCGCCGCAACCACGAGGCAACCACGAGCGGCAGCGCCGCGACCACGAGCGGCAGCGCCGGGGCCACGAGCGGCAGCGCCGGGGCCACGACCGCAGCGCCCACCGCGACATCCGCGCCCGGCACGATCACCGCCACGGCCTCCACAACTGCCACGCCAGTCCCGACCGACGCACCAACCGCGGCCGACGCACCCACCGCCGCCGACGCGCGAACCACCTCCAATGCACCGACCGACACGAGCGCGGGCGGCTCCGGCGACGGCATAACGAATCCCGCCCGTCCCACCGGCCGCCGCCGATCGCGACGCGCGACGCGCCCCACCGGCCCGGCCGCCACCGTCGCACCGGCCGAGACAACGTCGGCGGAAACCGGAATACCCGCCGCCGCAACGACATCCGGATCAGCCACAGGATCACGGGTTCATTCGGCACACCAAGACACCGCGACGCGGACACAGCCGACACCGACCGAGCCACGGCAGGCACCGTCGGAAGAGTTCGGCACCCCCGGCCGGGCCACCGCCACCGCGCCCGGCGGCAACGATGAATCAGCCCACGGCCGTGAACATCACCGTGACAGCACGACGCGAGCCGACCACGCATCCGATTCCCCCCAGGCCCACGCCCACACACCCGGCGATTCCCGCCGGGCCACCGTGAATACACCCGGCGGCGACCGGGATTCGGCCGACCGCCGACGGTCGGACAGTGCGGGCGGACCGATAGTCGCGCACACGGCGGCGGGCTTCCCGGCAGACACCGCCGGTGCCACCGTTGGGCCGCGTGGCCCGCATGACGCAGACACACCGAGCGGCACCGCTACCCCGAACATCGCTGAAACGCCGGGTGCGCCCAGCGGGCCGGGTACGCCCGACGGACACGGTGCGGCCGACGGACACGGTACGCCCGACGCACCCGGTACGCCCAACGCACCCGGTACGCCCGACGGACACGGTGCGGCCGACGGACCCGGTGCGCCCAACGCACCCGGTACGCCCAACGCACCCGGTACGCCCAACGCACCCGGTACGCCCAACGCACCCGGCGGGGCCGATGGGCCGGGTGCGGCCGACTCCCCTCCGCCGAGCCGTTCCCGGCGGGCGCGGGCTCGACGGGCGCGGGCGCGGCGGGCCCGGGAGACGCGGGCCGAGCAGCGGGACCCGGGTGAGAGCCCAGCACAATTCGCACGAGAAGAATCGGAGCACTGATGAGCGAGCCGACCCGTATCGACGTCCGCACGGCCGACCCGTATCCGGTGATCATCGGGCGCGGACTGCTGGGCGATCTGGTCGAGCAGGTGACCGGGAGGTCCGGCGTGCGGACCGTGGCCATCTTCTATCAGCCGCCGCTGGCCGAGACCGCCGAGGTGGTGCGGCAGGCCCTGGCCGACAAGGGGGTCGACGCGCACCGGGTCGAGATTCCGGACGCCGAGGCCGGTAAGGATCTGGCGGTGGCCGGGTTCTGCTGGGAGGTGCTGGGCCGGATCGGGTTGACCCGCAAGGACGTCGTGATCAGCCTGGGCGGCGGCGCGGCCACCGATCTGGCCGGTTTCGTGGCCGCCACCTGGATGCGCGGCGTGAGCATCGTCCACGTTCCCACCACCCTGTTGGCCATGGTGGACGCGGCGGTCGGCGGCAAGACCGGCATCAACACCGAGGCGGGCAAGAATCTGGTCGGCTCCTTCCACGAGCCGTCGGCCGTCATGGTCGACCTGGCCACGCTGGAAACCGTGCCGCGCAACGAGATCATCGCGGGCATGGCCGAGATCATCAAGGCCGGATTCATCGCCGATCCGGTCATTCTCGACCTGGTGGAGCGTGATCCGCAGGCCGCGCTCGACCCGACCGGCGAGGTGCTGCCCGAACTGATCCGCCGCGCCATCCAGGTCAAGGCCGATGTGGTGGCCGCCGACCTGAAGGAATCCGATCTCCGCGAAATCCTGAACTACGGCCACACGCTGGGCCACGCCATCGAGCGCCGGGAGCGCTACCGCTGGCGGCACGGTGCGGCGGTCTCCGTCGGCCTGGTGTTCGCCGCCGAACTGGGCCGGCTGGCGGGCCGCCTCGACGATGCCACCGCCGACCGCCACGCGGCCATCCTGTCCAGCATCGGCCTGCCGATCAGCTACGACGCCGAAGCGCTGCCGGAACTGCTGAAGTCCATGCAGACCGATAAGAAGACCCGTTCCGGCGTCATCCGCTTCGTGATCCTGGACGGCCTCGCCAAGCCGGGCCGCCTGGAGGGCCCGGACCCCTCGCTCATGGCCGCCGCCTACTCCGCGGTCGCCCGCAACGAGAACCCCGCCGGCGGAGCGATTCTGCTCTGAGAAGGTTCCGCGGCCCCTTCCACGTCCGCGGAACCGCCGATGGCCGAACACCGCAAACGACACGGCCGCCCGCGCGCGAGCGTGGGGCGGCCGGCAAGCGTTCGTCGCTCAGGCGTTGGCGGAGTCCTTGGTCAGTGCGATGGTGTCGGCCTCGGAACCGGTGTCGGCGTCCGAACCGCCGCCGTTCTCCTTGCGGCGCACCAGGTAGCGGCCGAGGGCCACGCCGAGCACACCGGGGATGAAGATCAGCAGGATGATGAACGACGCCCCGAAGGTGAGCTCGAACAGCAGCCCTTGATCGCCGAGGTCGAACTCGGGCAGGAAGTCGAGCAGCCAGGCCACCGCGCCACCGCCGATGCCGCCCGCCAGCCCCGCCTTCAGCCAGCGCATGGTGAGGTCGTCGCCGGTCCCGGAGGTGGCGTCGGCGCGGCCGTCGAGGTAGCCCCAGGCGATGACGGCGGCGATGAGGACGAGCAGGCCCAGGGGGCGCATCCAGGAGCCGTTGGTCGGCCAATACACCATGGCGAAGCCGAGCACGGTACGCAGCACCACGGTCAGCGCTCCGAGACCCACGGCGCGCAACACCCACGCATTCATGTCGATCACCCTAGCCTGTCCGGCCCCGGCACTGAACTGGAACCCGTTACAGAATTTCGCTCATTCGCGCAGCGCGGCGACGGTGAGGACGGCGCTCACGATTCCAGCGCGGCCGCCATCGCCGCCCGCGGAGCCGGCTTCCCGGTGAACTGCTCCACCTGGCCGTATGCCTGGTTCAGCAGCATCTCCAGTCCGCTCACCACGGTGTGCCCGGCGTGCGCCACGGCCTCGGCGAGCGGGGTGGGCCACGGGTCGTAGATGGCGTCGAGCACCACCGGCGCCTGCGCCACCGCGTCCGCCACGGTCGCCGCCGCGGCCGCGGGCACCGTGCTGACCACGGCATCGACGTCGGAGCACACGAAACCCAGTGCCTCCGGGTCGAAGCCGATGACCTCGGCCGACATGCCGAGCCGCGCCGCCAGATCCAGGGTGTCGGCCGCCCGCCCCCGGTCCCGGGCGACAATGGTGACGGTGTGCGCGCCCAGGTCGGCCAGCGCCAGCAAGGCGGGTCGCGCGGTGCCGCCCGCGCCGAGCACCACCGCCCGCGCCACCTCCGCGACACCGCCGCCCTCGAGCGCCCCGCGCACCCCGTCCACATCGGTGCAGTCCGCGCGCCACCCGGTGTCGGTGCGCACCAGGGTGTTGGCGGAGCCGACGAGTTCGGCCCGGTCGGTGCGCTCGGTGGCGTAGTCGAGGGCCGCGACCTTGCCGGGCATGGTCACCGACAGGCCCACCCATTCGGGTCCGAGCCCGTCGACGAATCCGGGCAGCTGCTCCGCGGTGCACTCGACGCGCTCATAGGTCCAGTCCAGACCGAGCGCACGGTATGCCGCCAGGTGCAGCTGCGGCGAGCGGGAATGCGATATCGGGCTGCCCAGCACGGCCGCCCGGCGAACCTCACCGTCCACTGTCGAGAATTCCACTTTCTTGGGCCTTGGTGATATTGCGCAGGTGCTCACCGTAGCTCTCGGTGAACAGGGTGGTCCCCTGCTTGTCGATGGTCACGAAGTACAGCCACGGCCCCGGTTCGGGGTTCTCCATGGCGCGCAACGCATCCAGCGACGGCGCGGAGATCGGCGTGGCGGGCAGGCCGGACATGGCGTAGGTGTTCCACGGTGTCTCGCGGGCCCGGTCGGCGTCGGTGGTGGCGACCTCGGTCTTGTCGAGGGTGTAGTTGACCGTGGAGTCGAATTGCAGCGGCTGCCCCACCTCCAGGCGGTTCACGATGACCCGCGCCACCTTCGACATATCGTTCGGCAGGGCTTCGCGCTCCACCAGCGAGGCGGCGACCAGGGTCTCGTACGGGGTGAGTCCGTTGGCGTCACCGGATTGCAGCAGGCCGGTCTCCTCGTAGCGCGCGGCGCTCTCCGACACCAGCTGCTTCAGGATCTGTTCCGGGGTGCCGCTGGGATCGAAGTCCAGGGTGCCCGCGGCGATCAGGCCCTCCAGCTGACGGGTGCGGTCGGGTACGGTGCGCACCCGTTCCAGCGCCCATTCCGGCACCCCGAGCGCGACCGGATCGCCCGCGCCCGCCGCCTCCAGCTGCTCATAGCTGACGCACTTGTCCGATATGCAGCTGGCGTCGGCGATCTTGCGGTAGATGCCGTCCTTGCGCGCGCCGGTGTGCACATCGGTGGAGTCGTGCAGTTGTCGTCCCTCGGACAGCACCACATTGCCGACCCGCGAGGAGTTGCCGACCAGGGCCGCCACCGCGTCGGCGGCCGGGCTGTGGGTCGGGATGGCGTAGAAGCCGGGTTGCAGCGAGTTCATGCCGTCGCTCTTGACCGCGGCCTCGTAGAAGGCGGCCGTACTGGCGACGATGCCCTTGTCGTACATGGTTTCGGCGATATCGCTTGCGGTTTCGCCGGGATGCACGCGGACCACCGCGGCCGGACCGGTCGGTCCGGCGAAATCCTCCGGCGGGGTGTACCGGTTCATCACCTTCAGCAGCGCGAATCCGGCAGCGCCGGCGAACAGTACGGCGAAGACGAAGCTGAAGATCCAGATATTGCGCCGCCGCCGCTTGCGCTCGGCCGCCTTGCGCGAGGCCACCCGTGAGGAGCGGCGGCCGCGCTGCGCCCCCGAGCGGGAGCCGGGGCGTCCGCCCGCGGCACCGCCACGCGCACCCGCGCGCCGTCCGGACGCACCTGTCTCCGAGCCGGATTCGGCACGCCGGGACCGGTCCCCGGCGCGCCGCATGGTGTTCGGGCGCGGCGGCTCGTCGGCGTCCGTGTAGCGCGGGATGACGGTGGTGTCGTCCTCGTAGTCGTCGGCCACGTCGTCCCAGTCGAGATCGTCGCGACGGTATCGACGCTCGGCGTCCTGCCGGTAGCGTTCCTCGGCTCGAGTCCAGCGGTCCGTCATGCATCATCCCCGCGGTCGACCGACTTCACAAGCGCACTCCGTTCGTCCAACCAGCCTTGCAGGATCGATACGGCGGCCGCCTGATCGATGACCCGCCGCTGCCCACGCGCGCGAACTCCACTGTCCCGCAACGCGCGTGCAGCTGACACCGTAGTCAAACGTTCGTCGGAAAGCCGCACCGGCACGGGAGCTATCAGTCGCCGCAAACGCTCAGCGAATACGGTGGCGAGCTTGGCCGACGATCCGTTCTCGCCGCGCAGCGTGCGCGGCAGACCGACGATCACCTCGACGGCCTCGTACTCCCGCACAATATCCGCAATGCGGATGAGTTCGGGGGCAATCGCACCCTTGGGTATCTGTTTCGCCCTGTGCACGGTTTCCACGGGCGTGGCGAGGATGCCGTCGGGATCCGAGGCCGCGACGCCGATGCGCACGGTGCCGACATCGATGCCGATCCGCCGCCCTCGGCCCGGATCCCGGGCGAGGTCGGGACGTGACGGTGCTGTCGCCGACGCCGATCCGGCGGCCGGTTCACGACGCGGCGCGTCCGGTGTGTCCCGGCCCGGAGCCGCGCCGGATTCGGCCCGCGGCGCATGCGCGCCCGGTGCGGGTCGGGCGTCGCCGTGGACGCCCGGCCGGGGTGAATCGGATTCGGCCATCAGCCCGCGAGCTCGGCCACCCGCGCGCGCACCGCGGCCAGCCCGGCCGCGATTCCCGACGGGTCGGAGCCCGCGCCCTGCGCCATCTCCGGCTTGCCGCCACCGCGTCCGGCGATGCTGGGTCCGAAGGAGCCGACCAGGTCACCGGCCTTGATACCGAGTTCCTGGGCGGCCTTGGTCACCGCGACCACGAACGGCACCTTGCCGTCGGCATTACCGAGCAGCACCACCACGGCGGGCTGGGTGCCGAAACGGCCCTTGATATCGGAGACCAGAGTGCGCAGATCACCCGCGCCCACGCCCTCGGGCGCGGCCTCGGCGACCAGCAGCACCTCACCGATACGCTGCGCGGCGTCCACGAACGTCCCCGCCGAGGACAGCACCGCGGCCATCTTGGTGCGCTCGAGTTCCTTCTCGGCGACCTTGAGCCGCTCCACCAACTGCTCCACCCGCGCGGGCACCTCTTCCGAGGGCACCTTCAACGAAGAGGCGACACCGGCCAGCAGCGCCCGCTCCTTGGCCAGATACTGGTACGAGTCGAGCCCGACGAAGGCTTCCACGCGGCGGATACCGGACCCGACCGAGGACTCACCGAGCACGGTGATCGGACCGATCTGCGAGGAATGCGCCACGTGCGTACCACCGCACAACTCCATGGAGAACGGCCCGCCGATCTCCACCACGCGCACCTCGTCGCCGTAGTTCTCCCCGAACAGCGCCAGCGCGCCCATCTGCTTGGCCTTGGGCAGATCGGTGACAAAGGTGTTCACCGCGTAATCCGCGCCCACCGCGTCATTGGACACGGCCTCGATATCGGCTTTCTGCTGCTCGGACAGCTGGCCCTGCCAGTTGAAGTCGAACCGCAGGTAGCCGGGCTTGTTGAGCGAACCGGCCTGCACCGCGTTGGGGCCGAGCACCTGCCGCAGCGCGGCGTGCACCATATGCGTGCCCGAATGGCCCTGGGTCGCGCCGCGCCGCCACGCCGGATCGGCCTGGGCCAGCACGGTATCGCCCTCGGTGAGCTGCCCGGCCTCGACGGTGGCCTTGTGCACCCACAGCTTCTTGGCGATCTTCTGCACATCATTGACACGCACCTTCACCCCGTGCGAGGAGGTGATGGTGCCGCGATCGGCGATCTGACCACCGGCCTCGGCATACAGCGGGCTGCGGTCCAGGATCACCTCGACCTCGGACCCGGCCTCGGCCACCGGCACCCGCACCCCATCGGCGATCAACGCCAACACCGTGGCCTCCGAGGTCAACTCGTCGAACCCGGTGAACTCGGTCGCGCCCCGATCGACCAGTTCCTTGTAGATCGACAGATCCGCGTGCGCGTGCTTGCGCGCGGCCGCGTCCTCCTTGGCGCGCTGACGCTGCTCGGCCATCAGCGAGCGGAAACCCGCCTCGTCCACCTCGAGCCCGGCCTCCGACGCCATCTCCAGGGTCAGATCGATCGGGAAACCATAGGTGTCGTGCAATGTGAAGGCGTCCGAACCGGCGATCTTCCTGCCGCCCTTGGCCTTCACCTGCTCGACGGTCTCGTCGAACAGCTTGGAGCCGGTGTTCAGCGTCTTGAGGAAGGCGGTCTCCTCGCCGACGGCCACCGTCTCGATGCGCTTGTAGTCGGTGGACAGCTCCGGATACGACGGCGCCATGAGATCGCTGACGACCTTCATGAATTCGGCCATCACCGGCTTCTCCGCGCCGAGCAGGCGGGCCGAGCGCACGATGCGGCGCAGCAGGCGGCGCAGCACGTAGCCGCGGCCGTCGTTGCCCGGGTTCACGCCGTCGGCAATGAGCATGGCGGAGCTGCGCACATGGTCGGCGATCACGCGGAAACGCACGTCGTCGGCGTGTTCCACGCCGTAGGAGCGGCCGGTCAGCTCTTCGGCCTTGTCGATGATGGGGCGCAGCAGATCGGTCTCGTAGACGTTCTCCACGCCCTGCAACAGCATGGCGACGCGCTCGACGCCCATACCGGTGTCGATGTTCTTCTTGGGCAGCGATCCGACCGGCTTGAACCCCTGCTTGGGGCTCTGCTCACCGCGGATGTCCTGCATGAACACCAGATTCCAGATCTCGAGGTAGCGGTCCTCGTCGGCGACCGGGCCGCCCTCCTCGCCGTATTCCGGACCGCGGTCGTAGTAGATCTCCGAGCAGGGGCCGCCGGGACCGGGCACACCCATATCCCAGTAGTTGTCCTTGCCGTCGCGGAACTGGATGCGCTCGGTCGGAATGCCGGCGACGCGGTGCCAGATCTCGGCCGCCTCCGGATCGGATTCGTAGGCGGTGACCCAGATGCGCTCGGGATCGAAGCCGAAGCCGCCCTCCTCCTGGGACTTGGTGATCAGCTCCCAGGCGAGGGTGATGGCCCCCTCCTTGAAGTAGTCGCCGAAGGAGAAGTTGCCCGCCATCTGGAAGAACGTGTTGTGCCGGGTGGTGACGCCCACCTCTTCGATATCACCGGTGCGCACGCACTTCTGCACGCTGGTCGCCCGGGTGTACGGCGGTGCCTCCTGGCCCAGGAAATACGGCTTGAACTGGACCATGCCCGCGTTGACGAACAGCAGGTTGGGGTCGGGCAGGACCAGCGAGGCACTGGGTACCTCGGTGTGTCCGGCACGAACGAAATGCTCCAGGAAGCGCCGTCGAATCTCGTGGGTCTGCACAACTATCCAGCCTACCGTTGCCGGTCCAGCGGGTTTTCGGCGACCACCGCCGGATGGCTACCATCGCCCGGTGACTGTGATTCCGGACCCATCAACGCCCTTCCCGCTGCCACACACCGACCGGACCGTCTTCCTGAAGCCGCATGTCGAGTCCGACAAGATCGAGGTCGGCGACTACACCTACTTCGACGATCCGGACGCGGCCACCGACTTCGAGAACCGCAATGTGCTCTACGCCTTCGGCCCGGAGAAACTGGTGATCGGCAAATTCTGCGCGATCGCCACCGGCACCCGTTTCATCATGGCCGGGGCCAACCACCCCACCCTGGGCGTGTCCACCTTCCCCTTCACCATCTTCGGCGGCACCTGGGCCGAGGAGACCATGGACATCCTCACGTCCATCCCCAGCAAGGGCGACACCGTCGTCGGCAATGACGTCTGGTTCGGCTACAACACCCTGATCATGCCCGGCGTCCGCATCGGCGACGGTGCCATCATCGCCACCGGCGCGGTCGTCACCGCCGACGTCCCGCCCTACACCGTCGTCGGCGGCAACCCGGCCCAGCCGGTCAAACAGCGCTACCCCGACGAGGACGTCGCCCGGCTGCTCCGCGCGGCCTGGTGGAACTGGCCGGTCGAACTCATCACCGCGCACGTGCGCGACATCATGGCGGGCACCCCGCGGGACATCGAGAAGATCGCACTCGGGAACGGGCTCGTTGGCGCGTAGTCCGCGCGGGGCCGAACCGGCGGACGGCCAGGACGTGCACTCGACGCGGCTCCGCGTCAGCCGCCGCGGACGATGCGGCGCAGTTTGGTGACACGGGAACCGATCTCGCGTTCGTAGCCGTGGTCGGTGGGCTCGTAGTAGTCGACGCCGATCAGTTCGTCGGGTGGGTACTGCTGGGTGAGGACGCCGTCGGGGTGGTCGTGGGGGTACTTGTAGCCCTGGGCGTTTCCCAGGACCTTGGCTCCGGAGTAGTGGCCGTCGCGCAGATGCGGGGGCACCGCGCCCGCCTTGCCCGCGGAGATATCGGACATGGCCTTGCCGATGGCCTTGACCACGCCGCCGGATTTGGGGGCGGTGGCGATGTGGATGGTGGCCTGGGTGAGCGCGAGTTGCGCCTCGGGCATGCCGACGAGCTGGACGACCTGTGCCGCGGCCACGGCGGTCTGCAGCGCGGTGGGGTCGGCCATGCCGACCTCCTCACTGGCCTGGATCATCAAGCGGCGGGCGATGAATCGCGGATCCTCGCCCGCGGTGATCATGCGGGCCAGGTAGTGCAGGGCGGCGTCCACATCAGAGCCGCGCAGGGATTTGATGAAGGCGCTGATGACGTCGTAATGCTGGTCACCGGCGCGGTCGTAGCGGACGGCGGCCTTGTCGACGCTGGCCTCCACCAGATCCACGTCGACCGTGCCGTCCAGCGAGGATTCGGCGGAGGCCTCCAGGGCGGTGAGCGCGCGCCGGGCGTCGCCGCCCGCGATGCGGACGATGTGGTCGAGCGCCGCGTCGGTGACGGTGTACTCCCCCGCCAGACCGCGCGGATCCGCGGCCGCCCGGCGCAGCACCTCGCGCACCTCGTCGGCGGTGAGCGATTGCAGTTGCAGCACCAGCGAACGCGACAGCAACGGCGACACCACGGAGAACGACGGATTCTCGGTGGTCGCGCCCACCAGCAGCACGATGCGGTTCTCGACGGCGGCGAGCAGGGCGTCCTGCTGGGTCTTGGAGAACCGGTGCACCTCGTCGATGAACAGCACGGTCTGCTCGCCGTGCAGCAGCCGCCGCCGCGCCACGTCGATGACCGCGCGCACCTCCTTCACCCCCGCCGACAATGCGGACAGCGCCTCGAAGCGCCGCCCGGTGGCCTGCGAGATGAGCGAGGCGAGGGTGGTCTTGCCGGTGCCGGGCGGGCCGAACAGCAGCACCGAGGCCGCGCCGGAGCCCTCGATGAGCCGGCGCAGCGGCGATCCCGCGCCGAGCAGGTGCCGCTGCCCGACGACTTCGTCCAGACTCCGCGGCCGCATGCGCACGGCCAGGGGTGCGAAGCGATCGGCGGTGGGCGAGGACGAGGTGAACTCGTCGGACACCGGCTCGGCCCCTGGTGCGTCGAACAGCCCTTCACTCACAGGCGAAACCCTACCGAGGCGCCCCGACACATCCGGACGCGCAGGTCCGCACCCCGTCACCAATAATTCACGCGTCCAAGTTTGCCTCCGGCATACCGATCGGGTGAGATCGTTGCCGTGCCTCTCCCCGAGATCAACTCCGCCCGGCTCGACCGACGCACCGTACTCAAGGGCAGCACCGCGGCCGTCGCGGCCACCCTGCTCACCACGGCCCCCGCCCACGCCGCGCATCCGGTGTTCCAGCACGGTCTGGCCTCCGGCGATCCGCTGCCGGACGGGGTGATCCTGTGGACCCGCGTCACCCCGTCGGCCGAGGCCACCCCCGGCTCCGGCCTGGGCGACCCGGTGCGGGTCCGCTGGGAGGTGGCCGACGATGAGGGGTTCGGCACGATCGTCGCCTCCGGCACCCACACGGCCACCGCCGATTCCGATCACACCGTGAAGGTGGACGTCTCGGGCCTGGCCGCGGGCCGCGACTACCACTACCGCTTCACCGCCCTGGACCAGAGTTCGCCGGTCGGCCGCACCCGCACCGCCCCCGACCCCGGTCACACCCCCGACCGGTTGCGCTTCGGCGTCGCCTCCTGCGCCAACTGGGAGGCCGGATTCTTCAGCGCCTACCGGCACCTGGCCACCCGCACCGATCTCGACGCCGTCATCCATCTAGGGGACTACCTCTACGAGTACGCGGCGGGCGAATACGGCGGCCGACTCGGCTCCGCGCGGCTGCACCAGCCCGCGAACGAGATCGTCTCGCTGGCCGACTACCGCATTCGCCACGCCCAGTACAAGACCGACCCCGATCTGGCGAGCCTGCACGCCGCCTTGCCGTTCATCTGCATCTGGGACGACCACGAGACCGCCAACGACGCGTGGGCGGGCGGTGCGGAGAACCACACGCCGGGCGCGGAGGGCGATTGGCAGGAGCGCCGGGCGGCGGCACTGCGGGCGTACCTGGAGTGGATGCCGGTGCGCTCGGGCGGCGACGGCCGCCTCTACCGGCGACTGCGGTTCGGCACCCTGGCGGAGTTGTCCATGCTGGATCTGCGCAGCTACCGCAGCGAGCAGGTGCAGGCCGGGCCCGGCTGGCGTCAGGTGGACGCTCCCGATCGCAGCATCACCGGTCCGGCCCAAATGGACTGGGTCACCAATGGTTTGGTGTCCGCACCGGTGACCTGGAAGCTGGTCGGCAATCCGGTCATGATCGCGCCGCTGGTCTTCCCGCCGCTGGATCCCGCCACCACCGCCGCGCTCACCCAGCTCATCGGCCTTCCGGAGGGCGGCATTCCCGCCAACCTGGATCAGTGGGACGGCTACACCGCCGACCGCGCGCGCCTGCTCACCGCGATCACCGACAATCAGGTCGGCGATGTGGTGTTCCTGACCGGCGATATCCATTCCTCCTGGGCCGCCGACCTGCCGCTGGACGCCGCCACCTACCCGGCGAGCCCCACGGCGGGCGCGGAGTTCATCGTGCCGTCGGTGACCTCGCAGAGTGTCGGCGACATCATGCGTACCCCGCCGCGCACCGTCTCGGTGGCCGCCGAGGGCGCACTCCAGTCGGTGAACCGCCACCTGCGCTACGTCGAAGTGGATTCACACGGTTACGGCGTGCTGCACGTGGACGCCGAGCAGGCACAGATGGACTGGTTCTACGTCGGCGATGTGGCCGACCCGAATACCGGTGTGCGCCACGGCGCTTCCTTCGCCGTGCGCCGGGGCGGGCGGATCGAGCCGCGCACCGCGCCGCTGCTCGACTGACGCGGATACGCGCCGCACGGTCACCCGCCGGCCAGCACCGCGCCGGGCACGCTATTCCTCCCAGTGCTCCTCGAGGGTCGCCGAGACATGCTCGGCGAAATCGCCGAGGGCGTCGTCGCCGATGCAGCGGGCGTCCTCGGCCAGGGCGGCCCAGCGGTTGATGAGGGCGGCGGAGCGCGGCACCGAGAGTCCGTGTTCGCGCGCGGCCGCGATGCGGGTGTGGTCGGCGGGCAGGAACCAGTAGGTCGACAGCCACACCCAGATGAGCCGGGCCTCGAGAATCCGCTCGGCCAGCACCTCGTCGTCGGCGAGCGACGGCCAGACCGCCACCACTTCGGAGCGCCACGCCTCCACCATCTGCCGCGCGCGTTCGCGGGACAGCTCGACATCGCAGAGGCAGCCGGGGAAGGAGACCAGGGCGTAGGCGATATCGAGGGTGGCGTCGCGGAATCCGCCCCACTCGTAGTCGAGGAACCGTGCGCCCTCCTCGTTGAGGATCACATTGTCCGGGCACAGGTCGGAGGGGCTGAACGCGCGATAGCGGCCCGCGGAGAACAGCCGGTTACCGCGCACGATGCGTTCGGCGATCTCGCCCGGTACGTCGATGCCGAGTTCACGCTGCAACATGAGCGGCACCTCGGCGACGGCGGACTCGGCCTGCTGGGCGATGCCGTCCACACGGTGCACCACGTCGACGCGGCGCAGCAGGGCGACGAAATCGGCCTCGCGGCCCACGGTCGCGGCGTGCATGCGGCCCAGTGCCTGCGCGAATGCCATGAGGGCATTGCGCCCGGCGGGCTCCTGCCCGGCCTGGAGCACCGCGGTGAGCGGCGAGTTCTCCCCGAGGTCGCTCAGGATGAGCAATCGGTCGGGCAGGCTGTAGCCGAGTAGGTACGCCCCGGGTCGGTGGTCCCGTCCGAGTGCGGTGGTGAACTGGTACGACACCGCCTCCCGGAGGAATGCCGAGTCGATACTGGCGACGCCGGGGGCCATGCCTCCGGTGCGTCGCTCCTGCGCGGCACCACGAACCTGCTTGATGATCAGGGTTCGCGGAAGTGAAAATGCGTTCTCCGCAACACGCACGCGTAGGACTGTCGTCCTACCACTGCCGCTGAGTTCCATAGGATCACTCAGCTTTACCGGAGCACCCATTCGCTTTGTGAGCAACTGTTGTGCCGCGGACACGACTTCGGCGGCGCGTTCGGCCAATAGTGCGGTCATCGCGTCCCAAGTTACTCGCTCCAGGTCACTTTCAGCGAGCGGTTGCGCAACCTTTCGCGCGTCGTTCGGCGTGTCCGTGTCAAGGGTTTGCCCACACGGCGCTGGTTGCTTGACACAACCATTACGGTCCGGTTGTCTCATCTTCAACTGCTGTGCGCCACACCGTAAACCGGTAAATGTGAAAGGTCCGTGACGATGACCGGCACACCGCCCGACACTCCGAAAGAATCGGACGAAACACCCTCACAGAAGGGCGATGAGCGGCAACCCGCCCGTTCCGGCCACCATCAAAACCCCGAGCCGAGACCGTATTCGGCGAGCGAGGGGCACGGCCCCGAGCACGGCCGACACGAAATGCCGGGACCGCGCGGCTACCCCCAGTTCGAGGGTCCGGGCGCGGCGCAGTACGGCAGCGAGCCCGTGGAGCCGCCGCCACCCATGCCGTCCCAGGGCACCCCGGGTGGCCCCGGCATGCCGCCGCCTCCGGGCTACGGCCAACCCCCGCAGTCGGGCGCGTCGCAGGGACAGCCACCGCAGCCGGGTACCGGACAGACCTACGGCACGCCGCCGACCCCCGGTACGGGACAACCGTACGGCGCGGGGCAGCAGTACGGCGCGGGGCAGCAGTACGGCGCGGGGCAGGCTCCGGGGCAGCAGTACGGGGCGGGCCAGGCTCCGGGCCAGCAGTACGGGGCGGGCCAACCGTACGGTGCCCCGACTCAACCGGGCGGCATGCCGGGGCAGCCGGGCGCGATGCCGCCCGGCGCGCCCCCGTCGGGTCCGCCGGGCGCACCGGGCACCGTCGGCTCCGCCCAGCCGGGCGGACCGCACCACGCCTCCGGCGAGAAGCTCGACGTCGGCCGCGCCATCGCCTACGGCTGGGACCGCTTCCGCCGCAATCCCGTTCCGTGGCTCGGCATCGTCATGGTCGGCCTGATCGCCTACCTGGTGGTGGTGCTGCTGGTGAACATCGCCGACGTGCAATCGCTGTCGGTGGTGCTGCTGGTCTTCGCCATCGTCTCCCTCATGGTCTGGCTGCTCCAGGCCGCCATGATCCGCGGCGCCCTCTACGAGACCGACGGCACCCCAACCGATTTCCCTTCCTTCTTCGGCTTCGTCAACGCGGGCAACGTCCTGCTCACCGCCCTGATCGTCTTCGTCGGCTGCTTCATCGCCTCCCTGGCCTGCGTCTTCCCGGCCGTCATCGTCGGCGTGCTGTGCATGTTCGCCCTGAACTTCGTCATCGACCAGGACATGAGCCCCATCGAGGCCATCAAGTCCAGCGCCCAACTCGTCATCCGCAACCCGGTCCCCACCATCCTGCTGGCCCTGGTCATCGCGGTCATGACCACCCTCGGCGCCCTGCTCTGCGGCCTGGGCCTACTGGTGGCCGGTCCGGTGTCGGCCATCGCCGTCACCTACGCCTACCGCACCCTGACCGGCGGCCTGGTCGCCCCGCTGTAAGAGCCGAACACACGGATAAGCGGAAACGCGCGGCGGGTGTGGACACCCGCCGCGCGTTTCATGCTCAGAGGAGCGGCTACTTCTTGCCCTCGACGATCGGCACGCCGTTCTCGTCGACCTTCACGTCCAGGCCCGCTTCCTTGCGCTGCTGCGGGGTGATCGGGGTGGGGGCGTCGGTGAGGGGGTCGACGCCGCCGCCGGACTTGGGGAAGGCGATGACCTCGCGGATGGAGTCGACACCGGCCAGCAGGGCGGTGATGCGGTCCCAGCCGAAGGCGATGCCGCCGTGCGGCGGGGCGCCGTACTGGAAGGCGTCGAGCAGGAAGCCGAACTTCTCCTGCGCCTCCTCGTGGCTGATGCCCATCACCTTGAACACCCGCTCCTGCACGTCGCCGCGGTGGATGCGGATGGAGCCGCCGCCGATCTCGTTGCCGTTGCAGACGATGTCGTAGGCGTAGGCCAGCGCCGCACCCGGATCGGTGTCGAAGGTGTCCAGGAATTCCGGCTTGGGCGAGGTGAACGCGTGATGCACCGCGGTCCAGGCCGAATGGCCCAACGCCACATCGCCGCTGGCGGTGGCGTCGGCGGCGGGCTCGAACATGGGCGCGTCCACCACCCAGACGAAGGCCCACTCGTTCTCGTCGATGAGACCGCACTTGCGGGCGATCTCCCCGCGCGCCGCACCCAGCAGGGCACGGCTGGACTTGGCCTCACCGGCGGCGAAGAACACGCAGTCGCCCGGGTTCGCGCCCACGAACTTGGCCAGGCCCTCACGCTCGGCCTCGCTCAGGTTCTTGGCGACCGGACCGCTGAGCTCGCCGTCCTCACCGATGAGCACGTAGGCCAGCCCCTTCGCGCCGCGCTGCTTGGCCCACTCCTGCCAGGCGTCGAGCTGGCGGCGCGGCTGGCTCGCCCCGCCGGGCATGACCACCGCGCCGACGTACGGCGACTGGAACACCCGGAACGGCGTGTCCTTGAAGTACTCCGCCATCTCGGTGATCTCGACGCCGAAGCGCAGGTCCGGCTTGTCGGTGCCGAAGCGGCGCATGGCCTCGGCGTAGGTCATGTGCGGGATCGGCGTCTCGATCTCGTGGCCGATGAGCTTCCACAGCGCCACCAGGATGTCCTCGGCCAGCAGGATCACATCCTCCTGGGTGACGAAGCTCATCTCGATGTCGAGCTGGGTGAACTCCGGCTGACGGTCGGCGCGGAAGTCCTCGTCGCGGTAGCAGCGCGCGATCTGGTAGTACCGCTCGACACCGGCGACCATCAGCAGCTGCTTGAACAGCTGCGGGCTCTGTGGCAGCGCGTAGAACTTGCCCGGCTGCAAGCGCGCGGGCACCAGGAAGTCGCGCGCGCCCTCCGGGGTGGACCGGGTCATGGTCGGCGTCTCGACCTCGACGAAGGCATGCTTGGCCAGCACGTCGCGGGCGGCGGCATTGACCTTGGACCGCAGCCGGATGGCATGTCCGGGCCCCTCGCGGCGCAGATCCAGGTAGCGGTATTTGAGCCGGGCCTCCTCGCCGGGGGTCTCGTCCAGCTGGAACGGCAGCGGCGCGGCCTCGTTGAGCACCTCGAGCTCGCAGACGTTCACCTCGATCTGACCGGTCGGCAGGTTCGGGTTGCCGCTGCCCTCGGGCCGGTCCTCGACCACGCCGGTGATCCGCACGCAGTACTCGTTGCGCAGCCTGTGCGCCTGCTCGGCGGGCTCGCCCTCCCGGAACACCGCCTGCGAGACACCCGACGCGTCGCGCAGATCGATGAAGATCACGCCACCGTGGTCTCGCCGCCGGGCCACCCAACCGGTGAGGGTGACGGTCTGACCGGCGTGCTCGCTTCGCAGCGAACCAGCCAAGTGGGTGCGCAGCACGGGAGTCCTTTCGACGGATTCGAGGCGCCGGAGAGTGACAGGCGCCGGGTCCATCGTAGAGAGACACGTCGCCCGAGTGGAAACCGATATCCACCTCCCCGTGCCAAGCTGTAAGACGGCGGATTTCCGATCCGTCCAATCCTCATGTCCTGCCGCAGTATCGAGGCGACCCGCAGACGGGAGCTAGCACGATGACCTTCAACGAAGGTATGCAGATCGATCCGGATCGGGTCTCCTCCGGCGGCGGGCCCGGCATGGGCGGCGGGCTGGTGCTCGGCGGCGGTGCGCTGGGTCTCATCGCGCTGGTGGTGTCGCTGCTGCTCGGCGGTGATCCGGGTTCGGTGCTCGGCCAGTTCACCGGCGCGGAGAACGGGCAGACCGAGCAGGGCGTGGCTGGGACGCCCGAGCACTGCCGGACCGGCGCGGACGCCAACAAGTACGTCGACTGCCGGGTGGTGCTGACCGTGCAGAGCCTGGACGCGGTGTGGGGCGACGAACTGGGCCAGCAGACCGGCCGCCGCTACACCGAACCGGCGGTGCGGCTGTTCTCCGGCGTGGTGAGCACCGGTTGCGGGCAGGCGTCCTCCGCGGTCGGCCCGTTCTACTGCCCCGCCGACCGGACCGCCTACTTCGACACCGCGTTCTTCCAGGAACTCAGCACCCGCTTCGGCGCGAGCACCGGCCCGCTCGCCCAGGAGTACGTGGTCGCCCACGAGTTCGGCCACCACATCCAGAATCTGCTCGGCGATCTCGGCCGCGCCCAGCGCGACCCCCGCGGCCCCGAGTCGGGCGCCGTGCGCACCGAACTCCAGGCCGACTGCTACGCCGGTGTCTGGGCCTACTACGCCGACAAGCAGAACGCGCCCGGCAGCACCCAACCGTTCCTGAAACCGCTGACCGACCAGGACATCGACGACGCCCTCTCCGCCGCGGCCGCCGTCGGCGACGACCGCATCCAGGAACAGACGACCGGCCGCGTGAATCCCGAGGCATGGACACACGGTTCGGCCGAGGAACGCCAGAAGTGGTTCCTCGCCGGATACAAGACCGGCCAGGTCGCGGCCTGCGACACCTACTCCGCTCGCGACCTGCGCAACCCACCCGCCCTGCGCTGACACATCGGCGGCCGCCAGGCTGATGGAACCCGATCACTCGTCGGGCGTGCGCAGGCGTGTCGGCGGCCCCGATCCCGGAACCGGAGTATCCCGTCCGGGAGGGGAATTCGTGCCGGAGTTCACGGCGATGACACCGCGCTCCAGGTCGAGCATGAACGGCGAGCCGTCGGCGCTGTGCGTGAGTCGTGTCGTCCGCAGCCGGTGCCGCTCCTCGACCATATGCCGGATCGATGGCGTAATCAGCTCTTGCGCCGCATTGAACAATCCGGCCCCGCCGCCTCCGCCCCTGTGACGCCAGTGAATCCAGCCGCGCTGCTCGGCCCACACAGCCACCTGATCGAGCACGACGAGAAAGGCGACGATCCCGACCGTACCCGCGAGAATGCCCATGGCACCTTCCTACACGCGCACCCACCCATGCGGCCATCGTGGTGAGGACGACTTGCGCCCACTTGCTGTCAACAGGCAGTGGCCAGGCGCGATTCGTGATCAGGCTGGCGGCGATTCGTCCTCATCGGCCACCCATCCGAGCACGATCCACCCGCTGCCCATCAGATCTCACTGTCCCGCACCGAGATCGGCTCGATATCGACAACGTCGATGGATGTCGCGGCGATTGCCGAGCGCGAATCGGCGTGCAGTTCCGCGTACTCGTCGAGACTGACCGGCCAGCCATCCGGGCCGACCATCGACCAGGTGCCGTCCGTGTGCTGGAGATAGCACGGCCCATCGACATCCGATGCCAGCCGCAGCTTCCGAGCGTCTTCGTCGCACACTGTGTGGAGTTCCATCACCCGCCCCTTCCCGCCGTCCGGTTGGAACGCACCCGCCGCCCGAGGACCAAGGGCACCGTGTCCACCCGGCGGCGGGGCTGGCAAAAGCGTGTCAGCACCTGAGCCGCTCGCTGTCCCGGAGCGGGACAGCGCACGTAGAGTGACGGTGTCAATGCCAATCGAGGGAGCGGCCATGACCGACGAGCACGACACCGACCGGTACATCGGCCAGCGAGTTCGCGCAATCCGGGCCCGACGCGGCATCACGCAACAGGTTCTCGCCGACCGCACCGGAATACTCAGCCGGGGAGCCATCGCGAAGTACGAGAACGGTGAACGCCCCGTGGATTCACGCCGTACCCTGCTGGCCCTGGCGCAAGCGCTCGGCGTGACCACGGGTGATCTGACCGGGCATGAACAAGACAAACTGGACCCGGCCACCGCCGGATTCCACGCTGTCGTACCTGATCTGGAGACGGTGCTGTGGGCGCGGGGCAACGTCACCGACACCCGTCCGCCGCGCACTCTGGACCAATTGGCCGCCGACACACAGCGGGCCACCACGCTGCGCAACGACTGTGATTACGCGACGCTCGGGCCGATGCTTGTCCCGATGCTGACCGACGCCTATCGGCACGTCCACGAGGCCGACGCCGAACACACCCAGCGCGCCTGGGACGTACTGGGCAGCGTGGCCTACGGCGTCGCGTCGGCGCTGCGGGCGCGCGGCTATTACGCGCTTGCCTGGACGGCGGCGGCCGAGGCCGAGCGGGCGGCGAACCATGTGGGTTCGGCCGCGCCGAACGCCGCAGCCGCATTCAGCCGGGCACAGATCATGTTGTCCCGTCCCGGCGCGCTGCCCGCAGCCCTGGCCACCACGATGCAGACCGCCGAGTAGATCGCGGCCGAGGTGCGCACGGTCGGCGAGATCGAGACGTACGGGATGCTTCACCTGCAAGCTTCCATGGTCGCGGCCACCCGGGGCAGCGACCCGGAACCGCACTTGGCCGAGGCGGCGGAGACGGCGACCCGACTGGCCGACGCCCCGCCAAACACCTCTGTCGCACGCAACGAATCGTTCGGCCCGGCGAATGTCGCCCTGTGGCGAATGTCGGCCGCGATGGAACGGCGCGAGCCGGGCCGGGTGCTCGCGCTCGCGCCAACGCTGCGGCCCGCCGACCTGCCCAACGAAGGGCGACGCGCGCAGTACTTCGTCGAAGTGGGCAGAGCGCACGCCATGCGCAAGAACTATCGGGAATCGCTGTACGCCCTGCTGCGTGCCGAACACGCCGCACCCCAACACGTCCGCACCATGCCACCCGTGCGCGAACTGGTCGGCCACATGATGCGCACGGCGAGACGGGATCTCACCACGGGAGACCTGGGCAGGCTCGCGCAGCGAATCGGTGTCGTGCCCGTCTGATCGGATCGGATGGGCACACCCGCTGTGGAATCGGCCCCGAAGTGCACTCCCCGTGATCACTGGCCCGCAAATGCACTCCCCGCGATCACTGGCCCCGCAAATGCGCTCCGTGATCGCTGGTGACCGTCACCGCGCTCATTGTGCGCGATGGAGTGTCGATACGGCATTGCGCACGCGGTTCGATCGCCCGTGCCGGTTGGCGTCACCGGACAGCGCCGATACTCGCCGCTCACCCATGCCAGGTCACGCCTAGCGAGCTTGGGCGCGTCATACGCGGGTCCGCGGCTGACACCATGGGAGCCATGAACGACAACGGCGCGCCTGTCCTGTACGCGATCGTCACCGGATCTCCCGCAGCACGGGATATCGGCAAGCTGGTAGATCTGGCCCAGGCCGACGGGTGGGACGTGTGCGTTATCGCGTCCCCCGATGGCCGACGCTTCATCGACACCGAGGCACTGACGGCCAAGACCGGACATGTGGTGCGCAGTCAGTACAAGGAACCGGACGCACCCGACGTGCTACCGCCAGCGGACGCGATGATCGTCGCGCCGACGACCTGCAACTCCCTGGCCAAGTGGGCAGCAGGCATCTCCGACACGCTCCCGCTCGGACTGCTGGTCGAAGCGGTCGGCAAGGGCCTGCCCGTGGTGGCCGTGCCGTTCTCCAACCGGGCTCAACTCGGCTTTCCCGCCATCCAGGACGCGATGCGCGATCTCTCGGAATGGGGTGTCACCGTGCTCGTCGGAGACGACGTCTACGAACAGCACGAACCGGGAACCGGTGCGAACCACATCCACCGGTTCCCCTGGGCGCTGGCTTGGCGCTCCCTGCTCGACCACCCGCGACTGGCGCGACCGGAGTAGCCCCTGGAACTCTCTCACCACCTCCAATCGCGCGCTGCTGCACGTCTGTCCGTGCTCAGGCAGTTCGGGCGAGTCAGACGTGCCCGGGTCGCGCGATACCGCCGCTACAGTGGACAATCAGCGTCGGCGGGCGGGAGGTTCGCCGGTACGGAGGGATGGTTCATGCGAACACGCGGTGGTACAAGACTTTTCGGGCGGCGGGGCGTATTGCGGTCCGGGGCGGCGGCGCTGGTGACCGCTACCGCGCTCGCGTTGAGCGGTGGGGTCGGCGGTGCGCAGGAACCGGCGCCGGCCTCGCCCGTGGCTCCGGCGGCCCCCGCGCCCGTCACCGGCCCGATGCTGTTCACGCTCACGTCCATCCCGAACGGGTGGCTCATCGGGCGGACCGATCTGCGCCCGCTGCTCGAGGTGCAGGCCGACGGGCGGGCCATTCGGCGTCCGGATGCCGCCGACCCGAACCGCAGTGCGAACACCCCGCCACGGGAGATCACCGGCACCATCCCGCAGGAGGTGGTCACCGCCGCGATCACCGAGACGCGGGCGCTGACCACCCTGGACATGGGCAATGCGGCCGTCTCCGATCAGGGCAGCATGATTCTCGACTACACCCCGCAGCAGCCCGATCAGGACGCGCACGTCATCGTCTACGCCCCGAACATCACCGAAGGTCTCAGCGAGGAGCAGCGGGCGAACCGCGCCCGGTTCGCTACGCTGTCGGAGAAACTCCTCGACGCTTTCGTCGCCGACCGCTGAAAAACTATCCGACGGTCCAGGTTTCGCGGCCGGTCAGCAGACCCTGCAAGGCGTCGTCGTGCACCGGTTTGCGTTCCCGGGCCGTCTCGGCCTGGGCGCGCACGCCGTCGTCGTAGGTGGGGCGGGAGACGCTGCGGAAGATACCGGTGACCACGTGCGAGAGGTCCTGGTCGGACAGCCGGGAAAGGGCGTAGGCGTACTCGGGGCTGTCGCTGTAGGCGTCGTGGACGACGATATCGGCCTCGGCGACACTGTCGGCACGGGCGACGCGCAGCCCGAAACCGTTGCGCACCACCGCCATCTCACCGTCGGCGCCGAAACGGATCGGTTCGCCGTGGCGCAGCGGAACGAGGTGGGCGGCGGCGTTCTCCTTGCGGAGATCGTCGAAGGAGCCGTCGTTGAAGATCGGGCAGTCCTGGAGGATCTCCACGAAGGAGGTCCCCCGGTGCTCGGCCGCCGCGCGCAGCACCTCGGTGAGTCCGGCGCGGTCGGAGTCCAGCGCCCGGGCGGCGAAGGTGGCCTCGGCCCCCAGCGCCACCGACAGCGTGTTGAAGGGGTGGTCCACCGAACCCATGGGGGTGGACTTGGTGACCTTGCCGGTTTCCGAGGTCGGTGAGTACTGCCCCTTGGTGAGCCCGTAGATCCGGTTGTTGAACAGCAGGATCGTCATGTTCACATTGCGCCGCAGGGCGTGGATGAGATGGTTGCCGCCGATGGAGAGCGCGTCGCCGTCACCGGTCACCACCCAGACCGACAGGTCGGGCCGGGTCACCGCCAGCCCGGTGGCGATGGCCGGGGCGCGGCCGTGGATCGAGTGCAGCCCATAGGCTTCCAGGTAGTAGGGGAAGCGACTGGAGCAGCCGATCCCCGAGACGAACATGAGATTCTCGCGCCGCAGCCCGAGTTCGGCCAGGAAGCCGCGCACGGTCGCCAGGATCACGTAGTCACCGCAGCCGGGGCACCAGCGCACCTCCTGATCGGAGGTGAATTCCTTGACCTTCTGCGGTCGGTCGGCGGCGGGGACGCCGGACAGGCCGGTGAGCCCCAGATCGGTTCCGACAAACGGATTCTCGACAATGGTCATCACTTACCCCCTGGGGTGCGGTAGGTGGCCCGCGCCCGTGCGGCGAAAGCCTTGTCCTGTTCCATATCCGCGATGGATCCGTCCAGCGCCGCGTCGATCACACCGACCAGCTCCTGCGCCGAGAACGCGGTTCCGGCGATCTTGGTCCAGGGCTGCACGTCCACCAGGTATTTCGCCCGCAGCAGCAGGGCCAGCTGACCACCGTTCATCTCCGGCGCGACCACCGTGCGGTACCGGCGCAGTACCGCGCCGAGATTGGCGGGGAACGGATTCAGATACCGCAGATGCGCCTGCGCCACCGGCACTCCGCGCCGCCGGGCCCGACGGCACGCCTCGCCGATCGGCCCGTAGGAACTGCCCCACCCGATCAGCAGCAGTTCGGCGCGCCCGTCCGGATCGTCGACCTCGAGATCGGGCACCGCGATGCCGTCGATCTTGGCCTGCCGCAACCGGACCATGAGCTCGTGATTGGCCGGATCGTAGGAGATGTTGCCGCTGCCGTCGGCCTTCTCCAGACCGCCGATGCGGTGCGCCCGGCCACTGGTGCCGGGGACGGCGAACGGGCGCGCGAGGGTTTCGGGATCGCGGGCGTAGGGCTGGAAGTCACCCTCGTCCTCGGCGGCGGGTTCGAAACCGGGATCGATGCGGGGCAGCTCCGACACCCGTGGGATCGCCCACGGCTCCGACCCGTTGGCGATGGCCCCGTCGGACAGCAGCAGCACCGGGGTGCGATAGGTCAGCGCGATGCGCGCCGCCTGCACGGCGATGTCGAAACAGTCGGCGGGCGAGCGCGGGGCGAGCACCGCCACCGGCGATTCACCGTTGCGCCCGTAGAGCGCCTGGAGCAGATCGGCCTGTTCGGTCTTGGTCGGCAGGCCGGTCGACGGTCCGCCGCGCTGCACGTCCACGATGAGCAGCGGCACCTCGGTCATGACGGCCAATCCGACGGTTTCGCTCTTGAGCGCCAAGCCGGGGCCGGAGGTGCTGGTCACCCCGAGCGCGCCGCCGATCGAAGCGCCCAGCGCCGCACCGATTCCGGCGATCTCGTCCTCGGCCTGGAAGGTGGTGACGCCGAAGTTCTTGTGTTTGCTCAGCTCGTGCAGGATGTCCGAGGCCGGGGTGATGGGGTACGTGCCCAGGAAGACCGGTAAACCGGCCAGTTGCCCCGCCGCCACGATGCCGTAGGCCAGGGCGGTGTTGCCGGTGATCTGGCGGTAGGTGCCGGGCGGCAGCGTCGCCGGGGCAACCTCGTAGGTGCTCGCGAATGCCTCGGTGGTTTCGCCGTAATTCCAGCCCGCCCGAATTGCGAGGATATTTGCTTCCGCCACCTCGGGTTTGGCGGCGAATTTCTCCCGGACGAACTGTTCGGTCCCACTGATCGGCCGTCCGTACATCCAGGACAGCAAACCGAGCGCGAACATATTCTTCGCGCGCTGTCCGTCCTTTTTGCCCACGCCGGTCGGTTCGGTGGCCGCGAGGGTCAACGAGGTCATGGGCACCCGGTGCACCACGAAATCCGACAGCGTGTCATCGGCGAGCGGATCACCGCTATAGCCGACCTTGGCCAGATTCCGCTTGGTGAACTCGTCGGTATTGACGATGACGGTGGCTCCGCGCGCCAACTCCTCCAGATTCGCCTTCAGTGCCGCGGGATTCATCGCCACCAGCACGTCGGGCTGGTCACCGGCGGTGAGGATGTCGTAGTCGGCGATCTGGATCTGGAAGGACGAGACACCCGGCAGCGTGCCCTGCGGCGCTCGGATCTCGGCGGGAAAGTTGGGCTGGGTCGCGAGATCGTTGCCGAAGGCGGCGGCCTCGTGGGTGAATCGATCACCGGTCAACTGCATGCCGTCACCGGAGTCACCCGCGAAGCGAATTACCACCCTTTCCAATTTCTCGGTGACGCCGCCGTTTCCGGACGCGGACACCGGAGATCCGGGGTGTGCCAGGGGTTCATCGTCGTGCTGCGAAACCATGCGCCTGCATCACTTCCTCGTCGCTGTGAGGTATCAACGCCAAACTACTCCGCTGTATTCGCGACACACCCGCGAAATCGAGCGGTTGTTCTGGTGAATCTCAGCCGGATCAGGCGAACAGCGCCAGTTGCCGGTCGGGCGCCCGCTCCGCGGCGGGCCGCGATGCGGATTCGGCGACGGCCCGTAGCTCGGGCTCGGCCGGACGTGCACGGTTCAAGCGGTGTTTCTCCAGCAGCGGCTCGATACGGCCGCGCAGCCAAGCAGAATACTCGGGTGTCACCGAACTCCCGCGACCGTACAGCTGTCGGTAGCGTCGGATGAGCGCGGGATGTTCGGCGGCCAGCCATTCCAGGAACCAGTCGCGAGTGGAGCCGCGCAGGTGCATGGGGAAGGCGGTGACCCCGGCCGCCCCCGCGTCGGCGATGGCCTCGAACAGCGCGTCCAGATGCGCTTTGCCGTCGGTGAGGCACGGAATCACCGGTGCCACCATGACATTCACGGCGAATCCGGAGTCGGCGAGCGCGCGGATGAGATCGAGCCGGGCACGGGGGGCGGGCGTGCCGGGTTCCAGGCTGCGATGCAGATCCTCGTCGAGGATGGCGAGCGAGACCGCCAGATCGATCGGAACCTGCTGCGCCGCCTGGGTGAGCAGCGGCAGGTCCCGCCGCATCAGCGTGCCCTTGGTGAGAATCGAGAAGGGCGTGCCCGATTCGGTGAGCGCGGAGATGATGCCGGGCATCAGCCGGTAGCGCCCCTCGGCACGCTGGTAGGGATCCGTATTCGAGCCCAGCGCAACGGTTTCCCGCCGCCAGGAGCGTTTGCGCACCTCCCGGCGCAGGACGGGCACCACATTCGTCTTGACGACGATCTGGCTGTCGAAATCCCGCCCCGCATCCAGGTCCAGGTACTCGTGCGAGCCGCGGGCGAAGCAGTAGCGGCATGCGTGCGAACAGCCGCGCATCGGATTGATGGTCCAGTTGAACGGCATGCTGCCGCCCTCCGGGAGCTTGTTCAGCGCGCTCTTGCAGAGCACCTCGTGGAAAGTAATGCCCTCGAACTCGGGAGTCTGTACGCTGCGCACGAGACCAGCCCGCTCGAGTCCCGGCAGCGCGCCGTCATCGGCGTCCAGGGTCTGGTTCTGCCACCGCACGCCCCCAGTCGAACATGTGTTCTAGGTACTGTCAAGCGATCTGCCGCGTGTCGACCTTGCCGAGTTCGTTGCCGGCGAAGGCGATGAGGTCGCGCACCGTCTCCTCGGTCGGGCGCGGCTGGTAGCCGAGTTCGGTCCGGGCCTTGGACCCGTCCACGACGGGCGCGGAGATGAGTGCGCCCATGGCGGCCTTGGACAGGATGTCGCTGCCGAAGAGTTTGCCCATGGGTTCCAGCACCGGCATGACGGCCGAGACGGCCTGCGCCGGAATCAGGAGGCGCGGCCCCTTCTTCCCGTTGATGGACGCGGCCAGGCGGGTGACGTCCCACATGGTCTGCATATGACCGGTGATCAGGTAGTTCTCCCCGGTCCGGCCGCGTTCTCCGGCCAGCACCAGACCGAGGGCCACATCGCGCACGTCGACCAGGTCGAAGCTGCCGCCGATCATGACCGGGATCCGCCCCTTGGAGGCGTCGAGCAGGGTGCCGTTGATGCGCGAGCGGGTGTAGTCGACCGGGCCGTACACGCCGGTCGGATTGCACAGCACGCCGTCGAGCCCCTTGTCGACGACCTTGCGCAACTCGACCTCACCCTGCCATTTGGACCGGTCGTAGACCGGCAGATCCGGGCTGACGGACCGCGCGGTGCGCTCGTCGATGCGGCCACCGCACTGATACTGGTTGAACGCGTGGATGGAGCTGGCGTGCACGAACCGGCGCGCGCCGACCGCGAGGGCCGCCTCGGCGACCACGCGCACACCCTCGGTGTTGATGCGCCAGGCGAGATCGTTCTTCTGCGCCAGGGTGATGACCGCGACCAGGTGGTAGACCACCTCGGCCCCCTCGAGCGCGGTGCGCATGGAGGCGGGGTCGAGCACGTCACCGGTCACCCAGGTGACACCCGGTTCCGCGACGCCGGTGGGCCGAACACGATCGATGGCGGTCACCTCGTGTCCGCGATCGGTAAGCAGGCGAAGCAAATTGGTGCCAAGGAACCCGGCGGCGCCGGTGACTGCGACCTTCATGAACAATGAATATAGAACCTGTTCTAAATTGCAACAAGTTCTAGTCACAGTGCCTGTGGATGGGCCACGCGCGCTCGTCGGCTCGGTCGGATATATTCAGTACCGCTATTTGTCCACGACGATCGGGGGGCGAGTCATGACCGAACTCTCGGTGGACCCGGAAGCGGTCCGCGCCTTCGCCGCGACCCAGCACGGTGTCGCGGCCGATATCGCTGCTGCGGGCAACCTGGACACTGTAGCCAATGTCGCCGCCATGACGCCCGCCTTCGGACTCATCGGGGCGGACTATCTGGCCCTGTTCGCGGTGGCGGAACTGCTGCACGGCAAGGACGTCAACGCGCTCTCCGCGCGATACGCGCACCTGGGGCAGGTGGCCGCCGGGACCGCGACCGCCATCCAGACCACCGACGGCGAGTTCGCGGGTGGCCTGGACCGGATGGACACGGCGATCGGGGGGCAGGGATGAGCCCCGTCGATCCGGCGGGCGTGATCGGCCCCGACCCGACCGCCGGGGCGGCGGTGGCGACGATGCCCACCGCCGGAGCCGACCCGCGCGGGCCGCTTCCCGATGTGCCGCTGTTCCAGCTGCCCGCCGATGTCGCGCCATTCGAACCGCCCGCATATCTGGTGTCGCGCAAGGAGTTCGAGCAGGGCGCGGCACCGGTTCCGGGCGGGGTTCCGGCCGGGATGTCGGACACGGCCGCCGCTGATTCGACAGCGGCGCCCGGCGGGAACCCCGGCCCCGACGCCGCCTCCGGGATCCTCGGCGGGGATATCGGACTCGACACCGCTCAGGGTATGTTCGGCGACCGGTCCGCGTTGGATTCCGCGCAGGGCGTGCTGGACGGTGGACGATCCGCACTCGACGCCGCGCAGGGCGTGCTGGACGGCGGACGATCCGCACTGGATTCCGCCCACGGAGTGCTCGACGGCGCGCGCGGCGCGCTCGACGGTGCCCGGTCGGCCCCGCACACCGGACCCGGCACCCTGCCCGACGCGCAAGCCGCGCTCGCGCCGGGCGCGCTGCCGCCGCTGCCCGCCGACCCGGTCCAAGCGCTGCTGAGCGGGATGGCACTGCCCGCGATTCCCGGTCTCGACGCGCTCTTCAAACCGTTTATCGACCTGCTGAACGGCTTCGGCACCGGGGTGCTGGGCGCGGTGAACCCGACCACGCTGCTGAGCCGGTCCGCCGAGTTCATCGAGGGGGCCGTGCAGATCGGCACCGGCGCGCTGAAGACGGTCGAGACGCTGTGGCAGGGCAAGTCCGCCACCGCCGCCCAGGCCGCCGGACAGGAGGCGCGGGGCCACGGCGAGGAGACCGCCCGGCGCGGTTTCGATATCTCCGCGCTCACCGAGCAGGCCGCAGCGGTGGTCCAGCGCGGCAATCTGCAACTCACCGCCATCGCGCAATCCTTCGCCGCCCAGGCGACCGCCATGGCTCCGGTGGCGCTCACCCCGCCCGGTCAGGCCGCGCTGATCGCCTCGGCCACCGAACATCTCGGCGCGGCGGTGGCCGTCGTCAATGCCACCCGCGGCGAATTGGGTTCCTACACCGCCCAATTGGGCGGTGTACTGGGACCGCTACTCGGCCAGGGTGGCGGCCCCAACCCCGCCGAGGTGGCACAGTCGCTGGCGCAGAATGTCGGCCAGCCGATCCTCTCGCAGGCCCAGGAACTGCTGAAGTCCGGCATCGACCAGACCACCCGCCCCGCCGGCGCCGGCCCGGTCCCGATCAACCCGGGCGATCTCGACACCAAGGCCGCCGGTCTCGGTGGCGGGGGCGCCGGTGCCGGAGCTGGCGGGGGCGCGGGCGGTATCGGTGGCGTCGGCGGACTCGCCGCCAAGCCCGGCGGCCCCGGTTCCTCCATCCCGGGCGGCAACCTCGCACCCGCCGGGGGCTCCCCCTTCGGCTCCGGTTCCTCCGGCGCGCCCGGCGTGGGCGGCCTGCCCCCGGGCGGTTACATGGGCGCGCCCTACGGTGGCGGGGCGGGCCAGCGCGGCGCCGACGAGGGTCACACCCGCACCGTCCAACCCCACCACAACCATTCCGGCGAAACCGAACTCACCGGCAACCTCGGCCCGGCCAGCCCCGAAGTCATCGGCGACACCGCCATCGACGATCCCCCCGGCGACCGCGACGCCAAGTCCTGACGCCGACCACGACGCCGGTCCCGACGCGCCGACGGCGATCCCACCGCACCGACGGCGACTCGCGGGACGGTACTCGCGGCGGAGGCTCCCCCTCAGACGGCTTCGGGCCTGGTCTGGGCGTCGGTGCCGCCGTCGATGACGAACTGTGCGCCGTGGATGAATCCGGCCCGGGGGCTCAGCAGGTAGGCGATCAGGTCGGCGATCTCCTCGGGTCGTCCGCGACGGCCGATCGGGGAGGTGAAGTCGCGGATGGCCGCGCCGTAGCGGGGGTCGTCCAAACCCGCTTGCAGCAGCGGGGTTTCGACGCTGCCGGGAGCCACGGCATTGAGCCGCACGCCCGCCGTGCCCCACTCGGCGGCGCGGCGGCGCACCGCGACGGTGACGGCGTTCTTGGAGGCGGCGTAGGCGTAGCTGCCCGCGTAGTCCCCGGCGGAGGCGAACGCCTCGGCCTCGGTTCCGGTGGCGACGGGGTTCTGCGCCCAGGCCAGATGGGTCGACGCCACCGACGAAACGACCACGGCCGCGGGTGAATCCCCCTTGCGCAATGCGGGCAGCAGGGCGTCGAGCAGGTCGACGGTGCTGCGGTAGTTGATCTCGAGGATGCGCATCGGGTCGGGGACCTGCGGCCCGACGCCCGCGCACAGCACCAGCCCGTCCAGCGCTCCCCCGCCGCGCTCCAGCACCCGGTCGACGATGCCCGCGCGCACGTCCGCATCGGTGAGGTCGCCGGTGAGGTCGGCGTCGGTCAGGTCGATCCCGATGATGTCGTGCCCGGCGGTCCGCAGCGCGGCGGCGGTGGCCGCGCCGATGCCGGAGGCGGAGCCGGTGATGGCGATGGTCATGGCTGCGATTAGAACAGGATGCAGATTCCCGGGCAATGCACGACGGCTCCGATCTCGGACACCGGGACCGCGGTCGCCGCGCGCCGCCGGCACGCACTACGACTGACTGTGCACCCCCGGGCCTGTGCGTCGTCCGGATTCGGATCGCCGGTTCGGTCGCGGTCCACCGCGGTGCGGGACTAGCATCAGCGCAAGAACTAGAATCTGTTCTAGTTTTCGCCCGCCCACTGTCGAGAGGACGACCCGATGCGCTTCACCTATGCGGAGGCGATGACCAATCCGGACTACTACGTCCCGCTGGCCCAGGCCGCGGAGGCCGCCGGATTCCACAGCATGACCGTCGCCGACAGCATCGCCTACCCCGCGGAGTCGGACTCGAAGTACCCCTACACCAAGGACGGCAATCGGGAATTCCTCGACGGCAAACCGTTCATCGAGACCTTCGTACTGTCGGCGGCCATCGCGGCGGCCACCACCACACTGCGGCTGACGCCGTTCGTGCTGAAGCTGCCCATCCGCCCGCCGGTGCTGGTGGCCAAGCAGGCGAGCTCCCTCGCCCGCCTGAGCAACAACCGCTTCGCCCTGGGGGTGGGCATCAGCCCGTGGCCGGAGGATTTCCAGATCATGGGCGTGCCGTTCGAGAAGCGCGGCAAGCGGCTCGACGAGTGCATCGAGATCGTGCGCGGCCTCTCGACCGGCGAGTACTTCGAATACCACGGCGAGTTCTACGACATTCCGCGGATCAAGCTCACCCCCGCTCCCACCGAGCCGCTGCCCATTCTGATCGGCGGCCACTCCGACGCGGCGCTCAAGCGCGCGGTGCGCCTGTCCGACGGCTGGATGCATGCGGGCGGCAGCGCGGAGGATCTGGACAAGTACCTGGCGCGCATCGGGGAACTGCGGGCCGAGCGCGAGCTGACCACTCCGTTCGAGATCCACGCCGTCTCCCGCGACGGCTACACCCCCGACGGGGTGAAGCGTCTGGAGGAGAAGGGCATCACCGATCTGATCGTCGGCTTCCGCAACTCCTACGCCATGGAGCACGACACCGAGTCGCTGGCGGACAAGATCACCAAGCTGAAGTGGTACGGCGACAATGTGATCGCCAAGCTGAGCTGACCGGTCGCACCCGGCTCAGGACCGCTTGGCGAAACCGAGCTCGATGACGGCGTCCCGCTCGCTCGCGAGCTCGGCCACACTGAGATCGATACGCGCCCGGGAGAATTCGTCGATCGCGAGATCGCCGACGATGGTGTGCGAACCGTCCGCGCAGGTCACCGGGAACGAGCTGATCAGCCCTTCCGGCACCCCGTAGGAGCCGTCCGAGGGCACCGCCATGGACACCCAGTCCCCGGCCGCGCTGCCCAGCACCCAGTCGTGGACGTGGTCGATGGCGGCGCTGGCCGCGCTCGCCGCCGAGGACGCGCCGCGCGCCTGGATGATGGCCGTACCCCGTTGCTGCACCGTGGGAATGAAGTCCCGCTCGATCCAGGCGCGGTCGTCGATCATCTCCAGTGCGGGCCGTCCGGCCACGGTGGCGTGGCTGATATCCGGGTACTGGGTGGCGGAGTGGTTGCCCCACACCGCGATGCGGTGGATATCGGCGGCGGGCACACCGGTCTTCTTCGCGATCTGGGCGATGGCGCGATTGTGGTCCAGCCGGGTCAGCGCGGTGAACCGCTCGGCGGGCACGTCGGGTGCATTGCTCGCGGCGATGAAGGCGTTGGTATTGGCCGGGTTTCCGATCACCAGCACCTTGACGTCGTCGGCCGCACTGGCATTGATGGCCGCGCCCTGATCGGTGAAGATCGGGCCGTTGGCGGCGAGCAGGTCACCGCGCTCCATTCCGGCGGTGCGGGGACGCGCGCCGACGAGCAGCGCGATATTCGCCCCGTCGAAGCCGATCCACGGGTCGTCGGAGATGTCGATCGACGACAGCAGTGGGAACGCGCCGTCCTCGAGTTCCATGGCGACACCCTCGAGCGAGCCCACCGCGGCCGGGATTTCGAGCAGCCGCAGCCGCACCGGAGTGTCCGGTCCGAGCATGGCCCCGGAGGCGATCCGGAACAGCAGGCCGTAGGCGATCTGTCCGGCGGCACCGGTCACGGTGACGGTCACGGGACGGGCGGCACTGCTCACGACGAACTCCTAGCGCTGGTCGGACACTCCGCTGTTCACCCTAGCCACGCTCACCGTGCCGGGTCCCGGTTCGTGAGCCGGACGTGAGCGAGTAGACAGTGGCGGCGTCGGCCAGTTCGGCGAGCATCGAACCAAGATCGGCGACGGCCGCGTGCCGGGGTTCGCCGTGCGCGTCGAGGTACAGGTCGCGACGGATCTCGATCATGACGGCGGCGACCCGGAGGTCGCGCCGATAGTGGACCAGCGGGACATAGCAACCCGCGTACGGGGTGTCGAAGTCGACCGGGCCCGCCGTCGCGAACACGCGCCGTGCGGCGGCCGCGAGCCAAGGCGGGGTGTGGGTCGCGTCGGTGCCGACGCAGATCGCCGGGCGCGGCCGGGCGGCGTCCTCGAATGCCGATGGGCGCGCGGGATAGGAGTGCACGTCGATCACCACCGCCGCGCCGGTGGCCGCCAGTCGCTCCCGCACCAGGGCGGCGACGGCGGCGGCGTACGGATGGAAGTACCGCGCCAGCAGCTCGTCGGCCGTCGGCCCCGCGCCCGTGCGCAAAGGCGCACCGCCGCAAGTGCGTTCGTATACCGCGCCGCGCCCGTACCGCAGCATCGGTTCGCTCGCGTCGGGGAAGCGTTCCGGATCCACCACCATCCGCGAGTACCGGTGCACCGCCCGCCACGGCCGCCGCGCCGTCCGCTCGGCGGCCGTCGCGGCGATCGAATCGGTTGCCGTATCGGTGGATTCGGCGAGTTCGGCCGCGAGAGCCCGCTCGGACAGCGCGATTCCGGCGCGCACCTCGGGCGGTATCTCGCGTCCCGCGTGCGGCACGTGCAACACCACCGGACTGCTCGAATCTCCCGGATGGATCACACACGGCTGCGACATCGGTGGTCTCCCTTCGCTATCCGAACGACCCGTTGATGATACGTCCATACCATCGTCGTGATATGTTCGTACCATCAAGATGGTTAGGGGAGATCATGGCCAAGCTCGGACGGTTCACCAGCGAGGCCGCGCGGGACACCTACCTGCGCGCCTACGATGCCGCGGCGGCCGCTTGGCCGATTCCGTCGACCGATATCGACGTCGAAACATCCTTCGGCACAACGCGAGTCCGCAAATCGGGCGCCGGGGCCGGGACGCCGCTGTTCCTGCTCCCCGGCATGCAGGGCAACGGGCTGTTCTGGTCCCAGTGCATCGAGGAGCTGGCGCGCGACCGCACCGTGTACGCGGTCGATGTCATGGGCTGGGCCGGGCGCTGCGAGCAGACCGCCCCGCTGCGCGACGAGGCCGCCATCGCGGACTGGGCGGCCGAGACGATCGCCGGGCTCGGGGTTGATCGCGTCCACGTGGCGGGATACTCCCTGGGCGCGTGGGTGGCGGCGGTGACGGCGGCGTACCGCGGTGATCGGGTGGCGAGTCTGAGCCTGCTGGAACCGGCTCCGGCCACTTTCGCCCGGCCGAGCCGGCGGCTGCTGTGGCGGTTCATCGTCGCGGGCTTCCGGCCCACCCGGGCGAAGATGGAGAAGTTCAACGCGTGGATCGCCCCGCGTACCCGGCTCACCGAAGCGGACTGGGCCATGGTGCTGGCGAGTTTCGCCTTCCGGCCGGGCATGCCGATGGCCCGCCCGCTGCCCGATGAGCGGCTGGCCGCGATATCCGCGCCGCTGCTGGTCCTTTTCGGCGGCGACACCGTCGTGCACGATCCCGCGCGGGCGGCCGACCAGGTCCGTCGACTGCTGCCGGACGCCGATATCGAGACCTACCCCGGCGTCGGACACGACATGCTCTGGGCGATCCCCGACCGGGTGCTCCCCCGCCTCCTGGAATTCGCGCGCACCCACGAGCCGGCCCGAGCGTGACGCCCGAAATTCATCCGACGTCACCACGGATTCTGGTAGGCATGGAGGATGACGAGCCTCGGCGTGGTGTTCCGTCCCCGGCAACCGCCCGAGCGACTGCGGGATGTCGTTCGGGCAGCGGATGATTCGGGTCTCGAGGAATTGTGGCTGTGGGAGGACTGCTTCCTCGAGGGCGGTATCTCGACCGCCGCGGCGGCGCTGGCCTGGTCCGAGCGGGTGCGGGTCGGCGTCGGGGTGCTGCCGGTGCCGCTGCGCAATGTCGCCGTGACGGCCATGGAGATCGCCACGCTGGAACGGCTGTTCCCCGGGCGCGGGATCTGGGGTGTCGGGCACGGGGTGCAGGACTGGATGGGGCAGGTGGGCGCGCGGGCCGCCTCCCCGGTGACCTTGTTGCGCGAATACCTCGACGCCCTGCGCGGACTGCTGCGCGGTGACCGGCTGACGGTCAAGGGCCGCTACGTCACGCTCGACGATGTCGGTCTGGACTGGCCGCCCCGCGCGACACCGCCGGTGCTGGCCGCCGCCACCGGCCCCCGCACCCTCCGGCTGGTCGGTGAGGCGGCCGACGGTGTCATCCTCACCAGCTCCACTCCCGCCGACGGTATTCGCGAGGCCGCCCGGATCGTCACCGCCGCTCGTCCCGAAGCCGTTACCGGCCAACCGTTCCCGATCGTCGTATACCTCCTGGCCGCGACCGGCCCGGACGCGGCCGACCGGGTGGCCGCCGAACTCCGCGCCGACCGGCGCGACGCCATCGCGGGCATCGGCGTGGCCGGGGACGCCCACGCCGTGGCCGACGCCGTTGCCCGCTGGTCCGAGGCCGGTGCCACCAGCGTCATCCTCGAACCCACCGCCGACGAACCCGATCCGGAGGGTTTCATCCGCTTCGTCGCCGACCGGGTCCGGCCGTTGGTCCCCCGAGGGTAGTGCGGCGGCCAGGCCGCGCCGATCGGATGCCGGTACGGCCGATCCGTCCGGAACGCAGCGATGCTAGCGCTCGCCCAGCCCTAGCGAGTGGGCCAGTTGCTTTGTCCACCAGTCGAGCTGGACGTCAGCAGAATCGGCCGCCCGCCCGGTGAGACCGGCGCTGCGACGGAAAGCCGATCCGTAGAGCGGTTCGGTGGCGAGCGCCTGATGCAGTGCCGCGACGGCCAGCCGGGTGTCGTCGACCGGAATGTCGGCGGCACCGGGCCGCAGGGCGTGCAGGGCGTCGACGACGGGGGTGAGCATGCCCGATTCGGTATCGCGCCAGCCCGCGGCGTGCAGGGCGACGGCCAGTTCCCCGTAACCCTGCCGGTAGAAGCCCGCCAGGGCCTCGACCAGTTCACCGAGGTCTGCGTCGCGGTCGAGCCACGAGTCCAGCACCTGCCGCAGTCCGGCCCGGATCTTGCGGCCGCCGTGGCGCAGCAGCGCCTCCAGCAGCCGGTCCCGATTGCCGAAGTGGTGGTTGACCCCCGCATCGGTCATGCCGACCGTGGTCGCGACGGCACGAACCTGGACCGCCGCCACCCCGCCTTCGGCGAGCAGCCGTTCGGCGGCGTCCAGGATCAGCCGACGTGCTTCGTCGGGGGCGCGGCGGATACGCGATGCGGTCACACCCGCCACCTTACCTTGACGCACCAAGGCACCCCGCCTACGGTTCTACCTTGACACCACAAGGTAGGAGGACCGGCCATGACCGACCCAGCCACTTCTCGACCCAGACACCTCACCCGCCCCGACGCGGTGGTCCTGCGCGGCGAGGAGATCGGTACCGGACCGTCCGTCCTGCTGCTGCACGCCGGTGGTGAACAGCGGCAGGTCTGGGCTCCGGTCATGAGCCTGCTCTCGGCCGCCGGGTTCCGGTGCGTGGCCTACGACCAGCGCGGCCATGGCGAATCCGGCGGCGAGCGCACGACCTTCGCGCCCTGCGCGGCCGATGCCGGCGCGATGGTGCTCGCCGAACCGCCGGGCTGCCTGGTGGTCGGCGCTTCCCTGGGCGGGCTCGCCGCCCTCGCCGCCCTGGCGGATCCGGCGGTGCGCGACCGGGTGGCGCGGCTGGTCCTGGTGGATGTCGTTGCCGATGTCGACCCCGCCCGCGCTCGGCGCTTCCTCGCCGACGCCGGTGTGCTCGACGGCTACACCGAACTCGTCGACGACATCCTCGCCCAGCTGCCGCGCCTGCGGCAGCTCACCGCCGCCCTGGACCTCCCCATCCGATTGGTCCGCGCCGGCACCGACACACCGCTGTCCGACGACGACGTCACCCGCTTCCGCGACACGGCCCCGCACGCCGCGGTGACCGAGGTCCCCCAGGCCGGGCATCTGGTGGCCCGAGACCAACCCGCGGCCTTGGCCGCCGCCATCGCCGCGGAATGCCGCCACCTCAGGCGCGAGCGCGAACTGGGTGAACGGGTCGCCGCGCGGAGCCGGGTCGGCGGGTCGTGATCGCTCCGTTCGGCGCAGGCGTGGCTACAGGCCCATGCCGCGGGCCAGCACGGGCCAGGAGTCGATGAAATCGTCGTGCCAGTAGCCCCAGGAGTGGGTGCCGGAGGGACGGAAATTGTAGGTGGCGGGGATGTTCAGGGCGTCCAAGCGGGCCTTCAGGTTACGGGTGCAGTAGTTGGTGGCCCCTTCGATGACCCCGCCGACGAGGAGCTGGTTGGCGAGGACGCGGGGGCCGCTGCCGGCGGAGTACTTGCTGTCCAGCACATCGTGGACGCCGGGGAGACCGTTGCCGGTGGACAGGTACAGGTCGAGGCCGCGGAGCCCGTCGGCATGGACGACGGGGTCGTTCTCGGTCCAGGCGGGGGCGCCGACGGGGCCGTACATGTTCTCGACGTCGCCGCCGCCCCACACCTCCACGGCCAGCTTGATGAACTCGCGGCCGACGGGGTCGGCGGACTGGGCGCAGCCGGAGTAGGCGGCGACCGCGCGGTACAGGCCGGGCTTGTGGATGGGCAGGTTGAGCACGGCGGTGCCAGAAGTCGACAGTCCGGCAACGGCATTGACGCCGCTGGTGCCCAACGCGGCATCGATGAGCGGAGGTAGCTCCTCGGTGAAGAAGGTGCGCCACTTGATCTTTCCGCGCTCCGGGTCGGGCGCGATCCAATCGGTGTAGTAGGTGAACGCGCCGCCGATCGGCTGCACCACGTTCACATTCTTGTCGGCGAGGAAACCGGCGACGATATCGGTTTTGGACCGCCAATTCGCCGTGCCCTCACCGCCGTCCGCGCCATTGAGCAGATACAGGGTCGGCCGCGGCACCGACGCGTCGGCCGGGCGCTGCACATCGACCGGGAAGTACTGTTCCATCGCCGCCGAGTACACGAACAGCCGCAGCGTGCGGTCGTCGGTGAAGGTCACCTTCATGATCCGGGAACCGTCCGGCGCGACCGGATCGGCCAGCAGCTGTCGCGAATCCATGACCGGATCGCCCGCCGCGGCGGTGGGGGCCGCGAATCCGATTCCGGCGAGAGCGACGAGCGCGGCGATCAGTGCGGCGGCCCGCCTGCCGGGCGGGAGGTTTCGACGAATCACCCCGGTACCGTAACCGCCCGGTCAACCGCGCGGCCCGGCATCGACGCCCTAGGCACGCAGGTACCGTCCGAGCTCCCCGGCCGCCTCGAGCATGGCGACGCCGCGCGCGGTGAGCTGCCGCTGCCACCCGTCCAGCGCCGCGGCCAGTCGATCCGTGCCACCCGCCGCGCGAACCTGCTGGACCACCGTCGCGATGTACCCCAGCGGATACCCGCCGCGCCGGAGCAGGTGTGCGAGTTCGGCATCGCGGACATCGGCCGGGCGGTACAGCCGGTAGTCGGTCACCGGTTCGCGGTCCGGAACCAGAATGCCCGCCTCCTCCCACTTGCGCAGGGTCGCCGGGGTGAGCCCGAGCAGCCGCGCCAGCTCGCCGATGGTGCGGGTACCGGCCCGCCCGGTGACCGCACGCGACCGCGCGGTCAGCTGCTCGACCGCCGCCCGCACCGAGACCAGGGTCTCCCGGTCGCGCTGCAACTGCCCGTGCCCGCGGTCGACGACCGCCAGCGCGTCCTCGAGCGCACCCTCGTGCACGGCGTTCATGATCCGGCCGCCGGCCGCGTGCCCGAATGCCGGGATCAGCGCGAGGTAGGCGCGCAGGGCCGCCGCGTGCGCCTCGGTGTAGACCCGGTAGCCGCTGGGGGTGCGCCGCGCGGGCGGCAGGAAGCCGTCCCGCTCGTAATTGCGGACGGCCTGGGTCGAGATGCCGTGCTCGCGCGCGAGATCGGCGGGGCGCAGGGTGACCATCGATTTGAGACTTTACTCGGCGAACACGCGGTAACCGGCCGACAGGTTTCAACCGAGGTTTCAACGATACGATCGAAACACATGAGCCAGGACATTCGCGCTTTCGTACCCCCGTCATGTGACCTCGTGGGTCTGGGTGAACCCACGCATTTCGAACCCGCCTTCGCACGGCTGCGCAACGATCTGTTCGCCCGCCTGGTGGACAGCGGCTTCCGCTCCTTCGCGCTGGAATCCGATCGGGTCGCCGGTTTCGTCGTGGACGATTTCGTCCAGGAGGGCGTCGGCGATCTCGATACGGCGCTGCGCGAGGGCATCTCGCACGACTTCGGCGAGCTGGAGGCCAATCGCGACCTGGTCGCCTGGCTGCGCGAGTACAACGAGGGCCGACCGCCCGAGCAGCGGGTGGCCTGCCACGGCATCGACGCCCCGCTGGAGACCATGAGCGCCCCCGGCCCCCGCCGCTACCTCGAATTCGCCCGGGACTACCTGGAACTCGACCTCGACCTGACCGACCTGCTCGGCGCGGACGAGCGCTGGAGTCGCACGGAGGCGGTCCTGGACCCGGCGATGTCACCCGGCGCGACCGCCGAGGCCGAGAAGCTGGCGACGATCGGTGACGACCTGCTCAGCCAGTTGTACGGGCGCGCCCCCGCACTGATCGCGAAAACCTCACGCGCCCAATGGCTGCGCGCCCGCGCCAATCTCACCGCCGCGTTGGGGCTGCTCCGCTACCACCGCCAGGCCGCCCGCCGACTCGAGCCCGAGGCCCGGATCTCCCTGCTGAGCGGCACCCGGGATGTGCTCATGGCACAGAATCTGCTCGAGATCCGCGATATCGAGGCCGACCGCGGCCCCACCCTGGTCTTCGCCCACAACAGTCACCTACAGCGCACGGTGACGCATATGCCCATGGGCGAACTCGACATCACCTGGTCCCCCACCGGAGCCATCGCGGCCCAGTTCCTCGGTGACCGCTACACCTTCATCGCGGGCAGCCTGGGCCACAGCGAGGCCATCGACCTGGGCGAACCCGCCCCCGACACCTTCGAAGGCTTCCTCCAGCACCGCTTCCCCACCTGGGGCCTGCTGCCCGTCGCCGACCTCCCCACCGCCCGCGTCCGCACCGACGTCACCCAGCCACAGGGCTACTTCCCACTGGACCCGACCATCCTGGCGGGCATGGACGCGGTGCTGCACATCGCCTAACCGCCCAGGCTCGACAGGCGATTGCGGCGTACGACCTCCTCGTGCAGGGTCGCCACCCGGGGTGGGAGTGCGCCGGGATCGCGCAGGGTGGGGCGGGGCATGGGGTCGACGTCGGCGTCGATCATGGTCAGTCGGATCACCGCGCCCGGCCGGTCCAGGGCCCAGGAATGCGTGTGTCCGGGGCGCGGATAGGTCTTCGCCTCCGAGCCGTAGACGAAGCGGGAATCGTCGGCGACCAGTTTGAACCGGCTGGCCATCCCCTGGGATTCGGCCTCGCTGCGATTGCCGGGATTGGGCAGGGAGAGCGCGTCCTGCACCGCGCGCAGCAGTTTGTCGCGGTCGGGTGTCTGCATGGCGGGTATGCGGGGCGGGTGCTCGGTGCCGGAACCGGTGATCCGCTCCGACTGGTCCTCGAAGCGCTGCGGGAAGGGCAGGGTGAAGCACACGTCGATGTGCACCGGCGCGTCGATGGGCTGCCAGCGGATGCCCGCCTGGAGCAGCGCATCCGCGGCGATGGTGTCGCGCCAGACGTACATGTCCTTGTCGGCGGCCCGGAGCCGGCCGGGTCCGATCGCGACCATGGAGCCCTGAGTCTTCGGAATACCGTGGGAGACGATCCAGATCGTGCGGTCCGGCACCCCGGCCATACCGCCCAGGCCGTACTCGGTGACCTCGCCGTCCCCGACGGCGGCGTCGAACCGGGCCGCCCGCGTGCGGGACACCGTGGCGCGCGTGCGGGATACCCGGCTGGCGGGCGTCGTCGGCTGCGCGCGTGCTGTCGGTTGGGCAGGCGGCATCGGGTCCGCGTGTGCTGTCGGTTGGGCGGGCGTCGTCGGCCGGGCCGGTGCCGTCGGCTGGGTAGCGGCCGTATGCCCGCAGCGCGGGCAGCGGGGCGTATCCGTCCCGACCAGAAAGCCGCATCCTTCGCAGATGCGGCGCCGGCCGGAATCGATGAGCGCCTGCGCGTCGAACACCGCCACCGTCGCCTACGCCTCCGGCTCGCGGGTGCGGCGGGCGGGACTCGGCGGGCGGCTGCGCACGGGCGATCCTTTCGACGGGCGGTGGTGTGCCGATTCTCCCCCACCCCGCCGACACGTTCGGCCAACCCGGCGGCGGAGTGTCACATGGCGACCCGCGCGGTCTCCGCCAGATACAGCCGATCCGACGGCCGCACCTCGAACGCGGTGTAGAACTCCGGCATATTGCGCACCACCTGGTTCACCCGGAATTCGGCGGGTGCGTGCGAATCGAGCGCGAGCATGGTGGCCGTGTACTCCGGGCTCGCCGCGTGCCGCCAGATGCGGGCGTAGGCGAGGAAGACCGGACGGTAGTCGGGGGTCGAGTTGCCGCGCCGCCGCTCCGCCAGCCGGAAGGCGGCCAGCGCCGTGGCGAGACCGCGCAGATCGGCCAGATTCTCGATGACGGTGAGCGCCCCGTCGACATGCTGCTCCGGGGCCAGCCCCGCCGGAACCAGCGGGTCGTACTGCTCGATCACCAGCCGGGTCTTGGCCTCGAAGGCGGCCTTGTCCGCCGCGGTCCACCAGTCGCGCAGGCTGCCGCCGGCATCGAATTTCGAACCGCCGCTGTCGAACCCGTGCCCCATCTCGTGGGCGATCACCATACCGATGCCGCCGTGGTTCACCGCCGCGTCGGCATCCGGATCGAAGAACGGGGGCTGGAGGATGGCCGCCGGGAGGCAGATGTGATTGAGTTCCCAGCTGTAGCTGGCGTTCACGTCGGCGGAGGTCAGCATGGTCCATTCCGAGCGGTCCACCGGTCGGCCGAGTTTCGCCAGCTGCCAGCGGAATTCGAAGGTGTCCGCGGCGCGCAGGGCGGCGATCAGCGTGCCGTCGGGGAATTCGAGCCCGTCGTAGTCGCGCCACCGTTCGGGGTGACCGACCAGGGGCACCACCCCGTCCACCTTGGCGAGCGCCTCCCGGCGGGTGGCTTCGGACATCCACTCGGTCTCGGACAGGGCGGTGCGGTAGGCGCTGAGCAGGTCGGTGACCAATTCCTCGACGCGGGCGCGGGATTCGGCCGGGAAGTGCCGTTCGGCGTACCGGCGGCCGAGGGCGTCGCCGAGGCGTTCCCGCACCACCGTGAGCGCGGTGCGCCACCGCGGCGGCGGCTGCCGGGTGCCCTGTAGCGTGCGGTCGAAGAATTCGAAGTGCGCCTCGGTGAACGGGGCCGACAGCGTGGGCGCGTAGCGGGTGACGACCAGCAGCCGCAGGTAGTCGCGCAGGGTGGCGATATCGGTGGCCGCCCACAGCCGTGCCGTCGCGGTGAGGTGGCCGGGCTGGTCGGCCACGACGGTGTCGAAGGCCCCCGGTGCGTCGGTCACGCCGGCCAGCCAGGCGTCCCAGTCGAATCCCGGTGCCAGTTCCGGCAGTTGCCGCCACGGGTACGGCTGGTACGAGGACAGGGAGGCGATGAGAGCCGTCAGATCCACATGGCCGCGGGCGATCTCGGTCTCCAGCGCGAGTGTGCGGGTGGCGAGTTCGGCCGGGGCCGCCATGCCCGCCGCGGCGGCGATGCGTTCGAGGTAGGTGCGGTACGCACCGCGCTGGGCGTCGTATTCCGCGTCGAGATAGAAGGAACGGTCGGGCATGCCGAGTCCGGACTGCACCAGATACGCCCGGTGCCGACTCGGATCCTTGCGATCGGGCTGGATGCGGACACCGATCGGCCCGGCTACGCCGAGGGTGGTGAGCTTGCCCATGAGGCGAGCGAGTTCGGGCTTGTCCGTTGCCTTCTCCAGCTCCGCCAGCAGGTCGGCGAGTGGTTCGATGCCGGCGCGGTCGCGGGCGTCGGTATCGAGGAAGCCGCGGTAGAGCCGCTGCAGCCGCTGCTCGTCGGTGCCCGGCCGCGCCACGGACAGCTCCTCCAGCAGTTCCCGCAGCCGGTCCTCGGTGCGTTCGATGAGTTCCTCGAAGGCGCCGTGGGCGGGCTTGTCGGCGGGCAGTTCGACGTCGCGCAGCCACGCGCCGTTCACATGCCGGTACAGGTCGTCCTGTGGTCGGACGGCCGCGTCCAGCCCGGTCAGATCCGGGCCGGTGGCGCGGCGCGGCGCGGCCGACGTGCACGCGGCCAGAGCCACCAGCAGCGGTACCGACGCGGTCGTGGCGAGGAACCGACGCCGGTCCAACCGGCAGGGTCTGTGCGGATGCTCTCCCGAAACTCTGTCGCGCCCAGTCATATTCACGACAATAAGGGCACGTGGCGGCGGTGTGATCGGGCTGCCGGATGATCTCACCCTGACCGGACCCTGACCCGCACCCCGACCCGCGGCCGATCCCGGCTACCCGCGGGCGACTATTTCACGAGTTCGGCGATATCGCGATCGCTGAGCACCACCGGTTGCACCGCGTCGCGGTCACGGACCATGCGGGCGGCCCGGTAGAGGGGGCGCTCCTCGGCCACGGCGTCGCGGGCCTCGGCGCGCAACTGGTGCACCAGCACGCCCGATACGGCCAGCGCGGCGGCCAGGGGGCAGGCGGCGAGGGCGTCGGCCAGGCGGCGCAGGCCCAGCAGATGGAGTTCGCGGCCGCCCCCGGCGTCGGTGTACATGGCCAGCGGGACGATGCGGGTGTCGGCCGCGGCGGTGACGCGCAGGACCACGCGGCTGAGGCGGCCGGAGTAGACCAGCACCTCCACTCCGGTGGCGGCGGCGATATCGAGCGTATGCTCCCCGCGCCAGGTCCGGGCGTGGATCACGGTGCCCGACAGCGACATTCGGCGACGCTGCGCGGCGAGGGCGTACAGGGCGGTCGGCAGCCCGAGCGCCAGCGCCACCGCCAGCGCGATCGGCCAGCCGACGAAGACGGCCGTGAGCAGGCCGACGCCAATCCCCACGCCCAGCGCGGCCAGCGCCAAACGCCGCAGCGCGGGGGCGTACATTTCGGGAGCGATGAGGTCCAACCCCACCGCCGGGGTGGGCCCGAGTTTCGGTTGTTCAGTCACGGGTGCGCATTCATCCAGTTCACGGTGGGTGTACGACCTAGCGGACGCGGCGGCCCGCACACCGACGGGGACGCTACCAGCATCCCCGCCGAATCTGCCCGCCTTCGCTCACGGACTCGACCGAACCCCCTCTTCCGCAGCACCGCTCGGCACCGCGACCCGCGCGGTGCCACGCCCCGCTCGGGGCCGCGGCTCACGCAGTGGCACGCCGCGGGCAGAGGCGCGGTTCACGAGGTGGCACACCCCCGCTCAGAGGCGCGACTCACGAGTGGCACACCCCGCTCGGAAGCGCGACTCACGAGTGGCACACCCCGCTCGG
>NZ_JASITE010000006.1 GCF_030767025.1 Nocardia sp. CC227C | reverse complement strand
TATCGACAACCTCACCCTGGTGTGTGATCGCTGTCATGCTCAGATCCCCGAGGATGTCGAGCATCCGACCGGGTGGGCCACCCTCGGACGCGCCACCGGCATCGGTAGTGGCCGGTATCCCGGTCGGGTGGTGTGGTTGCCGCCGACCCGGATCGATCCGGCGCGGGCTCCTCGGGTGAACCTGCATCACCACCCCGAACAATGGCTCACCCACCCCGACCATCACGGCCCGGATCGTCACGGCCATACCGATCATCGCGGCTGTGGCGACCCTGGGCACGACCGTGACCGCGCGGACGATAGTGCGCGCAGTGCGCATCGCGATCGCACGACGCCGCCGTATCGCGCACAGCGGCCGGGTCCGGTCCGAGGCGATCACTTACGCCAGTAGACCGCCACCCCGAAACGGCCATTTCGAGAACGCAACCCCAGCCAGTCCGTGGGCTGGGGTAGACGCGCGCGGCACCCAACCCGGCGTCAGCGAAAGCCAGGTAAGCCACCCAACGCCACCACACCTATTTCTTGAATCTCTGCGGCGACACCCGGCGACATGCGCCTGCACCCCGAGCACCAGCTGACCAACACCTAACCCGGATCAGCCCATAACCGCATTTCGACCCGTCCCACTCACGATCTGCTCAGGACGAGGCGTCCACCACTGAGACGGAATCAGACATCCTCCACCGACTCCGGCTCTACATCGACAACCTCACCCATATGACCGAGCAACTCGCGAGTATCGCGCGCATCGTTCTCGAGCTCGGCGACCTGCTCGACCGTGAGCGGCCAGCCATCGTCGCCGACCGGCCAGATGCCGTCGTCGCGGTGCTGGTAGGAGATCGGTCCGCCCTCGCGTTCATTGCCGCGTTCCGCCTCTTCTCCGCTCATGCGCCGCTCCCCGCGCAACGGGCTCGGTGGGCTACGAACCTCCCGGTGGCGGCGAGCGCATCCCACGCCACGGATTCGCCGCCGCGGCAACCGAGCTGGCGGTGTACCCGCATGGCCGATGTCGGGGCACTCTGACACCCGTGACCTGACCGGAGCGTCATCGCGCGATCACGCGATGAGATCGTGGCGACGGCATCAGGACGCGACGCGCCCGACGTACAGTCCCGCCCGACACGCTTTCCGGCGATCCGGCGTGCGGTATCCGCCGCGATGTCCGGCCGATCCCCGTGCCTACCCGACTCATACCCTCACGCTACGGCTGCGCTGGAGGTTCTCGGAGCGAATCCGTCAGGCGAAATCGTCGTCTTCGAGGATTTCCCCATGGTTCTCGTGAGCAGGGCCGGGCTAGGCTGCGGTCAGCGACTGGCACCGGCTCTCCGGCGTGTCGCCGAACGATATTCGCGGTATGTCACCGCATGCCGAGCAGCTCCGGCGCAGTGGATGCGTCGTGCCCGACGGCAGCTACGGTCCGAACCTGGTGTGCGCGGTTTGTCGCCTCGAGGTCGCGACCGAGCAGGGTGACTGCTGGCTCGTCCCTTCCCTGCGACTCGTTCCGGCAGCGGTGATCGTGCGTGGCAGGCGCGGGCTCACGACCCGACGGTATTCGCGTCGATTTCCGTACCAGGCCGTTCGGAGGTAGCGCGTCGGCCACCCGGATTCATCTTTTACGCAGCGGAAACAGGTTTGGGGTGAGGTGGGACGTGGTGGTGTCGGTGGGGATGCGGATACTGGATTCGTAGACCCAGCGAGTGTGGTTACGGCACAGGCGGGGACGGTGGGAGTGATGCCAATGGTGTTGGCACTGTGGGATTCCCCTCACCGGCCACGGCTGTCCGGGGCCGCGGCATACGATCCAGTGTTTGGATCATTCGGGAAGGCGATCATGGATCGAGAGGCGTTCGTCGCAGTGATGAACGAGGCGAGCGGCATGTTGGACCAGGGACAGGCGGTGGAGGCGCTGGAGCGGCTCACCGCGTTCGACGACTCGCTGCTGGACCAACCCGACCCGAAGGACTACGGCTGGATCGTGTCGTACCGGTTCCGGGCCGCCTTCGCCGCCGCGGATTTCGCGCAGGCGCTACGCATCGCGGAGAGCGGTCCCGCGCGGTTCGCGGCCGATATCCCGGCGGGGAGCATGGCGACCATGTACTCCATGGCCGTGGAGGCGGCGACGCAGCTGGACCGGGCCGACGTCGCGGTCACCATGGCGGACAAGTGCATCGCCATCCGACGCCAGCTCGGCGCGGAGAACGAGGTGCTGATGGCGGCCATGACCGCGTGCACCCTGCTCGGAGACATCGAAAGGCACGATCTCGCAACGCCGTACGCGGTGCTGCTGGTGCGCGAGGGCGAGGGGTTCGACGACTACCGCTCCTACGGGTACTACGCGCTGTGCGCCGCCGTGGAACACCAGGTCGGCGGGGACGTCTTCGACATCCTGTGGGCCGGGCGCGACTGGCTGACCGGGGTGGACAACGAATTCGCCCGGGAGGCACGCGAGTACCTCGACAGCGCGCCCGCCGTCAAGGACCGCATCGCCGGCGTGCACGGCACCGGGGAGCAGTTGCCCGCCGACCCGCCGTTCCCGGACGGCGTGGCAGCGCACGCGGCATCCGGTCCGGATCTGCCCACGCTCGGCGACGAGCCCGTCGGCTCCACGGACCCGGCCGCCCCGGGCCTCGATCCACTGGGTCTGCCGACCGCGGGCAGCGACGCCGCCGTCGAACACCCCGCACTGCCGAACCGTCGTGCCGCGGCGACGCCGTCGCCGGAACGGCACGCCGATGGGCTGGAGCCGTCATCGGGCCGACACGCCGAGACCGTACCCCGGGTGCCGCGACACGACGCCGACGCCTCCTTGCCACTGCCGGGCCGGGAGGCCGGGGCCGTGCCACCGCTGCCGGGCCTGAAGGCCGGGGATCCGACGCCGACGGCGTACCCGGAGACGCAGGCCCCACCGCCGCTACCGAGCCGCACCGCCGGGGGGCGACCAATGGAACGGGATGCCGGGGGGCTACCGCCACAGTCGGGGCGGGACAGCGGGGGGTTTTCGCTTGTGCCCGATACGGGCGACGGGGGCCTGCCGGGGCTGGACGGTGGGGTAGCGCCCGCGCCGATCGGCGACACCGCGGAGCCGGATATCTCCGGCCTGCCGCCACTGCCCGGACCGCGCAGGGCCGGGAAGTCACCCTTGGACGCCGAGTTCGCCCTACCGGGTGTCGATGAACCGACGGGATTGCCGCCGCTGCCCACCCGCGCCGAGCGTGCCGACGCCCCCGTCGCCGATACCGGTGCGCCCGATGTGATTCCGCCGTTCGGCCAGTTGGCCGGGTCCGCGGCGGATGTGTCGTTCGATGAATTCGCCGCGCCCGCGCAGGCATTCGGCGAACCGGTGCTGGAGCGGCCGTTCTCGGCGGATCAGCCGCCACCGGCCGCCCTGTCCACCCCGCTGCTCGACACGAATTACGCCGCGAACCCGGCCGCACCGGAGTCGTCGGCCGGACCCAAGCAGCCTCCGGCCGACCAGTGCGCGGGCGGGGAGACCGCCGACGCGCTGCTGGCGGCGGGCCGGGCGGGGTTGGCCGCCTCCGCGTTCCGCGCCCTGATCGACGACGCGCTGGAGGCCGGACAGCCCGATCCGCTCATTATGGCGAAGTCGGTGCTGGGGCTGCTGACCGCGCTCATCTTCGACGACCGGGTGGCGGAGGCGCACGCGGTGTGGACCGACAACAGCGGCCCGACCTATCTCGGCATCTGGGCGCTGGAGAACGGTCAGACCTCCGTCCACGACGCCGTCGCCTACGCGCTCATCGAGGCGTTCCTGCATTCGCTCGGCACCGGCGACCCGATCACCTCCGCGAACGCGGTCGACGCCCTGATGTCGCGCTGCCTCGAATTCGCCTTCGCGCAGGATCCCGACGCGATCGCCCCCATGCTCAACACCTGGCGTCGCCACATCCACGAGATCTTCGAGGGCACCCCGCCGCCGCCCGCCCTGGCCGCCGTGCAGCACGCCGAGCAGCGCTGGGGTCATCCGGTCCCGCCCGGCCCGCTGTACTGGATGCGACCCTATCGCTGGGTGGTGGACTGGCTGTGAGCACCGGTTAGGCTCGGATCCCATGGCAGCCGAACAGACCGAGATCTGGCACAACCCGCAGTGCTCGAAGAGCCGGGCGGCGAAGGCGGCGCTCGACGCCGCCGGCGGTGACTACGTGGAGCGTCGCTACCTCGACGATCCGCCCACCGCGGCGGAGATCCGCGCGGTGCTGGACAGACTCGGCCTCGAGCCGTGGGACATCACCCGCACCACCGAGTCGCGGGCGAAGGAGCTCGGCGTTTCGACCTGGGGCCGCACCCTCGCCGACCGCGATCGCTGGATCACCGCTCTGGCCGAGCATCCGCGGCTGATCCAGCGCCCGATCGTGCTGACCGCCGACGGTCGCGCCGTCGTCGCCCGCGACGAGGAATCGCTCGCCGCGCTGCGCTGACGTTCAGAGGTGGTCGGCGGCCACCGGTTCCAGCGGGAACGGCGGCTCTCCCGTTCCCGCGATGCGGAGATTGCCCCACGGATCGCGTTCCTCGAGCCGGGCGGGGACCGGTTCGCGCCCGGGCAGCGCCAGATACACCCGCGCCCGACCGGGATCGGGCAGGTCCGCGTCCGGGGTGGCGGTGATCCGCCCGTACCAGTGATACCGCCCGTCGATCGGATCCGGATATCCGCCGAGGGTGACGGTCACCGGCAGTTCCAGCCCGGGTGCGTCCAGCACGGCGGGACCCGAATACGCGTGCGCCGGTTCGCGTTCGGCGGGCACGGTGAGATCGAAATGCCCGGGTTTCGGGTGGCGCAGCGTACGCCAGTAGGACACGCTCGACCCCGGCCACGCCGCCCGGTTGACCCCGTGCTCGTCGAGGTACCAGCTGTCGCAGCCGCCCGCATTCCACACGGTGCCCGCCAGTTTCGCCTGGATTCTGCGGTTGAATTCGTGCTGCGTCCCGGCCCGCACCTCCACCCGCGTGGTGCCGGTGCGCCGCGCCAGCTCCAGGCACTGCCGAATGTAGCGGGCCTGCGCCTCGATCATGAACACGATGGACTGGTTGCCGCCGCCGGAATTCGGCCCCATGACCAGAAAGAGATTGGGGAAGCCGTGCACGGCGACCCCGAGGAACGCCTCCATCCCACCGCGCCAGACATCGCGCAGGGACCGGCCGTTCGCGCCCACCACGTGCTGCCCGGCGAACCGGTCGGCGACCTGGAATCCGGTGCCGTAGACGATGGCGTCGAACTCCCGGTGCGCGCCGTCGGCGGTGGTGATGCCGGTGTGGTCGATCCGCTCGATGGACTCGGTCACCAGTTCGACATTGTCGCGCTGGAGCGCCGGATAGTAGTCGTCCGACACCAGAATCCGCTTGCAGCCCAAGCGGTACGCGGGGGTGAGCCGCCGCCGCAGCTCGGGATCGCGCACCTGGCGGCGCAGGTGCCCGCGCGCCAGGAACTCGAACCGCCGCATCACCTCCGGCCGCAGGAAGCCCACGATCGACGACTCGTAGCCCCAGTAGGTGACCCACCGGTACAGCCGCTGGGTGCCGGGCACCAGCCGGAACATCCGCCGCTCCCACGCCGACAGCGCCCGGTCCGGTTTCGGGATCACCCAGTGCGGCGTGCGCTGGAACACCGATACCCGCGCGGCGTCGCGCGCGATCTGGGGCACGAACTGCACCGCACTGGCCCCGGTGCCGATCACCGCGATGCGCCGCCCGGCGGGATCGAAGTCGTGATCCCAGCGTGCGGAATGAAAACTCGTGCCGCCGAAGGTGTCCCGCCCCGGGATGTCGGGAACGGCGGGCACGTGCAGCGGCCCGGCCGCCAGTACCACGAACCGTGGCCGGAACCGCGTGCCGTCGGCGAGGCGCACCTCCCAGCGGTCGGCGTCGTCGTCGAAGTCCAGGGTCGTCACCTCGGAGCGCAACCACACTCGCTCCCGCAGCCCGAACCGGTCCACGGTGCGCCGCAGGTAGTCGAGGATCTCGTGCTGGCGCGCGAACAGCCGCGTCCACTCCCGATTCGGTGCGTAGGAGAACGAGTAGAGCAGCGACATGACATCGCAGGCGCAACCGGGATAGGTGTTCTCCCACCAGGTTCCGCCGACCTCGGCCGACTTCTCCAGGATGACGAAGTCCTCGAATCCGGCCCGCCGCAGTTCGATGGCGGTGCCGATGCCCCCGAAACCCGCGCCGACGATGACGATTTCGGGTTCGCTCATGCCATCAGCCCCCGGCGTCGCCAGATCGCCTTGCCGACCGGGCCGATCAGCCCGTGCTTGTCCAGGAATCCGGCGAGGTTCGCCGCGCCCGCGCCGAGTGTTCGCTTGGCGTAAGGGTTCTCGCGGGCGATCCGCCGGGCGGCACGCCCGTCGAGACCGGCGCGTTCGTACATGTGCCGATTGGTGAGCAGGTAGACGAACAGCGGCGCGGCCACCGCGACACAGAGTCGGGTGTAGGCGAGTTCGGCCTTCGACATGGTCGCGGCTCGCCGTACCAGCGCGTCGCGGGCGAATCCGATATGCCGGGCCTCCTCGGTGACGTGCACCCGCATGGCCCGCGCCACCAGCGGTTGCAGTTCGGGATCGTCGAGGGTTCGCCGCTGTACGGCGTCGAAGATCTCCTCGCCGACCAGCGCGCCCACCCATACCATGGACCCCCGCAGGAACAGCTGCAATCCGGAGATCACCACCCGCCCACCGGCGTTCGGCCAGTACGGGCGCGCCTCGACGCGGTCGATGAGCTTGCCGAACATCATCATGTGGCGGCATTCGTCACCCATCTCGGTGAGGGTGTAGTGCGAATGCCGGGAGGTGGGGTCGCCGTTCATGAGTTCGCGCAGCAGCAGCCGGTTCAGCAGGTTCTCGAACCAGATCCCCACCGACAGCACGTTGGCGAGCTCTTGGCGGGAGAGTTCGCGGCGCTGTGCCGGGCTGAGCGCATCCCAGAGTTCGGTGCCGTAGAGCGACACCACCTCGGGTGGCAGGAAGAATCTCTCGGGGTCGAGCGGGGCGTCCCAATCCAGGTCCACCACCGGGTCGTAGGACTTCTTCGCCGATCCGTTCAGCAGCCGCTGCGCGAAGGAATCGTGGGGGAGAAGTGCGGCCTCATTGCCCATGACAGCTCTCCGAACTCGAAGTTTCCGATACAAGCCGTTACATACACAGATTAGTGAGACATGATGTATCGGTCAACGTGCCCGCGGCTATCGTGACGGCTCCGCGATGGGCGGCATCGAATGCGGCCACCCCGGCGCGGCGGATCGCAGCGCCGCCGCCGGGTCAGGATTCGATCCGGAAGACCGGGAAACCCGGTGCGATGGCGGCCAATTCGGCATCGGTGGCGTCCTTGGTGACGCCGTCGAAGAAGCGGCCGACCTCCCAGCCCCACTTCTCCAGGTACAGGCGCAGCACCGGGATCTTGTCGGCATCGGCGACCTCGGTGGCGGTGAAGGGCTCCGCCTTGCGTCCGAGCCGCAGTTCGCCGCTGCCCGCTGCCCGCAGATTGCGCACCCACTGGGTCCGCCCGCGCGGTGCGATCAGGTAGCGCGAGCCGTCGGGGGTGGTCAGGGGGTTGACGGTGGCGGTGCGCCATTCGCCGCTGGTGCGGCCGCGCACGGCCAGCAGGCGTGATCCGGCCACGCTGATGCCGAGCTTGCTCAGTCGGGTGGTGAGCCGGTTCACGAGCGGGTCGAGTCCGGAGGGGGCGATGTGGCGCTTGGCGATGTCGTTCATGGCCGGTCCCTGTCTGCGTGTGAAACATCTGGGTTCGAGAGCGGCGCTCTCTGATGTGATCAGTGTGCACGCAAGGTCCGCACGATGTCAAGAGCAGTGCTCTCGAAACAATTCGGCGCTCCGAAACGTGGCACACTGTTACGCATGAGTGCACCCAGGACCGCCCGCGCCCGGGCCCGCGCCGAGATCACCCGCGAGATCACCGACGCCGCCCGCCGCCAACTGGCCGCATCCGGCGCCGCCGCGCTGTCGCTGCGCGGTATCGCCCGCGAACTGGGCATGGTGTCATCGGCGCTGTACCGGTACTTCCCGAGCCGCGACGATCTGCTCACCGCCCTGCTCATCGAGGCGTACGACGCCATCGGCGCGAGCGTCGAGACCGCGGTGGCGCGGGCGGACACCCCACGCGCGCAGTGGTGTGCGGCCGCCCACGCGGTACGGGACTGGGGGCGCGCGCATCCGCACGAATACGCCCTGCTCTACGGTTCCCCGGTGCCCGGGTACGCGGCCCCGCAGACCACCGTCGGCCCGGCCGCGCGGGTGCCGCTCGCGTTGCTCGGCATTGTCGAGCGGGCTTGGGCGGCGGGCACTCTCGCGGTTCCCGACGAGAACCTCGACCCGCCGCTGGCCGAACAGACGCGTGCCCTCGCCGCCCGGTTCACCCCCGGAGTGCCCGAACCCGCGCTGGCCCGGGTGGTGGTGGCCTGGACGCAGCTGTTCGGCGCGGTGAGCTTCGAACTCAACGGCCAGCTGGTCGGGAGTATGGACCCGGCGGCGGCGTTCTTCGATTACGCGGTGCGGACCATGGCCGATCTGCTCGGCCTCCGTGCGGGGTGATGTGTGAGACAGGCCGTCTCGGGCAGTGTGCCGGCGCGCTAAGGTGAGTTGATGACCAAGACCGGCGCGAACGACAGCTCCCGCGCGGCGGACGGCCGCAGCACCCGCTGGAACGGTCACAAGGCCCGCCGCCGCGCGGATATGCTCGACGCCGCCCTCGCCGTGATCGCCGAGCACGGCGTCGAGATCTCGGTGCAGCAGATCGCCGACCGGCTGCACGTGCCGCGCCCGGTGGTGTACCGGCACTTCGACGGCCGCGCCGACCTCGACGAACAGATCCGCCGCCACATTCTGGAATCGCTGCTCGCCGAACTGCTTCCGCGCCTGCGCCCGGACGGCACCCTGCGCGACGCCGTGCGCGGCGCGGTCGGTACCTATGTGGGCTGGGTCGAGCGGCACCGGAACCTGCACCGCTTCCTCATCGCCGCCGACACCGCCGGTGACGCGTCACGGGCCATGGCCGGTGCCCGCGACCGCATCGGCGGACAACTCGCCGACCTGTTCGCCACCACGCTCACCCGCTGGGGGATCGACACGAATCGCGCGCGCCCCACGGCCTTCGGGATCATCGGCTTCGTGGACGGCGTGGTGAACAGCTGGCGCGCCGACCCCGCCTCCACCCTGACCTCCGAACAGGTCGAGGGCATCCTCACCGAATCGGTGCTGGCGCTGCTGGAGGGCAATGCCCGCAGCCTGGACGTGCCGCTGACCCGCGACAGCCTGGTCGCCGACCTGATCTCGCGCGCCGAAGCCCAGCACGCGAGCTGAGACGCGGGAGCGGTCGGCCGCGATCCATCTCAGTCGGCCGCGACCGGCCGCCGACCCACCATCCGGGCCGCCAGCGGGAACAGCAGCACCGTGGCCGCGCCCGCCGCCACCAGCAGCGACGCCAGTTCGTCGGCCATCAGGCCGGCCGCGGTGGCGACCTCGGTCACGGCGACGATGATGGGCAGACCGGTCGCCGAGTACAGCGCCAGCTGCGCGCGCTCCCGGCCGGTGGTGAGATTGCCGCCGTGGTCGAACCAGCGCTCGGCCAGCCATACCGGCCCGCCGCGCGCCACCGCGATCGACACCACGAACAGCGCCCAGTGCAGCGGCTTCCCGACAATGGCGGCCGGGTCGATCCCCATCCCGGACACCACGAAGAACACCGGGATCAGGAAGCCGAAACCCAAGGTGTTCAACTGGTTTTCGAGCCGGGGGTCGGCCTCGCGCACCAGTGTGCGCAGGATCATGCCCGCCGCGAACGCGCCCAGCACCACATCCAGGTCGAACACCTCGGCGATGGCCATGAGGGTGAACAGCAGCAACAGCACCGTGCGCACCGGCAGCTGCACGGTGCCGCCGCCGAGTTCGACCAGCAGCCCGCGCAGGTCCGGGATGCGGGCCAGCAGTCGCCGCGGCACCGCCGCCACCAGCGCGGCGGCGATGGCGAACAGCACCAGCACCACCACCGCCGCCAGCGGGCTGCGGCTGGACAGCAGCAGCGACATCGCCAGAATCGGTCCCAGCTCGCCGACCGCGCCGTGCCGCAGCACGGCCTTTCCCAGCGCGGAGTCCAGCAGGCCCGCCTGCTTCAGGATCGGCAGCAGCGTGCCCAGCGCGGTGGAGGTCATGGCGATGGCGACGGCCACATGCGCGGTGAAACCGAACTCGGGGGCCGCCAGGGTCACCACCAGGGTCGCCAGCACCAGGCTGGCCGCCCAGGTGAGCCAGGCCGCCGGTCCGGACCGGCCGCGCAGCACCTGCGGGTCGAGTTCGTAGCCCGCCAGCAGGAACAGCATGCCCAATCCGAGCTGGCTCACGAGGTCGACCCCGCCCGCGGTCCCGGCCCAGTCGAGCACGTGCGGCCCGATCAGGACGCCGAAACCCAGCAGCAGCACCACATCCGGCACATAGCCGCGGGCCAGCCGGGCGAGCACCGTGGCGAGCACGGTGACCAGCGCGATCTGCAACAGCGACAGAATGGCCGACCGGGTGGGGTCCGCGGCCGCGGCGAGTACCGACATGCCGTCATCCTGCCCGCCCCCGACGGCCGCTCAGGACAAGGACACGGCGTGATTCGCTACTTGGTTGCCACAGCACCCCCGCGTTCGGCGACGGGGCTCCCGCGTTCGGCGACGGCACGGTAGCAGGCATTCCACAGCCACTCCACCGGCCCGCGATCGAATCGGCGCAGCCACAGCTGCGCGAACACCAGCATGGCCGCGGCGACCACCAGGTAGACCGCGATGGTGAACGGCACCCGGGCGTCGGCGGAGACCCGCGCGGCCAGCCCGAGGCCCCAGCCGTAACAGATGGTCGACGCCACCACGTTCTGGAGGATGTAGCAGCTCAGCGCCATCCGGCCGACGTCGCCGAACCGCCGCCCGACCCAGCCGGGTCCCGGCCGGTTCCGGTAGAACCAGGCCACCAGCCCCAGGATGCCCAGCGCCACGAAGGGTGCGATCCCGTAGCGGGTGATCAGGATCAGATCACCGCCGCCGAAGACCCCCACACCCATGTCCAGCGGTGCGGCCACCGCACCGATGATCATGAGCCGCTTGCGGATTCGCCCGCCCCCGGGTGCGAACAGCCCGGCGTCGTACAGGCGCGCGCCCACCAGGAACAGGGCGATGGACATCGGGAAGATGATGATGGTCTCCAGCCGGAACAGCAGCAGGTGCTCCCAGCGGAACACCACCAGATCCCAGAACGAGCCGTCCGCGTAGGGGTTCGGATCCAGTGGTTCGGCGGGTCCGGCGTCGCGGCGCGGCGCGAACAGCAGCGCCAGCGCGGCCAGGGTCAGGAAGGTCAGGTGGATGGTGGCCGTGGACACCAGCCAGCGGCGCTGTGCGCGCGGGCCGGTGGCCAGGATGCAGGCGACGACCAGACCGGTGATGGCGTAGCCCATGAGCACGTCGAACTCGGTGAACAGCAGGAAGTGCAGCAGGCCGTCCACGAACAGCAGCAGTGCCCGCCACGGATACTTGCCGGGCCACGGGCGGCCCGCCCGCGCCGCCGATCGCTGCTGAATAGCCAGTCCGATGCCGAACATGATGGTGAGCAGGCCCAGGAACTTGCCCTGCGCCACCTGCTGGAGCACGCGTTCGGTCCACGTCCAGGCGGTGTTCGCGGCCTCGGTGCCCTGGAGATAGCCGAGCAGGCCCTGCGGGTCGGTGAAGATCCAGATATTGGTGCCGAGGGTGCCGAGGATGGCGATCCCACGCAGCACGTCCAGCGCCGCCACGCGGCCGGACGGCCGCGTGGCGGCGGGTCGGTCGGCGGGTCGCGCACTGGTCGCGGACGGCGCGGTGCGCGGTGCGGAAACCGGTTCGGGCATGCGCGGATTCTCCCGAACACCGCGGCCGCGCCGCGTCGCCCACAGGGATGACCACGGCTACGACTCGGGTCGCGGACCACCCCGGACCGGATCCGCCGCACGATGGTCACGCGCGTCGCGCACCGGCCCGCGTGACACCGCACCGGCCCCGGGCGCACCCGATTCCGCGCGGTGTCGCCTAGGCTCGTTCTCATGCAGCGCATCATCGGAATCGAGGTCGAGTACGGCATTTCCACGCCTACGGAGCCGTCGGCCAACCCGATTCTCACCTCCACCCAGGCGGTGCTCGCCTACGCCGCGGCCGAGGGCGTGCCGCGCGCCAAGCGCACCCGCTGGGACTACGAGGTGGAATCTCCGTTGCGCGACGCTCGCGGCTTCGACCTGGGCAGGCTCAACGGGCCCGCACCGGTGATCGACGCCGACGAGGTGGGCGCGGCCAATATGATCCTCACCAACGGGGCCCGCCTCTACGTCGACCACGCCCATCCCGAATACTCCGCCCCCGAGGTGACCGACCCGCTGGACGCGGTCATCTGGGACAAGGCCGGTGAACGTGTCATGGAGGCCGCCGCCCGCTACGCCTCCAGCGTGCCCGGCGCCCCCCGAATGCAGCTCTACAAGAACAATGTGGACGGCAAGGGGGCCTCCTACGGCACCCACGAGAACTACCTGATGAGCCGGGAGACGCCGTTCAACCAGATCATCCTCGGCCTCACCCCGTTCTTCGTCTCCCGCCAGGTGGTGTGCGGTTCCGGGCGGGTGGGCATCGGCCAGTCCGGTGACCAGCCCGGATTCCAGCTGTCCCAGCGCGCCGACTACATCGAGGTGGAGGTCGGACTGGAGACCACCCTCAAGCGCGGCATCATCAACACCCGCGACGAACCGCACGCCGATGCCGACAAATACCGCCGCCTGCACGTCATCATCGGCGACGCCAACCTCTCGGAATGGTCCACCTACCTCAAGGTCGGCTCGACGGCGCTGGTGCTGGACCTCATCGAGGCGGGGGAGGACCTCTCCGATCTGCAGCTGGCCCGCCCGGTCACCGCCGTGCACACCATCAGCCACGATCCGAGCCTGCGCGCCACCGTCGCCCTCGCCGACGGCCGCGAGCTGACCGGCCTTGCGCTGCAACGCATCTACCTGGACCGGGTGGAGAAGTACAACGACCGCATCGGCAATGACGATCCGCGCGTCAAGGACGTGATCGACAAGTGGGCGCATGTGCTCGACCTGCTCGAGCGCGACCCCATGGAAACCGCCGATCTGCTCGACTGGACCGCGAAACTGCGCCTGATGGAAGGGATTCGCAATCGCGAGGGGCTGGGTTGGGCCGCGTCGAAACTGCACCTGGTGGATCTGCAGTACTCGGATGTGCGCCTGGACAAGGGCCTCTACAACCGTTTGGTGGCGCGCGGGTCCATGCGGCGGTTGGTGACCGAGCAGCAGGTCACCGACGCCATGACCAATCCGCCCACCGACACCCGGGCCTACTTCCGGGGCGAGTGCCTGCGCCGCTTCGGGGCCGATATCGCCGCCGCCAGCTGGGATTCGGTGATTTTCGACCTGGGCGGGGACTCGCTGGTGCGCATTCCCACCCTGGAACCGCGCCGGGGCACCAAATCGCATGTCGGCAAGCTGCTCGACGGCGCGCACACCGCCGCCGAGCTGGTGGATCAGCTCACCCACTGAGTTTCGCCCGGAGCGAAACCAGGCATTGCGCGGGTGTTGCGGCCGGGGCACATTGCGGGCGAATCCCGCATGATGTCGCCTCGGCTGGGTAGTGTTGTGGGACGAGATCGGTTTCGAACGTCCGTTCTCGCCGATGATCAGTACAGAGGAGGTCGGCTGCTATGGCACAAGAGCAGACCAAGCGCGCCGGTGGCGGCGACGAGGACGAGGGCCCCGTCGACGGGGGTGCGGGACAGGAACGCCGCGAGAAGCTGGCGGAGGATACCGACGACCTGCTCGACGAGATCGATGACGTCCTCGAGGAGAACGCGGAAGACTTCGTGCGCGCCTACGTTCAGAAGGGCGGCCAGTGACAGCGGGTGACCCCTTGCGTCTCCACACGGGGTACGCCCTCTCCTCCTTCTCCGAATATCTGCGAGTGAACGCGCCGGAATTGTTGCCCGCCAACAAGTTCGGCACCGACGGTGCGCGCGCCAACGGTGGCGCGCCGTCGGATATCGCACCGCACGGCACCACCATCGTCGCGGTTTCGTACCGCGGCGGGGTGGTGATCGCCGGTGACCGGCGCGCCACCCAGGGCAACCTGCTGGCCAGCCGGGACATCGAGAAGGTGTACATCACCGACTCGTACTCGGCGGCCGGGATCGCGGGCACCGCGGGTATGGCGATCGAGATGATCCGGCTCTTCGCGGTGGAGCTCGAGTACTACGAGAAGATCGAGGGCGTATCGCTCACCTTCGACGGCAAGGCCAACAAGCTGTCGAAGATGGTGCGCGACAACCTGCCCGCGGCATTGCAGGGCCTGGCGGTCGTGCCGCTGCTGGTGGGCTTCGATCCGTCCGCGCTGGACCCCGACCGGGCCGGGCGCATCGTGTCCTACGACGTGGTGGGCGGACGCAGCGAGGAGCGGTTCGGGTACACCGCGGTGGGCTCGGGTTCGCTGTTCGCCAAGTCGTCGCTGAAGAAGACCTACGCCCGCGGCCTGGACCAGGAGCGGGCGCTGCGGATCGCGGTCGAGTCGCTGTTCGACGCGGCCGATGACGACACCGCCACCGGCGGCCCGGACACCATGCGCGGGATCTACCCCACGGCCATCACCATCGATGCCGAGGGCGCGGAGGATGTGACCGGGGACCGGCTGGCAGAGATTACGCGGGCCATCGTGGACGATCGCGTCGCGGCGGCCGCTGAAGGGAGCGGCGAAGCATGACACTGCCGTACTACGCGTCGGCCGAACAGATCATGCGCGACAAGACCGAGCTCGCGCGCAAGGGGATCGCTCGCGGCCGCAGTGTCGTGGTGTTGGTGTACGACAAGGGCGTGCTGTTCGTCGCCGAGAACCCCTCGGCGACCCTGCACAAGGTGAGTGAGCTGTACGACCGGGTCGGATTCGCCGCGGTCGGCAAGTACAACGAGTTCGAGAATCTGCGCCGGGGCGGCATTCTGCAGGCCGATCTGCGCGGGTACCAGTACGACCGGCGGGATGTGACCGGCCGGGCGCTGGCCAATATGTACGCCTCGACGCTGGGGTCGATCTTCACCGATCAGCTCAAGCCGTTCGAGGTGGAGATCTGCATCGGCGAGGTCGGCTACCCGGAACAGGACCCGGACGCGGTGCTGTACCGGATCAACTTCGACGGCTCGATAGTCGACGAGCGGGAATTCGTGGTCATGGGCGGCAATACCGAACCCATCCAGACCGCCCTCAAGGCGTCCTATCAACCCGGTCTGGATCTGCACTCGGCAATGGGTGTGGCATTGCAGGCACTGCAGAAGGGCGCGCCCGAACCCGAAAAGGACCGCAAGCCGGTCGGCGTCGGATCCCTGGAAGTGGCAACCCTGGAGCAAGCCCGGCCCCGGCGGGCTTTCCGCCGCATTCCGGCAGCGGTTCTCCAGGATGTGATCACCGGCAAGACCAGTGCGGCGACCTCGGCCGATGCGGCCGAGAAGCCGTCGGCGGGAGATCCGTCGAACCCGTAGCAATTCGGTTCCACCAGAGACGAAAACGGCCCCCTTTGCACTCCGCACAGCAGAGTGTGACGGGGGCTTGTTTTATGGCTGCTCGCAGGGGATGCCGCGTTGCATTCCGTGCTGAATCGTTGTCAAGACGTATGCATCGGGATCGTTCGACCGCCCTTGCGCGGCTGTCTCTCGCTGTAATGTCGATGGTGTGCAGCGACGAATTATGGGGATCGAGACCGAATTCGGGGTGACGTGTACGTTCCACGGCCACCGTCGGTTGAGCCCTGACGAGGTGGCCCGGTATCTGTTCCGCCGGGTGGTTTCCTGGGGCCGTAGCTCGAACGTGTTCCTCCGCAACGGTGCCCGGCTCTACCTCGATGTCGGCTCTCACCCGGAGTACGCGACGGCCGAATGCGACAGCCTGGTGCAGCTGGTCACCCACGACCGGGCGGGGGAGCGGGTGCTCGAGGATCTGCTCATCGACGCCGAGCAGCGCTTGGCGGAGGAGGGGATCGGCGGGGACATCTACCTGTTCAAGAACAACACCGACTCGGCGGGCAACTCCTACGGCTGCCACGAGAACTTCCTGGTGGTGCGGGCCGGTGAGTTCTCCCGCATCTCCGATGTGCTGCTGCCGTTCCTGGTGACCCGCCAGCTCATCTGTGGGGCGGGCAAGGTGCTGCAGACGCCCAAGGCGGCCACTTTCTGCCTGTCGCAGCGCGCCGAGCACATCTGGGAGGGCGTCTCCTCGGCGACCACCCGCTCGCGGCCCATCATCAACACCCGCGACGAGCCGCACGCCGACGCGGAGAAGTACCGGCGGCTGCACGTCATCGTCGGCGACTCCAATATGGCCGAGCCGACCACCATGCTGAAGGTGGGCACGGCCTCGCTGGTGCTGGAGATGATCGAGGCGGGGGTGTCGTTCCGAGACTTCGCCCTGGACAATCCGATTCGTGCCATTCGCGAGGTCAGCCACGATCTGACCGGCCGCCGCCCGGTGCGGCTGGCGGGCGGGCGGCAGGCGTCGGCGCTGGACATCCAGCGCGAGTACTACGCCCGCGCCGTCGAACATCTACGCAACCGCGAACGCGATCCGCAGGTCGACGCCGTGGTGGACCTGTGGGGCCGCACCCTCGACGCGGTCGAGGCGCAGGACTTCGCCAAGGTCGACACCGAGATCGACTGGGTGATCAAGCGCAAGCTGTTCCAGCGCTACCAGGATCGCTACAGCATGGAGCTGTCCGACCCCAAGATCGCCCAGCTGGATCTCGCGTACCACGACATCAAGCGCGGCCGCGGCGTGTTCGACCTGCTACAGCGCAAGGGCCTGGCCAAGCGGGTGACCGAGGACGACGCCGTGGACGCGGCGGTCACCACGCCCCCGCAGACCACCCGCGCCAAACTGCGCGGCGACTTCATCACCGCCGCCCAGGAGGCGGGCCGCGACTTCACCGTCGACTGGGTCCATCTCAAGCTCAACGACCAGGCGCAGCGCACCGTGCTGTGCAAGGACCCGTTCCGCTCGGTCGACGAGCGAGTGGACCGGCTCATCGCCTCGATGTAGCGATCACGCCGTCCGGTGGTGGCCGTAGCGCTATTATCGCGCTGTGGCCACCATTCAGATTCGGGATCTTCCCGACGAGGACGCAGAGGTTTTTCGCCGCCGCGCCGAGGCAGCCGGGATGTCGCTGCAGGCGTACATGCGGCGAGAATTGATCACCTTGGCGCGGCGTCGTACCAAATCCGAGGCGCTCGCGGCCATCAGAGAGTCCTTGGAGCGTGATCCCGGCCCCGGTGCCGACGGCGATTTCATCGTCGAGACGCTGCGGGAGTTGCGGGGTGACTGACGAGTATGTTGTGGACGCATCGGCAATGGTCGACGCGTTCCTGCGTAACGATGTCGCAGGAGTGACGGCGGCTCGGATAATCTCTGAATCGGTGTGCCACGCGCCGCATCTCGTCGATGCCGAGGTGGGCAGCGTCCTGCGCAGAGCGGAACGAACGGGCCTCATCAGCGAGCGGACCGCACTGACCGGGATGCGTATGTTGACGATGCTGGTGGACGAGCGCTACGCGCACCACGGGTGGTTGTCTGTCGAAGCGTGGAGGCTGCGCCATACTGTGACCTTCTATGACGCGCTCTACGCCGCGTTGGCGGCACGTCTGGACATCCCACTGCTCACGTCCGACGCCAAGCTCAGCAAGGCGCCCGGACTGCCGTGTCGGGTGGAGTTGATCGCGTGACCGCGCCGTACCGTGGTCCCGCGCGCGCGATCACGGTAGGGCCGATTACCCTCTAACCCGTGGCGATATCCAAGGTCGAGCGGTTGATGAATCTGGTTATCGCGCTGCTGTCGACGCGCCAGTTCCTGACCGCCGAGCGGATTCGGGAATCGGTGGCGGGGTACGAGGAGTCCGCGAGTGACGAGGCGTTCAGCCGGATGTTCGAGCGGGACAAGAACGAGCTGCGCGATCTGGGCATACCTCTCGAGATCGGTCCGGTCAGCCGGTTCTCCAGCGTGGAGGGCTACCGCATCAACCGGGATGCCTACGAACTCCCCGATATCGACCTGACCCGCGAGGAAGCCGCGGCCGTCGCGGTGGCCGTGCAGCTGTGGGAATCCCCCGAGCTGGCGACCGCCGTGGAGGGCGCGCTGTTGAAGCTGCGCGCGGCCGGGGTGCACGTCGAGCCGGAGAACGGGGTGGCGTCGGTGCCCGCGGTTCCGGCGCGCACCCGCGGCGCCGAACCGGTGCTGGGCAGGCTGCTGGCCGCCATCGACGCCGGGCAGGCGGTGCGGTTCCCGCATCGCACCACCGGCGACGAGTACATCGAACGCGATGTGCAGCCGTGGGGCGTGGTGACCCAGCACGGCCGCTGGTACCTGGTCGGCCACGACAACGACCGCGACGACGTGCGCACCTTCCGGATCTCCCGGATCGGGGAGCGGATCACCCCCTACGGCCCGGTCAACGCGGTGCACAAGCCCGAGGACGTGGACCTGCGCGAGATCGTGACCCGGGTGACCAGCCAGGCCCCGATCACCGGTTCCGCCACCGTCTGGGTGGCCAAGGGCCGCGGCCAGGAGATCCGCCGCCTCGGCGCGACCATGGAGGAGCGTGAGATCGGCGGCCGCCCCGGTTCCGTGGTGGAGGTGCCGGTCCGCTCCCGTGACTGGCTGGCCCGCCTGCTCACCGGCCTCGGCCCCGACGCCCTGGTGCTGGCCCCGGAAGAGTTGCGCGACACGGTGATCGGCCGCCTCCGGTCGGTGCTGGAACAGACGGAGGTCACGGCGTGAGCGTCAGGGCCGGAGGAGGCAGCTTGCGTAACCACGCAGGCCCAGGGAGCGCCGAGGGGGACAGAGCGTGAGCGTCAGGGCCGGAGGAGGCAGCTGGAGTCGGGTGGGCCACGCAGGCCCGGGGAGCGCCGAGGGGGGCACAGCGTGAGCAGTCCGAAGGTCACCGGGAGCCGGTTGTCGGTGCGGCTGTCGCGGCTGTTGAACATGGTGCCGTACTTCCTGGCCAATCCGGGGATCAGCGCCGTCGAGGCGGCGGCCGAGCTGGGTGTCACCACCAAGCAGCTGATGAGCGATCTGAATCAGCTCTGGATGTGCGGTCTGCCGGGCTACGGTCCGGGTGATCTCATCGACCTGTCCTTCTCGGAGGAGAGCATCGAGGTCACCTTCTCCGCCGGTATCGACCGTCCGCTGCGCCTGACCTCCACGGAGGCGACGGCCCTGCTGGTGGCGCTGCGCTCGATCGCGGATCTGCCGGGCATGGTGGACCCCAGCGCGGCGCACTCCGCCATCGCCAAGATCGAATCGGCGATTTCGGGGCGGGAGGCCGAGATTCGCGCCGCCGCGCCGGTGGAGGCGCCCGCGGTGGCCACCGTCCGTTCGGCGCTGGCTCGCAATCGCGCGCTGCGCCTGGTCTACTACTCGGCCAGCAGCGACGTGGTCTCCGAGCGCGTGGTGGACCCCATTCGAATCGTCCTGGTGGACAACAACTCCTATCTGCAAGCCTGGTGCCGCCAGGCCGAGGGCGTGCGCCTGTTCCGCCTGGATCGGATCGAGGAGGCGACCGAACTCGACGAGCCCGCCCATCCGCCGGTGGACGCCACCGACGAGTCCGCGGGCCTCAACCTGTTCGTGGACGATCCCGCGGTCCCGTTGGCGCGCTTGCGGATTCATGCCGACTACGGGTGGGTGCTGGATCAGTACCCGATGCACCGGGTGACGGTGCACCCGGACGGCAGCGTCGAGGCCACCATGCGTTTCGCCACCCTGGACTGGATGGCCCGGCTGCTGCTCGGTTTCGGTTCCGGCGTCACCGTGCTGGGGCCCCCGGAGCTGGTGAGCGCGGTGCGCGACCGGTCGAGTGCGGCGCTGGCCGCCTACGCCGCGCTGGCCGACGCCGGATAGCGTGGCGATGACAGGGTGTGAGGAGGTCGGTCCCGGGTGACGTGTCGTGTGCTGGTGCTCGGCGCGGGCAGTGTCGGTTGCTATGTCGGCGGCGCGCTGGCCGTCGCCGGGGCGGATGTCACCTTCGTCGGCCGTCCCCGGGTGCTCGACGAGCTGCGGGCCTCCGGCCTGCGGCTCACCGATCTGGACGGACGCGACGAGCGGGTCTCGCCGGACGCCTTCCGCACCGCCACCTCCGCCACCTCCGCCGATGCGACGGACCTGGTGCTGATCTGCGTGAAGTCGCGCGATACCGCCTCGGCGGCAACCGAACTGGCGGGACGGCTGCGGCCCGGCACGGTGGTGTTGAGCCTGCAGAACGGCATCGGCAACGATACGGTCATCCGCGATCTGCTGCCCACCTGCGTGGTGCTGCCGGGCATGGTCATGTTCAATGTCGTGCGGCACGGCGGCGGCCGCTTCCACCGCGGCACGGCGGGCGGTGTCGCCGTCGCCGACGACCCGGCCCTGGACCGCTTCCGGCCGGTGCTGCGCCGCTCCGGGCTGGGGGTGCGCCGCTATCCGGATCTGCTGCCGGTGCAGTGGGCGAAGCTGCTGCTCAATCTGAACAACCCGGTCAACGCGCTGTCCGGCCGCCCGCTGCGCGAGCAGCTGGCGAACCGGGACTACCGCCGCTGCCTGGCGCTGGCGCAGCGGGAGGCGCTGCGCGCCATGGCCCGCGCCCGCATCCGCCCGGCCCGGCTCACGGCGCTGCCCGCGCCGCTGATGGCGCGGCTGCTCACCGTTCCCGATGCCGTCTTCACCCGGGTGGCGGGCACGGTGCTGGCCGTGGACCCGGTGGCGCGCTCCTCCATGGCGGACGATCTGGCGGCCGGGCGCGGCACCGAGATCGCTTGGCTGAGCGGTGAAATCGTGAGCCTGGGCAAGATCGTCGGGATGTCGACGCCGGTGAACCAACGCCTCGTCGAGCTCATCACGGCCGCGGAGAACGGTGACCGTCGCACCTGGTCGGGTGCGGAATTACTGGCCGAACTGAGTGCGGCGGCGGCCCGGACCGCCCCGGGGAACATTCGGGCACATCCGGGTGACCAGCGGCCGAACCAGGGTTGACAAATGGTTCGCCATATGCCGGTCGGGTAGCATCAAGGGACTACGAGTTTGGAGGAAGTCGAATGGGTTCAATGAGCGCGACGCACTGGATCATCATTGCGTTGGTGTTCCTGGTTCTGTTCGGAGCCAAGCGGCTTCCGGACGCGGCCCGGGGTCTCGGACGGTCGCTGCGCATCTTCAAGAGCGAGATGAGCGAGATGCAGTCCGAGGGCGGCTCCGAGGGCGGCAAGGACAAGACCACGCAGGCCCAGGCCCCCGCGCCGGAACTGCCCGCCGCCCAGCAGCCCGGTACGCCGGTCCAGCAGGCCAAGTCCGATCTGAACAAGGCGTAAGCACCCGTCGCAACGCCCGGGACGAGGAACTCGTCCCGGGGCGAGTTCTGTCCAGGTCCGGCGCCAGGCGATCAGCGAGGCATCACATCCATGCGCATTCCGTTCGACCCCCGGCGCAGTCGGCGTAGAACGAATCCCGACGGCACCATGTCGTTGGTCGAGCATCTGCACGAGCTGCGGTCCCGACTGCTGAAGTCCATCCTCGCGGTGGTGCTGACCTCGGTGCTCGGGTTCCTGTGGTACTCGCACTCCTTCCTCTGGATGGACAGCCTGGGCGATATCCTGCGCGGCCCCTACTGTGCGCTGGACCCGGCCAAACGCGCCGCGCTCACCGCCGACGGCGAATGCCGCCTGCTCGCCACCGGACCGTTCGAGCAGTTCATGCTGCGCCTGAAGGTCGGCCTCACCGCGGGCATCGTGCTGGCCAGCCCGGTCTGGCTGTACCAGCTGTGGGCGTTCATCACCCCCGGCCTGTACGCCAAGGAGCGCAAGTACGCGGTCTCGTTCGTGGCGTCGGGCGCGACGCTGTTCACCGCGGGCGCGGTGCTCGCCTACTGGGTGGTCGCGCACGCGCTGGAATTCCTCATGGGCATCGGCGACAACGTGCAGATCACGGCGTTGAGCGGTACCGAGTACTTCAGCTTCATCATCCAGCTGCTGGTCATCTTCGGCGTCAGCTTCGAGACGCCGCTCATCATCGTCGGGCTCAACTTCATCGGCGTGCTCACCTACGAGAAGCTGGTGCAGTGGCGGCGCGGCATGATCTTCGGCTTGTTCGTGTTCGCGGCCATCGTGACCCCGCAGGACCCGTTCTCCATGCTGGCGCTGGCCTTCGCGCTGACCGTGCTGTTCGAACTGGCGGTGCAGATCGCGCGGATCAACGACAAGCGCAAGGCTCGACGGGCCGAGAACTGGGGTGGCCTCGCCGATGACCAGGCGTCCCCGCTGGGCGGCGGATCAGGCGAGATCGGCCGCCCGGAACCGGTCGGCGCACCCGATCCGGTCGCCGCGCCGGAGAAAACCATACGGTCGACGTCGGACTACTCCGATACCCTCTGACGAGTGGCATATCGGTCGCTCACTGGCGAACTCGCGGCGTTCGCCGCCGAACTGAAATTCAGCCTGGATCCGTTCCAGGAGGACGCGTGCAAGGCCCTGGAGGGCGGGCACAGTGTCCTCGTCTGCGCGCCCACCGGCGCGGGCAAAACCGTGGTGGGCGAATTCGCGGTGCACCTGGCGCTGGCCTCCGGGGGCAAATGCTTCTACACCACACCCATCAAGGCGCTGTCGAACCAGAAGTTCGCCGACCTCACCGAGCGGCACGGCCGCGACGCGGTCGGCCTGCTCACCGGTGACCAGTCCGTCAACCCGGACGCACCCGTGGTGGTCATGACCACCGAGGTGCTGCGCAATATGCTCTACGCCGGATCGGACGCGCTGCACGGGCTGTCGTACGTGGTGATGGACGAGGTGCACTACCTGGCCGACCGGTTCCGCGGCGCGGTGTGGGAGGAGGTCATCCTGCACCTGCCGCCCGAGGTGCGCCTCGTCTCGCTGTCGGCGACGGTCTCCAACGCCGAGGAGTTCGGCGCGTGGATGGAGACCGTGCGCGGCGACACCGCGGTGATCGTGGACGAGACCCGGCCGGTGCCGCTGTGGCAGCACGTCATGGTCGGGCGGCGCATGTTCGACCTGTTCGATACCGAGTCCAGCGATCAGAAGGTCCTCGTGGACGAGGATCTGGTGCGCTACATCCGGCATCGGGAAGCGGTGGACCGGATGGAGGGCTGGGCGGTGCCCGGCGGTCGGGGGCGCGGCGGTGGCCGCCGCATGTTCCGGCCGCTGCCGCGCCCGGAGCTGCTGGCCCGGCTCGACGAGGAAGGGTTGCTGCCCGCCATCACCTTCATCTTCAGCCGCGCGGGCTGTGACGGCGCGCTGGCGCAGTGCCTGCGTTCGCGGCTGGACCTGTCCCGGGACGGGGACGCCGACGAGGTGGCGGCCGTCATCGAGAAGCACACCGGGGATCTGCCGAAGTCGGATCTGGAGGTGCTCGGCTACTGGGAGTGGCGCGAGGCGCTGCACCGCGGCTTGGCCGCGCACCACGCCGGAATGCTGCCCGCCTTCCGGCACACCGTCGAGGAACTGTTCGTGAAGGGCTTGGTGCGGGCCGTCTTCGCCACGGAGACACTGGCACTGGGCATCAATATGCCCGCGCGCACGGTGGTGCTGGAACGGCTGGTGAAGTTCAACGGTGAGAGCCACGCGGAGCTGACACCGGGGGAATACACCCAGCTCACCGGACGTGCCGGGCGGCGCGGCATCGACGTGGAGGGCCACGCGGTGGTGATGTGGACACCCGACGTGGACACCAGCGCGGTGGCCGGTCTGGCCTCCACCCGCACCTATCCGCTGCGCAGCTCCTTCCGGCCCGGCTACAACATGTCGATCAATCTCATCGACCGCATGGGCGCGGAGCATTCGCGGGCGCTGTTGGAACGGTCCTTCGCCCAGTTCCAGGCCGACCGGTCGGTGGTGGGGCTGGTGCGCGGCATCGAACGCAATGAGGGCACCCTGCGCAAACTGCGCTCCCAACTCGGCGACGACGACTTCCTGGAGTACTTCCAACTGCGCGAACGCATTCGGGAACGCGAACGCAGCATCGAACGGCAGGGTCGCACCGACCGCCGTTCCGCGGCCGTGGCCGCGCTGAGCTCACTGCGGCGCGGCGATGTGGTGGCCATTCCGACCGGGCGGCGCTCCGGTCTCGCGGTGATCCTGGAACCCGATGCCTCACCCGGCGACCCGCGCCCGCTGGTGCTGACCGCCGACAAGTGGGCGGGCCGGATCTCGGCGGCCGACTTCCCGACCCCCGCCGAACCGCTGGGCCGCCTGCGGCTGCCCCGCCACGTCGACCACCGCACCGCGCGGGTGCGCCGCGATCTGGCGTCGGCGCTGCGCGGCACCGGGATCAATGTGCCGCGGCACAAGGGCGGCAGGAAGTCCCGAGCCGCCGACGACCAGCAGTTGCAGTCGCTGCGGCGGGCGCTGCGCGCACATCCGGCGCACACCCGTCCGGATCGGGAACAGCTCGCGCGCATCGGTGAACGCTACAACCGGGTGCAGCGTGAGACCGAGTCCATGCGCCAGCAGGTCGCCGCCACCACCAATTCCCTGGCCCGCACCTTCGACCGCATCGTCGGCCTGCTCGAGGAGCGCGGCTACGTGGACGACGGCGAGGTCACCGCGGACGGGCGGCGGCTGGCGCGCATCTATTCCGAGGCGGACCTGGTGGTGGCCGAATGCCTGCGCCAGGGGCTGTGGCGCGGGCTGGGCCCGGCCGAACTGGCGGCCGTGGTGTCCATCCTGGTATACGAATCCCGCCAGGAGGGCGGCTATCTCGGGGTGTCCGGGCCGACCGAGCCCAGCCGCCGCGCGGTGGAGGCCACCATCGGGGTGTGGTCGCGGCTGCGGTCCGACGAGGCCCGGCACAAGCTGTCGCCGACCCGGGAACCCGACCTCGGCTTCCTGTCGGGCATCCACACCTGGGCCCGCGGCGACGACCTGGTGGATGCGCTGCTGGCCGGCGGCGATCGCGGGAATCCGCTCTCGGCGGGCGATTTCGTGCGCTGGTGCCGCCAGGTGATCGACCTGCTGGACCAGATCCACAATACGGCCGACGATGTAGAGGTGGCGGCCACGGCGGCCAAGGCGGTGCGCGCCATCCGGCGGGGTGTCGTGGCGGTGGACGCCGCGTGACGACAACGGTTGTGCTTTGATTCGTTGGGTACGACGATCGCGAGTGGAGGCAAGCAGATGAGCGGCCCGTACGGACCGAACGACGCCCCGGGCGGAGGACAGGGTAGTCACGACCCGACTCAGCAGTGGACCGGTGGCGTACCCGGACAGCAGTGGGGCGGCCAGCAGCAGCCCGCGCCGCCCACCCAGCAGTGGGGCGATCAGCAGCAGCCCCAGGGACAGTGGGGCCAGCCGCCGCAGCAGCCCGGCGGGCAGCAGTGGGGGCAGAGCCAGCCGCAGTGGCCGCAGCAGGGCCAGCCCGGGCAGCCGGGCTGGGAACAGCAGCAGCCCGGCGGGCAGCAGTGGGGCCAGAGCCAGCCGCAGTGGCCGCAGCAGGGCCAGCCCGGGCAGCCGGGCTGGGAACAGCAGCAGCCGGGCCAGCCCGGACAGCCCTGGCCGGGCGGCCAGCCGCAGCAGCAGAAGAAGACCGGTGTCATCGTCGCCGCGGTGGTCGGCGCGGTCGTGGTGGTGGCCGCGGTCATCGGCGGCGTGTTCTTCCTGACCGCCAAGGACCAGCTGGACAACAATGCCGTGCAGAACGGTGTGCAGCAGGTGCTGAAGGACTCCTACGGCATCGAGGACGTCAAGGACGTCAGCTGCCCGTCGGGTCAGCAGGTGGAGATCGACAGCACCTTCGACTGCACCCTGAAGGTGGGCGGCGAGGACAAGAAGGTGACCGTCAAGATCACCAAGGAGGACGGCACCTACGAGGTCGGCCGCCCCAGCTGAGTCGATCCGCGAATACGCCGGTCCGAGAGCCGGTTTCGCGCGACACCCGTCGCGCGAAACCGGCTCTCGGCGTTCCGGTGCTCAGGCGTTGGCGCGCAGGGCCGTCACCAGGCGCTTGATCGGGCTCTCGGCGTTGTAGGCGGCGGCGAGGCCGTCCAGGGCGGCCGGATCGACCGGCTCCGAGGGCAGCGCGTCCGGCCGGGAGAACTCCACCTCGGCATCGCGCACCACCCGCACCACCGGGGCCGCGGCCTTCAGATAGTCGTCGGCAGCGGCCAGTTTGGCGCGCACCCCCTTGGCCAGGTCGGCGGCGGGATCGGTCACCGCCGCGCGCAGCGCCTCGAGCGAGCCGAAACGGGAGATGAGGGTGGCGGCCGACTTGTCGCCGATGCCCGCCACACCGGGCAGCCCGTCGGAGGCGTCACCGCGCAGGGTCGCCATATCCGCGTAGGCCGGGCCCGCGTTCCGCTGCGGCACACCGTATTTCGCCGCCACCTCGGCCGGCCCCCAGAGCTGGGCCTTGGCCAGCCCCTGGCCCACGTAGAACAGCCGCACCGGCGGTGCGGGATCGTCGCGCACCAGCTGCATGAGATCGCGGTCGCCGCTCACCACGATCACCTCGCTGTCGCGCTCGCGGGTGGCGAGGGTGCCGATCACGTCGTCGGCCTCCAGTCCGTCCGCGCCCGCGGTGGCGATCCCGGCGGCCTCCAGCACCCGCAGGATCATGTCCACCTGCGGGGTGAGCGTATCGGGCACCTCCTCGACCTCCGGGTCGGCTGCGTCGGCGAGCCGGTGCGCCTTGTAGGAGGGCACCAGCTCCACCCGGAAGCTCGGCCGCCAGTCCAGATCCAGGCAGACCGCCAGCCGGCTCGGCCGATGCTGTTTGATCAGTGCGGCGACCATATCGGTGAATCCGCGCAGGGCGTTCACCGGCTGCCCGTCGGGTGCGGTGATCTTCTCGGGAATGGCGTAGAACGCGCGGAACCAGAGACTGGCTCCGTCGAGCAGCAGCAGCGGACCGGTGGGGTTGCTCATGGTCTCCAGACGCTACCGCCCGCCGCCGACAGACGGTGTCGAGGTCGCGCCGCGACACGGGTAACGTCGAACCCTATGAGCTCTCACGACGAGTCACGGTTCACAGCGGACGTCTACGGAGCGCGACTGGAGAGGGCGGCGGAGTTGACCCGCGCCGCACATCTCGACGCGCTGCTCATCACCCCCGGCCCCGACCTGCAATATCTGATCGGTTCCCGGGCGCAGTCGTTCGAGCGCCTCACCTGTCTGGTGATACCGGCGTCGGGGGAGACGTCGTCGGTGATCATCCCCAAGCTGGAGCTGGCCGCGCTGGGTGGTTCGGCGGCGGGCGAACTGGGCCTGCGGGTGGTCGACTGGACCGACGGGGTCGATCCGTACGCGCTGGTGAAATCGGTGCTGAACGCCGGGGCGCGCACCGCCGTGGACGACCATATGCCCGCCCTGCACCTGCTGCCCGTCGCCGACACCCTGGGGCAGCTGCCCGTCTCGGCCACCCCGATCCTGCGGCAGCTGCGAATGATCAAGGACGCCACCGAGATCGACGCACTGCGCCGCGCGGGCGCCGCCATCGACCGGGTGCACGCGCGCATGGGCGAGTTCCTGCGCGTCGGGCGCACCGAACGCGAGGTGGCCGCCGACATCACCGCGGCCATCGTCGAGGAGGGGCATACCCGCGCCGCCTTCGTGATCGTCGGCAGCGGCCCGCACGGCGCGGATCCGCACCACGAGGTGTCCGACCGCGTGATCTCCGACGGTGACGTGGTGGTGGTGGATATCGGCGGCCCGGTCGAACCCGGGTACTTCTCCGACTGCACCCGCACCTACGTGCTCGGTGAACCGTCCGAGGAGATCGCCGCCCAGTTCACCGAACTGGAGCGCGCCCAGGCCGCCGCGGTGGCCGCCGTGCGGCCGGGCGTGACCGCACATGCCGTCGACGCCGCCGCCCGCGATCGCCTGGCCGCCGCTGGTTTGGGGAGCAACTTCGTGCACCGCACCGGTCACGGGATCGGCCTGTCGGTGCACGAGGAGCCGTATATCTTGGCGGGCAACGACATTCCGCTCGCGGCGGGGATGGCGTTCAGCGTCGAACCGGGGATCTACTTCGCCGGTGAGTGGGGCGCCCGCATCGAGGACATCGTCGTGGTGACCGCGGACGGCTGCGAATCGGTCAATACCCGCCCGCACGGCCTGACCCGCCTGTAGCGGCTCGGATACGTTCGGCGTCAGGGTTCCACCTGCGCCGAGAGCGGAATTCCGGTGTGCAGGAAGCGGATCAGGCGTCCGATGCGGACACAGTGCGCGGCACAGCGGTCGTAGTGCTGCGCCAGCAGGGCCACGTCCACCGCCATGGCCGCGCCGTGCCCCCAGCTGGTGTCGCCGACCACCCGCAGCAGCTGGCGGTGCAGCCGGTCGAGGGTGTCGTCGGGCGGTATCGGCGCCAGATCCGGGGACGGTGGCCGGGCGACGATGGCCGCCGCCGCGGCGGCGGCCAGACGCGCGGTGGCGGTGGCCATTCCGGTCAGCAGGGTGACCACGTGCGGCGGCGCCACGGGCAGCGGGTGGCGGCGCACCACGCTGTCGGCCACCCGGCTGAGCGAACCGCCGATGCCGTTGAGGTCGTCGGCGATCTGGATGGCGGTCACCACATGGCGCAGATCGCGCGCCACCGGCGCCTCCAGGGCGAGCAGGATGACGGATCTGTCCTCACATCTGGCGTGTTTGACCTGGAGTTGCTCCTCGAGGGCGAAGACCTCGTAGGCGGCCCCCAGATCGGTCTCGGTCAGCGCGGCCGTGGCCCGCTCGGTGGCCTCGTTCGCGAGTCGCGCCATATGGGCGAGCTCGTGGGTCAGCGTGGTGAGCTCGTAGGAGAATTTCGTCCGCACCGGGTTATCTTCGCTGCCGCGTGGCCGGGACGCACAAATTCGCGAAATGGACCGGCAGGTATGCGAATTCGGTGTGACCGGAACCCCGTGCGCGGCTCAGCGCGCCGCCGCGTCGCCGTCCTTCAGCGTGCCGCTCGACAGCACCCGCGCCACCTTGACCGCGATGACCACCCGGGCCGGGTTCTCCCGCGGCACCCGGTAGCGCCGCGTGTACCGCTGTTCCGCGTCGGCCACGCTCACCGCGTCGTCGAGCACCTCGGCCGGACCCTCCAGTGTGAGCCACCGGGGGCCGTCCACCTGACTCAGTGCCGCGTACCCCGATCGCCGCACATTGCGCACCTTCACCTTGCCGTCGCTGGTGATGACGCGGGCGACACCGGCCTCCGGATCCCAGGTGAACCCCACCGGCACCACATGCGGGGTGCCGTCGGCGCGCAGCGTGGTCAACGTGGCCAGATGGCGCTCGGCGACGAACTCGAGGGCGGCGGCGGAGAGCTCGGGGCGCGGGGTCGGCATGAGCCGACGCTATCAACTCCGGGCGGCGGCCGGGCCGCGGCGGCCCCTTTGGCAGACTGAGCGTCATGTCCGAGATCGACGATGGCGTGGTGCTGGTGCTGGGTGGGCGCAGTGAGATCGGGGTCGCCGTGGCGCGGCGGTTGGCTCCCGGGCGGGTCGTGGTGCTCGCCGCGCGCCGCAGCGGCGATCTCGACGAGGAGCGGCGGACGATCACCGCCGCGGGCGCCGGCGCCGTGCACACGCTGGAATTCGATGCCGACGACACATCGGGCCACCAGCCGCTGCTGGAGAAGGTGGCGGCCGACTACGGCCGGATCGGGGTGGCGGTGGTGGCCTTCGGCGTACTGGGCGATCAGGCGCGCGCCGAACGGGATCCGGCGCACGCGGTGGCGGTGGTGCACACCGACTACGTGGCCCAGGTGAGCGTGCTGACCGTGCTGGCGAATCTGCTGCGGGCCCAGGGCGGCGGGCAGATCGTGGCCTTCAGCTCCATCGCCGGGGTGCGGGTGCGGCGGGCCAACTACGTGTACGGCTCGGCCAAGGCGGGCCTGGACGGCTTCGCCAGCGGCCTCGCCGACGCCCTGCACGGCAGCGGTGTGCATCTGCTGCTGGTGCGGTCGGGCTTCGTGATCGGGCGGATGACCGCGGGCATGGATCCGGCCCCGTTGTCCAGCACCCCCGACCAGGTCGCCGACGGTGTGGTGACCGGGCTGCGGCGGCGCTCGCGGGTCGCGGTGGTGCCCGGCGCGCTGCGGCTGATGTTCCTCGCCATGCGGCTGGTGCCGCGGGCGGTCTGGCGGCGGATGCCGCGATGATCGCCGCGGCGCTGGATTGGCCGGTCGCCCAGCCGATCACGGTGATCGGCATCGGCGCCGACGGCTGGGACGGCCTCGGCGGTGTGGCGCGCCGGGCGCTCACCGACGCGGAGGTGGTGCTGGGTTCGGCGCGGCAGCTGGCACTGCTGCCCGACGAGGGCGGCGCCGCCCGGGTGAGCTGGCCCTCGCCGCTGCTGCCCGCTCTCACCGGACTGCTGAAACGGTATGCGGGGGAACGGGTCTGCGTCCTCGCCAGCGGCGATCCGATGTTCTACGGCATCGGCGTGACCCTGGCCCGGCTGGTCGGCGCGCACGCCCTGCGGGTGCTCCCGCAGCCGTCCTCGGCCTCGCTGGCCTGCGCCCGGCTCGGCTGGGCGCTGGCCGAGACACCGGTGGTGAGCGCGGTCGGACGGCGGCTGGAGACGGTGCTGCCCGAACTCGCCGACGGTCGTCGCGTGCTGCTGCTGAGCACCGACGAGCACACCCCGGCGCGGCTGGCGGAACTGCTGGCGCGCAACGGGTTCGGCGAGTCGACGGTGACGGTGCTGGAGCAGCTGGGCGGACCGGGGGAGCGGATCGTGGCGGGTACGGCCGCCACCTGGGCGCAGCCGCCCGGCGACGCCCTCAATATCGTGGCCGTGGACTGCGTGGCCGATCCGGCGGCGGTGCGCCTGAGCCGCCTGCCCGGCCTGCCGGACACGGTGTACGGCGGCGACGGCCAGCTGACCAAATCGGAGGTGCGCGCGCTCACCATCGCCGCGCTGGCCCCCGCGCCGGGCGAACTGCTCTGGGATATCGGCGGCGGTTCGGGCACCATCGCCATCGAGTGGTGCCGCACGCATCCCGGTTGCCGCGCCGTCACCTTCGAACGGTGGGAGGCGCGTCGGGAGCAGATCGGCGCGAACGCCCTCGCCCTCGGCGTGCCCGGCGTCGAGGTGCGCGGTGCGGCCCCGCGGTCCTTCGCCGACCTGCCCGCCCCCGATGCCGTCTTCCTCGGCGGCGGCCTCACCCAGGACGGCATGGTCGACGCCTGCTGGGACGCGCTGCGTCCCGGCGGCCGCCTGGTCGCCAACGCCGTCACCGCCGAATCGGAAGCGCTGCTGCTCACCCTGTCCGCCACGCACGGCGGCACGCTGCGCCGCATCCAGATCCACCGCGGGGAACCCCTGGGCGGATTCACCTCCTGGCGGCCGCAGCTGCCGGTGGCCCAATGGTCGGTGCGCAAACCTGGTAACTGAGGTTCGCCCGCCGTACGCTGGGTAGATCCCAGCTATCGGGCGGAAGTTTCCGTCCGCCTCGATGGAGGTGTGTCATGACTCGGATTCGACATCGATGGACAGGAGCCGAGGCGCTGCCCGTCTTCGCCCGAACCGAACTCGGGCGGCGGTCGCGAAAGGTTCGCCACCACGCCGGTGAGGGTATCGAGGACGGCTACAACGTGCCCGGCATCGTGCTGTGCGGGCTGGGTGTGGTGGCCTTGGCGCTGGCGCTCACGGCGGCGGGCTACGGCTTCGCCGGGTGGGCGACGATCGCTGCCTTCAGCTGTGCGGCTCTGCTGCTGTGCGGCGCGCTGTGGCTCTACGTCGAGTGGCGTCGCGGCCACCGCCGCCATCCCGATCCGACCGCGCGGCAAGGCCACTGACCGGCGCGCACCATCGGCCCCCGTACGGGTGGGGGCCGGGAACCTATGCGGCCGTGGGGCGGGGGTAGGGGCTGCGCATGGTGAGGTAGTGGATCTCGAGATCGCGTTCCAGGTAGTCCATGCGGTGTTCCCAGAAGTCCCGCATATGCGGCCGGGCCAGGTGCCGGTCCAGATCGGCGGATGAGCGCCACACCTCGTACTGCCGGTCTCGAAAGCCACTCGCACACACCACTTTCGGATACTGCGGCAGGCGGGACTGATCCGGCAGGTCGATCGTGGCAACAGCAATATGGCGCGCCTGCGCCGGGCCGATCTCGCGCAACGCTTTCCGGGCCTGCTGGACCTGCTGGCCGACGAGGTGTCGCGGCGGGCGGGCGGTTCCCCCTCGGACTGAAACATGGATAGTCGAACGGTAGGGTGGCGAGCCGTGACCCGATCGTTATCGGGTTCGGTATCAGCCATATCGGGAGACTTGATGAAGTACACGAAGTTCGCCGCCACCGCCCTGTTCGCCGCCGCCGCCACCGGAATCGCCGCCGGGACCGGATACGCTGCACCGGTGCAAGCGCCAACCGCTCCGGAATCGGTCGCCGCGCAGGTGCGCGGGCAGGATCAGGGTGTCGACTACACCATCGCGCTGGCCGAGGCGGGCGATGCCATCGTCACCACGGTGACCGGTGGGAGGTTCAGCCTCGACGCCGACGGGCAGGCCGTGAGCCTGACCAACGAATCCGGTGCGGTGGTGGCGCAGGTGCCGCTGACCGGTGAGGCCGGCGGCGAGGATGTGCAGATCGTCGCCGCCGTCGCCGACGGCGGCCAGGAGCTGTCGCTGGCCCCCGAGGTCGGGCCGAACGCGCACGCGCGGGCCATCTCGGCGCAGCAGTGGTTCTTCGCCGAATTGCAGCGCGCCGCGCTCGGCGCGGCGGTGGGCGCGGTGATCGGCGGCGCCATCGGCCTGCTCGGGCTGGTGGTCTCCGCGATTCCGGGCGCCATCATCGGCGCGCTCATCGGTCTGCTGGTGGCCGGTGGTCAGCCGCTGATCGACTCGGGCTCGGCCTACTTCAGCGGGCAGCCCTGAGGGCACTGATTCTCGGCGGCACCCGCGAAGCGCGGATGCTCGCCGAAACCGCTTCCGGCGAGCGGGGATTCGAGATCGTCTCCTCGCTCGCCGGTCGCGTTCGCGACCCACTGCTGCCGGCGGGGGAGGTGCGCATCGGCGGCTTCGGCGGTGTGGACGGGCTGCGAACCTGGCTGTCGGACAACCGTATCGAGGCCATCGTCGACGCCACCCATCCGTTCGCCGGGGGTATCACCGCCCATGCCGCCGCGGCCGCCGCGAGTCTGCGGCTGCCGATCCTGCACGTGCGCCGACCGGGCTGGACGCCACGGCAGGGGGACCGCTGGATCCGCGTGCCGGATCTGCCCGCCGCCGCGCGCGCCGTCGCCGGACTGGGGGATCGGATCTTCCTCACCATCGGCCGCCAGGGCGTGCCCGCCTTCGCGGAGCTGACCGGGCAGTGGTTCCTCATCCGGGCCATCGACCCGCCGGAGGGCGCACTGCCCCCGCGGCACGAACTGCTGCTGGCCCGCGGCCCGTTCGCCGTCGCCGACGAAACCGCGCTGCTGAACGACCGGCGGATCGACGCCCTGGTCACCAAGGACAGCGGCGGCGCGCAGACCGAGGCCAAACTCGACGCCGCCCGGACCCTGGGACTGCCCGTGGTCGTGGTGGACCGCCCGCCGCTGCCGGAGGGCGCCCGTTCGGTGGAAACCGCTGCCGCCGCCTGGGATTGGCTGCGCGCGGCGCACCGGCTCAGGTGAGCCGGCTGTTCTCGCCGAGCAGTTCGGGCAGCCGGTCGAACCATTCCAGGACCGCGCGTTCGTAGCGGATGCCGAAATCCAGCGTGGCGCGCTCGAACGGGGACTGCCGCTGCTCGTCGTGACCGGTGAGATACCCGGCGAGGCGCTGTTCGTGGATCTCCCGGTTGGCGTCGATGATGCGTTGCAGCCGTTCGGATTCCACGAACTCACCGAAGGACAGGGTGAGCAGCAGCGGCACCCGGATGGTCTCCGCGCCCGGATCGCGGGCGATCCACTGGGCGAACGCCTCGCGGCCCGCCTCGGTGATCCGGTAGGGGGTGCGGTCGCGTGCTCCGGCCTCGCCCTTGTCCACCAGGCCGTGCTGATGCATGGTGGCGAGTTCGCGGTACACCTGGCTCTGGGTGATGGTCCAGAAGTCGCCGATCTTGTCCTGGGCCAGGGCGACCAGATCCCAGCCGGACATGGGGCCCTGGTGCAGGAATCCCAATAGCGACGCGGCCGTCGAATTGAGCGGGCGTTGCGATTTGTCTGCCACCTGCACTCCCTTCCCACGCCGAACTCGATGCGGTGTGGGAAGCGCCCACGCCGCCATCTTCCACTATGGAATATTAATCGGTGTAGCGGCGGGAGGTGAAGACGCGCGGCCCACCCGCCGTGTCGAACGCCGTGGTGGTGGACGCGCCCACGATGAGCAGGGTGCGCATATCCACCTCGGCCGGGTCCAGCTCCGCGAGGGTCACCACCCGCACCGATTCGGTCGGGCCGCCCACATCGCGGCCGAGCACCACCGGGGTATCGGGTTTGCGGTGCTCGAGCACCAACTCCCGCATGGCCGCCACCTGCCAGGTACGCTGCGCGGAGGCCGGATTGTAGACGGCGAAGGCCATATCGGCCGTGGCCACGGCGGCGATCCGGCGCGCCACCACCTCCCACGGCTTGAGCCGGTCCGACAGCGAGATCATGGCGAAGTCGTGACCCAGCGGTGCGCCGACCCGGCTCGCCACCGCACTGGCCGCCGTCATCCCGGGCAGCACCCGCACCGGGACGTCGCGCCACTGCGGATCGGCCGACTCCTCGATCACGGCCGCCGCCATGGCGAACACACCCGGATCACCCGAGGACACCACCGCCACTCGCGCCCCGTGCTTGGCGAGATCGAGGGCCATGGCGGCGCGCTCGGACTCCACCCGATTGTCACTGGCGTGGCGGCGCTGCCCGGGACGGGCGGGCACCCGGCGCACATAGGTGCTGTAGCCGACGATATCGGTGGCCTCGGCGAGCGCCCGCGTGACCTCCGGCGTGGTCCATTCGGCCGCACCGGGACCGAGGCCGACGACGACCACCTCGCCGCGCGCGGCGCGGTCGTCGGCCGCCGTGCCGGGTGCGGGGCCGGTCGCGGCGGTCACCGGGATCGGGGTCGCGGGTTCCGGTCCGGGGACGACGGTGATGGCGAAATACGGCACGCTGGCGTCGTCGACGTCGGCGGCGCGCAGCACGCGCTGGCGGGTGCTGCTGGCGCGTTCCACGTAGTAGGCGTCGTCGAGCCGCCCCGCATCCGAGAGGGCTCGGCGCACACCGGGGTAGGTGCGGCCGAGCTTCATGATGGCGGCGGCGTCGGTGTCACGCAGGCGGCGGGTGAGCTCGTCCACCGGCATGGTGCCGGGCAGCACCGTCAGCACCTGGTCGCCCTCCACCAGCGGGGTGCCCAGCGCGGCCGCGGCCGCGCTCACCGAGGTGACGCCGGGAATGATCTCGGTGTCGAAGCGGTCCGCGAGACGGCGGTGCATATGCATGAAGGAGCTGTAGAACAGCGGGTCGCCGGCGGCGAGCAGGGCCACCGACCGTCCGGCGGCCAGGTGGCCCGCCAGCAGATCGGCGGCGGATTCGTAGAACTCGTCGATCGCGCCCTGATAGCCACCGGGATGGTCGGTGGTCTCGGTGGTCACCGGATAGACGAGGTGCTCCTCGAGCTGACCCGGGCGCATATAGGGCGCGGCGATGCCGCGGGAGATGCTGCGGCCGTGGCGGGCACTGTGGAAGGCGATCACGTCGGCCGCGCCGATCACCCGCGCCGCCTTGACCGTCACCAGTTCCGGATCGCCCGGCCCCAGCCCCACACCCCAGAGCTTGCCGCTCATTCCTGTTCGCTCGCAATCGCATTGAGGGCGGCGGCGGTGATGGCGCTGCCACCGCGTCGGCCGCGCACCGTCAGATACTCCACCCCGCCGTAGTCCGCGAGGGCCTGCTTGGATTCGGCCGCGCCGATGAATCCGACCGGGATACCGAGCACCGCGGCCGGGCGCGGCGCACCCGCGTCCAGCATGTCCAGCAGATGGAACAGCGCGGTCGGCGCATTCCCGATGGCCACCACCGCGCCGTCGAGCCGGTCCCGCCACAGCTCCAGCGCCGCCGCCGAGCGCGTATTGCCCAGCGCCGCCGCCAATTCCGGCACCCGCGGATCATCGAGCAGGCACAGCACCTCGTTGTCGGCGGGCAGCCGCTTGCGCGTCACCCCCGACGCCACCATCTTGGCGTCGCACAGAATCGGCGCACCGCCCCGCAGCGCCGCCCGCGCCCGCACCACCACATCGGTGCTGAACTGCACGTCCTCCGCCAGATCCACCTGCCCACAGGCGTGGATCATCCGCACCACCACCTGCGACACCTCCGCCGGGAACCGCGCCAGCTCCGCTTCGGCGCGAATCGTGGCGAACGAGCGCCGATAGATCTCGGCCCCGTCGGTGAGATAGCTGGCACGCACGTCGGACATGGCGTCCAGACTAAGAGGAGCGCCCACGACCGCCGCGCGCCGGGTACGGGCTGGGAGCGGTCGGGTACCGGCCGCCTCGGATGCGGCACCGGCGACATGTGGTCGGACCCGAAACCGCGGGTGTGCCACGACGGCACCGACCGCCCGTGCCCGCGTCGCGCGATCGGGTCGGTACCTGTGGGCCGCCTACGTGACCGGGTCGGCGCATGTGTCGTGTCGGTGTATGTGAGTCGGGTCGGCGTAGGTGTCGGGTCGGTGTACGCGCGTCGGATTGGCGTACGTGTCGGCGTATGTGAGTCGGTTGGCGTACGTGACCGGGTCGGCGTACGCGAATCGGGTCGGCGTAGGTGAATCGGGGCGGCGCGCGCCCGGCAGGTGGGCCGGGGGTCACCCGACGCGTGCGCGGTCGGTCACGTGGTGGCGGACCCCGGCGGTATCACGCGGTACCCGGTGGGGGTGGCGGTGACCTCGGTGGCGGGGCCGCGGGGGCGGCCGCAGCGGCGGTCGCAGCCGGACCAGTGCTGACGGCCGGTGGCGACCACCTCGTCGCCCGCCAGACCGGTGACGGCGGGTGGCGGTGGGCCGGAAGGCCGCACCCGGCCCGCCTCGACCGCGGCGGCGGCGTCGGCGCGGACGTCGGTCAGTGATTTGGCGCAGCCGGGGCGACCCGCGCAGGCGGTGACCTGGAGCCAGGGGGAGGCGGCGTCGAAGATGAGGCCCATGGGGGCGAGTACGCGCACCACCTGCTCGGCGGCCCATTCGTCGAGGTCGGTGATGACCAGGCCGCGCCAGGGGGTGAGGACGACCGGGCGGTCGACGGCGGCGATGAATTCGGCGGTGCGCGCGGGCAGCGAGCCCAGGCGCACACCCGCGCCCAGCGCCACCCGGTCGTCGGCCTGGGTCAGCCAGCCGATCGGAAGGTCCCGGCGCGGCGGCAGATCCACGGTCTCGGCGGTGGTGAGATGCGCATGCGCGGCGAGCAGCCGCCGCGCCAGCAACGCCGGGCCGTCCGGGATCTCGTGCAGTCGCCACTGGTCCGCGCGCAGGTCCAGGAATTCGTGCGCGGCGTGCAGCACGGTATCGACGGCACGGTCGGCGCGCACGCGCAGACCGGAGTCGCGGCCCGCCAGCACCACGGCGTAGCCGTTCTCGTCGACCGCGTGCACCCCGATATCCGCGCCGAGGCCGCTCACATCGCCGCGGCCGTCGTCGAGGGTGAACAGCACCCGGCCCGGCAGCCCGGCGAGCCGCGGCGCGGCGCGCAATCCGGCATCGAGTGCCGGAACCAGGGCGTGCACATCGGTCCAGCCGCCGACCCGGCCCGACAGCGGCGAGGCGACGATATTGCGGACCCGTTCGTGCGTGCCGCTGGGCAGCAGCCCGGCCGCCCGCAACCGCCGCTCCAACTCGGCGGCGTCGCGCACCCCGCGCAACTGCACATTGGCGCGGGCGGTGAGATCCATCCTGCCGTCGGCGAGCTCCTGCGCCGCCTCGGCCAGCACCTGCACCTGGGCCGGGGCCAGCCGGCCGCCGGGGACGCGAATGCGGGCCAGTGGTCCGTCGGCGGCTTCGTGCAGTCGCAGCACGCCCGGGCAGGAGTCGGGATCTGTTCGAGTCATGACCCATCCAGCCTACGGCTGCGCCGATGTCCCCGCCGCCGGGGCGGCGACGGGGACATCGGACGGCGATCAGCCCAGTCGATGCGGTTCGTGCGCCGTGTCGCGCTGCCGGGCCCACCCCGGACTGGTCGCGTAGCTGTCGTTGAGCAGGCTCGGCACATCGTGGTGGTCGAGATGGTCGCGGTGCACGGTCGTGGTCATCAGCATCAGCGCGAACAGAAGTGTGGCCGCGCAGATTCCGCCGGCGACGATCGCCCACTGCGAATGTCCGGTGCCGGCGGCGGTCAAAGCCATTGCCAGCGTTGCGAAGGCAACCAATGCGCAAAAGTACCCTGACCAGGCGGCGAAGCGATTCCGCCTGACCCAACCCGGTGTGTTCGGCATACGCGCAGCGTACGCCGCGGCGCCGGTCGCGGAACAGGGCCGGGCGGAGAGGTTGCAGCACTGTGATCCCCGCGCGATAGAGTCGCGAGGCTCGTCGGACGGAAGAAACCGGTGCAATTCCGGTGCGGTCGCGCCACTGTGACAGTCAGACCTTCCCCATGAGCGCCGAACCGTGCCGGGCGCGTCACCCCAAGGAAGGCCGAACCGTGATTCTGCTGCTGTCCACCTCCGATACCGATCTGCTCAGTGCCCGCGCCAGCGGAGCCGACTACCGGCTCGCCAATCCGGCGCGGCTGCTGCCGGAGGATCTGCCCGCCCTGCTCGCGGGCGCCGATCTGGTGATCGTGCGCATCCTCGGCGGCGTCCGCGCCTGGGAGGAGGGCCTCGATGTGCTGCGCGCCAGCGGCATTCCGCTGGTCGCGCTGGGCGGCGAGATCGCGCCCGACGCCGAACTCATGGAGCAGTCCACCGTGCCCGGCGGCGTGGCCGCGGACGCGCACAACTACCTCGCCGCGGGCGGGCCGCTGAATCTGCGGCAGCTGCACAATTTCCTGTCCGACACCGTGCTGCTCACCGGGCACGGCTTCGAACCGCCGGTGGACATGCCGCGCTGGGGTGAGCTCGAGCGCACCGCGCGCCCGGTCGCCGCGGACGCGCCCACCGTCGCGGTCGTCTACTACCGCGCCCAGCAGCTGGCCGGGAACACCGCCTATGTCGACGCGCTGTGCACCGCCATCGAGGCGGCCGGGGCGCGGCCGCTGCCGCTGTACTGCGCCTCGCTGCGCGCCGCCGAGCCGGAGCTGCTGGCCCGGCTGCGCGAGGCCGACGCGCTCGTGGTGACCGTGCTGGCCGCGGGCGGCACCAAACCCGCCACCGCCTCCGCCGGGGGCGAGGACGAGGCGTGGGACGTGGGCGCGCTCGCCGACCTGGATGTGCCCATCCTGCAGGGGCTGTGCCTGACCAGCAGCCGGGCCCAGTGGGAGGACAACGACGACGGCCTGTCGCCGCTGGATGTGGCGACCCAGGTGGCGGTGCCGGAATTCGACGGCCGCATCATCACGGTGCCGTTCTCCTTCAAGGAGTTCGACGCCGACGGGCTGTCCGCCTACGTGCCCGATCCGGAGCGGGCGGCGCGGGTGGCCGGGATCGCGGTGCGCCATGCCCGGCTGCGCCATATCCCCAATGCCGACAAGCGCGTGGTGCTCATGCTGTCGGCGTATCCGACCAAGCACGCCCGCATCGGCAATGCGGTCGGCCTGGACACCCCGGCCAGCGCCATCCGGCTGCTCACCGAGATGCGGGCCGCCGGCTACGATCTCGGCGAACCGGGGGAGATCCCGGGCCTGGAACAGGGCGACGGCGACGCGCTCATCCACGCCCTGATCGCCGCCGGTGGCCAGGATCCGGACTGGCTCACCGCCGAACAGCTCGAGGGCAACCCGATCCGCATCGGCGCGGACACCTACACCGCCTGGTTCGAGACGCTCCCGGACGATCTGCGTGAGAACGTGATCGAGGCGTGGGGGCCGCCGCCGGGCGAGCTGTACGTGGACCGCTCCGCCGATCCCGCGGGCGAGATCGTCATCGCCGCACTGCGCTTCGGCAATGTGGTGCTGATCGTGCAGCCGCCGCGCGGCTTCGGCGAGAATCCGGTGGCCATCTACCACGATCCGGATCTGCCGCCCAGTCACCACTATCTGGCCGCCTACCGCTGGCTCGCCGCGCCCGAGGGCTTCGCCGCCGACGCCATGGTGCACCTGGGCAAGCACGGCAATCTGGAGTGGCTGCCCGGCAAGACCCTCGGCATGTCCGCCTCCTGCGGCACCGACGCCGCGCTGGGCGATCTGCCGCTCATCTACCCGTTCCTGGTGAACGATCCGGGCGAGGGCACGCAGGCCAAGCGCCGCGCCCACGCCACCCTGGTCGATCACCTCATCCCGCCCATGGCGCGCGCCGAGACCTACGGCGATATCTCGCGGCTGGAGCAGCTGCTCGACGAGCACGCCAATATCTCCGCGCTGGACCCGGCCAAGCTGCCCGCCATCCGGCAGCAGATCTGGACCCTGATGCGCGCCGCCAAGATGGACCACGACCTGGGCCTCGAGGAGCGCCCGGACGAGGACGTCTTCGACGATATGCTGCTGCACGTCGACGGCTGGCTGTGCGAGATCAAGGATGTGCAGATCCGCGACGGCCTGCACGTGCTCGGCCAGGCCCCGGCGGGGGAGACCGAGGTCGATTTGGTGCTGGCCATGCTGCGCGCCCGCCAGCTGTGGGGCGGCGAGGTGTCCGTGCCCGGTCTGCGAGAAGCGCTGGGGCTCAGCGAATCCGGCGACGAATCCCGCAACCGGGTGGACAGCTTCGAGGCGCGCGCCCGCGCTCTCGTGGCCGCCTTGCAGGCCGCGGACTGGTCGGTCGACGCCATCGACGCGATCGTCGACGCGCAGATCCCGGTGGGCGGCACGGGTGAGAACGCCGGGACCACACCGGCACTCGCGGACGCCGCCGCCTCCGGGGACGCGGCGGCACCGGGCGCGGCCCTGGCGGGGGACACGGAGAAGCGCGGGGATTCGGTGGCAGCTGAGGCAGGCCGTTCGGCCGCGGGCGGGACGACGGTCGTGCCCGGAAACGCTGTCGCACCCGGCGGTGCGGCCACATCCGCCGGTTCGACCGCGCCCGCCGTCGGTCCGGACGCCGTGCGGGCGGTGCTGCGGTTCGCCGCCACCGAGGTGGTGCCGCGGCTGCGGCAGACCGAGGTGGAGGTCCAACGGGTGCTGCACGCGCTCGCCGGTGGCTTCATTCCGGCCGGGCCGAGCGGCTCGCCGCTGCGCGGCCTGATCAACGTGCTGCCCACCGGCCGCAACTTCTACTCCGTCGACCCCAAGGCGGTGCCCTCACGACTGGCCTGGGAAACCGGTCAGGCCATGGCGGATTCGCTGCTCGAGCGCTATCTCGCCGACCACGGGGAGTACCCGAAGTCGGTCGGCCTGTCGGTATGGGGCACCTCCGCCATGCGCACCGCGGGCGACGACATCGCCGAGGTCCTCGCCCTGCTCGGGGTGCGGCCGGTATGGGACGAGGCCAGCCGCCGCGTCACCACCCTCGAGCCCATCGCCCTCGAGGAGCTGGGCCGTCCGCGCATCGACGTGACCGTGCGCATCTCCGGCTTCTTCCGCGACGCATTCCCGCATGTGCTCGCCCTGCTCGACGACGCGGTGCGCCTGGTGGCCGGGCTCGACGAACCCGCCGAGTCGAATTACGTGCGCGCCCACACCCGGTCGGATCTGGCCGAGCACGGTGACGAGCGCCGCGCCACCACCCGTATCTTCGGTTCCAAGCCCGGCACCTACGGCGCGGGTCTGCTCCAGCTCATCGACTCCAAGAGCTGGCGCACCGACGACGATCTCGCGCAGGTGTACGCCACCTGGGGCGGCTACGCCTACGGCCGCGATCTCGACGGCGCGCCCGCCGCCGACGACATGCGTTCGGCGTATCGGCGGATCGCGGTGGCGGCCAAGAACACCGACACCCGCGAGCACGATATCGCCGACTCCGACGACTACTTCCAGTACCACGGCGGTATGGTGGCCGCGGTGCGCGCGCTCACCGGCAAGAATCCGGAAGCCTATATCGGCGACAGCACCCGCCCGGATTCCGTGCGCACCCGCACCCTCTCGGAGGAGACCACCCGCGTGTTCCGTGCGCGCGTGGTGAATCCGCGCTGGCTCGACGCCATGCGGCGGCACGGCTACAAGGGCGCGTTCGAAATGGCCGCCACCGTCGACTATCTCTTCGGCTACGACGCCACCACCAATGTGGTCGCCGACTGGATGTACGAGAAACTCGCCGACAGCTACGTTTTCGACGAGGTGAATCGCAAGTTCATGGAACAGTCGAATCCCTGGGCGCTGCACGGCATCGCGGAACGCTTGCTGGAGGCGGCGGAACGGAACCTGTGGGAGCGGCCGGAACCGGAGACGCTCGCGCGGTTGAAGCAGATCTACCTCGAAACCGAGGGTGAACTCGAATAATTCGGCGAGCGGTGCGCCTCCGGCGACGGAGGCGCACCGGCGCGGGTGCGGCGGCGTGTACCGCGGACATCGGCGGACAACCCTGGTTCAGGGGTCTTCCGCAGCTCCGACTCTGAGAGGATCATAAGAATCGTTCGATGTCATCTCGGAGAGGCATGTCATCTCGGGGAGACATGTCATCTCGGAGAGGCATCGGGCATAACTGATCCCCCGATTCGCCGCATTGATCGAATTCGCCGAACTCGAACCCGGGGTGAATCGGCTCTCGATTGCGAGTAATGATCATGAGTATTGCCAAATTCGCTGCTACCGCATTCATTTCCGCCGCCGCGCTGGGCATTGCCACGGCGACGGCACAGGGCGCTCCGGCCGCACCGGGCATCAGTGGTGTCGATCGAGGGGTCGAGTACACCACCACGCTCGCCCCCGACCGCAGCGCCGTCACCACCACCCTGGCCTCCGGCCGCTTCGAACTCGGCCACGACGCGGTGGCCGTCATCGCGCCCGGCGGCGCCACCATCGCGGCCATTCCGCTCACCTACCAGGTGGCGGACCGCTCGATCAGCGTTGTGCCGCAACTGGATGCCAGCGGCACCATGCTGACCGTCCACCCGGCCAGCGCCGCGGACCTCGCGCCCGCCACGGCCGAAACCGTTGCGTTGCAGCATGTCGCAGATGCCGGATCGATCGTGGCCGGTGCGCTCATCGGCTGTGTGGTCGGCGCGGTGATCGGTGTGTTCTTCTTCGTGGTCGGCGCGGTCGTCGGCTGTGGGGTAGGCGGCCTGATCGGTGCCATCATCGCGAGCCAGCGCTGACACCGAGACGGGAGGCGGCCGCTACTCGGCACCGTCGGAGCCCGGCTCCGGCGGTGCCGGGGCTGGCCGTCACCCCGCGCGCGTCGTAGCCGCCCGCGGTCGGATGGTCCGCCCCGGTTCGCTCAGCTGTCGGCGGTGATCTCCAGTCCGATGGTGCCGCCGCGGCCACGGCGCAGCAGGCTGCCCTGCACGCCGAGCCAGCCCGCGATGCCGTACTTGCGCTTGATGAGTGCGCGGGCACGGTCGGTGCCCGCGGCGTCCAGGACGACGCCGGTGCCGGTGACCACCGCGCCGCGCGGTTTGCCGAGGGCGTCGCAGGGTTGCAGGGTGATCCTGGGGTCGCGGCGCAGCCGCTTGACCTTCCAGCTGTCGGTCACGGTCCACACGTAGAGGCGACCCGCGTCGAGCACCGCCCAGACCGCGGTGCCGACCGGCGTGCCGTCCTTCTTGTAGGTGGTCAGCAGCACGTATTTGGATTCGCCCACCGGGCCGAACGGATTGTCCACGCCCGCAGCCTAACCCGCGCCCACTCCGCTCGCCGTGTCCGGATCGTCCGCCATGCGGTATTCGCCCGCCTCCAGTCGGGCCAGCAGTCCGGCGGTCCAGCCGGTGAGATTGCCGAAGACGCCGCTCCACAGCTCCAGCAGGTCGGTCGAGTACGGGGCCTGATGGCGGCTCGGGAACTCCGGGATCATGTCGAGCAGTTCGACCCGGATCTGCTCGCTGCGGGCGCGCTGCTCACGCAGCAGCTCGATCACCCGCGCCCGGGGGAGGGCATCCATGAAGGCGATACCCGCCCCCAGTTCTTCCATATCCACGCTGACCAGGGCGGTTTCCAGCAGTCGCAGGAACTCGTGTTCACCGGCCGGGGTGATCTCGTAGAGGGTGCGTCCCGGGCCCCGGCTGCTGCCCTCGGTGCCGAGCGATCGCAGGCACCCCTGCTGTGCCAGCTGTCCGAGCGCGTGGTGGATCGAGCCGGGCTTCACATTGGTCCAGGTCTCGGCCCGCCAGGACAGCAGTTCGCGACGCACGGCGTAGCCGTAGCTCGGCTCCGGACGCAGGCGCACCACACCGAGAACGAGCAGGCGCACGGTCGACATGGCGGAACTCCTTCGGCGGCGGTGGCGGGCCCGTCCATGGTAGTCACCCTTGGTAATCAAACTTGACTTCCGGCTCGACGCGTCCCTAGCCTGGGGTAGTCAAATTTGATTACCAAGATCGAGGTGATGGGATGGTCAACCTCTCGGTGCCGGTGCTGTGGGGCGGGAATCTGCCGGAAACTTTGGACTTCTATCGCACGCTCGGCTACGAGGTCACCAGTGAGCAGACGCGCCCGTACACCTACGGGACCGTCGAGCGCGACGGGTGGCACGTGCATTTCGGGCCGACCCCGCACGGCGGTGTCGACGCGCAGGCCGCCCATGTCGGCTGCCTGGTCCTCGTGGAGGATGTGGAGAAGCTGCACGCGGAGTTCACCGCCGCGCTGCGCGCCCGCTACGGCAGGGTGCCCGCGCGCGGGAATCCGCGCATCACCCGCTTCCGGCCCGGTCAGACGCGGTTCACGGTGGTCGACCCGATCGGCAACGCCATCATCTACATCCGCCCCGATGAGCCGGACCCGGAGTACGGCGGCGCGCCCGGCCTCGAGGGATTGGCGCGGGTCCTCGACAACGCTCGCATCCTGCGCGACTCCAAGCTGGACGACAAGGCCGCCGCCCGCGCCATCGTGACCGGCCTCAAACGGTTCGGTGCGACCGCGCCCGCCCTCGACCGGGGGCGGGCGCTGGCGCAACTGCTGGAGCTCGCGGTCGCCACCGGCGATGCCGAACAGGCTGAGGAATGGCGGTCCCAACTGGCGGTCTTGGAGCTCTCCGAGGCCGACCGGGCGGTGGTCGCGACGGAGCTGCGGGTGGTCGGCGAGTTGGAGGAGTGGCTCGACGCGACGGACTGACCGCCCGGCCCGATGGTCAGGCCGCGGTCAGCACTTCCGGACCGTCGGCCGTGATCGCCACACGGTGTGCTCGGAATGCGCGGTGCGCGAGCCGTCGGCCGAGCGGATGGTCCAGCCGTCCGGATCGGTGACCACGTGATCGGTGGTGCGGGCGAACCAGGGCTCGATGGCGATGGTGAGGCCGGGGCGCAGTCGATAGCCGCGCCCCGGCCGGCCCGCATTGGCGATATGCGGATCCTCGTGCATGGTGCGGCCCAGGCCGTGCCCGCCGAATTCGGTGTTCACGCGGTAGCCGTAGCCGTGCGCCACGGCCGCGATGGCGGCGGAGATGTCGCCGACCCGATTGCCCGGCCGGGCGACGTCGATGGCGGCGGCCAGGGCGTCCTCGGTGGCGCGGACCAGCCGCCGATCCTCGGCGGCGGGGGTGCCCACGATGACGGTGGTGGCGGCGTCGGCCACCCAGCCGTCGATGCCGACCGCCAGATCCATGCTGAGCACATCGCCGTCGCGCAGGGCGTAGTCGAAGGGCAGTCCGTGCAGGACGGCGTCGTTCACCGACAGGCAGACGGTATTGCGGAACGGGCCGCGGCCGAAGGAGGGTGCGTAGTCCCAGTAGCAGGACTGCGCGCCGCGCTCGCGGATCCGTTCCCGCACATGTCTTTCCAGGTCCAGCAGATTGACGCCGACCTGGGCCCGCTCCCGCAGTTCGCCGAGTACCTCGGCCACGAAACGGCCGGTGACCCGCATGCGGGCGATCTCCGCGGGCGATTTCAGTTCCACCATGGCAACCTCCGATTGGTATTTTAATACCAGCCTAGTCCGAGTCGGTATTCAAATACCAAATCGAGTAGAGTGGCCCGCATGGTCCGACTACCGCTGACCCCCGCCCAGATCGAGGCCGGACGCCGCCTGGGCCACGCCCTGCGCACCGCCCGCGCCGGACGTGATCTCGCCGAGGTCGCCGCGACGGCGGGCATCTCCCCGGAAACCCTGCGCAAGATCGAATCGGGTCGGGTGCCCACCCCGGCCTTCGGCACCATCGTGGCGCTCAGCCGCGCCCTCGGCATTCCGCTGGACGACCTCGCCGAGAGCTGCCAGCCCACCGCCTCGCCGCGGCGCTCGGCATCCTGACCGCCACGCGGTTCCGAATTGCGTGATGACCGTGTTGCTTCCAGCATGCCCGCGTCCCGGCCGCTCCGGCACCCTGTTCGCCCCCGGCGCGATCACGCGGATCAGGTCGCCCGGCTCACCGACGACATGTGGAAGTCCGGAATGCGCAGCGCGGGCATGGCGGTGCGGGTGAACCAATCCTTCCATTCGCGGGGGAGGGTGATCTCGGTGCGGCCCGCCTCTCCGACCCGGCGCAGCAGATCCAGCGGACTCTCGTTGAAGCGGAAGTTGTTGACCGCGGCCGTCACCTCGCCGTCCTCGACCAGATAGACGCCGTCGCGGGTGAGTCCGGTGAGCAACAGGGTGGCCGGGTCCACCTCGCGGATGTACCACAGGCAGGTGAGCAGCAGGCCGCGTTCGGTGCGGGCCACCATATCCGCGAGCGAGGCGTCGGTGCCGCCGGTCATGAGCAGATTCTCGCCGGGCAGCGTGGCGGCGGCGTCGAATTCGGCGGCGGTGGCGCGTGGATACACCAGGGAGGCGATCGCGCCGTCGCGCAGCCAGTCCACCCGGCGCGCGGTGAGGCCGTTGTCGAAGACCGACAGCGACTCCGAGGACGACGGGGTGGCCGCGAACGGCCGGTACTCCAGACCCGCGGCGCTCGGATCGGAGTACAGCGTGAGCGGGATGTCGGTGAGCTGCTCACCGATGCGGGTGCCGCCCGGACGGGAGAAGGCGGTGTGGCCCTCCTGTGCGCCGCGGCCCTCCATACTCCACACCATGTAGATCATGAGATCGGCCACCGCGGACGGCGGCAGCAGGGTCTCGTAGCGTCCGGCGGGCAGGTCCACCCGCCGCTTCGACCAGTCCAGGCGGCGGGTGAGTTCGGCCAGCAGGGCGGGGGTGTCGACATCGGTGAAATCGACGGTGCCCGCGCCGGCCCAGGCGCTGGCCAGCTCCGCGCCGGAACCGCGTTTGCCATTGACCTCCACCGATCCGGTGGGCTGCACCCAGCGGCGGCGGATTCCGGTGGAGGTGCCCAGCCAGCTGGAATGCATCTGGTGGTGGGCGAATCCGTAGAGGCGGTCCGCACCGTCGAAGCCGACCGCGAGATCACGGGCCAAGCCCTCGAAGACGGTGATGTCGGTACTCGCGGGGGAGCCGTCCCAGGGCAGCTCGGCGTCCGGTCCGGCGGGGCCGACCGTCTCCGGCGTCAACAGCGGCACGGCGTCGCGGGCCGGTTCGGCGGTGCGGGCCGCGGCCTCGCTGGCGCGCACCACGGATTCGATCTCGGCCGGATCGACGCTGGTGGAACCGACACTGCCGACCCGTGCGACCCGCGGGCCCTCCCGGAAGATCGAGACGACCGCCCATTCGCGCGAGACCGAGGAACCATTGGTGGTCATGGAGTTCCCGGCCCAGCGCAGCGACGCGTCGTGGGCGTCGGTGACGAGGACGACGGCCTCGTCCGCGCGGGAGTGCCGCAGCGCGGTCTCCACCACCTCGGGTGCTGCGATCATGCTGTTCACTGCCCGGCCTCCGTGCGCGTATTGAGGACATTGACGGCGCGGACCAGTACCGACGGGCAGCCGTGACTGACCGCCGCCACCTGACCGGGCTGCGCCTTCCCGCAGTTGAACGCACCGCCCAGCGTCCAGGTGGACGGGCCGCCGACCGCTTCCATGGCGCCCCAGAAGTCGGTGGTGGTGGCCTGATAGGCGACATCGCGCACCTGCCCGGCCAGCTCGCCGTCGCGGATGCGGAAGAAGCGCTGGCCGGTGAACTGGAAGTTGTAGCGCTGCATATCGATCGACCAGCTCTTGTCGCCGACGATGTAGAGGCCGTCCGCCACCCGCGAGATCAGCTCGGCGGTGCTGGTGTCGCGTTCCGGATCCGGTTGCAGCGACACGTTCGCCATGCGCTGGATCGGGACATGGTGCGGGGAGTCGGCGTACGAGCAGCCGTTGGACCGCTCCAGACCCAGGCGCGGGGCGAAGACGCGATCGAGCTGATAGCCCACCAGGATGCCGTCGCGCACCAGATCCCAGCGCTGCCCGGCCACCCCCTCGTCGTCGTAGCCGACCGAGGCCAGTCCGTGCGCCTCGGTGCGGTCACCGGTGACATGCATGATCGGGGTGCCGTACCGCAGGGTGCCGAGGGTGTCCGGGGTGGCGAAGGAGGTGCCCGCGTAGGCGGATTCGTAGCCGATGGCGCGGTCGTACTCGGTGGCGTGGCCGATGGACTCATGGATGGTCAGCCACAGATTGCTGGGATCGATCACCAGATCGGTGGGACCGGGGACGACGGTCGGGGCCTGCACCTTCTCGGCCAGCCACTCCGGGATGCGCGCGAGTTCGCCGTCCCAATCCCAGACGCCGTCCGCGCCGGTCACGTACTCCCAGCCGCGACCCGCCGGGGCGGCGAGGGTGCGCATGGTGTCGAAGACCCCCGCCGCGGTGTCCACGGCGATGGCCTCGAGCTGCGGTTGCAGCCGCACCCGCTGCTGGGTGATGCGGGAGCCGAAGGTGTCGGCGTAGTGGGTCTGCTCCTTGACCTGGTACAGCGACGCCGTCACGTGATCCACGCCGGCGGCGGTGTGCAGGCGGCGCGAATAGTCCAGCAGCAGTGCGGTCTTCTCGGGGGTGGGCACGGTGAAGGGGTCGATGTCGTAGGCCGACACCCATTCCACGCCGTCGTACACCGGCTCGGCGGCGAGCTCGACACGCTCGCGGTTCAGCGCCCGCAGTGTCGTGGCAACCGTGACGGCGCGGCGCGCCACCTCCGCCGCCGACTCCGGACTCAGCACGGCGTGCGAGGCGAAGCCCCAGGTGCCGTCCACGATCACCCGGACCGCGAAGCCGAGATCGGTGCTGTCACCGACCGATTCGACCCGGCCGTCCCGCAGCCGAATGGACTGGGACACCAGCCGGTGCACCCGCAGATCGGCGTAGCTCGCGCCTGCCGAAAGCGCCGCCGACAGGGCGGCATCGGCGAGCGCGGCCAGGGGCAGTGCGCGGAACTCGTCGTCCACGGCCTTGGTTGCGATGCTCACCCGGTCCACGCTAAGCCGGACGTCCGACACGCGCCAACCACACGTGCGAGCGAACCGTAATACACAGCGTGCGAAGCAGCACACGCTGCAAGAATGCACGGACTGCGAAGTCGCACACCATGAAACGCGCGCGACAAACCCGTGGACATGCCACGTTTTGCTGCTCGGATGCCGTAGCGTCTGCCCGCGTGCCGCCATCCGCACTTCGTGACCGCAAACGTGAACGGACCCGCCGAGCCCTGCTCGAGGCTGCCGTCGAATTGTTCGAGACCCGAGGCTATGAGGCGACCACGGTCGCCGATATCGCCGCCACCGCCGAGGTCGGCACCAGAACGTTCTTCAACTACTTCGCGAGCAAGGAAGAACTGCTCTTCCCGGAACCCGACGAACGGGTCCAGGCCGCCGTCCGTGCCATCGCCACCCGCCGCCCCGGCGAACGCCCGGTGGAGGTGCTGCTGCGCGCCCTGCGCGCGGCGGGCGACAATCCCGGCGACCACCTCGGCGACACGCTGGCATCCCGCATCTCCGTGCTGCGCGCCCGGATCTCGCGCACCGTGCCCGCCGTGAGCGGCCGCGCGGCCTACGCCCAGCTGGCCTCGCAACAGGAGATCGCCGGACAGTTGCGGACGGCCTTCCCGGAGGAACTGGACGATGTCGGAGCCGCCGCCCTGGTGGGCGCGGTGGTCGGCGCGGTCTCCGGCGCGCTCACGGTCCTCTTCCAGCAACCGGGCCTCGAGGACGGCGACCAGCTGCACCGCAAGATCCAGGAGACCACCTCGAAGGTGCTGGCCCCCTGGCTCGCCGACCGCGCCGAGCGCACCGCGCCGACGCCCGCCGAGTCATCCGCGGCCGCCGCGGAGGAGACCGGTCCGTCGGCGCGCGGGGCGGAGCCGTCGGACCATACCGCCCGATCCGACGATCGCGCCGTCGGTTCCGCGAACCGCGTCGCCGAGTCCGGCGACGGCGGTATCGAGTCGGACGAGCACGGCAGCGAATCGCGGGAGGACGATCCCGATGCCCGCGGGTCCGTCACCGAATATCGGGAATACGCAGCGGAATCCCCGGTGACGGAATCCCCGGTGACGGAAACCCCGGAGTCCGCGACGCCCCGGTCACTCGTCCCCGTGCGCTCGGAACCGACCGGCCCCCGGCACGCGGTGCGCCGCCTGAGCCCCGAGCCGCTCCGGCGCGCCCTGGAATCGGCCCGCCCGCTGCCCACCGAGCGGTTCACCGTCTACCGGGCCGAAGACGGCACCACGCGCCTCAACACCCCCGAGCCCGATCCGCCCCACCCGGAATCCCCGTGGCACGCACCCGAAGCGACCCGGGAGAGCGCCGACGATCTCCCGCTGCCCGAGGACGCTCTGGTCTGAGCCGGTGGGGCTTCGAGTCGCTGGGGCTCAGGAGTCGCTGGGGCTCAGGCGAACTGCTGCCAGCCCAGGCGGATCACCATGGCCACCACCACGATCAGCAGGACGGCGCGGACGAAACCCGCGCCGCGGGCCAGCGCCATGCGGGAGCCGATCACCGCACCGAGGACGTTGCCGACGGCCATGGCCAGGCCGAGGGCCCACAGGACGTGGCCGGTGGCGCCCAGGTAGAGCAGGGAGCCGAGGTTGGAGCCGCAGTTGATGACCTTCGCCATGGCGGCGGCGCGCACGAACTCGGTGCCGAGCAGGGTGGCGAAGGTGATGATGAGGAAGGTGCCGGTGCCGGGGCCGAGCAGGCCGTCGTAGAGGCCGATGAGACCGGCGGCCAGGGCGATCACCAGGATGGTCTTGCGGCGGGTCGGGCGATGGGTGGCCATGGTGACGCCGATCGACGGCCGTAGCGTGACGAAAACCGCGACACCCACCAGCACCACCATGACGATCGGGATGAACAGGTCCCGGTCGATGAGCGCCACCGCCGCCGAACCGCAGGCCGCCGCCAGCCCGGCGAGGAGCGCGGCGGGCAGCAGGCTGCGCCACCGCATGGGCACCTTGCGGGCGAAGGTGAGCACCGCGGCGCTGGTGCCGGAGAAGGCCGCGAGTTTATTGGTGCCCAGCGCGGTTTGCGGTGCGATGCCCGGCGCCACCACGAACATCGTCGGCAGGATGATCAGTCCGCCGCCGCCGACCACCGCATCCACCCATCCGGCCGCGGTCGCCGCCGTCAGCAGGATCGCCCAGTCCGCAACGTTCATTCGCCGACCCAATCAGAACGCGCACACTTCGGGCAAATCACCAGAAAGCCCGAACCGGTCGGTTCTCGAGCTGGTGCTCGGCGCGTGGGAACGGCCGGTGCTCGGCACGACTTAGGGTGGACCCATGCGTCGGTTCAGTCTGTGGTTGCGGGGCAGGCCCCAGGTAGCCGACTCGATGCTGGCGCTCGGACTGTTCCTCATCGACGTCCTCGGCGTCGGCGAGAGCGATCACAAGGCCGTCTACCTCGCCCTCAGCGTGCTGCTGCCGCTGCCGATCATCTTCCGGCGCACCCACCCGGTGGGATCGGCGATCGTACTGATCGGACTGTCCTACTTCACCTCCCTCAGCCACTGGGGCACCCAGGACGCCCGGGGCGCGCTGCATCCGGCGCTGCTCGGACTCGGCATCATGCTCTACACGCTGGTCGCCTATGTCGGCCGCCGCCAGGGCCTGCTGTACGTGGGCGCGCTCATCGTCGACAGCGCGCTGGCCCACTTCCTGGTCGGCACGCCCGACGGCACCGACGCCGCCTTCACCGCCGTGTACTACGCCCTGTGCTGGACACTCGCCGAATTCATCGGCGCGCGACACGCTTACGACGCCGAGGTGGAAGCGCGGCTGGCCGTCGCCGACTACGACCGCGAACGCCGTGCGCACGATGCCGTCGCCGCCGAACGCACCCGCATCGCCCGGGAACTCCACGATGTGGTGGCGCACGCGGTCAGCGTCATCATCGTCCAGGCCGACGGCGCGCGCTACGCCCTGCGCCACGACCCCGACACCGCAGAACAGGCGCTGACCACCATCGCCGGGACCGGACGCGAAGCCCTGCGCGAACTGCGCCGCACCGTGGAACTGCTGCGCACCGAGCATGCGCCCGAACAACTTCCGCAGCACGGCACCGCCGGAATCGCCAAGGTGGTCGCCATGATGCGCAGCGCGGGGCTGGCGGTGGAACTCGAACTCAGCGGCGAACTCGACCATGTCAGCCCCGAGATCAGCCTCGGCGTGCACCGCATCGTGCAGGAGTCGCTCACCAACACCCTGCGCCATGCCGGACCCGACCCCCGCGCCAAGGTGCGGGTGGTGCGCCGCGACAGCGACATCCTGATCGAGATCGTCGACTCCGGCGGCGCGCCCGGCGATGCCACGGGCGCGGTCGGCACCACCGCCGCCGGGGTCGCCATCGTCGCCCCCGGGAACGGCCTGGCCACCGTCGGCAGCGGTCTGGGGCTGGTCGGCATGCGCGAGCGGATGGCGGTGCTCGGCGGCACCCTGAGCGTGGGCCGCCGTCCCGAGGGCGGGTGGCGGGTGCGCGCCACCATCCCGCTGGAACGCGCACCGGACGAATAATCGGTGGCCCGGGCCGATAGATTGATCTACGTGCCGATCACCGTTCTCGTAGTCGACGACCAGGAACTCATGCGCGCGGGATTGAAGATGGTGCTCGGCGCGCACCCCGACATCGAGGTGGTGGGGGAGGCCGACAACGGGGCCGCCGCCATCTCCCGCGCCGCCGAACTGCGACCCGACGTGGTGCTCATGGATGTGCGCATGCCGGTCACCGACGGGGTCACCGCCACCGGGCACATCATCGACTCCGGTTGCGGCAGCCGGGTGCTGGTCATGACCACCTTCGACCTCGACGAGCACGCGCTCGGCGCGCTGCGCGCCGGAGCCAGCGGCTTCCTGCTCAAGGACACTCCGCCCGAGGACCTCATCTCCGCGATCCGCAGCGTCGCCGCGGGTGACGCGGTGGTCTCCCCGAAGGTCACCAAGCGCCTGCTGGACCGGCTGATCGCCGACGATCCGGCCGCCGGACGCGATCCGGGCGTGCTGGACGTCCTCACCGCCCGGGAACGCGAGGTGCTCGGACACATCGCCGCCGGACGCTCCAATGCCGAGATCGCCACGGCGCTCTATCTCTCCGAGGCCACGGTGAAGACCCATGTGGGCCGGGTGCTGACCAAACTCGGGCTGCGCGACCGGGTGCAGGCGGTGGTACTGGCCTACGAGACCGGTCTGGTCCGCCCCGGCAGCGCGTGACGGCACGGCTCCCGACGGACAGATGAACGGCCCGGCGGCGATCCGAGTGGATCGCCGCCGGGCCGAGTCGGGCAGGTGCGGGTCAGCGCGGGTCGATCATGCGGCGGGCGGTGCCCTGGCCGTCGTCGTACCACTCGGTCACCACGGTGGCGTCGACAATGTCGCCGTCCGGGTCGATGACCACGTTCCGGTAGCCGAACGGGCCGACGGTGTTGGCCACCCGGCCGAGACGCCGCGCGGCGAACGCGGCCACCGCGGGGCGGAGCAGGAAGCGGGTCGGCGGAGCCAGCGCCAGCAGGCCGAGCAGCGAGGTGAGCAGGCCCGGGACGAACATGAGGACCGCGCCCACCGCGACCAGCGCGCCGTCGGCGACCGCGGAACCCGGGTCGACCTCGCCGCGCGCGGCCCGGCGGAACCGTTCGAAGACACGCCGACCCTGCGAACGCACCAGGATCAGACCGGCCGCCGACCCGCCGATCAGCAGCAGGATCGTGGGAAAAACGCCGATGAGGTGGCCGAATGCCACCAGCGTGGCGACTTCGGCGACCAGATAGACGAGAAACAACAGTGCGGGCATGGGGGCGATCCTTTCGGACGATCTATCCGGACAACGTCCGAATGCGCGAAATTTCTCCCGAATGGAACTGTGGTGCGGGGCACCCCGCGTGGCCGGGGCGAGGCAGAGCCCGGCGCGGCAGGCGATGCGTGCGTGATCGGCGCGGCATCGGGCGGGGTGTGCGTCCGTGTCCGGTTCCGCGCCGGAAGACGGGGCGGTCGAGGCCGGAGGCTGGTCGGGGGCACGGGTGCGGCGTGCGGCAGACTGGTGACTCGTGAGTACCCAGTTGCTTGTCGGCGGCCGCATCTACAGTTCGAGTAATCCCGACGCGACCGCCATGGCGGTCAGCGACGGGACCGTGGTGTGGGTGGGCCAGGACAAGCCGGGGCGGGCGCTGCACCCGGACGCGGAGGTGGTCGAACTCGACGGCGCGTTCGTGGCACCGGCCTTCGTGGATCCGCATGTGCACACCACCGCGCTGGGCCTGCACCTCACCGGACTGGACCTGTCGCGGGCCGCATCGCTGGCCGAATGCCTGGAACTGGTGCGGGAATTCGCGCGCACCCGGCCGGACGGCGCGATCCTCGGCGACGGCTGGGACGAGACGCGCTGGCCGGAGCGGCGAGCGCCGACGTCGGCCGAACTCGATGCCGCCGCCCCCGGCCGCCTCGTCTACCTGACCCGGGTGGACGCGCATTCGGCCGTGGTGTCCACCGCCCTGCTCGACGCCGTGCCCGGAGTGACCGCCGCCGCCGGCTTCACGCGCGGAGAACCGTTGCGGGAGAACGCCCACCACCGGGTGCGGGCCGCCGTGCTGGACGGACTGGACCGCGCCCAGCGGGACCGCGCCCGGCGGGCCGCCCTCGACCACGCCGCCGCCCACGGCATCGTCGCCGTGCACGAATGCGCCGGCCCCGAGATCAGCGGGCATGCGGACGTGGCCGAACTGCTGGAGTTCGAGCACGGTGTCGAGGTGCGCGTGTACTGGGGTGCGGCCGTGCGCACCGCCGACGAGGCCCGCACCCTGGTGAAGGACCTCGGTGTACACGCCCTCGGCGGAGATCTGTTCGTCGACGGCTCGCTCGGCTCGCACACCGCCCGGCTGCGCGCCCCCTACGCCGACCGCGACTCGCGCGGCGCCGCCTTCCTCGACGCCGACGCCGTCGCCGCCCACCTGAGCGCCTGCACCGAAGCGGGCATCCAGGCGGGATTCCACGTCATCGGCGATGCCGCCATGGATATCGTGGTGGACGGATTCGCCCGCGCCGCAGCCGAACTCGGCGACCCGGCCGTCGCCACCCGCGGCCACCGTGTGGAACACGCCGAGATGGTGGACGCCGAGCAGATCGCCAAGCTCGCCGCCTGCGGCGTGATCGCCAGTGTGCAACCCGGATTCGACGCCGCCTGGGGCGGCCCCGACGGCATGTACGCCACCCGCCTCGGCGCGGACCGTGCGGCCACCCTCAACCCGTTCGCCGCCATGGCCGCCGCGGGCATCTCCCTCGCCATCGGATCGGACGCACCCGTGACGCCGCTCAACCCGTGGGAGGCCGTGCGGGCCGCCGCCAACCACCGCACCCCCGGCCACGGCATCTCCCCGCGCGCCGCCTTCACCGCCGCCACCCGCGGCGCGTGGCGCGCGGGCGGCGTCCGCGACGGCGTCAGCGGCACCCTGGTCCCCGGCGCCCCCGCCTCCTACGCGGTCTGGGCGGCCGACGACCTGGTGGTCGCCGCCGCCACCGACTCCGTGCAGCGCTGGTCCACCGACCCCCGCTCCCGAGTCCCCGGCCTCCCGCCCCTCGACCCCACCGCCTCCCTCCCACGCTGCCTGCGCACCGTGCACCGCGGGGTCACCATCCATGCCGCGTAGCACCGCCACCCGCCCGGTGTCGCCGCGCTGTGGCCTGCCGGATTGCCGGGCTCGGCGGCGGCCCTGGCCTCCGAGGTGTGTCGAGTGGATGGAGGACATGCCGTCGCTGCCGTGGATCGAGCACTCGCGGTCTTCCGAACCTGCCGAATACGCTGCGGAGGAAGCGAATGCGGGGCCGTCGGCGACGGAGTGCGTGGCACCGGTGGTGAGTCCGGTGGGTAGGGTGCGGCCGTGGGTGATGGCGGGATGGTGACGGACGCGGTGGGCTCCGGTGGGGTGGTCGGCCGTGTCGGGAATCCGGTGCGGCGGTATCCGGTGGCGGCGCGGTCGTCGGCCGCCGTCATCGCGGGCCTGCTGCTGTTCGTGAGTTTTCCGCCGCGGACGCTGTGGTTCCTCGCACCCGTCGGCATCGCCGTGCTGACGCTGGTGGTGCGCGACAGCGGCCGGGCGCGGGCGGGATTCGGGTACGGGATGCTGGCGGGGCTGGGGTTCTTCCTGCCGCTGCTGCCGTGGACCGGGATCTATGTGGGACCGGTGCCGTGGCTGGCGCTGTCGGCGGTGTGCGCGGTGTACGTGGGGCTGTTCGGCGTGTTCGCGCGGTGGGTCGGGCGGCTGCCGGGGTGGCCGCTGTGGGTGGCGGCCGGGTGGTCGCTCACCGAGTGGCTGCGGTCGAGTTTCCCGTTCGGCGGATTTCCTTGGGGGCGGCTGGCTTTCGGGCAGGGGGACGGCTGGTACCTGCCGTTCGCCATGCTCGGCGGCGCGCCGCTGGTCAGTTTCCTGGTGGCGCTCACCGGCACCGGACTGGCCGCGCTGGCGCTCGCGGTGCGGCGGCCGCGGGCGGGTGCGGACCCGTCGGCCGACCCTCCGCGTCGTTCCAGATGGGGAGCACGGCGTCCCATATCCTGGAACTTGATTATTCCCGCGACAATGCTTGTGGCTATCATTCCACTCACCGGAGTGATCCTCCGGACCGCGCTGCCCGGCCCGGAGGACGGCAACCGGCCGATCACGGTCGCCGCGATCCAGGGCAGCGTGCCCCGCCTCGGCCTGGACTTCAATGCCCAGCGTCGCGCGGTTCTGGACAATCACGTCAGGCGCACCGAGGAATTGGCCCGCGAGGTGGCCGCCGGTCGCGTCCCCCGCCCGGATGTGGTGATCTGGCCGGAGAATTCGTCGGATATCGATCCGCTGCGCAACGGCGACGCCGCCGCCCTGATCACCCGGGCGTCCGCGGCCGTCGGGGCTCCGATCCTGGTCGGCGCGGTGCTGGTCAATTCCGATCGCACCACCACGAATTCGGTCATGGTGTGGGACGGCGCGAACGGTCCGGTCGACCGCCACGACAAGAAGATCATCCAGCCCTTCGGCGAATACCTGCCCTACCGCGAGTTCTTCCGGCACTTCTCCGAATACGCCGACCGCGCCGGTTATTTCGTCCCGGGTACCGGTGACGGCGTGGTGTCGGTGCCGACCGCGGCCGACGGCGCGGTGCGGATCGGCGTCGCCACCTGCTATGAGGTCGCCTTCGACCGCGCCTTCGAGCAGTCGCTGCGCGCGGGCGCGGAAATCCTCACTGTGCCCACCAACAACGCCACTTTCGGCAAGAGCGAGATGACCTACCAGCAGCTCGCCATGTCACGGGTGCGCGCGGTGGAGCACGGTCGCGCACTGGTGGTCTCGGCCACCACCGGGGTGAGCGCGATGATCGGCGCGGACGGCCGAATTCAGCAGCAGACCGCCCAGTTCGTGCCGGCGGCGCTGGTGGCCGAAATGCCGCTGCGCACCGGGACGACACTCGCCACGCGGATCGGCCCCGCGCCGGAGTACGTCTTGTGTATTCTGGCCGCGGCCGCACTCGTGGCGGCAGCGATCCGCCGGCGAACGTCCACCCCCGCGCCGCCGGCCGACCAGGACGCAGCCGGATGACCATCCGGCTCCACCCCCGCGGTGGCCCGTGCCCGGCGCGGGATGCGATCGGTCCGAGCCGGAGCCGACCGTGAACGTTCGCGGCGGCGGTGCGTATGAGGGACGCCCGCCGAGCCCGCCATCGCAGTGTCACCTGCTGTTAGCTAGCTCACAGTACGGCTGCTGATCTCTCTCGCTGGAAACGGTATTCATACTGCTAGAGCGTGCTTTTCACTGCATTTGCGGTGAAGTAGCCATTCAATAATCCACTCCGCCAACGAGGTTCGTTGCCGGACAACTCGAGATCGCCACCAGTCCGGTCGGCGGGATGCTCCGAATCATAGGGCGTGGGTCACGTCCTACGACTACACGCGTGCGCGTGGCAGTCGCAGTGTCGGGTGCGGTGCTCGGGGAGTTGCGTCAACAGCGGCAGAACGGAGTGATTGATGAGTTCATTGGCCACGGATCGCGTCGACCAATGCTCTTCTGGTGAATTCTCGGCACAACCTTTCGCGCTGTCGCCCGCGCAATCGGCCCTCTGGTATGCCCAGCGCATCCGGCCCGACATTCCGCTCACCATCGCGCAATACGTGGAGATCCACGGCGATCTCGATGTCGGCCGCCTGCTCTACGCCATCGAGCGCTTCGGCTCCGAAACCCAGGTGGGCCATGTGCGACTCGCGGAGATCGACGGCGTACCGCACCAGGTCGTCGACCCCGGCTGGCGGCCCGGCTGGGCGCGCATCGACCTGCGCGCCGAACCCGACCCGCGGGCGGCCGCGCTGACCTGGATGAACGAGCACGCCAGCTCGGCCATCGACATCGAACACGATCCGCTCACCATCAATGTGGTGCTGCGGATCGCGGATGCGGAGTACTTCTGGTACTCGCGTGCCCATCACATCGTCATCGACGGCTACGGCGCGATGAACGCCGTCACCCGCACCGCGGAGATCTACAGCGCGCTGGAGGACCGGACCGAACCGGCGGTCTCCCGCGCGACCCCGCTGGCCGGCATCTACGCCGACGAATCCCGCTATCGCGAGACGACCCGCTTCCTCAAGGACGGGGAGTACTGGCGCGAACAGCTCGACGGCGTGGGCGATCCCATCACCCTGTCCGCCGCGGGCGCGGTCGCCACCGTCGCCGACGCCGGCCGCCGGCTCGCGACCGCGGTGCTGGCCCCGGCGCTCGAGGACACCGTGGCCGCCACCGCCGCGACCCTGGGCACCAACTCCTCCACCCTGTTCGTGGCCGCGCTGGCCGGCTATGTGCGCGGTGTCACCGGCACCCAGGACGTGGTGCTCAGCCTGCCCGTCTCCGCCCGCACCACCGTGGCGCTGCGCCGCTCGGCCGGTGTGGTGTCCAATGTGGTGCCGCTGCGCATCCGCTTCACCGACGAGAGCACCGTCGCCGATACCGTGCGCGCGGTCGAGCTCCAGATCACCGGCGCGCTGCGGCACCAGCGCTACCGCAGCGACGACATCCGGCGCGACTGCGGCTACTCGCGTGACGCCCGCGGCTTCTTCGGGCCGATGGTCAACATCATGCTGTTCCACAGCGAATTGCGCTTCGGCAGCCTGGTCGGCTCGCTCAACATCATCTCCACCGGCCCGGTCGAGGACCTGTCCATCAACCTCTACAACGGGGAGGGCGGACGCACCCACATCGACTTCGAGGCCAATCCGCGGCTCTACGGCCCCGCCGAACTCACCACCCACCACGGCCGCTTCCTCGACTACCTGGACCGATTCCTCTCCGCCGCCCCCGATACCGGCGTCGCCACCCTGCCGGTGCTCACCGACGACGAACGCGACCGCGTACTGCGCGAATGGAATTCCACCCGGGTGGCCCGGCAGGAGGGCACCCTCGCCGGACTCTTCGCCGACCGGGCCGCCGCCGGCCCGCACCGCGTCGCCCTGGAATTCGAGGACGAGACGCTCACCTACGCGGAGTTCGACGAGCGCAGCAACCGCCTCGCCCGCGAACTCATCGCCCGCGGCGCGGGTCCGGACACCGTGGTGGCCCTGGCCATTCGGCGCAGCATCGACCTGCTGGCCGGCATGTACGCCATCGTCAAGGCGGGCGCGGCCTACCTGCCCATCGATCCGGACCACCCGGCCGAGCGCATCGGGCAGGTGCTGGAGCAGGCGAATCCGCTGTGCGTGCTCACGGCGACCCGCGACGCCCTGGATCTGCCCGCCGCCGAGCGTTTCGACATCGACACCGCCGACCTGACCGCGCACAGCCCGCGCCCGATCACCGACGCCGACCGGCGCGCCCCGCTGCGGGCCGAGCACCTGGCCTATGTCATCTTCACCTCCGGCTCCACCGGAAAACCCAAGGGCGTGGGCGTGAGTCACGCCGCCATCGTGAACCGGCTGCGCTGGATGCAGCACGCCTATCCGCTCGACGGCGGCGATGTGGTGCTGCAGAAGACCCCCGCCACCTTCGACGTCTCGGTGTGGGAGTTCTTCTGGCCCTTGCAGATCGGCTCACGGCTGGTCATCGCCGCCCCGGACGGGCACCGCGATCCCGTCTACCTGGCACGTCTCATCGCCGAGAAGGGCGTCACCACCGCGCATTTCGTGCCGTCCATGCTGTCGGTCTTCCTCACCGACACCGATGTGCGCGGCTGCACCGGGCTGCGGCGGGTGTTCTGCAGCGGTGAGGGGCTGCCCGCCGCCACCGTCGCCGAATTCCACGCCGCCCTCGGTTCCGGGCCGGACGCCCCGCAGCTGCACAACCTGTACGGCCCCACCGAGGCCGCCGTGGACGTCACCGCCTGGCACTGCGCACCCGGCTCCACGGACGTGCCCATCGGCTCGCCCATCTGGAACACCAGCACCTATGTGCTCGACGCGCGGTTGCAGCCGGTCGCCCCCGGGGTGGTGGGTGAGCTGTACCTGGCGGGTGTGCAGCTGGCCCGCGGCTACCTGGGCCGGGCGGGGCTGACCGCCGACCGGTTCGTGGCCAACCCCTTCACCCCCGGCACGCGCATGTACCGCACCGGCGATCTGGTGCGCTGGCGGGTCGGCCGGGTGGGTGTGCTGGAATACCTGGGCCGCAGCGATTTCCAGGTCAAGATCCGCGGTCTGCGCATCGAGCTCGGCGAGATCGAGGCCGCGCTGCTGGCGGACGCCCGGGTCGCCCGCGCGGTCTGCGTGGCCCGCCGCGGCCGCGGCGGTGACGACCTGGTCGGCTACGTGGTGGCCGCGCCCGGCGTCACCGATCTGGACACCGCCGAGCTGACCGCCGCCCTCGAGCGCACCCTGCCCAGCTACATGGTGCCGTCGGTGCTGGTGCCGCTGGACGAACTACCGCTGAGCGCCAACGGCAAAGTGGACCGCAAGGCCCTGCCCGATCCGGGTGCGGGCTCGCGGCGACCCGTGCCCGCCCCGGCCGTGCCCCGCACCGATGTGGAGCAGCGGCTCACCGCCATCTTCGCCGAGGTGCTCGGCGTCGACGAGATCGGTGTGCGGGAGAGCTTCTTCGACCTCGGCGGCAATTCGCTGTCGGCCGCCCGCGCCATCGGCCGGATCAATGCCGCGCTGGGCGGCACGCTCACCATCCGCGAACTCTTCGAGCACCCCACGGTCGCGGCGCTGGCCGCGCACTTCGACGACCACGGCCCCGACGATTCCTCGCCGCGGCTGGTGGCCGGACCGCGGCCGCGGCACATCCCGCTGTCGCAGGCCCAGCAGCGACTGTGGATTCTCAACCGCTTCGACGAGCACGCGGCCGCCTACAATATGCCGCTGGCCGTGGAACTGACCGGGGCGCTGGATATCTCGGCGCTGCGCGCCGGTCTGCTCGACGTGCTGGAGCGGCACGAGACGCTGCGCACCACCTTCCCGGACACGCCGGAGGGTCCCTGCCAGCTGGTGCACCCGGCCTCGGAGATACCGCTCACCCTGGACCCCGTCGACGCCACCGACGCCGACGTGGTCGCCCTGGCCACCGAGTACGCCGGTTACGGTTTCGATCTGCGCAGCCAGGCCCCGATCCGGGTGGCGCTGTACGCCACCGGCTCGGACAAGCACGTCTTCCTGGTGGTGCTGCACCACATCAGCGGGGACGGCTGGTCCATCGCACCGCTGGCCCGCGACATCATGACCGCCGTCGCCGCCCGCACCGCCGGACACGCCCCGGACTGGACGCCGCTGCCGGTGCAGTACGCGGATTTCGCGCTGTGGCAGCGGGAACTGCTCGGCGACGAATCCGATCCCGCCTCGGCGCTGGCGCGGCAGCTGGCCTACTGGCGGTCGGCCCTGGCCGATCTGCCGGACCAGCTGGATCTGCCCCTGGACCGGCCGCGCCCGCGGCAGCGGTCCACCGCGGGCGGCCGCGTCGAATTCACCATCGCCGCCGAAACCCGGCGCGCCATGGCCGAATTGGCGGCCGAACGCGGCGTCAGCGTGTTCATGGTGCTGCACGCGGCGCTGGCCGCGGTGCTGGCGCGGCTGTGCAATACCGGCGATATCGCCATCGGCACCCCCATCGCGGGCCGCACCGATCCGGCGCTCGAGGATGTCGTCGGCATGTTCGTCAACACCCTGGTGCTGCGCACCCGGGTGGACCCGGCCGCCGGATTCGACCGCATGCTCACCGAGGTCCGCGATACCGACCTCGATGCCTTCGCCAATGCCGACGTGCCGTTCGAACGCCTGGTGGAAGTGGTGAATCCGGAGCGCTCCGCCGCCCGGCATCCGCTGTTCCAGGTCATGCTGTCCTACGACAACACCCCGGACCTGCGCATCGACCTGGACGGGCTGTCGTCGCGGGTGCTGCCGATGGCCGTGGACGTGGCGAAGTTCGACCTCCAGCTCACCGTGCACGAGCCCGGCTCGGGCGGCGACGGCGCGCCCGACGGCCCGATCACCGCCGAATTCGGTTATGCCACCGACGTCTTCGACCACGCCACGGTGGAGGCCATCGCCCGGCGCTTCACCGCGGTGCTCACCGCCGGGGTGGCCGATCCGAGTGTCGCCGTGGGCGACCTGCCGCTGCTGGATGTCCGCGAGACCGCGAAACTGGTGCCCATCATGGGTTCTCCGGCCGAACCGGCGGTGACCCTGGCCCGGCTGCTCACCGACACCGCCGAGCGGGTGCCCGACGCGGTGGCGGTGCGCTACCTCGGCGTCGACACCACCTACCGGGAACTCGACGAGCGCTCGAACCGGTTGGCGCGCGTGCTCATCGAACACGGCGCGGGTCCGGAGGTGGTGGTGGCCATCGCGCTGCCGCGCACCCTGGACTGCGTGCTCGCGGTCTGGTCGGTCGCCAAGACCGGTGCGGCGTACGTGCCCATCGACCCGGACTACCCGGCCGACCGCATCGCGCACATGCTGGCCGACTCCGGGGCCATGCTCGGCCTCACCGACCCGGAGAACCGCGACGCCATGCCGGACTGGCCGGGCAGCCGGGGCCGCCACCGCAAGTCGTATGTGGACTGGCTGCTCATCGGCTCCGAGCAGCTGGCCGCCGAATGCGCCCAATTCCCCGATACCCCGCTCACCGACGCCGACCGGCACCACCCGCTGCGCATCGCGCATCCGGCCTACCTCATCTACACCTCCGGATCCACGGGCACACCGAAGGCCGTGGTGGTGACGCACGCGGGCCTGGCCTCGCTGGCCCACGAGCAGATGCATCTGTTCCGGGTCACCGACAGCGCGCGCACCCTGCACTTCTCCTCGCCGAGCTTCGACGCCTCGGTGCTGGAGCTGCTGCTCGGCTTCGCGGCCGGGGCCACCATCGTGGTCGCGCCCGCGGGCATGTACGGCGGCGCGGAACTGGCGCGCCTGCTGCGCGAGGAGCGGGTGACGCACGCCTTCATCACGCCCGCCGCTCTCGGCACCGTGCCGTCGGAGGATCTGGACGACCTCGAGGCCGTCATCGTCGGCGGTGAGGCCTGCCCGGAGGAACTGGTCCGGATCTGGACCGACCCGCGGGCGCGCGGGGGCGCGGGCCGCCGCATGCACAATATGTACGGCCCGTCCGAGGCCACCGTCGCCGCCACCGCCACCGGACCCATGGCGGCGGGCCGTCCGGTGCCCATCGGCCTGCCCGTGCGCGGTATGCGGCTGTTCGTGCTCGACGGGCGGCTGCATCCGGTGCCGCCCGGCGTGGCGGGGGAGCTGTACCTGTCCGGACCCGGTCTGGCGCGCGGCTACCTGGGCCGGCACGGCCTGACCGCTCAGCGTTTCCCGGCCAATCCGCACGGCCGCCGCGGCGAACGCATGTACCGCACCGGCGATCTGGTGGTCACCGACGGCACCGGGCAGCTGCGTTTCCTGGGCCGCGCCGACGATCAGATCAAGATCCGCGGCTTCCGCATCGAACTGCGCGAGATCGACCACGTGCTGCGTGCGCATCCGGGCGTGACCTTCGCGCTCACCGTGGTGCATTCCGACGAGCGCGGCAATCCGCGCCTGGTCAGCTACCTCACCGCCGAGAACGCGGTCGACACCGCCGCGGTGCTGGAGACCGCGCGCGGCCGGCTGCCCGGGTACATGGTGCCCGCGGCCGTGGTGGTGCTCGATGCCATGCCGGTCTCCCCGTCCGGCAAACTCGACCGCAAGGCCCTGCCCGCACCGGATTTCGCCGCCGTGACGCCGTCGCGTGCGCCGGAGACCGAGACGGAGCGGCGGGTCGCGCAGACTTTCGGCGCGGTGCTCGGCATACCGGTGGAGGGCGCCGACGACAACTTCTTCGATATGGGTGGCAACTCGCTGCTCGCCACCCGGCTCACCGCCGCCCTGCACGCCGAATTCGGGGTGGAACTGCCGGTGCGCGCCATCTTCGAGGTGCCAACGGTGGCGGGGGTGGCGGCGCGCTTGGCGGAAGCGCCCCGGACGCGGCGGGCGGCGCTGGCTGTGCATGCCCCGCGTCCGGAACGCATCCCGCTGTCGCTGCCCCAGCAGCGACTGTGGTTCCTCAATAGATATTCTCCCGAATCCAGCGCCTACAACATCGCTTTCGCGCTGCGAATCAGCGGCGAACTGGATGTGGCGGCGCTGCGGGCGGCCCTGGCCGACCTGCTGGCGCGGCACGAGGTGCTGCGAACCGTCTTCCCGGAGGACGGCGACGGCGCGCACCAGGTGATCCTGGACCCCGAAGGCTGCCTGCCCGAACTGGCGGCCGTCGAACTCGAGCTGGCCGATGTCGAGGCCGAACTGGGCCGGTTCGCCCAGCGCGGCTTCGACCTGTCCCGGGAGATCCCGCTGCGGATCAGCCTGCTGCGCACCGGATCCCAGCGGCACGTGCTCGGTATCGTGCTGCACCACATCGCCGCCGACGGCTGGTCGCTGGGACCGCTCACCCGCGATCTGGCCAATGCCTACACCGCACGGCGTGGCGGCGCGGCCCCGGTCTGGGCCCCGCTGCCGGTGCAGTACGCGGACTTCAGCCTGTGGCAGCGCGACTGCCTGGGCGCGGAATCCGATCCGGACAGCGCCGCCGCCACCCAGCTCGCCTACTGGCGGCAGGCGCTGGCCGAGCTGCCGGAGGAGCTGCCGCTGCCCTACGACCGGCCGCGGCCGAGCGAGCCGACCCAGCACGCGGGGGCGGTGCGCTTCGAGGTGGCCGGTGAGCTGCAGCAGCGCCTCGCCGATATCGCCCGCGCACACGGCGTGTCCACCTTCATGATGATGCGCTCGGCGCTGGCGGTGCTGTTGCGCATCGTCACCGGCGGGCGGGACGTCGCCATCGGCACCCCGGTGGCCGGACGCACCGACACCCGGCTCGACGATCTCGTCGGCATGTTCGTCAACACCCTGGTGCTGCGCTCGGACGTCGACCCGGACCGGTGCTTCGGCGAACTGCTGCAGGCCGACCGCGATACCGAACTCGCCGCCATGGCCCATGCCGAGGTGCCCTTCGAACGGGTGGTGGAGGCGCTCGGCGCGACCGCGGGCGGCCTGCGACCGCTGCTGCAGGTGGCGCTCACGGTGCAGGACACGCCGCGCCCGGTGCTGCAACTGCCGGGGCTGGCGCTCGAGGCCGAGGAACTCGATATCGCCCGCGCCAAGTTCGATCTGGAGCTGCGGGTGCTGCCCGGCGCCGACGCCGAGCAGCGGGCCTACGAATTCGTCTACGCCACGGAGCTTTTCGATCGGCATACGGTCGAGACCCTGGCCGAGCGGCTGGTGCGCGTCCTGGACGCGGTGAGCCTCGACCCGCGGGTGCGCATCCGCGATATCGACGCCCGCACCGACGCCGAATGCGAACTGCTCGCCCCGGCGTGGGGTCCCGCGCCGGAACCGCAGTGCAGTCTGGCGGCCTACTTCGCCGCCACCGCGCACCTCAACCCGGACCGGGTGTTCCTCAGCGCCGACGGCACCGAGCTCACCTACGCCGAGGCCGATGCCTACTCGAACCGCCTGGGACGCGCCTTCATCCGGCGCGGTATCGGACCCGGCGACCGGGTGGCGCTCGGCCTGACCCGCTCGCTGGAATCGGTGCTCACCGTGCTCGCGGTGGCCAAGGCCGGTGCGGCGTTCATGCCGGTGGACCCCAACTATCCGGCCGACCGGATCCGGCACATGCTCACCGACTCCGGCTGCCGGGTGGGGGTGAGCATGTCCGATCACGCCGCCCGGCTGGAGGCCGCCGCCAGCGGCCACGCCATGGACTGGCTGCTGCTCGACGATCCCGGCCTGATCGAGGAATTCGAGGCCGTGGACGGCGGCCCCATCACCGACGTGGACCGGATCACCACGCTGTGGACCGGGGATCTGGCCTATGTCATCTACACCTCCGGATCCACCGGCCGACCCAAGGGCGTGGCCGTCACCCACGGCGGACTGTCCAACTTCGCCGACGAGATCCGCGAGCGCATGCGCGTCGAACGCGACTCGCGCACCATGCATTTCGCCTCGCCCAGCTTCGACGCGGCCGTCTTCGACCTGCTGCTGGCCGTCGGCTCCGGCGCGACCATGGTCATCTGCCCGCCCGATGTGTACGGCGGCGACGAACTGGCCGCGCTCATGGACCGCGAACGCGTCAGCCACACCTTCATGACCCCGGCCGCGCTCGCCACCATCGACCGTGATCGGTGGGAGCTGCCGCACCTGCGGGCCGTCATGGTCGGCGGTGAGGCGTGCGGGCCGGAACTGGTGGCGCGCTGGGCGCCCGGTCGGATGATGTTCAACGGGTACGGACCCACCGAGACCACCGTCGTCATCAGTATCGCCGGACCCATGGTGCCGGGTGATCCGGTCACCATCGGCACCCTGGTGCGCGGGGCGCGGGCGCTGGTCCTCGACGAACGGCTGCGGCCGGTGCCCGTCGGCGTGCCGGGTGAGCTGTACCTCGGCGGTATGGGCGTGGCGCGCGGCTACTTCGACCGCTTCGGGCTCACCGCGACCCGGTTCGTGGCCGACCCGTACGGTCCCGACGGCGGGCGCATGTACCGCACCGGGGACGTGGTGCGCTGGACCGGCACCGGCGAACTCGCCTATCTGGGCCGCAGCGATCACCAGGTGAAGGTGCGCGGCTTCCGCATCGAGCTCGGCGAGATCGACGCCGTGCTCACCGCGCATCCGGGAATCCGGTTCGCGCACACCGAGGTTCGCGAGATCGCGGGCACCCCGCGGATCGTGTCCTTCGTGCTGCCCGCCGACGATGGCGGATTCGACCCGGACGCCCTGCGCGCCCACGCCGCCGAACATCTGCCCGCCCATATGGTGCCGAGCAGCCTCACCCCGCTCGACCGCATTCCGCTCACCCCGGTCGGCAAGCTCGACCGCGACGCCCTGCCCGCACCGCAGGCGGTGGTGGCGGCGGTCTCCCGCGCCGCGGAGACCGAGACCGAGCGACTGGTGGCCGCGGTGATGGCCGAATTGGTGGGAGCCGAGCACATCGGCGCCGACGACTCGTTCTTCGAGGTCGGCGGCAACTCGCTGCTGGCCACCCAGTTGGTGGCACGGCTGGCCGCCGCCACCGGGATCCGGCTCGAGGTGCGCACCGTCTTCGCGGCGCCGACCGTGGCCGGGCTCGCCGCCCGGCTCGACGCCGGAGCCGGTACCGCCGAACTGCGGCCGGAACCGCGCAAACAGCCACGGCCCGAGCGGGTTCCGCTGTCCGCGGCGCAGCGGCGGCTGTGGTTCCTGGAACGCTTCAATGCCTCCGGGGACGCGGAAACCCTGGGCGCGTACAACATTCCGGTCGCCCTGCGCCTGCACGGCGACCTGGACGTGGCGGCCCTGCGCGCCGCCGTGCACGCGGTGCAGCGCCGTCACGAGACGCTGCGCACCGTCTTCCCGGAGCTGGACGGCGAACCCAGTCAGATGGTGCTCGACGCGGACGCCTGCGCCATCCCGCTGCCCATACGCGGCGCGGACCCGGAGCGGGTGCACGCGGAGATCCAGCGCATCGCCGCGGCCGGATTCGACCTCGGCACCCAGGCCCCGCTGCGCGCGGAACTGCTGCGCCTGGCCGCCGACGACCACATGCTCGTCCTGGTGGTGCACCACATCGCCATGGACGGCTGGTCGCTGGGCCCCCTCGCGGCCGACGTGGCCGCCGCCTACCGGGCGCACATCGCCGGGCAGACGCCGGACTGGCCGGAACTGCCGGTGCAGTACGCCGACTACACGCTGTGGCAGCAGGACGTCCTCGGCCGCGAGGAAGATCCGGAATCGGTGATCAGCCGCCAGCTCGACTACTGGCGCACCGCCCTGAACGGCATTCCGGAACTGCTCCAGGTGCCCGCCGACCGGCCGCGCCCGCCGGTGCCGAGCTACCGCGGCGGCACCGTGAACTGCCATATCGACGCCTTCACCCACCGGGAGCTGCAGGCGGTGGCGGCCGAGCACGGCGTCACCATGTTCATGGTGCTGCACGCCGCGCTGGTCACCCTGCTGCACCGGCTCACCAGCGGTGACGACATCACCGTCGGCACGCCGATCGCCGGGCGCGGCCACCCCGCGCTCGACCGCATGGTCGGCATGTTCGTCGGAACCCTGGTGCTGCGCAGCCGGGTTCGCGGCGGGGCCACCTTCGCCGAGCTGCTGCACCAGGTGCGCGACACCGACCTGGAGGCCTTCGCCCACGCCGACGTCCCGTTCGAGCGGCTGGTCGAGGTGCTCAATCCGGTGCGCTCCCAGGCGCACCACCCCATGTTCCAGGTCATGCTGTCGGTGCAGAACCAGCCGCTGCGCGCGCTCGAACTGCCCGGCCTGCGCATCGAGGCCGACGACGCCGACCCCGGCATCGCCAAGTTCGATCTGCAGTTCACCCTCACCGAGGCATGGAATCCGGAACGCGAACCCGACGGCATCACGGTGAACGTGAACTACGCCGCCGACCTGTTCGACGAGGCGACCGCGCGGCGGCTGGGCGAGCGCTTCGTGCGGCTGGTCACCGCGGCCGCCGCCCATCCCGGCACCGCGGTGGGTGATCTGGAAGTGCTCGACGCCGACGAATGGTCGGCGCTCGCGCCGGTGCGGGGCAACGCCCCCGGACGGCCCGTCACCTTCCCGGAGGTGTTCGAGGCCGCCGCCGCTGTCGACCGGCAGGCGGTGGCCGTGCGCGCCGCGGGCACCCAGATCTCCTACGACGCGCTCGACCGCTGGACCAACCGGCTGGCCCGGGTGCTCATCGGCCAGGGCGTGGGACCGGAAACCCTGGTCGCCATGGGCATTCCACGCTCCGCCGAATCGGTGGCGGTCATGCTGGCCATCGCCAAGGCGGGCGCGGCCTTCGTCCCCGTCGACCCGAACTATCCCGAACACCGCATCAGCCATATGCTCGCCGACTCCGGCGCGGCCTTCGGCATCACCCTGGCCGCGCACCGGCAGCGCATGCCCGACGGGGCCAACTGGACCGTGCTGGACGCGCCGTCGTTCCGGCGGCGGGTGCTGGCCACCTCCGACGCCCCCGTCACGGACCGGGACCGGATCCTGCCGCTGCGCATGGACAATCCGGCGTACGTGATCTACACGTCCGGCTCCACCGGCACGCCCAAGGGCGTGGTGGTCACCCACGGCGGCATCTCCAACTTCGCCGCCGAGACCGCCGCCCGGTTCGAGGTGCGGCCGGGCTGCCGCATCCTGCACTTCGCCACCCCGAGTTTCGACGCCGCCATGCTCGACATCCTCTTCGCGCTGGGCGGTGCGGCCACACTGGTCATCACGCCGCCCGGTGTGGTGGGCGGCGCGGAACTGGGCGAGGTGTTCCGGTCCGAGCGCATCACGCACGCCTTCATCACCACCTCCGCGCTCGGCACCGTCGATCCGGCCGGGATCACCGATATGCGGCACATCCTGGTCGGCGGCGAGGCGCTGCCGCCCGATCTGGTCACCCGGTGGGCCAACGGCACCAGCAAGCTCTACAACGTGTACGGGCCGACCGAGACCACCATCGTCACCGTCATGTCGGAGCCGATGGGGGAGGGCGTGCCCATCACCATCGGCGAGCCCATCCGGGGTGTGCACGCCACCGTGCTCGACGGGCGGCTGCATCCCACGCCCGCGGGCGTCACCGGCGAATTGCAGTTGGCCGGACCGGCATTGGCGCGCGGCTACCTGCACCGGCCGGGGCTGACCGCACAGCGGTTCGTGGCCAATCCGTTCGGCAAGCCCGGTGAGCGCATGTACCGCACCGGCGACCTGGTGCGCTGGTGTGCCCGCGAGGGGCGGGTGCGCGATCTCGAGTACGTGGGCCGCACCGACCATCAGGTCAAGATCCGCGGCTTCCGCATCGAACTCGGCGAGATCGACGCCGCGCTGGCCAAACATCCGGCGGTGGAGTTCGCGCACACCATCGGCCATCGCACCCCGGCGGGCGTCACCGCACTGGTCGCGTACGTGAAACCGTGCACCGGCACCGCACCGACGGTGCTGGAGCTGACCACCTTCCTGGCCGACCTGGTGCCGAACTACATGGTCCCGCAGTCGATCATGCTGCTGGACCGGGTGCCGCTGTCGCCGGTGGGCAAGCTCGACCGCAAGGCGCTGCCGGAGCCGGTGTTCACCGCCCGCGAGGGCTACCGGGCCCCGAGCAACCCCACCGAAGCGGCGCTGTGCGCGGCATTCGCCGATGTGCTCGGCCTCGACAAGGTGGGCGTGGACGACGGCTTCTTCGAACTGGGCGGCAACTCGCTGCTCGCCACCAAGGTGGTGGCGCACCTGCGCGCCGACGGCATCGCGCTGCCGGTGCAGGCCATGTTCGGCGAATCCAGTCCGGCCGCCATCGCGCACAAGCTGCAGGAGGCGCACGGCGACCTGGACTCGGTGCTGTCTGCCGCGCTGGAACCGGTGCTGCCCATCCGGGCCGGAGCCGCCGCGACCCGACCGCCGCTGTGGTGCGTGCACCCGGCCATCGGGCTGTCCTGGTGTTTCGCGGGCCTGCTCGCGCACCTGCCCGCCGACCGGCCGCTCTACGGTCTGCAGGCGCCGCACGTGAACGGCGCGGACAGCCACAGCTCGGTGGCGGCGGCCGCGAAACACTATGTGGCCCAGATGAAGACGGTGCAGGCCGAAGGCCCCTACCATCTGCTCGGCTGGTCGCTGGGCGGTCTCATCGCCCACGAGATGGCCGTGCAGTTGCAGGAGGCGGGTGACGAGGTGGCGCTGCTCGGGCTCATGGACAGCTTCCAGCTGTCCGACGAACTGCTCGAACGCGGCATCCCGTCGATCGCCGACATCATCGGCGAGTTCGGTAGCGACCTGCTCGGCGGCGACACCGATATCGATCCGCGGATGAACCTGCAGGACGCCGCCGAACTGCTGCGCAACCGGCCCGGCCCGTTCGCGGCGCTCACCGTCGAGCATCTGGAACGGCTCTACGTCGGCTGCACCAACGGCGTCACGCTGGCGCACGGCTTCCGGCCGCGCGTCTTCGACGGCGACATGCTGTTCTTCACCGCCGCCGACGACGAGATCAACCGCGCCCACCCGGACCGCTGCGCCGACGCCTGGCAGCCGTACGTCACCGGCACGGTGCACGACCACCTGGTGCGGTGCCGCCACTCCGGGATGACCACACCGGAATCACTCAGCGTGATCGGCCCGGTGCTGCGAGAACGACTGGGCGGCAACGCAACCGAAGGGGAGGAGACCCGATGAGTCTCGCGGTGGAGATCTCCGGACTGGTCAAGCACTACGGCAAGGTGCGGGTGCTGGACGGGATCGACCTGGAGATCCCGTCCGGGACCGTCATGGGACTGCTCGGACCCAACGGCGCGGGCAAGACCACCACGGTCCGCATCGTCACCACCCTGCTGCGCCCCAGCGCGGGCACGGTGAAGGTGGCGGGCGTGGACGCGCTCGCCGAGCCCGCCCGGGTCCGCACCCGGCTCGGGCTGTCCGGGCAGTACGCGGCCGTGGACGCCAACCTGTCCGGCTTCGAGAATCTGCGCATGGTGGCGCGGCTGTACGGCATGAACCACCGGCAGGCATCCGGGCGCGCCAGCGAACTGCTGAGCGCGCTCGGCCTGGAGTTCGCGGCCGGGCGGCGGGCGGGCACCTACTCCGGCGGTATGGCGCGGCGGCTCGACCTCGCCGGCGCGCTGGTCTCCCGCCCGCCGGTGGTGGTGCTCGACGAACCCACCACCGGACTCGATCCGCGCGCCCGCCTCGATATGTGGCGGGTCATCGGCGAACTGGTGGACGACGGCACCACCGTGCTGCTCACCACCCAGTACCTGGAGGAAGCCGACCTGCTCGCCGACCGGATCACCGTCATCGACCGCGGTCGGGTCATCGCCCGCGGCTCCGCGGACGAACTCAAGACCTCCATCGGCGGTGACAAGCTGACCGTCACCCTGGCCGCCGGGCAGGATCCGGCCCCGGCGCGCAAGGTGCTGGCCGAGGTGGGCATCGGCGAACCGACCTACGAGGAGGGGGCCGATCAGGTCGTGGTGGTGGTCGGCGACGGCACCCGCACCATGGTCGAAGCGCTGCGGCGGCTCGACGACGCGGGCGTGCACGTGGTCGACGCGTCCGTGCACCGGCCCAGCCTCGACGACGTATTCCTGTCGCTCACGGGCACATCCGCGAAGAAGCCCGCGCCGCACCCGACGGGCGTGCAGGAGGAAGTGCTGTCGTGACCGACGGCGGGGGATAGCAGCGGGGATATCAGGGGGACCGGGTGGGGATTCGAAGTCGTCGTGGCCGAGGAGGACTGGATATGAGTGTCGATGTGGCAACCGAACCCGCGCCCAGCGCGGACGCGGCCAAGGGGAAGGAGGGGCGCACCGAGCCGGAGCATCCCATCGTCGGCTGGCTGCCACGGGTCTTCCGGGACAGCGCGATCGTGGCCCACCGGAACCTGCTCACCATTCTGCGCGTGCCGACCCTGCTGGTGACCGCCACCATCCAGCCGCTGATGTTCGTCTTCCTGTTCGCCTACATCTTCGGCGCGTCCCTGGGCGGCAGCCAGTATCGCGAATTCCTGCTGGCCGGAATCTTCACGCAGACGGTGGCGTTCAACGCGGCCTTCACCACGGTCGGGCTGGCGAACGATCTGCAGAAGGGCATCATCGACCGGATGCGGACGCTGCCCATGTCGCGTCTGGCGGTGCTCATGGGCCGCACCCTGTCGGATACGGTGGTGAACATCCTCGCGCTGAGCGTCATGGTCGGCTGCGGCTACGCGGTGGGCTGGCGCATCAACGGCGGAATCGCCGATGCCGTACTGGCTTTCGCGGTGATCCTGCTGTTCGCCTTCGCCATGTCCTGGGTCGGAGCCCTCACCGGACTGCTGTCCCCGAGCGTGGAGGTGGCCCAGAGCGCCGGACTCATCTGGCTCTTCCCGCTCACCTTCATCTCCTCCGCCTTCATCTCCGGCGAGACGCTGCCCGGCCCGCTGCGCACCATCGCGGAATGGAATCCCATCACCGCCGTCTCGGCGGCGGGGCGCAAACTCTTCGACAACGGCGCGCCCCCGACCTTCGTACCCGCCGACGGCTGGCCCGCCGACCACTGCATCGAATACGCGGTGCTGTGCTCGCTCGGCATCCTCGCCATCGCGGTACCGCTGGCCCTGATCCAGTACCGCAAGGTCGCCAGCCACTGAGCCCAGCCACTGAGCACGGGGGCGGGCACCGCTCGCACATCGGCGCTCGTTCGACCGCGGGCGGACGGCTCGCATGCGGGCCGCCGCTTCCGCGCTGGTGACGACGAGTACGACGAAGGCCCCCTCGCGTACGCGAGGGGGCCTTCGGTTCGGAACGCGTCAGCCGCGGCGACGGTTCTTGAGCAGGTCCATCCGCTCCTGGAGCAGCTCCTCGAGCTCCTCCTTGCTGCGGCGCTCGAGCAGCATGTCCCAGTGGGTGCGCGGCGGCTTGACCTTCTTGGGCTCCTGCGTGGTGCCCTCGAGGAGCACGCCCTCCTGGCCGTTGCGGCACAGCCAGGTCGGCGGGATGTCGGCGTCGTCCGCGAAGGGGACGTCGAATTCCTCACCGTTGTCGGTCCGGTACCGCGCCATCCGACGCGGCGCCAGGTCGTGGTCGCGGTCGGTCTCGTAGCTCACCGCTCCGAGCCGACTGCCTCGGAGTACGCGATCTGCCATGGGTGCGGTCCCTTCTCGCCTGTCGGCAACGTTAACTCGGTGTCGACGCCTTACTGGAGCATCAACGCTTCGGTGGACGATTCGGTTCCCGTGGGGAGAACCCGACTATTCTACTCGCTGCGGCCTCGGCCGGGTTATCGGCGTGCCCCTCGCCCATCCGGGCGGTGGTGAGCGCTACTCTCTCGACTCATGTCGCGCCGCCAAGGGTCGTCGTGTTTGTGGTGTGGTCGGGAGATCGGCGAATCCGAGGTCGGGCGACGCCGACGATACTGCCGCCAGTCCTGCCGCCAGCGCGCCTACGAACATCGGAACAGCGTGAAGGGCACCGGCATTCCCGAGGACTCGGTGGTGCTGTCGGCGCAGGAGGTATCGGATCTGTCCGACCGCTGGTTCGCCGCCCGCTGCGCCGCCGAGGATGTGGCCACCGCCGTCGCCGAGGGCGCGGATCACGTCGAACTGACCGCGCTCACCGCGCAACTGGTGGCCTTGGCCCGCGACGCCGAACGGCTGCGCTGAGCCGGTCCACCGGAATGGGCACGGTCGGCGCGGCCTCGATCTCGGGCAGCACCGGCCGCGGGCGACGTGCCCGGGCGCGCACCAGCGCGAGGGCGGCCACGGTCGAGCCCGTCAGGACGGCGAACGCGGCCAGCGTGGCGGTATCGGGGCGGGTCACCGGCTGTCCGCGCAGGGCCTGCCACAGCAGCACCGCCATGCAGCCGGTGTAGGACAGCGCCAGCACGCCCACGATGTCGGCGCGGGTGCGTTCGGTGCGCAGCCACGGCACCCGCGGCGCGTACCGGGCGAGCAGGACGGCGGCCAGGATGAGCAGTTGGATGCCGTGCATACCGAGGAAGTGCGGGATGCGCAGATCCCCGCCCTCGGTGCTCCAGCGCAGCACCGGCACTCCGGCGCCGACACCGTCGCGCACCGGGGGATCGCCGGGCATGACGGTATGGCCGGCCCCCAGTTCCACCGGACGGCCGTAGGCGTCGGTGACCCGCTGTCGGCCGCTGCCGCCCACCAGGTACGCCATCGCCATGCCGAGCACCGCGATGCCCAGTCCGGCGGAGATGGCCCGCGAGGTGGGCCGGTCGGTGACCCGCTGCCACGAAAGCATCACCGCGATAACCAGATTCGCGCCGAACAGGCCGAGCACCCCGAACATGAACGCGGTCTGCCCGATGGAGTTGACGGCATCGGTCTGCGTATTGAAGTGGCTGAAGGTGCCCCGCGCGGCCTGCACCACGATGAATCCGACATCGACGATGCCGGTGACGGCGAAGGCCGTGCCCATCCACCACGTGACGCGACTGCCCCGATGCGGGAACGACAGCAGCCACGCCAGCGTCGCGGTGTAGAGGACGAAGGCGAGTCCGAACTTGAAGGGCTTGCACCAGATCGATTCGCCGAGCAGTTGTCGGTCGTCGACGACCATGGCGCACAGCGTGGCGACCACGAGAACGGCCATGACGGCCGTGCACGCCAGCAGCGGCCCGTGTGGGCGGTGGGTGCCGAGGAGCGGTGGAGCGGCGGGTGGGGCGCTGAGCATGGGGCCGACGCTAGGGTCGGGTTGCCGCGCGCCGGGTCCCCCCGCGGAGCCGTTCGCCTCTCGTACCCGGGTATGAGGACACCCCCGGCGGTACCGGGGGTGTCGTCGATTCAGCTGTCCGCCGGATCGTTTCGGCAGCCCCTCATCGGCTGTCGATCCGCGGCGGTTCGGTGCGGGCGGTCAGCCGACGCTCACGCCGCGGGCGGCCAGCCACGGGTGCGGGTCGATCGGACCGGCGTCGGTGTGCACCTCGTAGTGCAGGTGCGGGCCGGTCGAGTAGCCGCGGCTGCCGACGGTGGCGATCACGTCACCGGCGCGCACGTGCTGGCCGACCGACACCAGGATGTCCTGCATGTGGCCGTAGACGCCGACGGTGCCGTCGTCCTGCTGGATCCGCACCCACAGGCCGAAGCCCGAGGCCGGACCGGCCTCGATGACGGTGCCGTCGGTGACGGCGGCGATCGGCGCGCCCAAGCCGTCCGCGAAGTCCAGACCGGAGTGCATGGCACCCCAGCGCATGCCGTAACCGGAGCTGAGCGGGCCGGCGACCGGTCGCACGGTGCGCGGACGGTGGTCCTGGGCCATCCCGTTGAGCAGATCGTCGACCTGCGGGGGGACGGGGATGAAATCCGGGATCTCGATACCGCCGACATTGGCGACCGGACGGATCTCGTGGGCGGGCGACTCCTGCTGCGGCGCGGCGGTGAGCTTCCCGACGGGGGCGCCGTCGACTCGTTGGTCGGCGGCGGCGAGTACGGACAGCGAGGCCCCGGCAATCGCGGTGACGGCCACGGCACGAGTTGCAGCGGCCCGGTACCGGCGCAGTGCGCGGCCCTTTGATAACGGAACGGTTACGGGCATGGCTCGAACGTACGGGAGGCAAACCTCGGAACCGAAACCGTGTCGTTACCGTCACAGCGCCGCAAAAGCCCAGTTGGTATGTCACAACTAGATAACGACACGCCGGTAATTTTGAAATGACGTTGGAAAATGGCGAATCGGGCGATCTTGACCGACACGCCGGGTGGGTAGCACACTATGTAAGTGCCCGCTAATGGAGTTCGGGTGCTGGTCGCACTGTCCGACCCCACCCGTCGCGCCATCTTCGAGGCCCTGCCGCAGGGGCCGCGCTCGGTCGGCGAACTCTCGGCGATCTCCGGGGTGAGCAGTTCCGCGGTCTCCCAGCACCTCAAGGTGCTGCGCGAGGCCCGCCTGGTGATGGTGCGGGCGGCGGGCAACCGCCGCCTGTACTCACTGGACCCGCGTGGGCTCGCCGATGCCCGCGATTACCTCGAGCAGTTCTGGCCCAGTGCCCTCGCCGCCTATGCCGCGGCGCTGTCCACGGCCAGTGCGGATATGGCGGGGGACGGCTAGACGGGCGCGCCGATCAGCCGACCCGGCGGTAGGCCTGCGGGCCGCGCCGTTCCATCCCGGTCGTGGGCCACGGGCGCTTGTGCAACTGCTTGTCGACGGCGTTGATCACCTCGGTGGTGCCGATCTTCAGCAGGCCGGGATCGGGGCTGGCGGCGTAGGGGTCGCCGAGCTGTCCGGCCCACAGCACCACGTGCCGGCCGAGCAGGTGCGGCGGCGGGCCGCTGCGCGAGGGCGGATTGGGGCCGAACAGCAGGACGGTCCGGGTGCCGAAGGCCGTGGCCAGATGCGCGACGCCGGTATCCCCGCACACCACCAGGGACGCCTCGGCGACCGTGGCGGCCAATTCGATCAGGTTCTGTTCCCCGGCGAGCACCCGCGAGGTCGACAGCCCCGCCCGGGTGGCGACGCCGAGGGCGATGTCGCGCTCGAACTCGTCACCGGTGAGCACCACCTCGCGCCCCTGGACCAGCAGATGCCGCACCACGGCGGCGAAACGGTCCGGCGGCCAGCGGCGGGCGGGCGCGCCCGCGCCGATGTGCACCACCACGCTGTCGCGGTGGCTGGTGGTGGCGACCGGGGGCACCAGGCCCAGATTGCGACGGTCGGCGGTGATGCCGTCGGTCTCGAGCAGATGGCACCAGCGGTCCACATCGTGCATATCGGGTTCCCACTCCGGTCCCGGCAGATCCGGGAAGGCGGGATTGCGGTAGGTGAGGATGCGTTCGGGCTTGGTGCGGACCAGTTCGACCAGACCCTCGGGTCCGTTGCCGTGCAGATTGACCGCCAGGGCGGGCGGGGGGCCGTCCCAGCGAATGCCGGTCGGACCGGTGATCGGCACCATCTCGTCCACCGAGGCGATCAGATCCACGATCGGTTTCAACCGGTGCGGGGCCGCGAGTGCGATGTGGTCGCCGGGCCTGGCCCGGCGCAGCGCGCGCAGCGCCGGGACCGCGGTGAGGAGATCACCCAGTCCGCGTGCGCGTAGCACGAGTACAACCGCCACCCTCTACTCCTCCGACCGCGCTGGTGCCCCTGGGTCCGACCCACCCCCGCCGCACACGACCGGTGTGAGCCACTTGCAGTGGACTACCCGGCGTGGCCCGCCGCGAAACGCGAGATCGACGTTGTTGTGGGCCACGCGATACTCCGAGCGCCGGACTCCCGTCGGCGCGCCCGTGCGTACTACCGACTGTAGTTGACACCGGGCGATCAACTACCGTGTGTATTCATGGATTTCGTCTACAACCTCGTGGTCGTGGCACATCTGCTGGGCATGGCCGCGGTGGTCGGCGGCTACGCGGCCGGACAGCCGCGTGTTTCCGAGCTGATGGTGTGGGGAGCCCGCCTCCAGCTGGTCACCGGGGTGATCCTGGTCGGCCTGGCCGAATCGATCGATTCGCTCGGCAAGGATCCCGATATGACCAAGATCGGCATCAAGCTGGTGGTCTCGCTCGCGGTGGCGGCCTTCGCCGAGATCGGGCGCGCCGATGCCAAACGCGGCAAGGCGGTGCCGTGGATGACCCACGCCTCCGGTGGGCTGGCCGTCCTGAACGTGCTCATCGCCACGCTCTGGACCTGACCGACGGCGCGGTGAGCCGACCGGTCCGGGGCCACGACGGCCCCGGGACCGTTCCTGAGCGTGCGCGTACTACCCGGCCGCGCGCAGCGGCTGCGGCCGATCGGCCGCGCGTTCCAGTGCGACGCGCAGACCGGCGCGGCCCTCGCGACGGTAGGCCGCCCGCGCCCGCGGCATGATGCGCAGTGTCTCCGGCAGCAGCGGCCAGGTGCGCGCCACCGCGTGCCGGAAGGTGTCGAAGGCCAGCTGGTTGGCGCGGGTCCAGCGGTAGCCGTACAGCTCGCGGATATGCGGGGGCAGGGTGCCGACCAGTACGTGCCGCCACGCCTCGCTGGCGCTCGGTGCGAGAATCCGCCACAGGGAACCGGGAAGCCACGGCTGCGGCATATCGGCGGCGCTGTCGAAGTAGTCGATGAGCGCGCGGGCCGCCGGGGTGGGCTCCAGCACGTGTTCGACCGTGTGGTTCCAGTAGTCGAGGAAGTCGTCGTAGGTGGTGGGCACGATGCGCGTCGACATGCCGTACATGCCCCACCAGCGCACCCCCTCCGCGTACACGGCGGCCTTCTCCGCCCGGGTGTAGGGCCGCCGCGCGAACAGATCGCGGGCCCGCCACGCGGTGTCGATGAAGGTGGCGTGCGCCCAGAAGTAGGTGTGCGGGTCCAGGGCGTGGTAGCGCTCCCCGGCGGGCATGGTGCCCTTGATATCGGAGTGGAAGTCGCGGATCCGGGCGGCGGTGCGCAATGCCTCGGGGCCGTCGAAGATCATGCCCTGGATCTGCGGCACCGACCGGAACAGCCGCTCCCACGGTTCGTTGAAGAAGTCCGAGTGCTGCTCCACGCCGCGGCCGAGCGACGGGTACATGAGCTGCAGCAGGCCCTCCATGGGCGCGAGCAGGTATCCGCGACGGTCGCCGTACGTCTCGTACAGCAGCGATCCGGGTCCGAAACGCAGTGCGTCCGCGTCCATGGGCACCTCCACATTGAGGATGAGAGAATTATTGTCACTATCTCTCACGGGTGGAGGTGCGTCAAGCAGGCGGACCCGGCCGCCGCCGAGGGTGTCGGAACTCGTGGAATTCGCTGCGGTGCCATGGGATTCGACAGCGGCGGAACCGGCGGGCCAGGTGTGTTTCACGTGGAGCCGACTCGATGCAGTTGTGCGCCAACGGCATTGCTGCACCGTGTGCATCGCCGCCGCGGCTGCCGGGCGCAGTCGGCCCCGGCCGATGGCTCGACCCTGCTTACCAGGTCAGCGGCCGTTCTCGGTCGTGATCGAATGGTGGTGGCGGGCGAAGGTGGTGGCGATTTCGGTCGCCACCACCGCTTGTCCGGCCATGGTGAGGTGGATGCGATCGGCGCTGAGCCAGTCGGGGCGCAGCCGCGCCGGATGCTCCCAGAACTCCGTCACGATGGCCCCGTGCCGGGCCGCGACGCGACGCGTGATCTCGGTGAAGGCCGCGAAACGCGGCCGCAGCGGCCGCAACCGGCCGGTGAAGGCGTCGGCGAGGGTGAACAGCGACAGCCGCGCCCCCGTGGCCGCCAGTGCGGCGCACAGTTCGTCGAGATCGCTTTCCATGGTCGCCGGATCGGCATCGGGCCGGAACAGATCGTTCCCGCCACAGCTGACGTGCACCAGGTCCGGCCCGAAGTCGAGCACCCGGCGCAACTGGCCGTCGCGGACCTCCCGGATGGTCGCGCCCATCACCCCGGTATTGAGGTACTCGGCCTCCGGATGAGCCGCGCGCAGCGCCCGTGCGAGACGCTCCGGCCACGGCAGGGTGTCGTAGCCGGGCCACGGATCGCCGGTGCCCGCCGCGGTGGAGTCGCCGATCACGGCGAACCGCCGCCACGGCAGCGGTGCGAGCAGATCGCGGATGGCCTCGGCGGACAGCACCATGGGGTCGTCTGCCTCGGTGCGGGATTCTGCCGTCACGTGTCGATTCATCGGATGGCCTCCTTCGTGGCGCGGTATTGCGAGGGTGTCGAGCGAATCGGGCAATCCGCCGCCGTGCCGGTCGGCGACCCCGGTGGCGCGGGGGCGCGCCGGGCGGCGGGTGGGGGAGCGGGTGTCTCGGCGGATCGAGCGGAGACATCGGTCATGGCGGTGACCTTTCCGTGCGGAGGCGGGCACGGGCGGCCATCGCGCGGCACGCCGCCGATGTGGCGTCGGCGGAGGGGCTGACGGGATTGAGCCTCGGACGGCTGGCCAGCGATCTGGGGCTGAGCAAGAGCGGGGTCGCGACGCTGTTCGGCAACAAGGAGAAGTTGCAGCTGGCGGCGGTTCGGTCCGCGCGGGAGGTGTTCGTCGATACCGTCGTGCGGCCCGCGCGATCCGAACCCGAGGGCTGGCCGCGCCTGCGTGCCCTGATCGGCAACTGGCTCGACTACGTGGACGAACCGGTCTTCCCCGGCGGCTGTTTCCGGGTGGCCGGAACCGTGGAGTTCGACTCCCGGCCCGGCCCGGTCCGCGACGCGCTGGAGGCCGACCGCGCCGACTGGTTCACCGTGCTGGAACACGAGATCCGGCGCGCCCAGGAACAGGGGTACGTGACCGGGCGGGACCCGCACCGGCTGGCCTTCCAGCTCGACGCGCTCGTCGGCGCCGCCAATGTGGCCGCCCGACTCGGCGACGAGACCGCCGTCCCCACCGCCCGCGCGATCATCGACGAACTGCTCGGGGCGACACCGGAGCGGTGACGTCGCCGCGGCCGGTGTGCCCGCGCCGGTCAGGCGGCGCGCGGGGCGTACATGATCACGGCCACGCCGATCAGGCAGATGAGCGCGCCCGCGATATCCCAGCGGTCGGGGCGGTAGCCGTCGGCCACCATCCCCCAGGCGAGGGATCCCGCGACGAAGACGCCCCCGTAGGCGGCCAGGATGCGACCGAAGTTGGCATCCGGTTGCAGGGTGGCGACGAAGCCGTACAGGCCGAGCGCGAGCACGCCCGCCCCCATCCACACCCAGCCGCGATGTTCGCGCACACCCTGCCAGATCAGCCACGCGCCACCGATCTCGGCGATCGCCGCCAGGCCGAACAGCAGGATCGAACGCATCACGGTCATGATCACGCACTGTACCTGCCGACGCCGAAGCGCCGGGTGTGCGTGCGAGCGTGGGGGGCCGGGCCAGGTCGCCGGGCGGCCGCCGCGCGGCGCGATGGGATCGGCGCATCGTGACCGCGGCCTCAGACCCGGGCGTTCGCCGCACCCGCTGCACGATGGCAGTGGGTGCGGCGACCTAGCTCACGTCTCGAACAGCGGCTGCCCCAGATATCCGCCGGGCGCGGGCACACCCGGCGGGATGGCGAAGACCGCCGACCCGATCGGCGTCGTCCACTGGTTGAGCGCGTCGAATTCGGCCAGTCGCTGCTGCACCGGCAGGAACTGGGCGTCGATATCGCGCTGGAAGCAGGCGAACAGCAGACCCGAATTCGAGACGGTTCCGGGTGCGGGCGCGTCGTCGTAGTTGTAGCCGCGACGCAGGAACCGTTCGCCGTCATGGGTGTGATGGGCGCGGGCGATATGCGAGGACGGCGGGATCACCGGAATGCCGGTGTCGTCGACGGCCGCGAAATCGGCCTCGTCGAATTCACGGGTACCCGTGAGCGGCGCGCCGTTCGACACACGACGGCCGACGGTGAGCTCCCGGGCGTCGTCGTCGAGCTCGTCCCAGGTGTCGAGGTTCATGGCGATGCGGCGCAGCACCATGGAGGTGCCGCCCGCCAGCCATGCCCGCCGCGCGCCGTCGTCCCACACCAGGCGGTCCATATCGACGCCGGGTGCGATATTGACGGTGCCGTCCACCTGCCCCATGAGATTGCGCATGGTCTGCCCCTTGGACGCGTTGCGGAATCCGCGTTGCACCCACCGCACCCGCACCAGCGAGGTGACGTTCTTGCACAGCACCCGCACCGCGTGCGAGACCGTGGTGGCCTCGTCCGCGCAGATCTGCACCAGCAGGTCCGCACCGGTGTACGCGTCCTCCAGGCGGTCGATGGTGAACGGCGGCAAGGGTTTCAACCATTCCGGCCGCTGGTGTTCCAGCCCGGCGGCGGTGAACAGGCCCGGTCCGAAGCCGACGGTGATGGTCAGCCGGGCGGGCCGGGCGGCCAGTTCCGCCTCGGTATCGGCCAGCGCGGGCCGCCCCTGGGTGAGACGGTGCGCGTCGTCGGTCCAGATCCGCAGCAGGCCGATGATGTCGTCACGGTCCACCCCGGGGGCGAGGTCGAATCCCACGAACGCCGCCTGATCCTGCGGTGCGGTGGCGATACCGGCCTGGTGGACGCCGAAGAACGGCTCCGTCGCGGTCGCCGGATCGTCGTGGTGTTCGCGATGAGTGAGCGTGGCCGCACCCCACCCGAGCCCGGCCGCGCCGGCCGCCGCGGCGCTGCCGCCGAGCAGCCGTCGCCGCGAGAGCCGGGCGGGGTGCGGTAGCGGCCGCTCAGCCACCGTGTGCCGGGGCCGTGGTCTCATCCGACGGCTCGTAGTTCTCCTTGCCGCCCACGAAGTCGCGCACCTGCGCGGAGACGGTGGTGCTGGAACCGTCGGCGAAGGTGAGCGTGATCGGCGTTTCCGCGCCGGTGCGCAGCGGTTCCTTCAGCCCGATGAACATCAGGTGCTCACCACCCGGCTTCAGGGTGGCCGACCCGTGCGCGGGAATGGTGAGCCCGCCTTCCTTCTCGCGCATGGTCTTGTCGCCTTGGGCGTCGGCGACCACTTCGTGGATCTCGACGGTGTTCGAGGCCGGACTGGACGCCGCCACCAGCGTGACGTCCTGATCGCTGGGGTTCTCGAGTACGCCGAACGCGGCGGACATGCCGCTGTCGGCGGCCTTGATCCACTGATCGCTCATGCGGACCGCATCGGCCGACGCGGCCGGGGTGTCGGAGGAGGACGAGGAACAGCCCAGGGGCAGCAGGGCCAGCGCGGAGACGGCGGCCACCGCGCCCAGGCGGCGGACCACACCGGTCGCCCGGGTACGGGCAGGGGGGAATACGGACATGACGGAACTCCGATCGTCGTGGGAGAAGTGATTCGCTCCGGCGGGAGACGCACCGCCACATCCGGCGCGGAACGACCCGGCCGCCGTCGCGCGAGCGCGGGCGAGGCCGGCCGGCCGTCGGCGCGGGTTATCCGAACCCGGGGTGGGACCGCGTGATCACGCGGGAGCGAGAGAGGGGAGAATTCCGCGTCGCGGTGGCCCCCGCCGTCCGACCCCGGAGCTCACCAGCAGTCGCGTCACCACCGGACGCTGATCGAGAGCCTCCGGCAGCGCCCGGCCCGGCGGCACCGGCGCCGGATCGAGGGCGACCATGAACCGCCGGACACTCGTGACGGCCCGGCGCAACCCCACCTCGGCCGCCCGGATCACGAACGCGCCGACCGGAATCGCCACCAGATGCGCCGCCACCATGGCCGCGCTCAGCCCGTGCTGATGCTGCGGGGCCATCGACAGCGCTTCGTGCCCGACGCTCTGCCCGACCGCCAGCATCCCCATGGTCGACAGCACCCCGGCGCGCGGCCGCACCGAGGCCACCACCACGCCGATCAAACCGCACGCCACGATCAGCAGCGCCAGCGCCGACCCCCCGATATCGGTGCTCCCGCCCCCGAGCCCGTGCGCGGCCACGGCCACCGCCCCCGACGCCGCACCGACGGCAGCGCCTCGCAGGCGCGCGGCGTGATCGGTCGGTGACAGCACCCGAACATGCTACCGACGTCCCGAATGCCGCTCGCGTCGCAGTCCGCTTCCCATCGCTTGCGCCTTGACACGGTCATTTATCTCAACGAGTATTGACTCAATGAGTACTGAGCTAGCGTGGTCGGTGGAGCGGCGCGCCGATGTGCACGCCGCATTGGCCGACGCCACCCGGCTGCGCATCGTGGACGCGCTGGCCGCCGGGGATATGTCGTCGTCGGAGCTGTGCGGGATGTTGTCCGTGCCGACCAACCTGATGGCGCATCACCTGAAAGTGCTCGAACGGGCGGAACTGCTCGAACGCGGCCGATCCGAGGGCGATCGGCGGCGCACCTATCTGCGACTGGTCCCCGGGTTCGAAGGGAAGCTGCTGCCGCGCGGCGGGTACGCGGCGAGACGGGTCGTGTTCGTGTGCAGCCGCAATACGGCGCGGTCACAGCTGGCGGCGGCCGCATGGGCGCGGCGCAGCACCGTGCCGGTGGTGTCCGCGGGGACTCATCCCGCCGAGCGGGTGCATCCGGGCGCGGTGGCCGCGGCCCGGCGGCACCGGCTGCCGCTGCGACCGCGACCGCCGCGTGGCGTCGACGGGCTGGTGCGCTCCGGCGACCTGGTCATCGCCGTCTGCGACAACGCGCACGAGGAACTGCCCGCCGAGATCGAACGCCTGCACTGGTCGATCCCCGATCCGGTGCGGGCGGGCACGGACGCGGCCTTCGACCACGCGCTCGACCTCATTACCGACCGTATCGAGCGCATCGCCGACACCGTCGCATCCGCCGCGGACGATCCGCACTCCTGACGTCCAACTCACCCCTTCACCATCGGAGCCCAACATGACCGAATCACCCCTCGCCGCCGCGACGCACCGGCGCGCGGATCTGTCCATCGACCAGCAGTTGGCGTTGAAAACCGCGGCGACCCGCCTACACGACGATTTCGCCACCGTGTTCGGTGTGGAGACCATCGAACGGTTTCTGCACTCCTCCTACGACCAGTTCGCCGGGCAGGCGACCGTGGTCAATTTCCTGCCCCTGCTCGCCGAGCGGTTCGCGCGGCAACGGCTGCGGGCGCTCGCCCGGGTGGAGGGCAAGATCACCGACGGCAAACCCACCGTGCTGTTCCTGTGCACGCACAATGCGGGCCGTTCCCAGATGGCGCTGGGCTGGTTCACTCAGCTCGCCGGTGACCATGCCGTCGCGTGGTCGGGCGGTTCCGAACCCGGCCACGAGATCAACCCGGCGGCCGTCGCGGCCATGGCCGAGGTCGGCATCGACATCTCCGGCGAGTTCCCCAAACCGTGGACCGAGGAGATCGTGCGCGCGGCCGACGTCATCGTCACCATGGGCTGCGGTGACGCCTGCCCGATCTATCCCGGCCGCCGCTACGAGGAATGGGTGCTCGCGGATCCCGCCGACGCCGATGTCACGGTCGTCCGGCCGATCCGCGACGAGATCGAACAGCGGGTGCGCCGCCTGCTCGGCGAACTCGGCGTCACCGTCACCGGCTGACGACGCTAGCGCTCCGCGTCGAGTGCCCCCGCCCGCTGGGGCACCGGCGGGTGCGGGCGGACCGGGGTGAGGTCGGGGCGTTTGGCGGTGATGATGTCGCCGGAGGAGCGGCCGCGCAGGCGACGGGCCACCCAGGGGGCGAAATGGTATGCGGTCCAGCGGAATTCGGCGGCCAGGAGGGCGTCGACGCCGCGACGTTCGGGGGGTAGCGGGTCCCGCCAGGTGCTGTCCGCGCCGGGCAGTCGCAGGGTGTCGGCGAGGGCGCGGGCGACCAGATCGTGGCCGAGCGGGCTCAGGTGCAGGCGGTCCTCGGCCCACACCCGGCGGTGGGTGGTGGCGGCCACCGGTTCGAAGTCGACCAGGGTGACCCCGTGCCGGGCGGCCAGCATGCGCACGGCGGCGTTCATGGCGCGGATCCGGCCCGACAGCGGGCGCGCGATCGGGGTGATCGCGCCGATATCGGGGTAGGTGAAGGTGACCACGTGCGCGCCGCCCGCCCGCAGCGCGGAGATCATGGCGTCGATATCGGCGAGGGTCTCGTCCATCGCGAAGGACGGCCGCACCAGATCGTTCATCCCGGCCATGACCGTGACCAGATCGGGGCGCAGGGCCAGCGCGGGGCCGAGTTGTTCGGCGCGGATCCGGGCTGCCAGCCGACCGCGGACGGCAAGATTGGCGTAGCGCACGTCGGGTGTGCTCGCGGCGAGCAGGGTCGCGAATCGGTCGGCCCAGCCGCGGAATCCGCCGGCGCCGTCGGGATCGCCGATCCCCTCGGTCTGGCTGTCTCCCAATGCGACGAAGCGGGTGAAGGGTGTTGGCGCGTGGAGTGTCCGGTCCATCGTCGATCCTTCGAAGCGGGTGCGCGAACAGGATACGCAGGCGAGGGCGTCATCGTCTCCACAAGATCTTCACATCCGGCGCGAACCATCTCCACCGCGACTGCATAGGGTCACCTGCATGGAACAGCAGCAGCGGGGCGGGCGGCGCATCCTCGTGGTCGAGGACGAGCCGACCATCGCCGAGTCCGTCGCGGCGCGGTTGCGCGCCGAGGGATTCACCGTGGATCTGGCCCACGACGGTCCGGCCGCGGTGAGCAGCGCCGAACGACTGGACCCGGATCTGATCGTGCTCGATGTGATGCTGCCCGGCTTCGACGGGCTGGAGGTGTGCCGACGGGTGCAGGCGCGGCGGCCGGTGCCGGTGCTCATGCTCACCGCCCGCACCGACGAGACCGATATGCTCGTCGGCCTCGGTGTCGGCGCGGACGACTACCTGACCAAACCGTTCTCCATGCGGGTGCTCACCGCCCGCGTGCACGCCCTGCTGCGCCGGGTGGAACGCACCGCCGAGCGCGGCGCGACCATCCTGGTCGGCGATCTGCGCATCGACATCGACCAGCGGCGGGTGTGGCGCGCGGACGCCGAAACCCAGCTCACCCCCTTGGAATTCGAACTACTCGTCCATCTGGCCCGCCGCCCGCGCGCCGTCCTGGCCCGTGAACGCCTGCTCAGCGAGGTGTGGGGCTGGGCCGACGCCTCCGGCACCCGCGCGGTCGACAGCCACATCAAGGCCCTGCGCCGCAAACTCGGCGCGGACCTCATCCGCACCGTGCACGGCGTCGGATACGCGCTGGAGGCGCGATGAGCCGCATCGGCGCGAGCTGCGCGGCCGGGTGGGGCGTCGACCCGGCCCGCCTGCGCGTGACCCGCCGGGTCGTCGTGCGCTACCGGTCCGATGCCGACAGCGCGCACGGTGCCGAGAGTGCCGCCAGTGCTCACGGTGCCGCCAGTGCCGCTAGCGCCGCCAGTGCCGCCAGTGCCGAGAGCACCGAATGTGCCGCCAGTGCCGCCAGTGCCGCCAGTGCCGCCAGTGCCGACAGCGCCCACCGCGCCGACAGTGCCGCCGCCGCGTGCGCACCGGCCCGGCGCACCGACCCCGAAACGGCGGATGCGCCCCGCCGCACCGAGGCATCGCGGGTGTGCGCGCGCCCGCGCCGGCACCGGGGGCGGGCGTGAGTCGCGCGGCGCGGGTGCGCGAACTCACCGACCGGCTGGGCGAGCGGCTGCCGCGACCGCTGGACCGGGTGCGGTCGATCAAACTGAAGCTCGCCATCCTGATGGTCGGATCGGGTGCGGTGGCGTTCGGGTTCTTCGCCGTGCGCATCGGCTGGCTGCCGCCGCGCACCACCATCGCCGCGACCCTCATGGCGCTGGCGCTGTCGCAGCTGCTGGCGCACGGGATGACCCGCCCGCTGCGGGAGATGACCGCCGCCGCCAAACGCATGGCCCAGGGCGACTACTCGCGGCGGGTACGCGCCACCTCCCGGGACGAGGTGGGGCAGCTGGCGGAGGCGTTCAACCAGATGGCCGCCGATCTCGCCGCCGCCGACCAGCAGCGCCGCGACTTCATCGCCAATGTGTCGCACGAACTGCGCACCCCGATCACGGCATTGGGCGCGGTGCTGGAGAACCTGGTGGACGGCGTCGCCGATCCGGACCCGGCGACCCTGCGCACCGCCCTCGCCCAGACCGAGCGGCTGAGCCTGCTGGTCTCGGAGCTGCTCGCCCTGTCCAGCGTGGAGGCGGGCGCGCTGCGGCTCGATGTCGAACGCGTCGCGCTCGCCCCGCTGGTGCAGGAGGTCGTCGCGGAGGCCGAGGTGGTCGCCGCCGCCGTCGACCGCGACACCCGCTTCACCGTCGACGTGGACCCCGGCCTCACCGTCCTCGCCGACCCGGCCCGCCTGCATCAGGTGCTGATCAACCTGTGCGACAACGCCATCCGCCACGGCCCGGTGGGCGGCGAGGTCCAGGTCAGCGCGCGCCCCGGCCGTGACCAGCTCATCATCGAGGTCCGCGACGACGGCCCCGGCATCCCCCCGGCGCAGCGCTCCCGCATCTTCGAACGCTTCACCCGCGGCGGCGCCACCGACGGCGGCGGCACCGGTCTCGGCCTCGCCATCGCCCGCTGGATCGTGGACCTGCACGGCGGCACCATCACCGTCGCCGACCCGGGATCCCGCATCCGCATCACCCTGCCCGACCCCCATCCCCTCACACCCCACTGACCCGCCCCCGACCGCGACCCGGCGCACCACGCGTCCGGGGCGGTCCCGCACACCCATGGGAGGGAATCTCCATGCCGGTCAACCCAGCCGACGACGGATCGAAAACACCCGTCGCACAAGATGATTCGACCACGCCCGGTACCGATGGCCCCACCATCGAGCCGACCGGTACACCCGCGACCGCGCCGCCCACGCCCGACGGGCCGACCGCGGCGGAGCCGGTGGCCGCACAGCAGCCGAACCACTCCGCCGCCGCGCAGCACACCCCGACCGTCGCCCGGGTGGCGTTCCCGCGCGGTGTCCTGTCCGCCACGGCCCTCAGCGGTGTGGCGGCGGCACTGTTGCTCCCGGATGTCCGTCCCGGCATCGGCTGGCTGCTCACGGGTGTGATCGTCGCCGCCGCCATTGTCGCGGTGGACTACACGGCGCGGCGCTCGGCGGAACTCGCCGCCGCGCGGGTCCCGGCCAGGACCGAACGAACCGAAACTTCGGGGGTAGCGTCATCGGACGTCGACTTCGAGGCGAGCGAGTCGGCCGCAGTGCCACCGACCGGCGGTGTATCCGTGCGCGATACCGAGGAAGCGGTGGGTTCCTCGGCTCCGGCCCGAACCGTCACTCGCACAATGATTCCGACGCGTGGCGGTGCGCGGTCCGAAGCCTGGGGAACCCCTGCTCTCGCCCGGCTCGGGGGCCGGGTGTGGTGGTCGGCGCTCGCGCTGTCCTTGCTGGCGGTCGGTGCGTTCCGCGCCTCGGAGTGGCTGTTCGTCCTGTGTGTCCTGACCGCCGGTGTGGTCGCCTCCCTGGCGGTGGTGCGGCGCTCGGCCTACGGTGTGGTGTTCGATATGGCGGCCGTGCCGCTGATGGCCATGCTGCACGCGATGCCGTGGCTGTATCACGGGCTGACCCGGGTGCGGCGGGCGCGGATGTCGTCGCAGCAGCGCGTGTGGTGGTCGGCGCTGGTGACCTTCGCGCTGTTGGTGGTGTTCGTACCGCTGCTGGCGGGCGCGGACGCGGTCTTCGCGACCCTGGTGGACGGCGTGCTGCCCAGCATGGACTCGGTCGAGCCGTGGCGGTGGGGGCTGTTGTTCCCGCTCGCGGCGCTGGGGACGGCGGGAGCGCTGTACCTGCTGGCGGCACCGCCCCCGGCGGCGGGCGCGGTGGTGCGGCAGCGGGTGGCGCGGCGGCTGTCGCGGCTGGAGTGGGGGCTGCCGGTGGGGGCGCTGATCATCCTGTTCGCCGTGTTCGTGGGCACCCAGTTGGCGGTGCTGTTCGGTGGTGACGACTATGTGCAGCGCACCGCCGATCTCACCTACGCGGAGTACGCGCGCAGCGGATTCTGGCAGCTGTCGGTGGTCAGCATCCTCACCCTGGCCGTGATCGCGGTGGTGCAGCGGTGGGCCGCCCGCGATTCGGTCGCCGACCGCGCCTGGTTGCGGGCCGCGCTGACGGCGGTCAGTGTGCTGACCCTGGTGATCGTGGCGTCGGCGCTGTCGCGCATGTGGACCTACCAGCAGGCATACGGCTTCACCGTGCTGCGGCTGCTGGTGGGTGTGTTCGAACTGTGGATCGCCGCCCTGTACCTGCTGGTGCTGGCCGGCCTGGTACGTCTGCGCCAGGGGTGGCTGCCCCGCGCGGCGGTCGGCGCGGCCGCCGCCACCCTGCTGGCATTGGCGATCATGAATCCGGAGCGTTTCATCGCCGACCGCAATATCGACCGCTGGGAAGCCGGGAAGACCCTGGACACCGACTATCTGAACGACCTGTCCGCCGATGTGCTGCCCGCCGCCGACCGGCTCCCGGACGCGCTGCGTCGCGAAGTGGTGGAGTCGATTCTGATCCGGCTCGACGAGGACACCTGGCGGGACTGGAATCTGTCCCGCGCCCGCGCCCGGTAGCCCGCCGGTCTCAGGTGTGCTGCGGCGATGCGGCGTAATTCGGGGTGAGCGCGGTGACCGAGCCCAACCAGCGGCCGTCGCGCCGCACGACAACGTTCGTTGCCCATTCGTCGGCCGCGAACGGCCGCCCCTGCCACGTGCCCGCATTGGTGCCGTGCGTGATGACCACCGCCGCATCGCCGAACACCCGCACCTCCAGCACCTCGAGCGCCATCGCGGTGTGGACCAGATCGCCCGCCGCGACCAGCGCGAGGAACCGGTCGCGGTGCCCGATCCCGCCCTCCGGCCCCAGCAGCAGCCAATCCGGGGTGGCGCACCGGCCGATCCGCTCGGCGTCGTTGTCGACGATGGCGCGTGCCCATTCGTCCATGATCGACTGGAATTCTCGTGTCGGATCCATCGGGCAAGCATCGCGGCGGACGCGCCCCGCCGGCTTGGACGAATGGGAACCCGCCGCGGCTACCCGCGCAGGCGCTCCAACAGCGCCAGCGCGGAATCGCGCATCCGGTCGACCGAGCGGGTGACGTACATGAGATCGACGAAGAAATCGTCGAACCCGGTGACGGCCGCGACCTCCGTGACAGCTCGGACGATGAGCTCGGGATCGGTACCGGCCGCCACATTGACCCGCACGGTCGTCCCGACGCACGCCGGATCGCGCCCCGCCGCCGCGGCGGCCCGCTCGATCACACCGCGCGCCTTCGTCAACCGCGCACCCCAGCCGGGCGGACCCGGCACCGGCAGCACCGGCAGCCAGCCGTCCGCCCGCCGCCCGATCCGCGCCAGCCCCTCCGGGCTGAACGCGCCCAACCAGATCGGCGGCCGCGGCCGCTGCTCCGTGCGCAGCTCACTGCGATGCGACGGCACGCTGACATACCGTCCCGCATAGCTCGCCGGGTCCGTGGTCCAGATGGCCTCCAGCGCGTCGAGGATCTCGTCCAACCGCGCCCCGCGCCGCGCGAACGGCACCCCCGCCGCCGCGTACTCCTCCGGCGACCAGCCGATCCCGAACCCGGGCACCAGCCGCCCGCCGCTGGCGATATCCAGGGTGGTCAGCGACCGGGCCAGCAGTGCGGGCCGATACAGCGGCGCGATCAGCACATTCGTACCCAGCCGCACCCGCTCGGTACCCGCGGCGGCCAGGCCCAGCAGCAGGAACGGGTCGAGCACCGCATTGAACTCCACCGGGATGGTGTCCGCGCCCGCGTACCCCACCGTCGGATTCGTGGCGGCGATGAGCCGTTCGCCCACCCACAGACTGTCCGCCCCGGCGGCCTCCAACTCGGCCGCCAACCCGGTCACCCGCGCCGCCTCCCGTGCCAGCGGACCGTATTGGGGAAGCGCGAAGCCGACTTTCACCTCTCCTGCATACCAGAGCCCGCGCCGCGCGAGCCCGACCTCGACATGCGCCTCGACATCCGCACAGCCACCCGGAAGGCAGCCGAGGGCGTCGCACGCCGATGCCGGGCTTCCCGTGCGGTTTCGGAGCGGTTTCGGAGTTCCCGTCCGGTTCAGGTTCCCCGCGATCCACTGCCGAGTTCCGGCGCTCGGCGATCCGTGTGCCCGGCGGCGCCCCGATGTCCGCTCAGCGCACCGGCGGAACGGCAATGAGCCGGTCGAGCACCAGCGCCGCCGCGGCCGCCATCCCAGCGGCCGTCGGATGACACGGCGCGCCCGGATAGCGCCGACCGGGCAACGGCACATAGAAGTCGATCGTCCACGCGTCCGCGGAGCCGGGCGGATGCTCCAGGCTCGGCGTGCGCACATCGACCGACTCGGCCCCGGCCCGCACCGCCGCGGCCTCGGTGCGCGCCGCCAACTCCTCGCCGAGCACCCGATAGGTGCGGTCCACCACGCTGTCGCGCGCCGACTCCGGCCCGACCACCGACAGATAGTTGACCACCAGCACCCGCGCCCACGGCGCCCGCGCCTGCACCGCCTCCAGCACCTCCACGATCCGGTCCTCGACACCGTCGAGCCGCCGCAGCGCCGCCTCGGCATCGGCGGCGCGCGCCACCGCGGGCAGCAGTCGCAGCGGGGCGGGCGCACGCCGCGCCAGCAGGTACCGGGTCAGCCCGATATCGTTGCCGCCGATGGTCACCGTCACCAGATCGGTGTCCGGCCGCACGGCCGTCAACTGCGGCGGCAAGCCGAACAGCGAATCCCGCAGCACGTGCTCGCAGGTGGCCCCGCTGCACGTGGCGTCGGTCAACTCCAGCCCCGCCGCCGCGGCCACCAGATGCGGATAGTTCCCGCGCGAACGCCCCACCCGACGTGAGGCACCCGGGGCGCGCGGCGCGATCCCCGGTCCGGCCGCGAACGAACTGCCGAGCGCCACATAGTTCCTCCCACGCCACGCCCCGGTCCTGCGGGCCGCCTCTTCGAACATCCGTCACCTCATCTCACGGCCGGGCACTCCCTCGACAACCCAACCCCGACCAATCCCGCAGCCTGACGGTCCGTGCCCGGATACGCAAGTGCGCGCCCCCGCGGCGTTCCCGGCCCCGCCCGCCATCGACAGTGAGAGTCGTTGCGCGACACCGGCGACCGACCCCACCGGCGCGCGGGAATTCGCACCGCCACCGCATCGGCACCGCCCGCACGCATGCATCCTGTGCGGCGGTTTCGGCGAAACCCCGCCGCGGCACGCAGGATGACGGACGTGAGTGACCACAGACAACGCATGCTCCGCGGGGAGCTCTACCGTGACAGCGATCCCGAACTCGTCGCCGAACGCCGGCACTGCCAGCGCCTGCTGGACACGTTCAACGCCACCGGCGCGGACGAGGACGAGCACCGCCGCGCACTGCTCACCGACCTGCTCGGCGAGATCGGCGCGGGCTCCTGGATCATGCCGCGCTTCCAATGCGACTACGGCTCGCTCATCCGCATCGGAGCGAACAGCTTCCTCAACTACGACGCCATCGTCCTCGACTGCGCACCCGTCACCATCGGCGACGACGTGTCGATCGGCCCGCGCGCGCAACTGCTCACCGCCCTGCACCCCATGGCCGACCACGAACTGCGCCGCCAACGCTGGGAGACCGCCGCGCCCATCACCATCGGCGACAATGTGTGGCTCGGCGGCGGCGTCATCGTCTGCCCGGGGGTGAGCATCGGCGCGAACAGCGTGATCGGCGCGGGCAGCGTCGTCACCCGCGACATCCCCGAACGCGTCTTCGCCGCGGGCAACCCCTGCCGCGTCATCCGGACCCTCTGAGGCCGCCGCTCAGCACCGAAGTGGCGCGGGTCCCGGTTGCGCACGCCCGGGACCCGGCCCTCGGCACACTCAGTCCGCCAGTCCGGCCAATTCCGCGCACGCCCGATACAGCTCCCGCGCCATCGCGTCGTCCTGCGCGGCGCGCGAGGGCGCCTTCACCCGGTTGCGCTGGAAATAGCAGCCCGACACCGCCGCCACATCCGGATCGGTCGCCAGATAGGTGAGCGCCTCCGCCCCCTGCTCCGGCGTGATCATGAAGATGCGTTTGACCAACTCCATGGCGGGCTTGACGAACCACGGCGCCTCATCCCAGATATGGGTGGCGACCGCCCCCGGATGGAACGCGTTGGCGGTCACGCCCGTACCCCGCAGCCGCCGCTCCAGATCCCGCACGTACAGGATGTTCGCCAGTTTCGACGCCCCGTACGCCCGCGCGCCGGAATACCCGCGCTCCAGCCCGAGATCGTCGAGCTTCACCTGCGAGCCGTAATGCATGACCGAGGAGGTGAACAGGATCCGCGCGGGGGAGGAGTGCAGCAGCAGATCCATGAGCAGCTCGGCGAGCAGGAAACCGGCCAGATGATTGACCGCGAACGTGGTCTCGATACCGTCCTCGGTCTCGGTGCGCCGCAGCTGGAACCCACCCGCATTGTTCGCCAGCACATCCAGCCGGGAATAGTTGGCCTGCACGGTCTTCGCCAACCGCCGCACCTGCGCCAGACTGCCCATATCGCAGTCGAGGGTGTCGACCGCGCCCGCCCCGCACTCGCGCACCGACGCGGCTGCCGCGGAAAGCTTCTCGGGATTGCGGCCGACGAGGACGAGATGGTGCCCCTGGGAGCCGAGCTGCCGCGCCGCAGCCAGACCGATCCCTGACGTAGCCCCTGTGATCAGGATCGTTTTCATGCCCGCCCACCCTGCCATATCGACGCCGCGCTGTCTTCCTACCGCGGTAGCACTCCGTAGCCGCGCCATTGCGAAAATGATTGCCCCACAACACTCTAACGCGACAGCGGGGGAGAGCGCCCGCACTCGACGCGGCGGGATCGGTCAATCGCGTGACCCATGCGCCGCGTGCCACCGCCCGGCCGGGAGCCGACAGCGACGTGCCGCCCCACCCGGCCCCTTACCCGAAACGTCCCGCCCGTCCCGAGCCCGGCCGTACCGTAGAACGATGGAGCCGGTACTGGTCACCGGTGCCGCCGGGGGACGCCAAGGATCCACCGGCAGGCACCTCACCGCACAACTGCTCGGCCGCGGCGTCCCCGTCCGCGCCCTCGTCCACACCAACGACGAACGCGCCGCCCCACTGCGCGCCCTCGGCGCGGACGTCCACGTCGGCGACCTCCGCGACCTCGACACCGTCCGCACCGCACTCGACGGCATCCGCGCCGCCTACTTCACCTACCCCGTCATCGACGGCTTCGTCGACGCCGCCGGCGCCTTCGCCGTCGCCGCCCGCGAAACCGGCGTCGAACGCGTCGTCGCCGTCTCCCAACTCGCCGCCGGACCACAGGCCCTCACCCCGCGCATGCGCCAACACTGGGTCGTCGAACAAATCCTGGACTGGGCCGGCATCGGGGCCATCCACCTGCGCGCCGCCGTCTTCCACGAGAACCTCGCCCGCATCGCCGACACCGGCGACGGCGACCTGCTCACCCTGCCCATGGGCCCCGACACCACCACCCTGCCCCTGGTCGCCGCCGCCGACGTCGCCCGCGTCGCCGCCGGACTGCTCGCCGACCCCACCGCCGAGGCCGAACCGGTCATCCTCCTCACCGGCGACATCCAAACCATCGGCGACGCCGCCCGCACGCTCGGCCGCACCTACCGCGACACCGACCCCGACGCCTGGCAGCGCTGGGCCCTCGACTTCTACGGCAGCCCACACGCCGCCGCCCACCTCACCAAACTCTGGGAGATCTTCCGCCTGCTCGGCGAAGGCACCGGCCTCTACCGGATCACCCCGTCCATCCAGCGGTACGGCGGCCACCCGCCCACCACCCTCGCCGACTACGCCGCCCACCGCACCCGCTCCCACTGACACCGCTGTGACCACCGTCACCCGCTGACCGCTGTCACACCCGGCCACCACCCGGTCTCTCACCTTGTGTCCGAAACACAACACCCGAGGAGACCCGAATGACCGTCATGGAACTGGCCCGCTTCACCGTCGACCCCACCGACGTCGACCCCATGCTGGCAGCCCGCCCGGCCATGCTCGACGCCCTGCGGAAGAACTTCGACGGCTTCATCGCACTGCGCCTCGTCCGGCTCGACGAGCGCACCTGGATGGATGTGGTGGAATGGCGAGACCGCGCCGCCGCCGACGCCGCGGCGGCCGGAATCGGCGCGGTACCCGAATGCGCCGCCGCCTTCGCATTCATCAAGGAGATGGTGTCGATGGAACACGCGACCGTCGAGTTCGCCGATGCCTGAGGCGGCGGGGCGGCCGGACCTCGAGGGTCTGGCCGCCCGGGCCGTCGCCGGTGACGCCGACGCCCTCGAACAACTCTGCCGCGAACTCCAGGACCTGATCTACCGGCTCGCCCTGCGCTTCAGCTCCGACCCGGAAGCCGCCGCCGACGCCACCCAGGAAGTCCTCATCCTCGTCGTCACCCACCTGTCGGAATTCGAAGGCCGCTCCAAACTCACCACCTGGGCGTACACCATCGCCTCGCGCTACCTGCTGCGCACCGTGCGCGGACCGATCGAACTCAGCGTCGCCGGGCCCGAACCCTTCGCCGACTGGATCGACCGCAACCTCGCCCCCGCCCCCGCCGACCACTTCGACGAAGCCACCTTCCGGCTGCTCGCCGGCGAGGTCCGGCTCGCCTGCACCTACGGCATGCTGCTCGCCCTCACCCGCGACCTGCGCATCACCTACCTGCTCGGAGACCTCATCGGCCTCCCCGACACCGAGGGCGCACAAGCCCTCGGCATCACCCGCGCCGCCTACCGGCAGCGCCTCGCCCGAGCCCGCCGCACCATGCGGACCATCATCGCCCGCCGCTGCGGACTCGTCGATCGCGCCAACCCCTGCCGCTGCGACCGCCAGATCGACTCCAGCATCGACTACGGCATCCTCGACCCCGCCCATCCGACCTTCAGCACCCTGCCGGGCGCGCACCCGCCCATCCCCGCCGACACCCTCGACACCGCCGCCCGCCAACTCGACACCGCCACTGCCATCGCCGAGATCTACCGCTCCGACCCCGGCTTCCGGGCACCCGAGCGAGTCTGGGAGACCCTGCAACGCGCCTGCCCCGCCCTCACCCGCTGACCCGGGAGCGGGTGGGGGCGGGCGCGGCGTCACCCACCCGCATCACCCGTCGGGTCATGGTTGCGCCATCTACCGATTCGTACGATCGAACCCATGGCAACGCAGACCGCAGGCGACCTGCTCCGGCACTGGCGCACCACCCGCCGCCTCAGCCAACTCGAACTGGCGGGCCGCGCCGAAACCTCCACCCGCCACCTCTCCTTCATCGAAACCGGCCGCGCCACCCCCAGCCGTGCCATGCTGCTGCACCTCGCCGATGAACTCGACATCCCGCTGCGCGAACGCAACCGCATGCTGCTCGCCGCCGGATACGCCCCCGTCTACACCGAACCGGCGCTCGACAACCCGGCCATGACGCCGGTCCGCACCGTGCTCCGCCAGCTCCTCACCGGCCACGAACCCCACCCCGCCCTCGCCGTCGACGCCAACTGGAACATGGTCGACGCCAACGCCGGAATCGCCCTGTTCCTCGACGGCGTCGACCCGGCGCTGCTCACCCAGCCCGTCAACGCCCTGCGCCTGAGCCTGCATCCCGACGGCCTCGCCCCGCGCATCACCAACCTGCCCGAGTGGCGCGGCCACATCCTCGAACGCCTGCAACGCCAGATCGACGTCAGCGGATCACCCGAACTCACCGCGCTGCGCGACGAACTGCGCGCCTACCCGGGCGGCGAGGAACACCCCCACCTGCCCGACCCCGACCAGGCCGTCGTCCCGCTGCGCCTGCGCCTGGACGGCCACGACCTGTCGCTCATCAGCATCACCACCGTCTTCGGCACGCCCATGAACGTCACCGTCGCCGAACTCGCCATCGAAGCCTTCTTCCCCGCCGACCCGGCCACCGCCACCCTGCTGCGCGAACGCGTCGCCGTCGCCGCACAATGACTCACCATGGACGTGACCGCGCACGTAGCCGACCTCCTGCGGGTATCCGTCGCACTGCGGCGGACCGGGCACAGTCACGCGTGGAGTCTGTACCGCGGTGAAACCGCCGACGGCCGAGCCGTTTTCGTCAAAGCCCTCGACGGCCAGGCCCCGCACGGCACTGCCGTCGATGAGGCCGCGGGCGGTACCGTCGTCGATGAGGCCGCAGGCGGCACCGCCGTCGACGCCGGAGTTCCGGACTGCGACGCCCGCGGCGACGGCGCGACCGGTCCGGGCGTGGGGGAGGGGAGCGGGGTCTTCGACGCGGAAGCGGCCGGACTGCGCTGGCTCGCCGCCGCCGATCCGGGCGATCTCGTTCCCGCCGTGCTCGCCGCCGACGACCGCGTCCTCGTGTTGCCGTGGCTGCCAGCGGAATCGGCGTCCCCGGCGGCGGCCGAACGCTTCGGCCGCGACCTGGCCGCCTTGCACGGCGCCACACCGGAATGCTTCGGCGCGCCGTGGCCCGGCCGCATCGCCACCCTGCCCTTGGACAACACGCCGACGACGGGGGAGTGGGGTCCGTGGTACGCCGAGCGCCGTCTCGCGCCCTACCTGCCCGCCGCCGCACCCCACCTGGGCCGCGACGGCGTCCGCCTGATCGAAGCGGTCATGGACCGCATCGGCGATCTCGCCGGACCCGCGGAACCGCCCGGCCGTATCCACGGCGACCTGTGGTCGGGCAATGTGCACTGGACCGGGGGCCACGCGATGCTCGTCGACCCGGCCGCCCACGGCGGTCACCGGGAAACCGACCTCGCCATGCTCGCCCTCTTCGGCATACCGCACCTGGATCGCATCCTCGCCGCGTACGACGAGCAGGCACCGCTGGGAGAGGGCTGGCGGCAGCGCATTCCGCTGCACCAACTCCATCCGTTGCTGGTCCACGTCGTGCTCTTCGGCGGCGCGTACGGCGCGATGGCGGCGGACGCCGCGGTGGCCGCACTCCGAGCGTAGGAACCGGACCCTGCCCACCCGCGCCTGCCAATATGAAAAATACCTACATGGAAATATGCGCATCTAACTATGTATTGCCCTCGTGTCGCAGGGGAGGCTGCGGTCAGCACGACGGCAAAAGACGCACAGAACAGAAAAGGGTCGACTCTCGATGAGATTCGACGGCTCGCTTCGTCTACACGGGGGAGTGTCCTTCAAACCTTCAGGAGCGTGTCATGAGTACTGTGCCGACCTTCCGGGTGGGCGATCCGGTGTGGATCGATCTCTTTACCGCCGATCCGGATGTCAGCGTCGCCTTCTACGGCGACCTCTTCGGCTGGACGGCCGAGCGGGCCGCGGAGGAGTTCGGCGGCTACATCACCTTCCGCAAGGACGGGAAGGCGGTGGCCGGGGGAGTGGGCAAGACCGCGGACGGGATCCAGGGGCCCGATCAGTGGACGGTGTACCTCCGGTCCGACGACGCGCGGGCGACCGCGGAACGAGCCGTGGGGGAGGGCGGTTCGATCGTGGCGCCCGCCATGGATGTCGCGGACCTCGGTGTGATGGCGATCCTCGGAGATCCGTCCGGCGCGGGGATCGGGGTGTGGCAACCGGGTGCGCACCGTGGATTCGAGACGATCGGCATCGCGTCGGGTGGTCACTGGAGCGGGCACGTCGGCGTGCCGTCCTGGTTCGAGTTGCAGACGCCGCACTACGACAAGGCGCTGACCTTCTACACCGAGGTGTTCGACTGGCAGGACACCTTCCGGGTCGCGGTTCCGGGGGAGGGCGATATCGGTTACACCACCATCCATTCCGAGACGCCGATGCTCGGCGGTGTCATGGACGCGCACGCCTTCCTGCCGCCGGATTCGCCCGGCGGCTGGCGGGTCTACTTCGGGGCCGACGATGTCGAGCAGGCGGTGCGGCGCGTGGTGGAGCTGGGCGGTTCGGTGATCGCGCCCGTCATGGATACTCCGTTCGGGCGCATGGCCGGCGTCGCCGATCCGACGGGCGCGCATTTCAGCATCGGAGGCAATGTCTCCTGATTCGGCTGGGCGGGATGCGCCGTAGGGTCGGCGGCTTGAGAATTCTAAAATGGAAATATGCGCATCTATACATGTTTAGTCTACGTTCATATCTCCTGAACTCACCGAACAACGTCCGGCGCATTCCAGCCCAAGCACTTTCGCGGCCCCGGCGAGAGGGGAGGGTCGCCTCCCATAGGATGGCCTGCATGACCAAAGTGCTCCTGAAGACCTCCGCCGGGGATATCACCCTGGAACTGGACGAGGCCAAGGCGCCCAAGACCGTCGCGAATTTCGTCGACTACGTCAAGGCGGGCCACTACACGGACACCGTGTTCCATCGGGTGATCCGGGGCTTCATGATCCAGGGCGGCGGCATGACCGCCGATATGGCGCAGAAGCCGGCGCCGAACCGTGTCGAGAACGAGGCGAACAACGGTCTCCGCAACGACAAGTACACCGTGGCGATGGCGCGGACCATGGATCCGCATTCGGCCAGCGCGCAGTTCTTCATCAACACCAATGACAACGAGTTCCTGAACTACCCGGGCCAGGACGGCTGGGGTTACGCCTCGTTCGGCAAGGTCGTCGAGGGTACCGACGTGGTGGATGCCATCGAGGGTGTGCGCACCGGCTCCAAGGCCGGGCATCAGGATGTGCCGACCGAGGCCATCACGATCCTGTCGGCCGAGCTGGTCTGACGATCGTCGGTTGACGCGGCGTCGACGCCTCGACGCGAAAGCGGCCCGGAACCATCAGGTTCCGGGCCGCTTCGATGTTTCGAGCGGTGCGCTCAGGCGTCGAGCACCTGCTTCTCGCGCTGGACCACGGGCGGCAGCACCGACCACGGGAAGTTGATCCACTTGTCGGTGCGCTTCCACACGTATTCGCAGTCCACCAGGGAGTGCGGTTTCTGGTAGACGACCGCGCAGCGCACCTCCTGGACGTGGTTGGCGCAGAAGTCGCGGACGAGCTCGAGTGTCTTGCCGGTGTCGGCGACGTCGTCGGCGACCAGGACGGTGGCTCCGGCGAGGTCGATGGGCGCGGGGACCGGCGGCAGCATGACGGGCATGTCGAGGCGCTGGTCGACGCCGGTGTAGAACTCCACGTTCATGACGTGCAGGTTCTTCACGTCGAGGGCGTAGCCGAGGGCTCCGGCGACGAACAGGCCGCCGCGGGCGATGGAGAGGATGAGGTCGGGTTCGAACCCGTCGTCGGCGATGGTGGTGGCCAGTTCTCGGCTGGCGTCGCCGAACAGCTCCCAGGTGAGTTCTTCCCGCTCCGCCATCCGTTCCTCGTCTTTCGCTGTCGCTGTCGGTTGCCGCTACACGATATGGCACCGGGGTGCGGTCATGGGGCTCGCATGCCCTGATTGCTACGGGTGGTTGGTGATGGTGTACCAGAGCAGCGCGAGGGTGCCCGCGGCGAAAAGCGGTACGAGGATGAGGGTTTCCACCTTGTTGCCGGTGCGGTCGATGATGGGGAATCGGATGCGGACGTCGAAGGGCCACAGCAGGCGGCAGCCGCGGTCGGTGAGGCAGTCGCCGAGGACGTGGGCGAGGGCGCCGAGTCCGACGGAGAAGGGCAGCCAGGCGGGTTTGTCGCTGATCCAGTGGTCGATGGCGAAGGTGCCGCAGGTGGCGAGCACGACGACGGTGCCCCAGGCTTTGACGCTGTCGCCGGTGGGTGCGAGGTTGAGGGCGCGCACGGCCAGGGCGAGCAGGAAGAACACCAGCGCGAGGGTGAAGTAGCGGCCGATCCAGTGTTCGCCGGCCCAGGTGCCGTAGGTGACGAGGGCGACGAAGGCGAAGGAGTGGGTGGCGCCGCGGTGTCCGCCGGAGATGGCGGAGATGAGTTTGCACGCGTAGTGGGTGATGGGGCCGAGCACGTGGGAGATGGTGCCCCTGGGGTGGTCGGCGTCGGGGAGCAGCGCGGCACCGGCGGTGAGGAAGGTGCCCATCACCAGGTCGACGGAGCCGATGGTCCCGGATTGCATTGCGGGATAGGTGATGACGGTCAGTGGTAGCGCCGCGGCGGCGGCGGCCCACGCCAGCGCGCCGCTGGTGGCGTGTGAATGTCCTAGCACCGCGAGAAGGTTAGCCGATCTAATTGCTGTTGGGGGTGATGCCGCCGTGTGAGGGCAAGCACGTTGCGCGGCAGGCGATTCCGGCCGCAATTCCAGCCTATAGTGGTGAAACCGGTTGGTGCGGCGAATCTTTCGCAATACAGCGCCATGGTGCGCACTGGGTGGGACGGGTGCTGGATGGGCGGGAGCGGTCGTGGATTAGGGTGCGGGGAGGTAATGCGCTGTCCGATCGGAAGGGTACGAGCATGTCGGTGGCGGCCGCGGTGAGCGATGATATTCAGCGGATCGGTGGGGGATTCATGTTCTCCCGGGAGGCTCGCGAATTCGCGGCGAACGCCGGTGTGACGGACTTCCTCGGTGCGTACACGCGGGGGCGGGGCGGTGTGCTGGGTGATGTGGACGCCGATGTGGTGAGTGCGGCGTTCGGGTTCTTCGAGCCCGGGTATCTGCGCCGGGCGTGGGAGTCCACGGCGGCGCTGCCCGCCGCCGAGGCCGCGGAGGGCTATTTGGTGGCCTGTCAGGATTTCGGTCGCCGCAAGCTGGCCGGGTTCGCGGAGTCGGAGCGGCTGGCGGAGCTCTTGGAAGCGGTTGTGGTGGCGGCGGATCCGGCCGGGGCGGCGTTGTTCGCGGGCTGGCGGGCGATGCCGCTGGCGGCGGACGCGCCGGCGCGGGTGCTGCATTTGACGCATGCGCTGCGGGAGTTGCGCGGCGGTCTGCATCTGATGGCGGTGCTCGCGAGCGGTCTGACACCGTTGCAGGCGGTGCTGGTCAAGGGGTCGCCGTTGAATGCGGGCTCGCAGCAGGCGGTCTGGTTCGGTTGGGAGGGGCCGTACGAGGAGATCGCCCCGGAGGTGGCGGGGCGCTGGGAGCGGGCGGAGGCGCTGACGAACGAGCTGATCGACCCGGCGTTCGCGGTGCTCGGCGCGGAGCGGGGCGCGGAGTTGGTGACGTTGGTGCGGGCGTGTGAGCGAGTGGTTTTCGCGGGGCGCTGAGGTGATGTCCGCCGAACCTGTCGGCGGTGGCCGCGCGCGGTCTCCGGGGCTGCGCGCGCTGCCCGTCAGTGCTCGGTCGTGGGCGTCAGCAGCCGGTCGAAGGTGTCCAGGTCCGCGGACAGGGCGTGGAAGATGCTCAGCGACACCGCGACGCCGAAGCAGCCGCCGACGCACAGTGCGATAACGGATCCGACGACGGCCTGTTGTTGCGCGGGTTCGAGGAAGGCCAGCCCGGCGGCGGTCCCGAGCAGCGGTACGGTGGCGGCCGCGGCGAGGTAGGTGCGGTTGCGTCGGGCCAGTACCCGCAGCCGGGCGCGGTCGTCGGGGGCGGTATGGCCGCGTTCGAGCAGCCCGGGGTAGTACCAGCGCAGCACGTAGAAGGTGACGGGGAAATAGGTGTAGGACACGGCGACCGCGGCGGTGACGATGCTGGAGCAGGCCACGTTGAGCAGTGTCCCGGTGGACAGTTCGGCGGTGGTGAGCAGCCGGGCCAGCAGGATGAGCAGCGCGATGGCCCAGCCGGCGAAGTTGACCACGGCGATGCGGTCGCCGCAGGCGAGGGTGTCGGCGCGGGCGCGGGCGAGGGTGTCGTCGTCGTAGTGGCGGCCGCGGCGCAGTCCGTGGGGGATCTGGATGACGCGGCGGCACCGGTACAGCAGGATCGCGATACCGGCCGGGTAGACGATGAGTCCGAGCAGGAACGCCAGGTCCACCAGCTGTTCTCGCTGTCGCGGGTCGAGGTCGTGGGCGAGCACGGCGGTGTTGTGGGTGTACAGGTAGTACCCCGCGAGCAGTTGGCCGAGTGCGCTGGACAGGGTGACCACGGGCAGTGGCCGCATGCGGAAGCGGGCGCGGATACTGCTGTCGGGCGGGTCGACGAGGTCGCGGGCGGTGCGGTCGAGGGCGAGGTCGAGTTGGTGGGCGAATTCCGCGCCGCTCCGGAATCGGTTGTCGGGGTCGGGGGAGAGGCAGGTGAGCAGTGCGTGCCGCAGCACGGGTGGGCAGTCGGCGGGCAGGTCGGCTTCGAAGCGCGGGTCGATGGGGGCGCGGCGGCGGGTGATCATGCGGTCGAGGCTGGTGCCGGTTTCGCCGTAGCGGGGTTCGTCGTCGAAGGGGAGGCGTCCGGTGAGCAGTTCCCACAGCACGACGGCGAGGGCGTAGAGGTCGCTGCGGGTGTCGAGGCGGCCGGGGTCGGCGTGCAGGTCGGGGTGGCAGGCTTCGAGTTGTTCGGGGGACATGTAGCGCAGGGAGCCGCCGAAGTAGGCGACGGGGCTGTGTCCGGGTAGTAGTCGGTTGAAGCTGATGCCGAAGTCGGCGAGTTTGGGTTGTCCGTCGGCGGTGAGCAGGATGTTGGCGGGTTTGATGTCGCGGTGCAGGACGCCGCAGCGGTCGGCGTGGTCGAGGGCGCGGGCGAGGCGGGCGCCGAGCCAGGCGACGGTTTCGGGCCAGCTGAGCCGCTGCGGTTCGGCGCGGGTGGCCGGTTCGCCGGGTTCGGTGCGCGCGGCGGCGGCGACGGCGTCGAGCAGGATGGTGCCGGACCGTTTGTCGACGGGTATCCGCTGCATGCGGGCGAGCACCTGCTCGAGGGTGCCGCCGGGCACGTACTGCATGTACATGAGTCGCAGCCCGGTGTCGCCGAGTTGGCGTTGGTCGAAGACGCGCACGATGTGGTCGTGGTCGAGTTGGGCGAGGGTCTGGGATTCGCGGCTGTTGTCCCGCGAGATCTTCACCGCCACATACCGTTGCATGGCGTGCTGGCGCGCCAGGAACACCTTCCCGAACGCTCCCTTCCCGAGCGGGCGCACCAGATCGAATTCGTCGACGGTGGTTCCGGCGTCGATCTCGTCGAGCGGGTCACCGCCTCCCGGGCGCGTGAACGCCAGGGTGGCGTCTTCGCAGCCGGCGCGGTCGTCGGTGAGCGCATTGTCGGCGAGCATGTAAGGCACATCACGAAACCTCGGGGTCGGGTTACGGGTGCGTCGGCCCCTATTTCTCGTGTCTTGCGCGATGCCGGTCGCGCTGCGGCGGCTCGCGCGGGCGTACCGTAGCGATCACGGGCGTATCCGACGCCGCCTCCCGCCGCTCTCGCGGTGGGCCTGCTGGGCCGGAGCGACCCGGGGTCTCAGCCCCGGGCTCGGCGGGTCAATTCGACGGTGGCGGCACGCAGTTCGCCGATCGAATCGATGGGGGAGAGGTAGCCGACCCGGGTGACCGCCGTACCGCGTGGGGTGGTGACGCGCAGATCGAGACCGTAGCGGTCGGCGCGTTCACAGGTGGCGGTGTCGGCGTCCGGGTAGCCGCCGAAGGCGCGCGCCATAGCGAGCAGGGCGTCGGCGTGGTCGTCGTTGAGGTGGGTGATGGCACGTCCGGCGTGCGGGATCACGGGATCGGGTGCGGCGGCGGCGTACTGCTCGGCGGTGGCGGAATCCATGCGGCCGTAACCGCCCACCCAGCGCACTCGCCGCACCCGCAGGACCCACAGCGTGAAATCGCTGTAGTCGATGTAGTACTTCGCCGACGGGACCGCCGCGAGATGCGCGTCGCGCGCGGCCGCCGCCTCGGCGGCCGCGGGGCGTTCCACCACTCCGGCGAGGGTGACCCGCGCGCCGGCGAGCGGATCGGCCGGTGCGTCGGGTGACGCCACCGCCAGGCTCGCGCGCGGGTCGGTGAGCAGGTTGCGGCCGTGCTCGGCCATCCGGGACACGCACAGCACCGGCTGCCCGTCCAGCAGCCCGTAGGTGACCAGCGACGCCCACGGGCCGCCGTCCTCGCTCAGGCTCGCCAGGGTCGCGGTATTGGTCGCGGCCGCAACGGTTCTGGCCTCCTCGGCGGCCGACGGCCGGGTGTCGTCGGCCACCGGTGTCAGCGGGGGCGGAATGGACGGCGCGTCGCCGGGGTCACCGTGATCGAGAGTCATACCTGAGAAGGTACGCGGCGAGCCGGCGAAGATGGAGGTGTCGTCGGTCGGACCAGCCCGCCGGAAGCCGGGTTACGCTGCGAAGGTGAGCAACGCGAGTCTGCGAATATCTCGTTTGCGGAATCTCATCGAACATCCGCGCACGGGGGACAGTGAACGGGCGGCGGCGCAGCGCATGCTCGACCGGCTGCTGGAGAAGCACACGCCGGAGGCGGCGGGGGACCGCTCCTACGGCTCGCGGTACTGGCGGGTCGGGCGGCACGCCAGCCTCGACAGTGTCGCCGAGCTGATCCGCGCCGATATCGCGCTGGCCCGGGTGGTGTTCTCGAACGCGGGCGCACCCGGGGAGGTGGCGGTGAGCAGTCCCATCGCCGACGCGCCCGCCGAGATCGACTACATCGTCGAGACACCGTACTTCGGCACCATCGTGATCACCATCAACGGCATTCCCTACGAGTGGGGGTGGGTGACCGAGGACGGCATCGAAACCGTCAGCCCCGCCCTGCGCGCGCTCGCCGACGAACTCACCGACATCATGAACGCCTACAACCACGATGGCTCCGATATCGACAAGCGCTTCTTCGGGAAGGTGCGGGCCGGGGGCGCGACCCTGGTGTTCTGAGCGCGGGCGCGCGGCACGGTGCCCCGCGAACCGGTGTGGTTCGCGGGGCACCGTCGGTTCAGCCGGGCGCGATCAGGCCAGGTCGAACCGGTCCAGTTCCATCACCTTGGTCCACGCGGCGACGAAGTCGCGCACGAACTTCTCCTTCGAATCGTCCTCGGCGTACACCTCGGCCAACGCCCGCAGCTGCGAGTTCGACCCGAACACCAGGTCGACGCGGCTGCCGGTCCACTTCGGCGCACCGGTCACCCGGTCGGTGCCCACATAGGTGCCGTCATCGGCGGGCGACGGCTCCCACTTGGTGCCCATATCGAGCAGGTTGACGAAGAAGTCGGTGGTCAGCGCGCCCGGGTTGGCGGTGAACACGCCCAGCGGGGACTGCTGGTAGTTCGCGCCGAGCACTCGCAGGCCGCCGACCAGCACCGTCATCTCCGGGGCGGACAGCGTCAGCAGGTTCGCCTTGTCCAGCAGCAGGTATTCGGCGGGCAGACGGCTGCCCTTGCCCACATAGTTGCGGAAGCCGTCGGCGGTGGGCTCGAGCGCCGCGAAGGACTCCACATCGGTGAGCTCCTGGGTGGCGTCGGCACGGCCCGGACGGAACGGCACCTCGATCTCCACCCCGGCGTGCTTGGCGGCCTGCTCCACCGCGACGGCGCCGGCCAGCACCACCAGATCGGCGAACGACACCCGCTTGCCCCCGGACTGGGCGGCATTGAACGCCTCCTGGATGCCCTCCAGGGCGCGGATCACCACCGCCAGCGCATCGGGTTCGTTGACCTCCCAGCCGATCTGGGGCTGCAAGCGAATCCGGCCGCCGTTCGCGCCGCCGCGCTTGTCGCTGCCGCGGAACGAGGACGCCGCCGCCCACGCGGTGGATACCAGCTGCCGAATGGTCAGATCCGAGGCGAGGATGCGCTGCTTCAGATCCGCGATCTCGGCCGCGCCGATGGTCTCGTAGTCGGCCGCCGGGATCGGGTCCTGCCACAGCAGGGTCTCCGCGGGCACCTCCGGACCCAGGTACAGCGCCTTGGGGCCCATATCGCGGTGGGTGAGCTTGTACCAGGCCTTGGCGAACTCGTCGGCCAGCTCCTGCGGATGCTCGAGCCAGCGGCGGGTGATCCGCTCGTAGATCGGATCCATCCGCATGGACAGGTCGGTGGTCAGCATGGTCGGCAGTTGTTTCTTCGACGCGTCGAAGGCGTCGGGGACGATGGCCTCGGCGTTCTTGGCGACCCACTGGTGCGCGCCGGCGGGGGACTTGGTCAGCTCCCACTCGTAGCCGTACAGGATCTCCAGGAAGGAGTTGTCCCATGTCGTGGGGGTGGGGGTCCAGGTGACCTCGAGTCCGGAGGTGATGGCGTCCTTGCCGACACCGCTGCCGAAGCTGGACTTCCAGCCCAGGCCCTGCTCCTCGAGCGGAGCCGCCTCCGGCTCGGGGCCGACGTGATCGGCCGGTCCGGCGCCGTGCGCCTTGCCGAAGGTGTGGCCGCCGACGATCAACGCCGCGGTCTCCACATCGTTCATGGCCATCCGGCGGAACGTCTCGCGGATATCGCCCGCGGCCAGCAGCGGATCCGGATTGCCGTTGGGGCCTTCGGGATTGACGTAGATGAGACCCATCTGCACCGCGGCCAGCGGGTTCTCCAGGTCGCGTTCGCCGCTGTAGCGCCCGTCGCCGCCCAGCCAGGTCTGCTCGGGACCCCAGTACACGTCCTCCTCGGGTTCCCACTGGTCGACGCGGCCGCCGCCGAACCCGAAGGTCGGCAAGCCCATATCCTCGAGTGCCACATTGCCCGCGTACACGATGAGGTCGGCCCACGACAGCTTCTTGCCGTACTTCTTCTTCACCGGCCACAGCAGCCGCCGCGCCTTGTCCAGGCTGGCGTTGTCGGGCCAGGAGTTCAGGGGAGCGAAGCGCTGCATGCCGGCGCCCGCGCCGCCGCGCCCGTCGCTGATCCGGTAGGTGCCCGCCGCATGCCAGGCCATGCGCACGAAGAACGGGCCGTAGTGCCCGAAGTCGGCGGGCCACCAGTCCTGCGAGGTCGTCATGACCTCGACGATGTCGCGTTTCACCGCCGCCAGGTCCAGGGTCGCGAACTCGGCCGCGTAGTCGTAGCCGTCGTCCATCGGATTGGCGACGGCCGGATTCTTCTGCAGGATCTTCAGATTCAGCTGGTTCGGCCACCAGTCCCGGTTGCTGCCGCCCTCGGTGGGGTACTTGAGGCGACCGGCCGCCATGGGGCACCCGCCTGCTGCGGGTTCGGTATTGGCCTCTCCGACGGGCGGATGTTCCTGAGCCACTGGCGGTTCCTTTCGAGTTCGTGCATGGTCGTACACATCCAGCTAAGTGGAGTCGATCAAGATTATGACTTAATCAAGTCTTGTTCGCGAGCGAATGGCGAAAATAGTTCGCTAACCGGGCATCACATGCGCCGGCACCCGACTACATTGATAGCCAATAGATTGCTGACAGGTTGTAGATCAGGGTGAGCGCCGCACAACTATGCGGCTGACGGCGAGGGGAGCCGCACTTGGACACGGTGTCGGAAGCATTGCTGACCACGAATATCCCACCTATCGCCGAACGCCGCTTCCTGCGCCTCTGGAAATCCATCATCTGGACCAGTGTCGGGGGAGACGGTTTGGTCGGCACCTTCACCGGCTCGCTCGTCCCGCCACGACTACGCGCCGCCACCGCGCGCAAACTGATTCCGGTCACCGCCATCGACCTGGGTGAATGGGGGCGCAGCGCCATGGTGATGCGCATAGCCCGCGTCCGTGGCCCGCTCGACGACCGACTGTGGGCCGTCAATGGTGATATCCGGGTGGACACGACGGCTGCGAGCCGGCCGCTACGACATATCCGCGGAAGCATCACCGCGTGCGATATCGGTATCGACGATGCCGGAACGCTGATCATGCGGCCGATTGCGATGTGAAGGCGGCATCAGCGAGCGTAAAGTTGTCAACCCGAGGCGAGAGGGGTTGACGATGTCCATATGCGCCACACCGGCAATGGTCCGGGCCGCCACGATCGCCGTGGCCGCGAGCGCGGCCACCCTCATCGGCGCGGCCGGCCAAGCATCCGCCGACGTCGAACCCGGCGCCTACACGTCCACGACATGGTCGTCCGGCATCGTGCTCCTGCAACGCGACGCGCGCGTCGAGGGCGGAGACCTGGTCTTGATAGGCCGTTACCCGATCCATCCGACACCCGACGGCGGTTACGTGGACCTGTTTCCCGGCCACCGAGTCGTACTCATCAGCGACGGACACGGCGGCTACGCGGGCCCGGCGTACCTGGGTGGGGTAGAAGTCGGCTCCATCACGCTGACGCTCCAACGCTGAGCGATGGAAGGAAGATGAGGATCGACAGGTGCCACCTGATGTGAGCCTATAGGTTTGAAGTCCACCTCCATGGTGAGGGATGTGCCTATTCACGGGCGGCGGCCGGTGCGGAGGAGGAGTGTTTTCGAAGGTAGTCGACTGCGGCGAGTAGGCGGCTGACGTCGTCAGCGAACTTGCCGAGCCCGGAATTGCAGGATGGGCAGAGAAGTCCCCGTATCGCGCCGGTGATGTGGTCGTGGTCGACCGCCAAAGGAGTCTTCACCAGTTCGGTGCCATCCTTTCTCGGTCGTCCACCCACCTGTGAACGATCGATCGACTCTTCGTGGATGCCGCAGATTGCGCACCGATAGTCTTGCGCCTCCCGTAGTGCGTCATATCGCTCCGGCCTGATGCGATACTTCGCCCACAGATTCGCCCGCCGGGCGGTTTCGGGGCCCTGCCGCCGCCTTCTAGCCCGTTGATAGCAGGCGAAGCAGAGGGGCGACTGAGGTCCGGGCTGGGCCATCAAAGATCGCGGCTTCCATTCGCCACACCCCTTGGTCGGACAGCATCGAATCAAGTCGGGGGGAGTCGATGTATCGGTCACGATGCAAATGTGACATAGGGCACTGACAACCCTGGTGCGTGTGTGAAATGGCCCGGTCTCCGGGCTTCAGGTTTACATAGTGTAGATTATCGGCGTTTATACGGCCTGGGCCGTTGCCTGCGAACCTGCTGTGCGACATGCTGTTTCGTGTTGCTCGGCGTGACGTTCGGCTGCGGATTCCCTCGGCTGCTCGCCGTTCGGGTGCGCAGGCATGGCGGGTGTTCGGGGTGCCTCCGGTGGCCGGTGTGGAAAATTTCGTGTATCCGATCAATCGCCGGAAAAATTCCGGATCCCAGTAGGCTGGTCGAACGAGGTTGGCAGTCGTCGTCGATATCGGGATTCGTGGGCGTACTCCCCCTTTCGGGCTCCATGGCGTCAATCCGTCACTGTGACATATTGATCGGTCATTGATTGTGGGGTGGCATGTCGTCGGGTGGCGATCCGACGAGCGGCTCGGGCTGCGGCTGGTGCGCCCGGGTGATTCGCGGCGGCGACTCGCCCGGCACTCCCCTGGTGCATGCCTCCGGCCATTCGACTTCTATTCGTCACTGTGACGATATGGATTCGCCGCGCTGGTTCGCGTGACCGAGCCGAATCTGTCGGTGCCGCCGGGCACAATCGGATCTATCGAATCTATCGGCGTCGTGGAGTGTCCGGGGACGCGCTGGTGCCGTCTCGCGGGAGGAGGGTGCGGCGATGGCCGCGGTAGCGGATGTGCTTGCCGTCTTGGTGGACCGGGCGGCACGGCGCGGGTTGTCCTGTCGGCGCATCGCGGCGGATACCGTCGCGGTGGCGGGGGTCTGCGGCTGTTTCACGATGTCGCTGTCGGATCTGCGGAGGGTGCTGGCGGCGGAGTCTCGCGACCAATGGCCCGCGCTGGTGGAGGACTACCTGGTCAGCGGGATGGTGGAGTGCGAGATCGATCGTGAAGCACCACTCGACGAGGGCGATTTCTCGACCATCCGCATGCTGATCCGGACTCGGCTGTACTCCAGCAATGACATTGCCGCGGATGCGGTCCGTCGGGTGCTCGCACCGGGTCTGGTGCAGCGGGTGGTGCTGGATGCGGTGCACACCGTCCGTCCGGTCACGTATGCGATGCTGGCGCGCTGGCCGATCGGGGAGCATCATTTGTTCGCGCTCGCCGAGGCCAATGTGCGCGGCGACGATCCACCCGAGATCAGCACCCTGCCCTTCGACGGCGTGGATATGGGCGAGGGACTGTCGATTTCGCTGTTGACCGGGCCGGAGTACATCACCACACACCTGCGTTGGCTGGGTGCGTATCCCGTGCACGGCCAACGGGGCGCCATTGCCATCGTGCCATCGAAGCGGTGCGTATACGCATGTCCCGCCGACACCATGGACCGCGCTTTTCGCGCCACCGCCGTCCTCGCCCGTCTCGCGACCATGGCGCACGCCGAGCAGCCGTGGCCGGTGAGCCCGCACGTCTACATGTGGCGTAACGGGCAGGTGGATCTGGCCGCCATGGCCGTCAGGACCGACGGCGGCGTCGGCATCTACCCGACCGACGACTTCCACGGCTGGCTCGCCACATTCGGCGGGTGACGGCCGGTCGGGTGCTGACGATTCGGTGTCAGCCCACCAGGTCCGCCGCCCGCTGGGCGATGGCCTTGCCCAGTTCGGTGGTGGTGGCGGTGCCGCCCAGGTCCGGGGTGAGTACCCGGCCTTCGTCGAGGACCGCGCAGACCGCGGTGTCGATGGCGGTGGCGGCCGCGGATTCGCCGAGGTGGTCGAGCATCATGGCGGCGGCGAGGATTTGGGCGACGGGGTTGGCGATGCCTTGGCCGGCGATGTCGGGGGCGCTGCCGTGGACGGCTTCGAACATGGAGGGGGTGTCGCGGGCGGGGTTGATATTGCCGGAGGGGGCCAGGCCGAGGCCGCCGGTGACGGCGGCGGCGAGGTCGGAGAGGATGTCGCCGAAGAGGTTGGAGCCGACGATGACGTCGAGACGGTCGGGGTGCAGGACTATTTCGGCGGCGAGGGCGTCGACGTGCATGGAGCGGACGGTGACGTCGGGGTAGTCGGCCGCGACCTCGTCGACGATGCTGTCCCAGTACGGCATGGAGTGGATGAGGCCGTTGGATTTGGTGGCCGAGCACAGGCGGCGGTCGCGCTCGCGGGCCCGGTCGAAGGCGTAGCGGATGATGCGTTCGCAGCCGACGCGGGTGAACACCGACTCCTGGAGCACGAATTCGTCGGGGCGGCCGGGATTGTGGCGGCCGCCGATCTCGGAGTACTCCCCCTCGGAATTCTCGCGCACGATGAGGATGTCGAGGTCGGCGGCGGTGCGGTCGCGCAGCGCGGATTCGGTGCCGGGCAGCAGTCGCACCGGGCGCAGGTTCACGTACTGTGCGAAGGCGCGGCGCAGCGGAATGAGCAGCCCCCACAGCGAAATATGGTCGGGCACACCGGGAAAGCCGACCGCGCCGAGCAGGATGGCGTCGAATCCGGCCAGCTGCTCGGGTCCGTCGGGCGGCATCATGGCGCCGGTGCGCAGATAGTTCTCGCACGACCAGTCGAATGCGGTCCATTCGATCCCGGGCAGCACGGCGTCGACCACGGCGACGGCCTCGGCCGTCACGTCCACGCCGATCCCGTCACCGGGAATGGTGGCGATGCGGTAGGTCACGGTGTCTCCTTGTCGAGTACGGGGCGTCGAGTCACGGGGGCGCGCCGAGTCATAGCCTGCGGCGGATCACAGCCCGCGCGGGGTCACAGCGCGACCCGGATGTATTTGGTTTCCAGGAATTCGTCGATACCCACCAAGCCGCCCTCACGGCCGAGCCCGGATTCCTTGACGCCGCCGAACGGTGCGGCCGGATCCGACACCACGCCCTGGTTCAAGCCCACCATGCCGGTGTCGAGGGCTTCGCTGACCCGCAGGCCGCGGCGCAGATTCTCGGTGTAGACGTAGGAGACGAGCCCGTAGGGGGTGTCGTTGGCGCGGGTGACGGCCTCGGCTTCGGTGTCGAATACCGACAGGGCGGCGACGGGGCCGAAGATCTCGGTGTGCCCGATCGGGGCGTCGGCGGGCACGTCGGTGAGAACCGTCGCGGGATAGAAGTTTCCGGGCCCGGGATGGGGTTCGCCGCCGGTGACGGCGGTGGCGCCGCGGCGGCGGGCGTCGGCGACCAGGTCGGTGACCTTGGCGACGGCGTCGGCGTCGATGAGCGGCCCGACCACCACGCCGGGTTCGGTGCCGCGGCCCATGGGCAGCGCGGCCATGCGGTCGGCCAGGCGGGTGGCGAAGTCGTCGGCGATGCCGCGCTGCACCAGGATGCGGTTGGCGGCCGTGCACGCCTGCCCGATATTGCGCATCTTGGCGAGCATGGCGCCGTCGACGGCGGCGTCGAGGTCGGCGTCGTCGAACACCAGGAAGGGGGCGTTGCCGCCGAGTTCCATGGAGGTGCGCATGACGGTGCGCGCGCACTGTTCCAGCAGCAGTTTGCCGACGGCGGTGGAGCCGGTGAAGGAGAGTTTGCGGGCGCGGCCGTCGGCGATGATCGGGCCGATGAGTGCCGCCGGGTCGGAGGTGGTGAGCACATTGACCACGCCCGCGGGCGCTCCGGCGCGGTGCAGCACCTCGGCGAGCGCCAGCATGGACAGCGGGGTCTGTTCGGCGGGTTTGACCACGCAGGTGCAGCCGGCGGCGAGGGCGGGGCCGATCTTGCGGGCGCCCATGGCCATCGGGAAGTTCCAGGGGGTGATGAGCAGGCTGGGGCCGACCGGCTGCCGGGTGACCAGGAAGCGGGAGCCGCCGGTGGGTGCGGGCAGGTAGCCGCCGTCGAGGCGTACCGCCTCTTCGGCGAACCAGCGCAGGAATTCCGCCGCGTAGGCGACCTCACCGCGCGCTTCGGCCAGCGGTTTGCCCATTTCGAGGGTCATGACGAGGGCGAGGCGTTCGACGTCGTCGAGCAGCAGCCGGTGGGCGCGCATGAGGATGTCGCTGCGCTGCCGGGCCGGGGTGCGCGCCCAGTCGGCCTGGGCGGCGGTGGCCGCGGTGAGGGCGCGCAGGCCGTCGTCGGGGCCGGCGTCGGCGACGGTGCGCAGGATGTCGCCGGTGGCGGGGTCGGTGACCGGCATGGTGCCGGTGCCGGGCCGCCAGTCGCCGTCGATGAACAGTCCGTCGGGGATGCTGTCGATGGCGTCGCGTTCCGTCTGGGTCAGCTGTGTCTCGGTGAGCATGGCTCCCGTTCCTCCCGCCGTGGCCGCATGTTCGTGCGGCCGAGTCCTGTGCCGCTTTCCGCGGCCGAGTCCATTGCCGCCGTGCTGCCGCACATGTTATGCATATTGTCGACAATCCGACAATAGACATCCGACAATAGACAATCGCGCCGACGCTGTCCTCGAGTTCCCCACCGTCCGGCCCGCCGGATGATGTCCGAACTCTCCGCCCGCGCCGGACCGTTCCGGAGGCGATCACCCATGACTGCCCTGTCCCCCGTCCTCCTCCAGGCCACCCCCGTCACCGTCGACCACGGCGAGGGCTGCTACCTGTACGACACCGACGGCCGCCGCTACCTGGACTTCACCGCCGGGATCGGCGTCACCAGCACCGGTCACTGTCACCCGCGCGTGGTGGAGGCCGCGCAGGCGCAGGTGGCGAAGCTGGTGCACGGCCAGTACACGACCGTCATGCACCGGCCCCTGCTCGATCTCACCGAGAAGCTCGGTGAGGTGCTGCCGGAGGGGTTGGATTCGCTGTTCTTCGCCAATTCCGGCAGTGAAGCCGTCGAGGCGGCTTTACGGTTGGCGCGCCAGGCCACCGGACGGCCGAACGTCATCGTCTTCCACGGCGGTTTCCACGGCCGTACCGTCGCCGCCGCCACCATGACCACCTCCGGTACCCGTTTCTCGGCCGGTTTCAGCCCGCTCATGGGCGGCGTGCACGTGGCCCCCTTCCCCACCGCGTTCCGCTACGGCTGGAGCGAGGAGCAGGCCACCGATTTCGCGCTGCGGGAACTGGACTACATCCTGGCCACCCTCACCTCCCCGCAGGAGACCGCGGCCTTCGTGGTGGAACCGGTGCTCGGTGAGGGCGGCTACGTGCCCGCCACCGCCGGATTCCTGCAGGGTCTGCGTGAGCGCGCGGACCGGCACGGGATTCTGCTGGTGCTCGACGAGATCCAGACCGGATTCGGGCGCACCGGAAGGTTCTTCGGCCACCAGCACTTCGGCATCCGGCCCGACATCATCACCATCGCCAAGGGGTTGGCCAGCGGATTCCCGCTCTCGGGCATCGCGGCGTCGGCCGAGCTGATGGGTCGGGCGTGGCCCGGCTCGCAGGGCGGCACCTACGGCGGCAACGCGGTGGCGTGCGCGGCCGCCCTGGCGACGCTCGAGGTGATCGAGAAGGAGGGCCTGGTCGAGAACGCGGCGCTGCGCGGTCGCGAACTGCTCGACGGGGTGCGCGCCCGCGCCACCGCCGGCATCGGCGACGTGCGCGGTCTCGGGCTCATGGTGGGGGCCGAATTCACCACGGCCGCGGGCGAACCCGATACGGCGGCGGCCACCGAGGCGCGGCGGCTGGCGGTGCGGAAGGGTCTGCTGCTGCTGGCGTGCGGCGCGCACATGAACGTGGTGCGCATGATCCCGGCGCTGGTGGCGACCGCCGAGCAGATCCGCGAGGGCCTCGACATCTGGGAGTCGGTCCTGGCCGAGCTGTGACCCACGGCCGACACCCCGGGCGGTCCCGGTCGGCGCGCCCCGGGTCGTGACGATCTGGACCGCCGGGCGCGCGGTCCCGTGCACCGAACTCCGCTCCACCGATACGGAAGGCTGAACCCATGACCCGCTACATCACCATCACCCTCACCAAGGCCGGGGTGAGCTGCCGCGCCCGCCTGCTCGACGAGCAGGCCCCGCACACCTGCGAGGCGGTGTGGAACGCGCTACCGCAGGAAGGTGACGCCTTCCACGCCAAGTACGCCCGCAACGAGGTCTACACGCTGCTCCCCCGCATCACCGCCGCCCCGCATCGGGAGAATCCGACGGTCACCCCGATTCCCGGCGACGTGTGCCTGTTCGACTTCGAGCCGTGGGAGATCGGCAACCCGGCCTACGGCTACGAGCCGGGTTCGGCGGCCCACCACAGCCAGGGCGCCACCGACCTGGCCCTGTTCTACGGCCGCAACAACCTGCTCATCAACGGCGATATGGGCTGGGTGCCCGGCAATGTCTTCGCCACCATCGAGGACGGCCTCACCGAGATCGCCGCCGCCTGCAACACCCTGTGGCTGCGCGGCGTGGAGGGCGAGACCCTGGCCTTCGCCCGCACGAGTTGAGCGCGCGGCTCGCTGTCGGTCCGAGCACGGCCCGGCACCCGCTCGACGCGGGTGCCGGGCCGTGGTGGCGAAGGATCATCGCGGTCCCCGCCCGACCGGACCGAGGATCATGCGGGAATCAGTCGTCGGTCAGCTGCTCGCGGAACTCGTGCCGCCAACCGACCCCCGGCCTGCCCGCGCCCCGGATTCCCGCTGCCGACCGGACAGCTTCTCAGGCCGCGAGTACGGCCTCGGCGTAGCGGGCCAGCGCCAGCACCAGGTCGTCGGAGTGGCGCGGGCCGACGATCTGCAGGCCCACCGGCAGTCCGGCGGCGGTCACTCCGGCCGGGATGCTGATGGCGGGCTGTTGGGTGAGGTTGAACGGGTAGGTGAACGGGGTCCACTGCGGCCAGCTGCTCAGGTCGCTGCCGGGTGGCACGTCGTGTCCGGCGTCGAAGGCCGGAATCGGGACCGTGGGGGTGATGAGCACGTCGTGGGCGGTGTGGAAGGCGCCCATGACGATGCCGACGTCGGCGGCGGTGGCGCGGGCGTCGAGATAGTCGATGGCGGTGAGGTTCTCGCCGTGCTCCCACACCCGGGCCAGGCCCGGGTCCACGATCTCGCGGCTGCCGTCGGGGAACTTCGACAGCATGGTCGCCGCGCCCGCCGCCCACAGGTTCTCGAACGCTTCGCGTGGATCGGTGAAACCGGGATCGGCGGCGACCACCCGCAGTCCGGCGTCGGCCAGCCGCTGCACCGCGGTCGCGACCACGTCGGCCACCTCCGGGTCGACGTCGACGTAGCCGAGGGTGGGCGAATACGCGACGGTCAATCCGCGCACGTCGCGCTGCATCTCGGCGCGGAAGGTGGTGAGCATGGGCGGCTGCGCGGTCGGATCGCGGGGATCGGGCAGCGACAGGATGTCCATGAGCAGCGCCGCGTCCTCGACCGTGCGGGTCATGGGTCCGGCGTGGGCGAGCGGACCGAACGGGCTGGCCGGGTACAGCGGAATCCGGCCGTGGGTGGGTTTGAAGCCGACGATGCCGCAGAACGCGGCGGGAATGCGCACGCTGCCGCCGCCGTCGGTGCCCACCGACACCGGCCCCATACCGCCCGCCACCGCGGCCGCGCTGCCCCCGGAGGAGCCGCCCGCGGTGCGGGTGGGGTCGACCGGGTTGCGGGTGATGCCGGTGAGCGGACTGTCGGTGGTGGCCTTCCACGCCAGCTCCGGTGTGGTGGTCTTGCCGAGGAACACCATGCCGTCCTCGCGCAGCCGCGCGGAGACGGGGCTGTCCACCGGCCACGGCACATCGGCGGCGATGGCCTTGGAACCGCGCCGGGTGGGCCAGCCCTCGGTGAGGAAGATGTCCTTGATGGAGATGGGCACGCCGTCCAGCAGGCCCTTGACATGGCCGCTGTGCCAGCGATGTTCGGAATCCTTGGCCTGGACCAGTGCGCGTTCGGGATCCACCAGGCAGTAGGCGTTGACGTCACCGTCGCGTTCGGCGATGGCGTCGAGGATCGCGTGGGTCGCCTCGACCGGGGAGAGCGCGCCCGCGGCATAGGCGGAGACGAGCTCGACCGCGGTCATGGCGGACGGATCGGTGGGGATGTCGGGGTGCGACATTGCTGGCCTCCTTAGGCGGGCACGTACCCGAGCTCCTTGTCGACCACATTGTCCAGCGGCCGACCCGCGATCCAGTTGGCGAAGTTGCCGGCGAACGCTGCCACCAGTTCCTCCCGCCATCCCGCGGTGTCGCCGGAATTGTGCGGTGTGACGAGAACTTCGGGCAGGTCCCACAGCGGGTGTCCGGCGGGCAACGGTTCGGGGTCGACCACATCGAGTGCGGCGCCCGCGATCGTCCCGGACCGCACCGCGGCAACCAGATCGTCTGTCACCACTAATTCCCCACGACCGACGTTGATGAAACGTGTCCGGGGGGACATGGCGGCGAAAGCACGCGCATCGAACATGTGGCGTGTCGACGGCGTCAGCGGCGCGATGGCCACGACGTAGTCGGCGTGCGGCAGCGCGGCGAGCAGGTCGTCGTCGACGACACCGAAGTCGGGATCGTCGCGGCGGGCGCGGCGGCCCACCGCCCGCACCCGCATGCCGACCGAGCGCAGCAGCCGGGCGATCTCGCGGCCGATCGCCCCGGTGCCGACCACCAGCGCGGTGGCCCCGGCGATCCGCTCGCCGTTGCGGTGCCGCCACTCGTGGTCGGCCTGCAGCCGCTGCGATTCGGGCAGGCCCTTGGCGAAGTTGAGGATCTGGGCGAGGACGTATTCGGCGATGGGCCGGTCGAATACGCCGCGGGTGTTGGTGACCACGACGTCGCTGTCGATCAGTTCGTCGAACATGACCGGATCGACGCCGGTGGCGGCGATGTGCAGCCACCGCAGTCGGTCGGCGGCATGCCAGGCTCCCGGAATCGCCTGGGAGAGGAAGTCGTACACGAACAGCACCTCGGCCCCGCGGATCGCGGTCTCGAGGCCGTCGGCTTCGGTGTAGCGAATCGTCGCGCGCTCGGCCACCGGGGCCATGAGATGTGGGTCCGGTAGGTTGCCGTCGTGGAGAACAGTCACAATTGGCCCCTTTTCCACGTTGACAGGCTAGAAAGTCATCGTACGATTGTCAACAATCCGAGTGTGTACACCCCTGGAGTCTCGCTCGGGGGTTGCCGGGCGCGTCGCTCCCGGCAGAAAGGGTTCTGCACCGCCGGCGAGAGGGGCCGTCGTGGAACTGTTTCTCCCCGAGTTCGAGGGGCCGGTGGCGCAACGTGGCATCGGGATCATCGCCCCCTTCGACCTCGCGTTGGAACGTGAATTGTGGCGCTGGGTACCACTGGAGGTGAGCCTGCATCTCGCCCGGACGCCGTACGAACCGGTGCCGGTCTCCTTGGCGATGGCCGAACTGGTCTCGGACGCCGTCCATCTGACGTCCGCGACCCGCGATGTGCTGCACGTGGAGCCCGAGGTGGTCGCCTACCTGTGCACCTCGGGCAGTTTCATCAAGGGACTGGCCTACGAGAAGTCGCTGCGGCGCACCATTTGCCGGGCGGGTGCCCGCGACGCGGTCACCACCTCCGGCGCGCTCGCCGAGGCCATCGCCAAACTGGGATTGACCCGGCTGTCGGTCATCACCCCCTACGACGAGGAACTCACCGGGAAACTGCACGAGTTCCTCGGCGAGACCGGCTGCGAGGTGGTGCGGTCCGATCACCTCGGGCTCGGCGGCGGCATCTGGAAGGTCAGCTATCGGACCATCGCCGAACGCATCATGTTCGCCGACGATCCCGACGCCGAGGCCATCTTCGTCAGCTGCACCAACCTGCCCACCTACGACATCGTCGAACCGCTCGAACGGGCGCTCGGCAAACCCGTGCTCACCGCCAACCAACTCACCATGTGGGCCTGTCTCGGGCGGATGAAACTGCCCATGATGGGCCCCGGCAAATGGCTCCAAGACGTTTTCTGATGCGACGTTCACTGATGCGAGGTATCCCGTGACCGAAGACCACACGCCCGCCACCGTCGGGTTCGTCTACCCCGACCACGCCGCCGAGGACGACTATCCGCGCGCCGCCGCCCTGCTCGGCGTCGAACTGCCGGTCGCCCACATCTACGGCACCGATCTGCACGCCGTGCCCGAACTGCTCGACCTGGGCAGCCCGGAGAAACTGGCACACGGTGCACGGCTGCTCGCACCGCACCGTCCGGCCGCCGTCGTGTGGGCCTGCACCTCCGGCAGTTTCGTCTACGGCCCCGACGGTGCGCGCGGCCAGGCCGAGGGGCTGGCCCGCGCGGCGGGGGTGCCGGCCTCCAGCACCAGCTTCGCGTTCACGCGCGCCGCGCACGCGCTCGGCGTGACCACGGTGGCGGTGGTGGCGAGCTACCCCGACGAGGTGGCGCGGCTGTTCGTCGACTTCCTCGCCGCCGCCGGGATCACGGTGGTGTCCATGTCCAGCGCCGGCATCGACACCGCCGCCGAGGTCGGCACGCTCACCGCGGCGCAGGTGACCGCGCTGGTGGCCGCCAAAGACCATCCCGACGCCGACGCGGTGCTGGTGCCCGACACCGCCATGCACACCCTCGCGGTGCTGCCCGAACTCGAAGCGGCGCTGGACAAACCGGTGCTGACCGCCAACCAGGTCACCATCTGGGAGGGCCTGCGGCTGGCGGGGCTGCTCGCCGACCTACCGCCCCACCCGCTGCTGGGATCGCTGTTCACGGAGAGAAAGACCTATGCAGACCGTTGAATTCCAGCCGGTGGACCGCCGCTCGACGGCGGAGATGATCGCCGACCGGCTGCGTTCGGCCATCATCGACGGCACCCTGGAACCCGGCACCCAACTGGTGGAGGCCGACCTGGCCGCCCAGTTCGACGTCTCGCGCGGCCCGGTGCGCGAGGCCATGCAGCGGCTGGTGTCGGAGGGGCTGGCCCACAGCATCCGCCACCGCGGCATCTTCGTCATCGACCTCACCCTCGACGACGTGGTCGACATCTACCGGGCGCGCACCGCCATCGAGGGCGGCGCGCTGGACCTGATTCTGGAGGGCCGCCGCGAGCAGGCCGCGGCCGCGCTCGCGCCCGCCGTGGCCGCCATGCGCGCGGCCGCCGCGCGCGGGGACGTGGCGGGGGTCTCCGACGCCGACCACGCCTTCCACAAATCGCTGGTCGCCTGCTGCGGCAGTGCCCGGCTGGTGCGCGCCGCCGACACGCTGCTCATCGAGACCCGCATGTGCATCGGCGCGTTGCAGAGCACCTACGCCGATCTGGCCGTGCAGGTGGCCGAGCACGAGGACCTGCGCGCGGCCATCGGCGACGGCCGACCCGAACACGCCCGCCGCCTCCTGCTCGACCACATGGAGGACGCGGTCGCCCGGCTGCGCACCCGATTCTGATTCGGGGCCGGGAGTCCGGTCGGCGCGGCAGTGCGCCCGCACCGCGGTCACGGCCACCTTCCCGGTCATGACAGGCGGCCCGCGTCATCGGCGTCGGGCAGGACCGTGTCGGGCAGGACGGTGTCGGGCAGGACGGTGTCGGGCAGGACGGTGTCGGGCAGGACGGTGTCGAGGCGTTGGAGTACCGGCTGTGCGACGAGCGCAGCGGCTCGGCCGGATCAGGCGCGGCCCAGCGCCTTGGCCAGCTGGGCCTTGGTCATGCGGGAGCGGCCCGTGATATCGCGCTTCTTGGCTTCGTCGTAGAGCTGGTCGCGGGTCGGCCCGCTGGATCCGCGACCGCCCGAGCGGGAACGGGAGCCGCCGGATGATTTCGTCTGCCCGGAGCGAGCCCGGTCCTTGTTCACGGTGCGGGCGGCGATCTCCTTGGCGCGTTTCGCGCCGGTGCCCTGCTCGCGTTCGGATTTCTTGATGTGCTCGTACTGACGTTCCTGTTTGTCGGTCCATTCCTTCGGCATGGCACACCTCCTGCACGGGATATAACCGGGCGACCCGGTGGCAAACGCGGGCTTCGGCGGGCCGTCCGGCGCGGCCCAGCGGGCGGCGGCCGCGCCGGTACGCGCCGCGCCCGACGGCGTCGCTTTACAACGTCGGGCGTCGCGAGGAGTGTGGACTGGTATGCCGGGTAGTTCCTCCGACGAACGTTTCCGTGGAGAGGAGTGAGATGTCCGAGAACGACACCGCGCAGAACTACACCACCGACGACGCCGGTATCCCGGTCCCCAGCGATGAGCATTCGCTGACGGTGGGACCGGACGGGCCGATTCTGCTCAACGACGCGTACCTGATCGAGAAGATGGCGGCGTTCAATCGGGAGCGGGTGCCCGAGCGGCAGCCGCATGCCAAGGGCGGCGGCGCTTTCGGCGTTTTCGAGGTCACCGATGATGTGAGCGCCTACACCTACGCCGACGTCTTCCAGCCGGGCCGCAAGACCGAGGTGCTGGCGCGGTTCTCCACCGTGGCCGGAGAGCGCGGCAGCCCGGACACCTGGCGTGATCCGCGCGGCTTCGCCCTGAAGTTCTACACCCGGCACGGCAATTTCGACATGGTCGGGAACAATACGCCGATCTTCTTCGTGCGCGATCCGATGAAGTTCCAGGATTTCATCCGGTCGCAGAAGCGCCGCGCCGACAACAACCTGCGCGATCACGATATGCAGTGGGATTTCTGGACGCTGTCGCCGGAATCGGCGCACCAGGTGACCTGGCTGATGGGTGATCGCGGTATCCCGCGCAGTTGGCGGCATATGAACGGCTATTCCAGCCACACCTACCTGTGGGTCAATGCCGACGGCGCGAAGTTCTGGGTGAAATACCATTTCAAGACCGATCAGGGCATCGAGTTCTTCACCCAGGACGAGGGCGATCAGATGGCGTCCATGGACACCGATTACCACACCCGGGATCTGTGGGAGCACATCGACGCCGGGGAGTTCCCGTCCTGGACGCTGTACATGCAGATCATGCCGTTCGAGGAGGCCAAGACCTACCGGTTCAACCCGTTCGATCTCACGAAGGTGTGGCCGCACGGGGACTATCCGCTGCACCGGGTGGGCCGGATGACGTTGAACCGCAATCCCGCCGACTATCACACCGAAATCGAGCAGGCCGCGTTCGAACCCAGCAACGCCGTGCCCGGTACCGGGCCGAGCCCGGACAAGATGCTGCTGGGCCGCTGGTTCTCCTATCCGGACGCGCATCGGTACCGCATCGGCGCGAACTACAAGGAACTGCCGGTCAACGCCCCGCGGTCGCCGCGCCACTCCTACAGCAAGGACGGGCATATGCGGCACCACAATCCGGGCGATCCGGTGTACGTGCCGAATTCGAAGGGCGGACCGCACGCCGATCCGGAACTGGCCGGGCCGCAGGCGGTCTGGCACACCGACGGTGAGATGGTGCGTCAGGCGTACACGCGTCGCCGCGACGACGACGATTGGGGTCAGGCCGGAACCATGGTCCGCGAGGTGCTCGACGACGCGGCACGGGACCGGTTGGTGAACAATATCGTCGGCCATCTGCTCAATGGCGTCACCGAACCGGTGCTGATGCGCGCCTTCGACTACTGGCGCAATGTCGACAAGGATCTCGGCGACCGGGTGGAATCCGGGGTACGCGCCAAACAGGGCGAGAAGGACCCCAAGGCCGGACAGCAGGCCAATCCGGCGCGCTCGTCCGCGCAGCGCAAAGCCTGAACCCGGCCGGACACGGCGGCGCGCCGCATGATCCGCACCCGCGGTGGGAGGGGCGTCGCCGTGTTCCGACCGATCCTCAGGACGATCGCCGATGTGCGCAAATCGGTCACGCGGGGGCCGGGCTCGCTTTACCGTCAGGGAAAGTCGGGCCGAGCGAAGCGAGATGTGTGATGGCCGAAGCGAAGACCTCCTGTGCCGCGTTCCAGCGGGTGGCCGCCATCGATCCGGAGGCGGTGGCGGTGCGTTCGGTGGGCGGGACGCAGACGTTGACGTGGCGCGAGTACGCCGAGCAGGTGCGGGCGGTGGCGGCGGGACTGTGCGCGCTCGGCGTCGGGCGCGGTGACACCGTCGCGCTGATGATGGCCAACCGGGTGGAGTTCTATCCGCTCGAGGTGGGGGCGCAGCACACCGGGGCCACCTCGTTCTCGGTGTACAACACCCTGTCGGCCGAGCAGCTGGCGTACGTGTTCGCCAATGCGCGCAATCGGGTGGTGATCTGTGAGGAACAGTATGTGGAGCGGGTGCGCGCGTCGGGGGTGGAGATCGAGACCATCGTGTGCGTGGACGGGGCCCCGGAGGGAACCGTCGGGGTCGCGGAATTGATGGCGTCGGGGCGCGCCGATTTCGATTTCGACGCCACCTGGCGGGCGGTGGGCGAGGACGATATCGTCACGCTCTGCTACACGTCGGGCACCACCGGCAATCCGAAGGGCGTGGAGATCACGCACGCGAATCTGGCGTTCGAATGCGAAACCTACGCGTCGGTCATGCCGATCGAATTCGGCGACCGGATCACCTCGTATCTGCCGACCGCGCATATGGCCGATCGGGTGACGGCGCTGTACCTCCAGGAATTCCGCGGCACCCAGATCACGGTGGTGCCGGATCGGACCCAGCTGCCCGCCGCCTTGGCCGACGTGCATCCGACCATCTGGGGCGCGGTGCCGCGGGTGTGGGAGAAACTCAAAGCGGCCGTGGAGTTCTCGGTGGCCAGCGAAACCGACGACGCCCGCAGGGCGGCCTTGACGTGGGCGTTGGAGGTGGCCGGGCGCAAGGCCGCCGCCCAGCTGGCGGGCACCTCCCTCGACGAGGTGCAGGCGGCGGAATGGGCGAAGGCCGATGAGCTGGTGTTGTCGAAACTGCGCGCGAAACTCGGCCTGGACCAGTTGAAGTGGGCGCTGTCGGGTGCCGCGCCGATTCCGCCGGAAACCCTCGGATTCTTCTACGGTCTCGGCATTCCCATCTCCGAGGTCTGGGGCATGTCGGAACTGACCTGTGTGGCGTCGGTGAGCCCGCCCGAACAGGCGCGGCTGGGCACGGTCGGGAAACTGCTTCCGGGTCTGGAGGGGCGCGTCGCCGAGGACGGTGAATTCCTGGTGCGCGGACCGCTGGTGATGAAGCGTTACCGCGACGAACCGGAGAAGACCGCCGAGGCGCTCGACGCCGACGGCTGGCTGCACACCGGCGATATCATCACCGTCGACGACGAGGGATATCTGCGGGTGGTGGACCGCAAGAAGGAACTCATCATCAATTCGGCCGGAAAGAACATGTCCCCGGCCAATATCGAGAACACCGTCAAGGCCGCCACCCCGCTCATCGGGGCCTTGGCGGTGATCGGCGACAACCGGCCCTACAACACCGCCCTCATCGTGCTGGACGCCGAATCCGCCGGGCCCTACGCGGCCGGGCGCGGCCTGACCGACGCCTCGGCGGCGGCGCTGGCCGTCGACAAGGGCGTCATCGAGGACATCGCCCGCGGGGTGGCGGCGGGCAATGCCAAACTGTCCCGCGTCGAACAGGTCAAGCGGTTCACCATCCTGCCCAGCTTCTGGGAGCCCGGCGGTGAGGAGATCACCCTCACCATGAAACTGCGCCGCACCCCCATCGCCGAGAAATACGCGGGCGAGATCGAACGGCTCTACGCCGACGAGCTCGCCGAGCACGTCCACGAACCGGCCGACACCCACGGGGACGCCACGCCGTAGGCGCACAGGCGAACCAGCGCCGTGGGCGGCGCCGTCCGTCCGGAGCGGCGGGTGGCGTGCGTCACGTCCACGGGTAACAGAGCATCTGCTCTGTTACCGTTCCGGTCATGCCGCGACCCCGCACGCACGACCCCGACACCGTGCTCGACGCCGCCGAATCCCTGGCGGCGTCCGGCGGCGCGGCCGCGGTGACCATCCGGGCCGTCGCCGCCGCCACCGGCGTCTCCAACGGCGCGATCTACCACACCTTCGGATCCCGCGCGGAACTGTTGGGCCGCACCTGGATTCGTGCCGCCCGCCGCTTCCTGGACATGCAATCCGAGGCGGTGGCCGCCGACGGCGACGGCGTCGAGGCCGTCATCGCCGCCGCCGAGACACCGGCTGTCCTCGCCGAACGCTTCCCGCACTCCTCCACACTGCTGCTGACCGTGCGCCGTGGCGACCTGCTCGGCGGCGACCTGCCCGAACCGGTGCGCGCCGAACTCACCGGCCTCGACCGCGCCCTCGTCGAGCTGATGAAAGACCTCGCGGTGCGGCTGTGGGACCGCAAGGACGCCCGCGCCGTGGACGCCATCACCCTGTGCCTGGTCGATCTGCCCACCGCGGTGCTGCTGCACCGCGACCGGCTCACCGACCCGACCGCCCGCGATCAGCTGCGCGCCGCCGTGCGCGCGGTCCTCGCGGTCGGACCCGCCCCCACCCACCGATGAAGGGACACCGATGTCCACCACCCTCACCTACCGCGACAAGATCGCCGTGCTCGATCTCGGCGGCGACGAGAACCGCTTCTCCCCCGACTTCCTCACCGCGGTGAACGCCCACCTCGACACCGTGGTCGCCGACGGCGCGCACGCGCTGATCACCACCGGCGGCGGCAAGTTCTACTCCAACGGCCTGGATCTGGAGTGGCTGACCGCCAACGGCGACCGCACCGACTGGTACGTGGCACAGGTGCACGCCCTGTTCGCCCGCGTGCTCACCCTGCCGCTGCCCACCGCCGCCGCCCTGCCGGGCCATGCCTTCGGCGCCGGAGCCATGCTCGCCATGGCCCACGACTTCCGCGTCATGCGCGCCGACCGCGGCTACTTCTGCTTCCCCGAGGCCGATATCCGCATCCCCTTCACCCGCGGCATGGCGGCGCTCATCCAGGCCAAACTGGCCCCGAAGGCGGCGGTGGCGTCCATGACCACCGGCCGCCGCTTCGGTGGCACCGACGCCGCCGCGTACGACATCGTCGACGCCACCGCCCCCGAGGGCGAGATCGTGGACACCGCCGCCGCGCTGCTCACCCCGCTCGGTGAGAAGGACCAGGGCACGCTCGGCGCGATCAAGAACGTCATGTTCGCCGCCGCCGTCGCCGCCCTCACCACCCCGTAGTCGCGACGCATCACCCGATCCGCCCCGCCCGTTGCCGGTGTGCGCCCGTGCTGCCGCGTCGGCGGCGGAAACCCCAGCCCCGCGACCGGCATCGCCACAGCCGCCACACCAACGCCGCGTCGTCGCGGACGAGCAGGCGCGGCGACGCACCCGGCTGATGGCCTCCCCCACAGATGCGGCCGTGCGTCGGTCGGGCCGAGCCCGTGATCAGGGGGTGGCGGCGCGCAGGTGCGGCAGCAGCTGCGCGGCCACCGCGTCCGGTTTCTCGGCATGCAGGAAATGCCCGCAGTCCGGCAGTACGGCGTGGGTGACCCCGGCCCGTTCGGCCAGTACCCGCTGTAGGTCCGCCGACAGCGCGCCGTCACGCGCACCGGCCAGGGCCAAGGTCGGCAGGGTGGGCAGCGGGGCGAGCAGCAGGCGGTGGAATTCGCGGGTGGCGGCGCGGTGCACGGTGAGCAGCGACCGGTAGTAGCGGGTCGCCGCCCAGGCCAGCAGGGGGTCGGTGAAAACCCGTGCGGTGGGCGCGAACTGGGCGGCGCTGAAATCCCAGCCCGGCGACCAGCGTCGCCACAGCCGCCGCACGAACGCCGCGTCGTCGCGGACCAGCAGGCGCGGCGACGCACCCGACTGCATGAGCGGAATATAGGCCGACATGAGCAGCTGGCGCGGCAGCAGCGGCAGCGACCGCGCGGCGAACCCGCCGCCGAACGGCGGTATCGCCAGCACCGACAGGGAAAGCCACCGGCGGGGATGCTGTTTCGCCAGCACCAGTGCGACGAACGCGCCCCAGTCGTGCCCGACCAGATGGGTGCGCGGCGCGCCCAGCGCGCCGTACCAGGCGGCGATATCGGCGCTCACCGCCATCAGGTCGTAACGCGCCGTCCGCGCCGCCGAACCCGGGGTGTATCCGCGCAGCCACGGTGCGAGCACCTGGAAGCCGCCGTCCACCAGGACCGGAACCACACCGTCCCAGGTGTGCGGCGTATCGGGGAATCCGTGCAGCAGCAGCACCAGCGGCGCGCTGTCGGGCCCGGCGTGCCGGGCCGACAGCTCCAGGCCGTCACGGCGCAGCGTCAGGGTGCTCTCGGGGATGGACGATGCCATGAACCAACCTCTCATCGAAACGCCCCGGCCGCCGGACAGCGCGGCCGGGAACGCCGCCGACGGACCACCGGCCCGCCGACGGCGGAGAAGTTCGTGGCCCCCAACCGAGCCAGGAACGATACGGGTGCGCCGGGTCCCGCGCGGCCCCGGCGCCTGATACGCGGTCGACCCGCGAGCACCGACGGCGCGGGCGCGCGATCAGCGGCCCCGCCACACCGGCGGGCGCTTCTCGGCGAAGGCGCGCACGCCCTCACCCGCGTCCTCGCTGGACAGCGCCGTGGCCGCGATCCGCCCCTGCCGGTCGAAGGCCTCGCCGCTGGGCCAGTCGGGACTCTCGTCGATGATCCGCTTGGAGGCGGCCACACTCAACGGGGCGTTGACCGCGATCCGCTCCGCCAGGGCCAGCGCGGTGTCGAGGGCGTGGCCGGGTGCGGCGATCTCGTTGATCAGGCCGAGGTCGGCGGCGCGGGCGGCGGTGATGGGGTCGCCGGTCAGCGCCATCTCCATGGCGACGGCGCGAGGGATGCGCTGCGGCAGGCGCAGCACACCGCCGCCGACGGCGACCAGGCCGCGCTTGACCTCCGGAATGCCGAAGACGGAATCCCGCGCGGCCACGATGAGATCCGCGCACAGCGCGAGTTCGCAGCCGCCCGCCAGCGCCGGACCCTCCACGGCGGCGATGAGCGGTTTGACCGGTGGCCGGCCCACGATGCCGAGGATGCCGCGCCGTTCGGTCACCGGTACCTCGCCGCGCGCGGCCGCCTTGAGATCCATTCCGGCGCTGAAGAATCCGCCCGCCCCGGTGAGAACGGCGATACGCGCGTCCGGGTCGGCCTCGTAGGCGTCGAGGGCGCGTTCGATGCCGAGCGCGGTGGCCAGGTCGATGGCGTTGCGGGCGTGCGGCCGATTGATGGTGATGACGGTGATGTGGCCGCGCCGTTCCACCAGCACCGGCGCGGGCGGCGGTGCGGGCAGCGCCACCCGGGTGGTGTCGGTGACGCGCACCCGGTCGCCGGAGACGGTGACCGGCAACCCCAGCAGATCCCCGTCGGTGAGGTCGGTGAGCAGTGCGGAATCGGTGCAGCGCACCAGCACCCGCGCCCCCTCCGGCGTCAGCAGCGACAGGATCGCCGCCTCCGGCCGACCGTCCCGGTCGTAGGGCAGCGTGTACGCCTCCACCACGGCCTCTCCGTCGTAGCCGGTGCGGGCCGGGCGGGCGGGCGGATGGTCGATCACGGGTGTCAGATGCCGGTATCCGGCGCGTGGCGGGGTCGTCGAGTACACGCCGACCGCGTGCTTGGTCAGGTACCAGCCCAGCGAGGTCGCCAGCCCGAAGCTGCCCGGTTCGGCGCGCAACCGCTGCACCAGCGTCGCCACCGCGTGCCCGCCGTAGTTGTTGCCCGGCCCGCCGCCGAAGGTGAGCCCGCCGGTCACCGACAGCGGCCGCTTCGGATCGTCGACGGGCAGGCCGAGTTCGCGCGCGGCGATCTGCACCGCCACCGGGAAGCAGGCGTACAGGTCCACGTGCGCGAGATCGTCGGCGGTGATCCCGGCATGGTCGAGCGCCGCCGCGCCCAGTGTCCGGATGGCCGGGGAGGCGGCCAGTTCCGCGCGCTCGCTCACGAACCATTCGTCGTGCCCGGACGCGCCCGCGTGCAGGAACACCCACTTGTCCTGTGGGATTCCGGCTGCCTCGGCCGCGGCGGCACTGCACACCACGATGCCGGAGGCCATATCGACGGTCAGGTTCGCGCATTCGAGTTTGGTGTAGGGCGCGGAGATCATGCGGTTGTCGGCGGTGACGGTCGCGATCTCCTCGGCGCTGTACTCGCGCGGCTGCCAGGCGTGCGGGTTCCGCGCCGCCACCGCCGACAGCCGCGACCACAGTTCGGCCACCGCGCGGGCGTGCTCGGCCGGGCCGCGGCCCAGCCGGTGCCGGTTCGCGGACTCCAGCAGCGCGTACATATTGATCGGCGCGAGCAGCCCGGCCGTGGTCTCGGGCGCGTTGTTGGCGGGCTTGTCCACCCCCACCGTGCGGGTCGGGCGCACCTGCTCACCCTGCACCGGCCAGTCCACCTCGACCCCGGCGCGCTGGGCGGCCGCCTGGGTGGCCCCGGCCTCCGCGCCGGTCACCAGCACCACGTCGTACTCCCCGGCGGCCACCGCCGCGGCCGCCTCGTTGAGCACCAGTTGCCCGCCGTCACCCCCGAACGGACTGGATTGCACGGTGTCCACCTCGCCCGCGCCCACCGCAGCGGCCACCAGCGCGCCCAGATCCCGGTACTGCCAGGAGGTGGACGCCACCGCGAACACCGCGTCGGCCTGCCGCAGCAGCGCCTCACCCGGGCCCGCGTCGGCGGCGGCCTCGCGCAGCGCCCGCACGGCCAGATGCGCGGGATCGCGGTACGCCGGATCGGGGGTGCGCGCCACGATCTGACCGACACCCACCAGCACCGGGGTGGACGGCGCGAGCACGGTGTCGGATGCCTGGTGCCGCACCGCCTTCCGCGCTACGCGCGGCTTCGCGGGTGCCGCGTCGGCCAGGATGGCGGGCAGCGCGCCCAGCGAATCCCGCAGTGCGTCACCGAGACTGCGCGCCACCGACCCGCCCAGCGGGCCGTCGATGGGCGGCCCCGCCAGCCCGGCGTCCACCGCCACCAGCGCTCCGTCCCCGGCGGGCACGACACTCACCCAGAACGCCAGCCGCAGCCCCTGCGGCCCGGTGCCGCGCAGTTCCACCCCGGTGTCGGTCACCGCGGCGACGGTCCAGTCCAGATCGGCCGGAATGCCCATGAACCGTGCCTGCTGGGTGAACTCCAGGCCCGGCTCGGCCGGTCCGGGCGGATCGCCGCGCCAGCCCGCGTGGAACGACATCCACTCCGGCAGCCGGTCGAGCTGGACCAGGTAGTCCAGCGCCTGCCGCGCGGGCACCTCGACCGACTGCCGGGCCTGGGCGGTGCGCGCGTAGTCGGCCAGCCCGTCCGGCGGCGAGTACGCGCCGTCGGCGACCGGCGGCTGCGGCTGCGCCCCCTTCCCGGTGAACCCGGCGACCAGGTCGCGCACGATGCGGGGATCCCTGCGCACCGCCCCCAGCAGTTCGCCGCCCGCGCGAATCTGCCTGCGCACCATACGGAACCGATCGAATCCGGGCACCGCCGTCACCGTCCTACCTCCTCATCGAGGGTGAGAGCCTTGGAGACTCACCGTATCGCCATCTACGTGCCAGCGGGAGGGTCGATCCGGCGGCGCCGCCGCGCGGTGACAAACGCGACCAATCGGGCAATGTCTCGGTTACCCTCGGTGATGTTGTGTCGTCGTCTCGTCGTCCGTTCCATCGGCAGGAAGCGAGCGCACCATGCGTGTGGGATTCATCGGCACCGGCCGCATCGGCGGCACCCTGGCGCGACTGCTGGTCGCCGGCGGCGACCACGTCATCCTCAGCGCCGCCCACCCCGACGGCCCCGCGACCCTGGCCGCCGAACTCGGCCCGCAGGCCACCGCCGCCGCCTCGCCCGAGGAGATGCTCGCCGCCACCAATGTGGTGGTCATCGCCGTCTGGTGGGAGGCGTTCGAGACGCTGGCCCGCGACTACGGTGACGCGCTCCAGGGCAAGATCGTCATCGACACCAGCAATCCGCTCACCGAACGCGACGGCCAGGTGGTGCCGGTTCCCATCCCCGACGGGCTCACCAGTCCGGAATACCAGCTGAAGCGCCTCGGGAACGTACGGCTGGTGCGCAGCTTCGGCGACCGTCTCGCCGCCGACCTGCTCGCCGACGGGCTGCGCGGCCAGCGCACCGGCGAGACCACCGATATGTGGTACTGGAGCGATGACCGGGAGGCCGCCGCCACGGTGGTGCCGCTCATCCGCGACGCCGGGTTCCATCCCGTCGACGGCGGCGGACTGGCCCAGTCCAAGAACGCGGGCGAATAGCGCGTCCGACTGCGGGGCGCGTACCCGCCCCGCAGTCCGTCGGCGTGATCGCCCGCGTTAGAGCCGAATTCCCAGCAGTGCGTCCACCGCGTCGCGCACCAGTCCCGGCGCGGCGGTGTCGGAGCCGCCGTAGTTCACCGCCTGCTGCGCCCAGCTGTCCACGGCGGCAAGCGCTTTCGGCGTATCGAGATCGTCGGCCAGATGCTGGCGCAGCCGGGCCACGGTGTCCTCGGCGGCCGGGGCGGAGGTCAGCGCCGTCGCCGCCCGCCAGCGGTCCAGGCGGGAGAACGCCTCGGCGAGAACGGCATCCGACCACTCCCGATCCTGCCGGTAGTGCCCGGCGAACAGCCCCAGCCGGATGGCGGCCGGATCGGTGCCCGAGCGGCGCAACGCCGAGACGAACACCAGGTTGCCGCGCGACTTGGACATCTTCTCGCCGTCCAGGCCGATCAGTCCGGCGTGCACGTAGTGGCGGGCGAACCGGCGGCCCTTCACCAGCGCCTCGGCGTGCGCGGTGGAGTACTCGTGATGCGGGTAGATGAGGTCGCTGCCGCCGCCCTGGACATCGAATTCGGTGCCGATGCGGTTGAGCGCGATGGCCGCGCACTCGATATGCCAGCCGGGCCGCCCCGTGCCGAACGGCGCGGGCCAGGACGGTTCGCCCGCGCGCTCGGCCCGCCACAGCAGCGGGTCGATCGGATCCCGCTTGCCGGGCCGCTGCGGATCGCCGCCGCGCTCGGCGAAGAAACGCTCCATGGTGGCGCGGTCGTAGCCGGACTCGTAGCCGAACTGCTCGGTGGCGTCGTGGCGGAAGTAGATATCGGGATGGTCCGGGTCGTCCACCACATAGGCCGCGCCGCAGGCCAGCAGTTTGTCGACCAGCTCCACGACCTCCTGCACCGATTCGATCGCGCCCACGTAGTGCCGCGGCGGGATCACCCGCAGTTCGCTCATATCCTCGCGGAACAGGTCGATCTCGCGGCTGCCCAGCTCCCGCCAGTCGATGCCGTCGCGCTCCGCCCGCTCGAACAGCGGATCGTCCACATCGGTCACGTTCTGCACGTAGTGCACCTCGTGCCCGGCGTCGCGCCAGATCCGGTTGACCAGGTCGAAGGTCAGATAGGTGGCGGCGTGGCCGAGGTGGGTGGCGTCGTAGGGGGTGATGCCGCAGACGTACATGGTGGCGGTCCGCCCCGGCGCTACCGGGCGCACCTGCCGGTCGGCGGTGTCGTACAAGCGCAACGCCGGTCCGGATCCGGGGACGGTCGGGACAGCGGTATCGGACCAGGACTGCATGATTCGAGGGTAAAGGGACGATCGAGGCAGCTCCGCGCCGCCCCCGCGCGACGAGACCCGCACCACCCACGGCGATATGCGCGGACCTGCATGAAAGCACGCTGGGTGCGGACGTCAACCCTTGGAATCATGATGTACGCAACGAAACGCGGCATGAGATTCAGAAGGCGGGCCAGGGAATCGGCCGGTTGTTGTCGGGCAGCGGCAGCCGCGGATCGTCGAGTAGGGCCCGCGCCCGCGTCTCCAGGGCGTCGATCTCGGCGTCGGTGATCAACTCCGCCAGCCCGTCGCCCAGCTCCCCCGGCAGTGCTTTGACGAAAACCGTGATGTCGGAGAGTAACTCGTCCTCGATCGGCTCCCCGGCCCATCCCCACAGCACGGTCCGCAGCTTCGGATCGGTGTGCAGGCAGATGCCGTGGTCCACCCCGTACACCCGCCCGTCGGCGCCGTCGAGCGCGTGCCCGCCCTTGCGGTCGGCATTGTTGAGCAGCGCGTCCAGGACGGCGAGCCGCCGCAGCCGGGGATCGTCGGCGTGCACCAGCGAGACCGGACGCCCCGAGCCGTCCAGCGCGCGCAACACCTCGCGGAACCCGTCGGGCACCTGCCCCGCCGGGCACAGATCCACCAGCTCCGGCCGCCCGTCGACCGGTTCGGTCTGATCGACCCACCGCTGCACCATGCCCGGACCCACCGGCCCGTCGCGCAGGATGGTCTCGGGTATCAGCTCCCAGCCCAGCGCCTCCGACACCCGGTAGGACGCCACCTCCCGCCCGGCCAGGGTGCCGTCCGGGAAATCCCACAGCGGGCGCTCCCCGCGCACCGGCTTGTACACCACCCGCACGTCGTCGGCCTCACACACCAGCGTCACATTGCTGGCCGTGGTCACCCGCCCGACCACTGTCAGGTCGGCGGTCCGGAACGGGTCGCCGGTCATGGGCTCAGTCCTCGGCCTCGGTCGCGCCGAAGATGTCACCGCGCTTGTAGCCGTTGGTGCGTACGCACATATGGCCCTGCGGGGACAGCGGCTCCCCGCACAGCGGGCACGGCGGCCGTCCGGCGGCGATCACCCGCGCCGACCGTAGCGCGAACTCACGCGCCTGGATCGGGGTGAGGAACACCCGGACCGCGTCGGGCCCCTCCTCGGTGTCGTCGAGCACCACCGACTCGTCCACCTCGGTGTCGGTGATGGCCAGCAGTTCCACCACCACCGCGCCCGCGTCGGCGTCCCAGCCCAAACCCATGGTGCCGACCCGGAATTCGGCGTCGATCGGGGTGACGAGCGGGTCGGTGTCGGCCACGTCGGCGGCCTGCGGCGGCACCGGGGTGCCGAAGCGGCGGGCCACCTCGTCCAACAGCAAGCCCATCCGATCGGCCAGCACCTTCACCTGCTGCTTCTCCAGCAGCACGCTGATCACCCGCGGTTCCTGCACGGCCTGCAGGTAGAAAGCGCGGTCGCCCGGCTCGCCGACGGTGCCGGCGACGAATCGATCGGGGGTGCGGAAAATGTGGATTGCTCGTGTCAATCTGCACCTCCTGACTGCCCTACACGGGATGAGAACTACTCGGCATGAGAATCGGGGCGTTCCGCATCCCCATTATCCGTACTCGCGGTATTGCCCGTCTCTCCACCGGGAACCGGACCGGTGGCCGCGGCGTCGCCGCGCTTCGGGGAAACCGCCGCCAACGTGGACAGATCCGTACCCGTGTCGTTCACCCGCCACACATACGGGGCGGTCGGTGTGTACCGGACCACGCTGATCGAGGCGGGCTCCACGACGATGCGCTGAAACAGGTCCAGATGCATGCCGTACGCGTCCGCGAGCACGGATTTGATGACGTCGCCGTGGGTGCACGCCACCCACAACGCATCACCCCCGTGTTTTCGTGCCAGCGCCGCATCGTGTTCGCGCAGAGCGGACACCGCACGGAACTGCACCTGCGCCAAGCCTTCTCCACCCGGGAACGCCGCCGCCGACGCGTGCCGCTGCACCACCTTCCACAGCGGTTCGGACAGCAGCTCCCCCAGGGGTCTGCCGGTCCAGTCGCCGTAGTCGACCTCCAGCAGCCGTTCGTCGGGTTCGGGTTCGATACCGAGCTTGTCGGCCAGCGGGGCGACCGTGCGCTGGCAGCGCAGCAGCGGCGAGCACACGATGTGCTCGACGGGCAGCGAACCCAACCGCTGCACCAGCGCCTGCGCCTGCTCGCGGCCGCGGTCGGTCAGATCGACCCCCGCACCGCGACCGGCCAGCGTGTGGGCGGCATTCGACGTGGAGACGCCGTGCCGCAACAGGATCACCGTCACCGGGCCAGCCTACTGGCTACGAGGAAGACCGACATGTGATCACGTCGCCGAGATGACGCCGCCGGCGAGCAGGCCCATGACCGTCAGCCCCAGCACGATGCGGTAGCCCACGAACCAGTTCAGCGAGTGGCCGGCCACGAAGCGCAGCAGCCACGCCACCGACGCGTAACCCGCCACGAACGCGATGACCGTGGCCACCAGCAGCTGCGGACCGGAGGCGTTGAGTCCGGCCCCGGCGGGTTCGAAGGCATCCGGCAGCGAGAACAGGCCCGACGCGGTGACCGCCGGAATGGCCAGCAGGAACGAGAACCGCACCGCCGCCTCGCGAGTCAGACCGCAGAACAGACCGGCCGTGGACGTCGCCCCGGAACGCGACACGCCCGGGATGAGCGCCAGACACTGGGCGAAACCCATGACGAGGCCGTCGCGGGTGGTCAGCTGCTCGATCGGTCGCTGTTTGCGGCCGTAGTACTCACCGGCGGCGATCACCAGCGCGAAGGCGATGAGCATGAACGACACCAGCCACAGATTGCGCGCGCCCGTGCGGATCTCGTCCTTGAACAGGAAGCCGATCAGGCCGATCGGGATGGTGGCGATGATCACGTACCAGCCGATGCGGTAGTCGAGTTCGCGCTGGGCGTCCGCGTCCAGGCCGTGCCCCCCGTCGGTGTACACCGGCAGCTGGGTGGTGGGCTGATCGTGCAGCGGCACGGTCTGCCGCTGCCGGGCCTTCAGCTTCATGCCGACCGTGGTGAACCAGGCCACCATGATCCGCCGGATGTCCTTGGCGAAGAACACCAGAACCGCGGCCTCCGTGCCCAACTGGGTGACGGCGGTGAACGACGCGCCCGCGTCGTCACCGAAGAACACCGAGGACACGATTCGCAGATGCGCCGACGACGAAATCGGCAGAAACTCCGTCAAGCCCTGCACCAGCCCCAGCACCACCGCCTGCAGCCACGTCATCGACTCGCCCACACACCACTCCTGTCCACACCGAATCCTCTGCTCTCGGTGGGCAATTCGCCCACCGTCGACGGCCTGCCCCGCGTCCGGCTCGCCTCGATATCGCTGGCGACCCTACCCGCCCGCCCGCGCGGGCTGGTAGGGGTGCACCGCAATCGCGCTGTGGCGAGGCCGACGGCGAGGCTTGCACCCTCGGAAACGGCCCGTGCGCTTAGGCTGACGCGTGTGACACGAGGGTTTGCACGGTGATGGAACAGCGGACGGTGGGCCGCAGTGGGCTACGGGTGTCCCGGATGGGGCTGGCCACGCATACATGGGGCAGAGAAACCGACGCGGACGACGCGGGCGCCCAGCTCATGGCGTTCGTGGAGGCGGGCGGCACGCTCGTGGACACCTCACCCGCCTACGCCGACGGGACCGCGCAGCGCATTCTCGGTGAACTGCTGCGCGAGATCGGCCGCGACGAGCTGGTGTTGTCCGGGAGCGCGGGACGCACGCCGGTGCTGCCCGATCCCGCCGCGCCCGCGCCCGCGCCCACCCGCTGGACGGTGGACGCGTCGCGGCGCACCATGATGCGCCAACTCGACACCACCCTGTCGACGCTGGGTACCGACCATCTCGACATCTGGACCGTCGACGCCTGGGATCCGCACACCCCGCTGGAGGAGATCGCGGCCACGCTCGAATACGCGGTGCGCACCGGACGCGTGCGCTACGCCGGGGCGCGCGGCTACGACGCCTGGCAGCTGGCCACCCTGGCCGCGGCCGCGCCGATCACCGCCGCCTACTCGCCGTACTCGCTGCTGGCGCGCGGGGCCGAACACGAATTCGTGCCCGCGGCACAGCATCACGGCATCGGCGTGGTCGCTACCGCGCCGCTGGCGGGCGGCATCCTCACCGGCAAGTACCGGGACGGGGTGCCCGCGGATTCGCGCGGCGCGGACGAGGCCACGGCCGCCGAGATCCGGGCGCGGCTCGACGATCGGGCGGTGCGGGTGGTGGACGCGCTGGTGACCGCCGCCGACGGGCTCGGGGTGTCACCGCTGGCGGTGGCGCTGGCCTGGATCCGGGACCAGCCCGGGGTGGCGAGCATGATCGTCGGCGCGCGCGATATCGGGCAGCTCACCGGTGTGCTGGCGGCCGAAACCCTGGAACTCCCACGGGCCATCGCGGCCGCGCTCGGTGACGTGAGCGCCCGCACAGAATGAGCCAGGCTAGCCTTGCCTGCATGAGGAGTCTCGTGCGTGTTCGAACGGTGACGGCCCGGCGCTTCCTGCTCGTGCTGCTGGGCGTGAGCCTGGTCGCGGGCGTCACCGCCTGCGCCGCACCCGAGACGGGGAACTCCGGTCCCACCACCGCCGTGGTCGGCGACCTCGATCCGGTGCCGATCGGGCCGGAGCCCACGCCGGTGCTGCCCGCCACGGTGCGCTCCTTCGACGGCAGCGAGGTCACGGTCACCGACACCAGCCGCATCATCGCGGCCGACCGGTACGGGACGCTGGCGCAGACCGTGGTGGCGCTCGGGCTCGGCTCGCAGCTGGTGGGCCGCTCCAATTCCGCGTCCTTCCCGGCGGTGCGGGATCTGCCGACCGTGAGCGGCGGCGCGGGCACTCTCAACGTGGAAGCCGTCGCGGCATTGCGGCCCACCGTATTCCTCACCGACACCACCGCGGCCACTCCGGTCATCCGCGATCAGTTGCGGGCGCTGGGCATCACCGTGGTCTACTTCGACCCGCACCGCACCCTCGACGGTGTGGTCCCGCAGATCGAGGCGGTGGCCGCCGCGCTCGGCGTGCCGGAGGCGGGCGAGGCACTCGGGGAACGCACCCGCGCCGAGATCGACGCGGCCCGCGAAGCCGTTCCGCCGCAGGACGATCCGCCGCGCATCGCCTTCCTGTACCTGCGCTCCACCGCCATCACCATGATCGCCGGACCGGGTTCGGGCGCGGATTCGCTCATCACCGCCATCGGCGGCGTGGACGCGGGCACCGCCTCCGGCATCACCGAGGAATTCCTGCCCATCACCAGTGAGGCCATGATCGCCGCCGCCCCCGACGTGCTGCTCGTCATGAGCGACGGACTCGACTCCGTCGGCGGCGTCGACGGCGTGGAGAAGATCCCGGGCATCGCGCAGACTCCGGCGGGCCGCGACCGGCGCGTGGTCGACATGGCCGACGCGGTGCTGCTGTCCTTCGGCCCCAATACCGGCCGCGTGCTCGGGGCGCTCGCGGAGGCCGTCTACGGCGACCACGCGGCATGAGCGAGCGACCGGGAGGATCGGCCGATCGGGACCGACGGCCAGGGGTCGAACCCGCGGCGCAATCGGACCCCGAACGGAGTTCACCAGAGCCTGAACGGAACTTTGCGTACCCCGTACGGAGTTCTGGCGATCCCGAACGGGGTTTGGCTGCGGGATTCCAGGCTGCCCGTGAGCAGCGCGGTTCGGACACGCTGTCCCCGGCCGATGATCATCCGGCGACCGAGGAACAAGGGCGGCCCGGTGCCGACCACGGGATCGTCACGCCCGAGACGGCCGCGACGCCGCGGAGTCGCTCGAGCGCGGCGGGACCGGGGCGAACGGACGCGGCAGCGCTTGGGCGATCGGGCGCGGCAGCGCCGGATCGGTCCGCGACGGCGTCGATCCCGGACCCGGCGATGCCGCACGAGGTGTCCGCCGCCGCCGTCGATCCCGAACCCGGCCGCCGCGGCTGGTCGCGGACCACGCTGATCTTCGCGGGCGCGCTGGCGCTCATGGTGGTGCTCGCGGTCGTCTCGGCGGCCGTCGGGCAGGTGCCGACCACTCCGGCCGAGGTGGCGGGCAGCGTCCTGCATCGCATCGGGCTCGACTGGGGGCCGATGCCCTCCCACCCCGCCGGGGACGTGACGCTGTGGGAGGTGCGGTTCCCGCGCGTGCTGCTGGCCGCGCTGGTCGGGGCCGCGCTGGCGACCGCGGGTGCGCTGTTGCAGGGCGTGTTCGCCAATCCGCTGGCCGAACCCGGCGTGATCGGCGTATCCGCGGGGGCCGCGGTCGGCGCGGGCGTGGTCATCGTGGTGGGCGGTGCGTTCGCGGCCGCCTGGTCGGTGGCGGGCGGTGCGTTCGCGGCCGGGCTGGCGACCACGGTGCTGGTGTACGTGCTGGCGCGTTCCAACGGCCGCACCGAAGTGGTGACGCTGGTGCTCACCGGGGTGGCCATCAACGCCTTCGCCGGTGGCGTGCTGTCGTTCCTGCTGTTCACCGCCTCCCCGGCGGCGCGCGACCAGATCGTGTTCTGGCAGTTGGGCAGCCTCAACGGGGCCACCTGGCAGGCGGTGGCGGTGGTGGCGTCGCTGACCGCGGTGGGTGTGCTGGCCGCCGTGCTCATGGCCCCGAAACTGGACCTGCTCGCCCTGGGCGAGTCGGCCGCCCGGCATCTGGGCGTGGACGTGGAACGGCTGCGGCGCAATGTGATCGTCGTGGTGGCCGTGCTGGCCACCGCCGGGGTGGCGTTCACCGGCATCATCCTGTTCGTCGGCCTCATCGTGCCGCATCTGGTGCGCATGCTGGTCGGGCCCGCGCACCGGGTGCTCATTCCGCTGTCGGCGGTGCTGGGCGCGGTGGTGCTGCTGGCCGCCGATATCGGGGCGCGCTCGCTGGTGCAGAATGCCGACCTGCCCCTCGGCATGCTCACCTCCCTGGTGGGTGGCCCGTTCTTCTTCTGGCTGCTGCGCCGCACCCGCGCGCGTTCGGGAGGCTGGGCATGAGCGCGCGGGGGCGGCAGCGCGCACGCGCGGGGAGCCGACCGGCCGACGGCCGGTGGCGGGCGGTGGCGGGAGCCGGGCGGGTCACCCGTCCCGCGCCGGCCCGGAAGGCGGCGTCATGAGTGGAAAGCTGGGTTTCGCAACGGTTTTCGGACGATCGCCCGCGCTGCCGCAGCCGCCCGAGTTCGGCGCGGTCACCATGAGCGCGCGCGGCCTGGTGGTCGAGCGCGGCAAGGGCCGCCGGGTGCTCGACGGGATCGACTTCGAGGTGCGCGCCGGGGAGATCGTGGCGCTGGTCGGTCCGAACGGCGCGGGCAAGTCCACCCTGCTCGCCGCGCTCACCGGTGAACTCGACCCGATCGCGGGCACCGTCGAACTCGACGGCCGCCCGCTGCGCGACTGGGCCCCCCTCGACATGGCCCGCCGCCGCGCCGTACTGCCGCAGTCGCACACCGTCGGTTTCCCGTTCACCGCCCGCGAGGTGGTCGCCATGGGCCGTGCGCCCTGGGTGCGCACCGAACGCCAGCACCGCGACGACGAGTTCATCGCCGCCGCCATGCGCGCCACCGACGTCACCCAGCTGGCGGCCCGCACCTTCCCGGCCCTCTCCGGCGGTGAACGCGCCCGGGTGGCCCTGGCCCGCGTCCTCGCCCAGGACACCCCCACCCTGCTGCTCGACGAACCCACCGCCGCCCTGGACCTGGGCCATCAGGAACAGATCCTGGCCCTGGCCCGCGACCGCGCGGCCGCGGGTGCGGCCGTGGTGGTCGTGGTCCACGATCTGGGTGTGGCCGCCGCCTACGCCGACCGGGTGGCCGTGCTGGACGCCGGGCGCATCGCCGCCGACGGCCCACCCCGAGCGGTGCTCACCACCGACCTGCTCACCCGCGTCTACCGGCATCCGGTCGAGGTGCTCGACCACCCGGTCACCGGAGCGCAACTGGTGCTGCCGGTGCGTGGCTAGCGCCGCGCAACCGGTGCCGAAGACCACGTCGGCCCCGGTGCCGTGACCACCACCGCGGCTGGATACCGACAGCCACCGGCAGTGGCGCTACGACACCCGGCTGCATCGAGCGAGCCCTACGTACCCGGCCGCAACGGTCAGACCTACCGCCACACCAGTTTCAGCACCGCCGGGGTCAACAGCATGCGAATCACGGTGGCGTCCAGCAGCAGCGCCGCGATCATGCCGTAGGCGATGTACTTCATCAGGACCAGATCGGAGAAGCCGAAGGCTCCCGTCACCACGATGAGGATCGCGGCGGCCGAGGTGATCACGCCGCCGGTGTGTGCGATGCCGTAGCGGATGGCCTCGGCGGGCGGCGCGCCGTCGGCGCGCGCCTCCGCCATCCGCGATTGCAGGAACACCTCGTAGTCGGTGGACAGGCCGAACAGCACGGTCACGATCAGCACCAGGACCGCGAACATGAGCGGGCCGGGGGTGAAGTCGAACAGTTCCGCACCGTGGCCCTCCACGAATATCCAGGTCAGGATGCCCAGCGTCGAGCCGAGGCTGAGGGCGCTCATCACCACCGCCTTCACCGCCAGCACCAGGGAGCGGAAGGCCGCGTACATGAGCGCGACGGCCGCACCGACCAGGATCAGGGCCAGCAGCGGCAGCCCTTCGATGAGGCCGTGGATGCTGTCGCGCTCCAGAGCCGGAACGCCGGCGACCATCACCCGCGCCCCGGGCGGATCGGGAATGCCGCGCAGGGCCGCGATGGCGGCGTCGGCGTCGCTCTTGTCGATCAGCCCGGACCCCAGCACGGTCACCCCGTCCTCGGTCGGCGCGAACGGATCGAACGGCCCGGTCATCAGTCCCGCCGTGCGCTGGTTGGCCTCGTACCGGATATCCGAGAGCTGCTGCGGATCCGCGTCCACCACAACCAGTTTCAGCGGTTCGGTGCGGAAGCCGGGAAACCGCTCGTCGAATTCCTGCTGCGCCACCCGAGCCGGATTGTCCGCCGCCAGATAGCGTTCGCTGAGCCCGCCGAACTCGATGTGGCGGAACGGCAGGATCAGCGCCAGCAGCATCAGCACCACCGGCACGATCACCAGCCACGGCCGCCGCATGGCGAATACCGCCAGCCGCGAGAAGAACCCGGCGTCGATCTGCTCGGCGGTGCGGATGCTCGCGAACCGACGCCAGCCCCACAGGTCGATGCGCTCGCCGACGATGCTGAGCACCGCGGGCAGCGCCGTCACCGACAGCACGGCCGCCAGCAGCACCGAACTGATACCGCCCAGCGGCACCGAGCGCAGCACCCCGTTCGGGTAGATGAACAGCGCGCCCAGGCTCACCGCGATGATGGCCGCCGAGAACAGCACCGTGCGACCGGCCGTGGCCACGGTGCGCGCGGTGGCCTCCTCCACGCCGCGTCCGGCCGCCAGCTCCTCCCGGAACCGGGTCACCGCGAACAGCCCGTAGTCGATGGCCAGACCCAGGCTCACCAGGGTCACCACGGCACTGGCGAAGACGTTGACCTCGATGTGGTCGGTGAGCATCCGCATGATGCCCTGGCTGCCCAGAATCGTCATCCCGCCGATGAGCACCGGCAGCAGTGCGCCGATGACACCGCCGAAGACGAAATACAGCAGGATGGCCACGATCGGCAGGGCAATGAGCTCGGCCCGGTGGATATCGCGCTGCATGCCGGTATTGATGCCCTCGACCACCGGTTGCAGCCCGGCCAATTGCACGGTGGTGCCGCCCGGCCCGGCACCGGCCGCCCCGGCCCCGAACTCGTCCTTGATCGCCAGGTAGTTGTCCACCGTCTCGGTGCCGCCGTCGCCGCGCAGCCCGATGGAGGCGAAGGCGTGCGTGCGCGACTCGTCGGCGAACCGCCCCATGAGCGAGCCGTCCCAATACGAGTCGATCTTGAGAATCCGGTCCGGGTACCGCTCGCGCAGCCGCTCCAGATCATCCGCCACGGCCGTGCGGACCGCCGGATCGTCCACCGTCCGTCCCGCGGGTGCGGTGTAGAGCACGATCAGATCCGAATCGGTGTCGCGCCCGAAGGTGCTGTCGGCCAGTTTCGCCGCCGCCACCGACTCGCTGGATTCGTCGAACCAGCCCTCCTGCGACAGGTGGTCACCCAGATCCCGCCCGTAGAATCCCGACGCCAGCACGGCGAGCGCGAACACGGCGAACACCAGGTACCGGTTGCGGTGGATCATGCGCCCCCACCGCAGGGAACCGGTCTCGATCACGGGTCAGCCGCAGGCCGCGGTGGTGTAATCGGCCGACCGCAGAATGCCGCACAGATCGGTGCGCGAGATCTTCCAGCGGCCGTCGTCGTGCACGAAATGCACCACGGTGGTGCGCACATTCGAGCCGGTGCCGTCCTTGTCCAGGCTCAGGGTGGCGGTCAGCGTGCCGTCGCGGTTGTCGAACACCGGATCCCGCACGCCGTAGATCGCCCGCGGGTTGTCCTGCAGCGCCCTGTACATATCGGGAATCGCGTCCCGGAAGGCCTCACCGTCCTCGATGAGGGCGGTGCGCTCGGAATCCGGCAGGTTGGGGTCCAGCGCGGACTTGATCTGCGCGTCGAGCTCGGCCGCGGTCGGAATGGCCGCCCGCACGGCGGCGCTGCTGCTGGCCGCGGCCGCCGCACTCGACGATTGCGCCGCGTACGCCGAGGAGCGGGCCGCCGACACCGACTCGTCGTCACCGCCCCCGCCGCAGGCCGCGAGCGCGGCGGCGAGCACGGAGACGGTGAGCGCGGTGGCTGCCGAACGTCGAAGTGCCATCAACTTCCTCGCGTCGAACTGATGTTGCTTGCCCCTAGTCAATCATGCGCGAGCGGGACCGACCGGTCGGCAGGTCATATTCCGTCGATGACATTGCTCAAACGCCCCAATAATGCTCGTACCGTGGTGGTTTCGCGCGGCTGCGCGGCCGCCACCGGCGTGGCCTGCGGGACCAGATCGCGGACCAGCGCCACCACGCTGCGCTCGTCGTCGAGATCGATGTCGGCGACGGTGGCCTGCGCGACCGCGACCACATCGGAGGTATCGGGGACGTCGGTGTCGAGATCCTCGCGGTAGATCTCCAGCACGAGCACGGAACGGACCGTGCGGAAGGCGAAGGTCCGGCCGTCCCCGGTGACGCCGAACCCGTGTGCGTAGCGACCTACGGTCACATCGTCCACGGCGAATCCGGATGTGTGGTCTGTCACCAACCGCTCTCCCTGATGCTGCTCGGTGTTCACTTCCACCGTAACCTTTGCCGCCGACGGCTCGCCGCCGCGAACACCCCCGCCCGGTGGGCGCGGCAGCGCATCATGGTCAGATGAAGAGGAACGCATGGGTTCGTCGGAGGACAAAGGAGTTCGGTGCATGCGCCGTCGCGGCTGGATCCGGTACACCCTCGCGGGCGCGGCGGCGGTAACCCTGCTCGCGGGCTGCTCGTCCGGAGGCGACGCCTCCGACAAGCCGACCCGCGAACCGGCCGCCCCCGCCAGCGCACCCGCCGCCGCCGACCCCACCGGTGAGGTGAGCCCGAGCGCGCCCGTCGCGGCGCTGCTGGCCGAACCGGAGACCGGTGTGCTCGCCGTGCTCACCGAGGACGGAAAAGCGTTGCGGCTCATCGACCGTGGCGTCTCCCCCGGCGCGGAACGCACCGTCGCGCTGCCCGCCGCCGCGGCGTCGCTCGCGCTCGGCGCGCCCGGTGAGATCCTCGCCCCCGCCCCGGATCGGGTGGTGCGCGTGCGGGCCGCCACCGGCACGGTCACCGAGCTTCCGGTCGACGGCGACGCCCGCACCGCCGCACCGCGCCCCGACGGCGGCCTGGCGGTCGGCCTCGCCGACGGTCGCGTCCTGATCCTCGACGCCGCGGGCGCGCTCACCCGCACCGTGCGGGGCCTGGTCTCCGCCGACACGGTGGTGACCGTGGGCGAGGAGGTGGCGGCGCTGGACCGCCGCCAGACCCTCGTCACCGAACTCGACCTGGACGAGGACCGTCCCGGGTTGATGCTGCGCACCGGCGACGGTGCCGGCGCCATGATCGGCGACCATTTCGGTCGCCTTCTCGTCACCGACACCGCGGGCGGTGAGCTGCTGGTCTACACCGTCGATCCGCTCGTGCTGCGCCAGCGGTTCCCGGTAGGCTCTTCGCCCTACGCACTCGCCTACGATCAGCGGTCCGAGACCGTGTGGGTGACGCTGACAGCGACAAACGAGGTCGTCGGCTACGACTTGTCGACGGGTATACCGGAAGAGGTGGGGCGCTACCCGACGGTGCGCCAGCCCGACACGGTGACCATCGACAGCCGTAGCGGCGACATGTTCGTGGGGTCCGGGACCGGTGACGGTCTGCAGCGGATCGCCGCGGATCAGCGAAAGGGGCAGTGATGGCCGGGGCCTCACGATCGGCGCGCCAGCGCTCACTTCCGGCGGGCTGGGAGGACACCAGCGACGAGTACGAATACATACCGTTGCGACTGCCACCCGACGTGACCCGGGTCACCGCCTCCATGCGGCTGGCCATCCAGGCCGAATTCGGGGGGTGGGAACTGTCGCGCGTGCGCGCCTACACCGACGGCAGCCGCCGCGTCCTGCTGCGCCGCCGCAAAACCGCTCTATCCACGGCCGCCCCCGAGGCGGCGATGTGACCATGGGGGCCTTTCTGTACTCGCTGCTGCTCAAGATGATGTTCCTGCTCCCGCCGGAACGCATCCACCACCTCGCGTTCGGGGCCATGCGCATCGCCACCCGATTCGCGCCCACCCGCTGGGCGGTGTCGAAACTGCTCGTCGTCGACGATCCGATCCTGCGCACCACCGCCTTCGGCGTCGACTTCCCGTCGCCGCTGGGTCTGGCCGCGGGTTTCGACAAGAACGCCGACGGTGTCGACACCTGGGGACCGATCGGCTTCGGGTACGCCGAGATCGGCACGGTGACCGCACAGGCGCAGCCGGGCAATCCCGCACCGCGCTTGTTCCGGCTGCCCGCCGACCGGGCTCTCATCAACCGCATGGGCTTCAACAACCACGGGGCGGCCGCGGCCGCCGACAACCTGGCGCACCGGCGCACCGGCGGGGTGCCGATCGGCGCGAACATCGGCAAGACCAAGGTGGTGGAGGCCGCCGACGCCGACGCCGACTACGCCGTCAGCGCGAAACTGCTCGGCCCGCTCGCCGACTTCGTGGTGGTGAACGTCAGCTCCCCCAACACCCCCGGCCTGCGCGATCTGCAGGCGGTGGAATCGCTGCGCCCGCTGCTGCGCGCGGTCCTCGACAGCGTCGAGGTGCCGGTGCTGGTCAAGATCGCCCCCGATCTGTCCGACGACGATATCGACGCGGTCGCCGACCTCGCCGTGGAACTCGGCCTGGCCGGGATCGTGGCCACCAACACCACCATCCGCCGCGACGGCCTGCGCACCCCCGCCGCCGAGGTGGAACCCCTGGGGGCGGGCGGGCTCTCCGGCCCTCCGGTCGCCGACCGCTCCCTCGAGGTGCTGCGCCGCCTCTACGCCCGCGTCGGCGACCAGCTGGTCCTCATCTCGGTCGGCGGCATCGAAACCGCCGACCAGGCGTGGGAGCGGGTGCTCGCCGGAGCGAGCCTGCTCCAGGGCTACACCGGCTTCATCTACGGCGGCCCGTTCTGGGCGCGCCGCATCCACCGCGGCCTCGCGGACAGGCTGCGCGCCCACGGCTATTCGAACCTGAGCCAGGCGGTCGGCGCGGGGCACCGCGCGCGCAACGCCTGAAAGCTACCTCGCGCACCGACCGGGGCGGCCTTCGCGTGGCGACACCTGTCGTGGCACGCGATGCGAATACGCACCGCGTGCGATCACATCCAGCGGTGGCGTGCGCGCGCTCCCGTCACCGCCGGATGTCGCCGGGCCCATCCGGACAGCACCGGTTCCGGTCGTCCGGGTGGCGGTGCGGGCGGTTCATCCGGGGCGGCGGTGAGGCGCTCGGCCATCCGGCACGCGAGGGTGAGCACCGCCTGTTCGACGAGGACGCCCACGCTGTCGGCCAGTCGAGCGGCACGACCGTGCGCTCCCCCGTCGTACACCACCTCCGGATCCGACAGCAGCTCGTCCAATTCCATCCCCGCCCGGGCCTGCTCCCGGGTGAGCCGGTGTTCGGGCAACCAGCTCAGGCGCCACGCCCGCGCACCACCCTCGGGTACACGGAACGCGTACTCCGGGGTGATATCGCTGGTCATGGCCCATTCTGTGTTGTCGATTGCCACTGGGTCCTCCCATCGACACCGCGGGAGGGACAGGTTCCCCGCCCATCCCGCCGTGTGTATCCGGCACGAGCGGTCGCCCGCACCGGCGCTCTCGCGGCCCGAGGCTCATGCCCCGCGCCGCCGCATGAGCACGTACATCGCTTCCTCTACGGCTATACCGAGTTCGTCGGCACTGACGATCGCCCGCGCGGCCACGATCACATCTCGTCGGCCAACTCGACCGCCACGTCAACTCCCACCGATCCGCCAGCTTGTGCGGCCACCTCCCCGGTGAGATCACTGGTCATCTGCCAGTCGGCCACATAAAACGTCACGACTCCCCCCGCTCCAGTCTGCGCCGGTAAAGAATGGACACCGCCTCCGTCACGGTGGTCCCGAGTTCCCCCGCGACCTCCTGCACCCGCCGCTCCACCTCGGATCCCCACTGATCCCGTGGCCCACTGAGCAATTCGGTGAACTCCATCGCGGCCCGCGCCTGCTCCTTCGTGAACCGCCGCCCCGGCCACCAACTCAGCTCCCACGCCGGTTCCACCGCATCGGCGCTCCGACGGGCCCACTCCTGGGTGCGGCTGCTGGTGATGGTGCGGCTGCTCTCGTAGATCATTGTGGATTTCCTGGCCGGTGAGATCGGGCGAGTCGTCGCCGCGGCCGTATGCGGGTACGCGCGAGACCGGTGATCCCGAATCGGTGATCCACCGGTGGCGACGAGAGGGCGAAGCGGTCCGGGCGGCTCTTACCGCACGCGGACGCCGGAGGTCTTCTCCCGCTCGGTCTCGGATTCTCGGCGCGCGGACCTGCGGCACCGTCGGACTCGCCGCTCGAGGAGCTTCACTCTCAGCACCAGGACCTCCCGACCGTCTTGGTGGGGGCGTTGCGTCGCCTAATCTGGAATGGCATTTGTCGGTGGTTCCGGCAATTGCCGCTGCCACAAGTGAATTGACCATTCCCTCGCGTGTTAAACATCGGCACCGTAACGCTACGGGTACCCGTTGCGCCGCCGGAGCCGCTAGGCGACGCACAGCTGTCATCATTCCACTTGTGGGTGGAGACGGACATCGCTGTGTCGCGGACGAGTCGGCTTCCGATGCGGCCGCGTCGATGACCGTTGCGGCCGAGCAGTGAGCGCGCGAAGCGCTACATGGAAGCCAAGCGCGTGCACGCCGGACATCTGCTGCGCGGCCACCCGCACTGACGGCAATTGCCTTCGCAACAATGCAATTGCCGATTCATCTGGAGGGACGGTAGCGCCATCGGTATCGTACGAACGAATGGCAACGCAGCGCAGCCCCCATGCCGCCGACCCTGCTCCAGCTTCGCAGGACCCCGGCGTGGTCGCGGTGCGCGGCATTCTCACCCGTCTCAGCAAACGATCCGGCTTGAGCTCCGACCGCCTGCGGGGCACCGAAATCGACGTCGGTGCCCTGCTCGACCTTCCGATCGTGCGCGAGAACGTCCTGCGAACCATGCGCTCGCCCGAGGAAGTCGTGCAGGACGTGATCGAGAACGCCACGCGCCTGCTGCAACCCACCGATCGTCTGATCGTCGACGCGGAGCTCTCGCTGGGTTTGCTGCGGGGAAACACCGAGGCCGGAATAGATACCGCGCGCCTCTATGCCGCCGAGCTCGGTGACCGGCGTGATTACCTGACGAGAAATTGGCGGAGGCTGCACGAGGCGTTCGGGGCCGACGCCATTCCTCCCGCGCCGTCCTCCGTGCGAACGCTACGTGGCGAACCCGAACGGCGTGCGTTCTCGGCACTTGCGCACCTACTCACCACGGCAACCGCTTTCGGTGCGGGACCGGTCGTTCGCCACGCTCATGCCGAGCGCGATGTACGCGGCAGGGTGACCGTGCTCGGCGACGCGGTGGTGGATCACAACTATGTGGTGGATCGCATGCCGGTGCCAGGTTCGTCGACATGGTGCGATCTCGAACGCTCACCCGGAGGCAAGGGGCTCAATCGTGCTGTCGCGGTCGCGAAGCTCGGGTTGGGGGCACAACTGATCGCGGCCGTCGGCGATGATCCCGAGGGCAGGGAATTGCTATCCCACCTGCGATTGCGTGGGGTCGACACCGGCCTGGTCAGCACCGTCGCGGCGGCGCGGACACCGGTGACCGCCGTGATCCTGCCGCATGGTGAGCTTCCGGTGAACATCGCCTACCGAGACGATCGCCTCCGCCTGCACGCGAACGACCTCGACGAGCGGCCACGTCATGCGGCCTTGTCGACGGCGGATGCCGTACTGCTGACCTTCGAGCAACCGGTGGAAGTGATCGTGCGGGCGTTGGAGGTCATCGCTGCGCGCCCATCGCCCTGCTGGGTGGTGGTGAACGCCTCGCCGCCACTGCGTGATTCGGTATCTCCCCGAAAGTTGTACCGCCACTTGCGTTCAGTGGACTACCTGATCGGCACCCCCGCCGAACTGGAACAGCTGGCCTCCGCACACGGCTCCGCCGTCGGCACGGCGGCGGAGCGGTTGCTCGGCCTCGGGGTCGACACGGTCTGTGCCATCGACGGCTTTCAGGTGACCGTCAGCTCCCGGGGCGGCGAGACGGTGGTCGGCTCGGTAGCGACGGCCATGGCTGGAACCTCCGGGGCGTACGCGGCGTTCTCCGCGGCGTTGACCTTCCGGCTGGTGACTGGCGGGCAACCGGCTCGTGACCCGGACTTCCGGTGGGCGGCTCGAGCGATGGTCGCCACGCAATCGGTGGGAACCGTGTCGGATGCGCTGCCGTCGGCCGCGGAGATCGACGCTCTGATGAACGTGGATACACCTCGCAAGCGTGAGTAATCCGGTGTTGCCGTCATCGCTGGCACACTCTTGGCTATCGTTGCGTTCCGTCCTCGCCCACCAGGGGGACACGCACACCCAGCAGCACCTTTCTCATTGCCTACGTTGACACCACCGACGTTCTTCTCGAAAGGCAGACCGCTGTGCCCACTCCAGGGGATAACTTCGCGCCCAACGAAGTTCGCCATGGCTTCACCCGGCGGGGCCGCACCCTCGGGGTGCGGGTACGTCGGGTTTCGGGTATCGGGGACAGCGGCTATCTGTTCGTGTTCGGCGACCCCCGGGACGGATGCCTGGTCCGCATACATTCCCAGTGCCTCTACGGTGAGGCCATGGGTTCCGACAGTTGCGACTGCGGGCCGGAACTGTCCTTGTCCTTGGACCTGATCTATCGGGAGCGGGCTGGGGTACTCGTCTATCTGGAGCAGGAGGGCCGGGGTGCGGGCCTGATGGCGAAGGCGGCCGGTTACGCCTACAGCCAGGCTCACCGCACCGACACCTTCGAGAGCTACGAACGCCTCGGCTATCCACACGATTCGCGCAGCTACGATGCCGCCATCGAGGGTTTGCGTGCCCTCGGGTTCCTCCGGTCGATCAAGCTCCTCACCAACAATCCGTGCAAGGTGCAGCAGGTGCGAGACGCGGGATTCCGGGTTGAGCGAATCCGGCTCTATTCCAAGCCCCGCGGCCCGATCGCCGCGGCATATCTGGATGCCAAACGCCGCCGCACGGGTTTCGCGCACGGACTACCGGCATCCTGTGTGTGGACGTGGCTGTCCGTCGCGAAATGGTGTGCACGTCTGGGCATCGGCTGTGCGGTCGCGTGGACCGTGTGGCACGTGGTGACCCGCCTGGCGGTGAACTCCGACGCGGCAGCCGCGGTGATGGCTTTCGTCCTGGCCACAGCGTCCACGCGGGTGCGTTGGAGCTGGCGATCGTCTCGGCCGATATCGCCGACGGTAGCGGCCGTCTGGGATACCTACCGCGCCGGTTTTCGGCTGGCTCGCCAGCACCCGTCGGACGTGGACCCCCCTGTCGACGGGGTAGCACGCGACACAGCACCCCCGATGTGATTACGATGAGTGAGCCGTGCCACATGTGGGGCGTGTCACCAGTGTGGGTCGGAGTCGACCGGTAGCGGATCCGCGCCGGAGGCGAGGATCCGCGTTGGGGTGCGTCGGGCGCGGTGGTCATGAGAATCGGAAGCAGGGATATGACGACAGACATCGGCTATACGCACAAATCGGGCAAAACGGTCTACACGATTCCGGCGGCGTTTCAGGAGACGCTGACGGTGCGGCCGGACCAGGTCGCGTTGCGGACCGTGGGCGGGACTCAGCAGATCACCTGGAAGCAGTACGGGGAGCGGGTGCGCAGCATCGCCGCCGGACTGGCGGGGCTCGGGGTGGGGCGCGGTGACACTGTCGGGATCATGCTGACCAACCGGCCGGAATTCAATCTCGTGGACACCGCGGCGCTACATCTGGGCGCGACGCCGTTCTCGATCTACAACACCTCCTCGCCGGAGCAGATCAACCACCTGTTCAGCAATGCCGAGAACAAGGTGGTCATCACCGAGCCGGTCTTCCTGGACGCGGTGCGCGGCGCGGGCGTGGAGCTCGAGCACATCGTGCTGGTCGAGGGTTCGGCGACGGGCACCGTCTCCCTCGCCGAGGTGGAGGCCGCTCCGCTGGAGGGCTTCGACTTCGACGCCGCCTGGCGCGCGGTCGAGCCCGACGACGTGGCCACCCTGATCTACACCTCCGGCACCACCGGCCCGTCCAAGGGTGTGGAGCTGACCCACAGCAATGTGGTCGCGCAGATCAAGGGCCTGCTCACCGGACCGCTGATCGTCGGATTCGACGACCGGTCGGTGTCCTACCTCCCGGCAGCGCACGTCGCCGACCGCATCTCGGGTCACTGCGCCAACCTGTTCACCGGCGTGCAGATGACCACCGTCCCGGACCCGCGCGAGATCGCCGCGGCGCTGCCGGACGCCCGCCCGACCGCCTTCTTCGGCGTGCCGCGCGTCTGGCAGAAGATCAAGGCCGGTATCGAGGCCAAGATCGCCACCGAGTTCAGCGGCGCCAAGCAGTCGCTCGCCAACTGGGCCATCGCCACCGGCGTGCAGGCCGCCCGCGCCGACCTGGCCGGCAAGAGCCGCGGTCCGGTGCTGTCGGTGCAGCACAAGCTGGCCGACGCGCTGGTGCTGTCCAAGCTGCGCCACGCCCTCGGTCTGGACGAGCTGAAGGTCGCCGCCTCCGGTGCGGCCGCCATCCCGCCGGAGACCCTGGAGTACATGCTCGGCCTGGGCTTCACCGTCACCGAGGTGTGGGGCATGTCGGAGACCTCCGGTGTGGGCACCTACACCGAGCTCGACAAGCCCCGCCCGGGTTCGGTGGGTCGCGTGCTCGAGGGCGCCGAGATCAAGCTGGGCGAGGACGGTGAGCTGCTCATCCGCGGCCCCATCGTCACCCGCGGCTACCGCAAGATGCCGGAGAAGACCGCCGAGGCCATCGACGCCGACGGCTGGCTGCACACCGGCGACGTGGCGACCATCGACGGGGACGGTTACGTCCACATCGTGGACCGCAAGAAGGAACTGATCATCAACGAGGCGGGCAAGAACCTGTCCCCGACCAATATCGAGAACACGGTCAAGGCCGCGTCCTCGCTGGTCGGCCAGGTCGTCGCCATCGGTGACGCCAAGCCCTACATCGCCGCGCTGATCGTCCTCGATCCGGATACCGCCGCCGTGCGCGCCAAGAACCTCGGCACGCCCGACGCCGACGTCTCGTCGCTGTCCACCAAGCAGGAGATCATCGACGAGATCCTGGCCGCGGTGCAGGTCGCCAACTCCAAGCTGTCCCGCGTGGAGCAGATCAAGCGGTTCGTCATCGTGCCGCAGGCTTGGGATCCGGGCGGCGACGAGCTCACCCCGACCCTGAAGCTCAAGCGCAACCCGATCGCGACCAAGTACGCGACCGAGATCGCCGAGCTCTACACCACCCCGCCGCCGGAGAACGTGGTCAACGTGCCGTCGTAAGCGGAGGAAGAAGAGACGGGGCCCGGAACCTTGCGGTTCCGGGCCCCGTGTCGTCTCCGGCAGTGTCGTCTGCGGTACCAGAGCGCCTGCGACCCTGTTGTCTCCGGCACGGGAGCGCCCGCGGTGAGCCGCGACCGACCCCGTGCACGATCGTGGCCCCGCACGCGACGTTCGGGGCCACGGTTCGGGGCCGCGGTTCAGCGCGGAGCGCGTCCGCTCACTTCTGCTCGTGGGTTGCCACCAGGGTGGCGCGCGCGATGGCGTGCGAGAACAGGTTGAAGCCCAGGTAGGCCGGGCTGCCGCTGCCGTCGATACCCAGCGACTCCACGTCCACCGCGTGCACCACGATGAAGTACCGGTGGTAGCCGTGTCCCGGCGGCGGCGCGGCGCCCACGAATCCGGCGAACCCGCCGTCGTTGCGCAGCTGCACCGCCCCCGCGGGCAGCGTGCCGCCCTCGCTGCCCGCGCCGCTGTCGAGCGAGGTGACCGAGGCCGGGATGTCGGCGACGGCCCAGTGCCAGAAGCCGGAGGCGGTCGGCGCGTCCGGATCGAAGACGGTGACCGCGAAACTCTTGGTCTCCGCGGGGAATCCGCTCCACGACAGCTGCGGGGACACATCCTTGCCGCCCGCGCCGAACACCCCGCTGACCTGATCGTTGCCGAACGGCTGGCCGTCGGTCACATCGGCGGAGGTGAGGGTGAAGCCCGGCAGGTCGGGCAGCGCCGCGTAGGGGTTGTAGTCGTAATCGGGCACGGGAGAGGTCCTTTCGCGAGTCAGCTGTGCAGCAGGAAGTGTTCCAGGACGCGGGTGCCGAATTCGAGGGATTCCACCGGAACCCGTTCGTCGACACCGTGGAACAGCGCGGTGAAGTCCAGCTCCGGCGGCAACCGCAGCGGTGCGAAGCCGAAGCACCGAATTCCCAAGGTGGCGAACGCTTTCGCGTCGGTGCCACCGGAGAGCATATACGGCACGGTACGCCCGTTCGGGTCGTGGGCGAGGATGGCGGCGTTCATGGCGTCCACCAGGTGCCCGTCGAACGTCGTTTCGTAGGAGTCGAGTTTGGTGATCCACTCGCGCTCCACGTCGGGGCCGATGAGGGCGTCGACCTCGCGCTCGAATTCCGCTTGACGGCCCGGCACCACCCGGCAGTCCACCACCGCCTCGGCGGTCTGCGGAATCACGTTGGCCTTGTAGCCCGCCCGCAGCATGGTCGGATTGGCGGTGTCGCGCAGTGTCGCACCGATGATGCGGGAGATGGTGCCCAGCTTCGCCAGTTGCCCCTCGATATCCGGGCTGCCCGGATCGAATTCGAGCCCGGACTCCTCGGCGACGGCGGCCAGGAACTCCGCCACCGAGTCCGACACCACCAGCGGGAAGGTGTGCGTGCCGAGCCGCGCCACCGCCTGCGCCAGGATGGTGACGGCATTGTCCTCGTGCAGGAAGGAGCCGTGCCCGGCGCGGGCCTTGGCGCGCAAACGCATCCAGCCCAAACCCTTCTCGGCGGTCTCCACCAGGTACAGCCGCCGGTCGGTGCCGTCGGCCCTCGGCACGGTGAGCGAGAAGCCGCCGACCTCGCCGACCGCCTCGGTGATGCCCTCGAACAGGTCGGGCCGGTTGCGCACCAGCCACTGCGACCCCCATGTGCCGCCGTTCTCCTCATCGGCGAGGAAGGCCCACACGATATCGCGCGGCGGCACCGTGCCCTCCGCCTTGAACTGGCGGGCGATGGCCAGCATCATGCCGACCATATCCTTCATATCGACCGCGCCGCGGCCCCACACGTAGCCGTCGCGCACCGCGCCGGAGAACGGGTGCACACTCCAGTCGGCGGCCTCCGCGGGCACCACGTCGAGGTGTCCGTGCATCATGAGCGCGCCGCGCGAGGAGTCCGCGCCCCGCAGCCGGGCGAATACATTGCCGCGGCCCGGCGCGCCGGATTCCACGTATTCGGTGACGTATCCGGCCTGTTGCAGCTGATCGGCCACCCACTGCGCGCATTCACGCTCGCCCTTGGTGGTTTCCAGTTCGCCGGTGTTGGAGGTGTCGAAGCGGATCAGCGTGCTGACCAGATCGACCACTTCGGAGACGGCGCGGGAGGTGCTGGGTTCGACGGTTTCGGACACGCCCCCTTTCCTACCACTCCGGGCGGGGTGGATGCTGCGGGGTGGCAGTGTCAGAGGTAGAGGCGCAGGGTGGCGGTGAGCGTGGCCAGCAAGGGTTCCAGGCGCTGGTCCTGAATGCGGCGCTCCAGCACCTCGAGATGCAGCCGGGGCGCGCGGGCCCAGCGTTGCGCCATCAGCGACTGGGCGTCGACGTCGGCGCCGGCGAGAACCCACAGCAGCGGCGGCCACAGTCGCGCGGCCTGCGCGATGGTCGGCAGCATGTGCAGGGTGGCCGGATCGAGTTGGGACAGCCGGGCTCCGGCGCGGCGACGCACCTCTCCGGGGGTGCGGGCCAGCAGTTCCAGCATGCCCCGCCACAGCGCGACCTCGGTGCAGCCCTCGCAGGCGGCGACGAGCTGTTCGGCCACGTCACCGATGCCGGGGTTGAGCGCCAGCCGCAGCAGCGACGGCGTACGCAGCTGCCCGATGAAGCGCAGCACGTCGGGGGTGCCGTCGGCGGCGACGAGGGTGGTGATCAGATCCGCGATGGCCGAGGGCGGCGTCGCGGCGAGCAGGATGTCACCGACGGCCGCGATGACGTCGTCGTCGCAGCGCGCGAAGACCGACAGCGCCGCCAGCCGCAGTTCCTTGGACCCGTCCACGACCGTGGCCAGCATGGCGGGCAGCCGGGTGCCGCCGTCGAGCAGTTGCCGCACGACGGCGCTGACCGCCTCGCCCGAGTACGCGTAGGCGGCCGAGCGGATGAGCCCCTCGTCGTCGGGCACCCCCTCCTCCACCGCGCGCACCAGTTCCGGTGTGGCGTAGGCGAGGAACGGGCCGGCCGTGACGTAGTCGCGGCGCACCAGCATCTCGTTGACGATGCGCACCACCGGTTCCGGCGGTGCGACGTCGGCGAGTTGCCCGACGGTGCGCGGGTCCAGATACGGTGCGCAGTCCGCGGCGTAGGACACGTCGAGCAGTCGCACCGCTTCGGCGGCCTTGCGCGGATAGCGCACCCCCACCGCGCCCGCCGCCCGTCCGGTCATGACCGGCGGCACCACGTGCTGCACGATCGGAATGGAGATGCGCAGCGGAATGATGGGTACCAGCTTGCTCATTCGGTCGAAGACCGGGTTGTGCTGTTCGAACAGCGTGCGCGAGATGCGATCCTGCAGTTCGTGCAGGCGCTGCGCGCCCAGCTTCTCGAGATGGGCCAGCCGTTCCACCGGGACGTGCAGGGTGCGGGCGAGCAGGATGAGTTGGGCGCGTACCACGAAATCCGTCATAGGCCCGTCCGGGTCGTACGTAATCGGCGTCGGTCGAATTCGACTGTGGCGGACATCGTTTCCCCGTCCTCCGACCGTCTGGGTCGGTTCCCGTCGGCAACGGCCCGATCATAGATCCGCCCGCCGCCGAAAAGGCTCAAACCGCCCAGACTTGGCATTCATCACTATCCGCCCGTTTGGTCCCGCTGCGACGTGCCGACCGCGGACCGGCGACGAGTGCCCGCCGATACCGCCCGGAAAGCGGGGTCAGGACGCCAGATGCGGTACACGATCCGCGCCGATGCGGTCGATGCGGCGGCGGCCCCAGTCTGCGAGCGGACCCAGCGCCGTATTGAGGGCGGTGCCTTCGGCGGTGAGGGTGTACTCGACGCGGGGCGGGATCTCCGCGAACACCTCGCGGTGGATCAGCCCGTCCTCCTCCATCTCACGCAGCTGCTGGCCGAGCATCTTCTCCGAGACGCCGGGCAGCCCGCGCCGTAGCTCGCCGAAACGCCGGGTCCCGTATTCCGCGAGCTCCCACAGAATGAGCGATTTCCACTTGCCGCCGACCACGTCCATGGCGGCGTCGATACCGCAGAAGTATGGTCCGGATCTCTTTTCACCCATGCCTGGCCTCGCTACCTCGTCACCTACCTGGAGGTAGGTGCCTGACCGAATAGTGCGTTCTTGTGGGCCGACGCGGGCGGGAGCACTCTGGATTCCGGCGCGCCGACAAGCACACTCGAATCTAGTAAGGAGACCCGCGATGGCGGACAACCAGCACACCCCGGTCACCGTTCTCGGCCTCGGTGCCATGGGCTCGGCCCTGGCCGCGGCCCTGCTGAAGGGCGGGCGGACCACCACGGTGTGGAACCGCAGCGCGGGCAAGGCCACCGATCTCGTGGCCCGGGGCGCGACCGAGGCGGCGTCGGTCCGGGAGGCGGTGCGGGCCGGTGAGGTGATCATCGCGGTCCTGCTCGATCACGCCTCGGTGCACGAACAGCTCGATCCGGTGGTGGCCGAACTGCGCGGCAAGCAGCTGGTCAACCTCACCAGCACCGCACCGGCGCAGTCGCGGGAACTGGCGCGGTGGGCGGCCGCGCACGGCATCGACTTCCTCGACGGCGGCATCATGGCGATTCCGCCCATGATCGGCCAGCCGGGGTCGGCACTGCTCTACAGCGGGTCGCAGGCGGTGTTCGACCGCCATCGCGAGACCTTGGAACTGTTCGGCTCCGTCGAGTACTTCGGCACCGACGCCGGTATGGCGGCGCTGTTCGACTTCGCCCTACTTGCCAATATGTACGCGATGTTCGGCGGTTTCTTCCACGCCGCGGCCATGGTCGGCTCGGCGGGCGTGTCCGCCGAGGAGTTCGGCCACCGCGCCCAGGCATGGCTGACCGCCATGGCGCACGGGCTGCCGGAGTTCGGCCGGACCATCGACTCCGGCGACTTCCGCGCCGATGTCCAGCAGCTGGCCTTTCAGAAGGCCGCCGTCGACGCCATCGCCCGCGCCAGCCGCGACGCCGGTGTGGCCCTGGATGTCATCGCCCCGGTGCGCAACCTCATCGACCGCCAGATCGCCGACGGGCACGGCGCGCTCGCCTTCGAGCACACCATCACCCAACTGCGCTGAAGCCGCCGACGCCGAAGCGACCGGCGCTGCGGCACCGCCCTCGAGCCGCCGAACGGTCCTGCCACCCGCACCGGACGCGGGCGCAGGACCGTCAGTGCACCAGGTGCAGGGTGGCGGTCAGTGTCGTGAGCGGCTCGTCCAGCCCGTGCGCGCGAATGCGCTGCTCGAGTCCGCTGCGTTCGGATTCCGGCAGCGTCGACCAGGTTTCGCCGATGCGGGACTGCGCGCTGGCCTCGGCGGCGGCCAGTACCCGCAGCAGCGGCGGCCACAGCTCGGTCGCGGCGGTGACGGCCGGGAGCCGGGTGAGCGTCGCGGCGTCGAAGTCGCCGAGCCGGGTGCCGATGCGGCGGGCGGTATCCGGCTCGACGTGTTCGGCCAGCGCCAGCAGGCCCCGCCACTGATCGTGTTCGGCGCACCCGTCCAGCACGTCTACGACGGCCGCGATGGTGGCGGCGTCCCGCATGATCGGGTTGGCCGCCAGCACCGCCAGGGCGGTGGGGGTCAGATGGGCGATGAACCGCAGTGTCTCCGGTACCGCCTCGGCCTCCACGAAGGTGGTGACGAGGTCCGCGATCTCCTCGGGCGTGCCGAGATCGAAGAGGATATCGCCGATGGCCGCGATGACATCGGAGTCGGTGCGCGCGAACACCGACAGCGCCGCGAGCCGCAGTTCGGCCGATCCGCTCACGATCGTCTGGATCAGCCGGGGTATGCGGCCCGTCGGGCCAGCCAGCAGATGCCGGACGATGACGCTGATGCTCTCCCCCGAATACGAGTAGGCCGCCGAGCGGATCAGCCCCTCGTCATCGTGCACTCCGTGCTCGACCGCCTCGATCAGCTGCGGGGTGGCGTAGGCGAGGAACGGTCCGGCGGTGACATAGTCGCGCCGCCGCAGGATCTCGTTGACGATGCGCACCACCGGCTGCGGTGGCGCGACATCGGCGAGCCGTCCCACCGTGTGCGGATCCATGTAGGGCGCGCCGTCGGCGGCGTAGCCCGGGTCGAGGATGCCGAGCGCCTCGACCGCCTTGCGCGGGTGGTCCACGCCGATCGCGCCCGCCGCGCGCCCGGCCATCACCGGCGGCACCAGCCGCTGCACCAGGGGCAGGGAAATACTCAGCGGCACCACCGGTACCAGCATGCTCAGCCTCGAGAAGGTGGCATTGTGCCGCTCGAAGATGACGCGCGCCATGCGTTCTTGCAGTTCGTGCAATCCCTGCGCGCCCAGCTTCTCCAGGTGGGCCAACCGTTCCGCGGGGACGTGCAGGGTCCGGGCCAGCAGTATGGTCTGCGCCCGGGTGACCAGATCGCTCATCAGCCCAACCGATTTCCGAACATGATCTTCTTGGCCGCGGTCTTCAGCGGCCACGGCAGGGCGCTGACGGTCTTGTCGACGGCCTCCACCATGGCAGCCTGCTCGGTCCGCTGCGCCTGCTTGAACAGCTCCAGCAGATCGGCGATCTCCGCCTCGGACAGGGCGTCGAGCGAGGCCAGCGGCCCACCCAATTCCCGCTCGAGTTCGGCTCTGGCACTCATATCATTCCCCGTTCCCCGATGAACCGGATCACTCCGTGCCCTTACTTGATCACAAAACGATCGTGCCGACAATCGCTGCGCGCATCGGCACGATCCGGCCACCCGGGTGATACCAGGTTGCGTCCGAACCGATTTCGCACAGGAGCGCGGCGATGACCGCACCGTCCGAGAATCCCTGCGGAACGCCGATCGCCGACGGCCCGCGGCCGATCCGCAAACGCCAGGACCTCTTCGACAGCATCGTCCGCGGTCTGCTGCGGCTCCCCCCGCAAGGCCGCCATCTACCGGACCCGGCGGCGGGGCGGCGTCGTCCTCCGCCGCACACCGCTGGTGTAGCCGGGCACGGTCACCCGTGCCCGCACCGGGTCATTTGTTGAAGAAGATCCCCGCGATATCGGCGTTCTTGATCGGGGTGTCGGCGTTGGCCTGCACCGAGCACAGGGCCTGCACGGCCGCCATGGTGAAGTCGACCGAGGTGCCGGTGGGCTCGTTCTCGGTCTTGGTCTGCTGTTTGATGAATTTGGTGACGGTCACGCGCTGGGTGTCGGCGTCCTGGGCGAGATAGTCGCTGCACTTGGTCTCGCCGCCCTTGTTGAGGGCTCGTTCGACGTCGGAGCAGCCGCTGAGCAGGGTGACGCCGAGAACGAGGGCCGCCGCGGCGGCCGTCGTCGTGGTCTTCATGTTCGTTCCTCTGGTTCACCGCGCGGCGGTGGGGGTCCCGCCGCGGTCGCCCGCCAGCGTAAACGCACCGCCCCGCCCGTGCGCGCACGCCGCGCGGTGCGCCGGTTCACGGGCGGCGGTCCGGGGCTTCGGATGCGCAGGCGGCGCGCCAGACGCGGGCCTCGCTGGTGTTGCCCATCCGCTCCAGTGCTTCGGCGAGTCCGCTCATGGCGCGGGTGTCGCCGTGGTCGGCGGCCATGCGCCACCAGTGCGCGGCGTCGGCGTATTCGCCGCGGCGGTAGCGGACGACGCCGAGGTCCCAGGCAGCGCCGATGTGGCCGAATCCGGCGGCCTGCATCCACAGGTGGCACGCCTGTTCCTCTTCGCCGCGCCCGTGCATGGCCACGCCCAGGTCGTAGAGGGCGTCGCGGTAGCGTCCGGCGTCGGTGGCCGGTCGGGGTTCGGGGAGGGCGGCGGCGGTGCCGGTGCACAGTTCCACGACGAGTTCGGCGAAGTTCGGCGCGCCGACGCCGGTACTGCAGTGGAGCACCGTGGCGGCGGGCGTGCGTTCGACGAGCATGCCGTAGTTGCCGGTCCAGGACACAGTGGTGTCGGTGTCGTCGACCCAGACGGGCGTGAGCGAGAACGAGCCCGCGCCACCGGTCCGGCACAGCCGCAGCGCGACTCCGCCGGTCATGGCGTCGCTCCACACGTCGACGCCGAGCAGTTGCCGCCCGTCCAGCGCGACGTGGCCGCCGGTCACGGACAGGCCGACGCCGAGGCTGTGCACGCCCTCCGGTGGTGCGGCCGAGCGGAGCGTGAGCGTCACGATGCACGGATCGGTGTCGAGCGGTTCGCTGTGCACCGGGTACACGGTGCGGCCGTTCCACGCCAGGGGCTCGGCGCTGTCATATCGGTCCGCGAGGGGTGGCGCCGTGGTTCCCCACTCGGCGTACGGATACGACCTGCTCATGCGCCCGCCTTCCGCCGGTGCTCGTCGCGATACCGGCACACCGTAGTACCAGCGCCCGCCGGTATGTCCCGCATTTGCCAGGACGACTTGCCGGCAAACGGCTGGTCGCCTGTCCGGGCGGCCCGGAGGGTCGGTCGAGGTCGGGGCGGTGATCAGCGAAATGTCAGTTACCCCTGTGCTTTTCGGTGATCATGTGGACCCGTCGAATTCGCGTCAACCCCACATGAAATGCCGCCCCGCGCCGTCCCCGCCGTCACACCGGCATCGACACACCCATACGAGACTCCCAGGTCCGCGCGGTGTGTCGAACTTGCGCCCGGCCAGTCGTGATGTTGAATCGACGCCGACGTACCAGCGACGAGTGAAAGGGAACTACATATGGCTCTGCCTACCATGACCCCCGAACAACGCTCCGAGGCGCTGGCCAAGGCCGCCGCTGTTCGCAAGGCTCGTTCGGAGCTCATCGCGCAGGTCAAGAAGGGCTCGGTCAGCCTGGCCGAAGTACTCAAGCGTGCCGACAAGGAAGACCTGGTGAAGAAGACCAAGGTCGCCGCCGTCATCAAGGCGCTGCCGGGCATCGGCCCGGTCAAGGCGGCCAAGCTGATGGACGAGGCCGAGATCCCGGCCGACCGCCGCATCGGCGGTCTGGGCTCGCGCCAGCGCGCCGCGCTGCTGGAGGCGCTCAACAGCTGACGCCCGGCGTCAACCGGACGGATGGTGGCGACCTCTCGCCACCAATACCGTCAGCCTCGGGGGGCCGCCCGGTCGCCACGCAATCCGACCCGGCGGCAACCACTCCCGATCCCTGCTCCACCGGACGCACACGCCCCGCTCGGGGCCGATTTGGTGCAAACGATCCGATCCGATAACCTTGCTGGGCACCACCGGTCCGGGTGGCGGAATGGCAGACGCGCTAGCTTGAGGTGCTAGTGCCCGTATTAGGGCGTGGGGGTTCAAGTCCCCCTCCGGACACAACGCTTTTCATTGCATTAACCCTCTGACCTGCGCAAATAGCCGGGTGTCACTGAGGCTAGCCGAGTCGGGTGAGTCGTAAACCGCAGGCAGGAGCCCGTGGGGGTTCAACACGGGTCAATCTGAGAGATCCTCGAGAAACCGAACGACATCAGCGGATCATGGGACCTCCCTACCGCGGCGGACGTCAACTGATCGAGTCCACCGCCGACAACCCTCGCTAGGCCACCCTGCGCGCGTGGAAACGTGCCGAGCTCGAGGCGGCATGCACCGACCTTGTCCAACAGTTCCTGCTGAGACAATTCGTCGAGCCAGTCGTCGGGAAACCCATGGCCCTCACCCAATTCCGGGTCGACCCAGTCGGAGGTTCGCAGGAGCGTACAGCCGCTCGCCCGAGATTTCGCGGGAAAACCCCTTGTTCACCGAACCATGATCAGCCAACGAACACCGTCGACGAGGTTTTGTCACCCAGTCCTGTCTTCGTCCTCGGTTTCGACCCTGATGGCCAGTGCTCGCCCGTCCGGGGTGGTCTGTCGACCGAATTCAGCGGATCCCTTGCGCCTACGTGCCCTCACGGACATATACTATTAAATATTATATTTAGAACTCGATGGGACCGCCCTGGGTCCCGTCGATCTGCGTCCATGCCTGGCATGGAGGGAAGCGAGAGACCATGTTGCGTTTCGACGGGAAGGTCGCCATCGTCACGGGCGGCGGCCGGGGGCTCGGCCGTTCGCACGCGCTGCTGCTTGCCGCACGGGGAGCCTCGGTCGTCGTCAACGACTTCGGATCCTCTGCTGCCGGGCAGGGGTCCGACACCTCCCCCGCCGACCATGCGGTCTCGGAGATCATCGCGGCGGGCGGAAAGGCCGTGGCGAACTACGACAGCGTGACCACCGGCGCGGAGGCGATCGTGCGGACCGCGATCGATGCGTTCGGACGTCTCGACATCGTCGTGAACAATGCGGGCATCAACCACATGACGCCCTTCGGTCCGGATGCGATCGACGGCATCCGCCAGCACATCGAGGTCAACTTCCTCGGCACCGCGGCCGTGACGGCCGCCGCGTGGCCGCATCTCATCGCCTCGGGCGCGGGCCGGGTGGTCAACACCGCTTCGCCGACACTGGTCGGCTTCGAACAGCAGAGCGCCTATGTCGCCTCGAAGGGTGCCGTTTTCTCGTTCACCCGCACGCTCGCCATGGAGGCACTCAAAGACGGCATCCGCGTGAACGCGATCGCCCCTACCGCCTATACCCGTATGGCGGCCGAGGCGGAGATCCCCGACGAGCTGAAGCAGAAGCTCGAGCAGACGATGACCACCGACATGGTCTCCCCGACGGTCGCCTTCCTCGCGCACGAGGACTGTTCCATCACCGGTGAGACGCTCCTCAGCCAGGGCGGTCTGATGCAGCGCTTCGCCCTCACGATGAACGCCGGTTATACGAACCCAGAGGCCACGCCGGAGGACATTCAGGCGAACCTCGACGCGATCCTCGACAATGCCAGCAGCAAGCCGGTCGGCATCATCGGCAGCGAGAACGAGGGTTCATTGCTCGACCTGTTCAACTGAGCGGAACCCGGCCGGGGTGAGCACCGACCTCATCCCGGCCCGAGCTCTGCCGCACCGCCGACCCAGGAGCACGATTGACCGACACGATGCGCGCACTCGTTTCCGGAGTCGGCCCCGACTGGGTGCTGCGGGAAGTCCCGTGCCCGCAGCCGGGACCGGGTCAGCTCCTGATCCGCAACCGAGCCGCGGCCACCAACAATGCCGATCTGCCGATGCTCGCCGCGGCCGACCCCACCCATGGCGGACACGGCAACGAGTTCATCGCCGGATTCGAATACGCCGGTGACGTGGTCGCGGTCGGCGACGGCGTGCACGGCTGGCAGGTCGGCGATCAGGTGATGGGGTCGATTCCGTCGTCGTTCGCCGACTATGTGGTCGCCGATCAACGCTTCGTCCTCCCCCCGCCCCGACGGTCTCGATCCTGCCGTGGCCTGCGCGCTGCCGACCGGGTTGCTCACCGAACACGGCGTGCTCACCGTCGCCGGATTCGCCGGCGGGCAGAGCGTACTCATCACGGGCGCGTCCACCGGCATCGGACTCATCGGTGTCCAACTGGCCAAAGCTCTCGGTGCCACGCCGGTCATCGGCACCACGCGGACCGCCGCCAAACGCGAACTGCTGGAACAGGCGGGGGTCGACACGGTGATCGTCACCGACGAACAGGACCTCACCCGAACGGCCCTGGACGCCACCGACAATCAGGGTGTCGATGTGGTGCTCGATCACATCGGGGGCCAGGCCTTCGCCCAGTGCTTGCCCGCGACAAAGATCGATGGTCACGTCGTCAACATCGGCCGCCTCGCCGGTCCGGCGGCCACCGTCGACCTCGACGCCCTGTCCTACCGCCACCTCACCGTGCACGGGGTCTCGTTCGGCTTCACCCGCGATCACGAGATGGCCGACGTCATCGCCGCGCTCCTGCCCGAGGTGATCCCGGCCGTCGCCCGCGGACAGATCCGGCCGGTGATCGACCGCACCGTGGCGCTGGCAGAGTTTCGGCAAGCCGCCGATCGCCTGCGATCGGGCGAAGCGGTCGGAAAAGTCGTCCTCCGCATGACTGACGACTGAGGCACCACGTCGCGTGATCGACGCGCCGGTGTGAGCAGGCCGTACACGTGACCGCCGCGCTGTCACGACGGCGGTCACGCGGTTCCCCTTCAGCGCAACTGTCGCAATGCCCGTTCGGCGGCATTGGCACCGCACATGCCGTGGGCACCGGGCCCCGGCGGGGTCGCCGCCGAGCACAGATAGTGACCCGGCACTCCGATATCGTAGGGCTGCAAGGTTTTTCGGGGCCCGAAGAGCAACTGGGACAGAGCCTTGGCGCCGGTCATGATGTTGCCGCCGACGTAGTTGGGGTTGTACTCGGCGAATTCTGTGGTGGTGCGGGTGGTCATGCCGACCACCCGGTCCCGGAAGCCCGGTGCGAAGCGCTCGATCTGGGCGATGATCGCTTCGGTGGCGTCACCGGTGTACCCGTTGGGGACGTGCGCGTAGGTCCACACCGGGTGGATCGAACCCACCGACCGCCCGGGATCCGCGAGGTACTGCTGGCCGACGAGGACGAAGGGACGCTCGGGTATTCGACCGGCGTGGATGTCGCGTTCCCCCACGGCGATCTCGGCGAAGGAGCCACCGAGATGCACGGTGCCCGCGCGCCGGGCGTCCTCGTTCGTCCACGGAACGCCACCCTCGACGGCGAAGTCGACCTTGAAAGCACCAGGGCCGTACCGGAATCGCCGGTACGCGCGCGCTACCCGCGACGGCAGTCGCTCGCCGAGGATCTGCGCGACCGCTGTCGGCGCCAGATCCCGGATGGTGACGTCGGACAGCGTCAGGTCGGCGATCGAGCGCACGCGGACACCGGTTTCGATCTTGCCGCCGTGATCGGCCAGCACGTCGGCCATGCAGTCGGCGATCCGCTGGGAGCCACCCACTGCCACCGCCCAGCCGTGCCGGTGCCCCGCGGTCAGGATGCCGAGTCCGATGCTGGCGCTGAGCGGACGTTCGAGTGGCTGAAAGGCGTGGGCGGCGACACCGCCGAACAGCGCGCGGGCCTCCTCGGTACGGAAGGCGCGCTGCAGCAGGGCAGCGGGGGCTGCTGCCGGAATGCCGAAGCGCGCCAAGCGAATCGGGTGACGAGGAATCCGCAGCAACGGGCGCATGATGTCGTCATCGAGCTGGTCGTAGTTCGCGACCGGGCTCTCGAACAGCGTGCGCCAGAGCCGGCCGTCGGCGCCGAGACCGGTGGCGGTCTCGGCGACCGAACGGTGCAGGACACCGGCGCTGCCGTCGTCGAGGGGGTGGACGCAGTCGAGTTCCGGCCACGCCCACCGCAATCCGTACCTCGCCAGGTCGATGCGCCGCAGGAACGGCGAACTGCCCGGCCTGGCCCAGTAGAGGATGCCGCCGGTCATCGGCTTGAACTTGCCCGCGAGCGGTCCCCAGGAGCCGGCCAGGCCGATCGCCTCGAGCAGCACGGTCCACAGCACCAGCTTCTGGTAGACGATCGGTTCGTTCCACCATTGCCCGACTGCCCAGAACGGCCCGACGCCCGAGGTCGCCGTCGCCACCAGGACTCCGCCGAAGATGTAGAGCACCAACAGTTTCGCGATGTAGATCGTGTGGATCATCTTCGGCGTGCCGAAGCCGTACTCCACCCAGTGCAGCGCCAAGGTCCGTACCCGGTCGCGCAGTGGCAGATCCAGAAATGTCTCTGTGTCGACCGGCGGAAAATCTGCCGTTTTGAATCCCATGACCCGATTCCCTTCTTCCTGTCTCCGGGTGCGGTGAACCGCGACCGAAAGTCCAGCTTTCGTTCGAAATGAATTGCGGCGTAATGCCGCTCAGGCGGATGTCGCCAGCACCCGCAAACGCTTCTTGTCGATCTTGCCCACCGGATTGCGGGGCAACTCGTCCACGAGCACGATCGCGCTCGGCACCTTGAACGCGGCCAACTCGGCCCGGCAGTGCGCGGTGAGTTCCTCGGCGGTGACCGTGACTTGCGGGGCCGCGACCACGTGGGCCACTGGCACCTCACCGAGCACCGGGTCGGGCACGCCGACCACGGCCGCATCGTGCACCGCTGGGTGCCGATACAGCGCGTTCTCGATCTCCTTGGGGTAGAGGTTCTCCCCGCCCCGGATGATCATGTCCTTGATCCGGTCGACCAGGACCAGGTAGCCGTCGGCGTCGAAATAGCCGACATCGCCGGTGTGCAGCCAGCCGTCCACCACGGTCGCGGCGGTTTCATCCGGTTTGCCGAGGTAACCGCGCATCATGTTCGGACCGCGCACCACGACCTCGCCGGGCTCGTCGCCACTGGTCAATACCCCGTCCGCGTCCATGATCGCCACCGTCTGACCGGGCAACGGCAGCCCAACCGTCCCCGGTTTGCGTTGCCCGTCAACGGGATTCAGGGTGGAGGCGCAGGTGCCCTCGGACAGGCCGTAGCCTTCGACGATCGGCACGCCGAAACGCTGTTCGAAGCGGGCTTCGCGATGCTGTGGACACCACCGGGAACTCCCGACCCGGGCGCGGCACTGCGTGCGGGCACCGGCCTGTTGGCAGCAGCCACCGGCAAGACGCTGATGACCGTCGAGGTCGACGACCACAACCGATGGGTGTGGATTTCCTCGGTGGCACGCCCGGCAGTGGACACCGCGCAGCTCGCCGAGGACCTGCGCGCCCATCCGAATCTGTCCATCACTCTCGGCGAACCGGCCAGCGGTCTCGACGGTTTCCGCCAGACCTTCCGCGACGCCCAGCAGGCACGTGCTGTCGCGCTCACCGGCCGGCGCCACGGCCTCACACTCCACTCCGAGGTGGCGTTGACCGCGCTGTTCGCCGACCGGGTTCCGGAGATGCGGGGATGGGCCCGGCGGGTACTCGGCGCGTTGTTCGGCCCCGACGAAACAGCCGCGCGGCTGCGTGAAACAGTCCACGCGTTCCTCGACACGGGCGGCAGCTACACCGACGCCGCGGCCCGCTTGCACGTGCACAAGAACACCGTCCACTACCGGGTGCGTAAAGCCGAAGAACTGCTCGGGCATCCGCTCGGTGAGCGCAGGCTCGACGTCGAGGTCGCCCTGCTGGTCTGCGCCCAGCTCGGGCTCCCCGACGCCACCCGCCGCGTCGGCGGAGCCCGGTGAGACAAGCCGAGGGTCTTGTTCGGCAACCCGCTAGCGCGAATTCGGTAGCCACGTCACGACATCGGGCCACAGGATGAAGCCGATGGCGACGATCACCATGGCGACCGCGTAGGGAGCGGCGCCCTTGAACACTTCGACGGTGTCGCGGCCGGTGGCACGCGCGACGACGAAGACGTTGAGCCCGAGCGGTGGTGTGATCAGGCCGATCTCGCCCATGAGGACCACGAAGATGCCGAACCAGATCACGTCGTAGCCGAGCGTCTGCACCAGTGGCAGCACGATGGGCACGGTCAGCGCGATGATCGCGATCTGGTCCATGAAGAAACCGAGCACGATGTACATCACCAGCAGCGCGAGCATGACGGCGAGCGGCGGCACCGACAAGCCCTCGATCCAGGTGACCATCGACCCCGCGACCTTCGTCTGCGCGAACGCGTAGCCGAACACGTGGGCCGCGATCACGATGGCGAAGATCATCGCACTGGATTTCACCGAGTCGACGACCGAGTCGACGAAACCGCTCACCGTCATCTTGTCGCGCACCACGACGAGCAGTGCGGCCACCAGGCAGCCGATCGCCGCGGATTCCGTCGGCGTGACGATACCGAGGTATATCAGCCCGACCACCGCGAGGAAAACCACCGCGATCGGCAGCGCCTCCACGATCGCCTTGCCCTTGGTGAGAAACGACGACCGTTCGCCGCGGGGCATCCGGGACGGATCGCGCAGGGCGGGCAGCAGCATCGCGATCAGCAGCGCGACCGCGATGATCAGCCCGGGAACCAGACCGGCGATGATCATGTCGCCGACGCTGGTTTCCGCGGTGACGGCGTAGAACACGAGGATGACGCTGGGCGGGATCATGCCACCGAGGGTGCCGACCGAGGCCACGATGCCGGTGGCGGTCGTGGGCCGGTAACCCTCGTCGATCATGCGCTTGCTGGTGGTCTCGGCCAATGTCGCCGCGGCGGCGGTCGAGGAACCGGAGATCGCCGCGAAACCGACGCCCGCCGCGGTGGGCGCGATGCCGGTGCCGCCGGGGATCCGGCCGAACATCGTCCGGCCCGCGTTGAACAGCGAGTCCATCATCCGGGACAACAGCATCAGATGCGCCATCAGGATGAACAGCGGAATCGTCGACAGCGACAGCGACTGGACCGAGCCGAGCGGCACCGCCTCGAGCACCCCGAGGCCCGCGCCGAGCGACAACTGCAACAGCAGTCCCGCCAGCCCCGCGCCGAGAATGGCGAACGAGACCGGAACCCGCATGGCGATTAACGCGATGAGCAACACCCTGACGCACGAGAAAATGGCCGGGAGACAACGTTGTCTCCCGGCCAATCGCACTGGGCGGCTCAGCCCAGGTTCATATAGACGGCCTTCGGGTAGAGGTAGCTCTCCACGTGTTCGCGGCCGCCCTTCCAGCCGTAGCCGCTCATCTTCGTTCCGCCGAAGCCGACCGACGGGTCGAGGATGCCGTAGCAGTTGACCCAGACCGTGCCGGCGTTGATGCCGCGCGAAACCTTGTGCGCGGTACTGAGATCTCTGGTCCAGACACCGCCGGCCAGCCCGTACGGGGTCGCGTTGGCCAGGCGAAGGGCCTCGTCGGTGTCGTCGAACGGGATCACCGTCGCCACGGGGCCGAAGATCTCCTCCTGCGCGATGGTCATCTCGTTGGTGGCCGAGGCGAACACCGTCGGCTCGACGAAGAAGCCCGATGCCCTGTCACCGTCGAGCCGCTTACCGCCGCTGACCAGTTCGGCCTCGCTGGAGCCGATATCGATGTAGTTCAGCACCCGGTCGAGCTGGCGTTGCGAGATCAGCGGGCCCAGTTGGCTGTTCGGGTCGAGGCCGTCACCCACCCGGATCGTCTTGGTGAATTCGGCCATGCGCGACACGAATTCGTCGTGGATCGAGCGCTGGACGAAGATGCGGGTGCCTGCAACACAGACCTGGCCGCTGTTGGTGTACACGCCCATCGCCGCGCCGGGCACCGCCAGGTCCAGGTCGGCGTCGGCGAAGACGATATCCGGCGATTTGCCACCGAGCTCGAGTTGCAGCCGTTTCATGTTCCCGGCCGAGGCGCGCACGATGGTCTGGGCGGTGCCGACCGAGCCGGTGAACGCGATCCGGTCCACGCCGGGATGCTCGGCCAATGCCGCGCCCGCGTCCTTGCCGTAGCCGGTCACCACATTGACCACGCCGTCGGGAACGCCTGCCTCGGTGAGCAATTCGGCAACTCGCAGCACCGACAGCGACGCGTCCTCGGCGGGCTTGAGTACCGCCGTGCAGCCGGTCGCCAGGGCGGGACCGAAGATCCACCACAGGCCGATGAGCGGACCGTTCCACGGGATGATCCCACCGACCACGCCGACAGGTTCGCGGTAACGCAGGGTCAGGAAATCGCCGGGCAGCGAGTTCGGCGGGGTACTGGCCGTGCCCGCGTCGACCTGCGAGGCGAAGAACTGCAGCACCTGCGAGGTCCATTCCTTCAGCCCACGGGTCCTGGTCAGCGGGGCACCCATGTCCAGAGTCTCGATGGTGGCGAGTTCCTCGAAGTTCTCGAGGACCAGGTCGTGGACGCGCAGGATCAGCGAGCGACGCTGGTGCGGGGTCCAGCGGCTCCATTCGCCCTCGAAAGCGGTGCGGGCGGCCGCGACGGCGGCGTCCACGTCGGCGGCGCCGCTCGCGGCGATGGTGCCCATCGTGGCGCCGGTGGCGGGATTGACGACGTCGATAGTCTCCCCCGAGGCGGCGGGCACCCAGCGTCCGCCGATCAGGTTGTGTTTGGCCGTGCCGACGAACGCGGGCACAGAATGGGTGGTGGTCATAGATCTCTCCGAATCAACGAAAGGCGGTCAGTCGAACAGGAAGACGCCTTTGCCCGCGTCTTGCTTGTCGAACCACTGATAGGCCTTTTCGGCCTGCTCGAGGGTCCAGGTGTGCGAGTACAGGTCGTCGACCGGAAGCTGGTGCGCCACCACGTAATCGGCGCAGCGGGCCTGTTCGATCGTCGACATGGTCCAGGACGTCATCAGCGTCCACTGGTTCTTGTAGACGGACTGAGTGGTGAACTCGACGTGGCCGGGCAGGCCGATGAACACCGCCCGGCCGAAGGTGCCGAGCACGGTCAGGGCGTCGGCACCGGCGCGTCCGGAGGTCTCCAGCACCACCTCGGCCATCCGCCCGCCGGTGTACTCGGCCACCGCGTCGGTCAGCGACCGCTCGCGGGAGTTGACCACCAGGTCGGCCCCGAACCGTCGGCTCTCGGCGAGTCGGCGGTCGTCGACGTCGACGGCGATCACCCGGGCCCCCATCGACGCGGCGAACATCGTCGCCGAAAGCCCCACCGGCCCTTGCCCGAACACGACCATGGTGGTGTCGGCCACGCCGCCGACGCGTTTGATCGCACCCCACGCTGTGCCGGTGCCGCAGCCGATCGCCGCGCCCGCCTTGAACGATAGTTCCTCGCGCATCGGCAGCAGCGCGGCCACCGGTACCCGGGCGAAGGGCGCGTGCCCACCGTTCACGTGCACTGCCATCGTCGCCGCGGGGCTGGTCTCGCACATCTGCGGCCAGCCCGCGCGACAGCGGCGGCAGGTGTTGCAGCCGAAGTAGTGGTGGATCATCACCCGGTCACCCACGGCGAACCGCGCCGGATCGACGCCGGGGCCGACCGCGTGCACCTCACCGCACGGTTCGTGCCCCTGCACCACGCTGTGGTCGAAGTCGAACGCGCCGTGGTAGAAGTGCAGGTCGGACCCGCACATTCCCGAGGCACGGATCTTCACCACCACTTCGCCGTGGCCCGGCTCCGGTTCGGGGAAGTCCTTCAGTACCGTCGTCCCGTCACCCGGGAACACGATCCCCTTCATCAGTTTCTCCTGTCTCGTGCGGCAGCTCAGGCGGACGGGCGGGCGCGCCGCCGCGCCGTCGCCTCGTGGTCGATGCGCAGGCCCTCGGGGTCGAGTCGCGGGTCGCCCTCGACCACCACGCCGTAGTCGCGGGCGGCCGCCTGGATGCTCACGTACTCGTTGCGGACGTCGGCGAGGACCCGTTCGGGATCGCGCTGCAACGGATCACCCCATCCGCCACCACCATTGGTGAGGCACCGCAGGATGGTGTTCGGTGCGGTCGACCACACCTGTTCGGCGGCGAAGTAGTGGTAGCGGCCTTCGACCGGGTCGAGGGCCTTGGTTTCCGGATCGAGCACCCCGGCGACGGGCACGCTGTCGGCGTAGACCTGTGCGTCGGTGCCGAGCAGGCCGAGGCTCGCCGCGTCGTCAGCCGGCGGGAACAGCCACATCGCCCCGGTCGGCCCGGCCTGTCCACCGTTGGCGCCGACGCCCGAGGGCTGCTTGGTGCGGAACGGCGACAGGTAGTGCGCGCCCGCCGTGAGCCACAGCGCGTCCTTGAGATTGGCCGCGCCGCCGCGGAAGGTGCCCGCGCCGCCGGTGTCGATGGCGTGCTCCTTGCGCAACAGCACCACCGGCGACTCGCGTTCGATCGTCTCGGTCGCGGGGTCGAGGTTGTTGAGCGTGAACAGGACGGTGTAGCTGTCGCCGTCGCCGACGTGGGTGGCGCCCCACGGGCCGTGCTCACCGCCGCACTGGGTGGCCGAGGTCCACGGGGTGCCGTCGGCTCGCAGGCCGGAGGCGTTATGGGTATTGGTCGAGCCGTAGTCGCCGCCGACGCCGTGCTTGCCGAGGACGGGGTTGAGCGCGTCGAAGATCGCCGACGCCACGGCGCCGGAGGCCTCCCAGAACATCATGATGCCGCCGTCGGGTGGCAGCGAGGAGACGATGGTGCCCGGTGGCACCGCCAGGTCGACATTGCGCCAGGTGCCCGAGGTGAACGGCACCTTCGGGTCGAGCAGCATCGTGAGAGCCACGCCCACAGCGGTTTTGGCGTCGAGCACACCGCAGTTGATGCAGGTCCGCGCCTGCGGCGAGGTGCCGGACAGGTCGATCTCCATGTCCTCGCCGCGCTTGCGCACGAGCACCCGCACGGTGTAGTCGACAGTGTCGTCGAGACCGTCGGCGTCGATCAGCGCCGAGCCCGCGTAGTCGCCGTCGGGTACCAGCGCGATGGCGTCGCGCATGCGCTCGGCGGAGGTGTCGCAGGAGTAGTCCAACGTGCCGAGATAGGCTGCGAGACCGTATCTTTCGATGTTCTCCAGTACCAGCCGCTCCCCCAGTTTCAGCTGCTGGAAGATGCTTTTGAAGTCGGGCAGCAACATGCCGCCCCAGCGGGTGTTGTCGAAGATGAGGCTGAAGGTGGAGCGCACCGGTTCGTCCTGTGCCCACAGCAGCATGGGCGGGATCACGAGGCCGTTCTCGTAGACATTGCTCTTGGTCGCCGAGAAGCCGCCGGGCACCGTGCCGCCCATGTCGAGCTGGTGCGCGCACATGGTGACGAAGGAGACGATCTCGCCGTCGACGAACACCGGGCGGGTGAACGCCACGTCGTTCACGTGCCTGCCGCCGCGATACGGGTCGTTGCAGATCAGAACGTCACCGGGACGCAGGTTCTCGGGCCCGTACTCCTCCACGGCGTTGCGCACCGCGTCGCCCATGGTGCCGAGGAACACCACCAGGCTGTTGCTGACCACGGCCATCGGGTAGCCCTTGTTCGCGGGACCGCTGATGGTGCAGGCGAAGTCGTACCAGTCGCGGATGATGGGCGAGAACGCCTCACGCATGAAACCGGTGGACATGTGCTCGACGGCGTAGCGCAGGCGGTTGGTGATCACGGTGGCGCTGAACCGGTCGGCGCCGTAACGCTCCCGGAACTGAGCATCGGTGAGGTCGCGCAGCCGGGGGTGGTGGGGATGGTCGGACTGGACATGTCACTTCCTCCGGATCAGGATTTCGCCGTACGCACCGACGGTGGCCTGCTGCCCTGCGCCGATATGCGTGGTCGACAGTTCTTCCTCGAACACGGCGGGGCCGTCGAGTACGTCACCTGCGCGCAGGCTGGTACGGTCGTAGACGTCGGCCTGCTGGGCGCCGACACCGTCGGCGTCGAGGTCACCCAGGTACCGCAGGGTCACGGTGCGGGTCGGCGTGAGCGGACCGTCCTCCTCCGACCGGACCGGGAGCTCGGCGTATTCGACCTTGGGGGTGTCGAGGATCGCGCGCACCCGGAACGTCACGCCTTCGACGGGCATGATCTCGAAGCGGTTACCCGAGCGGGCCTCGTAGGTGTCGTGGAAGGCCGACACCATGGTGGCGACGGCGGCCTCGTCGATGGTGCCGCTCGGCACCGGCACGAACGGGGTCTCCCAGCTCTGCCCCGCCAGGTGCGCGTCCATGCTGCGCAGCATCCGCACCGAGCCGCCACCGGTGCGGGCCCGCAGCTGTTCCTCCATCTCGGTGAACAACGTGTCGATCGCGGGCGCGGCCTCGCCGGTGAGCATCAGATACGCACTGCGGTCGACCGTGAAAACCTGGTCGGTGGAAAGCAATCCGACCGCCGAGAACAGGCCGGGATTCGGGGGCACGATCACCTGCTTGCACTGCACGGTGTCGAGCACCGCGGGCAGCAGCATCGGGCCCGCGGCGCCGAAGGCGACCAGGCTGTAGTCGCGGGGATCGACACCGTTCTTGATGGCGACGTTGAACACGCCCTCGGCCATGTTGTTGACCGCCATCTCGTAGGCGTAGCGAACGCGGTGGGCCAGATCCAGCTCGGTGTCGAGGGATTCGAAGGCCCGCCGGGCGGCGTCGGCGTCGAGCTGCAGTTCGCCGCCGGCGAAGTCGTCGGCGTCCAGGATGCCGATCAGCAAGCAGGTGTCGGTCGTCGTGGGCTGGGTGCCGCCGCGGCCGTAACAGGCCGGTCCGGGCTGTGCCCGCGCGCTGTCGGGGCCGACCTGGATCTCACCGGCGGAACCGATCGACACGATGCTGCCGCCGCCCGCGCCGATGCTGGAGATGTCGTTGGCCAGGGCGTTGACCACGAGGTCGTGCTCGAGCTCGAAGGTGGTGTTGACGAACGGCTCGCCTGCGCTGACGACACTGATGTCGCAGGAGGTACCACCGACATCGGCACACAGCAGATCGTTCTCGTCGATCAGCGCACCGAAGTGCGCGCAAGCCACGGTGCCCGCCGCGGGACCGGAGAAGACGATCCGGAACGGCTGCTGCATCGCCTGGGCCGACGGAACCAACGTCGCGGCGCAGTCGGCGAAATTGAGCTGGCCCGCGAAACCGAGTTCGCTCAATCCCTTTTCGAGCCCCGCGGTGTAATCGGAGTAGATGATCTTCATCAGTGTGTCGATCACGGTGGTGGAGGCGCGGGCGTACTCCTTGGCCAGCGGCGACACCTCGCTCGAGATCGAGCACGGCACCTCACCGAGCACCTCGCGCACCAGCTCACGCAAGCGCAGTTCGTGCACGGGGTCGACGTAGGCGTGGATGAGGCAGATCGCGACACCGGCGACCTCGCAGCGGCGCAGTACCTCGAGTTCGGTCCTGGCCTGGTCCTCGTCGAGGGCGAACAGCACGCCGCCGTCGGCCGTGATCCGCTCGTGGATGCCGCGCCTCAGGTAACGCTGGACCAGCGGCCGTGAGGCGTCGCCGAAACTGCGCCGCCAGTGCGGGTCGAGGATGGCCTCGGCCGGGCGCCACACGCGGCCCATGTCGAGGATGTCGCGGTGGCCCTCGGAGGTCAGAAAGCCGATCTTGGGCAGCTGCCGGGTGATCACGGCGTTGAGGCCGTGGGTGCTGGCGTGATTGAACACCGGCGCGTCGGTGACGCCGAGTACTTCGGCGCCGCGCAGCACCGGGCCGGTGACGTCGGCGTAGTCGGTGGAAATCTTGGCGGTGTGGATCCGCCCGTCGCGCCAGGCGACGACATCGGTGAACGTGCCGCCCACATCGACTGCGATCATGGTGTCTCCTGAAGTGATTCGTGCTCAGACGAGGTCGGCGAGCAGCTGAATGGGTCCGAGGCGGTGCCAGGGTTCCCGCGACACGGAGTGCAGGCAGCGCTGACACTTGACCACCTGCACCCAGCCCTGTTCGGCGACAACGGGATACGCGCACAATTCGGCGGCGCCACATCGTGGGCAGGTGCCGTCGCGGGGTTCGCGGTTCACCTCGAGTGGGGTCGGAGCGTCGGGCATGGCGGGTCCTCCTGCGGCGAAGAATCGGCGGCTGGGTGCCGTGAGCACGACGGTAGGATCGGGAGACCTGGGTCACAATCCGCTCGGCGAAGGTGCGGTGTCCGCCGAGCGAAGCAGAATTGGAATTGCAGAAAGTATATTATATTGATTATGTGATACCCATCACGCCTGAAAGGAGGGTCTGCCGATGCCGTCAGCACCCGCGGCGTGCGTGAGCGCCTTTCGCACGGAGGATCCAGTCGCTGCCCACGACCATGTGGCCGCCACCTTCGCCCACCACGAGCTCGTCCTCGACGAGCGTCGCGGGATCGACTTCGCCCTGGAGACGGTGCGCTCGGCGAGCCTGACCGTCGGCCGGATGGCCTACGGCACCGACGCCCGGATCGACGGACCGCCGATGCAGACGTGCTATCACGTGAATCTGTCCGTGGCCGGGCAGAGCACCGTGGCGCAACACGGCACTCGTCGGTCGTTCGGCGCGGGCGAGGCAGGCGTGGCGTTCGTGCACGACGCCCCGGTATCCATCCGGTGGAGCGCCGAGGCCGAGCATTATCACATCAACCTGCGCCGTGTGCCGTTCGAACGCCACGCGGCCCGGCTGCTCGGCCGCCGGGACACCGAGCCGGTCCTGTTCGACCTCACCTTCCCCATCGACACCCCCGCCGGCCGCGCCCTGCTGGCCTCGACCCGGTTCGTCTACGACGAGTTGGCCCGCGAAGGCGGGGTGTCGACGATGCCGCTGGCCTGCCGCGAACTCGAGTCGACACTGATGACGCAAATTCTGCTCACCGCACCGAGCCAGCTGACCCCGATTCTCACCGGTGCCGCGCCGAGCATCGGGCACACGCGGGTGCGCGAGGCCGTCGCCTACATCCACGCTCATCCCGATGCCGACATCTCGACCGCCGAGCTCGCCGCCCGCGCCGGGGTCACCGCCCGGGCACTGCAGTTGGCCTTCCGCGACGCGGTGGGCATGTCGCCGAGCGCCTACGTCCGATCGGTGCGACTCGACCGCGTGCGTGACGAATTGTCCTCCGGCCGAGCCGTTTCGGTGAGCGACGCGGCGATGCGGTGGGGCTTCTTCCATCTCGGTCGCTTCGCTCAGCAGTACCGCGAACGGTTCGGTGAACTGCCGTCGGAGACCGCTGCCCGGGCAGGCATCGATTCCGCCCCGAGCAGCCACCCCGACCGTTGCGGGACGTGACACGACTATCGAATTCCGGCGGAGTACAGGAGCCGAACATGTGCAGCGCACGCAACCAGGGCAGTGTCGCCGAGCTGAATTCCACGATCGCCGAAATCGCCGAGCACGCATACTCGGCGCTCGATCTGGACCCGGCCGAGCACCAGCAGTGCACCGGCGGGCCGAGCCTCGATGTGCTCTGGGACATGGTGACCTCTCGCGCGCTGCGCGACTTCGGCACCGGGGACTCCTCGCCCGTCCGGCTGGCCGAATTGATAGGTCTGCTCGACCGGATCAGGTCGGCTGAATCGTCGCTGGCCCGGATCCAGCTGGTCGACCGGACCAAGCGACTGAGCAAGGTGCACGCCGTGCTGTCGGAACTGGGTACGGAGACCACCGTGGATTCGCTGCTCACCCGGATTCCCGAGGCGACCTGTGCTCTCGGTTTCGACCGCGCCTTGGTCTCCACCGTGGACGGCGTGTGGCGATTGCACACGATGCATGTCGTCCGCGACCCTCGGTGGGCCGCCGACATCGTCGCGGTCGGACGCGAGAATCCGCCGATTCTCGACCACGGATTGGTCGAGAACGACACCGTGGTCGACGCACGCGCTGTCCTTGTGCACGAGGTGCAAGCCAATCCCCGGGTGAACCGCCCACTGGCGGAGATCACCAAGTCGTCCTCGTACGGGATCGCGCCGTTGCTGGTCGACGGTGAGGTGGTCGGCCTCGTGCACGGGGACTGTTATCACCAGCAGCGCGTGCTCGACGACGTCGACCAACTGTTGCTGTCCACCTTCGCCCAGGGGGTGAGCCAACAGCTGGTTCGCGTGTCGATGCTGGAGGGGATGTCGGCGATCCGCGCCCAGTTCGAGGGGTTGGGCAGGTGGTCGGCGCCGGGGCCCACCGTCACCCGATCGATCGCGGTGAGCCGTGACGACGACGAAGTGCTCACCCGTCGGGAGGTGCAGATCGTCCGGTTGCTCGCCGCGGGCGACTCCAACGCCCGCATCGCCCGCAAACTCACCATTTCCGAGGGCACGGTCAAGACCCACATCACCCGCGTGCTGCGCAAGCTGGGCGCCGCCAATCGCGCGGAAGCGGTATCGATCTGGTTGCGGAACTCGGACCCGTCCGGGTCGCTGCGCGCCTGATGCGACCGAGACCGGCCGAAGGTCGTACGAACCTCTTACCCGCGCCAGATGTCGCCGCGCCCGCGCAGCGGAAAAGTGACGTGTGACATAGAGCGGCAGCACAGCCGCCGCACACGGCACGGAGGCGCGGTATGACACAGAGCGAACGGGAAGCCGACTGGATCGTCGGCATCGACGTCGGTGGCACGTTCACCGACATCATCGGGCTGAACCAAGCCACGGGTGAGGTCCGCGACGGCAAGGTGCTGTCCACCACCGAACAGGAGGTCGGTGTCCTCGCGGCGCTGGCGGCGATCGAGGTGGCCGTACCCGAGGTCGCCGAGATCGTGCACGGGCACACCGTGGGGATCAACGCGCTGCTGAGCCGCACGGGCGCGCACACCGGCCTGATCGCCACCGGCGGCCACCGCGATCTGCTCGACATCGGGCGCATGCACCGCGAATTCGGTGACCGCTTCTACGATCCCACCTGGCTGCGCCCGCACCAGGAACGCCCGATCGTGCGGCGCGAATCCCGCTTCGGTGTTCCGGGCCGGTTGCGTTACGACGGCACCGAACTGCTCGCGCTCGACGAGGACGCCGTGCGCCGCGCCGCCCGCGAACTCGGTGAGCAGGGTGCCCAATCGGTGGCGGTGTGCCTGATGAACTCCTACATCGACACCGCGCACGAGCAGCGCACCGCCCAGATCGTCGCCGAGGAACTGCCCGACGCCTACATCCAGACCTCGGCGCTGTACCCGGTGACGCGCGAACACGAACGCACCACCACCGTCGCGCTCGACGCCTACGTCGGCCCGGCGGTAGTCGGTTATCTCGAGCGTTTGATGGCCCGGCTCTCCGAGCAGGACTACCGGGGCACCTTGTGGATCATGATGATGAACGGCGGCGTCGCGACTTTCGCCGACGCCGGCCGCGCACCGGTGTTCCAGCTCGTCTCCGGCCCGGTCGGCGGGGTGAGCGGCAGCGTCAAACTCGCCAACGAGAGCGGCGCGCCGAACCTGCTCACCATCGATGTCGGTGGCACCAGCACCGATGTGGCCGCGATCCGTGGCGGCAAGACCCCGCTCACCGACACCTGGACCCTCGAGACGGGCTTGACCCTGACCATGCCGCTGGTCGACGTCGAGAGCATCGGTTCCGGCGCGGGCAGCCTGATCCGGCCCAGCGCGCTCGGTACCGTCGCCGTCGGCCCGGCCTCGGCCGGATCGAATCCCGGCCCGGTCTGCTACCAGCGCGGCGGCGTGGAACCGACCCTCACCGACGCGTGTGCCGCGCTCGGCATCCTGCAACCGGACCTGTTCGCCAACGGCGCGATCCAGCTCGATGTCGACGGCGCCGTCGAGGCGCTGCGCACGACCGGTAAGCAGTGGAACATGTCGGCGCTCGAACTCGCCTCGGCCGCTTACGAAATCGCCTGCCAGGACATCGCGGCGAAGGTGCGCAGCATCTCGGTGTACCGAGGCCTCAACGTCCGCGAGTTCGCGCTGCAACCGTCCGGTTCGGCAGGACCGATGCTCGCCGACCGGGTCGGCCAGATCCTCGGCTTGGACAAAGTGATCGTGCCGCGCAGCCCGGGTCAGTTCTCCGCGCTCGGTCTGCTGCGCAGCGATCTCATGGTCACCCGCGCGCAATCCATCATGACCCCGCTCGCACCCGACCGTGCCGAGGCGGTGGAGGACGCGTTCACGGCCTTGCAGGACAGCATCCGGACCGATCTGCGGGACCAGGGCATCGACGTCTCGCGTCTGCGTTTCGAGCGTGCCGTGTTCGCGATGTACCGCGGTCAGACCTGGGACAACCGGCTGCCGATCGAGGCGGGTGCGATCACCGCCGAGCGGGTCGGCGAGCTGATCCCCCGATTCCACGAGTTCTACCAGGAGTCCTACGGTTTCGCGGCCCCGGAGATCCCCGTCGTCGTCTCGACCGTCGAGGTGACCGCGGTGATCCCGCGCGAACTCGGCGCCGCCGACCACACCCCCGAGCAGGGCGAGTCCTTCCTGCGCACCACCCGGCTGACCGTGCCGGGAACCACCGAACCCGTCGAGGTTCAGATCCACGTCCGCGAACGTCTCGCGCCCCACCACCCGGTGCCGGGCCCCGCCCTGATCGCCGAGAAGTTCGCGACCACCCTCGTGCTGCCCGGCCGGGCGGCCCACGTGGACGACGACCTCAATCTCATCATCGAGCCGCAGGCCTGAGGAGCAACCATGACCACCATCGAAACCCCCGGCCCCGCCGTCGACGTCGAGCTCGACATCCTGCGCTATGGCCTCATCGAAGTCGCCCGCGAGATGCTGGATTCGCTGATGCGCAGCGCCTTCTCGCCGGTCTGCCGCGACATCCTCGACTGCACCAGCGCCATCCACATGCGCACCGACGACGGCTGGGAGACTGTCGCACTGTGGGAGGGCTGCATGCAGCACGCCTTCACCGCACCGCACATCGCCAACTTCGTAATGGACGACTGGGACATCGACACGATGCAGCCCGGTGACGTCATCTTCGTCAACGACCCGTGGCGCGGCACCATCCACCAGTCGGATGTGAACCTGCTGCGCCCGGTGTTCGTGAACGGCCGCGTGGAGTTTCTGCTGCACTCGACCTCGCACCTGGTCGACCTCGGCGGCGCGATCCCCGGCGGCTTCTCCAACGGCACCCAGACCCATTTCGAGGAACAGCTCAAGCTGCCGCCGACGCTGTTGTACGCCAACGACGTTCCGGTGCGGCCGACCTTCAACTTCATCCTCGAGAACAACCGGGTGCCCCAGCTGGTGCTGGGTGATCTGCGCGCGCTGCACGGCTGCCTGGTCGTCGGCGAACGGCAGCTGCAGGAGCTCGTCGCCCGCAGCGGTCTGGACAAGATCCGGGCGGCGGGGCGCTATGCCATCGAGTCCACCGAGGCGAGCATGCGCCGCGGTATCGCGAGCATCCCCGACGGTGACTACACCGCCGAGGACTTCCTCGACGAGGACGGGGTGAGCGACGAGGCCATTCCGGTGCACGTGACCGTGAAGGTCCGTGGCGACTCGATGGAGATCGACTTCTCCGGTTCCGGGCGTCAACCGCTGGGCAACTGCGGTACCGCCTGGTGTGAGGCCACCCGCTGCATCGAGGCGGTCAAGCTGATGGTCGACCCGTCGACGCCGGTCAACAGCGGCACCCTGCGGCCGGTCGAGACGATTCTGCCGCCCGGCAGCGTGGTGCAGGTGCTGCCGCCGTCGAGCTGCTCCAACCACGCCGATATCGGTGCTCGCGGCATCAATGTGGTGACCCAGGCGCTGAGCCAAGCCACCGACGAGGCCTTCGCCTGTGACACCGGCACCGCGGTGGTCGTCAGCCTCGGCGGCATCGACACCCGCGCCGGGCACGAGGGCACACCGTGGGGTGCGTTCGCACTCGCCGGCGGCGGGTGGGGCGGCACCTGGAAGGAAGACGGTGTCTCGTTCTGCGTGATCCCGATCGGCAACTGCCGCACCTCCGTTCAGGAGCATCTCGAGATCGAAAGTCCGCTGGTCGTCGTCCAGCACGAGATGGTCGTCGACACCGCCGGTGCGGGGCAGTATCGAGGTGGCGCCGGTTCGGTGTATTCGATCTACGCCGAGTCGGACACGATGGTCACCGTCACCGCCGACCGGATCCGCCTCGGCGCCCCCGGTTCCAACGGCGGCGGTGCGGGCGCTCCCGCGTTCGGTTGGTACATCGAGAATTTCGATCTCGCCCGGCACGGTGATCCGCTCGATCTTCGCGGGATCGAGCCGTTGTTCGGCATGTTCGACGCCGACGGCAGGCCCGACCCCAACCACGGTGAGTTCGGTCGGGGCGCGCGCTATCAGACGGGCAAGTTCTCCGGCCTGATCCTGAAAGCCGGTGACGCCCTTCGGTTCGTCATCGGTGGCGGTGGCGGTTGGGGTGACCCGCTCGAACGCGAAGCTGACAGGGTCGCGGCCGACGTGCGGGCCGGACTGGTCAGCCCCGAATTCGCCGCTGCCGGTTACGGAGTCGTGCTCCGTGACGGCGCGGTCGACGAAGCGGCGACCACCGCACAGCGTGCGCGTCTGGCGGCGGAGCGTGCCGAAGGGCGCTGGCAGGTGCCGGTCGCCACTCCCCTCACCTGGACCCTCTGAAAGACAAGGACCACTCCCATGTCTGTCGATCGACTCCTGTTCCCCCGCCCCGAGACCGACCGCGTGTACGTCGAACGCGTGCCAGTCGACGGCGCGTGCCCGGCCTGTGGCGCCGCCGAGCTGGCCCGATACCCCGTGGCCAATTTCCTCGGCCCGCGCATGGTCGTGAAGTGCCAGCGCTGCTTCCACCACGTGTCGGTGACGCGCCCGGAGCCCGAGGACCACTGGCCCGCGTGGCGTTCGCCCGCCCACGACTGGCCCGCCTCCCGCGTCGGATAAGCCCTCCCCCCACCATCTCTCGTTCGGAAAGGACTCCCATGTTGTTCGACGGGAAAGTCGTTCTCATCACCGGAGCCGCAGGCGGAATCGGCACGGCCACCGCGCTGCTCGCGGCCGAAGAAGGCGCGCGGCTCGCACTGACCGATGTGTCGAAGGATCGCCTCGAAACCACCGCCGAGCACGTGCGCGCCGCGGGCTGGGAGGTTCTCGCCGTACCCGCCGACCTCACCGACGGTGCCGCGGTGAACGCACTGATCGACGCGGTCGTCGCCGAATACGGCCGCCTCGACGGCGCGTTCAACAACGCCGGGGTCAGCGGCGGACAGATCGGCCAGGGTGGCCGCCGCGTCGGCGAGTGGGACGAAGACGCCTTCGATCGCGCGATCGCGGTGAACCTGAAGGGCGTATGGCTCTGTCTGCGTGCGGAATTGGCGCAGATGGAAGCCCAGGGCGGCGGCGCGATCGTGAACACCGCGTCGCTGGCGGGCCTGGCGGGCTTCAAGACCACCGCCGGGTATTCGGCGGCCAAGCACGGCGTCATCGGGCTCACCAAGACCGCCGCACTAGAGTACGCGCCGACCATCCGGATCAACGCGGTGTGTCCCGGCTACACCGACACCGACCTGATGAAGGACGCCAAGCGCCGCAGCGGCGACACCATCATGGCGCGCATCCCCTCGGCCCGGCTCGCCCAGCCCCGGGAGATCGCGGAGATGGCGTGCTGGCTGTTGTCCGACCGCGCCGCCTACGCCACCGGCGGCGAATTCGTCGTCGACGGCGGCTATATGGCGGGCTGACCGTCCCCTTCTCGAATTGATCTCTACCCGAAAGGGATTCACGCATGACAACCATGATCGGCGCGGCGGCCAGTTACATCGACGGTCGTTGGAGCGATGGTGACGGCGAGCCCATCGCCACGATCAACCCCGCGATCGGGCTCCAGGTGGCGCTCACCCCCGCCACCGACCCCGCGCAGGTGAGCGAGGCCGTCTCGGCGGCCCGACGCGCCTTCGACGGGGGCGAGTGGAGCCGTCTCGGTCCGGTCGAGCGCGGCGCTCTGCTGCACCGCCTGGCCGACCTGCTGCAACAGAACCGGGAGTCGCTGGTGCAGCTCGCGGCAACCGAGATCGGCACCCCGATCAGCAGCGGACCGACCCTTCACGTCGACCTGCCCGCGAAATTCTTCCGCTGGTTCGCCGACGCCGCCATCCGTGGACCCCGCGACGGCTACGAACAACCCATGCCCCTCGACCACGACCCCATCACCACCAGCAGCCTGCTGCTGCGACAACCCGCCGGGGTGGTCGCCGCGATCGTCGCCTACAACGTGCCCATCATGATGAGCGCCTACAAACTCGGCGCCGCCCTCGCCGCCGGATGTTCCACGGTGCTGGTCACCTCACCCAAGTCCGTGCTGCTCACCGCCGCGTTCGTCAGGTTGGTCGAACAGGCCGGATTCCCCGCGGGCGCGGTCAACCTGGTGTTCGGACCACCGGCGGTCACCGAGCAGGTCGTCACGGCCGACGAAGTGGACATGGTCACCTTCACCGGCTCCCCCACCGTCGGCAGTCGCATCCTCACACTGGCCGCCCCCACCTTGAAGAAGGTCGTCCTCGAACTCGGCGGCAAATCACCCAACATCGTGTTGCCCGGCACCGACCTGGAACGCGCGGTCCCCGCCTCTGCGTTGCGATTCACCCGCAACAGCGGCCAAGCCTGCGGAGCCACCACCCGAACCCTGGTGCCGCAGGCCGACTTCGACGAATACGTCGAGCGCTCCGGCGCCTTCCTGCGCACCCTCACCGTCGGTGACCCACTCGCGCCCGACACCGTCCTCGGTCCGCTCATCACCGGCGAACACCGCGCCAACGTCGAAGGGTTCCTCGCCCGAGCACGTGACGCGGGCGCCGAGGTCCCCGTCGGTGGTGGCCGACCGGCAGGCCTCGACGACGGATTCTTCCTCGAAGCGACCCTGGTCACCGGGGTACCCAACGAAGCCGAGATCGCCCAGGAGGAGCTGTTCGCACCCGTCGGTGTGGTCATGCCCTACACCGACCTCGACGACGCCGTCCGCATGGCCAACGACGTCAAATACGCCCTCAACGCCAACATCTGGGGGCCCACACCACAAGCCATCGAGTTCGCGCGGCGCCTGCGCTCCGGGACCGTCACCATCAACGGCGGCGGCGGTATGCGCCCCGACGCCCCGTGGGGCGGCCCCGGCCACAGCGGCATCGGCAGGGAGGGCGGCGAAGAAGGCTTCCGCGAATTCTTCGAAGTCAAGCACCTGCAGTGGCCGCTGTGAACCTGTTGGACGGCAAGGTCGCCGTCATCACCGGTGCGGCGAGCGGGATGGGCCTGGCCACCGCGGAAACCTTCGTCGAACACGGGGCGAAGGTGGTACTCGCCGACATCCAGGAGGAACGCGGAGCGGCGGCCGCCGCCCGCCTGGATGATTCGGCGCTGTTCGTGCGCACGGATGTCACCGTCGCGGCGCAGGCGAGTCCGCCGTCGGAGCCGCGGTGGACACCTTCGGCCGCCTCGATGTCATGTTCAGCAATGCCGGTGCCGCCGTGGATCTCTCGCCGATCGACAACCTCACTCCGGAGGGACTCGACCGCACGCTGGCGCTGAACCTGCAAGCCCATGTCGCGGCACACGAGTACGCGGCCAGGCAGTTCCGTGCGCAGCGCGTTCCGGGCTCGATCATCACCACCGGCAGTGTCGCCGCGTTGCAGGCCGGGTGGAACGGCGGCGCGTACTCGATGGCGAAGGCCGCGGTGCTGGCCTTGGTACGGCAAACGGCCGTGGAGAACCAGGGCACCGGCATCCGTTCGAACGCCATCCTGCCGGGCGCGGTGCTCACCTCGATCATCACCGACATGTTCGGGGTGAGCCGCGAGCGCGAGGGGGAGTTCCTCACCGGGATCGGTGACCGGATCGGCGGCGAGTTCGCCACGGAGCTCAACGCCGGTTCGTGAGCTCGTCCCCGGCATCGGCCGCGGTTGCCAGATGGCGACCGCGGCCGATCTCGTTGCCGGTCAGGGGTGTCGTTCGCGGCGCGTCGCCAGGTGGGCGACCAGGAGGACGGTGAGGACCGCGGTGCAGCCGACGGCGCCGACGGCCAACGCGATGCCGATGCCGGTGCTGCTCGGGTAGCCGTCGGAGGCGAGGTGGGCGGCGAGGACCGCGCCGGACATCGCACTACCGAACGAACCGCCGACGGTGCGCAGCACCTGGTTGAAGCTCACCGCGCTGCCGAGCTCACGGTCGGCCACGCTGCGTGCGATCAGCGCGGGCATCGCCGCGTAGGTCGTGCCGATGCCCGCACCGAAGCCGAACATGCCGAGCAGGATCTCCCAGAGTTCGTCGTGGGCCAGCCACAGCAGCAGGCTGGACGCGGTGACCAGGGCGGCACCGGGAATCAGCAAGGCGCGCATGGGGATACAGGCCGAGACCACCCGCACGACGCGGTTGGCCGCGAAACTGCCCACCGACAGCGGCAGCATGACGAAGCCGGCCCAGAACAACGGCATCGCGATGCCGTAACCGGTGGTGGCGGGCGCCTGCGCGATCAGACTGGCGATCGACAGACAGGCGTACATCGCGGCACCGAGCGCGATGGCGGTGCCGTTGGCGACGAGTGCGTCGCCGGCGCGCAGCACCCGCAGGTCGACCAGCGCGTGCTCGGTACGCAGTTCCACCAGGGCCCACACGGTCAGGATCGCCAGCGAGACGACGAGCAGGCCGATTGTCGACGGCGAACCCCACCCCCACCGGGAGCCCTCGCCCGCGACGAGCAGCAACGCCGCGAGACCGGTGCCGAGCAGCAGGGCGCCGCGCAGGTCGAACGGCGTGCGCGGGGCCCGCTCGTCCGGACCGTCCGGCACCACTTTCCAGACCACGAGCACGGTCGTCAGCAGGAACAGTGCCGCCGCCCAGAAGGCGAAGCGATAGCTGAAGAGATCGGCGAAGATCCCGGTGAGCGGGTAGCCGAGACCAAGACCGGTGGTCACCGTGACAGACAGCGTCGAAATGCCGTTACGCACGTCGTCGGCGGGCAGATGTCGGCGGGCGAGGGCGATGGTCACCGGCACGATGCCGTAACTGAGCCCCTGCAACGCGCGCCCGAGCAGGAACACCGCGAAATCGGTGGCCACGGCCGCGACGACCGACCCGATCAGGATGATGATCAGCGACCACAGCAGCAGCCGCTTCTTGTGCGGGCCGTCGCTGAGCCTGCCCATGACCGGGGTCGTCACCGCGCCGACCAGCAGGTTGACGGTGAGCATCCACTGCGCCGCGCTGACGTCGACCTGCATCTCGTTCGAAATCGCGGGTACCAGCAGCATGCCGAGCGAGCTGACGATGGCCGAGGTCAGCGCCGTGTAGACGAGGGCAGGGGTCAATCGTGGCGCCGCGATCATTCGGTCGGTCCCGCGGCGGCCAGTTTCCGTAACGCGGGCAGCGCCGCGTCGAGAGCGGCGCGTTCCGCCTCGGTCAGTCGCTCGTCGATGGTCCGCCCCAGCCAGTCCAGCCCCGCCGCTCGCTCCTCGACGAGCCGGTCGCGACCGGCCTCGGTGAGTTCGACCCAGACGCGACGGCGATCATCGCTGTCCGGGGTACGCAGTACCAGTCCGAGGGATTCGAGTTCGCGCACGGCGGTGGCGATGGCCTGCGGGCTGACGGTCTGGACGGTCGCCAACGTGGTTGCGGTGGCGCGGCCGTGGGTGGCCAGATAGCCGAGAACGCCGAGCTTTCCGGCCGAGATCGTCCGTCCGGCGAGCAGTCGGCGAGCGACCGGGTGCAAGACTTCACCCAGCTCACGGGCAGTGGAAGGTACCGAAGTCATTAGCTAACCATACAACTAAATTGAACAACTAAGTTGCGTAACTGAGGTGATGCTGACCATAGCCACCGATACGCGAAAGACCCCTCCGGCCGATGCCGGAGGGGTCTTTCGGGCGCAGATCAGCGACGAGGAACCAGCGACAAGGTTCGGCCGTCGGCAACGTAGGTACCGGTGTAGACCGCGACGGATTCATCCAGATCGAGGATGCCGTCGGGGCCGACCGCGAACCGCCGCAAGATCTCCTCCCCGCCCCGCAGTGGGTCGGTGCCGAGCGCCCAGAGCACGTCACCGCTCGGTGACATCACCGAGGATTCGGCGAAAGTGCCGGGCTTCTCCGGTGCGAAAGCGACATCGGGCAACGGGGTGAGCGCACCGTTCGACTCCACCGCGAAGGAGCTGATGTGACCCGACCCCATGTTCGGCACATACAGGAAGCGACCGTCGGGCGTCATGCTCGTCACGTGCGGCAGCATGCCGGTCGGGAACGGCGAGCCCGCGATCTCGGTCAGCGTGCCGTCGCCGGCCCGCGCGAAGCCCGACACCGAACCGCTGATCTCGTTGACGACGTACACGTGCCTGCCATCCGGGGTGACCCGAGGGTAGATCGGATTCAACCCGGTCGACACGCGCTGCTTGACCGGGGACACGGAACCGTCGGCATTGATGTCGAACACCAGCAGTTGACGGGGCAGCAGACTGGCCACGTACAACTGCTTGCCGTCCGGGGAGACGGTGCCCGAGGCGACGCCGTCGAGCGACTCCCCGAAGGGCACGGGCGACCCATTGAGGGTGGGAGTGCCGTTGGCGCCGATGCGTACCGGAATCACTTGGGCGTTCTGCAGACCGACGACGACGTAGGCGTCGCGACTGTTCGGCGCGAAGATGATGTCCACCGGGACGTCGGGCAGCGGGAGCGGCGTTCCCTCGGCGAGTTCGCCGTCGGCGCCGATGGCGTAGGGGATCAGCTGGGGGTTCGCTCCCGGGGCGACGAACAGGAATCGCCCGTCCGGGCTGGGCGCCTGTGGCCAGTTCAGCGCGCCCGGCATCGGCTTGCCCTGGATCGGCGCCGGCTGGTCGATGTCGGAGGCGTTGTAACCGACGATGCCATTGCTCAGGAATCCGTGGGCGTAGATGTGGTAACCGCCCGGGTCGGCCACCGCGGGTGCAGCTGTCGCCGTGAAGCCGGGCAGAACGGTCGCCGCGAGAGCGAGCACCCAGCCCGCTCGCGCGCGCCGTGTCCCCGAACCATCTGTCGGCATTGAATCAGAGGTCATACCGGGAGGTTATGACGTGAAGCACAAGCGAAATGTCCAGAAAACTGCACACCGGCCGGCGGCAGGAACAAGCGAAAGACCCCTCCGGCCGGAGCCGAAGGGGTCTCGCGCCGAACCCGACTCAGCCCTGGGCAGGCATCAGACCGAGCTGGGTCAGGAAGCTGACGTTGTCCCAGTACACGCGGTGCTCGGCGACCTTGCCGTCGCGCAGGGTGAAGGTGTCGATGAGCGGGAAGGTCACCGTGCGACCGGACGGCGGCACCTCACCGTCGGCGGTCGCCAGCGGTCCGGTCTGCACACCGGTGAAGACGATCTCGGCGATCGCGGTGTCACCGTCGACCCAGGTGTTGCGACGCTCGATCTTCATTCCGGGGAACGCGGTGATGAAAGCGCCGATCATGCCGCGCAGCGCCTCGATGCCGGTGAGCGGGCCGGACGGGAACTGCGCCGCCACATCCTCGGTGAACGGGCTCGCGGCCAGTTCCAGATCGCCGCCTTCGAGTCCGGCGTAGTGCACGTTGACGAGGTCGAGCAGATCGCTCATTGGTTGGACCTTTCGGTGAGGTTCGCATCCGGAATTCCGGATACCGAATAATATATATTCCGCTTTCGTCATTGGCGGCCAGAGTCGTTGTGCTACTTGATAATTCACACCGAACGCGGTCGCATCGCCGTAGTGCTCGCCATGATGCACTCGAAAAGGCAGACCAGCACCTCCTTGCACGAAGCTCGGTCGCGCGCATCGCACAGCATGATCGGCACCTGGGTCGGCACGCCGAGGGCGGCGCCGATCTCCTCGGGGGCGTACCGGTCCGCGCCGTCGAAGCAGTTCACCGCGACCACGAACGGGATCCGCCTGGACTCGAAATAGTCCACCGCGGCGAAACTGTCGGCCAGCCGTCGGGTGTCGACCAGCACCACCGCGCCGAGCGCCCCACGCGACAGCTCCGGCCACAGGAACCAGAACCGGTCCTGCCCCGGCGTGCCGAACAGGTACAGGATCACCCGCGGATTGATGGTGATCCGGCCGAAGTCCAGTGCGACGGTGGTTGTTCGCTTGGCTTCGATCCCGCGCAGGTCGTCCACGGAGCTACTGAGTTCGCTGAGTTGCTCCTCGGTGCGCAACGGGGTGATCTCGCTGATCGCACCGACCATCGTCGTCTTCCCGACGCCGAATCCCCCGGCCACCAGGATCTTCACCGCCAGTTCGGTGGACATGACCGCCGGACCGCGTCCGTCAGAGGTTACGTATGCCATCCAGTACCGCCTGCAATAGTTCGGGGTCGGGGCCCGCTTCGGCCCTCGGTGGAGATCGGAAGATCACATAGCCTGCCGCGATGAGGTCGCTGACCAGCACCTTCACGGTGACCAGCAGCAGTTTCAGGTGGGCGGCGATTTCGACGATCGACATCGGCTGATGGCGGCACAGCAGAAAGATCTGGGCGTATTCGCGGTCGAGCTTGTTCACGTCGGAGTCGTAGCCGACCGAGATCACCAGGGTCAGAATGTCCAGGTCCGACAGATCCCTGCCGGCACGACCTCGGGTCAGCGCGAACGGCCGAACCAGCGGCCCCGGGTCGTCGTCCTCGTAGCCCCACACCTCGTTCGGCCCCTCACTCACGGCACTCGTGTCGATATCGAGTTTCTCGGCGCGGCCGACAGGTGCTCACGCACCTGGCCGACGATCACGTTCATCTCGTAGGCGATCAGGCCCAGATCCGCGTCGGCGTCGGTCAGCAGGGCCAGACACGCGCCGTGGCCTGCCTCGGTCACCAACAGATAGCCGTGCTCCAGCTCGACGACGGTCTGGTGTAGCGGCCCCTTGCCGAAGCGCGTGCCGACCCCACGAGCCAGACTGTGCAGGGCCGACGACATGGCGGCCAGATGTTCGAGATCCTCCCGCTCGAAACCGTCGGATCCGGCCAGTGCCAATCCGTCCGCGGACAGCACCACCGCGTGTTCGGCGCCGGATGTCATTGTCACCAGGTTGGTGAGCAACCAGTCGAGGGTGCCCGCCGGGGCGTGACGAACCATCATGTCCTCGTTCATGTTCTGACCGTTCTACGGATGAGAGTTGGGTGGTCGCACGCGAGCCCGTCGCGTGCCGTTCTGCAGCGAACTCATCGCCGTGCGTACCGTCTCCGGCGCTCGGACGCGCGCTGCACCGCCGGGCGCTTGGTTGTACGAATCCTCTTCTTCCACATCGGTACTGAGCTGGGGCGACAGGTGTGTGAGTCGTTCACGTCTCGGGAGGGCAGGCCGGTGGTCCACCTCGGCGAGCGAGGGACCGTCGAGCCTGGCCGGCGGCTCGTCGCTCGCCGCGTGATACCCGTTGCGCCGCACCGGCTCGGCCCGGCGGATCTGCTCCGGTAAGGCAGGCGCCGGAACAGGATCGGGCCGCGGCGCGCCGGGCAACGCGGTGACGCCGGGAACACGGTGCACCGCGTCATGGCTGTGCACGGGTTCGACCGCCGCTGTCGGGTTGTCGTCTCCGGCCTCGAGCACGGCCCACGGCACCAGCACGGTCGCGCGCACACCACCGTACGGCGATTCCTGCAGGGTCACCGAGATGCCGTGGCGCGCCGAGAGCCTGCTCACCACGAACAGCCCGAGATGGCGGTGCCCCGCCAGCGCCATCTCGTGGAACTGTGGCGGCTCGGCCAGCATCGCGTTGAGGCGTTCCCGTTCCTCGAAGGAGATCCCGAGGCCCTGGTCGTCGACCTCGACCACCACTCCCCTGCCGACCGAGTTGCCGTGCACCGCCACCGGAGCGTCCGGCGGGGAGAACGCGGTCGCGTTGTCGATCAGTTCGGCCAGCAGGTGGATGAGGTCGGCGACGGCCGCGCCGAGCACGCTGACCGCGGGCAACCGGATCGCGCTCACCCGCGCGTACCCCTCGGTCTCGGACACCGCGCTGCGCACGATCTCCTCGAGCGCCACCGGGTTGCGCCAGCGACGTCCTGGTGCGCGACCACCGAGGATGAGCAGGTTCTCGGAGTTGCGGCGCGCGCGTGTGGCCAGGTGGTCCAGCTGGAACAGCAGCTCGAGGTCTTCCGGGTCGTCTTGGCGGGCTTCGGCGACGTCGAGCACGTCGAGTTGCCTGCGCACCAGCGCCTGACTGCGGAACGCGATGTCGAGGAACACCTTGTTGAAGCCGTTGCGGGTGCTCACCTCACCTACCGCGGTCTCGAGCGCGGTGCGCTGGGCGACAGCGAAAGCCTCTGCCACCTGGCCGATTTCGTCGCGTCCCCGGTCGACCGGGGCGGTTTCGGCCTGCGCATCGATCTGTTCGCCGTTGTGGATGCGACGGATGAGATCGGGCAGCCGGTCGTTGGCGAGCTCGAGGCTGGCCGAGCGCAAAGTGCGCAGGCGGCGCAGCAACCGGTTGGCCAGAACGAGCGAGCCCGATACCGCGAAAATGGTGACGACGAGCATGATCGCCGAGACGAAGAGCAGCCGGTCAATCATGCGGTCGGCCGCCGCGCTCGTCGCGTCGACCGTCGCCCGGAACTGATCCCGGATCACCGCGATCAGGCGGGTGTCGACCGCGCGTTCGGCGGCCAGCCATTGCTGCACCGGCATCGACAGCTCGCCACGCTCGGCCATCTCGTCCTCACCGGTGGTGCCGACACGCCAGTCGGCGCCGCCAGTAAGGGAGCGGACGCTGGTGCGCACGGCGGTCGACAAGCGGGTATCGACGAGCTCGAATTGTTTGCGGTAGACACCGATATGTTGCGCGAGCACTCGCCGCTCGTACGGCGACAGCCCCTCGGCCGCCGCGGTCCCCGCGGCCACGAGACTCACCACGCGTGAATGGCTTTCGGCCGCGCGCAGCAGCTCGATCGCGGTCATCTCGGCGTCCATCGTCGTGGTGTCGGAGGACTTCAACCGTGCGGAGTCCTGGCCCGCGTCGAGCATGGCCGCGATGAGGTCGCTGAAATACTGGTCGACGTCGACGGTGGTCGCCCGCCTGCTGTCGACCGATTCGCGGATCACCTGCATCCGACCGATGAGATCCGACAGCGCCTGGATGGACTCGGCACCGGTGTCCTGATCTATATCCTGTGCCGCCGAGGCGATCCGGCCCGTCTCGGCGATCGCGCGGTCGGTGTCGTCGCGGCTGGTGCGCAGTTCCGCGTCCGCGCCCGGCGCGTGTTCCTGCGCGGTGACGCTGGCCAGCCGTTCCGCCTGGATCGACGTGACGAACCGCAGCAGCGGATCGATCACTGTGCCCCGGTAGTCGGCCCATTCCTTGACCGACTGCGCCCGGAGCCCGACCAGCGTGACCGCGACCGCGCCGGTCGACAGCAGCACCAGACTCGGGATCAGGGCGATCGCCAGCACGCGGGTTCGCACACTCGTACCGAACCGGCCCCGCAACGGGCGCCGTGAGCTGGCGGAACGGGTGTCCTCGACGCTCGACTCTGCATCGGCCGACGGCACAGCGGTTCTCCTCGGGGTGGACTGGCGTGGACGTCGCGGTGGGCCGTGCGGCCCACCGCGAGGCGTCATCGTGCTGGGCTCAGGTGGGCCGACGGGCCGTCGTGGAAGACCACGCCGGTGTCGACGGCGGGCAGGTCCGACGGGGCGACGCTGCCGTCCGCGGCGACGTTGTAGGTGTGCACCCTCGCCGTCCCGTTCACGGTGAGGGAATCGATGACCCAGAGCTCGTCCTCGTCGGCGCTGAGCACCACCCGGCCGGGGATCGTTCCGCCCGGTGCGGGATAGGGCGAACCCGGCAGCGGCGAGAGCGCGCCGTCGGCACCGATACGAAAGCCGTCGACCTGGCCACCGCTGGACGCGGGCACATACATGCGTGTGCCGTCGGACGTGATCGCCGAGCCGTGCGGGGTGGCACCGGTGGGGTACGGCGAACCCGGCGCGTTCGACAGGCTGCCGTCCGGTGCGATCACGTACCCGGACAGGGTGGCGCTGCCTTCGTTGCTGATGTAGAGGTAGCGACCGTTCGGGGTGATGGCGGGCAGCGCGGGGCGCTCACCGGTCGCCATGGTCGGTCCGACCTGGGTGAGCGAGGCATCGGCATTGATGGCGTAACTGGTCACCGTGGCGCCGATGAACGTGCTCACGATCAGGTTGCGCCCGTCGGGAGTCACCTGCGGCAGGCTCAGGCCGCTCATTCCGGGTACCGGCGTGGCGGGCGCGCCGGTGGGAACGAGCACGCCGGAGGCGGTGATGTCGAAGGATCGGACCTCGGTGGTCAGCGAGCCGACGGTCGCGAACAGCCGGGAGCCGTCCGGGGTGATCGTCACACCGATCACCGGAGCGCCGAAATCTATTCGGCTGCCTGCGATCTCGTGCATCGAACCGTCGGCGCCGAAGTCGTAACCGATAATCGAGCCGGAGACCACGTGTCCGGTGTAGACCCGGCGGCCGTCCGGCGTGATCTCCAACGTGAGAGAGCCGGTGTCACTGGCGAACGGTGCACCTGGCACCTGGGTGAGCGCGCCGTTGCCGTCGACGCGCAGAACGCTGATGTTCGACGAACCCGTGCCGGTGACCAGCAGATAGCGCGGCGCCTCGCCGGGTGCCGAATGCGCGAGGGCCGGAGACAGCGACAGGGCGAGCGCGACGGCCACGCCCGCGGCGACACGTCGCGGTGTGAATGCGTACCTGAGCATCAGGATGCGGTACCTCCTGTATCGGGCAGGCCTCGTCGCCTGCCCTGATTCTGCACAATATACTGTGCTTTCTCGGTTCGGGTTGTTATTTGAAATCGGGCAACGAGACCAGCTCACCGGTTGTCACGGCGCACAACCAGGGTTGTCAGATCATGGACAAAATGTGATCGTTCCAGGTTGTCCGCGATCCTCTTGTCTCGATCGTCGACTCCGCATCTCATCGAGGAGATCACCGATGACTCCCTTCCCCCTGCCCTGCCACCCCCGGACCACCAGGCGACTACGCCGTTGCGCCACAATGGCTTTCATCGCAATGCTGCTCAGCGTTTCCAGTTGGAACACAGCACCTGCCCCCGCGTCGGCCGCGGATTCCCGCTTCCTGGTCGTCGCGGGCACGGCGTCGATGGGCATCAGCGTCCTGCGCGTGGCCGAGGACGGGACGTTGTCGAACGTCCCGAACAGCCCGTTTCCCACCGGCTTCGGAGTCCTCTCGCTGGTGCTCGCCCCGGACGGGCGCACCGTCTACGTTCCGCACGCCGGCGACTTCGGTGTCTCCGGATACCGCCTGGACGACAATGGGACCCTGCATCCGGTCCCGGGCGCTGACATCACCGTCGGCGGGCCGCCGACCGCCGCGACTCTCAGCCCGGACGGTAAGCAGTTGTTCGTCGTGGTCGGCGGAGCGCCGGGCCACGTCGAGTCGTTCGCGGTGAGGCCCTCCGGCGCGCTCGTTCCCACCGGAGCGCCGACCGTTCCGGTGGACGGGTTCAGCGCGGTCGGTATGGCGGCCGTCGACCCCAGCGGACGGTTCCTCCGGGTGGTCACCTACCTCGGAAACACAATGTCCAATTACGCGATCTCGCCGGACGGCACGATGACCCCGCTCGGCGCCGTCGAGGTGAAGCTCGGCCCCGTCGCTCCCGGGTTCAGCCGAGACGGCCGATACCTCTATGTGAGCAACGAGTTCGGCTTCGATCTGTCCGGCTTTGTGATCGGTGACGACGGGCAGCTGACGCCGACTCCTGGCTCGCCGTATCCGACCCACGGCGTTCCACACGGCGCGGTGGTGAGCGCGGACAACACCCGGCTGTACGTCCCCAACGCCATGGGCCAGTCGATCGCCGGATTCGCTCTGCACCCGGACGGGCGACTGGTCGAACTCCCGGGCTCACCGTACGCGGCTCCCCCGGCCACCCTGCCCGGCCAGGCCGCCCTGCATCCCGACGGCAAGACGCTGTACCTCGTCGACGTGCTGACCGCCCAGGTGACCACGCGGGTGCACACCTACACGATCCGTGACGACGGCAGCCTCACGCCCTCCGGCTGGCCCTCGGTCGACACCGCCGTGGTCATGTCCGACGGGCCGGTGGTCGCTATCACCCCCTAGGCGAGCGAACAGGGCCGGTGTCGTGACCATTCCGGTCACGACACCGGCCCCCAGCGCGAAGAACCCGGGATCAGGGCTGAACGCCCATCTCCGGGCCGATGTACTCACGGACCCGCGCGGCCTTGCCGTCGCGGACCTCAACATTCTGCAGCAGGTGCAGCTTCATCTCCTGACCACCGATCGATACCTCGGTCGTGCACTCGTGAAAGAACCCGTGCTCGGTGTAGGTGACCCCGAGGGAGACGAAGGTCGGAACGGCACCATCCGCGGAACGCTCGTAGACGGCCGCGACGGCATCGGCCACGGTGACCCACTTGTCGTCGGCGCTGTGCCACACGAGGCAGTCGTCGTGGCTGATCTCCTTGAAGAGATCGATGTTCGTGAGGGCATTGACCCAGTTGTCCGCGAGGTCTTTGGTGGCTTGATCGGGGGTAGTGCTCATCGTTGAACGGTGCCTTCCTGTCCAATTGCTGCAGGGTCCTGCTCCACCCATGCTGCGCGTGAACCGGCGCGGCGAGTGTCCAACTTCCTGGACACTCGGTCTAGGCGGTCGACTTCTCCGGCGTCGACCACATTCCCTGCTTCACCAGCATGGCGATGAGTTCGTCGGCGCCGGACATGATGTGGTCGCGCATCAAGCTGCTCGCCGTCTTCGCGCGACGCTTCTGCAGCGCCTCGAGGATGGCCGGGTGGAAATCGAGGGACTCGTTGGCATGGCCTTCGATATTTCCGTAGAACCGATTGGGCAACTGTTTGACGATCGAACGCAACAGCAGCGCGAGCCGGCGCGAATCCGCGGCCAGGTTCACAGTGCGATGGAATTCGTGGCCGAGTGCCACGATGCGGTCGAGGTCGGCCCCTTCGGCGACCGCCTGTTCGTGCTCGGCGACCACATCGGCCAGGTGGGCGAGTTGGCGCGGTGATATGGACTTTGCTGCGCGCGAGGCCAATTCACCTGCGAGCGTGGCCTGCGCCCAGAACAGATCGCGCACATCCTGCCTACTGAACGCCGACACCATGAATCCGCGACGCGGGACCAGTTCGACGAACCCCTCACCGCTGAGCAGCAAAAGGCCTTCACGCACGGGCGTGTTGCTCACTCCGACCGCTTCGGCGATCGGCTCGGCACGCAGGAACTCACCGGCGCGCACACGTCCGGAGATGATCAGTTCCCGCACGTAGCTCGCGACGTCTTCGGACAACTGCTGACGCTGCGAATTCGCCCGGCGGGGCAATGCCCGCGGCGAGAAGTCGGCATCCAGTGAGTCTTTGTCGTTCGGCACTTACGCATTATGCGGCCCCGGAGCACGATCGCGCAGCACCGACCCATGGAAACGACGTCGGTCACCGCAGGGATGGGGCGCAGGGATGTGGCATACGCCGTCAGTGACCGACGTCGTGGCCCGAGGCCCCCGGGGGATCAGAAGGGCCTCGGGAGATCTACTGTTCAGAACACGACATCATCATATATTTAATATTATGGCTAAGGCGATCCGAGAGGGGCACCGATGACCGGAGCATTCTTCCGCACACAGTACAGCCGACAGGGGATCGAGTTGATCCCCCAGGCCGAAGCCGCGAGCGGGTGGGGCGAGGACCACATGCGTGGGCTCGCGGTGAGTTCGGCCCTGGCACGCGCCGCCGAGCAGCGGATCCACAACCTCGGCAGCAATGGACTCGAATTCATCAACGCCGACGTCTCGTTGGCATGGGGCCGCCTGCCGGTGGGCTCGGTGGGCTTCGCCACCACCGAGCGAATCGAAGAGGCGGGCATCTCGGTCGGCACCGCGGTCGCCTTCGTAGAGGTGAGCGCACCCGCGCACCGTTCCGGAGCAGTACCGAATCGAGCCGAGATGGCCGACATCGAGTCGACACAGCGCAGTTCCGCTTCGGGAATTCCGGCGGAACTGGCCGCGGCGGGCTTCGACGACGCCGAGGATGTGCGCCTGGACACGGCGGAAGTCCTCGCGCTGACCCGGGCGACCGACGGATGGATCGCCGCGTTGCAACTGGCGGTGCTGTCACTGCGCTCGGGCCAGGACACCGGGCATCTGCTCGACAGCCTCGCCACCCACCCCGACATCGGTGCGTTCCTCGCCGAGAACGTGCTCGACGCCCTCGACCCGCAACGCTCGACTTTCTCATGACGACCTCGATCTGCGAGCGGATCTGTGGCGGGCTGGCGGCCGCGTTGACCGGCCGCGCCGATGCCGCCGACGTACTCGCCGACCTCGCCGAACGGGGATTGTTCCTCGTGCCGACCGGCCCCGGCAGCGACTGGTACCGCTACCACCAGCTCTTCGCCGGGTACCTGTGCCGCAGGTTGACCCAGGACCGCCCCGGACAGCTCGCCGGGCTGCGGCTGCGGGCCGCCCAGTGGTTCGCCCGTCATCATCTGCTCAACGACGCGGTCGAACACGCCCTCGCCGCCGAAAGCCCCGACCACGCGGCCGATCTCGTCGAGGAAGGCGCGGGCTACCTGCTGGAACGGTCCAGAATGGCGATGTTGCACGGGATTCTGGCCAAGCTTCCCGCGAGTGTTTGCCGCACAAGACCGCGGATCCAGCTGTTCGCGGTGTGGGTGAACCTGGTTCTGCGCAGGCCCGGGGCCACCGAGGCATGCCTTGCCCGTTTCGAGGCAGCACTGACCGAGGCCGACGAAGCCGACCGCGCGGATCTGCGGGCCGAGGCCGACGTGGCGATCAGTGTCCGCGAAATGTTCGCCGACCGGGTATCGGCACTGGACGGGCTGATCGGGCAGGCGCTGACCCGTCCCGACGGCTTCTCCCCCCGGATTCCGGGCGTGGCCGCCAATATCGCCACCTTCGCCGCGATCCAGCGCTTCGACTTCGACGAGGCGCGGCGGCGGCAACTCTGGGCCGCCCCGTACCACGAGGCGACCGGCCCCTTCCTGTCCGTCTACGGTCGGTGCTTCGCCGGGCTCGCGGCCCGCGAACAACTCGACATCGCGGGCGCGGAGGAGCTGTTCACCCGTGCGCTCGACACCGCGCGGGCCACGATGGGACCGGCGGCGCACGCCACCCGTTTGGCCGGCGCCCTGCTCGGCGAGTTGTGTTATGAGACAGGCGATCTCGATACCGCTGTAGATCTGCTCACAAAGAGCAGGGAACTGTCGGCCGAAGGTGGCGGCGGTGTGGATTTCATGCTTGCCACGTACGGAACGGGTGCGCGGGCGCTGCGCGGCGACCGCGAGGGCGCGCGGGAACTCCTGGTGGAAGGCCTGTCGGCCGCCGAACGCCTAGAGCTGCCTCGACTGACCGCACGCCTGCACAACGAACAGGTCCGCGCGGGCTTCGACCTGGGTCCTGGAATCGCCGACGCCTTGCTGATCCCACGCGCGATCCGCCACGACGACGGAATCGTCACCGCCATCGACGAATTCGACGAGGACTCCGCCATCCGATTGTTGTCGGACGGCGGCGAACACGAACGCGCGGTGGCACGCGCCGAACTCCTCCTCGCCAGCACGCAGGCGGACCGCCGCCCGCTGGCGCGGTTGCGCGCCGGGTTGTTGCTCGGTTCCGCGCTGCGGCGGGCCGGGCGCCGGGACGAGGCCGAACGCACTCTCGCACCGTTGCTACGGCAGTGCGTCCGACTCGGCCTGACCCGCCTGCCCGCCGACGCGATGACGACCTAGCGGCTCCGCGTGTGCGAAGTCCTGCGGTTAGCGGGCCGGCTCGACGATCCCGCCCGGATCCGGATCAGCGGTTCGCACCCGCTCGACCTCGTCGTCGACCGTCGACGCGGGCATCAGGATCACGATGGCGGCGGCGATCACCGCGGGAATCGCGAAGACGTAGAAGTTCCAGTGGCTGCCCAGCGAGGAGCCGACGACCCAGCCGCCGATGGACGGGCCGAGGATGGAACCGACCCGGCCGAGCCCCATGCTGGCGCCGACAGCCGATCCTCGGCACGACGCGGGGTACTTGGCGGCGACGTAGCCGTAGGCGAGCGAACTGCTGCCGATCGACCCGAGCCCGGCACCCGCCACCGCGACCATCAGCACCGCGGTGTCGAGCTTGCGGCTCAGTGCCAGCAGCGACACAGCGCCGATGAGGAAGAACAGCACCAGGATCCGCCGTGACCCGTAGCGATCGGCGAGCATGGATCCGCCGATCATGCCGACGATGGCGCCGACCTGGAGCACCAGCAGGAATTGCAGCGAGGATCCGAGCGGGTAGCCCGCCTCGCGCATCAACACCGGCAGCCAGGTGTTGAGTCCGTAGGTGATCACCTGGGCGCAGACGCAGACCACGACGAACAGCAGCAGCGACGGGAGGTACCGGCGGGTGAGCAGCATGCGCCACCCACCGTTCTTCGCGGCGGTGGTGGAGGTCTGGAGCTGGAGGCGTTGTTCGGCGCGAATCACGTCGATATCGAGGCCGTAGGCCCGCGCGACGTCGGCGGCCTCGGCGTCTTTGCCGCGCGCCACCAGCGAATTCACCGATTCGGGCAGCCAGAAGTACATGGCGGGCACCACGATCACGCACAGCGCGCCGATCGCGTAGAGCACCCGCCAACTGTTGTCGGGCAGCAGGGCGATGGCGACCAGCGCGGCGATGATGCCGCCGAAGGAGTACCCGGTGAGCATCATGCCGTTGTAGATCTGCCGGCGATCGCGCGGCGCGAACTCCATTGTCAAGGCCACCGCCGACGGCACGACACCGCCGAGCCCGATACCGGTGAAGAACCGTGCGGCGCCGAGGAATTCGGGGGAGGTGGCGACCGCGCAGACCGCACAGCCGACGGAGAACCACACGACCCCGACCATCATCACCTTGCGTCGTCCGATGCGGTCGGCCAGCGGCCCCGCCAGCAGGAAGCCGACCATCAGGCCGACCAGGGTCCAACTGCCGATCAGACCCGCGGTGCCGGCCGTCATGTTCCAGCCCGGCTCCTCCAGCAGACTAGGCACCGTTGCCCCGTAGACGATCAGGTCGTAGCCGTCGGCCACGATCGTGAGAAAGCAGAGCATGACCACGACGAGGCCGCTCCGTCGACGCGGGGCCGGACCATCCATTTTCGTACTCCTTCGAACGTGCGAGCGCGGCGACAGCCGCGCGACGCACATCACAATATCGCACAATATATGATCCGTAATTCGTTTTCCCCTAGTCCGCGGCTCCGAAACGACGAAAGCCCGGGAACCCCACCAGTTCCCGGGCCTCATGACCGGAAGCGCTCGCGGCGCTCGCTCTCAGCGCTGCGCGGGCAGCATCACCGCCACCATGGTGACCAGCTTGTCGGACCGATTGCTCCACGCGTGCTTGATCCCCCGATTGATCACGGTGTCGCCCGGACGCAACAGCGTCTCGCCGGTTTCGTAGATCGCGTAGATCTCGCCGTCGATGATGGTGGCGATGTCGACCGTCTCGGTCGCGTGCAGGCCGACGATCGTATCGTCGTCGGCCTTGGCGTCCTCGCCGTGCAGGTCACCGATGGACTCCGCGTAGACGGCGGGGTCGATCTCGGTGTCGGGCGGGAAGGTCGCCAGGCGCACGACCACCCCGGCGGCGGGCGGATCCAGCTCCACCTCGGCGCCGAGGGTGTCCCCGTCCGACATCCGGGCGGGCAGCGTGTCGACGCGCCACACGTCGTTCACCGTGAAGGCGGGCAGCGCGACCCGCGTAGCCGTGGTCTCGTCGACCACCACCGTCGACTTTCCGTCCGCGTCGAGACCGGCGATCACGCGCCGTGCGGTACGTGCCAGATGTTCACCACTCATGACCTCACCCTTCGCTCAATGGATAATATATCAAATATCACACCGGCATGGTTTGACAAGGCCGGATCAGTCAGAGGTTGGTAGTGAAGAAGGGCGTCAGGGCGGCCATGGCCTGGTCTACGTACGCGGGGCGGTCGTAGAGACCTATGTGGCCCGCGCCTTCGACCAGCACGAGATCGGTGTTCTCCGGCAGGCGCTTGTGCGAGGCCTCCGCCTGCCACAGGGAACCGGCGGCCGATCCGGCGACCAGCAGCACCGGCTGGGTCAGGAACTCGGCACCGGCGAAAGCGTCGTAGTCGAAGATCCGGGTGACGCTGGCGGTGAACAGCATCCGGTTCTCGGAGTTGGGGTGCTGCGCGCGGGGAGTGCGGTAGTACTCGTGCGCTTCGACCATGTCGGGATGGGTTGTGTCGTCCAGGGTTTCGGGCACGTAGGTGATCTCGGCGATCTCCCCGCCCGCGGCTTCGATCGCGCGCTGGCCCGCGACGGCGTCCAGCGTGGCGAGTGCGCTTCCAGCGGCAGCGAGCCGTCCCAGCCGCGCCGGATAGGTGGCGCCGATGTCGACCGGGCTCACCGTGCCGACAGCCTTGATCCGGCGGTCGGACTTGGTGGCGTCGATCGCGTAACCGCCGCCGGCGCACGCATCGAACGCGCCGATCCGGTCGGCGTCGACGAAGTCGAGGGTCGATACGTAGTCGACCGCCGCGCGAACGTCCTCGACCCGCGCGAAGGGGGTCTTCCAGCCGTCGGGGAATACCGCCGCTCTCGCCCTGGTGGGAGGCGTCGAAGGCCAGGGTGACAAAGCCCTCGGCAGCCAGCTTCTTCGCGTAGAGACCCGCGGTCTGCTCCTTCACGCCGCCGCCGGGATGAACGCACACGATCGCCGGGTAGTACCGGTCGGTGGAGAAATCCTCGGGCAGGTACAGGTCGCCGGCCATGGTGACCGTGGCGTTCGGGAAGTCGATGTACTGCACGATGATGTCCTCGGTTCGTCGGGGTTCTTTCCGGATGACATCGGTCTTCGTCATCCGGAAAGCCCCTGGCAGGACGACTCTGTTCCTGGGAACAATCCCTCCCCCTCAGTGCACCGCCGCGAACATCAGCTTCGCGTCATCGGCCTCGGCCGGATCGAACTCGGCCACGATGCTGCCCTGCTTGGCGACCAGGATCCGGTCCGAGAGCGCCCTGATCTCCGGCAGGTACGACGAGATCACGATCACCGCGACACCGTCGTCGGCCAGAGCGCGGATCATCGCGTGGATCTCGGTGATCGTCCCGAGGTCGACGCCGCGGGTCGGCTCGTCGATGATCGCCACCAACGGCTGCCGGGTCAGCCCCTTGGCCAGCACCACCTTCTGCTGATTACCGCCGCTGAGCTCCTCGAGTTTGGCCCGCTCGGGTCGCAGCGTGCGGACGTGGAACCGCTCGACGAAGCGCTGGGCAACGGTCTTGCGCTCCCCTGGTCGCACCAGCAACGGCAGCCGTGGCGCGCTGCACAGGTGCCCGAAGTAGATGTTGTCGGCGATCGAGAAGTGACCGAAGAAGCCCGAGGCCTTGCGGTCCTCGGTGATGTAGACCAGGCCGGCACGGCGGGCGTGCCGTGGGGTCCGGAAACGCACCTTGCGACCGGCCAGCCGGACGGTGCCGCCGCGCAGACGCCGTCGCTTGGTCACCCCGGCGACGATCATCGCGGTCTCGCTGCGCCCGGCGCCGACGAGCCCGTAGATGCCGACGATCTCGCCCGCGTGCGCGGAGAACGACATATTGCGGACGGCCGGAAGCAGGGTGATGTCCTCGACCTCGAGCACCGGTGCCGGGTCGGGCTCGCGGTTCGGCGGCACCCGTTGGTATTCCACGCTGCGCCCCACCATCATCCGCACCACCTCGGCACGGTCGAAAGCCGGTTTGTCCAGCGTGCCCTGCACCTCGCCGTCGCGCAGCACGGTGATGCGGTCGGCCTCTTCCATCGCCTCGTCGAGCATGTGGGTGATGAAAACGACCCCGATGCCCTGCTTCTTGAGCCTGCGCATCGACAGGAACAGTTGCAGTCGTTCCTCCGGTGTCACCGAGGCGGTCGGTTCGTCGAGGATGACGACCTTGGCGTCGCGGTGCACGGCGCGGGCGATCTCGACCATCTGCTTCTGGGCGATGCCGAGCGCACCCGCGGGAACCTCGGGCCGGATGTGGAAGTTGTGTGACTCCAACAGTTCTCGCGCGACCACATTGAGCTGGGAGAGGTTGTTGAAGGCCTTTTCGTCGCCGAGGAACAGGTTCTGCGCCACGGTCATCGACTCGACGAGCGATCCCTCCTGATACACCATCGCGACCCCGGCCTCGGCCGATTCCTTGGGGGTGCTGAAGTTGCGCATCCGGCCGGTGACCTGCAACGTCCCCGCGTCGTGTTCGATCGCGCCCGAGATCACCTTCACGAGAGTCGATTTGCCCGCGCCGTTCTCGCCGAGCAGGGCGTGGATCTCCCCCGGTGCGACCTCGAAGTCGACGTCGCGCAACGCGTAGGTTCCGTTGTAGTGCTTGCTGATCCGGCTGAGCCGGATCACCGGCTCGGCGGTAACGGCGGTGTCGCTCACGGTGCTCACCTTTCGTTGTCTTTCTGCGGCTCGAGCAGGTTGCGGAAACCGCGCGCCGCCACCACGATTCGTCCGTCACGTGACGCCACGCCGGTGATCCCGTGGCGGTCGCTGTCCGCGCGTGAATGCACACTTTCGGCGATCCGTCCCCGCTGATCGATCCGGAAGACCAGACCGTAGGAGCGGGGCGGTGTCCACGGCTTGATCACGCCGTGGACGCGCAGCTGGCCCAGTTGCAGGGTGTCGGTGTACGGGTCGGGACACCGCAGACGCGGGACGAACCACTGGTCCTGACGGATCGTGGCGGTCATCTCCCGCAGCAGATCCGGCTCGTCGAGCAGCAATTCGGTGAAGCGATTGCGCGCGTACGGCGCCGCGACCCACCACCCGTCCGTGCAGGTCGCGATCCGGCCTGGATACACCGGCAGATTCGATCCCACCGCCGCCCCTGCCTTACCCAGGGCGGTGACGGCTCGGCGTTCGACACGATGGTCGAAGCCCAGCGACACCAGAACCTCACCGGCACCGGCGTTTTCGATGCCGCCCGGCCAGCCGAGACCTTCGGCGACCACCTCGGCGTGCGAGCCGTCGACGCGCACGATGCGCCCGCTGCGATCGTCGGCGACCAGGGCGGCCGACCAGTCCGGCACCGCTCTCGAACCGATGGTCGCCAGCACGATGCCGTCGGGCAGCAGGGTCAGATCGGTGACGCAAGCGGCCAGTTCGGCATCGGTGCACAGGTCGGTGGCCACTCCGTCCGCGTCGATCGTGACGAGACCCACGCCCTCGACCGCGGCGATCATCCGATCCTCGGCGACCAGCAGACTCCCGACCTGCCCGCCGAGCGTCACCACTCGGGTGACGACACCGTCGGTCAGCGTGAAAATCCCGTCACCACTGGAGAAGACGACCTCCCCGGTGTCGCGGATGACCACGTCATCGGGTTCGAATTGGGCCTCGGGCAGCAGGGTGGTGCCCTCGTCGAGTCGGCGATTGGGCCGCAGACCCGCCTCGAACGGCGGCACCGAGCGGTGCCGGGCCCAGTCGGGGTTCAGCCATTCTTTCAGGGCGCTGATCGTGCGATTCACCGTTGCACCTCCACCAGCGATCGGCCGGGTACGACCAGCCCGGGAACCGCGGCCGGATCGATCGTTCCGACCTCACTCGGGTCGAGCGTGAGTCGGCCGATGCGGTTGTTGCTGACGCCGCACAGATACAGCTGACCGGCGCGTTCCTTGACCGCGGTCACCATCGGGTAGTTCGCCAACGACGAATCCCACAGCACCTGAAGCACTTCGCCGCGATCGTTGAACTTCATCACGCACGAGACGTTGAGCTGCGGGACCACCCAGCTGTCGAGCGGCACCTCCTTGGTCATCCGCCTGCGCACCGCCGGGTAACGGTTGAGCAGGTCCGACATCGGCGTGCGCATCGACACGAACGGCAGCCAGTAGTTGCCGTCGGAGGAACGGTTGAGGTTGTCCGGGTTGCCGGGCAGGTTCTCCAGCACCGGTTCCAGCTGCCCCTGCTTGGGTCCGGCGATCCAGAGCCGGTCCACCCGGCACAGGCCGGTGCTGGCGATGAGGATCGACTGGCCGTCGTGCGAGGTGCAGATGCCGTTGGGGAACACGCTGTTCGAGACGACCACCTCGGTGCCGCCGTTGGGATCGATGCGGACCACCCGGCCGTTGGCCCGCGATTCCACCAGCTCCACCAGGTATTCGGCGGCGTTGGTTCGCGTCGAGAAGTCCGAGACGTAGATCGAACCGTCCGGTGCGACGTCCAGGTCGTCGACCGCGCGCAAGGCGGAATCGTCGAGCAGGGAGAATCGGCTGCGCTCGACCTTCGTCGCGATCGGTTCGGACTCACCGTCCGGGGAGATCCGGTAAATGCCCATGCCGCCGACCGCGACGAGCAGTTGCCCGTCCCGGTCCCAGCCGTGTCCGAGCGGGAAACCGCCGGTGCGAGCGAAGATCTCGCCCTCGTCCGGGTTGTCGGCGCGGAAGCGCCACACCCAGCCGCGGCGATCACCGCAGTAGACGTTGCCCTCGGGGTCGACCGCGCAGTCCTCGGCGCCTTCGATCTTGCCGAGGCCGATCGGGGGTGCGCCGGTGGTCCGGTTGTTGATCGTCCACACCGTGCCCGGCTCGGTGACATCGACGAGCGGGCCGAGCGTGATCCGGCCCGGATCGATCTTGAGTTTGTCGGCGGTGCGCTGCCGGTACTTGCCCCACTGCAGGTCGAGCACCGCGAACACGAGCAGTGCGGTGGCGAGAATGATCGTGTAGTAGGAACCTTCGAGTCGCAGCGCCACGGTGGCCTGCTGGATCACCTGCACGACGATGATGCCGACGGTGGCCCGCAGCACCGAGCCGCGACCGCCCTTGAGGCTGACACCACCGAGCACCACGGCGGTGAGCGCGATGATTTCCCAGCCCTGACCAACGTCCGGGTCGGTGCGCCCGACCCGCGCCGAGGTCAGCAGCGCCGCCAACCCGGCCAGCGCGCCGGACAGGACGTAGACGAAGAAGGTCACCCTGTCCACGGGAATGCCGTTGCGCCGCGCCGAACGCCGATCGCTGCCGACCGCCGCGACCCACCAGCCCCAGCGCGACCGGGTGAGGCCGACATGCACGGCGATCAGCACGCACCCGAAGAAGAACCAGCCGGTCGGGATCAGTGCGATGCTGCCCTCGCCGAGGAAGTCCCAGACGATATCGGGCTTGGGCATGCTCAGTTCGAAACTGAACGCCGACTGCAACGCGGCGGCCGCACCACCGAACGCGACCAGGGTGACCAACGTTGTGATGAACGGCCGCATCTTGCGGTAGGCGATGAAGTAGCCGTTCACACTGCCGAGCAGGGCGCCGAACACCACGGCACCCGGTGCGACGACCGCCATCGGCCAGTCCCACGCCCGGGAGGCGACCAACGCGCCGATCGCCGTCAGGCCGACCATCGAACCGATCGACAGGTCGATGCCGCCGCAGACCAGCACCACGGTGAGCCCGATCGCGAGCAGCCCCTTCTCCGACACCTCGTCCATGATGATCGGGGTGTCGGCCGGGCCGACCGGGGTGAAGAAGACGAACAGCAGGCTGAGCAGCAGGGCGAGGGCCAGGGGAACCGCGCCCTCCATCCAGCGTTTCTCGAACAGGTCCGACAGGGTCCTGGCCGGCGCGAGCCGATCACGCCACTTCCCGCCGGTCAGGGGGAACGCGTCGATTCCCCGTGTGCGTGACTGCAGTTTCATCGCCGCTCACTGCCCCTTGTAGCAGGCGATGGTGGTGTTGTCGACGTTCGCGCGGTCCACGATGGTGTGCGGGACGAACGCGACGGTGTGGCTGCTGCCCGCCGGTGCGCCGGTCTGGATCAGCTGCTGGGTGGTGACCACCGCGGCGGTGCCGACGCCTTGGACGTCGTAGGAGGCCGAGGCCGTCACTCTGCCCGCGCGCAGTGCGTCACACCACACGGTGTCGGCGGCCATCGTGTACGTGCCAAGTGAATCGGCGGGGATCACCCCGCGCGAGACCGCGCTCTGCACGGCGTCACCGACGGCGACGGAGTTGAGGTCGTAGGTGACCAGGAACCCGCAGAAGTTGTTCTGCTGCTGCTGGATGATCGACTCGGCGGCCTGTTGCGCGAGCGAGTTCTGCCACTGGGTGTGGGCGGTGGTCACCACTTCGAATCCAGCCGGGTCGAGGACGTTGCGCACGCCCTTCGACCACAGCAGCGAGGCCGCGTCGTTGCCGGGACCGTCGATGATCGCCAATCGTTTGGGGGCACCGCGCTTTTCGCAGTCCTGCACCGCGCGCTGGGCGATGTCTTCGGCGGCGGCGAGGTTGTCGACACCAATGTAGGCGTCACCGAGGCGGCTCGAGATCATGTTGACCACCACGGTGTAGATGCCCGCGCGCTGGGCGTCTTCGATCTGCTTGGACAGCACACCGACATCGGGGTTGTGCAGGATCAGCACGTCGACGGCCTTGCGGGCGATCAGGTCGCTGATGATCCTGGTCATCTTGTCGGTGTCGAAATTGGGGTCGTGGATCTGGAATTCGGCGCCGAGATTGCCGAAGGCACGCTCCATCGAGGCGCCCCAGTTCATCGTCAGGTTGTAGCCCTTGTAGAGGATCGGGACGAAGGCGACCCGCTTGCCCTGCATCGACTCGTGCACCTTCTGCGTCGCGTCGAACAGTTGCACGTTCTCACCGAAGATCTGGCCCTCACCTCCCGCCGGGCCGGTCGACGAGGTGCGAGCACCGGTGGAACAGCCCGCGAGTACGACGGCCGAGACCGAGGCGAAAGCGAGAGCGATCATCTTGTTCTTCATCGTTGAAGACTCCTTGTGAGCGAAGGTATTTCGAGGCGAGAGCGTTTACAGTTCGCCGCTCTTGGCGGTTTCCTCGTCGCGCGGGTGCAGCCACGAGTCCAGCGCGATGGCGGCGATGAGCACGCCACCGCGGATCAGGTCCTGTACCGCGGAGGTGAGGCCGTGCAGCACGAGCAGGTTGTTGAGGACGCCGATGAACAGCGAGCCCGCGAGCACCCCGAGGATCGAGCCCCGGCCACCGGCCAGGGAGATGCCACCGATCACGGTCGCGGTGAGCGCGGTGAACAACAGGGGGTCGAAGGAGGTGACGGTGGTCTGCACGCTGCCCTGGATGGACACCGTCAGGTATCCGGCGAGCAGGGCGAGCAGCGCGGAGATCACGTAGGTGAGGACCTGCAGCGGCCGGACGGGGGCGCCGGTGGCGCGGGCGGTAGCGAAGTTGTCGCCCATCGCCCGGATCAACCGGCCCGCCGAGGTGTAGGTGACGAAGAGCCAGGCCAGCACGAAGACGACGGCGGCGATGACGATCGGCCGCGGCACACCGAGGACCGAACCGTTGCTCAATTCCGCGATCCACGAGCCGCCGGGCAGGGCGTAGTAGTTGCTGTCGAGCAGCAGCATGTCCACCCCCCCGATGACGAGCAGACCGGTGGCCAGGGTGACGAACAGCGACGGCACTTCGACATAGGCCACGAGCACGCCGTTGACGAGCCCGACGATCAGCGCGACCGCCGCGGCGACCGCGATCGCCTGCCACTCCGGCATGCCGCTCGACATCAGAGCGAGCGTGGCCTGCGCGCTGCCCAGCGCGACACCGGCGATCGAGAGATCGATGCCTTTGCCCAGGATGACGATGGCGATGCCGACGGCCAGAATCCCGAAGGCCGCCGACAGCCGCAACAGGCTGGCGAAGTTCCCGGTGGTCAGGAATCCCGGCGTCGTCGCGGCGCCGACGACACACAGCACGGCGGTGATGCCGAGAACGAAATAGGCCTGCTCCGGACGACCGAGCTGGTCGCGCAGGCTGGGGCGGGGCTTGGTTGCCGCCGCGGTGGACGTCGTCATGATGCTCCCCGCATGGGTTTCTCCTCTGAGACTCAGATCACTTTTCGCGAGCTGTGCGGAATATTAAATTTGCAGCGGTGCAGCTCACCAGTGGTTCGACGCGGGATCAATCGAAGGGGTTGCGGCGCTACGACCAGCGGTTGATGCCGCGCGCAAGATTCGGACACGATTCGGACGCATCCGTCCGGATCACCAGATATATTGCATATTCTGTATGGAAGTGGTATGAGGAGTTGATACGTGGTGATCGACATGAGGACACCCGGCGGCGGTGCCGTACTCGAAGCCGAGCTCGTCACCCTCGCCGCCGAGGCATCGGAGATCCTCGGCCGCCGGATCCAGCCACCCGGCACCGACTCCACCGACGCGGCCAAGCGCGTGCTGGCGCGGCTGTGGGACGAGGCCGTGGCAACCCTGTCCGACACCACGAACCGAGCAGACATCCAGCGGACGACCGCACTCCTGGCCCGCATTCGCGCCTTCGAGGCCCGCCTGGCCGCTGCCGACGCCGCCGGTTCGGCCACCCACCTGCGGATGGCCGCGCAGGCGATCGCGCGACTCCACGGCGCACGCGGGGTCGACGACCTACTGAGCCGGGCCGCGGAAGCGATGGGCGCGATGGGCTTCGACCGCGCGCTCGTGTCGACCACCTCAGGACAGCGGTGGCACCTGCACACCATGTTCGTCGTCGACGACAAGCCCTGGGCCGACGCGATTCTGGCGGCCGGACGGGAGTCCTCACCCACCTTGGACGGGAATCTGGTCGAGAGCGATATCGTGCAGCGGGCCCGGCCGGGACTGGTCTTCGACGTCCAGCACAATCCGCGAGTCGTCCGGCCGCTGGTGGAGATGACGAAGTGCAGCTCCTACGCCGTGGCCCCGCTGACGATGAACGGCGCGGTCGTCGGCCTGGTGCACGGCGACTACTACTTCCAGCGACGCGAAGCCGACGCGACGGCACGGGCGATGCTCGCGGTCTTCGCCGCCGGCCTCGGCCACGCGCTGGCGGGGGCGAGCCTGCTCGACGGCGTGACCGCGCTGCGCGGCGGATTCGATCGGTTGACCGGTTCGGCGACCGCCTCGCCCGGCTACCTCGAAGGCCCCGCGCTCTCGGCGCGCGAACTCGAAGTCGTCGAATTGCTGGCGGCGGGCCGGGCGAACCGCCAGATCGCTCGCGACCTGGCGATCTCCGAGGCCACGGTCAAGACCCACATCACCCACATCCTGCGCAAACTGGGGGCCGCGAACCGAGCGGAAGCTGTCGCGTACTGGCTGCGTGGAAGCGTCGCACCCTGAGCCAGGGGTTGCCGGTAACTCGTTCGCAATGCTTACATAATATATAGTGTAGCGATCGGTGCGGGCAGTTCTGTTGTCCCCGCACCCCCGTGAGAGGACAGTCCATGGCCGACACCATCGTCGAGCAACTGGCCCGGTTCACCACCGGCGCGAACTACGACACACTGCCTCCCGAGGCGGTCGACGAAGGCAAGCGCTTGCTGCTCGACGCGATGGGTTGCGCGCTCGGCGCCGTCGAGGAACCCAAGGGCAAGATCGGGATCCAGTACGGCAAGCTCACCGGCGGCACCGACGGCGACGCCACGATCATCGGCACCGACGACAGGGTGTCGATCTTCGGCGCCTCCTTCGCCAACGGCGAGCTGATCAACGCCCTCGACTTCGACGCGGTGCTGCCGCCCGGACACGTCTCGCCCTATGTGCTGCCGACCACGATGGCCATGGCCGAGAGCCGGGGCCGATCCGGCCGCGAGGTACTCGCGGCCGTCGCCCTCTCCCACGAGATGTCCTACCGCTTCTACAAGTCGATGGACTACCTGCGCGACGTCCAGAACGACTCGATGGACCTGTCACCGGTGATCGGCTACAGCGTCACCGTTTTCGGTGGCACCGCGGCCGCGGGCAAGCTCGCGGGTCAGTCCACCGAGACCCTCGCGAACGCGCTGGGCATCGCCGCCGCCACCGCCCCGGTGAACGCGATGCGGCCGTGGATCAAGCACGCCCCCAGCTCCACCCTCAAGTACCTGCTCGCGGGCACCCTGACCCAGGCCAGCCTGACCGCGGTCTTCATGGCCGAACTCGGCCACACCGGCGACCTGGAAATCCTCGACGACGCCGAGGTCGGCTTCCGCAAATACATCGGCACCCGACGGTGGGAACCGCAGAACCTCACCGACGCGCTCGGCACCGAATGGCGCTTCCTCGCCGAACAGTCCTACAAGCCCTACCCGCACTGTCGCATCCTGCACGCACCGCTGCACGCGCTCACCGAGATCCTCGAGACCAACGACATCCGGCCCGAGGAGATCGATGCCATCCGCTGCTGGGGCGAGGCCGCGGTGATGCACCCGCTGTGGCAGAGCCGGGTCATCGAGAAGACCCACGACGCGCAGTTCGACATCGCCCACGGGCTGTCGGTCGGCGCACACCGGGTCACCCCCAGCCGGGCCTGGCACGCACCCGAACTCGTGTTCAGCGATTCGGTGCTCGGCCTGATGGACAAGGTCGCTTTCGCGCCGCATCCGGACTACTTCAAGGCACTGTCCGCGCACCCCTCCGCGCGCCCGACCAAAGTCGAGGTCGACGCCCGAGGCACCACTTTCGTCGCGGAGCGGACCTACCCCAAGGGCAGCCCCTCCCCCGACCCGAGCACCAGAATGACCACCGACGAACTGGTCGCCAAATTCCGGATCAACGCACAAGAAGTGTTGTCCCAGAACAGGATCGATCAGGTGGTCGAGACCGTGCTCGGTGTCGACAAGGTCGACGACTTCGGCACCGTGATGCGTCTGCTCGCGCCGAACAGCCCCTCCTGAGAATTCCACCCCCGTCGACGAAAAGCTCCGCTCGCCCCCTACACGCGCGGGGCTTTCGCGTCCCGGCCTGCTGTTCGCCTGCCGTGCTGTCGACTCTAGACAGGACAGCGGCCAGGGCATGTCCAACAAAATGGACATGCCCCGGCCGGCCGCTCAGGTGATGCGCAGTGCCCTGATCCGGTTGTAGAGCGTCGAGCGGCTGACGCCGAGTGCCCGCGCGGCTTGCAACTTGTTGCCACCCGCGGCCTCGAGCGCCGCCATGATGACCTCCCGCTCGGCCTCGCGAATCGGTGAGCCGGGCGCCTGGCCGCCTCGATGCGAGGCGGGCAGGTCGGTGGGAATGATGTCACCGGCCGATCGGGCACTGGCCACCAGCTCCACGACGCGGCGCAGTTCGGCGAGATTGCCGCGCCACGGTTGTGCGGCGAGGACACGCATCGTCTCGGCGGTGAACCGTGTCCTGGTGTGTCCGGTGACCTCGGCCAGCATCTGCTGGGCCAGCCCCGGTACCTCGTGCCTGCGCCTGCGCAGCGGGACCAGTTCCCTGCGGTCGTTGCACAGCGCGGGCAGCGCGGCGTGCACCGCGTCGAGGTGCTCGCCCGGCGTCGAGGTGAGCACGACTTCGCGCGACGTTTCCCGCAGGCGCTGCGCGAGCAGCGCGGTGAGTTGCTCGGAGAGCAGCTGGATGTTCTCGATGACCACCGGCGGGCCGTCGGCCTCGAGCGTCTCGCCGAGCTGGGCCGCCCACGCGGTGTCACCGATGAGCACGATGTCGGTCGCGTCGAGCGTGCGAGCCGCGGGGCCGACCAGCCCGAGCGCCTCGGTGGTTCGGCCGGTCCCCGCCTCGCCGACCACGAGCAGCGGCCACAGCGGCATCCGGTCCGAGGCCACCCTGGTACGTCGAACACCGGACTCCTGGGTGATGTCGACGAGCACCCCGTCGGCTCCCTCGATCGACCGGCACACCAATCGCACGGCACGACCGGAGGTCAGGACGAGTTCCCGGCTGTCCTGGCCGCCGACGGGCACGGCTTCGGCGCAGGCACGCAACGCGGCGTGGTCGGCCGGCTCGAGCAGGTCGACCGCGGCGGGGGTGGCCAGGACCAGCCCGTCACCGATCACGACGACGGCCCGACCTCGGCGGCTCGCGGCGGCCTGGAAAGCGCTCATCAATCTGCAGTGCGCGCGGGGTGAGTCGCGCTGGAGCCGCTCCTGGATATCGCGGACCATGCGGCGGGCCAACAGCGCCGACAACCGGTGGTCCGCACTGGTTTTCGCGCCGATCCCCAGCACACCTTCGAGACGGCGGGTGACCGGATGGAAGATCGGATGCCCGTAACAGGTGAATCCGCGGAACAGTGCCAGATAGTGCTCGTCGGCCCGCACGAGCAGGCTGCGCCTGGTCTCCAGCGGGGTGCCGAGCGCGTTGGTACCGATGCGATCCTCACCGAGTTCGACGCCCGGCACGATGCCGATATCGGAGACCGCGCGCCGGATCGATCGGGCGGCACCGTGGATGTTGACCACCCGGCCCGCCTGATCGGCCAGCACCACAGCGACCGGCGTTCCTTCGAGCTCGCTCGCGACCCGGCGCAGCACCGGGCTCGCCGCTCGCGCGAGGTAGCTGTCGGTACTTCTGGTCGCGAGGTCGAACGGCGGTATCGCGTCTTCGCGAATGCCGTTGAGCCGCGATCGGGCCCACGCCGACTCGATGTCCGGTCGAGTCGAATCCCGGTAAGCCTGCAACACAGTCATGGATACTCAACACCACCTTGTCCCGGCCGCCTGAACATGCGGTCGACGCCCAGTCCTCTGTGACCGAGCACACTTGTATTTTATACACAATATCTGCTTGGTTCCTCGGGGTTTGCCGCGATACCGACCATTTTCCGGTCGGCGTGGGAAGGATTTGTCCCAGGCACAACGACATCGACGGGCATATCGTGGAGAAATGACCGAGAGAGCGCCCCACCTTCGCGAGCTGGGTGGATTCCTGAAAGCACGGCGTGCCGAGCTCAGCCCCGAGGATGTGGGCTTGAGCGTGCACAGTGCCGCCGCTCGCCGGGTGGCGGGTCTGCGCCGCGAGGAGGTCGCGGACCTGGCCGCGATCAGCCATGACTACTACACGAGGATCGAGCAGGGCCGTCTGGCACCGTCGGAGCCGGTTCTCGACGCGCTGGTGCGCGTCCTGCGCTTGGACGACGCCCAGCGGGACTACGCCGAGAACCTCGTCCGCCGCTCGGACCGCCGCCCCGTCAAGCGCGGCCAGAAATCCGTGCGCCCCCAGCTTCAGCGCCTGCTCGACCAGCTCACCGAGACACCGGCCCTGGTGTTCGGCCGCTACCTCGACATCCTCGCCTGGAACGACCTCGCGGCTGCCTTGATCACCGACTTCGGTCAGATGACGCCACGGCAGCGCAACTATGTGCGGATGGTCTTCACCGACCCCGCGATGCGCACCCTCTACGACGACTGGGAAAGCGTCGCGCGTACGTGCGTCGCCATCCTCCGCATGGATGCCGCGGCCAATCCGACCGACCCTCAGCTGACGGCACTGGTCGGCGAACTGTCCATCGCCGACGAACAGTTCCGGCAGTGGTGGGCGACGCGCAACGTGGCCCGGCAGGAGTTCGGCTCGAAGACACTCAACCACCCGGATGTCGGCGAGATGACCCTGAATTGGGACACTTTCAGCTCGTCGGGCGATTCCGAACAGCAGCTCGTCCTCTGGTCGGCCGAGCCGGGCACGACCTCCCACGAGAAGTTGCGCATCCTCACCTCATGGTCGGCGCCGGTCCCGCGACGGGACCCGGCAGACCACCCGAACTGACCCCTTTCGAACGAACCGGTCCCAGCCTCCGGTCATCACACATTGACGATCTTTAATATATTATGCGTAATTATCCAGCGGACTCGGACCGCGATCCCCACACTTCCGCGGAGCAGGAAACACCGACCCCGGTCCGCACCACCGTCCACGAGCTCCTCGACTACTTCGGGCGATGCGGCGCGTGCGGCTACCCAGCCTCGGCTTCGAGAGTCGTCGAGCACTTCGGCGACGGCTCCATCCAGCACGAGGTGATAGCGACCTGCGGTCTCCCCTGCGGCTGGCGCGCCCCTGTCTCCATGCGCCGGATGACTGGCTCCCCCTGAGCTGTGTCCGAACTCCTCGCACTAAGAGATATATTATATTTCAAAGAAGGAGTGCGGTCCGCCGCGGACGAAGGAGTAGCGCGATGCAGATGCCAGGCCATGTCGACCTTTCCCTGGTGGTGCGCGCGTGAGCGGGCAGCCCCTCGCGGGCCTGCGGGTCGTCGAGTTCGCCAGCTTCGTGGCGGGACCGTCCGCGGGGATGACCCTCGCCCAACTCGGCGCGCAGGTCATCCGGGTCGACCCGCTGGGTGGCGGGCCCGACTACCGCCGGTGGCCGGTCGCCCAGCACAACGGCGAAAGCCTGTACTGGAATTCGCTCAACCGAGGTAAGCGGTCGATCGCCGTGGACGTGCGCAGCGAGCGGGGCCGGGAACTGGTGCTGGCACTGGCGACCGCGCCGGGCAAGGACGCGGGGATCGTCGTCGACAACGCGGTGGGGCGGCCGTGGTTCTCCTACGAGGCACTCGCGGATCGGCGTGCCGATGTGATCAAAGTGCACATCGGCGGTCAGGCCGGTGGCGGGCCCGCGGTGGACTACACGGTCAACACCGAGGTCGGCGTCACCGACCTCACCGGGCCCGCCGATTCGCGCACCCCGGTGAATCATGTGCTGCCCGCGTGGGACCTGGTCGCGGGGATGACCGCGACCACCGCGCTGCTCGCCGCCGTGCACCGCCGGGAACGGTCCGGCGAGGGCGCGCACCTGCAGATCGCGCTGGCCGATGTCGCCCTGGCCGGTGTCGCGAATCTGGGGTGGCTCAGCGAGGTTCGGGAACGCGGCGACCGCCCGCGCCACGGCAACTACATGTACGGCTCGTTCGGCGCCGACTTCGTCACCGCCGACGAGGGGCGCGTCATGGTCGTCGCGCTCACGTCGCGTCAGTGGCAGGCGTTGTGCACGGCGACGGGTACGGCAAAAGTGATCGCCTCGCTCGAACAGACCCTGGGTGTGGACTTCGCCGACGAAGCGCACAGGTACATCCACCGGGAGACGATCGCCGCGGTGATGCGGCCGTGGTTCGCCGGGCTGCCGCTCGATACCGTGGGTACGGCGCTCACCGAAGCCGGTGTGTTGTGGAGCCGCTACCGCCAGATGAGCGATGTGGTGGCCGATTTCGAGGCGGGTATCGGCAGCCGGGTGCTGACCGAAGTCGACCAGCCCGGTATCGGGCCGGTCATCTCGGCACACAGCCCTATTCGTGAGGACAGCGAGTACGGACCGGTGCGCCCGGCCGCGGCACTCGGTGCCGACACCGATCAGGTGTTCGCCGAAGTCCTCGGTCTCACCGACGGCGAACTCGGGAAATTGCGTTCCGCGGGAGTTCTCGGCACCACCGAGTAGCACCGCCGCTCCGTGACGGAGATCGGGCCGGTGCGCGAAGACATCGAGGTCTTCGCGCACCGGCCCCTCGCATTCACGGCACGCGGGTGCGTTTCGTCTGCCGAATCACGCACTCCCACCGTGGGTTACATTGCAGGCGAACCGGTCACAGGTCGTCGTCCACCGACAGCACACCTGCGGCGACGAGTTCGTCGACCTTCTCGGCCGGGTACACCTCGCCGGCCACCGCGCGGGTGTCCGCGCCCACTCGCGGAGCGACGCCGGGACGCTCGGGCCGTTCACCGGCGAAGCGCCACGGCGGACGAACCAGCGCTAGCCCGTCATCCTGCGGTTCGATCATGCTCAGCCAGCCGACCTGTTCGTGCTCGACATACCCGGTCATCGACAGCACCGGGGCGAAGGGCACGTCCTCGGCGGTGAGCCGCTTCTCCCACTCCGCGAACGAGCGCTGTTCGAATTCGGCCTCGACGATCTCGGCGAGCTCGAAATAGTTCGCCTCCCGTGGCCGGTATTCGGCGAAGCGCGGGTCCACGGCCAGGTCGGCGCGGTCCATCGCCCGGCACAGCGACTGCCAGAACTTCTGCGACGAGGACAGGTGCACGGCGATGTACTCCCCCGAAGCGGTCGGCGCGCAGAAGTTCTGCGCCTGCGGATGCCTGCTGCGCCGGGTCGGATCGGCACCCAGCTCGAAGGCCTGGGTGATGCCGTCGGTGACAAGCACGCTGACCGCCTCCATGATGGAGGTTTCCACGTGCTGCGGTTCACCGGTGCGGTACCGGCCGACCAGCGCGGCGAGCACACCCGCGGCGGTACTCAACCCGGTGACCAGATCGGCGCTCAGGCCGCCGGTGAGCTGGGGATGCCCCTCGTCGCCGAGCAGCGAGTACAGGCCACCGAAGGCCTGCCCGATGGTGTCGTAGGCGGGCCGGGCCGCGAGCGGACCGCCCGCGCCGAAGCCGGTCACCGAGCCGTAGACGATGTCGGGGCGCAGCTCGCGGCAGGCCTCCGGCCCCAAGCCCATCGCCGCCACCTTGCCGGGACGCAGGTTCTCGAGCACCACGTCGAAGCGCGGGATCAGGGCCTTCACCAGGGCGATGCCTTCGGGCTGCTTCAGGTCGACGGCCAGGCTGCGCTTGCCGGTGTTGTACTGACGGAAGTACGGGCTGGCGTCGTTCTGGTGACGGCGGAAGTCCTCGCCCACGACGGGCCGCTCCACCTTCACGACTTCGGCACCGAGGGCGCACAACATGGAGGTGGCGAACGGGAGCGAGATGTAGCCCCCGATCTCCAGGATCCGGATTCCGTCGAGCGGCCTGTGCTGCATAGCCTGTCTCCCTCTAGTCACGTGCTCATATTATATATTATCGCTGCATCGCGGTGTCATGGGTCACATCCGGCGAAGGTCGATCGGCGCACGACAGCAACCGACAGAATAGGCGCAGTGGCGGCGAGCACAGCAGCCCTGGCCTGTGGGCTAAGTTATATCATATACTTTACATGAGCCGGGTCACATGGCCATGCGAGACGCTGCGCGCGAAACTATCGCTGACCAGGGAATTCCCACCCCGGCACAATCGCCGACGAAGACGATAGGTCTACCCATGAGTGTTCAGACAGAGTTGTGGCAGGGACAGTTCGACAAGCTGTTCATCGGCGGCGGGTGGGTGAATCCGGCAACGCAGCGCACGTTCGAGGTGGTCTCCCCCGCCACCGAGGAGCCCCTCGCCCGCATCGCCGAGGGCAGCGAGGCCGATATCGACGCCGCTGTTGCCGCCGCACGCACCGCCTTCGACAGTGGCCCGTGGCCCCGGATGGAGCTCGCCGAGCGGATCGCGGTACTCACCCGGGTGAGTGAGATCCTCGCCGACCGGCAGGACGAGATCGCTCGGCTGATCAGCGCCGAGATGGGGTGTCCCATCACGCTGTCGACGCGGATGCAGTCGATGGGCACTCGCATGTTGCTCGACGCGTTCCTCGAGCTCGCTCCGCAGTACCAGTGGTCCGATATCCGCCGCTCGATCACCGGCAACGCGCTCGTCACCCGCGAACCTGTCGGCGTCGTCGCGGCCGTGGTGCCATGGAACGCGCCTCTGCAGATCGCCATGATCAAGCTGGCGCCCGCGCTGCTGGCCGGATGCACCGCAATCCTCAAGCCGTCGCCGGAGACCGCGATGTCGGCGTATCTGCTCGCCGAGATCTTCGAACAGGCCGGACTGCCCGACGGCGTGGTGAACATCGTCGTCGCGGGCCGCGAGGTCAGCGAGCACCTGGTCCGCCACCCCGGCGTCGACAAGGTCTCGTTCACCGGCTCCACGGCCGCCGGCCGCCGGATCGCTGCCATCTGCGGCCAGGACCTGCGCCGGGTCACCCTCGAACTCGGCGGGAAGTCGGCCGCGGTGCTGCTCGACGACGCCGACCTCGATGCCGTGGTCCCGGTGATCCGGGCGCTGTCGCTGCGCAACACCGGTCAGGTGTGCAGCAACAAGACCCGCATCGTGGTCGCCCGTTCGCTGCGCGACGAGCTCTACGACCGGTTGCGCGACATGATCGGCTCGATGCCGATCGGCGACCCGTTCGATCCGGCGACCGAGCTCGGCCCGCTGGTGACCAGCGCCCAGCGGGAACGCGTGGAGAACTACATCGCGCAGGCCAGGTCCGAGGGCGCCCAGCTGGTCGTCGGCGGCGGTAGGCCCGAGGGTCTGGAGCGCGGCTGGTACGTCGAGCCGACGATCTTCGGCGACGTCGACCCCAACGCGCGGATCGCGCAGGAGGAGGTGTTCGGTCCGGTGCTCACCGTGCACACCTTCGACACCGAAGCCGAGGCGATCGAGATCGCCAACAACTCCGACTACGGCCTCAACGGATCGGTCTTCGCCGCCGACCCTGCGCACGCGCTGGCGGTGGCTCGCCACATCCGTACCGGCACTGTCGAAGTCAACGGCACTCCGGCCGGCTTCTTCGCTCCGCTCGGTGGCTTCAAGAACAGCGGCATCGGCCGCGAAGCCGGGCTCGAGGGCTTCGACGCCTACATCGAATGCAAGTCCTACGGCCTGCCGCAGCCCCTCCTCGACAGCTTGGCCTGACGCCCACTTTTCGAAAGGTCCTTCATGCCTTCCCGACCCCCCTTGGAAGCCGCCGTCGCCCGGCTGGTCACCGACCTCGAATACGACTCGATCCCGGCCGACGCGCTGGCCGGCGCCCGGCGTCTGATGCAAGACCAGCTGGCGGTGCAGATCGGCTGCGCGTCGCTGTCGTGGAGCCGTGCGGTGCTCGAGCTGACCAAGGCCTCACACGCACCCGGCTCGGCGCACGTCACCGCGTCAGGTGACGAAATGAGTGCCGCCGATGCCGCTTTCGTCAACGCGACCTACGGGCACGGCTTCGAGTACGACGACGCCCACCGCTCCAGCTCCAGTCACCCGGGCAGCGCGGTGGTCTCGGCGGCCGTCGCCGTCGGTGAGGAACTCGGCGCCTCGATGGCGGAGGTCGTCACCGGCATCGTCGCCGGGTACGAGGTCTACACCCGGATCGGTATCCTGGCCGCCCCGCAGTTGCTCGAACGCGGCTTCCATCCGCACGGGGTGTTGTCGGCTTTCGGTGCTGCCGCCGTGGTCGCGAAGATGCGCGGATTCGACGCCGAGCGCACCATCCACGCGCTGTCGATCGCGATGAGCCACAGCTCGGGCACCACCGAGTACACCTCGACCGGTGGCTCGGTGAAGCGGCTGCATTCGGGCATCGGTACCCGCAACGGTATTCGCGCCGCGGAGATGGCGGCGGCGGGCATCACCGGCCCGACCACCTTCCTCAGCGGCGGCAAAGGTTTCTACCGCACCTTCGTCGGCCGCCCGGTCGCCGAGAACGCGGTCGAATTGTTCTCCCCGACAGCGCCTTTCGAGATCACACGCGTGTGGATCAAGCCGTACTGCTGCTGCGGCATCAACCACGCCTACATCGACGGCGCCCAGCAGCTCACCGCGCGGGCGTCCGAGGTCGAGTCCGTTCGGCTCGGCATCCAGTCCGGCGGTGACGTGATCATCGGCAACCAGAACGCCAACGCCTACGCCCCGCAGATCATCGAGCATCTGCAATACAGCCTGCCGTTCCAGTTCGCCTTGGCGATCCTGGGCCGCGGCAACGGCTTCCGCGCACACCACGACTACATGGCCGGACGCCTGGACCTGAGCGAGGGCAGCGAGGTCGCCGAGATGGCGCGGCGGGTTAAGATCGAGGTCGACACCGAACTCGACGCCGAGTACGCGGGACGCTGGATCGCCGACATCACGGTCACCTACCGCGACGGCTCCACCCAGCACGTCTTCGTCGACAACCCGCGGGGCACCGCCGAGAACCCGATGACGCAGGCCGATCTGGACGCCAAGTTCCGCGACCTCACCGTCGCCGACCTGGGTGCCGAACGTAGCGAAGCCCTGCTGACCGCGATCAACTCCGGGGATCCCGCCACCCTGGTCGGTGAGTTCGCCGCGCTCTTGCGCGTCTGACCCGCGGGAAAATGCGTGGCCCGACTTGGATTATCCAGTCGGGCCACGCTTTTCATTGTCAGGGCATCAAGTACAAGCGTTCGTTCGGCAGACGGGGCAGGTCTGCGTAGTGCGCGGCTGCGACCGTGATGTCACAGAGATGACGACCGGCCACGCCTTGGACGAAGACCAGCGCGGCCGTCAGGCACGCCACGAATTCCACTCGGATGGTGGCGAACTGGACCATCAATCGAACATCGGGTTCGTGTAGGCATGGTGATCGCTTGTCGGATTTCATCGGCTGTCGACCTGCATGTACTCGTTGTTGCGAATGACTGTGCCCCGGCGGGCCTGTTCGGTTCGCCGGGGCACGGTCGGTGCCTGAACGGTGATCAGGCGGTCTCGAAGGTGGCGGCCATCCCTTGGCCGCCACCGATGCACATCGTGGCGAGGCCCTTGCCGCCGCCACGGCGGCGCAGTTCGTGCAGCAGGGTGGTGACCATGCGCACGCCCGTAGCGCCGATCGGGTGCCCCAGCGAAATGCCGGAACCGTTGACATTGAGCCGGTCGTGATCGCGCCAGCCCCAGCCTTCCAGGACCGCGAGGACCTGCACCGCGAACGCCTCGTTGACCTCGACCAGATCCATCGAGTCGAGCAGCGAGACGGTGTCGGTGCCCTGGCGCGCGGCGAGTTTCGCGACTGCCGGAACCGGTCCGATACCCATCCGGGAGGGCTCGCAGCCCGCGGCCGCCCAGCCGGTCAGGTAACCGATCGGCTCGAGTCCGAGCGCGTCGAGCCGATCCTCGGCGACGACGAGAAGGCCTGCGGCGGCATCGTTCTGCTGGCTCGAGTTGCCTGCGGTGACGGTGCCGTCGGGCATGATCGTGCGCAGCTTCGACAGCGTCTGCGGCGTGGAGTCCGCACGGATGCCCTCGTCGGCGGCGAAGACCACCGGATCGCCCTTGCGCTGCGGCACCGTCACCGGAACCACTTCGTCGGCGAAACGCCCTTCCGCCCACGCCGCGGCCGCCCGCTGGTGGCTGCGCGCGGCGAAGGAGTCGGCTTCCTCGCGCAGCAGACCGTAGTCCTTCGCGAGGTTTTCGGCCGTCTCGATCATTCCGGAGATCTTGCCGAACCGGGCAGCCGGCTGGGAGCGTTCGCGACCGCGGTCGAGCCGGTCGAATAGCTGCACGGTGCCCGCGCGGGCACCCCAGCGGGTGCTGGTCGAGTAGTACTCGATGCGGCTCATCGACTCGACGCCACCGGCGAGCACCACGTCGGCAGCACCGGTCTGCACCATCATGGCGGAGGTGGCCAGGGCCTGCACACCACCACCGCAGCGCCGGTCGAGCTGCATGCCGGGCACAGAGATCGGCAGTCCGGCGTGCAGTGCCAGCCACCGACCGACGCACGGGACTTCGGAATTGGCGTAGGACTGGGCGAACACGACATCGTCGATGCGTTCGGGATCGATTCCGGAGCGCTCGATCACCGCGTTCACGACGGTGGCGCCCAGGTCTTCGACCGGCACATCACGCAGGGAACCACCGAAGGTGCCGACGGGGGTGCGGGTGGGCGCGACGATCGCGGCCCGGCGCAGGGTTGACATCCATCGACTCCGATCAGATCGCGTTGCGCGCGATGAGCTGTGCGGCAATGACATTGCGCTGGATCTCGTTGGTGCCCTCACCGACGATCATCAGCGGCGCGTCACGGAAGTAGCGCTCCACGTCGTACTCCTTGGAGTATCCGTAGCCGCCGTGCACACGGATCGCGTCGAGCGCGATCTGCATCGCGGTCTCGGACGCGAACAGCTTGGCCATGCCCGCTTCCATGTCGGCGCGCACGCCCGCGTCCAGTTTCTGGGCGGCGTCGAGGGTCAGCAGGCGGGCGGCGCGCTGCTTGGTGGCCATGTCGGCCAGCAGGTTGCCGACGGATTGGTGCTTCCAGATCGGCTTGCCGAAGGACTCGCGCTCCTGCGCGTAGCGCACCGCTGCATCGAGTGCGGCCTGGCCGACACCGAGTGCGCGCGAGGCGACCTGGATGCGCCCGACCTCGAGGCCGCGCATCATGTGGCTCCAGCCGAGGTTCGCCACGCCGCCGAGGATGGCGTCGTCGCCGACCTTGCGGCCGTCGAACACCAACTCGCACGCTTCCACACCTCGGTAACCGAGCTTGGGCAGCTTCTTGGAGATGGTCATCCCGTCACCGGGTTCGACCAGGATCACGCTCATGCCCTTGTGGGCGGGCTTGGCGTCGCGGTCGGTGATACACAGCAGACCGATCAACCCGGAGTGCGCGGCGTTGGAGATCCAGGTCTTGGAACCGGAGATCGACCACTGGTCGCCGTCGCGTACGGCGACGGTGCGCATGGCCTGCAGGTCGCTGCCGCCCGCGGGTTCGGTCAATGCCATGGTGGCGCGGATCGCGCCCTCGGCCATCTTCGGCAGGTACTTCGACTTCTGTTCGGGGGTGCCGAAGGTCTTGATCAGGTAGGTGATCACCGAGTGGCCGCCGATGGCGCCCGCCAGGCTCATCCAGCCACGCGCGAGTTGCTCGGTGACGGCCGCGAAGCAGGCGGTGCTCACGTCGACACCACCGAATTCGGCGGGCGCGAGCAGACCGAAGAAGCCGAGCTTCTTCATCTCCTCGATGAACTCCTCAGGGTAGACATCGTCTTCCTCGAACTCGCGCACGTGATTCTTGACCCGCTGATCGACGAAATCGGCGACCAGATCGACCATCTGCTGCTCATCGGCTGTGAGGCTCATGCCTACCCTTCCCTAGTTCACGCATAAAATATTATATCACTTCCAAAAGCCGCGGGATTCGAGCATGTGCACCGCCCGATCCCCGCCGTGCCGGAAGTGCTCCTCGGTGACGGCGCGCGCCGTGTCCGCGTCTCGGGCCCGTAGCGCGGCGAGGATCTCGCGGTGATCGCGGTCGGCGGTGTCGGACCAGTCGTCGTGGGTTTCGTAGAAACCGTGCGGGCCGGCGCTGCCGAGCACCTTGAGTTCGGTGAGCAGGCGCCGGGATCCACTGGCGCGGTTGATCATCCGGTGGAACTCGAAGTTCAGCGTTTCGCGGTCCCGGCTCGACGCGGTCGGCATCCGGTCCAGGATCACGCCGAGCGCGTCGAGCGAAGAAACGCCGATCCGCTCGGCCGCGCGGGCGGCGGCCAGCCCGGACACCACGCCGAGCAACCAGTAGTGGTCGCGGACGTCATCGGGCGTCATCGGAGCGACGAACGCGCCACGCCGGGGTGGCATGTCGACGATGCTCTCCAATTCCAGGGCGATCAGCGCCTCGCGCACCGGCAGCTTGCTGATGCCGAGCGAATCCGCGATCTCGTCCTGGTCGATCTTGTCGCCGGGTCGCAGTTCGCCCGCGAAGATCCGCCGCCGGATCTCTTGCACGGCAGCTGTTTTCAAGCTGGCCGGCGGCGCGACCCGCGGCAGGTCCATCAGATCTCGCTCGGCTGGGCGACCCGTGGCGCGAACTCGGCGCGGATCGCGTCGGTGTGTGCGCCGAGCGCGGGCACCGAACCGTTGGTCACCGGCCAGTCCCGTGCCGTCCCCGGCGGCAGCAGGGCCGGTACGGGGCCGGAGGGGGTGCCGACCTCGCGCCATCGGCCGCGTTCGCGCAGCTGGGGATGCTCGGCGAGTTCACGCACGCCGTTGAGCCGCGCGTTACCAATGCCCGCCTGGTCGGCGGCATCCTGGATCTCGGCGAGGGTTCTTGTCGCACACCACTTCTCGACGATCGCGTCGACCTCGTCGCGGCGGGCGACCCGATCGTCGTTGTGCAGATAGCGCGGATCCCCGGCGAGTTCGGGGCAGCCCATGAGCTCGGTCATCCGCCGCCACTCCCGGTCGCTGGTCGTCCCGAGGACCGCGGTCTGCCCGTCGGAGGTCGGATACGCGCCGTACGGGGCGATCATCGGCGAACCCATACCGACCGGCACCGGCTCGGTGCCCGCGTGCAGCACCTGGTTGAGCGCGAAACCCATCATCTCCGAGACCACGTCGAGCATCGCGACCGGCACGACCGCGCCGCGGCCGGTGCGCTCACGGTCGTAGAGCGCGGCCAGGACCGCGGAGTACGAGTACAGGGCGGTGCCGATATCGGCCACCGGGATGCCGGGCTTGGCCGGATATCCGGGGGTGCCGGTGATCGCGCACGAACCCGCCTCGGCCTGGATCAGCAGGTCGTAGGCGCGTTTGTGGTCGAGCGGGCCGCCTCGGCCGTAGCCGGAGATGTCGACGATGATCAACCGGGGAAACCGGCGCGTCAGCTCGTCGACACCGAGACCGAGCCGGTCCAGCGCACCGGGGCCCAGATTGCTGACCAGCACATCGGCCCCGGCCAGCATCGCTTCCAGGACCGCGAGGTCGTCGGCGGCGCGCAGATCCAGCGCGGCGGATTCCTTGCCGTGGTTGAGCCAGGTGAAATGCGCCGACAGACCACCGACAACCGTGTCGTAGTGCCGAGTGGAGTCGCCGTATCCGGGCTGCTCGACCTTGATCACTCTGGCGCCTAGATCGGCGAGGTGCCGGGTGCACAGCGGTGCGGCGATGGCCTGTTCGAGGCCGATCACCGTCACCCCGGCCAGCGGAACACGCGTGGGTTCGGTGCTCATGAGAACTTGGGCTCCCGCTTCTCCCGGTGTGAGCCGACGCCCTCGACGACATCGGGGCCGCCGAAGTGATAGAACTCGAGGCCGAGCGACGCGTCGAAGATCGGCATCGCCTGCCGGTACCAGCCGTTGAGCGCCATCTTGGTGCCCTGGATACCGGCCCGCGAACCGGCGGCCAGCTTCTGCGCGATCTCCATCGCACGGTCCTGGACCTGCTCGTCGTCGACGCACAGCGACACCATGCCGATGCGCTCGGCTTCCTCGCCGGTGAGCACCTCGTTGGTCAGCAGGTGATACTTGGCCTTGGCCATCGAGGTGAGCAGTGGCCAGCAGATCGCGGCGTGATCGCCCGCGGCCACGCCGAGGCGCACGTGGCCGTCGACGATCTTCGCGCGCCGACCGGCCACCGAGATGTCGGCGAGCAGCGCCGCGACCAGACCGGCGCCCGCGGCGGGACCGTTGATGGCGGAGATGATCGGCTGGGGCACCTCGATGATGTTGCGCACCAGGTCCCGCGCCTCACGCATCACCCGGGTCCGCGAGGTGTAGTCACCGATCATGGCCTCGACCAGGTCGAAGCTGCCACCGGCGGAGAAGGCCCGCTCCCCCGCCCCGCGGATGACGACGGCGCGCACCGATTCGTCGAGCGCGATCACGGGCCAGATGTCGGCGAGGTCCCGATGTGCCTCGGCGCCGACGGAATTCAGGTTCGGGCCGTCGAGCACGATCCGCAGCACGCCGTCGGCGGGGCGGTCGATCGTCAACGACGAGAACTCCTCGTAACCGGGCACTCGTTGTCCTTTCATTCGCTGATCGACACCGCGTCGGCGCCGGTGGGTGCGGCGGCGGTCGCCCACCGCGCCAGGATGTCGTGGAGATCGCCGAGTCCGGCGGGTGGGCGCGACGGGATGCGAGCCGGAGTGCGGTCGAACCGCGGTGCGGGCGCCGGGTGCAGCACGCCCGAAACACGGTGGAACACTCCGCGTTCCACATTGTGCGGGTCTTCGGCGGCCTCGTCGAAGGTGAGCACCGGTGATACGCACGCATCCGTGCCCTGATAGATCTGCCACCAGTGGTCGCGGGTCCGCTGCGACACGGCATCGGCGATGAGTTCACGCAGTCTCGGCCACTGTTCGCGGTCGTCCTGGCCGGGCCAGTCCGTGGTGTCGACGCCGAGTCGGCTCACGAATTCGCGGTAGAAGTCGGGCTCGAGCGCGCCGACCGCCAGGTACCGGCCGTCGGCGCACCGGTAGGTGTCGTAGAACGGGGCGCCGGAGTCGAGGAAGTTGGTTCCCGGCTCGTCGGAGTACAGCCCGGCGGCGCGCAGGCCCTGCAATTTCGCCGTCAATACGGCGACACCGTCGACCATCGCCGCGTCGATGACCTGCCCACGGCCGGTGCGCGCGGCCTCCACCAGCGCGCAGGCGATGCCGAACGCGCCGATGGCCCCGCCACCGGCGTAGTCGCCGAGCAGGTTGATCGGCGGCCGCGGTGCCCCGCCTTCGGCGGCGAGGGCGTGCAGGGCGCCGGACTGGGCGACGTAGTTGATGTCGTGTCCGGCGTCCTTGGCGCGGGGACCGGTCTGGCCATATCCGGTGAGCCGGACGTAGACCAGGCGCGGGTTGCGCGCGGTGGCGACCTCGGGGCCGAGACCCAGCCGCTCGGCGACACCGGGGCGATAGCCCTCGATGAAGACATCAGCCGAATCGGCAAGGCGCAGAACAGCTTCACACCCTTCGGGGTCCTTCAGATCCACCGCCACCGACCCGACACCTCGGTTGACCACATCGGTCTCCTCGGTCAGGCCGACAGTCTGGCTCAGCTCACGCGCCGAGCGGTGCGGTGGCCGCACCACCCGGACGACGTCGGCGCCCATGTCGGCCAGCAGCATCGAGACATAGGGCACCGGTCCCATGCCCGCCAGTACGACGACACGCACACCCGCCAACGGTCCCGTCATCGGTTCTCCTCCTAGTAGGAACGGGGTAGGCCGAGCACCTGCTGGGAGATGTAGTTACGCACCATCTCCTGGGAGAACGGCGCATTGCGCAGCAGACGCACCTCCCGCCACAGCCGCTCGATGTGGTACTCCTTCGCGTAGGCATACCCGCCGAGCGTGGAGAACGCGCGATCACATGCCTCGAAACCGGCTTCGGCACCGAGGTACTTGGCCGCGGCCGCCTCGGGACCACACGGCAGACCCGCGTCGAACAGTTCCGCCGCACGCATGATCATGCCCTCGGCGGCTTCCAGCCGGATCCAGGAATCGGCCAGCGGATGCGCCACGGCCTGGTTCTGGCCGATCGGACGGTCGAACACCACGCGGTTCTTGGCGTATTCGGCGCCGATCTCGAGCGCGGCACGGCCGAGGCCCACGCCTTCCATACCGACCACGATGCGCTCGGGGTTCAGGCCGTCGAGCAGGTAGTAGAAGCCCTTGTCGACCTCACCGACGAGCCGGTCGTCGGCCACTTCGAGGTTGTCGATGAACAGTTCGTTGGTGTCGATCGCGGCACGGCCGAGCTTGTCGATCTCACGGACGGTGACCTTGGAGCGGTCCATGTCGGCGAGGAACAGCGACATCCCCCACAGCGGCTTGTCCTCACGCCGCGGCGAGGTGCGGGCCAGCAGCAGGATCTTGTGCGCATTCTGGGCATTGGTGATGAACACCTTCTGCCCATTGATCACCCAGCCGCCGTCGACCTTGGTCGCCTTGGTCTTGATCCGCGAAGTATCCACGCCCGCAGTGGGTTCGGTGACACCGAACGCCATCAGCAGCTCACCCGAGGCCAGCTTGGGCAGGTACTCGCGCTTCATCTGCTCCGAGCCGTACTTCACGATCGGCGCGGGCGGGAACACGTAGAAGTGAATCGCCGAGCCGCCGCTCATGCCCGCGCCGGAGGACGAGATCTCGCCGAGCATCACGGCGGCTTCCTCGAGACCGAGGCCGATCCCGCCGTACTCCTCGGGAATCATCGCGCCGAGCCAGCCGCCCGCGGCGAAGGCCTTCACGAACTCCCAGGGATATTCGTGCTTGTTGTCCTTGTCGAGCCAGTAGTTGTTGTCGAATTTGCGGGCCAGCTCGCGCGTGGCCTGACGGACGACTTCGACGTTGTCGTCGGTCGCTGTAGCGGCGGTCATTGCTACTCCTGTTCGTCGCCCGCGGACACGGGGATCGCTTCGAGGGGGGTGGCGGGGTCGAGGGAGGACATGTCTCCGGGCGGTGCCCCGAGATACCGGGACCGAATGGCCCGGCGCATGATCTTTCCGTTCTTGGTCTTGGGCAGGCTCTCCACGACGACGACCGAAGGGGCGAACGAGCGCCCCGCATTGTCGATCGCGGTGTCCTGCAAGTCTTCCGGCGTCTGTCCGGTGGAACGCAGTACGGCGAAAGCGACCGCGCGCTGGCCGCGCAACTCGTCGGGCACGCCGATCACGGCGACCTCGGCGATCCGGTTGTCGCGCAGCAGCGCCGCCTCGATCTCCGCGGGGCCGACCCGGCGACCCGACAGTTTGATGGTGTCGTCGGAACGGCCGTGGATGCGCCACATACCCTGGTCGTCGAGGCTGGCCAGGTCGCCGTGCACCCACACGCCGTCCCACTGATTCCAGTAGGTGTCGAGATAGCGGTCGCGGTCCTGCCAGAAGGCATGGGTCATACCGGGAAAGGTGTTGCGTACCACCAGTTCACCGATCTCACCGACAACCGATTGGCCGTTCTCACCGAAGACCGCGGCGTCCACGCCGGGCAGCGCGCCGGTGAAGGCCGCCGGGGCGGCGGGCAGGAACGGATACCCGATGAGGATGCCGCCGCCGACCTCGGTGCCGCCGCTGTAGTTGACGATCGGCCGCGTACCGCCGCCGACCTCGGAGAACAACCACCACCAGGTGGGTTCGTCCCAGGCCTCGCCGGTCGACACGAAGGTACGCAGGCTCGGCATCGCATGCGTGATCGCCTCACCCGCCGCCTTCAGCGCGCGCGCCGCGGTGGGCGCGATACCGGCGACGGTGACACCGTTGCGTTCGATGATCTCCCACATCCGGTGCGCGGTGGGGTGCGTCGGCAAGCCCTCGATCATCACGATCGTCGCGCCGAGCTGCAGCGGACCGGTCATCAGCATGGGGCCGACGAGCCAGCCGAGGTCGGTGATCCACGAGACGACATCGCCTTCGTGCACGTCGAAGCCGTAGCCGAAGTCGACGGCGGTCTTCACCGCGAAACCACCGTGGGAGTGCACGATGCCCTTGGGACGCCCGGTGGTGCCCGAGGTGTAGACGATGGTCAGCGGGTCGTTGGACTCGGTGTCGGCGGTCGGAACCGGGGCCGGGTCGGCGTCGAGCTCGTCGTAGTACACGTCGCGGCCGGCGCGCATCGGGACCTCGGTGCCCAGGTGCCGGACGACGACGACCTTGGCCACCGTAGGCGCCGATTCCAGCGCCGCGTCGGCGGTCGCCTTCAGCTCGACCCGCTTGCCGCGCCGCGTCGTGCCGTCGGCGGTCACCAGCAGCACCGCTTCGGAATCCTGCAGGCGGGTGGCGAGCGCATCAGACGCGTAACCGCTGAAGGTTGGTACCGAGACGGCGCCGATCATCGCTATCGCGAGGAAGGCCACCGCGGCTTCGGGCACCACCGGCATGAACAGCACCACCCGGTCACCACGCCGCACACCCAGCTGGGTGAGGTTGGCGGCGAACCGCCGCACCTGGGCGTCGAGTTCGGCGAAGGTCAGCGTGCGCCGTTCGCCCTCGTCGCCCTCGTAGACCACCGCGAGCCGGTCGGCGGCGGGGCCCTGAGCGTGCCGGTGCGCGGCCAGCTGCGCGATGTTGACGCCGCCGCCGGTGAACCACCGGGGGAACGGTTTTCCGGCCGAGTTGTCGACGACGCGGTCGAACGGGACCGAGAAGTCCACGCCCAGATCGGTCGTCGCGGCCCGCCAGAACCACTCGGGCTCGGCGATGGCTCGCTCGTTGAGCGCGGCGACCGCCGCGGCATCGTCACCGAATCCCCAGGCGCGCATCGCCGCGAGCAGACGGCTGCGCTCACGGATCTGTTCGTCGGGCACCCAGGCCGGTTGCTCGGCAGGCTGAACGTCCACCATGACGTGTCCTCCTCGTTGCTGGTTCGTCGGGTGGCGGATCAGGCCTGCTCGGCCGGACGCTTCATCATCAGGCCCACGCGCACGGCGTCACAGACCACCTCGTCGCGCTGGTTGATCCCGAGATGACGGAAGGTCACGATGCCGGAATCGTTGCGGCTCTTGGATTCCCGCTTCGCCTCGATCTTGGTCTGCACGTGGATGGTGTCGCCGTGGAACACCGGCTCGGGGAACTTGATCTGCTCGAAGCCAAGGTTGCCCAGGGTGGTGCCCTGCGTGGTCTCCGGCACGGTGATACCCGAGACCAGGCCGAGGATGAACAGGCTGTTCACCAGACGCTGGCCGTAGATGGAGTCCTTGCTGTACTCGGCGTCCAGATGCAGCGGCGCCAGGTTCAGCGTCATCACACTGAACAGCGTGTTGTCGGCTTCGGTGACGGTGCGACGGTTCACGTGGTCGATAACCATCCCCGGCTCGAACTCCTCGAAATACAGGCCAGCCATGTCACGTCCTCTCGGAATATATTATGTACTAGACGGTGTCGAACGGATGCTACCTCACCGTTCGGCTCATCGTATATTATATCATTGTATATTATATCCAGTATCAGCCTCAACCACAGAGGAGCCGAGAGTGTCCGAACTCAGTGCCGATGACTTCGAGCCGATCCTGGCTCACGTCCGTACGTTCATCCGTACCAAGGTGGTCCCGCGCGAGCAGGAAATCCTGGAGACCAACGCGATACCCGACGACATTCGCCAGGCCGCCGCCGAGATGGGCCTGTTCGGGTACGCCATCCCCCAGCAGTGGGGCGGCCTCGGCGTCGACCTCACCCAGGATGTCGAGCTGGCCATGGAGTTCGGCTACACCTCGCTGTCACTGCGGTCGCTGTTCGGCACCAACAACGGCATCGCCGGTCAGGTACTGGTCAACTACGGCACCGACGAACAGAAGAAGCAGTGGCTCGAACGGATCGCTTCGGGCGAGGTGCTGGCCTCGTTCGCGCTCACCGAGCCCGGTGCGGGTTCCAACCCCGCCGGACTGCGGACCCGCGCCCGCCGCGACGGTGACGACTGGGTGATCGACGGCCAGAAGCGGTTCATCACCAACGCACCGCTGGCCGATCTGTTCGTCACCTTCGCCCGCACCGCCGAGCCCGGCCCGGACGGTCCCGGTATCGCGGTGTTCCTGGTTCCAGCCGATACTCCGGGCGTCATCGTCGGGCCCAAGGACGCGAAGATGGGCCAGGAAGGCGCCTGGACCGCCGATGTCACGTTCAGCGATGTCCGCGTCCCCGCCGATGCGCTGGTCGGCGGCTCGGAGGATGTCGGCTACAAGGCCGCGATGGCCTCGCTCTCGCGTGGTCGGGTGCACATCGCCGCGCTGTCGGTCGGTACAGCCCAGCGCGCCCTCGACGAATCTGTCGCCTACGCCGCCACAGTCACCCAAGGCGGTACGCCTATCGGCGACTTCCAGCTGGTCCAGGCGATGATCGCCGACATGCAGACCGGGGTGATGGCCGGCCGCGCGCTCGTGCGCGACGCCGCCGCCAAGTACGTCTCCGGTGAGGACCGCCGCATCTCCCCCTCGGTGGCCAAGCTGTTCTGCACCGAGATGGTCGGCCGGGTCGCCGACAACGCGGTGCAGATCCACGGCGGCAGCGGGTACATGCGCGAGGTGACCGTCGAGCACATCTATCGTGACGTTCGCCTACTGCGCCTGTACGAGGGCACCAGCGAGATCCAGCGCCTGATCATCGGCGGCGGGCTCGTGCGCGAAGCGAAGAAGCGCGCGTGAGCACCGGCACCACAACGGATCTGGCGACCCGGATCCGCGTCGCGTCGACCCTGCTGTTCGTCCCGGCCGACCGTCCCGAACGCTTCGCCAAGGCCGCCGCGGCGAATCCGGGTCTGGTCGTCCTCGACCTCGAAGACGCAGTGGCACCCGATGCCAAGGCGGCCGCCCGCGAACACGCCGTCGCCTGGATCGAGGCGGGCAACGAGTGCGCGGTGCGTATCAACGCGGCCGGAACCGACTGGCACGCAGACGATCTCGCCGCGCTGGCACCGTTACGCTGCGCAGTCGTCCTGCCCAAATCCGACATCGGGAATATCGAGGGTGTCATCGATGCCCTCACCGAAGCACGAGCGAGTGCCCCCTACCGCCCGAAAGCCGTCAGCAGCCGACCATTGCTCATCGCGTTGATCGAAACGGCGGCGGGCGTACTGCGTTCTGCGGCCGTCGCGGCCACGCCGGGCGTGGACCGGCTCGCGGTCGGCACCTTCGATCTGGCCGCCGAAATCGGCGTCGACCCCACCGACCGCGAGGCACTCGCCGGAACCAGACAGGCCTTGGTCCTCGCATCCGCCGCCGCCGGGTTGCCCGGCCCGATCGATGGCGTCACCGGCGCCGTCGACGACGCCGACCTGGTCGAGGACGACGCCCGCTACAGCAAACGGCTCGGCTTCACCGGCAAACTCTGCATCCACCCGCGTCAGCTCCACCCGGTAGCCACCGCATTTCGCCCGACCGAGGCCGAACAAGCCTGGGCAAGAAAGATTCTCGCCGCGATCACCGACACCTCCGGTGTGGTCGTGGTGGACGGTGCCATGGTCGACAAGCCTGTACTCGACCGCGCCCGCCGCATCCTGGCCCAGCTCGACGCCACCACCCACAGTGAGGAACAGTCATGACCGGACCACTCCTGGCCGACAAGACCGCCGTCGTCACCGGCGCCGCCCAGGGCATCGGCTACGCCATCGCCGAACGTTTCATCGCCGAGGGCGCGCGCGTCGTCATCGGTGACATCGACGGTGCCGCCGCCCAGGCCGCCGCCGACAAGCTCGGTGGCCCCACCGTCGCCCGCGGGGTGCGCTGCGATGTCACCGTCGCCGACGACGTCCAAGCCCTGATCGACGCCGCCGCCGAATCCTTCTCCCCCGTCGACGTGATGATCAACAACGCCGGCATCACCCGCGACGCCACCATGCGCAAGATGACCGAGGACCAGTTCGACCAGGTCATCGCCGTCCACCTCAAGGGCACCTGGAACGGCACCCGGCTGGCCGGCGCGGTGATGCGCGAACGCGGCAGCGGCGCCATCGTCAACATGTCGTCGCTCTCGGGCAAGATCGGCCTGCCCGGCCAGACCAATTACTCCGCGGCCAAGGCCGGCATCGTCGGCCTGTCGAAGGCCGCCGCGAAAGAGCTCGCGCACCTGGGTGTGCGGGTCAATGCCATCCAGCCCGGGCTGATCCGCACCGCCATGACCGAGGCCATGCCGCAGAAGGTGTGGGATCAGAAGATGGCCGAGATCCCGCTCGGCCGCGCCGGCGAGATCGACGAGATCGCCACGGTGGCACTGTTTCTCGCCTCCGACATGTCCTCGTACATGACGGGCACGGTGCTCGAGGTGACCGGCGGGCGGTTCATGTGAGCACCTGGCAACCCCACCTCGAGACCTCCACCGAGCTCCTCGATCCCGCGCCCGTAGCGGCGTTGGCCGCGCTGCTCGACGACGGACTCCCCGCGCCCGCCCCCGGTGACGTGCTGCCGCCGCTGTGGCACTGGGTGGCGCTGCCCCGCTGGGCCGCTTCCGGCGTGCTCGGCCCCGATGGCCACCCGCGACGCGGTTCCTTCCTGCCCCCGGTGGAGCTGCCGCGACGCATGTTCGCCGGTGGTGAGATCCGTTTCCACGCACCGCTTCTCGTCGGCAGCACGGTTCGCCGCGAAGCCGAAGTGGTGTCGGTGACCGAGAAGAGCGGCCGCTCCGGCGCCCTGGTCGTCGTCGATGTGCGGATCCGATTATTCAGCGACACAGGGGAACTCGCGATCGAGGAATCCCAGAACCTGATCTACCGGGAGGCCGCGCCCGCCCCGGAGCACGCCGCGCGACCGCCGCGTGCCGAGGATACCGTGCCCGGTCCCCCGCTGCACCGCTCCGCCGACAACGCGTGGGATCTGCGCACCGACCCCGCACTGCTGGCCCGGTTCTCCGCGGCCACCGCGAACGCGCACCGCATCCACTACGACTGGCCCTACGCCACCGGTGTGGAGGGGTATCCAGGGCTGGTCGTCCACGGTCCCTTGCAGGCGATCGCACTGGCCGAAGTCCACCGCCTGATGGGTGGGGCGAAGGTGCGCGAGCTGCGTCATCGCGGCCGGGCGCCGCTGTTCTGCGGGCAGCCCGCTCGCCTGCTCGCCACCGAGGTACCCGACGGTGTCGCACTCGAATTGTTCGGTCCCGGTGGGGAATCCGCCGGGCCCAACGCCACCGTCGACCTCACCACCGAGTAGCCAGGAGACATCGTGACCCGCGTTTTCACCACCCTCGACGAGGTCCGCGCCGCGTTGGGCGAACCCATCGGCCCGAGTGAACCGTTCCTCGTCGACCAGGCGCGGATCTCCGCGTTCGCCGTCGTCACCGACGACGAGCAGTGGATTCATGTCGACCCGGAGCGCGCCGCCGCCGGGCCCTACGGCACCACCATCGCCCACGGGTATCTCACGCTGTCGCTGATCTCGCACTTCCGGCCGGAACTGCTGGACTTCACCTTCGGTTCGGCACGGGTGAACTACGGGGTCAACAAGGTTCGCTTCCCCGCGCCGCTGCGGGCCGGATCGAACCTGCGGGCCACGGTCACGATCACCGATGTCACCGAGACCGCCGCGGGTGCCGTCGTGACGGCGAAGTACGTACTCGACGGCGGCGAGGCCAAGCCGGCCTGTGTCGCGGAGACGGTCCTGCTGATCGTGAGCTGATCGACCGTACGAAAGAGCGGGGGTGGCTACGGCCACCCCCGCTCTTTCGTGTGCGTGTTACGCGTTGGCCGCCACGGCGTCGGCCAGGGCGATGACACCCTCCGCCGTCTTCACATGGGCCAGATCGATGTGCTGGCCTTCGAAGTCAACCGCCGCGCTGCCGGCGGCCTCGGCTTCGTGGAAGGCCGCGATCATTCGCCTGCAGTAGTCGACGGTTTCCGGCGACGGCGAGAACACCTCGTTGGCGATCGCCACGTGCGAGGGGTGGATCGCCACCAGCCCGCGGTAGCCGAGCTGCCGGTTGTCCAGGCAGAAGCGACGTGCGCCCTCGAGATCCTTGATGTCCTGCCACACACCGGTCACCGGGTGGTGCAGCCCGTTCGCCTTGGCCGCCAGGATGATCCGGCTGCGCAGGTACAGCGTCTCCAGGCCCGCGGGGGTGAACTCGAAGCCGAGTTCACGGCCCACGTCGGCGTTGGGGCCGGTGGCGCCCAGCAGCGAGGCCACCCGGGGGCTCGCGCCCGCGATGTCCTCACAGTGTGCCATCGACACCGCGGTCTCGAACGACACGATCAACTGCACCGTTCCGACCTCGATGCCCTCACGCTGCTCGATGTGGCTCAGCACCGCGTCCAGGCGCACGATCTCGTCGGCGGTGAACACCTTCGCCAGGAACAGCCCGGTCAGGCCCGGCCGCACGATGGCTTCCAGGTCCCCGCCCAGCAGCCCGCTCACCTCCGGGTTGGCCCGCACCCACAGATCGGGACGCACGCCCTCGGCGGTGAGACGGTCGATCGTCGCCGCGGCCGTGCCGCGCGCCTCGACCTTGTCCGCTGCGGGTACCGAGTCCTCGAGGTCGAGGATCAGCGCATCGGCGCCGGAGGCGACACCCTTGTCGGCCCAGGAACCCTTGTGACCGGGGACGAAGAGCATCGAACGGTACGGTTTCATCGTGTGCCTCCTTGGCAACTACTGAGCGAGTCTCCTCAATATAATATATGTAATATCATCGCTGCACCGCCACTACCGCGTTGGCGCCGTCGGCGAAGATCAGCCCGGTGTCGACGGACTGCTCCCCCGTCGGGGTGAGCCGCCCGTCGGGCGCCATCGTGTACGGATGCACGCGCGCGGTGATACCGGTGGTGAGCGTGTCGACGAGGAAGACCCGCTGCGATTCCGAGTCGACCACCACACGGCCCGGCAGCGTGCCCGCCGGTGCCGCATACGGCGCCCCGGGCAGCGGGCTCAACGACCCGTTCTCCGCGATCTCGTACCCGCCGATCTTTCCGGCCATCGCCTCGGCGATGTACATCCGGCGGCTGTCGGCGGTGAACTGCGCGGCGTGCGGCAACGACATCAGCCCGGTGCTGAAGGGCGAGCCCGGCACGGGGCTCAGCTTTCCGTCGGCGCCGATCGCATAGCCCGAGATGCTGCCGCTGGCCTCATTGCTGACGTAGATGAACCGGCCGTCGGGCGTCACACCGGGCAGAGTCGACATCAGACCCGCCGGGACGGAATCGACGAGGCTCAGCTCGCCGTCGGGCCCCACGGCGAAACTGAAGGTCGTCGCCTGCAGCCAACCGACAGCGAAAACGAAACGGCCGTCCGGCGAGATCGCCATCTGATTGAGCCCACTCACCCCGGGCACCTTAACCGCACCGGTGAACACCAATCCCCCGGTGGCGGTGATCGAATAGGTGCGGATTTCGTTGGTCACCGAACCGCTCGTCACGTACAGCCGCTTTCCGTCGGGCGCGACCACGGCGCCGACACCGGGAGCGCCCAATTCGAGATTCGCCTCGGGTATCGGGGTGAGAACGCCGTCGCCGCTGAGGCGGAATCCGTTCACGGTGCCCGATACCGTATTGGCCGAATAGACGTGACGCCCGTCGGGCGTCACCGCCACCGCCAGCGAACCGGTCCCGGACGGAAAGGGTGAGCCCGGCACCGTCGACAACCTGCCCGCCTCGTCGAGTCCGAGCACACTGATATTCGACGAGCCCGCCCCGCTGATCACCAGAAACCTCGCACCCGGATCCGCGAGGGCGACCGAGGAATCGAGCCAGCCCCCCGAGGCGAGTGCGAGCGTCACAGCGAGACCGGCGGCCGCGCGCCGGGGGCGAAAACGCTGGGTAGAGAACATGGGTGTGCAACCTCCGACCGGTGACGAGCACCGCTGCTCGTCACCGCATAGAACACGCGCGATCTGCGCCAGGAACGAATCGGGCGACATTTCCGTCCGGCGCCCTTTTCCCCATGAACGCTAATCGCGTTTCGGTGCACGCGATGTCCAGAATATGGACAGTAGAGAATTTTTCGATCTACGCGAAAGGCCCCGCCGAAGTCGACGGGGCCTTTCCGGTGAAATATCAGTTGCCGAGACCGGGCAAATCGGTCGGCTCGTTCTCCAGTACCAGCGTTTTGGTTTCCAGGAACGGCAGCAGACCTTCCGAACCGCCTTCGCGACCTACGCCCGAGAGTTTGAAACCGCCGAAGGCGATCGAGAAATCGGTGCGCGGGCCGTTCTGACCGACCGTGCCGGTGCGCAGTTTGCGAGCCACGCGATAGGCGCGGTCGGTGTCGTTGGTGAAGACCGAGGCGTTGAGTCCGTACGGGTTGTCGTTGGCCAGCGCCACGGCGTCGTCCTCGTCCTTCGCCGCGATGACCGCCAGGACCGGGCCGAAGATCTCCTCGGTCGCGAGCACCGAGCGGTTGTCCACACCGGCGAAAACGGTCGGCTCGAGGAAGAAGCCGCGGTCGAGGCCGGCCGGTCGGCCACCACCGGTCACCAGGCGCGCACCGTCGGCTTTGCCTGCGGCGATGTAGCTTTCGACGCGGTCGCGTTGCCGAGCGGAGGCGAGCGGCCCCATGGTCACGCCCTCGTCGAACGGGTCACCCACGCGGACGGCGCTCATCGCGGCGCCGAGCGCGTCGGCGAGTTCGTCGTGGCGCTGCTCGGAGACGATGACGCGCGTCAGGCTGTGGCAGACCTGGCCCGCCAGGTAGCTGATGCCACCGGCGAGGACCTTCGCCGCCGTGCCGATGTCGTAGTCGTCGAGCACGAGAGCGGGCGACTTACCGCCGAGTTCGAGGGTGCAGCGCGCCATCCGGTCGGCGCAGATCGCGCCGATCGCGCGACCAGCAACGGTGGAACCCGTGAAGGTCACCTTGTCGACGCCGGGGTGGCGGACGAGTGTTTCCGACACCTGCCGGTCGGCGGTCACCACATTCACCACCCCCGGCGGCAACCCGACCTTGTCGCAGATCTCGGCGAACAGATACGCCGAGGTCGGCGCCTCCTGCGGGGGCTTCAACACGATCGAACAACCGGCGAGCAGAGCAGGCGCGCACTTGTAGGCCATCAGGCCCGCGGGGCCGTTCCAGGGGACGATGGCCGCGACCACGCCGACCGGTTCGCGCACCAGCAGCCCGGCGCCCCCGGCGGCGGGTGTGTGCGACTCCCGGAACGGGAACGTTTCGGCCAGCTCTGCATAGGCGTTGAACGCACCGGACAGGAACAGCGGAAGCCTGGTCTTGGCCAGCGAATACACGATGCCCGATTCGATCGACCAGAGCCGGGCGAAATCGTCACCACGCCAGGTCAATTCGGCGGCGATCGCACGCAGGTACCCGGCGCGCTCGGTCGGCGACAGCAAGGGCCACGGGCCGGTGTCGAAGGCCTTGCGCGCTGCCCGCACCGCGGCATCCACGTCTTCGACGGTCGCCGCGCCGACGGCGGTGACGACCTCCTCGGTGCTGCAGTTGACGACCTCGAAGGTCTCCGACGCCGACACCGGCACCCAGTTGCCATCGATATAGGACGCCTCGGGATGCACGGGCAGCACGCCCGCCGCAACCGACTTCGTCATTGAAAGTCCTCTCACCGCTGTGACGCAAGTAACGTACTCAAATATATACTATATTTAGTATCGATACACCAGCCCGTTGATCAGGCAGAACGTGTGCGAACGAGGACTTCCCGTGTCGATGCCGACCGTGGGTCAGGCTGTGGACTTGCGGGCCGCCTCGGCCCAGAGACCCTGCTTCTCCAGCATGGCGACCAGTTCGTCGGCACTGGACATGATGTGGTCACGCATCAGCGAATTGGCGGCCTTGGGACGACGCTTCTGCAATGCCTCGAGGATCAGCGGGTGATCGCGCAACACGTCCTCACCGTGCCCCTCGATACTGATGTAGAAGCGATTCGGCAGTTGCTTCACGACGGTCGCCAGCAGCATCGCCAACCGGCGCGAGTCCGCCGCCAGGTTGATCGAGCGGTGGAACTCGTGGCCATAGGTGACGAGCGCGTCGTCGGAACCGTTCTCGGCCGCCCGCGCATGCGCTTCGACAACCTCCGCGAGATGATCGAGTTCGCGCTGGGAGATCGACTTCGCGGCCCGGCTCGCCAGCTCACCGGCCATCGTCGCCTGCGCCCAGAACAGGTCGCGCACATCCTGTTTGCTGAACTGCGACACCATGAATCCGCGTCGCGGCACCAACTCGACGAAACCTTCGCCGCTGAGCAGCAGCAGACCTTCGCGCACCGGAGTGTTGCTGACACCGACGGCCTCGGCGATCGGTTCGATCCGCAGGAACTCACCGGGCCGCACCCGACCCGAGATGATCAGCTCACGAACGTAGGTCGCGACATCCTCCGACAGTTGGTGACGCTGCTTGTTCGCACTGCGCGGCAAACGCTGCAGGGCGGTGTCCATCGGGATCCTTTCGGTCGCCTTTCATGCATTATGCCTCATACGTGACAGCAACCCCATCCGTGACACCACTTTTCTGAGCATTTGTCCAGTACGGGGTGTCCAAATTGCTGGACACCGCACGGTGAGCGTCCGGCTTAGGCTCGCCCAACGTCGCCGCTCACTCGGGCGAGCCCCCGGCACGCTCCAGCCGTGCCAGGCCGAAGAACGCAGGATGGGAGTTCACGAGGTGAACCAGACAATCACCCGGATGGTCGACTCCGCAGTGACCACACACAGCGCCTCCGGCGAGGTGCGTGAACAGCTACTCGTTCTGGCCTCCCGGTCGTTCGCCGCGGCCGGCGAGCTCAGTGACGACGGCGAGGCGGTGGCAGGTCTGGAACGTGCCGTGACCACGTGCGTCCGGTTGGGTGTCGATCTCGACACGACGTTGTCGATCGTCATCGGCGCCATCGAACTGGTCGTCGACGCCGCGCCCGCGACATCGCCCCTCGCCGCCGGTTCCGCGCAGATACTACGGACGGTCCGCGTGGCCACCGGGGTGATCGCCCGCATCTACGGCCGAGCAGGCCACCCGACCCACGACAGCGTCGAAGCAGCACAGGAAGTCGCCGCCGCACTGCTGCGCGGCGATTCGTCGAAAGTGCTCGGTCAGTGCAACCAGATCACTGTCGCCGACTCCTACGCGATCATGGCCGTCCATTTGCCCGCACGGCGCGGCAGACCACAGGATGCGCCGCGCAGTCTCGCCGAACCCATTGTGGCGCGGCTGTATTCGGAGTTGCGCCGACGCTTCGGCCCGAGTGCGCTCGCCCTGCTCGGCGAAACCGGCGCGACGGTCCTCGTGCCCGAGACGGCGTTGGGCGAGTTCAGCGCACTCACCGGCTTCGTCGAAGCTCTCCGTACCGCGGAGGGCGCTGTCCCGACCGGGGTGGTGATGTGCGCACCGACCGCCGACGTGCCGACGGTGGCCGAGCAGGTGCACGCCGCCCTGGATGTGGTCACCCGGCTCGGGATGACCCGGCAGCTGCACCGCTTCAGTGACATCGCGGTGGAGTACCAGCTCACCCGCCCCGGCCCCGGCCGCGACGCCCTGTCGACCCTGCTCGACCCGCTCGAAGACTTCCCCGAACTGATCGACACACTGCGCACCTACGTGGAGACCGGTCTCGATCGCCGCCGCACCGCCCGCCGACTGCACCTGCACCCCAACAGCGTGGACTACCGGCTCAAGCGGATCTTCCGGCTCACCGGCTTCGATACCACCGACCCCGCCGGGCTTTGGAACCTGCGCTCGGCCTTGGTCATTCGCGACCATCACACCGAATACACCCCCCTCCGAGCGTAATCGGCCCGAATCTTTCGGCGTCAGGCCACCGACCGGCATCTGGACGCCGCCGACCCGGCTCACACCTCGACGCAGACCGTCAGAGGTGGTCCTTGAAGAAGGTACTTCTACCGGGAGACGCGTCGCGATTGGCTGCCCCGCGTGCTCGGCGCGGCCGTGTTGATCGCCGCATCCATGGTGGCCTACCACCTACCGCCGTGGTCGGTGGTGGTGCTGCTCGTACTGAGCCTCGGCGGGCTGGCCGTTCGGTTGTCGCGCACGAGCGCTTCTCGGAGAACCGCCACTCGTGGCAGAGGCGGTCTCCACCGAACACGGCGTCAACGTGGCCTGGGCGACATCGCGGCGCGGCGGGCGTCACCGAAGCCGCCCAAAGGGAGAGGGCCACCGGTGCTCCGGTGACCCTCTCCGTGTAATTCGAGCAGGTCAGCCCAGGTGCTTGCGGTAGAACGGCACTAGGTTCTCCAGCGCTTCGCTGGTAGGACCGGGCTGGTCGTACAGGTCGTAGTGCGAGGCGCCCGCGACCACGACGAGCTGCTTGTCCTTCGACGCGGCACGACCGTAGAGCTCCATGCTCAACCGCTGCGACGCGAAGGCACCGGGCTTGTCGCCGATCACGACGCACAGCGGCTGGGTCAGGAAGACCTCGACGCGGTCGTAGGCATCCCAATCGGCGAGGGCTGCCTGGCGACCGAAGTTGAAGCTGGTCTTACCACCGGGTGCCTGGCCGCGATCGGTCTTGTAGTAGTCGGTGGCTTCGAGCACGTCGATGTCGATGACACCCGCCTGCTTGGCCGCGTCCACCGACGGCGGCAGCAGATCGTTGATCACTTGAGCCTGACCACGCGCCTCCGCGGTACGTTGCGCGGCGATGGCCTCGAGCATGCCCATCGGGTTGTACTCCGAGAAACCCTCCCGCATGAGCCGGCCGACATTACTGCCGACGACCGTCCCGAGCGCCTTGATCCGTCGGTCGATCTTGGTGGCCGCCACGGCGTAGCCCGCGCCTCCGCAAATCGCGAGCACACCGATGTTGTCCGCGTCGACGTAGGGCAGGGTCACGAGGTGGTCGATCACGAAGCTGAAGTCGCTGGTCCGGAAACCGGGATCCTCGACCGAGCGCGGATCACCACCGCTGTCGCCCTGGAAGCTGGCGTCGAAGGCCGCCACCACGAAGCCGGCCTCGGCCAGCGCCTTGCCGTAGATATTGCCCGAAGTCTGTGCCTTGCAGCTGCCGGTGGGATGTGCGGAGATGATGGTGGGATACACCTTCGACTCGTCGAAACCCGGCGGGAAGTAGATATCGGTCGCGATGTCCCAGGCCCAGCCCTTGACCGCCACTGTCTTGATGTTGTCTGCCATAACCTTTCCTCTCCCGTCTATGGCTATTCACTGGCTATGGCAACAATCTACGATCGGTTCGGGAGGGCTGGAAGGGCCGAAAGGTGCCTAGGAAAGATCCTTCCCACCCCGGCTGCAAGCCCGTCCCAGCCGCGACTCGGCTCAACCGACGACCAACGTCGTCCGCCGGGTAATCCGGTGTGCGTAGTGGTCGAATCGCCCTCCGGACACAGGGTATATGTAACCGGCAGTTATGTATAAAAAGTCCCCGACTTCGGTCGGGGACTTTCGCGTTTCGCCAGCCGTACATGATCCCGCACACGAGCTGTACACGATCCGTGTACACCCGCCCGAACTCGGCCGTACGGTCGGCGACCGCCGTCAGGCGTGGTCCGGAGGACGGCTCTCGGCCGCGGGTGGTTCATCTGCCGACGGCTTCGGGACCGAGGGGCCGGTAGCGGGTGCACGGGGGCGCACCTCGACCACGTCGGCATCCCGCCGCAGGGCGCGCACCAGCGCCCACATCATGAAGAAGGTCAGTACATGGAATGGGAGCCCGGCGATGGTGATGGTCTGCTGGAGCGCGGCCAACCCGCTGGCCCCCACCGTGGCTACCAACAGCGTGGCCCCGACCACGCCCTCCAGAATCGCCCAGAACACGCGCTGCCGCACCGGGCTCTTCTTCTCCTGCTCACCCGTGCACAGCATGTCGACGACCAGCGAGGCCGAGTCCGAGGAGGTGGTGAAGAAGATGACCACGATCAGTACCGCCAGCGCCACCATGAGGGTCGGTAGCGGGAACTCCTGCAGGAAGGTGAACAAGGCGTACGGCGCACCGCGGCCACCGGACTCGGTATCCATTTCGGCGACCAGCCCGCCGGAACCGTTGATCTCGATATCGAAGGCGGACAGTCCGAAGATGGAGAACCACACGATGGTGAAGGCGGTCGGCGCGACCAGCACACCCAGGACGAATTCGCGTATGGTGCGCCCGCGGGAGATACGCGCGACGAAGATGCCGACGAAGGGCGCCCAGGTGATCGTCCACGCCCAGTAGAACACCGTCCAATCGCCCTGCCAGCCCCAGTCGCGATTCTCCAGCAGGTCGGCGTAGGTATCGTTCCAGAAGGCGAGCGGGATGACCTCGCTGATGTAGGTGCCGAAGGTCTCGAAGACACCGCGGGCCAGGAACAGCGTCGAGCCGGCCAGGAAGACGAAGATCATCAGGCCGATGGCCATGCCGATATTCAGGTTGGACAGCCGCTTCACGCCCTTGTCCATGCCCGCGACGATCGAGCCGGTGGCGATGAGCGTCACCACCGCGATAATGATGACCTGCTGCGTCTTGCCGATGGGTATGGAGTCGCTGAGGTAGTTCAGTCCGCTGTTGATCTGCAGGGTGCCCAGTCCGATCGAGGTGGCCACGCCGAACAGCGTGCCGATCACCGCGACGATGTCGATGGCCTTGCCGATCGGCCCGTAGATGCGGTCCCCGATGAGCGGATGGAAGGCCGAACTCATGCGCATGGGGAGCCCGCGCCGATAGATGAAGTAGGCGAAGGCGAGCGCCGGCAGGCAGAAGATCGCCCAGGTGTGCAGTCCCAGGTGGTACAGCGCGAATGCCATGGCATCGTCGGCCGCCTCGACCGATCTCGGCTCCACCCCTTCGCGCGGTGGGTCGCCGAAGTGCGAAATCGGTTCGGCCACACCCCAGAACATGAGTACGGTGCCGATACCGGCGGCGAACAGCATGGCGAACCAGGACAGATTGCTGTACTCGGGCTTCGAATCCTGCGCTCCGAGGCGGATATTGCCGTACCTGCTCACCGCGATCCAGATCAGGAACACCAGCATCGCGGTGACGCTGAAAATGAAGAACCAGCTCAGATTGGTGACGACCCAGGACTTGGCGGCGGTCGCGCCACGGTCCAGCTGATCGGTGAACAGAATGGCGAAGATCACGAACCCGATGACGAGGCCCGCCGAGATGAAGAAGATCGCGGGGTCGGTCCACAGCCCGAACCGGGTGTACATGCGACGCTGGTGCGGTGGGGTCTCGTTTTCACTCACGACGATCGACCTTCCAGCCGGAAGCAGGGTTCAGCAGAGTATGTGGCAAGGAGGCTGAACCGCACGCCGAGCCGACCGACCTCGTTGTGATCCCGTGACCCGGTTGGGACTGTCGCGTTTTCTCCACCGAATCGGGCGCACTCCCCCACACCGCGGTGGCAGCATGGCCGCCATGCTGTCCATTCAGGAGATTTCGGACCGACTGGAGATCCAGGACCTCATGGTCCACTACTCGCACGCCGTGGACACCCGCGACTGGGACCGGCTCGGCGAGATCTTCACCGCCGACGCCTTCATCGACTACACGGCTATGGGCGGACCCGCCGGTGATCTGGCGGCGACGAAGAAGTTCCTCGCCGATGTGATGCCGAACTTCCTCGCCTTCCAACACCTCATCAGCAATTCGTCCATCATCGTTGACGGCGATGTGGCGACTGCCCGCACCATGTGCCACAACCCGATGACGGTGGCCGGTGCGGACGGTCGCGAGCAGTTGATGCTGTGCGGCCTGTGGTATCTGGACACCTTCGTCCGGGTCGACGGCCGCTGGTGGATCCAGCGGCGCGTCGAGGAGAAGGGTTACATGTTCGTGGCCGCGCCCGCCTAGCGGCCGCTGGAGAGCAGCTGGTCGAAGAAGGAGCGGTAGCCGCGCAGCGCTTGGCGCAGCTCCTCGGTATCCCCGGAACCCTCTTGGGCCCAGCGGTTTTCGAGGTTCTTGCGGCGGTCGGCACAGGCGTCGGCGAGCCGCTGGATGGTGCCGCCCACCAGTTCGTCGGCCTGCTGCACCGCATCGCGCGGATCGTCGACGAACATGCCCTGCACCTCCCGCCACCGGATGCGCAGGCGCTCCAGTTCGCCGTCGGCGATCAGCGGCTCCCCGGTGGTCTCGGTGCGGGTCGGGGTCCGCTGCGCCGAATCGTCCGCGGAGGGCTGGGTTTCCGCCCGCTCACCGGCGTCGGCGGCGTGCTGCGGCGGGCGGGGTTCGCCCGCCCGGTCGCGCTGGTCCTCGCCCGCCGCGTAGGCGGCGCGATCGTCCACCGGCATCCCGGCGTGGCCCACGGGCTGCCGGTCGGGGGCGGGTTCGGCGGTGCCGGTGTGCGCGACCAGCCGCTCGTCGTCGGGGGGCGTTTCCTGCGCGGGCGCTTCATTCTTCTTGGTGCGGTCGGATCCGATTCTCATGGCTGCCTCACTGGTTGTGCGCGGGATCGGTGCGGTGTCCGGCCCCGACGAGCAGGTCCTGGAACAGTTCGCGGTAGTGCACGATGGCGGTGCGCATATCTTCGGTGGACGCGCGGCCGTCGGCGGCGCGGTCGGCGATGTCGTGGGCGGTGCGGTAATTGTCGAGCGGCCGTGCGTGTTCCACCGACAGATCCGCCACCCGCTGCCGGAAGTCCTCGGCCGGATAGCCGCGATCGGCCATGAGCGCGACGACGAGCCGGTCGGCCGCGCCGAGGGCCTGCGGCGGATCGTCGATGAACCGCTCCTGCACCCGTACCCACTCCATCTCGTAACGGCGCTGTTCCTGATCGCTCAGCTCCCGCAGTTCCAGTTCGGCGTGCCGCTGTTCCCGCTGGGCCAGTTCACGTTCGGCGGCCTTGCGGTCCTCGGCCTCCTGAACCGTCCGGTCGTATTCCGGACCGAATTTGCTGCGCAGCCGTCGTCTGCGCCACATCGGCCGCAGCGCCAGCACCGCCAGCGCCAGGACCACGAGGACAATCGCCACGATCACCACGGTAAGGACTTCACCCGACACCAGAACCTCCTCGTCGAGCCGGTTGTTCTGGTGAGGTAATGCCTCGTCGGCGGCGGATCAAACGCGGGCGGACGGGTCGGCGTGCGTGAAGCCGCGGCGGCCGTTGCGCCCCAAGGTGTTCCGGATCCGTCTAGTGCCCGTGCGTGGCGGCGGTCGGCGATGCGGGCAGCGGCGCCGGGTGCTGTCCCGGTGCCAGCACGAGGAATTGGCCCATCATGCCCCGATCCTCGTGCATGAGCAGGTGGCAGTGAAACATGTACGGATACGTCGGATCGGCGTAGTCGGTGAAGCGCATGGCGAGGGTGTAGGAGGAGCCGGGCCGGGTGTACACGGTGTCCTTCCATCCGGACAGCTCCGGCGGCGGTGTTCGGCCGTCGATGTCCACCACCTGGAATCGGGTGTCGTGGATGTGGAAGTTGTGCGGCCAGTTGTCGACATTGCGCACCGTCCACACCTAGATGCAGGCGGCGCAGCGCGACCGGGGCGGGCAGCAGTCCGCCGTCGGTGCCGACCAGGTGGAATTCGCGGTCGTCGGCGGAGGCCAGCTGGTAGGTCCGGCCCGAGGAGCCGTTGAGCGGCCGCAGCCGCACCCGCTGGGTGCGCACCGTGAATTCCGCGTCGACGATGCCATTGTTTCTCGGTTGATGGACGAGGCGAGAGCCGGTTACATTGGGGCGTCGGCGCGCATGGGTGCGTCGTGGTGGGAGAAGGGGATCTGTTGTCTCGCAAGCCTATTCTCGGCACGCTGCTCGCCGCCCTGGCAGCGGCTGCGGTGTACTCGGCTCCGAATGCCGCAGCCTGGACCCCGGAAGACGCACGGCTCGCGGCCTGCGATTTCGCCACGGAGATATCGTCTTACGACTCTGCCACACTTGACGACTACTTCCAGCGAGTCCTGGCACGCAGCACCGGAGAGTTCGCGACCAGTTTCGCCGCGTCAATTCCGAGCCTGAGGAAGTCCATACAACAGGTACAGGCGCGCTCATGGCTCGAAACCGCGGAATGCGCTTCGGCGGGCGGCGATCTGCTGCGCCAAAGGGTACTGATCTACCTTGTAGCGATCCGGACCAATGCCGTCGAACCTGAACCCTACCGCCAAGTGATACCAGTCACGGCGACCATGGAGAACGTATGGGGCCGCTGGCTGGTCAGCGAAGTCGACTCACCAGCTCTGTGATCCATCACTGCGCATAAATAGGGTTCGAAGTCGCCGCCGTTGTTGATGACGGCGCGGAGGGTGAGGATGGCCTCGGCTCCGGCGAGTCCCCAACGGGCGCCGCCGCAGCGGCGGCGCGGCGGGTCTGTTCCCGTAAATCGCTGGGTCGCATGAGGATCCCTTTCGCATCCACGGTCAGGGCCAGCGTGGTGTCGGCCGGGCAGTGCTGCGGGACGCGCCGGTGATAGAAGTCGGCGACGTCGGTCGCCGCGCCGGTGACCAGGTCCTCGAGTTGGCGTCTGCCCGAGACCGGGCCGCAAACGCGGGTGATCGCGGCGTGCGCCGAGTCGTAGGACGAGCGGACCGCCTCGAGCACAGCGGCTCTGGCCAGCCCGTGACTGTGTCGATGCGCCCGCAACGACAATACGGTGTCGGCGGGATAGCTGTTCGCCTGGTCCGGTGCGCGGAACGCGGCCCGGCGCACCGTCACCCGCCCGATCACCGTGGCCGGTTCGCGCGGGTGAGCGTGCTCGGCCCGGCTGCGGCCTGCCGGGCCGGTGCCGGCGGCGACCGCCGCGGCGGCGAGCGTCCCGTTCGCGCGTCTAGCGCCGACCGGCCCGGTCGGCGCGTCGGGGCCGGATCACAGCTCCCAGTCGAAGCGCTGCTCAAGAGCAGATCGCCTGGCAAAGCCGGATTATTTGTCGGCGCAGGCGGTTTCGTGCACGCTGCGCCAGCGCAGCCCGTTGCGGGCGGCCGGGTCGGTCAGCAGTACCGCCGTGGTCAGCCGCGACGTGACGGTTTCGCCGTGCCGGTGCCGCTCCCGGAACCGCACCACCGCGGTCTGCGCCGCGCGCACCAGGATCTCGATGTCGTCGATGTCGATCCGCAGTCCCGGGACCGCGCCGCCCGCGCCGCGCAGCCGGTCGGCCAGGGTCGCGCGGGTGAGGATGTCCCCGTCCAGGGTGACCATCGAGAAGTCCGGGTGCTGCTGTCCGAGGAATCGCTCCCGCGCCGCGTCGTCGGCGGTTCCGAGCCAGCCGCCGAGATCGTCGTGCAGTTCCCGTACTTCGCGCACGAGGGCATCAGCGCTCACGCTGTCCGACGGTAGCACCGCGCCGATGCGCTCAGCGCAGCAACTCGATGACCGGCGCGAGTTTCTCCATGCTCGGTTCCAGCACGGTGATGTAGGAGAAGCCGTACCGCTCGCGACGTTCGCGCAGGGTGTCGGCGATCTGTTCGGGGGTGCCGACGAGCAGGGTGGGCAGTTCCTCCACGGTGGTGTCCCCCGGCGGCATATGGGGTCGGATGCCCGCGCCGAGGGTGTCGCGTTCGCTCGGTGCCGCGACCTGCTGGACCAGCAGGTTGAACTCGACCTCGTCCGCGCGCGGTCCGAGCAGGCCGCGGACGTGTTCGAGCTTGCGGGTGAACGCGGCGGGGTCGGCCAGCGTGAGGTGATGCCCGCTGGTGGAGGGTGACGCCCCCGCGAATCCGATGACCCGGGCGTGCCGGGCCGCGACGGCCAGCACGCGGTCACCCCATCCGGCGATGAGCAGCGGCGGCCCCCCGGCCTGGGCGGGGCGAGGCTGGTACGCGGGGTCGGCGAAGAGGTCCCGCAGCGTCGTCACGGTGCGTTCGAGGTGGTCGACCCGCTGCCCGGCGGTCGGGAACGGCAGTGCGGCGGCGTCGAATTCGGCCTGCACATAGCCCGCGCCGAGGCCCAGTTCGAATCGGCCGTTGCTGAGCGCGTCCAGCCCGGCCACATCGCGGGCCAGCAGTACCGGATTGTAGAAGGGCGTATTGAGCACGAAGGTGTTCAGCCGCACCCGTTCGGTCACCTCGGCGGCCACCGCCAGCGCCGGGAAGGGCGCGGGCAGCCCCAGATGGTCGGGAACGCTGATGACGTCGTAGCCCAGTGCTTCGGCCCGCTGACACCGGGTGACCCATTCGGACCGGGAGCCGGGCATGGTCAGATTGACGCCGAAACGGAATGGCTTCTCCATACGCTCCTGTCTACCAGTCGTTTTCGCCCGCCCGCCCGCACCGTGGACCGACCGGCCGCGCACCGGGCTCTGACAATCCGTGCCGCAGCCGCATCGATTGGGCTCGATTCCCGCGACCGGGGACCATGATGAGGGTGCGCACAGCGGATCAACGAGGAGTTGGCGCATGGCAGAGGTGCACACTCTCACGCAGCGGCGAGCCTGTCCCGGGCCGTCGCCCCGACGACCGAGCGCGACGATCTGGGCCCGCACCGGTATCGGGGTCCGCTGCTACCGCGTTCCGAGGCCCCGGGCATCGTGCGGCGGCGCGAGTACATCGACGCGGTGCTGCGCACCGCCGTGCTGTCGGGCAGCCGACCCGAGCACGCCTGCCTCGTCCGCAGGCACCGCCCGGACGATATCGAGATCCACGAGCACGCGCTTCGTCTACCGGCTCCCGGCGATAGCCGTCGTGCCCCGGTCACCGCACGTTTGCCTACCGCGCTGACCATTTAGCGGTGACGCCGATCCAGCGTCAATCTGTCCGGTTCACAGTGAGCCCGAATACCCCGGAGACATCGCGAGGAGGCCGTGCGTCATGAGTAACGCCCAACCCGGAACCGACAGGCCGAGGACCTGTCCGATCACGTCCGAACGCGACCGGCGCACAGCGCGTCCGCGCGCCGTACCGCGCGCCGGGTCACTGTGATGCGCACCGGTGCCGTATCACGGGTGGGCATCACCGAGGCGGCGGCGGAGGTCCTGCAGGGACTCATCGACCGGCACGGACCGGTGGTGTTCCACCAGTCGGGGATGTCCCGCGACGGCGGTTCCCCGCTGTGCTGCCCGCTGAGCGACTTCCGGGTCGGCGCGGCCGACGTCCTGCTCGGGCGGGTCTTCCCGGACACCCCGTTCTGGATGAGCGCCGACCAGTTCGAGCGCTGGAGCCACAGCCATCTCACCGTGGACGTGGTCCCGGGCCGCCGCGGCGGCTTCTCCCTGGAGGCACACGAGGGGGTCCGATTCATCATCCGGTCACGGGTGTTCACCGACGCCGAGGCGGCGGTCCTGGAGGCGGCCCCGGCACCGCGACGCGGCGCGGACCTGACCGGATGAGTGGTGGCGCGGCCGGTTTCTCCGGGCCGGTCGCGCCATCGATCACTTGCGGCCGGAGCCGAGCCAGGCGGTCGTGGTGAGCGCTTGGTGCGGAGTGTAGTTCGCCCGCAGGTGGTCGAGCATGAGCCGGTCACGCCGCGCCCACTCGTCGGCGTCGACGCCGCTGCGCATGATGTGCAAGGGCGCGCTGCCCCGGGCGAACTTGTCCCACATGACCTCCGCGCTCTCGTAGGACAGCGAGATGGTGTGCGCCTGCACCGTCACCTCGGTGAATCCGGCCGCCCGCAGTTCGGCGTCGAACACCTCCGGATTCTCCAGGCTGTCCGGATTCGGCTGCGGCTGCGGCATATCCGGATCCCCGGCACGCAAGACGTCGAACATGAGGGTCATGAGCGAGGATTCCGAGGCCGGGGCCCAACTCGACACCACGGCGGTGCCGCCCGGCTTCAGGACGCGGTGCAGTTCGGCGAATCCGGCGGGCCGATCCGGGAAGAACATCAGCCCGAACATGGAGAAGGCGGCATCGAATTCGTTGTCGGCGAACGGCAGTCGCTGCCCGTCGCCCACCTGCGCGGTCACATTGTCGAATCCGGCCGCCGCGGTGTGCGCGCGTAACCGGTCGATCATGGTGGGCGAGAAGTCGATCGCGTCCACCCGGTCGACCAGGGCGGCGGCGGGCAGCGTCAATGTCCCGGGCCCGGCCGCGACATCCAGTACGCGCGCGTCGGCGGCCGGATCGGCCTGCGCCAGCGCCAGTACCGCGAACGGCAGCATCATGTCGGGGGTCACCTCGTCGTAGCCGTCGGCCACGACATCCCACGGATCCGGGGCGGCGAGCGGATTGCTCATGAAATTCCTTTCGACCGCCCCAGCGTAGGGCCACAAGGGATTCCGGCTCAGCGTCCCGGCAGGAAGCGCAGCGCGCGGGCCACCCCCATCAGGAAGGGCTGCCACTTGTCCTGCGGGATCAGCGGCGGCGGATCGAGATTCAGGAAGCGGGTCACCACCACGGTCTGCGGTTCGGTGAACTTCAGCAGACCGTCGGGACCGTGGCGGCGGCCGACGCCGGAGATCCCCATACCGCCCATGGGCGCGCCGGTGGTGCCCCAGGCGGGGGCGTAACCCTCGTCGACGCAGACGGTTCCGGCGTGCAGGCGTTCGGCGATCGCCTCACCGGCGGCCTTGGTGTCGGCCCAGACACTGGCATTGAGGCCGTACTCGGTGTCGTTGGCCAGGGCGACGGCCTCGTCGACGGTGTCGAACGGGTAGATCGACACCAGCGGGCCGAAGGTCTCGTTGCGCCCGCACTCCATGGCGTCGGTGACCTCGGTGAGGATGGTCGGCTCGAAGAACAGCGGGCCGATATCGGGCCGGGCGTTGCCGCCCGCCAGCACCTTCGCGCCCTTGGAGGTGGCGTCGGCGACATGCTTCTGCACCGTCTCGAGCTGCGCGGCCGAGATCAGGCTGCCGATATCGCTGGAGTAGTCGTAGGACGCGCCGAGCTCGGCGTTGCGCACCGCGGCCACGAACTTCTCGGTGAACTCCGGCGCGATGGCGCGATCCACGTACAGCCGCTCGATGGAGATGCACAGCTGCCCGGCGTTCGAGAAGCACGCGCGCACCGCGGCTTTGGCGGCCTTGTCCAGGTGCGCGCCGCGGGTGACGATCATGGGGTTCTTGCCGCCCAGTTCCGCGGAGAAGCCGATCAGCCGTCGCCCGCACTGTTCGGCGAGGGTGCGGCCGGTCTCGGAGGATCCGGTGAACATGAGGTAGTCGCAGGAGTCGACAATGGCGGTGCCGACCACCGTGCCCGGTCCGGTCACCACCGCGAACAGGTCGCGCGGCAGTCCGGCCCGGTACATGAGCTCGGCGTTGGCCAGCGAGGAGTACGGCGTCTGCGAATCGGGCTTGACCACCACGGCATTGCCCGCCAGCAAGGCCGGAATGGAATCGCCGACCGAGAGCAGCATGGGATAGTTCCACGGGGCGATCACCCCGACCACGCCCTTGGGCTGCGTGCGCACCTGGGCGCGATTGAGGACGGGGAACGCGCCGGGCACGCTGTAGGGGCTGAGCAGCTTCGGTGCGACGCGGGAGTAGTACCGGGCCGCGAAGATCAGCCCCATCACCTCTTCCTGGGCCGCCCAGCGTGCCTTGCCGGTCTCGGCCTGCACCACGTCCATCAGGTATTCGCGGTTCTCCACCACCAGCGCCCGGTAGCGCTCGAAGACCTCGGCCCGGTCCTTGGGTGTGCGGGCGGCCCAGTCCGCTTGTGCGCCGCGGGCTTTGGCGAACGCGGCGGCGACATCGTCGGCGGTGCCGACGGGAACCGAGCCGAGCGTCGTGCCGGTGAACACCTCGGTGATGGTCCGGGTCCGGTGGTCCCCGGTGGTGTCCACGGCCGCGAACGTCCGCAGACGGTCGAATACTGCGGCTTCCGGCACGGGCATGGTCGGCCTCCTACTTACGAGTAACTCCTGGATACACACAATCTACCCCCAGGTGGGGTCCGATCACGCCGACTCCGACGCGATGAGTCGCATCCGCCGGATTCCCGGGCGACATCGCCCGCACGGCCAGCTCGCCCGTCCCCGGCGAGCCCTCGCGCCATGTCCGATCACGCATAACTCGCGCTGTCCAATCGAGTCCCGGTCATCGGGACATGGGCGGCGTATGTGACCTACGTCCCGTTACGTTGCGCAGATGTTCAGAGCGAGGCTCGGCGTCCGAACCCGCATCCTGGCGATCGCGCTCGTTCCGAGTGCGGCGCTGCTCGGGGTCGGCGTGGGAACGGCCGGGTATTTGGTGTCCGCCGGAAACCGCGCCGAGGACTGGGCGGCGCAGATGATCGACGGCATCGAACCGGTGGCGGAGTTGCTACAGGCCGTCCAGGACGAACGCCGGGCCACCCTCTGGATCTACGCGGGCGAGGAGACCGACCGCACCGCGCTGGCGGGGGCCAGAACCCGCCTCGACACCGCCTTCCGCACCATGACCCCGACCGAGGACGAGGTCAAGAACATGGGGCCCGAGGCGCTCCAGGGCGACGTCGGCGACTTCCTGAAGCTCAAGGAGAACCTCACGACCGTGCGTGCGGGCGTGGATTCGGGCATGCTGCCCATCACCGACGCGTACACCTTCTACAGCCGCCTGCCCGATGTGGTGCTCATCGGCACCCGCATCGTGCAGGACGAATCCCCCAGCGCCGAGATCGCGGCGGAACTCTCCGAATCGGTGCAGGTGCTGCTGGCGCTGGAGTCGCTGACCCGCGCCAACGCCCTCGGCGCGATGCTGGCCAACGACATGGGCCTGCCCGACGAACTGGCCGCCGAGTACGTCCGCCTCATCGGCTTCTACCGCATCACCGTGCAGATCCTCACCGGCGACCGCGATCCCGAACAGGCACAGGTGGCGCAGGACCTCATCGCCAGTCCCGCCTGGAATCAGCTCGCGGGCATGGAGCAGGCGCTCATGCAGCGGGCCATCCCGCACAATCACGACACCACCGACTCCCGCACCGGAGCGCAGGCCGAGGATTCCATCCTCACACCGCTGCCGATGACCACCGAGGAGTGGCAGGCGGCCGTCACCGAGGTCTCCGACACCCTGGCGAGACTGTGGGACGCGAGCAATCTGGAGGCGAACAGCATCGCCCGCCAGGACGCCCACGACAGTGCCCGCGACTCCCTGCTGGCCGGACTGGGCGTGCTGCTGCTGTCCTCCTCCGCCTTCGTGGTGGCGCTGCTGCTGGCGAATCGGATCATCCGGCGGCTCAAGCGGCTTCGCGACCAGACCTTCGCCCTCGCCGATGAGCGGCTTCCGGAGGTCATACGCAAGCTGAATCAGGGCGAGGAGGTGGACCCCGCCGCCGAGGCGGCCGTGCTGGACTTCGGGCACGATGAGATCGGCCAGGTGGCCAAGGCGTTCACCCACGCGCACGGTGCGGCCGTCGCCGCCGCCGTGACCGAGGCCCGCACCCGCGAGGGCGTGAAGGCGGTCTTCCTCAATATCGCCCACCGCAGCCAGGTGGTGGTGCACCGCCAGTTGGAGATCCTCGACGAAGCCGAAGCGCGCCAGGAGGATCCGGCACTGCTGGAGACCTTCTTCCGCCTCGACCACCTGGCCACGCGCGAACGACGCAACGCCGAGAACCTGATCATCCTGGCGGGCGGTCAGCCCGGCCGCCAGTGGCGGCAGCCGGTACCGCTGGTGGAGGTGGTGCGCTCCGGTGTCGGCGAAGCGCTGGACTACACTCGCGTGAAGATCAACCGGATGCCGGAGGTCGGGGTGGCGGGCACCGTGGTCGCCGACCTCGTGCACCTGCTGGCCGAACTCGTCGACAACGCCGCGTCCTTCTCGCCGCCGCAGTCCCAGGTGGAGATCCGCGGCAGCGTGGTCGGCAAGGGGCTGGCGCTGGAGGTGGTCGATCAAGGCATGGGCATCCCGGAGTCCGAGCAGGCCCGCCTCAACGAGATGTTGCGCAATCCACCGGATTTCGGTGTGACCACGCTGTCGGAGGACTCCCGCCTCGGCCTGTTCGTGGTGGCGCGGCTGGCCATGCGCCACGGCATCTCGGTGCGCCTGACCGAATCCGACTACGGCGGTGTCCGCGCCATCGTGCTGGTCCCCGCGAGTCTGACCGTCGCCACCGTCGCGAGCGGCGAGATTCCCGTGGTGGCACGGGAACCACTGGCCCAGCGCGCCGCCGCGCTGCGGGCCGAAGCGGCGCTGCCGCACCTGGAACTCGAATCGCCGGACTTCCTGCCGCCGCTGGCGCCGCCGGAGCGGACCGAACCGACGTCCGCCCCGCCCACCGGATTCACCTCGCCCGCCGGACCCGCCGCACCCGCCTCGGACACCGGATCCTCCTCGCACACCGGATCCTTCGAGCCGGTCACGGCGTTCGAACCACCGACGAACCCCACCCGGCCACCGGTCTTCCCGCCGCGACCGGAGCGTTTCCCGGAGATCGGCCATACCGCTCGCGAGAACGGCCGCTCCCAGTACACTGGCTCCGACACTCGGCCGGCACTCCCGCGTCGGCGTCGACAGGCAAGTCTCGCACCGGAATTGGCGAATGCCCCGGAGGCAGCCGATTCCTCGGTGCCATCGGAGCGTCCGGCCGCCACCGCCGAGCAGGCCCGAGACCTCATGTCCGCCATCGAGAACGGAACCAGGCAGGGCCGCCGGGCCGGTTTCGATGCGTTCGGGCCTGCCTCCACTCCTCTCCCGGACCGACAGGAAGGCGACGGTGACCACCTCCAACGCTGGTGATCTCAACTGGCTACTCGACGATCTGGTCGATCGGCTCGCGGGCGTCCGACACGCGGTGGTGCACTCCACCGACGGGCTGCTGCTGGGTCGCTCCTCGGCCATGAGCCGGGAGGACGCGGAGCATTTCGGCGCCATGTCCTCCACGCTCTACGGTCTGGCGCGCAGCGCGGGCAATCGTTTCGACGGCGGCGGCGTACGCCAGGCGGTCATCGAACTCGATCGGGCCGTGCTGTTCGTGACGGCCGCCGGCAGCCACGCCTGCCTCGCGCTACAGGCCACCGAACAGGCGAACCTGGGCATGGTCGCCTATGAGATGAACCTGACCGTGCAGCGTGTCGGCAGCTACCTGGCCACCACCCCGCGCCAAGGCCTGGCCGGACAGGGCAACCCCCGACTGTCATGATGCCGCGGCCGGGGGAACAATGGTTCGACGACGCGGCAGGTCCGCTGGTGCGCCCGTATGCCCGGACGGGAGGCCGGACCATGGGCGCGGCGCACGACCTGGACATGCTCACCGTGGTGCACGCACCCTACGGAGCTCCGCCACTGCGGCGCGTCGAACCCGAATACGCGGAAATCGTTCGCTTGTGCCAGCTTCCGCAATCGGTCGCCGAGGTCTCGGCGACCCTGCGGCTACCGCTGGCGGTTACGAAGATCCTGGTCGGCGACCTCATCTCCGACCGGCTGCTGAACTTCCGGGCTCCGGCCACCTCCGACGCCGGTCCCGGCGACCTCAACGTATTGCGAGCTGTACTCGATGGCATCCGAAAACTTTGACCCGGCCGGGCAGCGCCAACTGGCGTCCTCGGTCAAGATTCTCATCGCCGGTGGTTTCGGCGTGGGCAAGACGACCATGGTGTCGGCGATCAGTGAGATCACTCCGCTGCGCACCGAAGAGCTGATCACCGAACTCAGTTCCGGCGTGGACGATCTGAGCGGCGTGGAAGCCAAGACCACCACCACGGTGGCCCTGGACTTCGGCCGCATCACCATCGACCGCGGTCTGGTGCTGTACCTGTTCGGCACCCCCGGCCAGGACCGATTCTGGTTCCTGTGGGACGAACTGGCGCGCGGCGCGCTCGGCGCGGTGGTGCTGGCCGACACCCGCCGCCTGGACTCCTCCTTCGCCGCCATCGACTTCTTCGAACGCCGCGGTGTGGCGTTCACGGTGGCGGTCAACTGCTTCGACGGTGCGCCGCGCTACACCGCCGAGGAGGTGCGCGATGCGCTCGACCTCGATCCGCACCTGCCGGTCATGCTGTGCGACGCGCGCGATCGCGCCTCCGCCAAGAACGTGCTCATGACCCTGGTGCAGTACCTCATCGAGCGCGCCACCACCGCCCGCGTGGGCGGCTGACGACGATGACGACGATGGCCCCGCCCGGGACTCCGGGCGGGGCCATCGCGGTGCGCCGAACGCGCCGGGTTCAGTCCGGATCGACGTCGCCGAAGTCGCTGATCCAGCGGTGCGGCGGCCGCGGCGCATGGGGTTCGCCCGGCCGGGTCACGCCGCGCACCGACCATCCGGCGGCCACGGCGGCATCCAACTCGTCCGGATGATCCGACAGGAACAGGATCCGGTGCGCCGGTACCCCGATCGCGCCCGCGATCTTCTCGTACGAGGACGCCTCCCGCTTGGGACCGGCGCTGGACAGGTCGAAGTGACCGCTGATCAGCGGTGCCAGCGAACCGCCGCGCGCGAACTCGAACCAATCCTTCTGATTGCGCACCGAACCCGACGAGTAGACGTAGAGCTCCATCCCCCTGGCCCGCCATTCCCGCAGCGCCGGTGGCACATCCGGGAAGAACTCGCCGTGCAGCGCGCCGGAGCGGAACCCCTCGGCGCAGATGATGCCCTGCGCGGCCTTGAGCGGCTCGGCCTTCACATCGGAATTCAGCCAGCCGATGAGGATCTCGGCCACCTCGGCGGGTCCGGCCTCGGGCCGTTCCGCGGACTTCCGCGTGGCCGCGATGACCGGATCGGCCGCACCGCCCACATTGTCGGCGAGCCAGCCCGGCAGCCGCCGACGGGTGTATCCGTACAGGTCCTCCCGCACCGAACTGGTCGGGCTGGTCGTGCCCTCGATATCGAGAACGACGGTGGTGATCATGCTGTGCCCCGGCTCGTCCGAGCGCGGGCCCTCCGTGGTGGCGCGGGCCGCCTCCTCCGGTCCGGACGCGCTCATGCGGTGATCAGTTCATCGAGGGTCGGGAAGCCACTCGCGATCTTGTCGCCGGTGAAATCGCCGACCCAGCCGTCCTCCTCCTCGAAGAACCGCACGGCCACGAACTCCGGTCGGGTGCCCATGTCGAACCAGTGCAGCGTGCCCGCCGGAACCGAGACCAGATCGCCGGCGGTGCAGACGGTCGCCAGCACCTCGTCACCCAGATGCAGATAGAAGCAGCCCTGCCCGGCCACGAAGAACCGGACCTCGTCCTCGGCGTGCCGATGCTCGTCGAGGAATTTGGTGCGGGCCGCCTCGGCCTTGGCAGGCCACTCCGGATCGCTGTCGTCGGGGTGGATGCGCGCCACATCGATGTGCTTGTACCGGCCGTCGGCATCGAGTTCGGCGATGTGACCGGAGTATTCGGCCAGAATGTCCTCGGTCGGCGTGGCGGCGTCCAGCCCGGTCATGAGCGGCCACCGCTGGAATACGATGCCGCGCTTGCCGAGTTCGGCCGCGATCACGGCATCGTCGTCGGTGCGTAGCTTCACCTCACCGGCGGCCGAATCGGCCATCACCTGCAGCAGTGTCATGTCGGATCCTCCTCGGAACCATTGTCGCCCACCGGAATCTCCCGGTGTCCGGTCAGACTGGCCAATTCGCACAGGGCTTCCAGGCATTCGGCGCGATCGCGAGCCTGCGCCAGCGACGCGCCCCAGGCGGTGACGCCGTGTCCGGCGATGAACAGCACCGGCGGGGCATCCGGATGGTCGAGCAGGTAGCGCTCGATATCCCGCCCGATCCGCGGCACCTCGGCGTGATTCGGGAAAACCGGAACGTCGATGGTGTGCGGGCTCGTTCCGCCCAGCCCCTTGATGAGTTCGTAACCGGAGAACCGCACCGTGCCCGCGGCCGCGCCGACGGACAGCGCGGTGGCGTGCGGCGGATGGACGTGGACCACCGCCGCCGACGGTGTGGTGCGGTAGACGGCGGTATGGATGGTGGTCTCCGCCGACGGCCGGCGGCGGGAGGGCACGGCGGGCACGGTGGGCACGGAGTCGGCCACCCGGACGGTCACCGTATCGGTGTCGGTGAGTTCGCCCTTGGACAGGCCACTGGCCGTGATGACGGCCGAATCGCCTCGGCGCACCGAGATATTGCCCGCGGTACCCGGCATCCACCCGCTGGCGTAGAGGCCGCGGGCCACGGCCGCGATCTCGCGACCGGCATCCGGATCGGCCGGGGTGGTTCGGGTGAGTTCGGTGACCGACCGGGTGAGAGCCGCGAGATATTCGTCCGTGGCGGCCTCGCCGGGAGACGGTTGCCGAAGCGCCCCGGTGGGCGGTTCACCCGCCTCGGTACCGGATTCGAGGCCCGCCTCGGTACCGAATTCGAGGCCCGCCTCCATACCGAATTCGAGGCCCGCCTCGGCGCGCGCTTCGAGGCTCGCCTCGGAGGGAATGCGTTTGGGCAGTCCGCTCTCGGTGGTCTCGGTCGTGGCGGGGGCGACGGGCCGCACCTCGGTCGGCTCCACCGGCTCGCTCGCCGGGCGCGGCGCGGCCCCGGTGAGTCTCGAACCGCTGTGTCCGCCCGCGCCATTGGTGCCGGCCGGGGCCTGCCGGTACACCTTCTGGGTCTGCGCGTCGGCCTCGGTGCGCACCTCGCCCGGATGCTCGAGCACGCCGTATTCGGTGACCACCGCGGTCACCAGCTCCGGCGGGGTGACGTCGAATGCCGGATTGAAGGTGCGGGTGCCCTCGGGCGCGGTGGGCACCTCGCCGAAACCGGTCACCTCGGCGGCGTCGCGCTGCTCCACCACGATGTCGCGGCCCGACGCGGTCGCGATGTCGCGGGTGGATTCGGGTGCGACCACGATGAACGGAATCCCGTGATGGCGGGCGGCCAGCGCCAGCATGTAGGTGCCGATCTTGTTGGCTACCGCGCCGTCGGCGGTGATGCGGTCCGCGCCCACGATGACGGCGTCGATGCTCTCGGTGGCGATGGCCCAGGCGGCGGCCGAGTCGATGGTGAGCCGGTGCGGGATGCCCGCCTCCGCCAACTCCCAGGCGGTGAGCCGTGCCCCCTGCAACAGCGGCCGGGTCTCGTCCACGATCACCTCGGCCAGCGCGCCGCGCTCGTGCAGCACGCGCAGCGCCCCGAGGGCGGTGCCCACCGCGGTGGTGGCGAGGCGGCCGGTATTGCAGTGGGTGAGAATGCGCAGCGGGCGGTTCGGCGACAGCCGCAGCACCAGGTCCGCGGCGTGGGTGGCGGCGGCCCGATTCACCCGGCCGTCCTCGTCCAGCATCTCCAGTGCCTCGGCCAGCACCGCGTCCGCGCCCTCGGCCAGTCTGCCCAGCGCGCGCCGCACGCCCCAGGCCAGGTTGACCGCCGTCGGCCGGGCGTCGGCGATGCGCTGCGCCTCCGCGCGCACCCGCTCGATGTCCATCACCCCGTCGGCGCTGTGCGCGCGCGCCGCGATCACCACACCGAACGCGCCGGACACCCCGATCGCCGGGGCGCCGCGGATCGCGAGCGAGGTGATGGCGTCGATGAGGTCGTCGACCGTCGTGATCCGCAGCTCCCGCAGTTCCCGCGGCAGCGCGCGCTGATCGATGGTGACGAGCGCACCGTCGACCCACGCGATCGAACAGTCATCCATCCGTGGCCTTACCTAACTGTCTCGGAACGGGCAGACCCGTGCGATACGGGCCGATCGCAACGGTATCGAATCTCGATCCCCACGCGACCGGCAGGTTTCGCCGAACGGCGGACCACCGCGCGCACTCCCCCGATATCACGGACGCCGGTAACATCTCGGTATGGCGAGAGAGCGTCGCACCCGCAAGATCACCGTGACGATGCCGGAGGAAATCGCCACCACCCTCGACGACTGGAGACGCAGCGGCCGGATCGAATCGGTCTCCGCGTTCGTCGCCGAATCCGTGAAGGCCCGGGTGGACCGGGCACAGTCGCTGGCCCGGATCGAAGAGGTCTTCGGCGGCCGTCCGCCGCTCGATCTGATCAACAAGGCGCGGGCCGTGCAGGGACTGCCACCCTTATCCGATGAGGAGGATCCCGGCGATCACGCCGGTGCCGCGTGACTCCCCCGGCTCCAGGGCCGCTGACCGGTTCCACGCTCGGCGGCATCGTGTTCGATACGGCAGCGCTCACCGCCTGGGCGCATCGCGTGGCCTATGTGCAGTCGGTGGTGTGGGCGACCGCGGACGCGGGACATACCATCATCATTCCGGCCACCGCCCTGGCCGCCGCCCGCGCACTCATCTCGCCGGTGCGCCTCGACATCCTCTCGGTCCTGCTGGATCTTCCCAATACCGTCATCCAGCCCCTGGACCGTCCCGCCAGCGACCATCTCGGGGCGGCACTGGCGGACCGCCCCGACGCCGACGCGCTCATCCCGGCCGGGCACGCCACCCTCGAGGCGGTGAGCCGGGACTGGCCGTGCCTCACCGACCGCCCCGACACCCTGCGCAAACTCGATCCGCGCGTGCAGATCGACACGCTGCCCTGAGTCAGCGGCCCACGGCGACGGTGACATTGTGTCCGCCGAAGCCGAAGGAATTGCTCAGCGCGTACTCCGGATGCGCCTCACGCGGCTTGTCGGCCACCACATCGAGGTCGAATGCCGGGTCGGGGTGCTCGTAATTCAATGTGGGCGGGATGATCCCGTCGCGCAGCGTGCGCAGGGTCAGCATCACCTCGAGCGCGCCCGCCGCGCCGATGGAGTGGCCCAGCGCCGATTTGGGGGCGTACACCGAGGCGTGCGGCGTGACCGCGGCGATGGCATGGGCCTCCGAGGCGTCGCCGACGGGGGTCGCGGTGGCGTGGGCGTTGACGTGGGTGATGTCGCCGGGCTGGAGTCCGGCCGATCGCAGGGCTTTGCGCATGGCACGGGCCGCGCCGTCGCCGTCGGGTGCGGTGCCGGTGATGTGGTAGCCGTCCGAGCTGATGCCCGCGCCCAGGATGCGGCCGTACACGTGCGCGCCGCGAGCGCGCGCGTGCTCCTCGGCCTCGAGGACGAGCACCGCCCCGGCCTCGCCGAAGACGAAACCGTCCCGGTCCCGGTCGAACGGCCGGGAGGCGCGGGCGGGTTCGGCATTGCGGGTGCTCATGGCGCGCATCATGGCGAAGCTGGCGATGGGCACGGCGTCGATATGGCCTTCGACGCCACCGGCCACCATCACATCGGCCTCGCCGGTGGTGATCAGCCGCCAGGCGTGGGCGATGGCCTCCGCGCCCGAGGCGCACGCCGAAACGGGCGCGTACACACCGGCTTTCGCGCCCACCTCCAGGCCGACGGTGGCGGCCGCGCCATTGGGCATGACCATCGGGACGGTCATGGGCGGAACCTTGCGGTAGCCGCCCGCCCGCATCCGGTCGACGGCGTCGACCAGGGCGTCGCCGCCGCCCAGCCCGGTGCCGACGGCCACGCCGAGCCGGTCGGGGTCCACGTCGGGCGTACCGGCGTCGGACCACACCCGCCGTCCCAGCACCAGGGCCAGTTGCTGCACGAAGGAGGTGCGGCGCTGCTCGATGCGGCTCAGCTGATCGCCCGGCCGTGCCGTGAGCCGTCCGCCGATTCGCACCGGCAGGTCGTACTCGGCCACGAAATCGTCGGTGAGCGCGCCGATTCCGCTGTCACCGGCCACCAGCCGCGCCCAGGTGGTGTCCAGGTCCGCGCCCAGGCAGGTGGTGGCGGCCATGGCGGTCACCACCACACCGCGGCCACCCGGTCGAGTTTCTGAAGCACTTGTTACACCCATGGCGTCATGAATACCTGTAGCGTCCGCTACAGTCAAACCGTGCCCCGCCCCCTCGACCATGCCCGTCGCGCCGAACTGCTGGCCGGTGTCATCGCCTATATCGCGGACCACGGACTCGTCGAACTGTCGCTGCGACCGCTGGCCGACTACCTGGGCACCAGCTCGCGCATGCTCATCCACTATTTCGGCAGCAAGGAAGCCATGCTGGTGGCCGCCCTGGAAACCCAGCGGCCCGATATCGGCGCCCTCTTCACCGACGTCGACGATGTGGACACGCTGCGCGACCGCCTCGGCGGCGCGTTCGCCCTCAACACCCGCGGCGCGGCGGGTGCGAGTCTGCGGGTACTGCTCCAGGTGCTGGGCGCGGCCTGCGTTCCCGACAGTCCCTTCCGCGCCTACGCCGATTCGGCCGTCCGCGTGGTGGTCGACGCCATCGCCGCCGCGCTGCACCGCGTCGATCCCGCCCTCGAAGACCCGGAATCCGCTGCCACCCTGCTGGTCTCGGGCATTCGCGGACTCATCCAGGACTGGTGGATCACCGGCGACACCGACCGCGTGGACCGCGCCACCCGCCGCCTGATCGAGACCGCGCTCCCGCCGCCCTCTTGACGAGACGGCTCCGAAGGCGTGCGCTGGGAGAAGACGCGAAGGAGAGTGCGATGGTTCCCCGACTCGCCGGTGTGCACCACCTCAAATTGCCCGTCTCCGACCTGGAGGTATCCATCGACTGGTACCGCACCCGCCTGGGCTACGAACTCGAGGTCGAATTCGTCGAGGACGAAGTACTGGCGGGCGTCGGTCTGCGCCATCCCGACGGCGGTCCACCGCTGGCGCTGCGCCTGGACCCGGAAAAGGCCGCCGCGGCGGCGGGTTTCGACTATTTCGCGATCGGCGTACCGGACCGCTTCCGGCTCGACGAGCTGGCCGAGCACCTCACCGGACTCGGCGAGAGCCACGCCGGGGTGCACTTCGCGACCAAGGGATGGATCCTGCCGCTGCTGCACGATCCGGACGGCCACGAGGTGCGGTTCTACACGGTGGACCACCACACCGAACCCGGTGACGAGGTACTGACGGTGCACGACCCGCGCGAAACCGCCGCCGTGCGCGAAGCGGAGTACCGCGAGGGGCGAACCGAGGACTGAACGGCCGAGGGGCGGCACGGCACACGGCGGTATCGCTCGCCGTGGGAATGCTGCTTCGCGGCCGACGAGTTCACGAGTTGTATTGTGGCCGAGCCAAGTCGTTCTGTGTCGTAGGCCGAGGAGAATAGCGGTGATCAGCAGGGTTGTGGCCGACCTCCTTCGTGACAGGGTCGCTCGCCCGGTTGTCCGGCTACTGGGGAAGTTCGGCAGGGCTGATGCGGAGAATCTGGGCCGTGGCGCCGACGAGTTGGGAAGTGGCATGCGGCGGGCGAACGACGTCGATATCGGGAGTGGGCATCGGATTCTCGGGGCGGGCACAGGCGGCGGCGATACGCGTCAACGCCCCCACTCGGTGGAAGGAGATCCGAGGTCGCCGGGCGATTCGACCGGCTCCGAATCGGTGCCGCTCCGGGTCGATCTCACCACCCCCGAGTACACCGAGAAGCTCGCGCAGGCCCCGATCTACAGGAAGAAGGGTGTGGTCCGCGCGCATCCAGCGAGCGAGGACGAACCCGTCGAGACCATCCTGGCCGACGGCACCCGGGAAACCGTCAATCGGGCCCGGGCGGGCCAGATCATCATCACCAACCCCGGCGGCGAGCGATACATCTACAGAGCGGCTGAGCCGGACGTCGATGTCGCCAGAGCTCACTTCGACCAACGTCACGAGGAAACTTCGGAGCCCGGCGTATACAAGCCCAAGGGGAAGGTTCGGGCGATTCCGAACGATACGGGCCAGCGGATCGAGATCATCGCACCATGGGGGGAGCCGATGAACACCGGGGCCGACGGCAAGATCGCCGTGCCCTTCGACCCTGACAGGCCGGACGAGGTAAGCATGGATCGCTACCTGATCGGCGGCGAAGAATTCACCGCCACCTACGAACTGGATACCTGACATCGGTCCGGCCAGTGCCGCTGGTTGGCCGAGACGAGCGAACCGCCATCGGCCGTTCCCGCGGATCGCTGGTGCGCGGTTCAGGTCTGGGATTGCTCCAGGATGTCGAGGGCGCGGTCGCGCAGGGCGGTATCGGCCCGGGTGGCGTCGCCGGAGTCGAAGGGGGGCTTCGGGTCGTATTCGATGGCGAGTTGGATGGCGCGGGCGGTGTCCTCGTCGGTGAGCAGCGCCGCCAGGTAGAGCGACATGTCCAGGCCCGCGGAAACGCCCGCGGCGGTGATGAACTTGCCGGAGTGGACGTAGCGGTGCGGCAGATAGGTGACCGGATGGGTGGATTCGAGATAGGGAGCCGACGCCCAGTAGGTGGTCGCCTCGTGCCCGTCCAGCAGCCCGGTCGCGGCGAGGACCACCGAACCGGTGCAGACCGCGGTCGTCCAGGTCGTGGTGGCGTCGATGTCCCGAATCCATTGCAGTAGCGCGGTATCGCGGATGGCGGCGGTGGTCCCGCGGTTCCCCGCGCCCGGTATCAGCAGCACATCGAGCCGGTCCACCTCGGCGCGGGCGCGCTCGGCGACCACGGCCACGTCGCCGGTGTCGGTGCGCACCGGCCCGCGCCGCTCGGCGATCATCGTCACCCGCGCGCCCGGGATCCGGGACAGCACCTCGGCGGGACCGGTGGGGTCGAGGAGGCTGAAGCCGTCGTAGAGCACGATCCCGATCTCCGGTCCCTCGGAGTCCGGTCTCGCCGCGGCCGTGGGGGCGAACGCCGTGGTGAATCCGGCCGCGGCCAGCGCCACGCCGCCGCGCAGGACATGTCGGCGCGGTCGCCGCGCCGGGTGCGATGTCGTCGGGTCGATCGAGTAGTCGGTCACGTCACCGGAGTGTCGTCGTCCGCGTCGGGGCGGGCCACCGGCATGTCCGCCATTTTGCGGATCGTGTCCCCGTTCATGCCGCAGTGCCCGTACAGCGCCGCCCGCAGGGTCTGTGCCGAGGCGAAGCCGCACCGCCGGGCGACGGCCGCCAAGGGGAGATCGCTGTGGCGGACCAGGTGTGCGGCCGCCTCGGCGCGGGCCGCCCGCACCGCCCGCGCCGGGGTGGTGCCCAGATGCGCGCGGAACAGCCGTGACAGGTGGCGGGTGCTGACGCCGCCGCGCGCCGCCAGTGTGCGCGGTGAAAGGTCTTGCGCCAGATTGCTCGCCACGTACCGCATCAGCTCGTCCACGAGTTGATCGTCGGTCGGCGGCGTGGCCAGGTACATGCTGAGCTGTGCCTGATCGGCCGGTCGGTGCACGTAGGTGACCAGCTCCCGGGCGACGGCGCGCGCCAGGGCGGAGCCGTGGTCGTCGACGATGAGCGAGAGCGTCAGATCGAGCGCGCTGGTCACTCCGGCGGAGGTGTAGACATCGCCGTCGCGCACGTACAGCGGTGCGGTATCCACGGCGACATCCGGATAGCGGGCGGCGAGTTCCGCGCCGTAGGCCCAGTGCGTGGTCACCCGCCGCCGCTCCAGCAGTCCGGCGGCCGCCAGCAGCGACGCACCCGTGCAGACCGCGGCGACGCGCCGCGCCCGGCGCGCCACCCGCCGAATCTGGTCGAGGAGACGCCCGTCCGCCGCGGCGGCCTCGCTACCGGGACCGCCGACGACCATCAGGGTGTCGATCGCACCGCCGACGGTTTCGAGTCGGCCGCTGCCCATCGGGATGCCCGCCGAGGTACACACCGCTCCCCCGCCCGCCGAGACCAGTTCGATCGCGTACCCGGGATCGGCCCCGAACCGATTCGCCAGATCCCAAGCACCACAGGGGCAGGCGATATCGAGTATCTGAGCGTCGTCATAGGCGACGACGAGCATCCGGCGCACCGCGTCCACCCCGTAACCGTAACGACGGTCATGCCGCACCACCGCTGCGGACCCGCCACCACAGGGTGAACGTGTTGCAGTTTGTGCGCTACTGTTCCGGCATGTCATTGGTGATCGACAAGAGCGTCGAGATCGACGCGCCCGCCGAACTCGTCTGGCAGGTGCTCACCGACGTGGACCGCTACGGCGAGTGGAACCCGTTCGTGCTCGGCTGCGAGACGACGTTGGAGCCCGGGTCGCCCATCGATATGCGGGTGCGGCTCATCGGCCCGCGTCCGCGTACGCAGCGGGAGTTCATCCGGTCCCACACGCCCGGAAAGGAGTTCAGCTACACCATGAAGCCGGCGCCGCTGGGCACCCTGCGCAGCGAGCGCTCGCACACCGTCACCGCCCTGGGCGCGGACCGCTGCCGCTACGACTCCCATTTCGCCCTCGCCGGTTGGCTCAGCCCGGTGGTCGGCGCCGTCATGGGCGGTGCGCTGCGGCAGGGTTTCGGGGGGATGACCGATGCGGTCAAACAGCGCGCCGAATCCCTGCGCGGCGCGCTGCACGACTGAATCGCCCGCTACTCGCAGGCGATGCCGTCGCCGTTGCCGTCCAGCTGCGGCCGGTAACCGGGTTCGCCCCGGCGCAGCGGCGCGGCTCCGGCGGTGCGGGCCTCTTCGCAATTGCCGTAGTGCACGGTCGATGTCGTGCTCGGTGCGGCTGTGGGCGCGGTCGCCGTGCAGGTGTCGAGCACCCGCGCCATGGCGTCGCGCTCGTCGCGGGTGACCCACAGGCGGTAGGCGGCCTTCACCTCGATCTGCTGCGCCACGTACGTGCAGCGGTAGTCCTTGCGGGGCGGAAGCCACTGGGAGGCATCGGAATCGCCCTTGCCCTGGTTGGTGGGGCCGTCCACGGCGATCAGATTGCGCGGGTCGTTGGCCAGGTTGCGGCGCTGCTCGGTGGAGAGTTCCTGCGCGCCGGTCAGCCAGGCGTTGCTCAGTGCCACGATGTGGTCGATCTGCACGGCGGCGCTGGTCTCGCGGCCCTGCTTGAACTTGATGGTCCGCCCGGTGTACGGATCGGCGAGCGTGCCGCTGAGCACCTTGCAGCCGCCGCTGTCCAGCTTCACGTCGGTGAGGTCGCGCGCCAGGATGTCGTTGCGGGTGTCGCAGCCGTTGCCGCCGCCCTCGATACTGACGTCATCGGTCCAGGCCGATCCGAATTTCTCACGGTCGTAACCGGTCTTGGCCGCCCAGTCGCGCACCGGCAGGGCGTCGAGCTGAGTGCGTGCCGTGGCGACCCGACCCGAGGGATCGGTCGGGGTGGGTGCCGGTTCCTCGCCCACCACCGTGAGCACGAACGCCAGCAGGACGAGCAGGCCGGTAATGGCCAGGGGCAGGATGAGTTTCCGCGCGCGCGACGACTTCTTCTTCAACATGTTCCGACCACCGTCGCAATCCACTTGACGAAACTTCAAGCCGCACGGTCGGTTCGGAGACGGTTCTCACACTGTGGCGACACACGGGCTGTCTACATCTTGGGACGCAAGGAGATCGAGAGCAACCGGCGACACCCGCAACCGGGCGTTTCACGCCTGCCAGAGCGCCAGGAGATAGACGGCCTCGACCGCTGCCACCAGCACCGCCACCGGAATCGGCCACCACGGGCCGTCGCGGCCGAGCAGGCGCGCGGCCAGATGCCGCTGCACACTGCCGATTCCGGCGAGCAGCACCACCCACGCCGGTAGCAGCGCGATGCCCACCACGGCGTGCACCGCCCACGCCCCCGCGAGGGTGGGCCCACCCCAGGCATCCCCGTACTCGCCGCCGGTCACGAGCGGATAGGCGAAGCCGCGCACCGTCGTGACGGTGGCCGGGAGCGCGACGAAACAGGCGAGCAGTCCAAGTACCGCGGCCAGCACGGTATGCGTCCGCGCCCGCGCGCCGGACGCCCGAATGTCGATCGTGGACCCGAACGCCCAGCGGGTCAGCCGAACCCGGCGGTCGACGGATGTGAAGGCGACCGGCAGCGACGCGACCGCGTAGCTCGCGGCGCGCAGTGCGCGATGAACGATGGACACGGATCGAACGTAACGAGCGAACGCCCCGGACCACAGGGGGCTGGCCGCACCTCCCGCACGGGTGCTACCCCGTACGGAAGTGGTCGGTCCCGCTGTGTCCGAGGCGCGCTGGGAGGTCGGGCGTTCCGGGATGGTGTCAGGCGTTGTTGAGCTTGTTCAGCCGTTCACACGCCTCGAGATATTCGGCGATGAGGCGCTGCACCACATCGGTGGAGCGCTCGACCTTGTTCATCATGCCGACCACCTGGCCGACCGGATTGAAGTTCACGTCCTTGGCGGCCTCCGGGTAGCGGTGGCCGCGCTTGACGCCGTCGAGGGCCACCATCATCTGGAGCGGCATGGGCAGCGGGTCCGGGTTCTGCGGGTTCTCCCACGCCTCGGTCCAGTCGTTGCGGAGCATGCGGCACGGCTTGCCGGTCCAGGCGCGCGAGCGCACGGTGTCGTGGCTGCTGGCGTCGATGTAGGTCTGCATCTGCGCGGGCGGCACATTCGCCTCCTCGACCGTCAGCCACAGCGAGCCGGTCCACGCGCCCGCCGCGCCCATGGCGAGGGCGGCGGCGATCTGGCGGCCGTCGGCGATACCACCGGCCGCGAGTGCGGGCATATCGCCGATGGCGTCGATCACCTGCGGCCACAGCACCACCGAGGACACCTCGCCGCAGTGGCCGCCGCCCTCGGTGCCCTGCATGACCACGAAGTCCAGTCCGGCCCGCTTGTGGTTGAGCGCGTGCTTGACCGAACCGCACAGCGCGCCGATGAGGCGACCGGAGTCCTGGATCTGCTTGATCACGTCATCGGGCGGGGTGCCAAGGGCGTTGGCGACCAGTTTGGCCTTGGGGTGCTTCAGGATCACCTCGATCTGCGGGGCGACCGTGGTGGCGGTCCAGCCGAGCAGCTGGTTGTGGCGCTCGCCGTCGGGCAGGTGCGGCACGCCGTGGTCGGTGAGGATCTTCTCGGCGAATTCGCGGTGTCCCTGCGGAACCAGCTCGGCCAGTTTGGCTTCCAGCTGTTCGGGGCTGAGGTCGTCGATGCCCTTGCCCTCGTATTTGGAGGGGATCACCAGGTCGACGCCGTAGACGCCGGTGACGTGCTCGTCCAGCCAGGCGAGTTCGACCTCGAGCTGTTCGGCGGTGAAGCCGACCGCGCCGAGCACGCCGAGTCCGCCGGCATTGCTGACCGCGGCGGCCACGTCGCGGCAGTGGGTGAAGGCGAAGATCGGGACGTCGATGCCCAACCGGTCGCAGATCTCGGTACGCATGGGGTGCTGGACTCCTCTGGTCACTGTCCTGGACGGGTACGTAGTCCCCATCACAGTAGAACATGTTCTAGATTCTGACCAGAGTCGCCACCAAGGCCGGTAGGCCGGTGTCAACAACTTGTTCTATTGTGTGGTCAATGGGTCGCAAGCAGACCGGACCGCAGCAGATCGTCGAAGAGCAGTTGGTCCACCGGCGGCACCTCGGCGCGCTGCGCGTGGGTGAACCACGCGATCTCGTCGATCTCACTGCTCGCGGCGAGCGATCCGGTGTAGTCGGCGGTGTAGCAGGCCATGCGCACCACCGCCTCCGGGAGCGGTGCCTCGTAGGTCCCGACGTGGTCGACCGTGTGCGGCAGCAGCGATACCGTCAGCTCCTCCTCGATCTCGCGCAGCAGCGTCTGAAGATCGGTCTCCGCGCCCTCGCGCTTGCCGCCGGGAATGTAGAAGACGTCCTTCCCGCGCGGGCGGGCGCAGAGGATGCGGCCCCGCTCGATGCGCACCCAGGCCACCGTGTCGATGAGTTTCCGTGCGGGTTCGGTTCGCATTCGCCGCAGCCTACTGCGCGCGACGATGTGGTACACATGCTAGGTAATGTCTCAAACCTGGAGGGTGTCCCGGTGACCGTCGCAGCTCTCATCGCCCAGCGGCACCGCGACGGCAGCCGCCCCGGGGCGCGCACCGACGACGCCCGGCTGGCGCTGGTGATCGAAGGCGGTTCCACGCGCGGCGCGTATTCGCACGGCATGGTGACCGCGCTCGAGGAACTGGGCCTGACCGACTGCTTCGACGCGGTCTACGGCGCGTCGGCCGGTGCGCTCAATGGCGCGTGGCTGCTGTGCGGGCGGGCGGCGGACGCCTGGCGCGCTTGGCATCCCACGGTGATCAACCGTGTCATCTCCCCCGCTCGCGCCCTGCGCGGTGGTCCGGTGGTGGACACCCGCTTCCTGGTGCACTCGGTGTACGAGCGCATCGTCCCCATGGATTTCCCGGCGATCCTGGCCAACCCGATCACCTTCCACCCCATCGCCACCGATACCGCCGACGGCGCGGCCGTCGACCTGCACCCGTACCTCACGGACGCGCCCACCCTGCAACGCGCCCTGCGCGCCACCACCTGCCTGCCGATCCTGGCGGGCCGCTCGGTCCGCCTCGGCGACCGCAGTTACGTGGACGCGGGCCTGTCCGAATCCGTCCCGGTGCGAACGGCCTTCGCGCAAGGCGCGACCCACGTCTTGGTCCTGCGCACTCGCCGCGCCGACGAACCACCCGCCAGCCCCTCCCGCCTGGAAACCCGGATGGTCGCCCGCTTCCTGTCCCGCCACGCCCCCGGCACCGTCGACTCCTGGCTGATCCGCGGCGAACTCCAGCGCCGCGAGGAATCCGACATGGCCGCCAACCCGGCGGTGCTCCAGATCCGCCCACCCGCGGGTTCTCCGTCCATCGGCCGCATCGGCCGCGAAGCCGCCGTCATTCGACGCGCACTCGACATCGGCCGCGAGGCGACCATCGGGAGCCTGGCTCCGCATCTGCCCGCCCAACTGGCATCCGGCGCGTAATGGCACACACCGCAATACCTGCCTCTCAGCGTTTTCGGTGCACATCCGCTGGCGACGGCACCACGGCAAAACCTGTTGGCGGACCGCGGCGGCCGCTGCTACCGTCTCGGAGGCCGTGCCGAGCCGCGCATCGAGGCCGCCGTGCTGTTCGCCGGGAGCTACGTGCCCCGCATCATCTTCGAGGAGGCCCGGCAGGTCACCGAGTTTCGGCCGTTCACCGTCGGCCCGGCTGAAGGCTCGAGCCGCTCTACTCGGGGTTCCGAACTGGTTCGAAGGCCATGGTGTGGGTAAGACGTGGCAGGTTCGACGCTGGGGTGGCATCCCCTCCTGGGTCTACGAGTGTGACTGGCGTCCGTCTCCGTGCGACCCCTTCGCTCTGGCCCTGCGGGCGGGTCGCACTGCGGCGGCCAGCGCCAGTCGCAACCTCGTTCGCCAGGACGGGGAGAGAAGCGGTCGGGACTGCACGCAGAGGGACGAAAACCGTTGCTGCCTTATCGGTTTCGGTGCTGAATCAGGTCTTTCAGATCGGTTTCGGCCTGCTCGAGCAAGGCGTGATCTCGGCAATCTTCGCCAGCGCGGCGGCTCGGGCGGCATTCGTGTAGGCGCTGTCCTGGGTCGGCAGGTACTTCGTCATTCGAGCCCCTGGGCGGCTTTCAGCCGATCATCGAATATGGCGATGGTCTGGTCGGTGAGTCGGCCGACCGGCCCGGACAGCCACGGCCGGTAGACGGTGGTCACGCGGTCGGTGCGTATCCAGCCCTCGATGGGGTCGGCGTCGGCCAGCGGGACGGCGATCAGGCGGTCAGGGTCGTAGCGCTCGACGGGCGCGACCATGACCCAGTTCTCGCCTGGTCCGAGCAGGTAGCCGGGGGTGACGATCACCCGGTACGGGGTGCGCTCGTCGTCTTCTCTGGCGGGTCGTTCTCGATCGAATGTGTAGATGTCGCCGTGGTTCACGCGGCGTGCCCGCCCCGGTGCTCCTCGGCGCGGGCGGCTTCCTCGAGGGTGGCCTGTTGCTCGGCGCGGGCTAGGTCGGCGGCTTCGTCGCGGCGGCGGGGCCGGTTGGCGTCCTCCCACAGTGCGCCGATGCGGGCCACGCGCACGACGTAAGGGGAAACCTTCATCCCGTTTCGCTCAGCGGCGGCCTTGAAAAGCGCCAGGTCTGCGTCCGGGACTTCGATAGTCAATTTCGCCATAGTTCACACCGTACTCCCGCCCTGGTGCATGAGCGGGGCATCTGCCAGCATTCCGCACGGGTTTTCGCCCCACCGCATCGACACCGACGCGGTCGCCGCGCGGCGGCTGGCCGACCTGACCACCGAGTTGGCCGACCTGGATCCGATCTGAACCGGCCCGTGGACGACCTGGCTGACGAAAACCGACGAACAGACACCGGTGACCATTGACCACGACGGTCGGACCACGAACAGCACGAGGAAGAACACGGCGAAGCCGAGCAGGATGTGTAGGCCAGCCGCCGCCACCGGAACGCGACCTCGATCGGGTCGGGCAGGATGCCCTGGCGCTAGGCGAACGGAGCCTGATCGGTCGTTCGGCCACCCGGGCTGTCCTCGGGGTCCTTACCTGACCCGCGCGAATTCAGGCGCGCGTTCCGGGCGAATGCCGATACCGCCGAAATAGGCGGTGAGCCCGGCCAGGGCGGGAATTCGCTCCAGCAGGCGCAGGAGTGCGGGCAGACCGTCGAGCGTGCCGTCCAGGCAGGGGCGCAGCAGCATGTCGTGCTCGCCGAGTTGCTGTCGCTGGACGGCGGCGGTCGGCAGCCACCGCCGTTTCTGCACCTTCGCCAGGTCGACGGTGCTGAGGGTGCCGGAGCGCAGCGGGGCGGCGAGGATGCGGGCGGCGGCCACCGCGTCCTGTATCGCGAGGTTCACGCCGACACCGCCGACCGGGGACATGGTGTGCGCGGCATCGCCGAGGCACAGCAGCCCCTCGGTGTACCACCGGGGCAGCCGACCCATGGTGACGCGCAACAACTTCACGTCGTTCCAGGATTCGACGGCGGCCAGCAGGGCGGTGTCCCAGCCGAACAGTTCGGCCAGCTCACCGCGCAGCCATTCGATGCCCCGGGCGCGCAGCCGCGCGTCCGCGCCTTTCGGAATCAGGTAGGAGGTCTGGTAGTAGTCGCCGCGGTCCATGGTCACCGCCGCCCGCCCCGCCTCGAAGCGGGCGAAGACCTGACCGTCGTGCCGGTCGCCCGCGCCCGCCGGGATGCGCAGCCACCAGACGTCCATGGGCACCTCGAAGGTGTCCTGCCGCAGACCCGCCGCGTCCCGCGCCACCGAATCGCGCCCGTCGCAGGCGAGGACGAGGTCGGCGCGCAGTTCCGTGGTGGAGCCGTCGGGCTCACGCAGGCGGACGCCGGTGATCCGATCGCCGTCGCGCAGCGTCCCGAGCACCTCGGTCGTCATGCGAATACTGAAAGACGGCTCCGCGCAAGCGGATTCGGCGAGCAGATTGAGGAAATCCCACTGCGGCACCATGGCGATGTACCGATGCCGTCCCGGAATGCGGGTGAAGTCGGCGGCCACCACGCTGCGGTCGCCGATGCGCATGCGCATCCGCTCCAGCTTGCGCTGCGGCAGCGCGGCGAACCTCTCCCCCAGCCCCAGTTCGTCGAGCAGCCGCAGGGTGGACGGATGCACGGTGTCACCCCGGAAGTCCCGCAGAAAATCACCGTGCTTCTCGACGACGGTCACCCGCACCCCGGCCCGCGCCAACAGCAGCCCGGCCATCATCCCTGCCGGTCCGCCACCCACCACACAGCATTGCGTGTATCCCATTGCCGCCCAACCCTTCACTTTTGCTACTACGATAAGTAGTAGTGCAATCGCGGGTGGGATACAAGCGATCCAGGAGTCGGTCGAATCGGTCCGGTGTTCGCGCCGCTGATACCGGTCAGGGTGCCTTGCGGCTGTCGTCGTTCTCGTGGTGAGCGATCACGGCGAGCAGTTCGCGTACCCAGGCGGGCCGCTGTTTGCCGATTCCGGCGGTGGCGGTGTTTCGCGAGACGCCTTTCGACGGTCGTCCGCGTCAGGGGCACAGGGCGTGCGATAGCAGGCCCATGGTGTCCTGGCGCTCTTCGGTTACCTCCGTCATGGTGATGGTGACGGCGCGGCCGTCCGGAGTCGCCCCGGAGACCGTCATGAAGCCGTAGATGCCTCCGGTGTGGCCGAAATACTGTGCGCCGCAGGGAAGTTCGGCTACACCGATGCCGAGTCCGTAGTGGAAGGGGTCGTCGGCGGCGCGGGGAAGGGCGTCGAGCATCTCGCGGAGTTGGGCGTCGGCGACGATCTTTCCGGCCAGCAGGGCAGCATAGAAGCGATTGAGATCGTCACCGGTGGAGACGAGGGCACCGGCCGCCCAGGGCACGGACGGCTCGATCCGGGTGACATCGGTGCGCACGCCGTCGACCGGAGCGTACCCGCGCGGATGCGGTCCGCGGATATCCAGTTCGCCGGTGGCGGGCAGATAGGTGTCGGGGAGCTGCGCGGGGACGGTGATGCGCCGGGCCAGCTCCTCGGTGTAGGGCTTGCCCGTGAGCTTTTCGACGAGCATTCCGGCAACCAGGTAGTTCGTATTGGTGTACTCGTATCGCTCGCCGGGTGCGAACTGCGCCGGATTCCGCAATGCGATGGCGACCTCCTCGGCGGGAGTGAACGTGCGACCCTCCAGCCCCGCCCGGTATTCGTCGATCTCCGGTTCGGAGCTGAATTCCGGTAGCCCACTGCGGTGTTGGAGCAGCTGCCGGACCGTGATGACCGTGCCGTCCACGCCGTCCCCCACCAGCAGCCCGGGCAGGTAGGTGTCCACCGGTTCATCGAGGCGCACCTGGCCTTCGGCCGCCAATTGCAGGATCAGCGCCGCCGCGAAGGTTTTGGCGATACTGCCGACCCGCACCTGTTGCGGCGGCGCGAGCGGGATGGGCTCCCCGGTCTCCCGATCGGCGACACCGGCGGTGAGGGTCACCGTCTGCCCGTTCTCGGTCAGCGTCGCGATCACCCCGGCGACCCCCGACCGCGCCAACGCGTCGATATCGGTGCGCACCTGCTCCACCCGGGCGGGTGACACCGTCGTCGGCGTCCCCGCCACGGTGGGCTCCGCGGCGGAATCCAGCGCGGAGCAGGCGGCAACGGGCAGCAGCGCCAGCGCTACGGCGGCGGTGGGCACGATTCTCATACACCGACGGTAGAAATCCACACCGCCGCAGCGCATCCGGTGCCAACCCTGAGAATTCCCCGATCTTTCACACGGAACGAACACCGGTCAGCGGCTGACCGGTGGCGCGGGCGATATGCCCCAACTCCGCTTTCAGGTCGGGCAGCGCCGCGTCGTCGAACATGGCGACCACCAGTTCCTCCGCGTCGGTCTCCCACGTTCCGGCGATGCGGCCGTCGACGAGTACGAGCGGGGCGATCCACCCCGCCGTGCGGCTCACCTTCGCCCGGTGATTCCCGGGTAGCAGTGCGGTGTCCTTGGTGCCGGGGCCGAGGACGTACTGGTCGAACGCGCCGAGCAGCCGAACGGATGCGGCGGGCGCGGTCGCCGCCAGTTCATCGGCGTGCTCGGTGCGGATGTAGGTTTGCCGACCCTGCACGTCGACCGTGGTGAGGCGGTCGCCGAGGTCGGAGAACCACTGCCGCAGAACGCTTTTGCGGATACTGCCCCGAGTCAGCCAGGCGTCGAACGCCTCCGGCGTGCTCGGGCCGTACGCGCCCAGGTATGCCGTGATGACCTCCGGTGCGGCGGAATCGGGTTCGGGAATGCCGGGCCAATCGGGGATCAGGCTCGCCGGATTGGTGAAGGTGACCGCTGTGCCCCGGGCGGGTCCGTGGCACAGCGCGCCCTGCCAGGCCAGCGGTTTGAGCAGCGCACCCCAGCCGGAACGCAGCTCGGTCGCCATGGGCTGGAATCGCCGCTTGGCGGCGAGCGCCGCCACCAGCTCATCGCGGGTCAGCACCGCGCCGTCGAGTATTCCGGCTACGGCCCGCGCCAAAGCGGCCACCTCGTCGGGTGTGGCTCCGAAAGTCTTCTGCCAGGACGGTTTCTCCCAGGTCCGCGCGGAGGCGACGAGGGAGAGCACGGCCGCCGCCGAGTCCGGGGGCAGGGCGTGCAGGGTGCCCCGCATGGCCCATGTCTTCACCAGCGCGGCCTGTTCCAGCGCCCGCACCACCGCGCCCGGCTCCCCCGCCGACCGTCGGACCGCCACCGCGGTCTCGGCCGCGGAGGTCACCTGCGCCTGCACTCCGCACAGCCGCCGCGCGATCTCCACGGCCCCGACGTCGCCGCGCGGATCGACGAACTGCCGTCGCATCCGCCACGCGAACACCTGGTCCCATGACACCCGCACCGCTTGTCCTCCTCCGACGTTCGAAGCGGCTTTCACCCTACGGTGGTCGACCGACACCCGGCGGACTCCGATGCGGGCGGGCACCGATGCGGGAGCTGTTCAGAGCCGTTCCACGATGGTGGCGTTCGCCAGGCCGCCCGCCTCACACATGGTCATGAGGCCGTAGCGCCCACCGGTCTGCTCCAGATGGTTGAGCATGGTGCTCAGGATCCGGGTGCCGGAAGCGCCCAGCGGGTGGCCGAGCGCGATCGCGCCGCCGCGCGGATTCAGCTTGGCCGGATCCGCGCCCAGTTCGTGCGCCCACACCAGCGGCACCGGCGCGAACGCCTCGTTGACCTCGTAGACGTCGATGTCGTCGATGCTCAGGCCCGCCTTGGCGAGTGCCTTGCGGGTGGCGGGCACGACCGCGGTCAGCATGAGCAGCGGATCGTCCCCGGCGACGGCGAAGGAGTGGAAGCGGGCCCGGGGGGTGAGACCGAGCGCGTCCGCCTTCTCTTCGCTCATGATCAGCGTCGCCGACGCCCCATCGGTGAGCGGCGACGAATTGCCCGGCGTGATGGACCATTCGATCTCCGGGAACCGTGCCTGATACCGATCGTCGACGAATGCGGGCTTCAGCCCGGCCAGCCCCTCGGGCGTGGTGGTGGCACGAATGGTCTCGTCGGCGGTGAGCGTTCCGGCCGGGACGAGTTCCCGGTCGAAGCCGCCCGCGGCGGCGGTCTCGGCGGCCAGTCGATGCGAGCGGGCGGCGAACTCGTCCAGCGCCGCCCGGTCCAGTTTCCAGCGGGCGGCGATGACCTCGGCCGAAATGCCCTGCTGCACGAGCCCTTCCGGATACCGCTGGGCAATGGGCGCGTAGATGTCGACGCCCTGGGTGTTGGAGAACATCCGCACCCGCGACATGGATTCCACACCGCAGGCGACGGCGATGTCGTAGGCCCCGGCCAGGACCCCCTGGGCGGCGAAATGCGCGGCCTGCTGACTGGACCCGCACTGCCGGTCCACGGTGGTGGCGGGCACCGATTCCGGGAATCCCGCCGCGAGTAGCGCGATACGGGAGATGTTGCCCGCTTGCTCACCCGACTGCGTAACGCAACCACCGATCACATCGTCGATCAGCGCCGGATCGATTCCGGTGCGTTCGACCAGGCTTTCCAGCACGCCCGCCAGCAGTGTGGCCGGTGCGATCTCCGAGAGACCACCACCGGGTTTGCCCTTGCCGGACGGGGTGCGGACAGCGTCGACGATGACGGCCGAGGTCATGACTGCTCCTTATTCGTCGCTGCCGGGAACAATGAGAATCCCGGTTAACTTCAGTTACTCTACCGCAGCGGGCGCGGCACTCCCGGTCACAAGCCTCTTACAACACCAGGCAACCTCCCCGCTAATGGCCTCACCTGTGCTTATTCTGTCGCCATGACAACCAGCAAAGAGGAAGTGTCGGCGGGGCCGCTCAATATGCTGGCCCGCAGCGCCTGGCAGTGGATTCTGGTCACCGGCGTTCTCTCGGTGGCGCTCGGTATCATCATCCTCGTCTGGCCCGGAAAAACCCTGGTGGTCGCGGGTGTCCTCTTCGGTATTTATCTGATCGTCTCGGGTATCTTCCAGCTCGTCGCCGCCTTCGGCGGGCACATCAGCACCGGAATGCGCATTCTGTCGTTCATCAGCGCCATTCTGTCGTTCATTCTGGGATTCTTCTGCTTCCGCGACGAGCTGAACGCGATCTGGCTGCTGGCCATCTGGATCGGCATCGGCTGGATCTTCCGCGGCGTCACCGTGTTGGTCACGGCGATCGCGGCGGAGGGTATGCCGGGCCGGGGCTGGTCGATCTTCTTCGGCATCCTGCTCGCCATCGCCGGCGGCTGGCTCATCGCGGTCCCGTTCGCGTCGATCGGCGCGCTGACCTTGGTGGTGGGCTGCTGGCTCATCGTCATCGGCATCATGGAGATCATCTCCGCTTTCCAGGTGAAGAGCGACGCCAAGAGCCTTCCCCGGGAGCTGTAGCAAATTCACGTCCATTCCGGCGGCCGTTTTCCACGGGAAACGGCCGCCGACCGATATTTCGGAGGTGTGCGTGTGATCATTCGACGGCGAGATCTGTTGCGTACGGCCGCGGTCGGTGGAGTGAGTCTGGCACTGGGCGGGGTGCTCGGCGCCACCGTCGCGGGGCGGGAGCGCAATGCGGTACTGCTGGGCCCGACCAGAATCACCGACGCCCGGCTGGACCGGGCGCGTCTGGTCGCGCGGGACATTCTGGGCGTGGACGAGTCGGGCGCGAATCTGCGTACCCGCTACGGTCGTCTGCTCTACGGCGGCGGCCCGGAACCGGCCGCGCAGCCTCTCGATATCGCGGTCGTGGGTGCGGGCGTCGCCGGACTGGCCTCCGCCTGGGTGCTGGCGCGGGCCGGTCACCGGGTGGTGGTGTTGGAGGGTTCGGACCGCATCGGCGGGCGCATCCGCACGCTGCGCGACGAGTTCGCCCGCACCGGCGGTCATGCCGAGGCGGGCGCCATGCGCATTCCCACGACGCATGGCCTGACCATCGGCATGCTGCGCCGCTTGGGACTGCCCACCCGCCCGTTCCTGCTCGGTCACCCGGAGCGCACGGTGCAGGCGGGCGGGCGGCTGTCCACCCGGGCGGAATACGAGCGCGATCCCGGCACCATCGCCGCGGTCTTCGGTCTGGACGCGATCCCCGGCCGCGCCCTGCTCGACGACGCCTTCGGGGCGGCACGTATCGACGCCGACTCCGATGTCGAGGACTGGACCGGTTTCCTGGCCCGCTACGACGAGCTGTCCCTGCGGGATTGGCTCACCACGCACGGCCTGACCGAAGGCCAGATCGACTACGTGGGCTCGACCGAAGGGCTCACCGCACGCATGGGTCTCAGCCTCACCCACAACATGATGACCGCGACATACCTGAAGCCGGGTACCGAACTCGTCGAAATCATCGACGGCACCGACCGTTTGACCTCCGAACTGGGCTTCGCGGCGGTGGCGGCCGGGGTCGACCTGCGCACCGGTGCGGAGGTCACCGCCATCGACGGCCACGACGCCCGCGTGCGGGTGACCCACGGCCCGGACGCCGCCGTCCTCGAGGCCGACCGCGTGGTGGTCACCGCGCCGTTCTCGCTGCTGCGGCATCTGACCTTCCGTCCGCACCTGTCTTACGGCAAGCAGCGCGCCATCGCCGAACTGCATCACGACGCCGCCACCAAGACCTTCCTGGAATTCTCCACTCGCTGGTGGGAGGGACACGGCGGAGTGGACGTCACCGACACCGCGCCTCGGGTGACGGTGTACCCGTCGCATCCGGTCGGCGACGGCGGTGTCGTCATCGCCTCCTACACCTGGTCCGACGACGCCCGCGCCTGGGACGCGTTGACCCCGGAGCATCGTGCCGCCGAATGCCTGGACCATCTCGTCGAGCGCTACGGCGATCACGTCCGCGCGGCCTGGACCGGCGGTTTCGCCTCGCACTCGTGGGCGCAGGACCGCTGGGCGGGCGGTGAGGCCGCGGTCTACCTGCCCGGTCAGGCCGTGGAGATCGGTCCCGACACCCGCACACCGGAAATGGACGGCCGCGTCGTCTTCGCCGGGGACGGCACCTCGACCCGAGGTCGCGCCTGGATCGAGGGCGCGCTGGAGAGCGCCGCCCGCGCCTGTGCGGACCTGGGAGTCGCCGTGCGCGAGACCTGACGCACCGTCGCATCGGGTGCCGGGCGCTACCGGGATCGCTTGGGCCGCTTGTCCATCAGGCGCAGGATGAGCGGGGTGAAGATGAGCTGCATGGCCAGGTCCATCTTGCCGCCCGGCACCACGATGCAGTTGGGCCGCGACATGAACGAATCGTGCAGCATGGACAGCAGATACGGGAAGTCGATCACCTTCGGATCGGCGAAGCGGATCACCACGAAGCTCTCGTCGGCGGTGGGAATGGTGCGCGCGGTGAACGGATTCGAGGTGTCCACGGTCGGCACCCGCTGGAAGTTCACATAGGTCCGGGAGAACTGCGGACAGATGTACTTCACGTAGTCGGGCATACGCCGCAGGATGGTGTCGATGATGGCCTCGCTGGAGTAGCCGCGTTCGGTCTTGTCGCGGTGCACCTTCTGAATCCACTCCAGATTCACGATGGGCACCACGCCCACCAGCAGGTCCGTATGCCGGGCCACGTCGAGGGTGTCGGTGACCGCCGCCCCGTGCAGGCCCTCGTAGAACAGCAGATCGCTGCCGGGCGGCAGTTCCTCCCACGGGGTGAAGGTGCCCGGCGGCTGCCCGTAGGGTTTGGCCTCGTTCTCGTCGTGCAGATAGCGGCGCACCATGCCGACGCCGGTGTCCCCGTAGTCGCGGAACAGCGCCTCCAGTTCGGCGAGCAGGTTCGCCTCCGGACCGAAGTGCGAGAAGGACAGATTCCGCTGCTGTTCGGCCTCGGCCATGGCCATGCGCATCTCGTTGCGGTCGTAGCGGTGGAACGAATCCCCCTCGACGATCACCGCACTGATCCCTTCCCGGCGGAATATCTCCTGGAACGTCCGCGTGACACTGGTCGTCCCCGCACCGGACGACCCGGTGATCGCGACCACGGGATGTTTGACCGACATGGCACCTCCTCGATTGCCGGACAACGGAATCGACCCCGACGGGGTCGGCCCGGTCAGCGGCCCGCCGACCGGAACAGCGAGCGCGTGCCGAACAGCGAGGCGTCGAACGACGGCCCCGCCTCGGGTTCGCGGTGGTAGCGCTCGATGCGCTCGACCTCGTTGCGGGAGCCGAAGATGAACGGGATGCGCTGGTGCAGCTCGTCCGGCCGCACCTCGAGCACCCGTTCATCGCCCGTGGTCGCCCGCCCGCCGGCCTGTTCGACGATGAGGGCGATCGGATTGGCCCCGTACAGCAGGGACACGCGCGGCGGCCGCTTGCGGGTGTCGCGCGGGTACAGGTACACCCCGCCGCGCGTGAGGATGTGGAAGATGTCGGCGACCAGCGAGGCCACCCACCGCATATTGAAATCCCGCCCGCGCGGCCCGTCCATGCCCTCCAGGCATTCGTGCACGTACCGGCGCACCGGCCGTTCCCAGAACCGCTCGTTGGAGGCGTTGATGGCGAATCCGGAGGTGTCGTCGGGGATGCGCATGCGCGGATGGGTGAGCACGAACGCACCGATCTCGCGGTCCAGGGTGAACCCGTCCACGCCGTCGCCGGTGGTGAGCACCAGCATGGTGGCGGGCCCGTAGAGGGTGAATCCGGCGCACACCTGCTGCGCTCCGGGTTGCAGGAAGTCCGCCGCCGTCGGCTCGTGCCCGTCCTCGGGGGCGCGCAGCACACTGAAAATTGTTCCGACGGGCAGATTCACGTCGATATTGCTGGACCCGTCGAGTGGGTCGAAGGCCAGCAGATACTTCCCGCGCCGCACCTCGCTCGGCACCGTGTGCACGCCGCTGAGCTGTTCGGAGACCAGCGCGGCCAGCGGCCCGGTCCACTGCGTCTCGGCCACCATCACGTCGTGGGCGATGGCGTCCAGCTTGCGGTGCACGGTGATCGGCAGGTTGTCGGCGTCGGCGGCCCCGAGCGAGCCCACGATCGCGCCCCGCGTGACCCGGTTGGCGATGATCTTGGTTGCCGTGGCCAGCACATTCACCAGGGCCGAGAACTCCCCGGAGGATCCGGGATGCCGGTGCTCCTGCTCGATGGTGTAGCGGGTGAGGGTTTTCAGTCCTTCGGGCACGGGCCCTCTCATTTCATCATGGGGACGGCCCTTCCTGCGGGGCGTCCGCGAACACACTGCTGCCGTAGACATCACCGTCGGTGAGGGTGATCAGGTCGTCCCGGCCGACGGGACGGTGCAGTTCGACCAGCCGCTTGGCCTGGCGCAGGCGGCAGCGGTCCAGGGCGTTGCGGACGCTGCGGGCGTTGGCGAAACGCGGTCGTGTCATGCGCAATTCGAGGTAGCGCGAGAACGCGTGCACGGCGGGTTCGTTGAAGCGGAAGTTCTCCTGCCGCACCATGAGCTGGGCGATGCTCAGCAGTTCCGCGTGGGTGTAGTCGGGGAACTCGATGTGGTGGGCCACCCGGGAGGACAGGCCCGGGTTCGCGGAGAAGAAGGTCTCCATCCGGTCCGGGTAGCCGGCGAAGATGACGACGAGGGTGTTGCGCTCGTTCTCCATCTCCTGCAACAGGATCTCGATGACCTCCTGGCCGTAGTCGCGCTCGTTCTCCGGCCGGAACAGGTAGTACGCCTCGTCGATGAACAGCACGCCCCCGGCGGCCTTGGCGAGCGCTTCCTTGGTCTTGGGTGCGGTGTGCCCGATGAACTGGCCGACCAGGTCGTCGCGGGTGACGGTGTGCACCTTGGGTTTGCGGATATAGCCCAGCGCGTGCAGCATCTCGGCCATGCGCAGCGCGACCGTGGTCTTGCCGGTGCCCGGTCCGCCGGTGAAGCTCATATGCATGGTGGGCCGGGTCGCCCACAGGCCGAATCGTTCCCGGGCGCGGTCGATCAGCAGCAGGGACGCGATCTCGCGCACCCGGAGTTTGACATTGGCGAGACCGATGAGCTCGGCGTCGAGCCGGGCCAGGGTGTCGGCGACGTCCTTGCCCGCGACATCGGTGGACAGGTCGAGCAGGGCGTCGTCGGCGAGCAGGTGGTCGGCCGCCGGATCCTCGGATCGAGGATCCGGCGCGGCCGACCCGCGCATCGGGCCGGGGCTCGTGACCCCGGGACGGTGCATCTGAAACCCGGTCGCCGGACGCTCGGATGCAGGCTTCCGAACGGGCGGCGCCGTGTGGCGATCTTTACTCACAATCGGCCTCCCGCAGAGTAGTACGGTCAGTCCCGATACCGGTCGCCGGGTGGGGCCTCGGTGGCGTAGGCATGGAAACCGTAGCGCTGCAACCTATCCCGATCCTCGGTGCGGTCGAGTCGGAAGCCCGGCTCGACGGGTGGACGCTGCACCAGGAAGCTCAGGGCGGTGGTCTGCCGCCCGTAACTCGCGTCGTAGGCGTTCACGCGGATGTAGTGGCGCGGAAAGGTGGCCCGGCAGGCGTTGATCTCCGCGAGCACCCCGTCGGGCTCGTCGAGATCGAACAGCGGCAGCCCCCACATCTCCCAGTAGCTGTTGCGCGGATGCGGGTCGTCGGTGTACTCGATGGATACCGGCCAGTTCTCGAGCAGGGCGTAGCGCACCTGGGCGGCGATATCGGCATCGCTGAGTTCGGGCAGATGGGAGAAGGTGCCCTGACGCAGATACATTGCGGCTCCTTGTCGTCGAGCGGTCAGCGGCTGGCCGTGGGCACGGCATCGGGGGCGTCGGTGGAGGTGTAGTCGAAGGTGACATCGCCCCAGGTGGCCAGTGCCACCTCGAGCGGGCGGCAGTGCTCGGCCGCCTGGCGCAGCACATCCGGGCCCTCCTTCAGCAGGTCGCGACCTTCGTTGCGCGCCTTCACGACCGCCTCCAGGGCGACCCGGTTGGCCTCCGCGCCCGCGGCGATGCCCAGCGGGTGTCCGATGGTGCCGCCGCCGAACTGGAGAATCACGTCGTCGCCGAACAGGTCCAGCAACTGGTGCATCTGCCCCGCGTGGATCCCGCCGGAGGCCACCGGCATGACGCCCGGCAGGCTGGCCCAGTCCTGGTCGAAGAAGATGCCATTGGTGGGATTGGCCGGAATGTAGTTGTCGCGCAGGGTGTCGTAGAAGCCGCGCACGGTGTGCGGGTCACCCTCGAGCTTGCCGACGACGGTGCCCGCGTGCACATGGTCGACGCCGATGAGGCGGCACCACTTGGCCAGCACCCGGAAGCTCACGCCGTGGGTCTTCTGCCGGGTGAAGGTGGAGTGGCCCGCCCGATGCAGGTGCAGCAGCATGCCATTGCGGCGCGCCCACTTGGCCATGGACTGCATGGCCGTGTACCCCACGGTCAGGTCCATCATGATGATCACGCTGCCGAGGGATTTGGCGAACTCGGCCCGCTGGTACATGTCCTCCATGTCCGCGGCGGTCACATTGAGGTAGTGCCCCTTGAGTTCCCCGGTTTCGGCGATGGCGCGGTTGACGCCCTCCATGGCGAACAGATAGCGATCCCGCCACCGCATGAACGGTTGCGAGTTGATGTTCTCGTCGTCCTTGGTGAAATCGAGGCCACCCTTGCACGCCTCGTATACCACACGTCCGTAGTTGCGGGCGGAGAGTCCGAGTTTCGGTTTCACCGTGGCGCCCAGCAGCGGCCGTCCGTATTTGTTGAGATACTCCCGTTCCATAACGATTCCGTGTGCCGGACCCTGAAAGGTCTTGACATAGGCCACCGGAATACGCATATCTTCCAGCCGCAATGCCTGGAGCGGTTTGAAACCGAAGACATTGCCGATCACCGAGGAGGTGAGATTCGTGATCGACCCTTCCTCGAAGAGGTCGAGATCGTAGGCCACGTACGCGAAGTACTCGCCGGGGCGGCCGGGCACCTCGTCCACCCGGTAGCACTTGCCCCGGTAGCGGTCGTGCGCGGTGAGCCGGTCGGTCCACACCACCGTCCAGGTGGCGGTGGAGGATTCGCCCGCGACGGCGGCCGACGCCTCGACGGGATCGACGCCCTGCTGCGGGGTCACCCGGAAGACGGCCAGCACATCGGTATCCTTGGGCTGATAGTCGGGCGCGTAGTATCCCATCGACGCATAGGACTGCACGCCCGGATCCCACCGGTCACGTTCTGGTGTGTCAGCCATTGTTCCTCCTGCTCGCGCCGGTGGTCGAGTTGCGAATTCCAGGATGACGGCGGCGTTATCGACAAACAATTCGATTGTTTCTCGTCTCGCTCAACTATTTCGTGGAGTTTGCTACCTTCTGTGGATGGGTACGGTCAGCGCGGTTCGGATGGAAACCTTTCTGGCCGTGGCCCGGCACAGCAGTATTCGCCGCGCCGCCGCGCAGCTGCACATCACCGAGGCGGCCGCGTCGGCCGCCGTGGCGCACATCGAAAAGCAGTTGGGGGCCAAACTCATCGCCAAATCGGGGCGCGGGATCGCCCTCACCGAAGCGGGGCGCATCTACGCCGACTACTGCCGCAGCATTCTGGGTCTGATGAACGAGGCGCACGCGGCGGTGCAACGCGCCGAGACCGGGCGGCTGCGCATCGGGGTGGTCGCCACCGCGGGCGAGTACGTGCTGCTGCGGCTGCTGGCTTCGTTCCGCACCCGTTATCCGGATGTCGAGGTGGGCTTGTCGATCCACCCGCGCGATGTGCTGTTCCTCGAATTGACCCATCACGAAACTGATCTCGTCATCGCGGGCAGACCGCCCGGCGACGGCGGGCTGATCACCCGGGCGCTGCGCCCGAGCCGCCTGGTGGTGGTGGGAGCGCCGGGGCGGTTCACCGACCCGGCCACCGCGACGTGGCTGTTGCGCGGCAAGGGATCCGGTACCCGCGACACCACCCTCGCCTTGCTGGACCGCCTGGAGATCGCGCCGCCCACCCTCACCCTGGGCACCCACGGCGCGGTGCTGGCGGCGGCCCGGGAAGGGTTGGGCATCACCCTGATCCACAGCGATGCCATCGACAGCGACCTGACCGAGGGATCACTGCAACTGCTGGCGGTCGAGGGCACTCCCCTCGACCGCCCGTGGCATGCGGTCACCACCCGCACGCCCACCCCCACCGCCCGGCTGTTCATCGAGCACATCACCGATTCGACCGCGGTGGGGGCGGCGGCCTTCCGCCGCTGTCACTCCGAGCGCAGCACCTCCACGGTCTCCAACCGCCCGGCCCGGTAGACCGGATAGAGGCTGGCCGCCGCCACCAGGGCGAGGACGGCCCCCGCGGTCACCAGCAGCGGACCGGCGACCACGCCCCAGGTGAGTTGGAAGCCGTAGAACACCGGAGACGCGGTGGCCTGGAGCTGGATGAGCCCCAATCCCCCGGCGGCGGCGAAGGCGATGGTGAGCCCGGCCAGCAGTGCCGCCTGTGCCAGCACGACGGCGCGTTCGGTGCCCACGGTGCTGCCGATGGCCCGCAGTACCGCGCGCTCGCGCCGCCGCTGCACCAGGGCGAGGACGAACACATTGAGCACGCTGATGCCCGCCGTGATCATCATGACGTAGCCACTGATGGTGAACGGATCGAAGAATCGGGTGATGGCGCGTTCGCCGGTCGCCCGCCAGGTGTCGTCGTCGTACACCGACAGCCCCGCGCCCAGGGCGAGGTAGTCCTCGCGGTGGGCGGCCGCGTCGGCGGCGGAGTCGTAGCGCACGATCACCTGGTCCCGCACCGCCCCCCAGTTCCGTTCGGCCGAGGCCGCCGAGACCAGGACGATATCGCCGAGGGTGGAATCGTTGATCACGCGCGGCCGGAACAGCCCGGCCACCCGGAATTCCTTGCGCCCCTGCGGTGTCGGCAGCGCCACGGCGTCTCCGACACCGACGCCGAGGCGTCCGGCCGCCACCTCGCTCAGTCCGATCTCCCCCGCGCGCATACCGCGCCACAGCGCCTGCGCGTCGGTGCCGCCGTCGACCGACGCCTCCGCGTACCAGCCGCCCGGGTCCACCCCGACCACGATGCGCGGTTCGGTCGCGGACGGGATCATGGCCGTCCACCGCGAGGCGATCTCCCGCCCGCCCGCGGCCCGTTCGATCAGTTCGAACGTCGCGGGCGCTATGCGTCCGCGACGCTGATCCAGAATGGCCTGCGGTGCGATGACGAGGGCGTCGGAGAGCCGCTGTGCCTTCTGCTCGGCCACCTGATCGGCCGCCAGCCGCTGCACGCTGGCGGAGCCGACCGCCAGGCTGGTGCCCACGGTCATGACCGCCACCGTGGTGGCGAACAGGGTGGCGTAGCGGCGGATGTCGGCGGCCACGAGCCGTCCGGTGCGCGGACGGCGACGGGCCAGCAGGTCGGTCAGCGCGATGGCGATGCGCGGTGTGGCCCACAGGGTTACGGCCGCGAGCCCGGCCAGTCCGAGGAACAGTCCGCTGCTGCCGAGGTTCAGGTCCACCAGGCCGCGCTGGAAGCGTTCCAGCAGGGCCACCGCACCCGCGATGGTGACCAGGCCGAGGATCAGCACCCAGGGCCGAATCCGGCGGCCGCCGCGCACCACGCCGAAGCTCGACATGGCCGCCAGCGGCCGGTCGCGAACCAGCCGCCAGGCCGGGCCCGCCATGGCGACCACCCCGCAGAGCACGCCCGCGCCGACGCCGAGGCCGATCAGCCCGGGGTCCCATGCGGCCGCGATCTCGGCCCCGGAACCGTCGAGCATGGTGCGGCCGAAACGGTCGATGAGGAAGTCGCCCAGCAGGAATCCGGTGGGCACGGCCACCAGGCCGCCGACCGCCCCGATCACCGCGCCCTCGCCGAGGAATCCGGCCAGCAGCGCGCGCGGTGTCGCGCCGATCGCGCCGATCGTGCCCATGACGGAGCGCCGCTCCTCGATACCGAGCAGAATGGTATTGACCGCGATGAGAATTCCCACCAGGATCCCGCTCAGCGCCGTGAGCTGCAGGCTCTGCTTCGCGCCCGCGTAGACCACCGGAAGCTGCGGGCGCGGCGGTCCGGCGTCGGCCACGTCCGCCACCACCCGCTCCACCTCGGCGGCGATATCCGCGCCGGGTGCGGGCAGCACGAACGCCGCCGTCACGAATCCGGTGCCGCCCAACAAATCCGCGGCGCTGTCGGTGTCGGGGGCGAAGAGCACATGGCCGCCGTTGATCCCCGCCACCCGATCGTATTCGGGAAAGGTCCAGCCCAGATGCGCGCTCCCGGCGGGCTGCCCGGGAATGCGCACCTCGTCGCCGAGGCGCAGTCCGAGTCGCTCGGCGACCACGGCGGGTATCTCGAACGGCACCCCGGGCCCGTCGGCGGGGCGTTCGGTGCGCGCGCGCTCCTCGCAGTCGAACGGCCCCACCAGCAGTTCGATACTGCACGGCGCACCCATGACGAAGAACCCGTGCCGCGTACCGCCCACCTCGAGCGGAGCCATGCCCGCGACGAACGGCACCACCGCCTCCGCCTCGGGAATCTCGGTGCGCAGTCGCTCCACCACCGCCACCGGCAGTCGTCCGGCCACGGTGGGCGTCACCTGGATGACGCGATCCCCGGCGTAGGCGGTGAGGGACGGCCCGAAGGCGTCGAACGGCCGGGTCACCTCGCGCTGCAACTGGACCATGCCGAGCACCAGCGTGACGCCGAGCGCCACTCCCACCACACTGGAAATCGTTCTGCGCCAGTCGAAGAGCAGCGCGGTGAGGTGGACCCGGCGGAAGCGGGTCCAGCCCGCCCCGATCCGCCTCACCGGTCCGGCTCCAACGCCCGCTCATCGGCCCGCCCGTCCACCAGGCCGAGATGGCGGGTGCCGTAGGCCGAGGCCGCTGGATCGTGGGTGACCACGATGACGGCGGTGTCGTTCTCCTCGGCGAGTTCGCGCAGCAGCGACAGCACCGCGTCGGAGGACGCGGAGTCGAGATTGCCGGTGGGTTCGTCGGCCAGCAGCAGCGCGGGCCGCGCCACCATGGCCCGCGCCACCGATACCCGCTGCATCTGGCCGCCGGACAGCTCACCGGGGCGGTGCCGGGCGCGATCGCCCAGGCCCACTCGCTCCAGCAGCTCCCGGGCGCGGGTATCGGCGGTGCGCGCCGGGACGCCGTCGAGAATCAGTGGCAGCGAGACGTTCTCGACCGCGTCGAGCATGGGCACCAGATTGAAGAACTGGAAGACGAAGCCGAGGCTGCGGCGGCGGAAGGCCGAGCGCGCGGTGGCGCTCAATGCCCAGATGTCCTCCCCGCGCACGGTGACCGTGCCGCCGTCGGGGGCGTCGAGCCCGCCCGCCACATGCAGCAGCGTGGACTTGCCCGCCCCGGAGGGGCCGGTGACGATGACGAACTCCCCCGCCGCCACGGTGAGGTCCAGTTCGCGCAGCGCGTGCACCCGCTCATCGCCGCGCAGATACGACTTCGACACCGCGGTCAGCTCCAGCAGACCCGTCATGCCGGGGCCGCTTCGGTCGCGGGGCGCACCCGCAGCAGCAGCTGATGCCCGTTGTGGATGGTCTGCACGGGTTCCAGTCCGGCGCCGGCGACCAGTTCCAGTACCTGGTCCGCGGTGAAATTGCTGGTGATGGTGTTGGTTCCGACGAACCGCTCGATGAGTCGGTCCTTCCACGGCACCCCCGGGCTGGTCAACACCGACAGCGACAGCTCCCCGTCGTCGGCCAGCAGCGTGGCCATGTGCTTCAGCGCGAGCTGCGGTTCCGGGAAGACGTGCAGCGCGCCGTAGCAGCCCAGGGCGCGCACCGAGCCCGGCTCCAGCCCGAGCGTGTTCACATCCTGGATCAGCGAGACCGCACCGGGCACCCGCCGGAAGCGTTTGGCGTTCTTGCGCAACATATCCGGTGACAGGTCCACGAACAGCAGCGGCGGCAGCGTGCGCACCTTGGCCGAGCGGATGGCGAAAGCGGTGAGGCTGCCGTCGCCGACGCCGATATCCACGAAGGCCGCGCCCCGTTCGGCGGCCGCCGCCAGCTGCCCGCCGTAGAATCGCCCGAGCACGCCGAGCTTGCCGCTCCAGACGATCCAGAACACGAGTGTGGCCACGATCGGGTATGCCTTGGAATAGATGCGATAGGCGAATCGCACTTTCTCGCTGGCGATTTCGCGGCCGGTGTAGGTGTCGGCGGTGGCGTCGGCGTAGAGCCGCAGGCGGGCGTCGACCGGACGCAGGCCGACCGCACCCGACGCGGTGACGAGCGCGCCGGCGTCGTCCTCGCGCAGCGGTTCCCGGGTGACCGGATGCACGAACGGCGGCAGCGCGGCCACCGCCGAATGATCGGCGGCGGTCCCGGTCAGCCCGTAGTGGTCACGTACCAGCCGCGCGTACACGCCCGCGGGCAGCAGTCGACGCGCCCAGAACGACGACCGCACGTCCGCGCCCACCCGGTACACGGGGCGCGGCCGCCGCCGGGTGAGAGCGCGCAGCACGGCCGCGGCGACCACCTCCGGTTCCTGGCCGTGCGCCAGGTGCTCGGCGTTGCGGCGGGCCACTTCGGCGCTGACGGCGCGGTACACGCTCAGCTCGTCACCACCGCGCCGCGCCGCCGCGAGGATGCCGGTGCGGGTCCATCCGGGAATCAGCGTCACCACTTCGACCCCGAACGGCGCGGCCTCCATCCGCAGTGCCTCGCCGAGTTTCTCCACCGCCGCCTTGCTGGCCGAGTACCACCCGCCGAACGGCTGCGCGACGCCCGCCGCGCCGGAGCTCACCACCACGATCCGGCCGCTGCCCTGCCGCCGCAGGACGGGCAGTACCGCCCGCGCCACCCGCGCGGTGCCGATGGCGTTCACGTCCAGCAGGGCGGCGGCCTCGGCCGGTGTGGTCTCCTCCACCGCCCCGGCGAGTCCGTAGCCGGCGCAGGCGATCACCGCGCGCACGGCGCGGTGCCGTTCCACGGCGTCGTCCACCCACAGCCGCACCGACTCCTCGTCGCGCACGTCGACGGCCGCGATCGGGAACGGCGGCTGCTCGGGCACCTCGACGTCCGCACCCATGACGCGGAATCCGCACTCGGACAGCAGTTTCCCGGTGGCCAGGCCCATGCCCGAGCCCGCGCCGGTGATGAGCACCACGCCGGGTTGTTCTTTCATATCGCTCGTACTCCTTCTGTTCGAATGGCCCGGCGCGAATCGCCGCGCCGGGCCGGACGCCCGGCGTTCAGGCGCACACCAGCAGCGCGCGGGGCAGCACTTCGAGGGTCGCGCCCTCGACGACGGTGATCTCGCCGTCGAGTTCGAGCGGGCTGGGATGCTCGGGACGCAGATCCACCCGCGTGGACCGTTCACAGTGCGCCAGGGCGGAATCGCGGAAGCGCCCGCGGTACAGGCCCGCGATGAGGCGCAGCACGGCGGGCCGGGACGCCGCCGCCCAGATGTTCACGTCGAACCGGCCGTCATCGGCGGTGACACCGGTGTCGTAACGCATGCCACCGGCGAAGTGCACGGATTTCAGCACGCTCACGTTGGTGACGGGTGCGTGCCGTCGCCGGCCCGCGCCCCGGATATCCACGCGCAGCGGGTCGAAGGTGGCGATCGTGCGCAGGGCCGTGTAGGCGATGGCCCCGTCGGTGGTGCGCGGTTTGAGCCACGCGGTGAGCCCGCCCGCCGTATTGAAGTGGTGATTGCCCGCCGCGACCAGCCCCATGCTGGCGTTGAGCAGGAAGTAGCGGATTCGGCGGGTGCCGTCCGGCAGCAGCATGGTGGCCTTGCCGACATCCACGCTGCGGGCCCGCCCGGGGTCGATGCGCGCGGGCACTCCGGCCAGCATCCGGTCGGCGGCGGCGGGTTTGTGGAAGTCGTTGGAACTGCCCAGACCGATGGCGCCCAGGGCGATGCGGGGATCGCGCGGCCGGTCGACCGTCGGGTCCATGAGCGCGTTGAGCACCAGCCCGACCGTGCCGTCCCCACCCGCGGCGATCACCGCGTCGTGTCCGGCGTCGACGGCGGCGCGCACGGCCTTCTCCGCCTCGGCCGCCGAATCCGGTGTGGCCGTGTCGATATCGGGTCGGCGTTCGAGCAGCGCCCGGCGCACATGCGGCCACTGTGCGGCGGCTCCGCCCTTGGCGGTGGGGTTCACGACGAGAAACACGAGTCCTCCGGTAGTCCGAGCCAGTCGGCGAGGCGGTACCAGTCGCCGCTGGTGACGAGTGCGTTGTCGATGCCGCCGTGCAGCAGGTACACCGGAATGCCGAGTGCGGCGGCGGGCGGATCCTTGACCGGGTCGTTGCCGACCATGACGCACTGCTGTCCCGGGACGCCGAGCAGTTCCAGCAGTTCGCCGTAGTATTCGACGCGGGGTTTGGCCCGGCGCATGGTCTCTCCGCTGCAGATGTGTGCGAAGACGGCGGGATCGATTCCGCCCCAACGCAATCTGTCCTCGGCGGTACTGCGCGGCCACAGCGGGTTGGTCGCCACCACCTGCGTCACCCCGCGTTCGGCGAGCAGGTCCACCAGTACCCGCGCCGCCGGTACCGGGCGGAAGCAGCGGCGCAGCCGGGGCAACCCGCTGGCGGCCAGGGCCCGGAATCGCCGGTCGGCCTCGGCTACCGGGATGGCCGCACGCGCGGCGAGCGACCGCACCAGCAGGTCGTGATTGGTGAGTTCGCCGTCGTTGTTCCGCACCTGATCGAGGGTGGCGCGCAGCACGGGCAGGAATCGGTGCGGCGGCAGCACATCCCGGAACGCGGCGGCGGCCACCAGCGGCATGAGCGTTCCGAAGGTGCGCTGCCGCAGTTCGACCAGGGTGCCGTCCAGATCCCACAGCACCGTGGTCACCCCCGGGCGTCCCGGTAGCGGCATGCTCACTCCTGACTGTCCGCGACCGCCCGCAACTGTGCGGGGGTCATGCCCACCCGGGCGGCGAAGGCGGCCAGATCGACGGTGTCGCCGGTGGATCCGCGCACCGTGCGCGCGGCGCTGACCCCGAGGTCCGCGACGGTCTTGGCCAGCGCGGCCGGAAACAGCCACCGGCCCAGATCGCGCTGGAACACTCGGGTGAGCCGGTAGGGTGCGGCCAGCCGCGCCCCGGCCCGCGACAGCGGGCGGTCGGTGCGCAACGAACTCATGCGCGCCGCCTCGTCGCCGGGGACGAGCAGCAGATTGCGCCACAGCGCACCGAAGCGGGCCGCCTTCTCCCCCAGGGCCTGGGTGGCGTTGAACTCCAGGTACGCCTTCTCGATGGTGGCGGTGTGCGTGGACCGGCTGCGCAACAGCGTGTGGATGTCGCGGGTCTTGCGCTCCACGTCGTAGCGGTGGAAGCGGTCGGCGTGCGGCCGCGCCCACGCCACCAGGGCCGCGATCCGCTCATCCGGCACGAGCCGCTGGGTGAGCGACAGCGCGTGATAGACGAGATTGTGCGATCCGGCGGCGGTGACCGCCTCCCGCACCAGGCCGTAGTCCAGGTCGTCGCCCGCGTAGCGCACCAGATTCCAGATATCGGCGAGTTCACGCACCCCGGTCTTGTAGTACGGCAGGTGGACGCACAGGTGGTGCAGGTTGTCCTCGTGCGCCATGGCCCAGGCGGGTACGCCGTGGAAATCGATGGGCCGCACCCGTTTCCAGATGGCGTCGTAGTCGATGGTGTACGGCGCGAGGGGGGTGATGAGCCCCCAGTGGGTGCCCACCACCAGCGCGCCGTCGCGGGAGACGAACGACGGCAGATGGTGCGAACGCCGCTGGCGCACCGTGGGTTCCTTGCCCAGCAGTTCCGAGACGCTGAACATGCCGAGCTCCCGGTAGATCTCGATGGCGGCGTCGATCTGCGCGATATCGAGCAGGATGTCGAGATCGTTCATGCGCTTGTAGTGCGCGTCGGCGTAGACCTCGGACGCGAAGAGCATTCCCTTGAGCACGACGCAGCGGATTCCGGCCGCGTCGAACCGCCGCAGCAGTTCCACGGCTCCCACCAGCCGCCGTTCATTGGCCAGGGCGATGTCATCGGAGACGGCCTGGAACGCGCTCGCCAGCGGCACTCGGTCGAACAGCCCCTCGGCGGTGAGCCGATGCTGCACCAGCGGCACGGTCGCATTGCGCCGCGCCAGGTCCAGCACCTCCGGCCAGTCCATCTCCCCGTGGGCCAGTTCGCGCAGCTGGGCGCGCTCGGCGGCGGTGGGCGCGGCCAGGGCGGCGAGGACCAGCAGTCGTTCGGCGGGTGTGCCGCCCGCCGCTATGAGGGCCGCGGTCATCGGGAGCCTCCGATCTGGTCGGGGTGGAAGCCGAAGCGGCGCGCCACCGCGTCGATGCGGTCGACGGCGACATCCAGGTGCTCGGTGCTCAGCGTGGCCATCATGGAGATCCGCAGTCGTTGCAGATCCCTGGGCACCGCCGGGAATTCGACGCCGTTGACGAAGACGCCCGCCCGGTGCAGCGCGGCGACCACCTCGGCGACCGGTACCGCGGCGGGCAGGATGACCGGCACGATGGCCGTCACCGGGTCCACCGCGAAGCCGCGCCGCCGCAGCGCCGTCGCGAAGTAGTCGGTATTGGCGTGCAGGGCCGCCACCCGTTCCGGATGGGCTTCGATGAAGTCGATCCCGGCCAGCACCGAGGCGACCACGGCGGGCGACAGCGAGGCGGAGAACATGTAGGAGCGGGCGAAGAAGCGCAGCGAATCCACCAGGGCCGTACTGCCCGCCACGAATCCGCCGGTGGTGGCGAACACCTTCGAGAAGGTGCCCATGGCGATGTCGACCGCGCCGTCGAGCCCGAAGTGTTCGGCCGCGCCGTGTCCGCGAGCGCCGAGCACACCCGTCCCGTGCGCGTCGTCCACGGCCAGCAGCGCGCCGAAATCATCACAGAGCGAGCGGATTTCGGGTAGCGGCGCGATATCGCCGTCCATGGAGTACACGCCCTCCACGGCGACCACCACATTCGCGCCCGGATTGCGCCAGCGCACCTGCATGAGCCGGTAGCGCAGATGGTCGAGGTCGTTGTGGTCGAAGGCCATCGACCGCACCCGGCCCAGTTGGATGCCGTCGTAGAGGCTGGCGTGATTCTGCTCGTCGTAGATCAGGATGTCGCCCGTGCGCAGCAGACCGGTCACCCAGCCGACATTGGCGGCGAATCCGGAGGAGAACAGCATGGCCGCTTCGCAGCCCTTCACCGCCGCGAGCCGCTGCTCGAGCTCGAGGTGCAGCGAGGTGGTGCCATTGAGCAATGGCGGTCCGCCGCAGCCGATTCCGTACCTGCGGGTGGCGGCCACCGCGGCCTCGATGATCTCCGGTTCGTCGGCCAGACCCAGATAGTTGTTGGACCCCAGCATGATCACCTCGCGGGTGTCGCCCGTCTCCGGATCCCGCGTCCGGACCACGGGACCGGCGGGGCCGGTGATCTCGCGCAGTACGAAGCCCATGCCGCGCACCCGGTCCACATAGGGGCGGAAGTGTTCGAAACGCTGGTCGAAGGAGTGGGCGTCGGTGTCGAGATAGTGCTCCAGGCTGAAGTTCTCGGCATGTCCGGCGTGCGCGTCTAGCGACGTCATGCGGAACCCTTTCGTGCGATGAGGGTGACGGTGCCCGCGTGGCCGTCGAGCAGCACGGTGTCGCCGTCGGCGATGCGCCGGGTCGCCTGCGGCACGCCGACCACGGTGGGGATGCCGAGTTCCCGGCCGATAATGGCGGTGTGGGAGAGCAGGCTGCCCTTCTCGCTGACCAATCCGCCCGCGGCCACCATGAGGAACACCCAGCCCGGATCGGTGGTGGCGGCCACCAGCACCCGGCCGTCGGTGACGGCGGCGGTGTCGGGTTCGGGCAGTACCAGCGCCGGTGCCTGCACGCGGCCGGGCGCACAGCCGATTCCGGTGAGGACGGCCGCGTCGTCGAAGGCGAGGAAATCCGGTTCGGGCGTGTGCGCGGCCGCGATCCCGGCGGTGACGATGCGTGAGGGTACCGTCTCCGCCCGCCAGCTCTCGTGGTCGCGCTTGCGGGCGGCCACCAGTTCGCGCGGCTGGGCGGTGACGGAGGTGCCGCGGGTGAGGGCGGCGATCTCCTCGTAAGTGAGATAGAAGACGTCGCGCGGATCGTCGAGCAGCCCGGCCTCGTGCAGTTGCGTCCCCAGCAATCGGAACACCCGCTTGACCATGCCGAAGCAGCGGCTGCGTCCCAGGCGCATATTCTCGCGCTGCTTCACCGTGGCACGGGCCTGCGCCAGTACCAGGCGCACGAGCAGCCACCGCAGCGGGCGTCCGCGCAGGGCGCGGCGCAGCCGGGCCTCCGCCTCCCGGCGGATGCGGCGCTCCTCGGCCGTCATGGTCCGGAAGTCGATTTCGCGGCGAATGTAGTTGCGCAACACCGGAATCAACTTCTCGGGATGCTGTTCCAGCGAGTCGGTCTCCAGCTTCAGCTCATCCACGGTGCGATCGCCGTAGGCCGCCAGATGCGCGCGGTATGCCGTCCGGAACTCGGTGTGGGCGTCGTCCTGCAACCGCGCCCACACCCGCGCCGGATCCCGGTCGCTGTCGATCAGCGCGCGCAGGGCGGGATCGGCGGCCGCGCGGGCGGCCAACGCCAGCGCCGATCGCACCGGTTCGACGCTGTCCACGCCCTCCTCACCGCAGAACAGCTCGTTGCGCAGGGTGTCGGGATTGTCGACGCCACTGTCCTGCAACAGTTTTCCGAGCGCGTGGAACAGCTGCTGGGCGATGAAGTCGTTGAAGATCTGCACCGCGTAGGCGGGTACCAGATCGCTGATCACGCGGTCGAGCCAGGCCAGCAGTTCGTGCGGTGCGCGCTCCCGCTCCGGGGTGGCCGGGTCGAGGCGGTGATCGAGATCGGCGCGGAACCGGTCGAGTTCAGCGAAGAAGTGCGCCAGGCGGCGCGGCAGCCGGAACCAGCCGAGCAGCAGGATCAGCACGACCCGAGCGCGCAGCAGCAGGGCGCGGGCACGTGCCCACCCGCCCGCCGCGGGTGCGGGCCGCCGGTAGCGGTTCTCGATGCCGAGTGCGGCCTCCCAGCCCTCGATGGCGAAGTCCAGGCCGGGAATCCGGAGGAACAGCCGATACCAGTTGCTGATGTTGTAGTAGATCCGGCCGTGCCAGGTGCCCACCAGATACGGGTACAGATCGGCCGCGCCGGCGCGCACGGTCTCGGCCCGCGCGCCGAAATCGCGATGGCAGACCCGGAAGACCTGCTCGTAGGCCAGTCGCACGATGGAGAAGGTCAGCGGACTGGAGACGCCCGGATAGGACTCGGCCACATTGACGTTGTCGAAGATGGTCTCCTGCGCGCCGGTCGCGGTGACCGGCCGCGTTTGCAGCAGGTGGATGCGGCCCGCGCGGTCGATGGCCCATTCCACGTCCTGCGGTGCGTCCAGCCGCTCCGCCAGCTCCACCGCCAGCCCGGTCAGTTCGAGCACCTGGGCGTCGGTGAGGGCCGCGGTGGTGACCGGTGGCACGGCGGTGACCGCGGTGCCGTCGGCGGTCGGCAGGACCGCGCTGGTCTTCTCGCCGACAGCGCGGGCGGTGACGGCGCGGGCGCGGGTGTCCACGAAATACGTGTCGCAGTCCACGGTTCCGGAGACCACGCCCTCCCCCAGCCCCAGGCCTGCCGACACGACGGCCTCGCCCGGATCGCCATTGCGCGGATTGCAGCTGAACACCACTCCGGCGGTGGCACTGTCGACCAGTGTCTGCACGATGACGGCGGTCGCGGCGACGGCATTGCCCAGTCCGCGCCGCGCGCGATAGAACAGCGCGCGCTGCGAGTACGCCGACGCCAGGCAGGCCAGCACGGCGTCCGGTACCGCCTCGGGCGCGACATTGAGCAGGGTGTCGAGCTGTCCGGCGAAGGAGTCGGTGGCCGAGTCCTCGCCCCGCACCGACGACCGCACCGCCAGCCGGCCCCGCCCGCCGAGCTCGGTGAGTCGCCGGTGCAGCTCGGTGGCGAGATCATCGGGCAAGGAGAGCGCGGTCACCAGCGCCGCGATGGCATCGGCGGTGTCGCGCAACGACTTCGGATCATCGGCGTCGAGCGCGCCGAGCAGCGCGGCCAGCTCGTCGCGTACCGGTTCGAGAATGCGGGCGCAGGCCGGTGCGGTGAGCACGCAGAAGTCCGGCACCCGATAGCCGTGCCGGTGCAGCCAGGCCAGCTTGGCGGCCTTGTGGCCGATGAGGGCCGGGTCCAGTCGGGCGGCGGCGGTCGCGTCGGCGACGGCGGCCAGGTCGGCGGCGGTCACAGGGCACCTCCGGTCGGGCGGCGGCGCAGCCGCACCAGTACGGGATCGGGGAGATTGGAGATCTGCGGGTTCTCCCGCACGCGCATCCCGCCCGCGAGTTCTATGCCGTAGCGGGACAGCAGCATGGCCAGCCCCGCCCGGGCTTCGACGAGCGCCAGATGTCGGCCCACGCACAGGTGCGGGCCCCAGCCGAACGGGAAGTAGTGGAACGGCGACCGGTCCTTGGCCGCGGCCGGGAGGAAGCGGTCGGGATCGAATACCAGTGGCGCGGTCCAGAACCGCGGGAGCCGCTGATTCACGAACGGGCTGATCACGACGATCGACCCGGCGGGCAGGTCGAACCGGTCGAAGCTGTCGGCCGCGACGGGGGTGCGGCTGAAGGCCCAGGCGGGCGGATGCAGCCGCATGGCCTCGTCGAGCGCGCGGCCGGTGAGATCGAGCGCGGTGAGATCATCGGCGGTCGGCGGGCCGCCCGCCAGCCGTCCGTCGATCTCGTCCACCACATCGCGCAGCACCGTGCGATTGCGGCACAGCTCGTACACGGTCCAGGCGATGGCTCCGCCGGTGGTCTCGTGCCCGGCGAGCAGGAAGGTCAGCACCTCGTGGCGCAGCTGGGTGTCGTCCATGGCGTGTCCGCCGTCGTCGCGCGCGCTCAGCAGCCGATCCAGGAGGCTGCCCGACCCGCCGCCGGTGCGATGCCCGGCGATGACCTCGTCGACCACCCGGTGCAGCCGCGAAAGCACCTGCCGGAATGCGCGATTGGCCGGGGTGGGCACCGACGGCGGCACCGGGACGGGTGCCGCCATATGCCGCATGACCCAGTCCACGCCGTGGCGCACATCGTCCTCGATCTGCGGCAGCACGTCGTCCACGTCCGCGCCCAGCACCGCGCGGCACACCACATCGGCGGCGAAGCCCAGCACCTCCGGCACCAGGTCCACGATCTCGCCGGTCTCGGCGTAGCGGTCCAGCCGCGCGGTCATGCGCTGCCCGCACTCCACCATGAGCGGCACCTCGTCGAGGACGTGGCGGCGGTTGAAGACCGGTTTGATCAGCGCTCGCTGCCGCTGCCACAGTTCGCCCTCGCTCACCAGCAGGCCGGGGCCGAGCAGATGGTTCAGGCTGGTATAGCTGATGCCTTTGCGGTAGTTGTCGGCATTGGTCATCATGACCTGCCGAATGTGTTCGGGTTCGACCAGCAGGTACAGCTGCTCGTGGGCGAGCCGGATGCGCACGCTGCCGCCGTGCGCGTACGCCTGCTCGTAGAACAGCGTGAGCGGATCGCGCCGGTAGTCGAGGTACGCGCCCAGCGGATTGCGGTAGGACGGTCCGGGCAGGCGGCGGCCGGTGTCCCGGGTGAGCAGCGCGGTCACCGGGCCTCCTCGGTGGCGACGAACCGCGCGCGGGCGGCCGCGCGCTGGATCTTGCCGCTGGTGGTCTTGGGCAGCGCGCGCGGCGGCACCAGGTGCACGGCGTCGGCCAGCACGCCGGTGCGGGAGCTGACGGCCGAACGGACCGCCAGCCGCAGCGCGTCCTGTTCGGGGGCGTCCACCTCGGTCTCCACGATCAGGTGCAGACCGTCGGAATGCGCGTCGGCCGTGCGGTATCCGACCGCCGCCACCCCGCCCAGCCGGACACCGGGCACGGTCTGCGCGGCCTGTTCGAAATCGGACGGGAAGTAGTTGGCCCCGCGAATGATGATCAGGTCCTTGCGGCGGCCGGTGATGCGCAGTCCGCCGTCGCGCAGGTAGCCCAGATCGCCGGTGTCCCACCAGTCCCCGTCGAGCACGCACTCCGCCGTGGCGTCGGGCAGTTCGAAGTAGCCCGGCGTGCGGGACGGCCCGCGGAACTGCACCGCGCCGAGCACATTGTCGGGGCAGGGCATGCCACGCTCGTCCACGATGCGGATCTCGGTGCCGGGCACCGCCGGACCGCAGTCCACCACCCGCACCGCGTCCGGGGCGTCAGCGGGCACGTCGACCACGCGGGCCTCGGTCGCCAGCCGGTCCCGGGAGACGGTATCCACGCGCAGTCTCGCACGCGGCCGGTTCACGGTGATCGCCAGCGACGCCTCGGCCATGCCGTAACAGGGCACCACCGCGTCGCAGGGCAGCCCCCACGCCGCGAAGCGGTCGGTGAACAGGCGCAGGGTCTCGGCCTGGATCGGCTCCGCCCCGCAGAACAGGAACCGCCAGCGCGACAGGTCGACGCCGTCGAGATCCTCGTCGCGCGCCCGCAGCGCGGCATAGCCGTAGCCGAAATTCGGTGCGGCGGCGACGGTTCCGCCGTAGTCGCTGACATTGCGCAGCCATTCGGCCGGTGCGCGCAGGAAGCGGTTGGGCGGCATGAGCACCGCGCCCGCCCCGGCGAACAGGGGTGTCAGGGTGCCGCCGATGAGTCCCATATCGTGGTTGAGCGGCAGCCAACCGGCCCAGTTGTCGCCGGGCCCCAGTCCGCACACCCGGGTGATCTGCTCGCAGTTGGCGGCGAGATTGGCGTGGGTGATCACGACGCCCTTCGGGACGCCGGTGGAACCCGAAGTGCACTGGATGAACGCCGGATCGGAGCCGTCGGGCAGCCGCGGCTCGGCCTCCGGCGCGCCCGCGGTCACCGCGCGCGCGTGCAGGTCCGGGCCGTTCACGACGATCGCCCCGGTGGGCCGGTGCGCGGCCAGCGCGTCGATCACATCGGGCGCGGCCACCAGCGCGGCGGGAGCCAGATATGTGACCAGCCCGGCGAACTTGTCCACGAACAGGCCGCGGCCGCCGAAGCCGCTCGGCGGCGCGACCGCCACCGGAATCGCACCCAACAGCTGCGCCCCGAAGAACGCGGTGATGAACGCGGTACCGGTGGGCAGGCACAGCACGACCCGATCGCCCGGGCGCACACCGTATTCCGCCAGGGCGGCGGCGCTGCGCCGGGCCGCGCGGGCGAGCGCGGCGTAGTCCAATACCTCGGCTTCGCCCGGCGTCGCTACGAAAACGACTCGGGCCGTGCGGTTGTCGCTGTCGAGATGGTCGAGCAGGGCGTGCACGATACTCGGATGTCGCGGATGCAGCGCGGTGGGCGCGGCGGCGGTGAGGGTCATCGGATGCTCTCCCGGACGTGCTCGGCGATGCGGTCCACCGTGTCCAGCCGGGCCGCCACGGCATCGGGAATGGTGATCCCGAAGGCGTCCTCCAGCCGCATGGTGAGATCGATGGAGGTCGGCGAGTCCAATCCGTAGTCGACGAGCGGTTTGCCGCCCTCCAGATCGTCGGCCGCCACCCAGAGCGCCTCGGCCACGATGGCGCGCACCCGGGCCGCGACCGAATCCTGTGTCGATGTCATGCGAACAGCCGTCCTTCCTCGACGCAGACGCGTACCGATTCCTCGAGATCGACGCCGTCGGCGGTGTCGACGCGGTGGAAACGCAGGCCCGGAAAGGCCGCGGGCAGGAGCTGCTGAGCGCGCTGGTAGCCCTTGCGCAGTTCCGCCAGCAGTTCCGGGGTCTCGTGGGATTCCCGCGTGCCCTCGCCCACCCGGGCGGCGCAACGCGCGGCGGCCTGCTCGGGCGGCACGTCGAGCCACAGCACCGCATCCGGCAGGCTGGTGCGGCACCGCTGCGCGAACGCCGGCACCGCCGAATCCGGTTCCAGCTGAACCAGTTTCGACACCTCGCCCAACAGGTTCCAGATGTCGGGGTCGGTGCCGAGCCGAGCCGCCTCACGGGCGTGCCACTCGCGGATATCGTCGAGGGTGCCGGGTGCGTGCCGGTCCAGCACCTCGCGCACCTGCGCCTCGCGGTCGCGCGGATCGGTGTCCAGATCGGCGAGCAGTACATAGAACGGTCCGTAGACCAGCGTTTCGACGAGCGGATGCCGCTCGCACACCAGCACGCCCGGCGCGAAGGTGTCCACGAAGAACCGCTCGACGGGTCCGAACAGGGTCATCTGCAGGTACAGCGCGATGGCCTTGCACTCCAGGCTGCCGATCTCGTCGCTGCCGTCACTGAAAGCCTTGAGCTGGCGCGAGAGCCGATGCAGTGGCGCGTCGGCGGTGTTGTGGAAGTCCGGGCAGGTCATACTGGCGAAGCCGCGGTCGCGCGGGGCCAGCTCGCGCAGTCGCGCCAGGACCGAGGATTTGCCGCAGCCGTCGATGCCGACCAGGGCGATGCGGCGGGTGGGTTCGTCGTTCACTGCTCGGTGCTCCGCAACTGCTCGAGAATGGTGGTGGTGATGTCACCGGCCGGGGCGGTGCCGTCCAGCTCGGTCCAGCCGAGTTCGGCCGACAGCCCCGCGAGGGCGTCGTGGCTGCGCTGCTGGAACTCGAGGAATTCGTGCTCGTCGCCGTAGCCGCTCTCGTAGTCGCTGCGTTTGCGCTTGCGCGCCAACGCGTCCCGGGGGCTGATGCGCAGGTGGAAAGTGAGGTCGGGTTCCGGGAATCCGGATGCCAGCGCGCGCAGGACGGCCGGATCGCCGCCGTGCGCCACCTCGGTGGCGAAGTACTTGTACCAGTACGAGTTCATGAGCACGACGTCCGGACCGCGCCGCGCGGCGAGATCGAGCGCCAACTGCATGGCGTGGTACAGGAAGTGGGTGCGGCTGAGCGGGGTGAGCACCTTCAGGTAGCCGTAGATGGCGTCGGGTCGGTCGAACGGCAGCTTGGACGCCACCGCGGGGTCCAGGAAGGCGTCCCAGATGGTCACCGCCGCCACCGTCTGCCCCTGCGATTCGAAGACGCTCGCCAGCCGCGCCACCTGGGTGGTCTTGCCGGAGCCGTCGCCACCGGCAATGCAGATCATGCGTTTGCGCGGCGACAGCGTCCGGACCGCCGGGCGGTCGGGGTGGGTTCGATCGGTCATGAGAGCGCCTCCTGATCGTGCGCGAGACGTAGTGGATGTCGACCCCGGATCGGGTAGCGCCGCTACGGGACGCGGGGCGGCGGGCACGAGATCCGTGACCCGCTCGGGCTCGACGGTGTCGAGCAGGGTGACGGTGCCCGCGCCGCCGTCGATCCGGAGCCGCTGCCCGGAGCGAATGGCGGTGGTGGCGCCGGAAACATTGAGCACGGCCGGGATGCCGTATTCGCGGCCGATGACGGCGGCATGCGAGAGCAGACCGCCGACCTCGGTCACGACCCCGATCACCAGACCCAGTGCCGGAGTCCAACCGGGGTCGGTGAAACGGGTGACGAGAATGTCACCCGGACGCAGATCGGCGATCTCGGCGAGCGACGCGATGACCCGCGCGGGGCCTTCCACCACGCCCGCACTGCATCCCAGCCCGGTGAGCACGCCGTCGCCGGATTCGGGTCGGGAGACCGTCACACCGGGGCCGAGTTCGTGCGGCGGCGTCAGATCCCGGTAGCCGTCGTACATGGCCCGCCGGTAGCGGACCGCCGCCGCCAGTTCGTCACCGCCGCGGAAACCCTGTGCCAGATCGGCGATCTCGTGGACGTCGAGCATGTACACATCGGCCGGGTCGGCGAGGGCTCCGGCGGCGTGCAGGCGTGCCCCGGCCTCGACCACGTAGGCGCGCACGATGGCGTAGCAGCGGGAGGAGAAGTCCCGCATGAGCTCACGCGCCACCAGGTACCGACGTGCCAGCGCCAGCTGTCGGTCCAGGCTGCGCGAGAAGCGGACCCGGGTACGGGGGTCGGCGCGCACCCGCGCCCGCACGGCTGCGATCTCGGCGTCGAAGCGGGCCCGCTGCTCGGTGAGCGCCCGCTCGGGATCGGCGGGCGGGGTCCCGGCCGCGAGCATCGACGCGATCATGTCCCGCACCCGCGCGGGCTCCTCGGACCAGCGCGGGCAGGTGATATCCAGTTCCCTGTCGGCGTGGAAACCGTGCTCGTCCAGGAACTCCCGCAACGCCCGCCGCCACGGGTCCCCGTCCAGGCCCTCGGCAACCGCCACCCGGTACAGCCCGACGATGCCGCGCTGCATGGCCATATGGCTCACCTCGGCCAGCCCGCCGATCAGCGCCAGCACCTGGGTGCTGCCGCCGGTGGCGTCGTCGATTTTGCCGAGCAGCGTCTTGAAGTCCGATTGGACGGTGGTGTTGTGGTAGATGGTGGTGAAATAGGCGCGTTCGGTGGTGGCGTGGAACGAGAGCAGGCAGTCCACCAGTTCGGCGGTGAAGGTCGTGGTGTCCACGCTCGGCAGCCGCGCCGCGCGCTCCCGCCAGCGGGCGTACTTGGCCTCCCAGCTCGCGGCGAACCGTTCCACCTCCACCAGTTGCCCGGTGGTGAGCCGCCGCAGTGCCAGTGCGGTCGGCACCGCGCGCGCCACCGTCAGCGCGTTCGTGGGCGTCCGGTCCGGCCCGTCCGGCCCGTAGTCCACGTTCACGCCGAGATCGGCGTCGAAGATGCGCTCGTCGTAGCCGGGCACGCCCGAATAGGCCCGTTTCACCGCGGCCACATTCCAGTAGGCGCGGCCGTAGTGCATGGCCATCCAGGCCGGTTCGTCGTCGAGCAGCCCGAGCCGGGTGAAGAATCGCTGCATGGACGCCTGGAAGGCGTTCTCGTACAGCGAGAACATGAGCGGGGTGCAGACGCGTGCGGAGACGCCGCCGTCGCGGAAGTCGGCGTCGGTGAGCTGGTCGATATCGGTGCGCCAGGCGATGGCGGTGACGGCCCGCGATTGCAGCAGCCACAGCCGTCCGTCCGTACCGACCGCCCACTCCACGTCCTGCGGTCGATGCCGGAATGCCTGGACCCGCAACAGCATCCGGGTCAGCTCGGCGATCTCGTCGTCGTCCAGCAGCACCGGTTCGTCGCCCTCGCTCCGCTGCGCCACCGTGCCGTCGGCGAGCCGGACCGTGAGTCGCAGCGGTGTCACGTGCCCGGACACCAGCCGCTCCCCCAGTCCGGCACAGCACTCCACGACCGCGTGCTCCTCCTTGCCGGTGATCGGGTCGATGGTGAATCCCACACCGGCGGTGCGGGATTCGACCATGCGCTGCACCAGAACCGCCACCCGCGCCCGAGCCGGGTCGAACCCGCGCCGTTCCAGGTAGCCGCGCACCCGGTCGTTGTGTGCCGAGGCCCGGCAGTCGGCGATGCGGCGGCGCAGCGCGTCCCGATCGCCGATCTCGAGGTAGGTCTCGTACTGTCCGGCGAAGCTGGCGTCGTCGAGGTCTTCGAGCACCCCGCTGGAGCGCACGGCCACCGGGTAGCCGCCGACGGCCGCGACGAGCGCGTCCAGCTCGGCATCGGTCAGCAGATCCGGATCGGTGTCGCCGGGAATCACGAAGCCCGGCGGCACCGGGAATCCGGCGGCGGTGAGTTCGTGCAGGGTGGCGGCCTTGCCACCGGCGGCCTCGGCTCGGAAGCCGGGCGCGCCCAACAGCATGGGAACGGTCATGGCGACTCCTCGCGGGGTGAGCGGTGCGGGCACGATCCGCTGCCGCCGCGCCAGGTCGGCGGCGGCCCGCACCCCGGCGACGGAGAGCGCGCCGTAGGACGGGCTCGGCGTACCCGGTTCGAGGCCGAGGGCGATGGTCTCGGCCATACAGGCGTAGAGGGTGCCCGGCGGCAGCTCGAGCCCCGGGAAATCGGGCACCTGACCGTCCGGCAGGCGCATCCGGCCGCCGGACAGCACGGTGACCCCCGGCAGCGCGGCGGCACCCGGATCCACATCGCCCGGGACCGCGAGGTCGTAGACCAGCACCGGGTGGTCGGTGCCCAGCTGGTCCGCCGTGATCACGGGGGTGGCCGCGTTCGTGGCGGTGACGATCAGGCGGCAGTCGCGCAGTGCGGTCATCTCCTCGCGCACCGTCACCCGGTCCGGATCGCCGAGCCGCTCCGCGACGGTCCGCAGCCGCCGCGCGGAGCCCCGCCGACCGACCAGCACCAGCGAATCGACATGCGGGAGCAGCAGTTCCGCCATGACCGCGCCGATATTGCCGATGGCTCCGACCACGGCGACGCGGCGTTCCCCGGCGGGCAGCGCCGCCAGCTCCCGGCACATGAGTTCGTAGGCGCACGCGGCGGTGAGCGAATTGCCCGAGGTGATGCGGGCGGTGTCCTCCACGACGGCGCGGGCGGCGTCGGTGACGATCGAGGTGTAGCCGCCCAGGCCGATCACGTCCGCCCCCGCGGTGACGGCGAGATCCACCGCGTCGAGCACCACATCCCGCAGCCATGCGCCCTCGCCGTCGCGCTGGAACGTGACGGCTTGCTGTGCCGAGAACGGCACGGCGATCATCGACACCTCGACCTCGGCCCCCGACACCGATTGGATGCGTTGCCGGGTCACCTCGAAGGGCCGCAGCACGCCGCGCAGCCGCTCGAGCAGGGCTTCGCACTGATAGTCGGACCATTCGGCCAGCTCCGGTGCCAGCCGCCGCAGATCCCCGGGGCGTTCCAGATTGGCGAGGAAGGCGACGCGCGGTGGGCCGTCGAGCGGGGCGGCGGGCTCGGGACGGCGGCGTTCGGGATCGGGTGCGCGCGCGGGCAGCGGTGTGGGGTTGGCCGCGGGCCGGGTGAGATGGTCGAGCAGGTCCGGGTAGGCCCCGCGGTGCAGCAGGTCGGCCACGGTCTCGAAGGCAGCCACGATGCGGTCGATATCGGCGGCCCCGAGATACGCCGACGGCTGCACCCGCAGCGTGGCGGGGGCGGACAGGGTCGGCAGCACCCGAATGCCGTGCCGGTGCAGGAGATATCCGGCGACCAGATACCCGAACCATTCCTCGTCCAGGAACTCGCGCAGCACGGCCGAGGTCGGCCGGGGCGGTCGCAGCTCCAGTGCCAACAGCAGCCCGCGACCGCGCACCCCGGCGATCACGTCCGGGCGGCGGGCGGCCAGCGCGCGCAGCCGATCGCGCAGCCGGGTGCCGGCGGCGGTGATGCGCGGCAGCAATTCGGGAATGAGATCCAATGCTGTGCAGGCGATCTCGGACGAGTAGTCGTCCTCCGCGAAGGTCGAGGTGTGCTGTCTGCCGAACTCGGGCAGATAGCGGTCGCGCCGCACCAGCAGCGCCGAGACCTTGGCCAGGCCGCCGCCCAGCGCCTTGGACAGCAGGTAGTAGTCGGCGTGCACGCCGGAGGGCTCGGCGGCCAGGAAGGTGCCGGTGCGGCCCATACCGCTCTGGATCTCGTCGAAGACCAGGGCGGCGTGGTGGCGATCGGCCAGGGCGCGCACGGCGCGCAGCACGTCGTCGCCCAACTCGTGCACGCCGCCCTCGCCCTGTACGGGTTCGGCGAAGCACGCCGCCAGCCGGGACGCGTACCGGACGGTCGGCACCGGTTCACCGGACGGGCCGAAGGATATGTCGCAGAACGTGATCCGTTCGCCGTCCAGCACCCGCTCGAGGGTGTTCGCGGAGCCGGTTTCCAGCCGGACCACCTCGGGTCCGAACAGCGGGCGGCCGTCGCCGGGCGCCCGGTCGGTGAGCACCGCCGCCGCGGCGGTCTTCCCGTGGAAGGACCGCGTCGGGGCGGCGAACAGCGGGGCGCGTTCGCGCAGCGTCGAGACATTGGTGATCGACTGTGTGAGAAGGGATTCCACCGACCCGTCCCACGGCGCCGGGAGCGGTCGCCCGGCCAGGCCGTCCCGCCGGGCGCGGCGCAGGGTCCGCTCCAGCTCCGCCTGCACGGCCGACAGCCGCCGGTACCGTTCCAGGGCGGCGTGCTTCGCGGCGGCCTCCACCGCCTCGGCGCCCGTGGACGCCAGCGTGACGACGTACTCGGCCCCCGTCGATGCCCCGACCAGGTCGGACAGTCGCGCGCTCAATCGGGCGGCGCTGGCTCGCACACTGCCCTGCACCGCGAACGGCCGCCGTGCCCGCAGTGCCGTCTCCGCCGCGCGGATCAAGGCGGGATGGTTGTGGCCGAACAGTCCGGCCCCGTGCCCGCCTACGAGATCGAGTACCGCGCGGTCGGCAAAGCCGCCGCCACCACCCAGCGTGGCGGGCACCAGCATGTCGAACTCGGCCTCGCGATAGTCGGCGTCGAGGTGGAAGGCCCGCAGCAGCCGGGCTATCTCGGGCCGGGCGTAGCGGCCGTAGACATCACTCGGATCGGCCATGCTCAGCTCGCTTTTCGCAGCTCGACCGCGACGTATTCGGCCACTTGGCGGGCCGTGCGCAGGGTGGCGGCATCCGCATCGGGTATGTCGATGCCGAACAACTCCTCGAGTTCGATCACCAACTCGGTCGAACGGACCGAATCGAGTCCGTACTCGAGCAGCGGTCGGTCCAGCTCCAGCGCGGGCGCGTTCAAACGCCTGCGGAACAGCTCCCGGACTCGCTCCAATACCGTCGGGTCCACACTCATCGAGACCTATCCCCACGTGAAAAATGGTGCGCGACAGCACAATCGATGTATCGATAGCTCGATTCATGCGACTGCCACGGCACACTTGCATGCCTGGAGCTCCATTGCCCGGCGTCCGTAGCGCGAAGCGTCGCCTCGTGAGCGCGCATCAGCGGAATCCGGTGCGGTCAGACGTGTGACAGCACCGAGATGGCTTGCGGCATAAGGGGACTAGTCACCCCAGCCCGGTTCATCATCGAACCCGCGATGGGAAAGGCGGGCGTGAGCCCCACGCCCGTCGGGTACCCTGCTCTCCCGATCGTTCTCCGGTAACCGACCAGGTGCAGCGCGTTTGAAAGGCGTTACACCACAGTTAATCTCCGGCGATAGCCCGATAGTACTCACGAGTAGGGCACAGTGCCACGATGAATCACACAGGTTGTGTGAACTGTGCTGACGCGCAATGTAAATCAGCGCACATATACGCGGGAAAACGCGAGCGTGTACTCAGTGTGGTGTCAGCCGCGTCACAGTGCCCAGATAGCTGGTGACGTACAGTGAGCCGGGGTCCCAACCGGGACCGGAGCCGAATCGGACACTCGTCGACAGCGGCAGGCCGTCCGCCACGGTGCACCAGCGGGCGCGGTCCGGATCCACCCGGATCACTTTGCCGCCCAGACTGTAAGTGACATAGACGAACCCGTCCGGTCCCACCGCCACGCCGTCGGCGGCGTTGAGCGGGCCCAGCCCGGGCAGTTCTATGGTGATCGCCGCCTCCGGGCGATCCGGGTCCACCATCGCGATCACGGTGACCGGGTCGAAGGTGCTGGATACGAACAGCCGATGCCGCCGCGGATCGTAGGCCAGGCCGTTGGTGGAGGTGACCGCCGACGAGAACGGCCCCACGTCCACCCCGGCACGCACCCGCGTCATGCGGGTGTCGGCTCCCATATCGCTGGTGACCACGAAGTCGCCGTCGGGCAGCAGTGCCAGCCCGTTCGGCATGTCGAGTCCGCCCGCGACGCTGCGGCGCGTGCCGGTGTCGAGATCCACCGCCTCGATGCCGCCGGGTTCGGCGGCGAACTTGGACTGGAGACTCAGTCCGGTCGTGTAGTAGAGGGTGTCGCCGACGACGCTCAACTCCCCGACGCCGTCGATATCGCCGACGAAGGTTGCGCGCCGACCGTCCGCGGTGAGTTCCCGCACCGCCCCGCCGGTCCCGGTGACCGACTGTTCCGACAGCAGCAGCCGCCCGCGTCCGTCGAACGCGAGGCTCTCCAGCATGCCGTACCCCGACGCCACGGTGCCGACCGTCCAGCCGCCGCAGTGATCGGTCGTGGCGGGCGCGGCCCAGGCCGGTCCGGGCGGGGCGAACGGCGCGAGCGACATCCCCACCGACGCGGTCAGAATCGTTCGAATCGCGGATTTCCGGAACCTCATGAGCTGGTACTCCCCGTGGGTGGCCGCCGGTCTCCGTGTGCGGCCCTGCCAGCCCGCCGCGCGGTCGACCTCTGTAGGGCGGCACGCTAACTCCGCCGTCAGCTGTCTGGGGAAGCTTGGCGTCGAATTGTCAGATAGCCCAGCCCGTCTCAGTCCACCCCGGGCACTCCGACAAGTCGTTACCGGAAGTCGCGACCCTCCGCCGCCGCGCTGCCATCACTCCATGAGACAGGGAGCCCGAAGTATGGAAAGACGTCCGCGGGTGGGAAATGTGTCAGTGCCGCGATGCCGTTCGCTTCGAGGGCGAGCACCAGCATTCCGGTCGCGCGGAACTCCGTTGCGTCCGGAAGCAGGGAGTAGCAGGCGACGGCGGGCTGCGTATTGGCCCGGACGGCGACCAGGCGCACCGGGTGGTGGTGCCGGAACGCCGGGACGTGCCGGAGGAATTCGCCGATCGCGGCGCGCCCCCGGTAGGCGTGCGGCCAGGGCGGCATGGTCAGCCAGGCGTCGTCGGTCAGCAGTTCGACGACGGCGTCCACGTCGCGATCGGTGAAGGCTTCGGTGAAGCGCCGGGTCAACGCACGTTCGGCCGACGACCCCGGTGCGGGAGCCGATCCCGCGGGTCCGCGCCGCACCGACTCCAGGGTCTCCCGGGCGCGCTGGAGCGCCGCCTTCACCGCGGTCGGACTGGTGCCCAGCAGTTCGGCCGCCTCCGCCCCGGAGAATTCCAGCACTTCGCGCAGCACCAGCACGGCCGCCTGCCGCGGCGGCAGCTGCTGGAGTGCGGCGATGAAGGCCAGCTCCACCGATTCCCGGTGTTGATAGCGGATCGCGGGATCGGCGGCGAGCAGGGCGTCCGGATAGGGCCGCAACCAGCCGACGGCGTCGCGCGCGGGTGGCTCGGGCACCTCGAAGGGCAGCGGTTCGACGGGATGCCGCCGCGCGGTGCGCAGCGTGTTCAGGCACCGGTTGGTGGCGATCCGGTACAACCAGGTGCGCACCGAGGACCGCTGCTCGAACTCCCCCAGCCCGCGCCATGCCGCCACCATGGTCTCCTGGAGGGCGTCCTCGGCGTCCTGGAGCGAACCGAGCAGTCGGTAGCAGTGCAGCTGCAATTCCCGCCGGTACGGTTCGGTCAGTTCGCGAAACGCCCGCTCGTCGCCGGCGCGGGCTGCCGTGAGGGCCTCGGTCACCTCGCCATTCTGGCACCGGTCCGTTTCGGCGACGGCCGGTGTCCATTCCATCGACAGTTTCCACTCGACCACGAGGTGACCGATATGAACCAGCACACCGGCCCCGCCCTCGACCTGGCCCGCGCCTACTTCGACGCGTGGACCGGGCACGATATGGACAAGGCCATGACCTACATCGCGGCCGACATCGTCTGCGACACGCCCGCGGGCCGGATTCGGGGCGCGGACGCCTTCCGGGCGTTCCTGGAACCGTTCGCCGATACCGTCACCGGTGTCGAACCGCTGGCCGCCTTCGGTGACGACACCACCGCACTGATCATGTACGACACTTCCTCGATTCCGGTGCCCTCGGCGCCCGGCGCGGAGCTGATCCGGGTAGAGAACGGGCGAATCACGCAGAGTCGCTTCATCTTCGACCGGCTGCCCTTCTACCTCGCGGAGACCGCCGCGACCGAGGGGTGAGTCGCCCGCGCCCGGCTTCGGCTAGTATCTCTGCGGTCGGATCCGCAACCTCGCAGTAGGCGCAAGATCACCGTTGCTACGCCACGGAGGTATTTGCCATGGGCGGAATCGTTGTCGAGCCCGGACGGTTGCATCTGCTGACCGTCGGGGCCGTACGCAAGGACGAGGGTTGCGGCCCCTACGGTGTCATCGCGCGCAGTCTCGCGCGGCAACTGCTCGACGCCGGTGAGCGTGTCCGCATCGTCGCCGAGTCCGACCAATTGCGCGATTGGCCGGACCCGGTCGAACTGATCCCGGGATCGATCACCCGACCCCTGGAGATCTGGGACGCGTTCACCGGCGTCGACGCCGTCTTCCTCACCGGAGTCGATCCGGCCACCCTCGACGACGCGCTCGCCCTGGCCCGCACCGCGCACGTCGGCCAGCTCGTCCTGCTGTCCTCGCACGGACCCGAGTACGAGGCGGCCGACCCGCCCGACACCTGGTTCTGGTCGGCCATCGAGAAGGCCGTCGAACGTTCCGGTATCGGCTGGACCCACATCCGGCCCTCGGCCGTCATGGGCTCGGTCCTGGAAGGCGCCTATCCCGCCACGGGTTCGGACTGGGCCGACACCATCCGCGCGGAAGGCGTTGTGCGCGAAGCCTTCCTGAATACCGGCCACTACCCGTTCATCCACGAGGACGACCTGGCCGCCGTCGCCGCGGCGGCCCTGCGCACCGACGACTATCTGGGCATGACCATCGAGGCCGTGGGCATGCCCATCAGCACCCTGTCCCGAATCCGCTTCATCGCCAATGCCCTCGGCCGCGACATCGTCACCACCGAGCTCACTCCCGACGAGAGCCGCGCCGTCTGGCGCGACCGCGGCTGGCCCGACCGCGCCATCGATGTCACCCTCTACGCCCTCGAGGAGTACGCCACCCACCTCGAAGACCTCATCGCGTGGACCCTCGAGCAATCGCCGTCGGTCTCGGAGATCATCGGGCGTCACCCGCTCAGCTATGCCGAGTGGGCACTCGAACACGCGAAATTCTTCCGCTGACCGGACCGACTTCCTGAAGCGAGTGCTCGACGCGCGGTGAACCGGCGTACCACACCGAATTAGGTGACCCTAAGTTATCGTGGTGCGATGGGTGAACCGGTGACACTGGGCGAGATCCAGGAAACGCTGCTTATTCCGCTGTACGGACGCGCGTGCGATGCGGCGCGGAACCCCTCGATCCTCGGCGACCGCAAGGCCGTCGAACTCGTGGCGGCAATCGACTACGACTTCACCAGATTCCGCGGACCGTCGCTGTCGGGTTCGGTGCTGCGGGCGTCGATCTTCGACGAGTATGTGCGGGCGTTCCTGCGCGAACATCCGCACGGGACGGTGGTGGATCTCGGCTGTGGCCTGTCCACCCGCTTCGACCGCCTCGACAACGGCACGGTCCGCTGGTTCGACCTCGACCTCGACGACACCATGGCCCTGCGGCGCAAGTTCTTCGACGACCGCGACCGCTACACCATGCTCTCCGGATCCATCTTCGACACCGACTGGTACGACCGGGTCCGCGCGGGCGGCGAACCGGTCTTCCTGCTCAGCGAGGCGGTGCTGCTCTACTTCGACGCCGAACGGGTGCACGCGCTGCTGCGGCGGTTCGCCGAGGCATTCCCGAATACCCCCGTCGCCTTCGACACCGGCGGCCCGGCCATGATGAAGACCCAGGACCGCAATCCGGTGTTTCGGGCCGTATCCGCCCGCATGCGATGGACCTGCGACGACCCCGCCACCTTGGAGCCCTGCGGACTGCGGCTGCGCGAATCCCGCACCTTCGCCACTCCGCAATCCGCCGTCGCCCGCACCTGGCCCGCGCGGTATCGCTACGGGATCAAGGCATTCGGCTGGGCCCCGCCGGTGTCCACCTACAAACTCAACCTCTTCACCACGCGCTGACCCGCCCCGATCCCCGCGGGCTGGTAATCGCCCGCGGGTCGGGCGCGACTATGATGATCATCGATTTCGCCGTCCGACCGAGGAGGCCGCGCTGTCCGAGCGCTCGAGTGCCGACGTCGTCACCACCGACCTCAGCGAGGCCGCCGACCTCTACCTGACCATCGGCCGTCTCCTCCGCATGCTGCGCCAGTCCGGCGACTCCGGCGCCCTCTCCCCCGGCGCGGCCTCCGCTCTCGCCTCCCTGGCCCGCTCCGGCCCCCTGCGCCTGGGCGACCTGGCCGCCGTCGAACGCGTCAGCGCTCCCACCATGTCGCGCATAGTCACCGGCCTCGAACGCGCCGGCTACCTCGAACGCGCCGCCGACCCCGGCGACGGCCGCGCCCAACTCCTCACCGCCACCCCCACCGGCCACAACCTCGTCAACGGCCTCACCTCGGCCCGCATCCAACGCTTCGCCGCCGCCATGGAACGCCTCGACCGCGAGCAGCGGGATGCTCTCACAACGGCTTTGAACGTCCTCGTCGACGAACTCGGACGCTGACCCCGCACCACCGCCCAGCCCCCCCGAGGGCGAAAAACCCATCTTGTCCAGGCGTTTTGGTAACGAGGCCCACTGTCTGTAAGGTTGTATTCACCCGACGCGGGGTGGAGCAGTTCGGTAGCTCGCTGGGCTCATAACCCAGAGGTCGCAGGTTCAAATCCTGTCCCCGCTACAAAAGAGGGCGGTCCTGACCAGTAGGTTTCAGGACCGCCCTCAGCTTTTGTCGAGGTCTATGGCAACGAATTCGACATCATGCGGAATACGCTGTGTTCGCTGGGTCGCCAGCCCATTATTCCCAGACGGTTGTTCAGGTGGAGTTCCGTTGATGTCCATGATCTTTCGCGATTCGGCGGCTTGTCGTTCCCGAAAGGTCGACGTGGTCAATGGTGCGATGACCTCCGCTGACTGTCGTGCGAACGGCGACGGATAGTTGTCCGCTACGGCCGCATGGTGCGCTGCCCGGTTCGGTCAGCGCGACCCCGTACCCCTCGAAAACGGTTCGGCTCGCCGGTACCCGTGCCCGTACTCTCGCGGCGGGATATCGGCGTCGGGCTCCGAGGAGCCACGAAAGGGGCAGTGGTGGGCGAATCCGGTGATTTCTCCCGGTGGGTCAGGACATTCGAGTCGCGTGCGCAGGCGCGCGCAGCGGCCGGTGATCCGGACTGGTCGCGGGGTGCGCGGATGGATCCCGTGGTGGTGCGCAGTGTGCAGCGGTTCCAGGTTGGGGAGAGCGGCGACGGCGCGAATCTGATCGCCAAGGCCGAGCAGGCGGGCGACCGGGACTACGCCGCGGCCGCCCGATTGTTCGTGGCCGAGGAGCGCAATCACGCGCGGCTACTGGGTCTGCTCCTGAAATCCGCGGGGCAGGACACGATTGCGGCGCACTGGAGCGATGCGGTGTTCGTGCGCCTGCGGCGGGCTATGGGACTGCGGCTGGAGCTGATGGTCCTGATGGTCGCGGAAGTCGTTGCCCTGCGCTACTACCGCGCCCTGCGCGACGGCAGTGGTGACGCGCTGACCGGCACGGTCGGCGGCCTCATTCTCGCCGACGAGGAACAGCACGTGCCTTTCCACTGCCAGCGGTTGCGCCTGGCCTTCGGCGCGAGCCCTCGCTGGCTACGCGGGATCACGCTGGCGGCCTGGTGGACCGTGCTGCTCGGCGCGATCGCGGTGGTCACGCTGGACCACGGATCCGCGTTGCAGCGATTGGGCGTGGGCAGAAGGGAATTCGCCCGCGAGGTGGTGGCGCTGTTCGGGACGGCGTGTGGGTCCAGCTTTGCTTGAATCCGGTGACTTCGCCGTCACCGTCCTCTGTTGTGTTCACCTTCAGATCGAACTTGGATACCTTGCAGAGGCCGGTGACATCGGCACCGACCGCACGGCCGGTCTTCCCGACCCTACCGACCTTCTGCACGATCTTGACTGTGGTGCCGGTCTTGTCGCGGGCCTCCCCGGTCGAGATGCTCCGCTACCGGTAGCAAGCAACTGCGCCCCGGTCCCATCGACCGTGTCGGTGACATCCGGGGCGCGGAAGGGTTGATCAGCCGAGGTCCGGGTCGCCGACCCACTCGACAATCGTCCAGCCCTTCTCCGGGCTGCCCTCGAGGACGACGCGGCCGCCGTTGTGTATCGGATCGGTGCCGAGCTTCTCCTTGTCGGCGTTGTCGGCGTTCAGCATGGACCAGAACATGATGGTGGCGCCGTGCGAGAAGATCACCGGGTTGGTGCAGTTGCGGCGCTGCACATCGAGCAGTGCCTCATCGACACGGTCGTCGAACTCGTTGCCGTCGATGGACCCTGGAATCCGTGCGTCCAGGTCGCCGGAGAGCCACTTGATCGGCGCCTGCAGGTACCCCGACAGCGCCTCGGACTCCGGGGTGCCCTCGTAAACGCCTGCCTCGATCTCCCGGAAACCGGGCTGAATATCGAGGTTCAGGTCGTGCTCGGCGAGGGTCGGTGCCGCGGTCTGCTCGGTACGCACCATATTGGACGCGAAGGCGCAGTCGTAATTCTTGTCGGCCAGCTGGACGGCCAGCTTGTCTGCCTGAGTGCGGCCGCGTGGGGTCAGGTCGGGTCCGGGCACCGAGGTGTCGATCAGGCCGGACGCGTTACCGGCGGACTCGGTATGGCGCACCAGGGTGATGACCATATTGCCGGAGCCGCTGCCCGAGCTGCTGCCGGAGCTTCCGAAGTCGATATCGGCGGACGCGACGCCGGTGACAGCGGTGGTGGCCGCGACCGCGGTCGCGGCCATCGCAACCGAAATTCGAAGGGATCGGATTCGCATGGGTGGGAATGCCTTTCATCGTGGCGAATGCCACTTCAGGTATGCCGAAGAATCGGAATGTGGAGTGTCGCGTCTCACAGAAGCAGCTGCTTGCGCGGATCGACTACGAGCTATCCCATTCATCGGGATCCCCCGCGCACCGGACCGCGCGCATGCGCAACCGTCGGAAGCGCAGGCGCTGGCTGCAGAATCCTGACCGCCGCGAGCGTTGCCCCCCGGACCCCGGGAGGCCGCCGACTTCGGGATCGGGTGAATGCGTACGCGGAGAGCTCACCACGTCCCACCGATCCATTGCCTGCCGCTGGATATGCTTATGTGCGTCCAGGCCGCCGGTCTGGGCGCCGATCGTGTAGCCGTCCCGCGTACCGAAGGATCACCGTCGTGTCGGAAGCGTTCGACTGGTCGTCACCGAAGACATACAGCCAGGTCATCGACATCAATGACTACCTGGCGATGCCCGAAAACGTCTCCCGTACCGTCGAGGTCAAAGACGGGATGATCATCTTCTGCGAGTCGCCCTCGCCCAATCACAACGCGGTTTCCCGGAACATCGAACGCGCACTGGCCGACGGCGAAGCGAAACGGGTGGACCGGAAGCCTTGTCTGCGCGTCAACCGCGATCTCGACATGCTCGTCTCGGAAGTCCCCTTCCATTACAAGCGTCCCGACGCGATCGTCTACCGCTGCATCGACGAACCGCGCCCGCGCTGGAAGACCAAGCCGACCGTCGCGGACACGATACTGGTGGTCGAGGTGGTGTCGCCGACCACCGTCACCGCCGACACCATCGACAAACGCGCGGAGTACGCGCGCTATGGCATTCAGCACTATTGGATCGTCCGCATGGCCAACGACGACGGCCCGGCGGTGTCCATCGAGATGCTCACGCTGGATTCCGAGGGACGGTACGTTTCCAACGGATACCGCAATCGCAGCGACCACGTCGCCGCGGCTATCGACACGCTCACCCCGTTCGAGATCACCCTCACTTGGCAGCAGCTCGACGAAGGCATCGACTGAACTGCCGCTCAGGCCCGCACCACCGTCGGCCCGAGCGCCTCGAACCGCAGTGCCTGCGCGGGGTCCAGTTCCGCTCCGGTGACAATCGCCTCGAAATCACCGATCTCGGCGAAGCGGCAGAAGCTGGTCATGCCGAATTTTCCGTCCGCCGCGACCAGGATGCGGCGGACGGAGCGGCGGACCGCTAGTCCTTTGACCGCCGCCACGGCCGGGTCGGGGGTGGTCAGGCCGTGGTCCAGGGAGATGCCGTTGGTGCCGAGGTAGGCGAGGTCGATGGCGAGTTCGTCGAGCATGCGCAGGGCCCAGTGGTCGACGGTGGCGAGGGTGCGGCCGCGCATGCGGCCGCCGAGGAGCAGGACGGTGACGGCGTCGCTGTCGGCGAGGGCTTCGGCGGCCAGCAGGGAGGCGGTGACCACGGTCAGTTCCCGGTCGGCGAGCTTCTCGGCGATCAGGCGCGGGGTGAATCCTTCGTCTATATAGACGGTTTCGGCGCCGTGCAGCAGATCGGCCGCGGCGGCGGCGATGCGGTGTTTCTGGGCCAGGTCCACCCGGCTGCGGTATTCGAGGCTGGATTCGAAGGCCGCGCTCTCCAGCGGGATCGCCCCGCCGTGCACCCGTTTGACCAGTCGGCGGTCCGCGAGCAGGCGCAGATCGCGGCGGATGGTCTCGGCCGCCACCCCCAGTTCGGTGGCGAGGCCGAGTACGTCCACCCGGCCGCGTGTCCGGGCGAACTCCACGATCTGCGACTGCCGCGAATCCGAATCCACGAGCAACATTCTGCTGCATCGCCTCAGCCGTGGCGGGGACCGAGGACCGCTTGGATCTCACCGACCGTGCTCGCCGCGCGCAACCGCGCCACCTGATCGGTGTCCGCGAACACCTGGGCGATCCGGGACAGCAGCGCCAAGTGGTCGTCTCCGGTCCCGGCGATGCCGATGACGAACTCGACCGGACTGCCGTTCCAGTCGATGGGTTCGCGATAGCGCACCACCGAGATCCCGGTGCGGCGGATATCGCCCTTGGCCGCGTTGGTGCCGTGCGGAATGGCGAGCCCATTGCCCATGAACGTGGAGACGGTCCGTTCGCGTTCGTGCATGGCCGCGACGTACGATTCCGCGACCGCTCCCGCGGCGACCAGCAGCCCGCCCGCCTCGTCGATGGCCTCGGCGCGGGACCCGGCGGTGCCGGAGAGCACGATCGACTCGTCCGCGAGCATTCCCGCGCCCGGTTCGGGTTCCGCTTCGGTGGGTTCGGCCGGTGCGGAGCCCCGATCGGCCCGGGCGACCAGACCGACGATCTCGTCGTATTCGGGACTGTTCATGAAGTCGTCCACCGGCACATGGAGGGCAGACGGCGTCCGTTCACGCGCTCGGTCGGTGAGATCCCGGTGGGTCACCACGAGGTCGTACTCGTCGCTCAGGTTCGCGATCGCCCGATTGACGACGGTGACCTCCGTGAATCCCGCGTCGCGAATCCGCTTGCGCAGCACCGAGGCGCCCATGGCCGAGGAACCCATCCCGGCGTCGCAGGCGAAGACGATGGTCGAGATCTGCTCCGGGACGGTCACCGTGGCCGTCGCGCCGGCGCCCATCGAGTTCAGCGCGGCGGCGGCCACCGACCGCTTGCCCTTCAGCGCCTCCATGGTGGCGGTGGCCCCGCCCAGATCGGGTTCGTCGACCGCTCGGTCGGTCCGCAGCAGCACGGCCGCGACCAGGAAGCTGACCGCCGCCGCACCGATCACCGACAGCGTCACGCCCAGATAGCTGTCATTGGCGGTCTGCGCGAAGACCGCGATGATCGAACCGGGCGCGGCCGGAGCGCGCAGCCCCGAGTCGAACAGCACATTGATCATGACGCCGGTCATGCCGCCGGCGATCATGGCCGCGATCAGCTTCGGCTTCATCAGCACGAACGGGAAGTAGATCTCGTGGATGCCGCCGAGGAAGTGGATGATCGCGGCCCCCGGCGCGGAACTCTTGGCCACTCCCCTGCCGAACACCATGAACGCCACCAGCAGTCCCAGACCCGGCCCCGGATTGGCCTCCAGCAGGAACAGGATGGACTTGCCGTCCTCGCCGGCCTGATTGGTGCCCAGCGGCGTCAGGATGCCGTGGTTGATCGCGTTGTTGAGGAACAGCACCTTGGCCGGTTCGATGAAGATCGAGGTCAGCGGCAGCAGGCTGTTGTCGACCAGGAAGTCGACCACATTGCTGGCCAGTCGGCTGAATCCGGAGACCAGCGGACCGATGCCGAAGAAGCCGACGACCGCCATGGCGGCACCGGCGATACCGGCCGAGAAATTGTCCACCAGCATCTCGAACCCGGGACGAATCCGACCGTCCCACAAGGCATCCAGGTTCTTGATCAGCAGCGCGCCGAGCGGGCCCATGATCATCGCGCCCAGGAACATGGGCACGTCCGCACCGGCGATCACGCCCATGGTGGCGATGGCGCCCACCACCGCGCCGCGGGTGTCGTAGACGATGCGGCCGCCGGTCGCGCCGATCAGGATCGGCAGCAGATAGGTGATGGTCGGGCCGACGATGCCGCCGCCGTCGTAGTCGCCCCACCCGCCGATGTGGGCGACCCAGCTGCCCTCGCCCACATCACCGGCGATGGAGGTGATCCAGCCCTTCTCGATGAACAGGGCGGTGAGCAGGCCCCAGGCGATGAAAGCGCCGATATTCGGCATGACCATGCTGGACAGGAACGTGCCGACGCGCTGCACGTGGACGCGGGTGCCGCCGCGAGCTTCCGGTGCGGATACAGACATAGTGACTTCCTCTGAGCAGTAGACCAGACATGTGACACCAGCCACATCCCTGGCAGTAGTAGACCGCAGAATCGGGCACGTTGACAAGGGATCGGGCATAAATGGGCACTGATTTCTGTGGATTTGTGCCCGAATGACCGTTACGGTGGATTGGAGCGATCGGCTCACGGCCCGAAACGGCGGAAGGAACACGAATCCATGAAGGCCCTGCGCTACTACGCACCCGAGGACCTCCGGCTGGAGGACATCGCGGAACCCGAGTGCGGCCCGGACCAGATCAAACTCCGGGTGCGCAACTGCTCCACCTGCGGCACCGATGTCAAGATCCGCCACAACGGGCACCAGAACCTCACGCCGCCGCGGACGCTCGGCCACGAGATCGCGGGTGAGATCGTCGAGGTCGGCGCGGCGGTGAACGAGGTGTACGGCACCGAGTGGCGCGTCGGCGACCGCGCGCAGGTCATCGCCGCCGTACCGTGCGGCACATGCCACGAGTGCGCCAAGGGCTGGATGGCGGTGTGCCAGAACCAGACCTCGGTCGGATACCAGTACGACGGCGGCTTCGCCGAATACATGATCGTGCCGAGCCAGGTGCTGCGCGTCGACGGTCTGAACCGGATTCCCGACACCGTCGGCTACGACGAAGCCTCCGCGGCCGAACCGCTGGCCTGTGCCATCAACGCGCAGGAACTACTCGGCATCGAGGCGGGCGATACGGTGGTCGTGTTCGGTGCGGGGCCGATCGGCTGTATGCACATTCGGATCGCGCGCGGTGTATATCGTTGCGGGCCGGTCTATCTCGTCGACGTGAACGCCGAGCGCCTGGAGCTGTCGGCGAATGCGGTGCGGCCCGACGAGGTCATCGACGCGTCGGCGACCGATGTGGTCGCGCGGGTGCTGGAGCTGACCGGCGGGCGCGGCGCGGACGTGGTCATCACCGCCACCGCCGCCAATATCACCCAGGAGCAGGCCATCGCCATGGCCGCCCGCAACGGCCGCATCTCCTTCTTCGGCGGCCTGCCCAAAACCAACCCGACCATCACCTGCGACTCCAATGTCGTGCACTACCGCCAGCTGCACATCCACGGCGCCAACGGCTCCGCGCCCGAACACAACAGGCGCGCCCTCGACTACATCGCCACCGGCCAGGTCCCGGTGCGTGACCTCATCACCGACCGCATCCCGCTCGACCGGGTGCTCGACGCCTTCTCGACCGTGGAGAGCGGCACGGCCATCAAGGTGACCGTGGAGCCCTGAGAGGCTGTCGGATCCCCGCGGCCCGGGTGAGCGGTCAGGTCGTATTCCGCTGCGCGGTGGTCGATCTCGGCCGCCGAATGTTCCGAGAAACCGGACACGATGAATTGGTCCGGAAAGCACGAAACCCGCGCCGTTGGCGCGGGTTTCGGAGCTGATCCGCTCTCAGATGGCGCGGACGCTCTGGGCCTGCGGGCCCTTCTGACCCTGCCCGATCTCGAACTCCACTCGCTGTCCCTCTTCGAGAGACTTGAAGCCGGAGCCGGAAATCTGGGAGTAGTGGACGAACACGTCGGGGCCGCCCTCATCCTGCGCGATGAAGCCGAAGCCCTTTTCGCCGTTGAACCACTTCACACTGCCTTGCGACATACTTTTCTTGCAACTTCCTGTTTGCGAGCCGAGTGATCACATCAACAACCCGTGCTCACCACACAGCATGGCACACTACGTCGGCCGATCCTAATCGCATGGTCGAAGCGCGGACCGGAGCGCCGGAAACACCGCTGGTCAGGGATGTCGGCGATCAGGGATTGCGGTGTTCGTCACGTGCGGTGTCGCTGCTGAATACGGGGCGGGACGCGGCCACCTCCTCCTCGGTCGGCGACGAGGTGCTGGCGGGTTCCTCGAGGTGGCTGAAGAGGCCGGACTGCGGTCGATCTTCACGGTTCATTCCTGAAGTCTGCTCCGAAAATCGGGAAAAACACCAATCCTGCGGTTGATCCGCGCGTGCGCGGTGCGTCGGGAGAGGCGTTCCACACTCCGGCGGCGGGCGCGCTCGGCTCGGCCGGGCTAGATTCGAGTGGTGTCCATCGCCGTCGACGTCCGTACTCGGAAGGTATGGCTCGCAGTCGAATACGTGGTCCTGTTCTTCGGCGTCGCCGGTGCGTACGCGGTCGTGCTGCGCGGTGTGAGCCCGCTGCCCTTTCTGCTCGTGGTCGCCCTCGGTGTCACCGCGTACCTGTACCGCTCCGGTTTCGACCGCCGGTCCTTCGGGCGTCTCGGCGCGCTCGCCGGTGAGGCGCGCTCCATGATCGCGGCATGGTCGGCCGCCGCGGTGGGACTCGCGATCGTCGTGGCGGTGTGGCAACCGGCCGCCCTGTTCGAGCTGCCGCGTGAGGATCCGCTGACCTGGCTGCTGATCCTGGTGTTCTACCCGCTGGTGAGCGTCTACCCGCAGGAGCTGCTCTACCGCGCGTTCCTCTTCCACCGCTACGCCCCGGTCTTCGGTGACGGACCGCGCATGGTGGCGGCCAGCGCCGCCGCCTTCGGCTTCGTGCACATCCTGTTCGGCAGCTGGATCTCGGTGCTGCTCAGCGGAATCGCCGGATGCCTGTTCGCCGCACGCTTCCGCCGCACCCGCTCCCTCCTGGTGGTCTCCGTCGAACACGCCCTCTACGGCATCCTCGTCTTCACCGTCGGATTGGGCCAGTTCTTCTACCACGGAGCCACCGCGGGCTGAACCGATGGACGGCCGCAACCCGCGTTCCGGCCGGATTCGAGTGCATCGCAGGTAATGTCGCGGTGGCGACAGGCGAGGAGTTCATCCCGATGACAGATCCGGTGCCAGGGTTGACCGGTAGAATCGTGACTCCGGTCCGTGCCGCTGGTGGGATCGGAGAGGTGCTTGTCACCATACGAGGGGGAACCGAGCTGTACATCGCACGTGCCGACGAGCCCCTCGATGCCGGGACCACCGTCCTGATCATCGCGGTGCATCCGGGTCGGGTGGTGGATGTGGTGCCGTGGATTCCGCTCGACACGGGTGACGACCGAATATCGTGAATGCGAGGTGGATCGAACCGTGTTGGGTTATCACGTGCCGAATCCGGACGAGGCGATGCTCGTCACCGGTGGCCGGACCAAGGACAACGCTCCGTTCCAAGTCTTCATCGGGCGCGGGTCCTGGGTGATGCCGTTCTTCCGGAAGGTGAGGTTCCTGCCGCTGGCCATGTTCGAGGCCGAGATCAAGGAGCGATGTGTCACCAAGCAGGCCATCCAGCTGGATGTGCGGGCGGTGATCGCGTTCAAGGTGGCCAATGACACCGGGTCGATAGTCAATGCGGCACAACGCTTTCTGTCCGAGCACGACCAGGAGATGTCGGTGCTCACCGGTCGCATCTTCTCCGGCCATCTGCGCTCCATCATCGGCTCGATGACCGTCGAGGAGATCATTCGGGAGCGGCAGCGGCTGGCCGACGAGGTGCTGGTGGCCTCGAAGGTGGAGATGAGCAATATCGGGCTGTGGGTGGATTCCTTCCAGATCCAGTCGATCGACGATGGCGGCCTGGGCTACATCACCGCACTGGCCGCGCCGCACAATGCCGCCGTGCAGCGGGACGCGCAGATCGCGGAGGCCGAGGCCGCGCAGCGGGCGGCGCGCGCCGAACAGGAGTCGCTGCGCCGCCGCGCCGAGTACGAACGCGAGACGGCCCTGCTGCGCGCGGACTATCAGCGCGATATCGACAAGGCGAATGCCGAAGCGGCACAGTCGGGTCCGCTGGCGGAGGCCATCGCCAAACAGGAGGTGCTCGCCGCACAGGCCGAGCAGGCGCGCAAACAGGCCGAACTGCGTGAACAGCAGTTGCAGGCCGAGGTGGTGAAACCCGCGCTGGCCGAAGCGGAGAAGGTCCGCATCCTCGCCGAAGCCGAGGCCGACCGCACCCGCATCCAGGCCGAGGCGGCCGCCTCCAACAACCGCATCGCCCTCGACCAGCTGCTCATCGAGCAGCTGCCCGAGATCGTCCGGCAAGCCTCCCACGGTCTGGCCAATGCCAACCTCACCGTGCTCAACGGCCCCGACGGCGTCTCCGAACTCGTCAACAGCATGGTCGGCCAAGGGCTGACCGTCTTCAACTCGCTACAGAAGGCGCTGGCCACCAGCGAGGACGAGACGTCACCGGATTCCGCGCTCCGGAAACAGCCTCGCGACTAGCCGAGAACCGGGTCAGCCGACGGTGATCGCGCCGGTGCCGCTGTTCCACTCGATCCAGCCGCCCTGGAATTCGCTGCGGCGGCCCTGGTCGGTGTCCTGCTCGCCGGAGGTCGGGAAGCCGAGCCGCCCGTTCTCGTAACCCTGCTGCGCGTAGGCGTCGAGGATCGCGCCGTGCACCGGATAGGTGCCCGCCGGGGAGTGATAGATGTTCCCGTTCTGGAACCGGTTGACGTGGCCCGCCCCGTTCGGCGTGGGCAGTTCGCCGCTCACCGGCCAGCCCAGTGCGGAGGTCGGACCGCCCAGGTTCTCGTACTCGTCACCGATCTGCCCGTACACCTCCCACGCACCGGTGTCGGGGGTCCAGTAGATCGCCCCCTGCTCGAAATCCTGCTGTCGGCCGCCGTCGCGATCACGCTCGTCCCCGGTGCAGTCCCCCAGCGGCCCGGTCGGCCCCGACACCTCGGCGTAGCGCGTTCCGACCGCACCCGTCGGCCAGCAGCACTCGTCGTCCTCGGTCGCGCAGCCCGCGACCCCGAATATGGCCGATGCCAGGCCCACGGCCATCACCGCGGCCCTCGAGACAGCCGGTAGCATGTCACCCCACCTCTCAGCGTCTGCGCCAGGTATACGGGTGGGATGACACCGGGGAAGGGGGTGAAACCTCCCCGCCGGGATTACCGCGCTCGACCCGGAGCGGGCGCGCCGGTGCGGCAGCCGGGCGGCCGTGGTGGTGACGGCGCACAGGACACGTGTGGCCCGGAACCGAGCGGTTCCGGGCCACACGGCGGATGGAGAATTACCGACCGGCGACGAGCTCCGCGCAGCGCTCACCGACGAGCATGACGGTGATGTTCGGATTCACCGTGGTGTGCGCGGGGAAGACCGAGGCGTCGGCGACGCGCAGGCCGTCCACGCCCTTGACGCGCAGTTCCGGGTCCAGCGGGCTCATGGTGTCGTCGACCGCGCCCATGCGGGCCGTGCCCACCGGGTGATAGACCGTGTTGTGGGTGCGGCGGATGTAATCGGCCAGCTCCGCGTCCGAGTCCGTCTCGGGACCGGGGTACAGCTCGCGCGCCACCCACTCGGAAAGCGGAGCGGTGGAGGCGATTTCGCGCGCCTTGCGGATTCCCGCGATCATGACGCGCATATCGTGGCCCTCGGCGTCGGTGAAGTAGCGGGGGTCGACGCGCGGCTTGTCGCGGAAGTCGCGGGAGCGCAACCGGACGGTGCCGCGGGAGCGGGCGTGGGTGACATTCGGGGTGAGGCAGAAGGTGTTCTCGGCCGTCGGGTAGCCCTGCCGCAGCGTGTGCATATCGAAAGGCACACTGCCGTAATGCATCATGAGGTCGGGTCGGTCGAGTCCGTCCACGGTGGTGGTGAAGATCCCGGCCTCCCACCACTGGGTGGACCGGTCCACCATCGGCCGCGTCGTCTCGAAGCCGATGACGCCCTCCGGATGGTCCTGCAGATGCGCGCCCACACCGGGCGAATCCACCAGGACGTCGATGCCGTGCTCGCGCAGGTGATCCGCCGGTCCGATACCCGACAGCATGAGCAGCTTCGGGGTGTCGATGGCCCCCGCGGACAGGATCACCTCGCGGGTGGCGGTGATCCGGGTGGTGCGCCCGAAGGCGTTGTCGGTGATGTCGACGCCCACCGCCCGGCCGCCCTCGATGACGACCCGCTTGGCCCAGGCCCCGGTCCGGACCCTCAGATTCGGCCGATCGAGGTGGGGGTGCAGGTAACTCACCGAGGAGGACGCCCGCACGCCGTCGGGGCGGCGGTTGATCTGGAAGAAGTTGGCCCCGTTGATCACCGTGCGGCCGGAGTTGAACTCGGCGCGCGGAATGCCGACGGCCTCGCAGGCGTCCAGCAGCGCAACACCGCACGGGTCGTTCGGCGGCACGGTCATGATGTTGACCGGACCGCTGCGCCCATGGTGGTCGCCGGGCGCGTCATTGGTCTCGATCCGCGGGTACAGCCGGTACACCGAATCCGAACCCCACCCGGCGCAGCCGTGCTCGCGCTCCCAAGCGTCCAGATCCTCGCGCGGAGCCCAGAACGCGATACAGCTGTTGTGCGAGGAGCAGCCGCCGAGCACCTTGGCGCGGGCGTGCCGCATGAACGAATTGCCGTTCTCCTGCGGCTCGATGGGATAGTCCCAGTCGTATCCCGATTCCAGCAGTTCCATCCAGCGGTCCAGCCGCAGGATGGCGTCGTCGCCCACATCCGACGGTCCGGCCTCGAGCAGGCACACCGTCACCGTCTGATCCTCCGACAGTCGCGAGGCGACGGCCGCGCCCGCGGAGCCGCCGCCGACGATCACATAGTCGTACTCGGTCACTTCCGCTCCCCTCGGTCGGCGAACCAGCCGGTGACGCCCGGCCGGAGGTTCTCGTAGACGTGCTTGGCCTCGCGGTACTCGTGCAGGCCGGACGGCCCCAGTTCGCGGCCGACGCCGGAGTGCCCGAAACCACCCCACTCGGCCTGCGGCAGGTAGGGGCCGAAGTCGTTGACCCACACGGTCCCGTGCCGCAGCCGGGCAGCGATCCGGCGCGCCCGCGCGGTATCGGAGGACCACACCGCACCGGCCAGCCCGTATTCGGTGTCGTTGGCGATGGCGACCGCCTCGTCCTCGGTGGTGAACGTCTCCACGGTGACGGTCGGCCCGAACGCCTCGTCGTGCACGCAGGCCATCTCCCGGGTGGCCCGGTCGATGACGGTCGGCCGATAGAACCAGCCGTCGTCGAGACTGCCCGAGCCCTGGTCGCCGGTGGCGAACGCGCCGCCGGTACGGATGACGGCCCCTTCGGCGCGGGCCTGTTCGACATAGGCGTGCACCTTGTCGCGGTGCGCGGACGAGATGAGCGGCCCGGTCTCGGTGCCCTCGGCGAAGGGCAGTCCGAGCCGGATCTCCTCGGCCCGCCGCACCAGCTCGTCCACGAACCGATCGTGCGCCGACTCCTCCACGACCAGCCGCGCACCCGCCGAGCACACCTGACCGGAGTGCAGGAAGGCGGCGTTGAGGGCGTTGTCGACGGCCGCGGCCAGGCGCTCGCGGGTGTCGCAGGCATCGGCGAAGATCACGTTCGGGTTCTTGCCGCCCAGCTCGAGCGCCACCTTCTTGACCGTCGCCGCCGCTTCGCGGGCGATGATCCGGCCGGTGGCCAGGCCGCCGGTGAAGGAGACCATGTCGACGTCGGGATGTGCCGAGAGCGGCGCTCCGGCCGTCGTGCCCGCGCCGAGGACCAGATTGGCCACGCCCGCGGGCAGATCGAGCTCGTCCAGGACGCGCATGAGCAGGATGGAGGTGTGCGGCGTCAGCTCGGACGGCTTGAGCACGAAGGTGTTGCCCGCGGCCAGAGCGGGCGCGATCTTCCACGCCGCCTGCAGCAGCGGGTAGTTCCAGGGGGTGATGAGCCCGCACACGCCGACCGGTTCGTACACGATGCGGGAGTCGACATCGGGGGAACCCGCGTCCACCACCCGGCCCGCGTCCTCGGCCGCGAGCTTGCCGAAGTAGCGGAAGCAGTTCGCGATATCGGACATGTCGATATCCGACTCGTAGGGCCGCTTACCGGTGTCCAGGGTTTCGGCGCGCACGAAGTCCGCGCGCTGCGCGTCGATGGCGGCGGCCACCGCCAGCAGCAGATCGCCGCGTTCGGCTGCCGAGGTGTCGCGCCAGGGGCCGCGGTCGAAGGCGCGCCGGGCCGCCGCGATGGCCGCCTCGGTATCGGCGGCATCCGCCTCGGAGACCGCGCCGACCACGGAATTATCGGCGGGGCAACGGATCTGGCGGGTCTTTCCGGATTTCGCGGCGCACCAGGAGCCGTTGATGTACAGGGTGTGACTCATGCGGTGGGTGTCCCTTCAGGATCGCTGACGGTGACGTCGGTGTCGCTCGGTTTCGGCTCGTGGGTGTCGCTCGCCGAGCGGCGCAGGTGCAGATAGCCGAGGTGGCGTTCGTATTGGTCGAGAATGTCGCCGATGACCTGCTCGCGGGTGTAGCCGTTGAGCGAGTAGCCCTGCGACCCCTCCGCGAGGTACACCTCGCAACGGAAGTAGCGGTCGTCGGAGCGCTGCGAGAGCACCGCGTAACTGGGTGTCGGCGCGGACACCGGCCACACGCAGTACTCGAACCGGGGCTCCTTGGCCTGGTCGACCACCAGGCGCGGCGACGAGATCCCCTCGTGCCGACCGGATTCGTCGACCGTGGCGGTGACGCCCGCACGGTCGAATTCGGCCGCCACCTCGCGCATGGCCGGAACGACGGTGTTGGCGACGAACTTCCGGGTCGCCCCGGGGCCCGGGTACTGGATGGTGGACAGCAGGCGGCGACGCCAGCTGCCGTGCTCGGACGGTCCGCGTCCGGCCGCGATGGCCTTCGGCAGAGTGGTGCGATAGCTGTCCAGTTTGAGCGATTCATTGCGCACCGAGCGCAACAGCGCCACACCGATGAGGGCGAGCACGAACGAGAACGGCAAGCCCATGATGATGGTGGCGTTCTGCAGGGTGGTGATGGAACCGCCCGCCCCCGCGAACAGCATCGACAGCGTGAGCAGGCCGATGGCCAGCGACCAGAAGATGCGGGTGCTGCGGGCGCAGTCGGCCATCGGATCGGGCAGCTTCGAGGTGAAGTTGCCCATGACCAGCGAACCGGAGTCGGCGCTGGTCACGTAGAACAGCAGACCGGTGATGGTGGCGATGCCGAGCAGCAGCGGCGCGCCGGGGTAGCGCTCGAGCAGCGAGTAGAACCCGGCCTCGGCCCGGCTCGCCGTGGTCAGCGCGAAGTCCTCGTCGTCGCGGGCGAGCTCCAGCGCGCTGTTGCCGAAGATCGAGATCCACAGCAGGATGAAGCTGAACGGCACCACCAGTACGCCGAAGATGAACTGCCGCAGGGTGCGTCCGCGCGAGATGCGCGCCAGGAAGAGCCCGACGAACGGGGCCCAGGCCACCCACCACGCCCAGAAGAACAGCGTCCAGGCGTCGATCCAGGCGGTCGGCTCGTTCGCCGTTTCCGGGTTGCGGTCCCAGGCGAAGGTGTCGAGGGTGCGATCGAGGAAGGTCGACAGGTAGTCGCCGACATTCTGGGTGAGCCCGTTGAGCAGGAAGTCGGTACGGCCCGCCACCAGAATGTAGACCAGCAGCACGATGGACAGGATGACGTTGAACTCCGACAGTCGTCGGATGCCCTTGTCCACGCCCGAGGTCGCCGAGATGGTCGCGATGACGACGGACAGGGCGATGAGTCCGATCTGGGCCGCCTTGCCCTGGGCGATGCCGAACATCTCGTGCAGGCCGTAGTTGAGCTGGACGATGCCGATGCCGAGCGAGGTCGCGATGCCGAAGATGGTGCCCAGCACCGCCGCCACGTCGATGGCGTCGCCCCAGCGGCCCTCCACCCGCTTGCCGAAGATCGGGTACAGCGCCGCCCGGATGGTCAGCGGCAGGTTGTGCCGGAAGGCGAAGTAGGCGAGCGCACCGCCCATGAGCGCGTACATGGCCCAGCCGGTGATGCCGTAGTGGAAGATGGTCCAGGTGGCGGCCTCGCGGGCCGCCTCGTTGGTCCCGGCGGTGCCGGTCGGCGGGTGCAGATAGTTGTAGACCGGTTCGGCGACCGAGAAGAACATCAGGTCGATGCCGATGCCCGCCGCGAAAAGCATTGCCGTCCAAGTGAACAGGCTGTACTCCGGGCGGGACTCCTCCGGTCCCAGCCGATAGCGGCCGTACTTGCTGGCGCCGATGAAGACGACCAGGCCGACGATGACGGTGGCGAGGATGATGTACCACCAGCCGAACCAGGTGGAGATGAACGTCTTGACTTCACCGACCACGGTCTCGGCGCTCGAGGGCGAGGCGAGAGCCCAGATCGCGAACGCGAGAACGATCCCCGCCGCGGTGAAGAACACCGGCCGGTTGACCGAGCCGCGGCCCGCCTCGGGGTGAGGCGGGCCCTCGGCTTCGGTGGTTCCTCCGCGATCAGCGGACTCGGTTCCCGGGGGTGTGGCTCCGGTCTGCTCATTCATTTACCGAACGATAACTGGTCGGACGCTGACTGAACCAGACCGCCTGGTGTCCGGCGTGTGGCGCGCCGCTACTAAGATGTTCGCACTCCCCCGTCAGTTCAGCGCCGCGACCGCCGCCCGCGTCGCGTCGGCCACCAGCGTGTTGTCCGGCTCCGCGTCCGCCTCGGATTTGGTCGTCAGTACCGCGATCACGATCGGGGCGAGCCCCGGCGGCCAGGCGACGGCCACGTCCAACGCGCCGCCGTAGGCGGGGCTGCCGGTCTTGTCGCCGACGGTCCAGTCGGCGGGCACCCCGGCGCGGATGCGCTTGTCGCCGGTGGTGTTGGCGATCAGCCACGACTTCAGTTGCGCCCGTTCGGGCTCGCCGAGCACGTCGCCCAGCAGCAGTGCGCGGTAGTCGGCGGCCAGCGCGGCCGGGGTGGTGGTGTCGCGCTCGTCGCCGGGCACGGCGGAGTTGAGTTCGGGCTCCCACCGGTCCAGACGGGTCACCTGGTCACCGATCGAGCGCAGGAAGTCGGTGAAACCCGCTGGGCCGCCCAGCAATTCGAGCACCTTGTTACCGGCGGTGTTGTCGGAGACGGTGATCGTCGCCTCGCACAGTTCGGCCACCGTCATGCCGGTGTCCACATGTTGCTCGGTCACCGGCGAATACTCGACGAGTTCGTCGCGGGAGAAGTGGACCATCCGATCGAAGTAGCCGGTGGACAGGGGATGGTCGCGCAGCAGCGCCCCGCAGGCCAGCCCTTTGAAGGTGGAGGCCATCGGGAACCGCTCCCCCTCCCGATAGGCCACGGTTCGGTCGGAACCGGTATCGACCGCGAACACGCCGAGCCGGGCGGCCCGCTCGGACTCCAGCGCGGCGAAGCGATCGGTGACAGCGGTGTTCGTCGCGCTCGCGGTCGTCGCGGCCCCGGATCCCGTATCGGAACCGCAGGCGGTACCGACCACCGCGAGGGCGGATACGGCCGCGACGGCGACGAGTCGGCGGAGTGGGAAGCGTCGGTATGTCGTGGAGAAGGTCACCGCCGGACTAGATCATCGACGCGGCGGCACCCGCCAATATCCGGCCCGCGCACGGGCGAGTCGGGTTCGATATCGACCGAGGTCATCACGACGAGAAGCGCACTCGCCCGATCTCGACCGAAACGAACGGGCAACTCGCGCGGATGATCAGAGGGGCAGCTAGCGAATATCCACGAAGGAAAGGACCAGTATGGGATCCACGACACGACGTACCGCTGTCTGCGCCGCGCTGGTGGGAATCACCGCCGGGATGGTGGTCGGCGCGGGCGGCGCGGCACAGGCCGCGCCTACGGATTGCGTGATCGACAGGGGGCTGGTCGACGCGACGGCGGTCTGTCACGCCGGTACGGGCAACTCCGTGCTGTATGTCGACTGCGTCGGCTTCTACGTGCCGCCGACCCGATACCTCCCGGTATTCGGCAACTACCGCAGCGGCAAGTCCAACCACGCGCCCGTCGGGACGACGATGCACGCCTCCTGCGGGCTCGGTATCGCGCTGGGTGCGGAGGTGCGTCCCGCGCAATAATGCCGGTCGGACCACCGACCGGGACGCCCGGCCAGCGCTGGTTCAATGGCCGCATGGATCTGATCCGTCACCTTCGCTACTTCGTCTCGGTCGCGGACGAGGGGCACTTCGGCAGGGCGGCGGCCGCACTGCAGATGACCCAGCCGCCGCTGTCGCAGGGGCTGCGACGGCTGGAGCAGCAGCTTGGGGTCGATCTGATCCACCGCACCAGGCACGGGGCCGTGCTCACGTCGGCCGGGCTGCAACTGCTCCCCCGCGCTCGGCTGCTCGTCGACGACGCCGACCGGCTCTTGGCCGAATCGCAGCGGATCGCACACGCGTACGGGACGGTGCACTGGGGCGCGACCGCGGCGTTGCCGGATGCGATGATCACCGCGGGTGTGCGGGCGCTGCGCACCGCGGTCGCCTCGGATGCGGCGGTGTCCACCACGGTGGGCGCGACGGTCGAGCTCGTCGATGCGGTGCGGGCGGGAGTATGCGACATCGCCGTCATCGAGCATCCCGCGCTCGTGGACGGGGTGGAGGCACGGCCGGTGGTGAAGATGCCGAGGTGGTTGGTGGTGCCGTCGGAGCATCGCAGCGCCGAGGCCGAACGGCCCGCCTTCCCGATGCTCGCGGGGCTGAGTTTCGCCTGCCCGCCGCGCGCCGGGAATCCGCCCGCCTTCGACATCGTGCTGGATCTGTTGCGGGAGCGCGGCCTGGACGCACCCACCGTGCCCGCGCCGGATGATCGCGCCGTCTTCGCTGCCGTCGCCGCCGGGACCAGCTTCGGGCTCACCGCTGCCCCGCCATCGCCTACCCCGGGAGTGGCGTGGCGGCGGCTGGCCCCGCAGGCGGTGGCACTGCGGGTCCGCGTCATCCACCGAGCGGAGGCCGCCGCCCTCGCCGACGCCGTGGACAGGGTGCTGTACCGGGAGCGGCTGTGATGACGAATGCCTTACGGAGCCAACCGATCACCGGTGACGCCGAAGTGCGCATCCGGGCCGTGTTCGCCGATGCGGGCTGCACCGGCTGGCTGCACGCCCGCCGCTGCGACGACTCCGGCACCGAGATCTCACTCGGCGGTGGCGAACGGGTCGTCGTCGCCTCGGTGTACAAGCTCCCGCTGTTCGTCGCCTTCTGCCGCCATATCGACGCGGGCCGGATCGACCCCGCCGCCCGGATCACGGTGACGCCGTCGGACTGCACGCCCGGACCCACCGGTATCGCCGCCCTGCGGGACCCGGTGACCGTGAGCCTGCGTGATCTGGCGGCTTCCATGATGACGGTCTCCGACAATGCCGCCGCCGACGTCCTGCTCGGTGAAATCGGGCTGGCCGCTGTCGAAAACCTGCTCGACGATGTCGGCCTGACCCAGACCCGCATTATCGGCGGCACCGCCGACCTACACCGCAGCCTGGTCCGCGATACCGACACCCACACCACCGCGGAGGCGTTCGCGGCGCTGGAGCGCAACGACGAAGCCTGGTCGGTGTCCGCCTACGATCCGTCCTACACGAGCGCGACGACACCGGAGGAGATGACGCGGTTCCTGTACGCCCTCTGGCGCGGTGACATCCTTTCCCCCGAGCGGACCGACTACGCCCGCGCCGTCATGCGCGCCCAGGTGTGGCAGCACCGCATCGCCGCCGGATTCCCGCACCGCAGCGTGTCGGTCGCGGGCAAGACCGGCACCATCGGCGTGATCCGCAACGAGGTCGCCGTGGTGGAGTTCCCGGGCGAATACCCCGTCGCCGTGGCGGTTTTCACGCGCGCGGCGCGGGCCGATCCGGTGCTGCCCGTTGTCGACGCCGCGATCGCGGAGGCGGCCCGCATCGCCGTCACCGAACTCCGCCGCCCGCTGCCGGAGGACTGACCCGAACGCTCCCGGCGGCGGTTCGCGTGGTTCCGCGGCGACGCGCCGGTATCCCGCTCTATCGGTCCGATCTATTGGTCCGAGCCTCGCCGCTGGCGATCGATCACGCTCGGCGCGGGCGGATCGTCGTCGTGCGTCGTCGCGTGGTTCGGCACCGCCGGTGGCGCGCCGAGGCTCGCCAGGATGCTCAGCTTGTCGTGGGCCTCGCCGCCCGGGGGCGCGGAGAGGACGATCAACTCCAGGCCGGTGTCGTCGGGGAGGGTGAAGTTCTCCTGGTGCAGGTCGAGGCGGCCGACCAGCGGGTGGGTGTAGGGCTTGTGGCCGTGCGTGCGGCAGCGCACGTCGGCGCGGGCCCAGAGGCGGCGGAAGCGGTCGCTGCCCATGGCGAGTTCCCCGATCAGGGAGGCCAGCCCGGGATCGTCGGGATACTTCCCGGCGGCCAGGCGCAGATGTCCGACCGTGTCGAGCGTGCACTTCTCCCAGGCCGCGTAGAGGGCGAGGCCGTCGGGATCCAGGAAGATGTGGCGGGCGATATTGAACTCGCGCAGCGGGCGGCCGAAAAGCAGTTCGGCCAAACGGTTTCCGGCCAGCACGTCCATGCGGTGGTCCAGCAGGAAGGCGGGGGTGTCGCCGACCAGATCCAACATGCGCAGCAGTTCCGGACGAGGGCGTGCGTTCGCCGGTACGGTCCGGGCCGGGCGGCGGGGGCGGCGCGCGAGCCGGTGTAGATGTTCGCGCTCCACCTCGTCCAGGCCGAGCACGCCCGCCAACGCGTCGAGCACCTGCGTCGACGGCTGTCGGGCGCGGCCCTGCTCCAGGCGCACGTAGTAGTCCACGCTGACCCCGGACAGATGCGCCACCTCCTCCCGGCGCAGCCCCGCCACCCGGCGGCGCGCGTCGACGGCAATGCCGACCGTCGCGGGGTCGACGCGGGAGCGGCGGGTGCGCAGGAAGTCGGCGAGGTCGTCCATCGCTCCAGTATCACCACACCCGGCGCGGGCGAGGGTGGCCCTGCCGATACCAGGAAGTCCCGTCCGAGGGCAGAAGCGCCCCTGAACAGCGGGCTGGTCCGCCGCCAGGATCGAAGGCGACCGATCACGAAGGAGCGGAAATGAACACACTCATCGTCCACGCCCACCCGGAACCGCGGTCGTTGAACGACGCGCTGACCGACGTCGCGGTGTCCACCCTGACCGACGCGGGCCACGACGTACGGGTGAGCGACCTCTACGCCATGAACTGGAAGCCGCTGGTGGACACCGCCGACTTCGGTCCCGCCGCCTCCGAGCCGCTGCGTATCGTCGCCGACTCCGGCCGGGCCTACGACACGGGCGGCCTCACCGCCGACGTTCTCGCGGAGCAGGACAAACTGCGCTGGGCCGACACGGTGATCCTGCAATTCCCGCTCTGGTGGTACAGCATGCCCGCCATTCTCAAGGGCTGGGTGGACCGGGTCTTCACCTATGGATTCGGCTACGGCGTCGGCGAACACAACGACACCAAATGGGGCGACCGCTACGGCGAGGGCACCCTGGCGGGCAAGCGCGCCATGCTGTCGGTCACCATCGGCGGCCGCGAGGCCCACTACTCCGATCGCGGCGTGAACGGCCCCGTCGACGATCTGCTGTTCCCCATCCAGCACGGCATCCTCTACTACACGGGTATGGAGGTCGTCCCGCCCTTCGTCGTCTACGGCGCGGACCGCCACACCGAGGAGGACTTCACGGTCGCCGCGAAGCAGTATCGCCAGCGGCTGCGCACCCTCGCCGACACCGCCCCGATCCCCTACCGGCCCCAGAACGGCGGCGACTACGAACTGCCCTCGCTGCGCCTGCGCACGGGCCGGGAAGTGCCGGGGCGCAGCGGATTCGGGCTTCATCTGCGATAGCCGGGCGGTCGCCTTCAGTCGGAAATGCCGGGTTTCCCGGCGCAGACTGTGGCAGACTCACCGGTACACGTTGTGCAGGAGGGGGTTTCGCCGTGGGTCAGCCGTCGCGGTTCTCGAATACCGAACGTCCACCGGTCTTTCCGGTCTGTCTGGTGGTGGACGTGTCCGCGTCCATGCGCGGTGCGCCCATCGAGGCGGTCAACCAGGCACTGCCCGAGCTGCGGCAGGCCATCCTGGAGGATCCGGCGACCGGTGAGATCGCCCGGATCGCGCTGGTGACCTTCTCCTCCTCCGCGCGGATCGAACTGCCGCTGGCCGATCTCTGGGAAACCGAACTGCCTCGGCTCGACACTCGGGACTCGACCGACTTCGCCGAAGGGCTGCGGGCCGCGCGGACCGCCATCGAACAGGGCGTTCGCGGGATGGGCCGAGGCACCCGGTTCTACCGCCCGGTCGTGTTCTTCCTCAGCGACGGTCAGCACAACGGTCGCGACTGGCTGCCCGAGTGGCGGGAACTCACCGATCGCGGGGACAAGTTCGGTGCGGAGGTGGTCGCTTTCGGGATGGGCGCGGCGGATCGGGAGACCATCGGCCAGGTCTCGACCGGGCACGCGTACTTCGCCGACGATCCCGATCCGGTCGCGGCGGTGCGCGAGATCCTGCGCAGTGTGATCGGCAGTATCCGCTCCACCTCCGGTTCGTTCGGGAGTCCGTCGGGCGGAGCGCTCATCATCGCGCCGTCACCGCATCTGACCCGGCTGCCGGAGAACATTGTCTGAGCAGGCGAACGGGCTGGTGGACCCGGCGCGCACCCGGCCCGGCTACGCCGAACTGGATTCGCAGGCACCACGCATCGGTGAACTCGGACCGCTGCCCGCTCCGCGCCTCGCCGCCACCGCGACCGCGCTGGCGGGGGTGCGGGCCGACGCGGGAATGCTCGCGGGGCGATGGGTGGCCGCGGCGAGCCTGGCCGGGCAGTCACATACCGCCCGGGGCGGTTCCGCGCAGGATTCGTACGGCTTCACCGTCGTCCGGGACGGCAGCGCCCTGGTGTTGGCGGTGTGCGACGGGCTCGGACAGCAGGCGGACACCGCGCAGATCGGCGCGGAACTCCTGGCCCGGCTGTGCGTCTCGGCCGCGGCCGCACTGTCCGGCGCCGACGTGGCCGAGCGCGGCCACGCGGCCCTGACCGAGGCGGTGGTGCACGCGGTCGCCACGCTGGAACGGTTGCGGGACACCGCACTCGGCCTGACCGCGCGGGAACTGCGCAGCACCATGCTGCTGTGCTGGCTGCCGCTGCATCCGGGCGGCGGGCGGGACGTGCTGTTGCTGCGAGTGGGCGACTGCGAGGCGTTCACGTGGTCCGAATCGGACGGCTACCAGGCCGTCTACCCGGATTCCGACGACGGGCCGCTCAATATCGTCCGGCACACGCTGCCCTGCGACGATCCGCGGCCACTGCTCGAACCGGCACGCTGGCCGCCGCCCGACGGCGGGCTGCTGATCCTGGCCACCGACGGGCTCGCCGGGGACCTCTTCGACTCCCCCGATGTGCGAGATTGGCTGGCACGCCGCTGGTCCCGGCCCTGCGGTCCGGCCTGGATGGTGGACTCGCTGCGGTATCGGCGGCAGGGTTCGCACGACGATCGCACCGCCCTGGTGGTGTGGCTGGAACCGCTGCCGGCATGAGTGAGCCGGACAGCTCCGTCGCGGGCCGGTACGGCCGGTACCGGGTCGACGCGGAACCGCTCAATTCCTCGGGCGGACAGTCGATTCTGTACACCTGCCGCGACGACGAGAACCGCACCAGGGTGTTCAAGCGGTACCGCGCGCCCATGACCGCTCGGCCGGAAATCGACACGCTGGGCGAGATCGCCGCGCGCGGAGCCCGGATCACGGCCGATGCCGAACGTGCGGACACCGTCGCCGCCACCGCCGAATCCTCGGTGAACTGGCCCATCGACATCATCGAGGAATCCGACACCGTCATCGGCGTGATCCTGCCGCTCATCCCGGCGCGGTTCCTGAACGAACAGGGCAAGCCGCTCACCCTGGACTTCCTGTACGTGGCCGCCGCCCAGCCGCCCCGAACGGCGGTGCGGGTCGGCGTGCTGCTGCGCGCCTGCGACATCCTCGCCTACCTGTACGACCTGGGCCTGGTCCACGGCGATATCTCGATGAAGAATCTGGTGTGGGACAGGCGTTCTCCGCACGCCTACCTCATCGACTGCGACAGCGTGCATCCGGCGACGGAGGTCCGCGAGCGCGGCGTCGGCACGGCGGGCTGGCGGGATCCCCGGTGGGTGGCCGGACGCATCCCCGCGCACGACCGCTACAGCGACCGCTTCGCCCTCGCCGTCATGGTCTACCGCGCGCTGCTGCTCAATCCGGGCGCGCCCGAACTCGTCGATGGCGATTGGGCCCGCCCCTCCGGCATTCCCGACGACCTGCCCGCGCGGCTGCGCTCGCTGTTCGACCGTGCGTTCCACGACCCCTTCGCGACCACGGAACGGCCGACGGCGGTCGAATGGCGGGACGCACTGAAGGCGGTCTTCCTGACCGACGACGCCGGCGCGTTCCGCAATCCGGCGCTGCGGACGGTGGACCGATACGCCGATCGATTCCGACCCCCACCGGTCCGCCCGAAGCCCGCCGTTCGCCGACCCTCGCCCCCGGTGTCGGCGGCGAATCTCGCGACGACTCCGCCCGATGATCCCTGGCTCACCACGAAGCTGGCGATCACCGTCGGGGTGGTCCTGATGGTCTTCGCACTCGTCCATGCCGCCACCTCCGAGCCGTCCCGCCCCACCAACCGCACCCGCCCGACCCAGTCCACCTCCGAGTGGACCCCCTTCCCCGGTGTGCACGTGGAGAAGCAGGACGACGGATCGACGCGGATCCGCACCGACAACACCCCGTGCGACCCGGCGGTCGACAACCCCAGAGAACTCATGTCCGGCTTCTGGCTGGTCTGTCACTCGGACGGCACCTCACCCCCGGTCTGGCGACCGTCGGTGCTCCCGCTCCGCGCCACCCCCGACACTCCCTGCAACCCGGAGGCATCCCCCATGGCGCGGGGCCCGAACGCCCAAACCCTCCTCTGCCGCGACGGAACCTGGCAGCCACCGCGATAACTCACGGCCAGCGGCGGCTCGTCGCCGCCCTCCCCTTCCCGGCTTGCCCGTGAGCGCCGTCATCGTCGGGGCATGCGACATACGCGTCGGCGACGCCATCGGGCGTCCGCACGTCGACCGAGCTGCTGTGCAATGCGTTCATAGTCGAATCCTTCTGTCGTGGTTGTCCGGTGTTCAACCAGGGCGAAGGCGGACCGCGTGCGACAGCGCGGGATCCTCGGTGGGGCAGCGGGCCGATACCTGCCCGCGCGGCGCTCAGCAGGCCACCGGGTAGCCGATCCGTGTGTGGCGAAATGCCGTCCCGGTATTCATCGCCTCACCGTAACCGACGCCACGACTCACCGCGAATCGCGCAGGGCCCCGGTCGCTTCCGCGGCGGCCTCGTTGACATCGGCCAGCATGTCGCGCAGTAGGCGCAGGTCGGCGTCGTCGTATTTCGACAGCCGGGCCGCGACCGCCGCGCCCATGCCCTGGAACAGCGGCGAGACCAGCTCGGCCGCGCGGGTAGCGTCCAGTTCCACCAGTACCCGCCGGCGGTCGGCGGTGTCGCGGCGGCGGTGGACGTAGCCCGCGTCCTCGAGGCGGTCGATCATGGCGGTGACCGCGCCGCCGCGGGTGATGCCGATGCGGTCGGCCAATTCGCCGGGGGTGTGGGGGCCTTCGAGGCTGAGGACGTTCAGGCAGCTCAGGTCGGCGGGGGTGATGCCGAGGCGGGCGGCGACCGCGGTGTGGAACGTGATCGTGCGGACGGTCTGGACGCGGAACTCGGTCTGTAGCAAGTTCAGGGCCGAACTCCGGGTGTTCCCGGATCCCATGACGTGCTGCTCCTTCCTAATCTCTCTCTTGCAGAGAGACTCTGCGAACGAGAATACCGGGTGAAGGGAAGTACGATCATGACGTTCAAACGCACCATCTGGCTGTGGCTGCTGGTGATCTTCGTGAGCATCCAGTTCGGCGGCGGGCTGTACGAGAAGCTCGCGGTCATACCGCTGTGGGCGGAGGCGTCGCCCGAACAGGTGCTCGCCACCATGAGGACCTCCGGATTCCATCAGGCGGGGCGCGCCTTCTGGCCGTTCGTCTCACCGGTGGTGGCGCTGCTGTCGCTGATCTGCCTGTTCGTCGCGCGCCGTGCCGTGACCCCGCTGCGGAACTGGTGGCTGGCGGGGGCCGCGATCATGACGCTGTCGTCGATCTCCACCTATGCCTACTTCGCCACCCAGATGCTGGTGTTCCAGAACGGCGGCGAGGACTGGGACCCGGCCCGCGTCGAATCGTTCGTCAGCCTGTGGACGACTCTGAACTATCCGCGCATGGTGCTCGCCGCCGTCGGTTGGCTGTGCCTGCTGCGCGCCCTGTCGCTGTCGGGTGGCGCGGGGGCGGACGCGCGGCGGCCACTGTCGGCCACCGCCGCATGACGCAATATCGCCAACTCGAGATTCGCAGGTTTCGCAGGCGGGCTCCGATGGAACCTTTGAACTATCGCATCACTGATCGCGGGGCGGCGCGTTCATCGAGGCATTCGTGTCACGTGACGGGCGATGCGTACTCGAGCGTCCGTAGAAGGAGGACACGGTGCGAGAATTGGTGTTGGATCCTGGGCCCAATGGGCAGGCGCACGACAACTGGAATGAAGCCATGAATGCCGATGATGACGGGCAGGAGTCGTATATGCGGGTCAATCGCCTGTAACGTCGATGTGTAATCGCAGAATCGGATACGAAAACGCCCCCGGAGAAATCCGGGGGCGTTCTTTGTGCCCACAGGAACAGTGCGGATATCGCGCGTGCGCAATGGCATCGAGTGCACACTGGCACGCACCGCCTCAACCGTGCAGGTACTGCACCAGATGTTCCCGCTCGGTCTCCAGTTCGGCGATCTGACTCTTCACCACATCGCCGATGCTGACGATGCCGATCATGCGGCCGTCGCGGACCACGGGCAGGTGGCGGATGCGGTGCTCGGTCATCCGGGCATTGAGGGTTTCGACGCGGTCTTCCGGACAGCAGGTGTGGACGACGTCGGTCATGATTTCCGAGACCGACCGCCCGAGGATGGCGGCGCCGTGCCGGTGCAGGGCGCGCACCACGTCGCGCTCGGAGACGATACCGACCATATAGGACGCATCCGGCGAAACCACCACCGCGCCAACATTGTTGGTGGCGAGGATTTCCAGCAGTGCGTGCACCGTGGCATCGGGTGCGATCGTGACTACATCGGAACCTTTCCTGCGCAGAATCTCGGAAATTCGCATACTGTCCACCGCCCAGTGAATTCGACGTCGATGTCTCCAGGATCTCGCGATTCACCGCCGGTGACCAGCAACGATTGCGATTCGACCGTTAATGCGGATGTTGAACGAACCGGGCGGGACTCAAGGTGTCCGTGTTGCGAAGATTTTCCGCCGACGCGCGGACCGAATACGTCAAGCTGCCGCGCGCAGCCACCCCCGGCACGTACCATGCCGAACGTGGCCGAAGCGAAACGTCCCGCCGCACTGCGGGTGCTCGTGTACAGCAACGATGCCGACACTCGGAGCCAGATCATGCTGGCCCTGGGTCGAAAGCCGCATCCCGAACTGGAGCAGTTCGACTACCTCGAGGTGGCGACCGCGCCGGTGGTGATCGAGCGCCTGGATGCCGCCGAGGTCGATATCGCCATCCTGGACGGCGAGGCGCAGCCCACCGGTGGACTCGGACTGGCGAAACAGCTCAAGGACGAGATCGCCGACTGCCCACCGCTGGTCGTGATCACCGGTCGCCCCGACGATGTCTGGTTGGCGAACTGGTCCCGAGCGGATGCGGCGGTGTCACATCCGATCGATCCGATCCGGCTGACCGACGCCGTCGTCGGGGTGCTGCGCAATCGGGCGGCGGCGTAACCCACCCCGTCACGTGACGTTCGCCCATTGCGTCCGATTGGTCATGAATGGGCGTTCCGAATTCGATCAAACGCCACGCCGAAAATTGCTGCATCCCGACGTCCGAGTTGTAGGCTGTGCCGTAGCTCACAGGGGTGCGAGCCGAGGTATCAGTCCGATTCGGTATTAATCCACCGTGCCAGATCCCAGCCGCCCGCATCCCCGACGAGTGCCTGAGGGGCGAGACTGGCCCGGCATGACGACGATGTCAGCCCGCCTCGGCAGCATGCCGTCCGAATGCGTCCAGCTCGCGCGCGGCGACCGGGTCGGGCCCGTAGGCGGCAGCCTGCGTAACCACGAAGGGCCCGCGGTCGCCGCCAGGTAGGAGGAGGGGTAGTGCGGTTGTGAATATCGAGGTGCCGACTCTTGTTCTCGGTGCGATCGCCGCGGCGTTCGCACTGTTCTCGCTAGCTCTCGCGGCCCTCATCGGCCCCAAGCGCTACAACCGGGCCAAACTCGAACCCTACGAGTGCGGTATCGAACCGACGCCGCACGCGATCGCCGGCGGCCCGGGAAACGCCGCTGGACAACGCTTTCCGGTGAAGTACTACCTCACCGCGATGCTGTTCATCATCTTCGACATCGAGATCGTGTTCCTGTACCCGTGGGCGGTGCACTTCGACTCGCTCGGCCTGTTCGGCCTGGCGGCGATGGCGCTGTTCATCTTCAACGTCTCGGTGGCCTACGCCTACGAGTGGCGGCGCGGCGGACTCAGTTGGGACTGATTCGCGTGAGACAGGGCTGAATCGAACGACGGCTACCGGGAATTCCGATCAGCGCCGGTGCGCCCGCACGCGGGTCCGGCGCGAGAAGTCTGGAGAAGAATCCGATATGGGTCTCGAGGAGAAGCTGCCCAGCGGGTTTCTGCTGAGCACGGTCGAGGATATGGCGGGCTACCTGCGCAAGGGCTCACTGTGGCCCGCCACCTTCGGCCTGGCGTGCTGCGCGATCGAGATGATGGCCACCGGCGGCGGGCGATTCGATATCGCCCGCTTCGGCATGGAGGCGTTCCGCGCCTCGCCGCGGCAGGCCGATCTCATGATCGTCGCGGGACGGGTCAGCCAGAAGATGGCACCCGTCCTGCGCCAGGTCTACGACCAGATGACCGAACCGAAATGGGTGCTGGCCATGGGCGTGTGCGCCTCGTCCGGCGGCATGTTCAACAACTACGCCATCGTGCAGGGCGTCGACCACGTGGTTCCGGTCGACATCTACCTGCCCGGCTGCCCCCCGCGGCCGGAGATGCTGTTGAACGCGATCCTGAAGCTGCACGAGAAGATTCAGGAGGCTCCACTCGGCGTCAATCGCGAGGAAGCGATCAAGGCCGCCGAGGCCGCCGCCCTGGCCTCCACCCCGACCATTCAGATGAGGGGTCTGCTGCGATGACCTTCGATTCACCCAGTAGGACCGAGAGTCCCCCGGAGGCGGCCGTGGACGAACGCAAGCACGGCGAATCGAACGAGCCGGTCGAACCGCCGAGTATGGCCGGTCCGATCCAGGACGAGACCGAGAACGACAACGGCACAGCGGAATCCGACCCCGCACCCGATGAGGTCATCGGCGTGCGGCGCGGTATGTTCGGGGTCTCCGGCACCGGCGACACCTCCGGCTACGGCCGCTTGGTGCGCACGGTCACGCTGCCCGGCGGCACCGAACCGCCCTACGGCGGCTACTTCGACGGACTGGTGGCCACCCTGCGCGCAGCGCTCGGGGCGGAGTTCGAGGAGGCCGTGGAGAAGATCGTGGTGTTCCGCGGCGAACTCACCCTGCACGTGCGCCGCGAGCATCTGGTCGCGGTCGCCCGCGCGCTGCGCGACGATCCGGCGCTGCGGTTCGAACTGTGCCTGGGCGTGAGCGGCGTGCACTACCCCGACGACCAGGATCGGGAGCTGCACGCGGTCTACCAGCTCAACTCCATCACCCACAATCGCCGTCTGCGGGTGGAGGTCTCGGCTCCCGACGCCGACCCGCACATTCCCTCGCTCTATCCCGTGTACCCCACCACGGACTGGCACGAGCGGGAGACCTACGACTTCTTCGGCATCCTGTTCGACGGTCATCCCTCGCTGACCCGCATCTCCATGCCCGACGACTGGCGTGGACACCCGCAGCGCAAGGACTACCCGCTCGGCGGAATTCCGGTCGAGTACAAGGGCGCGCGCATCCCGCCGCCCGACGAGCGGAGGGCTTACTCCTGATGAACGACATCGATACCCGGCGCACAGCTTCCGGTGCGCCGGAAACACCTGTCTCACCGCAGGATCCGAAGCAGGAACGCGCCGTGACGGTGGTCGGCAACGACTGGGACGAGATCTCCGCCGCGCTCGACGGTGTCGCCGAGGAGCGCATCGTCGTGAACATGGGTCCGCAGCACCCGTCCACGCACGGGGTGCTGCGACTCATTCTGGAGATCGAGGGCGAGACCGTCACCGAGGCGCGCTGCGGAATCGGCTACCTGCACACCGGCATCGAGAAGAACCTCGAGTACCGGCCGTGGGTGCAGGGCGTCACCTTCGTCACCCGCATGGACTACCTGTCGCCGTTCTTCAACGAGACCGCGTACTGCCTGGCGATGGAGAAGCTGCTCGACATCACCGACGACATTCCCGAGCGCGCCAGCGTGGTGCGGGTGATGCTGATGGAGCTCAACCGCATCTCCTCGCATCTGGTGGCGCTGGCCACCGGCGGCATGGAATTGGGGGCGCTCACCCCGATGCTGTTCGGCTTCCGGGAGCGCGAGCTGATTCTCGACGTCTTCGAGACGATCACCGGACTGCGGATGAACCACGCCTACATCCGCCCCGGCGGCCTGGCGCAGGATCTGCCGGAGGACGGCGTCACCAAGGTGCGCGAACTGCTGGCCATCATGCCGAAACGCCTGCGGGATCTGGAACTGCTCCTCAACGAGAATCCGATCTGGAAGGCCCGCACCCGCGACGTCGGATACCTGGATCTCACCGGCTGCATGGCGCTGGGTATCACCGGTCCGGTGCTGCGCTCGACCGGCCTGCCGCACGATCTGCGCAAATCGCAGCCGTACTGCGGCTACGAGGACTACGAATTCGACGTCATGACCGACACCGGCTGTGATTGCTACGGGCGCTACCTGATTCGCGTCAACGAGATGAAGGAATCGCTCAAGATCGTCGAGCAGTGTCTGGACAAACTGCGGCCCGGACCGGTGATGGTCAGCGACAAGAAGGTGGCCTGGCCCGCGGATCTGGCGCTGGGCCCGGACGGACTCGGCAACTCGCCGCAGCACATCGGCAAGATCATGGGCACCTCCATGGAGGCGCTGATCCACCACTTCAAGATCGTGACCGAGGGTATCCGGGTACCGGCCGGGCAGGTCTACACGGCGGTGGAGTCCCCGCGCGGCGAACTCGGCGTGCACATGGTCAGCGATGGCGGCACCCGGCCGTACCGGGTGCACTACCGCGACCCCTCCTTCACGAATCTGCAAGCGGTGGCGGCGATGTGCGAGGGCGGCATGGTCGCCGACGTCATCGCCTCGGTGGCGAGTATCGACCCGGTGATGGGAGGGGTGGATCGATGAGCACAGCATCACCCAGTGATTCCACGGGGAGCGGTGGTCGGGCGACGGGCGGGCTCTTGCTGAACCTGACGACCCGGCCGATCCCGTACCCGCAGCAGGTGCACGACCGCCTGGAGGTGGAGGCCCGCGAGATCATCGCGCGCTACCCGCACCCGCGCTCCGCACTGCTGCCACTGCTGCACCTGGTGCAATCGGTGGAGGGCTACGTCTCCGGCACCGGCATCGAATTCTGCGCCGGGCAGCTGGGTTTGACCGATGCCGAGGTGACCGCCGTGGCCACCTTCTACTCCATGTACCGGCGCACCCCCACCGGCGACTACCACGTGGGCGTGTGCACCAACACGCTGTGCGCGGTCATGGGCGGTGACGAGATCCTCGCGACGCTGACCGAACACCTCGGGGTCCGGCACGGCGAGACCACCGCGGACGGCGCGGTCACGCTCGAGCACATCGAGTGCAACGCGGCCTGCGACTACGCCCCCGTCATGATGGTGAACTGGGAGTTCTTCGACAACCAGACGCCGGAATCGGCACGGGCGCTGGTGGATGCGCTGCGCCGCGGCGAGCAGGTGACCGGCAGCCGCAGTGGCGCACCGCTGTGCACCTTCCGCGAAACCGCCCGCATCCTCGCCGGATATCCGGATCAGCGCCCCGGCGCGAACGACGGTGCGCCCGGAACGGCAACCCTCGCTGGTTTGCATGCGGTGCAAGAGAATCCGACCGACGGAGGCGTTCAGTGACGACATTGACGCCGGTGCTCACCCGGCACTGGGCCGAGCCCGAGTCGTGGACCCTGAAGTCCTATCGCCGCCAGGAAGGCTACCGCGCCCTGCCCAAGGCGCTGAAGATGCGGCCGGACGAGGTCATCGCCACCGTCAAGGACGCGGGGCTGCGCGGCCGCGGCGGCGCGGGCTTCCCGACCGGCATGAAATGGGGTTTCATCCCGCAGGGGCCCGGCCCGGACGGCATCGAGAAACCGCACTACCTGGTCGTCAACGCCGACGAGTCGGAACCGGGCACCTGCAAGGACATTCCGCTCATGATGGCCAGCCCGCACCTGCTGGTCGAGGGCGTCATCATCGCCGCCTACGCCATCCGCGCCTCGCACGCCTTCATCTATCTGCGCGGTGAGGTGCTACCGGTGCTGCGTCGGTTGCAGACCGCCGTGGCGGAGGCGTACGCGGCGGGCTATGTCGGCCGCAATATCCTCGGCTCGGGTTACGACCTGGAGATCGTCGTGCACGCCGGGGCGGGCGCGTACATCTGCGGTGAGGAGACCGCGCTGCTGGACTCCCTGGAGGGGCGGCGCGGACAACCGCGCCTGCGCCCCCCGTTCCCCGCGGTGGCCGGGCTCTACGCCTGCCCGACCGTGGTCAACAACGTCGAGTCCATTGCGTCCGTGCCGTGCATCCTGGCCAATGGCGTCGAGTGGTTCCGGTCCTTCGGCACCGAGAAGTCGCCGGGCACCACCATCTACTCGCTCTCCGGTCACGTGACGCGACCCGGACAGTATGAAGCACCCCTGGGAATCACCCTGCGAGAGTTGCTGTCCTACGCGGGCGGTGTCCGCGCGGGCCACACCCTCAAGTTCTGGACCCCCGGCGGATCCTCCACTCCCCTGTTCACCGCCGAACACCTCGACGTGGCACTGGATTACGAGGGTGTCGCCGCCGCGGGCTCCATGCTCGGCACCAAGGCGTTGCAGATCTTCGACGACACCACCTGCGTGGTGCGGGCGGTGCTGCGCTGGACCGAGTTCTACGCCCACGAATCCTGCGGAAAGTGCACACCGTGCCGCGAGGGCACGTACTGGCTGGTGCAGCTGCTGCAACGCCTGGAAAGCGGGCAGGGGCACAGCACCGATCTGGACAAGCTGGCCGATATCGCCGACAACATCAACGGCAAATCCTTCTGCGCCCTCGGTGACGGCGCGGCCAGCCCCATCGTCTCCTCGCTGCAGTACTTCCGCGACGAATACGCCGACCACATCCGGTACGGCGCATGTCCTTTCGACCCGTCCCGGACCACCGTCTGGGCGGATACGGCCGAAGGAGCGCGATGACCGCGACAGTCAGCAGCAACGACAGCGACACCGCACCCGCCGATCTGGTGAGCGTCACCATCGACGGCACCACCGTCAGCGTGCCCGCGGGCACCCTGGTGATCCGGGCCGCCGAGCTGATCGGCATCCAGATCCCGCGCTTCTGCGACCATCCGCTGCTCGAACCGGTGGGCGCGTGCCGCCAGTGCATCGTCGAGGTGGAAGGCCAGCGCAAGCCCGTCGCCTCCTGCACCATGGCGGTCGCCGACGGCATGGTGGTGCACACCCAGCTCTCCTCGCCGGTCGCCGCCAAGGCGCAAGAGGGTGTCATGGAGCTACTGCTCATCAACCACCCCCTGGACTGCCCGGTCTGCGACAAGGGCGGCGAATGCCCGTTGCAGAACCAGGCCATGTCCAACGGCCGCGCGGAATCGCGGTTCGAGGGCGAGAAGCGCACCTACCCCAAGCCGATTCCGCTGTCCTCGGCCATTCTGCTGGACCGGGAACGGTGTGTGCTGTGCGCCCGCTGCACCCGCTTCGCCCAGCAGGTGGCCGGTGATCCGTTCATCGAACTGATGGAACGCGGTGCGCTGGAGCAGGTCGGCATCGCCCAGGGCGAGAGTTTCGACTCCTACTTCTCCGGCAACACCGTGCAGATCTGCCCGGTGGGCGCGCTCACCGGCAGCACCTACCGGTTCCGGGCGCGGCCCTTCGACCTGGTCTCCAGTCCGGCGGTGTGCGAGCACTGCGCCTCCGGCTGCGCCCAGCGCACCGACCATCGGCGCGGCAAGGTCATGCGCCGCCTGGCCGGCGACGATCCGCAGGTCAACGAGGAATGGAACTGCGATAAGGGCCGCTTCGCATTCCAGTACGCCACCGAGCGGGACCGGCTCACCACCCCGATGGTGCGCGGCTGGGACGGACGGCTCGCCCCCGCCTCGTGGTCCGAGGCGCTCGCCGCTGCGGCCGCCGGCATGGCCGGGGCACACGGCAATGCGGCGGTGCTGGTGGGCGGTCGCGTCACCCTGGAGGACGCCTACGCCTATTCGAAGTTCGCGCGAGTCGTGCTGGGCACCAACGACATCGACTTCCGCTCCCGCGACCACTCCGCCGAGGAAGCCGACTTCCTGGCGGCCCGCGTCGCCGGGCAGGGCATCACGGTCGATTACGGTGCGCTGGAACAGGCTCCGGCGGTGCTGCTGGTCGGATTCGAACCCGAAGAGGAATCACCGATCGTGTACCTGCGGCTGCGCAAGGCGGCCCGCAAGAACAGCACGGCGATCTTCGGCCTCGCCCCCTTCCTGACCCCGGGGCTGGAGAAGATGTCCGGCACACTGCTGCCCGCGGCCCCCGGAGCCGAACCGCACATCCTCGAGGCGCTGCGCGGCGGCGATACCGCCGGACTCGTCGATCCCACTGTCGCACAGCGCATTGCGGACCTGCTGCGACAGCCGGGCGCGGTGATCATGGTGGGTGAGCGGCTCGCCGGAGCCTCCGGTGGACTCTCCGCCGCCACCCGACTGGCCGAGGAGACCGGGGCGGCACTGGCCTGGGTGCCCCGCCGTGCGGGCGAGCGCGGCGCGATCGAGGCGGGAGCCCTGCCGGTGCTGCTGCCCGGCGGCCGACCGGTCGCCGACCCGCAGGCCCGGCACGAGGTGCGCGACGCCTGGAACATCGACGACATCCCGGCCGCCCCCGGCCGCGACACCGCCGGAATCCTCGCCGCCGCACCGACACTCGGCGCACTGGTGGTCGGCGGGGTGGAGGTCGGCGACCTGCCCGATCCACATGCCGCGCTGGCCGCCATCGACTCCGCCCGCTTCGTGGTGAGCCTGGAACTGCGGCACAGCGATATCACCGGCCGCGCCGACGTGGTCTTCCCGGTGGCCTCCGCCATGGAGAAGGCCGGCACCTTCCTCACCTGGGAGGGTCGCCATCGGCCGTTCGAGGCCGCACTGCGCGACGCCACCGTGCGCCGCGAGGCGGCGCCGCTGCCCGAGCACCGCGTCCTGAACGCCATCGCCGCGGAACTGGGTATCAGCCTCGGCGTACCCGATGCCGCGCACGCCCGCGCCGAACTCGCCGATCTCGGCGTCTGGTCCGGACCGGCCGCCGCAGACCCCGTGCACCGGCCGCATCCGGTGCCGCAGCCCTCCTCCGGCACCGCGATTCTGGCGGGCTGGCGCATGCTCGTCGACCGGGGCCGCCTCCAGGACGGTGAACCCAATCTGGCCGGGACCGCCCGCACCCCCGTGGTGCGCCTGTCCCCGCACACCGCCGCCGAAATCGGTGCCACCACCGGCGATCCGGTCACCGTCGGCACCGACCACGGCCACATCACCCTGCCCCTGGTGATCACCGATATGCCGGATCGCGTGGTGTGGCTGCCCATGAACTCGCCCGGGTCCGATGTGCTCGTGCAACTCGGCACGGCACCCGGCCACCTCGTGCGCATCCGACGGGAGGACCACCGTGAGTGAGCTGTGTTCGATGTGGGCGCTCGCGGGGCCCTCCGTGGTTACGCAAGCTGCCGCCTCCGGGCCTGACGCGAGCACCCTGAGCATTTTCGGCCACGACCCCTGGTGGCTGGTGCTGGTCAAATCCCTCGGCATCTTCGTCTTCCTGCTGCTCACCCCCATGCTGGCGGTGTACGCGGAACGAAAGATCGTGGCGTTCATGCAGATGCGCGTCGGCCCCAACCGGGTCGGCCCGCGCGGCACCCTCCAGTCCATCGCCGACGGCGTGAAGATGCTCCTCAAGGAGGACATCATCCCGGCCATCGTGGACAAGCCGATCTTCGTGCTCGCGCCGGTCATCTCGCTCATCCCGGCGGTCATGGCCTTCGCCGTGATCCCGTTCGGGCCCGAGGTCAGCATCTTCGGCGAGACCACCCAGTTGCAGCTCACCGATATGCCGGTGGCGGTGCTCTACGTGCTGGCCATGGCCTCGGTCGGCGTGTACGGAATCGTGTTGGCGGGCTGGGCGTCCGGATCCACCTATCCGCTGCTGGGCGGGCTGCGCTCCACCGCGCAGGTGATCTCCTACGAGATCGCCATGGCGCTGTGCTTCGCGGCGGTGTTCCTGCTCGCGGGCACCATGTCCACCTCCGGCATCGTGGACGCCCAGTACGGCACCTGGTACGTGTTCCTGCTGCTGCCGTCGTTCCTCATCTACGCGGTGTCCATGGTCGGCGAGACCAACCGCGCGCCCTTCGACCTCCCCGAGGCCGAGGGCGAACTGGTGGGCGGCTTCCACACCGAGTACTCCTCGCTCAAGTTCGCCATGTTCATGATGGCCGAGTACATCAATATGGCGACGGTGTCGGCACTGGCCACCACGCTGTTCTTCGGCGGCTGGCACGCACCCTTCCCGATCAGCCTGTGGGAGGGCGCGAACTCCGGCTGGTGGCCCATGCTGTGGTTCACCGCCAAGGTGTGGACGTTCCTGTTCGTGTTCATCTGGCTGCGCGGCACGCTGCCGCGACTGCGCTACGACCAGTTCATGAATCTGGGCTGGAAGCTGCTCATCCCGGTCTCGCTGGCCTGGGTCATGTTCGTGGCCACCCTGCGGGTGCTCCAGCTCGAGGGCATGAACGTGCAGACGCCCGGCATGGTGATCGGCGGCATCGTGGTCGCGATCGTGCTCATCGGACTGGTGCTGCGGGCCGGGCACGCGGGCGACGACCGCACCGCCGCCGCACCCGATCCCGACGCCACCCGCATGTACTCGGACTTCCCGGTGCCGCCCATGCCGACCGACACCGGCGCCCGCGCCGCCAAACCCGGCCTGCTGGAACCGCTCGGCGGCTTCTGGGTCACCTTCTCCACCATGTTCAAGAAGCCGAACACCGAGCTGTACCCGGAAGTGAAGGTGCCCACCGCACCCCGCTACCACGGACGCCACCAGCTCAACCGGCATCCGGACGGCCTGGAGAAGTGCATCGGCTGCGAGTTGTGCGCCTGGGCCTGCCCGGCCGACGCCATCTTCGTGGAGGGCGCGGACAACACCGAAGACGAGCGCTTCTCCCCCGGCGAACGCTACGGCCGCGTGTACCAGATCAACTATCTGCGCTGCATCGGCTGCGGTCTGTGCGTGGAGGCCTGCCCCACCCGGGCGCTCACCATGACCAACGACTACGAGCTCGCCGACGACAATCGCGCCGACCTCATCTTCGAGAAGGAGGATCTGCTCGCCCCGCTGCGGCAGGGCATGCTCACCCCGCCGCACGCCATGTACCCGGGCGCGGACGAGGGCTCCTACTACCGGGGCGAAGTGCCCGGCGCGACAACCGAACCCGAGCCCCGCACCCCCACGGCGGTCGGCGCGGAAGGAGAGGCGCGATGAATGCTCTTCTCGCCCAGGCGGAACCGGTCATCACCCGCACCACCACCGGTGAGGCCGTGATGTTCTGGATTCTCGCCGTGGTCGCCGTAGCCGGGGCGCTGGGCATGGTGTGCGCCCGCAAGGCCGTGCATTCGGCGCTGTGCCTGGCCGCCACCATGATCACCCTGTCGGTGTTCTACATCGCACAGGACGCGCTGTTCCTGGGCGTGGTGCAGATCGTCGTCTACACCGGCGCGGTCATGATGCTGTTCCTGTTCGTGCTCATGCTCGTCGGCGTGGATTCCGCGGAGTCGCTGCGGGAGACGCTGCGCGGGCATCGGATCGCCGTGATCGTGGTCGGCCTCGGCTTCGGTCTGCTGCTCATGGCCGCCATCTCGCGCGGTATGAGCGAGACCGGCGTGGCCGCCACCGGACCGGGGCTGGGCGGCGACTACGCCGTCGCGCAGCTCGCCGAGCTGATCTTCGTGCGGTACGTGTGGGCCTTCGAACTCACCGGCGCGCTGCTGATCACCGCCACCATCGGCGCGATGGTGCTGGCGCACCGCGAGAAGTTCGGGCCGCGCACCGATCAGCGCGAACTGTCCAAGCAGCGGTTCCGGGACGGTACCCGGGTCACGCCGCTGCCCACGCCCGGTGTGTACGCCCGCCACAACGCCGTCGACACCCCGGCCCGGCTGCCCGACGGATCCTTCGAGGAACAGTCGGTCAGCACCATCCTGCGGCACCGCCGACGGCGCGCACACAACGAAGCCGCCGCGCTCTCGGTCACCAACGGGAACGGCAACGGCCACAACCACTCCGACAGCTCGGACGAGGAAGGCTCGCGGTGAATCCGGACAACTACCTGTATCTGTCCGCACTACTGTTCACCATCGGCGCGGCCGGTGTGCTGGTGCGGCGCAACGCCATCGTGGTGTTCATGTGCATCGAGCTGATGCTCAACGCGGTGAATCTGGCCTTCGTCACCTTCGCCCGCCAGCACGGCAATCTCGACGGGCAGGTCTTCGCCTTCTTCACCATGGTGGTCGCCGCCGCCGAGGTCGTGGTGGGACTGGCCATCATCATGACCATCTTCCGTGCCCGCCGCTCGACCTCGGTCGACGACGCGAATCTGCTGCGGTACTGATATGGATACGCAGACGATGATGCTGTGGCTGCTGCCCGCACTGCCGCTGGCCGGTGCCGTATTCCTGCTGTTGGTCGGACGATTCAGCGATAGGTGGGGCCACTGGGTCGGCACCCTCATGGCGCTGGGCTCGTTCGGCGTCGCCGCGTGGGCGTTCGTGGAGATGCTCGGCCGTGCCGACGCCGACCGCGCCGTGCACCACGCCTTCTTCAGCTGGGTGCCGGTCACCGGGCTGAGCGTCGACTTCGCCCTGCAACTCGACCAGCTGTCGATGTGCTTCGCACTCCTCATCACCGGAGTCGGATCGCTCATCCACATCTACTCGGTCGGCTACATGAAAGGCGATCCGGGGCGGCGGCGATTCTTCGCCTACCTGAACCTCTTCCTCGCCGCCATGCTGGTGCTGGTGCTCGCCGACAACTACCTGGTGCTGTATCTGGGCTGGGAGGGTGTCGGTCTCGCCTCCTACCTGCTGATCGGATTCTGGTACCACAAGCCGTCCGCGGCGACGGCCGCCAAGAAGGCGTTCGTGGTCAACCGCGTCGGTGATATCGGCCTGGCCATCGCGCTCATGATCATGTTCGCCACCTTCGGCAGCGTGGACTTCCAGACCGTGTTCGGGGCCGCGTCGGCGGCGGGCGAGGGCACCCTCACCGCCATCGGATTGCTGCTGCTGCTCGGCGCGTGCGGCAAATCCGCGCAGGTGCCGCTGCAATCCTGGCTCGGGGACGCCATGGAAGGCCCGACCCCGGTGTCCGCGCTCATCCACGCGGCCACCATGGTCACCGCCGGTGTGTATCTGATCGCCCGCTCCAACGCCATCTTCGACCTGGCTCCCGGCGCGCAGGCCGCGGTCATGGCGGTCGGCGCGGTGACGCTGCTCTACGGCGCGATCATCGGCTGCGCCAAGGACGACATCAAGAAGGCCCTGGCCGCCTCCACCATGAGTCAGATCGGATACATGGTGCTGGCGGCGGGACTGGGGCCGGTCGGCTACGCCGCGGCCATCATGCACCTGCTGACGCACGGCTTCTTCAAGGCCGGACTGTTCCTCGGAGCCGGATCGGTCATGCACGCCATGAACGACGAAACCGATATGCGCCGCTACGGCGCACTGCGCAAGTTCCTGCCGATCACCTACATCACCTTCGGACTCGGGTACCTGGCGATCATCGGGGTGCCGCCGTTCGCGGGATTCTTCTCCAAGGACCGCATCATCGAATCCGCCTTCGCCTACGGCGGGTGGGGCGGCTGGGTGACCGGTATCGCGGCGCTGGTCGGCGCGGGCGTCACCGCCTTCTACATGACCCGCGTCATGCTGCTCACCTTCTTCGGTGAGAAACGCTGGCACGAGGATGCGCATCCGCACGAAGCGCCGGTGAGCATGACCGGGCCGATGATCCTGCTCGCGCTGGGCTCGGTGGCCTCGGGCGCGATGCTGGCCTTCGGTTCCTCGCTGCAGAATTGGCTCGCCCCGGTGGTCGGATCGCATCACGGTGAACCGGTGATCCCGATCTGGATGATCACCTTCTTCGCCCTCGCCGTGGTCGCGGCGGGTGTGTGGGTGGCCTACGACCAGTACGCCAAACGGGGCATCCCGGTGCTCGCCCCCGCGGGCAACGCACTCACCGTCGCCGCCCGCCGCGATCTCTACCACGACGCCGTCAACGAGGCCGCGTTCATGCGGCCGGGCCGGCACCTGACCCGCTCGCTGGTCTTCGTCGACAATCGCGGGATCGACGGCCTGGTCAACACCACCGCCGCAGTCATCGGTGGCCTGTCGGCTCGAATCCGGCGCGCGCAAACCGGATTCGTGCGGTCCTACGCCCTGTCCATGTTCACCGGCGCGGCCCTGGTGGCCGCCGCCCTGCTGGCGGTGAGGTACCTGTGAGCGAGTTTCCTTGGCTGACAACGCTGTGGGTGACACCGCTCGCCGGTGCCGCGCTCACCCTGCTGATACCCGGAGCCTGGCGCACCGCCGCCCGCGCCTGGGCGCTGCTCGTCTCACTGGGCACCCTCGGCATCGGGATCTGGCTCGCCACCCGGTTCGTGCCCGGAGGTGAGCACTTCCAATTCGTCGAATCACACGAGTGGATACCGGCCTTCGGAGCCGGATACACCGTCGGCATGGACGGCATCGCCCTGGTGCTGGTGCTGCTCACCGCCGGGCTGGTGCCGCTGCTCATCCTCGCCGGGTGGAACGACGAACGCTCGGTGGGCAGCGGGCCTCGGGTGACGCACTACTACATGGCGCTCACGCTCGTGGTCGAGGCCATGGTGCTGGTCTCCTTCACCGCCCTGGACATCCTGCTGTTCTACGTGGTGTTCGAAGTGATGCTCATCCCGATGTACTTCCTCATCGGCGGATTCGGGCCGCGCATCACCGATGTGGCACTGCGGCAGCAGCGGTCCCGGGCAGCGGTGAAGTTCCTGCTGTACAACCTGTTCGGCGGGCTGATCATGCTGGCCGCGGTGATCGGGCTGTACGTGCTCACCGTGCGCGAGGGCATCGGCGGCGAGAACGGCACCTTCGACTTCCGGGCCGTCATGGAGGCCGCCAACTCCGGTCAGCTCGGGGCCGGACCGGCGGTGCTCAACGCCATCTTCCTCGGCTTCATGTTCGCCTTCGCGGTGAAGGCGCCGCTGTGGCCGCTGCACACCTGGCTGCCGGACGCCGCCGTGGCCGCCACCCCGGCCAGCGCGGTGCTCATGATGGCCATCGTGGACAAGGTCGGCACCTTCGGCATGCTGCGTTACTGCCTGCTGCTGTTCCCCACCGCCGCATCGGATTACGCGCCGATCATCAGCGCGCTCGCGGTCATCGGCATCATCTACGGGGCCCTGCTGGCCATCGGGCAGACCGATGTCATGCGGCTCATCGCCTACACCTCGATCTCGCACTTCGGCTTCATCATCCTGGGTATCTTCGCCATGACCAGCCAGGGCGGATCCGGAGCGACGCTGTACATGGTCAACCACGGCATCTCGACGGCGGCGCTGTTCCTCATCGCCGGATTCCTGGTGTCGCGCCGCGGCACCCGCGTCATCGCCGACTACGGCGGGGTGCAGAAGGTCGCGCCGGTCATGGCCGGAACGTTCCTCATCGCCGGACTGGCCACCCTGTCCCTGCCCGGGCTGGCGCCGTTCGTGAGCGAATTCCTGGTGCTGGTCGGCACCTTCAACCGTTACCCGGTGGCGGCCGTCTTCGCCGCCAGCGCACTGGTGCTCGCGGCGCTCTACGTGCTGTGGATGTACCAGCGCATGATGACCGGCCCGGCGAAGGAGGGCAGCGACAAGATCTACGACCTGCTGCCGCGCGAACTCGCGGTGGTGGTGCCGCTGATCGGGGCGCTGATCTTCCTGGGCGCGTACCCGAAACCGGCGCTGGACGCCATCGACCCGGCGGTGGCGCGCACGCTCACCACCATCGGTAAGCAGGATCCGGCGCCGACGGTGCGACCCGAGGCCGCGACCGAATCCACGCACACCGGAGGTGCACACAAGTGAGCGGTACTCCCCTTCTCGCAGCTGTCTCCGAGGCACGGTTCGCCGCGGTGTCGGACTCGCTGCTCGCCGCGACCGTCCCCGCGCCCAGCATCGAGTACCGGGACCTGTCCCCCATGCTCATCGTCTTCGGCGTGGCCGTGGTGATGGTGCTGGTGGAGGCGTTCCTGCCCAGGCGGTTCCGCTATGGCTCGCATCTGGTGCTCGGCCTCGGCGGTCTGGCGGTGGCGCTCGGCGCGGTCATCGGACTGCGCGGCACCGAGGCCACCGCCGTGGTCGGCGCGGTCGCCATCGACGGGGTGACCCTGTTCCTGCAGGGCACCATCCTGGTGGTGTCGATTCTCGGCCTGCTGTTCCTCGCCGAGCGGCGCGCCGACCGGAATCCGGTGCGCCGGGAAGGCCCCGGCACGTGGAGCCTGACCGCGTCCAAGGGCGTGGACGCCTTCACCCCGCAGGCCGCCGCCACCCCCGGCAGCAGCGACGAACTCGCGGCCGCGCGGGCCGGTGTGGCAACCACCGAGGTGTTCCCGCTGGCCATGTTCGCGGTGGGCGGGCTCATGCTGTTCCCTGCCTCGAACGACCTGCTCACCATGTTCGTGGCGCTCGAGGTGCTGTCGCTGCCGCTGTATCTGCTGTGCGGGCTGGCTCGGCGGCGGCGACTGCTCTCGCAGGAGGCGGCGCTGAAGTACTTCCTGCTGGGCGCGTTCTCGTCGGCGTTCTTCCTCTACGGCATGGCACTGCTGTACGGGTACGCGGGCAGCGTGCGCCTGTCCGGCATCGCCGAGGCGATCTCCCGCGACAGCGGGGAGCGCACCCTCGCCGTTCTGGGTGTTGCCATGCTGGCGGTCGGCCTGCTGTTCAAGATCGGCGCGGTGCCGTTCCAGTCCTGGGTGCCGGATGTGTACCAGGGCGCGCCGACACCGGTCACCGGCTTCATGGCCGCCGCCACCAAGATCGCGGCGGTGGGCGCGCTGCTGCGCGTGCTGTACGTGGGCGTGCCCGGACTGCGCGACGACTGGCGGCCCATCCTCGCGGCCGTCGCCATCGCGACCATGGTCGTCGGCGCGGTACTCGCCATCACCCAGACCGATATGAAGCGCATGCTCGCCTACTCGTCGGTCGCGCACGCGGGCTTCATTCTCACCGCGCTGGTGGCGGCGAATACCGCGGGCATCTCCTCGGTGCTGTTCTATCTGGTCGCCTACGGGCTCGGCACCGTCGGAGCCTTCGCCGTGGTGACCCTGATCCGCGATCGCAACGGCGACGAGGCCACGACGCTGTCGGCCTGGGCCGGGCTCGGCCGCCGCTCCCCCTGGCTGGCGTCGATCTTCGCGCTGTTCCTGCTCTCCTTCGCGGGCATCCCGCTCACCAGCGGTTTCATCAGCAAGTTCGCGGTGTTCGAGGCAGCGGCGTCGGGCGGGGCCACACCGCTGGTCATCGTCGGCGTGATCACCAGCGCGGTGGCGGCGTTCTTCTACGTCCGCGTCATCGTGCTCATGTTCTTCACCGATCCGCCGGAGGACCCGCCGACGCTGGTCTACCCGACCCTCACCACCACCGTTATCGCCGTCACCGCGGCGGCCACCCTGGTACTCGGCATCTTCCCGCAGCCACTGCTGGATCTCGCCGAGCAGGCGGCGGTGTTCACCGGTTAGCCTCTCGCACACAGACATCGGGCCCGCCGCGATATCCGCGGCGGGCCCGATGTGTTCGACGACGGGGCCGGATGCACTAGACGGGAGTGCATTCGATGGTGGCGTACTCGGCCTCCCCGCGCCATTCCGTCTTGGCCAGCCCCTTGGCCGCGCGCACACCGTACTTCGACTCGACGGTCACCGGGCCGAGCTGCTCACCGCCCCACGACTCGGCAGTGCAGCTGTACGTCTGCACCCGCGCCTGGGCCGTGCCCGTAGCGGCGAACCCGAACACCGGCACCATGGCCATGACCGCCACCGGCAATCCCATGAGGTATCGAACTCTCACCAACTGCTCCTCACGTACCGACCTGAACGAACGCCGCCCATCCTCACACAGCCGACGCCGGGCCGGGTGGTGTGCGACGGAAGAGATTCAAGACAGCAGGGCACGCAGGGTCCCTGCGAAGCCGACGGGATCGGCCAGGAATCCGGTGTGGTCGCCGGGGAACACCACCGGCTCGGTGCGCAGTGCGGCGGCGAGGGCGCGCGACGTGCGGTCGCACACCTGGCCGGTCGACTCCGCGCCGATGCCTACCACGATTCGCGTATCCGCAGCCCGCAGGGCCTCGATATCTCGTGCGGGATCGCGACAGACACCAGCTCCGGAGCCGCCGCGACCAGCGCCAGCGTGGTCACGGCACCACCGCTGGAACCGAACACCACGGCGGGACCGGCGTCGACCTGGCGGATCAGCCGGGCGAGATCATCCGCGCGAGCCGGTGGGGTCGGGTCCTGCTCCGGATCGGTCAGCACACTGCTGCCATGCCCCCGGGGATCGGTGGTGAGTACGGTGAAGTCCGAGGAGAGGGCTTCGGCCAACCCCTGGAACTCCCCCGCGCCCATGGGGGCCCCGACCACGGCGATCAGCGGGCCTTTGCCCGCGCAGTTCGTAGTACAGCGTGCCATCGGGTACGGACAGGGTCGCGGTGGTGACGGGCGTAGTAGAGGTCATGGATTGCCGGCGAGGACACCGCTGTGGTCGTGATCGGCGGCGGGTGCGCCGGAATCATGGCGGCCGATCGCCTGATCTACACGGAAATCTCGCTGAGCGCCGATGAATTTCGAGTCCGCGCGAGGTCCAACCGGTTATGCGGAAACTTGTCTACACCTTCGGCGTATCCCTGGACGGCTACATCAACGACCGGGACGGCAGCATCGACTGGACCACCCCGGACGACGAGCTGCACCAGTTCCACAATGATCGCTTCCGCGAGCTCGAGATCTCGCTGCACGGCCGTCGCCTGTACGAGTTGATGGCCGAATACTGGCCGCATGTGTCCGAGGACGCTCCCCCCGTCGAGCGCGACTTCGCCAAGCTCTGGACCACCAAGCCGAAGGTCGTCTTCTCGCGCACGCTCACCGAAGTCCACTGGAACAGCACCCTGGTCAGCGACAACGCGGTCGAGGAAGTCCGCGCGCTCAAGGCCGGCGGTGACGGCGTCATGGAGGTCGGTGGCGCGACCCTCGCCGCCGATCTGCTGCCGCACGGCCTGATCGACGAGTACCACGTGTTCGTCTCGCCGATCCTGCTCGGCGGCGGCACCCCGATGTTCCCGCCGCTGGACAAGCACATCCCGCTCCGTCTGGCCGAGACGCGACAATTCTCCACCGCGGTGCTGCTGCGCTACATCGCCGACTGACCGGCTGCTCGGGTCGGCCGCCGATGCCGAGGACACGGTGCAGGACGCCTTCCTGCGGTGGCCGGCGGCCGACCGAGCCTACGTGGAGGTTCCCGAGGCCTGGTTGACCAGGATCGTCACCAATCTGGCGCTGGACCGGCTGCGCTCGGCCGCGGCGCGCCGCGAGCGCGCCGTCGGCGCCTGGCTGCCCGAACCGCTGCTCGACGGCGACCCGATGCTGGGCCCGGCCGAGTCGCATACTCTGCCGCCGGGTCCGTAACACCGTGCAGGGGAACCCATTTCAGGTACGCGATCGCCGAAGAGCGGTTAGCCTGAAGTTAAGGGGAGTCGACAACGGGGTCGAGCTGCACGCCGGGGCTATGCCACGGTGTCCTGCGGGGGCTCGGAACTCAGGGAGGTATTATGTCTTTGAAGGTCGACAACGAGGCAGAACTGCGCGAGGCGCGAAACAGCTTGTTCAGCGAGAACGGCACCACCTCCGGGTGGCTACTCCTCAACTATGTCGGAGCATCCACGGTGCATTTCACCGCCGGAGGGGAGGGCGGCGTCGAGAACATCGTCCCACTACTCGAGGACGATCAAATCCAGTACGCGCTGGTCAGAATCGACGGCGTACAAGGTGACGGTGCTGGCGAAACAACCGTGCGTGATGTCTTCCTCGCCTGGATTGGGCCCGAAGTCGGAATGATCGAAAAAAGCAAGAAGTCCGGCTATTTGGGCGATGCGCAGATCATTCTGCAGCCGTACCACGCCGACGTCACAGTCGTGAACAAAGATCGCCTCAACCGCGAGACGCTGCTGGACAAGAGCCAGCCTTTGAGCGATTCGCATGTCATCGACTGACCCTCACTAACTCCTACTGAAGCCTCTGGCCCCGGGACGTCAGCGCCTCGGGGGGCAGAGGTTTCCCCCTTTTCCGATTGCAGAACATCCTCTACTGCTGCATATTCGTCGTTCGGAAACGTCGCGTTCGCCGATCGACAGCGCGACAACTTGTTCCACTTCATCATGCTGTCAGTGGTCCCACGACTGGCAGCGTGGGTGATTACCCGGCCCGGATCGACGAGCGCCAAATCCGCTGGCGTCAGCGTGAAATACCGGAACAATTCCTCCCGGCACGAAACCCACCTCTACCAGGCAACTACCCCATATCCGCCCGATTTTCGGCGATTACTACCGGAACCCCGATTCACGCCGCCGTGGTCAACGGCTCCCCCGCCATGGTCGCCACGGTCGACGACCAGGTCCGGGGTGTGGTCGTCTTCGACATGCGAGACGGCAAGATCGCGGGCGTGCACGGCATCGCCGCCCCGGAGCGCATCGCCCGCCTCGACGCGCAATGGCGGCAACGGGACCACGAGGTCCCCCTGATCGAGGCTTGGTAGGCCGTTCGGAATCGCCACCCAGCCGACCGCCCGGCCTGACGATACCGGCGGGGTGCGGTCAGGACAGATCCGCGCCCCGGTCGCGCTGCACCTGTTTCCAGAGTGCGAGCGGCATGTAATCGTATGCGGTGCCCAGGATTACGGGCTCCTGGAACACCTGTTCCGGCTGGTTCTGCAGATGCACGCTCAAGACGTGCACCTCACCGTCGATCCGGCACCACCGAGCTTCGTGGCCGTTGCACTTGGTGATATGTGGGCCCGGTTCGTCGGCGCGCCCCATCCCACGCCCCTATCCCTCCGCTGTGCGATCGGTCCGCGGCCACCGCTGCGGTACGGCACGGCGGCTCGAACTTCCTGTGCTTGTTCAACATACCCGCAGTGCGTTGAGGATTCCACGTGTCGGGCATAAGGGAGGTCGATCAACCGGCCAGCGTTTCGATGCGAACGCCGGGGATCGCGCGGTACCCGCGCGCGGATGCGGGGTTGGCGCGTCCGCCCTCGGCTCCGAAGACGACCAGTATGGGAATGCTCATGCCCGCCAGGCGATTCGATATCGGCCGTTCTCCGCGATAGCGGGCGCGGCGGTCTCCCGGGCGAATCCGGCTCCGGTATCGCATGTTTCGCCATGGCCCCGCTACGTCGTGCGCGGGCCGCGCAATCCATCGCGCCGAGGGAGCGCAGCGTTCTCGGGTGCGGGCCGGATCAGCTGCGGGCCGGATCAGCGGTTCGCCGCGGTGGCGACATCGCGGCGCCACCGCGGCCACCGCCGGTAGGTGGCCGCGCGCAAAAGCCACTCGACCGGCCCGTAGCCGTGACTGCGCAACCACCACGTGCTGAACCACAGCTGCGCGATGTAGGTCGCCAGTGCGATACCGACCGCGATGGCGGGGGCGACCCGATCCGCCAGCGCCAGCCCGTACCCGGTGAACACCAGCATCATCACCACCGATTGCAGGATGTAGTTGCTCGCCGCCATGCGACCGGCGGGGGCCAGGCGCGCGATCCCGCCCGCCCAGCGACCGTGCGCCAGCCAGACGATGACCGCCATGTAGCCCAGTGTCACCACCGGATTCACCAATTCCTGCACGCCGTACCAGTACGGGGGCAGGTCGCCGTCCCTGGTCGCGAAGAAGAGGGTCACGAGCGACACCGGCAGTCCGACGAGCCCGCCCGCGACGAGACCGATACGTGTCCAGCGGCGCAGCAGATCGGCGTTCTCGAAGATCCGCCGCTTCCCGGCCGCCATGCCGATGAGGAACATGCCCAGGCTCGGAACGCCCTGCGTGAGCCAGATGAGGAGCATGAACACCGGCGCGGTGTCGAGTTGGGCCCGGAAGGTGTCGGCGGGACTTCCGGTGTAGCCCGCCCGCATGGCCTGGAGGTCGAAAACGGCGCGGAGACCTTCGATCTCGCCGCTGCCGGGCAGGAAGGAGAACGCCACGAACACCAGGTACAGCAGCACCCCGGCGATGAACGCCGTCCGGGGCCGGATCTTGCGCACCAGCACCAGTATCAGCCCCAGCGCCGCGTAGAGGGTGAGGATATCGCCGAACCAGAGCAGCATGACGTGCGCGAGGCCGATCAGGAGCAGTGTCAGGCATCGCCGCAGCAGGCGTGGCACCGGACGCGCTCCCGCCCGCTCGGCCGCAGCGATCTGCAGGGTGAACGAGTAGCCGAACAGGAACGCGAACAGCAGGTAGAACCGGCCGAGGAACAGCCCGTCGACGACCGCGTAGACGAACCGGTCGATCGTCCCGTCGTAGAGGTGGCGCGGGTCGTCGTCCGTACCGGTGAACGACAGCAGCGTCGTGAGGACCACGACATTGGTGACCAGGATCCCGAACAACGCGAATCCCCGCAGGACATCGATCTCCCCGATCCGGCGGACACGAGACGATGCGGCAGGCGAACCGGACATACGGCCACGCTATGTCGCGCCATCCGCGCGCACATCCACCGCGTGAGCGAACCGCGACAGCGCCGACTGATACCTCAGGACTACCGAACCGCCGATCACCAGGCGCTCTGTGCATTTCTCGCGAACCTAATTATATTAGGTAATAACCTAATCATAGTAGGAAGAAGGGAGTCGCATGTCCCCGCGCGCGGGCCTCACGGCCGATCGAATCACCGGCGCCGCGGCCGAACTCGCCGACGAGATCGGGTTCGACAGGGTGACCCTGTCCGCCGTGGCGCGGACCTTCGGTGTCAAGGACCCGAGCCTGTACGCGCATGTGCGCAACCTGCACGATCTGCGGGTGCGGATCGCGCTGCTGGCGTCGGGCGAGATGGCCGATCGGATCGTGGTGGCGATGGCCGGGCGGTCGGGTCGGGCGGCGCTGTTCGGATTCGCCGGGGCCTATCGCGGCTATGTGCTCGACCATCCGGGCCGCTACGCCGCCACCCAGATGCGCCTGGATCCGGCCGAGGTGAGCGATCACCCGGCCTTCCTGCGCACGATCGAACTGACCACCGCCCTGCTGCGCGGCTACGGACTCGACGAGCCCGCGGCCACCGACGCGGTTCGGCTGCTGCGCAGCACCTTCCACGGCTTCGCCACCTTGGAGGCGGCCGGTGGCTTCGCCCACTCCCGTCCCACCGACATCTCGTGGGAACACATCCTCGACGCCCTGCACCGCACGCTCGAGCAGTGGCGTCCTACCGGCAAGGAGCAGTGCGAATGACATCCGGAACATGGAGATCCGGCACCCTGAAGGTCCCGGGCGCGACCGTCTATTACGAGATGCGCGGCAGCGGACCGCTGCTGCTCATGATCCCCGGCGGCGGCGGAGACGCGGGCGTCTTCGACGCCATGGCGGAGATACTCGAGCGGCATTTCACCGTCGCCTCACTCGACCCGCGCGGCTACTCCCGCAGCACCCTGGACAGCGGCCACCCGGAGCGGCAGGCCGTGGCCGTGCAGAGCGATGACGCGTACCACCTGCTCGACCACCTGAGTGACGAACCCGCGTACGTGTGCGGGACCAGCAACGGCGCGATCGTCGGCCTGGACCTGCTGGCCCGGCACCCCGATCGGGTGCGCGCCCTGATCGCCCATGAGCCACCCTGTTTCGCCGTCCTGCCCGACGCCGCCGCACACCGCGCCATGGTCGAGGAGGTCTACGCCCTCCACCGCAGCGACGGCCCGGCGGCCGCCGGGGCAAGGTTCCTGGCCGGTATCGGGGGCGCGATGAAACCCGCGCCCGAGGTGGCGGAGCTGCCGCCGCGCACCGCCGAGATGTGGGCGCGCCTGGCCGCCAACGGGCCGCTCATGATCGAGTACGAGCTACGTGAATTCACCTCGTACCAACCGGATTACGCGGCCCTGGCGCCGCACGCCGCCCGTCTGGTGCTTGCGGCGGGCCGCGAGACGCGCGGCTGCCTGCCCTACCGGCCGGCCGCGGCGATCGCGGACCGGCTCGGCCTCAGCGTCACCGAATTCCCCGGCGCGCACAATGGCATCCGCACCGACGCCGAGGAGTTCGCCCACCGGGTGCTCGAGACCCTGCGCTGATCCGGCCGTCGGTCAGTCGAGCGGCGTGACGCTCGCGAGGGTCCGCGCCGTGCCGTCGATCTCCAACTGCACGTGCAGTCCGGTATCGGTCCGCCAACCGCGCAGGGTGACGTCGTTGCCCGACATGACCGGGCCGACGTGTTCGACGATGGCTCGGTGCGGTCGCTCGTGCAGGTCCGGATGGGCGGTCAGAGCCTCCTCCACGGCCTGCCAGTGGACGGCGTTGTTCACGTGGTCGTGGCGGTCGAAATCGGTGGCGCGCAGCGGGAAGGGGCGGGATTCGGTGGCGGGGGCGGTCTGCTCGCGCAGCGCGGCCTTCCAGCGCAGCCGGTGTTCGGTGGTCACGGCCAGCATGGGCGACATGAAGCGGTCGGTCATGCGGGCCGGACGCCCCGCCCGCGGGTCCACATTGATGAGGAACTGCTCGACCTCGACCGTTCCACCCTGATCGCTGTGGATCTGGATGCGGGCGTTGAACCAGCGGTTGGACAGCGCCGACGGCCAGCGCCGCAGCCGCACCCGGTCACCGAACCGGATCGGCCGCAGCACGTCGATCACGGTGCGCCGCACCAGCCAGGCCGGATGCAGATGCCCGTCCTCGGCGGCGCGCAGCTGGTCGTAGCCGATATCCATGGCGTACCGCGCGATGCCGTCGAGGCGCAGCCGCTCCCGGGTATCGGTGTCGGCCAGGCGGACCGCCCAACTCGCCTCGTACGCCGCACAGTCCGGGTGCGGCGGCAACGGGAAGTCGATCACCGGTTGTTCGGTACGGCACGCGGTTTCGGTCGGCAAGAGTTCCTCCGTCTGATGGATGGTGGCCGGTCACGCCGGGGCGCGGAGAGGGGCCTTGTTGCGCACGTCCCAGCCGCGCACCGGGCGGTGTCGCGGCTGCGGTAGACGATATAGGGACGGGTGAGGTAACCGACCGCGCGGAGAACACATGCGGAGAAGACATCCGGACACCACCCGAGACCATCGGGCAATGGACGGACCTCCGGGTCGCCGCGGACGTCGGGCGGATCAGTACGTTCCGATGATCTGCTCGGCGGTGCGCTCGACGCGCACGGCAGTCAGCACCTCGGAGACGCCCAGTGCGAGGGTGAACAGGCCGACCACCACCGACAGGGTGGCGATCGAATGGAACGGTGCCACCGCCACCACGAGGCCGACGACCGTCGTGGTCAGCCCGACCAGCTCCTGCCGTCCCGCGCCCGCGAGCTCGTCCGACCAGGCCGCCACCAGCGCCAGCACCACACCGCGCGCCATCCAGCCCATGCCGACCCACATGCCCAGCAGCGGGACCCATTCGCCGCTGCCGAGGCACCAGTAGCCCAGGGCGGCCGCCAGCAGGGCGCTGAGGAACTCCAGGAATCGCAGCGCGGTCGGTATCTTCGCACCGAATGCCACGATCGCCTGCACCGCGGCGGTGGCCAGCAGGACCAATCCGAACAGGGTGCCCGCCACGGTGGTGGACTTGTTCGGCCAGACCGCCGTCGCCAGCCCGAGCACGGCCGAGCACACGCCGATCACCAGCAGTGTCTGCCAAGCCCACTCGGCGAACACCGCGGTACGCCCCTCGATCCGATTGGTGGGCATAGCGCAATGATATGACCGAAAGGTCGGATTACCTGGACATTTGCATCAATGGCATGTCGGCACCCGTGCGGACACGGCCGTCCAGTCGGTAACCGGCCGCCGCTCCGCGTGACGCCGACGGCGGCGTCGGTGAGACTGTCGGGATGCACATCGTGGTGGCGAACCGGGGAGAAGTGGCCGTTCGGGTGGTGCGCACCGCGCGCGAGCGCCGTGCCACGACGCTCGCGCTGTACGGCGTGGACGAGCCGGACGGGCTGTGGGTGCGATTGGCCGACGACTCCCTGGAATTGCCCGGCGACGGCGCCGCGGCCTACCTCGACATCGCTGCCGTCGTGAAGGCGGCCCGCACGGCCGGGCCCGGCGCGCTCGTCCACCCGGGCTATGGATTCCTCAGCGAGAGTGCCGCGTTCGCCGAATCCTGCGCGGCGGCGGACCTGGTGTTCGTCGGCCCCTCCCCCGATGTGCTGCGCGTCTTCGGCGACAAGGTCGCCGCCCGCGCCGCCGCGGCGCGCGCCGGTGTACCGGTACTGGCCGCCACCGCCGCGGACGCCGGCCTCGCCGAGATCGGCGCGCTGCTCGCCGACCATCCCGGCGGGATCATGGTCAAGGCTGCGAGCGGAGGCGGCGGTCGCGGTATGCGTGTGGTGCGCGATCCGGCCCGGCTGTCCGAGGCGTACGAGCGCTGCCGGTCCGAGGCCCGATCCGGATTCGGGGATGCCGCCGTCTACGCCGAGGCGCTGGTGGGCGAGGCCCGGCATATCGAGGTGCAGATCGTCGCGGACGGTCGCCGCGCGGTCGCGGTCGGCGACCGGGATTGCAGTGTGCAGCGGCGGCAGCAGAAACTCGTCGAGATCGCGCCCGCCCCGAATCTGGATGCGCCGCTGCGGACCGCGCTGCACGAGTACGCGGTGCGGTTGGCGGAATCGGTGGCCTGCCGGGGCGTGGTCACCGTCGAGTTCCTGGTGTCGGGCGACGACGCGTGGTTCCTCGAGGTGAATCCGCGACTCCAGGTCGAACACACCGTGACCGAGGAGGTCACCGGCCTGGACCTGGTGGCCGTCCAATTGGACCTGGCCCGGGGGCGCACGCTCGACGACCTCGGTATCGAGGCGATCCGTGCGCGCGGATACGCGGTCCAGGCACGGCTCAACGCCGAGACCGTCACCGCCGGAGGTGAGGTGCTGCCCGGCACCGGACTCCTGCACCGGTTCACGCCCCCGAGCGGGATCGGGGTCCGCGTCGACACCGCCGCCTATCCGGGCATGCGGCAGGGCGCGCGTTTCGACTCGCTGCTGGCGAAGGTCATCGCCCGGGGGCCGTCGTATCCGGCCGCGCTGCGTCGCTGCGCCGACGCACTGGCCGAGACCGATATCGGCGGCGTCGACACCAATATCGCGCTCCAGCGGGCGGTGCTCGACGCCCTGGCCGACGGCGCGGCGGTGTCGACCGTATGGTTCGAGCGGCAGGTCGGCGAACTCCTCTCCCGGGCGGTCGATATCGCGCCCGCCGCCGCGGCGACGCCGACACCGGTGGCCGCGGAACCCGAACTGGCCGACGACGAGCAGGCGCTGCGCTCCCCGCTGGGCGGCACGGTCGTCAGCGTGGTCGAGGCGGGCACGCTGATCGCGGCCGGTGCCGAGGTGGCGGTGCTGGAGGCCATGAAGATGCAGCACGTGGTGCGCGCCGAGCAACCGCTGCGGGTGCGCCGCGCCCTGGTCGCGCCCGGCAGCGTGGTGGACCCCCATACGCCGCTGCTGATCTGGACCGAGGCCGACCACGACGGCGCGACGGTCGGCCTCGAGTCGGCGGACCTCGACGCGGTGCGCGACGACCTGGCCGAGGTGCGCGAACGCCACCGCCGCACCCGCGACGAGGCGCGCCCGGAGGCCGTGGCCAAACGGCACCGCCTCGGTCGGCGCACGGCGCGGGAGAACATCGCCGACCTGGTCGACGAGGGCAGTTTCATCGAGTACGGAGCCCTCGCGGTCGCGGCCCAGCGCCTGCGCCGCAGCCCCGACGACCTCATCGCCAATACCCCCGCCGACGGCCTCGTCGCCGGTATCGCCACCGTCAACGCCGACCGCTTCGGCGTGGCGTCGACCCGCGCGGTGGTCATGTCCTACGACTACACCGTGCTGGCGGGCACCCAGGGCATGCGCAATCACGCCAAGACCGATCGCATGCTGGAACTGGCTCGGGAACAACGACTTCCGGTGGTGTTCTGGACCGAGGGCGGCGGCGGGCGGCCCGGAGACACCGACTACTCCGGCATCTCCGGCCTCGACGTCACCACCTTCCGTGCCATGGGCGCGCTGTCCGGCACGGTCCCACTCATCGGCATCGTGTCCGGCCGCTGCTTCGCCGGGAACGCCGCCCTGCTCGGCATGTGCGATGTCGTCATCGCCACGCCGGAGGCCAATATCGGCATGGGTGGCCCGGCCATGATCTCCGGCGGCGGGCTGGGCGTGTACGCGCCCGAGGACATCGGCCCGGTCGAGGTGCAGCGCCGCAACGGCGTGGTACACGTGGTGGCCGCCGACGAGGCCGAGGCGGTCGCCGTCGCACGCCGGTATCTGGCCTATTTCCAGGGCGTGGACACCGAGTGGACGGCACCCGACCCGCGGCTGTCCCGGCATGTGGTGCCGGAGAATCGTTTGCGCGCCTTCGATATTCGCGCCGCCATCGAGGCCGTCGCCGATATCGGTTCGGTGCTGGAGCTACGGCGCGACTGGGGCGTCGGCGTGGTGACCGCGCTGGTACGGGTCCAGGGCCGTCCCTTCGGGCTCATCGCCAACGACTGTCACCACCTCGGCGGCGCCATCGACGCCCCCGCCGCCGACAAGCTCAGCGCCTTCCTGCGGCTCTGCGACGCGCACGGGCTGCCGATCGTATCACTCTGCGACACACCCGGTTTCATGGTCGGACCGGAGGCCGAGACGCACGCCACGGTCACCAAGTTCAGCCGCCTGTTCATCGACGCGGCCGCACTGACGGTGCCGTGGGGCACCGTCATCCTGCGCAAGGGTTACGGCCTGGGCGCGCAGGCCATGGCGGCGGGCTCGTTCCGCGCCCCGCGCTTCATCGTCGCCTGGCCCACCGGGGAGATCGGCGGCATGGGCCTGGAGGGCGCGGTGCGGCTCGGCTTCGCCAAGGAACTCGCCGCCATCGAGGATCCGGCCGAGCGCGCCACCGCATTCGACAATCTGGTGCGACTCGCCTACGCCAATGGCAAGGCGCTCACCGCCGCGACCGTGCTGGAACTCGATGATGTCATCGACCCGGCGGATACGCGGCGGTGGATCGAAACCCTGCGCTAGGGATGGTCGATCAGCGCAGTTCGCGGAAGAACTCACGCAGATCGGCGGTGAGCAGATCGGGTGCTTCCATGGCGGCGAAATGCCCGCCGCGGTCGAACTCCGACCAGTGCACGACGGTGTTCTGCTTCTCGGCGAGGCCGCGAATGCTGGTCCCACCCGGGAAGGTCGCGACACCGGTGGGTACTCCGGAGTTCGTCAGTTCCGCACCCCACTGCTGGGATTCGAGGTACAGCCGCATGGACGACCCGGCCGTATTGGTGAACCAGAGGATGGACAGGTTGGTCAGCAGCAGATCGCGGTCCATGGCCGTGTCCGGCCGCGACCGCTCCGGATTCACGTACGTCTGTACCACATCCAGAATCCAGGTCATCATACCCGCCGGGGAATCCGCGACCGCTGGGGCGAGGGTCTGGGGTCGGGTGGAGTGCACCATGGCGTAGGCGGAACGGTCCTGGCTCGACCAGTCCTGGAGTTCGGCCAGCCTCCGCTGGTCCTCCGGACCGTAGTCCGACCCGTCGTCGTCCCAGGACGGGATGGTGATCGGGTCGTTGAGGTGCACGCCGACCACATGTGCGGTGTCGATGCGGCCCAGTTGGGGCGCGATGAAGGAACCGGCATCCCCGCCCTGGCTGGCGTAGCGCGAATAGCCCAGGCGTGCCATGAGTTTCGCGATGAGTTCGGCCGCGCGCTCGGTGGCCGCGTCCCCGGGCCGACGCGTCGGACCCGAGAGGCCACAGCCGGGCAGGCTCGGGATCACCAGGTGGAAGGCGTCGCTCGCCGCACCGCCGTGCGCACGCGGATCGGTGAGCGGCCCGATCATGTCGGTGAAATCCGCGAACGGCCAGCCGTGGATCAGGACCAGCGGCAGGGCGTCGGGCTCCTGGGAGCGAATGTGCATGAAATGCAGACGCTGCCCGTCGATATCGGTGACGAACTGTGGAATCTCGTTGCGGGCGGCCTCGGCGGCCCGCCAGTCGTACTCGGTCCGCCAGTACTCGGCGAGTTCGCGCACGTACGAGGTCGGAATGCCGTACGTCCACTCCACCCCGGGCAGTTCGTCCGGCCAGCGGGTGTTGGCGAGCCGGGCGTTCAGATCGTCGATATCGCGCTGCGGAATGTCGATGCGGAAGGACTCGATGTTCGTCATGTTTCTCACGCTAGAAGGCGCTTAGGTCAAGTTCGGACCTATCCATGGGGCAATCTCGGGGCATGCTCGAAACCTCGGCGCGACTACTGCGACTGCTGTCGCTGCTGCAAACCCATCGCGAGTGGTCCGGCCCCGAACTGGCGGATCGGCTCGGTGTCAGCGCTCGCACCGTGCGCCGCGACGTGGACCGCCTACGGGCACTGGGGTACCCGGTCGACGCCGTCCAGGGCACGGCCGGATACCGGCTCGGCGCGGGTTCGTCCCTGCCGCCGCTGCTGCTCGACGACGAGGAGGCCGTGGCGGTGGCCGTCGGCTTGCGCACCACGACCGGCGGCACCGTCTCCGGCATCGAAGAGGCGTCGCTGCGGGCGCTGGCCAAGCTGGAACAGGTGCTGCCGTCACGGCTGCGCCACAGGCTCGCGGGACTGACGCGGTCGGTGGTACGCGTACAGGCCGCCGCGCCGCGTGTCGAGCCCGATGTCCTCATCGCCCTCTCCGATGCCTGCGACCGGCGCGAGCGGCTGCGTTTCGACTACACCGATCATGCTGGGCGACAGACGATCCGAGAGGTGGAACCGCAGGCGGTGGTGAACTTCAACCGGCACTGGTACCTGGTCGCCTGGGATGTCACCCGGGCGGATTGGCGGTCGTACCGGGTGGACCGGCTGCGTCCGCGCATCCCCACCGGACCGCGGTTCCCACCCCGGGAGCCGCCGGAGGGTGATGTGGTCGCGTACCTGTCCCGGCGGTTGTCCCACGGTTCCTGGCCGTATCGGGCCACGGTCACCCTGCACCGCGGCGCGGCCGAACTCGCCGACGAGATCTGGCCGGGTATGGGTGTGCTGGAGGCGGTCGACGACACCAGCTGCCTGCTGCACCTCGGCGCGGATTCACCCTGGGCCCTGTCCTGGATGCTGACCTCGCTCGACACCGACTTCACCGTCACCGAACCGCCGGAACTGGTCGCCGAGATCGACAAGCTCGCCCGCCGCTGCGCCGCCGCCGTGCGCTGAGATTGGCCGAGCATATCTCCGCGCGGCGTCCGCTCGCGCTCTACCGTGGACGAGAGGCGGCCGCCGCCGCCCGCGGCCCGAAAGGAATTCCGTGCCCACCGCCCCTCCCCCGGGACCTCGGCTGCCGAGGACCGTCCAGACCGTGCTGTACGCGAAGTGGCGCGGATTCCTGCTCGAGCGCGCGGCCCGCCGCTACGGCGATGTGTTCAGCCTGCGCCTGGTGCCGCCCTATTCGGAGCACGTGGTTATCTTCTCGAGACCGGAGCACATCCGGCAGATCTTCGCCGCCGACCCCGCCGATCTGCATGCGGGCGAGGGCAATCGGCTGCTGGTGCACATTATGGGCGAACGTTCGGTGCTGCTCACCGACGAACAGGAGCACGCCCGCGCGCGGCGGCTGCTCATGCCCGCCTTCACCGGATCCGCCCTGCACGGCTACCGGGCCATGGTCGAGGCGATCACCAAGACGCATGTCGACCGGTGGACGTCCGGGGCCACCCTGCCCGCCCTGGACCGCATGAACGAGCTCACCCTCGACGTGATCATGCAGGTGGTCTTCGGCATGACCGACGAGCGGCGGCGGGCCGAACTCGCACCGCGACTGCGCCGGATCGTGAACATCAACCCGATCGTGTTCTTCGGGTGGAAGTATCCGCGCCTGGCTCGCGTCGGGGTGTGGCGGCGCTTCCGCGAGAACCAGCTCGCCGTCGATGCCCTGCTGTTCGACGAGATCGCCCGCCGCCGAGCGCATTCCGATATCGGCCAGCGCGCCGACGTGCTGTCCCGGCTACTGGCCGTGGGGAGCGGCGACCATCCGGCGGATCGGCCGCTCTCCGATGCGGAACTGCGCGATCAGCTCATCACCCTGCTGCTCGCCGGGCACGAGACCACCGCGTCGGCGCTGGCCTGGGCGTTCCAGGAGCTGGCCGCGAATCCGGAGGTCCAGGACACCGCACGGCGGGCCGCATACGACGGTGACGACAAGTACCTCGAGGCGGTGCTCAAGGAGTCGCTGCGGCGGCGTACGGTCATCGCCGCGACCGGGCGCAGACTCACCCGCGATATGACCATCGGTGGGGTCGAGCTGTCGAAAGGCACCGTCGTGTCGACCTCGATCCTGCTGGCGCATCAGCGATTCGACGCCTACCCGGACGCGGCCCGGTTCCGGCCCGACCGGTTCCTGGACGGCAGCGTCGCACCGAATACCTGGCTGCCGTTCGGCGGTGGGGTGCGCCGGTGCATCGGTGCGGGCTTCTCGCTCATGGAAGGCGCCGTCGTGCTGCGGGAAGTGCTCGGCCGATTCACCCTCGAACTACCCGAGGACGGGGCGGTGGAGCGGACGCGCATTCGCAATATCACCCATGTGCCCGCGCACGGGGCGCGCATCACCGTTCGCGCCACGGCCGCACAGATGTGATGCGCCCCGCCGCGGTTCCGCTGTCGGTGAACACCGGCGCGGCGGTGGTTCGGACCGTGGCCTGCCGAAGATCTTGGTTGTAGTTTGAGCTGATGCAGGTCACTGTTCGCCCGGCAGCCGGTTCGGATATCCCCGAACTCGCCCGCGTCCTCGGCATCGCCTTCCTGGACGACCCCGTCGCCGCCTACTTCGTTCCCGACGCGAACGTCCGGGCGGAACGCATGGCGCTCGTGTACGCCACGCTGACGCGCACCCATTTCCTCCGCTACGGCGGTGTCGAGGTGGCCGAGGACGACGCGGGGGCGATTGTCGGCGCGGCGGTCTGGGCTCCGCCGGGACATTGGCACGCCTCGACCGCGGACAGCCTCCGCGCCGCGCCGGGCATGATCCGGGCGCTGCGCGGCCGCATCCGCCTGGGCGGGCGCATGGCCGAACGGATGGCGGCCGTACACCCCCGCGAACCGCACTGGTATCTGGCCTTCATCGGCACCCTGCCCGCGGCGCGCGGGCGCGGATACGGTCAGGCCCTGCTGAACTCGCGGCTGAACCGCTGCGACGCCGAGGGAGTGCCCGCCTATCTGGAATCCAGCAAGGCCGACAATGTCCCCTACTACGAGCGCTTCGGGTTCGTCCGGACCGCGGAGTACGACTTCACCGACGGCGGACCGCTCATCTGGTCGATGTGGCGTGCACCCGCTGACCGGGCGGATTGACGTCGGCATTATGCCGAACTTTTTTGCGTCACAGTGACGTTGAGCCATTCTGATGTTGAATGGACGGCATGAGTGACTGGAGTGCTCCGTACGTCTATCCGTCGGTCATCGATTTCGTCGAGAACTACCTCAGCGTGGTGTACCGGCGCGATGTGGTCAACGACCCGAACCAGGCCTGGTGTCTGGAATGGTGGAAGCACGCGGAGGCGGTGGCGCGGCTGGATGTGCTGTGGCGGGCCTGGGAGCACTACCGCCTGGATTCGCGCACGGGCCTGAGCGTGTGGTTCCTCGATCACGCCGACCCGCAGATGGCCCGGCTGCTCGCCGCGGACGGGCCCTTCCGGTTCTGCTCGGCGACCAACGGGCATCAGAGCATGCTCGGCCCGTTGCCGCTGGTCTCACCCCGGAAGGGACTGTTCACCGATCCGACCACATAGGAACTCAGCGCTTGCGGGCCATCCCCGCCACGATGAGGTCCTCCCAGATACTCAGATCCTGTTGCACCGCCTCGGTTCCCGGTGCGGGCGGCTCCGGCCGCCAGTGAGCACACGGCGTCAATCCCGGCTCGAGCAGTTCGAGATCGCCGAAGAAGCTCTCGATCTTCTCCTCGTCCCGCCAGGTTCCGACCCCGAAGGCGTCGCGGATCTTGCGTTCGGTGGCGACCGCCTCGCGGGTGCGCCCGGTGCGGAAATGCGAGATGTAGACGCGACTTTCGGGTGCCAGACGCTCCGACCAGTCCCGGACGACCGCGGCCGGATCGGCTTCGTCGTCGAGGAAGCTGAGCACCACGCCGAAGATGAGGCCGACGGGCTCGTCGAGATCGATGAGCCGCTGCACATCCAGATGCTCCCGAATGGCCGCCGGATCGCCGACATCGGCCTCCACCACCGCGATATTGTCATCGACGGCCAGCAGCGCCCGACCGTGCGCGACCACGAACGGATCGTTGTCGACGTACACCACACGCGCATCGGGGACCTTGCGCCGCAGCACATCGTGCACGTTCTCATCGGTCGGCAGTCCGCAGCCCATATCGATGACCTGCCGGATGCCGTCCGAGGCCATGTCGCGGGCCGCGCGGAGGATGGCTTGACGATTCGTAATGGCCAGCATCTCCGAGCCGGGGAGGTCGCCCATGAAGAAATCCCCGACGTCCTTGTCCACCCCGTAGTTGTCGCGCCCACCGAGCACGTAGCTGTACACGCGCGCCACACTCGGCCGTGCTTGCCGTGCTCGTATGGCGTTGATGTTCAAGTCTCGCAAACCCCTTACCCTTCCGTGCACCAGCGGTCGATGATCGCACGGGCAGCTCGCCGATAGGCGGAACCACGATAGGAGATCATTCCAGATCGCGTCCGTGTGGAGCAGTCGTTCGCATCTGACGATACAGGTGCAAGGCAGGGATTCCATCAGCATTGAAATCTTCGGGGTGAAGATTCATGGCGCAGTCCGCACGTGGGCGCTGACCTGCGGTTGCCTGCCCGAATGGTCCGAATGAGAAAGCCGCAGAACAAGGTCGGCTACCGTATGGGTGATCGAAGGAGGGGAAGTGACGGTGGGGCCACGGCCGAACCTGCGGACCCGGCTGCGCGCACTACGGCAGGGCGAGCGGGATGCGGGTGTCCTGGAAGCTCTGCGCACGGCCGGGCGGGCGGCGCATCAGGAACAGTTGCTGACCGACCAGGTACGCGCCGAGCTGGCGCTCACCGGGATGAGCGTCTGGCAGGCATCCCCCGCGGTCCAGTCGCGACTGCTCGCCGCCTGGTCCGCGACCGCATGGCAGACGCTCAGCGAGTCCGTGCTGGATACCGTGTACGCCGTCGATCCCCGTACCGCGGGGTACGTTCCGCCGGAGACCTACGACCAGGTGTGGCGGTGGCTGAGCATGGTGGAGCAGTGGCTGAAGTACGCCCGCGCCGCCACCATCGACCCGCGGTTCGAGATCACCGCCGTCATGCCGGTGCCGACCCCGCTTCAGGTGGGTCCGGTCGCGACGAACACCTCACGGCCACACCGCCATGCCATGGCCGCCGCGGTGTCCACCGCACGACAGCTGGCCGAGGCGGCGGTGTACGCCATCGAAATCGACACGCCCGCGGAGTACGAACCGAAGCTGAACCGCATTCGGTCTCTGGCGGGACAGGCGGCGGTGCAGTCGGACTATCTGGTCGGGCTGCATCCGGCACTGGACAACGAGGAATTGCACCACCTCATCGACGAGCGTGTGCGCACCGCGTTGGATCTGTGGGTGACCATCGGGCAGATGGCGGCCATGCCCGTATTGTTGTCGCGCAGAACCCGATCGACGCGCGCCAGGCGAGCGTCGCGCCCCGCCGGCCCGACCACCCTGCCACTACCGCGACAGTCCGCCGACGCCGTCCCCGCCCAGCGATCGCCCGAATCGCGGGTCGCGCTCGGCCCGGGTCTGCTGCTCGGGGCCAGAGAGCTGCCCGATGCCATCGTCGGTCGCGGATCCGCCGTGCTGGGACTGCAGCTCGCACCGGGCGTCAGCCATACCGTGGGCCTGATCATGGACGGCGACAGCCCCTTTCGGGTAACCACTCGGAGCGAGCACGGTACCGTGCTCGTGGTGCTGGCGGAGGCGGTCGGCAACTATCGCGGCGTGCTGCCGCTGGATCTCGGCGCGGCCCCGGCGACACTGCACATCGACACCTCCGGCGATACCCGCTGGCGCGTGACGGTCGACCGTCTGACCGATGCCCCGAGATGGAACGGGCGGGCATCGGGCATGGGATCAGCGGTGCTGCGGATACCGACCCGGCTGCGCATGGGATTCGCCAAAGTCCGCGTCAAGCATGCTGGAGCCGAACGCTTCCGGGTGGTCGCCCACACCCCGTGGCCCACACCGATCGTGGACGGCGTCGGTCCCTACCGCGGCACCGTGGCCGTTCCCGCCGGCACGCACACTCTCCAGATCGAAGCTGATGGATCCTGGTCTATCGCGCTGCCGTCCACGCTCGCGGACTGACACCGTTCAGGACAGCACCAGCAGTGTGACCGTGGCCGCGGCGCCGAGGAAGAGCGAGGCGGCGACGATCGCCGCCATCAGTCGCATCCGTGTGGACGGCCCCCGATAGAGGGGGGCGTCCTCGAGCATGTCGTGCGGTTCCAGCTCCGGGTCGCGGGTCAGCCGTTCGCGGTAGTCGTCCATGTCGCCGACGGTATCCGATCCGCCGCCGTCGGCGTGGTTCGATCGGACCGTCGATTCTCGACCATCCGGAGCAGGCCGGGTCCGGCGGCCGCTACGACCACGGCACTGCTTGCCATCAGGAAGCCGATCCGTGCGGCACGGCGCGGCATACCCTGGCCAGCGGCGACGAGTACGGCTCCCGCGTCGAACAGGTCCATGGCGATCCCCGCCTTCAGCGTCGCGCGCCGGACGGTCGCGTCGGAGTGCAGCGCGGCCGCACCGAGAACGACATCACGTACGCCGAAGGCTTTGATCCAGATGCCACCGTCGGGCCCGGGGTACGCGAGTCCGCCGATACGGTGCACGTGCGCCGAGCCGAGCGCGGTGGCCGCACCCCAGACGATGCGCACGATGCCGAGCGCGGCGAGCACACGACGTTCGGCCGAGTCGGATCGATCAGCACCTGCTGTCGATACCGGCGAGGCAGCCGACTCCGCTGCTGCGATGTTGTCCATGCCTCGAGCCTGCTCGGAGCCTGCCCTCGGCACAACTCGCATCCCATCCCATTGCCCCGACCTGGGAAGGGCGGCCGAACTGCGCCTTTGCTCCGAAGCCGGGTGCTCGCTGAATCTCTACTCGCTTTCTGCGCGTGTCCGGAGCTTCTCGCCGAGGGTTGGTCGGGATCTGCTTCGCGGGCGCGAGACGGTTTCGAGATGTGTGCGAGGTCCAACCGGGAACTTTGGTTCGTTGTGCCGTGCGGGTAGGCCCGGACTCATGGACCGGGGCTACCCGCACGGCGGGGTCGGATCGATCGCGATCGCGAGGTTCGGATCGCGTGGGCGGCCAGTGATTACGGCTGTTTCTGTTCCGCCGCGGCCCGCTCCCGGGCACGACCGACCCAGTACTCCGCATTGGCGATTCCGAGCGGACCCGGGTCGAATTCCGGATCGAGCCCCGCCTTGCGCTGGCGGTCGTAGTCGCGCAGCGCGAGCAGGGCCGGTTTGGCCAGGAACAGCAGGCACACCATATTCACCCAACCGAGTGCGGCGTATCCGACGTCGCCGATCGCCCAGACCAGGTCCGCCGCTTCGACCGCGCCGTAGAAGGTCATCGCGAGTAGGACCAGGCGCATGCCGAGCACCAGCCGGGGCTGCGGCTTCCCGCGGGTCAGGAAGGTCAGATTCGTCTCCGAGATGAAGGCGAAGGCCACCAGTGTGGTGAAGGCGAACAGTGCCAGCGCGATCGCGACGAAGTACGGGCCTACACCCGACCACACGGAGTCGACCGCGGCCTGGGCATAGGCGGGGCCGGCAGGCACCCCCTCGATATTGGTCGCGAGACGCTGACCATCGTCGGTTTCGACGTTGTAGGTGCCGGAGACCAGCACCATCAGTCCGGTCGCCATACAGACGAACAGCGTGTCGATGTATATCGAGAAGCTCTGCACCAGACCCTGTTTCGCGGGATGGGAGACTTCCGCCGCCGCCGAGCCGTAGGTCCCCTCACCGATACCTGCGACATTGGAGAACAGCGCCCGGCGCACACCCCAGGCGACCGCCGCGCCCACGATTCCGCCGAAGACCGAGTCGATACCGAACGCACTGGCCAGCACCAGACGCAGCACACCGGGCACCTCCGAGGCGTGAGCGGCGATCACCACCAGCGCGGCCACGATGTAGCCCGCGGCCATGAACGGAACCACCTTCTCGGTGACCGCGACAATGCGGCTGCGACCGCCGAGAATGACGAATCCGAGCACCCCGACGACGATCGATCCGGTGAGCCACGTGGGCACCCCCATTGCCGTATCGAAGCCGGCGGCAATATTGTTCGACTGCACCCCGGGGGCGAGCACGGCGTACAGCGTGATCGCGGTGGTCGCCGCGATCACCGCCAGCCATCGCTTACGCAGACCCTTCTCGATGTAATAGGGAATGCCGCCCCAGTACGAGCCGCGCGCCTCGGTCTTGTAGATCTGCGCCAGTGTGGATTCGATGAATGCGGTGGCCCCGCCCAGGAGGGCCATGGCGGCCATCCAGAACAGTGCGCCGGGTCCACCGAGCGCGATGGCGGTCGGTACGCCGGCGATATTGCCGACGCCGACGCGGCTGGACAGGGTCAATGCGAGGGCTTGGAACGAGGAGATTCCGCTCTCGGATCCACTGCCTCGGACGATCAGGCGGATCATGTCCGGGATCCGCCGTAGTTGCACTCCCCGCGTGAGGATGGTGAGCAGGGCACCGAAGCCGAGGGCGAAGACGACGAGGGGATTCCACAGTCCGTCGTTGAGTGTCGTCAGGAAGTCCATGACCGTGCGGCTCCTTCCGCACCGAGCGGACCGACCGCGGTATGGCTGGGTTTCAAGGGATTCTGTCTGAGCACTGCCACTCCCGATGTGAGTCACCGCACACTATCGTGCGGGTTGGGATACCATGTCACAGTGCAATTGCACTGGCAAGAGTCGTTAGGGATGGGAATGAGATTGTTTCCCGCAGGAAACACCTAGCTGCCCGTGAGGGCATGCCGCACATCAGGCTTCCCCAACGGGCATTGCCAAGCCCAGTGCAATGTCACATACTATTGCGGCAACGTTACGACGTCCCTGAGGAGACTCACATGACCACCGAGCGCAAGCCCTGGCACGGCATCCACGTCGCCACCGCCCTGCCCTTCAACGACGACCTCTCGGTCGACTACGCCGGATACGCCACGCATGTGGCCTGGCTCGCCGAACACGGCATGCACGGTGTCACGCCCAATGGCTCCCTCGGCGAATACCAGACCCTCACCGATGCCGAACGCGCCCGGGTGGTGACCACCGCGATCGAGGCCGCGCCCAAGGGATTCGGCGTGATGCCCGGTGTCGCCGCCTACGGCGCGTTGGAATCGCGCAGGTGGGTCGAGCAGGCCGCCGAAGCCGGCGCGCATTCGGTCCTGCTGTTGCCGCCCAACGCCTACCGCGCCGATCGGGCGGCCGTGATCGCGCACTACCGCGCGGCCGCCGAGGTCGGCCTGCCGATCGTCGCCTACAACAATCCCCTCGACACCAAGGTCGACCTGGTGCCCGATCTGCTGGCCGAACTGCACGCGGAGGGCCTGATCGTGGCCGTCAAGGAATTCAGCGGTGATGTCCGCCGCCCCTACGAGATCGCCGAGCTCGCACCGGAACTCGACCTGCTGATCGGTGCCGACGATGTGCTGCTCGAACTCGGTATGGCGGGCGCGGTCGGCTGGATTGCCGGATACCCGAACGCCCTGCCCACCGCCAGCCTCGAGCTCTACGAGCTCGCCACCTCCGGCGACCCCGCCGACCTGCCGCGGGCCCGCACGATCTACCGCGAACTGCATTCGCTGCTGCGCTGGGATTCCAAGGTCGAATTCGTTCAAGCCATCAAACTGTCCATGGATATCGTCGGCCGCAAGGGCGGAGTGTGCCGGCCGCCGCGCTCGGTCCTGCCGCCGGAGATCGCCGAACCGGTGATCGCCGCGACCAAGCAGGCGCAGGCGCTGGGCTACAGGTAGAGGATGACGTGGTGACATACCCGGAAACGACCACGACCGAGGTCGACCGTTCGGTCGAGGCGAGCGCGCGAGCCTTCCCCCGATGGGCCGCCCATCGGGCGGACCGGTCGCGGGCGCTGGCGGCCATCGCCGACCAACTCGACCAGGCGGCCGACACACTCCTACCGATTGCCCAGCGCGAAACGCGGCTACCCGAGGCGCGTCTGCGCGGCGAGCTGCGGCGGACCACATTCCAGCTGCGGCTGTTCGCCGATCTGCTCACCGACGGCGGCTACCTCGACCCGCGCATCGACCACGCCGATCCGGACTGGCCGATGGGTGCGCCGCGCCCGGACCTGCGGCGCATGCTCGAGCCACTCGGCCCGGTCGTGGTATTCGCCGCCGGCAATTTCCCATTCGCCTTCAGCGTGGCCGGTGGAGACACCGCCTCGGCGCTCGCCGCCGGATGTCCGGTGGTGGTCAAGGCTCACCCCGGCCACCCCGAACTCTCCCGGGCCACCGCGACCGTCGTCGAGCGCGCCCTCACCGAAGTCGGCGCTCCCGCGGGGACATTCGCGATCATCTACGGGGTCGAGGCCGGGCGGGCGGCCCTATTGCACCCCGCCGTGAAAGCGGCGGCGTTCACCGGTTCCATTCCGGGCGGCCGCGCACTGTTCGACCTGGCGAACTCACGCCCCGAACCGATTCCCTTCTATGGCGAACTGGGCAGCGTGAACCCGGTTTTCGTCACCACCGCGGCAGCGAATGCCCGGGCGGAGGAGATCGCCTCCGGCTTCCTGGGCTCATTCACCCTGGGCGCGGGCCAGTTCTGCACCAAACCCGGGGCACTGTTCGTGCCCAGGCAATCGAACCTGGCCGAGCTGCTCGCGAAAATGCCGCTGCCGGAACCGGGTCCGATGCTGAACGACCGTATCGAGCAGGGCTACCGCACCACGCTCACGGATCTGACCAATCGCACCGAAATCAGCGTCCTGCGCCAGGAAGAGCGAGCACCGACCACTCCCCCGTCCGCCACACTGCTCACCACCGAGCTGGCCGACCTGCTCAGCGATATGGCCGGCCTGTTCCGGGAATGCTTCGGTCCCACCGCATTGATCGTCACCTATGACGACGAGCAGCAGTTGCTCGAGGCCGCCGCCGCCATGGACGGGCAACTCACCGCGACCATTGTGGGCGAACCCGGCGACTCCATCGCCGCCCCGCTCACCCGGCTGCTCGCCACCAAGGCGGGGCGGCTGCTGTGGAATCAGTGGCCGACCGGAGTCTCGGTCACCCACGCCCAGCAGCACGGCGGGCCCTACCCCGCCACCACCGCGCCCGGATCCACCTCGGTCGGAACGGCGGCTATCGCCCGGTTCCTGAGACCCGTTGCCTACCAGGGTTTCCCGGCGGACCTGCTGCCCGATGAGCTCCGCGACGACAGTACCGCCGCACTCCCCCGCCGCATCGATGGAAAGGCTCGAGACGTATGAGAACCAAGCGGGTCATCCACGCGGTGGATTCGCACACCGAGGGCATGCCGACGCGAGTGGTGACCGGCGGCGTCGGCGTGTTCCCCGGCGCGACAATGGCCGAACGCCGCCAATGGTTCATCGACAACAACGATGAACTGCGCACCCTGCTCATGTACGAACCGCGCGGCCACAGTGCCATGAGCGGGGCCATCCTGCAACCGCCCACCCGGCCCGACGCCGACTGGGGCGTGCTGTTCATCGAGGTCTCCGGACTCCTGCCCATGTGCGGCCACGGCACCATCGGCACCGCCACCGTCCTCGTCGAAACCGGAATGGTCACGGTGACAGAGCCCGTCACCACCATCCGCCTCGATACCCCGGCCGGGCTGGTGGTGGCCGATGTACAGGTCACCGAGGGCAGCGCCACCTCGGTCACCATCCGCAATGTGCCCGCGTTCGCGTACGCGTTGGACCGCACCGTCGAGGTCGACGGGCTGGGATCGGTCGGCTACGACCTGGCCTTCGGCGGAAACTTCTACGCCATGGTCGAATTGGAGAAGCTGGGCCTGCCGTTCGACCGGGCGGCCAAGCAGCAGTTGCTCGATGCCGGGCTGGCGATCATGGCGGCGATCAATACCGAAGCGCCGCCCAGCTATCCGGGCCGCCCCGATATCGCCGGGTGCCATCACGTCTATCTGCAGGCCCCCGGTTCGACGGCCGCGCATTCCCGGCACGCCATGGCGATCCATCCCGGATGGTTCGATCGGTCGCCGTGCGGCACCGGCACCAGCGCGCGCATGGCCCAACTCCACGCGCGCGGAGAACTGCCCCTGCACACCGACTTCGTGAACGAATCGTTCATCGGCTCCACCTTCACCGGCCGCCTGGTGGAGGAGACAACGGTCGGCGATCTGCCCGCGGTGATCCCCACCATCACCGGACGCGCCTGGATCACCGGAACCGCCCAGTACATGCTCGATCCCACCGATCCGTTCCCCGCCGGATTCCTGGTCTGAGGCGGCCGATCATGAAACGCACGGCTGATGTCGTCATTATCGGCGCGGGCGCGGTGGGCGCGGCCTGCGCCTACTTCGCCGCCCGCGCCGGGCTGAGTGCGCAGGTGGTCGATCGAGGCCAGATCGTCGGCGGCACCACCGGCGCGTGCGAGGGCAATGTGCTCGTCTCCGATAAGGAGGCGGGGCCCGAACTCGACCTGTCCCTGTACTCCCAGCAGGTGTGGCGCGCCGATCTCGCGGAGTTCGGCGCGCTGTGGGAATTCGAGTCCAAGGGCGGCCTGGTGGTCGCGGCGAGTGCCGCCGGCGCGCAGGCGCTGCGGGAACTGGCCGTGCGCCAGCGTGCGGCCGGGATCGAGGTGACCGATGTGGCCGCCACCGATATCCGCACCTATGAACCGCACATCCGCACCGAGCTGGCCGCCGGCGCGTTCTATCCGCAGGACGCGCAGGTACAGCCCATGCTGATGGCGGCGCAGCTGCTGCGGCTGGCCAGGGCGTCCGGTGCCACCGTCACGCCGCACACCCGGGTCACCGGATTCGAGCGCGACGGCGAAGCGGTCACCGGTGTGCGGACCGACCGGGGCACGATCCACGCGGCGGCGGTGGTGAATGCCGCCGGAACCTGGGCCGGGGAGATCGCCCAGCTCGCCCGGGTACACGTGCCGGTCCTGCCACGACGTGGATTCGTCCTGGTCACCGAGCCACTCCCGCCGACCATCCGGCACAAGGTCTACGCCGGGGAGTACGTCGCCAATGTGCTGAGTTCCGATGAGGCACTACAGACTTCGCCGGTGATCGAGGGGACGCGCGGCGGTACCGTGTTGATCGGCTCCTCGCGCGAACGGGTCGGTTTCGACCGCACGGTTTCGCTCCCGGTGCTGCGGGAGCTCGCCGCCAACGCGGTCGCGCTCTTCCCGGCCCTGAAACAGGTCCGGGTCATGCGCAGCTATCTGGGATTTCGGCCGTACTGCCCCGATCATCTGCCGGTCCTCGGACCCGATCCGCGGGCCCCGGGCCTGTGGCACGCCAGTGGCCACGAGGGTGCCGGAATCGGATTGTCGGTCGGCACAGCCAAACTCATCACGCAGTCGATTACCGGGAAACCCGTCGACCTCGATATCAGCCCCTTCGCCCCCGAACGGTTCGACGAGGTGACCCATGCCTGAGCCCATCGAATTCACCCTCGACGGCCGCCCGCTCACCGCGACAGCGGGGCAGAGCATCGGTGCCGCACTGATGTCGGCCGGCATTGTCTCCTGGCGTTCCACCCGTGTGCGGCAGCGGCCGCGCGGACTGTTCTGCGGTATCGGCATCTGCTACGACTGCCTGCTCACCGTCGACGGTCGCCCGAATCAGCGCGCCTGCCTGGTGCCGGTCACCGACGGTATGTGCGTGAGAACCGGCTCGATCACCGAGGAGCAATCCCATGTCGACACCGAATGAGCCCTATCTCGCCGATGTCGCCGTCGTCGGCGCCGGTCCCGCCGGGTTGGCGGCCGCTGTCCATGCGGCCGAATCCGGGCTGCGCGTGGTACTCGTCGACGCCGGACATCAACTCGGCGGTCAATACTGGCGTCACCCGGATGAGGCGCACGGGCCGGGCGATGAGTCCCACGGCCACCAGCTGTGGCCGACATTCACCGATCTGCGGGCCCGCTGCTCCGCCGCCCGCGCGGACGGGACGATCACCTACCTGCCCGGTCACCAGGTGTGGTTTCTCGAGCAGCCCGCAACGGACACCGATCCCTATGTCCTGCACGCCAATCGGGTGGTCGACACCGGCGCGGCGTCGGGGTGCCGGATCAACGCCGAGTCGCTCATCCTGTCCCCCGGCGGATACGATCGGCAGTTGCCGATCGACGGCTGGGATCTGCCCGGTGTCATGGCGGCAGGCGGAGTTCAGGCACTGCTGAAGGGCCATCGCACTCTCGCCGGTCGGCGCGTCCTGGTGGCGGGGACCGGCCCGTTCCTCCTGCCGGTCGCGACCGGACTGGCCGAGGCGGGCGCGGAGGTCGTCGCGGTGTGCGAGGCCAATGCGCTCACCGGATGGCTGCGGCATCCGATCGCCGCCGCCGCGGTGCCGTCCAAGGCGGTCGAGGGCGCGCGGTACGCGGCGGCATTCCTGAAGCATCGGCTGCGGTTACGGCCGCGCACCATTGTCACCGCCATCCACGGCGGGGCGTCCGTCCAGTCGGTGACGCTGTCGCGCGCACACCCGGACGGCAGCCCGGTGCCGGGGACCGCGGAACGCGTCGAGGTCGATCTGGTGGCGCTCGGCTGGGGTTTCACGCCCTCGCTGGAACTGATCGTCGCCACGGGCGCGCGCACCAGGGTCGATGTCGACGGCTCGCTGGTCGCGTGTGTCGATGACCGGCAGCGCAGCAGTATCGACCGGGTGTTCGTCGCAGGCGAGGCGACCGGGGTCGGCGGGGCCGCCCTGGCCGTCGCCGAGGGCGCCCTGGCCGGGCTGGCCGTGGCTCAGGATCATGGCCGGACCATCCCGGCTCGGCGAGTCCGGGCATTGCGATGGCGGATCCGCCGGGGACGCGCGTTCGCCCGCGCCATGCACACCGCGCATCCGATACCCCCGGCGTGGGCGCGATGGCTGACCCCGGACACGGTCGTCTGCCGGTGTGAGGAGGTCACCCATGCCGACATCTGCGCCGTACGCGCCGACCTCGGCGCCACCGATGCCCGGACGGTGAAACTGCTGGCGCGCCCGGGCATGGGGTGGTGTCAGGGCCGGGTCTGTGGTTACGCCACCGCCGCCTTGGCCGCTGGGCCGTGCCGGACGCTCACCGAGGCCGACCTCCTGCCCAATAGCAAGCGGCCCCTGATTGCCCCGATCACCCTGGGCGAGCTGGCCGAATCGCCCGAGCCGTGACCGCCTTTCAGCAGCCGGCGTGCAACGTCACATGGCATACGATGGGTGCGGCAAGGCCGGGAGGCAGAGGCAGGGGATCACGGGCATGAGTATGGACAATATCGGTCATATGGAGAAGGTCAGCCTGCGCGACCGGGTATCGCAGGCGCTGCGTGCCGCCATTATCTCCGGCGAAATGGAGCCCGGCGTCGTGTATTCGGCACCCTCGCTGGGCGCGCGCTTCGGCGTCTCCGCCACACCGGTGCGCGAGGCCATGCTCGATCTGGTTCGCGAGAATCTCGTCTCCATCGTGCCCAACAAGGGATTTCGCGTCACCGAGGTCGCCGAACGCGATCTCGACGACATCACCCGGATCCGCCTCCTGCTCGAACCTCCCACCGTTCGAGATATCACGCCCCTCATCCCCGCCAAGGACTTCCCCGCGCTGCGCGAACTCGCCGACAAGATCGTGGCGGGAGCCGAGCAGGGTGATCTGGTCGAATACACCAGCGCCGATCAGGTGTTCCACCTGGCCCTGCTCGGCTACGCCAATAACCCGCGCCTCAACAACCTGGTCTCCGACCTGCGCGACCACACCCGGCTCTTCGGACTCAAATCATTGTCCGACAAGGGCGAACTCACCGACGTCGCCCGCGAGCACCACACCATTCTCGACGCCCTCGAGTCACGAGACGCCGACGCCGTGGAACGCATTATGGTCGAACATATCCGGCAGGCGCGCGGCCGCTGGGCCAAACCAGCGGAGTGACGGTGCTCGCGCCCGCGGACGACTCGGCAGGGCGACGCTAGAGCTCTTCGGCTTCGGCGATGGGGCCGATGAATGACCGAAGCAGGTCCACGGTGCGCTGCGAATCCTCCAGCATCGGCAGGTCCAGCCCGGCCAGGCGGTTCGGCAGCGGCCGCACGGACCGACCGGCTCTTTATTTAGACCCTGAATCCGTGGTTTCCCTGAGCATCGGAGTCTCCGCGCGACCGGCGAGCAATGCGTCGAGTTGGCGTTCGGCGCGCTCGGCGCGCGCGAGGGTTTGCTCACGGGCATCGTCGAGTGTCGCCAGGCGGGCCGCCGCCTCCTGCCGAGCTCGGTCGAGCGCTGCCGCGGATTCGGCACGCACGGCCGCTATATCGTCGGCGGCGGTCCGCCGGGCCTCGGTCAGCTCGGTGCGGGTGCGTTCGAGTTCGGCGCGCACGCGGGCCAGCTCGTCCCTGGTTTCGGCAACCGCCTGATTACGTTCCGCCACAGCTTGTTCGGCACGGTCGATGGCCCGTTCGGCATCGGCGGCCCGCTGCACCGCGAGGTCACGTTCGGCACCGGCGGCGGTGACGCGTTGCGCGGCGTCGCGGCGCACCTGCTCGGTCTCGGCGGCGGCCTTGGTGCGGGCCAGGTCGATATCCTCGGTGGCCTGCTCGCGTATCCGGTCGATCTCGGCGGCGGTGTCGCGCCGCACGTCTCGAATCTCGGTCTCGGCGGCGGCCCGAGCGGCGAATACGTCGTCGGCGGCCTGGGTGGTGATCCGTTCGACCTCGCGCAGGGCGTCGTCGCGGGCCGCGACCGCCTCCTCGATCCTGGCCTCCGCCGCTTCGGCCGCGGCCGCCGCATCCTCTGCGGCCGATTCCGCCGCTACCCGTGCCTCTTCGCTGTCTCGCCGCGCCTGTTCGGCCGCGGCGGCGGCCATCTCGGCCTCCGCGATCCTGCGCGCGGCATCGGCCTGCACCGCCTGTACCTGGGCCTCCGCAACGGATGGATCGGCCAGCGTGGACATCTCCGCCACGGCCGCCGACAAGGTCGTCCCCAACTGCTCGGCGAGCCCACGAAACTGCACCAGCAGTTCATCGGCCCGCAGCCGCGCCACCGTCACCGGCCCCTGTTGCGTCACAGTGACATTAGCGGCCGGGGCCTCACCCTCCGCCTGCTGCCGCCGCTGCCGTTCCCGCCACGCCCTCCATCGCGTGTGCTCGGGGTGGTCGCAGTACTCGGAAGGCCGCCCCGGCCCACCGCCGCGATGGATGGGACGGGTGCAGCCGGGATAGTTGCAGATGCTCGACACGACCAGAATCGTAGCGTTGGTTTCGTCATTTCCAACGCAACAACACGAAACGAATCCATCCTAGCCGCATATCGATTCACGCCGTCCTGACCTCCGATAAGTGAACCTTATCGGCGGTCAGAACTACCGCTTCCGTCGATCGAGCTTGAATCTATTCCGTTTACGTTTGGTGACAGCCAACGTAACGATATCCAACGAAAGCCGCTGAAAAACTGGGCTCGCATGTACGCTCGTACCATTCCTGGCGCATGGCGTGAGGATCGCCATGAAACGAGCACCCGTGACCGCTGGCCCGATCGCAGGCCTTCAGGCGCACCACCACGACAGCGCGAAGACGATCGCGAGTGCCGCGACGAAGGCGACGGCCAGCGTTTTGGCCAACGGGGGCTGTACTCCTGTAGCCGTTCGACGCCGATGTACAGCCCGCCGATGAGCAGAATCGGAACGATCGGACTTACCGGGATCTCGCGGAGGCGTCTTCGACGGGCACGGTGGTCAGGTTCATCCCGGTCGCGGTGGCGATCGCCTCGACTGTCCGCTCGCCCTGGGCGAGCAGGTCGAGGATTTGCAGGCGGCGGCCATTGCCCAGCGCCTTGCCGACGCGGGCGATCTCGTCGAACAGGGCGGCTTTGCGGCCGGTCGGCTCGCGCACGCTTGCTTCTCCAATACTCTTTGGAATAGCATATTCCATAGTTCCTTGGAATAACGTCAGATATGGCGATTGTATCCGCCACTCAGCTACCCCGCTCGTGGGGAGAGCCACCCGACCAGGGAGAACGTGTGAACTATCTCTTCGTCCTGCACGACCCGCCGTATGGCACTGAACGCACCTACAACGGCATCCGCTGGGCTCGGCAGATGCTCGATGCCGGGCATCAGGTGCGAGTGTTCAATTTCGCCGACGCCGTCATCTCAGTCACCGCCGGGCAGCAGGTCCCCAACGGCTTCTACAACCTCGCCAAGATGACCACAGCGCTGACCAAGCACGGCGGCGAGATCGGCAACTGCGGGGCCTGCATGGACGCCCGCGGCATGAGCGAAGAACAACTGATAGACGGCGCGCACCGCTCCTCGATGACCGAGCTCGCCGACTGGACCGCCTGGGCCGACCAAGTCATCAACGTCTGAAGCCCATTGACCAGCAGAGGATTCAAGTAGCCATGAGTAAAACCGTCGCCGTGCTCGGCGCGGGCGTGGGCGGATTGACCGCCGCCGCCGAACTGCGCAACGTCCTGCCCGCCCAAGACCGGATCGTGCTGATCGACCGCTCCTTCACCGGCCACCTGGGGTTGTCGCTGCTGTGGGTTCTGCGTGGCTGGCGCACACCCGACCAGGTCGCCGTGCGGCCGACACCGGCCGCGTTGCCGGGAGTGGAGATGGTGACCGGGCAAGTGGAGCGCATCGAGCTCGCGGCACGAACCGTCGACTGCGGTGACGCGGGAACAATCGGCTACGACGCCCTGGTGGTCGCATTGGGTGCGAGCCTGGATATCGCCCGGCTGCCGGGTCTTTCCGATGCTCTCGACGCCGGGGTGGCGGGGCAGTTCTACACCGTCGATGGTGCCGCCGCCCTGCACCACAAGGTCGAAGCCCTCGACTCGGGGCGGGTGGCGGTACTGGTTGCGACGGTGCCGTTCAGATGCCCCGCCGCGCCGTTCGAAGCCGCGTTCCTGCTCACCGACCAGCTCGGGAGGAAGTTCACCACCGGCGCGGTCACCGTGGACGTCTTCACTCCCGACCCGCTGCCGATGCCGGTCGCCGGACCTGCGGTCGGCAACGCGCTCGTGGAGATGATGGGAGCCAAGGGCATCGGATTTCACGGCGGCAAGTCCGCCACCGGCATCGACCCGAAGGCCCGCACGATCGAGTTCGGCGACGGCACCGGCGAAGTCTTCGATCTGCTCGCCGTCGTGCCACCGCATGCCCCCGGCACGGCGGTGGTCTCGACCGGGCTTGGTCCCAACGGCTGGATTCCGGTCGACCCCGCCACCCTGGCCACCACCGCGCCGGGGGTGTTCGCGATCGGGGACGCCACCGCGCTGGCCTTGCCCAACGGCAAACCGTTGCCCAAGGCCGCGATATTCGCCGAAGTCGAAGGCAAGGTCGCCGCGCACCAGATCGCCCGCTACCTCGGCTATGACGCCGCCGACACCCGGTTCACCGGCGAAGGCGCCTGCTACGTCGAACTCGGCGACGGCCTTGCCGCCAAAGGCGAAGGCAACTTCCTGACCCCGCCCGCGCCACAGGTGAGCCTGCGTGACCCCTCGGCGGCCTATCACGACGAGAAGCAGCAACAGGAGCGAGACTGGCTGGCACGCTGGAACATTCGAGCCTGATCTCTAGCCGGACTGTGCCCCACATCCTCAGCGGTGCCTGGCTATTCCCGCCGGTGTGCTCGCGGCCTCAGTCTTGACGAAGGTTTCCAGCACCGAACTCCAGCCTCCGCCGCCTTCGACGATCTCACTGGCATGGGCCGGATCGGGATCTGTGGCCGCCGCGTCTCGGATCACCGAGGATCGCTAGATCGACCTCTCTGAAAGTTTCCACTTTCGTAAATGTGAGCTTTCAGAGCAGGAAAGGCGAGACCCAGGAAACGATTCGCAGCCGCCGCTCCCGCGCGCTGAGGCTTACTTGGCCGGTGGGGTGAAGTGTTGCTGGGCGGCGTGGATGACCGCGTCGACGGCGCGACTGATTCGTTCGGCGGCCTGCTCGGGAGCGGGAGAGCCGGCGTCGAGCCAGGCGATCACCGCTTCCACGGTCAAGGTCGGCAGCAGTCGTGCGGCCCAGTTTCGCCAGCCGGGATCCGGAATCGCCTCGGCGAGTTCGCCACCGAACATGCCGATCACGCCCGGATGCGGTCACTGCTGCAACCCCACTTCTCACCCGGGCGCCTGCGGCGCCTGCGCAGCCGCGTCGACGTGCTGACCACCCAATTGCTCGACGAACTTATCCAGCACGGATCTCCCGCTGATCTACATACCGGTGTCGCGGTGCCGCTACCGATCCTGGTGATCTGCGAACTCCTCGGCGTCCCTTACGAAGACCGCGACCAGTTCCGCGCCTGGACCGCGGCCGCGGGCAACATCACCGACAGAGCCCGCTCCGAGCAGGGGCTGGGCGAATTGTTCAACTACGGGATGGGTTTGGTCGCCCGCAAACGCCGCGAACCCGAAGACGACGTGATCTCGCGGCTCTGCGCGACCGAGGGCGTTTCCGATGTCGAAGCCGCTGGGTTGTCGATGTCGTTGCTGTTCGCCGGACACGAGACCACGGTCGTGCAGATCGGATACGGCGCGCTGATGCTGCTGACCGAACCCGATCGATGGCAAGCGATCGGCCAGGATCGGCGATTGCTGCGCAACGCCATCGAGGAAATCCTGCGCGCACCGAACAAAGGCGGACACGGGATCCCCCGCTACGCCCGCACCGACTTTCAGATCGAGAACACCCACATCCACGCCGGCGACCTCGTACTCCTCGATATCGGGGCAGCAAACCACGACCCCACCGTCTACGCCGAACCCGATCGCCTCGACATCACCCGCAGCGGCCCCGCGCACTTGGCCTTCGGACACGGCATGCGGTACTGCGTCGGTGCACCCCTGGCCCGCATCGAATTACAGGCCGTGTTCGCCCACCTGACCGCACGATTCCCGACAATGAGGTTGGCCGTCGGAGTGGAGCAGCTACGAACCCGCCGCGATGTCCTCACCGGCGGGCTGCTCGAACTACCGGTGAGCTGGTGATTGCGCACCGGTGCGGTAGTACATTTCGGCCACCCGACCGCTATGGCGTTCGGAGAGCGAGTGCGTGTCCGGCGTACAGAACTCGGGTGGTGCCCGGTGATCAACTGGGCGACGCGGCAAACCTCAGGAGTCCTCGACAACAAAGCTGCAGTAGCTTCCCCGGTCCAACGTGGCCAGCGCCTTCATGAACGCCCTGCCGTCCGACCTGGGGATCAGCCGCATCTCCGCATCATCCGGGACGCCCTGCTCGAAGTACTGTCGAGCAATCTCGCCCCATCCCGTGTCGAACACGTTCAGCACGACTCCAGTCGCTGTCGACCACCGGAACTCCGCGACCCGTTCAGGAGCCCCCTGCTTCAGAGCAAACATGATGATTACCTCGGGGGCGGAATCGGTCACCGGTTATCCAATCTCACGCATCTCTTCAGGCAGCGGCGGGTGCGCCTTCCAATACTCACCCAGGTTACTGTATCCACTGGGATAGCCAACTCGCATGCCATCATCCAGGATCGCGCACCCCCAGCTGTCTCCGTTGATCACGCCGCCCTGCGCTTCGGTCAAGCGGTCGGCGGCCCAATCGGAGGCTGACCGCGAGTACCCGCGCGATTGTAGGAAATCGCTGAACTCTCTGGGGTCCACGTCATTGATTCGATCGACCACGTGCGCAGGGAGCGGGACGCCGAGATTCTCGGTGACATATGTCGATCGCATAAGGTTGGCCTGGTTCGACAATCGATCCGGAATGATTCCCGCATTATCGATTCTGACGATTTCACCAGTCCCGCTCCTGATTGCGTTCTCCGCATGCGCGTCGGCATCAGCCATTACGTAATCGAAGGCCGCTGTTTCTCGTCCCCTCTCGGTTCCGAAGCCCAAGCCCGGTCCCTTGTTGGGAACAAAGGCCTGTAGTGTGCCACTGCCTTTGTGCCCCACCCACTCCCGAGTATGGGGAACGTTACCGACACCGAGTATCCGGCTGGCTTCCCAGGCCGTGACCTCATTTCTGATGGTACGAAACGATTTACGCGGTTTGTAGACACCTATCGGCTGGCCCTGGAAAAGGATGAGGTAGTTCTCCCCCGTCCCTCCGGGAAGATGTCTCTGCTCGAGTTGATCCAACGGAGGGAGGTTGCGGGTACTCGCAGGCGAGTTCGGATCGAATGTCGCGTCAGAGGCATGACCGGAGCGTGCGTCGCGGGTGACCCCGGGATGATGAGCCGCGGTCGACGCGCCGCCGACTTCGGACGTACGAAGCTGGTGCGCGCCCCTCTCGTCCGCACTCGCAGCGCGCTTGGCCGTGTCTGCGACGTTCTCAGATGTACCGGCGATTCTATTGTGGCTGGCCTGTGCCACTTGCCCGGTCAGCCTACCCAGCGTTCCCCGGATCTGACCCAATAGCTCCCGTACAGCCTTCATGCGGGAGTCATCCGGCGATGATTGCGACGGCTCGGCGATTCGAACTGGAGTCCCGATGCTCCTGGCGCAGTCTCGAACTCGATCACCAGCGAGGAGCATATCCACGATGGGACCAGGCCGCCACCTGGCCGACACCTGGCCGACACAGCCGATCTTTGACGAGGGCGTGACGGCACTATTTCAGGCGTACCACCACGACAACGCGAAGACGACTACGAGTGCCAGGACGAATACGACGGCCAATGCCTTGGCCAGGCGTGGGCTGAACTCTTGTAGGCGCTCGACGCCGACGTAGAGAACGCCGATGACGAGAATGGGGACGATCGCGGGGACGATCAAGGCCACCAGCGGTCCGATGATCCATCCGGCCGTGCGGAATTTGCCCCAGGCGGTGCCCAAGAGCAGCGGGATCAGGATTGCGCCGGCGAAGCCGCCGATCAAGGCCGGGATGGGGCGTTCGCCGATCCAGGGCACGCCCGGGATGCCGTCGATGTTCAGCAGGTCGAGGGTGGACCAGATGCCCAGCAGGACAATGGCCAGCAGGCTGCCCCACAGAGCACTCCGGTAGTGCCACTTCTGAATTCGTGACCAGTTGACCTGCCGGGCGTGGAAGATGGTCGCGGCGGTGACCGCCGACCAGACCATCCAGCGGCGGATCAGTCCGGTGCCCGTCTTGCCCATGGCTTCGCGGAAGATGCGGTCGGCCTCGTCGCGGTATATCTCGCGTTCGGCGATGTAGCTCGCGGGCTCGTTCTCGGACAGCACCAAACCGTCGTGCAGGATGGCCGCGGGCAGATGCGCGCCGGTTTTGGGCACCAGCCAGGTCAGGAATGCCGGAACCGAGGTGAGGTCGGTGGTCCAGTTCTCCAGGTCGGCGGGTACCAGTATCCGACCGACACCTATCTCCGGGGCATCGTCGTGGTAGCCGATCCGTCGCGTGAGCCGGAACTCCTCACGCCGGGTGGTGTTGTTGAACCGTCGGTCCAACACAATGGTGAGATCGGGCTCGGCGGCGAATCCCCCGACCGATTCCTCGGATTCATTCCTGGGCTCCGATGGCTCCGCGGGCGGGACGTTGACGACGACCGCCTCGGAGTCGAGGGTGCCCGCCGCCTCGTCGGCGGGCGCCTCGCCGCCGTCGTAGAAGGGTCCGTCGTCCTGCTCCACCTGGAGCTTCATACCGATCAGGGTACGTGCGGACGGTCCAGTTACCGGATCGCCCCGGTAACGTTGTGGCCTCTCCCCAACCGGACTTCTCCCCCCGACTCGTCCAGCTTCGCCTTGTTCCTTCGGCACAGCCCTACCGGCGTGTCAGCGGTGCGGCCGGTCGAGCATGAGACGCCGCTCGCCCGGTGTCCGTGACATGCGCGGGAGGAGACCCGTGCGATAGATCGGCAGTGTCCACAGGGGTAGAAACAGACAGACTGGTATGCGAACATATGTTCGTGTCGAGATCCCGAACGCCTGGTCCACGCCCCGAGCGGGCGTCGATTCTGCACGCGGATCTCGACTCGTTCTATGCCTCGGTGGAACAGCGGGACAATCCTCGACTGCGGGGGAAGCCGGTGATCGTGGGCGGCGGCGTGGTACTGGCGGCGAGTTATGAGGCGAAGGCGTTCGGGGTGCGCACGCCCATGAACGGGCGGCAGGCCCGGCGGCTGTGCCCGCACGCGCTGGTGGTGCCGCCGCGGATCACCGCGTACGCCCAGGCCAGCAAGGCGGTGTTCGAGATATTCCGGGACACCACTCCGGAGGTGGAGGGGATCTCGATCGACGAGGCGTTCCTGGATGTGGGCGGGCTGCGGCGGATCGCTGGGGATCCCGTCGACATCGCGCGGCGGCTGCGAGCCCGGGTACGCGACGAGGTGGGGCTGCCGATTTCGGTGGGGGTGGCGCGGACCAAATTCCTCGCCAAGGTGGCCAGTGCGGTATCCAAACCCGATGGGCTGCTGGAGGTTCCGCCGGATCGGGAACTGGAGTTCCTGCATCCGCTGCCGGTGGAGCGGCTGTGGGGCGTGGGTGAGGTGACAGCCCGGGAGCTGCGCGAGCGCGGCATCACCCGGGTTGGGCAGTTGGCGGAGATGGGCGAGAGCGCGCTCGCGGCCGCACTCGGCCCCGCGGCCGGACGGCATCTGCACGCGCTGTCCTGGGCAAGAGATCCACGCCGTGTCGAAACCGGTCGACGGCGGCGGTCCATCGGCGCGCAGCGCGCTCTCGGTCGGAGCTCGCGCACCGACGAGGAGTTGGAGGCGTATCTGCACGGTCTGGCCGACCGGCTCGGTCGCCGCCTGCGTGCCGCGCATCGCGTATGCCGAACCGTGGTGTTGCGCTTACGTTTCGACGACTTCACCCGGGCCACGCGCTCATACACCCTGGCGGAGGCGACCGACAGCGGCGCGGTGGTGCTGCGGGCCGCCCGCACCCTCCTCGCAGCCGCGCTCCCGATGATTCACGAACGCGGCGTGACCCTCATCGGACTGTCACTGACGAATCTCGACCATGCCGAGAACATGCAGCTGGCCTTGCCGTTCGAACCACGGGCGGAGTCCACACTCGACTCGACCCTGGACGCGCTGCACGACCGGTTCGGTGCGGGCGCGGTGACGCGGGCGGCGCTGCTGCGCCGCGGTGAGGGACTGTCCGTTCCGTTGCTGCCCGACTGAAAACGCTATGTGTAACTAGTGCGCGGCACGCCGGCGTAGAACAAGAAGACCGATCAGTACTTATGCCAGGATTCCGGCATGCAAGGTCGTCGGCGGGCGCGCGCCCGCGTGTGCACCACACTCGCCGCCGTGGCCGCGATGCTGGTTCCGGCGGTGCTCGCAACCGCCGACCCCGTCCGCGATATCGTCGATCCGCCGCGCCGACTCGCGTCGGTGCTGCCGACTCCCCTCGATGACCCCTTCTATACGCCGCCGCCCGGGTGGGAAGGTCGTGCACCGGGCGCACTGCTGGCTGCGCGGGCGGTCCCGCACTGGCTGCCGACCCCGGTGCGCTCGGTCGAGCTGCTGCTCGGATCCACGGACGCGCGCGGCAGGCCCGCGCCCGTGGTCGCGACCCTCTACACCCCGACCGCGCCGTGGGCAGGCCCCGGCCGGCGCCCCCTCATCTCCTACAACATCCCCACCAGCTCCCTCGGAAACACCTGTGCCCCTTCGTATCAGCTCAAGCAGGGCATACAGGCAGATCTGTGGTCGATCCAGCTGCTGCTCGCCGCGAACTACGCCGTGCTCGTACCGGATCACCAGGGTCCGCGGCAGGCATACGCCGCCGGACATATGGGCGGACACGCCGTGCTCGACGCGGTGCGCGCCGCCGTTCGGCTCGGGCTGCCCGACCTGACCCCGGACAGCCCGATCGTGCTGTCCGGCTACTCCGGGGGTGCCATCGCCACCGGATGGGCCGCGGAGCTGGCTCCCGCCTACGCACCCGAACTCTCGCTCGCGGGTGCCCTCATCGGCGGACTCCCGGCCGACTACGGCCAGCTCGTGCGCACCATGAGCGGCAATGCCGCCACCGGCGTCTTCCTCGCGGCGACGCTGGGCCTGGCCCGCGAGTACCCCCAACTGCTGACGCTGCTCAACGACAACGGCTGGCGGCTGGCGCACGCCCTGCGGGACGCGTGCGTCACCGTCGAAGCGGCACTCGGATTCATCGCCCCCATCACCTTGGACGTGCTGACCGACCACCCCGACCCACTCGCACTGCCCATGGTGCGAAAGATCGTGGCGGACAACACCTTGGGCACCCTCGCACCGAAGATTCCGGTCCTGCTCTACCACGGAGTCGACGAATTCTGGATTCCGCTCGCGGGTGCGCAGGAGGTGTACGACGACTGGTGCCGGTCCGGGGCGCGGGTACGGCTACAGGTGATGCCCGGCGAACACTTCACGGTCGGCGCGGTCGCGGTGCCCGCGCTCGCTCGGTGGGCCGATGACCTGATCGCCGGCAGGCTGGTGCCCGACGGATGCTCCCGTTCAGTCGGCTAGTCCGACGAGCCGGGCACTGTCGTCCCACAGCGCCGCCGCCAGATCGTCGCGGCGAGCCATCTCGGACGGATCGGGCCAGGTGATCTCACCGCGTCGCAGCGCGGCATAGCTGCGTCCCGGTGGCGGGGTCACCGTGCCGCGCGCCAACTCCGCCAGGGCGTTCGCGGCGGCCGCGGGGGTGTTCAGATTGCGGTTGAACCGGCGCAGCGGCGCACCGACCGGTGTGCCGAGGACCGACCAGGCGATTCGCAACGGCAATGCCAGATCACGGGCCAGTCCGGTGCCGAAGACCTGGCCGGGGTCGTAGGCGAGAGCGATGAGGTGTCGAGACCGGATGTCCGGGTTGGCGTTCAGCGCGCGGACGGTGAGCACGGCGCACAGTTTGGACGCCGTGTAAGCGTGCTGGCCCGCCGTGCGGGCCTTGGGGGCGCGGCCCGGATCCCGGTCCGGATGCGCGAGCAGTTCGGCATCGGCGTGCCGGGGCAGGGCCAGTCCCGCGCCGGTCGCGGGGTCGTGGGTTCCGCTCGTGGTCAGCAGAATTCTGCCGTGCTCCGCCAGCGACGGCAGCAGCAGCCGCAGCAGCAGATAGTGGCCGAGATGATTGACGGCGAAACAGGTTTCGTAGCCGTCCGCGGTACGTCCCGCGATGTCGGGCAGGATCGTGCCCGCATTGAGAATCAGCACATCGATCGTGCTCTCCCCCAGCAACTCCCGCACCGCCGCCGCGAAAACCCGCACCGACTCCAGACTGGCGAGGTCGAGTCCGACGGCATCGGCGGACGGCGAGCGCTCCCCCGCGATCAGCCGAATATCCGACGAATGTGCGAGGCGCTGCGCCGCGAGCGCGCCGAAACCGGAACTGCCGCCTGTCATCACGATTGTCGTCATGATGCGCCCTTCAATCGGGTCCGTGCCGCTGACAACGGCGATTCTACGAGGATTCGCCGCTCGCGCGGGCGGGTCGGCGGGATGGCCGTCGATGATCATGGACGGCTACGGTGGTCGGGGTGCCCACCTCATCGCGAACGAGCACCGTCCTGCTGATCGGCGGCACAGCCGCGTATGTCGCGGCGCTGGCTGTCCTGATCGGCACCGGCCACACCGCGGTGCGCTACTCCGGAGACGACGCCGACACCGTGACGCTGTGGCTGCTGTGGTTGCCCGCGCTCGCCGGGCTGGCAGTCGCGTGGGCGATTCCGCCCCGCGAGACGGCACGAGATCCCTTCGCGTCGGTGGATCCGCGCCGGGTCACCCGGCAGGCGGGCGTGCTGGCGGCGTTGGGGGTGGTGTTCACGGTCGGATTGCACCTCGCGCCACGGACCGATCTGTGGTTCGTCGGGCTCAAACTCGCGCTGCTGGTGGCGATTCCCTGGGCGTTGCGAATGGTGACCTGGCGGGAATGGGCACTGTTGGGCACGCGCGGGCGGTGGTTGCGGCCGCTGGCCGCGGTGCTGGCCTTCGAGCTGGTCCGGTACCTGACCGGGCCGGAATCGGACGGCGTGGTGCCGGATGCGCTGACGATCGCGTTCGTCTTCCTGTTCAACGCGGTGATCGAGGAGGTGTTCTACCGGTTCTGGCTGCAGACCCGGCTCGAATCCCGATGCGGGCGGTGGCCCGCGATTCTGGTCGCCAGCGTGCTGTGGGCGTCGTGGCATTCCGCGCTGTTGAGTATGGCCGGGGTGGGGGTGGATCTGGCGGTGGCCGTGGCGAAACTCGGCGTGGACGGGCTGTTCCTGGGCTATCTGTGGTCACGGCACCGCAATCCGTGGGTGCAGCTGCTGATGCACGGGCTGATCAATGCGCCGATCGTGATGCTGCTGGCCGTGGGCTGATCAGAGACGGCCGACCGTATCGGAGATGCGGGCGACGAGCCGCCACGGGCGTTCGGTGTCGGCGACGGCTTTGCCGCTGGTGAGGATCGCGCCCGCGAGTCCACGCGCCGGATCCGCCCAGCCGTACTGGGTGGTCAGTCCGCTGCGGCCGAAATGGGATTCGGTGTTCCGGCCGAACTTCGAGCGCCGCCCACCGAGTTCGTACCCCGCGACCGAGACGCGACCGGCGATACTGGGAATCCACCCGGCCGGACGGACGGCGGCCCGCACGGTCTCCGGGCGCATGATGCGCACGCCGTCCAATTCGCCACCGCGGGCGAGTATTTCGTAGAACCGGGACAGTTCGTACGCCGTGGTCACCAGATTGCCCGAGGGCAGTTCCGCGGTGAGGAAGGCTCGCTCGGCAGCCGCGTCGGTCCGCCCGGACAGGCCGCCGCCGAGTGCACGCCCGGCCAGATAGCGCCACACCCGCGACGGCCCCGGCCCGACCCGCACACTCGGCACCACCAGATCGACGTCCTCGGGGCGTACTCCGAAGTTGGTCCACCGGAAGCCGAGAGGATCGAGCACCTGCTCCCGCAAGTGGTCGCGCATCCGCGTGCCCGTGGCCCGCCGCACCAGCAGTCGTTGGATCAATCCGCTGGTCAGAGCGTGATACACCCGCAGGCGACCGGGCCGCCAACTGGGTTCGAGGTCGCGCAGCGCCCGCACCGCCAGATCCTCGTCGAGGACCAGTTCCGAACCCCGGTACGGCGGCGTGATGAACGGAACGCCCGCGGCGTGCGAGAGCACATCCCCGATGGTGATGCGTGCCTTGCCGTGCGCCGCGAACTCCGGAATGTAGCGGCTCACCGGGTCTGCCAGCGCGAACGCACCCTGCTCGATGAGCATGAACATGACCGCCGCCGACACCCCCTTGGCGGTCGAGAAGCCGCAGAACGGCATCTCGGTGGTCACCACCAGCTTCTCGGCCGCGTTCCCATCCCCCGGCGCGTTCCCCCAGCCGTGCCCGATCGCCCGGTTCAGCACGACCTTCCCGCGCCGTCGCACGCACACCTGAATCGCGGGCGTGGTCCCCATTCGATACCACTCCCGCACGGACTCCCACACGCCGTCCACGTCGGCCCTGCTCAGCCCGGCCGCCCCCGGCTCGTCCTCCCACCCCACCGTCGTCACGGCATCCAGATCGGCCCCCACCAGCACCAACGAACTCGCGACCGCGCCCATCCGACCAGGATAGAGAAGATCAGCCGAACAGCTCCTCGGCCGTCGCCACCGTCACAGCCCGCCGCAACCATTCCTCGAGCCGCGCCACCTCCCCGCACCCCAGCACCCGGCCGCGAACTTCCACGCTGACCGGAATCCCCCGGGCCTCCAGCACGGTCAACACCGCCATCGCCTCCCCTTCGGCTCGCCCCTCGGACCTGCCCTCGGATCTGCCCTCGGCGATGTACTTCCGAGCGAAATCACTCTGATACTCGTAGGCCGTGCTCATCAGTACCTCCAAGTGGTTCCGCGCCGCGGCCGACAGAGCTGGACCTCCAACACGATGCCCGCCACGGCCTCTCCCGCGCCGTTGACCAGGGAGAAGGCGGTGTCGCCGCGAAATTCCTTCGGCCCGATGTCGGTGAAGTCGCACGGTTCGGCGCGGATGTCGCGAAACGGTGGTAGACGGATGCCGAAAACCTCGGCGAGGTAGCCGGTCGCCAGCTCGGGGCGGTTCCGGAACAGTTCCACCAAGCCTTCGTGCAGGTAGGAGGGCACGACGGGGAGGGTAGTGGGAATTCGCTGGGCACTCAGGCGAATTGGCGTGTCGGTGTGGGGACTCGCCGGGCGGGTTTACGGGGCGGGGGCGAGGTTATGGCGGTCGATGCCCGGAGTCGTCTGGCGATGGGCACGGAGGGCGACGGGCACGGAGGGCGATCGAAGGGAGCGGCCGATGGCGGTATTACTCGGAGTCGGGGTCGGGGTGGTGTCGGCTGCCGCGGTTCCCGCGGTGGCGTTCGGGGGGTATCAGCAACCGGACTATCCGCAGCCTGGATCCGGGTTGCCGGGTGGGTGCGTGATGCTGTGCGATTCGCAGCCGCCGGCCGCTACCTGGGACGTGCCGACACCGTGCGGATGCGATGTCCCGCTGAACACCACGCCGGGTTGGACCATGCCGTTGGACGGCGGGCCGGTGCGGGCTCCGTTCGGTGTGATGGGCCAGCCCTGATCGGCCGTGCGGGTCGGCGCGGAAGGCCGGAGACGGGATGGGTTGCGCCTAAGCTGGTCGCTGTGAGCGACTCCGGGGCCAATGGCAATGACGCGGTGACGGTTTCTCCCGGACTGGGCGACGCACCGAATGCCGTTGTCGCCGTACCGGATGCGGTGCGCGGTGAGTTGCGGCGCGGTGTCGGGAGCGTGCTGGTGGACGCGGCGGCGCTGCGGCTGGTGCGGGAGCGGTTCGACGGGGAGCAGGCGGGGGCGCTGCGCCGGTACCTGGAGGCGTCGCAGTCGGGAAATACGGTGCGGGCGTATCGGTCCGATTGGATCGGGTGGGCGGCCTGGTGCGCGGCCGAGGGGCGGCAGGCGCTGCCCGCGGACGCGCTGGATGTGGCCGTCTATCTGGCCGCCGCCGCGGACGCTCGGCGCGGTTCCGGCGAATGGGCGTTCAGCCCGGCCACACTGGAGCGCAAGGCGGCGGCCATCGCGGCGGTGCACGCGGCCAATGGGCTGCCCTCGCCCACCCGGTCGGACGTGGTTCGGCTGACGCTGCGCGGTATCCGGCGCACCCGCCGGACGCCCCCGACCCGCAAGCGTCCGGTGCTGCTGCACACCCTGGACCAGTTGCTGGCCCAACTGCCGGACCCCGGATGGCCGACCGAACCCGCGCGCCGCCGCGATCGCCTTGCCCTGCTCATCGGTTTCGCGGGCGCGTTACGACGCAGTGAACTCGCCGGGCTCCGGATCGCGGACGTGCGGGTGCAGCAGGATCACACCACCGGTGAACCGGTACTGCTCGTACACCTGCCCACCACCAAGACCGACCCGACCGGTGTCGCCGAGCAGCGGGTGGCGCTGCCGCGCGGCCAACGCCCGCACACCTGCCCGGTGTGCGCCTTCGCCGACTGGGTCCGGCTCCTCGAAATCCAGGCGGCCGGAGGAACTCTCGCGGTCCGCGAGGCCCTCACCGACCGGCTGCCCGACGGCGACATCCACCGCTGCCACGGCTTCACCGGCACCACCCTCGCCGAGTCCCCCGCCGTGCCGCTCTTCCCGACCATCAACCGCCACGGCGGGATCGGCGATCAGCCCATGTCCGGCCGGGCCGTCGCCGAACTGGTGAAACGCTATGCCGCCCGCGCGGGCCTGGACCCCGATCTGTTCTCCGGCCATTCCCTGCGCGCCGGTTTCGCCACCCAGGCGGCCCTGGGCGGTGCCAGCGATCGCGAGATCATGCGGCAGGGCCGCTGGTCCAATCCGCGTACCGTGCACGGCTACATCCGCACCGCGAATCCCTTGGAGGACAACGCCGTCACCAAACTCGGCCTGTAGCGGTCACTCGATGATCCGTTCGTGCCGCGGCCAGGTCGCGGAGTTTGGTGTTGGTGACCTGGGAGCGCCAGCGCAGGACCTGGAACGCCTGGTCGGGGGACAAGGCGTAGATCGCCATGAGAATGCCTTTGGCCTGTTCGATCGCGGCGCGCTGCGCCACGATCTCGGGCAGGACCTCGCAGAGCAGGTCGACCGGTTCGGGGACGGCGTCGGTGAGGTCGACGCAGTAGCCGCCGGTGCCGATGACGATGCCGTCGTCGTCGGTGATCGGTTCGGACACCACGACGACCTCATGCTCGTCGCCAGCGCCTACGACCTTCTCGACCGCCCGCAGGCTGTCTCCGCCGATGTCTTCGGATACGTCCGTCACCTCGCCAGTATTCCGGCAGCGGCCCCGGCGCGGTAGTCGCGACCTCCGTGTAAACGCTGCCTTGACACACCGGACGTGTCAAGGCAGCATTTACACATGGAAGATTCCCAGCACAGAGACGCCGCCGATGAGCGGGCCGTCTTCGCGAAACTCCTGTCCGCCAATGCCGAACTCGTCGCCGAGGTGCTGCACCCCGCCGACGGCAAGCCCGCGGCGTCGGTGATCGCCGCCCTCCGGGCCGCCCGCAGCCTCGACGGCGTGGTGGACAGCGTGCTGCGCATGCTCGTGCAGCAGGCGCGGGCGGAGGGCCACACCTGGGCGGAGATAGGCGAGTTGTTCGGCACCTCGCGCCAGGCCGCGTTCCAGCGGTTCGGCGGCCCCGACGCGGCCTTCCCGCCCGTCCCCCCGCCCCCGCCGATGCCGCCGATCCCGGAGATGCCGCCGGTGCCGAATATGCCGATGCCACCGAAAATCCCACCCATGCCGCACTTTCCGGGCATGCCCGCCCCGCACCCGGGGCATCACGATCACCCGAGGCGGACGCCGCCCGCATAAGGTGGCGGGAACCGGCCCGTCGCGTCGACGCGCTGAGAACGCAATTGCTCCCACGCGATTCCGACGATGCGCGCATAATGCTGGTCGACCGACCAGCATCGCCCCTTCGGATTCCACCACCCGGATGAGGAGTTCCATGCGCCCCCACACCCGTCGCCAGGCCCTCGCCGCCCTCACCGGGGCCGCCCTACTCGCCGTGACGGCTCCGGCGGGCGCGACGCCCGCACCCGCGGCGCTGCCTCCCATGGGACCTGGATTCCACTGGGGCGTAGCCGCTTCCGGCTTCCAGTCCGAGGGCCACGCGCCCGACAGCAACTGGACCCGCTACATCGCCGGAAATCCGGACTACGACCCGTACCTGAACAGCGTGGACTTCCACTCGCGCTACGCCTCCGATATCGCGCTCGCGCGGCGGCTCGGCGTGAACACCTACCGCATCGGCATCGAATGGGCGCGGCTACAGCCGCGACCCGGCGTCTGGGACGAGAACGCCTTCCGCTTCTACGACGCGGTCGTCGACGCCATCGAGGCGGCGGGCATGCGGCCCATGCTCACCCTGGACCACTGGGTGTATCCCGGCTGGCAGGTCGATCGCGGCGGCTGGCGCAACCCCGCCATGCTCGACGACTGGCTGACGAACATGCGAAAAGTGGTGGACCGCTACGCCGCTCGCGATCCGCTCTGGGTCACCATCAACGAACCGGCCATCTACATGATGAACGAGGTCCGCAACGGCGGACTGTCGGTGGCCGAACTGCCGCTCATGCAGAGCCGCCTCATCGCCGCGCACAACGGCATCTACGACTACATCCACCAGGTGCGCCCGGATGCGATGGTGACCAGCAATGTGGCCTACATTCCCGCCGTGGACCAGACGGTCAACGGCGCGATGCTGGCGGGGATCGCGGACCGGCTCGACTACGTGGGCATCGACTACTACTACGGCGTTTCCCCGGAGGTGCTGCCCGCGATCTCCCCGGACGCGCTGTCCGAACTGTGGACCATGCCGCTGCAAGCCGACGGAATCTATTACACGCTGCGGCATTTCGCCCGCATGTTCCCCGGCAAACCGCTCTACATCGTGGAGAACGGCATGCCGACCGAGAACGGCATGCCCCGCTCCGACGGCTATACCCGCGGTGACAATCTGCGCGACACCGTCTACTGGATCCAGCGAGCCAGGGCCGACGGCATGAACGTGATGGGCTACAACTACTGGAGCCTCACCGACAACTACGAATGGGGTTCCTACACGCCGCGTTTCGGCTTGTACACCGTCGACGTGCGATCCGACCCCAGCCTGACGCGGCGTCCCACCGACGCCGTGGACGCCTACCGTGCCATCATCGGCAACGGCGGCGTCCCGGCCGACTACCTGCCCACCCGCGCACCGGCCACCTGTTCACTGGTCGACGCGCCGTCCAGCTGTGTCGATCCGGTGACGCTCCCCCGCTGAGGCCGATCCCACCGGCGCGCCTGCCCCGGATGACAGCTATCTGACAGCTACGCTTTTCGCATGCGCTCCAGGCTGCGTCGCTGTGTGATCACCGGACTGGCAACCGCGGCGGCATGCCTGCTGGCGGCACCGCTCACCGTGGCCGCACCGCCGTCCGCACGCGGTGGGCTGGGCGACGACTTCCTCTGGGGCGTGGCGGCGTCCGGCTTCCAATCCGAGGGCGAGACACCCGACAACAATTGGACCCGCTACATCGAGGCACGGGACTACGAGCCGTATGAGAACTCGGTGGACTTCTATCACCGTTACGCCTCGGACATCGCACTCGCCGCCCATCTCGGCGCGAAGGTCTTCCGCATCGGCATCGAATGGGCGCGAGTGCAGCCGCTGCCGGGACAGTGGGACGAGCAGGCGTTCCGCTTCTACGACGCCGTGGTCGCCGAGATCCTCGACCACGGCATGCGGCCCATGCTCACCCTGGACCACTGGGTGTACCCGGGCTGGGTGGCCGATCGCGGCGGCTGGAACGACTCGGCGATCGTCGAGGACTGGCTGCGCAACGCGCGGCGGGTGGTGGACCGGTACGCGGACTGGAATCCGGTGTGGGTCACGGTGAACGAGCCGGTCGCCTACATCATGCACGAGGTCCGCCACAACGGCACCGACGCCGGGCACATGCTGGACCTGGTCGCGCGGGCGCACAACGACAGCTACGACTACATCCACCGGGTGCAGCCGAACGCGCAGGTCACCAGCAATGTCGGCTATGTCGCCGGAGCCGAGGCCGAGGTGAACGGCCCGCTGCTGGACCGCATCGGCGCGAAGCTCGACATCATCGGCGTCGACTACTATTTCGGCCTCCAGGCTCCGGAGGCGTCCACCGACGGTTCGGTGCCGCCCCCGGCGGGGATGTGGGAGCTGCCGGTGCGCCCGGAGGGCATCTACTACGCGCTGCGCCACTACGCCCAGCGTTTCCCGGGCAAACCGCTCTACATCGTCGAGAACGGGATGCCCAGCGAGGACGGCAAACCCCGTGCCGACGGCTACACCCGCTCCGATCATCTGCGCGACACCGTCTACTGGATCCAGCGCGCCAAGGCCGACGGCATGAACGTGATCGGATACAACTACTGGAGTATCACCGACAACTACGAATGGGGTTCCTACGCACCCCGGTTCGGCCTCTACACCGTCGACGTCCGCACCGATCCGAACCTCACCCGCACGCCCACCGACGCCGTCGACACCTACCGTCGCGTTATCGCCGCCGACGGGGTGCCCGCCGACTATCGTCCCGTGCGGCCACTGTCGGACTGCGCGCTGGTCGACCCGCCCGCCAGTTGCGAGCACCCGCTCACGGTGCCGGAGGCGGAGCCCGCGGAGCAGACCGCCTCCTAGCTCTCCGCATGCCCGAGCTCCCTGGTGCCCAGCTCTCCGATACCCGAGCTCCGCAATGCCCCTGCATTCCGGAGTGCCTGAGTGCCAGTCGAATCCGCGCCGCGTTGCTAGGGTTGGCTGACGTCCAGTACCGATTCGAGCCCTTCGCCGAATAGCAGCGACGCGTTCCGCGAGACTCCCCGATCCACACCGGGAGCCGCCATGCCCAAGTGGACCACCGCCGACATTCCCGATCAGCACGGCCGGGTGCACATCGTGACCGGCGGCAACGGCGGTCTCGGGGCCGCCATCGCCCGCGCCCTGCACGATGCCGGGGCCCGGGTGATCCTGGCCTGCCGCAATATGACCAAGGCCGAGGGGGTCACCCGCGAACTCGGTGCGCGCGCCGAGGCCCGCCCGCTGGATCTGGCCGATCTCGCTTCGGTGCGGGCGTTCGCCGAGACCGTCGAGCATGTCGATGTGCTGATCAACAACGCGGGCGTGATGGCGATCCCCTTCGCGCGCACCGCCGACGGTTTCGAAGCGCAGCTGGGAACCAACTATCTCGGACATTTCGCCCTCACCGGCCTGCTGCTGGACCGGGTGCGCGATCGGGTGGTCTCGATGAGCAGCCACACCCATCTCATCGCCCGCCTGGATGTGGACGATCTGGATTGGCAGCGGCGCGGCTACCGGCGCTACGGTGCGTACGCGCAATCCAAACTGGCCAACTTGCTGTTCGCCTACGAATTGCAGCGGCGGCTGAGCGCGGCGGGTTCGCCGGTGCTGTCGGTCGCGGCGCATCCCGGGTACGCCGAGACCGATATCGTCACCCGCAGCGGGTCGCCACTGCGATTCGTCACCACGCCCCTGCACTATCTGACCACCGCGCTGCCCTGGCTCAATCCCGGACAGAGCCCCGAAATGGGCGCGCTGCCACTGTTGTTCGCGGCGACCGCCGGGGCCGAACCGGGCGGGTACTACGGCCCGAACAGACTATTCGGTCTGCGTGGATATCCGATGCGAACCTCATCGAGTCGTGCCTCCCACGATCGCGAACTCGCCCAACGACTCTGGGAGCAGTCCGAGAAGCTCACCGAAGTGCGGTTCGATTTCGCCCATTTCGGGCGTCGGTGAGGAATCACTCAGCGGAGGTGTCGGCCTTCGGGCATATCACCCGCTAGCCTGGCGACATGCCAGCAAACACCCGGTATCTCAGTGATCCGCCTTGCAGTCGATGCAAATCCGGCGCGACCTCGGGTGAGGGTGGGTGCGGATCATGACTACGGTCAATGCATTCGAGCCATCGGTGAAGAACGGGCTACCGCGCACCGACGCCCATGTCATCGCCCTGTGCAACCAGAAGGGCGGCGTCGGCAAGACCACCTCCACCATCAATCTCGGTGCCGCGCTCGCCGAAACCGGTCGACGCGTCCTACTGGTGGACCTCGATCCGCAGGGGGCGCTGTCCGCGGGGCTGGGGGTGCCGCCGCACGACCTGAACGTGACGATCTACGACCTGCTCGGCAAGTCGGGACCGCCGGTCGACGAGGTGGTGATGCCGACCCGGGTCGACAATATGCACCTGCTGCCCAGCAATATCGACCTGTCCGCGGCGGAGATCCAACTGGTCAACGAGGTCGGCCGGGAGCAGTCGCTGGGGCGGGTGCTGGACCCGGTCCGGGACCGCTACGACTACATCCTCGTCGACTGCCAGCCCTCCCTGAGCCTGCTCACCGTCAACGCACTGGCCTGCGCCGACGGGGTGATCATTCCGATGGAGTGCGAGTTCTTCTCGCTGCGCGGCCTGGCCCTGCTGACCGACACCATGGAGAAGGTGCGTGAGCGACTGAATCCGAAGCTCACCCTCTCGGGCATCGTTGTCACCATGTTCGACGGTCGGCTGCTGCACTCGCGGCAGGTCATGGCGCGGGTGGGCGAGGTCTTCGGTGACCGCGTCTACGACACGGTCATCGCCCGCACGGTCCGGTTCCCCGACGCCACCATCGCCGGGGAACCCATCACCTCCTGGGCTCCCCGCTCGTCGGGGGCCGAGCAGTATCGGGCACTGGCCCGCGAGGTGATTCAGCGCACGAGTGGGTGACCCGCCCGGCGGACCCGGCGCGGGCGCACCACCAGCAGTGCGCCCAGCGCCAGCGCCGTGCCGAGCCACAGCACGCTGCCCACCCCGAGCCCGTTCACGGCCAGGCCGCCGATCAGCGCGCCGAGTGCGATGGACAGATTGAACGCCGAGACGTACATCGACGACGCGGCCTCCGGGTCCCGGGGCGCGGTGTCGAGAATCCAGGTCTGGAAGGTGACGGGCACCGCGCCGTAGCCCAGGCCCCAGACGACGAGGGCGACGGCCGCCGTCACGGCCGTGTGGTCGACGACCAGCAGGGTCACCATGCCCACCGCCAGCAGGACCGACAGGCCGACGACGGTGTGCCGCAGCCGTGTCGCGATGAGCGCTCCGGCGATGAAATTGCCGCAGATGCCCGCGATGCCGAAGACCAGCAGCAGCGCACCGATCACGCCGCCGTCCACGCCGTGGGACAGCAGGACCGGGCGCACGAAGGTGTAGGCCAGGAAGTGTCCGGTGACGACCAGGAAGGTCAGCGCGATTCCGGCCCGGACACCGGCGTTCGTGGTGAACACCCGCGGCAGATCAGCGAAGACCAGGGTGCGCTGGGCGGGCACCTTCGGCATGAGCAGCACCAGGCAGACCAGGGAGATCAGACCGAGTACGCCGACGGCGGCGAAGGCGATCCGCCATCCGCTCAGGTCGCCGAGCAGGGTGCCGATGGGGACACCCAGGACCGATGCGGTCTCGACACCGCCGAAGATGACCGCCGTGGCCCGCGTGACATGGTGCGGCGGAACCAGGCGCAGTGCGATGCCGCCGGCCAACGCCCAGAAACTGCCGACGCTGACGCCGATGAGCACCCGTGCGAGCAGGATCAGGGCGAAATCGGTGGCGAAGGCGGACGCCAGATTCGCCGCACCGACCAGGCCGACCAGGACGGCGAGTACGACGCGCCGGTCTACGCGGCCGGTGGCGAGGGTGACCAGCGGTGCCGAGACGGCGGCGACCAGGCCGGGGACGGTGACCATCAGGCCCGCGACGCCCGCCGAGACGCGCAGGTCGGCGGCGACCGGCGTGAGCAGGCCGACCGGGAGCAATTCGGAGGTCATGAGGGCGAAGATGCCCAGGGTGACGGCCGAGACGGCCAGCCACCCCCGCACCGCCGACGGAGCGTCGGCGGTGGTGGAGCTCTCGACGAGAGACATGGCGGCACAGTTCCTTTCGGGTGGAGCGGGGCGGGTGCACGGCCGTGGCATTCACGGTAGGAGCGGTAATGACCCGGAGTAGGGTGCAATCCTGTGCCGGATTCATGGGTCAATCGCGAACCGGGTGCGGGCACCGATCTGCATCTCGAGCTCAGTGGTCGGGGCAGTCGCCGCGCCCAGTTGATGGAGGCGCTGCGAGAGGCGGTGCGCTCGGGTCGCCTGGCACCGGGCACCCGGCTGCCGCCCTATCGCGCACTCGCCGTCGACCTCGAGTTCGCCCGCAATACCGTGGCGGACGCGTACGCCGAACTGGTGGCGGAGGGTTGGCTCACGGCGCGGGTGGGTTCCGGCACCCGGGTGGCCGAACGCGCCGTGCCCCGCGAACCCGAGCGCCCGCACCGGATGCCGCGGCCGCGTCGCCGCTTCACCCACGACCTGCGGCCGAGCTCTCCCGACGCGGCGGCGTTCCCGCGCACGGCCTGGCTCGCCGCCGCCCGGCGCGCGCTGGCGGCCGCGCCGAACGACGCCTTCGGCGTGGGCGATCCGCACGGTCGCCCCGAATTGCGGGAGGCACTGGTCGAATACCTCGCGCGGGCACGCGGGGTGCGGGCCGACGCGCAGCGGGTGATCGTCTGTTCCGGTTTCGCGGAGGGGCTGCGGCTGCTCGGCACGATCCTGCCCGGACCGGTGGCCGTGGAGTCCTACGGCCTGGCCTTTCACCGGGAGATCCTGCACGAGGCCGGGGTGCGCACGCTTCCGTTGCCCGTCGACGCCCACGGTGCCCGGATCGGCGAACTCCCCGCCACCGGGGCCGCGGCGGCACTGCTCACGCCCGCGCACCAGTTCCCGACCGGTGGCCCGCTGCACCCGGAACGTCGTGCGGCCGTGGTCGATTGGGCTCGCTCCCGAGGGGCGTTACTGCTCGAGGACGACTACGACGGCGAGTTCCGCTACGACCGGGAACCGGTCGGCGCGGTCCAGGGACTCGACCCCGACCGGGTGGTGTACTTCGGCTCCACCAGCAAGAGCCTCTCCCCCGCGCTGCGCCTGGGCTGGCTGGTCGTGCCCGCCCGACTGGTCGACGCCGTACTCGCCGCCAAGGGGCCGCGCGAACTGTCCACCGGCGTCATCGATCAGCTCACCCTCGCCGACTTCCTGACATCCGGCCGCTACGACAGCCACCTGCGCCGGATGCGCGCCGTCTACCGCCGCCGCCGAGACCTGTTGACCCGCACCCTCGCCGAGCGCGCCCCGCACATTCGCGTCGGCGGTATCGCGGCGGGCATGCACGCCGTCCTCGAACTGCCGGACGGCACGGAGGAGTCCACCCTGCGCGCGGCCCGCCGCCTCGGCGTGGCGCTCGACGGCTTCCGGTCCTACCGCCACCCGGACAGCGCCATGCCACCGCGCGACGGCCTCGTCATCGGCTACGGCAGCCCGCCCGAGCACGCCTACGCCGCCGCACTCGACGCGCTGTGCCGGGCACTGCCCGCGTGAGCCGCCCGGCGTGGCCTATTCCGGGGTCGCTCCGGCGCACCGCGACCGGTAGTGGGTCAGATCGAGGACCTCGGCGTATCGGCCGCAGCGCGGTTCACTCGCGGCCAGGCGGACCGCCGCGGCCAGCAGGTCCATCCCGTGCGCGGCCAGCAGCTCCAATCCGGCCGAATCCTCGGATCTCAGATCGATCAGATCCCGGAAGAAGCGACCGACGACGCCGACCGCCCCGGTGCCGGGCAGCGGCACACCGGTGCGTATCTCGTCGGGACGCAATCCCGTCCGCTCCAGGATGGGCGCGAGGGGCACCTGCGCCACAATGCGGTCCCAGCAGTCGTCCACACAGACCGTGTAGGGCCGTCCGGTATCGAGCAGGTACATCTCGCCCGGCTGCGGTCCGCACACCCGTTCCCCCTGCTCGAGCCAGCCGGGCGCGCCGCCGCACTGGATGACGGCGAACAGCATCGGCTCATCGGAGAGCGCCACCAGACGGCGAGTGCGACGGGCCAGTTGGGCGCTGGCCCGGACCCGGGACAAGGTGAGATCCCCGAGCTGGGCGGCGTCCACCCGCCCGTGGAAATCCCCCAGCTGCACCGGCGAGACGGACATGGGCACATAAGCGGCGCTCACCGCCCCCTCCCACGCCTCGAACGCCTGTGCCGCGGATACCCCCGCCGAGGTCCTCACATCGATCACGCCGCGACCGGTCGAGTCAACCACGCTCCCATTGTGGCAGCCCCGGCGCTCATAACCAGCCGGTTGCCCACTGCAATAGCAGACAACTGACCGACAGCACCACGGCGAGGACGCCGCCGAACAGCAGCGGCCTGCCACCACCAGCGCGAATTCGACTACGGCTCAGGGAAGTTCCGATCGCGGCCAGCGCCGCCGCGATGAGCCAGCCGCTGACCGAATCGATGGACGCCGACCACCCGCGCGGAATCAGGCCGGTGCCGGCGAGCACCGAAGCGGCGACGAACAGCACGACGAACACCGGCACCGCCCGCCAGGGCGCGGCGGTCCGCTCCGCCCGCCGAACCGTCAAGTGCACGCCGAGACAGAGCGGCACGATGAACAGGCTGCGCACCATCTTCACGGTGATCGCGAACTGCGCGGCGGCCGGACCGAACATCACCCCCGCCGCCACCACCGAGGACGTGTCGTTGATGGCGGTGCCCGCCCACAGCCCGAAGGACTGCTCCGACAGCCCCATCGCGGCGCCCAGCGGCGGAAAGACCAGCACCGCGGCGATATTGAAGACGAAGATGGTGCCCAGCGCGTAGGCCAGCCGTTCCCGCTCGGGGCGCAGCACCGCGGCCACGGCGGCGATGGCGGAGGCACCGCAGATGGCGGTGCCCGCGGCCACCAGGATGGCTGAGTCCCGCTCCAGCGCGAGCATTCGGCCGACCAGCGCGGCGGCGACGGCGCACACCAGCAGCGTGCCGATCAGCACCGCCGAGGTCCGGTGGCCGACGGTGAGCAGGGCCGGCAGCGGCATGCCGAGGCCGAGCAGGATGATGGCGAGGGCCAGCAGGCGCTGCCGTGCGATATGCAGGCCGGGGGCGAAGATCCCCGACTCCGCCACGGACCGGCGGTGCAGCGCCGCGAGCAGCGCTCCCGCGCCGAGCGCGAGGATCGGTGCGCCGACGGCGGGCAGCGCGCGACCGAGCAGGGTGGCGATGGTGGCAACGGTGAGCGCGAGCACGAGGCCGGGCAGGGATTTGCGAATGGTGGGCACGCGATCACCCTGGCGTGCCCCGAAATATCGCGGTAGCCACCGAAATTCGACGAGCTCATAAGCCGGACTCATGAGCTGCCGGTGGTGCACCCGCGGAATCCGGCGGATGCGGTCCGATGCCGCCCTGTCAACTGGTAATACTCACCCATCTGCCATTGTTTGCGCAGTTGAGCGCGTTTTCCTCGGAACCGGAACTGGCGTAACGAGCCGGTAATTACTCGAAACGTCGCATGTAACCAGCCGTTTCCACCATGTGCTGCATGACAGGCAAGACGTATTCCGGGCAGCTGGATCGCGGCGGTGCGGTGAATTCCGCCTCCGGCCGCCGTTCGGCTCCCGCACGCCGCATTCGAGATGTCCTGCGGGCCCGTATTCGCAGCGGCGTGTACGGAAATCGCCCGCTGCCGTCGGAAACTCAACTGGCGGCGGATTTCGCCACCAGCCGCAATATCGTCCGGGACGCCCTGGCCCTGCTGCGCGACGAGGGCATGGTCGACCGGGTGCCGGGCGCGGGGACCTTCGTGGTGGCCGACAAGGCCGTCCAGGGGCTGGACCGCCTGCGCGGGCTGGCGGAGACCTTCGAGACCGGCAGCGGCCGGGTGCTCAATACGGTGTTGCTGGCCGAGGTGGTGCCCGCGACCCCGATGGTGGCCGAACGCCTCGAACTGGAGCCGGAGACGCCGGTGGTCGCGCTGGAGCGGCTGCGCTGCCTCGACGGAGCGCCGCTGTCACTGGACGCCAGCTACCTCACCGCCGATGTCGGGGCCCCGCTGCTGGGGCTGGATCTCACCGGCTGCGATGTCTTCCGGCTGCTGGAGGCCGAACTCGGGCTGCCACTGGGCTCGGCCGCCATCTCCATCGAAGCCGTCGCGGCCGATCCGACCGTGGCCGGACTGCTGGCGGTGCGGCCCGGCTCGCCGCTGTTGCTGATGGAACGGCTCACCTACACCGAAACCGGCCGCCCCATCGACCTCGAGTACGTCCGCTACCGCGGCGACCGATTTTCGCTGTCGGGCCGTTTGCATCGCGCACCCGTCACGCCGAATCGCGGTGTGACCGAACCGCTGGAAAGGATCTGAGATGGCCGCGAATATCCCGCCGGTGACGCACCGGCAGGAATTGACCTGCGACGTACTGGTGATCGGCGGCGGCACGGCGGGCACCATGGCCGCACTCACCGCCGCCCGCCGCGGCGCGAAGGTGCTGCTGCTGGAGAAGGCGCACGTCCGCCACTCCGGCGCGCTCGCCATGGGCATGGACGGCGTCAACAACGCCGTGGTGCCGGGCAAGGCCAGTCCGGAGGACTACGTCGCCGACATCACCATCGCCAATGACGGCATCGTCAACCAGCGCACCGTGTATCAGACCGCCACCCGCGGCTTCGAGATGGTGCAGCGCCTGGAGGGCTACGGCGTCAAGTTCGAGAAGGACGAGCACGGCGAGTACGCGGTGCGCAAGGTGCACCGCTCCGGCAGCTACGTGCTGCCCATGCCGGAGGGGCGCGACGTCAAGAAGGTGCTGTATCGCACGCTGCGCGCCCGCGATGTGCGCGCCAAGGTCACCATCAGCAACCGGGTGATGCCGGTGCGGGTGCTCACCGTGGGTGGACGCGCGGTCGGCGCGGTCGGGTTCGACACCAGGACGGGGGAATTCGTCACCGTGTCGGCGGGTGCGGTGATACTGGCGGCCGGGGCGTGCGGGCGACTGGGACTGCCCGCGAGCGGCTACCTGTACGGCACCTACGAGAACCCCACCAATGCGGGCGACGGCTACGCCATGGCCTATCACGCGGGCGCGGAACTCTCCGGCATCGAGTGCTTCCAGATCAATCCGCTCATCAAGGACTACAACGGCCCCGCCTGCGCGTACGTCGCCAATCCCTTCGGCGGCTACCAGGTCAATGCCGAGGGCAACCGCTTCGTGGACTGCGACTACTGGTCCGGACAGATGATGGCCGAGGTCAAACGCGAACTCGACAGCGCGCGCGGGCCGATCTACCTGAAGCTCAGTCATCTGCCCGATGCCACCATTCGCCAGATCGAGGGCATTCTGCACACCACCGAACGACCCACCCGCGGCACCTTCCACGCGGGCCGCGGCACCGACTACCGCACCCGCGACATCGAGATGCACATCTCCGAAATCGGTTTGTGCAGTGGACATTCCGCTTCGGGAGTCTGGGTGGACGAGTATGCGGCCACCACGGTGCCCGGCCTCTACGCCGCCGGGGACATGGCGCTGGTGCCGCACAACTACATGATCGGGGCCTTCGTCTACGGTGATATCGCCGGTGAGAGCGCCAGCGACCACGCCGCCGGCGCCGCGCATCCGGAGCTGCCGGAGGATCAGATCGAGGCGGCGCACGCGCTCATCTACCGCCCGCTGAGCAATCCGGACGGGCCACCGCAACAGCAGGTCGAGTACAAGCTGCGCCGTTTCGTCAACGACTATCTGCAACCGCCCAAATCACAGCGCTACCTGACCCTCGGACTCGAGGCGTTCGAGCGCATGCGCGCCGATATCGACCGGATGGGTGCGCGCACCCCGCACGAGCTCATGCGCTGCGCGGAGGTGACCTTCATCCGGGACTGCGCCGAGATGGCGGCGCGGGCATCGCTGCGCCGGACCGAGAGCCGCTGGGGTCTCTACCACCAGCGCGCGGACACCCCGGAACGCGATGACACCGAATGGTTCTGCCACCTGAACCTCTACCGGGACGACACCGGCGCCATGGACTTCCGCACCCGACCGGTGGCCCCCTACATCGTGCCGGTGCCCGGCTTCGTCCGCCCCGACGGTGTCGCCGACGTGGCGGCCCCGGCGCTGGCCGGTGCCTGGAGCGGCCGATGAGCGCGCGACTGCTGGCGCTCATGGAGCTGGCCGAGGAATGCCCGGATCTGTCCGAGCTGCGCCCCTACCTGGATGACACCGACGCCGAGGTGCGGCGGACCGCGCTGTCGGTGCTGAGCGAAACCACCGAGGAGTGGGCCGAATCCGCACCGCTCATCGCACGCGGCCTCACCGATTCGGACGGCTCCGTGCGGCGCACCGCCATCGGGCTGCTCACCGAACTCGTCGAAGTACTGGTTCCCGGAACGGAATTCGACGCGGCACTGCGGGATGCCGTCGCGGCCGCCGAAGCGGAGGTGCGCGCCGCCGCCATCGAGGCGCTGTGGCGGCATCGACGCAGCGACGCCCGGGAGCTGTTCGGCTGGTTCTCCGATGTCGACCCGGGCGTGCGGCTGGCCGTGATCGGCGGGCTCACCTCGCTGGACGCCCTGGAGCAGCTGCATGCCGCCGCCACCGACGCCGATGCGCTGGTGCGCATCGGCGTCGCGAAAGGAATCGCGGCGGTTTGTGATCCGCGCGGTTCGGCCACTCTGGTCACCCTGGCCGCCGATACCGATCCGCTGGTGCGGGCCGCCGCGCTGACCGCTCTGGCCCGCACCGGCTGCGGCGATGAGGCGGCGGCGCTCGCGGTCGCCGCGCTCGCCGACCCGGCCTGGCAGGTGCGCCAGGGCGCGGCCGTCGCGCTGGCGGTGGCCGACCCCGATATCGCCGCGCCCGCGCTGGTGGCCGCGGTGACCGATCCCAACCTCGATGTGCGCAAGGCGGCCGTGCGCGGTCTCGCCGAACGCATCGCCGCCCACCCGGAGGTCGTCGCCGCCCTCCGCACCGCCCTGGAGGACCCGGACGCCGATGTCCGCGCCTTCGCCCGCATCGGCATCGCCAACTCCGGAAAGGAAATCTGATGGCCCAGTCATCCACCCGCCTCGACGTACCCGTCTCGATCGACGAGGCGAAATGCATCGACGGCTGCACGCTCTGCGTCGACATGTGTCCCCTCGATTCGCTCGCCATCCACCCCGACACCGGCAAGGCGTACATGCACGTCGACGAATGCTGGTACTGCGGTCCGTGCGCGGCCCGCTGCCCGGTGGACGCGGTGACCGTCGATATTCCCTACCTGCTGCGCTGAGTCACCCGGAGCACAACGATGAGGCCATCACGCACCCGTTTCACCGCCCTGCTGCTCGGGGCGGTCGGATTGGCGACCACGCTCGCCGCCTGCGGATCCGACGCGGATCCCGACACCGTCGCCGTGAACATCGGCTATCAGTCCAAGACCATCAACACCGTCACCGCCGGTACGCTGCTGCGCGAATTGGGGCTGCTGGAAAGCAAACTCGCCGAACTCGGGGCGAGCAACGGCAAGACCTACGAGGTCAGCTGGCACGACTTCGCCTCCGGTCCACCGCTGACGGCCGAAATGATCGCGGGCAAGGTGCACATCGGGTCGATGGGCGACTATCCGCTGTCGGTCAACGGCGCGAAGACCGCGCGGCTGCCCGACGTGGCGACCCGATGGGTGAGCACCACCGGCTACAACCTGCGCGGTTCGCTCAATCAGGTGGTGGTGCCGCTGTCGTCGACCGCCGAGGGCATCGAGGATCTGCGCGGGCAGGTGGTGTCCACCAGTCTCGGATCCACCGCGCACGGCAATTTCGTGAGCGCGCTCGCCGCCGCGGGCATGTCCACCGACGACGTGCGGCTGCTCGGACAGGATCCGCCGGTGGGCGTGACCGCGTTGGAGACCGCGCAGGTCGCCGCGCTGGCGCAGTTCGTGCCGTTCCCGCAGCGGGTGATCTTCGCCGGTCAGGGGCGGCTGCTGCACGACGGGGACACCGGGGTGCCCACCTTCCACGGGGTGGTCGCCAATCACCGCTACACCAGCGCGAATCCCGAAGTGCTGACGGCGTTCCTGGAGGCGCAGCGAGAGGCCACCCAATACCTCTACGACAATCCGCTGGAGGCCGCCATCCGGGTCGCCGACGCCACCGGGCTGCCGCCGGAGGTCGTGTACCTCTACAACGGGCCGAACGGCGTGGTCACCTTCGATCCGACCATCAAGCCGGAGCTGATCGCCGCGGTCGAGACCGGGCTGCCGTTCCTGCAGGAGCTCGGTGCGCTCGAGGACCTCGATCTGGCGTCGTTCGTCGACACCAGCGCGCTGGAAACGCTGTACGGCGGTGAATACGAAAGCGCCACCGCCTCGCTCACCAATCCCGCCGCCATCACCGGCACCGACGAGGTGTGCGGGCGGCCGGTCGACGATCCGGCGACCGCATCGGAGGCGTGGCCCGCCGGTGCCGACCGCACCGCCGTGGCCGCCACCCCGACCTGCCTGCTGCGCCTGGTCGCGGCCGGTGGTGAATTCCGGGCCCTGTACGTGCCCGACGCGGGCTCCGGCACCCGCCTCTTCGGGCAGTACGCCAGCTGGGTGCTCGATCCGGCGGCCGCGCCCGATGAGCGACTGCTGCCCTTCGGCGCGGTCGGCGACGCCCGCGCCTACGTCGCGGAGCACCCCGGCACCACGGTGCTCGAATACCAGGCCGCGCTGGCCGCGACCACCTCCGACTGACGGGAGTTGCTATGACCACCACCGATGCCCGGGTACGGGCAGCGACCGACACGTCCGTCGAACCGGCCGCACCCGCGCGCGAGCGGGTCGGCGTCCGACAGCGGCTGCGCCCGGCCCGGCACCTGCTGCCGGTGCTGCCCGTCCTGGGTGCGGTGCTGGCCTGGCACCTGGTGACCGAGATGGACCTGGTCGCTTGGCTGCGTTTCGACAAACTGCCCGGCCCCCTGGATGTGGCCGCCTCGCTGCGGCGGCAGTTGGAGAGCGGGGTCTTCTACGAGCACATGGTGGCCAGCCTGCGCCGCATCCTCAGCGGCTTCGCCATCGCCGCCGTGCTGGGGGTGGCCGTGGGCATGGCCATCGGGCGCTCCCGGGTCGCCGCGGCGCTGCTGCGGCCGCTGCTCGAGGTGGCGCGGCCCATACCGGCGATCGCGTTGGTGCCCATCGCGATTCTGCTGTTCCCGACCAGTGAGCAGGGCATCGTCTTCATCACCTGTTTCGCGGCGTTCTTCCCCGTGACCGTCTCCACCATCCACGCCATGAGAGCGCTGCCGCAGGTGTGGACCGATGCCGCCCGCACCCTCGGCGCGAATCGGTGGCAGGTGTTGGCCCATGTGGTGCTGCCCGGTGCCATGCCCGCCATCTTCTCCGGGCTGTCGGTGGGCATGGGCGTCGCGTGGATCTGTGTCATCAGCGCGGAGATGATCTCCGGACAGTTCGGCGTCGGGTACTGGACGTGGATGTCGTACTCGCTGCTCGACTACGCGGGGGTGGTGACCGGCATGCTGACCATCGGCGCGCTCGGTTACGGCACCGCCTGGGTGATCGAACGGGTGGGGCGACGCGTGAACCACTGGCTGCCCGGGGAGGCGCGATGACCACGGCGGTACGCGAAGGAGCTCCGGTCCGGCTGCGCGATCTGCGCATCGACTACGCCGACGGGCCCGCCGCACAGGTGGACCTGGACATCGCGGCGGGTGAGATCGTCATGCTGCTCGGGCCGTCCGGCTGCGGTAAATCCACGATTCTGCGGGCGCTGGCCGGACTGCTGCCGGTCGCGGCGGGCAGCGCGGAGGTCGACGGCGCGCCGATCGGGGACGGCGGGCGCTGCGCCATGGTGTTCCAGGAGGACGCCCTGCTGCCCTGGCGCAGTGCGCGCCGCAATGTCGAGTTCGCGCTGGCGCTGCGCGGAGTGCCCCGCGGACAGCGACGTGCGCGCGCCCTGGAACTGCTGAATCAGGTTGGGCTGCAAGACTTCACCGATCATCTGCCGGGCCGGTTGTCGGGCGGTATGCGCCAGCGTGTGCAACTGGCCCGGACGCTGGCCGCGCAGCCGAGCGTGCTGCTGATGGACGAGCCGTTCGGGGCGCTGGACGCCCAGACCCGCGCCGAAATGCAGCGTCTGCTGGTCGAGGTGTGGGAACGCCACCATACGACGGTCCTGTTCGTCACCCACGATGTGGACGAGGCACTGCTGCTGGCCGACCGGATCGTCCTGCTCACCCCGCGTCCGGCCACCATCCTGCGGATCGTCGGACTCGACGAACCCCGCGCCCCCGGCGCGCAGTTCCAGCCGGAATTCGCGCGCCGCCGTTACGAAATCCTCGCCGCGCTGGGTGAAACCGGAGAGCCGGGCGCGGACGAACTCGAGACCAGGAGTGCATCATGACCTTCGTCATCGGCGCGGCGTGCGTCGACGTCATGGACCGGGCGTGCGTGGAGGAATGCCCGGTGGACTGCATCTACACCGGCGGGCGGATGGCCTACATCCACCCAACCGAATGCGTGGATTGCGGTGCGTGCGAACCGGTGTGCCCGGTGGAGGCGATCTACCTGGAGGATGAGCTGCCGGAGGAGCAGCGGCCGTTCGCCGCGGCGAACGCCAGGTTCTTCGACGAGCCGCTGCCGGGGCGGGAGTCGGCACTCGGCTCGCCCGGTGGGGCGGCCACACTCGGGGAGCTCGGCGTGGACACGCCCTTCGTGCGGGAGTTCCGACCATGAACGCGGTGAATCGTCCACTGCGCGTGGGGATTGTCGGGGCG
>NZ_JASITE010000005.1 GCF_030767025.1 Nocardia sp. CC227C | reverse complement strand
GGTACCCCCGCCGCCCGCCCCCTGATCCGGGTGGCCGCGCATCGAAGGAGTTCAGGTATGGCCGAAGGACGCAGCGAAGGCGACATCACACCGCGCGCCCTCGCGGTGGTCGTGGTGATCGCGGGCGTGCTGGTGCTCGCCGTCGCGGTGGGCATGCTGCTCACCGGTCGCGGCGACACGCGAACGGGCCGTGAGCGAGTCCCCGCGAACGTGCCCCCGCCCACCACGACCGCGGTCGCGCCGACGACGTCCGTCCCCGCACCCGCCGCGCGGATTCCCACACCGGTGGCACCGCCGATGGACCTGGCCGACCGCCGGGTGGGTGACGACTGCACGCACGACAATGTCATCTCGGCATGGGATGTCCGCGATGGCGACTGGGTCTGCGTGCCCAAGTCGCCGGGGACCGAGAACTACATTCCGGCCGAGGCGGTGTATCCGGGCCGCTGACCGCTCGCGCTAGATTCCGGAAACCCCGGCGAGCTGGCCGATTCCGTAGGTGACGGCCATCGCCAGCGCACCGCCGATCACCACCCGCAGCACCGCGCGGCGCGGGTTGCCGCCGCCCAGCCGCGCACTCACCGAACCCGTGATGGCCAGCGCCAGCATCACCGCCGCGAAGGTCACCGGAATCCGCCACGACACCGGCGGCAGCAGAATGGCCAGCAGCGGCAGCAGCGCGCCGACGGTGAACGCCACGGCCGAGGAGAGCGCGGCCTGCCACGGATTGGTGAGTTCTTCGGGGTCCAAACCCAATTCGGCCTCGGCATGCGCGGCGAAGGCATCGTGGGCGGTGAGTTCCTCGGCGACCTTGCGTGCGGTCTCCGGTGAGAGTCCCTTGGCCTGGTAGATCTCGGTGAGTTCGGCGAGTTCGTAGTCGGGCTGCTCGGCGAGTTCGCGTTTCTCCTTGGCCAGCAACGCTTTCTCGGAGTCGCGCTGGGTGCTCACCGAGACGTACTCACCGGCCGCCATGGAGATCGCACCGGCGGTGAGTCCGGCGACGCCCGCGGTGAGGATATTGGTGGCGTCCGTGGTCGCGGCCGCGACGCCCACCACCAGACCGGCGGTGGAGACGATGCCGTCATTGGCTCCGAGCACTCCGGCCCGCAGCCAGTTGAGCTTGGACGCGAACCCTTCGGCATGCGGTTCGTGCGGGTGCGACTGCGTCCCGGTTGTCTGGTCCACGACCGCAGCCTAAGTGATTCCTCCCATGAATCAAGCGAGGTAAAGCTCTCCTTTGCCGGTATGCGGCCGATTAGCTGGAAATATGGACGGCATGGCCCGCTTCTGTCTGCGTCACTGGTCCACTCTCGTTCCCCTGATCGCCGCCCTGGTGCTGGCGGTTTCCTGGGGTCGCGATCTGAACGCGGCAGCGGTGATCCTGGTGAGCGCGGCCTTGACGGGGGCGGTGCTGTCGGCGGTGCATCACGCCGAGGTGGTCGCGCACAAGGTCGGCGAACCGCTGGGCGCGCTGGTGCTCGCGGTGGCGGTGACGGTCATCGAGGTCGGCCTGATCGTCACGCTCATGCTGTCCAGTGGGGACAAGGCGGCATCGCTGGCCCGCGACACCGTCTTCGCGGCGGTGATGATCACCTGCAATGGCATTGTCGGCCTGTCGTTGCTGGTGGGCGCGCTGCGGCGGCGCGTGGCGGTCTTCAATGCCGAGGGCACCGGGGCGGCACTGGCCACGGTGGCCACCCTGGCCACGCTGTGCCTGGTGCTGCCGACCTTCACCACCAGTGAGCCGGGTCCGGTGTTCTCGGGTGCGCAGTTGGCCTTCGCGGCGGTGGCGGCGCTGGTGCTCTACGGCGTGTTCGTCATGGTCCAGACGGTCCGGCATCCGGGCGACTTCCTGCCGGTCGAGGGCGGTCCGGCCGCGACGGTCGACGTCGAGCACGAGGAGCCGCCGACCGGCGGGCGCGCCCTGGCCAGCCTCGGTCTGCTGCTGCTGGCCCTGGTCGGCGTGGTGGGCCTGGCCAAGACCGTCTCCCCGAATATCGAAGCCGCGATCGCCTCGGCCGGGCTGCCGCAGTCCGCGGTCGGTGTGGTGATCGCGCTGCTGGTGCTGTTGCCGGAGGCGCTCGCGGCGGTGCGGTCGGCCCGGCGGGGCCGGGTGCAGATCAGCATGAACCTGGCGCTCGGCTCGGCCATGGCCAGTATCGGACTGACCATTCCCGCCATCGCCCTGGCCTCGATCTGGATCGAGGGTCCGCTCATGCTGGGCCTCGGCGCCACGCAGATGGTGCTGCTGGCCCTGACGGTGGTGGTCGGCGCGCTCACGGTGGTGCCCGGCCGGGCCACGCTGCTGCAGGGCTGTGTGCACCTGGTGCTGTTCTCCGCCTTCCTGTTCCTGGCCGTCAGCCCCTGAGGTTCACGAGGTCCAGCGGTACACCTGTCCGTCGCGTAGCTCGTAGGCGCGGGCGGGCGGCGTCGAATCGCCATGGTGCGGACGTCCGGCGAGCATGGCCATCACCCGGGTGCGGCCCCGGGTGATGCGGCCGTTCTCGGACCAGTGCACGTAGGGGTGAACGAGTTTCGCGAATGTGGTCCAGTCGTCGGCTTCGATGGCCCCCAGGATCGCGGTCACGGTCTGATCCACACCGCCAGTGAACTCCTCCGAGCGCGGCGCGGGAGCCGAATCCCGCGAATCCGTGGGTCGCTGACCACGGCCATCGTGATTGCTGACAGTTCACTTGCTGCGCGCTCGAGGTATTACCGACGGCTCCGAAGCCCTGATGCCATTGGTTCACCGCAGGCGTGACGCGCACCATATTGATAGCCGTTACCGCTGATAACAGGTTTCACAACAGCTGCTCACATGCTGATATAGCCGCTTGACCTGGTCGGCGAGGTTATTACCCGTTGGTAACCAGGCGGTGTCGATCACACCATAACTCGATTTGTTGTAACCGCCCGTAACCATTAGCTTTGATGGCAGGCAGTGTTGCCGATCACGGAGAAGAATGATTTGAAGCCCGATACCCGGTCGCTCCCGACCTCATCCGCCGCGCGGATCGTGCGCGACAACTTCTCCGGAACCGTCGTGTCCTCCCTGCGCACCTTCGGACGGGCCGCCGGGATCGCCCAGGAGACCGTCACCGGCGCGGCGAGCGATATCGCGCGCGGGCAGTTCCAGTGGCGGGAGGCCATCATCCAGGCGTGGCGGCTCATCACCGTCACCGCGCTGCCCGCGATCCTCATCGCCATCCCGTTCGGCGTCATCGTCTCGGTGCAGGTCGGCAATATCATCCACACCCTCGGCGCGGATTCGCTGCTGGGCGCGGCGGGCGGACTCGGCGTCATCAAGCAGGGCGCGCCGCTGGCCACCGGCTTCCTGCTCGGCGGCGCGGGCGCGGCGGCCATCGCGGCCGATCTCGGGGCGCGCACCATCCGCGAGGAGATCGACGCGCTGAACACCATGGGCATCAGCCCGATTCACCGCCTGGTCATCCCGCGCATGGTGGCCATGCTGTTCGTCGCCCCGCTGCTGAACATCCTCATCATCTTCGTCGGCGTGCTCGCCGGATACGCGGTCGCGGTCGGCGGCCAGAACGTCACGCCGGGCAGCTACTGGGCGACCTTCGGCTCCTTCGCCACCACCGCCGACGTGTGGGTGTCGCTGGTGAAGGCGGTCATCTTCGGCTTCCTGGTGGTGGTCATCGCCTGCCAACGCGGACTCGAGGCCAAGGGCGGCCCGCGCGGCGTGGCCGACGCCGTGAACGCCGCGGTGGTGCTCTCGGTGGTGTCCATCGTGGTGGTGAACCTGGTCGCCACCCAGATCACCGCCATGTTCCTGCCCACGAGGCTGGCATGACCACATCGACCTACGTCCCCAAGGGACTCGGCTGGTTCGCGCGCTTCTACCGCCGCCGCGGGCTGATTCTGCGCCGCATCGAGAATCTCGGCTTCGTGCTGGCCTTCGTCTGGCAGGTGCTGTCGTCGATTCCGTTGACGCTGAAGCGCTATCGCGACGAGACCATGCGCGCCATCACCAATATGACGTGGGGTCGCGGCTCGGTCATCGTGGGCGGCGGCACCGTCCCGATGATGATCGTGCTCGGCCTGGTCATGGGCGCGTCGGTGGCGGTGGAATCGTTCGCCACCCTGGACATGCTCGGCATGGGACCGGTGACCGGCCTGGTGTCGGCCTACGCGACCACGCGCGAACTCGCGCCCATCGCGGCCGCCATCGGCTTCGCCGCGCAGGCGGGCTGCCGGATGACCGCCGAGATCGGCTCCATGCGCATCTCCGAGGAGATCGACGCCATCGAATCGCTCGGCCTGCGCTCGGTGCCCTTCGTGGTCACCACCCGCGTGCTGGCCGGTGCGGTGGCCATCATCCCGACCTTCCTGATCGCGCTCATCCTGTCGTACCTGTCCTGCCGCGGCCTGATCACGCTGGTGCACGGGTCCGCCGCGGGCGTGTACGACCACTATTTCTTCCAGTTCGTCACCGGATTCGACGTGATCGCGGCGGTGATCAAGGTGGCCATCTTCGCCACCGTGGTCATCCTCATCCACTGCTACTACGGGTTCTTCGCCACCGGCGGACCGGAGGGCGTTGGCATCGCGTCGGGCAAGGCGGTGCGGGCCAGCTCCGTGGCGATCGTCGCCATCGACATGGTGCTGTCCATCGCGCTGTGGGGCTTCAACTCGGCGATCACGTTCACGGGGTAGGGATGCCGAATTACGGAATGCCCGGGGTCGCGGTCGACCGCGGCCGGGCGATGAAGGTGGGAGCCATCGCGGTCGCGGTGGTGGTGGCCGTGACCGCGGCCTGGTACGGCGTGCGCGCCATGACCGCCGAGGCGGGACTGCGCATCTCGCTGCACACCGAGCAGATCGGTGACGGTGTGCTGGCGGGCACCCAGGTGCGCCTGGACGGCGTGCTGGTCGGCAAGGTCGTGGCGATCACGCCCGCCGCGCGCGGCACCCAGCGCATCGCCCTGCGACTCGACGAGTCGCGGCTGTACGGCCTCGACGACTCGCTGCTGGTGGACTACGCGCCGCAGAATCTGTTCGGCATCAGCGAACTCGAGCTGCGCCGGGGGCCGGGCGGCGCGCCGCTGCGCACCGGCGCCGAGATCGACCTGACCGGGGCCAACTCGGCGGGGGTGTACGACGCCACCATGGGTTCGCTGCTGCGCAGCATGTCGCAGGTCGGCGACTCGGTGCTCACCCCGCAGCTGGCCACGGTGATCGCGCAGGTCGCGGCCGATGTGGAGGCGTTCACGCCCCTGGCGCAGGCCATTGTGACGGCCTCGCGCACCGTGGTGGACAACCAGAGGATGCCGCCCTCACAGCTGTTCGGCAATCTCGGCCCGGCCTTCGACGGCGGCGGCCGGTTCGCGGGCGCGGCGGTCGAGGTGGTCGACGTGATCCGCAGTATCGAACGGCTGCAACAGGATCGGGAATCCTACGACCACGGCGTGGACATCGTGGTGAACAAGCTGCTGCCCACCCTGTCGGAAACCCTGGGCCAGGCCGGAACCCAGCTCTCCGCCACCACCGACACGCTCGCCGCCATCCTGTCGGTGCTGGCGCAGATGGTTCCCGCGCCGCAGCGCACCGCCGGTGAGCTGACCGAACTCCTGCAGCGGCTGCGCGCCGCCATGCCGGACACCCCGAACGGTCCGGTGCTGAACGTCGAAGTGGATCTGCGCGGCGTGCCCGCCGTGGCGGTGCCGCTCCTGGGTGCGGGAGGCAGCCGATGAAGGTGGGGGCCGCCGCCTGGCGGCTGGGACTGTTCGCGGTGGTGATCGTGGCCGTGCTGGCCATGGTCATCCAGCTCATCGAACGGCCCGTCGCGGGCGAGACCGAGGCGCACGACGCGCTGTTCACCGATGCCAACGGCCTCAAGGTCGGCGATGACGTGCGCATGTACGGCGTACAGGTGGGCAAGGTGAAGAGAATCGACCTGGACGGCACCCGGGCGCGGGTGCGTCTGACCGTCAAGTCCGACGCCGCCGTCTACGACAACAGCACACTGGCCATCCGCTACCAGAACCTGACCGGGCAGCGCTACATCGACCTCCAGCAGCAGCCGCGGCCCGGGGTGCGCCTGCCCGCCGGAGCCACCGTCGGCGTCGAGCAGACGGTGCCGTCCTTCGATGTCACCAGCCTGTTCAACGGCCTGCGTCCGGTGCTGGCCACCATTTCCCCCGATGCGATCAACCAGTTCACCGCCAGCATGGTGGCGGTGATCGAGGGCGACGGCAGCGGCGTCGGCCCGGCCCTGGACGCCATCGGCCGGCTCGCGTCCTACGTGGACAACCGCCAGCAGGTGATCGGCACCCTGATCCGCAATATGTCGGAGCTGTCGGACCGGGTCGGTGGCCGGGTGCACCACCTGGTGCCGCTGCTGGCCCGGCTGTCGGACATCTTCGAATCGCTGCGCGAGAACATCGGCGGTCTGGCGCGATTCGCGGTGACCGCGCCGTCGGTGCTGGCCCCGGTCGACTCGCTGCTGCGCACCCTGGGCCTGGCCGAGGGCAACGACGTGGACGAGCTGATCCGGCGACTGTTCCCCGATCCGCGGGAGGCGGTGGCGGTGTTCGGGCGACTGCCCGCGGTGCTGGCCGCCGCGGACGCCGCGCTGCCGTCGGCCTCGGGCTGGACGCCGCAGTGCAGCAGGGGAACCGCGGAACTGCCGGGCCTGCTCCAGGTCCTGGTTTCCGGACAGCGGGTGGTGCTGTGCAACGGATGAGACTGTCGAGCCTGCTGCCCCGCGCGCGCAGGGTCATCGACGACGACACCCGCAAGCGGCAGGAACTGCGCCGCGGCGTCGTCGGCGCGGTTCTGCTCGCCGTCTGCCTGCTGGCGGTGGGCGCGCTGTACGTGGTGCCGTTCGGAAAGCACACCTACACGGCGGAACTGACCGAGGCCCAGTCGGTGAAGGCCGGTGACGACGTGCGCATCGCCGGTATCTCGGTGGGCGAGGTGGAATCGCTGGAGCTGAAGCCGGACAAGGTCGTCATGCGCTTCACCGTGAACTCCAATGTGTTCGTGGGCGATCAGACCGCCCTGGACATCCGCATGCTCACCGTGGTCGGCGGCCACTACGTGGCGATGTTCCCGGCGGGGGAGCGGCCGCTGGGCGGCACCCCGATCCCCGCGGACCGGGTCCGGCTGCCGTACAGCCTGATCCAGACCTTCCAGGCCGCGGCCGCGCCGCTGCAACAGCTCGACGGCGATGCGCTGCACCGCAATCTGTCCGCATTGAGCGGTTCGCTGGAGGCCGCGCCGGACACCCTGCGCACCACCCTGGACACGCTCGGCACCTACGTCGACGCGTTGAACCGGCAGCGCACCCAGGTCTCGAACGCCGTCGCGGTGCTGGACGAGTACGTGCGCATGTACGACGGCGCGAAGACCGACCTCGGCCGCCTGATGGACAATGCCAACCTGCTGGTCACGGTGCTGCTGGACAAGCACGCCGAGATGGCCGAGGCGATCCGGCTGCTGAGCGGCGTGCTCGATCGGGTGGCGGTGCTGGGTCCGGTGTGGAACGACCGGCTGCAGACGAGGGTCACCGACGCGGTGGCGGCGCTGCGCACCCTCAGCGGGGAATTCCAGCCCATGCTCACCGCCGCGCAGGGTTTGCAGGACAAGTTGTCGCAGTTGGTGATTCCCGACGGCGGGGTGGGTGTGGACCGGTCCGGCCGGACCATCTCCCCGCCCGCCGCCATCTGCGTGCCGCTGCCCGGGAGGGACTGCTGATGTTCAAGCGGATGCTCGGATCGCAGGCGTTCATGTCGGTCGCCGGTGCGCTGGTGATCGTGCTCGTCGCAGTCATCGGTTACGTCGTCGTGTTCGACCCGATGAAGAAGACCATCTCCTACACAGCGATCATGCCCGACGCGGTGGGCCTGTACGAGGGCAACAAGGTGACCATGCGCGGGATCGCGGTCGGCACCGTGGATTCCGTGGAGCCGGAGAACGGCAAGGTGACCGTCGGCTTCTCGGTGGACGCGAAGTACCCGGTGTACGCCGACGCCGCCGCCACCACCGTCTCCGAATCGATTGTGGCCGACCGTAATCTGGCCGTGCTGTCCAGCGGTGAGGATCGGGCGCTGTGGGATCCGTCCCGGCCCATCACCAATACCCTCACCCCCAAGAGCATTACCGAGACGTTGACCGCGCTGGCGAATCTGTCCGCCGAGATCCAGCGGGCCGACGCCCCGGACGTGCTGGGCCGCGGCCTGGTCGCGCTCGACGACGCCACCCGGGGCACCGGCCGCGAGATCAACGACATCGTCAACGAACTCGGTGCGGCCATGACCTCCCCGGATGCCGACATCGCGCATCTGGTGGGCATTTTCGACTCCTTCGCCTCGGTGGCGGAGAAGGTGGAGACGCACTGGGGCGATCTGCGCAGCATGCTGCTGCGGCTGGCTCCGGCGCTCACCATCGCCAGCGACGAGCTGATCGGTCCCGGCGCGGTGCTGATCGACCGACTGGGCGCGGTGCTGCCGATGCTCAACGACCTGGTCGTGCTGGCGGGCGATCCGATCATGGACGCGCTCAACGACGCCGTGCCCATGGTCCGGCTGCTGCGCGCGAATATCGGCTCGCTGTCGGAGGTGGTGCGCAAGCTGCCGGTGATCACCTCGGTGGCGCAGGCGGTCACCGGCCCCGACGGCATCACCTACGGGTCGCCGCGGGTGGCGCTGCCCGCACCGGAGGCCGAGCAGGTGTGCGCGGCCATCGACGCCGTCGCGCCCGGTCGGTGCGCGAGTGCGGCGAACGGCATGGTCGAGATTCCTCTGGTTCAGCTGGTGCTGGGAACGGCGGGTGCGCGATGACGGCGAAACTCTTGCGCCGCACCGGAATCGCGGTGCTGGCGGCGGCGCTGCTGGCGGGTGCCGGCGGCTGCGGCTTCGATCCCGCCTCGGTGCCGGTGCCCGGCACCACGGTGTCGGGGCCGACCTATCGGCTGCACATCGAATTCGACAATGTGCTGAACCTGCCCGCCAAGGCCAAGGTCATCGCCAACGGCGCGCTGGTGGGCACGGTGGCCGGGGTCCGAGTGGTGGACGCCGCGCAGGCTCCCGCCGGTCGCGGCGGCTACGTGGTGGTGGACGTCGACATCGCCCGCGCCGTCCAGTTGCCCGCGACCACCGTGGCCGAGCTGCGGCAGAACACCGTGCTCGGCGATATCCACCTGGCGCTCACCACTCCGACCGACGGATTCGGTGACCTGCTGGGCGACGGCGGCACCATCCCGCTCGCCCGCACCGCGCCGCCGGTCCAGCTCGAGGACACCATGGCCGCGCTGGCAACCTTCACCCAGGGCGGGGCCATCGACCAGCTCCAGGACATCATCCACCGGTTCAATTCGGTGCTGCCACAGGATCCCGCGGAGACCCAGCGCATCGCGCAGGTGCTCGCCGCCGACGCCGTCGACCTGGCCGCCAATCTGGACCGGGTCGACCTGCTGCTCGACGGACTGGGCACCAACGCGCAGGTACTGCACGACAAGATGGAATTCCTGGACCATGAACTGAGTCAGGTCTCGGTGGATCAGATGAACGGCATCACCCACTCCATCGACGGCGTGGCGGGCCTGTTCACCGCGCTCGGCGCGCTGGGCACCTCGCTGACCTGGCTGGCTCCCATCGCCACCTCGGGTGACGCGGTCGCGCAGGCGTTCGTGCCGCTGGCGGTGTCGGGTGCGCCGTTGGACCTGTCCGCGCCCGGCAATCTGAACCTGCTCATCGCCCTGTTGCGGGACAAGGTGATTCCGTTCTTCGAACAGGGCGCGAAGGTGAATGTCACCGGGGTGTCGGTGGATTCGGTCGGCAAGGACGAGCAGGTGGATCGCATGGTCGCCACCCTGCGCATGATCGGAGCCGTGCGATGAAGTGGGGATCACTGGCCTCGCTGGCCGGTATCGGCGTCGTCACCGTGGTCGGCGCGAGCTATCTGACCTTCGGTGTGGTGCGGGCGGATCCGTTCGCGGAGTTCACCGACGCCTCCATGGTGCTGCCGAATTCGGGATCGCTCGAGGTGGGTTCGCCGATTCTGCTGACCGGTATCGAGGTCGGCGAGGTGACCGCCGTGCGGGGTACCGCCGCAGGGGTGGAGGTGCGCTTCCGGTTGGACGCTGATCGGCGGGTGCCGACCGACAGCACCGTGGTCATCGAACATCTCTCGGCGCTGGGCGAACCCTATGTGGAATTCCGGCCCAACCGCCCCGGCGGCCCGTATCTCGCCGACGGCCAGCGGTTGGACGCGTCGGCGGTGCGCCCGCCGCTGTCCATTCCGGAGGTCGCCCGCCTGGTCACCAAGACCATGAACCAGCTCGACCCCGAGGCGGTGGGCTCGCTGGTGAGCACCCTCGGCGACGCCTTCATCGGCACCGACAGCGCCATGCCCGCCCTGCAACGGTCGGGTGATCTGCTGGCCGCGGCCATTATGAGCCGCGAGCCCGAGATCGCTCAGCTACTGAACAGCTTCCAGGCCGCGGCGGCGGATATCGACGGCATGGGCGAGGCCACCGGAGCCGCCGCCCCGGCATTCGTCCAGTTCTCGCATGCTCTGACCGACCTGGTCGAGGCGGTCGGTAGACTGGTCGACGGTGCCCCCGGACCCGATGCGTATATGGCCGACAACGGGCTGGCTACCTTCCTGGCACGGCTGAACGACTGGTTGCAGCAGGCCGGACCCGAATTGAAGACCCTCGCACCCGCCCTGCAACCCCTGGCGGACGCGGTGCGCAGCACGGGACCCCAGATCGATATCAGCACCCTGATCTCGCAGGCGCTCGCCGACACCGGAGACGGTGCCGTGCGCGTGCGGGTGAATGTGAAGTAGTAGGAGGAAGCGGATGTCCGAGGACGCCGAGAAGCGCGAAGCCACCGCGGTGACCGCGCGCAAGACCGTGTCGCTGCCGGTGTCCACCCTGGTGGCCGGGGCCGTGGCGGCGGTGCTCGTCGCCGTGGCCGTGGTGACCACCGGCCTGTGGCTGTCGGCGCGCGGCGACCTCGACGACATCAATGCCGCGAACGCCGCCGAACAGCACGCCGAGCAGGTCGCCACCGATTACGCGGTCGGCGCGTCGAATATCGACTTCGCCGACCTCGGCGCGTGGCAGGGCCGCTTGAAGGCGAACACCACGAGCAAGCTGTCCGAGCAGTTCGACGCGGCCGGGCCGAAGCTGTCCGAGGCGCTCACCGTCCTGAAGTGGACCTCCAGTGCCACCCCCATCGCGGCCAAGGTCACCGGTCGGGACGGCGACGCCTACCTGGTCGATGTCTTCCTCGACGTCACCAGCACCAATGCCCAGAACCCCCAGGGCGTCAAGACCACCGTCACCTACAACGTGACGGTCAACCCCGACGGCTGGGCGATCGCCGACGTCGGCGGCATGGATATGACGCTGCCGCGGAAGTAGGGCCGCGGCAGCGGGGCCGGGCGCTCCTCAGCCCTTGCGCAGGGTGTCCGCCAGCCGGACCGCCAGGGCCACGATCATGAGCGTGGGATTGGCGTGCCCGTTGGTCGGGAACACCGAACTGCCCGCGACATACAGGTTGTCCATCCCGTGCACCCGGCAGTGCGCGTCCACCACGCCGGTGCGCGGATCGGCGGACATGCGGGTCGCGCCGGTGGGGTGCGCCCAGTCGGTGAGTCGCACCGGCTCCGAACTGTTCTCGCGCACCCACCGGTGCAGGTGCGGCGGATCGAAGCCGAGGCGCGCGAATTCACCGGCCGCCAGGGCGGCGGTGCGGCGGACGGTCGCGTCCTCGACGCCGTGGACCTTCCAGTCCACCCGGGCCAGCGGTATGCCGAGCCGGTCCACCTTGTCGCTCAGGGTGACCCGGCTGTCCGGATCGGGTTGCTGCTCGACCATGCAGCGCAGTTCCACCTCGGCGAGTTTGCGCGGCAGTCCGGTGCCGTTGACCACGCGGCGGCGCACCCCCGACAGCAGCAGGCCGGGGTGGGTCGACACGATGCGGGTGTCCCGCATCGTCACCTGCCCCCGCAGCAGGCGCTTGACCGATTCCCAGGGGTCGTCGTCGGTGGGCACCTCCTGAATCCACAGGCCGCAGTTGAGCAGTCCCTCGCGCTCCTGGACGGCCGGGGCGAGGGCGACGCCGTGCAGGAAGGTGTGTTTCCCGCCGCGCCCCTTCACGACGTACTTCCCGAAGCGGTCGCGAACGGCGGCCGAGGTGGCGGGGTCCAGCGTCCCGACCGCCCCGCAGCGGTGGTCGAGCAGATATCTGCCGACCATGTCGTGGCGGTTGCCCAGTCCGGCGGGCACGATGCGGTTGGCGGCCAGCAGCAGGCGCGGATTCTCGATTCCCCCGGCGGCCAGCACGATGTGCCGGGCGACAGCCACGCGTTCGCCGCCGTCGGCGTCGAGGAGCCGCAGCGCCCGCACCCGGGTGCCGTCCGGATCGGTATCGATGTGAGCGACCGTGGCATTCAGGACGACCCGGACATTCGCGGCGGAGATCGCCGGGACGTGTCTGCCGAAACGCTTGCAGTCGAAGGGGTCACCGGGGTCCTTGCTGATCTGCCAGAAGTAGGGGCGCAGCCACCGCCGGTCGAGTTCGGCCGCGGGTGCGGAGCGCCCGGCCAGCGTCCAGAACCGGTCGTCGGTGAACCCGACACCGTGCCCGAGCCCCAGATGTGCGCCCGCCCGCTCCAGATATGGCTCCATCTCGCTCGCGCCGATCGGCCAACCGGAGTCCGGAACCCATTCCCGCCGGGCGAAGTCCAGCTCATCCAGGGGTGCGCAGCGTCCGGCCCAGGTGTGCGAGCTGCCGCCGAGCACCCGGTTGCGGGCGTGGCGGTGCGGTAGCGAGCGCGGCGCACCGACATTGTCGATGTCGTTGAGTTCGTCGGTGTCCGGCTGCTCCGCGCGGCCGCCGCTCTCCAGCACCAGTACCCGCAGCGCTGTCCCCGCCAATTCGGTGGCGATGGTCAACCCGGCCGGTCCGGAGCCGATCACGCAGACATCGGCGGAGAGCTCCTCGTCCCGCAACCCCCGCAGGTCGTCGATACGCACCGGAATGTCCTTCCGATCCCCGCATCCACCCCCGAGACGGACGCGCAGTGACTGTCCGGGCTCATCGTAACCGCTCGATTGCCGCTTCGTGGCCCATCTTTCACCCGGCTCAACAGCCCGGCTGTCCCCGAGTCCCTTTGACGCCCCGCACCACCCGCCCGGTACCATCGGCCCAGCTCAACACCGTGGAGGAGAATCGTGTCCGCGAATCCGACTGCTGCGCAGCTAGTGGCGACCGTCGAGGCGTCCCCGAAGGCGGTGGCCGCCCACGATCGGGCCGCCTGGGTGGACCTGTTCGCGGAAGGCGCGAGCGTGGAGGATCCGGTGGGCTCCCGCCCGCATCGGGGGCGGGCGGCGCTGGAGCGGTTCTACGACACCTTCATCGCACCCAACGACATCGCCTTCGAGGTGGACCACGATGTGGTGTGCGGGATGACGGTGTTCCGCGATCTGACCATCCACACCACCATGTCGACCGGCGTCACGCTGCCGGTGCCGATGCACCTGCGCTACGACGTCGCCGAGGGCGACGGCGGGCTGAGAATCCGTGCCCTGCGCGCGCATTGGGAGCTGCCCGGCATGATCAGGCAACTGCTCGGCGCGGGCGTGCCGGGGTTGACGGCGGGAATGAAGTTGGGGCCGCAGCTGATCGGCAATCAGGGCGTGGGCGGCGCGCTCGGATTCCTGCGGGCGTTCAGCGGCGTGGGCTCCGGCGGCAAGCGGGCGGCGGCGCGCTTCCTCGACGCCGCCGGGCGCGGAGACGCCGCGGGGGTGCGCGCGGTGCTCGCACCGGTGGCGCGGCTGGAATGGCCGGTGGGAGACCGCATGTCGGTCGACGACTTCGCGGTGCGGGCCACCGGGCTACGCTGGCGCAAACTCATCGCGGCGGGCCGCACCGTGACCGCGACGGTCGAGAGCCCCGACGGTCGCGGCGTCGCCGAACTCGATTTCGCCGAGCACGGCACCCGCGTGCAGGCGGCGCGCGTCTACCTGGCGCGCTGAATCACCGCTGCGCGCCCGCGCTGAATCACCGCTGCGCGCCGACGATCTCGTTCACCGCATCGGTGCCGGTGAGGGTGCTGCCGCCGGCCGTGCCGACCACTCTGCCGTGCACCGCGATCAGCCACTGTCCGCAGACGCAGCGCAGATAGCGCACACCACGGTGACCGGTGACGGCGGATGCGGGCGGGGGCCACGAGCAGGAGGGGCAATTCACCCTTCCCATCCTTATCGGAAAATTCCCAGCGAAGATCAGCGACACGCGTCCGTATGCGAACCGTGTTGGGATCCCGCCTCGTTTGTCCGTTCCGCCGAGGGGTTCATCCGCGCCGCCCGCGACTTCCGCTGCGCCGCACCGCCGTCGGCGTCGCACCCCACCAGCGTCGGCAGCAGCGAGTGAAAACCGCCTGTTCCGACAATCCGATCAGCGAGGCCACCTGGCTCATCGGCATATCCGTGGTGGTGAGGTACCGGCGGGCCTCCTCCCGGCGCACCTCGTCGAGAATCGCCGCGAACGAGGTGCCCTCCGCCGCCAGCCGCCGTTGCAGCGTGCGCGGATGCACCGTCAGAAGTCGTGCCACCGCGCCGATTTCGGGTGCGGCGGTGCCGAGCAGCCGCTGTACGGCCGCCCGCACCCGCGGCGCGGTCTCGACGCCCGCACCGCCGGTGAGCTCGGCCAGGAACGCCATGGCGAGCCGGTGCAGGTGCGCGTCCCCACCCGAGAGCGGCCGGGTGGCAAGGCTACTGGGCACGCGCAGCAGCGCGGCCGGGCGCTCGATCCGCACCGGCGCGCCGAAGAACTCCTCGTACACCGGCAGCGGTGCGGCGGGTCGATACGGCAGCTCCACCGAGCGCAGGCCGTACCGCTCCGTCGCCAGCCGTTGCAGGATGGTGTGGTGCACGAAGGCCAGTCCGAGGTCGGTGCCCTGCACCGGGCTCGGCGCGCCGGGTGGCACGCCGTAGCGCAGGGCGATCACCCGCTCATCTCCGTACGGGTCCGGCTCCACCGTCAGGCTCAGCGCGCGGGCGTGCACGAACAGGTAGCGGGCGGTGCAGTTCATGACATCGGCGAGGGTCGGGGAGTTGCCGATGGCCAGGGCCAGCGGGCCGAGCATCGCCAGATCCTGGCGGCGCGAGATGCGCAATCCGAGGTCGGGGCAGCGCAGCCGGTGCGCGGCCAACTCCAGCACCGCGCCCACCGCGTAGTCGGAGACCAGCAGGTCGTCGGTGTCGAGAGCGGCCACGGGCAGCCCGCAGGCGCTGGCGAATTCCTCGGCGTCCCCGCCGAGTTCCGCGACGGTGGCGCGGAAGCCGCGCAGTCCGGCGGATCTGATGACCGACATGTCGTTCAGAATCAAATAGTTGTCGTGCAGAGTCAAGAAGCCCGAGCGGGGCGGCCCCAGACTGGAGATCATGAGTGAGCGCACAGCCGAACGGATCGAGCACCTCGATGTGGTGATCGTGGGCGCGGGACTGTCCGGGATCGGAGCCGCCTACCGGCTGCGGGCCGAGCATCCGGACCGCAGCTACGCCGTCCTCGAGGCGCGCGAGTCACTGGGCGGCACCTGGGATCTGTTCCGCTACCCGGGGATTCGCTCCGATTCGGATATGTTCATCCTCGGCTACCCGTTCAAGCCCTGGCGCGATGCCCAGTCCATTGCCGACGGGCCGTCCATCCTGCGCTACATCACCGAGACCGCCACCGAGAACGGTATCGACCGGCATATCCGCTACGGCGCCAAGGTCATCGCCGCCGCGTGGGACAGCGCCACCGCCCGGTGGACGCTCACCCTCTCCGGACGCGGTGCCGAACGCAGCACGCTCACCTGCGGTTTCCTCTACTCCTGCGCCGGCTACTACGACTACGAGCGCGGCCACGAACCGGAATTCCCCGGCATCGAATCCTTCGCGGGGCGGGTGGTGCACCCGCAGTTCTGGCCGGAGGACCTCGACTACGCCGGGCGGCGGGTCGTGGTGATCGGCAGCGGCGCCACCGCCGTCACCCTGGTTCCGGCCATGGCCGATCAGGCCGAGCGGGTGACCATGCTGCAACGCTCACCGACCTGGATCTCCGCGGTGCCGGGCCGGGACAAGGTGGCCGACCGGCTGCGAGCCCTGCTGCCGCCCGGGCTGGCGCACCGCGTCATCCGCACCAAGAACATTCTGTTCGGCATCGGCTTCTACCAGTACTGCCGCCGTCGCCCGGCGGCCGCGCGCAAGCTGCTCACCGGGCTGACCACGCGCATCCTGAAGGATGAGCGGCTGGTCGCCGAACACTTCACGCCCAGCTACGACCCGTGGGATCAGCGGCTGTGCGCGGTGCCCGACGCCGACTTCTTCAAGGCCATGCGCAAGGGCAAGGCCGAGGTGGTCACCGATCACATCGAAACGTTTGTGCCCGAGGGTGTTCGGCTGCGGTCGGGGCGGGTGCTGGACGCCGATGTGGTGGTCACCGCCACCGGGCTGCGACTGCTCGCCTTCGGCGGCGTCGACCTCACCGTGGACGGCGAGCCGGTGCGGTTGAGCGAACGCTTCGTCTGGCAGGGCACCATGCTCACCGGCGTCCCCAATTTCGCGGTGTGCATCGGCTACACCAATGCCTCCTGGACACTGCGTGCCGACCTCACCTCGCGCCTGGTGTGCAAGGTGCTCTCGTATATGGACCGCAATGGTTTCGCCGCCGTGGCGCCGCGGGCCGACGGTCCGCTCGCCGAGCGTCCGCTGCTGGATCTGGCCTCCGGTTACATTCAGCGCTCCATCGGTGACTTCCCGCGTCAGGGCGACCGGCATCCGTGGCGGGTGCGGCAGAACTATCTGCTCGATGTCGCGACCACTCTGCGCACGGATCTGCGCGGGACGCTGCGACCGCACACGGGGGCGCGGTGCGAGAATCCGTCGTTGTCGGAGCGAGCCGCGCTCAACACGCCGTGAATGCCCGGTAGGCCGGTGATCAGGTTCTTTACGGAACTTGTCGGGTCGTGCGATGCTGGCGCAATCGCATCGCGCGGGAATCCACCGGTGAATGGGGGAGCGGGCACATGGCATTTCGAGGCCGGTATCTGTCCCCGGCGCCCGATCCGGAGCCGCCGCTGACGCCCTGCTGCGCACATGTGACGCTCGACGCCCAATCCCCGCCGCCGTGCCGGAATCGGGTGGCCCGCAATGACACCCGGACGGCGCGCAATGACGCCCGCGCACTGGGCCGGGGGCTGGAACGGGTGGTGCGTGGCGCGCATCCGGAAATTGCCGCGAACGAAGTCGAAGTTTGTTCCGGGGCACGGAATTTCGCATGGCGGACGGTGCGGTTCGCCCTGGAAGTGCTGGATGGTCGCCGATCGGTCGCGCAACTGGGCGCGGTCGCCGATTCCGAGGTGGTGGCGGCCGTGCGAACCCTGGTGGGCGCGCGGCTGGTTCCCGGCCGCGCTCTCGGCGTGGCCGTGCTGACCAGGGTCGATGTGGTGATGGTCGATTCCGCGAAGGCCGAGGTGTGTGCCGCCTACGATCGTGGCGCCCGGCATTTCGCCCTGGCCGCCCACATTGCCCGTGGTCGGCGGGGCTGGCGGATGACCGCATTCCGGGTGCGTTGACCGCGGGCGGCCTCGTGCCCGACTGCTCGGTAATAGCCGAATAGCCTGACGGTTGCGAATTCCAATCGCGCCGGGTTTGAATTCTATCGGTACCGGGCATAATATTTCCGGCGAAAAGCGGCATCAACGTGAAAGGGCAGTCCATGGCGAAGAAAGTCACCGTGACTCTGGTCGACGACTACGACGGCGAATCGAAGGCCGATGAAACCGTCTATTTCTCGCTGGACGGCATGGACTACGAGATCGACCTGTCGCTGAAGAACGCAGGTAAGCTGCGCGGGTCCCTGGAACCGTGGACCGAGAAGGCGCGCAAGGTCGGCCGTTCCAAGCGGAAGGGCACCGGCGGCAAGACCCGCCCCGCGGTGGACCGGGAGGAGAGCACCGCGATCCGCGAGTGGGCGCGGGCCCAGGGCCACCAGGTCTCCTCGCGCGGTCGTATCCCGGCGGAGATCGTCGAGGCATACCACAAGGCGAAGTAATCCGGAAATCCGGAACTCCGGAATTCGGCGGCGCCGGTGATCCTGCGGTGGGTCACCGGCGCTTGCCATATCCCGACAATCGCGTCGATGCGCGCGTGTCCGCTGAATACACACATCCGGGGTGAATCGGCACCCGGGTAGCGGGGCGGTCGCCTCGCGCGCCCTACGGGGTCCGCGCGTGGCAGTCGGCCGCGCGGTCGTCCACCCGGGGCGGGGAGACCGCCCGCAACTCGGTGCGGGCGCGGTCCAGGACGGCGCGGGCCCGGGTGGCATGGGCGAGCGCGGCCTCGTGATCGTCCAGGGCCACCGCCAGGCTCGCCAGGACGGCCTCCACCGGTCCGAACGTCACCACGCCCATCTCCAAGCCGACGATCTTGCCCGCATGCGGTACGAGGTAGTCGTACAGTTCGCGAATGGTGTCCTCGTCGTCGAACTGGATCGCGGCCGCCGCGCGGAAGACCGACATGGTGATGGGGTAGATGCCGTCCTGGGGCGGCTTGGCTCCGTCGTACACCGCGCGCGCCGCGTCGCGGTCGCCGCCGTGCACCAGCGCGATCGCGTAGATGTGCGACATCACGTCCGGCAGCGCCGCGTAGGCGTGCGCGAGCTCGTCGACCACGCCGGACAGATCGGCGCGCGCCCAGGCGAGGGCGACCCGACCGGCCAGCGCGGCCTCGGCGGCATTGGTCAAGCCGGAATGCGTTATGCGCGTCATGAATTCGCTGTACAACTGCTCGGCGCGCGCGAGATCGCCGCGCAGCAGTTCCATACTCGCCGCGGCGCAGCAGGCGATATCGAGCAGCGGCCGCAGCTGTCCCTCGTCGGCGAGTTCGACGGCCAGCGCGGCGTGCCGATCGGCCTCGGCCAGATCACCGGCGGCGAAGGCGCTGCGAAACCGCAGATGATGTGCCACCGCCTGGTACTCGGCGAATCCGGCCGCGGCGGAGACGGTTTCCAGCTCCGTCGTCAGCGCCGCGTGCTCGGGACCGTAGTCGTAATCCATGTAGGTGACCGCATTGACGGCGGCGCAGAGCAACTCGGCATCGCCGAGGGTGCGCGCCGCCGCGAGAGCCTGGGTGCTGAGGTGGTGATAGCTCTCGCGGTTCTCGGCGTCGATTTCGAAGGCCGCCGCCAGCAGCAAGCGCACCCGCTCCGCACCCGAGGCGGAATCCAGGACCCGCCACAGGGCTTCGAAGAAGTGCGCGCTCGACTCCCGCCACTCCCGAATCGGCCAGATGACCGGTGCGCGCCAAGCCGTGAGCGCTCGAATCACCGGCTCGTCGCCGCCGATTCGCTCGGCCAGCCGCAATGCCTCGTCGCGGGCGACGCGGGCCTCGCGCTGACGGCCGTGGTAGGCGAGTGCGGTCACCAGGGCACAGTGCGCGTCGAGCAGCGCGGTGCGGTCGTGATGGTCGGCGTGCTCGGTGCCGTGCCCGGCGAGTTCGTGCAGCTCGATTATCGAGCGCGCCAATTCCACTGCCGTCGAACGCATCCCACGATCCACGCAGTGCCTGGCCGCTGCCCGCACATGCTCGATGGCGTGCCGTGCGGTGTCGGCGCTCGCACCGAGCACGGCATGCCGTGCCAGCAGCAGCGGGTCGACCGGGACGGCGCCGCCCTGCCACCGCCGCTCCATGACCTCGAGCGCCGACCAGTGCATGCGCGCCCGCCGCAGCGACGCGATCCCCTGGTAGACGGCGTCCCGGATCAGGCTGTACCGGAAGCGGATTCGCCCCGCACGATCGGTGTGCACCAGGCCCGCCGATTCGGCGGCCGCCACCATGTCGATGAGCGCGTCCTCGGGCATTCCGGTGGCCGGGCCGAACAGGGCCAACTCCACCCCGTCACCCCAGACCGACAGCTGTTGCAGCACATCGGCGACCCCGGACGGCAGCCGCGCGATGCGGCTGTCGATCAGTTCGCGCACGGCGCCGGGGACGGCGTCGGGATCGCCGCCCGCGGCCAGCAGTCGCGCCGATTCCCGGACGAACAGCGGATTGCCGCCCGTGCGCAGGTACATCCGGTCCAGTGCGGCATCGTCGGGTGCGGTGTATCCCGCGGCCAGCGCGACGGACCGGGTGCCGATCCGGTCCAGGCCGGTGAGTTCCAGCCAGGCGGCGGTGTGCCGGGCCAGGGCGGCCGTGGTGGCGTGGGTGGCGGGGCCGCCCTCGGAGCGCCGCATTGTCACCATGATCAGCACCGGTTCGTCGCGCAGCCAGCTGGTGATCTGGCGCAGCACCTGCAGGGTGGCGGTGTCGGCGCGGTGCAGATCCTCCAGCAGCAGCGCGACCGGCGCCGCGACGCCCGCGCAGAGCTGGGTCACGGTGCGCGACAGGGTGAACGGATCCGTGGCCGGTTCCGGTGCGGCGGTGGCTTCCAGTCCGGCCACGACTTCCGACCAGGCCCAGGCCATGGGTGCGCCGTCCACCTCCGGACAGGCGCCGGCCGCGACCGTCCAGCCGTTGCCGCGCAGCCGGGCCAGCACGGATTCGGCGAAGGTGGTCTTGCCGAATCCCGCCTCCCCGGCCACCCAGGCCAGCCGCAGGCGGCCGTCACGAGCGGCCTCGGCCACCGCGAGCACCTCGGCGAGTTCGCTGGAATAGTCCGTGGCGCACGCTGTCGCACCGCTGTCGCGGTCGACGGCGGTCTCGTCGGTGGCGGCGGCGGTGATCGGCGGCTCGGCGGCTCCGGTCAGATTCGCGGCGTGGTTCAGGATGGCGGTTTCCAGCACACGCAGCCCGGGGCCGGGGTCGACGCCGAATTCCTCGCCGAGAAACTCGCGGCAGCGGCGAATGGTGGCGAGTGCCTCCAATTGCTGACCCAGCTGATACTGCGCGACCGCGAGCAGCCGGGCGATCTCCTCACGCCCGGGGTGGCAGTCGAACAGCTGGCGCAGTTCGATGACCACATCGCCGGGGCGCTGTAGCTCCAATTTCGCCTGCGCGTCCAGTTCGGCCGCGGTCAGGCGCAGATCGGTGAGCCGATTCGCCTCCGCCACCGCCCATTCCGTATCGGTGAACGCTTCCAGTGCCGGACCGTTCCAGCAGGCGAGCGCATTCTCCAGCAGGTGGCTACGGTCGAGGGTGTCGGCGCGCCGATCGGCGTCGTTGAGCAGTTCCTGGTGAGCGCGCAGCAGTTCCTCGAAGTGCCAGGCGTCCACGGCTTCCGGCGGCAGATTCAACGCGTAGCCGGAGGATTCCGAGACGATGAACCTCGACGGTGCGCGGCGGGGGCGATCGGGTTCGAAGAGGCGGCGCAGGTTGTGGATGTGCACCTGGAGAACGGTGGCCGCCTTGGGCGGCGGTGCTCCGGCCCAGAGGTCCTCGATCAGCCGTTCGGTGCTGACGGCCTGACCGCGGGCGACGATCAGGCGGCCGAGGACGGCGCGCTGCATCGGGGTGCCGAGGGGGACTTCGCTTCCGTCGATGGACATGTGCAGGGGGCCGAGCACCCTGACGTGCGGTCCTGCCATCGCCGAAACCCTTCTCGCGCGGGTAGGCGGTACCGGTCGTCCGCCTCAAAAGAGGACTATCATCCCACAAATCGATGACGCCAAACGTATGCTGAATAGTTGCTGAATGGTTATCGCAGTTTCGAGGGCTCGAAATTGCCACGAAAAGGGCGCTGATCAGCCCCGATGGTCTCGAAATGCCGCCCTTGCTATCCGATATGATCGTTTGCCCGTCGAATGATTGCTCGGGTTGCTATGTGAACATGCGTCCAGTTGCCTGCGGTGGCGAGTCGAGCGCATATTTCCCCCGCTCGAGCGGGTTATGACATGCATCACAAGCTCGTGAGTTCGTGAAATCCACGGTGTCCTCCCATCGAAATTCCCCGCCCAATTCCATTCGCGACGCGCCTCGGAATCGGGCTGGAAGTGAATCGGAAGATCGATGGCGAATAATTCCAAGGGGAAGTATTCAGAGGAGGTCCTAGCAATGTTGACGCGATTCGAGTGGCTGACAGGGGGCGAAGTGATGCGGGACCAAGCGATGCCCATGGTGGAACCCGAGATCTCCGGCTTCTACCTGGACCGAGACGGCGATATCTGGGAGCGGCGCAACGAGGGTTGGCGGCTGATCCTGCAGCGTGGCGTGGCCGTCGATCCCGAAGCGCTGTGGGACTGGGCCGAAGGCCACGTCCGCGATTACGCCCCGTTCACCCTCGTGCACGGCGACGCCTACGCCGCGCGCATGGCCGCCGTCGCCTTCCCGACCGCGCGCCCGCAGGACGGCACCTCGCCCTAGCGCTCCCGCCGGGGCTGCGGATGCCGGAGTACGTCGGGTCGCCGCCGCGGGCGCCGGGGTGGCGACGCTGGCTCAGAGGAAGACCTGTGCGGCCAGACCCGCGAGCGCGCCGCCGAGCAGCGGGCCGAGGACCGGGACCCAGGCGTAGGCCCAGTCGGGGTCCTTGCGGTGGGCGGCCTTGCGGTCGGGCAGTTCGCGGTGACCGGTCACGCCGACGGTGAGGTCGGCCGACACGGCCTTGGGCGGCACCTCGGCGGAGTGATGGGTGGGCAGCAGGGCGTAGGCGATGCGGGGGCCGAGGTCGCGGGCCGGGTTGATGGCGTAGCCGGTGGGGCCGCCGAGGGACGCGCCGATGCCGACGACCAGCAGGGCCGCGGCGAGCGGGCCCAGGCCGCTGGGCGTCTTGCCGAAGGCCACGATGACGAAGACCAGTACGAAGGTGGCGATCACCTCGGTGAGGAAGTTCCACGGGTAGGAGCGGATGGCGGGCACCGTGGCGAACACCCCGAGCTTCTTCTCCTCATCGGGTTCGGCGTCGAAGTGCCGTTTGTAGGCGAGGTAGGCCACGCACGCGCCGAGGAACGCGCCCACCAGCTGCCCGCTGAGATAGGCGAGGGTATTGGCGGCGTTCACCGGAACGCCGGGCGCGTATTCGTCGAACCCGGCGAACAGATTGCCGATGGTGACGGCCGGGTTCAAATGGCCGCCGGTCTTGTAGGCGGCATAGACGCCCGCGAAGACGCCCAGTCCCCAACCGAAGGAGATGAGCAGCCAGCCGCCCTCGAAGCCTTTCGACTTGGCTAGCAACACATTGGCGACGACACCGGCACCGAGCAGGATCAGAATGCCTGTGCCTACTGCCTCGCTCGCGAATATCGTGCCGAAATTCATGAACAGAGCCTCCGATACGCGAGGGGGCGCGGACGCGGCCCCGGGTCTGGAATGACCCTATGATTCTCGCTCAGCAAACTCTTGGAAACACACGGGATCATCTCGAATGCGGCATGAGAAATCCCACATTCACCGCGGCGTCCGTGCGCGCCGAAAACGCTTGTGCCGCGCCGGAACCGAGGTTCCGGCGCGGCGGTGCGGGTAGGGGCGAATGGACCCGATCAGCGGGCGGCCACCAGCCGGGCGGCGTTCGCGGACGCGTCGTCGCGGGCCTCGTTGGCGGCCAGTTCGGCGCGCACCCGATCGCAGTAGCGGTTGACCTCGGCCGCGGTGCGCTCGGCGTCCCAACCCAGGTGCGGTGCGACCAGTTCGGCGATCGCGGCGGCGGCGCGCAGTCCGCGGTCGGCCACCTCGATGGAGATGCGGGTGCGGCGGGTCAGGATGTCGTCGAGATGCAGCGCGCCCTCGTGGGTGGCCGAGTAGACGGCCTCCGCGCCGATGTAGTCCTCCGCGCCCGGAATCGGGTGGCGCAGAGCGGGATCGCGGGCGATGAGCTCGAACAGATCCTTGGCCACGGCCCCGTAGCGGCCCAGCAGGTGCTCGACGGTCTCCACCGGCAGGCCCGCGTCCTTGGCGACGCCCGGGATATCGGCGAGCATCTCCTGGTATCCGGCCGCGCCGAGCAGCGGCAGGTGTTCGGTCACCGAGTCGGCGACGCCGCTGCCGAGCCCCTCGACCGCGGCGTTCACCACGTCGGCGGCCATCACCCGGTAGGTGGTGTACTTGCCGCCCGCGATGACGAACAGGCCCGGCACCGGCTCGGCCACCGCGTGCTCACGCGACAGCTTGGAGGTATCCGACGACGCGCCCGACAGCAGCGGCCGCAGCCCGGCGTAGGTGCCGACGATGTCGTCCTCGGTCAGCGGTTCCTTCAGCAGGGAGTTGACATGGTCGAGGATGTAGCGCACGTCCGCGGCGCTGGCCGCCGGATGGTCCTTGTCGAAGGCCCAGTCGGTGTCGGTGGTGCCGATGATCCAGTGCTGCTCCCACGGGATCACGAACAGCACGCTCTTCTCGGTGCGCATGATGATGCCGGTGTTCATGTTCAGCCGCTCGCGCGGCACCATGATGTGCACGCCCTTGGACATGCGCACGTGGAACGGGAAGTCCACGCCGGTCATCTTGTTCATCTCGTCGGTCCACACGCCGGTGGCCGAGATGACGCTGCGGGCGCGCACGTTGTACTCGCGGCCGGTCTCCAGATCCATGACGGTCGCGCCGATCACGCGCTGCCCCTCGCGCAGCAGGCCGGTCACCCGGGTGCGGGTGAGCACGGTCGCGCCGTGCTTGGCGGCGGTGCGGGCCAGCATCATGACGTAGCGGGCGTCGTCGACCTGGGCGTCGTAGTAGCGGATCGCGCCGGTGAGCGCGTCGTCCTTGAGCGCCGGGGCCAATTCCAGTGCGCCGGAACGAGACAGGTGCTTGTGCATGGGCACCGCCCGGGCGCCGCCGAGGGTGTCGTAGAGCGCGACGCCCGCGCCGATGTAGGCGCGCTCCCAGACCCGGTGCTGGAGCGGGAACAGGAACGAGACCGGGTGCACCAGATGCGGCGCGATCTTGTTCAGCAGCAGTCCGCGTTCCTTCAGAGCCTCGCGCACCAGCGCGAAGTCGAGCTGTTCCAGGTAGCGCAGGCCGCCGTGGATGAGCTTGCTGGAGCGGCTGGAGGTACCGGCCGCCCAGTCGCGGGCCTCCACCAGGGTGACGTTCAGGCCGCGGGCGGCGGCGTCCAGCGCGGCCCCGGCGCCGACGATGCCGCCGCCGACTACGAGGACGTCGATCTCGGTGTCCTCCAGGTGCGCGATGGCGTCGTCGCGGTAGGCGCGATCCAAGCGTGCAGACACGGGAATCTCCTTGTTCTCCAGGGTGATAAGTCTTGTGGGGCCGGGATCAATCGTCGAGATCGACCCAGTCGAGGGTGCGCGCAACGGCCTTCTTCCAACGGCCGTAACCTTTTTCGCGCTGCTCCTCGGACCAGGTCGGTTCCCAGCGCTTGTCCTCGTGCCAGTTGTGGACGAGTTCGTCGGTGCTGCTCCAGAATCCGACCGCCAGCCCGGCGGCGTAGGCCGCGCCGAGCGCGGTGGTCTCCCGAACCACGGGGCGCGACACCGGAACTCCGAGAATGTCGGACTGCAACCGCATGCACAGTTCGTTGGCGGTGATGCCGCCGTCCACCCGCAGGGTGTCGAGCTTGACCCCGGAGTCGGCCTCCATCGCCTCCACCACGTCGCGGGTCTGATAGCCGATGGCCTCCAGGGTGGCCCTGGCGATGTGGGCATTGGTGCTGTAGCGCGACAGGCCGACGATGATGCCGCGGGCGTCGGAGCGCCAGTAGGGCGCGAACAGGCCGGAGAAGGCGGGCACGAACACCACGCCGCCGGTGTCGGCCACCTGACTGGCGAGCAGTTCGCTCTGGGTGGCCCCACCGATGATGCCGAGCTGGTCACGCAGCCACTGCACGGCCGAGCCGGTGACGGCGATGGAGCCCTCCAGCGCGTACACCGGCGCTTCGTCGCCGAAACGGTAGGCCACGGTGGTGAGCAGCCCGTGCCGGGAGCGCACGATATCGGTACCGGTGTTGAGCAGCAGGAAGTTTCCGGTGCCGTAGGTGTTCTTGGCCTCGCCGGGCCGGAAGCACACCTGTCCCACGGTGGCGGCCTGCTGATCGCCGAGGATGCCGGTGAGCGGCACCGCGCCCTTGAACGGGCCGTCGGGGTTGGTGAGCCCGAACATCTCCGGATTCGACGACGGCGCGATGGTCGGCAGCATGGCGCGCGGCACCCCGAACACGGCGAGCAGTTCCTCGTCCCAGTCCAGGGTTTCCAGGTCCATGAGCATGGTGCGGGAGGCATTGGTGGGGTCGGTGACGTGCACGCCGCCGTGGATGCCGCCGGTGAGATTCCACAGCAGCCAGGTGTCCGGGGTGCCGAACAGTGCGTCACCGCGCTCGGCGTCCTCTCGCACGCCCGGGATGTTCTCCAGAATCCACTGCAGCTTGCCGCCGGAGAAGTAGGTGGCGGGCGGCAGGCCGGTCTTGCGGCGGATGAGATCGCCGTGGGTGCGGTCGAGTTCGGCCGCGACGCGGTCGGTGCGGGTGTCCTGCCAGACGATGGCGTTGCAGTAGGGGCGGCCGGTGCGCCGGTCCCACACGATGGTGGTCTCGCGCTGATTGGTGATGCCGACCGCGGCCAGGTCGGCGGCGCTGAGATTCGAGGAGGTCAGCACGGTCTTGACCACCGTGCGCGTGCGCTCCCAGATCTCGGCCGGATTGTGCTCGACCCACCCCGCGCGCGGCATGATCTGCTCGTGCTCGAGCTGGTGACGGGCAACCTCGTTGCCATCGTGGTCGAAGACCATGAAACGAGTGCTCGTCGTTCCCTGGTCGATGGCTCCGATGTATCGGCTCATCGTGTCCCTTTCGAAAGGCTCACCTTTGAGCCCGTCGTATGCCCTGTGGACGCGGGTGGCGGCCACGTTCGACCTCGAATCTACGAGTCGATGAGTGCGCTCAACAGTGGACGCGTTCGACAATGTCGAACGTTTCGGTGGCTGCTCGGTCACAGGTGTCGTTACTGTCCGGCGAATTCCGCAGCGGCTAGGTTCGTGAGGTGCCGGGTCCCATCCAGTCCATCGAGCGCGCCGCCGCCGTGCTCCGCCTGCTGGCCCGCGGCTCCGGGCGCATGGGCGTCGGCGAGATCGCGGCGGCGCTCGGACTGGCCAAGCCGACGGCGCACGGGATCCTGCGCACCCTGCAGGGTGTCGGCTTCGTGGACCAGGATCCGGCCACCGGCAAATACTTCCTTGGTGCGGCGCTGGACCAGCTCGGCGGCGGCTACCTGGACGCGAACGAATTGCGCTCGCGCGCCATCAACTGGGCCGACGCCCTGGCGGCGCGCACCGGGGAAGCGGTGCGCATCGCCGCGCCCCAGTACGGTGCGGTGGTGGTCGTGCACCACGTCTTCCGCCCCGACAACACCGAACAGGCGCTGGCACTGGGGGAGTCGCTGCCGCCGCACGCCACCGCCCTGGGCAAGGTGCTGCTCGCCTACGACGCGGACCTGGCCGCCGGCCTGCGCGGCGCGACCCTGACCGCGTCGACCTACCGCACCATCACCGACCGCAACACGCTGAACCGGGCCCTGTCCGAGGTGCGCAGCACCGGCTGGGCGGGTGAGATGGAGGAGTTCCACACCGGTGAGGCGGGCATCGCGGCCCCCATCCGCTCGCGCGGCGGCCTGGTGGTCGGCGCGATCGGCATCTCCGGCCCCATGGACCGGCTCTGCGACGCCCGGTCGCACCCGCGCCGCCCGCTGGTCGACCGCGTACGCGAAGCGGCGCACGCGGTGTCACGGGATCTCGGTGCGGCGCAGTGATATTCGAACCGAACCTCGGGAGCCGGTAATGACGCAACGGTATGTGCTGGCCATCGACCAGGGCACCACATCGACCAGGTGCATCCTGTTCGACCAGCGCGCCCGACTGGCCGGAGTGGCCCAGCGCGAGCATCGGCAGCACTACCCTCGCCCCGGCTGGGTGGAGCAGGACGCACAGGAGATCTGGCGCAATGTCGAGCGCATAGTGCCTGCCGCCCTGCGGAATTCGGGCATCGAGATCGACCAGGTGGCGGCCGTGGGCATCGCCAATCAGCGCGAGACCACCGTGGTGTGGGACCGCCGTACCGGGGTCCCCATCGGCAGGGCCATCGTCTGGCAGGACGTGCGAACCGAGCCGGTGGTGCGAGAACTCGCGGAATCGCCCGGGGCGCAGCGTGTCCGTGAGCTGTGCGGCCTCCCGCTGGCGACCTACTTCGCCGCTCCCCGGCTGCGCTGGCTGCTCGACACGGTGCCCGGTCTGCGGGCGCGCGCCGACCGCGGCGAGGTGCTGTTCGGCACCATGGAGACCTGGCTCATCTGGAATCTGACCGGCGGCGAGCACGTCACCGACGTCACGAACGCGGGCCGCACCCTGCTGATGAATCTCGACACCCTGGCCTGGGACGACGAGCTGCTGCGTTTCTTCGACATCCCGAAGGCGATGCTGCCGCGCATCGAACCCTCCACCGGATCGTTCGGCACCGCTCGAAAAGTCCTGCCGGGCATACGCATAGCCGCTGCGTTGGGCGACCAGCACGCGGCCCTGTTCGGCCAGACCTGCTTCGTGCCCGGGGAAACCGAGTGCACCTACGGCACCGGCGGCTTCCTGATGATGAACACCGGCCGAGAGCTGGTCCGCTCCCAGCACGGACTGCTGACGACCATCGGCTATCAGGTCGGCAAGGAGCCGGTGTACGCCCTGGAGGGCCCCATCGCCGTCACCGGCTCTCTGGTCCAATGGGTGCGCGACAATATCGGCCTGATCGGCTCCGCCCCCGAAATCGAAACCCTCGCCCGCACCGTGGAGGACAACGGCGGCTGCTACCTGGTCCCCGCCTTCTCCGGCCTGTACGCCCCCCACTGGCGCAGCGACGCCCGCGGCCTGCTGATCGGTCTCACCTCCTACGTCACCAAGGGTCACATAGCCCGAGCGGTCCTGGAGGCGACCGCATGGCAGACCCGCGACGTGGTCGAGGCGATGAACGCGGATTCCGGCCTGCACGCCGAATCCCTCCGGGTAGCAGGCGGAATGACATCCGACAACCTGCTCATGCAGACCATCGCCGACGTACTCGACATCCCCGTACAGCGCCCGATAGTCGCCGAAACCGTATCCCTCGGAGCCGCCTACGCGGCCGGGCTGGCAGTGGGGTATTGGCCGGATCTGGAAGGGCTGCGCAGCAATTGGCGGGTAGCGGCGCAGTGGATTCCCGCCATGGAAGCCGGATTGCGGGAGGCCGAATACGAGAATTGGCGGCGAGCCGTCGAGCTGACATTCGGATGGTTTCGAGACAAGAGCTGAACGTACGAATAGGACATTTCGGGGAACCCGCTACCCCGGACTCCGACCCCGCCCCCACCGCCAGCCCGCCCGCCGGAATCGCAGCCCCCGGCTACCGTCATGTCCATGCAACTGCACGTCGGATGCGCAATGTGGACCCACCCGGCCTGGCGCGACCACCAACCCGTCCCGTCCCGCCGCCTCCACAGCTACGCGACCTGGTGCAATGCGGTAGAGGGCAACACCACCTTCTATGCCACGCCCGCCCGCAAATCCGTGGAGCAGTGGGCCGACCAGACGGCCCCCGACTTCCGCTTCGTCCTCAAACTTCCGAAGACCGTCACTCACGAACGCCGCCTGCACGGGGCCGAGCAGGAGCTACGGGCCTTCCTGGACGCCGTGGCACCCCTCGGCCCACGCTTGCACGCACTCTGGGTCCAGCTTCCAGGCTCGTTCGGTCCGAACGACCTCGGCACACTCGCGCGCTTCCTGCGTACCCTCCCCGGCCGCTGTGCGGTGGAGGTCCGGCATCCGGCCTTCTTCAGCGACGAGCGAGCCGCGCGGCAACTGGAACGCGCCCTGGCGACCGTCGACGCCGAATGGATACCTTTCGACACCGCAGTGCTTTTCGACGGCCCCGCCACCAGTCCCGCCGAGTACGAGGCGCGGTCGAAGAAGCCGAACCTGCCGCGCCGCACCACGGCGCTCACCGAGTTCCCGATCGTGCGCTACCACGGCCGCGACGACGACGCCCGCACCATCGCCGGTTGGCGGCGCTGGGCGGATATCGCGGCGGAGTGGTTGCGGGAGGGGCGATCTCCGACGGTCTTCATCCACACTCCCGACAATGCGAGTTCGCTGCCGCTGGCACGCGCGTTCCACGAAGAGGTGCGCACCCGCGTCCCGGAGCTGCCCGCACTGCCCGAGCCCGAGCAGACGGAGCCCATGACGCTGTTCTGAGCCGCAAGCCGCGAGCCGCAAGCCGCGAGCCGCCCTCCGGTTTCAGGCCGCCTCGTCGCTCTCGACGAACCCCGGCACCCATTCGCGCACCAGCGCGAGGAACGGCCCCGTGGTGTCCAGTTGCGCGCAGATGCCCGCCACCCCGCCCAGCACCCGCCCGATCATCGGCATTTCGGGGAACTCCGGCGTCGCCTTGAAGGCCAGCGCGTTGTGGATCGACATATTGCGCACGTCCATGGAGCGCTGCGCCTGATCCTGGAGCACCTGCCGGGTCATGTGGAACTCCTCCTCGCGCAGCAGTACCACCAGCGGCCCCAGCGTGCGTTGCAGCGGTCCGATGTCGACGGTGGTGCCCTCCTTCACGAATCCGGAGCGGCGTACCACGTCGACCGCCTTGTCGAAGTCCTCCGCCAGCAGGTAGCGTGCGGTCTCGCCGATGAAAGGCGGTAGCCCGTTGGGTGTTTCGGTGCACGCGCCGAAGTCGATGATGCCCAGCCGCCCGTCCTCGAGCAGTCGGAAGTTGCCCGGATGCGGGTCGCAGTGCAGAATGCCGAACCGCTTCGGTGACGACACCGCCAACTCCCACAACAGGATTCCGGCCCGATCGCGCTGTTCCCGGTCGCCTCCGGCGATCACCTTGGACAGCGGCATCCCGTCCATCCACTCGGTGACCATGACCTTGGGTGCGGAGGCGATCACCTTGGGCACGAAGAACTTCGGGTCGTCCGGCCCCAGCGCCTTGGCGAACCGCCGCTGGTAGTCGCATTCGATGCGATAGTCGAGTTCGTCGTGGGTGCGGTCGATGAACTCGTCGACCAGTTCCTTCACATCCGCCCCGGGCAGGATGAGGTTGAACACCGACGAGAACATCTTCAGCAGCGCCAGATCCGCCTTCAGCGACTCCTCGGCGTGCGGGTACTGCACCTTCACCGCGACATCGCGCCCGTCCGACCACACCGCCCGGTGTACCTGCCCGATGCTGGCCGCCGCCACCGGTTTCGGATCGAAGGACCGGAAGCGGTCCCGCCACCGCGTGCCCAGTTGCTGGGTCAGCATGCGGTAGGTGTCCGACTCCGGCATGGGCGGCGCTTCGGCCTGGAGTTTGACCAGCGCCTCCCGGTAGCGGTCGGCGAACTGCGGCGGTACCGCGGCCTCCATGACCGACAGCGCCTGCCCGACCTTCATGGCTCCGCCCTTGAGTTCACCGAGTACCGTGAACACCTGGTCGGCGGCCTCGGCGATGAGCTTTTCGTCGAGTTCACCGCGCTGCGCCCCGGTGATGATCCGGGTGCCGAGAGCGGCGGCGCGTTTGGCCATGATGCTCATCGGCAGGGCCGCCAGTCTGGCCCCGCGTGCGATCCCCTTGCGTCTGGTTCCGGCCACAGTCACGTCCTCACACCCACACCCGATCGTCTTGGTCGCCACTGTCCCAGACGGGGTGGGCAGCGTCAAGGCGAGGGTTGTGTAGGGTTCACGTGCGTGTCGCCGGGGAGACCGGTTCGATCGACGCCCGATAATGTGGGGCAATCTTCCGGCGACCGTAGTTTTCGAGCTTTTTCCGCACCACCGCTTTCCCGCCCCGCCGCACTTGCGGGCAGGGCGTTATGGCCACTGACCAGGCGTGTTACGGAGAGTGAGCGACAGATGAGTTCTTATACGAGCGCGGACGGCTTCCCAGACGTGGTCGTCACGAGTCTCGCGGCCACCACGTCCATCGCGGGTGATATCGATTCCACCTGGAAGGGACTGCTGAGTGGCGAGAGTGGAATCGACGTTCTCGATGATTCGTTCATCGATGATTTCGAGTTGCCGGTGCGCATCGGCGGACATCTCGAGGTGTCTCCCGGTGCCGCACTGACCCCGGCCGAAGTGCGGCGACTGTCCTATGTCGAGCAGATGGCGACCGTACTCGGCCGCGAGGTCTGGCGAAACGCAGGCAATCCCGAGGTGGACACGCACCGCCTCGGCGTCTCCATCGGCACCGGCCTGGGCGGCGCGGAGTCGCTGATCGTGGCCCGCGACAAGCTGTCCAAGGGCGGCTACCGCAAGGTGTCCCCGCTGACCGTGCAGTGCGTCATGCCCAATGGCCCGGCCGCCTGCGTCGGCCTGGAGCTGGGCGCGAAGGCCGGTGTGACGACCCCGGTTTCGGCCTGTTCCTCGGGTTCGGAGGCGATCGCCAACGCCTGGCGCATGATCGTGATGGGCGATGCCGACATGGTGGTGACCGGTGGCGTCGAAGGTTCCATCCAGGCGCTGCCCATCGCGGCCTTCACCATGATGCGGGCCATGAGCACCCGCAACGACGATCCGAAGGCGGCCTCGCGCCCGTTCGACGCGGACCGTGACGGTTTCGTCTTCGGCGAGGCCGGTGCGCTCATGGTGCTCGAGACCGAGGAGCACGCCAAGGCGCGCGGTGCGACCATCCACGCCCGCCTCATGGGCGCCGGAATCACCTCGGACGGTTTCCATCTGGTCGCACCCGATCCGGAGGGCACCGGCGCGGCGCGGGCCATGACCCGGGCGCTGGAGACCGCGGGCATCACGAAAACCGATGTCACGCATATCAATGCGCACGCCACCGCCACCCCCATCGGTGATACCGCCGAGTGCAACGCCATCCACAAGGCGATCGGCAACCATGCTTCGGTGTACGCGCCGAAATCCGCTTTGGGGCATTCCATCGGTGCGGTGGGCGCGCTGGAATCGGTCATCACCGTGTTGAGCATTCGAGACGAGGTGGTCCCACCCACGCTGAATTTGGACAATTTGGACCCGGAAATCGATCTCGACGTCGTGAGCGGACAGGCTCGGCGGGGACGAATCGACTACGCGGTCAACAACTCTTTCGGATTCGGCGGGCACAACGTCGCGCTGGCATTCGGCCGGTACTGAGTGTCGCCGATCACCACACCTGCTACTGTTTCCCAGTTTTGGTGTGTCGATCTTTGTTCGGTGTCACTGCACGATGGAGTGCGTTGAAAAAGGATAGGGAATGATCGGCGAGACCTTCGATGACTATCTGGACGAGCACGGCAATATCGAGATCACGGGTGACTGGACCCTGATCGACGTCGTCGACAAGCACAGCGAGACGAATCAGGACGATCTCGCCTACCGCTATATCGACTATTCGCGAGAGCGCGACGGCGAGTACCACGAGCTCACCTGGCGGCAGTTCGGCGTCCGGCTGCGCGCCGTGGCGGCCCGGCTGCAACAGGTGACGCGGCCGGGCGACCGGGTGGCGATCCTGGCCCCGCAGGGCTTGGACTACATCGTCGGCATGTTCGCCGCGGTCTACGCCGGGACCATCGCCGTACCCCTGTTCGATCCGGACGAGCAGGGGCATTCGGATCGGCTGCACGCGGTGCTCGGCGACTGCGAGCCCACGGCCATCCTCACGGTCGGTTCGGCGGCGGCGGGCGTGCGGGAGCTGTTCCGTCACCGGCCCGCGCCGCAGCGGCCGCGCATCCTCGCCGTGGAGGCGATCCCGGACACCGTCGGCCGGACCTGGGTGCGACCGCAGCTCGATATCGACAGTGTCGCCTACCTGCAGTACACCTCCGGCTCCACCCGCACCCCGGCGGGCGTGGAGATCACCCACCGGGCGGTGGCGACCAACCTGCTGCAGATGATCGACGCCATCGGCATCACCGCGAACGCGCGCGGCGTCACCTGGCTGCCGCTGTTCCACGATATGGGCCTGTTGACGGTGATCCTGCCGACCATCGGCGGCAAGTTCATCACCATCATGTCGCCGAGCGCTTTCGTGCGTCGCCCGTACCGTTGGATCAAGGAGCTGGCGGCGCAGGAGGACGGGGCCGAGATCTTCGCGGCGGCACCGAATTTCGCCTACGAGCACGCCGCCCTGCGCGGACTGCCCAAGCCGGGCGAGGAGCTGGACCTGTCGAATGTGATCGGCCTGATCAACGGCAGCGAACCGGTGTCGGTGGCGTCGATGAAGAAGTTCAACGACGCCTTCGCGCCCTACGGCCTGCCCAGGACGGCCATCAAGCCCTGCTACGGCATGGCGGAGGCGACCCTGTTCGTCTCGGCCACCAAGCGCGAGGACGAGGCCCGCGTGGTCTACGTCGACCGCGGGGAGCTCAATGCCGGACGCATGACGCCGGTCGAGCCGGAATCCGACAGTGCCGTGGCCCAGGTTTCCTGCGGATACGTGGCGCTGTCGCAGTGGGCCGTGATCGTGGACCCGGAGAACGGCAAGGAGCGGCCGGACGGCGAGGTCGGCGAGATCTGGCTGCACGGCCAGAACATGGGCATCGGCTACTGGGGTCGTCCGGAGGAGTCGGTCGCGACCTTCCACAACACCCTGACCGCCCGCCAGCCCATGGGCAGCCACGCCGAGGGCACCGAGCCCGGCGCGAAGTGGATGCGCACCGGGGATTTCGGGGCCTATCTCGACGGCGAGCTCTACATCACCGGCCGGGTCAAGGATCTGGTGATCGTGGACGGCCGCAATCACTATCCGCAGGATCTGGAGTACACCGCACAGGAGGCCAGCACCGCGCTGCGTCCGGGCTTCGTCGCGGCCTTCTCGGTGGCGGCCGACCAACTGCCGCCCGAGGTCGAGTCCAGCCCCGGTGCGCCCGCGGAGGCGTTGGTGATCGTCGCCGAACGCGGCACGGGCGCGGCGAAATTGGATCCCCAGCCCATTGCCGAGACCGTGCGCGCCGCCATCGCCAAGCGGCACGGCGTGACGGTGCGCGACCTGCTGCTGGTGCCCGCGGGCTCGATTCCCCGCACCTCCAGCGGCAAGATCGCGCGGCGGGCCTGCAAGGCGGCGTACGTGGAAGGCACGCTGCGCGGGGGATATCAGCAGAAGGACTTCCCGGACCAGGCGGACTGAGCGCGGACCGCGATCGCGAGCACAGAGGGGCGCGGGCTCACCCGCGCCCCTCTGCTCGTGCCGCCGACGCGTTATTCCGGGCGCGTGGCACGGTAGTAGGTGACGCGCCCGATGCGGCGGGTGACGGTGGAGGCAACCTCCTCGGCGTCGAATCCGGCGGCGCGCAGCAGGCGGGGGATGCCGTCGCCGAGATTGTCGGTGACGTGGCCGCCCTTCAGCATGCGCCGGGTCATGAAACCGTCGGCCGTGGTCATTCGGCCGCCGACGTCCGCGATGTGCAGTCGCCCGCCCGGCCGCAGAATGCGCAGGGCCTCGGCCGCGGCGGCGGCCTTCACGTCGATGGGCAGGTGGTGCAGCATGAAGGCGGAGAGCATGTCGTCGATGCTGGCGTCGGCGAAGGGCAGCTCCTGGGCGTAGCCGTGGCGGAAGTCGATCCCACTGCGACCCTTGGCTTTTCGCTCGGCGCGGGCGAGCGCGAGCGGATCGGGGTCGGTGCCGGTGATCTCGATGCCCGGGTGGGTGTCCTTGGCGAGGATGGTGAGATTGCCGGTGCCGCATCCGATTTCGACGACCCGCGTGCCCGGTGTCAGTCCGGCCCGGGCCAGCAGGGTGCGGTGGACGGCGGGGACGCCGAGCGCCCGCGTCATCACGTCGTAGAACGGCAGCAGGCCATTGCGTCCGGCGGCGGGCAGATAGTCGTGCCGGTTGCCCGTCGCGTGGACGATATCGGAGCCGGTAGCGGGATTATTTTGCGTCATAGCTCCATGGTGAGGCCCTATTTCTCGGGTCAATTGGTGGATTATCGGCAGTAGTGGGACTATCTTTCGATAGATGCCCGAACATGCCCCGCCGGTCCGGTACGAGGCCGGGGTGCCCGTCTACCGCTACTGGTCGGACCCGGCCGCGCCACCGCTGTCGGTGGTCCGCTTCACCCCGTCGGCGCATCCCACCCCCGGACACGCGCACATCCACGAGTTCCCGGTGCTGCTCTACGCCCTCCGCGACGGCGGCACCCTGTGCGCCGACGGTCGGCGGTCCGAGGTGTGCGCGGGCGACATCTTCGTGGTCGCCCTGGGCGAGGTGGTCGAGGCCACCGATGCGTCCACCTTCACCGATGCTCGCGGCCTCTTCTTCGATCCGGCGGTTCTCGGCGGCGACGGCCGCGCACCCTGGCCCGCCTGGCGGGGACATCCGCTGCTCTACCCCTTCCTGCACGGCCGTCCCGGCGGCATGCTGCGCCTGCGCCTCCCGGTGGACCGGCGGCAGGTGTGGGAGCACACCATCACCGCCATCGAGGCGGAATTGTCCACGCGCCCGGCCGGTTACCGGCAGGCCGCCACCGCCCACCTGACCCTGCTGCTGGTGGAGGTGGCGCGGCTGGCCGCCGACGTGGTGGGCGAGTTGCGGCGCAGCGGTGAAACCGTGCTGGCCGAGGTCTTCGACGTCATCGAGGAGCGTTTCGGCGAGCCGCTGTCCCTGCGCGATGTGGCCCGCGCCGTCGGCATGACCCCCGCCTACCTCACCACCCTGGTGCGCCGCCGCACCGGCCGCACCGTGCAGGGCTGGATCACCGAACGCCGGATGAGCGAGGCCCGCCGCCTGTTGTCCGACCCGGACCTGTCCGTCACCGAGGTGGCGCGCCGGGTCGGCATCGCCGATCCCGGCTATTTCACCCGGGTGTTCCGCCGCGAGAACGGCATGCCGCCGCGGGTGTGGCGCGATCGGGTGGCCGCCGCCTGACGGTGCTTGTCGTTACGCTGAGGCGATGGGCACCGAAGAGACCCGGCGGGGCGTGCGGCTGACCAACCTGGACGTCGCGCTGTTCGACGGCGCGGACGCGACCAAGCGGGATCTGATCGACTACCTCGAGGCCATGGCGGACCGGCTGATCCGGCAACTGCACGATCGGCCGCTGTCGGTGGTCCGGGTGCGGCCGGGCCAGGACCCGTTCATGCAGAAGAACCTGCCCAAGTACACGCCGGACTTCGTCAACCGGGTGGCCCTGTGGGCCGACAGCGCCCACCGCGAGGTGACCTACGCGCTGTGCGACGACATCCGCACCCTGTTGTGGTTCGGCAACCAGCGGGCCGTGGAATACCACCCCACCCTGATCCCGGTGGACCACAGCCTGGGACAGACGCACCTGATCCTCGATCTGGATCCCCCGGCGGGCGAGGATTTCGCGGTGGTGGTGCGCGCCGCCGAACTCGTGCGCGCCGCCCTCGCCGCCGACGGGCTCGCGGGAGCCGTGAAGACCAGCGGTTCCAAGGGGGTGCACATCTTCGTGCCGATCGAGCCGGGCCTGCCCGTGGAGGACGCCGCCGCGGTCACCCGGGCCATCGCCGCTCGTGCCGAACGCCTGGACCCGGCGCTGGCCACCACCGCCTTCATTCGAGAAGACCGGGGCGGCAAGGTCTTCCTGGATTCCACGCGGGCGGCCGGCGCGACGGTCGTCTCCGCCTACAGCCCCCGCATCCGGCCGGGGACGACGGTGTCCTTCCCGGTGGACTGGGCCGACCTCGGCGACATCCATCCGCGCGACTTCACCATCCACACCGCACCGAAGACCCTCGGCGACCGCGACCCGTGGACCGAGAACATGCCCGCGCCGCAACGGGTTCCGGCCGATCTGCTGGAGGAGGGCCACACCATTCCGGTGGCGCGGGTGCAGGCCATGCACGAGGGCAAGCGCCGGGCCCGGGCGAAACGGGAGAGCTAGCGGCCGGTCAGAGCTGCCGCGCCGCCGTGTCCTCCGCCGCGGCCAGCAGTTCGGTGATCCGCGCGGCGGGCATCGGATGGTGGAAGTACCACCCCTGCGCCGTATCGCAGCCCAGCGCCCGCAGCTGGTCGGCCTGGTGCCGCGTCTCCACGCATTCGGCCGTCACCGTGTACCCCAGGTCGTGCGCGAGCGCGATGATCGTCTCCAGGATGCGCAGATCCGCCGCCTCCATGGCATCGGGGGTGCGCAGGTGCCGCACGAACGGTCCCGCCAGTTTGACCGTGTGCAGCGGCAGCCGCCCGAGATAGGCCAGATTCGAATAGCCGGTCCCGAAATCGTCGACGGCGATGCGCACCCCCGATTCGGCCAGGGTGCGCAGTGCGTGCAGCGGCCGCCCGGTGGTGGCCATGAAGGCGCGTTCGGTCAGTTCCAGTTGCAGCTGTTCGGGTTTCAGCCCGCTGTCCGCGACGGCCTGCTGCACCAGGTCCAGCCAGGCCGGATCGGAGACCTCGGTGGCCGAGACGTTCACGCTCACCAGCGGGGTGAGCGCGGGGTAGCGCTCGCTCCACGCCCGGCTGTCCGCGATGGCCAGATTCAGCACCAGCGACCCCAGCGCGCCGATGTGGCCGTTGTCCTCGGCCAGGTCCACGAAGCGGGCGGGCGGCAGGATGCCGAGTTCGGGATGCCGCCAGCGGGCCAGCGCCTCCACCGCCACCATGCCCCGCCCGTCCAGCGCCACGATGGGCTGGTAGTCGAGGAAGAACTCCCCGCGCGCCAGCGCGTCGGGCATGGCGGCGGTGAGTTCGACGCGGGTGTGTTCGCGGTGGCTGCGGGCGGCGTCGAAGATCTCGTAGCGGCCGCGCCCGGCGGCCTTGGCCCAGTACATGCTGGAGTCGGCCGAGCGCAGCAGTTCCTCTGCGGTGGTGTGCCCGGCGCGGTCCTCCATGACGCCGACGCTGGCGGTGACGGACAGCCGGTAGCCGTGCACGTGGAAGGGCCGGGAGAAGGCGGCGAGCACGCAGCGGGCCAGGCTCGCCACCTCGTCCGCACCGCCGCTGTGCGGCACCAGGATGACGAATTCGTCGCCGCCCATGCGGGCCACCAGCTGCCCGGGACCGGTGGCGCAGGCGGTGAGGCGGGTGGCGGCCTGGGCGAGCAGTTCGTCGCCCACCGCGTGGCCGAAGGTGTCGTTGACGGCCTTGAAATGGTCGAGGTCGACGTAGCACAGCCCGACGCGCGCGCTGGGGTCGGCGAAGACGGTGGTGAGGGCATCGAAGAAGCGGGTGCGGTTGGCCAGTCCGGTGAGCTGGTCGTGATTGGCGCGGTAGTGCAGCCGCTCGCGCAGCGCCCGCCGCTCGGAGATGTCCTCCACCAGGATGAGCGTGTACTGCGGCTCCCCGCGCTCGTCGCGGATGAGCGAGACGTTGATATTGGTCCAGACCCCGTGCCCGTCCTTGTGCGGATAGCACTTCTCCAGCTGCACATTGTCCAGATCGCCGCGCAGCACCCCCGAGTACAGCTTCCACATGCCGGGATCGTCGCTGGGATGGCCCAGATCGGTGACGGACAGCCGCAGCATCTCGGCGGGCGTGTAGCCGAGCATCTGCGCGAACGCGGTGTTGACCTCGATGATGCGGCCGGTCATATCGGAGAGCCCGGTGCCGATTCCGGCCTGCGCGAAGACCGCCCGGAAGCGGGCCTCGCTCTCGCGTAATCGTTGTTCGACGAGGCGGCGCGCGGTGATGTCGGCGACGCGCACGCTCTCCTGTTCGGCGAGCAGCCAGGCGCGGAAGGCGCGCACGTAGCCGGTGGTGAAGGCGGCCAGCAGCATGGCCACCCGGTCGGCGGGGACGTCGTCGGCGATCTCGGCGAAGTACTCCTCGAGCACGGCGACGCTGCGGCCGAGTACCTCGTCGCCGACGAAATGCGCCCGCGCCAGCTCCGCACCCAGTTCCGCGATCCGCCGATCCGCCGCCGGATCCTGCGCGGCGGCGTCGAGTTCGCGGGCGAACCGGGTGAGCAGGGTCCGGGTCTCGGCGCGACTCATCGGCACCACGTGATCGCGTGTGCCACGGGTGAGTGCGGCGACCCACTGCTCGACGAGGTCGGCGTGTGGGCCACCCGAGTACCGCTCACCCCCGGCTTCCCACGCCATGGGGATCGATCGTAGTCCTACCGCCGTACGGCGGCGAACCACCTCCCGCTGGGATACCATTGCGGCGCTTGATTGTTCGTGGCGAATCACAACCGTTCCGGGTGAATGGTGTGAGCGAGGCGAACAATGTGTTTACTTTCTCGCTGTCAGAAGGGTTCGCGATGACCAGGCCGAGTTGGGCTCCCGAGGGGATTGATCTGGATCGTCCCAGTGCCTCCCGCGTATACGACTACTTCGTCGGCGGCATGCACAATTTCGAGATCGATCGCGAATTGGCCCGCCAGATCGAGGCATTTACCCCGAATATCGCCGAAACCATGCGCGCGAACCGGGATCTGCTGCGCCGCCTGGTGCGTTTCCTGGTGGACGAGGGCATCACCCAATTCCTGGATCTGGGGTCGGGCATTCCGACCGTCGGAAATGTGCACGAGGTCGCCCAGGCCCGAAATCCCGAGGCGCGCGTGGTGTACGTGGATATCGATCCGGTGGCGGTCGCGCACAGTATCGCCATTCTGGACGGCAATCCGAAGGCCGGAATCATCCAGGCCGACGTCGCCGATCCGGAGCGGATCCTGACCGATCCGGTGGTCGGCGAACTCATCGACTTCTCGAAACCGGTGGCGGTGCTGCTGCTCGGCGTGCTGCATTTCGTCCCGGACGAAGTGGATCCCGCCGGTGCCGTCGCGCGCCTGCTGAAGCCGTGTGTCCCCGGCAGCTATGTGGCCATCACCCACGCCACCGCCGACGGGCAGCCGGCGGAGGTGCTGGAGGGGCAGAAGCTGTCCGGTCGCACCTCCACCGAGATCTCGCTGCGCACCCGCGACGAGATCGTCACCTACTTCGGCGACTGGACGCAGCTCGAGCCCGGGCTGGTGCACCTGCCGCTGTGGCGGCCGGAGAATCCGGCCGATGTCGGTGCGGAGCCGTGGCGCTCGGGCGCCTACGGCGGCGTCGCCCGCAAGGACGGCTGAGCCGAGTTCGCCGCGCCGTCCGTTCGCCGGGGCCGGGTGGTCCACAGGCGGACGGCGCGCGTGGTGATGACGGTGACCCCGGCGACCACCGAGACGGCCAGGAAGACCAGCACGGCCGGGAACACGTAGAGCACGTGCTGGAAGCCGCCCACCCGTCCGGCGAAGACGAAACTGCCCAGTCCGGGCAGGAATGCCAGCACGGGCACGGCCGTCAGATACGGCAGCTGCCGCAGCGCGACGAGCCAGCCCGGCAGCGACATCTCGCGCTGCCGGTGCGCCCAGCGCCGCGAGCGCACCACCGCGATACCCGCGATCACCGCCACGGCGGCGGTGGCCGCCGCGAGCCCCCAGTCCGCGTAGATCCCGGCTGGCCGCCGCACCGTCGGCTGGTCGCCCCGGGTGATGTCGACCAGTCCGTCGGCGATGATCGACGGATCCGACTCCAGCGCCATTCCCATATCGGCCAGCACCACGATGCCGTACCCGGTCCTGGGCAGCAGCACCTGCTCGGCGGTGTAGGTGAACCAGGATCCGGTGTGGTGCAGCCGTCCGGGGTCGGATTCGTCCACCTGCCAGCCCATGGCGTAGTCGGAGCCGGTCGGCGGGGCGTGCATGAGTTCGACGGCGGCGGGGGAGACCAGTTCCTGTCCACCGGCCCCGCGGCCGCCGTTGTTCTGCATGATGAGCCACTGCGCCAGATTCGACGCGGTGGTGACGATGCCGTGGCTGCCGCCAACGAACCAGTCGATCTCGGGGACCGGAATCGCCATCCCGTACAGGCGGATATGGCCGCGCGGCAGGTCCGCGTCCCGCGGTCGGCTCACGGTGGTGCTCTCGTCCATGCCCAGCGGCCCGAAGATCCGCTCGCGCAGATAGTCCGCGTACGGCTGGCCGCTCACCAGCTCCACGAGTCGGGCCGCGACCTGGTAGTTCGGATTGTGATAGTGGTAGTCCGTGCCGGGTTCGTCGGCCAGCCCCGCCCCGTGCAGCCGATCGACCGCCTCGGCGAGCGAATGCGCCTGGGGTCGTTTGAGGTCCGGGAAGGCACGGTCGGACATGCCGGAGGTCTGGTTCAGCAGCTGCCGCACCGTGATCGTCTCGGCGCGTCGGTCGGCCATGCCGAATTCGGGCAGATACTGCCGCACGGGTGCGTCCAGGTCCACCCGGCCCGCCTCGACGAGCTGCATAACGGCCAGTGCCGCAAACGATTTGCTCAGCGAGGCCACCGGCATGGGGGTGTCCGCGGTGATGGCCGCGCCGGTGGAGTCGCGGCCGTAGCCCGCCACGTGCACCACCCGGTCGCCGTGCGTGACGGCCACCGCGGCGCCCGGCAATCCGGTGCGCGCCAGATAGTCTGCCAGGAACCGGTCGATCTCGGCCGGATCGACCTCCCCGGTCTGTGCCGACGCCACCGCGACCGACGGCGGCAGGGCCGGCAGCAGCAGCATCGCGATCACGGCGAGAACCGCCGAACCCGAGATCCGCACCGTGTCCGCGAGTTTCCGCATACCTTCTCCCGATCTCAGCACAGCGCTGGGATCACCTCGCGCTCGAACAACTCCATTCCGGAGCTGTCGTAGGCAGCCTCCGGGAAATTGAGAATGGCATATCCGAGGCCGAGTTCGCGTAGGCGGGACATATTTTCGACGACCTGCTCCGGGGTGCCGACGGCGGCGGTGCCCCGCAACCAATCGCTGACCTGCTGCTGCGCGTTGTCTGCCCCCACAAATGGGGTCAGGCGCGCGGCGAGCGCCGCCAGCCGGTCCTCCACTTCCGCCTCGGTCGCGCCGATGGCCACATTGAAATTCGAGGAGCGGGTGATGGCGTCGAAATCGGTGCCGACCTCAGCGCAGTGGCCGCGCAGCAGTTCGGACTTGCGTGCGAATTGCTCCGGCTCGCCCGCGAAATTGGTGTACCGCGCGTACCGGGCGGCGATGCGCAGCGTCACCTTTTCCCCGCCGCCCGCGATCCACAGCGGAATACCGCCCTCCTGGATCGGCAGCGGCCGCACGATCGCGCCGTTCACCTGGTAGTACTTGCCGTCCAGGGTGGCCGCGCCGCTGCTCCACGCTTGCCGGAAGATCTCCACGCCCTCGCGCAGGCGGCCCAGCCGCTCACCGGCGGGCGGGAATCCGTACCCGTAGGCGCGCCATTCGTGTTCGTACCAGCCCGCGCCGATCCCCATCTCGACCCGGCCCGCCGACACGTGGTCGACGGTGGCCGCGACCTTGGCCAGGTGGGCCGGATTGCGGTAGGCCATGGCGGTGCACATCTGGCCCAGGCGCACCCGCTCGGTGCTCGCGGCGAAGGCCGACATCAGCGTCCACGCCTCGTGCGTGGCCTCCTCGGTGGGCACCGGCACGGTGTGGAAATGGTCGTAGACCCAGATCGACTCCCAATCCGGGTTGGCGTCCGCGCGCCGCGCGAGGTCGCGCATGACCGGCCACTGCTCGGCCGGGTCGATTCCGACCAGGTCGAGCCGCCAGCCCTGCGGGACGAAGATGCCGAAGCGCACGGGAATCTCCTTCGTGTGTGATCAGCTGTCGTTCCAGTCTGCCGTTCCGACGCTACAAGGCCGGAACTCCGATCTCCGTCGCATAAAACCCGCCATCGGTTTGCTGAGATTTGCCAGCGAGGTGGTTCGATGAGGAATCGTGGAGCCTCGCACCGATCTCGCCGCCGCTGTCGACGCCCTGATGCCCGAGCTGAAAGACAAGCTCGAGCGGCTGATATCAATCCCTTCCATCGCCTTCCCCGACTACCCCCGGGAGAATGTGCTGCGCGCCCACGACTTCGTTGCCGAAGAATTGCGAGCTGCCGGAATCGGTGATATTCGGGTCCTCGAGCTGCCCCGCACCTTCCCGGTCGTGTACGGCCGCATCCCCGCTCCCGAGGGCGCGCCGACCGTGCTGCTGTACGCCCACTACGACGTCCAGCCGCCGGGTGACGCCGAACTCTGGACACCCCGCCGTTCACGCCGACCGAGCGCGACGGCGCGATCTACGGGCGCGGCGCGGCCGACTGCAAGGCCAATGTGATCGCGCATATCGCCGCGCTGCGCGCCCACGGCGGCACCCCGCCGGTGGGCGTGATCGTGGTGATCGAGGGCCAGGAGGAGTACGGCTCCGACTTCGACGACTATCCGGCCGCGCATCCCGAGCTGTTCCAGGCCGACGCCATGCTCATCTGCGACGCGGGCAATCTGCGGGCGGGCACGCCGACGCTGGTGACCGCGCTGCGCGGGGTGGCCGATGTCTTCGTGGAGGTGCGGACGCTGGACGCGCCCGTGCACTCGGGCCAGTTCGGCGGTGCCGCACCGGATGCCCTGCTGGCGCTCATGGCCGGACTGGCGACCCTGCACGACGCCGACGGCAATGTGGCGGTGCCGGGGCTGCGGCGCGACACCTGGACCGGAGCCGACTACACCGCGGCCGAATTCGCCGAGATCACCGGAATGCGGCCGGGCATGCCGCTGCTCGGCACCGGACCCATCGGGGAGCGCGTCTGGTACGGCCCGGCGATCACCGTGATCGGACTCGACGCCCCGGCCGTGGAGACCGCCGCGTCGGCGGTGGTGCCCTACGCCCGCGCCTACCTGAACGTTCGCGTGCATCCGGAGCAGGACCCGGCCGAGGGACAGCGCGCGGTGATCGAGCATCTGCGCCGGGCCCGGCCCTTCGGCATCCCGCTGACGGTCAGCGGCGGCGACGTGGGCGCCGGTTTCGCCGCCGGAACCGACGGCCCCGCCTACACCGCCATGCGCGCGGCCATGGCGAAGGCATGGGGGACCGACGCCGTGGATTCCGCCATGGGCGGTTCGATTCCGCTCACCAACTCCATGGCCGCGGCCGCACCGCATGCCGAGGTGCTCATGCTCGGCGTCGAGGACGCCAACTGCGATATGCACGGCTACAACGAGCGGGTGCTGCTCAGCGAACTGCGCAAGGTGGCGGTGGCGGAGGCCGAGTTCTTCCAGCTGTTCGCCCGCACCTACGCGGAGCGGACCGGCCGATGAGCGACACCACCGCCGACCCGGCTGCCCCCGAGCGCCACCGCAAGTGGACGTTCCCCTCCACCTACACCATTCTCGCGGGCGTCACGGTCCTGGTGTGGTCGGCGGCCTTCGTGATTCCACCCGGGACCTACGACCACGACGACAACGGCCGCCCCGTCGCCGGGACCTATCACCGCCTCGACGAGTCGCAGAGCTTCGGCGACCGGCTCCGGGATCTGTTCCTGGCCCCCATCAACGGCCTCTACTGCGTGCAGGACGACACGACCGGGCAGGTCGGCCCCGATATGTCGGGTGCGCTCTACGGTGCGGCGGCGGTGTTCCTGTTCGTGCTGGCGGTCGGGGCCTTCATCACCGTCGCTTTCGGCACCGGCGCGCTCGACGCCGGTATCGGCCGACTGGCCTACGCCCTGCGGCGGCGTTCCTTCCTGCTGATCGTCGGCATCATGGTGGTCTTCGCCCATCTGGTCACCCCCACCACCGCGGTGGTAACCGGCGGCATCGCCCTGGCCAAGGTCCGCTACGACCGCTACGTACGGTTCGTCGCCCCGCTCATGGGCATCCTGCTCGTACTCATCTGCGCGTTCCTGGCGGTAGGGGCCTGGATCGGCTGAGGGGCTATCGGTCACCGGAGCACCGCCGAGCGAGCCGACATCGCTCCGGATCGCAATCCCGGTGCAGCGCGCGCACCGTCGATTCCTCGAAGGTCCGGATCGTGGCCGGGTCCAGGTCGCAGTCCGCCAATTCGATCGTGCGCGGGGCCTCGTACGTCATACCCATACCCCTGTCACCTGCGATGCTTTCCGGCCCGGCGGTGCCTGCCTCGCTCCACGGGCATCAGCACCCGATTGCGGTGCAGCCGCCCGCAATGGATGAGGATGGCCCGCGCCGCGGCCTTGGCGGCGCACACGGTGACCGGGTGCTCCCGGTGTAGATCCCAGACCAGAACGGTGTCCTGCTCGGTCCAGCGATCCGCGTCGGGTGCCGTGCAGTCGTCGAACGACGTCGGGTTGTCCTTGGCTACCAACATCATCGGCCTCTGAGTGGTGTGGGGTGATGGGGCCCCTGATGGCCGGTACTTCGCGCGCTGCCCGAGCCGTCGAACTGCGTGGGGCACACTCAGCGATCCGAATTGTGTTGCGGCTCGGTGATCTTCGGCTGTTCCCGGCCATCCGGGGTGAACCCAGTAGACACCTGACGACCGGGATTTGGAACTTCCGCCTTGTGCGAAACATGGCGGGGATGCCAAACTTTCAGAACGGCTACACCCAGCTCGGATACTTCCAAAGCTTGCCCCCTTCAGTAGCGAGGCTAATGGCTATGGCTGGTTCAACCCTGGCGAGTAGAGCACTCGGACGTCTGCTCGCGCAGCATCGCACCCACGCCGGACTCACGAGGTATGCCGCAGCCCAGATCGTGGAGACCTCACAGCAAACGATCGGGCGTCTGGAAGACGGCCTGAAAACCAAAGTCCCCCAACTATGGATAAACGCGTTCTCTGACGCCTATGGGGTGGCAGATGAGGACCGCAGAGTAATGCTCGGGCTGGCTCAGGAACTCAACTCCGCGCAGAAGAACTGGTGGCGCGCCTATGCCGATGAGATGCGCCCGGGATTCGATCACTACATGGGATTGGAGGACGCCGCCCGCAAGGTCACCGCATGGAAGACCGCCATAGTTCCCGGCCTGCTCCAGACTCCCGCGTACCGCCGCGCGATGGCCTGGTTGGAGACGCCCGACATGCCTACCGGACAGGTGGAGAAACTGATCGAGGTCGCGGAGAAGCGGCAGTTACGGCTGCGTGATGCCGACTTCGAAGTGGATGTGATCCTGTGGGAAGCCGTGATCCGTGATCAGATCGGTGGCCGGGGCGTCATGGCCGAGCAACTCGAGCGGCTCATCGAGGTGAGTGAGCTGCCGAACGTCACCGTCCGAATGGTTTCTTTCGATGCGGCAGGACACCTGGGCTCCCGGGTGGGTTCATTCGTCTTGCTCGAGTTTCCCAAGCTGCCTGCCACCGGAATCGCTGAACCGCCTGTGATCTACGTGGAGGAATGGGCCGGAGACCTCTACCTCGAACGAGCGGCGGAAGTGACGCGTTATCGCGACGCGTTGGCCGAAATCAGCCGTGTAGCGTTGGATCCCGACACGACCAAGAAAATCGTGTCGGCGACGGCAAAGGAGTACCGCGCGTGAACGTCGACCTATCCGAGGCCGCGTGGTTCAAGAGTAGCCACAGCAGCGCGCAAGGTGAGTGTGTGGAGGTGACGCACCTTGCGGGCGGAGCAGTGGGCGTCCGGGACTCCAAGAACGCAACGGGTTCTGTGCTGGTCTTCGCTCCCGGCGAATGGGATGCCTTCGTATCCGGTGTGCAGGGCGGCGAGTTCGACAGCGGCCTCCGTTGACGTGCGCGGATGCTTGCTGGTCGCGGATTCGTCAGCGCAATGACTTCAGTCCCTGACCCGCGCCCGGAACCAGGCCGCTTGCTCGGCACTCATCGACGATGAAATGGCGATCACATCCCCGGCGCGGGTACCGCCGTGACGACATCGCTGTGTCTCAATGGTGTTCCGGTCCGAGAAGTTCTCGGCGAAGTCGGTGCCCAGGATCGCGGTGACCTGATCCGGGCTGGCCGTAGGCCCGACACCGAGGACCGTTCCGGACATGCGATCAGAACGGTGGGCGCTCCGAACCGTATCGGCACAGCCGCCGCTGCCGTGGGTGGTCCCGACCAAGTCGGAGTGGCGAATCCCGTCGCGGGTGCGCTGGTTTCGTCGGCCGGGTGGGATGTATGGCGTTCAGTTATCGGCGGTCAGAATCGAGAGATTCTGTCAGGTTTCGAAGTCGCCTTCAGTAATGTTCGAAGTCGTGTTCAGCGCATGCTGATCGCGGTGCGGTAGCGGTGCAGAATAGTCGTTTCATGCGGATCGGACGTGGTCGGCAGTGCGGCACGTTCCGAACCAATTACCTAGTTAGACACCGGTTTTGGCGTCCTCGGCCAGGCGGGCGGCGGCCTCGTTCAACTTGCCTGCGTCATAGCTGATCTGCGAGGTATCGAAGATCGAGACACTGCACGGCCCGTAACCGACCTTGATCTCGTCGTAACGCACCTGCCCGCCCTCCTCCGGCGGCAGCGACAGATCCACGCCATCGAAGTGCACGACCGTGACGGTGTGGGGGTGGAAGTCGAAATCGACATGGGTGTGATTGGTGATCGCACGAGCGAAACCACCAGCGCCGAAAGTGAATTCGTTGTGAAGCATCGTGATCCCCGCGCGGCCTAAGATGGCCTTGTGAAAATGAGAAAGATCGTCGCCACAGCTGCGCTCACCATCGGCGCCATGGCTATCACGGGGGGCACATCGTATGCGGCGCCGGAATCGAACGCACAGGATGTGCAGGCTGTTTCGCAGCTGTCCGGAGACCAGGGCGGTATCCACTACGACGTGGTTCGCTCCGATACGGACCAGACCGTCACCACCACCCTGACCGGGGGCACGTTCCAGCTCACCGACGCCGCGGTGAACATCCTCGACGGAAACGGCATCGTCACTTCCACGATGCCGCTCTCGGTGACCATCGGCGGCACCGATCAGGTGCTCTCGTTGAACCCCAGCATCGCTGACGACGGCGCCGCACTGGTCGCACACCCGACCGCCACCGCCGTCGCGGAGGGCACCGCCCAAACCGGCAGCGCCAGCGCGGCGGCTGGCGCGCTCATCGGGGGCATCTTCGGTCTCGTGGTCACCGTCATCAGCTTCGGTTTCGGGTTCATGGCGATACCCGCCGGGATCCTGCTCGGCGCGATGATCGGCGGGGCCAGCGGCTCCGGCACGCCGAGCAACACCCGGCCGTGCTACGTCCCCCCGAACACCAACCTGGCGTACTGCTACTGACCGCTGAGAGCCGTAAACCCCACCTCTCCATCGCTTTCGAGCCGGTGCCAGCTTCCGCTGGCACCGGCTCGAGCCGCTAGTCCGACGCCCGTATTCAGCTCGGCACTCAGGACACTCCGGGTGCTCTTCCTTCACGCGTGGCCATTGACCCGTGTTGGCATGCCCGCTCACGTCCATGTCGTCCGTAGATATCCCGCAGAGCGTCTCCACGCCGTCCCAAGGCGCTCGCTGCTCTTCGACTGTCATCTCACCGAGGTTGACACCATCGGCGTATTAGACCGCGTGTGCTTGCCCTACACGGAGCCAGACGACTCTCGCACGGGCCGCGTTGGCGAACCGAGACCTAACCTTGTACGCAGTGGCCCACTGCACCATCCACTGATGATAGCCGCATATACGCCAGAAGGCTCGAATGTCACTAGGTTTGGATCTTGAGCTCTAATTATTCTGTTTGCCACTCATTGACCATCGGGCAAGCGTCAACCCGTTTAGGTGTGTCTTTTGTCAGGTTTCGTGTTGTCCTGCACGCCGAGCAGGGTGGCCGCGCTGACACCGACCTGCACCAGCGCACGCCGCGCGGTCGGGGCGGGAGTGCGCGGGTCGCGGCGGGGATAGTCGGGCTGGTCGTGGCCGGGATAGCCGGGCTGGTCGCGGCGGGAACAGTCGGGAGTGTCGCAGCCGCAGGTGAGTTGGCCGCTGCCGTCGGCCAGCGCGACCAGGGCGTCGGCGCGACGCTGGTTCATCGTGCGCGGGTCCGCGGCACAACATTGCGTGATCGCCATCTCCCGCAGCCGTTCGTACAGTGTCCCCCCTCCGGCGGCGGGCAGCACCGCGTCGAGCAGCGCGGTGCCGTCATCGGCGGCGCGCACGGCGACGTAGCGTTCGCGTTCGGCGTCCTGGCGGCGGCGCGACTGCCCGGCCGGGTCGGTTTCGAGGAGTTTCTTACGGATGCCGCGCCGCAACCGGGCGGGATCACAGCGTTCGGCGCGGGCGACGACCGTTTCCTCCAACGCGGTCACGGTGTCGTCGGGTGTGTTGACCAGCGTGTCGTGAATCGCGCGTGCCCGTGCCAGGTCGATACGTCCGTGGGCGAAGGCGCGTCGAGTGACGGGTAGCCGCTGTAATCCCATCCCGAGGGCGATCAGCCCGTCGGCGCTGCGTTGGGAGACCCGTACCGCCACACCGATTTCGGTGGCCGCCGATTCCCCGGCATAGCGTGGCGCGACTCCGGCTTCGAGCTGTTGTGCCCGTCGTAGCCGGTACAGCCGTGTCATCAACGCGACTTCTTCGGCTTGGGCGGCGGCGATGTGCGCGTGGACCGCTCGCAGTCGTGCCACCAGTTCGTAGCTGGTGTCCTCGAAAGCCGACGCCGCAGCTCTGGTCACCGATTTCCGCGTGGCGACTCCCGTCGGATCATGCGTCCGCGAGGGCCTTCGAGCTACCCGCTTCGATCCCCTCACACCCTGCGCCGCACCGTGAGCGCCATCAGCCGCTCCGCGGTGTCACACGGATCGGCGGCGGACGACTGCACCCACCAGGTGACCGCACCCGAATCACTGGTGGTGACACCGCAGGCCGTCGGTTCGCCCGGCCGACGCTGCGAAAACCCTTGCAGGTCGGCATTGATGACTGGGGTGACCTCGTAGCCGAGTTCGCGCGCTGTCGCTTCCTCGCGTTCCACCGAACCGTTCTCCAACCACCCGAAGGTGAGGTCCACGCGCCCGCCGATGCGCCACATGCACACGGCTCCATGGAAATACATTTCCGAGCGGCCGGATTCGCCGACGGTCGCCATGATGTCGTCCGGCGGCACCGCCGTGCATTCGTGCAGCAGTTCGTCGAGGCGTCCGGGCGGCTGCGTGGGGGCGGGGGTCGTGGCGCGCGACCGGTCGAGGGTGAGGCGGGCCAGTGGGTGGAGTACCGCGCAATCCATGCCGGGGGCGAGGATGAGCCAGTGGAAGAAGTCCGCGCCGTCCTGGACCGCGGCCTGGCACAGGCTCGTGGCATTGGCGGTGAAGCCGTGGAAGCCGTCGATCGAGAAGTCCGCCACGGTCTTTCCGCCCACGGTGGCGATGGTGCGTTCGCGTTCGACGGGGCTGTCGCGGAACCAGGTGAACATGACCCGGCGGTCTCGGCCCGGAGACTCCCACACGCATTTGAGGCCGTTGCGGGCGACGGCGGTGAGGGTGGACAGGCCCGTGATGGCGCGGATGTCGTCGTCGCGAGCGCCGCCGCACTCGCCGAGGAAAGCCCCGGGAACAGCGGAGGAACGGGACGAATCCGGCTCCGGTGGGCTGTCTTTCGAGCAACCGGACAGCAGTCCGGCGATCAGTGTCGCCGTGGCGATCACAACGGTCTTCCGCACTCGTATCCCCCTCGCACCAGCCCTGCTCGCGGGTGACGGTGCGACCGCGCCGGGGGCCTTACTCCGGGATGCCCAGCAGCGCGGCCTGCACCTGCCGCAGCCGGTCCACGTCGCCGCGGATACCGGCCGCCGTGTCGTTGTAGAGGAAAGCTTCCAACAGCCGGATGAGAGTGTAGGCGAGCAGCTGCCGGTCCAGGATGGCGTGGTAGCCGTCCTCGTCCTCGGTGCGGGTGACGAGGTCCTCCACGGCGGCGACGGCCTTGGGCTGGACCGGTCCGTCGCTGGCCGTCAGCACCCGCAGGCCCACCAGGCGTTCGTTGTCCAGGTAGCGCTGGAGCGGCGCGCTCGCGGCCAGCCAGTGGTTGGTGCGGTCCAGGGCTTCCAGAATGCGATGTGCGCCAGTGGTTTTCCGGCGGCTGTCGGCCAGCCGCAGCAGGCTTTCGAACTCATCGGCCAGCACCGCGCCCATGAGTCCGTCCCGGGAGCCGAACCATCGGTAGATCGAGGCCCGGCTCAATCCGAGTTCGGCGGCCACGGCTTGCACGTCGACTCGCTCGCCCGCCAGGAAGGCCCGCCGGGCGAGTTCGACGACCTCCGCCCTGGTGGCCGAGGCCGGACGCCCGGGGGAGCGGGCGGGCTGCTGCCGAGTACTCATCGAGAAAATGATACGGCTTGTATCTCATGTATCTAACTCGGTGGTCGTCGCGCCCGCGGCGCGGGTTCAGCGCAGCGCGTTCGCGAGGGCGTTGCGCTCCACGCTGACGAAGGTGTCGTCGGCGGGCAGCAGCCACTCGGGGCCGACGAAGTACCGCTTCGCGCCCTCGTCCCCGAGCGCGAGATAGCGCAGCCAGGCCACCGCCACCCCCGCGGACCGATAGCGCGCGAGCCCGTCCACGGGCGAGAAATGGCTGACACCAAGGGCATTCGCGATCCAGGCCGGCGCGTGCCAGGTCAGGTTGTACTGCCACCAGCGCACCCACGCGACATCGGGAACCACGAAATCGTCGGAGCCGGTGAGGAACAGCGTCGGCACCCCGACCGACGCGCCGAGGGCGAGCGGACCCGGCTGGATGGCCAGCACTCCGGCGACCCGCAGCCCCGGATCGACGAGCCCGGCGATTCCGGGGAACAGCGCGCCCGCCTGCAAGGCCGCCTGACCGCCGCCCGAATGCCCGGCGAATACCGTGCGCCCGAGGTCGATACGGTTGTGCAGCGGCGAGTTCGGGTCCCGGTGCGCGGCCACCGCCGCCGCCAACCCCAGGGCCGGAACGTGAATCAGGGAGTTGAAGAACTCGTAGGGGATCACGACCACGAATCCGTGACTCACCCACTGCCGCGCCATGGCGTCGTACATGCCGGGATTGGCGTGGTAGCCGGGCGTCATGACGATGAGCGGTGCGCCGGGCAGCTCGGCGATATCGGCCGGGTGGTAGACGTTCACGCCGACGGGCGAGTCGAGCCCGTTCGGAAACGCCCGCGTGCAGGTGAGCTCGTCGCGATTGCCCAGGGCGTGGACCGCGAGCTGCTGCAGCGTGCCCCACACCGATTCGCGGCACGGATCGACACGCACCGTCGTGGCCACCGCATGCGGGCCCGCGGTGTTGAACAGGCTCTGGACGGTCGGTGCGGGTGTCTGCGCCGGTTCCCGCGCCGTCACGGGTCCGGCGGTCCCGCACACGGCCGCCGTGACCACCGCCAGTGCCGCGATCGCGCGCGGTACCGCCGCGGCCGGCGTCCGGGCATGAATCGCCCGGCGCGAGGCCCGCATCGTCGTGGTCCCCGTCAGACCGGCCCCGGCCGGCCTGACCAGCCGTGCTCGTCCGCCATGTGTTCGCGGTGCCGGCCTGCGCGGATCGCGTCCGGGCAGCCCGGTCCACGGGAGCAGGATTCGTCCGGCCGAGGCCCTCCACATCGAGGTCCCTCCCTTGTCTCGATTCGCCCCGGCGACCGGTGCGGGGAACCGCTCGACCGCGCTCACGGCGACGTGCGTCCACCTTCCCGCGCCTCCGGGTCGCCCGCATTGTTCGGCCACACAGCCCGCACCCGCCTCCGATGTGGCCGTACCCATTGGGCCGCGCCTCCCGCGGTCGCAGAATATGAGCCGGACCGAGGAGGAGATTCGATGAGCCTGCGAACCATCACCGCGGCACTGGCGGGCGTCGCCGCGACGGTGCTGTCCCTGACGACCGCGACGGCCGCCCCGGCCGACGGCGGCGCGGAGTACGTCGCGCTCGGCGATTCGGGCGCGGCCACCACCGGTGTGGTCAATGTCGATATTTCCGCACCCCTGGCCTGCGTGCGCTCCACCACCAACTACCCGCACCTGGTCGCCGCGCAGCTGGGCCTGCGGCTGGACGACCGGACCTGCAGCTCCGCCCGGCTCCCGCATCTCACCCAGTCCCAATCGGCCGGTGTGCCACCGCAATTGGACGCACTCGGTCCCGGCACCCGCCTGGTGACCCTGCACATCGGCGCGAACGACGCCCGGTTCACCGCCCACCTGGTGGACTGCTACCTGGCCGCGGCGCGCGGCGGCTGCGCCGCGACCCCCGACGGCTGGGACGCCGATATCGACGCCGTCGCCGCACCCTATGCCGCCGCCCTGCGCGAGATCGCGCGCCGCGCGCCGCATGCCGCGATCGTGGTCGACGGCTGGCCGCGCTACCTGCGCGACGGCGGCTGCCCGGAGACGCTGGGTCTGGCCCCCGGCGATGCCGCCTACATCCAATCCAAGTTCGAGCGCCTGAATGCGGTGGTGGCTCGCGAGGCCGCGGCCGTCGGCGCTCTCTACGTGGACACCGTCGCCGCCTCGGCGGGGCGTGACGCCTGCGCGCCCGCGGGGGTGCGCTGGTTCGATCCGCTGCTTGCCACCGAGACGCTGGTGCCCTACCACCCGACGGTGCAGGGCATGCGCGGGGTGGCCGACCTGGTGGTCGCGGCCGTGCGGGACGCCGGAGTCCCGACCCCCTGATTGACATCACCTGCCATCAGTTCATACTTGCGGGTATGAGTGACAACGAAGTCGGGACCGCCACCCCACCGCTGGCAGATGTGATCAACGGCGCGCTGGAATTCACCATTCCGGCCGCTCACCGCATGGGAGTGCGCGCCCTCGAAGTACGGCCCGGCTTCGCGGCCACCACCGTGCCCGCCGAGGGCAACGCCAACCACTTCGGCGCGATCTACGCCGGGGTGCTCTTCACCGTGGCCGAGATCCTCGGCGGTGCCATCGCCATCGCCAGCTTCGACAGCGCGGAGTACTACCCCCTGGTCAAGGACCTGCGGATCGCCTTCCGCAAGCCCGCCCGCACCGACGTGCGCGCCGAGGCCACCCTCGCCGAGGAGGAGATCGCCCGCATCGCCGCCGAGGCCGCCACCAACGGCAAATCCGACTTCACCCTGCGCGCGGTGGTCACCGACGCCGACGGTGTGCTGGTCGCCGAGACCGAGGGTCTGTACCAGCTGCGCGCCCACGGCAGGTAGCCGCCGCGCCGGGTCCGTCGTGCGGCGGTCTCCGGCTCGGGGGCGGGCCGCCTGCTCGGCGGGGCGGCCCGTTCGCCATACCGGGGCTCGCTCGCGTCGGCGGACGGTTCGCCGCCGCTGCGGAATCGCTCGTACGTGGGTGCAGTTCCATTCGGCTGGAATGTGGGCATTCACCGGGCTCGTTCGCCAGGATGGGGGCATGGATCGGTTTCTGGTGCTGCACGACTACGGAATCAGCCGGGCCTGGTGGTGGGTGCGGGCGCGCTCACCCCGGGAGATCCTCGAGACCTTCGCCGAGGTCGAGGTGGTCGACGACGAGGAATTGCTGGAGCAGGCGCGGCATCTGCATCTCGACGAGAGCGCGGTGGACGGCGAGGACCTGCCACCCGGCCTGCGCGACCTGCGTGAACAGCGGCGGTCGCAGCGCGCGCGGCCCGGGTTCGGCGCGCTGGTCGGGCGGGGCATCGTGCATCTGCGCCAGAGCGAGGGCGCGTTCGTCGCCCTGATGGAGCTGGGGCCCGACGGGCACCGACTACGCGAGGTGGCCATTGCCGGTGACGGCACCGTGCTGCGCACCGGTGCGGACGAATGGCCCGCGCATCCGCCCGTCGACCTCTACGACCCGGAACTGGCGTGGCAGACCATCAGCCGCGACGAATTCGAATTCGCCTGGGCGGCTGCCGGATCCGACGACGACGCCTGATTCAGGCGCAGACATTGTCGCGCACGCAGGCCAGCAGCAGCTGGGTGATGTCGGCCCGCGGCGGTGTGGTCGACCGGGGCTGGGCGGCCAGCGGGATCCGCTCGAAGTCCGCGGTGTGCGCCGCGCCGAGTTCGGTCGCGGAGCGGAATCCATAACGCTTCCAAGCGATCTCTTGAATGCGGGGATCCCGCAGCGCGGTCACCAGCCGACGGGCGTCGGCGGTGAGGGTCAGCACGGGATTGCTGTTGAAGATGGTGGGGTCCGGGTAGAGCAGCCGGGTGCCCGCCAGCAGCGCCTCGGTGGCGGAGCTGTTATCGCGGTAGGCGACCAGCTGCTGGAGTATCTGGTTCTCGTATCCGGCGTAGAGCGTGGCGGCGCCCTGGATGAGCCACTCCCGGAAGCCGCCGTCGGAGCTGTCCGCCTGGAGCCCCTGCGCGTCGTAGAGCCCGCGCACGATGGGCAGACCGGTCTGGGCCTCGGCGACGGTGGGCGGCTGGAAGATGTCACCGGAGGCGATGACGGTCAGTTCCAGTTGCAGCAGTGTGAATCCCGAGTTGGACGTCGCCGGATCGGTGCTGGTGATGCGAATCGGGCCCGCTATGTGCTGCGCCCCGAGCACCTCCCACTTCTGTTTGGGCAGCACGTAGTCCAGCAGCAGACGCTTGAAATCGATGATGTAGTACGAATTCTCGCGCTGTTCCACGATTCCGGCGCGCAGCAGCGCATCGGTGGCCGCCGCGCCCGCGTAGATCACCTCCGGTGTCTCCAGCACCGACTCGGCCTGATAGTCCGGGAAATCGGCGGTGTCGTGCGAACTCTCGAAGACGCTGGTGGCGCTGGCCGACGCGGGCCACAGGCAGTCGATGCCCTGCTCGCGCAGTTGCCGCGTGGGTACCTGCACCAAGTCGTAGGAACCGCGCTCGTCGAAGCGCACCCGCAGCCCGAACTCCTCGCGCAACAGGTCCCGGACCTCGGTATCGGCCATCAGCGCGGATTTCTCGGAGCCGCCCAGGCAGGTGATCGAGGTGGCCTCGGCCGGGGCGCGGTCGGTGTCGCGAATCACGTGGACGCCCACGGCGATCGCCACCACGGCGACCACGACGGCGATGAGCAGCGGTAGGCGGGATCCGGTCATCGGTCCTCCCTCGGGGGCAGCTGGGGCGGATTCATGAGTTCGAGATGCGCCAGGTCCCGGAAGAACGTCACCAGGTCGGCCTCACCGACCTGGGCGGCGGCATGCGCGGCGAAGGTCTCGAAACCGACGAGCGCGCGGCGGCTGCGGGCCAGCAGCTCCTCCGCATCCCGGTAGGAGCCGCGGTGCTCCTGGATCTCCACATGCCGTTCCAGCGTCGATTCCACGCTGACCAGGTAGTCGAGCAGCCGGTTCGAGGTCATGGGCAGACTCGCCGGATCGGCCTTCTCGGTGCGTTCCAGCAGCCGCGGAACCGTATCGCAGGCCCGCAGCAGCGAGGCGCGGGTCTCGGCATCGGCGACCCGGGCGGCCAGCGCCGCCACCCGGCGATTGGTGTCGGCCACCCGCCGCGCCAGCCGCCGCCGCCCCGCCACACCCGATATCGACTGTGCGGCAAGGGCGGTGAGCACCGCCGCGCCCACCGCCACCAGGGCCGCGCCGAGCGCGGTGCCGAGCAGTGCGTAGAGGCCGAGGAACACGGCGACGAGGACTGCCAATGCCGCGATGGCTGCGCTGTTGCCCGGCACCGTCGCCCCCTACCGATATCCGGTCGCCTGGCGCAGCGCCGCGACCATATCGTCGGAGGTGAGGTAGGAGCCGCCGGTACGCTGCGCGATCTCCCGCAGCGCGTCCTCCTTGACGTCGGAGCCGAATCCGATGACCACCACCGGGATTCCGGTGCGGGCCACGGTGTCCAGTCCGTCGCCGCCCTCGGTGTCGGCCCCGTCGGTCATCAGGATGATCAGTTGTTTGCGGTCCGGTTCGGCCGGTCCGCTGAACTGGTCGGCGGCCGCGGACAGACACCGGTAGATGCCGGTTTGGCCGCGCGGCTTGCTGTAGTGCACGGCATCGCGCAGCTGCTCGAGTTCGCCCGCCGCATTGCCGCGGATCCACGGGGTTGCGTGTGTGTCCTGGTCGAACAACAGGATGGCGGTGCGGTCCTTCGGTCCGGTCTGGAGCAGGTATTTCTTCGATTCCACGGGGTCGAAGAGCAGATCGGCGGCGCGCCGCACCCCCGCCCACCCCTCGTTGCCCGCCATGCTGCTGGAGGCGTCGATGCAGTAGACCAGGTCGGTGGGGGTGCGGTAGACGGTCTGGTAGTTCTCCAGAGCGGCGTTGATGACCGGTGCGGACGGATAGGTGATGGGCTGCTCGGTGAGGGTGGCGCGAATCCCCCAAGCCGGGTCGAACGCCGTGGTGGGAGCATCGGGCAGGGACAGGCCGATACTGGTGATGGGCCGTCGTCCCAGCTCCGCCAGCCGCCGCTGGGTGTCGGCGTCGAGCAGGAAATCCTGGAGGCGCTGGAAGTTGCGCAGCTTCTCCGGATTGTCGCCGTGCGGCAGGAATCCCAGCGGCGCGTCCGAGATGGCCAGGACGCCCGCCGGATAGATGACGTGCAGCGGCTCCTGACCGCTGCGCACCAGCTCCTGATTGCGCTCGATCACCAGATCCTCATAGGTGAACAGCGTCTTGCACCGCTGCGGCGCGGCCAGGCATTCGTCCATGAGCAGGCCGGTGGACGGCGGCGTCTTGGCGAACGCGCGGGCGAAGCGGGTGATGCCCGCACGCACCGGTTCGGAGTCGAGCTGTTCGCGGGTGAGCGGCTCGCCCGGACCGTTGCCCGCGAAATAGTTGAGGAAGCCCAGCAGAACCGTTGCCCCGGAGTTGGATTGGGTCGGATTGGTCATCCACGCGGTGGTCCGCTTCGTTTCGACCGCGGCGAGGATCTCCTCGATGCCGACGTCGCGGCCGGTGAAGCCCAAGGCGTCCAGTTCCGCTCGGCGGCCCGCGAACACCAGCGGGGTACCGAACATGGGCCGTGCCTCCCGCAGCCGATGCCCGGTGTCGCCGAGTTGCTGGAATACGCTGCTGGCGAACCAGAACGCGTCGTAGGGCGCATCGCCGCCGTCGAGCAACCGCGCCTGATCGACCGATCCGAGCCTGGTCATGGTGCAGGTCAGCCCCTGCTCCGCACACCACGGCCGCACGATCCGCTCGAATACCGCCTCATGTTCGGAACCCGCCACGATATTCAGCACGTTCGCACGGTCGTCGTAGCTGGTGATCGGCCCGGTCTCCGGCTCGTCCGCACATCCGGCCACCGTCGCGGCCACTGTGATCAACGCGGCGGCAAGCACTTTCACGTACCGGTAGGTCACTGGCGATACCTCCCCCTCGCTGACGCGATCAAAGCACGGGACGGCTCGCGGCGGGTGAACGATCGATGACGGGTGGGAGAAACCTCATCGGCCGGTGCGGGCCGCTCGACAGCGGTGGGTGGCACGGGCAAGCTGGGGTGGGTTGCGCGATCGGTTGCCGCGAGTACGCTCATTAATGAGTGCACTCACTGATAGGCAGGGAGGTGCGACATGGTTCACTCGCCTCGGGCAGCCCAGGCCGGGCGGCGAGCTCGGAAGATGCTGGACAAGCAGGACCGCATCTTCGAAGCGGCCGCACATCTTTTCGCCGAATACGGTTTCGAGCGGGTGACCACGCAGCAGATCTCCGATCGCGCGGATATCGCCGCCGGGACGCTGTTCCGGTACGCGGCGTCCAAGGGGGAATTGCTGCTCATGGTCTACAACGAGGAGTTCCGGGCGGCGCTGGCCGCCGGGGAGCGGGTGGCGCGGGAGCTGGCCGAGCCCGTGGCGGCCGTCACCGCGCTGGTGCGCCCGGTGCTGGACCTCGCCGCGCGCCGGGCCGAGAACACCATTGCCTACCAGCGGGAACTGCTGTTCGGGCCGCCCACCGAGAAGTACCGCGCCGAGGGGCTCGCCCTCGTGCAGCGGCTCGAATCCACCATCGCCGACCTACTCGCGGCATCGGCCCGATCGCGCGGGGCCGAGCCGCCGGACCTGGACGAGCGGGCCGAACTGGCCGGGCGCAGCGTCTTCGCCGTACTGCATCTGGCGCTCGCACAGCCCGCCACGGGCGCTCATCCGGGTCATGACGCCGCCGCGGACCTGCGGGGGCAGATCGCGCAGATCGTCGCCGGATTCCTGGCGCGGAAAGGAGAGCAATGAGCATCGAGATTCGCAAGGTCACCGTGCTGGGCACCGGAGTGCTGGGTTCGCAGATCGCCTTCCAGACGGCATTCAGCGGGTTCGACGTCACCGCCTACGACATCGACGGTGAGGCACTGGACGCGGCGCGCGAACGGTTCGCCAAGCTGGCGGGCATCTACCGCTCCGATGTACAGGGCGGTGGCGACGGCAGGGCCGAGCAGACAGCCGAATCCATCACGCTCACCTCGGATCTGGACGAAGCGGTACACGACGCCGACCTGGTGATCGAGGCGGTGCCCGAGGTGCTGTCCATCAAGCAGCAGACCTACGAGAAGCTGGGCGCGCTCGCACCCGAGCGCACCGTCTTCGCCACCAACTCCTCCACGCTGCTGCCCAGCGCCATGAAGGATTTCACCGGGCGGCCGGACAGGTTCCTCGCCCTGCACTTCGCCAACCAGGTGTGGAAGTCCAACACCGCCGAGGTCATGGGCACCACCGACACCGACCCCGCGGTCTTCCGGGCGGTGGTCGACTTCGCCGCGGCCATCGGCATGGTCCCCATCGAATTGCACAAGGAGAAGGCCGGTTACGTCCTCAACTCGCTGCTGGTGCCGTTCCTCAACTCCGGAATGGCCCTCGCCGCGGGCGGATACGCCGAACCCGAGGCCGTCGACAAGACCTGGCGCATCGCGACCGGCGCACCCATGGGCCCGTTCCAGATCCTGGACGTCATCGGCCTCACCACCCCCTACAACATCCTCGCCAACGGCGACGAGAACGGCCAGCAGCTGGCGAAGTGGTTGAAGGACAACTACATCGACAAGGGCAAGCTCGGCATCGCCACCGGCGAGGGCTTCTACAAGTACTAGCGCGGGCTCGGTTCGGATCCCTCAACTCGGGTCCATCGCGCCGCCGTGGTAGCGGGACGCGGCATTCCACAGGAAGAAGCTGTCGATGCCGCGGGCCGCGGTGGCCTCGATCTGGGCGCGGACCTCGGCGTCGCCGTAGGTGACGCCGAGGCTGAAGTCCTGGAGCCAGGGGATGACCTTGGCATCGGTGCCCTCCACCTGGCGGTGGAAGTCCTCCAGCGAGCGGAAGATGATGTCGTAGGGCTGGGCATTGGGATTGGCCACGCCGTACTCGCCCGGATTCCAGTGCGAGGGGTAGAGCATCGGCGCGACGTAGTCCACGTGCGGAGCCATCAGCCGGATGTCCTGGGCGATCTGGTCGGGGCGGGTGGAGGCGATGCCGAATACCGCGGCGCTCTGGTACGCGCCCGCGTCCCGCACGGGAGCGCGGCTCTCGCGCAGGAATTCGGCGATGGAGACGCTGGCGTCCTCGGTCAGGCCGGGGAAGGCCATGCTGGACAGGGAGCCGTCGGGGCGGCGCACGTAGTCGTACATGACCTCGTCGAAGCCCAGCCGCGCGGCCTCCACCGCCAGATCGATGTTGTACCTGCGGATCTCCGGGTGGGCGAAGTTCGTGAACGCGATGGCCCCGTAATGACTGGAGTACGGCGCGCCGCCGCCGTTCTGGATCACCCAGTCGCGGCGACCGTGGTGCCAGGCCCACTCCGCCATGGTCGGGTCGCGGAAGGCCACGATCCGGCCGACCACCCGCAATCCCATGTCGTGCAGCGTCTTCAGGGCCGCCGGAGCGTCGTAGATGGGGTTGGCCGCGCCCGACTCCCGGGCCAGCGGCACCTGGGAGTCGTAGCCGACGACGCCGTCCTCGTCCTTGATATCGAGCTGCACGGTGTCGATCCGGCCCTCGCGCGCCAGATTCAGCACCGCCTCCCGCAATCCGTCGTGCGACCAGGCGTGCGCGGTTACGTGCACCGCGCGAATCCGCGGCACCTCCACCCGGGTGGTGACGGGCTGCCTGGTCTCGTTGCCCGCGGCGTCGGCGGCCACCAGCGCCGCGCCGACCGGGGCGTTGGGCAGGGTGACTTCGAAGGTGCCGTCGTCGGCCACCTCGATCGGCTCCCCCTCCAGGGTGAGACTTTCCGCGCCGGAGACCGTGCCGCGCAGGGTCACCGGTTCGCGGTAGGACCCGACCGATTCGGGCTGGGAGACCTCGAGCGCCGGCGGCTGTGCGTCAACCAGGAAGGTGCCCGTCGCACCCGGTCCGGTGCGCAGCGCACCGAACGGCCCGCCCGGCGGGATCTCGGCGGTCAGGGTGTGCGTGCCGTCGGCGAGCTCACCCGGCCGGAACACCACGGTGTCGCCGGACACCTCGCCGGTGACCGTCTTCCCGTCGAGTTCGAGCCGCACCGCCTCGGCGTCGTGCCCGCTGGCGTCCACCACCAGCGTCAGGTCTCGCAGCGCCTCGGCGTTCACGACCCCGTCGGGAAGTCCGTTGAGCGCCATGCCCTCCGGGTCACCGCGCAGCGCCCCCGCCGTGAGCGCGGCGACAACGACCACCACCACCGCGATCGCGCCGCCCGCCGCCGCCCGCATCCGTCCGGTCCGCGGAATCCGCTTCAGCAACCTGTACACCCACTCTCGTTCGATTGCCTTCCCAGTCTCCACCGCGAAGGCGGTCCGTCATGTCATCTTCACCACTCTGGTACCAAATCGATTGCCTGACAGTAGGGTTGGATAGGTGCGCGGAACGACGCTGATATTGGCGCGCCTGGCCGCGGTGGGCCTCGCCCTCGCCGCCTGCGCGGCACCGGAAGACAGTGAACCCACCCCCCGGGTCGAGTCGGTCGCCCCGACCACCACGGCCGCCCCCGACCCGGCGGCGGTCGGCGCGAACGAGCTCGGACTCGTGCCGGTGCTCATGTATCACCAGCTGTCGCCCGCGCCCGCGGGCGAGTACGACCAGACGCCGGAGGAGTTCCGGGCCGAGCTGGAGCGGCTGTACCGGGAGGACTATCGCCCGATCACCGTGTCCGACTACATCTCCGGGACGATCGACATCCCCGCGGGCACCCATCCGGTGGTGCTGACCTTCGACGATTCCACCACCAGTCAGCTCGCCTTCACCGCCGACGGCGAACCCACCCCCGACAGCGCGGTGGGGATCCTGGAGGAATTCCGGTCCCGCTACCCCGATTTCGCCCCCACCGCCACCTTCTTCGTGAACAACGACCCCTTCGCCAGGGAGGAGCGGGCGCTGCCCTGGCTGGCCGAGCACGGCTACGAGATCGGCGCGCACACCGCCTCGCATGCCAATCTCGCGAGTCTCGACGCGGCGGGTGTGCAGCGGGAACTGGTGGAGAACGTCCGCGCCATCACCGCGGCGGTGCCGGACCAGCCGGTGCGCGCCATGGCGCTGCCGCTGGGCATCTTTCCCGGTGATCGCGCCCTGGCCGCGGCCGGTGGCTGGGACGGCACCTCCTACGCGTTCGAAGCCGTCATGCTGGTCGGTTCCAATCCCGCGCCGTCGCCGTACGGTCCGGTCGATCCCGCCGCCGTGCCGCGCATTCGATCGGGCCGCGGCACGGTGCCGTTCGATTCCGCCTACTGGCTGGACCGGCTGGCCGAGCAGCGCTACACCTCCGACGGTGATCCGGCGCGCATCTCCTTCCCCCGGGAGCTGGCCGGTGACCTGGCCGCCCGCTGGGCCGACCGGGCCAATCCCTACTGATCCCTACTGATCCCTACCGACCGCCGTCAGACCGCCGCCAGCTCCGGAATCCGGTCCGCCAGCCCGATCACCTCGGCGAGCAGATCGGCCGTCGACCGCAGCTGTTCCTCGGTGTGCTCGGAGGTGACGAAGAAGCGCAGCCGCTCCTTGCCCGCCGGCACCGCCGGGGCAGAGATGGCTCCGGCGTACACGCCGCGCTCCAACAGGGTGGCGGAGACGAATCCGGCGCGGAGTTCACCGGGCACGATCACGGGCACGATCGGAGTCCCCTGGGAGTCACCCAGATTCAGCCCGTGTGCACGCAGCGCCGCGTTGAAGGTCCGGGTGTTGTCCCACAGCCGCCGCACCCGCACCGGTTCCGCCTCGAGCAGGTCCAGACCCGCCGCCGCGGCGGCGATGGTGGACGGCGCGGGACCGCCGGTGAGCATGGCCACGCCCGGCGCGCTCGCCTTCATGGCCCCGATCAGATCGGTGTCGGCGGCCACGAAACCACCGCAGCTGCCCAGCGCCTTGGACAGCGTGCCCATCCAGATGTCCACCTCGGCCCCGGCCATGGCGTAGTGCTCGCGGATGCCGTGCCCGCGCGCGCCGAGCACGCCGAGCGAATGGGCCTCGTCCACCATGACCGCGCAATCGAATTCCCGTGCCACGGCCGCCAGTTCGGCCACCCGGCCGATGGTGCCGTCCATGCTGTAGTGGCCCTCCAGCACCACCAGCGCCCGGTCGAAGCCGCCGCGCGACATCTTGAGCACCGAGCGCAGCGAATCCGGGTCGTTGTGCCGGAAGTTGATGCGCCGGCATCCCGCCCACTGGGTGCCCGAGACCACGCTGCCGTGGATGAGCGCGTCGCAGACCGCCACATCGCCCTCGCGCAGCAGGAAGCCGATCACACCGGCATTGGTGAGGTAGCCGCTGGTGGTGACCATGGCATCGCCCTGGTCGTACAGCTCGGCGAGCCGTCGCTCCAGGTCGCCGTAGAGCGGGATCTCACCGGCGACGATGCGGCTGGCCGAGGCCGAGGCGCCGTATCGGTCCAGGGCCTCCTTGGCAGCGGCCACCACCCGCGGATGGCTGGACAGGCCCAGGTAGTTGTAGGCGCTGAAATTCACCAGCTCCCGATCCGCCGCCCGGATCACCGTGTCGTTCGGGGTCTCGCGCGGCAGGAACAGCGGATTGGTCAGGCCCGACTGCGCACTGATGGCCCTGATGGCCGCCTGCTTCTGGACGGTCGCCGCTACCTCGGGGTGATCGGCGAACTGACGGCCCGGCCCGCGCGGGGCGCGAGCCGGTGCCGCGACCGGGCGCGGTGGCGCTGTCCGTGCCGCCGGCTCGCCCTGGCCGCGCTTGTCGGCCAGCAGTTTCCGCGCCAGCTCGCGCGCCGATTCACTCACGCCGCTTCCTTTCCGGCCTGGTCGCCGCCGACCAGGACCTCCGCCGCCCGCGCCCCGGCCTGCGCCAGCGTGAAGGAACGACCCACCTTCAGCGACATCAGGTCCACGCCCACGGATTTGCCGACCAGCGCGCCGAATTCGACCGCCATGAGGGAATCGAGGCCGAGTTCCGGCACCGGGACGTGGATATCGATCGTGTCGGCGTCCACGCCCATGACCGTGGCCAACTGCTCGGCCAACATGTGCGCCACCACATCCCCGCGCTGCGCCTCGTCGAGTTCGCGCAGCGTCGCGACCAGATGCGAGGCCGCCGAATCGTCTTCGGCCGCCGCGGCGATGAGTGCCGCCACCCGGCCGGTCATGCCGAAGATCGGTGCGGTGCTGCCGACCGTGCGCCAGTCCACCGGAATGATGGCCACCTGGTGGTGGATATCGAGTTCCAGTGCCTTCTCCAGGAATTCGGTGCCCTCATCCATATCGATGGCGTCGAATCCGGTGGTGCGCAGGTAGCGCGCCACATTCTCGTCGGCCTCGGCCATCCCGCCGCCGGACATGTGGCCCCAGCCGACCGCGAGCACCGCGCCGCCCGCGCGCGCCACCACGTCCGCGACCGATTGCAGGGCGATATTCGCGGCCGTGTAGGCGTACTGCCCGGTGCCCGCGAAAATGGCGCTGCCCGAGGAGAACAGCACGAACATATCCAGTTCCGCACCGACGGCGGCGATGCCGTGGCGCAGGGCGTGCACGCCCTCGATCTTCGGCCGGTACACCGCTGCGAGGCTGTCGCGGTCCATGACCGAGACGCGCTTGTCGTCCACCACGCCCGCGGTGTGGAAGACACCCCGCAGCGGATGGTCGGCGTCGTGCGCCCGCGCCAGCACCGCCGCCATCGCCTCGGCGTCGGTGACGTCGACCTGTTCGGTGACGATCTCGACCCCTTGCTCCCGCCAGGCGGCGAGTTGGGCTCGGCTGGCGTCGGTGCGCGCACCACCGCGTCCGAGCAGGGTGAGGTGACGTGCGCCGCGGCCGACCAGCCAGCGGCCGACCGCCAGGCCGAACGCGCCGAAACCGCCGGTGATGAGGTAGCGGGCCGCCGGATCGACGGTCACCGGGCGGGTGTCGGGTCGCACCAGCGGGGCGGGATCGTCGAGGCTGAGCGCGATCCGGCCCATGCGGGTGGAGCGGGCGACGTCCTCGAAGGCCCTGGTCACGTCATCGGTGCGGTACATCTCGAACGGCAGTCGCCGGTAGCGCCGGGCCGCGAGATGCTCGTTGACCCGGCCGATCACGCGCATGGTCTCGTCGCGGCGCTTGGCCAGCATGCGGTCCAGATCGAAGGAGTGGTAGGAGACGTTCTTGTCGAACAGCCGCATATCGAGCACGCCGCCGCCGTAGATGTCGGCCTTGCCGATCTCCACGATGCGACCGAATTCGGCCACCGCCTTGAAGTTCCGGCGCAGGATCTCCCCGGGCGCGGTGCTGATCACCACGTCGGCGCCGCGCCCGTCGGTGAGCCCGAGGACGTCGTCGGCGAAGTTCAGCGAGCGGGAGTTCAGCACGTGGTCCGCGCCCTGGTCGAGTACGTAGGCTCGCCGCTCGGCGGTGCCGGCGGTGCCGATCACGGTCGCGCCGTGCAGTTTCGCGATCTGCACGGCCGCCGAGCCGACGCCGCCCGCCGCGCCGTGCACCAGCACCACATCGCCCGCGCGGACCCGCGCCAGCTCCAGCAGCGCGTAGTCGGCGGTGGCGAAAGCCGTTCCGCTGGTGCATGACCCGGGTTCGGCGTCGGTGTCGTACTTGATGATCAGATCGCGGGGTGCGGTGTGGTAGCGGCTGATCATGCCCTTGGAGGTGAGCGTCACGGCGTCGCCGACGGCCAGATCGTCCACCCCGGGCCCGACCCGCACCACCACGCCGTCGCCCTCCATACCGGGCAGGGTGCCGAAGAAGGTCTCCGCCATATCCTGCTCGGTGAGCACGCCGATCACCTTGAGCGGATCCTTGTAGTTGAGGCCGATGGCGCTGATCCGCACCTCCACCTCGCCCGGTCCGGGTTCCCGCCGCCCGCAGCGCCGCCAGCCGAGCCGGGAGAGCACCCGCGACTTGGGCAGTTCCAGCGCGAAGTTCGCCTCCGGATCGGTGAGCGGCACCGCCTCGTCGAGCTTGTCGAGCCGTTCCGGCAAGGTGGCGGCCACCACCGTCACCCAGCGCAGGCCGTTGCGCAGGATCACCTCGTCGGCGTTGTCGTAGCTGAAAGCGCCGGGCACGGCCAGTTCCGCGGCCAGGTCCGCGCCGGTGATATCGGACTCGACGTCCACCAGCCGCCAGCGCAGCCGCGGCTGCTCGTTGAGCAGGACGCGGCGGGCGCCGGCGAGCGCGGCCTGGGACGGGTTCGGCGCGGCATCCTCGTCGGGATGGGCGTAGGCGCGCTCGGTGATCAGGCTGACGTGGATGGAACCGTCACCGGTCATGGGCATCTCGTCGCCGTGCTGTTCCAGCCACACCTCGAGGAAGCCCTCGATGGTGACCGCCAGGCGGCGCAGCGTCCACAGCGCATCGAGATCCGCGTACTCGGCGCCCGCCACCACGGCCACGTGCAGGCGTTCGACACCCTCGGTGGCGACCGCGGCCCGAAGCCGTTCCAGCATCGCCTCTTCCAGGTCGTCGCGGTTCGGATCACCGGTCGCCAGCAGTGCGGAGCGCGGCGCGGTCGCGGCCACGGCGGCGGCGCGCGCGCCCACCTCGGTGCCGAGTTCGACGACCAGCGTGAAAGCGTCCTCCGGCGACGGCAGCGCGCCGCGGTCCACCGGATCGCGCAGCTCCCAGCGGTCCTCGAAGAAGATGTCGGTCATCCGTTGCAGCGCACCGCGTCCCGGGGCGATGGAACCGAAACGCATGCCGACGATCTGCAGGACCACATTCTGTTCCGCGTCCAGCAGGTCGATATCGGCGACGGGCGCGCCGGTGGTGTCGAGCCGGGCCACCACCGTCACCTCGTCCGGAATGGCCCCGAAGGCGCGCACCCCGGCCACGGCCACCGGCACCATGGCGCCGTCGTCCGCGCCGCCCGCGCCCGCCAGCAGTGCCGCCACGCTCTGGAGCGCGGCGTCCACCACGCAGGGGTGGGCGAGGTGGCCGGAGTCGCGGGCCATCGAACCGTCCAGGGTGGCGACCACGGTCGATCCGGAGACGCGAACGGCGGTGGCGCGGCGGAAGGCCGGGCCGTACCGGAGTCCACGTGCCGCCAGCCCGTCGTAGAACGCCGTCGGGTCCAGGGCGTACATATCGTCGACGTCGGGCAGCGGCACCTTGGTGGACTCGAAGACGCCGCCCTGGATCAGCCGTCCGGTGGCATTGGTTGTCCAGAGGGAACCGGCCATATCCCGGGAGCGGATGGTGAACCGGCCGGTGGACTCCTCCACGCGCAGTTCCACGACCGGGGCCGCGCCCTCGTCGATGACCAGCGGTGCGATGAAACGCACCTCCTCCACCGCCACCCGCGTCGATTCGGTGCGCAGCGCGACGGCGCTGAGCGCGGCATCCAGATAGGCCGCGCCGGGCAGGATGCGCGCCCCGCCGACGACATGGTCGGCCAGCCAGGGCATCGCGCCCACGCTGAGCTGAAGCCGCCACGAGGCGGTGGCGTTGTCCAGATCCGGATCGCCCAGCATCGGATAGCCGTCGGGGGTGCCGTGGCGGCGCTGCTGGAAGACGGGATCGAGGTTCCGCAACCGGGTCCGCTGCCACGGGTAGCGCGGCAGGTCGACGTGCGGGGTCACCGTCTCGGCGAACAGCGCGCCGATATCGAGGGCTCCGGCCGTGTACAGCCCGGCGATGATCTGCCGAATGCTCTCGGCGTCGGACCGCTTGCGGTCGAGGGTTGGCACCGTGGTGCCGGATTCGCCCGCGCCGATGAGGATTTCGCGAATGTTCGCGCCGAGCACCGGATGCGGTCCGACCTCCAGGAACACCCGGCTGCCCGCCCCGACGAGGGCGGTCACGGCATCGGCGAAGCGCACCGGCTGCCGGACATTGGCACACCAGTACTCGGCATCCCAGTCGGCCGCGGTGACCCGCTGTCCGGTGACCGTCGACCAGAGCGGAATGCGCGGTTCGGCCAGGGTGAGATCGGCCAGGGCCGTGCGCAGTTCGTCGAGGATCGGTTCCATCAGGTAGCTGTGGTACGGCACCTCGACGTGCAACCGCTTGGCGAAAGTGCCCTGCTCGGTCAGGATTTCGGCGATCTCGTCGAGGCGCGCCTCGGACCCGGCCAGCGTCACCGCGCTCGGACTGTTGACGGCGGCGACATCCACCAGCTCGTCACCGTCGATGAGGTCCCGCGCGGCGGCGGGCGGGAGCCCGACGGCCAGCATGCCGCCCGATCCGGCCGTGGTGGCCTGCAAGCGGGCCCGGTGGTAGCTGACCAGCAGGGCGTCGCGCAGCGACAGCATGCCGGTGACGTAGGCGGCCGACACCTCGCCGACGCTGTGCCCGACCACGGCGGCCGGGTGTACGCCCAGCTCCGCCAGCATGGCGAACAGCGACACCTGCACCAGGAAGTTGGCGGGCTGCGCCACCGCGGTCGTGGTGACCTTCGATTCCTCCTCCGGCCGCAGCAGCTCCTCGATGATCGACCACCCGGCGATCTCGGTGAACACCGCGTCGATGCGCGCCGCCTCGGCGGCGAAGGCGCCGTCGGCCTCGAGCAGTTCGCGGCCCATGGCCCACCACTGCGGCCCCATGCCGGTGAAGACGAACACCGGTTCCGGATGTTTGCGGGCCACCGTCTTGATCGCGCCGCGGCCGGAGCCGTGTGCGAAATCGACCAGGGCACGCACCAATTCGGTGTCGTCACCGAAGGTCAGGGCGGTGCGGTACGGGTGATGTCGCCGCCGAGTCCAGGCCGCCTCGGCCAGTCGGGCCGGATCCGCGCCCTCGGCGATGAGCTGGGCGAACCCCTCGGCCAGCGTTCGCGCGGCCGCTTCGGTGCGCGATGAGAGCGGCAGCACCCCATAGTGTTTCGGCGGGCGGGGGGCCGCGTCGGTGGGCACGTACTCCTGCAGGATGGCGTGCGCGTTGGTGCCGCCGTAGCCGAAACCGTTGACCGCCACGGTCATCCGTTCGACCTCCGGGCCGACCGGTTCGGCTTCCAGCTGGAGCCGGATTCCCAGTTCTTCGAACGGGATATCCGGATTCGGCTCGTTCAGCCAGCCCTGCGGCGCGATGGTGCGTTTGGACACGGCCAGTGCGGATTTGATGATGCTGGCGATGCCGGACGCCGCCTCGGTGTGCCCGAGCTGCGCCTTCACCGACCCCACGCCCAGGGGCGCGGTACGGCCGGGCACCCGGCCGTAGGCATTGCCGATGGCCCGCAGCTCCAGCGGGTCGCCCACCGGGGTGCCGGTGCCGTGCGCCTCCACGTAGGTGACCTCGTGCGGCGCGATACCGGCCCGCCGGGTGACCGTCTCGGCCAACTCCTCCTGGAGATCGGCATTGGGCACCGTGATGGCGGTGGTGCGGCCGTCCTGATTGGAGCCGGTCGCCTTGACGACGGCGTATACCCGGTCACCGTCGCGCTCGGCGTCGGCGAGCTTCTTGAGTACCACCATGCCCGAGCCCTCACCGCGGCCGTACCCGTCGGCGGCCGCGTCGAACGGCTTGCTGCGCCCGTCGGCGGCGAGAAACCCGCCCTTGCACATGGATACGAACGGTTCCGGGCCGAGCAGCATGGTGACGCCACCGGCCAGCGCGACCGTGCAGTCGCCGCTGTCCAGGGCCTGGCAGGCCAGATGCAGGGCGACCAGGGAGGACGAGCAGGCGGTGTCGACGGTCAGGGCGGGCCCCACCAGGTCGAGCGCGTAGGCGATGCGGTTCGACAGCATGGTGTAGGACGCGCCCACCGCCGTGTGCATGTCCACGTACGGCAGCGCCGCGTCGGTGGTGGACACCGCGAGCTGGTCCAGGGTGAACGCGCCGAGGTACACGCCGACGGGCGCGCCGGTGACGCGCCCCGCCATCCCGGCGTCGTCGAGCGCCTCCCAGGCCACCTCGAGCACGAGGCGCTGCTGCGGATCCATGGCCGCGGCCTCGCGCGGTGAGATGCCGAAGAAGTCGGGATCGAATTCCCAGGGGTCACCGGTCATGAACGCGGCTCGCCGGGTGTACATCCGGCCCGGCGTGCGTTTGTCGGGGTCGTAGTAGCGGCGGTAGTCCCAGCGCGATTCCGGGATGTCCACCACCCCGTCGCCCTTGCGGACCAGGAAGTCCCAGAACGATTCCGGTGAATCGATGCCACCGGCATAGCGGCAGCCGATTCCGACGATGGCGATATCCGACACGACGAGCTCCTCGGCGAAACTGGAGAATGGACCTGCTGATATCCCCCCGCTGTTCGTCAATCCGCGCGGACCGGATCCGGTGGGCGCAGTACGAAATTCATCTCCGGACCGGTCTTTCCGATCCGGGTCTTGGTGACGAACTCGAACCCGAAGCGGCGATAGTAGGCGAGGTTGTCGTCCTTGGTTATCCCGCACACCGGCGCGGATTCCCGGTCGGCCGCCGCATCGACCCAGTCGACCAGCGCGCGACCCACCCCACTGCGCTGAATGTCCGGATCGATGCCGAGATAGACCAGTAGGTGGTGTGGTTCGGCGGGGGCGACCCGTGCGATGGCCTCGTCCACCCGCATGCCCCGCACCGTCGCCGGTCCCATGGCCCACAGCAGTTGTGGGCCCGAAACCAGTTCGTGCCACAGGGATTTGCGGTATCCGGCGGGATACCAGAGCATTGCGCCGACCACCCGGTCGGCGAGGACGGCGACGATCGCGCCGTCGCCGGGCAGGAAACGGTGCCGGATCATGGTCCGCAGCATTCCCGGCGTCCGGCGCTCGCGGATCGACGCGTCCGGGAAGACGTACTCCTCGATCGGATCGTCGCTGGCGAAGGCCGCCGCGACGACGCGAACGATATCGTCGATGTCATCCTCGGTGGCCCGGCGAATAGTCGGAGCGGCCGACTGATTCAAGTCTGTCCCTTACATTTTCGTGCCCATGGTCCGGCCCCCGATGCCGAACTGTCCCTGCCTGCCCTGCCGGGCGGTAGCCGGTGATGCTACTTGTCAGTAGGTTACACGTGTTCACTGATGTCGCCACCGGTAAGTGTTGTGGCATAGAACAATTCGCCGCCGCATTGCGTCGATGAGGAACATGTTCTAAGGTGGCCCGCTCGACAATGCCCGTGTGGGACTTCGTAATCGACCCGGACGGTTGAATTCCGGACATACTTCTCATTCTTCGAACTGTTATGCACAGTGGCTATTGACGTGTAGCCTGATTCCGGCCCTGAACACGACAATGCTCGTTCGGAAATGGGGACAAGCTCCGTGCCACCCACATCGGCATACGGCTGGGGAAGCGGCGTCATCGACCAGCTGTCCAGCTCACCAGAGGTAACGCAATACATGGCCCCCGAGGACACTCCCACCGCCGTCGTCACCTACCAGCAACTCGACTGGGCGATCATCGCGGTCGCCTGCGCCGCCGTCATCGCCCTCGCGGTGCTGCTGATGGTGCTGGTGACCAATGCGGAATTCGGCGAGGGGCCGCCGACCCTGCCGCCGCACCCCGAGGCATGCCAGCCCTTCTGCTCGGGCGGCATGGGCTACTGACCCGTACGGCGCCGTTCGGCCGCGACGCGCGGTCACGGCCGAACGGCGGCGGTTACAGCGATCGCAGGACGCGCCGCGCGATGAGCGGATCGGCCAGCGGGCGCAGTGCGAGGCGCAGCAGTGCCAGGGCATTGTCGTCCCCGGCCACGCGATTCACCTTGAGCACTCCGCAGACGAGACACCGGTGCACCAGCGACCATTCGCCGTCCTCGCGCACCGACATGCTCACCGCCCGCATCCGCCCGCGACAGGTTTCGGACCGGTCGCCCGGAACCCGATCCACGTGCCGACTGGCCAGGCAGTGCGGACAGTGGTTGCGGTGCGCGGTACCCGGTGCGGCGACCGGAACGTCGAGCCGACAGCTCACGCATCGGAACGCGTCACCGGACGCGCCCGCGCGGCCGTGCAGGACGGTCTTCTCCCGCTGTCGGCGCTGCCGCGCCGCGCTGTTCCGGCGCGGCATCACAGCTCGCCGAACACTTCGAGCGGGAACGGCGGCTCGGCGAGCGGACGCACGGCCAATCGCATGAGGATCAGCTGATTGTCGTCGCCGCACACCGAATGCAGCGCCAGCTCGTGACACCGCGTACAGCGGTGCACGACGCCCCATTCACCGGTGCGCGACACCGCGATGGACAGCGGAGCCATTCGCGCCCCGCAGTCCGAGACACCGCCGTCGACATGGTCGACGGTATGCCGGGAGTGCAGGCAGCTGGGGCAGTGGTTGCGCCGACTGCCGTCGGGCGCGAGGACGGCTACGGTCAGACCGCAGCGCAGGCAGGGGAAGGTACCGGTCCGCAGGGTCGGACCGGGATCGTGCTGGGTGGAGAAAGTGTCGGACAACCCGGATCACTCCTAAGCCGAGAGCTGATGTGCAGACAGCAGGAGCAGGCCGAGCGCGCCTCGATGACGCGGGTCGCTATGGACGAATCCGGGTGTGGGAGGCCATATCTCGGGCCAAGGTCACACCGTGAGGCGCTCTCGGCGCGGGCTGGCTCATAAATCATCCCCTCCGGTGGGTGCGGTCGATGTGCGCGAACTGCGCGGCGGCAACCGTAGCAGCGGCCGCGCACCCGACGCCACCGGTTTTCGGGGCGTCAAGCACGGGGCCGGGCCAGGCGGGTTTCGCGGGTGCGGCCGCGCAGCGTCACCGATTCGCCCGTATCCCACTGCTCGCGCTCGCGCGGCTCGGCGCTGTCCACGGCGGTGGCGGAGGCGAGGACGCGGCCGTCGTCCTGTTTGGCGAGTTCGCACAGGCGGGCCGCCTCGTTCACCGGATCGCCGATCACGGTGAACTCGTAGCGGCGGTGCGCGCCGACATTGCCCGCCACCACCCGTCCGGCCGCGACGCCGATGGCGGCATCGAATTCGATGGCGGCGCCGGACAATCGCCGCCGGATGGCGCGGGCGCTCGCGAGTGCGGACCCGGCGGCGTCGGTCAGCGGCGCGGGGGTGCCGAAGATGGCCAGCGCGGCATCGCCCTCGAACTTGTTGACCAGTCCGCCGTGCCGCTCCACCTCGTCCACCACGATGCCGAAGAACTCGTTCAGGATGGTGACGATCTCGTGCGGTGGCCGGGTCGCGGCCATCGCGGTGGAGCCGATGACGTCGATGAACAGCGCGGCCGCCTCGCATTCCTCCCCGCCCAGCTCCGGCTGCCCGGCCAGCGCCGCCGCCGCCACATCGCGGCCGACGTGGCGGCCGAACAGGTCCCGGATCTGTTCGCGCTCGCGCAGCCCCGCCACCATGTGGTTGAAGCCGCTCTGCAATTCACCGAGTTCGGTGCCGTCGTAGACGGTGACCGCCACCTCCAGATCACCGTCCTCCACCCGGCGCATCGCGGTGCGCACGTTCCGGATGGGCGCGACCGTGGCGGCGAGCGTCTGCGTCATGAGCAGCAGGCCGAAGACCAGCGTCGCCCCGCCGAGCGAGAGCACGCAGACCGCCAGTCGCTCGGTGCTGACATCCACCCCGGACAGCGCAAGCACCGCCACGACCATGAGCAGCGCCACCGGTGTGCCCGAACCCAGCATCCACACCAGCAGCGCGCGGCCGAATACACCGAGGCCGCGCTGCCGTCGGCGCGGCTCGGCCTCGAGCACCCGTGCGGTCACCAGCCGCAGGGCGAATTCGGTGATCAGGTAGCTGTTGGCGCACACCACGACGGCACTGAACCCGACCCCCAGAATGATCTTGGGCACGAAGGCCGGATCGACCAGGCCGTACAGCGGGGTCAGCACCGCCATCCCGCCGAACCACAGCAGCGCCTGCTGATGCACCAGCCGCCGCGGTACCCGGGAGGACGCGACGCGCTCCGCCTCGTTCGGAATCCGCTCCGGATCGGTGGCCCAGCGCAGCGTCCGCAGGCCCGACAGCGTGCCCCACACGAAACCCACCGCCAGGGCGAAGGCCACGTACACCGGGACGGCCACGAAGTTCAGCAACACCAGGTCCTGCGTGAACACCGACGGACCCGGCAGCACCAGGCCGATGAGCAGCACCGCCACCGCCACGCCGGTGAGATTCGCGAACAGCACCGGCACGGTCAGCAACAACTGCACGCGCACCCGCCGCGACGTCGCTCCCTGATCGGCGGGGCCGAGCAGGCGCGACCCGAACGGGGCCGCGCCCAGCGCCCTGGGCGTCACATCGCTGTCGACCATGGATGCAGCCTAGGGCGTGATCACCGAAGCGGCAGTTGGGAGCGGTGCCCGCGTGCGTGTTCGCGCGTGCCGGAATCACCGGGATCGCCAGGCGTTGGCATTGGGCATGAGCACCCCGCTGGCCGCCATCCGATTCTCCATCCTGGACCGTTCCCGGGTACGGCAGGGACAAGGCCATCCGGAGGCGCTGCGGGAGACCGTGGAGTTCGCCCGCCTCGCCGAGCGGTGGGGCTATCACCGGTTCTGGGTCTCGGAACATCACAGCGTGCCCGGGGTGGCCGGATCCGCGCCGACCGTGCTGGCCGCCGGGGTCGCCGCCGCCACCGCACGCATTCGGGTGGGCACCGGCGGGGTCATGCTGCCCAATCACCAGCCGCTGGTGGTGGCCGAACAGTTCGGCGTACTCGAGTCGCTGTACCCGGGCCGCATCGACATGGGGCTGGGTCGCTCGGTGGGCTTCACCGGGGGCGTGCGGCGTGCCCTCGGCCACGACAAGGACGACGCCGACTACTTCGATGCCCAGCTGACCGAGCTGCTGGACTATCTGTCCGCCGGCCGCGCGGGCGTGCACGCCTGGCCTACCGAGGGCCTGCGCATTCCGGCCTTCCTGCTGGCCGTCGGCTCGGGTGCGCAGCGGGCGGCCCGATTCGGGCTGCCACTGGTGATCGCCCCCGCCGCCGGGACGTCGGCCATGGTGCGGGCCATCGAGCAGTACCGCGACGACTTCCGACCCGGACACCGCGGTGCGCCCTACGTCGTGGTGTCCACCTCCGTTGTGGTCGCCGACTCCGCGGAGCAGGCCCATCGGCTGCTGCTGCCCGAGGCGTGGTCGGCCGCGTGGTCGCGTACCCGCGGCGAGTTCCCGCCCCTGGTCTCGCCGGAGGAAATCGACCGTATCGTCATGACCGACAAGCAGCGCGGCATCTTCACCGAATCGCTGCGCGGTCACATCCACGGCACCGAGGAGACGGTCGTCGCCGATCTGGAACGGCTGGTCACGCGCACGGGGGCCGATGAAATCCTGGTTCACACCAGCACTTACGATCGTGCGGCCCGGCTGGAATCGCATCGCCGCCTCGCCGTCGCGGTCGGCCTCGCCGCGCGCTCACCTGCTGTTTTCGCCTAGTACATCGGCTGTTTCGCCATCAGTTGCCCGGGACGAGCTGCACTGCACCGGGTTACGAATCATCGGTAGGCTGTGAGCTGTGATTACGCTCAAGAAAGAAGACGGTGCCGCGGATCTCGCGGGCATCACCAAGATGAGTGTCGGAGTGAGCTGGGATCCGTCCGCCGGTGCCAGCGGGGGACTGCTGGGTATGGCGCGTCGCAAGAAGGGCGTGGACCTGGACCTGGTCGCCATTCTCATGCAGGGCGGCGATCCGGTGCGCTTCGCCGGACTGGACTCCCTGGACCCGCTCGGCAACGGCTCGGTGGTGCACACCGGTGACGAGCAGACCGGCGCGGCCGTCGGTGACGACGAGACCGTGCACGTCACCTTCGCCAACGTGCCGACCGCCATCGACTCCATCGTGTTCGTGGCCGCGGCGTTCAAGAAGGGCAGCTCGTTCGAGAAGGCCAACAACATCTCGTTCAAGATCTACGACGCCACCGGCGGCACCTCCCAGCAGGTGGCCGATATCTGGCCGTCCCTGCTGGGCAGCGACAATGCCAATGCCATCGCCCGCGCCATCCGCAACGGCCCGAACTGGCAGCTGGAGGTGCTGGACCGCAAGGGCAAGATCAAGCAGGGCGATATGCAGGCCCTGCTGCACTTCGCCCTGGCCTGATCGGCGCTCCCCGATCCGCGCTCAGCGACCGGGGTCCGGCCAGGTCCAATCGGCGACCACCGGGATGTCCGCACCGTGTTCGCGCGTCCACTGGCGCGCGTTCCAGCGGGCGTCCACCATCTCCTGACGCAGGCCCGCGGCCGTCTCGCGCAGGGACGGCACGCGGTCGATGACGTCGGTGACCAGGTGGTAGCGGTCCAGGTCGTTGAGCATCACCATGTCGAAAGGCGTTGTGGTGGTGCCCTTCTCCTTGTAGCCGCGGACATGCAGCTCGGCGTGGTTGGTGCGGCGGTAGGTGAGCCGGTGGATCAGCCAGGGGTAGCCGTGGAAGGCGAAGACGACCGGTCGGTCCCGGGTGAAGATCGTGTCGAATTCGCTGTCCGGGAGTCCGTGCGGATGCTCGTTCTCGGGCAGCAGGCGCATCAGGTCCACCACGTTCACCACGCGAACCCGCAGCTCCGGCAGGCGATCTCGCAGAATCGCCGCGGCGGCCAGGGTTTCCAGCGTGGGTACGTCACCGGCGCAGGCCAACACCACGTCCGGGGTGCCGCCCGGGGTGTCGTTGTGGCCCGCCCACTCCCAGATGCCGACCCCGCGCGCGCAGTGCCGCGCCGCCTCGGGCACCGACAGCCACGATTCCTGCGGCTGCTTGCCCGCCACCACGACATTCACGTAATGCCGTGAGCGCAGGCAGTGGTCGTAGGTGGACAGCAGCGTATTGGCGTCCGGCGGCAGATACACCCGCACGATCTCGGGGCTCTTGTTCAGCACCACGTCCAGGAAGCCGGGATCCTGATGGGTGAAGCCGTTGTGGTCCTGCCGCCAGACATGGGACGACAGCAGGTAGTTCAGGCTCGGGATGGGCCGCCGCCACGGCACCTGCGCGCTGGCGTCCAGCCATTTGGCGTGCTGGTTGAACATGGCGTCGACAATGTGGATGAACGCCTCGTAGCAGGTGAACACCCCGTGCCTGCCGGTGAGCAGATAGCCCTCCAGCAGGCCCTGGCACATGTGCTCGGACAGCACCTCGATCACCCGGCCGGTGCGGTCCAGCTCGACGTCGAATTCGCCGATCTCGGCCTGCCAGTCGCGCCCGGTGACCTCCAGGATGTCCTGGAGCCGATTGCTTGCCAGCTCATCGGGCGCGAAGGTGAGGAAGTTGTCCGGATTGCGCCGGGTGACCTCGCGCAGCCAGCCGCCCAGCACCCGTGTCGCCTCGTGCTCGACCGCACCGGGCCGGGGCACCTCGACACCGAAGTCGCGCCAGTCGGGCAGATGCAGATCCCGCATCAGCATGCCGCCGTTGGCGACCGGATTGGCGCTCATGCGGCGGTCGCCGACGGGGGACTGCTCGATCAACTCCGGTGCCGGGCTGCCGTTCGCGTCGAACAGCTCCTCGGGGCGATAGGACTTCAGCCACTCGTCGAGGACCACGCGGTGGGCGTCGTCGTCCCTGGCCGCCGCCAGCGGCACCTGGTGTGCGCGGAAGGTGCCCTCCACCGGATCGCCGTCCACGATCGGCGGGCAGGTCCAGCCCTTCGGGGTGCGCAGCACGATCATGGGCCAGCTCGGCCGGGCGCCGTCGGAACCGCCCCGGGCGGCGCGCTGAATCCGCTCGATGCGGTCCAGGCAGGAGTCGGTGGCCGCCGCCATGGCCTGGTGCACGGCCGCCGGATCGTTGCCCGCCACCACGATCGGGTCGTACCCGTATCCCCGCAGCAGCGACAGCAGCTCCGATTCCGGGATCCGGGCGAGAATGGTGGGATTGGCGATCTTGTACTCATTGAGCGCCAGAATCGGGATCACGGCCCCGTCCCGGCCCGGATTGAGGAACTTGTTCGCATGCCAGCTGCCCGCCAGCGGCCCGGTCTCCGCCTCGCCGTCACCGATGACGCAGAACACCGTGAGTGTCGGATTGTCCAGTGCCGCACCGTAAGCGTGCAGCAGTGAATAGCCGAGCTCGCCACCCTCGTGGAAGGAGCCCGGCGTCTCGGGCGCGCAGTGGCTCGGCACCCCGCCCGGGAAGGAGAACTGGGCGAACAGGGCGCGCATACCGTCGGCATCGCGCGGAATATGGCTGTAGAGCTCGGAATACGTGCCCTCCAGCCAGCCGCAGGCATTCGGCCCCGGGCCGCCGTGGCCCGGCCCGGCCACGAAGACCGCGTCGAGATCGCGCTGGCGAATGGCCCGATTGGCATGCGCCCATACGAGATTCAGTCCGGGCACGGTGCCGAAGTGTCCGAGCAGCCGGGGTTTGACGTGCTCGGGCCGCAGCGGTTCGCGCAGCAGCGGATTGTCCATCAGATAGATCTGGCCGACCGCCAGATAGTTCGCCGCCCGCCACCAGGCGTCGATGGCGGTGAGCTCCGCACCCGACAGCGGGCCGGACGCCTCGCCGAGCCGATACGGTCGCGGCGCGACGGTGCGCCCGCCGCTGCTGTCGACATTGTCTGCCGAGGTGTCGCCGGTGGCGCCCTCGGCCCGGGCATGCTGAGCCATACGCCGACTCTCCTCACGCTCGTTCGTTTCGGACCACGTCGGATGGAGAATTCGACAACCACTCTACTGACCGGTCGTGACATCTCCCGATCATGGCCGTCGACCGGGCGCTCCGGCGCGGACATCCTCTACCGTTCGCCGGGTGCGGCGTCGGGAAGCGCGGTCGACGCCGCACACCCCATCGCCCGCACGCCAACTCTGGAGGATTCACTGTGCCGGTCGGCGGTGATCGTGAACAGTGCCAGAGTCGAGCCGGATCCCTGTGCCGCCCTTCGTCTTCGGCATAACGTTGGCCCCACACCGGATCGTGCGCCCGCCCCGCGGTGTAACCCTGCGAACCCCCACCGCCGGGCCGAGGCGCACCTATCCGCCGCTACCCACGTGCCGGGAGCCCATGGGGCCGAGCACCCCATCCGGCGCGTGGAGCTCTCAGTCGCGGCGGACGCGGCCGACCGGGGCGCGGCGAGGCACTCGCCCGACCCGGTCGGCTTTCGCGTAGCTCGGGACCGGTTGGGGCGCAATGCCGTTCGGGCGCAGGCGCAATGCCTCTCGATCGCAGGCGCGAGGCTTCTCGATCACCTGCGCAGCGCGGTGTCGGCGAGCTCGGTCCAGTCGGCGAGCACCTGCTTGCGCCGGGCCCGATCCCGGCCGACCATCTCGTCGAGGGTGGTGCCGCGCACCAGGTTGATGGTGAGCCAGAAGGCCGACTCCAGGCGGTCCCTGGTGATGCCGGAATCGATGCGGGCGGCGCAGGCGTCCAGCAGTTCGGTGGTGAGCTCGTGCTGTACCCGCAGCATTTCGCGGCGCAGTCCGCGATCGTTGGCGATGCCGACGTAGAGCTCCACCGCCGCGCGGCCCAGTTTGCCCGCGAAGGTCGCGGTCACCAGCTCGACCAGCACCGCACCGGCGCTCGCGCCCGTCAGCGACCGCAGGCGGCGCTGCATGGCCTCGCGCTGGCGCTGGGTGAGATGGCCGATGGCGTGGGCGAACAGCTCCTGGCGGGTGTGGAAGTGGTGCAGCTGCGCACCACGGGTCACCCCGGCGCGAGCGGTGATGTCGGCGATGGAGGCGCTGCCGTAGCCCACCTCGGCCAGGCTGTCGATCGCGGCGTCCAACAGCAGCGCGCGGGTGCGCAAACTCTTCTCCTGATGCTTGTTCGGAGGCAGCGATGAAACCATTCGCCCAGTCTAGACGCTTAAATTACGTGCTTCCTTGCACGTATTAAGGTGTCGGTCGTAATGTGTCGGCATGGCCGTCGACCGTATGCTGCCCACCCCGGAGGCCCGGGATCTGCTCGAGCTGACCCGCGATATCGCCGACAAGGTGCTGGAACCGCATGTCGTCGAGTTCGAGAGGGAGCAGCGCTACCCCGAGGAGGCGTTCCGCGCGCTCGGCGCGGCCGGGCTGCTCAGCCTGCCGTATCCCGAGGAGTTCGGCGGCGGCGCGCAACCGTACGAGGTGTACCTCCAGGTGCTGGAGGAACTGGCCGCGCGCTGGGCGGCGGTGGCGGTCGCGGTGAGCGTGCACAGCCTGTCCTGCCATCCGCTCTTCGCCTACGGCACCGACGGCCAGCGGGAACGCTGGCTGCCGGATATGCTGTCCGGCAATCTGATCGGCGCGTACAGCCTGTCCGAGGCGCATGCCGGATCCGATGCCGCGGCGCTGCGCTGCCGGGCCGTGGAGGTCGACGGCGGCTACCGGATCACCGGCACCAAGGCGTGGATCACCAATGGCGGCCGGGCCGATTACTACACCCTGTTCGCCCGCACGGGTGAGGGTTCCCGCGGCGTGTCCTGCTTCCTGGTGCCCGCCGACACCGCGGGCCTGACCTTCGGCAAGCCCGAGGAGAAGATGGGCCTGCGCGCCGTCCCCACCACCTCCGCCGCCTACGACGACGCCTTCCTGCCCGCCGAACGCCGCATCGGCGACCCCGGCCAGGGCCTGCCCATCGCCTTCAGCGCGCTGGATTCCGGCCGCCTCGGCATCGCTGCCGTGGCAACCGGCATCGCCCAGCGCGCCCTGGACGACGCCGTCGCCTACGCCCGGGACCGCGAAGCCTTCGGCCGCCGCATCATCGACCACCAGGGCCTCGGCTTCCTGCTCGCCGATATGGCCGCCGCCGTGGATTCCGCCCGCGCCACCTACCTCGACGCCGCCCGCCGCCGCGACGCCGGACTGCCGTACTCGCGGCAGGCCAGCGTCGCCAAACTGGTGGCCACCGACGCCGCCATGAAGGTGACCACCGACGCCGTCCAGGTCTTCGGCGGCTACGGCTACACCCAGGACTTCCCGGTGGAGCGCTATATGCGCGAAGCCAAGATCACCCAGATCTTCGAGGGCACCAACCAGATCCAGCGCCTGGTCATCGCCCGCGATCTGGCGGCGACGTAGCGGCCGCGCGCGTGCGACTACTTCAAATCGGCCAGATCCAGGCCGAGCATGGCCAGCAACTCCGTGCACTCGGCGGCGCTGCGCGCGTGGTCGGCGACCGTCTTCGCGGCTAGGGCGTTGCGCTCCAAGAGGGCCGCCTTCTCGGCGGCGCGGGCGTCGGCGAAACCGATCGCCGGGTTCGTGCAGGGCGTGCTGTGGGCCGCGGTCATGAAGGCTCCTTGCGGGTAGCCCCGACCGAAAACCTTGTGCCTGCGATCGAGGGCCGATACGCGATCACGATCCGCCGGGTGGCGGCCGACGAACGGGTTCGGCTGCCGCCGACGTTACCCGCTCGGCCGGTGCGGTACTCGATTACCCGATTACCGGCGCGTCAGCGACGCGGGCCGGGGCCGTCCGGCTCCGGGGAATCGGTGTCGCCGGGGCGGTCTTCGAACTGGTCATCATTGCTGCCGGCGCCCGCGTCGGAGCCGACTCTGCGCGGTTTGGCCATGCGCCGACCGCCCCGGGCCTGGCCTTCGGCATCGGCTCGCTTCCGCCGCGCCGCGCCGAAGTCGATCACGCTCCCGTCCTGCTCGGCACCCGCCGGATCCGGTTGCACGGTGGGCAGCCAGGCCGAGCCGGGCCCGGCCTGCCACCAACCCGTCTCCCGCTGCAATTCCGAGCGCAGCACGGGCCTGGTGGGTGCGGGATCGTAGACCGATCCGCCGCCTTCCGACCGCCATGTCTTGCGGGGGCGCTCGCCGGACTCCTCGGACATCCGCCGCGGTCGCCGCGGCAGCCGGACCGGCTTCCCCGCCTCCGACGCCCCGGACCCGGACGCCCCGGACTCGGCGGCCTTCATCCCCTCGAGTTTCCTGCGCAAATGCTCCACCGCGTCGAATCCCGGCTCCCCGGGCTCCGACGGGCGGCCCCGCCCCGGCACTTCCCGATCCGACATCGAACTAGCCACCGACAGGCGCTATGGCGCCCGCCCGCGCCCCGACCGCCGGCAACCCGAACCGACCTCTGATCTTCTTCCTGATCGCGTCACTCACGTTCGTATCCTCCCTCGGCACCACCGCGCCCGTTAGCCGCTCCGACCACCGCATACCGGAGCCAAGCCCGCACGCCGTCGCCACGTGACGAATCAACGATAACCCGACTCGGTCCGCGGGCTGGTCAACGCGGTTGTCGACGTCGGCGGGGCTCGCGCCCGCGCGCCGCCGCGACATTCCGCGTGGGCGCGGCAGCCCGTCCCGTGCGATACCGTTGTCTGGGGCCACGGCGGCTCCATCCCCGGCTTCCGCAGCTTCAACGGCATCACCCCCACCGGCCGCGCCGTCACCGTGATCTCCAACCTCCGCGCCGAAGACCCCGCGGTCACCGCCACTGCCCGAACCGTATTCGACACCGCCATCTGCGGGGCCGCCTGAACCACGGAACCCCCAGCGCGGCCGACGGTATCCGTGCTCCCCGAGACCACCCCGCGGCCGACTGCGACCTGCTGGATGCGCGCAACCAGTTCGATGAGTTGCTCACGATCGAGCTCGGCCACGCTGTGCTCTCCTGCGGCGGTGTCATCCGGATTGTGGCCCGGGTGGGCAGTCGGGGCTCAGCGCCCGTCGCGACCCCGCGTCAACGCGATGCGGGCCGCATGGATGGCGGGATGGTGGGCGGTCCCGCGGCGGTAGGCGATGTGGGTGCGGCGGCGGGTGGCGAGGGGCGTGAGGTGGATGGCCGCGGGCGGGGTGTGGATGGCGAGTTGGGGGATGAGCGCCACGCCCTGGCCCGCGGCCACCAGGGCGAGGACGGCGTCGAAATCGTCGGCGTGGTGGCGGATGTGGGGCGTGAATCCGGCGGCCTGGCAGGTGCGGATGGTCATGGTGTGGCAGAGGGTGCCGGGAGTGCCTGCGATCCAGGGGGTTTCGCGGTGGGTGGGCAGGGGTGCGGGGGAGAGGGCGGCGAGGTAGACGGTCTCCTCGAGCAGGGGTTCGGTGTCGAGCGCCGGGTCGGGGGCGACGGGGACGTAGTCGTATTCCTGGACCAGGGCGATGTCGAGGGTGTCGGTGCGCAGGGCACCCGGGGCCAGCGCCGGATCCAGTTCGGTGACCAGGAGTTCCAGTTCGGGGTGCGCGGTGCTCAGGGTGACCAGGGCGGGGGCGAGGATGGTGCGAATCGCGGTGGGGAAGACGCCGATCCGCAGTCGGCCGGTCAGTGCCGTACGGCCCGCCGCCAGTTCGGCGGTGGCCTGTTCGAGCACGGCCAGAATCGTCTCGGTGTGCTGGACCAGTCCGTGCGCGGCGGCGGTGAGCGTGACTCGGCGGCCGGTGCGCTCCAAGAGCGGAACTCCGGCTTCCCGTTCCAGCGCGGTCAGCTGCTGGGAGACGGCGGAGGGGGTGAAGTTCAATGCCGCCGCGACCGCCGCGATGGTCTCCCGGTGGGCCAGTTCGCGCAGCAGCCGCAGCTTGCGCACATCGAGCATCAGTTCAGCTTACGCTCTGATGAAGAAACGTGAACTGGACCTAACGAGCTTTGCCGGGGAGGCTCGTGCCATGACGCTCTCCGGACTCTTCGTGCCCCTGGTCACGCCGTTCACCGCCGACGACACCATTGCCGCCGACGCCCTGTCCGGGCTGGCGCATTCCGCCCTCGAACAGGGTGCGACCGGTCTCGTCGCCCTCGGCACCACGGCGGAGGCCGCGACCCTCACGGAGGCCGAACGCGAGCTCGTCGTCGATATCTGCACCCGGGTGTGCCGGGAGCACAACGCTCCGCTGATCGTCGGCGCGGGCACCAACTCCACCGCCGCCTCGCTGGCCGCCCTGGAGCGTCTCGGCTCCGGTATCACCGCCGCGCTGACCGTCGTTCCCTACTACATCCGCCCCACCGAGGCGGGCGTCCTCGCGCATTTCCGGCGGCTCGCCGAAACCAGTCCGGTGCCGCTGGTGGTCTACAACATTCCGTATCGCACCGGCCGCACCCTCGGCCCGGAGACGCTGCGAGCACTCGCCGCCGTCCCGAATATCGTCGGCATCAAACACGCCGTCGGCGCGATCGACGAGACCACCGTCGACCTGATGCGCACCCGCCCAGACGATTTCGCGGTGCTGGCGGGCGACGATCTCTTCGTCGCGCCCCTGCTCGCCCTGGGTGCGTCGGGTGCGATCACGGCGTCGGCCACGCTGGCCACCGACGCCTTCGCCGCGCTGGTCTCCACCTGGCGGCACGGGCCGCTCGACAAGGCTCGACACCTGGGCAACGCCCTGTCCGGCCTGTCCGCGGCCCTGTTCGCCGAACCCAACCCCACGGTCATCAAGGCGGTATTGGCCGCCCGAGGCCGCATCCCCACGGCCTCGGTCCGGCTTCCCTCGCTACCCGCCGCCGAGGAGAGCACGAGAGCGGCCCTTGCCGCCCTCGATGGCCTCGCCGCCGAGCTCTAATCGGTACAACTCGACGAATCAGCCCTGCTTGCGCCGACGCGTCAGTACTCCCGCCGCCCAGCCGACCGCGAACATGGCCGGCAGTACCAGCCACATACCACTGGGTCTGCCGCTGTCGTCCATGCCGTTGCTCCCGCTGTGGTCGTCCGGCCCGGAGGAGTACGGCTCCGACTTTGACACATGTGTGGCGTTCCCGGCCGCAGCCGCGCTCCCGGTGTGTCGAATTACTTCAGCGCGACACGGGCTCCGGCGGCTTCGAGCTTGAGTTTGGCGGTCTCGGCGGCGGTTTGGTCCACCTGCTCCAGGATTCGCGCCGGAGCGGACTCGACCAGATCCTTGGCCTCTTTGAGGCCGAGGCCCGGGATCACCTCCCGCATGGCCTTGATGACCTGAATCTTCTTGTCGCCGAAGGATTCCAGAACCAGATCGAATTCGGTCCGCTCCTCGGCCGCCTCGGCGGTGGGGGGCGCTTCGGTGGTGACGGCGGCGGCCGTGGGCACGGCGGCGGTCACCCCGAATTCGTCCTCGAACGCTGTGAGGAAGGCCGAAAGCTCCAGCAGCGTCATACCTTTGAAAACATCGAGCAGTTCGTCGATGGTCATCTTGGCCATAATCATTCCCCTACGAGGCCCGACCTGGAGATATCTCCAGGTTACGCGGCGCGCGGGGTGTTCTCGGGGCTCTTGCGCAGATCCTCGAGGAAGGCCCGGTGCGTGGCGCAGCGGTGCGCCGGGCCCGGGGTGACGAAGGCCGGATCCAGCCGTTGCGCGAAGGTCAGGTTGTCACGGCGCCAGCAATCGACGCATACCGGCTCGCCCATGTCGTCCTCCTCGGGCCGTTCGCGGAAATCCTGTGGGTCTCTTGATTCCCCGTTCCGAATCCGCTCAGTCCGCCGTACCCATTTGTTCCTCGGATTGTTACGCGGACGCGCCGGTCGGAGATCGTTTTATGCTCTCAGTTCAAAATGTGCCATTGACAAATGGCACATTTATGGATGATTCTCTAGCTATGACGAGAGCAAGGTCAACGGCGACCTGCGCATCGGCGGTTCCCGCCTCGGCCTCGCGACAAGCGCGGTTCGCGGCGACGGCGTCGGTGGTCGGGTTACGCCGGGTCAATGGACTGCTGCCGCGCAATCGCGTGGGCATCGAACTGGGACGCGGGCTGATCGCCGGGGTGATGGCCGCCTTCGGGCCGACGCTGCCGGGGACGCGCGTCACCCCGATCCGCGACGGCGCGGTGCGCGGCGAGTGGGTCCGGGCGGCCGGCGTCGCGCCCGGGCCGCGGGCGATCTACTACGTCCACGGCAGCGGCTACGTGGTGTGCTCGGCGCGCACCCATCGCGGGCTGGCGTCGCGGCTGTCGAAACTCACCGGACTGCCGGTCTTCCTGATCGACTACCGGCTCGCCCCCGAACACCGCTTCCCCGCGGCCGCCGACGATGTGGCGGCCGGATACCGCTGGCTGCTCGACCAGGGGCACCGCCCGGAGGATCTGGTGATCGGCGGCGACTCCGCGGGCGGACATCTGACGCTGGACCTACTGCTGCAGAACGCGGCGGGCGAATCGCCGCAACCCGCGGGCGCTTTCATGTACTCGCCGCTCATGGATCTCACCCTGGGCATGGCCGAGCGGCGCGACCGCGAGCTTCCCGACCCGATGGCCCCGGCGCGGACCGGCCGACGGCTCATCGAGCTGTATACCGAAGGGCAACGACCGGATTCGCCGCGTCTGCGGCTCACCGTGCCGCGCGGCGCGGCGCTGCCGCCGCTGCTGGTGCAGGCCAGCGCGGGGGAGATGCTCGCCGACGACGCCCGGCACCTGCACGAGATGGCCGTCGCGGCCGGGGTGCGCTGCGACTTGGAGCTCTGGCCCGGCCGCATCCATGTATTCCAAGCGCTGCCGCTGCTGGTTCCCGAAGCGACGCAGGCGCTTCGGCGCACCCGGGACTTCGTCGCGGGCGTGCTCGCCGAGGCGGCCGCCGACCGGATGAAAGTGGGCTGACATGTCGATTCTCGACGCGGTGCTGCCGGTGCTCGGCAGCCGACGATCGCACGGCGCGCGCGCCGTTGTCACCGGCGCGGGTAGCGGAATCGGCCGCGCCTTCGCCCTCGAGATCGCCGCGCGCGGTGGCGAAGTGGTGTGCGCGGATATCGACAAGGACCGCGCCGACGAGACGGTGCGGTTGATCGAGCACACCCACGGCCGCCCGGCCCACGCCATCTTCTGCGATGTCGCCCGCCGCGAGGACGTGGAGAGCCTGGCATCGCACACCGAGCTCATCTTCGGCGGCGCGCCGACCTTGGTGGTCAACAACGCCGGTGTCGGCATCGGGGGAAAGCCGGTGGGCGATATCGGTTTCGCCGACTGGGAGTGGGCACTCGGCATCAATCTGTGGGGCGTCGTGCACGGCTGCGAGGTCTTCGCGCCCCGGCTGCGCGCGGCCGGGCGCGGCGGCATCGTCAATGTCGCCTCCGCCGCCGGATTCGCGGCTGCCCCGGGCATGGCCGTCTACAACGTCTCCAAGGCCGGGGTGATGTCGCTGTCGGAGACCCTGGCGGCGGAACTGTCCGGCACCGACGTGGCGGTGACGGTGCTGTGCCCCACCTTCGTCAAGACGAATGTGGTGCGCGACGGTCGCATCGGCGCGCCCTCGGCCCGGCTGGCGGACGAACTCATGCGCCGGACCGGCTTCACCCCCGAGCGGGTCGCCCGCACCACCCTCGATGCCAACGACCGCGGTCGCCTCTATGTGCTGCCGCAGTGGGACGCCCACGCCGTCTGGCTGCTCAAGCGGACTTTTCCCGCCCTCTATACCCATGCCCTCGGTGTGTTGAATCGAGTTCTCCCGCAGGAAGATTCGTCTCATGCCGCACCGCTGGAACAGACAGGAGTCTGATATGTCCTTCGACTTCGACGCCATGTTGGCCAAAATCAAGTCCCGGCAGTGGGCGCTGGCCGACATCGACTGGGACGCACCGGGAGCCGAACTCATCGACCCCGAACTGCACGCCAAGCTGAAGCCCTTCATGGCCGACCTCATGTGGATCGAGAATGTCGGGGCGCGCGGTTTCGCGGCCATGGCCAAGAAGGCCCCGACCGATACGCTGAAGCAGATCTACCAGTACTTCCATGCCGAGGAGCAGCGGCACGCCAATGCCGAACTCGCGCTCATGCGCCGCTGGGGCATGCTCGACGGGGACGAGATCCCCGAGCCGAATATCAATGTCAAACTGGTGATCGAGTTCTTGGACTCCCACGCCGACGACATGTCGCTGTCGTTCCTCGGCACCGTCATCCCCATGCTCGAGGTGGCGCTGGACGGCGCGCTGATCAAATTCATCACCGACGAGATCACCGACCCGGTCGCGCAGGAGGTCTTCAAGAAGATCAATGCCGACGAATCCCGGCATCTGGCAACCGATTACGCGGTGATGGAGCTGCTCGGCCACACCACCGCCCGCAAACTCGCCATCGATCTGGTCGGCGGCTGGGCCAAACCCTCGTTCATCGTCGGCGTGCTCAGCTATGTGCCGCTGCTGAACAAGATGCGCGACAATATCGTCGCCATGGGGGTGGACGAGGAGAAGCTCTACGCGGCCATGCGGCGCTTCAAGGCGGTCGGCGAGCGCACCCCGATCGCCAATCGCGTGCCCATGTACCGCATCGTCAAGATGCACAGCGGCTGGGTGATCAACCGCGACCACCCCTACCACCTGTTCGCCGACGCCATGGTCAAGGTGACCGCGCGCATTCCGGACCGCTTCCTCCGGCCGCAGCCGACCTGGTCCAAGGAACTGACCTACGAGCCGGTCGCATGAGCGCGGGCCAGCCACTCGACGTGGCGATCATCGGCGCGGGCTTCGCGGGAATCGGCACCGCGATCCGCCTGCGGCAGAAGGGGATCACCGACTTCGCGCTGTTCGAGCGGGACACGCGGGTGGGCGGCACCTGGCGGGACAACACCTATCCCGGAGCGGCCTGCGATATCCCGTCGCGGCTGTACTCGTATGCCTTCGCGCCCAATCCGGACTGGTCGCACACCTACTCCGGCAGCGCGGAGATCCTCGCCTACATCGAATCCATGGTGGACGGGTTCGGCATCCGCCCCCATATTCGCTTCGGCCACACCGTGACCGGGTTGGAGTTCGACGAGGTGAGCGGACTCTGGGATATCGCCTTCGCGGACGGCCGCCGCACGGTGAAGGCGCGCAGCGTGGTCATCGCCTCCGGGCCGCTGTCCAATGCCAGCTTCCCGGACATCCCCGGTATCGAGGACTACGCGGGGCACAAGATCCACAGTGCCCGTTGGGATCACGACTACGACTTCACCGGCAAGAAGGTCGCCGTGGTCGGCACCGGCGCGAGCGCCGTGCAGATCGTTCCCGAACTCGTGGACCGGGCGGCGGCGGTGAAGGTCTTCCAGCGCACGCCCGGCTGGGTGCTGCCCCGGGCCAACCGGCGCACCAGCGATGCCACCCGGCAGCTGTACCGGCAGGCCCCCATCACCCAGAAGCTGGCACGCGACGCCTGGTTCTGGGGCCACGAGTCGGTGGCGCTGGGGGTGGTGTGGAATTCGCCGCTGACCCGGGTGGTGGAATCGGTCGCGCGGCTGCACCTGCGCGGCCAGGTGCGCGACCCGTGGTTGCGCCGACAGCTCACCCCGGACTTCCGGGCGGGCTGCAAACGCCTGCTGATCAGCAACGACTACTACCCGGCGCTGCAACGGGAGAACTGCAAACTCATCACCTGGCCGATCGCGCGGCTGTGCGAACACGGCATCCGCACCGCCGAGGGCATCGAGCACCGATTCGACTGCATCGTGTTCGCCACCGGCTTCGACGTCTCCAAGGCCGGGGCTCCCATCCCGGTCACCGGACGCGGTGGCCGCGTGCTCGGCGACGAATGGAGCAGGGGCGCATACGCGTTCAAGAGCGTCACGGTCGAGGGCTATCCGAACCTGTTCCTCACCTTCGGCCCGAACTCCGGCCCCGGCCACAATTCGGCGCTGGTGTACATGGAGGCGCAGATCGAGTACCTGACCGATGCCATCGGCATTCTGCTGGACCGCGATCTGCGCACGCTCGAGGTGCGTCGCGACCGGCAGGACCGCTACAACGCGCGCATCCAGCGCAGGCTGTCGGCCACCACCTGGAACTCCGGCTGCCGCAGCTGGTACCTCACCGAGGACGGCTTCAACGCCACCATGTATCCGGGCTTCGGCACCCAGTTCGTGCGCCAGCTGGCCCGGGTGGAACTTGACGACTACGTGCTCACCCCGCGCGACGCGGCACCCGCGAGTGCCGACCGTGGAATCGCCGTCTCCCTCGGCTAATGTCGTCTGCGAGCGTGACGCCCGTGCCGCCGACCGGCGTGGCACGGGCGGCGCGTCCGGGCGAACCGCGACCGCGACACAGGGAGGGCGAGACGAGGATGGCGGAATACCGCATCGACGATCTCGCGCGGGCCGCCGGAACCACCGCCCGCAATGTGCGCGCCTATCAGGAGCGCGGACTGCTCGCCACGCCCACCCGGCGCAGCGGCCGGGCGCTCATCTACGACGATTCGCACCTCGCCCGGCTGCGCATCATCGACGCCCTGCTCCAGCGTGGGTTCACCACCGCGCATATCGCCGACTTCATCACCAGCTGGGAGACCGGCAAGGACCTCACCGAGGTGCTCGGACTGCAACAGGCCGTGACCGCGACCTGGGGCAGCGGCGAAGAGCCGCTGGAGGTGCCGCGCGAGCTGGTGGACACCTTCCTCGGCGGCGTCGACGGCACCCCCGTCACCGGCCACGAACTGGAGCGGCTGGCCGAACTGGGCCTGGTCCGATTGCACGCCGAGACGGTCGAATTCACCCAACCCGAGCTGCTGGAGACGTTCGGGGCGCTGCACGGCTACGGATTCGGGCTCGAGGCTCTCATCGACGTCTACGCCGCCGTCGGCCGTCGGGTGGACGATATCGCGCGGCTCATGGTCACCGCGGCCAAGGACCACATCGTCGCCGAACACGGTGCGGGCTGGCTACCCGACAGCGACGCCGAGGTCGCCGCCACCACGAAAATGCTCAATCACCTGCGGGAGCTGGGCGTCACGGCGGTGCAGAACACGTTGGCCCAGGCGCTCGACCGGGTATTGCAGAGCGAACTCAGCGCCTATCTGGAAACGGCCGCCGAAAAGCGCGGCGCGACCAAACAACCGACGGACTAGCCGGACAGCTCCGTCTCGACCGGGGGCTGAAGCCGCACGGTCGGCTCCCGATGTCGGGGTGCTTCCGGGACACCGCCGTCGATGCCTGCTCCGCCGCGTCGACCAGTAGCCCGGCATGGGTACCCGCGCCTGGCGGCGGCGCGGGAGCGCGTCCGCTCGGCCGAACCGTCGCGTGCCGGGCGTCGGCGGTTACGGTGGCGTGAACGTGAGGTTGTCGGCGGAAGGGGCTCGTGATGGGTGAACTCGGTGTGGCGGTGATCGGTTACGGGCTGGCCGGGGCGGTGTTCCACGCTCCGCTCATCGCCGCCGATCCGCGGCTGCGGGTGGCCGCGGTGGTCACCTCCTCGGCCGAGCGGGCCGAACAAGCCCGGCGCGAGCATCCGGGGGTGCGGGTGCTGGCGGCGGTGGAGGAGCTGTTCGCCGATCCGTCGGGCATCGATCTAGTGGTCATCGCCACGCCCAACCGCACCCACGCGCCACTGGCCGTGTGGGCGCTGGAGGCGGGACTGCCGGTGGTGGTCGACAAGCCGTTCGCCCTGACGGCGGCGGAGGGTGAGCAGGTGGTGGCCGTCGCCGAGCGAGCCGGGCTGGCCCTGTCGGTGTTTCAGAATCGACGGTGGGACAGCGACTTTCGCACCATCGAAGCGCTCATCGGCGCTGGCCGGCTGGGTGCGGTGCGGCGCTTCGAATCCCGGTTCGAGCGGTGGCGGCCGGTGACCAAGGGCGGCTGGCGCGAGCTGGGCAGCGCCGAGGAAGGCGCGGGAATTCTCTACGACCTGGGCAGTCATCTCGTCGACCAGGCGCTCACCCTGTTCGGGCCGGTCACCGACGTGTACTGCGAACTCGACAGCCGTCGCCCCGGCGTACGGGCCGAGGACGATGCGTTCGTGGCGCTCACCCATGCCTCCGGCGTCCGCTCGCACCTGTGGATGAGCGCCGTGGCGGCGCAGTTGGGGCCGCGCTTCCGGGTGCTCGGATCCGAGCACGGCTACGTCAGCCACGGTCTCGACCCGCAGGAGCGTGCGCTGCGCGACGGCCGTCGTCCCGATGACGGAAAGCCATGGGGGACAGTCGATGCCGAGCATCAGGGCTGGTTCGGCACCGATGGGGATGTGCACCGGATCGCCAGCGAGCCGGGCGACTACCCCGCCTTCTATCGCGGTATGGCCGCCGCGGTCATCGACGGCGCTCCGGTTCCGGTGGATCCGCGTGATGCCGTGGCGACGCTGCGCGTCCTGGAACGGGCCCGCGAGTCCGCGGCGTCGTGAATCGGCGGCGTCGTGAATCGGCGGCGTCCTGAATCAGCGGCGTCGTGCCCGCCGCGGCTGCCGACCGTGCGGGGCTGCGGGCCTGACGTGTGCTGACCACGCCCGTCCGATCCGCGGTATGGCTGGATCTGCCATAGTCGTGTCGTTGACGCCATGGCGGCGACGCGCGAGGCTGATGGCATGCGGGTGGTGCTGTTCGTCGTCTTCGACGGATTCCAGCTCTTGGATCTGGCCGGCCCCGCCGATGTGTTCTCCTCGGCGGCGCTCATGGGCGCGCGTCCGGAGTACCGGGTCGAGATCGCCGCGGCGCGGTCCGGGCCGGTGCGTTCGGCCAGCGGGTCCGCATCGGCGCGGCCCGGCGACTGCTGGAAACCACCGACCAACCGCTGTCGCGGGTCGCGGCCACCGTCGGCCTGGGCAGCCCCGACACCCTGTACCGGATCTTCCACCGCCACTTGGGTATACCCCCCGGCGAATACCGCGCCCGCTTCGCCCACAACTGAAAGAGAACGCCCCCATGACATTTCAGATCGCCATCGTGCTGTATCCGGGCATGACCGTGCTGGACGCCATCGGCCCCTACGAGGTGCTGCGCCTGCTGCCCGACAGTGAATTGCGTTTCGTCTCCAACGAAGTCGGACCCATCGTGTCCGACAGCGGCGTACTCGTCCTGGGAGCCACCCACACCTTCGCCGAGACGCCCGCACCCGATCTGGTGCTGGTGCCGGGCTCGGAGGCGGCCACCACCGAGGCCATGGCCAATGGCGGACTCATCGCCTGGCTGCGTGCCGTGCACCCGAACACGCAGTGGACCACCTCGGTGTGCAGCGGTGCGCTGGTGCTGGCGGCGGCCGACATCCTGCGCGGGCACCCCGCCACCACGCACTGGTCCGCGCAGCCGGCGCTGGCGGCCTTCGGCGCCGAATCCCGGCCGCACGACCGCATGGTGCGCAGCGGCAAGATCGTCACCGCCGCCGGGGTCTCCGCCGGAATCGACCTCGGCCTCTGGCTGGTGGGTGAGATCGCCGGAACCGAACGCGCCGAAATGGCGCAGCTGGTCATAGAATACGATCCGCAGCCGCCCTTCGACACCGGCCACCCCGACAAGGCCCCCGCGGCCCTGCTCCGCCGCGCCCGCCTCGAGATGTCCAAACACGTCGTCACCCCGCGCGTCCCGCTCGACGTCGCCACCGCCCTGTGGCGGCTCACCCTCAACCGGGTGCGTGACCGCGCGGCCGGACGCGCGAAGGCGTAGCGCGCTCAGGCCCAGCGCAGCAGCTCGGCGGTGCTCAGGCGGCCGGTCGGGATGGCCGACGGTGACGGCGCCGCCGCCCGATACCCCAGGGCCACCGCATGCCGGGGCAGCCACTCCTCGGGCAGCCCCAGCAGCGCCGCCACTCGCGAAACATTCTCCGCCGGATGGAAAGTCGTCGGACACGACCCCAACCCCAGCTCCCGCGCGGCCAGACAGACCGACTGCGTCACCCGCCCCATGTCGAACAGCGTGTCCGAGAATCCGTTCGCCACCGACGCCAGCACCAACACCACCGGAGCCGCCGCCAGATGCACGGCATAGTCCCCACACCGGCTCAACTCCACCCGCAACGCCGGATCGGTCACCGCGACGAACCGCCACGGCTGCCGATTCCGGGCCGACCCGGTCCACCGCGCCGCCTCCACGATCCGCTCGACCGACTCCCGGGGAACCGGGTCGGGCCGGTAGTGCCGGACGGCTCGCAGTGCTCGCAGGTGTTCCAGTGATTCGCGCACGGCGGCGATGCTAGCGACCGGTGGCCGTACCGCGGGCCGCGGCCACGAAATCGCGCATGCGGCCGTGGTCCTTCACTCCCCGGCTGGACTCCACGCCGCTGGACACGTCCACGCCCCACGGGCGGGCTACGGCGGTGGCCTCGGCCACGTTGTCGGGGGTCAGCCCACCCGCGAGCAGCCATTGGCCGGTCGGCCGGTCGGCGGAGAGCGCGGTGAGATCCCAGCGTTCACCGGATCCGGCGACGGGGGAATCGAGCAGCAGCCATTCCTCGCCGTACGCGCCGGTGCGCACATCGGTGTCGGCGGTGAGCGAGGTGGCTCGCAGCAGGCGCAGGTCGGACAGTTCGTCGAAGGCCGCGCGCGGGTACCCACCGTGCAGTTGCAGCGCGTCCACCCCGGCCGCCCGCGCCAGCGCACCCGCCTCCCCGGCGGGGATGCCGTGCACGACGCCGACGGACAGCACCGTCGGCGGTACCTCGCGCAGCAGACGTCGCACCAGCTCGACCGGAACCTGCCGGGGGCTGGCGGTGAACACGAACCCCACCGCGTCAGCGCCGACGGCGACCGCGGTCGCCACATCGGCCTCGGTACGCAGGCCGCACAGCTTCACGAACATGGGAAAACCCTAGGCGACGCGATGCGGCCGCCGCCGCGGCCCATCCTCCGTAGAGTGTCGACTGTGGAGCTGGTGGCGGCGCGGTCGGAGTTCTCGGCCTACGGACTGTCGCACTGGATCGTGCTGGCCGTCTTCGCGGTGGGCGCGGTCGCGGTGGTGTGGATCGGACGCGCGCACCGGAACGACCGGGCGGCAAGGCTTTTCACCCGGGCGTTCGGTGCGGCGACGCTGCTGTCGTACGCGGTGATCTATCTCGTCGCCATGATCCCGTTCACCGCCGACCACTCGATACCGCTGCGCCTGACCGACCTCGCCACCCTCGTCGCCGGATACGCCCTGTGGTCGCACGCCCGCTGGGCCTACGCGCTCACCTACTACTGGTGTCTCACGCTGAGCACCCAGGCGCTCATTTCCCCGGCGCTGGAGAGTCGCGATTTCCCGTCCGCCGAATTCATCGCCTTCTGGGTCATCCATCTGGCCGTTGTCTGGGCGGCCATCTACCTGACCTGGGGAATCGGGATGCGCCCCGACTGGGGCAGCTACCGCTTCGCGGTGCTGGCCACGCTGGCCTGGGTCGCGGTCACCTACACGGTCAACTCGCTCGTCGACGCCAATTACGGCTTCGTCAACGACAAACCCAGCACCCCGTCACTGCTCGACGTACTCGGCCCGTGGCCCTGGTACCTGGCCACCGTCGCCGCCATCCTGGTCACGGTGTGGGCCCTGATGACCTGGCCGTGGACCGTCCGGCGGCCGGACCGGAGCGAGGTCGGCCACCCAGGTCGGTGAGGACGGCCGCGGTGAAGTCGTCCAGGTCGCCGGGATCGCGCGAGGTGATCAGGGTCGCTGGCCGAGTGCCCGAGGGCGCGGGGCAAACCGCCACACCGCAGGTCGCCGGGTCATTGCCGAACCGTCTGGATTGGGTCATTGTTGTGGGTGTGCGGCGCCTGCGCGCGGGATTCGAAGCCGGAACGGTGTGCCTGACGGCCGCCCTCGCCGGGCTTACCGTCATGGTGCCGATCGACCCCTTCGAAGACCCGTCCGCGCACTCGGTGGCCTCGATAGACCTGGCTGTCTTCCAGGTGCCGCGGGCCACCATGACGGCGGCCTTCGTGACCATTCTCGCGGCGGTGTTCGCCCTGATGATGAGTACCGCCATTGCCTGGGCCACCATCACGCTGACCGGTATCGCCCTGTTGATCGACCAGTTGCTGTGGAGTAGCGCCATTGCGGCGGAGGCGACGCTCACCTACATCGATTCGGCCCTGGCCGGTGTGCTGATGGGCGTCGTCGGCACACTGGCCTGGCCGCGCAGAGCCACCGCGAGCGGATTCCTGTTCGGCGCCATGGCGGGCATTCTGCTGGGCGACTTCACGCCCGCGCCCGCTCCCGGCGAATCGCCCGCGCCGGTGGATCGGCTGCTGCTGGACGCGCCGTCGGTGGGGCTGTCGGCGGTGCTCGTCGTCGCGGCCGGAGTGTGCGCCTTCGAGCACCGGCGGCAACCGGTGACGGTGCGACGACTGGTCGATGTGGTGCCGCTGCGTTCGATTCTGGCCGCGGGCATCATCTTTCCCACCATCCTGCTGACCTCGGAATGGTTCGCGCGCGACGGCCGCGACCTGTCCGTGCTGACCGTCGGCGTGCTGCTCATCGTGGTGGCGGCCACCGTCGCCGCGCTGTTCCTGCCCGGCCGCGACGGCCTGCTGTTGCTGCTCATGGTCGCATTCGCCGCGGCCGGGAGCACCCCGGTCACCGTGCCGCGTCCGGACTGGGCGGTGCCGCTGTTCGTCGCCGCCATCGGGCTCGGCCTGTACGTCGGCTACCGCCGCGGGCTGCCGCTGGTGGCGGCGGCGCTCACGGCGGTGCTGGCCGTGGCCGCGGTGCTGGCGGTCGCCGCCGGGGTGCACGGTCAGGTGCCGGCCGTCGTGGGCGGGATCGCGGTGGCGTTCGTGGGTGGCTACTGCCTCGGCGCGGCGACACCGCTGTTCCCCACGGTGCCGCCGCTGTGCATCGCCGTGCTGTTCGTGCCGTCGGCGGCGGTTGCGTTGTGGGGCAGGGATTTCGAACGAGTCGCCTATTCGCCGGGCTGGTATCGCCCGACCGAGCCGGTGCGTGCGCTCGCGCCCGGCGTGGTCGCGCTGGCGATCACCGCGGGCTGTTCGGCGGGCATGCTGCTGGTGTATCGCCTGCGGCCGGACACCAAGGAGGCGATTCGCCGCCGCTGGGCCCGCATCCGGGCGACCGCCGCCACCACCTCCGCCCGGCCCGGTGCGGTGGTGGTGCGGCCGAGTCGTCCGGAGCCGCCACCAGCATGACCTACCGGTCGTTACGGTTTCTTTGGAACTCTGGACTTGAAATTTAGGTAAGCCGAACTTTACGATTCGACAGGTGAAGGTTTTGCTCCACCCGTTGCATCGTTCGCTTTTCCGCGCGTTCGCCCTGGCACTGCTCGCCGTCGCCATGGTGGCCGTGAGCGCCTGCGGCAGCCCCGCCGACCGGGACGGGAAGCCGGTGGTGCTGACCACGTTCACCGTGCTCGCCGATATCGCCCGCAATGTGGCCGGGGACCACCTCACCGTCGAGTCGATCACCAAGGTCGGCGCGGAGATCCACGGCTACGAGCCGACTCCGGGTGATATCCGCACCGCGTCGACCGCGGACCTCATCCTCGACAACGGATTGAACCTGGAAGCGTGGTTCGCGCAGTTCGTCGCCGATCTCGATGTCGAGCACATCGTGGTCACCGAGGGGGTCACGCCCATCCCCATCGGGGAGGACGCCTACGCGGGCAAGCCCAACCCGCACGCGTGGATGTCACCGCTGAACGTGAAAATCTACGTGGACAACATGGTTCGCGCGTTCTCCGACCTGGACCCGGAGCACGCGGCCGACTTCCAGGCCAATGGCGCGGCGTATCAGGCGCAGCTGCAACAGGTGCACGACGAGCTGACCGGCACCCTCGCGGAGCTGCCCGCCAACGAGCGCGCCCTGGTGACCTGCGAAGGCGCGTTCTCCTATCTCGCCAGGGACGCCGGACTCACCGAGAAGTACATCTGGCCGGTCAACGCCGAACAGCAGGCGACGCCGCAGCAGATCACCTCGGCCATCGAGTTCGTGCGCGCCAACCGGGTTCCGGCGGTGTTCTGCGAGTCGACCGTCTCCGACGCGCCCATGCGACGCGTGGTCGAGGCGAGCGGTGCGCGTTTCGGCGGCACGCTGTACGTGGATTCGCTCTCCGAGGCCGACGGCCCGGTCCCCACCTACCTGGACCTCATCCGGCACGACGTCCGGACGATCACCACCGCGCTGAGGGGAGCGAGATCATGACTCGCGCCATCGAGACACCGGCCATCGAAATCGACGATGTCGCAGTCCATTACGGTGAAGTGCTGGCGCTGGACGGGGTCGGCCTCACCCTGCGGCCCGGGCGGGTCTGCGGGCTGATCGGCATGAACGGCTCCGGCAAGTCGACGCTGTTCAAGGCCATTATGGGCCTGGTGCAGCCGGATCGGGGCACGGTGCGCGTGAACGGCGGCGCACCCGCGACCGCGCGCCGCTCCGGCGCCCTGGGCTATGTGCCGCAGAGCGAGGACGTGGACTGGAATTTCCCGCTGTCGGTGCGTGATGTGGTGATGACCGGGCGGTACGGCCGGATGGGATTCAGCCGTCGGCCGCGCCGCGCCGACCGCGAGGCGGTCGCGCACGCGCTGGAGCGGGTGGAACTCACCGAGTTGGCCGACCGGCAGATCGGCCAGCTCTCCGGCGGACAGCGCAAGCGGGCCTTCGTCGCACGCGGAATCGCCCAGGGCGCAACCATTCTGCTGCTGGACGAACCGTTCGCGGGGGTGGACAAGCGTTCCGAGGCCACCATCTCGGCGCTGCTGCGGGAACTGGCCGACGAGGGCGCCACCGTCCTGGTGTCCACCCATGATCTGCACGCGCTGCCCGCACTGGCGGACGAAGCGGTGCTGCTCATGCGTCGGGTGCTGGCGCACGGCGACCCGAACGAGGTGCTGCGGCCCGAAAAGCTGGCGCTGGCATTCGGTATGGATGTCTCCGACAGCGGTGTACTGGCGCAGGCGAGTTGACCATGACACTCACCGAACTGTTCGTCGATCCGCTGCGCTACGAGTTCATGGTGCGCGCCCTGGCCACCACGGTGATCACCGCCGTGGTGTGCGCGACGCTGTCCTGCTGGCTGGTGCTGGTCGGCTGGTCGCTCATGGGCGACGCGGTCGCGCACGCGGTGCTGCCGGGCGTGGTGCTGGCCTACATCGTCGGCGCGCCGTTCGCGGTGGGCGCGGTGTTCTTCGGTTTCCTGGCGGTCGCCCTGATCGGCGTGGTGCGCGATACCAGCCGGGTGAAGGAGGACGCCGCCATCGGCATCGTCTTCACCACGCTGTTCGCCCTCGGCCTGGTCCTGGTGTCGGTGACCCCCAGCAATACCGACCTCAACCACATCATCTTCGGCAACCTGCTCGGCGTGGGCCGCTCGGAACTGATCCAGATCGCGATCCTCGCCGCCATCGTCATGGCCGCCCTGGTGCTCAAACGCCGCGACTTCACCCTCTACGCCTTCGACCCCACCCACGCACACGCCATCGGCCTGCGCCCCCGCCTGCTCGGCGCCGCCCTCCTGGCCCTGCTCGCCCTGACCGCGGTCCTCGCCCTGCAAGCGGTCGGCGTCATCCTGGTGGTGGCCATGCTCATCATCCCGGGCGCGACCGCGTACCTGCTGACCGACCGCTTCGGCCACATGCTGCTCATCGCCCCCACCATCTCGGTGGTGTGCTCGGTCGCCGGTCTCTACATCAGCTACCACGTGGACACCGCCCCCGGAGGCATGGTCGTCGTGGTCCAGGGCATCGCCTTCACCCTGGCCTACCTCTTCGCCCCCACCCGCGGCATCATCACCCGCACCATCGGCACTCGCCGCCGCGGCCGAACCCAGGAGACCGCCGAGGTGCCGGTGTGAACCGTCACGGGGTGCTCCGCGCGGCTATCGCCTTCCGGATCAGTCCCCGAGCTTCGTCCCCGGTGACGGACCGGCGTGCCAATGTATCGAACGCCCGCCCATAGAGCGCGAGTTCGCGCGGTTGGGTGATGCTCAGCTCGGCTGTGATCGACTCGACGGTCACCAGCCGGTTGTCGAACATCACGAAGTTCGTCGTCTGCATGGGTGGAACCGACCGGGCCGGGATGATGCCGAGCAGAACTCGTGACAGCCCGACCACCGCCAGGAGTCTGTCCAGCTGTCCGAGCATCACGTTGTCGGTGCCAACCGACGTGTGCAGCGCCTGCTCGGCGACGAGTATGTGAAACCGACGGTCGCCGCGGTACAAGAACTGCTGGCGCTCGATCCGTTCGGCGACCGCGCCGTCCACATCGTCGGGTAGCCGGTAGAACTCGACGGAGTGCCGCAGGATGCTCTCGGCGTACTCGGCTGTCTGAAGGATGCCGGGGATGATGGTGGGCTGGAAGATGCGCACGATTTTCGAGCGTTCGGCCAGTCTGGCCGACTTCTGTTGCCCCCGTTGCAGTCCCGCCGCGTGCTGACGCCGGTACTCCAGGTAGGCAGCGTCGATGTTGTGGACGGTGGCCAGCAGGTCGTCGAGTTGGTCACCCGCGCCCGCATGTGTGCAGTAGGCACGGATGTCGGCATCGGATGGTTTGACCCTGCCGTATTCGATCTTGGAGACCTTGGTCTCGTGCCAGCCTGACAGGCGCGCGAGCTGACGGCCCGAGATGCCAGCCCTTCGCCGGATCTCTCGAAGTCGCTGCCCGAGCGCCTGCCGAGCCTCCTGAACGCCGCTACTCACCTCCGGATGTCAGCCGCGTGCTCACCGGCGTAATCCGCGTACGGGGTGGACAGGGGCCATAGGCGCTCTTTCGTCTGTCGACACTGTTCCGCGATCCGAGGGTCGGTGGTCATGGCCGCCGCTCCGGCAGCGCGCCCGTTCTCATCGACAAGGTTGAACACCACCCGGGCGTCGTCCAACAACCAGAAGTCGTCCGCGGGCACGGTCCCGGCCAGATGTCTGGGCAGGTACCGAATATCCTCTCCCGCTGCGGTGTTCAGCGCCGCGAGCGCGAGCAGCCACCGCTGGTAGTCCACATGCGGGACGGTGACGACGCGAACACGGGTCACCCGCACACCCCGCTCGGTCGTCGCCCGCATGAGCTGCGCCCACGGTTCGAACCAGCTGCTGTCGTCCGGCTCTCCATTCAGAAACCGCCGCAACGGTTCCGACTCGTCCGGCACGGCGTAGGTATCTCTGACCTCGAGGTGGAACGCTTCTCGATGGCACTGTCCGAACAGGTCAGGCCACGGGTTGCCGCGAAGCAGTTGCACCGTAGAACGTCCTTTCCACCTTCGGAACCTCGATAGGCGCCTCATAGGTCTCCATCGCGAGCTGGTCCAGCGTCTCACGCTCCGTGATGGGGCGACCGGATACCAGGAATGTGCCTCGGCCGGTGTCCTCCAACCGGGCACCGATGAATGTGTTCGGCTCCAGGAAGCCGAGTAGCAGGTGCGGGATCTCGACTGTCCCCGTCCGGTCGGTGGCCCAACCGATGACCGCGTAACTGCCCTGGTCGGTTGCGAAGAGCGTCGGACAGTCGTTCAGGCCCGATCCGCCCTTGCCGAGGAAATCCAAGAGCATGGTCAGCTCCGTTTCCATCTATATGCACGGACTTTCCGTGCTGTTGTTCATGATCCGCCCGTTCGATTCATAGATCCAGCAGTTCAGCGAAGATGGGAAAGTTTTGTCATACTTCTGGCCCTGCGGACGCTCCGATTCGTAGCGTGAGATCCGGAACCTCGTTTCTCGTTCCGGTCCATTCGGGCCATTCGATGTCGGTCACCAGTGAGGAGCGGTCGAAATGAATGTGCGTACCGGGCTTTTCGTGTTCCCCGGGGGTGTCCTGGAATACCAGGAGAGGCCGCGGCGAGTTCCCATGCGTAGTAGGCCGACGGCGATCGGTTATCTCCGGACCGATGTGTCCGGCACCGCGCGGCTCCGGGATCAGCGCGAGATACGCAGGGTCGCGGCGCGACTCGGCTACGACTTCGCGGACATGATCGTCTACGACCCGAGTTTCGGGCGTCCGCCGCTGGCCCGGTTGAAGGCGCAGGCGACCAGGCTCGATGCCGAAGCCGTGATCGTTCCCGGGCCGGAGCACTTCGACGGCGGGCGGGTGCCGGAATCGCTGGTCGAGCGGCTCGACGTGATCACCGTGCGGCCGGAGCAGACCTACGCCCGGTGTGCGGTCCCGCCGGACCCGGACTCGCCCGATGCCGCGGATCCGGCTCAGCACAGTCCGGCGAGTTTGTAGAGGACCAGTGAAACCGCCACCGCCACATTGAGACTCGTGCCTGAGACTCGCGCCGGTCCCGACCATGGGACCTCGACCGCCGTATCCAGGCGCTCGTGGTGTCGCGGCGTGCCCGCGTCGGACCGGGTGTGCCCGGCGCGTCGACGGTATGCGGGCTTCCGGCAGGATTTCGGCCTGCCCACCGGCCCGCCCCGCTCGCGTCGCTGGGCGCCGCCGCCCGTCACTCCGACGGCTTGCTGACCGGTTCGGCCCACGAATTCCGTTCGCGCCTCGGGTGTTCCGATCTCGCCGACCGGGCCGACCACGGCGTCCAGCTTGGTCTCGTAGTAGTTGAAGAAGGTGCGCGGCGAGACCCCGACCGCCTTGGCGATGTCGTCGGTCGTCGTCGCGTCCAGGCCCTGTTCGGCGGCGAGCCGTCGTGCCGCCATGCACAGGTCGAGTCGGGTCTGTCGCTTCTTGCGCTCACGGCGAAGGAACGGCCGCGGATCACTCGGTCCGCGGCCGTCCCTTCGCCGTTGCGGGTCAGTCCAGGGTGCCGAGGCGGAGCAACACCGTTTCGCCGGTGGCGTCGTCGAGACCGTCGTTGTCGGTGACGACGTAGAGCTCACCATTGCCCGCGATGGCCATGCCCTCGACCTTCTCCTGCACCCAGCCCCGGGTGGCGCGCAGGTCGGGGAGCAGATCGTGGGCGGTGGTCTTGGTCAGCACGGTCGGCGCGTCGGTGCCCGTCACGCCCGCCTCGGTCGGGATGGCGACGCGGGTGACCGCCTTGAGCGCCGCATTCGGGCCACTGAGCTTGTCGCGCTCCAGCAGCAGCAGGGAATCGCCGTCGACCGCGATCTCGGACAGGCCGATCCAATCGCCCTCGGTGTCGGTGCCGTCCAGCCGGTAGCCGTACCACTGCCATTCGCCCGAGGCAGGCCGGTACTTGCCGATGCGGGCCACACCCTTCGGATCGGACTTCAGCTCGCGTTGCAGCACCACCCACACGGTCTCGTCGTCGCCGGAGCCCTGCACCGCGACGCCCTCCAGGCCCTGCTTGCCGAGCCCGGCCGCGATCTCGGCGGGCAGCTGGATCCGCTGCTCGATCGCACCGTCGGCCGCCACCCGCAGCACCTGGTTGCCGGGGCCGTCCGCACCCTCGACGGCCAGATAGAAACCGCCGTCGGCTCGGGCCGCCAGGCCCTCGATATCCAGTTCCGCGGGCGTGCCGTTGTCGGTGACGGCGATCTGGGTGTCGATCACGGCCGGTGTCGCCGAGACGTCCACGCCGAGGATACGGGCCGGGCCGTAGGCATTGTCGGTGGCGGTGAACAGCCGGTCGGCGGCCGCCGGATCGGGGCTCAGCGCGCCGAGCGCGCCCCAGCCGATCGGCTTGCCGTCGGCGTCGGCCGAGACGATCGACGGGAACTCGGGGACGCCGCCGTCGGCGAACTCGGAGCCGTAGCCGAACAGGCCGACGGTGCCGCGCACCCCGGCCTCCGCGTCGTCCACCTCGGAGGAGACGGCCAGCAGATTCCGGTTCGGAATCGGCACGATGCCCTCGGGGCCGACACCGGTCGCCAGCACCTGCCGGAACACCGGATCGGCCGGATTCGAGACGTCGTACACCGCAACGAAATTGCTGCGCTCCGAACCGACCAGCACCACCGGGACGCCGTCCAGCTCGGTGACCGCGATGCCCTCGGGTTCGGTGCCCTTGGCCGCCGCGCGCTTGTCGTTGAACAGGCCGACGCGCACCGCCAGCTGCTCGAACGAGTTACCCGCGTCCCACACCACCGCGCCGGAGGCGGCGTCGAAGACGGTCCAGCCGCGCGAGCCGCCTTTCCAGTCACCCTCATTGGCGGTCACCACGTGGTCATCGCCGATCCAGGCGATCGAATCCGGTTCGCGCGCGACATCTTTCAGCGATCCGCTCTGGTCGATCCGGCCGTCCTTCGCGGTGTCGATGCCATCGGCCGACACCTGTCCGGCGGAGAACACCTTCCGCACGGTCGCGGCGGCGGCGTCGATGATCGCGATGCCGTTGTTCTCCTGGAGGGTGACGGCCACCTCGCCGCGGGCATTGAAGCTCACGTACTCCGGCTCGAGATCCTCGGGCGCTGCCAAACCGGCCGCGCGAGCGGCGGATTCGTCGATGCGCACCGGGGTGGCGGCCCACTGCCGCGGCTCGCCGGTCAGGTTCAGGACCTGCACGAAGCCGGTCGGCGGCTGCGGCAGATCGCCCTCCTCGCCGCCCGGCGGCGTGAACTCCTCGTCGCGCTGGTTCTCCATGGCGATGGCGGCGCGGGCGCCGTCCTCGCTGACCGCGATCGAATCCGGCTGCCCGCCCAGGTCGATGCTGTGCACCTTGGTGCGGTCGCTGATGCGCACCACGTCCACGCGCCCGGACGGCGCGGTGAAGTCGCCGCCGCTGCTGTCCACCACGACCAGCACGTACTCACCGGCGACCGCTACCGAGGTGGGTTGATCGTCGGCGTGGCCCAGCTGCTCGAGCGACAGCGTGCCGACGCCCTTCGGGGCGGCCGGATCGCTGAGATCGACGAAACCGATGCGCTTTCCGGCCGCGTCGGTGTAGATCAGGGTGTTGCCGTCGGCGGTGACCGCCGAGATCTCCGCGGAGGTCTCCGCGTCGGCCGCCACCCCGTCCGGGCGATTCTCGAAGATCGGATAGGTGGCCAGCCGGTGGTAGCTGTTCGCGGCGTCGCGCTCCCAGCCCGGCGCGGCCGCCGGACCCGCCTGCCGGTCGTCGGACCCGCACGCCGTGGCGAGCACCGCCACCGCGGCGACCGCCGCACCCAGTCGCCACTGTCTCATCCCGGCCACACCGTACTCCTCGCAACGATCTTCTCCCCTCGGGCGGGGGAACCCGGTGATCGTGGCGGAGTCGGGTAGCCGTCAGGTAGCGCCGGAATGAACTCGTGACCGTCGAACACCCACGGGACCGACAGCAGCCAGCCGCCGCTGCGCAACCGGATCCGCAACCGCGCCTACCGGCTGGCCGAGACCGAGGAAGAGTCCGCGCGGACGGAACACCACGGGTGACCGCGGGGTGTACCTCGATTGAGGCATTGCCCGCATCAATCGGTGCTGTCCGGGTAACGCCGCCGTAGAGGTTCCCACATCTGACGAGGAGGCAGCTATGCCGATGTCCTGCAACAAGATCGTTCGTACCACCGTGGCCGCCGGGTTCATCGCGGCCGGGGCGATGCTGGCGGCCTGCGGGGACGACGAGCCCGGCGTCGAGGACACCACCACCATGACCACGCCGGATCTCGCCACCACCACGGCGACGGCCACCACCGCTCCCGGCGAGGACGAGGACGTGGTGACGCCCGCCGCCGCCCAGCAGCTGTGCGACATGATCGAGCCCGAACTCGACAACTGGCGCGACCAGGGCGCGACCCTCGCCAAGGTCACCTTCAACGGCACCGTGCAGAACTGGGCCATCCGCAACGAGGGACTCAACGACGAGGTGATCGCCGATACCACCATCATCGACGAGGCCACCACCAACACCTGCCCCGATGTGCGCCAGCAGGCCCTCGAGGTGCTCGAGGTGGAGAACCTGTCCGACGCACTGGTCGGTTTCGGTAACTGACCGCATCGCTGCCTGGACACGCGCTCCGCGGTATCCGCACCGCGTCAGCGGCGAGCGAGTTCGGTGAGGTAGCCGCGCAGGGCGCGCTTGGTCTCGCGGATCAGGGCCGTGCGTTCGGGTTCGGCCGCGGCGACGATGGCGGGCATGGTCGCCCGCACGATCTGGACCGCGATGAGGGCGCCGCGGCGGCGGTCGGTGGTCGGCAGGTCGGGGTAGCGGGTGGCGATGACCGTTTCGGCGCGGCCGAGGACGGCGTCCTGGAGGGGTTTGGTGCCCTGGGCGAGGGTGGGTGGCATATCGGGGTTGGTGAACAGCGCCTTGGCCCCGGGGTTGTCGAGGTTGAAGGCGATCAACGGGTCCAGTAGGTGGTCTATGAGCTCGTCGAGGGGGAGTTCGGCGAGATCGGAGCGATCGAAGGCGGAGGCGTGCGCGGTGCGGAAGGCGTCGACCAGGCGGGTCGAGAGGGCCTCCGCGATGGACTCCTTGTTGGCGAAGAACTGGTAGAGCGAACCGGGCGAGACACCGGCGCGGGTGGCGATGGCATTGGTCGAGGTCGCCTCGTAGCCGAGTTCGCCGAACAGTTCCAGTGCGGCGTCCAGGATGACGGACATGCGCTGCTTGCCGCGCTCCTGACGGCGGACGGGGCGGGCTTGGGGCATCGCACCTCCTGTTGACAAATACGAGAGGTCTCTCGTAATTTCAAAAACACGAGACGTCTCTCGTAATCGCCAAGGCTAGCAGACCGACGGAGTCCACCCATGCCTGTACTGCACCGACTCGGCATCCTTCTCGCCCACCGACCCCGGCCGGTCCTGGCCGCCGGGCTGCTGCTCACCATCGTGCTGGGGGTGATCGGCGCGGGCGCGATGGGTGCGATGATCCTGAACCGATGGGAGGCTCCCGGCACCGAATCGGTACGCGCGCAGGAGCTCTTGCAGCGCGAATTCCACACGGGAAACGCCAATTTCATCCTGCTCGTGACCGCGCCCGAGGGCGATGTGGACGCCGACCGGGTCGCCGCCGCCGGGCGGGAGCTCACCGCGGAACTGCACGCCGATCCCGCCGTCGCCGACGCCTGGTCGTACTGGTCCGAGGACGGTGATCCGACCATGCGCAGCGGGGACGGTCGGCACGCGGTGGTCCTCGCCCATGTCGCGGGCTCGGCCACCGAGGCGCGCGCCGAGATCGTGGACCGGCTGCTGCCCGCCTACACCCGATCCGACGACACCGTGCGGGTGCAGGTGGCGGGCGCCGAGGCGGCCTCCGGTCAGATCAGCGCCCAGGCCGCGCAGGACTTCCTGCGCGCCGAGGTGATCATCCTGCCCGTGATGCTGCTGCTGTTGCTCCTGCTGTTCCGGCGCACCCGGCTCGCGCTGTGCACGCTGGGCGTCGGCGTGTTCTCGGTGGTCGCCACCCTCGCCGCGCTGCGCGGGGTCGCCGCCCTCACCGACGTCTCGACCTTCGCGGCGAATATCACGCTGGTGATGGGGATCGGTCTGGGCGTCGACTACAGCCTGTTCGTCATCACCCGGTTCCGTGAGGAACTCGACAGGGGCGCAACGGTTTCCGATGCCGTCATCACCTCGGTGCGCACCGCCGGGCGCACGGTGCTCTTCAGCGGCGCGACGGTCGCGGCGGCGCTGGCGGTGCTGCTGGTCTTCCCGTACTCGTTCCTGCGGTCGTTCGCGTACGCGGGGGTGCTGGTGGTGTTGATGGCCTGCCTCGGCGCACTGGTCCTGCTGCCCGCGGCGCTGGCCGTGATCGGCCACCGCGCGCAGCCGCGCCGCCCCCGCGCCGCCGCCGACACCGAAGGCGGCTTCTGGTATCGCTTGGGCGATGCCGTCATGCGCTATCCGGTGCGTTTCTCGATCGCGGGCCTGCTGCTGATCGCCGTGCTCGCCGCGCCCGCCCTCGGTATGCGGATCGGCCTGCCCGACGACCGGGTGCTGCCGCCCAGCGCCTCGACCCGGCAGGCGTACGACGAACTGCGCGCCGGCTTCACCGTCGAAGCCAATGACGCCGTCCACTTCGTCGCGCCGGACGGTCGGCAGGTGGACGCGGACCGCATCGCCCGCTACGCCGCCGAGCTGTCCCGCATCGACGGTGTGGCACAGGTGAATTCGGCCGCCGGTGTCTATGTGGACGGTCGCGCGGTGCGCGCCGCGCCGCATCCGGAGCGCTTCGTCGGCGACACCGGCGCTCGGCTGGAGGCGATTCCGCTGCGGGAAGTGCTCGCGGGCACCGACGTGCCCGGATTCGTGGCACAGCTGCGCGCGGTCCCGACGCCGTTCGACACCGTGCTGGTCGGCGGCTATCCCGCCGAGCTCACCGACTTCCGCGCGACGCTGACCGACCGCATCCCCCTGGTCGCGGTGCTCATCGCGGTGGTCACCTTCGTGCTGGTGTTCCTCATGTCGGGCAGCCTGCTGATCCCGCTGAAAGCCATCGTCCTGAACCTGCTCAGCCTCGCGGTGATGTTCGGCGCACTGGTCTTCATCTTCCAGAACGGGGCGCTCGCATCGACTCTCGGCTTCACTCCGATCGGCACCCTGGATCCGGCCTTCCCCATCCTGCTCTTCTGCGTCGCCTACGGCCTCTCCATGGACTACGAGGTGTTCCTGCTCTCCCGCATCGCCGAGCGCTACCGCGCCACCGGTGACAACCGCCGCGCCGTGCTGGAGGGCCTGCAACGCGCCGCCCCGCTGATCACCGCCGCCGCGGTCATCCTGGCCGTCTCCTTCTCGCTCTACGCCACCGGCCGCGTCATGTACCTCCAGATGCTCGGCATCGGCACGGCGGTGGCCATCATCGTCGACGCCACGATCATCCGCGCGATCCTGGTCCCGGCCTTCATGCGCCTGGCCGGTCGCGCCAACTGGTGGGCTCCCGCACCGTTGCGCAAACTGTCCGCCCGCTTCGATTCCCACGACGACGACCTGCCCGGGACACCCGCGCGGGCGGGGGCCCAGCCGTCGATGCCGGTCGGATAGGCGAGCGTGCGCAGACGGGGCAACTCGAGTTCGAACCGGACGTCGCGCACGAGGCCGCCGAACTGGCATCGGAGGTGATCGGAGAGGTGATCGGAGAACTGCGCGCCAACCGGCTGGTCGCCGAGCGGGTCACCTTCAGCGCGGCCGGGCGCACCTACGCCATCGCCGCTGCCACCCTGCCCGAACCGCAGGTGATGGTGGAGGGGATCGACATTCCGACTCAGCCGAACGGCTCCGGCGGTTCCGGCGGCCGTCACGGACGAACGCCGGTCCCTCATGCGACGGCGCGGCTAGGCGCGGTCGGATTCGTCCAGTGCCGCCAGGGCTTCCCGGCGTAGGCGCGCGATCTGCGCGTCGAAGCGGGTGTGACCCCAGGCCGAGCGGTTGGGGCGTGGCCGCTCGGTGGGCGTGTCGGCCATCTCGGTGTTGGGCGAGCGGAATTCCGTACGTTTTTTCGACATCATCGTCGGCCTCCGGGTTCGGTTCGACTCCACGATGGCTCGCTGGGCAGGGAGTACCCGAATCCGGCCGGGTCGAATCTTCGATCTTGTCGGCGTGGATCGGTGGCCGTCTACTGGTCCGAAGCGTGCCAAGTATGTGTAGGCTACCCAAAGTCGGAGGTGGGAACCCCAGCTGAGAGACTGTGCGGCTGGCGCTGAGGTGGGGCCGCCTCCGCCGCACATCGATCGGAGGACAGGCGATAATGGCGCGCAGAGGGTTTCAGGGGGCGGTGCTACGCGGCTTCGGCGTTCAGTACCACACGGCAACGGTACTCGACACCGAACAGACGACGCCGCGCATGCTGCGGGTCTGGCTGACCTCGCCCAGCCTTTTCGAGGAGATCACGCTCGAACCGACCGCCTGGTTGCGGATCTGGTTCCCGGACCCGGAAGGCTCCGACTCCGAATTCCAGCGCGGCTACACCATTGCCGAGGCGGATCTCGAAACCGGGCGCTTCGCCGTGGATTTCGTGCTGCACGAACCCGCCGGACCGGCCTCGGCCTGGGCCTGCCGGGTCACAGGTGGGGAAACGGTCGAGGTGGCCTCGTTCGGCTCCAAGGGTTTCCCGATCCCCGAGGATCTGCCCGCCGGGTACCTGTTGATCGGCGATTCCGCCTCGATCCCGGCCATCAACTCGATTCTGGCCGCCGTGCCGCCGCAGGTGGCGATCGAGGTGTACCTGGAGAAGCACCACGACGACGATCTGCTCATCCCGCTCACCGAGCATCCGCGCGCCCGGGTGCACTGGGTGCCCCGCACCTCGGAGAACTCCTTCGCCGCCGCGCTCGAGGCCCGCGACTGGTCCAACTGGTACGCGTGGGCGGGTCCGGAGTCCAAGTCGCTCAAACACATCCGCGCGCGGCTGAAGGACGACTTCGGCTTCCCCAAGAGCGATGTCTACGCCCAGGCGTACTGGGTGCACGGTCGGTCCATGGGCAAGGAGCGCGACGGCTCCGAGCGCGCGCAGGCCGCGAACGCCCCGGCCGCCGCCGAGGCGGCACCGGTCGACGAGACCGTGACGGTCATCGAACCGGCCGTCGACACCCCGGCCGCCCCCGCCGTGAGCGCACCGAGCGCCGACACCCCCGCCGCCGCGCCGCGCGGACGCTGGCGCTCCCAGGCGGGCAGCCGCCTGTTCGCCGATATCCGCGCCAAGCTGTGGGTGGCGGGCATCCTCCAGGTTCTGGTCACCCTGGTCCAGCTCGCGCCCTTCCTGCTGCTGGTGGAGTTGGCCCGGGAGCTGCTGGCGGGCGGCGACGAATCGACCCTGTGGTCCCTGGGCCTGTGGGCGCTGGGCCTGTTCGCGTTCGGCGCGGTGCTGGAATCGGCGCTGCAACTGTGGCTGCACACCGTGGACGCCCGGTTCAGCCGCGATCTGCGCGGCCGCCTGCTGAGCAAGCTGGCCCGGCTGCCGCTGGGCTGGTTCACCGCCCGCGGCTCCGGCAAGATCAACAAGCTGATCACCGGCGACACCCTCTCGCTGCACTACCTGGTGACCCACGCCGTCACCGACGCGGTCGCCGCGGTGGTCGCGCCGCTGGCCGTGCTGGGCTACCTGTTCTGGGTGGACTGGCGGCTGGCGCTGGTGCTGCTGGTCCCGGTGCTCGGCTATGTCTTCACCATGCTGACCATGATGGCGTCCTCCGGACCCAAGATCATGCAGTCGCAGCGCTGGGCCGAACGCATGAACGCCGAGGCCACCTCCTACCTCGACGGCCAGCCGGTGATCCGCGTGTTCGGCGGCGCGGCGGCGTCACCGTTCCGGCGCAGCCTCGACGACTACATCCGCTTCCTGGACAACTGGCAGCGGCCGTTCGTGGGCAAGAAGTCCGCCATGGACCTCATCACCCGCCCGGTCACCTTCCTGTGGCTCATTCTCACCGTGGGCACCGCGCTGGTGGTGTCCGACCGGATCGACCCGGTCGACCTGCTGCCGTTCCTGTTCCTGGGCACCACCTTCGGCTCGCGTCTGCTGGGCATCGGCTACGGCCTGTCCGGGCTGCGGGAGGGCCGCCTCGCCGCCCAGCACATCCAGGTGGCCTTGGACGAGCCCGAACTCGCGGTGCGCGACGGCGACTCCGGGTCGGCGGCGGAGAAGCAGCCGGGCCATGTCGAATTCGACGACGTCACCTTCGGCTACCGCCCGGGTGTCCCGGTGGTCGCGAACATCTCGCTCACCCTGGAGCCGGGCACCGTCACCGCGCTCGTCGGCCCGTCCGGGGCCGGTAAGTCCACTCTGGCCGCGCTGCTGGCGCGTTTCCACGACATCGAGAGCGGTTCGATCCGGGTCGGCGGGCGCGACATCACCAGCTTCACCCCCGACGAGCTGTACACCCGCATCGGCTTCGTCTTCCAGGACACCCAGCTGATCCGCGGCACGGTGCGCGAGAACATCGCCCTCGCCGTCCCGGACGCCTCCAACGACGCCATCGAACGGGTCGCCCGCGACGCCCAGATCCACGAGCGAATCCTGCGGCTGCCGCAGGGCTACGACACCGAACTCGGTTCCGGCACCACGCTGTCCGGCGGTGAGAGGCAGCGCCTCACCATCGCGCGGGCGCTGCTCGCCGACACCCCGGTGCTGATCCTGGACGAGGCCACCGCCTTCGCCGATCCCGAATCCGAATACCTGGTGCAGCAGGCCATCGACCGCTTGGCCGTGGGCCGCACCGTGCTGGTGATCGCGCACCGGCTGCGCACCATCACCGAGGCCGACCGGATCGTGGTGCTCGAGGAAGGCCGCATCACCCAGACCGGCACCCACGGCGAACTGATCGCCGCCGAGGGCCGCTACCAGCAGTTGTGGCAGGCCGGAGCCGTCGCCGCCGATGTGAAGGAGACCGTGCGATGACGCGCACCATACTGATGCTGCTGCCCGCCGAGCAGCGCGGCCTGGTGGCCCGCTATCTCGCGCTGACCGTCATCTCCACCATCCTGCGCGCCATCGCGGTGGTGTTCGTGGTGCCGCTGGTCTCGGCGCTGTTCGGCGACACCCCCGCCGACGCCTGGCGCTGGGTGGCGCTGCTGACCGTCGCGGTGGCGGGCGGCTGGATCGTGGACTCGATCGCCTCCCGGGTCGGCTTCGACCTCGGCTTCACCATCCTCGACCATGCGCAGCGCGACGTCTCCACGCAGGTGGCGCGCATTCCGCTGCGCTGGTTCAGCGAGGACAACGCGGCCACCACCCGCCGCGCCATCGCCACCACCGGACCGGATCTGGTGGGTCTGGTCGGCTATCTGGTGACCCCGGTGATCCAGGCGATCCTGCTGCCGATCGCCATCGCCCTGGCGCTGATTCCGATCGCCTGGCAACTCGCGCTGGTCGCGCTGCTGGCGGTGCCGCTGCTGCTGGGCGCGCTGTGGGCGACCGGGCGCATCACCCGGCACGCTGATCGGGTGGCGGCCGAGTCCAACAGCGCGCTCACCGAACGCATTCTGGAATTCGCGCGCACCCAGGCCGCGCTGCGCGCGGCCCGCCGGGTGGAACCCGAGCGCAGCCAGACCGGCGCGGCGCTGGCCGCCCAACACGGTGCCACGGTTCGCCTGCTGCTGTTGAACATCCCCGGCCAGGTGCTGTTCAGCCTGGCCAGCCAGATCGCGCTGCTGCTGCTCGCCGGCACCACCGCGTGGCTGGCCGTACGCGGCACCATCGGCATTCCGGAGGCCATCGCGCTCATCGTGGTCGTGGTGCGCTTCCTGGAGCCGTTCGCCGCCATGGGCGATCTGGCTGCCGCGGTGGAGACCAGCCGAAACGCCCTGCGCGACATCCGGACCGTCATCGACGCGGGCGGACCGGCCGGCGCGCCCGCGGCGGACCGGGCCGACGGCGAGCCCGCCGCGGTCGAACTGCGCGACGTGCGTTTCACCTACGGGGACGGCGCGCCGGTGCTCGACGGACTGGATCTGGAATTCCGGGCCGGGGAGACCACCGCCGTCGTCGGCCCGTCCGGCTCCGGCAAGAGCACCCTGCTCGCACTGGTGGCGGGCCTGGAGACGCCCACCTCCGGCAGCGTCCGGATCGGCGGCGTCGACCGCGCGTCGGTGGACGCGGCGCACCGCCCGGCCGATACCAGCATGGTGTTCCAGCAGCCGTACCTGTTCGCCGGGACGATCCGGGAGAACGTGCTCGCGGGCAATCCCGACGCGGATGACGAGCAGCTCGCCACCGCCCTGCGGCTGGCGCGGGTGGACGCCTTCGCCGACCGCCTGCCCGACGGCTTGGACACCCTCGTCGGCGATGAGGGCACCGCGCTGTCCGGCGGTGAGCGGCAGCGGGTCTCGATCGCCCGCGCCCTACTGAAGGAGTCCTCGGTGCTGCTGGTGGACGAGGGCACCAGCGCGCTCGACGCGGAGAACGAGGCCGCCGTGGTCGCCGCCATCGGTGACGATCCGCGCGGTCGCACCCGCATCGTGGTGACCCACCGGCTGTCCACCATCGCGGGCGCGGACCGGGTGCTCTTCCTGGAGGACGGGCGCGTCGTGGAGGACGGCACCGTGCGGGAACTGCTGGACGCCTCGGGGCGCTTCGCGGAGTTCTGGGCGCATCAGCAGAACGCCGCGGGCTGGCGGATCGCCGCCGCCGAACGGGTCTGACCGCCCGGCGGATTCGCGCGCACGTCCGCGAAGGACCGAAGCCCACGAAGGACCGAAGGCCGCGAAGGACCGAAGCCCACGAAGGACCGAAGGCCACGAAGGACCGAAGGCCGCCCGGCGGGAACCCGAAGGTTCCGGCCGGGCGGCCTGTTCGTATGCGGTTCGTGCTCGCGGGGTACGGCGGCGAATTACTCGCTCTACTCGCTTCGGGTATCGACCATGGACAGCCGCACGGTGCCCACCACGAAGATCACCACGCACAGTGCCGCGAAGTAGACCAGCGAGCCGTTCTGCCCACCGAAGTAGCTCTCGATGGTCGCCAGCTGACCCACGCCGAGTTCACCGTTCTTGAACGGCGACAGCCGTTGCAGCAGCAGCCCGAGATCGCCCGGAATGAAGGTGACGAACACCTCGATGCCGAATTTCCACAGCAGCACGATCATGACGACCAGGCCGGGCTTGGGCACCAGCGCCGAGAGTCCCAGCCCCAGCGCGCAGATGAGCAGGGCGAAGATCGGCACCGCGATGAGCAGGCGCACGCCGTCGGCGGAGAAAGCGTCGACCTCACCCCAGATCTCGGGAAATACGCGCGGGAATCCGGCGAGTAGCGCGAAGGTGGTGAGCCCGGCGGTGACGGCGGAGATCGCGCCGAACACGATCAGCTTGGCCACCGGCAGGATCCAGCGCCGCGGCTGGATCGCGAAGGCCGTCTCGGCGGTGCGGTCCTTGAATTCCGCGCTGAGCGAGGACACTCCGGCCGACATGAGGATGAAGGTGGAGAAGATGAGGATCCAGTAGGCGGCGTTGTCGGTGTCCATGCCGCCCGCGCCCCGGAACGCGTTGGACTGGGTGGCCTTGGCGATGCCGAAGTTGATCGCGACCGGGATCAGCACGGCCAGCGGCACCACCGAGTACCACACCGAGCTGCGCCACGACAGTTTCGCCATTTCCGCGCGGACGGCCCGGACCAGGTAGGCGATCGACATCAGCGCGCACCTCCGGCCGCGTATTCCACACTGCCGCTGGTGATGTCGATGTAGGCCGACTCCAGCCGCCGGGGTTCGGTTCCCTTCGCCACCAGTTCTTCCTTGGTCGTGTCGGACAGCACCGCGCCCTTGCCCATGATGACGATCCGGGTACCCGTGATCTCCACCTCGGTGAGATTGTGCGAGGCCACCAGCAGGCACTTGCCCTCCGCCGCCAGACCGACGACCAGCTCGCGCAACCACAGGATGCCCTCGACGTCCAGCCCGTTGGCGGGTTCGTCCAGCACGACGGTCTTCGGATCACCCAGCAGCGCCGAGGCGATGCCCAGCCGCTGCAACATGCCGTAGGAGAACTTGCCGACCGGCCGCCCGGCCACCCGCTCGAGCCCGACCCGCTCCAGTGCCGCGCCGACCGTCGAGGTGGGCAGACCGCCCAGCCGCGCCTGCCACCGCAGGTGCTGGGTGGCGGTGTGCTGCGGATTGCGGGCGAACGCGCCGAGGCTGAACCCGATCTCGCGCAGGGTGTTCGGGAAGTCGTGCAGGGTCTTGCCATTGATGGTGATCGACCCCGAATTCGGCCGCGCCAGCCCGGCGATCATGCGCATGACCGTGGTCTTGCCCGCGCCGTTGGGCCCGAGCAGATAGGTGATGGCCCCCGGTTCGGCCTCGAAGCTGACGTCGTCCACGGCGACGGTGTCGCCGAAGCGCTTGGACACACCGCGAACGCTGATCATAGGGCAGTCCTGACTAGCTGTTTCACAATCGGATTCGTTCCTCTCCGGTGCCGACACGACAACGCGACCCCCGGATCGCGTGGACGCAATCAGGGGGTCGCGCCGGTGTCAGCGGTGGCTCAGTAGCCGAAGTCCGGGTTGCCGGCGCACTGCATCGACTGGCAGATGCTCTTCCAGTCGAACTTCCACAGGCCGCCCTCGCGGATGTAGTGGTAGGTGGTGCTGGTGGCCGGGAAGCCCGCCATCAGGCCCTCGACCTGGACCGACATCGTGTTGCCGGCGACGTTCACCGGGCCGAGCGCGCGGCCCTGGATGGAGAAGAAGTCCATGGTGGCGCTGTTGCTCATGACGCGCTCGAGCGCGCCGCGGGCGCTGGGGCCGTTGTAGCTCACCTCCACCTTGGCGTCCATGCCGATGTTCGGGTTCCAGAACGCGGCGAACTGCTTCTCGATCTGGTGCAGGCTCGGCACGTCGGCGCGGACGTAGAGGTCGGAGACCTGCGAATCGCGGATGGACACATCGGCGGACGCGGGCTGCGCGAAGCCCAGGCCGAGGATGGCGGCGAAGACGGCGATGGCGACGACTTTGATGAACTTTGGCATGACAGCCCTTCTCGAACAGCGTGCGAAACGTGCAGCGAGAGCACACGCTAGCCAGGCAAATTAGGCAAGTCAATCCTAAGTCGAGTATGGCCGCCGAAGTGTGAGGTCTCCCAAAGTGATTGGTGCGGAGCGAGGCAGGTCACACCTACACTCGCGGTAAGTTAGTCTAGCCTTGCCTAATAAAAGTACGGAAGGATGCAAGGTGTCGACCGAACCCGCCATACAGGTCGCCGATCTGGTCAAGACATACGGCGAGGTCTCGGCGTTGCAGGGGATATCTTTCGAGGTGGCGCCCGGTGAGGTGCTCGGCCTGCTCGGCCCCAACGGCAGCGGCAAGACCACGACCGTCACACTGCTGTCCACGCTCCAGCGGCCGACCTCGGGACGAGCCCGCATCTGCGGGCACGACGTGGTCGCCGACGCGGCGCGGGTGCGCGAATTGATCTCGCTCACCGGGCAGTACGCCGCCTTGGACGCCGGACTCACCACCGTGGAGAACCTGGCCGTCTTCGGCAAGCTCACCGGCCTGCGCGGGGCCGGGCTGAAGGTCCGGATCGACGAACTGGTCGAGCAGTTCGATCTGGCGGCGGTGCGTGATCGCCGGGTGGGTGCGCTCTCGGGCGGCATGCAGCGGCGCGTGGACATCGCCAGCGCGCTGGTCACCCGCCCGGAGGTGCTGTTCCTGGACGAACCGACCACGGGCCTGGACCCGCGCAGCCGCGCCGCGGTGTGGGAGACCGTCGCCGGACTGCGGGGCGAGGGCATCACCGTGCTGCTCACCACGCAGTATCTGGAGGAGGCCGACCGGCTCGCCGATCACATCGTCATGCTCAACCGCGGCTCGGTGGTCGCCGCCGGTACGCCCGGCCAGCTGAAACAGCAAGTCGGAGCGGCCGTCTGCGAGGTCACCCTGATCGAGCGCGACGACACCGCGCGGGTGCTGTCCCTGCTCGACGGATTCGAACTGGTCGAGGCCCCCGCGGACGGGAGCGCCGCCGCGAGTACCGTCCATCCGCGCCTGGTGGTCCGCGCCCCGGAGGGCATGGACACCGTGTCCGAGGTGATCGCGCGGCTGCGCGGCGAACGCATCGACGTGGTGGACATCGGGCTGCGGCAGCCGTCGCTGGACGAGGTGTTCCTGCAACTCACGGAGCAGCACTGATGGCATCGACCACCCTCGCTCCCGTATCCGTCACCCCGGCGCGCGGCGGCGTCGCCCGCGCCTCGGTGCGACTGGGCGCGGCCACCGCCACCCTGGCCCGGCAGAAGATCGTGGCCGCGCTCCGTTCCGGCGACGCGATCTTCGCCGTGTTCGGGCCGGTCGTCTTCTTCGTCTGCTTCTACGTGCCGCTGCACCGGCAGTTCGAACTGGGCGGCGGCGACTACGCGCAGTTCCTCACCCCGATCATTCTGTTGCAGGCCGGACTGTTCACCGCCATCACCGCCACCGAGACCGCCGGGCACGACGCGCGGGCCGGGGTGCACGAACGCATGATGTCGCTGCCCATCCCGCGCGTCACGCCGTTCCTGGGCCGGATGGCCTGGGTGGTGGTGCGCATGCTGCTGGCCCTGGTGGGCGGTCTCGGCATCGGCTACTCGCTGGGCTTCCGGTTCCACGGGTCCGCCTGGCACACACTGGCTTTCCTGGCGCTGGTGGTGGTCTTCGGGCTGGCGCTGAGCATGCTCACCGACGCGGTCGGCACGGTCGCGCGCAATTCGGTGTCCATCGCCAGCATCCTCATGATCCCGCAGTTGATCCTGGTGATGGCGTCCACGGGACTCGTTCCGGCGGAAGGGTTTCCGGACTGGGCGCAGCCGTTCGTCCGCAATCAGCCGATGTCGGTGTTCACCGATGCGCTGCGCACGCTGGCGACCGGGACCGGAATCGACCTGACGGCCGCTCTCGTCTGGGCGGCGGCGCTGCTCACCGCGGGCGGCATCGCGATCGTCGCGGCGGGGCGGACGCAGGTGAGCCGATGAATCAGGAAGCCATGACCTCAACCGAATCCAGTGCCACCGCAATCGATTCCACCGACGCATCCACTACATGGCCACCGCGCCGAGCTGTTCCGCTGCTGCGGCAATCGCTCGTGCACGCGGGCGCGCTGCTGCGCTCCTGGTCGCGCGATCCAGGCATCGTGGTGCAGTCGTTGGTCTTTCCCGCCTTCATGCTGCTGATGTTCCAGCTGGTGCTCGGCAAGACGGTGACCGCCATGGGCGGCGGCGACAGCGTGTACGGCAATACCGGTCTGGTGGCGCTGGTGGGTGCGCTGTTCGGCACCCTCGCCACGGCGATCAGCCTGATCCGAGAACGTGATACCGGGCTGTTGGCGCGCACCTGGACGCTGCCGGTGCCGCGCGCGGGCTTCATCGCCGGGCGGCTGCTCGCCGAGGCGCTGCGCACCGGCATCGCGACCGTGGTGCTGTTCGCCGTGGCGGTGCCGCTGGGGTTCCGCTTCGAGCACGGGATCGCCGCCGCCGTCGGCGCGGTGGTGGTGCCCATGGTGTTCGCGGTCGGCATCGCGGTGCCGGTGATCGCCATGGCCACGGTGGCCTCGGGTCGGCAGGCCGTGCAGCAGCTGGGCGGGCTGTTCCTGCTGCTGCTGTTCTTCAATGGCGGCTTCGCGCCGGTCTCCGAATATCCGGGCTGGTTGCAGCCGGTGGTGCGGCACCAGCCGATGACACCGGCGGTGGATGCCATTCGCGGCCTGACCGAGAGCGGCGCGGTGGCGAAACCGCTCGTCCTCACGGTGGTGTGGACCCTCGGCCTGATCGTCGTCTTCGGTCCGCTGGCGGCGCGGGGTTACCGCCACGCCGCCGAGCAGCGCCGCTGACCCGTACGCCGAGAGCGGGGCCGGATCGGAATTCCGATCCGGCCCCGCTCTCGTTGTTGGCCTGCGACGCCTGTCGTGACCTCAGGCCGGGATCAGGCTGGTCGCCAGCGAGCGGCGCAGCTTGCCCGACGGGGTCTTCGGCAGCGCCCCCTTCGTCACGATGGTGACCACGGCGGGCGCGATGCCGACATCGTCGTACACCGCGCGCGCCACCTCCTTGCGAATCCGTTCGGCCTCATCGGCGTCGGCGGCCGCATCGGATTCGGCGATGACCGCGATGCCCTCGCGGGCCATGGACGGCAGTCGCACCGCCACGGCCGCCACGCCGCCCGGACGCACGCCGGAGACGACACCCGCGGCCCGCTCCACCACGGTCGGCGAGATATTGCGGCCCGCCACGATGATGACGTCCTTCTTGCGTCCGGTGACCACGATCTCGCCGCTCTCGGTGACATAGCCGAGGTCGCCGGTGGACAGCCAGCCCTCGGCGTCCACCGCCGAGGAGTACCCGTCCGGTCCCAGGTAGCGCGTGGTCACCGCGTCACCGCGCACCAGAATGCTGCCGATGCGGTCGGCGGGCAGGACGGTGCCGCTCTCGTCGACCACGCGCAGCTCGATACCCGGCACGGGTGCGCCCAGCTTGGCCAGAGACCGTGTCCGCTGGACCTGCTCGCGCTGCACGACCCCGTCGCGCTCGGCCACCTCGCCGTCGATGACATCCACCGAGAACATCTCGGTCACCGGGGCGAACGACACCGCCAGGGTGGTCTCGGCCATGCCGTAGGCGGGCATGACGGCCTCCGGCCGCAGGCCGAAACGCGACGCCTCCGTGACGAATTCGTCGAGTGTGCTCTCGTCGATGACCTCCGCGCCGTTCACCGCGACCCGCAGGGTGGACAGGTCGTACGCGCCCTCGGGGGCGCGCTTGAGCCGCCGGGCGAGCAGCGAGTACGCGAAATTCGGTGCGGCGGTGTAGGTGCCGTTGAACCGGGTGATGTACTCGGCCCACTTCAGCGGGCTCTTCAGGAACGCCAGCGGGGTGGTGATGACCGCGGTCGCCTGCGCGAGCATGGGCGTCAGCATCATGCCCACCATGCCCATGTCGTGGTAGAGCGGCAGCCAGCTGACCACCACGTCCTCGGGCCGGAACCCGGCGGCCGCCACCATGGCGTGCTGGTTCTGCCGGACATTGCCGTGCGAGATGGCGACGGCCTTCGGGACACCGGTGGTGCCGGAGGTCAGCTGGAGAATGGCGATATCGTCCTCGGCGGCGGGCACCGGCTCCACCTCGGTGGCGGCCGCCAGGTCCTCGACCGAGACGATCGGCGCGCCCAGATCCAGGTCGCGCACGGCCGCGGCGAACGGCTCGCCGACCGCGATCACCGCCGCACCCAGCATGGCCACCACGGCGCGGGTGTCGGCCACCCAGGTTTCCAGATTGGTGCGGGGCGTCGGCTGATGCAGCATGGTGAACGCCGCGCCGCGCATCCAGCTCGCCTGCACCAGCGCAGCCACGTCGGCGGGTTCACCGGCGAGGATGGCGACCGATCCGCCGTGCTCGACGCCCGCCCCCGCCAGACCGCCCGCGATCCGGCGGGCGCGGGAGCGCACCCGCTCCCAGCTGTGGAAGGCCAATTCCGTTGTGTCGCTTCCACTCCACAGTCCGGTGGTAGTGGACGCGGGCTGCTCGAACAGCAGCTCGGTGACGTTGCTCATTGTTCTCCGGTCTCTTCCCGGCTCATGCCGACGGTGCTGCCTCGCGCAGCACGCGGTCGAAGTTCTCTGCGAAGGTCGCGGCGTACCCCGCCGGAAGGGCGGCCGGATCGGTGACGACGCCGAACGACGTGCGATTCCCCAGAATCAGGGAGGTCACCGAGAACGAGTAACCGGCCAGCGGCGACAGCGGCGTCAGTTCGGCGATGCGGTTGCCGAGCACCGCGCGGATCCGGGAGAAACCGGGATTGATGCCGATGTGGATGTCCGGGCTCATATGCGCCATGGCCGCGTGGGCGATGACCCGCTGCACCGGCCAGGGCAGCGCCGGACCGCCGTCGGGGGCGGCCGAGGTCAGCTCCGGACGCCGCCGCTCGATGGTCGCCAATTCGCCGCGGCAGCGCTCGATCTGGCGACCCAGATCGGATTCGTCGCCGAGCAGGTTCAGCGGCGTGACGATGACCGCGTTGCCGGTGTGCCGGAATTCCGGATCGTTGGTCACCGGCAGCGTCACCCGCAGCGTGTGCGCCCGGGTGCCGGGCGGGTGCGCGCTGAGGGTGCGGCCGATGGCGGCGAGCACGAACTCGTGCACCGTCGCGTCGTGCTTCTTGGCGGCGCGGCGCAGCTCCCGGGTGGAGATCCCGGTCGTCGCGACCTCGCGGCGGCCGGACTTGGTCAGCTTGGGCCAGCCGCGGCCCGTGCGTCCGGCGGCCCACTGGTCGTTGAAGGCGGCCTTGGACTCCTTCAGCACCTCCGGCTCGACGGGCGGGGTGCGGAAGCGCGGGCTGGTGGCGAAACGCTCGAATTCCGACAGCTCTTCGGTGGTGCCGTCGGCCAGCAGCGCGGCGAAGGCGGCCCCCGCGATGCCGTCGGACAGCGCGTGGTGCACCCGCAGCAGGATGCGCTGCGCACCGTCACCGCGCGGCGTCAGCAGCGTGATGTGCCACAGCGGATCCGGGCGGGGCAGCGGCGTCTCCATCAGGGTGGCCAGCTGCCGTCGCAGGTCGGCCTGATCGGCGAACTCGCCGCCGGTGATGTGCCGCCCGAGGTCCGGCTCGTCGGTCAGCACCACTCGCGGTGCGCGCCAACGGCCTTCGGCGATGCCGACCCGGAAGATGTCGAACAGGCCGATGCGCTCGGCCACCCGGGCCCGGATGGCGTCGAGGGTGAGCCGCTGCGCGTCCGCCTCCAGTTCGAGGAGCATCGCCCAGTGCATGGGGCGGCCCTTCATGTCCAGGTGCAGATAGGTGTAATCGGGCGGGGTCAGTTCGATGGGGGCGCTGGGATCGGTCATGGCTGTTCCACCTGGTTCTCGAACATCTTCCGGTACCGCGCGGTATCGGGCTTCATGGCCGCGGCCACCAGCTCCCACAGGATTTCGTCGGTGCCGCCGCCGACCCGCGCCAGTTTCATATCCCGCCACCAGCGGCCGATCGGCAGCCCGGTCTCCAGATAGCCGATGCCGCCGAAGATGTGCAGGCACTGCGACGCCACTTCCTCACCGAGGTTGGCGGCGGTGGCCTTGAGCGCGGCGGCGGTGCGCAGGTTGATCTTCCCCTCGGCGGCGACCCCGGCCAGGGCGTAGCGCAGCATGTCGACCCGCGATTGCAGATCGGCCAGCCGCAGCCGCAGCGCCTGATGGTCGTAGAGGCGCTTGCCGAACTGGGTGCGGTCCATCATGCGGGCCAGCGTGACGCCGAGCATGACCTCGCAGGCTCCGGCGATCTGTCCGGCCACCGAGAAGCGCTCGTGGGCCAGCCCCCAGCTGATCATGGCCAGACCGGTGCCCGGTCGCCCGATCAGCGCCTCCGCCGGCACCCAGGTGTCGATGCTGACCGCGGCGGTGTCCAGCGGTCCAGCACCGAGCTTTTCGTAGGGTGTGGCGATCTCGACCTGCGCGGTGGGCACGATGGCCAGCGCCACATTGCCGTGCTCGGCCGAGGAGCCGTCCCCGGCGCTGCGGCACACGACCATGATCTGATCGGCGATGGGCGAGAGCGAGACGAACTTCTTGTGCCCCACCACCCGATAGCCGTCGCCCTCGGGCTCGATCATGGTGCGGGCGATCTGGAGATCGGAGCCGCCGGATTCCTCCGACGCCGCGACGCACAGCACCGCCTGGGTCTCGATGGCCCGATCGGCCAGCTCACGCTGGAAGTCGTTGCGCCCGAACCGCCGCAGGATGGAGATGGCCGAATCGTGCAGGCTCACACCGACTCCGATGCCCGCCGAGTTCAGCGCGCCCAGGCGCTGGGCCAGGGCGAAGTGCTTGCCGAGGTCGGTGAGCTTGCGGTCTTCCCATTTGCGGGCGAAGACGCCCTCCTTGCCGAGCTGCTCGAGCAGCGCCCGGGGGAACTTCTTGTCCTGCTCGGCGGCTTCGGTCCAGGCGATCACCCGGTCGTCGAAGACGCGGTCGAGCAGTTCTTCGTAGGTTTCCGTGGTCGTCACGGTCACGAACCGACCTTGGAGCGGATGAGGTCTTCCAGATCGCCGACCGACGCGGCTTCGGACATCTCCCGCTCGGACAGCTTCACGCCGAGCCGCTCCTCGATGGCGACCACGCCGATGGCGAAGGCCACCGAGTCGACGCCGAGATCCTCGATCAGCAGCGACGACCGGGTGACATCGGTCAGGGACAGATCGAGGTCTTCTTCGAGAATGCTGTTCAGCGCGTCGCTGATGTGGTCGGACATATCGAACTCCTTTGGAACATAAGAGAATTGGTAACCGGGGCGGGAGCGGTGCTACTCGAGCACTTCCTCGTCGCCCACCCCGAAGCTGGTGAACGCGGTGTTGCGCTGGAGCCGGTAGACCTCGCGGCCGAGTACGGAGTTGAGGATCTTGGCATTGCGCATCGCGCCGATGTCCAGGTTCGGCGCGGAGACGCCCACCGCGTGCGCCTCGGCATTGGCCACGAACACCCGTCCGGCCAGCGCGGCGTCGGCGGCCACCGCGTGATTGCCCTCGACGACCAAGCGGCCCTTGGTGTCCCGGTGCAGCCGGTCCGCGATCGGGTCCAGGAACGCCTGCGCGCGGGGCTGGTAGCCGGTGGCCGCCACGACCATATCGGCGGTGTGCGCCAGCAGCGATCCGGTGTCGCGGTGGCGGCCGCGAATGCGCAGCCGTCCGTCGTCGAGGGTGTCGATGCCCTCCACCGTGACGCCGTTGCGCAGCCGCACCGGTTGCAGCTTCTCCTTGAGTTCGCGGCGGTAGAGCAGATCGTGCAGCCGGTCCAGGGTGTCGGTGGAGATGCCCTTGTGGAACTGCCAGTGCCCGGCGCGCACCCGGTCGCGAGTCTCCTCGGGCAGCCCGTGGAAGTACTCCATATAGGCGGGCGTGGTCATCTCCAGCGACAGCTTGGTGAAGTCCAGCGGCGCGAACCACGGTGTGCGCGTCCACCATTGCACCGCCGGGCCGCCGTCGAGGTTGGCCTCGAGCAGGTCGACCACGATCTCCGCGCCGGACTGGCCGGACCCGATCACCGTCACCGCGCCCGCGGCGTGCGCGTCGTCGCGGTGGTGCAGGTAGTCGGCGCTGTGGACGAGCCTGGGGGAGGCGGTGGCGAGCGCCGCCGGGATGGCGGGCTCGGTGCCCACGCCCACCACGATGTGACCGGCGTGGATAGTGGCGGCGGTGCCGCCGGAGGTCATGGCGGCGGTGCCGCCGGAGGTCATGGCGGCGGTGCCGCCGGAGGTCACCGACACCTCGAAGCGGTCGTGCTCGTCGTCCCAGCGCACGGCGTCGACGGTGGTGGAGAACCGCAGCGACGACAGCCGCCGCACCGCCCACAGCAGGTACGCCTCGTATTCGCGGCGGGTGGGGAAGAAGTCCTCGCGCACCAGGAACGGGTACAGCCGGTCGACATCGGCGAGATAGGCCAGGAACGACATGGGGTGGGTCGGGTCCACCAGTGAGACCAGATCCGACAGGAAGCTGACCTGGAGCTTGGCTTCCTCGAACATCATGCCGGGATGCCAGTGGAACTCCTCGACGGAGTCGACCACCAGCACCTCGACATCGTCGACCGTGGAGGCCATGGCCGCCAGACCGATATTGAACGGGCCCGCCCCGATGGCGAGGATGTCGACCGACTCGATTTCACTCATGGACCTTCACCATTTCGTCGTGTCCGCTGCGCAAGCCCTCGGACTCCACTTCCAATCCCACCCGCAGCAGTTCGTCGAACAGGTCGTCGATGTCGCGCGCGCTGGTCTCCGGGTTCAGCAGGGTGAGCTTCACGCAGGTGCGGGGCTCGCCCTCGCCGCCGACCCGCACCTGGGTGCGGCCGATGAGCGCCTTGCCGGAGCTGATCAGGCGGCGGCGCAGTTCGCCGTTCACCTGGTCGAGGTCCAGATCCTCACAGCGGTAACGGAAGACGACCGTGGTCAGGGTCACCGGCGCGACCAGTTCCAGCAGCGGTTCGGCGGTGATGCGGGTTTCGGCGTAGCGGGCCAGGTCGTGGCAGGCGTCGAGCATCCGTCCCAGGCCGTTGCGGCCGTAGGCGAGGAAGGTCGCCGCCACCTTGAGCACATCGGGACGCCGGGTGGTCTGCAATGTCTGGCCGAGCAGGCCGCCGTATCCGGCCTCCACGTCGTCGTCGGGGTTGAGGTAGGCCACCGAGCGGTTCAGCGACGCGAACCGGCGCTGGTCCGCGAGCAGCAGCACGCTCGCGGCGGCGGGCTGCCAGCCGACCTTGTGCAGGTCCAGGGTCACCGAGTCGGCGCGCTCGATACCGCACAGCAGCGGAGCCAGCTTGTCGGAGAACAGCGAACCGAAGCCGTACGCGCCGTCCACGTGCATCCACACGCCGTGGCGGGCGGCGATATCGGCGATCTCGGGCAGCGGGTCGATGGAGCCGAAGTCGGTGGTGCCCGCGGTGGCCACGATGGCGACCGGCGTATGGCTCTCGCGCAGTTCGGTGAGGGCGGCCTCCAGGGCCTCCGGAATCATCCGGTGGTCGGCGTCGACCGGGATCGGGATGGTCGCCGCCTCACCCAGACCCAGTGCGGCACAGGCGCGGTGGATGGAGAAGTGCGCCACCTGCGAGCACAGCACCACCGGCCGGGGCAGCGCGCTCACGCCATTGTGGCGAATGTCGATGCCCTGCTGGGCGGCCCCGTAGTCCCGGGCGATCAGCAGCGCCAGCAGATTCGAGTACGACCCGCCCGGACCGAAGACGCCACCGGCGTTCTCGCCGAATCCGGCCAGCTTCGCCAGCGCGCTGATGGTCCACTGCTCGATGCCCAGGGTGGCCGGGCCGGAATCGTAGGTGTCCAGTGAGGCGTTGGTGGCGCTGGCCAGCGCGTCGGCCACCACGGCCACGGTCAGCGGCGGCGGCTGCAGGTGCGCGGCGCACAGCTTGTGGGTGAGATCCAGTCCGTAGCGGGCGATCACGTCGGCCAGCTGCGCGAGCGCGGCAGCCTCGCCCACGCCGTCGTCCGGAACCTGTTCCGTCCCCAGGGAAGCCGTGACGGCGTCCAGCATCTCGGCCGGTTGGCCGGAGGGCAGCGGCGAGCGGTGGTGGCTCTGCTCGACCGCGGCGGCGAGTTGCGCCAGACCGCCGCCGACGGCGGTCCAGCCGTCGCCGGGTGAGGCGAACTTGGATGCTCTCCCCCAGGGGGACTCGAATTCAGGTGACACAGGTAGACCTCGTTACGTCAATGCGGGGGATGATTCGGAATGTCTGGGTGCCGCGGTCGCTGTCGGCGGCGGGCGGGCTCGGCGACCGGCTATCCGGCCTCGGGTTCGCGTACCGCGCCGACCAGCTCGGCCAGTGGGCGGTCCAAGGCTCCGGGGATGCGGGTGACCAGCGCCGTGGCCATGGCCGCCGCCCGATGCGCGCGGGCGGCGTCGACCACCTCCGGTTGGTGATCCACCTCCAGGTGCACGCCGTCGTCGGCACCCAGTTCGAATGCGAGTGTCAGTGGGTAGTTGCCGATCCCGTGGAATACCGATGCGCAGTCGACCCGCGCGCCGTCGGGAATCGGGACGCCGCGCAGCGGGGCATTGCGCACCGAGGCCATGATCTCGGCCACCGGGAAGCGGCCGCCCGCCGCGCGCAGCGCGGTGAGCACGGTGCCGTAGTCGACGCCGGTGAACTCCATGGACCGGTAGACCACCGATACGGCGTCGCGCAGCGCCGCGCGCACGGTGGCGTCCGGCGCGAAGGCGAAGCGCATCGGGACGATATTGCCGCTGTAGCCGACCGTGTCCGGGCTCTCGCCCTGTCGCCGGTTGTCGGCGGGGACGAGCAGCACGTGGTCCGCGGCATCGGTGAGGGCGTACACGGTGACCGCGCAGATCGCGATGAGCAGCGCGTTCGACGTCGCGCCGACCTCGCGGGCGACGCCATCGAGCGCCGCGACGGCCGATCGCTCCAGCGGCCGCTCGAACCGCACGCCCGGACTCTCGTCCATGGGCGACAGCCAGCTCTCGGCCGCGCTGATCGCGGGCAGTTCTCCGGACAGCGGGAAGCGAATCCCCTCGGCGGCCCAGGTGTTCTGGGCGTGGCGCACCGCGCGATCCACTTCGTCGGTGGTGACCGGCGCGTTCGAGCGGTTCGGTCGGTCGGTCTCGGCGGGCCACGCACCGGTGGTCAGCGTGCCCAGCAGCAGCGGCCAGGAGGTGTCGTCCACCGCCAGGTGATGCACGACCAACACCAGCGTGACGCGCTCTCCCGCACCGGCGTAGATCCGTGCGCGCAGCGGTGGCTCCACGGTCAGGTCGAACGGGGTGCGCGTGAGAAGCTTTGCCACGGCGGTGATGTCGGCTTGTCGCCGGGTGTCGTCCCGCTCGGGGACGGTGCCCCATTCCCAGAGCGCGCCCGGTTCGACCCAGCGCCCCTCGACCCGGGTCGGCACGCGGCGCGGGACGCCGTCCTCGGTGGCGACCACCGAGCCGAGTACCCCGGCATTGCGCACCATGGTCTCGAAGGACGCGATCACTCCGTCCAGCGAGTAGCCGCGTTCGAAGTCCAGGATCAGTCCGATGTTGTGGGACACCGAATTCGGATCGAGTTCGTAGATCTTCCACATGCGTCGCTCGGCGGTCCGCAGCGCGCCGTCCGGCAGTTCGGGCGCGGGAGCCGGGGCGGGGGAGCGGTCGGCGGCCACGCCCGCGGCGGCCAGGCGTCGGCGCAGCAGTTCCAATCGCGCGTCGGTCAGTGTCGTCATACTTCTCCCAGCGTCGAATCGGCGGAATGCGGAGCGCTCGGGCGCGGCGATCGGGAGGGCCGGAAACCGTCCGATCCACGGCTGAATTCCTCCCGCTGGCTCGCGGTGTCGCGCAGCACGGCCCAGTCGCTGACGATGTCGGCCAGTTCACCGCGCGCCCACAGCGGCGCTTGGTCCTCGAAGTGCGGCGAGCGCTTGTCCCCGCTGACGCCCAGCGGCACGATCCACCGGCCCGCGTCGCGGTCGGCGAGATCCCACACGTAGCGCGCGGCGGAACCGACGCTGCACGCGTGCGAGAAGCCGACGGCGCTGGCATTGGCGAAGACGCATTCCGCGTCCCCGCCCAGCGGCAGCCGACTCGGCCGGATCCGCGCCGACAGTTCGGGATAGCGCAGGCTCGCGCCGACCAGATCGAATCCGTGGATGGGCGCGAACACGTGCACACTGCCCCAGGACGGAATCTCCTCGGCCGCCTCGAGCCGGGCCGCGACCGCCTCGACGGCTTCCCGGACCAGCCGGTCCACCTCCACTCCGAGCGCAGCGGCCCGGTCCACCACGGCATCCAGCGCCGCCGCGATGCGGGTGCCCAGCACGAACCACGGATCGAAGGTGCGGCCGAAGGGGTGCGGCGCGCCCAGTCCGGCCAGCGCGGCGTCACCGGTGAGTGCGCGCACCAGGTGGGCGCGCACCTCGGCGTAGACGTACGCGTCGGTGCTGTCGGCGTGCATGGTGCGGTCCCAGTCGAGCAGGCGGCGGCGCACCTGCTCGCCGCGCGGGCTCAGCCCGGTGAGCGGGCGCAGCACGCGCTGGATCACATCCGAGGCGTCGACGGTCACATCGCGGTGGATGCGTTCGCAGTCCGCCGCCGAGACGGCCGCGGTCGCCGCGAGCAGCGCGTCGATCCGGTCGGCGCGGAACGGTGCCGCGCATTCCGTGGTGATCGGTTGCAGCGGAGCCGATTTCGCAATGCGCTGATTGGCGATGACCGAGTACTCGGCGACCCGGGCGTCGAAGGTCTCGTCCCGCACCGACGCGCCGGTGTAGCCGCGCCACCGGTAGCGCTCGTCCCAGCCCGGCACCGGCAGCCAGTAGTTCTCGTCCGCGCGTTCGGGCATGGTGCCCACCACGTGGTGGGTCAGGTTGCCGCCGGTATCGGCGATGACGATCCGGTTGACCGGCTCCGACCATTGCCGCAGCGCCCGTTCGACCTCGGGCACCGACGTGGCGAACAGCAGATCCATGGCGGCGTCGAAGGTGGTCTCCGGATCGCACAGCATGGGGGTGCGCAGGCTCAGCGCGAACGGCCGGTCGGGACCGCCGAAGATGACCGGCCCGTTGTCGGTGACGATGATCTCGACCCGCACCGGCTCGCCGCCGCGCACCCGGATCTCCTCGGTGTGCGTCTCGGCCAGCGTCGTGCCGTCGACGGATTCGGCGTACACCGCATCGCCCGAGCGGGTCAGTCTCTCGGCGTAGAGATCCTGGTAGTCGCCCATGGCGTTGGTGATGCCCCAGGCCACCGTGCCGGAGTGGCTGAAGTGCGGCACCCCGGGTACGCCCGCGAAGGCGAAGCCCACCACGTCGAATTCCGGTGCCGCCAAATGGAACTGCTGGTAGATGCCGGGCAGCTCCAGGAACCGGTGCGGATCGCCCGCGATGAGCGGTGCGCCGGTGGCGGTGCGCGCCGCGGCCACACCCCAGGCATTGCTGCCCGAGATGGCGTCGCCGAAGGAGGCTTCTGGGGCCGGACCGGCGGCGGCCGCGTCCGGAAGCCACCGCAGCAGATCGGCGACGAAAGCGCTGTCCGGCGTGGCGGGCACGCGATCGGTGGTGTCGTCGATGCCCTCGCAGTCGAACAGCGCCAGTGCGTCCACGCCCAGCGATCGGCACGCGTGCAGCCGCCAGAGCTTGGTCAGGAACCGGCCGAACAGCACATTGTGGACGATGAACACCGAGATGGGCGTCCACGGCCGCCACGGCGCGGGGGTGTGGTCGAATTCGGTCAGTTCGATGGCGTCGGCGGTGTCCAGGGTGCTGTTGACGCCGTCGGCGAAGGCGGCGACCAGATCCCGGGTGCGCGGTGAGGACGCCTCGAAGATGCGCCGGGCCGCGGCGTCGAGGCGGGCGCGCCGGGCGAATTCGTCCCAGCCCACGCTGTCGGTGCCGAAGACCTCCGCGGTGCGGCCCTCGGCGCGCAACCGCAGGAACTCCAGCTGCCAGGCGCGGTCGGTCCCGCAGGCGTGGCCCTGGCCGAAGAGTGCGCCCGCGGCCGAGGTCGCGGTGATGTGCGGAATGCCCCAGGCATCCCGGATGATTTCCACATCCGGGTTGTTCGTGGGCTCGGTGGTCACGAAACCGCCACCTCCTCCTCCTTGTGTTCCCGATTCGCGGACGGCCGGAATGCGGCGATCGGATTCACGAGTTCGTGCCGATCGTCGACCAGGGTGGAATAGGAATCGCCGAGATTGACCATGCGGCGGTTGTTCGTCAGCTGGAGCCGGTTCATATGGATCGCCTTGAAGGTCGGCGCGAACAGGTCCCAGGCACGGAACCGGTCGGCCAGATCCGGGTGCAGTTCCTGGAATTGGGTCACGCTCTCGGCGACGACGGCCCAGAAGTCCTGGTCCGGCAGCAGTCCGCTGGCATGGAATACGGCGGCGAGATGGCGCAGGAAATCGTCGAACACATCCGAGAGCACGCCCATGTTCCGGATGTCGTCGGTCGCCTCCGCGCGCGCCCGCCGACAGGATTCGGGCAGGTCTGCCGGATCGCCGAAGATGGAGACCTCTTCGCCGATGTCCTTGAGAATGGCCCGCACCGGAATGCCGTTGTCGAGCACCAGGATCAGGTTCTCCCCGTGCGGCGAGAACTTGAGCTCGTACTTGTAGAGCAGATAGACGATCGGATGCAGGTAGGAGCGCAGATAGCGGTGCAGCCAGTCCCGCACCGGAATGCCCGACTCGCGTACCACGGCCGCCGCGAACGGGTTCCCGTCATGGTCGACGTGCAGCAGCGCGGCCATGGTGGCGAGCTGTTCCCCGTCGCGCACCAGCGGAATCGGGCTCTCCCGCCACAGCGCCGACAGCAGTTTGCGGTATTCCGAGCCGGGCTGGGTGATGGCCGTGTAGCTCGGGCTGCGGTAGCCGATGGCCGCGACCTCGTAGAGCATCTCGAAATCCAGCGATTTCAAGTACTCGTCGTCGGCGACCAGCCCGCGCACCCAGTCGTTGATCGGCGGGGTGTTGCGCATGTAGTCCGCCGACATACCGCGCGTGAAGCCCATATTGACAATGGAGAGCGCGAGTTTGACGTAGTGCTGCGTCGGCTGCGTGGTGTTGAACAGCGTGCGGATGGACTGCTGCGGCTGGTACAGATCCGGCCCTTCGCCCAGCTCCACAATGCGCTCCTCGGCGATGTCGACGGCGTAGACGCGCGCGACCTTCTCGATCCACTGCCACGGGTGCACCGGCATGTAGTAATAGACGGCGGGGTCGAGTCCCCGCTCGGTGAGGACGCCGTCGAAGCGCGCGAGGGTCTCCGCGCCCAATTCGTCGCGGACCAGGTCGGCGTAGTCGACACCCGCCACCGCCGCGAATTCGCAGTTCTCGCGGCGCACGGCCACCCAGATCAGCGGGAACCGCTGCCCAGACTCCGGGGCATAGCGCTCGACATCGGCCGCGCTGAATCCGAGCCGACCGGCATTCGCCACGATGCACGGATGGCCCTCGGTCATCGTGCGCTCGACGGTCTGGAAATCGGCCCGCACCAGCTCCGCCACCGGAATACGCCGCGAGTCACGCCGATTCGTGCTGATCAGCAGGGTATTGGTGAACTCCTCGAGATATTCCGGCAGTGCGTCGGCGGGAATGCCGAGCGATGCGCTGAGATCGATGACGAGCTGGATCGCGTCGATGCGCGATTCCGCACCCTCGTGTACCCGGCGCAGTGAGTTCTCGTCGATGTTCCAGCTGTCCAGCGACAGGATCTCGGCACGGAAGAAGTATTCCGTCCGCCCGTCGTCGGAGTGGACCACGAAGACTCCGGGCGACAATTCGACCGGATGCACGAAACGCTCGTGACAAAACTCGGAGAGTATCTTCTTCGCGATTCTGGTTTCGTACGTCTGCCAGTGCGTGGATCGGCCGGCGGGGAACACGGTGCTGTTCAAAACGCTACTTTCTCAGGGGTTCTCGAGCTGATCGGTCGCCAGACAGCGCCCGCTGTCGGTCACTCGCAGGAAGTCGGCGCGCGTGCAATAGCTCAGCCGTGCGATCTTGTCGGCGACGGGGAAGTCGCCGACGACGCGGAACCCGACGGCGGCATTGAGCCGCTGCACATCCAGATTGCGGTGATCCGGCTCGACCACGACCCGCTCGGCCTCGCAGTCGAAGAACGCGGTGCGCATGATGTGCAGCATCACGTTCCCGGTGAATCCGGCCAGTCGCCGCTCACTGCTGGAGACCAGCAGGTGCATCCCGATATCGCCGGGTTCGTGCGCGTATCCGGTACCCGGCTTGGCGAGATCGCTGGTCATCGGGTTGTAGAGCTCGAAGAGGAACTGCGGCTCGCTATCGAGGTATCCCATTCGCATACCGAATCGGGGATCGGGATCCGCCTCGGCGTCCCGGATCAGCTGCTCCACATCGGCCAGGCTGGTGTTCAGCATCCCCCAGTACGCGGACTTGGGATGGTTGAGCCACCGGTGCGCGATCTCGGTATCGCGTTCCACCTCGATCCGCCGCGACGTCAGCTCATAGCTCGATACCGCTGAGCTGGGCATATCGGACCGAGACGCCTTGCCGTCCGCTCGAACTTCGACACCCGAACTCGCCTCGGGACGAGCAACCACCATGAGAACGCCTCTCGCAGATCCACTTTCGCGGGTTAGCGTACCCTAATTAAGTTAGGGTAAGCTAACAAGCCCATCAGGTTCGGCTACCTGCGATGCGAGCGATAGCGGCACGCTGTCGTGGACGAACCCGCCGCCGGTGGCGAAGTCGCCGCCCGACGTGCGCCGCTCTCTCGTTATCGGAGTTTAGCCTCACCTAAATTAGGATAGGCTACTGTAAGGTAGATCTCCTGGCGAGTGGCATCTCGTGACCACTACTCGAGACGGGATCGGCGGCCGGTGATGGTGAGCCGGGGTCCATCCCGAGCGGCACCTCCGCGCGCTTCGCCGTGACCGGGCCGCCCTGGACGTCCATGTCGGGATGGCTGACATTCGAACTGCTTCGGTTGGCCGCGACACATTCGGCGGGCGTGTTGTCACGGCCCGCGACCGCGGTCGTCGATCCGTAATGGCGCCGCCTGCTGCGCGGACGAGCCCAGGAGCCGCCCGCCGTGCCGCCGGTCGACGCCGGGACCCTGCGGCAGGTGCGGCGGCAAGTCGTGGAGCAGGCGGTGGCGGCGGGCTCCGACGCCGTCCGGGCCGAGTCGCTGGCCGATGAGGTGGTCGAACGGTCGCGACGGGTGGGCGACGATACAGAGGCATCGTGATCCGCGACGTCGGACAGCATCGCCGCTTCATCGGTTGGGGCGCGCCGCAGCTGTTCGTGCTGCTGCTCACCGCCATCATTCTCTGGTCGACGGTGCTCTCCGCTCGGCTGGTGCTCGCCTGGCACGGTGGCGCCGCCTACCGGAGCTGTATGACCGCGGCGGAACTCGATCCCGCGAACCGCCTGCACCGCGCGATGCTGGAGAATCCGGCGCGGTACGGCCGCTTCGGTCACTGCTATACCGGAACCCTGTCGTCTGCTCTGCAGATCGCACTGCTGTGGACCGTCGGCTACCTCATCCACGCCCGGGTGCAGCGGACGCGTGAGCACGTCGCCGACCACGACGCCCGCGCCTGGGGCGCGGACGTCGTGGCCTGGAGATTGCTTCGATCAGGTTGCGACTACGATCGAATGCCGCTGCGAAGCAAGGGATTCGGGCCGTCGCTCGCATTCTGGCGCATGCATCCGAGTAGCGCCCACCGACGGCGCTGGCTGGCCGACTCCGGCATGGTCGACGCCGACCACGGCAGGTTCGCACCGAATCTCCTCGCCGTGACGGCGGTCATGCTCATGCTCACCGGTATCGGTCGCATCGGAGCCGCGGAAGGGATCGCCATCGCCATCGTGGCTGCCTGCACCGTGATCGCAATCCTGATGCTGCTGTTCCTCGGCGGCTCGTCGAAAGGCAGCTGGCATCACTGGGACTTCTCGGGACGCGCATGAAATCTCGGGCGCATTCGAGTGTCGCTCGCCATCCCCCTTCTACTGTATAGCCGATCGGCGTCGCTCATGACGAATCGAAATCTGGTCCATAATCGCTCGCTACATGCCGAAACCCCAGGTGAGGAGCAAGTCGAATGGCCTATGTGCTGGACTTCGCGGAGATCGACCGGACCCGGATCGCGAGCGTGGGCGGCAAGGGCGCGAACCTCGGGGAACTGTCGAGAATCGACGGCGTTCGGGTGCCGGACGGCTTCTGCGTGACGACGGAGGCATTCCGTCGGGTGCTGGCCGAGCTGCCCGCCGTCGATATCCGGCTCGACGAACTGGCCTCGCTGATGCCGGACGATCGCACGCGCATTTCCGAGCTGAGCGCCGAAATCCGGCGTGCCATAGCGGAAAGCGTGATCCCGGCGGATATCGCGGCGGACGTCGTCGACGCGTACACCCGGCTCGGTGCCGATGCCGCCTGCGCCGTCCGGTCCAGCGCGACGGCCGAGGATCTGCCGACCGCCTCCTTCGCCGGTCAGCAGGACAGCTACCTGAATGTCATCGGCGCGCGGGCGATCCTCGAGCACGTCGGCCGGTGCTGGGCTTCCCTGTTCACCGAGCGGGCGGTGACCTACCGGCAGCGCAACGGCTTCGGGCACCGGGCGATCGATATGGCGGTGGTGGTGCAGCGGATGGTGTTCCCATGGGCGGCGGGCATCCTGGTCACCGCCGATCCCGTCACCTCCGACCGGAAGGTCGTCTCCATCGACGCCGGTTTCGGACTCGGTGAGGCGCTGGTGTCCGGCCTGGTGAACGCCGACGTCTACCGGGTCCGCGACGGCGTGGTCACCGATCGGACGATCGCCGCCAAGAAGCTGGCCGTCGAAGCCGACCCGGCGGGCGGCACCCGCACGCGGGAGATCGCCCCGGAGCGACAGCACGAGCAGGTGCTGACCGATGCGCAGATCGTGCGGCTGGCCCGGCTGGGCCGCGGCATCGAAGCACATTTCGGCTGCCCCCAGGACATCGAATGGTGTTCGGACGACGAGGATTTCCACATCGTGCAGAGCCGCCCGATCACCACCCTGTTCCCGATCCCCGAGGCCGAAGACGACGACAGCCACGTCTACCTCTCGGTCGGCCATCAGCAGATGATGACCGATGCGATGAAGCCGCTGGGTCTGTCGGTGTGGCAGCTGACCAGCCCCGCACCCATGCGGGACGCGGGCGGCCGCCTGTTCGTCGACGTCACCCGCGCCCTGTCGTCGCCGACCGCTCGGCAGGCGCTGGTCGAGGGTTTCAGCGGGTCCGATCCGCTCTCCGGGGATGCGCTGCGCACCGTCGTCGATCGCGGATTCGTCCCGACGGTTCCGGACCCGAGCCCGGCCACCGCACCGGCGGCCGCCCCCGCGCTGATCGACGCCGATCCCGCGCTGGTCGCCGAGTTGATCGCCGACAGCGAGAAGTCCCTCGCGGCACTGAAAAACGATATCGAGGCCGAATCCGGCACCGCCGTGCTCGATTTCATCGCCGCCGATATCCAAGGGGAACTCCGGCGGATCCTGTTCAACGTCCGCAGCCAGCAGGCGATCCGGGCGGGCATGGAGTCGGCGGGCTGGCTCAACGACCGGTTGCGGACCTCGCTGGGCGAGCCGAACGCCGCCGATGTGCTCACCCGGTCGGTTCCCGGCAATGTCACCGCCGAGATGGGCCTGGCGCTGCTGGATGTCGCCGACGCCATCCGGCCGCACCCGGAGGTGGTGGACTACCTGCGGCAGGTCCCCGACACCGGAGTCGACGGCCAGCGCTTCCTGGACGAGTTGACGCAGCGCCCCGGCGGCCAAGCGGCCCGGACAGCCCTCGACGCATTTCTCGACCGCTACGGTATGCGCTGCGTCGGCGAGATCGACATCACCAGGCCGCGCTGGAGCGAACACCCCGCCGCCCTGGTGCCGACCATCCTCGCCAATATCGCCAACTTCGCACCGGGCGCGGCCGAACAGCGCTTCACCGACGGCCTGCGCGCCGCCGACCAGAAAACACACGACGTGCTGGAGCGGCTGCGCGACCTGCCGGACGGGGACTCGAAAGCCACTGAGACACAGGCGATGATCGACCGCCTCCGCACCTTCGCCGGCTACCGGGAATACCCGAAATACGGAATGGTCAGCCGCTACTTCGTCTACAAGAAGGCCCTGCTGCGCGAGGCCGCACAACTCGTCCGGGCGGGAGTGCTCGCCGACCCCGAGGACATCTTCTACCTGCGATTCGACGAACTACGCGAGGTGGTCCACACCCAGCGCGCCGACCACGGCCTCCTCCGCGAACGCAAGCGACTGTTCCACGCATACCAATCCCTCACCCCACCCCGGGTACTCACCTCCGACGGCGAGGTGATCTCCGGCACCTACCGCCGCACCGACCTGCCCCCCTCCGCCCTCCCCGGCATGCCCGTATCCGCAGGCACGGTCGAAGGCCGAGCCCGCGTGGTCTCCGACATAGCCCAAGCCGACCTCACCCCCGGCGACATCCTGGTCACCGCCTACACCGACCCCAGCTGGACCCCACTGTTCGTAACCATCTCCGGCCTGGTCACCGAGGTAGGCGGCCTGATGACCCACGGCGCGGTCATAGCCCGCGAATACGGGCTCCCGGCCGTCGTCGGCATGGAGAACGCCACCGGGCGCATTCGAGACGGGCAGCGCATTCGGGTGCACGGGTCGGAGGGGTACGTGGAGATCCTGCCGGAGCCGTAGGTTTGTGGCTCAGTCCGTATTGTGTACACATTTGGGTACACTTCGAGCATGGTGTTCGAGACTCTGTCCGTGCGCGAGGCGCGGGAGCAGCTGTCCGGTGTTCTGGCGCGCTTTCGCAAGGGCGACCGTCGTCCGGTCGGGGTGGGGTCTCACCGGAAGACCGAGGCTGTGGTGCTACCTGTCGAAGTGTTCGAGGAGTTGACCGCGGAACGCGGACGTTCGTTGGCGCAAGCGGCGGCGTCGGTCCGGGCCGAGGGAGGTGCCGCGAGTCCCGCCGCGGACGCCATCATGGGCCAGTGGGCGCGCGGTGAGATCAGTACGGCCCGGATGCGGGAATCGATTCGGCAGTTGTACGGACCCGCGTGATCGTTGATCCCGACGTCGACCCTGTGTCGGGGGTCCTGCGAAACCGGTTGGGCATCGGCGATGCGGCACTGCTACGGCAGGCGGAATCCGATCTGAGTATGGCGGCGCTGGCAGATCTGGGCACCAGATCGCTGCCCGGCCGTTACGACCTGGATCACCTCTGTGCCTTTCATCGGGAGATCTTCAGGGATTTGTACCCGTGGGCAGGGGAGATTCGCGTGGTAGGGATAGCGAGAACGGATTCGTTCTGCCTTCCTCAGCACATCACGTCTTACGCAGGCGAGGTATTCGCCCACTTGGCGGCGGACGAGTACCTGCGCGGGTTGTCCCGCACGGACTTCCTTACCAAGCTGACCCACTACTTGGCCGAGGTCAACGCGATCCATCCTTTCCGTTATCTGCACTCCCTGCAGCCGTGTGTATGACGCACGGCACCTAGCCTGAACCCATCCAAACCCCTTGTCGTGGACGAATTATCTGCGGTGTCCACCAAGGAGGTTCAGATGCGAGTGCAGCTGGTCGTCGCTCCGCATGACCAAAGTCGGTCGTGGACTGTGCTCGACGACGATCTGCGAGTGCTCGTCCCTGTCGAGGCGTATCTAGCGCATCTAACGGCAATCGGCAGGTCTCCCAACACCGTTCGGGCCTACGCGCACGACTTGAAAGACTTCTTCACCTATCTGCGCCGGTGCGACCTTCGTTGGCACGCGATCAAGCTCGAGGACGTCGGCCGGTTCATCCCATGGCTTGCCCTCTCCGACGACGCACGCCGTGGCGGTTCGGGCGTCGTGGCGCTGCGCGCATCGCGATGCTCGGCAGTGACTGTGAACCGGAAATTGGCCGCAGTGTCCGGATTCTACGAATTTCATTCTCGCCACGGGGTGACGCTGGCCGAATCACTGTCGGCCTGGCAGCGCCGCGGCCAGCTCGCCGGGTCATGGAAACCGTTCCTCGCTCATCTGGACGATAATTCGAGCCCCGTGCGCAAGCGGCTGATCGCCCTGAAGACCGACCGCCACGATCCCCGCGCATTGACCGAGGAGCAGGTCAAGGCCATCATTGATGCCTGCCAACGCTTGCGGGACCGGTTTCTGTTCACCCTTCTGCGTTGGTCCGGCCTACGTATCGGCGAGGCGCTCGGCCTTCGGCACGAGGACTTGAATCCCCGCCGCTGCGAAGTGGCAGTTCGATTGCGTGCCAATGCCAATCAGGCTCGGGCGAAGACCCGCTCCCGGGTGGTGCCGGTGCCGCCGGAAGTGCTTGCCCTGTACAGCGATTACCTTCACGAAGAGTACGGAGCATTCGACTCCGATTATGTCTTCGTCAATCTGTGGGGCAGGCCGGCTGGGACGGCCATGACCTACTCGGCGGTCAACAGCCTGGTCGGCCGAGTCCGCACCCAGACTGGAATGCGCTTCACCCCGCACGAGTTCAGGCACACCTACGCGACGGAACTGCTGCGCCGGGGGGTTTCCGCCGAGATAGTTCGGGTGCTGATGGGCCACTCCTCGGTGTCCACAACGGTCGATACCTACGGGCATCTCACGGCGGACGACACCCGGAGAGAACTGCAGAAAGCAGGCGCATTGTGAGCCGCCCGCTGCTCGAACTGGTTGGTGCGGAGGGCAACTCAGCTTCTCCGCTCGTCGATGCTCTGCGCCCCGAATTCCGCGTCCCAGTCATCGATGCTCCGGTCGGTGACCCGGTCCTCGGCCTTGCGCGCTGTCTGGTCGATCGGTGCGGTGATGGCGCGATCACGCTGGATGGACTCTGCCGCCGCCATCGGCGTGACTGGGATCGTGACGGTCGACCGGCGATCGGCGAGTGGATCGGTCAGGAACGAGGTCAGGAACGGGGTCAGGAACAAGATGCGAAACGTGAATCCGGCGAGAGGGTCCCGACTTCCGTTGATGTCTTCGATCTACGTGGACTTCCGGACCGGCTTACGCGTGAGATCCAGTTCGGACTACAGTGCCGGGTCGACGAAGGACGGATAAAGACCCAGCCACGTCGTCTGATGCCGCTGGTTCGGCTTCTCAGGCGCATCGGCGTCGATTCACTGCAGGAACACACTCTCGACCAGTGGCATGAGCTACTGACCTACGGCAGGGGAATCGGCCGAGTCAACACCTCGATCGCGTTCATCCGCGACTGCCTCGAATACCTCGACCGGCTGGAAGGTCGAACCGGTTGGGATGCTGAATACCCCAAGAATATCTGGCAGCTCAAACGGCTCGGCTATCCCGCGCTGCGGACCGCGACCCTCCGGTTCGACCGAATCGAGCCCGAGTGGCTCCGCGGCCTCGCGAAGCGCTGGTGCCGATGGCGCCTGTCAACAGGGACCAGCGAGGGTGCGGTCGCATCGAATCTGTTCGCTGTGACGAGATTCTGCAAGTTCCTCCAGGAAGCATGCCAACCGATGCCGGGACCCTGGGCGCTCGACCGCCAGCTGATCGAACGATATCTGGCATGGCTGGCGGTCAACTGCCCCGATCCGAATTCGCGCCGCAAGGATCTGGGCGGCTTCGCGGCCTTCCTGCGCACGCTCCAGCAACACCGTTGGGCACCAGACCTCTCGCCCGGGGCCATGATCTTCAACGAGGACTATCCCGACATGCCCGCTCCGAAGGCACGGGCGCTGACGGAATTCGTTGCATCCCAACTGGAACGGGAATCGAACTTGGCCCGGTTCGAAGATCCGCGCCTCCGTCTGCTGACTGAGCTGCTGCAACGGACCGGCCTCAGGGTCGGCGACGCTCGGCAGCTGCCCGTCGACTGCCTCGACAAGGACCACTACGGCGCTGCCTACCTTCGCTACCACAATCACAAGATGCGCCGTGACGCACGGACGCCAATCGATGACTTGCTCGCCGAGTCGATCGCTGCACAGCAGCGGCGGGTGAAGGCAGAGTTCCCGGCAGGAACCGTGCTCTTTCCGATGGTCAGCGGGAACGCTCTCGGGACGCGGCCTGTCAGCCGCGCTGCCTATGCCAAGAAGCTGAACCAGTGGGTGCGGGATTGCGATATCCGCACCGAGGCAGGCGATCCCGTGCACGTGCACCCACACCAGTTCCGGCACACCTACGCGACACGTCTCATCAACTCCGGTGTCCCGCAGCATGTCGTCAAGAAGCTGCTGGACCACGACTCGGACACTATGACCTCCCACTATGCGCGCTTGTCGATGCAGACAGTCCGGGAGGAATGGTCCAAGGCGACGAAGGTCAATGTCAGTGGCGAGGTCGTCGAGGACGACGGCGGTGACCTCGACGATGCGATCTGGCTCAAGAACTCTCTGTCGAGAGCGAAGATGGCCTTGCCGAACGGTTTCTGTACGCTGCCGCTCCAACAGAGCTGCGAGTACGCGAACGCATGCTTGTCCTGTCCGATGTTCCTGACGACCCCCGAGTTCCTGCCGCAGCACAAGACCCAGCTCGTCGAAACCCGTGCCCTGCTCGATTCGGCCCGGCAGCGCGGTCAGGAGCGGCTTACGGAGATGAACGAGAAGGTCGAGAGGAACCTTCTGAGCATCATCAGCTCCCTGGAATCCGCAGAATCAGGTTGCTGCGGCCCGAGCTCGGCATGTTCGTGCCGCACAGCGCCGAAAGGGACTGAAAATGCGTGCTGACAATTCCGCCGCGTTGGCCGCGAACGCGCGAGAGCGTGCGCAGCAGACGAAGAACCGTGCTCTTCGCATGCTGACCGAGCTCGAGGCCGCGCACCAACCGACCAGCATCGCTGGCTTTTGCCAGCTGGCCGGAGTGTCACGATCCTGGGTCTACTCCCAGCCCGATCTGGTCACACGTCTGGACGCGCTTCGGGCCGACTTCGAATACGCTCCGCCGCCGCAGCTGGAGCAACCGGCGTCGAGAGCGAGCGACCAGTCGCTGCTCGTCCGCCTCGAGATCGCTCACCAAAGGATCCGAGCTCTTGGCCAGGAGAACGAGCGGCTCCGGGCGCAGCTGGCATGCACGCTCGGCGAGCTCCGGTTCGCCCGCATCACCACCACAGTCGCGGACAGTGTCCACGACACTAATCCGCCGGTCAGTTCCTCCGAGGTGGGCAAGCGGTAAAGATAATTTCCGGGAGGGGAACGGCCGCGCCCAACGAGCGTTCTTCCGCCAACTCGCGCGCGAGGCCGGCTGGTTGCTCGACTGGTCCAGCCTCGATCCGGACGAGAACGTGCGGGTATCCATGGCCTCGCTGCGCGGTGAAAATGCACCTCTGCATGACCTGCTCGAGCGGTTGGTTCGACAGCTGTAGCGCCGACATTCACCTGGACCACGACGAAGGTCCCGCCCAGTGGGTGCGCGATGCCGCCTTCAGGCTGGTGCGTTCGTGTGAAACCCAGACCGTGGACCGCGCGACCTTCCGAGCGTTCGTCCTATGCAGCGACACAATATTCAGGGCGGCATCAAGGCCGACGGCGCAGGCAGGTTCTCCGAACGGTGGGTCAATCCGGACTTCACTCCGACCCGCGAGTACCTCGGCGGTTCGGCCCGGATCCGGTTCAACCCCGGCACACGGTTGTCCGCGCGCCTGCCCGGCAACGACCTGCTGTTCTGGACCTGCGAGCTCACCCGAGCGGAAGCGATCGCGCAAGGCGTCGACCCGGCCGCATTGTTCGGCCCACCCTCGAGCACGGGAACGCCAGCTTGAGTCAGCTTCAGCCGTCGCTTCATGACAGGTCCCGATGGAGCAAGCCAAGATCCAGTTCAATGGGCCGATCCCCTGCGGCGCTGTTCCAAGCGTGATAGCTCAGCGCGGAGGGGCCGGGGAACCGATGGTAGTCGCGGAATCCTGTCACGATCATGGTGGCGAGCTGGCGGTAGATCGCCGAGGGAACCGGCCAAGGCAACTCGATCCACCAGTTCCTGCCGTGATCGGGGTTACCGGGAGGTCGCCAGCCGACATTGGTCATGGCCTCGGGGGCCGCCTCGATGCTCGTGGCGCCGAGGACGGCGTCACCGAGGAATTCGCCCCAGATGCTGTCTTCCAGTTGCACTATCTGTGACTGGACATACGGTCCCGACGGCTTGGTGCCGCCGATGGTTACGATCGCGCCGTCGGGAAGTCTCGCGATCTCCGCGGTCAGGTGGTCGATCAGCTGGTTCCACTCGGTCACATCATGCCCTGTTCCTGAAGTCTGACGATCCTGTCGTGCCGGGCCAGCCCCTCGTTGGTCATGAGATGAAGGGTCACGCTCGAGGACAGAGCCTGTAACCGGAGCGTGGTCTGCGCACCGGCCCAGCGAATTTCGGGATACTCTCCGGGCAGCCGGGCTGTCGGTTCACCGATTGCGCCGATCAGAGCGGCGGTGTACCCGGCAAAGGTATCGAGGACGCGTGCTCGTCCCTCGGCGTCCCTGCCTGCGTATGTCGTGACCTGCACGCTGATGTCAGCGGCGCGCCCGCCCAGGCTGGATACACCACCGGTGGATCGTCCGAACCCGGTGTCGAACTTGACCAGTTGCGACAGTGTGTTGTTGATCGTCCAACCGAAGTCCGCTATCAGTGGTGGCGCATCGTCCAGATTCCATGACCAATCGAGTGATCGTAGGCGGGTAGCCAGTTCTACGAACTCGCTGTCGGTCAGCGCTCGCCATTCTCTCATTCAGTACTCCTGCCAGTCATCACTGATCCATTTCAGCTTCCGCGTGACTGGTGCGCGAGATCTGTTGTGCCACACAGCGTGCCGAGCTGGCACACGGCGAAGCCCCTGGAAGATCGGCTGTCGACCAAGACAACCGTTCCACCAAGGGCTTCGATGCTTTTCTACCGTTCCGTGCTGTCGTTGTCACGTTCGACCCTGACCTGGGTGTCCGGTGTGATCACTCTGGGCGACAAGGGATACCAGGGCGCGACAGCGCTGCTGACCCCGTACAAAGGCAAGGACAAACCCGCTTCGCAGCAGGCCGCCTACCGCGCTCACGCACTCCTACGCAGCCGCGGTGAACGCGCGATCGCACAGCTCGAGAGCTGGCGCGTATTGGCCAAGCTGCTTCAGCTGCAACCTGCATCCACCAACAACCGGCTCTCACACCCGGTGGACCTAACCACAGGGTCCCGTCAGTGGATCTGCCCCAGTGATCCTGGTGGATTTGCCGCTGCGCAGTGCTGCCTGATCACGCCTGATGCGGTGGTGCCTCGTTACAGTTGCGGCAGTGTGGGATGGATTACATAGATTGATTCTTACTTAGATTGAATCTATGTATAGTGTGTTGATTCTTCTTGCTGGAGGTGGGTCGGTGGAGTTCAAGGGGCGGGTGGCGGATCTTGAGCTGTTGGCGCGGCAGTTGGGCCTGGTGATGGACGGGGCCGGTTCGACCCGGGGCCGTGCGGTAATCATGACCGGTCGGCGGCGGGTGGGGAAGTCGCGGCTGGTTCAGGAGTTCTGTGATCGCTCCGATCTGCCGTACGTCGTCTTCCAAGCGACGCGGGGGCGCAACCCTGTCGCGGAGCGAGCGGACTTCGTCGCGACCTTGGCTCATTCGCCGCTCCGGGGTGCGGAGCTGGTTGAGGGGATGTCTGCGGCGGATTGGAATCAGGCGCTGCGGACGCTGGCCATCGCCCTGCCGGACGATGCCGCGAGCATCATGGTGATTGACGAGGTGCCATGGCTGGTGGAGCAGGACTCCGAGTTCGAAGGGGCGCTGCAGACGGTGTGGGATCGGCATCTGTCGGCCAAACCGGTGCTGCTGGTGCTGGTGGGGAGTGATGTCTCGGTTATGGAGGCCTTGCAGTCACACGGTCGCCCGTTCTTCGGGCGAGCGACGAAAATGACGGTGGCACCGCTGCAGTTGGCGGATGTGCAGGCAATGACCGAGCTGTCGGCGGCCGAGGCGATGGATGCGCTGTTGATTACGGGTGGGTTCCCGGAAATCGTCCAGTCGTGGAGTCCGGGCATGAGCCGCACGGATTTCCTGCGCGATGCGACGGCAAATCCGTTGTCTCCGCTGCTGATTGCGGGCGAGTTGTCGCTGCTGGGTGAGTTTCCGGAGGCGTCGCGTTCGCGGGCGGTGCTAAAGGCGATCGGCAGCGGAGAACGCACCTTCGGCACGATTGCCGCTGCCGCGGGCAGCGTGGGTGCCCTGCCGGCGGGCACGTTGACACCGTTGCTGAGTACCTTGCAGGCCAAGCGCATCGTGGCCGCGGATCTGCCGCTGTCGACCAAGCCGGACAGCAAGAACAAGCGCTACCGCATCGCCGATTCTTACCTGCGGTTCTGGTTGGCCTTCCTGGAACGCGGAATTCCGCTCATCGAACGCGGTCGTGGCGATCTGGCGCTGGAGCGGATCGAGCGCTCCTGGACGACCTGGCGCGGTCGAGCGGTGGAGCCGGTGGTTCGGGAATCGCTGCTGCGCTTGCTGCCCGATGAGCGCTGGCCCGGGACCGAGGCGGTGGGTGGCTGGTGGAATCGGCAGAATAATCCGGAGATCGACCTGATCGGTGCCGACCGCGAACCCGTCGCGGGCGCAGTGCATTTCGTCGGCTCGATCAAATGGCTCGAGGACCGGCCGTTCGACCGCCACGACTACGACGCCCTCGCCCGCAGTGTGCTCGCGATCCCGGGAACCGAGTTCGATACGCCACTGGTGGCGGTCTCGCGGTCCGGAGTCGACGATGACCTGCCGGTCGCTACCTGTTGGGGGCCTGAGGATCTGTTGCGCGCTTGGCAGTGAACGGCGTTCACCGCCGCGCCGCGGTGGTCTGCCGTATAGGCGCGGCGAGGCGACGTTCCTGTCGCGTGAGTACGCGAATGGTGGATCTGCCGCTGGATAGGCGGTGGATCGCCGGGGTGTTCGTCACAGACATAGTGGCGGTGGCACTGGTCGATGAGGTTGTGGGCTGTGATGGTTCAGGAGAATCGAGTACGAGCGGTTGGTAGTAGGTCACCCGCGAAGCATCGAAGGTACGAATGCATCTCGACATCGTTAGCTGCGCTGATCACTGTCTCACGACTAGCCGTGACGCATGGGCAGACCACCGCGACCAAGGCCGTTCCAGTGCGCCGCCGCGGACATCGCGCGTGAGCAGTTGGCGGCGGAACTGCATATCGATGCCGCGGTGGCACGTGCTGCTTCCGCTGCTTTGCCGAGCCCGTCGAGGTTCCGGCTTTCGAGCTGACTGATCGTCGGCTGCACCAGCGTGGTGTCAACGCGGTGATCTCGGCGGCGATCGCCGCGCCGGTGTTCTCGATGTCCACAGGCGAAGAACCGGTTCGCCCGAGCGCGAATGCACTCGTGCGTTTGCTAGGTGATTACCGCAGGTTGGTGGGCCGGGGGCGTTCGTCCCCGGGGAACGGACGAAGCGGGCGTTCGGCGGGGTTGCCGGGCGGGATGTGAAACGTGGTGCGCGAGGGGGGACTTGAACCCCCACGTCCGTGGACACCAGAACCTAAATCTGGCGCGTCTGCCAATTTCGCCACTCGCGCTGATGGTACGACCGTCCAAACTCTACCGGGCTTAACCGGGTTAGCGAAGTACCGGTGGGGTGTGGCGTACTGGTCAGTAACCCTACCAGGGGTTATAACGATTTGGTAACCGTGAATGTGAGGGAGGCTCAACTTTCCTTCAGGGGTGTAACCGCGTGGACCTGGGGGTTCAAACATGAGGCGGAGTCATGTTTCTGATCATTCTGGGACGGTCGTACATAAATACTGCGCGGTAGGGGGTTGTGCGTAGGGGTAAACATGAGGAACCCCTCATGATTTTGTGGAATCCTCGGGCACTACCAGGGCCGGGTGGCCTCGGGAAGACCTGCGCGACGAGAGCGCGGCCCCGTCCTGCGGGGGCGAGCCGCTACGAGAAGGAAGTCGAACGTCTTGACGATCAACGAGAGCACCGGGACCGGATCTAGGGCGAGGGTGGCGCGCAAGGCCTCGGAGGGTGGGGTCAGGTCGTCGCTGTTGGATAGGTTGCTGGGTGGCGCGCCGTACGCGTTGGCGTTCGGCGGGCAGGGCGCCCAGTGGTTGCGGGAGCTGGAGGAGATCGGGCGGGATTCCGCGCTCGAACCGGAGCTCACCGCGCTCGTGAACGAGGCCGCGCAGCGGTTGGAACCCGTTGCGGCGCACCTGCTCGTGGTCCGGCCGGTCGGTTTCGACCCCATCGGCTGGATGCTCGAGGAGGAGATCGCCGACCCCGAGCAGGGCGAGGTGTCGGCGGCCCCGTCGCCGCAGATCCTGCGGTCCGCCGCGGTCTCCATGCCGGGCGTCTTCCTCACCCAGGTGGCCGCGCTGCGCGCGCTGCGGCTGCAGGGCCTGGACATCGTCGCGCAGGCTCCGGTGGCCTACATCGGCCACTCGCAGGGCCGCCTGGCCGCCACCGCCGCCGCGGCGCACGGCGAGCGGGACGCCGAGATGCTCGCGCTGGCCCAGCTGATCGGGGCCGCCGCCGGTCTCATCGCGCGTCGTCGGGGACTGGTGCCGGTGGGCGAGCGCATGCCCATGGTCGCCGTCTCCCATGTGGACACCGACCGGTTGCGGGCCGTGGTCGAGGAGGTGTCGGCGGATGTCGATGCCGACAGGGCCGCCGTGGTGTCCATTCGCAACGGACGCCGCCGCGCCGTGCTCTCCGGCCCGGTGACCCAGCTGGATCGGGTACGGCAGCGCTGCGCCGAGATCAGCGCCGAGCAGACCCGTGACCGCGAGGCCAAGAAGCGCGGCGGCGCGGTGTTCGCGCCCGTCTTCGAGGACATCCCGGTCGAGGTCGCGTTCCACCACCCCGCCCTGGCCGAGACCGTCGAACTGGTGAGCAACTGGGCCGGGCAGTGCGGCCTCGACACCGAACTGGCCGCCGCGCTGACCAAGGAGATCCTGGTCGATCCGATCGACTGGGTCGCCACCGTCGACGAGGTGGTCTCCGAAGGCGCGCAGTGGATTCTGGACCTCGGCCCCGGTGACCTGCTCACCCGCCTGACCGCCGGATCGCTCAAGGGCACCGGCGTCGGCGTGCTCGCCGCCTCCACCCGCCCCGGCCAGCGCAGCCTGTTCACCCCGGGCGCGGCCCCCGAAATCGCGCCCGCCTGGACGGAATTCGCGCCCAAGCCGGTGCGCCTGCCCAACGGACGCATCGTGGTGGAGACCGCCTTCACCCGCATCACCGGCCGCTCGCCGATCCTGCTCGCGGGCATGACCCCCACCACCGTGGACGCGAAAATCGTCGCGGCGGCTGCCAATGCGGGCCACTGGGCGGAACTCGCCGGTGGCGGACAGGTCACCGAGCAGATCTTCGCCGACCGGGTGGCGGAGCTGAAGACGCTGCTGCACCCGGGCCGCGCGGTGCAGTTCAACTCACTGTTCCTGGATCCGTACCTGTGGAAGCTGCAGCTGGGCGGCAAGCGCCTGGTGCAGCGATCCCGCGGTGCCGGTGCGCCTTTCGACGGCGTGGTGGTCACCGCCGGTATCCCGGAACTCGAGGAGGCCGTCGCACTCATCGAGGAGCTGACCGAGGTCGGCATCACCCACGTGGCGTTCAAGCCCGGCACCGTCGCCCAGATCCGGGCCGTGCTGCGCATCGCCGACGCCGTGCCGGACTACCCGGTCATCATGCACATCGAGGGCGGTCGCGCGGGTGGGCACCACTCCTGGGAAGACCTCGACGACCTGCTGCTCGAGACCTACGCCGAACTGCGCGGCCGCGACAATGTGGTGGTCTGCGTCGGCGGCGGCATCGGCACCCCCGAGCGCGCCACCGAATACCTCACCGGCGCATGGTCGCAGGCGCACGGCTACCCCGTGATGCCGCTGGACGGCGTGCTGGTCGGCACCGCCGCCATGGCCACCCTGGAGGCCACCACCGCGCCCGCGGTCAAGCAGATGCTGGTGGACACCCCCGGCACTGCGGACTGGGTGGGCGCGGGCACCGCCACCGGCGGAATGGCTTCCGGCCGCAGCCAACTGGGCGCGGACATCCACGAGATCGACAATGCCGCCTCCCGCACCGGCCGCCTGCTGGACGAGGTCGCCGGTGACGCCGAGGCCGTCGCGAAGCGTCGCGACGAGATCATCGAGGCGCTCGACCGCACCGCCAAGCCGTACTTCGGCGACGTCGCCACCATGACCTATGCCGAATGGCTGGAGCGCTACGTCGAACTGGCGGTGGGCCTGGACCGCCGCAAGGACTTCGACTGCGGCGGCGACTTCGCCGAGGCCATCGCCGACGCCACCCGCTCGGTCTGGCTGGACATCACCTGGCGCGACCGGTTCTCGGAGATGGTGCGCCGCACCGAATCCCGCCTCAACGAGGCCGACCGCGGCGAGATCGAGACCCTCTTCGCCGATGACGCCGCCTTCGAGGAGCCGGTGCGCGCGCTGTGCACGCTGAAGGAGCGCTACCCGGCCGCCGCGGACACCGTGCTGCACCCGGCGGACGTGCCGTTCTTCATCTCGCTGTGCAAAACCCCCGGCAAGCCGGTCAATTTCGTACCGGTGGTCGATCAGGACGTGCGCCGCTGGTGGCGTTCGGATTCGCTGTGGCAGGCCCACGATCCGCGCTACGGCGCCGATCAGGTGTGCATCATCCCGGGCACCGTCGCCGTCGCGGGCATCACCCGCGTGGACGAGCCCGTGGGTGAGCTGCTCGACCGCTTCGAGCAGGACGCCGCCTACTCCATGGTGCGCGCTGGCCTGGTCCCCGCCGCGGTGGACGGCCGCCGCCGCGCCGATATCGCCAACGGCGCACTGGACACCGTGCTCGCCGCCCCCGATGTGCAGTGGGCCGGACGCACCACCGTCAACCCCATCCACCGGCTCGGTGACGTCCACGAGTGGACCATGAACGGCAAGGGCGCCATCCATCCGCCCACGGGCGCGACGCTGAGCGCCACCGAGGGTCCCGAAACCGACCACGCCTACGTGGAATTGACGGTGCCGCTGCTGGGCGGTGCGGTGTCCGCCGCGAAAGACACCGTGCGCATTCGCATGACCGTCCCGACATCGGTCTACAACGGCGGCGCGCCGGTCGTTTCGGAGTCCGACGCCGAGGCCGCCATGTCGGCGCTGCTGGCCGTCGCCGCGGGCCGGGCGCTGCCCGAGGTGAAGACCGTCGACGGTGCGAAGGTCGCGCACATCAACACCGCCTGGACCCCCGACCTCATCGCCGACCACGCGGGCGTCACCGGTTCCGGGCTGCCCGAGAACCTGAGCACCAACGGCCGCACCGTGCCGGACGTGCTGGTGGGCGCGTGCTGGCCCGCCGTCTTCGCGGTGCTGGGCGCGACCCGCACCGAGGGCGGCGCGAGCGTCATCGAGGGCATGCTCGACCTGGTGCACCTCGACCACCGCATCGAGCTGGCGGGCGAACTGCCCGACGGCGCAAGCGTTCTCGCCGTGCGCGCGGAGGCGGGGGAGACCCTCGACACCGACCTGGGCCGGGTGGTCGAGGTGCGGGTGCGCATCACCGGCATGCTGGACAAGCCCGAAACCGGCATGTCCATGCCGACCATCGCCACCCTCACCGAGCGCTTCGCCATTCGCGGCCGCACCGGCACCGGCGAACTCACCGATCCGCCGCGCGCCGCGGGCACCCTGTCCGCCGACGCCGCCGACACCCCGCGCCGTCGCCGCCGCGATGTCACCATCACCGCACCGCGCGCCATGGCCGCCTTCGCGCAGGTGTCGGGCGACCACAACCCGATCCACACCTCCGACGCCGCCGCCAAGCTGGCCGGCCTCGGCAGCCCGATCGTGCACGGCATGTGGCTGTCGGCCGCCGCGCAGCACGCCGTCTCGGCCATCGACTCCGCCGACCGGGTGCCGCCGCGCACCCTGACCGCGTGGACCACCCGCTTCCTGGGCATGGTGCGCCCGGGCGCGCAGATCGACGTGCGGGTCGAGCGCGTCGCCGTGGATCGCGGCAGTGAGATCGTCGAGGTCGGATGCCGCACCCGCGGCGCGGGTAATGGTGACAGCGGCGGGGATCTGGTGATGACCGCCACCGGTCGCATCGCACCGCCCAAGACCGTCTACGCCTTCCCGGGCCAGGGCATTCAGACCAAGGGTATGGGCCTGGACGCGCGCACCCGCTCCAAGGCCGCCAAGGAGGTCTGGGACCGCGCCGACAAGCACACCCGCGAAGCCCTCGGCTTCTCGATTCTCGCTGTGGTGCGCGACAACCCGACCTACCTCAAGGCGCGCGGCGTCGAGTACCGGCATCCGCAGGGCGTGCTGCACCTGACCCAGTTCACCCAGGTCGCCATGGCCACCCTGGGTGTTGCCCAGGTCGCGGAGCTGCGGGAGGCCGGGGCCTTCGTGGACGGCGCGATGCTGGCGGGCCATTCGGTCGGCGAGTACAACGCGCTCGCCGCCGTGGCCGGGGTGCTGCCGCTCGAGGCCGTGCTCGAGGTGGTGTTCCAGCGCGGTTCCGCCATGCACGAGCTGGTGCCCCGGGATGCCCAGGGCCGCAGCGACTACCGGATGGCCGCCATCCGGCCCTCGCAGATCGGCGTCCCGGACGCCGCGGTGATCGACTTCGTCGCCACCGTGGGCGCGAAGGCGGGCGAATTCCTCGAGGTGGTCAACCTCAACCTGCGCGGCTCGCAGTACGCCATCGCGGGCACCGTGGCCGGACTCGAGGCACTGGAGGCCGAGATCGAGCGCCGCCGTGCCGAGTTCGGCGGCAAGCGCGCCTTCGTGCTGGTGCCCGGCATCGACGTGCCGTTCCATTCCACGGTGCTGCGCGCCGGGGTGCCGGAGTTCCGTCACAAGCTCCAGGACCTGCTTCCGGCCGACTTGCATCCGGAACTGCTTGTCGGACGCTACATTCCGAACCTGGTGCCGCGGCCGTTCTCGCTGGACCGCGAATTCATCGCCGAGATCGCCGATTACGTGCCGTCCGAGCCGCTGGCCGAGGTGCTGGCCGACTTCGACGGCTGGGCCGCGCGTCCCACCGAACTGTGCCGTGTGGTGCTCATCGAGCTGCTGGCCTGGCAGTTCGCCAGTCCGGTGCGCTGGATCGAGACCCAGGACCTGCTGTTCACCGATGCCGCCCACGGCGGCCTCGGCGTCGAACGGTTCGTCGAGATCGGTTTGGCGGCAACGCCGACCGTGGCCAACCTGGCGACGAATACGCTCAAGCTGCCGATGTTCGCCAATACGGCGGTCGAGGTGCTGAATATCGAGCGCGAGGCCGGTGTGGTGTACTCCACCGACACCGACCCGGCCCCGGTGGAGGAGCCGGAGGAGACCCCGGCCGAGACCGCGACGCCCGCCGCGGCCAGCGCGCCCGCCGCCCCGGTCGCGGCTCCGGCCGCCCCGACCGGTGGCCCGACCCCGGACGACATCGCCTTCACCGCCGCCGACGCCACCCGCGTGCTCATCGCGCTGTGGACCAAGCTGCGGCTGGACCAGATCGGTCCGGTGGACACCATCGAGGGCCTGTGCGACGGCGTCTCCTCGCGCCGCAACCAGCTGCTCGTCGACCTCGGCTCCGAGCTCTCCCTCGGTGCCATCGACGGCGCCGCCGACGCCGATATGGGCGCGCTCTCGGCCACCGTCGACCGCCTGGCCCGCACCTACAAGCCGTTCGGCTCGGTGCTCTCCGACGCCATCGGCGACCATCTGCGCAAGGTGTTCGGCCCCTCCGGCAAGCGCCCCGCCGCCATCGGCGAGCGCGTCAAGAAGGTGTGGGGTCTCGGCGACGGCTGGGCCAGCCACGTCACCGCCGAGGTCTCCCTCGGCACCCGCGAGGGCGCGTCGGTGCGCGGCGGCGATCTGGGCGGGCTCGTCTCGGGCGCGCTGGGCGACGGCGCGGCCGTGGACGCCGCCATCGACGCCGCCGTGCAGGCCGTGGCCGCCCGTCGCGGTGTCGCGGTGTCCATGCCGTCCGCCGGCGGTGGCGGCGGCGCGACCGTCGACGCCGCCGCGCTGGGCGAGTTCACCGAGCAGATCACCGGCCGTGACGGCGTGCTGGCGCAGGCCGCCCGGGTGATCCTGGAATCGCTCGGCCACGCCGAACAGCTCTCCGCGCCGGAGGCCACCGACGACACCCTGGTGGACCTGGTCTCGGCCGAACTCGGTTCGGACTGGCCGCGATTGGTCGCCCCCGCCTTCGACGCCCGCAAGGCGGTCCTCATCGACGACCGCTGGGCCAGCGCCCGCGAGGATCTCGCGCGGCTGTGGCTGGGCGGGGATGCCGGACTGGACGACCTGCCGGTCGACGGCTATGTCGGCGCCGGGGAAGCCGTTGCCGCGCAGGCCAACTGGTGGCGTGAGCGCGCCATGCACGAGGCCCGCTCGGTGCTGGCCGGACTCTACGGACGCATCGCCGCGGCCGCCCTCGAGGTGACCGAGCCCGGCGCCTGGTCGTCCGAGATCGCCGTGATCACCGGTGCCAGCAAGGGTTCCATCGCCGCGGCGGCCACCGGTCGGCTGCTGGGCGGCGGCGCGACCGTCGTCGTCACCACCTCCAGGCTCGACGACGCGCGCCTGGCCTTCTACAAGCAGCTCTACCGTGAGCACGCCCGCCACGGCGCCGCGCTGTGGGTGCTGCCCGCGAATATGGCCTCCTACAGCGATATCGACGCCCTCGTCGAGTGGGTCGGCAACGAGCAGACCGACACCGCGGGCGGCGCCAAGGTGCTCGTCAAGGAGGCCATGACCCCCACCCTGCTGCTGCCCTTCGCGGCGCCGCGGGTGGCCGGTGACCTCGCCGACGCCGGAGCCCGCGCCGAAATGGAGATGCGGGTGCTGCTCTGGTCGGTCGAGCGCCTCATCGGCGGACTGTCCAAGCTGGGCGCGGACCACGATGTGGACGCCAAACTCCACGTGGTGCTGCCGGGTTCGCCCAACCGCGGTCTCTTCGGCGGCGACGGCGCGTACGGCGAGTCCAAGGCCGCGCTGGACGCCGTGGTCGCCAAGTGGCGGGCCGAGAAGTCCTGGGCGCAGCGGGTCACCCTGGTGCACGCCCTGATCGGCTGGGTGCGCGGCACCGGCCTCATGGGCCACAACGATCCGCTGGTCGAGGCCGTGGAGCAGGCGGGCGTGCAGACCTGGTCCACCCGGGAGATGGCCGACGAGCTGCTCAAGTGGTGCACCGAGCGGGCCCGCGGCGTCACCGCGCAGGGACCGCAGCAGATCGACCTGACCGGCGGGCTGGCCGGTGCCAAGCTGGATCTGTCGGCGCTGGGTAGGGAGGCCGCGGAAGCCGCTGCGGCCGAGGAGGATACGGCTGCGACAGCCGCGACCATCCCGGCGCTGCCCGCGCCGCCGACCATGGTGTCGTCGGCGCTGCCGGTCCCCGAATGGGGCGCGGTGACAGCCGATCTCGACGATATGGTCGTCATCGTCGGCGCGGGCGAGCTCGGCCCCTACGGTTCGGCGCGCACCCGCTTCGAGATGGAGGTCTCCGACCAGCTGTCCGCCGCGGGCGTGCTCGAGCTGGCCTGGACCACCGGTCTGGTCACCTGGGAGAACGACCCCAAGCCGGGCTGGTACGACACCGAAACCGGTGACTACGTCGACGAATCCGAGCTGGCCGAGCGCTACCACGACACCGTGGTGGAACGCTGCGGCGTGCGCCGCTACGGTGACGACGGTGCGATGACCGACAACACCGCCCCGCTGCTCACCTCGGTGTTCCTGGACAAGGATCTGACCTTCGTGGTCAACAGCGAGGCCGAGGCGCGCGCCTTCCACGCCGCCAACCCGGAGCAGACCGTCATCACGCCGGTCGAGGATTCGGGCGACTGGCAGGTGACGCGCAAGGCGGGCACCGAGATCCGGGTGCCGCGCAAGGCCAAGCTGTCGCGCTTCGTCGGCGGCCAGATCCCCACCGGCTGGGATCCCACCAAGTGGGGCATCTCGGCCGATATGGCGGGCTCGGTGGACCGGGTGGCGCTGTGGAACATCGTCTGCACCGTGGACGCGTTCCTGTCCTCGGGCTTCAGCCCGGCCGAGCTCATGAGCTGGGTGCACCCGGCCATGGTGGCCAACACCCAGGGCACCGGTATGGGCGGCATGTCCTCGATGCGCTCGCTCTACATCGACAACCTGCTCGGGGAGCCGCGCGCCAACGACATCCTCCAGGAGGCGCTGCCGAATGTGGCGCTGGCCCATGTGGTGCAGAGCTACGTCGGCTCGTACGGCGGCATGGTGCATCCGGTCGCGGCCTGCGCCACGGCGGCGGTCTCGGTCGAGGAGGGCGTGGACAAGATCCGGCTCGGCAAGGCCGATCTGGTGGTGGCCGGCGGCTACGACGATCTCGGCATCGAGGGCATCGTGGGCTTCGGCGACATGTCGGCCACCGCGGATTCGGCGGCCATGAGCGCCAAGGGCATCAGCGACCGCTACTTCTCCCGGGCCAACGATCGTCGTCGCGGCGGCTTCGTCGAATCCCAGGGCGGCGGAACGGTATTGCTGGCCCGCGGCAGCGTCGCGGTCGAGATGGGCCTGCCGGTGCTCGGCGTGGTCGCCTTCGCGCAGTCCTTCGCCGACGGCGTGCACACCTCGATTCCGGCGCCGGGGCTGGGCGCGCTGGCCGCCGGTCGCGGCGGCCCGGAGTCGAAGCTGGCCGCCGAGTTGAAGAAGCTGGGCGTCGCACCGGACGAGATCGCGGTGGTGTCCAAGCACGACACCTCCACCGCCGCCAACGATCCCAACGAGTCCGAGTTGCACGAGCGGCTCGCCACGGCGCTCGGCCGGTCCGACGGCGCGCCGCTGTTCGTGGTGTCGCAGAAGACGCTCACCGGGCATGCCAAGGGCGGTGCGGCGGCCTTCCAGCTCATCGGCCTGTGCCAGGTGCTGGAGCAGGGCGTGATCCCGCCCAACCGCAGCCTGGACTGCGTGGACGCCAAGATGCGCGAGTACCCGCATCTGGTGTGGCTGCGCGAACCGCTCGCGGTGGGAGATCGCCTGCCGCTCAAGGCCGGTCTGGTCACCTCGCTGGGCTTCGGCCACGTCTCCGGGCTGCTCGCCGTCGTGCACCCGCAGGCGTTCGTGCAGGCCATCGATCCCGAGCGCCGCGACGAGTACCTGCGCAAGGCCGAGGAGCGGAAGCTGCACGGCCGTCAGCGCTTCGTCGAGGCCATGTGCGGCGGCGCGCCCCTCTACGAGCGGCCCGCCGACCGTCGCCTCGGCGGCGACGGCACCCCCGCCGGGCAGTCCCGCCAGCTCGAGGCCGACGTCCTGCTCACCCGGGACGCCCGCCTCGGCACCGACGGCGTGTACGTAGCCCAGCGGGGACCGGCGTGTAGCTGAATTCCGGCCCTGGCGGGCGCGTATCGAAATCCAGCGGAGCCTACGGAAACCCGTAGGCTCCGCTGGTATGTTCAGCCGACCACGACTGCACACCGACGGACGAGGAGTTGCGGCGCGTTGACGATCCTGGGTATCGGACTGGACCTGGTGACGATCTCGGAGTTCTCCGAGCAGTTGAATCGCACCGGAACGACCATGTTGCGGGAAAGCTTCACCGCGGGGGAGCGCCGCTACTGCGAGAGCAAGTCCACCGATTCGGCCCGCAGCTACGCGGCCCGCTGGGCGGCGAAGGAAGCGGTCCTCAAGGCTTGGGCCTCCTCGCGTTTCGCCCGCAGCCCCCAGGTCGGCGACAATCCGTACCCGCTCATCGAGGTGGTCAACGACGCCTGGGGCCGCCCCAGCATCCGATTGCACGGCCTGGCCGCGGAATTCCTGCCGCGCGTGCGAATCCACCTGTCGCTCACCCACGACGGCGATACCGCGGCCGCCATGGTGGTGCTGGAGGATCCGGGCGAGCTGGCCGACCTCATCGGCCAGTGACCACCGCGCCGCGCGGCCGGCCCGAGTTCTCTAGCCCGAGTTCTTCTGCCCGCCCGTGCGCGATTCCTTCTCGGCGATCAGCAGATACGCCACCATGAGGCGCTTCAACTCCGCCACCGCCGCGTCGTGGCTGAGCCCGTCCTGCACCGAGAAATTCAGCATCGAGTACACGACGTGCACCAGCACCTGCGCCATCATGGACCGGCGGGCACGGGGTGTGCGCGGCATCAGCGGCCGCAGCATCTGCGCCACCACCTCCGCGAACTCCTTCTCGTGAATCGCGCCGGTGGTCCGGGTCGACGGCGTGGACTGCATGGCGAGCCACACCTCGCGCCGGGACGGATCGGTCATCCACAGCTGCGCCAGATGGTCCACGAAGCTGTTCATGTACCGCAGCCAGTCCATGGAAGGTACTTCGCCGTGGAAGTTGGCCAGCTCCTGCGAAACCGCCACCAGGTCTTGGCGATTGAGTTCGCAGACGATCACGTACTTGTTGGCGAAGAACTGGTACAGCGTGCCGATGGGCACTTCCGCGCGGGCCGCCACCTCTTCACAGGTGAAGGATTCGAAACCCACCTCGACGAGCAGTTCCCTGGACGATTGGAGCAGTGCGTCGAATTTCCGTTTGCTCCGTTCCTGCGTCGGGCGGCGACGGGGCATCAACTCTTGCGGGTCGTCCTGCAACTCCAACGCAGGGTCGGGCCTCGGCGTTGCCCTCGCTCCCGTGCGCGCTTCCACGTTCAACAGGCTACTGGTAGCGACACGCTGATGACACGCGGCGGTGTCCTGCGTGTTTTCCGAAGGCCCATCGGTTATGACCAATCCGCGCCGAGTGTGGCGTCGAACACTCATTGCAGCTGCTTATAGCGGCTGGACTCCAACGCGCTAGGCGGAAGGCTGAATCTGTGGTTGTTCCTGCGGTAGTTCGATCAGCGGTGACCATCGGTGTCTCCACCGAACGCGGCACCGTCCATGCTGTGGCGCTCGCAGACGATGGCGAGAAGTTGCCCGAGCGAGTGTTGCTGCACCTCACCGGAAGGGCCGGCGGCGAGACCAAGGCGGACCTCGCCGCGGCCGTCGAGGCGGTCATGGATGCCGTCGCCGACACGATCGGTCCCGATCGCGACGTCGTGGGGGCCGCCGTCGCCTATCGCGATGCCGCCGAGCGGCGCGCGATCGTCACCCGGCTGGCCTCCGGGCGCTGGCACGAGGCGTCGCTGGTCTCGGCCAAGTCGTCGCATCTCGCGGCCGCGCGGGCCATGACCTGGGTGGACGAATTCGAGGATCTCGCGATCTGCGAGGTCGTGCCCGGTTTTCAGGCGTTCTCGCTCATCGACGGGGATCGCTCCCGGGTGCTGGCGGCGGTGTCGCTCACCGGCGGCGCGACCACCGAGGAGACGATGCGGGCCGCCGTGACCGCGGCCTGGGATCAGTTCGACGCGGCCGGGGTGCGTCCCGACGCGGTGGTGCTGATCGGTTCGGCCGCAAGCGAACCCACGGTGGTGGCGGCGCTGGAGGCCGGTTTCGGGGCCCCCGTCATCCCGTGTGCGGTGGCGGCGCAGGCCCCGGCGATCGGCGCGGCGCTGGCCGCGCTGCCGGAGACCGAGTACGCGGGCGAGGCGGCCGAGCGGATGAAGCGCACCCGCGGCACCGCGGCGCTGTTCGCGGCGGCCAGCGTGCTCGCGGGCGGTCTGGTGGCGGGTGGGGTGTACTCGGCCGGCGGCAGTTCGCGCACGGTGCCCGAGCCCATGCTCACCGACGCCCGGATCAATGCCGACGGCGGTCACCGCGGCGGCCCGCATCCGGCCATCGCCGATTCCGGTTCGGCGGTCGGATCGTCCAATGAGACGCACTGGGAACCCACCGTCGTCGACCCCTCGGAGGCCGGTGCGGCGCTGGAGGAGGAGCCCGCGGCCGAGCCGACCGTGGTGACCCTCGATCCCGGTACGGCCGGCTGGGGGCAGAAAGCGGACTCCGAGCCCGTCGGTCTCATGGAGCCCAAACCGCTGCTCGACGCTCCGCCGGAGCGCGAGACCGGCGTGGGCCAGCAGTCCATCATTCCGGCGCCGACCAATCCGGTCGGCGCACCCGACGGCCTCGGCCTGTTCCCGGGCGAATCCGCCCCGCCGCCGCTGGGCACGCCCGAATTCCAGAGCTGGTGGGACAGCCACTGGGCGATGATGCTCAAGTGGGCGGCGCAGATGTTGCCGCGCGTTTAGCGCTGTAGCACACCGGTACACGGGCGAAGGTCCGGCCAACCGACGGATGGCCGGACCTTCGTCGTGCTCAGACCGACAGGTCGCGACGCAGCTTCGCCACGTGCCCGGTGGCTCGCACGTTGTACTGGGCGGCCTCGATCTTGCCGTCCTCGTCCACCAGGAAGGTGGAGCGGATCACGCCGGTGACCTTCTTGCCGTACATCGTCTTCTCGCCGAAGGCGCCCCACGCGGTGAGCACCTCCTTGTCCGGGTCGGACAGCAGCGCGAAGGTGAGCTGTTCGTTATCGCGGAACTTGGCCAGTTTGGCGGGTTTGTCGGGGGAGATGCCGAGCACCTCGATACCCGCGCCGTTCAGTTCGGCCAGGTTGTCGCGGAAGTCGCAGGCCTGTTTGGTGCAGCCGGGGGTGCTCGCCGCCGGGTAGAAGTACACGATCACCTTGCGGCCCTTGAAGTCGGACAGGGATACCGGATTCCCGTCCGCATCGGGCAGGGTGAAGGCGGGGGCGGTGTCGCCGGGACTGAGGCGGTGGTTCTCGGTCATGCCAGCACGCTAGCCGATCCGGCACCGGGCTATACACTCGCTGGCAGGCCGGCACACATCGCGTTTGCCCTACTCACCACGGTGGATGTGGCGATGGGCGGCCGGCCGGCGGACGACGATCGCGCCGCCCATCGGGAGCGGCCTGAGACAGGAGTGTGACGTGGCGAGGGATACCGAGGACATTCAGCGCGAGATCGAGGCCGCGCGGCACCGGCTCGCGAACACCCTCGATGAGCTGGCGGTGCGCGCCGATCCCCAGCGGCTGGCCGACAACACCAAGCAGGCGTTCGTGGCGAAGGTGAACGAGCCCAAGATCAAGTACAGCCTCATCGGGGCCGGGCTGCTGCTGTTCCTGCTGCTGTTGGTGAAGATCTTCCGGGACTGAGCGCCCGGGTACTCGAGAAATGACGAACCCCCGGTGCGATCGAGGCACCGGGGGTTTCTGTCTGGGTGCGACGGTGTCGCGAATCAGACGGTGGGGCAGGCGAAACCGTCGCCGTCGGGATCGAGGTGCGGGCCGTAACCGGGCTCGCCGCGGAAGAGAGGCGCGTGCCCGGCGGCGCGGGCTTCGTCGCAGTTGCGGTAGGAACCGCCGGCCGAGCCGGTCTGCGACAGCTGGGCCGAACCGACCGCGGCCGAGCCGGTGTCGATGGTGGACGAGCCGGTGCCCGAGGATCCGGCGGGAACCTGGGCGACGGCCGCGGCGGCGGGGGCGAGAGTCGTCAGACCCGCGACGCTGGCGGTGACGAGGAGCCTGCGAACGTTCATGTATTCCTCTGTGTTTTCGTGCGTGTTCGTGCGCGATGGACGGGGCGGACCGGCTCGACGCGGGCGCCACCGCTGCCGGGGACGGCACGGTGGCCGGTCCGGTCCGCCGTCCACCATCACAACGGACCGTTGCATTGTCAACCGGTTGCGCTATTCATCGAGGCAGAAGCATTGCGCGCGGGTCCGTTTCGCCGCGTTTCACGCTCCGAGGCGGTGCCCCGTGCGGTGCTCCGCGGGAATATGACCCATTCGACCGGCTTGGAAATCCTCGATGGCGTCGATGATTTCCTGTCGGGTGTTCATGACGAACGGTCCGTACTGTACGACCGGTTCCCGAATGGGGCGACCGCCCAGCAGCAGCACTTCCATATCGCCGGTGCGCGTTTCTTGTTTCGCATCGGCGGTCACGGTGAGCGAATCGCCGTGCCCGAGCACCGCCAGTTGGCCCGCCGTCACCGGCCGGCCGCCGACCGCGCCACTGCCCGAGACCACGTAGGCCATTGCGGTGAACTCGCGTGGCCAGGGCGTTTCCAGCCGTCCGCCCGGCGTGATGGAGGCGTGTGCGTAGGCGATGGGCGTGTGGGTCGACCCCGGCCCGGAGAATCCGCCGACATCCCCGGCGATGATCCGCACCAGTGCCCCGCCGTCGTGCGAGCTGACCAGGGTCAGTTCGCTCGCACGCAGATCCTGGTAGCGCGGCACGGCCATCTTGTTGTCGCGCGGCAGGTTCACCCACAGCTGGAAGCCGTGCATCCGGCCACCGTGCGTCACCAGCTCCTCGGCGGGCAGTTCGTCGTGCAGGATGCCCGACCCGGCGGTCATCCATTGCGTATCGCCCTCGCCGATGGTGCCACCGCCGCCGTGCGAGTCGTGGTGGACCATACTGCCGTCGAGGACGTAGGTGACGGTCTCGAAACCGCGGTGCGGATGCCAGGGCGCACCCTTGGCCTCGTGCGGTTCGTAGGTGACCGGGCCCATCTCGTCGAGCAGGATGAACGGGTCGGCGGTGCGCAGGTCCACGCTGGGAAAGGGGCGCCGCACCTCGAAGCCCGCGCCCTCGCGCTGGCTGTGGGCGGTGACCAGGGTGCGGACCGTGCGCTCGTGTCCGGTGGCGGCGTCGGGGCGTGGGAGCCGCGGCAGCACCAGGATGTTGTCGACGGTGATGGCGGGCATGGGAACCTCCTGTGGGCGCTTGGTGTCCATGTCAACCATTGGCCGCTACGATCTATTCCATGGTGCGTTGGCTGAATGACGAGGAGCAGCAGACCTGGCAGTCCTATATCCGGATGCGGCAGCGTCTCGACGCCGCCATCGCGGCGGGGCTGGCGGCCGACGGGCTCTCACCCTCGGACTACGAGATCCTGGTCGCGCTGTCGGCGCACGGGGGAGGGCTGCGCGCCAAGGACCTCGGCGCGGAAATCTGCTGGGACAAGAGCCGCCTGTCCAAACATCTGGCTCGGATGGACGGGCGCGGCCTGGTCTCGCGCTGCCCGGCCACCGATGATGCGCGCGGGCGCGAGGTGCGGCTGACCGACGCGGGGCGCGCCGCCCTGGAGCACGCCGCGCCGAACCATGTGGAACTGGTCCGGCGGGCGTTCATCGACCATATGACCGATGCCGAGGCGGCGGCGCTGCGCTCGCTGGGGGAGAAGGTGGCGGAGGCGGTCGAGCGCGAGGGGGCGCTCGACTGAACTGCCCCGCGGCCTATTCGGCTGTCGGGGTGTAGTCCTCGTCTCCATTGCGGGCGAACTGCGCGCGCTTCCAGTCGCCGAACGGTTCGTCGCGCTCCCGGACCGCCTCGCGGAATCCCGCTGTCATGGAACGCATCTGGAAGGCGTATCCCTCGCGCGTGTGCCGCGAGACGCCGTCGAAGACCGTGCTCACCATGCCGGAGTTGGCCACGCCCTGATTGAGCAGCGCGCTGTTGAGCGCCAGCTTGGCCATGATGAGCTGGTTGATCGGCACCAGCGAGATCCGTCGCAGCAGTTCCTCGGTGCGCTCGTCGAGCCGCTCGGCGGTCGGCGCCTCGATGGCCAGCCCCCATTCCGCGGCCTGCCTGCCGCTGAGGCTGTCGCCGGTGAACAGCAGCCGCTTGGCGCGCTGATCGCCCACCCGGTGCGCCCACATGCCCGCGGCCGGGATGCCCCAGGTGCGGGTGGGGGGATAGCCGAAGCGGGCATCCTCGGCGCAGACGATCTGATCCGCGAACAGCGCGATATCGGTTCCGCCCGCGATGGCGAACCCGTGCACCTTGGCCACGGTGGGCTTGTTCGCGTACAGCAGGCTGGCGAAGCCGCGGTTGAACCGCGACATCATCTGGTAGTCGACCATGGGATCCCAGGTGCCCCGCGGGTCGTGGTTGCGCGCCTGCACCACCGGATCGAGCACGCCGCCGTCGGCCGTCCCGCCGGCCGGTCCGAAGCCGCCGCTGCCCGCACCCTCGGCGAAGATCGACAGGTCGTAGCCGCCGCAGAAGCCCTTGCCGCGCCCGCTCACCACGATCACGTGCACCCGGGGATCGAGATCGGCCTGCTCGACCGCGGCCGCCAGTTCGACGGGGGTGTCGGCGGTGATGGCATTGCCGCGCTCGGGCCGGTTGAAGGTGATGCGGGCGATGCGGCCGGTCACCTCGTAGGTGAGGGTGCGCGCGGTGTAGGAGTTCACCGGCTCGGGCCGATCCGCGAACAGCGAATCCGCACCGCCGGTCAGGTCGTCGCGCCAGGCCGCGGGGCGGGTACCGGCATGGTTCTGGTCTTCGGAGGACACGCAAGCAGTGAACGCCAGTTCATTTCTTGCTGTCAAGAGCCGATGCGATTCCGGCACCGCGTTCGCCCGGCCCGGTGCGGCAGGACGGACCGGTCAGTGTTCGCCGGTGACCCACGGCTTCACCGGCGGCTTCACCCAGGTGATCTTCTCGTCGGCATGGCTGCGCCGGGCCGCCGGATGGTCCGGGTGCCGCGCCGCCCACGCGTCCTTCGCGTCCAGCAGCCGCGCCACGACCTGCCACGTCTCCGCGCTGCCGGGCGGATTCACCCCCGCCTCCCGCGCCAGCTTGCGCAGCTGTGCCATGGGCAGCTCCCGCAGCTCCGCGCTGCTGATATCGCGCAGCCACACATACGCCGCCAGCCGCCGCGCCTTGTCCAGGCGCGCGTGTTCGGCGGCCTTGCTGTGGGCGTAGTCGTCGTTGTCCGCGGCGTCGTTCATGGTCCAGACCTTCGGATGGGGGCGATCCCAGGGTAGTCCCGGCCACCGACAGCGCCGCGGCGACCGAACCCGTCGGCGGCGATGCGCCCGCGCCGGATGTCGGGACGCTGCGGCATACTGCGCGAACCCTGTTCGGAGAATGAAAGATCGACACGAATGAGCGCAGCACGGCCCGAACTGCTCGTCGACCCGTGGTGGGAGCAGCAGGCCCGCACCGCCGCCGCGGCGGCGGCAGCGGAACGGGCGAAGGAGATACCGCTGGTACCCGGCCTGGAGCCGCCCGCGGAACGGAGCATCGTCTGGGCGCCGGGTGAACGGGCGCAGTGGCTGCGCCCCGCGGACCGACTGCGCCCGGCCAGCGCGCTGCGCGGTGCCGAGGACTGGGCAGAGGTGGTGCGCGCCTACCGTGACGGTGCGCTCACCAACCCGACGTATCAGGCGGATATGTTCGGTGCGGCTCCGGTCGAGCTGGTGGCGCCGCTGCTGCCGGAGTGGCAGCCGCGCTTCAGCGGCTCCTGGGCCGGGCAGAACCTCCGGATGCTGGCCGCCCGGTTCGAATGCGACGCGCTGCACGTGCTCGTCCCGAACGCGAAGTCCAGCGCCTACGACAACGGCCCGGCACTGGTGCCCTTCCTCGACGCCGAGGTGGCGCGACTGATGGCCGACTGGCTGGTGCGCTTGAAATCGGCGCGGCGCATCGCCCGCGGCTGGTTCGCCCGGCACGGACTCTCGGCCGTGCCCTACCTGGTGCCCGATGCGCTCGCCAAGCGGCGGGTGCCGCGTGAGAAGGCAAAGGCGGCACTGGCTCTCATCGCCGAGGCGCACGGCGCGCCGGAGGTGGTGGCCGCTGCCCGCGGGTTCGGCGACGAGGCGGCGGCCGGTATCGCGCGGCTGCTCGGCGAGGGGACCCCGGAGGTCGTCTCGGCAGGACCGGTCGCCAAACCCGCCCGACCGCCCAAACTGCCCTGGCTGGACCGCGACGCGCTCCCCGAGGTGCGTCTGCGTGACGGCCGCGCGCTGTCCGCCGCCGAGCGGGACAATCTGATCGGTGGGCTGGCGCTGTCGCCCGGATATCGCTGGAGCGGCCCCGCCGAGGCGTATCCGGGTCTGCGAGAAGCATTGGAACAGTGCGATTCCCGAACACTGGCGGCCTTCGGCTGGGCGCTGTTCGATCAGTGGTTGCGCGCCCGCATGCCCGCCCGCAACGCCTGGGTCGTCGACCAGTTCTGCTGGTTGGCCGATGACGCGGCCGTCGAGCGGCTGGGCGCGCTGCTGCTGCGCTGGCCGGGTGCGGGCAGCGACAAGCATGCCATCGGTGTGCTCGGGGCCGTCGGCACCGATGCCGCGCTGATCCAGCTGCACCGAATCTCGCAGCGCGCCAAGGCTCCGGGACAGCGCACGACGGCCGCGGGCTGCCTGCGTGCGGCCGCCACCGCGCGCGGCCTGACCGGCGACGAACTCGCCGACCGCCTCGTTCCCGACCTCGGTCTGGACGGGAACGGCACCCTGCTGCTCGACTACGGGCCCCGGCGCTTCACCGTCGGATTCGACGAACAGCTCGCGCCGTTCGTGATCGACGAGGCGGGCAAGCGCCGCAAGACGCTGCCCAAGCCCGGTGTCGCGGACGACGGCGAGTTGGCACCCGCCGCGTACCGGCGTTTCGGCATGCTGAGGAAGGCCGCGCGCGACGTGGTGGGCGACCAGATCCGCCGCCTGGAGCAGGCCATGGTCGACGGGCGGCGCTGGAGCACAGCGGAATTCGACCGCTACCTGGTCGCGCACCCGCTGCTGCGGCATATCGCGCGTCGCCTGGTGTGGACGACCGGCGCGACGAGTTTCCGGCTGGCGGAGGACTTCACGCCGACCGACATCGACGACGCCCCGCTACGGTTCGCCGAATCCGCGCGCATCGGCATCGCGCACCCGCTCGAACTGGGCGAGACGGTCGCGGCCTGGGGTGAGGTCTTGGCCGACTATGAGATCACCCAGCCGTTCCGGCAACTCGCACGACCGGTGTACGCGCTCACGCCGGAGGAACGTGCCACCCGCCGGATCGAGCGGTTCGAGGGCATCTCCGTGTCGGTGGGTGCGCTGCTCGGCCTCACCCGTCGCGGCTGGGATCGGGCCGCCGTACAGGACGGCGGTATCCAACCCGGTCTGAGCCGCTCGCTCGGGCACGGACTGGAGCTGGTCGTCGATGTGGACCCGGGGATCGTCGTCGGAGCCGTCGACATCCAGCCGGTCCAGAAGATCACCGAAATACGCTTCACCACAGGTGATCTGGATCTGTTGACGGACGTGGCCGCCTCGGAGGCGTTGGCCGATCTCGCCGGTCTCGGCTGAGCGGCGAGAACCGGCGGCAGCGGGGGAGGGTGATTCCCGCGCCGGTCGGTGTCACCAGGCGGCCGGTCGGACCCGTCCGGGCGTGACCACCCGCGCCAGCGCGTCACGCAGCGCGCCCACTGTCGAATCGCCGAGGGTGGCGGTCCAGTGGGCGGTGAGGTCCGCCGCCGCGGCATCGGCCGCCCGGGTGCAGGCCCACCCGCGGCCGGTCAGGGTGATCAGCCGGGCGCGCGAATCCACCGGATGCGGATTGCGCTCGGCGTAACCCTTGCGCACCAGCTCGTCCACCAGTTGACTGGCCGCCTGCTTGGTGACCCCGAGGTGTTCGGCGATCTCGCCGACCGTGGCCCCGTGCGGAGCCATGCGGGCGAAGGCGAATCCGTGTGTCGGCCGCACATCGGTGAATCCGGCGGCCACGACGCCCGCGTGGATGGCATCGGTGACCGCTGCGGCGGCGGCGAGCAGGAGCGGCGGCAGATCTCGAGCGGGTGCGGGCATGGGGAGATTCTGGCACTTGACAGGAAGGTCAACAAGCTTGACTATTTAGACAAGCTGCTGGACCAAAAGGAGATCCGATGCCCATAGTCCGCGCCGCCGAAGCTCCCGTGCATCACCTGCACGGCTCCCGTTTCACCCCGTTGATCCGCCCGTCCTCCGGCAGCGCGGAGGTCTGCGTCTGGAAGGTGGAGGTGGCTCCCGCCACCGCCGGTGTACCGCACCGCATCCTGAGCGAGGAAGCCTTCGTCCTGCTCGACGGCGCGGTCACCCTCACCATCGACGGCGTCACCGCCACGCTCGCGCCCGGCGACGCCGCCGTCGCCCCCACCGGCTCGACCATCGCCCTCGGCAACGACTCCGACGACCCCGCCACCGTGCTGGTATCCACCACCGTCGGCTTCACCGGAGAACTGCTCGACGGCACCGTGGTCGAACCGCCGTGGGCGAACTGACCGTTCCGCCCGACCGGAAAGGCGTTCTACACCAGTCGCTCTCGGTCCAGGCCGCGTTCGAGCGCGTCGAGGCGGGCGTTGAGGGCACGCAGCAGCTCCAGCATCTCCTGGCGCTCCGCGTGCGCGGCCGACTCGCGCGTCTCGAGCTCGGCGCGCTGATCCTGGTCATGGACTTCCTGGGTCGCGCTGACGATGATCGCGATGAACAGATTCAGCACCACGAAGCTGGTCAGCAGAATGAACGGTACGAAGTACAGCCAGGCGTAGGAGTACTCGGCCATGACCGGGCGGGCGATGCCCATCGACCAGCTTTCCAGCGTCATGATCTGGAACAGGCTGTAGAGGCTACGGCCGAGATCGCCGAACCAGTCCGGGAAGCGCTGGCCGAACATCTCGGTGCCGACGACGGCGAACACGTAGAACAGCAGTCCGAGCAGCGCCGCGGACCAGCCGATGCCGGGCAGCGCCTGGGCCAGCGAATCGACCAGCATGCGCAGCCGCCGCACCGTCGACAGCAGCCGCATCACCCGCAGCACCCGCAGGGTACGCAGCACCGACAGCGGCCCGACGGCTGGCGCCAACGCGACGCCGATGATGACGAAATCGAAGACGTTCCAGCCGGATCGGAAGAACCGCGGTCCGATCGCGATCAGCTTCAGTGCCAGCTCCACCACGAAGAACGCGAGAAAGGCGTGATCCAGGCCCGTCAGCAGCTCTTCGGCATGCGCGCGTGCCGTCGCGGAGGTCTCGATACCGAGCACCACCGCATTGCCCAGAATCAGCGCGGTCGTCGCGCTGCGCACCCGTGGTGAGTCGACCCACCGCTCCAGGGCCACCCGCCAATCCGCACGGGCCACCGAATCGACCGTATCCTCCACCGCCACACTTTCTTTCAGAGTTCGAACCCCGGAAAGCTTGGCACCCAGCGGATGTCGTGTCGAATCGTGCGGATGGTCCTGGGAGCGTTCGGGTCTCCCCGACGCGGGAAGCGCTCAGGGCGCGCTCAGGTCGACTGCGGCCTCAGATATTGACCCCGTAGTCGCGGGCGATGCCCGCCAGGCCCGAGGCGTAGCCCTGCCCGATGGCCCGGAACTTCCATTCCGCGCCACTGCGGTACAGCTCCCCGAACACCATCGCGGTCTCGGTGGAGGCGTCCTCGGTGAGGTCGTAGCGCGCCAGCTCGGTGCCGTTGCTGCGGTCCACGACGCGAATGAACGCATTGCGCACCTGTCCGAACGACTGCTGCCGCGCCACCGCATCGTGAATCGACACCGGGAAGAAGATATTGGTGATCGTCGGCGGCGTATTCGCCAGATCGACGTTGATCACCTCGTCATCGCCCTCGCCCTCACCGGTGAGGTTGTCGCCGGTGTGCTCGATGCTTCCCTCCGGCGACCGCAGGTTGTTGTAGAAGACGAAGTGCTGATCCGACGCCACCTTCAGATCCGACCCGCACGCCAGCGCGCTCGCGTCGAGATCGAAGTCCGTTCCCGTGGTGGATCGCACATCCCACCCGAGCCCGACCGCCACCGCGGTCAGATTCGGCGCCTGCTTCGACAGCGAGACATTGCCACCCTTGGCCAGGCTGACACCCATCGTGATTTCCTCCTCTGTATTCTTTCCTCGGCACAGCGAATCGTCCGCCGTGTCCGGCTCGTGCGCGCGACCGGCGGCAGGTTCGACCATAGTGTTTCGGGGCGGTGAGGTGTCGGCGGTGCGCCCACGAACCCGTCAGGCCCCGGCGACACGCCCGCCGATACTGCTCGCCGAGCTCGTCGGCCCGCTCGACGACGACTGTCGTATCGGTCATCCGTCCCCCATGTGCCGTGCGTAGATACGAGTTCCACCCTAGTGCGGGGGACGTTCCGGCCGTTCCGGGCTCATCGACGGGGTTGGGTCATGGCGGAGCAGTTCCGCCCCGACGACGTCGGCGAGCAGGCTCGGATCGATCGGTCGGCCCGAGCGCAGCACGCTGATGCTGCCGGAGGGTTCGAAGATCACGGCACCGACGTCATCGGGGTGGGCGATGCCCGCCTGACGCAATCTGGAATGCAGCTCCGCACGAGACACATGACAGGTCCGCAGGTGCGATTCCAGCACCTGCCGCCCTGCCATCAGCAGCACCGGCCGGTTGACCACCGCCCGCGAGCCGACCCGGGTCCCCCGCACCATGCCGACGAGTGCCTGAATGGCCACCAGCGTCACCAACGCGACGACCCCGCCGGCGAGGCGCAGCGAATCTCCCAGCGTGGCGCGCCCGATCACCGCCCCGAAGGCGATCACCGCGACCAGGTCGAAACTAGACATCCCGGACAACACCCGCTGCCCGAGCAGTCGCACCAGCACCATCATGACGAGGTACATCCCGGCGGTGGCGAACGCGACCGCCAACGCCCCCTCGACCGTGATCCCGAGGAGCTCAAACATCGCGCTCACCCCAGCGCCATAACCGTGGATTCGATATGCCCGGCATCGTGCCGCTAGCGTACGAACCCCGCCCCGGCCCGATTCGCTCGAGGCCGTCGAGCGAATCGGACTACGACCCCAGCCAGCGAGAGTCGCGGCATCGGCGGCAGGCGAATGTCCGCCGCCGTTGATCCGACAGTCCCGCCGGCAGCCTCGCGACATCCGGACGCCGTGGCTTCTCGTCGTGGACGCCGAGGCGGTCGGGCTCGATGCGGCGGTCAGGCGGTTCCGTAGTACTGGGCCAGGTAGGTGGTGATGTCCTCGGCGTTGGGGAGTAGTTCGGGCAGGTGCAGGGCCAGCGCGTTCTTGGTGGCGGCGGTGAGTTCGGTGCGGGAAGCGGTGGCGTCGCGGACGTAGGGTTCGAGGCGTTTGATCAACTCGAAGTTGCTGTCGATGTTCTCCGCGCGCATCGCCTTCTCCAGCGGGCTGGCGGTCGACGGCGGGATGGATTGCAGGATGCGGCTGATGTAGGTGACGCGGTGCATGATGCGCCAGCAGGGCGGCTTCTTCGCCGAGTGCTGGGCCTGGCGCAGGGCCGCGGCGTTGGCGTCCTGGCTCTGGGCGAGCCAGACCGGATCGACGACCTTGCCGTAGAAGTCCTCGAAATTGGCCTTGTCGGAGCCCAGGTAGAAGGTCATGAAGCGGTAGGCGTCGACCTTGCCGGGCACCTTGGTCGGACGCCCGGCGGCATCGAAGACCAGTTTGCCCCCGGTGTCGTAGCGATTGAGGTCGCCGCTGGGACCGCACGAGACGTCGAGGCCGAAGCCGCGGGTCGCATCCTTGGATTTGCTCTGCGTGGTGCTGTGCGAGGCCCCGCCGGAGAGTTCGAAGTTGATGCTGGCTCCGGCCCCGAAAACGCCGAAGGAGAGCCCACCGCCGCCGGAGGCCTTCCATCCGGTGGTGTAAGAGCTGGCCATGGTTTCGGAGACCACGTCGGTGGTTTCGCTGGTTTCGGCGAAGAATCCGCCCGCCGCGGTCCACACGTAGGTGTTGGCCAGATCGCGGCGCGCGAAGCTCTTCGCCACCTCGGTGGCGGCGCTGTCGGAGCCCTTTCTGTCGGGCGGGGCGACCGAGTGCCGGGACAGTTCGTTGAGCATGCGACCGGCGGCGTTCGCATTGGGGTCGGCGGGTGGCGTGGTCGACATCGACGCGTAGAGCCCGCGCAGCCGTTGCTGTTCGCGCTGAATCCGGCGCTTGATGCCGTAGGCCTCGGTCGGTTTGAAGTAGCTGTACTCTCCCCGCCCGGCGGCCTGCGGGTAGTCGGGATCGAGGACCTTGCCGGCGTCGGTGGAACCGATCGAGCCGTCCAGGGTGCCCTGCTTGGTGTAGCGGGGGTTGATCGGGAACGGGATGAGGTTCCAGTCGCGCGGGATATCCGGGCTCGGCAGAATCCGGTAGGAGACCAGCGCGTTGTTGTGTGCCAGCCGGATCGCGAAGAGGTCGACCGTCTCGGACCGGACGACGGCGAACCCGGTGTTCGCCGGTAGGAAACGCCGCCCCACCGCCGCATTGAGCAGCTTGGCCGGGTCCTCCCACGAACCGGTCAATTTGACCGAGGTGGCACGGGTGGTGGCGATGCCGCGCTGGATCTTGTGGTCGCTGGTCCATCCGTGCGAGAAGTTGTATCCGCCACCGAATTTCACGCTCGGCGCCACCTCTCCCAGCGGTGTGGTGATACCGACGCCGAGCGGTGCGGCGACCGAGCGGATGTCAGCCTTCCACGACAGTTCCAAGGAGGCTTCGAACGCGAAGTTCGTGCTGTCGGAACTGTTGGAAGCCTGCGCGACGGTGACCGAATCCGATTGCCGGAAGGCGACACTGGAGGTTCCGGTGAGGTCGGCGGTGCTCGAGCCGGTGAGGTTCTCCGACGGCACCGGCGGCGCGCCCTCGATATAGCCGATGATCTGCGGATCGAACTGTGCCTGGCCGATCCATTCGGTGACCAGATTGCCGATCTTGTATCCGGTGATCAGGTACCACTTGTCACCGCGGCGATAGCTGTAGCAGCGCTTCATCACTCCGGTGAGCCGCCCCTGGTGGTCGATCTGGGCGTCGGCGTATTCGGTGGCCGCCGGGATATTGCTGATCCGGTCCTGGAAGGCGGTCGACACACCCGACAGCGCCGAGCGCACCTGCGCGGTGTCGGTGGACAGCGGCGCGGTGGACAGCACCATCCGGGGCTTCTGGTCGGTGCTGCCGAACTCGAGATCGTTGCCTCGTAATCCACTGTCCCGCAACGCGGATGTGGCGTCCGCGCCCAGTGCGAGGTCGAAGCTGTAGCAGGCGATGAGCTGATCCCTCTCACCCTTCAGCCGGGTGAACAGGTTGTCGAGGATCTGTTCCTGGGTGCGCAGCGTGTGCCACACCCGAACCTCCTCCAGCACGCCGCTGAACGGCTCCTGCAGGGTGCCGCCCACCAGGCGGCCGCCGATGGTGAACTGGGTGTCGCCGTATCCGGCGGTCCGCAGATCGTCGGTGGCGCCGACTATGTCGAAGACCACCGCCTCGCCATTGCGGTACAGCTGCGCCGGGCTCGCGGCCGGATCCGGACTCCTGGTCCAGCTCGCGTCGTTGAGTTCGGCGCGGTAGGTGCCGGTGGTGTCGACGGTGACGTACCCGGAGTTCTCCTGGAACCTCCAGTGCGCCACCAGTCCCGAGCTGCGTGGCGGTGCTTCCCGGCAGACGTCGGCGGGGGAGCGGGCCACCCGCCACAGTCGCACCTCGCTCAGCGTCCCGCGCAGGCCGGCGGCGGCCGAGCCCACCCGCACCCGGCCGAACTCGAGTGGACCGGGGCCGCCCTGCGGGGCGCTGCCCTCGTATCGGCTCGTGCCGGCGGTGTCGCCGTCTATGTAGAAGTGAATCTCGTTGCCGCCCTTGCGGACCACCGCCAGCCGGTGGAAGGCGCCGACCGTGATGGGGCGGGTGGACTCGTGGTGCTGAGCATTGCCGTCGAGATCCACGAAGGAGAAACGCAGGATACCGTTGGACAGCACCTGTAGTTGGTAGGGCACCCCGCCGGATTCGCCGCTGCCGACACTGCCGAACGAGGCCAGGCCTTGAATCAGGCCGATCCTGTCGACGGTAGTGAAGACCTCGAGGGTGAGGTCCCCGACGATATTGAACGGCTCGTCCCGCCCGGCGTCGAGGTAGCCACCCCCGTCCAGCCGGATCGCCCAGGACGGTCGCACGGTGAGTGCCAGGTGCTCCCATTCGTTGGTCGGGAACGCGTCCCGGCTGCGCACGATCCGGTCGCCGAGTGCGGCGAACACCTGGTGGCCGCCGAGACTCGAGGGCGCTTGCGACGGGTTGCCGACGAGCTGTCCGTCCTGTCCGGCCGGTGAGCGATCGGTGGCGCGCTTGCCGGCGAAGGACCAGCAGCGCAGCAGTCCGGTCTCGCGTCCGCCGACGCGCCGTCCCATGTCGAGATAGATCTCCGCCGCGGAACGCACCCGGGACCAGACGCGGACCTCGTCCATCCGGACCTTGGCTGCCATCTGGGCTCGCGGCCAACCGGCCAGGTAGAGGTCACCGCCGCCCCCATAGGGCGTGGCGACGTCGCGCTGGCCGATCTTCTCCCCGTCGCGGTAGAGGATCTGCACGCCGTTGGCCCGGTCGTAGACCGCCGCCCAGTGATGCCATTGCAGGTCGGTGAAGGCCGTGGCGATGTTCAGGTCGTTGTTGCCGAAGAAGCCGAAGACGAACGTGTTGTCGTGGCGGAATCCGATGTGCAGCAGATTGTTCGCTGTTGGATCGCCCTGGACGACGAGGAACTCGGTACGTCCGGACACGGCCTGACGTTTGGCGAGGAACTCGATGGTGAAGTCGCCGCCCAGCGGAATAGGCCCGCAGTCCACCCGGTCCTTGCCGTCATCGAAGGTCAGCGCGGTCAGCAGCGGAGCCGGGGCGACGCCGAGGGTGTAGCGGGAATCGGAGCCGCCGGTACCGGTGTTGGCGTGCAGCACCCGCGCGCTGTCCGGCACCCGGTCCGGCAGTATCCAGGCCTCCAGGGTGAAATCGCCCGGGGCGGCGGTCTGGGGCAGCAGTGCCGCTGGCAGTGCGAGCCGATTCTGTTTGCCGTCGAAGCTGAATGCGCGTCCGGGAGCTTCGGCGCGCCACTGCATGGTGCGTCCGGCGACCAGACCGGCGGCGCTGCCGTTGACCACCGACCCGGTGGTCGAGGTGGCGTCCACGCGGATGCGGGTGGAGCCGGTGTGCAGCGAGACCCCGGCGCGGGTGGCGGTGGCCCATCCCGCGGCGTAGAACACCGACCGGATCTCGGTCCCCGCGGCGATGCCGGTGGTGTCGCCCGCCACCACGGTGAGGGACTTCGCCCCCGCGGGAGTGTGGGCGGCGACCAGGAATGCCTTGTCGCCCACCGAGATCGCACTCCCGCCCGGGAGGACGTTGGGCGTGGGTTCGGCCAGCGTGAGGGTTTTCGCGTCGGCCTGCTGCACGAGGCCGACCAGGACGGAGGTGGTGTCGGGGTCGCCGTTGAGGACGCTGGCGAACTGCACGGGAGTGCGCGGCACCTGCCGGAAGGTCTCCACTTCGGTGCCGGTGGTGATGGTGACGGTGCAGCGTTGCGGTGTGTCGCCGTCGGTCACGACCACGGTCGTGCCGGTGAGGTCGATCAGGGCGTCGCGGCTGACGAGCCGCAGCGGCGCGGTGTCGGTGGCCAGCTTGCGGCTGGAACGCGACACCGTGGTGTCGTAATAGGCCGCGAAGAACTGGCCCTCGCCGCCCCGGAAATACAGGGCGACATGACCGACGGTGCTGTCGGCCAGGAACGGGGTGTCCGGGGTCCAGGCGAAGGCCAGCAGGCCGCCCGCGTAGCTGAGTCCCCGGCGGTCGGCGCCGAGATAGGGCATCGGAAGCACCGTGTCGGCACTGCCCTGCGCACCGCCGGTGAGGACCGCCAATTCGTTCAGTTCGGCGGCCAGTTCCAGTTCGGCGGCGGCGATGCGGGCCTTCGCCTCGGCGATCCGCGCGGTCTTGCGCTGCGCGTCGTCGATCTTGGTGTCGAGATCGCTGAGCTTGTCGCGGGCGGTCTGCAGCGTGACATCGACCCCCGAGGGCAGGGTGTAGCGCTGGAAGATGAAGCGGACCGCCTTGGGATCGACGGTCTCGCCCTCGTTGACGGTGCGATAGCGATCCTCCTCGCCCGGATAGTCCTTGCCGCTGGCCATCGGCCGGAACAGCACCTGCCTGCCATTGGACTGGGCGATGATCTCGCCCTCGGTGGACGATGCGTCCGCGACGTCGATCAGAAACCGCGCCCACGAACCGCTGCCCGGCTCCGGTCCGGGAACACCGTGGGACATGTACTGGAAGTCGAAGAAGATCACGTCGGGGGCGCCGGTCGGCGGCTGACCGATCAGCGGGCCGTGGTTGTTGCCCGGACGCGCGTCCGACACCCGCAGCGGGGTGGCGAAGCCACCGCCGGGGCTGTAGGGCGGGGCGATGAGGTAGTAGGGACGGCCGTCGCCCGCGCGTACACCGGTATCGCGGATGCGGAACAGCGCACAGCCCTCGCGCGGGTCCATGGTCGCGGTCAGCCGCATCCCCTGATCCCCGGCCGGGTAGGCGGTCATGAACGAGTTGTCGATCGCATTGCGGATCCGATAGGTCCAGTTGGTAACCGTGTTCTCCCGGTCGTACTGGGCCTGGAGCCGGGCTACCTCGGCCGCGACGCTGGTGCGCTCGGCTTGCCAGGCCGCGATGGCCTGCGCGTCGGGCACCGGTTGGGCCAGCAGCGCTTCGTCGTTCGCGATGCGGGTCTGCAGTGCCTTGATGGCCTGCTCGAGTGCGCTGATGCGGTCGAGGTCCGGGGCCGTCGCCGGTTTGCCCACCGCGGGCAGGGTGATCCGGTCCGGCACCTGGGCCAGCCGACCATCCCGGCCGACCGCGAAATCCAGGGTGGCGACATAGGATCGGCCTGCGGTGCCGCCGGGCGGCGGCGGACCGGCGGTGACCCCGGCCAGCAGCACCCGCGCCTGCTTCTTCAGGGGTTTCTCATCGGTGGCGTACCCGGCGACAGCGTTCTCCTGCTGGAAATACAGTGTCGCGGTCAGACCGGAGACGATGGTGCGGTCCGCGAAGGTGAAGCTGTCGCGGCGCATGCCGGGTCGGTCGCCGATGGGGGCGTGGGAAGTCACCCAGGTCGCCTTGTTCACCGTGCCATCGGCCCTGTTGTCGGTCCGGTCGAAAAGCGTTGTGCCGGAGCCCTCGTCGAAGCGGTAGTAGGCGATCAGCCCGGGCTCGTTGCCGATCAGGCAGAGACAGCGGTCGCGCGCCAGCTCCGCCGGGGACCGGGTGCGGTTCCAGACGCGGATCTCATCGATCTCGCCGTTGTACCAGGCGGCACCGCCCTGTTGCGCACCGATCAAAACATCTGTGGTGGTGAGGGTTCCGATTGGCAGCAGGCCCGCACCGGACTGCACGCCGTCCAGATACAGTTCCGCGCGGTCGCCGTCGAAGGTGACCGCGATATGGCAGTAGGTGCCCATCGGTACCGGGCGGTCCGATTCGAGCAGCGCCGCGCCGCCGCGCCGCACCGTCACCGTTCCCTTGCCGCTGAGCGCCAATGTGAACGTGCCCTGGACCTGGTTGCTGTCGTGTTTGGTGAGGATGGTGCCATTCGGTGCGGTAGGCCGAATCCAGGCCTCCACGGTGCATTTCGGAGTGGTGAACGTCAACGATGCCGGGTTGTGCAGGTTGACGTAGGTGAAGGCCGTGCCGCTGAACCGCAGGGCCGTCTGGGCGAAGTCGGATTTGCTCGCCACGGGCACCAGCGGTTTGCCGGTGAACGGGCAGGTGCCGGGGCGTCGTTCGAAAACCGCTGCGGTGTGGGCGGGGTCGGGGCTGGTGTAGAACTGGCTGCCCATCGTGTTGAACAGCCCGTCGGCGGACTGCTCGATATTGAACGCGTCGATGCGCTGTGTTGTGCCGTTGCGCGCGAACAGCTGCCAGCGCCGGACGTCGGTCACCTGGGTGGGCAGTAGCAGAATGGTGAAGGCGCCGTCGGTGAGGTGGCGGACGAAGGTCAGTTCCTGGGTGGGCTCGTAGAACGGGTAGCCGTCCATGTCCTTGGTGCTCAGGGTATCGCGGTAGGACTCCGGGCGGGTGCGCTGACGGCTGCGCTGGTAGCGCACCTCCATCAGTGGACGAAGTTCGCTGCCCGCCAAGATGAATCGATCGCACAGCAGCGTGTTGTCGACGACGGCAACCCGTTCGGTACCGGCCGTCCCGGTCACCGTACCGTTCGGCAGTTTGAACACCATGTCCGCGTGCGCCGCATCGATGGATTGCCGGAACACCAGCACATTGGTGCCGTCCGACACCACCTGGAACGGCGCCGCCGCACCCAGCCGCGCGGTGGTGGACAGGAACGGGTCGATGTCGTCGGGGCGCAATGTTTCCGAGCTGCTCGCCTCGACGCGGCCGCCACGTTTGATGGTCGGCAGCACGGCCGCCCCGGCGGCGGCATAGCCCACCTGCGCGATCTCGTTCGGGAACTTCAGCTCTCGTGGGTTGTCACCCCAGTTCTCGGTGTCGTAAGCGTCTCCGGTGTCCCGCGACATGTCGAGTACCGAATAGAAGATGCGACGGGTGTCGTCCATCGCGAATGCCACGGTCGTGCCTTGATGCTGCACGAGGGTGGTGTGGAGGTAGCGTCGCTGGCTGTAGACCTTGACAAGCTGTGGAACGGGCATCGGAAGCCTCCTTCGACGCCCTTAATTAAACGCCGAAAGTTGCGGTGCCACAGTGGAATAGAGCTGGTTGGCCGATATGAGGGATGTCCGTCCGCTCGGCCGGCCGGTGATCCCGCCCCGGCGGGTTCGAACGCCGTTCGTGGGGTGGGATCCAGAGCGAACCCTCACGGTCGTGGCCGAAGTCGGATCAGGCGCTCCCGGCCGCCGCGGCGTGCCGATCACCGCCATCGGGTTGCCGAACCGGAGTGATCACCGCCGCACTGAAGGCGAGGCTGGCGATTCCGAAGGTGAGGATGGGCGGGGGCATTTTGACGACGGCCACCGCGAGGGCGAGCGCACCCAGTGAGAAGGCGAGACCGACGAAGGCGATCGGACGGGTTCGCTCGATCGGGTCGGCGCGGCGGGCGGCGAGCAGGAACAGCACGCCGGCCAGCACCATGCTGTAGCCCATGGTGATGCTGAATCCCATGTTCAGGGTGTAGAGGTCGTTCGACCTGCCCGCGAGTTCGAAGCGTTCGCCGCGCATCACCTGTTCCGCGGGGGTGTCGGCTACGACGAACCGTGCGACCACGTCGGCCGTGGAGTGTATTCCGCCCGTCGCGATCCAACTCCACGCGCCGATTCGATAGGGGAGATAACGCATAGCCGCTCCTTGTCCGGGCTGTGCGGCCGAGTCCGCTACAGCTGTAGTGGATGCTACAGCTGTAGTGTCGACGGTGTGGAACGGAGTGCGCGAAATCGCAAAACCCTGCTGGCCGACGCGGCGACCGACATCATCGGCACCGAAGGTCTGCGCGGGCTCACCCACCGCGCCACGGACGCGCGGGCAGGGCTGCCGCCGGGCACCTGTAGCTACCACTACCCGGCGCGCAGCGACCTGCTCGCCGCGGTGCTACACCGCATCAGCGAGCTCGAACGCGCCGATATCGACCGGTACCGGCCCGGCCCGCTCACCCCGGACCTGGACCCGGACCTCCTTGTCGAAGGCACCACCACGACCCTGGCGCACTGGCTCGGCCCGGCCCGAATCCGCAGTCGCGCCAGCATGATCCTGCGGCTCGACCCGGGCAGCCGCGAACTGATCGAGTCGGCGATGGGTAGCGTCATCGCCGAGTTCCACGCGATGGCGTCGGCGCTCACCGGCGACCCCCACCGAGCCCGGCTGGCTATCACCCTCGTCGGCGGGATCCTGTTCGACGAGCTCACCCGCGGACCCGAACAGGTCGACATCGATCAACTCCGAGCGCAGGTCGCGACCGTTGTCCGGGTGGCCCTGCCCGACCGCGAAAGCTCGCCGCGCCGTGGGTGACACCCGGAATGACCGGGGAAGCCGGCTCATGTCCCCGACCCCGGATCAGTTGTCGCGGCGTCGATGAGCGCGGTGGGATCGGGGATGGAGGAGTCGGGGAAGGAGTGGTGTTCATGGCTGACCTGCCATTCCCCGTCCACCTTGCGGAGGCCGAGGGTGAGCCGCAGCCGCAGCTCCGGGGTCTTCGCGTAGGTGTCGGGGGTGCCACAGCGCAGGAGGGCATGGGCGAACGCCACATCGGTGCCCGCGGTGACGTCGAGGGAGAGGATGTCGAAGTCGGCACCGTCGGCCAGCCAGGTGAAGAACGGCGGCCAGGTCTGTCGGTAGGCGGCTATGCCGCGGACCCCGTCGTGCGGGGGCGGCACATCGAACATGACGATGTCGTCGGTGTGGCCGGTGAGTACTCCGTCGAGGTCACCGGCTCGGACGGCTGCCGCCCAAGCCTCGATGAGGGTTCGAATCCGGTGTTCGTCGTTCGTCATCGGTGGTCGTCCTTTCGGCGCACCGGTCCGCAGGGCCGGTCGGTGGGCATCTCCCACACCTCGTACGACCCTCGGCGCGAGCCGGATTCATCCTGGCGCGGTGGATTCGTCGGCGATGGCTTCGGGCAGACCGAATCCGCTGCACCCCGGGAAGCTGCTGGAGCACCGCGATGAACGCCAGCTCCACCGCCTCGCGGGCGGTATACCGGGCCTCCGGTCCGGGTTCCCCGACACCGGAGCCCGGATATGGTTCCAGCCACGAGCGTTCGGCCGCGGGCGTACCCGGTGCGAAATCCGTCGGCAACTCTCGACGTCGGCGGCTCTCCAGCATGGTCAGACACCGATTCGTCGCGATGCGGTACAGCCATGGACGGAATTCGCGGACCTCGGTACCGGTGGTCAGTGCTCGCCACGCCCGCAGCATGGATTCCTGCAAGGCGTCGTCGGCATCGTGGACCGACCCGAGCATCCGGTAGCAGTGCAGGTGCAGTTCCGCGCGCAACGCTCCGGCGAGGCGCTCGAAGTCGTCCGCGGTCGGCGCGGCGGAATCCGGGGAGACCATCGGATCGATCATCGCAGATCTTCCGCCCGGCGGCCGCGCCTCGACGCCGATCGGAACGGATTCCGCCCGTGGTCAGGCCGTACCGCTCGCCGAACCCGTGCGAATCGCTGGATCGACTGTGACCGGCACCGTCATCACTCGGACGAGAGGCCGACGGGAATGGGTATCCGGGTCAGGAGGCAGAAGAGATAGGACGGCAGATCACGAGGGTTGTAGCAGGGATCGCCCACCGCTTGGGCCGCACTGGGCCGCGGCTCCTCCAGCGGGACAGCCCCGGCGGGGGCGACGGCGGCCACCGGCGCGGCCGCGAGGACGATCGCGAAAACACTGGCGCGGAAACAATTACGCATGAGGGTCCGTTCTGTCGGTTGCCAACGGATGACCAGCCTGCCCGACGTTCGCAGTCCGAGCAACACCGAACTCGGCGACCGTTGATTACCTAGTCTTATCGGTGCTGGATAAGGATCGGACTGGACGGACGTATGGATCTCAGGGATATCGAAATTCTGCTCACCCTGGCCGATGAGCTGCATTTCGGCCGGACCGCGCAGCGTCTGCACCTGTCACAGGCGCGGATCAGCCAGTCGGTCAAGAATCAGGAACGGCGGATCGGCGGCCGTCTCGTCGACCGATCCAATCCGCGCAGGATCGCCCTCACGCCTCTGGGCAGGCAGTTGGCCAGTGAACTACGCCCGGCCTACGGCCAAGTCGTGCGCGCCATCGAGGGTGCCAGCCGGACCGCGAGGGGCGATTCCGGAGTGCTGCGAGTGGGTTTCATGGCCAGCACGACCGTCGACGACAGCACCGAACACATTCTCGCGTCGTTCGGCCGACGCCGACCGGGCTGGCGGGTGCGGATGCACCAGGTCGAACTCTCCGATCCCACCGCGGAGCTGGCCGCCGGTCGCAACGACGCCTGTTTGCTGCGGGTGCCGTTCCCCGGCCAGGGCCGGTACCGGGTCGAGGTGATCCGCAGTGAGGACAAGTGCGTCGCACTCCCGGCATCGCACCGGCTGGCGGCGGTCGAGCGAATTGCGTTCTCGGACCTGTGGGACGAGCCGGTGGTCGCGATGCCCGCCGCCCCGGATTCCTGGCGCGATCACTGGCTCGCGGTCGACGCCCGCGAAGGGCATCCGGTACACATCGCCGCCGTCGCCCACAATCCGGAGGAGTTTCTGGTCGCGGTCGCCGGCGAATACGGCGTGGGTATCGTCCCGGCGGTCGCCGCGATCGTCTACCGGCATCCCGGTGTGGTGTACCGCCCGGTCGACGGCCTCCGCCCCACCCAGATCGCGGTCGTCAGCCACCGGGCGGCCGGCAACCCGGTCGTCGACGACTTCGTCAGCGCCTGTCTGGAACACCGCACGCACGCCGCCGCCCCGATCACCCTGGAACCAGCGAACACAGCTTTGCGCATCGAAGCGCGTTCGCCGTGACGCCGGATCGGAGTCGCGCACTGCCGCAACGATTCACGGCACAGCCTTCTTTCAGGGAACTCCGAGGCGATTACGGGGCATCGCGCTCGGCAGCGACACTCCCGATCCGGTCGGGAGTCGGAATCGGCTGTGGCTGGGCGTCGATTCGCGCCCACGGCATTGCCTCCTCGAGTTCGAAGGCCAGCTCGAGCAGGGTGCGTTCGTCTCCGATGTTCGCCGACAGGTGCGATGCCAGCGGCAGACCCGATCGCGTTCGGTGGAGCGGGAGTGTGATGGCAGGGGTGCCCGAGATGTTGTTCAGCGGCGCGTAACAGTCGAAGGCACTCAATCGCTCCAACCACGAATCGAACGGCTGATCCGGCGACAGGTGGCCGAGAACCGGCGTCGAGTGCGCGACCACGGGCGAGAGCAGTACGTCGACGTGGTCGAATGTCGATCTGAATCGCTTCTGCGCCTGTCGAAGTCGATGAAGAGCGATCGGTGTGCGGATGATGGCGCGCCGGAACCGATCGCAGAGGCCGGTGGTGGTCGCCTCGAGCTCGGCCTCGTCGAGGCTGGACCCGACGATCTGGGTGGCGGCGCTCCGGATGGAGGTCATGAGCAACCCCATGTACAGCAGGTAGTCCCGCATGAAGTCCGCTCGAACGGGAACCGTTATCGAGGTGACGTGGTGCCCGAGAGATTCCAGCAGATCAGCGGTGACCCGGACGGATTCCCGCGTTTCCGAGTCGACCGGGCTCGAGGTGGGAGCAGCCGACAGCACCCCGATTCTCGAGCGAGTGCGACCGGAACCGGCCACGTCGAGCACGGGGCGCAGTCGGGGGTTTCGGTAGCGGCGCTCGGCCTCGAACATCATGCGTGCCGTGTCGCGAACCGACCGCGTGAGAACGCCCTGCACCGCGATTCTGAGCGGCATGGCCTTCTCCGAAATGTCTTCCACCAGGCGTCCACGGGACGGTTTGAGGCCAACGAGACCACACGCTGCCGCGGGGATACGGATGGATCCGCCCGCATCGGTGGCGTGGGCAATGGGAACCACACCGGAGGCAACCAACGCCGCGGCTCCGCCCGACGACCCGCCCGCGGAATAGTCGGTGTTCCAGGGGTTTCGGACCGGTTCGTCTCGCGAGTACTCGCAGGTGACGTTGAACGCGAACTCGGGTAGCCGGGTCTTCCCGATCGGGATCATTCCGGTCCGTACCATCTGGTCGACGAAGTGTCCGTTCGCCGAAACCGGGGCGGCGCGAAACGCGGTGCTGCCGAACTGTGTCGGCAGCCCGGCCATGGCGGTGTTGTCCTTGATCGCGGTCGGCACGCCACCGAAGGCCCCACCGCCACAATGGTCACTGGCGGACAATGCTCGATCGAAGTCTTCGATGGCGAGGCCACGCAGAATCGGGTCTGCGTCGTGTGCCCGTGCGATGGCCGCCTCGACGACCTCGCGCGCCGAGACCTCGCCCGAGGCGATGCGCGCCGCGATCCCGCACGCATCCAGATCGGCGAGTGCGTCGTCCCTGAAGGTGTGGACGCGATTTTTCTCCATGCTCTCGAACCTCCGTGCGAGCCGCGCTATACGGGCGGCAGGTCGTAGGGCATGACCTCGATCCCGTACTGCCCGGCGACGACCGGACACTCGGTGCCGCCTCGGGGGGCCTCCTGCGTCGGATCGGTGAGGATGGTGCCGTCTTCCAGGAACATGCCCTCCAGTCCGGAGGGCGCCACCAGGATGAGCATCCGTGCATTGCGGTCGGTTTCGTTGCGGAAACCACGCACCACCCCGATCGAAGCGTTGATGAACGTCCCCGGCCGGGCCGGGATGCGTTCGGTCTCGGTGTAGAAGGCGACCTCGCCGTCCAAGACGAAGAACGCCTCCTCCTCACGGCTGTGCACGTGGAACGGCGAGCCCTCCCCGGGACGCAGAGTGGCTTCGAAAAGGGAGTACTTGTCGTTGGTTTCGGCGCTGGTGGCCAGGAAGCGGTATACGATCCCGCCAGATGCGACGCGCAGGCCCTCGCCCGGGGCGCACACGGTGGGAAGCTGCACGTCGGTGGCTGTCGTCTCGTTGTTCTTCATCTGAGTTGCTCCTCTTGCAGTGGTTGGTCGTCGAGTAGTGCGCTCGTCGGTTCGGTGCCGGTCACACGGGTGCGTGACCGTGGTGTCGTGCGAGATGTCTCGCTTCATGACCTGAGCGTGCCCGCGGTTGACGGAGGACAGCAACGAAGATTGCTGTTTCCGCAACGGATTGTTGATGGGGATGGTTCGACGGAATCATCGGCGAAACGGAAAGCCGTGGTGGCGCCCACTGCGGACAGGACGGTCGCCGGGTGCCATGATGGCGGTGCCATGAATAGTTCGTCCGTTTCCGCCGATACGCGGGTGTTGCGTGCCTGTGTGTTCGCTGCGGTCGGGGTTCTGCTGTCGGCTGGTGGGCATGCGGCGACATCGGCGCATGGGGTGTCGTTTTCGGCTCTGGTCTTGGCATTTGCCGCTACCGGGGCGGTGGCGTGGGCGTTGGCCGATCGGCAGCGGGGGATTCTCGCTATTGCGGGGACGTCGGCGTGCGTGCGTGCGGCGCACTCCAACGCGGCGTCCAGTGCGACGGTGACCGCTCCGTCGTCGACACCGGGTGCTCGCCCGGATCCGCTCTAGCCCCGCACCTCGCCGACGTTCGCCTCCGGCGCACTCGCGGCTGTGCCCGGTGTTCGCTCGCTGCGCTCACTCATGCCCGCAACCGATCCGGTGTTCGCCGGTCGCGTCGTGCCCATGCCCCGGCGACGGCAGCGGCCGCGGCGAACGATCCGGCCACGAGGAACCAGCCCACGCCGTAGCCGTTCCCGGACAGCAGCGCACCGAAAACCGGTGGGCCGACCGCGAATCCGGCGAAGAATCCCGCCGCTACCAGCGCCGAGTCACGTCCGGCTCGTCCCGGTGCGGCACGCTGGATGACCAGCACCATCGAGACCGCGTTCCCGGCCATGCCGAAGAAGCCGATACCGAACACCGCCGCCCATATCAGCGGCGTCGCCCACAGCGCCGCCGCCAGCAATGTTGCCGCGCAGGCGGATCCGAGTGCGAGCCCGGCGGGCAGGACCACGGCCATTCCGGGTCGCCCCGCCGCCCGCGCCCACCCGATACGGCCCACGATGCCCGCCAGCCCGAGCATCGCCACCGAAACGCCTGCCACGGTGGTGCTCAATCCGAGCCGCTGCTCACCGAACAGCGCCAGATACGTATTGACCGATGCGAGGCCCGCTCCCAGGAGGAACGAGTACACCGCCAGCCAGCGCACGACCGGGCTGCCCGCGGGTTCGTGTCGGTCACCGCCTATTCCGGCCCCGTCTCGACGGTCGCCCGGATCGGCGGGCAGCACGCGCCAGGCCCACAACGCGCCCAGCACCGCGACACCGGCGGCAGCACCGGCGGCCGTGCGCCAATCCGTGACACCGGCCAGCAGCGTCAAGGGCAACCCGGCGGCGATGGCGCCCAGCTGTACCCCGGACTGCTTGGCCCCGGTGACCGTCGCCCGGCGCGCGACCGGAATCGTCGCCAGAATGGCCTTGTTCGTCGCCGGATTCGCCAATGCCTGTGGCACCCCGCCGATTCCGACCGCCAGCAGCAGCACCCCGTAACCCGGTGCGACGGCGATCAGGCCCAGCGCACCCCCGGCGAGCAGCAGCAGGGCCACCAGGCAGCGGCGCGGACCGAGCGCGTCCACCGCCCGTCCGGCCAGCGGCGACAGCAGCGCCGCCAATCCGAATCCGACCGTCGTCGTCAGCCCGAGCTGCACCGCCGACAACCCCAATTCCGGCACGATCAGCGGCCCCAGCGCCCCGATCAGGAACAGTTGCAGCATCGAGAAACCCATGGCCGCGGTCAGCACACCCGTCGCCGCCACCGTCCCATCGCCCCGCGGACGCGTTCGCTCCACCGCTCTCCCTTCCCGCCACACCATGCTCGACACCTTCGCGCATCAATAGTCGGAGTGCGACCGCTGCTGGTTCCAGCGCGGACGAGATCGTGGGGCGCGAACTGTTGGAGACTGTGTGATCGAATGCGAGCGTCCAGCGGTGACTGTGAGCGCATATTGTGCGCGGCTGGACGGTGCGGGCGTACCGGTATGCCTTGGACCTCACCCAGGAGGAAGTGCTCCGATCCCATTGTCATCTCGGCACCGGGCGGCACGACACCGCTGTACGTCTTCCGTTGCGGCACACAGCGCCCTATCCGAGCGACACACTCTGAGCTCGGCGTACGGCTCTGTCCGGTATCCATCGACCGCCGACCGGACGACCGTGCCGAGACCACTGACCGCTTCGGGTAGCTTCACCGGTCGCCGAAACGGTCGGCCCAAAATCGATGATTCCGGAGAGCGTCGATGTTCTGCTGTGGTTTGCCGTCGAACACGAAGCCGATCACGTCATCCCAGATCGGATGAAGCCCACGAGCGAGTGTCCATACCGCGTCCTGGTTGGTGTACAGGAAGTACGACCGCGGCCGGGGCGGAGCAGGGTCCCAGGCGACTTCGACCGAACAGCCGTCACCCGGGTTGGCGGTGATCGTGCCGGTCAGGTGAAAGTCCATGACCGAAACGAGGTTTCCGCGCCGATCGAACGGAATCTCGTCGCCGCCGGTATTGCGGCGGGTCCGCACCGCGATGCGTTCACCCGGAAGCATGTCGGCCACCTTGGCCTCGAAGCGAGGATGAGGCGCCATCCGCCACTCGCCTCTAGCGAGGAAGTCCCGTAACTGGTTTCGGCCGGACTTCTTGGAGCCTGGCATAACCAGCCAGTAGCAGACGATGTCGCCGAGATCGTCGGGTTCGGGCGCGGTCAGCAGATCGTCGGTCGACCCGCTGTCCCCGCTGGTTGTCGTGTCGGGGGGCATTGGGGTGGGCTGCGACGGTTCGACGGGCGCGCGTTCTATGTCGTAGTGGGACGGGGTTTGCCGCCGATGCTCGGGGTAGACCGCGGCAACTACCTGCGGGCAGTGGTTACGGGTGTAGGTGCAGCAATGTTTACGCATCACGTCGAGAGTCAAACGGGCTGCTGCGGCGGTGACCTCGGGGTCGTCCAGTATGCCCTGCAGGGTATCGAGGTTCGGACAGTGGATGGAGATGACGTCGCCGTCCGCGTCGTCGTAGTCGCTGTGCTGCAGCCGCGCTCGCGGATGTCGACGCCCGAATGCCCGCTCGGCCTCGCCGGTGGGGACCAGCAGGCTGCGACGGACGTTGAGGAATCCCGTCAGGTCGTCACGGACGACGAATACCTCCATCGTGCCGACGCTCACGCAGAGTCGGCGCTTTCCCCCGTAGGTTCCGGTGCTGACCGACCAGTATTGGAACTCCGTTGCCCGCGGTGCCGGAACAGACGATTCCACGAAGGTGCGCAGCAGTGCGGTCACTTCGGCGGCATCCGGTTTGGTGTGGTAGCGGTGCGCTTGGTTCGAGTAGCGGATCTCCTGGGCCGTCATGGGCTTCAGCGGTGTGGTGTCGGCGGCATTGTAGGTGCGTGGATCGGCCAGCCATCGATCCTGCTCGACCGTCGACAGCAGGTCGTCGAGCGCGTCACGCCCGGTGGTGATGTCCGCGTTGATCACATTGCGCAGCGGCACACCCAGCGCTTCCAGTTCGCGGGTGAGGATCCGCTCGTGCCGCTTCAGCTCGTGCTTGGACGCCACCAGCGGCAGCAGCCGCGCGGTGACGACGTCACCCCACCTCGCCACATGCTGGGCGATCCGCCGACTCAGGTCCACGGATTCGCCCACATAGTAGCTGTCGTCGTGGAACCGCAACAGATACCAGCCGCTGATCACGGATCGCCCGTCCGGTAGCGACACTGTCCGAGCCCCGGCGAGTTCGATTGCGGGCAGGAACTTCCGAAAGTCGGCCCAAGCCTCGGCCACGGCGACGGACGATCGATTCACGACATTGAGAATACGAAACGGAACCGACAGTTACGGTGCAGCCCAGCGTGATTCACGTACCGTCGACGGCTCCGGGAACGACCCAAAGGACGACCACCATCGCCAGCTCTGAAACGACGGCACCTGAGGGTACGCATCTCGTTCCGGAACTCGCGGGTCACCCCGAACTCCTTCGGAAGAAGGCATGTCAGGACATGCGGGAATTCTTTACCGGTCTCCTGGAACTCGGAGGCAACGACCCGGACTGGTCGCCTCGGAAAGCCGCCGACGGGATCATCGGCGAGATGGCCCAATCGGCTCAGTGGGCAGCCTCGCACCGTGCGACATGCCGAGCAGGTACGGCTCGGCCAGCGCATTGCGGGTCACCGCCTGCAATACCGCGCCGCAGACAGCCAGGAGCGCCCCGACCACACCGGCCAGCAGTACCCTGGGCAGCCGCAGATCCCAGATGAGCGAATCGCGCAACCGGGACAGCGGCTGCACGTCGAGCCCGAGACGGGCGCCGATCACCCGCACGATGTCGCCGTAACCGACACCGGCGGTGCCGATGCGCGCCGCGATGATGGCGGACAGACGAGAACATCTCGGATTCCGCGCCGAATTCCTCGAAGGTGTCCACGAAGCCCGCAGACACCCGTGGTTCCTGGCCGGGCTGGGGGCGCTCACCGCGGTCATCGCGACCGGCTACTCCGCGACCGGTGTCGTGCTCCCCCTGGTCAGCCGAGACCGATACGGTACGGAGGCCGTGCTGGCGGGAGCGACGACCGCCTACGTCATCGGCGCCATCCTGGGAGCCGTGGTCGTCGCCCGGTGGCGGCCGCGCTCACCGGGATGGGCCGCGCTTGCCGGGCTGGCCTGCTACGGGTTCGCCCCCCTGAGCCTGCTGCTGCCCGTGCACCCGGCGATCATCTTCCTGGCCTACACCGTGGCCGGCGTAGGTATCGAGCTGTTCAACGTGCCGTGGTTCACGGCGACGCAACGCGAAGTCGAACCCGGCAAACTGGCCCGCGTGTCATCCCTGGACTTCCTGCTGTCCTACGGACTGGCCCCCGTCGGTCTCGCGCTCATCGCCCCGGCCCTCGAAACCTTCGGTGCGACCGTGGTACTGAGTGCCTGCGCCGCAATCTGTTTCGCCGCACCCGCGGCGGCAGCCCTGATTCCCAGCGCTCGAACCTTCTCCCGATGAGAGTGCGCAACCGGTCGCATCCGCACGGCAGCGTCGCCGCGCCGAACGGTCGGATTCGCCGGTGTAGAGCAACGCCGCGCGGGCCTACCGACCTACTTCCTCGCACACGAAGACGTCCTGATCTTTCGTGAACCCGAGAAGTGCTCGGGTTCACGGGAACTGAAGCATCTTCGCCAGGAACCCGAGTGATCATCGGCCTTGAGCCAGCGCCTTCGCAGTCAGGTTGAAGCCGAACCCGGTGCCGCTGCGTCGTGAGGAGCTGTCCGGAATCCCTTGTTCCGCGCGAATAGTACGACGACTGCCGGTCGGCGCGGTGAGGTCCGACCTCGCTTCGATGCGGTCGCGCAGTCGGCAATCGATTCCGGGTCACGCGGTGCGGTGGGGCGGCGTCCAGGGGCTGCCGGGGGCGGGGCGGGTGCTGCGGAAGCCCTTTTCCAGATCCAGAACGTCGATGAGGGCGGGGTCTTCGTCTATGGCGTGGTGGAGGTGGCCGATTCGGCCCTGGTCGCGGGCGTCGGTGGGGCCGATCAATTGCCAGATCCCGTCATCGTGGTGGCTGACCGAGAGGATGGGTTCCTGCTTTTCGAAGACCTCGATTGTCTGGATGCATTGGGTTCCGAACAGCCAGTGGCGCATCCACCAGGTGCGGGTGTCGCGTTCCATTACGCGGTCGACCACCCACCAGATGAATGGGAGATCCTGGTGTGCGCGGGCCTGGTCCGCGGTGAAGTCAGGGCCGCCCTGCGGCACCTGCTCGAATGGGTCGTCCACGAGTGAGAACGCGTATGAGCCGTCGCGATCGAATACGACGGCGTGGAATGTGCCGCCACCGGCGTTCCCAGCCCCGATACCGATGGTGAACCGGCCGACGTGAGGGTCGGAGCCGGTCGTCCATCCGAAGGCGTACGACGCGAGCTCGCCTTGGGGACCGATGAATTCGCCGAACGCCCGGCGGTCCATGCCGATTGCGTCCGGGGTCGGTACCTCGATCAACCGACCTGGGATGACTTGTACGTCCACGTGCCGAACCTTAGCTGGAATCGTTTGACCCTTCGCCTCGAAGGGTTGGAACGGCGGATGCCGCAGCGGTGTAGGAGGAATCTTCAGTTCCGGTCGGAGGTATCCGCAGGTGTCGTGCGTTGGTGGCCCAGCGGATGACGGTGGTGTCGGGGATACCGAAGACCACTGTCAGGTGCAGGGGGTCGGCTCCGCAGGTGATGGCCTCTTCGAGTTGCCGGTCCAGGCGTAGCCGTTCCAGCGTGGCGGTCAGTCCGCGCAGATTCTGCAGGAACGTGCCGCTGACCGGGCCGGTCTGCAAGGCACTTTCCTACTGATGAACAGATGCGGATTGGCGGTGCGCGGCCATCGGGTGCGTCGGTGGTCGAGCCATTCGCGCAGCAGTCCGGCGGTCGGCTCGTCGAGCGGGAGGTTGCGGCCGGCGAAAGTGATGCGTCGATTGCTCCTGGTCGACGTCGTCGACGTGCAGGACCCGGATCCGGCGGGGGCGGGCGGCGTAGAAGGCCGCCAGCGCGACGCACAGCCGTGCCGCCGGAGTGTCGGCGGCGTGCCAGTGCGGCGGCGATCTCGTCATCGGAGAGCCGTTGCCGGATGCGTCGCTGTTTGCCGCCTGCCGGATCCGAGCGCACGGATCGCGGACGATCACCCCGTTGCGTTTGGCCCAGCCGAACAGCGACCGTAAACCGGTCGAGGCAATCATCCGCGGCTCGGCGCACAGGTCGGCCAGATAGGCCAGGACCTCGTCGCGGGTGGTCTCACGGAGGTGATCATGGTTGGCCGACCACGCCAGCAGGGCAGGTCGGGCCGCGTTGAGGTAGGCCATGGCGGTAGTGGGGCGCGGGCTTGGGCGGTCGGCCCGTGACCCCGCGCCGACGGGGCTTCGTGCGCAGCCGAGGACGACGCAGATCACGTCCAGATCGGTGAGCTTGATCGAGGCCGGCCGCCGCCAGACGTAGGTTCCACCGCATTCACATCAGCAGCAACGGGACACCGGGACGGGTGTGGTCGTCGCCGAACTGTCCCCTACATCCTCGACGTACCACCACATCAGCCGGTCGGCACCGTTGAGCAGTGGCACCATCCGCTCGCGCGGCCCCGACCCCCGCGCCCCCTTCCCATGCGAACGTGGAGCTTGCCGAAATATCCCAACTCCCAACGGATATCGGCCAAGTCAAGATGGCGGGTTTCGTTGACTCGCAGCCCGGTATCGGCCATCAGCCGCGACGCGGTGTAGTTCCGTGCGGTAGGAGCGAACTTCCGGCACGTCGCCAACTCCTGTGCGCACCCGGCGAGGAGCGTTTCGACGTACCGCCGATGCGGCGGGATCCGCAGCTTGGCGTCCTTGCGGTCCCGGGATGCTTCTATATCTGTCAAGTATTGATGGGCGGCAGTGAGGATTCTGAAGAGTTGCCTGGTGATGTAGCGTTTCAGGCTCCGCATGATCTCCTTGGTCGTGCGGCCTTCGGCTCCGCGTCGCGCGATGTAGGCGCGAGTGGCGGGATCGATCCGCATCCGCACGATGACCACGGTCGTCAGTGCTCGGTTCAGCCGACGATCACCGCCCCGATTGAGCCTGTGGCGCACGGTGTTTCCCGAGGATGCCGGGATCGGGCAGGTTCCGGCAAGCGCAGCGAAAGCGGCCTCGGAGCGTAACCGCCCGGGATGCGACCAGGCGATCAAGACCGAGGCGGCGACGACGGCCCCGACGCCGGGTGCCACGGTCAGTTTCGGCGCGGTGGTCTCGACCAGTTCCGCGAGTGCCTTGCGGTTGTCACGCAACTCGACATCCAAGGCTCTGATCCGAGCGGCCATCGCGGAGGGCTCCACCACCGTCATACCCGCTTCGAGCAGGCGCTCGGCCAGGCCGGCACCGTATGCGCCGATGCCTTCGACCACGACAAGGGCGGAGCGTTCACCGGCCCGACGCGTGATCCAGGTGGCGGCGCGATCCAGTCCGGTCGTGCTCGCTGGAAGCTTGCCTGGTCGACCATGGCGCCGGTCGCGGCGGTGACGACCGACAATGCGTGATTGGCTGCGTGGGTATCCACGCCGATGACGAGTTCGTACTGCTCTGAGACGATAGGCATTGACGGCGGAAGTCCTTCCGATGGGCAACGTCGTTGGTCGGCGTCGGCCCGGAAGGAGAAACTTCGAGGCACCGGGTCACGCACTTGCTCACCGAGGCCGTCGGCGAACGGATCTGGGTGATCGGCTGCCACTACACGATCGGCCTCACCCGGCGGAACGACACCTGGCTGCTGTCGTCGTCTCGGGTACGCATCTCGTACGAGGAAGGCGGCCGCGAACTGGAAGCCACCGCGCGCCAACGGGTGACCGCAGCGGCGTAACCGGATTGCCCAGGGAGACCGCCCGTTCCAGCGGGCAGCCAGGAAGTCGCCGAAATGCGTTATCGCTGAGTCGGCAGTTCGGCGACTATCTGCTGTGCCGCTGCTTTCCACCTCTCGTCGGTCGGTGCGGTCGCCGGTTCAGATTGGCCGGTGAGATTGATATCCAGTGCTACAGCGAGTGTGTCGGTGTAGATCCCGGCATTAGGGGTGCTTCCGTCGTCCCAGACCAACATTGTTCGGGCGACACCTGGGATCTCGCGAGCACCCGGGCCGCGGAACATGGCGATGAGGTCGTCGAAGGCTATGTTCTGCCAGAGACGAGCGATATTGATGGACGCGACCGCGAAATCGCTGTCACCGTCGGAGCGGCGGTACTCGCAGCGGCGGTCGATGCCAGGCACCGAGGTCTCGACGTTCGTCCCTTCACCGACGGTCACACCGGTCAGCGCACCGACTTCCGCGGCGGTGAGCAGGCACTCATTGTCGACGACTTCGCCCGAGTGGATCCCGATGACGGTGTCCTGAACGGCGGTCGTGGTGGTGGATGACTCTGCCGCTACCGGGGTTCCGGTGCTGGTGCTGTCGCATCCGCTGATCGCCAGCAGGGCGATGGCAGTGGGAACGACAATGATCGAGGGGGTGCGATGTCTCATGCCCAGTTCTCCGGTGCTTTGATCGACCAGTTCTCGTTGGCGTGCCAGCCTTCGTAGGCGACCGCTTCGGGGTAGTCGGGGTCATCGCCGATAGGCACGTCATCCTCGTCGAATGTGGGTTTGTCAGATGTGGGCGGGTTCGTGGGGGTGGGTTCCTGGCCCGGTGGTGACGCGGGTTTTGGTTTCCGCTGCATCAACGCGGCCACGAGATCGCGTGATAGATGTTCGGTCACGGTGGTTCCCGGCGGTGTGCTGAGGTCGATGGCGATCGGTTGATGATCAGGGGCTCTGCGGGGTTTCTTGGTCTCAGTGTCGGTACCGGGGCCAGCCGGGATACGCGGGCAATGTTTCGGGCGGGGTGTCGGTGGTGATGGTTTCCGGTTCGGCCGGGGCATCCGGATCGAGGGTCGCCACCCACGGGACGCACCGTTCGCTGTCGTAGTCGTCAGGGGAGCCGGGGTCGATGATCCAGCCGGTGAAAAGGTTGTCCTCGGGCGCTTGCCATTCGCGGGGGCCTGGTGCCGGGCTCGGCGTCGTGGTCGAAGTCGCCGTGGGAGCCGAGGTGGTCATCTCGAGCGGAAGGCCGTTGTCTTCCCACTTCGTGCGGGCGAATGTAATGGTCTGCGAGTGGCCGCGATGGCTACGGGAGACGTTGTACTTGCCGTCCCGTTCGACAGCGAAGTCCTTGAATGATTCGCAGGTGTGAGCGGTGAATCCAGTGTCGGTTGGGACGATGTCGACGATGTGCTTGTACAGCGTGCCGTACACCGTGTCACGGTTGGCCTTTCGGAAGTAGATTCCCCGTGTCGTGGGATCCGTGACGGCTTCGTCGAATCCCGGATAGGAGCGTTCGGGTCCAGCAAGACCAGCGACCACAAGTGCTTCGGCGGCAGCACGGGTGAGAGTCGGGTAGGTGTCGAACAGATCGGTGCCGGGCTCCGCAGACCAGACGACGGTCGCGTTGCGAACCTCTTCTGGCGGTAGATAACTCGGTGAATCGGGGGACTCGTGTGAGTCGGACGGGCTGGTTGTGCAGGCGACGGCAAGCAGCAAGACTGCCGTGATCCCCGCAGTGTGCAGAAGATTGCGGGTCATCAGTCTCGGTACCTCCATCTGTTGGCGTTGCCTACGTTGGCGCTGTCGTTCTTCAGCACACTCTCGAGAGTGCGCTGGTTATCGCCATTGTCTGGGTGTAGGACCTCGCGATCCAGCACGCCGGGTGCTTCAGTTGCTGCCGACGTGTAGGAGAATTGTTCTTCGATTTCGACCCCGCCGTCTGCGAGGGCTTTCGGCAATGTTTTCAATGCATCATTTATTGCGGCTATCTGCGCGTAGTCTGTCGAATTCCTTTCGGCGTTCAGAGCCACCCAGGACTTCATAGTACCGTCCGTATTGAGGAATGCGTCGGGCAAGCTGGCAGGTTCGATGTGGCCACCGTCGACGAGTCCCTGAACCATGGCGTACATCCGGTTGTTGTTGTCACCGATCTCTGCGGGGTTGTAATTGGTGTAGTCGATACCATCGACGGTGAGCTTGACGTCGGGGAACGGGTTGACGAAAGTCCCGTCTACCGCGGTGATGTCGTTCTTGAAAAACTCGGTGACCGCCACCCCGGCGGCAGCCTGGGGACCGAAGCCGGCTGCGAAAATCTGCGCGGCGGTGTAGGCGGCGGCGTACTTCTGCTGTTTCGAAGTGTCCGCGTCCTGGGCATTCTGGGTGCGATCGGCGATTTCGGCATCGATTCCGGAATCGACGAGCCAGCGCATGTCACCGGCCAGGGTGCCGAGCAGATGATTCGGATTGCCTCTGGCGGCTTGGTCGGCGTAGATGCCCTCGATGCGATCGGCCTCGGCCAGCGCGACGCTGTTGATGATGGTGGCGGCATCGGAGTCGGTATTGAGGACGCTCATGACACGCACAGCTTCGACGGGATTCAACTCGCCGAATCCGGTGGTGGTGGTCAGGTCGTCGTTGGCGTCGATCATATCGAGCGTGTACGGCGCGAGTGCGGTGGCCAGAGCCTTGGTCGCGACGGGGTTGAGCTCGCCAAGGGACTGTTTGTCGTGGCCGGGCACGTCGAGCCAGGATTGGTAGAGGTTTTCCTTGTTGAGTCCCGATTCGGTGGTCGACAACAGCTGTGCCAGCCCGTACGCGGCCTCACCAGCCTGCTTGGCGTCCGCGGCCTGCACCGGGTTGCCGGGATCGGTGATGCGGGCGTCCTCGTTGATCCAGGTGAACATCTCCGAGAGGGCCTTACCGTCGTCGTCCCATTCGTGTTTCAACAGCGGAGTGAGAACCGAGTCGCGGTGGTAGCCGTCATTGTCCTGTCCCGGTGTGCCCGCACCGAACAGCTCCGGGTCGCCGTTGCCGGTGATGAGGGCGTAATTGGCATCGTCGTTGCGGGCTCCGACATTGACCAGGTCCTGTAGCGCCTGCTCACTGACCCCGCTCCAGGGCACGTCATGCCCCGCCTCGGTCCGATCGGCGAGAATCGCCTGATGCGCCGCCTGGCGGGTCAATTCCATCCCAAACCGTTGTCCGGGTTCGTACCCCTTCTCCGAAGCTCCGAGCAGGTTCGCGAATCGCTCCAGGTCTTGGCGGTAAGCGGCCTCCCGGTCGTTGCCGAACAGGCCGCCGCGGTAGTCGTCGGGCAGTTCCCGAGTGTTGGCGTCGGGCAGATTGATTCCCGTTCCTGCTCGGGTTCCGACGAGTTCACGGACCTCGGAATGGAGTTTGTCGTAGCCGCCGCGATTGACAACGGTTCCGGTGTCCTTCTCACGCGTGACGACCTTCTCATTGGACAGCACCATCAGCCCGTTGCCGAGATCCTCCCGCAACTGCGTCGCCTGCGGAGTGTCGGTACTCGCCAGTTGGTCTGAGAACCGGAGTAATCCGTCCCGTCCGGCGTAGCCGTAGAAGGCTTGGAGATAGGCCAGCGTCGCCGGTGGCACGTCTACTTCTTCGCCCCTCTCGAGTGCCGCCAGCTGCTCCGGAGTCAGTCCCGTGTCGGCCAGCCGCGCGGAGATCCGCGCGATCTCTTCGTCAGTGGCGGTGCCGTCGGCGATTGCTTTGCCATCCTCCTCGGCAGCCGATGGAGTCAATCCCTCGGCGGGAGCCTCCGGGGCGAGTTGCTCGATGCCGTCGAGGATCTTGCCGATAGCGTCGGCGGTGGCCGCGTCCTCGATCCCGATATCCCGGGCAAGCTGCTGCAATCTGATGGTTTCGTTGATGGCGGTGTTCGCCCGAGTCGACTTGATGTTGTCGAGCTGGCTGATCGTGTCCTGGTTGTCGCCCGCCGCCGCGTAGAGGGTGTCCCAGTCGGTGCCGTCGGTGACCGTCCAGTCCTCGGCGACGTTGTAGAAGTTGACGCCGTTGAAACTGTTGTCGCGCAGGCTCGCGACGGCGGTCTTGGCGGTCGACACCATGTGGTCGAGATTGGCGTGGTGGGTGCGGGACTGGGCGGCGAGGTCATCGAATTCGCTGGCCAGAGTCCCCATCTGCTGGTGTTCGCGATCGGAGCGGTAATCCGCGCCCGTACGTCCTTCCCCCGACCAGTTCAGGCCGTCGATAGTGGAATTCATCCGGTCCGCCAAACTGCGCAGCTCCCGAGCGATCGTCTCGGCCAGCGGCGCGGTCGAGTCGACCTTGACCTGCCAGCTCAGGACCTGGCTGACGGTCGGCGTGATCGGGTCGGTCACGCCGAAGCCTCGCCGCCGTTGAAATCACCGAGCGCGTAGAACCACGTGGCCGCCTCGGCATCGGCATTGATGTAGGAGTCCGCGGCCACCCGCAGCAGGCTCGCGAACTGCTCGTAGCGGTCACCGACGTTCTTCAACGCGGTCGCGCGAACCGTTTCGATACGGTCGAGCACCGGCGCGGTTCGCGACCCGGCCATCAGCGTCTCGCCCGTTATCCCGCTCCACAGACCCGGCGAGTTCCCCGGCGCCATTGTCGGCAAGTTCCCCACACCGGTGACCAGCTTGTCGAACTCTCCCGCTGCTTGCCGCAACTCCTCAGCTGAAACCTTCATCGGCCCCCTCCTGGTGTTACTCGTGCCGAGCTGCTCGCCCGCTTGCTCCAGGGCCTACAGCATGCCGACAATATCAAGAAACAAGTCTGGACCAGCCCCTGGATTGTTGCGATGGAGACTACGGGCAAGGGTGCGTGGGGAGCTTCACTCGAGGGGGATCGTGCGTCTGTTTTCGGTTATCGCGAGTCTGACTGTGGTGCTGGCGACAGCGGGATGTACAGGGGCAGAGTCGAATTCTCATGTCGCTCCTATCACGAGCGCAACGGAATCGGTGCAGCCGGCAGTTGAGGGCGCACCCAGGTGGTCGATCGACACTTCGACGGCACCAGCGTTGTTCTGAGTGGCGACGTGGTGGTCGTTACCGCCGAGCAGCGGCTGTCGGGTCGTGAGCGCGCGACGGGTCGGCTGTTGTGGCAACGCGATACCGACGTGAGCGGTGCGCTGCGCGTCAGTGGCGATCTGATCGTTACTGGGCAGGACTGAGCCGAATCTGCGGGCCCGCGGCATGATGGAAGTGATCGAGTCAGCGACGGGTACGACCCTGTGGAGAGCGACGCCCTGGGGGTTCAGAGTTTTCGACTCGTCCATCTATATCTGGGATTGTCCAGGTGATAGCTACCCTCTCACCGGATGCCCCTTGATGCGGCACGATGTGCGGACCGGTGCCGCGCTGTGGGCGCAGCCGTTGCCCGCGGGCGTGGTTACCGAGGACACGGTGGGAATCCACGGTATGACCGCGCCTGCCGAACCGGAGTATCTGCCGGTGAACGTGTATGAGCCCACGCGGACGCCGTGGGCGCTGGTGAAGGCGGAGACGGGTCGGATCCTGCCCGGGCGTCTGAGGAGCCGCGGCTGGCATCTTGTCGGCGCTGGCAGGTTCCTGGTCGGGTCTAATCACGACGATCCTCACTGCCGAGTCTTCTTGAACCGTGTCGATGCCGAGAAGGCCACGGTGCCAGAGGAATCCCGCGGTGACCTCCGACGGGCGACCACAGCTGTTCGATCTCGCAACGGGAGACGCGGTGTGGATCGGCACTGCCGCCGGGGTTCCCATCGATGGCGACGATCAAGCGGTGCTCGTACGCGAGCAGGCTGATCGGGGCGCACTGTCCTTGCTGGATATGGCCACCGGGACGATACGATGGACCATCCCCGATCCCGGCTTGGAAACTACGTCGGCGTCGTGGCGGACGATCGTCACCCAAAGTCGGGTGGCGTTACAGGGCTGGGATGACGAGGGCCCCGCCACTCAGGTGTACGACAGCACGACCGGTGCGGAGATCGGCCACTATCGCGGCTGGTTGCAGGCGGCGGGTACCGACTGGGTGGCCGTGCTGCTCACCTCTGTACGGGAAAGGCAGTTGGACTTCCACGACTGAATGCGGGATCGGACCGGTACACCGAAGCTTCTGGCGACATTGATGACGAGCGAGGTGTTCTGGTCGTTGGAACCCTTGTTGCCGTGAGCATCCCACCTGGTCGTGGGATCCTTGGCGGGTGATGGACCGCGGGCACGGCGACCTCCCATTGATTCGATGGGTGGCCGATCAGGAGGCGCGGTGCCGCCGCGAGGCGCCGTCCCAGGGGTTGAGCGAGGAGACCGAGGCAGACGGGACCCGTAGATGCTCAGGGGACACGAACTGCCATCCCACCGACATCCTGTGCCTAACCGGCACTCACCGCACCTAACCGGCTAACAACACTCTGGCGTCAGTAGATGGCACGACTGCATGATGCTCCACCCATCACCTGACGAATGGACACCCGTGAACAACACACCCACCCGCGTCGAGCCGTTCCCCACCCCACAGCCCAGCCGCCTGTCGGCCGCGGACGCGCCGAAGAAGCAGAAGAAATGGGTGTGGCTGGTCGGTGCCCCGGTACTGGCTCTCGCCCTGGCGGCACCCGCGTGGAACGGCGCTGTGGCAGCGGCCGACGTCGCTCAGCCGGAGATCACGGCGCCCGTATCGACGCTCGTGGTCGATTTTTCCCCGGCCAAGCAAGACATCACCTCCAGCCAGCGCAACGCCATCCGGTCTGCCCAGCAGTACCTCGAGTACTCTGCCTTCTCCCGCAGCGGTCTGATTCACCAGCTCGAGTACGAAGACTTCTCCACCGCAGACGCTACGTTCGCAGTGGACAGCCTGAATGTGGACTGGAACGAGCAGGCGGCAAAGAGTGCCAAGCAGTACCTCGAGTACACCTCGTTCTCTCGGACCGGACTGATCGATCAGCTGATGTACGAAGGCTTTACGCGCGCCCAGGCCGAGTACGGGGCCAATGCCTCCTACTGACAATCTCTGCCGGCGGTAGACCCTGGTGGCGAGAAGCGAGCACTGCGGCGCGCGGCCGGTCGCAGTGCTCGCGTGGGCGCGGCGCGTGGGGTCTTCATCACCACCAAAGCGTTCACGTCGGTTTCCCGGGCTGAACCGGTCTGGCTTCAGTCGATGGGGAGTGAGCGATAACGCCGCGTTGAGCGCGGTTCGAACCGGCCGTGCCGGGAGTGCGCGTGACCGGCGACATGCCAACTTCCGAGGGGCCTTCCCTGGCTGCCCGAATGCGCTCAGGGCCGGGGACGGCCCCTGACAACCTGCGGCGCTGAATTTTTGGTGTTTCTTGGTATGGGTTCCGATCCAGCGGCAGAACGAAAGAAGTCCCTGACCAGATCGCCTGGTCAGGGACTTCTCGTTGTGCGCCATCAGGGACTCGAACCCCGAACCCGCTGATTAAGAGTCAGCTGCTCTGCCAATTGAGCTAATGGCGCGTGCCGTGGGGCTCGCCGGTGTGTCGGGAGCTCTGCGGTGCGGAAGAAACCTTAACAGGCGGAAGGTCTGAAAGTGAAATCGGCCGGTCTAGCTGGGAGTTTGGTTCGGGTGGACGGATGTGATCATCCGTGTTAACGGAATCGGGCTCGGAATGGATGAAGGGGGCGAACGCTGCGGAGGGTGGTTGTGGTCGTGTGTCTGTGTCCCTGGGGCCTGGCAGAATGATCGTGTCTCGACCGCTCCCCGCAGGCGTGGTGGGTCGAGCAGGCGTAGTCGGGGTGAGGCAGCGGACCCCGCGCGCACCGAGACGTGAAGTGGGGTTGTGCATATGAGGAACGGTCAGGGCCGACGTCGATCGCGGAAGCTGCTGGGCGCAGTGGCCGTGCTGTCGGCGCTCGTGCTGGCGCTGGGGGCGTGTTCGTCCGGGTCGGGGACGGATTCCTCCACGGTCGCCATCGACTCGAATCCGATCAGCGAACTCATCAAGCCGAAGATCGTCGCGCCGGTCAAGGACGGGCAGATCGGGGTGTCGCCGGGTGATCCGCTGGTGCTCGAGGTCGAGGACGGCAAGATCAACAAGGTGAGCCTGCTCAATCCGGAGGGCCGGGAGGTCAGCGGTGAGCTGGCCGCCGACGGGCGGTCGTGGACGCTGGCCGAGCCGCTGGGCTTCGGACGGACCTACCAGCTGAGCGTGGACGCCATCGGGCTCGGCGGCGCGAACACCACCAACATGAGCTTCACCACGATCTCACCGAACAACCGCACCCACCCGTACTTGATCCCGGGTGAGAACGAGGTGGTCGGTATCGGCCAGCCGATCGCGATCCAGTTCGACGAGAACATCCCGGATCGCAAGGCCGCGCAGGACGCGATCAGGATCACCACCACTCCCGCGGTGGAGGGCGCCTTCTACTGGGTGAACAACCGCGAGGTGCGCTGGCGGCCCGAACACTTCTGGGCTCCGGGCACCAAGGTCGACATCGAGGTCGACGTGTACGGCAAGGATCTGGGCAACGGGCTGGTCGGTGACGCGGACATCACGTCCACCTTCACCATCGGCGACGCCGTGATCTTCACCGCCGACGACAACACCAAGCAGGTGACGGTGGAGAAGAACGGCGAGGTGATCCGCACCATGCCGACCTCCATGGGCAAGGACAGCACGCCCACCGACAATGGCATCTACATCGTGGCCGACCGGCACGAGAAGATCATCATGGACTCCTCGACCTACGGCGTGGCGGTGGACTCGCCCGACGGCTACAAGACGCCGGTGGACTGGGCGACGCGTATCTCCTACTCCGGCATCTTCTTCCACTCGGCCCCGTGGTCGGTGGGCGCGCAGGGGTCGTCCAACACCAGCCACGGCTGTCTGAACCTGAGCCCCGCCAATGCGCGCTGGGTGTTCGAGAACGCCAAGCGTGGTGACATCACCATCATCAAGAACACCGTGGGCGGCACGCTCTCGGGCGTCGACGGCCTGGGCGACTGGAATATCCCGTGGGAAACCTGGAAGGCCGGCAACGCGGACGACAACCGCTGATTCCAGCGAAAGGGGCTCCAGTTCGACGGCTGGAGCCCCTTTTTCGTGCGCTCGGTCAGAAGGCGGCCGCGCTCAGATGATGGCGGCGGCGGTGGCGATGGTCTGCGGCGCCTTGTTGTCCGCGATGAGGTCGCAGCCCAGTCCCGCCTTGCCCGCCAGCGCGAAGGCGCTGCCGGTCACCGCGCACAGGGTGTCGAACGGCCCGAAGAGCAGCTTGTCGAGATTCGGCAGGCCGAACGATCCGGTGCCGGTGGAGCCGGTGGTGACCAGCCCGCCGGTGGAACCGCTGCTCTGCACCGAGCCGGAGCCGGTGACCTCGGACTCCATCGGATCGTCGGCCACGTCGGTGGCCGGGGCGAACGGTTCCAGCGGAACGGCCGAGGCGGTGGCTGGAGCGGCGGTGAGGATGGCGGCGGTCGCCAGGAATGTGGTTACGGCGCAACGATTCACAAGTGCGGTCTTTCTGATCGAGCTGGTTCGGGGGCCCCGACATCACCCCGTGTCGGATGAAGTCTACGAAGATCGAGTGGGCCGCGCCACAAATTCGAAGCGATGTTGTTTCAACCACAATTTATTCGTCGGAACGCCCCGGTGAGCCGCCGGTCCGATCCGCGACCCGGCGCTGCTCGAAGCGCTCGGCGCAGCGGATCAGCACATCGGCCGGATCCGCGGGCGGCGACAACCTGCGCCAGATGGCCCGGAACTTGCGGGTCAGCGCCGCGTCGGTGAGTGGAATCTCGACCAGTGCCCCACTGCGCAGGTCGGCGTCGGCGATCAGTCGGCTCAGCACCGCCGGTGCCATCCCGGTGCGGGCGGTGGCGAGGATGGCCGCCGCCGATCCGAGTTCGGCGGCGGGCGGCACCGGTTCGGCCTGCGCACCGAGAATTTCCCAGAGTGTGTCGCGGGTGCCGGAGCCCGGTTCGCGCCACAGCAGCGCGGTGCGCGCGAGCTCCCGCGCCGTCACCGGCGTCCGCTGCCGCGCCCACGGATGCGCGATGCCGACCACGACGACCAGGTCGTCGGCCCCCAGTACCCGGCTGCCCAGGTCGGCCGGGGGATGGGGGCCCTCGACGAAGCCGAGATCGGCCTGTCCGTCGCGCACCCACGCCTCCACCTGCCGCGAATTGCCCACCTCGAGGGCCACCGCGATCTCCGGCCGCGCCTCCCGCAGGGCCGTGAGCCAGTGCGACATCCGGTGGTCGGCAATGGTTTTCGACGCCGCTATGCGCAGCCTCGGCCGGTCGGCGGCGCGCAGGGCGGCGACGCCCTCGGCGAAGGTGTGCGCCGCGGCCAGTATCGGCCGCGCGTGGTCCACCACCGCCCGCCCGGGGTCGGTGAGCACGGATCCGGTGGGGCCGCGGTCGAGCAGTCGCAGTCGCAGCCGTCGCTCCAGCGCCGAGATCCGCATGCTCGCGGCGGGCTGGGTGATTCCGTGTCGCCGTGCCGCCGCGCCCAGACTGCCCAGCTCTCCGACCGAGGCGAGCAGGTCCAGCACCTCGAGGTCGGGCATTCCCGGCGGCAGACTCATAAGCGTCGATTATGGGGTGCGCTCGATTCGGTGGCTACCGGAAAGCGCGTGCCGGACGCAGGCTCGAGGGGCGACAATTCCCGAGGAGACACCATGACCTATGTCATCGGCGTGGACTGCGTCGACCTCTTGGAGACCCTGCCGGGACGCGACGAACCGCTCGGCATTCCCGGCGGACCCTTGAAATTCGGCGAGGCGGTGGGCGTGGACACGCCTTTCGTCGCGCGATTCCAGCGCTGTGACAGCGAGAAACCCCGGCCCCCCTCATGATCGGGCCGGGGTTTCCGCGATCGGCGGGTGGCTACCGCACCGGTGTGACCACCGGGTCGTCGAGATCGCGCCTGCGTCCCAGCACCGAGTGGTGGCGGCTGTAGGCGAAGTAGATGACGGTGCCGAGCACCATCCAGACCACGAAGCGCAGCCAGGTCTCGATGGAGAGGTTGACCATCAGCCACAGGCAGGCCAGCGCCGCCACGATGGGCAGCACCGGGACGAACGGGACGCGGAAGCCGCGCGGCAGGTCCGGGCGGGTGCGGCGCAGGATGGGCACGCCGACGGCGACCATGACGAAGGCGACCAGCGTGCCGATGTTCACCATTTCCTCGAGGGTGCCGAAGTCCACGAAGCCCGCGAGCAGCGCGCAGACCACGCCGACGATGACGGTCAGCCGGACGGGAGTGCCCTTCGAACCGGTGTGCGCGAGACCGCGGGGGAGCAGTCCGTCGCGCGCCATGGCGAACAGCACCCGGGTCTGGCCCAGGAACATGACCATGACCACGGTGGACAGACCCGCCAGCGCCCCGATGGCGATGATGTTCTTCACCCAGGTCGCCCCGTGGATGGCGAAAGCCGTTGCCAGGGTGGCGTTCTCGCCTTGCAGCTGGGTGTAGGACACCATGCCGGTGAGCACCAGCGAGACGGCCACGTAGAGCACGGTGACAATGGCAAGCGAACCGAACAGGCCGCGCGGCATATCGCGCTGCGGATTGCGGGTCTCCTCGGCGGTGGTGGCGACCACGTCGAAGCCGACGAAGGCGAAGAACACCAGGCTGGCCGCCGACAGCAGCCCGAACCAGCCGAAGCTGGTGCCGCCGGAACCGGTCAGGAAGGCGAACAGCGACTGCCGCAGCCCCTCGGCCTTCTCCGACTCCTGCGCGGGCGGAATGTAGGGCGACAGGTTCGACGCCTTGAAGTAGGTGGCACCGACCACCAGCACCAGCGCGATCACCCCGAGCTTGATGGCCACCGCGATGGCCGACACTCGCGAGGACAGTTTGGTGCCGGTGGCCAGCAGCACGCCGACAGCGGCGATGATCGCGACCGCGCCCCAGTCGAAGTGGATCGAGCCGATGGTGAGGATCGGCGCGTCGGTGCCGAGCACCGCGCCCAGATACTGCGACCACCCCTTGGCGACCACCGAGACCGCGAGCGCGAACTCCAGGATCAGATCCCAGCCGATGATCCAGGCGATGAGCTCACCGAAGGTGGCGTAGGCGTAGGTGTACGCACTGCCCGCCACCGGGACCGTCGAGGCGAACTCGGCGTAGCACAGCGCCGTGAGCCCGCAGGCGATGGCCGCGAAGACGAAGGCCAGCGAGACCGACGGCCCGGCGACGTGTCCCGCGGTGCGGGCGGTGAGGGTGAAGATGCCCGCGCCGATGACCACGGCCACACCGAAGATGGTGAGGTCGCGGGCCGTCAGATCCTTGCGTAGCTTGGCATCCGGATCATCGGTGTCCTGAATCGACTGTTCGACGGATTTGGTGCGGAGTAATCCGCTCGCGATCGCCACTGTTGTCTCCTCTCTGAAACTCCCTGCGGCGCTGTCAGATCGCGCGCGGGATGGCGTCGAGTCGCCGCTCGGCGAATCGGTTGGCGGCGGCGCCGGAGCCGATGCCCTCGGTCCGCGCCACGGCGAGAATGTCGCGGCAGCGGTCGAAGATGCGGGTCACATCGGCTTCGACCGCGGCCGCGTCGGCCCGGCGCAATTCGCCTTCTACCTGGATGAGTCCGCCCGCATTGGCGACGAAATCGGGCACCCAGGTGATGCCGCGCTCGCCGAGCGCGTCCTCCACCGCGGGCGTCGCCAGCTGGTTGTTGGCCGCGCCGCACACCAGCTTGGCCTCGATATCGGCCACGCTCGACGCGGTGAGCGTGCCGCCGAGCGCACAGGGCGCGTAGACGTCGACGGGCGCGGTGGCCACCGAACTCAGCAGCCGCACCGGCGGGTGCTCCTGCGAGATGCGCTGGAGCGCGGCCTCGTTCACGTCGGTGACGCAGACCTCCGCGCCGTCGGCGAGCAGCATGGCGATGAGTTCGCGGCCGACCTTGCCGACACCCTCGACGCCCACCGTTCGGCCCGCGAGAGTGGGCTGGCCCCAGACGGATTCGGCACCGGCGCGCATGGAGTGGAAGACGCCGAGAGCGGTCAGCCGGGCGCTGTCACCGGAACCGCCCGCGGCCTTGCTGCGGCCGGTCACGTGGCCGGTGTGCTTGCCGATGATGTCGAGATCGTCGGTATTGGTGCCGACGTCACCGGCCGTGATGTAGCGGCCGCCGAGCGTTTCCACGAACCGCGCGTAGGCGGCCAGCAGTGCCTCGGTCTTGTGCACGGCCGGATCGCCGATGATGACGGCCTTGCCGCCGCCCAGATTCACGCCCGCGGCCGCCGCCTTGTAGGTCATGCCCCAGGACAGTCGCAGCACATCATCGAGCGCCGCGGCCTCGGTGGCGTAGGGGTAGAAACGGGTGCCGCCGAGGGCGGGGCCGAGTGCGGTGGAGTGGATGGCGATGATCGCCTTCAATCCGGTCCGGTCGTCCTCGCAGAACACGACCTGTTCGTGGCTTCGGGCGCTCACGTCGTGCGAGCGGGCGAAAACCCCTGCGTCGGTGTGCATCGCGGTCACAATGGTTCCTTTCTGGATGCCGCCCGGGTGGGGCGTGCGGGAGTCACCCGCCGGGGTGTGGCGGGCTGATGCCGCTGGTGTGCGGCGGGGGTGCCGAATGACGTTTCGGCGGAACGCGTTCGGGAGAACGGGGTCAGAACTCGATGCCGAGCTCGTGCAGCCGGGCCCGGTACAGCTCGACATTGCCGAGCTTGATGTCCTCGTAGCCGCGCACCACATCGGGCAGGGCGGCGGCCTCGGCGGCGATGTCGTAGCTGTCGGCGCTCAGGTCGGCGGCGAGGCGGCGCACCATGGCGGTGTAGTGGGACAGCAGTTCCCGCTCCACCTTGCGCACATGGGCGTAGCCGAATGGGTCCAGCTTGGTGCCGCGCAGCGCCTTGCCCTTGGCGAGCACCTTCAGTGCCACATGCGATTTCGGACCCAGGCCGATCTTCTTCTTGCGGCCGAGCGCGCGCAGCACCGGCGGATGCAGTTTGTAGGTGAGATTCTCCCCGCCCGGCACCTGCGCCCGCACATCGGCGAGGAAGTCCGGATCCACCAGCAGGCGGGCGACTTCGTACTCGTCCTTGTAGGCGGTGAACTTGTACAGCCCGCGCGCCACGGCCTCGCTGAAGTCGGTGCGCTCGGTGACGTCGCGCTCGGCGCTCCACACGAACTGCACCGTCTCGACGAACCGCCGGGCTACCTTGGCGTTCTGGTAGCTCACCAGTTCGGCGGCGCGCAGTTCCACCAGTCGGCGCACCTCACCGTCGAAGGTGGTGTCGGCCAACAGGTTCGCGGGGAGGGCGGCCCGCTCGCGGCGCGGTCGGTCCGGTTCGACCGCGGCTTGGAACGCGGCCGGATCGGCGACCGCGACCCGGCCCCACCGGAAGGCCGCGATATTGGCGGACACCGCGACACCGTTGATGCCGATGGCCTCCTCGATGGCGGCGGCGGGCAGGCGCAGTCCGCCGGCCTGGAAGGCCGCGCCGACCATCAGGAAGTTCGCCGCCGCGGTACTGCCGAACAGCCGCTGCGCCGCCGCCAGATGATCGAACCGGCGCAGCGAATTCGACACCGACGCCAGGCGATCAAGCAGCGACTCGGTGGCCGGGTAGGTGACCGACTTGTCGTACACCATGTCACCGGTCGGCGTCTGGCTGGTGGAGGCGACGGCCACCGTGCCCGCCGGATCGCCGTACTGGAGGTTCTTCGGATCGGCGGCGGTGAGCAGGTCGATGGCCACGATGCAGTCCGCGCTGCCCGGCGTGAGCCGGTTGGACGGCTCCAATTCCGTTGCCGAGAACCGCAAATGGGAGATGACGGGCCCGGCCTTCTGGCTCAGGCCGATCTGGTCGAGGCTCTCCACCTCGTATCCGGCGCGCAGCGCGGCGGTGGCGAGCACCTGGTTGACCGTGACGATGCCGGTGCCGCCGATACCGGCGATGAGCACGTTCTGGGTGCGCCGCGGTGCCCCCAGCCCCGGATCGGGCACGGTCGGCGGCTCGAGCGGCTCGTCCCGGGTGCGGCCCTGCTCGTCCCCGGGCGTCAGCTCGACGGTGACGAAGGACGGGCAGTCGCCGTCCAGGCAGCTGTAGTCGGTATTGCAGGAGGTCTGGTCGATGCGGGTCTTGCGGCCGAACTCGGTCTCCACCGGCTGCACCGACAGGCAGTTGGACTGCACGCCGCAGTCGCCGCAGCCCTCGCAGACGGCCTCGTTGATGACCACGCGGGTGTTGCGCACGGGCAGCTTGCCGCGCTTGCGCTGCCGACGGGCGTCGGCGGCGCAGTGCTGGTCGTAGATCAGCACGGTGACGCCCTTGATCTCGCGCAGCATGCGCTGGGCCTCGTCGAGCCGGTCGCGATGCCACAGCAGGGTGCCCTTGGCGAGCGCTTTGCGGTTGTGCCGCTTGGGTTCGTCGGCGCAGACGATGATCTGCTCGACGCCCTCGACGGCGAGCTTGTGGGTGAGCTGCGCGACGGTGAGCCCGCCCTCGACGTCCTGCGCGCCGGTCATGGCGACGACTTCGTTCCACAGCAGTTTGTAGGTGATGTTCACGCCCGCGGCCACGCACGCCTGCACGGCGAGCTGCCCGGAGTGGAAGAAGGTGCCGTCGCCGATGTTCTGGAACAGGTGCGGCACATCGGTGAAGGGAGCCTGGCCGATCCACTGGCTGCCCTCGCCGCCCATCTGGGTCAGCCCGGTCACCGCGCTGTCGTCGCGGCCGGACATGGTCACCAGGGTGTGGCAGCCGATCCCGCCGCCGCCGATGGAGCCCTCGGGCAGTGCGGTGGAGCGATTGTGCGGGCAGCCGGAACAGAAGTACGGGGTGCGCTTGGCGGACAACACCTCCAGCGACAGCGGCGGCGGCGCGGCCTTCTTCAATTCCACGTGGTCGCGCAGCACCCGGCGCAGCGGGCCGAGCAGGCGACCCGGGGTGAGTTCGCCGTCGAAGGGCATGAGCAGTGCGCCGCGCTCGTCGTGCTTGCCCAGAATGCGCGGAGCATCGGTTGTGCCGTACAGGATTTCGCGGATCTGGGTTTCGATGAAGGCCGTCTTGTCCTCGACCACGACGAGCCGGTCGAGACCGCGGGCGAACTCGGTGATCCGCTGTGCGCCGACCGGGTAGGGCATACCGATGCGCAGCAGCCGGATGCCCGCGCTGTGCAGGGCCGCGTCGTCGACGCCGAGATCCAGCAGCGCTTGCCGCACCGCGTCGAATGTGGTTCCGGTTGCGGCGATTCCGACCTTGGCGTCGGTGGGGTTCACCTCGATGACATCGAGATCGTTGACGGCGCCGAAGGTGCGGACCAGCTCCCAGCGTGGACCGTACAGGTCGGCCTCGGCCAGTACGCTGTCGGTCGGTGCCGCCATGGGCCGCTGCCGGTAGACGAAAGGCCTCCCCTCCCAGGTGATCTCGGGTACCGTCAGCGGCCGGTCCGCGACCGCGGCATCGACGGTCCACGCCCCGTCGGCCACATCGGCGACGATCTTCATGGCGACCACGCAACCCGAGGCACGCGAGAGCGCCACGCCCTGCATGCCCATGGTGATGATCTCCTCCGCATTGCGCGGGAACAGCACCGGAATGCCCATGGCCGCCAACGAGCGCTCGCTCACCGCGGGCACCGTGGATGATTTGGAGGCCGGATCGTCGCCGACCAGCAGCAGCACCCCGCCACGCGGATTGACGCCGTACATATTGGCGTGCCGCAATGCGTCGGTGGCCCGGTCCACGCCCGGCCCCTTGCCGTACCAGACACCGACCACACCGTCATGGGTGGGCGTTCCCGCGGGCAGATCGGCCTGGCTGCCCCACACCGAGGTGGCCGCGAGTTCCTCGTTCAGCCCCGGCACGAAGGTGATGTCGTGTTCGGCCAGCACGTTCGGCATGCCGAGCAGCATCTTGTCCACGCCGCCCAGCGGGCTGCCCTGATAGCCGGAGACGAAGGTCGCGACCCGGCGGCCCGCACGAATATCACGCACATGCTGTTCGACCAGCAGCCGGGCGATGGCCTGAACGCCGGTGAGCAGGACCGGTCCGGCCCCGGAGCGATACCGGTCGGCGAGGTCGTACGGCGCGGTCGGCTCGGCCTGCGGTAGCGAGGACGGGCAGGCAACGCTGGTCATGAACTCTTCACCACACTTTCCACAACCCAGATCGTGAGCTGCGAACGAAGGGACTAGCGATCGGTGCAGCGAAATCTGCCGTGAAGGTGTGATCTGTGTCAACAGTCGGGCGAATCGTTGATCAGATTGCTCAAAAGTGATCTAGGGCACTCGGGGTCGTGCGTCATTTTGCTCGAGCGCGGGTGTCGCCGGTCACATTACTGTCTGCCGGTCAGGTGCTCCACGAGCGGCAGGGCCCGGTAGGGGATCGGCGTCGCCAGCGCGAGCATGGTCTCGGTGTGCTTGACCCCGGGAATGGCGTGCACGCGCTGGATGATCTCCAGCAGATCCTGCTGGGTCTCCGCGGCGATGCGCACCAGCAGATCCGACCGCCCGGTGGTCGCGTGCACCTCGAGGACGTGCGGGAACTCACGCAGCGCCGCCACGATCGCGTCCATCTTGTTCTGATCGAGTTCGATGCCCAGCAGCGCGTGCACCGCGAAGCCGATGGCCTGCAGGTCGATGCTGGGCGGATACCCGACCACGACGCCCGCGGCCTCCAACCGCTTCATCCGCGCCTGCACGGTATTGCGCGCGATGCCCAGCCGCTGCGCCAGTTCGAGGATCGGCGCACGCGGGTCGGACGCCAGCTCCGCCAGCAGCGCGGAGTCCAATGCGTCGATCTTGATGGTCATGCCGCATTGTGGCACAGCGTTTCCGGCGCTTCCCGGACGCCGGGGCGACTCATTCCCGGCCGTGGCCGATGACCGTGACCTCGTCGAGCAGGACCACCGGATCGCCGAGATTGTCCTTGCCGGTCAGGGTGATGGTGCCGGTGAAGACATCCCCCTGCCGGACCGCGTCGCCGCCCGTGCCGACCACCTGCGCGCGGGATCCGTTGATGGTGTAATACTCCTCCGGCGCGCCGGAGAGGAAGGCCAGCGTCCACACCGCGGCGTCGGAGTACACGAATCCGTAGACGCGTGCCTGCTCGCCGACGTGCCCGCGGTGGTCGCGCAGCATGCCCTTCACCTCGGTCTCGGCCGGGGACTCCGGCTCGGCCGTGGTCGGCGACGCGGGGGATACCGCGGTCCCGGCCGCGCCGAACAGCGGCGCGACTGCCAGCACGGCGGTGGCAACAGCATTCCTACCGAACATCTTTCGCATCCGTCCTCATGGATTTCCCGTCCCCTGGGGATTCCCACGATCATGGTGGGCGAAAACCCGGATGGCTCAGTGCGGCCGGAAACACACTCGGGCCGGACATGCGAGAAGCCCGGTCCTGAGGGACCGGGCTTCCGCTCGGGGTGACCGACGGGACTCGAACCCGCGACAGCCAGGATCACAACCTGGTGCTCTACCAACTGAACTACGGTCACCATCACCGGGTAACTTCCGGCGCGGTAGATCGTAGCGCGAACCGGCGTCCAGTTCCTAATCGGCTGATGAGGGGGTGTTTCCGGGGCGGGATTCGGCACCGGTCAGGTCGGCGGCCACGGCGGCGATCTCCGCGGTGGAAGGGCCGGGGGCGGGCACGAACGCGGTGCGGCGGTAGTACTGGAGCTCGCGAATGGATTCGCGGATATCGGCCAGGGCGCGGTGGGCGAGACCCTTCTCGGGCTGGCCGAAGTAGATGCGGGGATACCAGCGGCGGGCCAGTTCCTTGATGGAGCTGACGTCGATCATGCGGTAGTGCAGGTGCGCGTCCAGGGTGGGCATGTCACGGGCGATGAAACCGCGGTCGGTGGCGATGGAGTTGCCCGCCAGCGGCACGGTGCGCGGGGTGGGCACGTACTGCTTGATGTAGTCGAGGATCTGCTGCTCGGCCTCGGCGACGGAGACGGTGGAACGGCGGACCTCGTCGGTCAGCCCGGAACGGGCGTGCATCTCGGTGACCACCGGCGGCATGGCGGCCAGCGCGGCATCGTCGGCGTGGATCACGATGTCCACGCCCTCGCCGAGAATATTGAGGTCACTGTCGGTGACGAGCGCGGCCACCTCGATCAGCTTGTCGCTGTCGAGCCGTAGGCCCGTCATCTCGCAGTCGATCCACACCAGGTACTTGTCGCTCACCGGAGACACAGTAGCCGCTCCGTCGTGGTCCGCCGGGCGCACCCGGACCGCGTTGCCCCAGCGTGTTCGGCGTGGCGTCGGACGCTGCGGCGGTGCCGGTCTTCGGCCGCGTCGGGGCGGGGGCGGACCGACCGCGCGTTATCGTTTGTGACAGATCCGCGTGTGATCAGGCGGTCGGTTTGTTGTTCGGCGGTGTGTTCGGCAGAGCAGGCAGTGGCAGATCAACGGAGGACGGCGCGATGACCACCCCGCAGGAAAAGGCAGCGGCGGCCCGCAGGGCCGCGGAGGAAGCGGCGCGCGTCGCGGCGGAGGCGGCCGCCGCGGCCGAGGCCGCCGAGCGGGAAGCGGCCGAACAGGAAACCGCGGAGAAAGCAGCGGCGGCCGTACCAGACGCTGCGGCGAAGGACGCGGCGGCAGCGGACGCGAAGGCAAAAGACACGGAGGCAAAGGGCGCGGCGAGTTCGGCCGAGTCCGCCGCGGCGGCGATCGCGGCCGGTTACGCCTTCGAGGGGCTCGCCCTGGAACTGGGCACCGTCATTGTGGACGGTGAGGTCAATCCCTCCGCGCGCGTGCGTATTCCAATGAAGACCATGAACCGCCACGGTTTGGTCGCGGGTGCCACCGGCACCGGTAAGACCAAGACCATCCAGGGCATCGCCGAGCAGCTGTCGGCGGCGGGAGTGCCGGTCGTGCTGGCCGATATCAAGGGCGACCTGTCCGGGCTCGCGCAGCCGGGACAGGCCGATGACAAGATCCTGAAACGCGCCGGGGAGACCGGTGTTCCGGACTGGAAGCCGACCGGCTTTCCGTGCGAGTTCGTCTCCCTGGGCACCGGTGGCATCGGCGTGCCGATTCGCGCCACCATCACCTCCTTCGGTCCGATTCTGCTGTCGAAAGTGCTGGGGCTCAACGAAACCCAGGAATCCACGCTGGGCCTGATCTTCCACTGGTCGGATAAGAACGGCTTCCCGCTGCTGGATCTGAAGGATCTGCGCTCGGTGATCCAGTTCCTCACCAGTCCCGAGGGCAAGGAGGATCTCGAGGGCATCGGCGGCGTCTCCGCCGCCACGGCGGGCGTGATCCTGCGCGCCCTGGTGAATCTGGAGGCCGAGGGCGGTGACACCTTCTTCGGTGAACCCGAACTGGATCCGGCGGATCTGCTGCGCACCGCGGGCGGCCAGGGTGTGATCACGCTGTTCGAACTGGGTGCGCAGGCCGCGCGCCCGCAGATGTTCTCGACCTTCCTCATGTGGGTGCTGGCCGATCTGTTCCAGACGCTGCCGGAGATCGGCGATATGGACAAGCCGAAGCTGGTGTTCATCTTCGACGAGGCGCATCTGCTGTTCAACGACGCGTCCAAGGCGTTCCTGGACCAGGTGGAGCAGACGGTCAAGCTCATCCGCTCCAAGGGCGTCGGCGTGTTCTTCTGTACCCAGTTGCCCACCGACATCCCGAATTCGGTGCTCTCACAGCTGGGCGCGCGCATTCAGCACGCGCTGCGCGCCTTCACCCCGGAGGACCAGAAGGCGCTGTCCAAGACCGTGCGCACCTACCCGAAGACCGACACCTACGATCTCGAAAAGGCGCTCACCTCACTGGGTATCGGCGAGGCGGTGGTCACGGTGCTGTCGGAGATGGGCGCGCCGACGCCGGTGGCCTGGGCCCGCATGCAGCCGCCCCGCTCGCTCATGGACACCATCGGTGACGACGGCATCCGCTCCCGTGCCCAGGCGAGCACCCTGTACGTCAAGTACGGTCAGACCATCGACCGCGATTCGGCCTACGAGATCCTGGCCGAGAAGGTCGCCGCCGCGGCGGAGCGGGACGAGGACGAACCCGCGCCCACCCGGTCCCGTTCCCGCCGGGCCGAGCCGGTGGAGGAGTCCATGGCCGAGAAGATCGTCAACAACGCGGCCTTCAAGAACTTCCTGCGCTCCGCCGCCACCGTCGCCGGACGTGAGATCGGCCGCAGCATCTTCGGCACCAGGAAGCGGTGACGTACGGCCCCGAAACAGGCAGGAGGGTTTCGGGGCCGGACTTGACCTTGCCCCCGGGGCAAGGTTCGACCATCGTCACCATGAACAGCGCACTGCACATCCTGGCGACCACCCTCGGCGAACAGATCGCCGAATCCTGCGAATCCCACGGCATTCCCGGCTACGTGGCGGGCATCCGCCACCGCGGCGAGCAACTCGTGCTCGCGCACGGCACCGGGCGGCCATGCGCGGTCATCCCACGTCGCGGCGCAGCAGGTCGTCGATCGTCTCGCGGCGCAGCAGTTCGCGGCAGCGGCCGCCGCCGATCGCCACGATGGGCGGGCGGCCGACGCCGTTGTAGGTGGAGGCGAGGCTGTGGTGGTACGCGCCGGTGCACGGCACCGCCAGCACCTCGCCGGGCCGCAGGTCGGCGGGGAGCCGCACGTCGGCGGCGAGGATGTCGCCCGCCTCGCAGTAGCGTCCCGCGACGGTGGCGGTCATCTCCGGGCCGACGGGGTGCCGGTTGGCCACCACGGCGTCGTAGCGCGCGCCGTACAGCGCCACGCGGGGGTTGTCGCTCATCCCGCCGTCCACGGTCACGTAGGTGTGGCCGTTGTCGATCCGCTTGATGGACAGCACCCGGTACAGCGTGATCCCGGCCCGCGCCAAGATGGCCCGGCCGGGTTCGACGGCGATCCGCGGGCGCGGGTAGCCGTAGCGCACGCAGGCTGCGTCGAGGGCGTCCTCGACGATGTCGGCGAGTTCGGGCAGGTTCATCTCGGCGTCACCGCAGCGGTAGGCCACCGCGTGCCCGCCGCCCAGATCCAGTTCGGTGAGCAGGTGGTCGTGGTCGTCGCGCACCCGCGCCATGGCGGCGACCAGGCGGCGCACCGCCTCACCGAACGGGAAGGTGTCGCAGATCTGCGAGCCGAGGTGGCAGTGGAAGCCGACCAGGCGCAGATTCGGTTGCCGCAGTACGCGTTCCACGGCTTCGGCGGCCAGGTCGCTGCCCAGCGGGAAACCGAACTTCTGGTCGGCGACGCCGGTGCGCACCGCCGGATGCGAGTCGATGTCGATATCGGGGGAGATGCGCAGCAGCACGCGCTGCGGTTTCGTGGCCAGCGCGGCCAGCAGCGGGATCTCGGTGAGCGAGTCGATCACGATGCGGCCGACCCCGGCGCGCACCGCCGCCTGCATCTCGTGGAACGGCTTGCCGTTGCCGTGCAGGATGATTCGCTCCGGGTCCACACCGGCGGCCAGCGCGATCGCCAGCTCCCCGGCCGAGCACACGTCGAGCGAAAGTCCTTCGGAGGTAACCCATTCCGCCACCGCCCTGGTGAGCAGCGCCTTGCCCGCGTAGATGACCTCGGCGTCCGGGAAGTACTTGCGGTAGGCGCGGCAGCGGCCGCGCACCTCGTCCTCGGCCAGCACGTAGGTGGCGGTGCCGTACTGGTCGGCTATATCGGAGAGGGCAACCCCGCCGACGGTGATGCGTCCGCCCGTGTCGTAGTGGGTGTCGGTCGGCCAGACCGACGGGGCCAGTCGCGGCACCATCGTCGATCCCAGGGAGGGGAACATGTCGAGCAGCGTCACGGTGTCTCCAGCTGTCGTCCCCGCCGTTCGGTATGCGGGGCCGCTGTCAGGACTACGCCGATTCCGGGGGACCGGCGCACCCGATAACGCTGCTTTGACGGCCTCCCGGGCGATCTTGACGGGTTCCTGACCCCCGGGGCCGACTCAGCCGCCCAGCTTCTTGTACACCGATCCGGCGACCACCGAGGTGATGGAGCGCGGGCCGAACTGTCCGGCCAGGCTCATCCCCTTGCTGAGCACGCCCGGAACGATGCGCATCCGGTTGCGGGCCAGGCCGTCGATGGAGATCTTGGCGGCGTGCGCGGCGGAGACCCAGACGAAATCCGGGATCTTGTTGCCCACATCCTCCTGATCCGGGTTGTCGGTGCGCACCGGGCCGGGGGCCAGCAGGGTGACGTGGATGCCGGTGTCCTTGAGCTCACCGCGCAGCGATTCGGAGAAGGTGTTGGTGAACGCCTTGCTCGCGGCGTAGGTGGCATTGTTGGGGATGGGCATATTGCCCGCCGCCGAACCGGTGATGAGGATGCCGCCCGCGCGCCGCGCCAGCATGCCCGGCAGCACCGCGAGGGTGAGATCGTGCACGGCGACGGCATTGAGTTCCATGATGTCGCGCTCGTAGTCCAGGTCCAGGTCGGCCAGCGCGCCGAAGGTGGCCACCCCGGCGTTGTTGCACAGGATCGCGATATCGCGGCCGGAGAGCTCCTTGGACAGCGGAGCCCGCTGCTCCCGATCGGACAGGTCCACCGCGCGGACCTCGGCGATCACGCCGTATTTCTCGGCCAGCCGCTGCGCCAGCTGGTTCAGCAGATCCTCGCGCCGGGCGACGAGGATGACGTTGTAGCCGCGCGACGCGAGCTCGGTGGCGAGGGCGGTGCCGATACCGGACGAGGCTCCGGTGACGACGGCACGGTTGTCAGCGGTGGGTACGGGAAGACTCACGATTGGCGAGCTTACCCGCCTCTCCGTGACTTCAACGGCCGGCCGCGAGCCGTCGTCGGTCGTGCACCCGTGCCGGCGGTGAGTGCCGAAGCCATGTTGGGCGTACCCCATGAGTTACCCCCGCCTCACGAGATCAGCTGTCGCGTCTGCGGTCTACTCCTCCATGAACGCGATGCCCCACTGCGCGTGGCCCCGCCAGATACTGGCGATGCGACCACCCTGGACCGCCGGTTTGGGGTCGCCGATGGGGCCGCCCGCGGCGCGTACGGCCGTGACCGTGGCGTCCAGGTCGTCGGCCATGAAGGCGATACCGGCCAGGGCTCGGGGCAGGCCCGAGGTGACGACCTCGATGAAGGCTTCGCCGACGCGGTAGAAGGCCATTTCCGGGCCGTCGGGGCCGCGCGGGTGGAAGCGGCGGCGCGGGGGCGCGCCGAGGACCGCGTTCAGATCCTCGACCGCCTTGTCCAGGTCGGGGACCCAGTAGACGATGTGGTCCACCCGGGTCACGCCGTTCGGATGCGGTGGTGCGTGCGGTGCGTCCGTCGTGTCCAGCAGGGCCGGGACGCCCAGCAGCGCCGGATCGGCGTGCACCTCGTCGAAGCCCCAGGCGGGTTCGCCGAAGGTGCACGTCACCTGGCCGATGCGCACGATGCCGTCGGTGACAGTGAATCCCATTGCCGCCCAGGACCGCTCGTCGCCGGGCAGACCGAGGCGGGTCAGCAGCGGCATTACAGCGCCGCCGCCAGGCGGGTGCCCTGTTCGATGGCGCGTTTGGCGTCGAGTTCGGCGGCCAGGTCCGCGCCGCCGATGAGGTGCACCCGCACGCCCGCCGCCCGCAGCGGCTCCTCCAGCTCCCGCACGGATTCCTGTCCGGCGCAGAGGATCACGTTGTCGCATTCGATGACGCGCGGCCGCTCCCGCTTCTCGCCGAAGCTGATGTGCAGGCCGCGATCGTCGATGCGCTCGTAGTTCACGCCGCCGATCTGCTCGACACCCTTGGCCTTCACCGCGGCACGGTGCACCCAGCCGCTGGTCTTGCCGAGCCCCTTGCCGAAGGACGAGGTTTTGCGTTGCAGCAGCACGACTTCCCGGGCGGCGGGGGAGGGTTTGGGGGTGGTGACGAATCCGCGCACGTTCTCGTCGTCGGTGACGCCCCACTCCTCTTTCCACTCGTCGAGCTTGAGGCTGGGATGCCCTTCGACGGTGAGGAATTCGCTCACGTCGAAGCCGATGCCGCCCGCGCCGATCACGGCCACCTTGGTGCCGACCGGCTTGCCCTCTCGCACCAGTTCGGCGTAGGTGAGCACCTTCGGGTGGTCGATGCCCGGAATCCTCGGGACGCGCGGCCGCACGCCGGTGGCCAGAACGACCTCGTCGTAGTTCCCGTCGATGAGCTGCTCGGCGGTGGCGCGGGTCTCCAGATGCAGACGCACGCCCGCGACCTCGATCATGCGGGTGTAGTAGCGAATGGTCTCGTTGAACTCCTCCTTGCCCGGAATGCGCCGCGCGATATCGAACTGGCCGCCGATCTTGTCGTCGGATTCGAACAGGTCAACGTGGTGGCCGCGCTGGGCCAGGCTGACGGCCGCGGAGAGTCCGGCCGGGCCCGCCCCCACCACGGCGAAGCGCCGGGTGCGCCGGGTCGGCAGCAGATTCAGTTCGGTTTCGCGGCCCGCGCGCGGATTCAGCAGGCAGGAAACGTGTTTGGCCTGGAAGGCGTGGTCCAGGCAGGCCTGGTTGCAGGCGATGCAGGTATTGATCTCGTCGGCGCGCGCCTCCTGCGCCTTGACCGCCCAGTCCGCGTCGGCCAGCAGCGGGCGGGCCAGCGAGATGAGGTCGGCGTCGCCGCGGGTGAGGATCTCCTCGGCGGTCTCCGGCATATTGATCCGGTTCGACGCGCACACCGGAATGCTCACCACGTCCTTGACTTTCGCCGTCCACTCGACGAACGCGGCACGCGGCACCGAAGTGACGATGGTGGGCACGCGGGCCTCGTGCCAGCCGATATCGGTGTTGATGATGGTGGCTCCGGCGGCCTCCACATCCCGTGCGACAGCGGCGATCTCGTCCCAGGTCTGACCGTTCTCCACGAAATCGGCCATGGAGAGCCGGAATACGATGATGAAGTCCGGGCCGGTGGCCGCGCGCACCCGCTCGACGATCTCGGCGGCGATGCGGCGGCGGTTCTCGGAGCTGCCGCCCCACTTGTCCTTGCGCTTGTTGGTGCGCGGCACCAGGAACTGGTTGATGAAATAGCCTTCACCACCCATGATCTCGACACCGTCGTAGCCCGCGAACTTGGCCAGGTGGGCGCAGCGCGCGTAGTCGTCGATGGTCTGCTCGACGCCCTTGGACGACAGGGCGCGCGGACGGAACGGGTTGATCGGGGCCTTGATCGCGGAGGCCGACACACTGCCGGGCATGTACGAGTAGCGGCCCGCGTGCAGGATCTGCAGGGCGATCTTGCCGCCCTCGGCGTGCACCGCCTTGGTGATGGCGCGATGCCGGTACGCCTCGGTCCTATTGGTCAGTTTCGCGCCGAAGGGCAGCAGCCAGCCGGTGCGGTTGGGGGCGTAGCCGCCCGTGATGATCAGGCCCACACCACCTTTGGCGCGCTCGGCGAAGTAGGCGGCGAGCTTGTTGGTGTTCCACGCCCGATCCTCCAGGCCGGTGTGCATGGAACCCATCACCACCCGGTTGCGCAGGCTGGTGAAACCGAGGTCGAGCGGTTCGAAGAGGTGCGGGTAAACACTCATCGCTGAGCACTGCCTTTCTCAGGGCGCGGGCGACGGGGCTGTGTCGCCTCGCGGGTCCGTGTCCCGCCGCAGGGCGGCGAGGATTTCATCGCACCAGTCGACGAACCCCTCCTCGACGCGGATGCCGCCGCGCAGGACGAGGTACTGGTGCAGAGCCGTTCCGGAGAGCCGATCCGGTGCGGAGAAGTCCTTCTTCTCGAAGGCGCGATACAGCTCCAGCCGCTGGGCGTGCTGATCGCGCAGCCGGGCCACCTCGGCGCAGAGCGTCGGGATGTCGCCGTGCGAGGCGGCGCGCAGTTTCACGCCCAGCTCGTTGCGCATGGGACCGATATCGAGGGGTTCGGCGATCCAGCGGGTGAGTTCGGCCCGCCCGGCGTCACTGACCGTGTACACCTTCTTGTCGGGTCGTCCGTCCTGCACCACGGCCTCGGCGCTCACCCAGCCCTGCTCTTCCATACGCTTGAGGACGCGATAGATCTGCTGGTGGGTGGCGTTCCAGAAGAAGCCGATGGATTTGTCGAAGCGACGCGCCAGTTCGTAGCCCGAACTGGCGCGCTCGGTCAGCGATACCAGCAACGCGTGTTCGAGGGCCATGCGTCGAGGATAACTGCGACAATATGTACTATGCAACTCGGTGCATAGCGGGGTGGGGTACCGCCGCATGGCCGCCCCGTGAACGGTGGCGTGTTTCCCGCCGCCGTTTCCGATTCGTCGCATACCCTGCGCTGATGGCGGAGGTTTCGGGACAGGCGACGGTCGGGCAGGCCAGTGGCCGCGGGCAGGTGGTCGCGTGGGGTATGTGGGATTGGGGTTCCGCGGCATTCAATGCCGTGATCCTCACCTTCGTCTTCTCGGTGTACCTCACCGACAAGGTGGGCGAGAATCTGCCCGGCGACATCTCGGCGAGCGCCTGGTTGGGATGGGCCTTGGGAGCGGCGGGGCTGGTGGTCGCACTCACCGCGCCCGTGAGCGGCCAGTGGTTCGACGCCGCCGCCAAACGCAAACTCTCCCTGGCGATTCTGACCGGCATGACCGTGCTGACCATGTCGCTCATGTTCTTCGTGCGCGACGACTATCACTATCTGTGGCTGGGTCTGGTGCTGCTGGGCTTGGGCTCGGCGTTCTTCGAACTCGCTAACGTGCCCTACAACGCCATGCTGCGCCAGGTGTCCACGCCCGCCACCGTGGGCCGCGTCTCTGGATTCGGTTGGGCCATGGGCTATTTCGGCGGCATCCTGCTGCTGCTCATCTGCTATTTCGGCTTCATCAGCGGTGACGGCGATTTCCGCGGTCTGCTCGGCGTTCCCACCGACACCGGCCTGAACATCCGCCTGGTGGCCGTGCTGGCGGCCGTCTGGTTCGCCGCCTTCGCCCTGCCGGTGCTGTTCCTGGCTCCGGAGCTGCCGCGCACCGACGCCGATCCCGGTGCGGCCGTGCGGGTTCGGACCGGTAACAGGCTGACCGGTTGGTGGCGCGCCCTGCTCACCTCGTATCGGGTGCTGTGGCGGGATCTGCGCGAGCTGTGGCGCGTCGACCGCCGTACCGTCGGTTTCCTGCTAGCCAGTGCGGTTTTCCGGGACGGCCTGGCCGGTGTCTTCACCTTCGGCGCGGTGCTGGCCGTCAATGTCTACGGCATCGCCGACGCCGACGTGCTGCTGTTCGGCATCGCGGCGAATGTGGTCGCGGCGCTCGGCGCCGTCGTCGCGGGTCGCTTCGACGACCGCATCGGCCCGAAGGCCGTCATCGTGACGTCACTGCTGTCCATGATCGTCTGCGGCACCGCCCTCCTCGCGGTGTCCGGCCCCCTCATGTTCTGGATCTTCGGCCTCCTGCTCACCGTCTTCGTCGGCCCCGCCCAAGCCTCCGCCCGCTCCTTCCTCGCCCGCCTCGCCCCACCCGGCCGCGAAGGCCAGATATTCGGCCTCTACACCACCACCGGCCGAGCCGTATCCTTCCTGGCCCCCACCCTCTTCGGCCTCTTCGCCTGGGCCTTCGACGCCGACCGCGCCGGCATAGTCGGCCTGCTGCTGGTACTGATCATCGGCCTGCTGGCCCTGCTGCCGGTGCGGCCGCCGCAGCGTGCGGAGGAACAACGCTGACCGTCGCAGTGTTTGGGTAGAGTAGCCAAGGTGACCATGCGTGCGAAGATCTGCGGAATTCGCTCCGAGAACGATCTGCGAATCGCAGTGTCCGCCGGTGCAGACGCCATCGGGTTCATCAGTGGCGTAACGCATTTCAGCGAAGACGCGCTCGATACCGAAACGGCGGCCCGATTGTCCGGGCTGGCCCCGCCCTTCGTCACCCGGGTGCTGGTGACGCATCTGGAGGATGCGGCAGCCATTGTCGATCTTGCCTGTCGCATCGGAGTGGACGCTGTCCAGGTGCACGGTCTGGTCACCGATGAAACTGTGCGGCAGGTCAGGGAGCTGGCGGGTGGGCTGAAGGTCCTTCGAGCTGTCCATGTGACCGGACCCGAAGCCGTCGATGTGGCGCGGCGGGTCGCGGTTGATTGTGACGCGATTCTGTTGGATTCACGGACGGCCGACCGTCTCGGAGGAACGGGTCGGACGCACGACTGGTCCATCAGCGCGGACATCGTGCGCGCTCTCGACGGTTCGCAGTGCGTGGTAATCCTCGCGGGCGGGCTGAATCCGGAGAATGTGGGCGACGCGATCGCGACTGTTCGCCCGTTCGGTATCGACGTCAACAGCGGGGTCGAGACCGAGACCGGAGATAAGGACGAGAGAGCTTGCGCGGCCTTCGTCGCCGCCGCTCATCGAATGCCGTATCGGTTCGGACCTGCACGGCCACGGCCGTGAGTACCAAGCCTCCGGCCACCACGGTCGCCGTGGTGAGGAGGGTATCGGTGAGGACAGCACCGATGATCGCGGCTGCCACGGCTTCATTGAGTCCTAGGATGCCGGCTGTCGTGGCGTCCAGCGTCCGAAGCGCCCACCAGTAACAGGCGAACCCAGGACCGAGCAGCAGCGCCCCGATCGCGACGAGTTGTGCGGTCGCCCACCCGGAGGACGGCGCTGCGGCGATCGTGAGAGGCAGCGCGAGAATCGCCGCCAGCAGCAGCTGTAGCCCGGCAGAAGCCAGTGTCGCGCGCTGTGCCGCGTGTTCGGCGACCAGCGTCACGAGGCCCGCCACACAGGCCGCGCTGGCCAACGCGAGTACGCATCCGGCGACGACAGCGGTGGTCCCGCGGGAGTCCGTCCGCCCCACGGCGACGAGGCCGATCGCCGCGCCGACCAGCGTCAACTCGGCCAATACCGCTATCCCGAGGGAGCGTTTTCCCCGTAGGACCTGCGACACGATGAGGATCATCGGTGCGGTCAGATGCAGCGCCACGACGACCGGGAGTGGTCCCAACCGCAGTGCTGCCACATAGAAGGCGAGGTTCGCGGTCTCCAGCCCGCCGAGGCAGAGAAACAGGCGACGGTCCGCGCGGAAGGTCCGCCACGGCGCCTCCCCGCGGGCCGTGGCTACGCACAGTAGAGACAGTGCGCCGCCGACGGCCACCGGAGCCGCTGAACCGATGCCGGGTGCGGAGACCACCGCCAAGAAGGCGCTGGAAGCCCCCCACAGAGTCGTCGCGACGACCATCAGGACAATCGCTCGTCTACTGCCGATCACGAGAGCAGGAAGGTGACAATCGGCAGCACGACAGCCGTGTAGGCGGCGAAAACGGCTGCTGCGATCCGCCCATTGGGCACGCTCGGCAGTCGCGTCGAGATACCTGCGAAGGTTCCCAATGCCACGAACAGGACGCCCCAGACGACGAGTGCCCGGCTGCCGGCTTCGCCCAGATCGTCGGCGAACGCGACAGCGAGTAGTGCGATGGTCAACCCGGAAGCACCGCCGACCGCGAGCAGTGCGGCACCGGCGTGGCTGTTCATCACGAGTTCCCGACCGCGGGTGGATATCAACCGTTGCGCATCCGCGTGGTGGACCCCATCGGCACGGCAGACCAGATCGAATACCTTTGCGGTATTGATGCTTTCGTTCAGCGACGTTCGGATATTCGTCATGGCCTCCAGCGCCTGCGTGGTCGCGTAGGAGGTTACGAACCCCGACATGGATGTGCGGAAACCACCGTGCTGCGCGTGTTGGCGCGTCGTTTCCTGAAGGTCCAGAAGTTCGGAGAGCGCTTGCCGGACGGCCGGATCGAAAATGGTTCGCGGATCGGCGGCCACTACCGCACCAACCGAGAGGTGGAGGGTCAGATGACGCCACGTCTCGGCCTGGTTGTCGCGTTGGAATGCCTCCTCGCCGATATGTGTCTCCTGGCGGCGTAGGCCGGCGAGAATGCGTTCCACCGAGAGGTCCCGGGCCCGCTCGAACCGTTTACCACCCAGCGACGAGATTTCGGGCCGAGCCAGTGTCGACGCGATATGTGCGCATGCGTAGAGCGGTTCGACGCGGGGGTCGCGGGCGAGCGTTGTCGAGACCAGGAACTTGATACCGCGCTCCGCCGAGCGCATGAAAACGTCATTCGGCTGACTGACTCCGGTCAGCGCCTGCACAGCCGTCGCGGTCGCGGTAACCGATATCGGCCCGACTCGGCTGGACATTCGCCACCCACCGCTGTCGGCATCCTGTTCGGCGACGAGAGCGTCACGGCACGCGGTGATATCGATGTCCGCGGCGTCGACCCCGAGGCAGCGCAGACCCCGGATCTTCCAGGCCAGGTCGATGGGTGCTTGGAAGGCCCAATCGCCGCCTTCTTCACGATGCACGACGGCGCGGCGAACCAATCGGGAAACCTCGTCGACGCGCGGCACCCGGCGGCGTGCCGTGGTGAGCGCACAGACGACCTCGGCGGTGTTCTGCGGGTTCGGCGGCACGTCGGGTACCCACCCCCACCCCGCTCCGCCTTGACTGTCAGGCATCTGATTGCGAGTCAGCCACCCGGTCGCAGCACTGATCCGTTCGTCGAGACTCGACATTTCCCCTCCGCGACAGCCATCCATTCACCTCATATCAATTGGTGGGCAAAGGATTTCACATCACTGTATCGGCAATCGATTGATCGGTCGGAGAAATTCGGGTGCGAACCTGTGAGTTCACTCGCCGCATGCCGGCTCACCGGTGGGTGTCACGGCCGCCAGGCGGCCATGCCGAGGGAGATCAGGCGGACCTGGCGGATGGCGGTGTCCACCAGGTGCGGGCGGTCGCGGGGGGCGGCGGTGATGTAGTCGGCTATGCGGGCGGCGACGGTGGAGACTATGAGGTCGGCGGCCAGTTCGAGGTCGTCGTGGGACCAGGTGTCGAGGGCGCGGATGCGGGAGAGGTCGACCACCAGTTCGCGCACTATGAGCTGTAGTTCGACGGCGATGGCGCCGCGCAGGGCCGCGGAACCGCCGTGGCGTTCGCGGAGCAGGAAGCCGTAGAGGTCCTCCTTGCCGTCGACTTGCTCGAAGACGAAGCGGACGGTTTCGGCCAGGCGGGCGTCGGGGGTGCGGCGCAGTTCCCGCAGTGCCAGGCGGAGTTCGCGGACGCCCTGGTCCACCAGGGTGGCGCCGAGCTCGTCGAGCGAGGAGAAGTGCCGGTAGAAGGCGGTCGGCACGATTCCGGCGGAGCGGGCGATCTCGCGCAGGCTCAGGGCGGCGAAACCGCGGTCGGCGGCGAGGGAGAGGGTGCCTTCGAGGAGAGCGGCGCGGGTGCGTTCCTTGCGCTCGACTCGGGTAGCTGCCTGCTCGCTCACGTCGATGAGCATACATGCGTTCACATTCAGTTCCTTCACGAGATGTCGCGTGGGTCACACGAACTGCTGGTTGCACTCGAGGGTGGGTACTCGGCAGACTAACTCAGTGTACAGATGTGCACCGAAACGTTGGTGAGCTAGCGCGGTCGGTGCACAGCAAGATCGACGGGGCGCGCCGAGGCGAACTCGGTGACGCGACAGGAGGCCCGCAATGGTTGGACTGCTCGAGCTCGTGCAGACACTCACCAGCCCGCACCCGCTGGACCGCTACCTCGAGCTGGTGCGCCCGACCCTGACCGTGCGCGACATGCGCGCCGAGATCACCCACGTGCGCCGCTATCCGGGGCCGGGCAGCGCGGAGGGTTCGGTCACGCTGACCCTGCGGCCCACCCGGCAGTGGACCGGACACCTCGCGGGGCAGTACGTGCAGATCGGCGTGGTCATCGACGGGGTGCGCCACACCCGCTGCTATTCACCGGTGAATACGCAGGGCCGCCGCGACCGGCATATCGAACTCACCATCAAGGCCCACCCGAACGGCCTGGTCTCCCGGTACCTCAACGAACACGCCATCCCCGGCATGGTGGTGGACCTGTCCCCGGCGGCCGGTGTGTTCCACCTGCCGGAACCGCGCCCGGACAAGATCGTGCTCATCAGCGGCGGCAGCGGCATCACCCCCGTGCTGTCCATGCTGCGCACCCTCACGGCCGAGAGCTACGACGGCCAGGTCGTCTTCCTGCATTACAACCGTTCTCCGGAAATGGTGCCGCACCGCAGCGAACTCGACGCCATCGCCATGCAGCACGGCAATGTGCGTATCGAGCTGCTGTATCCGGAACGCGATCCGGGGCACCGCTTCTCCTACGACCAGCTGGAGGAGTTCGCCCCCTGGTTCGCCACCGCGCAGACCTACCTGTGCGGCCCGCCCGCGCTCATGAACGCGGTGCGCAATGTCTACGAGGCCGAGCAGCTGGCCGACCGCCTGCACAGCGAGGAGTTCACGCTGTCGGTCGCACCGGCCGATCCGGATGCCGCCGAGGGAGAGCTCACCTTCTCCGGCAGCGGCGTCACCGCCGCCAACTCCGGCGCGACCCTGCTCGAGCAGGCCGAGGCCGCCGGACTCACCCCCGAATACGGCTGCCGCATGGGGATCTGCTTCTCCTGCACGGCGGTCAAGACCAGCGGTTGCACCCGCAACCTGCGTACCGGGGAGCTCGACAGCGACCCGGATCAGCCCATCCAGCTCTGCATCAACGCCCCGGTCGGGGACGTTGACATCGCCATCTGAAAAGGAGGGTTCGTCATGGCGATTCTGACCGAAACCAAAGAAGGACCCCTGGTCCTGTCCGCCGAGCAGGTCGAGGAGATCGGCCGCGAACTCGACGAACTGCGCGCCCGTATCGTCGCCGATCTGGGCGAGCGCGACCGCGAATACATCTACAAGATCATCAAGGCGCAGCGCGGCTTCGAGATCGCCGGGCGCGGCCTGATGTACCTGGGCTTCCTGCCGCCGTTCTGGCTGGCGGGCGTGGCCGCCCTGGGCGTGTCCAAGATCCTCGACAATATGGAGATCGGCCACAACGTCATGCACGGCCAGTACGACTGGATGCGTGAACCGGGCCTGAACTCGCGGGTGTTCGAGTGGGATACGGTCTGCCCGGCCGACCAGTGGAAGCACTCGCACAACTACATGCACCACACCTTCACCAACATCCACGATATGGACCGCGACATCGGGTACGGCATCCTGCGTATCGACGAGGGCCAGAAGTGGAACCCCTACTACCTCGGCAATCCCATCTACGCCTTCTGGCTGATGGTGCTGTTCGAGTGGGGCGTCATGCTGCACGACCTCGAGGCCGAGAACATCGTGCAGGGCAAGCGCAAGTGGTCGGATATCAAACCGCTGCTGATCGGGCAGTGGCGCAAGTCCGGACGGCAGGTGCTCAAGGACTACATCGTCTTCCCGGCGCTGACCGGACCGCTGTTCCTGTCCACGCTGGCGGGCAACGTCACCGCCAACCTGATCCGCAACGTGTGGGCGTTCTCGATCATCTTCTGCGGGCACTTCCCTTCCGGCGTACAGACGTTCACCAAGGAGGAGACCGCCGAGGAGACCCGCGGTGAGTGGTACGTCCGGCAGATGCTGGGTTCTGCCAATATCACCGGCGGCAAACTGTTCCACATCATGTCCGGCAACCTGTCGCACCAGATCGAGCACCACCTGTTCCCGGATCTGCCCGCCAACCGCTATCCGGAGATCGCGCCCCAGGTCCGCGCGCTGTGCGAGAAGTTCGGCCTGCCCTACAACACCGGCCCGCTCGGCAAGCAGATCGGCTCGGTGTGGGGCAAGCTGTTCAAGCTGGCGCTGCCGGACTTCCTCGTCAACAAGACACCGCAGCCGGGTGTTATCGTCATGCGGCGGGGGAAGCCGAGCGAAGTGGGCGTTTAGATGATCGGAAAATTCGAGAGCAACAAGGATCTGATCCAGGAATTGACGTCGTCGGGCGCGAAGCACGTCGGCAATATCGCGAACATCATCACCGGCACCGTGGCCGAGGTGACCCGCGAGATCGGCGACTGGATCACCGACGCCATCGAGATGCGCGAGGCCGCCGCGGCCGCCGCCCGTGACGCCGAGGCACAGCGTGTCGCCGAAGCCGACGGCGCGGCGGATGTCGGCGATGGTGTCGGTCCCGATGCCGACGCTGATGTCGCTGCGCCGCAAGACTTCTCGCCCAAGCGCGAACAGGCCGGTGACGTCATCGACGCCGAGGTCGTGGTCGAACCGCGCCAGCGCTGACGCGCGGCGCGGCCGTGGGCGCGGGGAGAAGGCAGCCGGTCGTCCCCGCGCCGCTCACCACACCGGCAGCCGTCGGCGGTGCTCGGCCACGTCGGTGATCAGATCCCGGTAGCCGTCGGCCAGCTCGGCCAGGCGGTACCAGAGCAGATGCGTCTCTCGGTCGACGCCGCGTCGGCCTCCGCGCCGCGCGGCGTCTTCGCCGTTCTGCGCGGTGTGATCGTTGCCGTTGCGGCGGGCGGGGTCGTCGCCGCCACGCGGGCCACCGTCGCCGATGTGGATCGGGGGTCCGTCACCGCGGTGCGGTCCGGTGCGCGGCCGGGGGCGGCCGTCGGCGGTGGGCGGCCGGGAGGTGCGTGTCGGCATCCCCAAAGCCTGTTGTGCCGCAACCCATTTCGCTGCCATGCGATCGATGACCGCGCCCAGGGTCTCGGTGTGCAGCGAGGCTCCGTTGCGATGCGCGATATTGGCGGCCACCCAGGTGTCGATTCGGCCGACGAGTTCCGCGCGGCGGGCGTCGATATTCTCCACGACCTGACTGCAGTGTGCGACGCGGCGCGGGGTGGCCCCGCTGGCGTGCGCGGACTGTTGGGCCTGGTGGCGGCGTTCGTGGCATTGCACCAGCTCATGGGCGGCGTCGAGGACGTCGCGGTCCGGGCGGTCGGCGGCGACCGGTTCGCGGAAGGCGCGCAGGAGGGTGGCCGGTGCGGGTAGTCGCGCACCGGACATCGGTATTTCTTCCCCGAAAACCGCTGTGCCGTAGTCGGTTGTCATACTTCCGCCCTCGACTGTCCGTGGTGTTGGATGCGCCAGGGCCGAGGGGGTTTCGGGGAGGGGCGCCCCTCGGCTCCGGCGCAGCCCCGCATGCCGGAACGCACAGCCCACCACTCAAACGACACGGTGAAGAAACCGGGAAATCCGCGACGATGCGATGAGAAGACTGTCCGAAATGCGGGACATATTCAGGTTGGCCCGCCCGTCGGAGACGCGCAACCAGCGGGCGCGCGATTCGGGAAGCTGCCGGGGAATCGTTATACACCATTACGGGACGGTCACATGCGGGGTGCGGTTCGAGGCGATTCGACACCTGGACGCCGAGCTTGCGGGTGCGGGTGCACCACCCGCCGGAACCGGCGGCGCGGGCGGTCCGGTGATCGCCAGGCGCATCGACGGCAATCCGCAGGGCGTGGCGACCGGATCGGGCGGGTCGGCGGCGATAGCCTCGATATTCGTGCCAGCATACGTGTCCTCGCCGGAGCTGACCTTCGGTTTCATGTTCGCCCTGGAAGACCCGGAGCGAATAGCGGAAGTGGTGCGCACGCTCATGGTTCGCCGGACCGTATCGGTGTTCCGGCTCGCGCACCTGTCCACCGACAACGGCCCGCCGGAGCGCTATGTCGTCAACTGGGCCGCCATTCCGCAGATCTCCATCACCACCGCCGCACCCGAGCCGGACGAGCTGCGCTCCACGTCGACGATGCTGGTCAACGCCTTTCTCGGGGAGGACGGCGAGGTGAGCCTGTATTCGTCCGGAGCGCAGCCACCGCGATAGTCGCGCATCGGCTTTCGTTACGGTGACACTACCCACAACGGGTCTCAGCGATCTCTCAGCTACCGACCAGTGCGCTGTAAGCCTGCGTCGGCAGTGTGGTCACGTCCGCGGAGGGAAATCCCCGCCGGGGACGCCATACGACAGAGAGGTTGATTCCATGATCCCGGTTATCATCGACACTGGTAGCGCCGCCCTGAACGGTCTTTTCAGCACCGGTTCGGCCGCGCTGCACGGCATCCTGAGCACCCTCTGGACGGGTTCCTTCGGCGGCTGATACCGCACGCGAAGGGTTTTCGGGCCACCGCCCCGGATGCGAGCGCATCCGGGGCAGTTTTCGTCCGCGGCGCGCTCAGTGCGCCAACGCATGGGTCCGGCGGCGCAGCAATACCTGCTCCAACAGTGCGACCAGCACCGTCTGCACCGATTTGCGTTCGCGCGCATCACAATCCATGACATGGACGGCCGGATCGAGATCCAGCGCCTCGCGCACCTCGTCGAGTTCGAATCGCTGTCCCGCGTCGAATCGGTTGACCGCCACCACGAATGGGGTGTGCCGCCGCTCGAAGAAGTCGAGTACCGGATAGCAGTCCTCGACCCGGTCGGTGTCCACCAGCACCACACCGCCGAGCGCGCCGTCGAGCAGGTCGTCCCAGAGGAATTCGAAACGCTCCTGGCCCGGCGTGCCGAACAGGTACAGCACCAGGGATCGGTCCAGGGTGATGCGGCCGAAGTCGAGCGCCACCGTGGTGGTGGTCTTGCCGGTGTCCCGGCCGGGTGTGTCGACGCCCACCGACACCTCGGTCATGGCGGCCTCGGTGGTGAGCGGTTCGATTTCGGAGATGGCCCCGATGAAGGTGGTCTTGCCGACCCCGAATCCACCGCTCACGACGATCTTCACGGAGGAGGCCGGGGCGGGTGCGGAAGTGGCTTGCTCAGAGTGCCCGGACAAGGTCCCGGATCCTTTCGATGGCGGCGGTGGACAGTTCATCGGCCTGGCTGACCGACACGTGGCCCGCGCTCACCAGATCGCTGACCAGCACGCGGGCGACGCCGACCGGAACCCGCAGGGCCGCACTGATTTCGGCGATGGAGTGGGTGTGCTGACACAACCGCACCACGCGCTCCAGCTCGAAACGCAGCGGGGCGGACAGCGCGGCGGGGGTGGCACGGACCATGGTTTCCAGGCGCAGGCCGTCCACCAGCGGGGTGGTGCGGCCCGCCGTCACCATGAACGGGCGCACCACGAGTTCGTCGGCGGGCTCGCGATGGCGTTCGCGGCCGGGCGCGCCGACGTCGTGATCGGCGGGGTGCGCCCAGTTCGCGGGCCGGTTCAGCGCGATCATGCGCGGATCCGGGAGTCGATGCCGATCGTTCATCGCGACAGCGACTCTCTCAGTTCGGTGACGAGTGCGGGGGTCAGCAGCGCTCCGGCGCGGTCGGCCAGCACCGCCATCTGATAGCCGACCAGCCCGACATCGCAGCCGCTGTCGGCGATCACGCCGACGCTGCTGCCGTCGGCCATGGCGGAGACGAGCAGGAAACCCCGCCCCATCTCGACCATGATGAGCCGCAGGCCATCGAAATCATAACTGCGGGAGGCGCTTCGGCTCAGGCTGGTGAGGCCGGACACGATGGCGGCGAGCCGGTCCGCGCCGGTGCGGTCCAGTCCGGCGGACATGGCCATGAGCAGTCCGTCCGAGGACACCGCGACGGCGTCGCGCACCCCGTCGGTGGTGCGGACGAAGTCGGCGAGCAGCCAATTGAAGGTGTGCGGGTCGGTTTCGGTGTAGTGGGTGGTCACCTGCGGTCCTCCTGCGTGTTCGACGCGCCGCGCTGATGCCCGGCGCGAAATCCGGCGAGCATGCCGCGCACCTCGTCGGGGGAGCGTTGTGCGTGCGCGACGCCGGGCTGCCGGTGCGGTGCGGGGCGCACGCTGTCCGCGCCAGCCTGCGCCCGCGCCTTCCGGTTCCGCTTGACGAGCCCGTTTCGGGTGCGTTGCACCTCCGTGCCGTGCGAATCGATTCCAGTCCGAGAAGTGCTGCCCGACAACGGGTTCGCCGTATCCGGTGTGATCGGCCTCGCCCCGTCCTCCGATTCCCGTGTCACCGGTGCGTCGATCTCCTGGGGCGCAGCTCCTTTCGTTGTCAGCGCGGGCTGTTCCGGGAGCTGGTCGACCACCAGCTCCGGGGGCAGCAGCAGCCGCGCCGCCACGCCGCTGATCGGGGAGCTGGTCAGTTCCACCTCCACGCCGAGGCGGCGGGCGAGGCGGCCGACCACGTAGTGACCGAGGAAGCGGGTGGGGGCGACCAGGAAGTCGGCCTCGCCGCGCAGGCGGGCGTTGGCGACGGCGAGCTGGTCGGGCGGCATGCCGACGCCGTGGTCGACGATGGCGACGAGGTAGCGTCGGCCGATCCGCCGTCCGTAGATCTCCACCTCCATATCCGGTGGGGAGAAGGACAATCCGTTCTCGATGAGTTCGGCGAGCATGTGCGCCACCTCGCTCACCGCCGAGCCGAGGACGGCGATCTCGTCCACCCGCCGCAGCACCACCCGGCGGTAGTCGTCCACCTCGGACAGTCCGGCTCGGATCACATCGCTGAGCGGTACGGCCTCCGACCAGCGCCGCGGGCTGGCCTCCCCGACCAGGACGAGCAGGCTTTCGGCATTGCGCCGCATGCGCGTGGCCAGATGGTCGAGCTCGAACAGATTGGACAGTGCGGTGGGATCCAGTTCCGTCCGCTCGAACTCGCTGATCAGCCCGAGCTGGCGGCGCACCAGATTCTGATTGCGCCGCCCCAGATTCGCCAGCGATTCGGTGGTATTGCGCCGCAGCAGCGCCTGTTCCGAGGCCAGCTCGAAGGCGGTGGTCTGGACGCGGTCGAGAGCCTGCGCCACCGAGACGATTTCGTCGCCCGCCCCGGCGCCGACCCGCACCGGGGGCGGCGGTGCGGGATCGGCGTCGGCATCGCGGTCCCAGGCCGCGATGAGCTCGGGCAGCCGGTGGCCCGCCACGTCGTCGGCTTCCGCCGCCAGCCGCGCCAGCGGCCGCACGATGGAGCGCACGGTCGCCACCACCAGCGCCACCAGTGCCAGCACGGCGAGCAGCGCCGCGAGCACGTACGCGCCGAGCAGCAGCGCGGCCCGCTCCCGCAGGGCGTCGGCGCGAGCGCGGATATCGGCTCCGACCGCCTGCTGCACCCGGTGCTCGAGATCGACGACGGTCGTCATCTGCCGCCACCAGTCGGCGGTGTTCACCGGCTCCAGCAGCGGTCCCGCCGTGGACGCGATGGCGATGGCCTCCGCCGCGCCGGCCCGCACCGCGTCCTCGGAACGCATGGCGGCGATGAGCAGGGCGCGCTGCTCCGGGGTGGCGTCGCGGTCGAAGGCGGTGATCGCGGCCTGTTTTGCGGCGCGGATATCCAGGAACCGCACGTACTCGCTCGGCTCGAAGCCGCCCGCGGCGAATACACCGTGTAGGAAGCCGCGCTCCTGTCCGGTGTACTCCTTGGCGTCGCCGAGCGCGTAGAGCGCCCGGAGTCCGTGCCACAGCTCGGTGTCCCGGGCCGTGTCGAGTCCGGGCCGGGCCCGGTTCAGCGCGGCGATGGCGCCGGAGTAGAACTGGAAGGCGGCCGAGCGGTCGATGCGTCGGGCGTCGACATCCGCGCGGTTGGCGCTCAATCCGGCCGATTGCGTGAGCGCGGAACGTACTTGGTCGGCTCCGGCGGGCCGCGCGGCCACGGCGCGTTCGAGCGCCAGCAGCGCGGCATCGGTGGTCGCGCGTTGCCGCTCGACCACCGGCCGCAGCGAATCATCGCCGCCCTGAAGTCCATTGGTGAGGCCGCGCTCGCGTTGCACCTCGTGCACCAGATCCTGGACCGCCAAGGCGAGGGTGACCGCCCGCACGGTCGAGCCGGTATCGCGGTAGGCCGCGACCTCCCCGGAGATGATGATCGCGAGCAGTCCGAGCACCATCGCCATCGATACCAGCAGGATGCGCCGCAGTCGCGCGCGGATCGTGCGCGGACGCACCGATGCCGTCGTCGGCGCGCGTTTCCCACTGCCGCTCGGCAGCAATGCCGCAGGCCGGAATTCCACCATTCGACTCCTGCTCGATCGGTTACCGTGTCGAGGACGGCATGTCACGTGCGCACCCGATCCTGCTCGGGCGGGATGTGGAGTTCGGGTCCGGCGGGAAACAACGAGATGTCCATCGGCTCACCGCCGTGTCCGCGCCGCGCGAGAGCCCGGCGCGGTGTCGGCCGTGGCAGCGGTCCGCGGGATTGTTACGAACCGGGCGGTCTCGCGCTGGATTCGTAGATGCGTCGCACCACATCCTCGATATCGGGTTCCTCCAGCGACAGGTCACGCACCGGGGCGCGGGCCGAGATGGCGGCCAGCAGTTCCGCGGCCGTGGTGCGCTCGGAGTCGAAGGCGAGTCGCTGACGTAGGCCATCGCCCTCGCTGTCGAGCAGTTTCGCCCCCGGGAGGTCGGTGAGCTCGGCGCAGGGCTCGACCAAGTCCACCGTCAGCACCCGCTGTGCTCCGACGGTGGTCGCCAGTCCGGTCAGCGAGCCGTCGTAGACGAGGCGGCCGCGGTCGACCACCAGGACGCGTTCGCAGAGCCGCTCGATATCGCCCATATCGTGGGTGGTGAGCAGCAGCGTGGTGCCGCGGTGGGTGCGCTCGTGGCGCAGGAATTCGCGCAGGCGCTGTTTGGACAGCACGTCCAGCCCGATCGTCGGTTCGTCGAGAATGACCAGCTCGGGTGAGTGCAGCAGGGCCGCAGCGACTTCCGCGCGCATGCGCTGTCCGAGGGAGAGCTGCCGCACCGGGGTGTCCAGGGTCTCGGCCATCTCCAACTGGTCGACGAGTTCGTCCAGGCGTCGTCGCGCCGCCGACGCGTCGAGCCGGTGGATGGCCGACAGTATCGAGAAGGATTCGCGCAGCGGCAGATCCCACCACAGCTGGGAGCGCTGCCCGAACACCACGCCGATCCGGCCGGCCAGTTCCCGCCGTTGCCGGACCGGATCGAGCCCGCAGGTGCGCACCGTCCCGGAGGTGGGCACCAGAATGCCGGTGATCATCTTGATGGTGGTCGACTTCCCGGCCCCGTTGGCGCCGATGTAGCCGACCGCCGCGCCCGGTTCGACGCGAAAGCTCATGGCGGCCACCGCCGTCAGCTCCTCGCGCCGTCGCCGCCAGCGCCCCTCGCGGCGGCGCAGGACGAAAGTCCTGGTGAGTTCCTCGATATCGATGATCTGTCCGGTCATCCGCCGCCTCCCTGGTAGTGCCTGGTGCCCAGCCGCCACAGCCCCAGCGCCGCCGCCCACACCCAGACCGCCGCCAGCGGTGCGGCCCAGGCCAGCCAGGACGGCAGCATGGCCGGGCCGGGGAGGTCCAGCAGTGCGATGGTCGGCAGATAGGAGGTGAATGCCACGGGCACCAGGAACGCGAAGATCAGTTTCATCGGTGTGGGGAACACCGAGGTCGGTTGCATCGAGGCGTAGGAGCCGCCGTAGGTGAAGGAGTTGGTGAGCTCCGCGCCGTCGATCAGATAGAACTGGAGTCCCGCCGCGCAGACGAACAGACCGGCGAAGATCGCGATCCCGGACAGCAGCGTCACCGCGAACAGCACGAGATGCACTGGCGTCCAGGCGATGTCGTTGCGGGCGATGCCGAGGCCGAGGATCGTCACCGCCACCGCGAGGCGGGCGATGCGGCGCAGCGCGATATCGCTGGTCGCCAATTGCAGCAGCAGCGGCTGCGGGCGCAGGTAGAAGGCGTCCAGCTGCCCCTTGCGGATGTAGTCGGGCAGCGTGTCCAGGTGTCCCACCAGCATGTCCGCCACCGTGAAGGCGGTATTGCTCAGGCCGAACAGCAGCAGCATGGCGGTGAGGTCGAGCCCGCCGAGCCGCGGCACATTGGCGAAGATCACGTACATCTCCGCGAATTCCACCAGGCCGATGAGGAAGGCGCTGCACAGGTCCAGCCCGAAGGACAGCGGGTAGGCGCGTTGCGCGCGCAGCCGGGAGGCGAGCACGGCCCGGTAGGGCGCCAGCCGCGAGGGTGCTTCACCCACCCTGCACCTCCAGCTTGCGCTGTCCGGCGCGCAGTACCAGCTGCCCGGCGGCCAGCAGTGCGAACAGCCAGCAGAGCTGCGCCCCGACCAGTCCCACCGCGTGCCAGCCGACGGTGCGCCCGGAGAGCACGTCGATGGGCCATTGCAGCATGGACGGGAACGGCGTGCAGTAGGCCAGGATGCGCAGCCACTCCGGGAACAGGTGCACCGGCGCGAACAGTCCGGCCAGGAAGGTGCCGAGGATCATGTGCAGCGTCCGCAGTCCGCGCGTCTCCACCACCCAGAATCCGGCCAGGCACACCGTGAACAGTGACAGGAACGATATGGCGATGGCCAGGACCAGGCTGATCGCGCCGAGCAGGTAGGGCCCCGGCGTGGCGGGCACCGCGAGCCCGAAGGTGATCGCGCCGATGAGCACGCTGGGCAGCCCGCGCGGCAGCAGGGTGTAGACGGCGCGTCCGAAGTACTCCGCCAGATGCGCCAGTTGGATGTCGATGGGCCGCAGGAAGTCGATGGCCACATCGCCGGATTTGATGCGCTCCACGATATTCGGCACTCCCCAGAACGCGATGGCCCCCAGCAGTCCCTGCGACAGCCAGGTGTACGCGCCGATGGTGCCCTGGTCGTAGCCGCCGAAGTCGCTGCCGCTGTCCACGGCCGTCATCAGCACCGCGGCGCGGACGAACCCGAAGACCACATTGGTGATCAGGCCCGCGATCATGGCCAATCGGTAATAGGACTGTCGGCGGAACCCCGCTCGGACCAGCTGCCAGTAGATCCCTACGTCAGCACGCACAAGATGTCGACAGTATGGCGGCCGCGCCGATGGCGCAAAGGATTTATTCTGGCCACCCCACCGGATTCGGCGAAAACGGTCCGGCCCGCCGCCCCGCAGTGATAGAAACAGTCACGTTTCACTTTGCTGCACTGCGAGGACCGCCCATGACCACCGCCGAGACGACCGTGTTCGAGACGCTCGAATCGAATGTGCGCGGCTACTGCCGGTGCTGGCCGACGGTCTTCGCGACCGGTCGGGGCGCTTGGCTGACCGACGAGAGCGGTAAGGACTACCTCGACTTCTTCGCCGGGGCGGGCGCGCTCAACTACGGGCACAACAATCCGGTCCTGAAGCGGGCCCTCATCGACTACCTGCTCGCGGACGGCGTCACGCACAGCCTCGACATGTCCACCGCGGCCAAGCGCGGGCTGCTGGAATCGCTGCGCGAGGTGGTCCTCGAACCGCGCGGGCTGGACTACAAGGTGCAGTTCCCGGGCCCCACCGGAGCCAACGCGGTGGAGGCGGCGCTCAAGCTGGCTCGCAAGATCGCCGGCCGCACCACCGTCCTGAACTTCACCAACGCCTTCCACGGCATGACCCTGGGCGCGCTCTCGGTGACCGGCAATGCCGCCAAGCGTGCGGGCGCGGGCGTGCCCCTGGTGCACGCCACCCCCATGCCCTACGACGGATACCTCGGCGCGGCAGACGATTTCGCCTGGATGCGCCGGGCGCTCGACGACGCGTCCTCGGGCCTGGACCGCCCCGCCGCGGTCATCGTGGAAACGGTGCAGGGTGAGGGCGGGGTGAACGTGGCCCGCGCCGAATGGCTGCGGCAGTTGGCCGAACTGTGCTCCGACCGCGGCATCCTGCTCATCGTCGACGACGTGCAGATGGGCTGCGGGCGCACCGGCCCGTTCTTCTCCTTCGAGGTCGCCGGCATTACGCCCGATATCGTGACGCTCTCGAAATCCATTGGCGGATACGGACTTCCCATGGCGTTGGTGCTCATGAAGCGGGAACTCGACCAGTGGACGCCCGGGGAGCACAACGGCACCTTCCGCGGCAACAACGCCGCCTTCGTCACGGGTGCGGCGGCGCTGCGGCACTACTGGTCCGACGGCGCGCTGGAAGCCGCGACCCTGGACAAGGGGGAGCGGGTGCGCGCCGGTCTCACCGCGCTGGCCGGGCATTTCGACGGCGTGTCCACCCGCGGCCGCGGCCTCGTGCACGGGCTGGTGTTCGCGGAAGCCTCCGAGGCCGCCAAGGTCAGCCAGGTGGCCTTCGAGCTGGGATTGCTGGTGGAGACTTCCGGCTCCGAGGACGAAGTGGTGAAATTGCTCCCACCGCTGACGATTACGGATGAGGAACTCGCCCACGGCCTGGACCTGCTGGGCCGGGCGCTGGACACCGTGCGCCACGCCCGCTGATCCCGCGCCACCCGGCGCGTAGACGTCGGCCCACCGCCCACACCGGTGCGCCGACAGGGGGCCGGGCTCCCAGCTGCGGAGGGAGCCCGGCTTCGCCCTGTGCCGAGCCGATCCCGGGCCATCGCGTCCACCCCCCGGTGACACCATGATGGCGGCCACGGAAAACCGCGCAGGTGGCGATCCTCGTGCACGTGCGTCCGGGCCGACGGCCCGTGCGCGGCGCAGGAATTCGCTCGGCGTCGGAATTCGCTCAGCGCCGGAATTCCTCGACCGGCTCGAATTCCGCCGCACGGTCCCCGACCTCGTTGCGGTACCACTGTTCCCGCCGGTGGCGCTGGACGCGGTCGGCGACGGTGTCCAGACCCGGGACGGTGCGGCGCAGGGTTTCCGCCCCGAAGATGAGCGGGGCCTGGACCAGCGGGTGCAGCACCCAGGGGAAGCGGCGCGGCATGGTGTGGCGCGCGTAGGTGGACGGCGGCAGCCAGACGCCGGTGTAGCCGATCTGCATCCGGTAGTTGATCTCGTCGCGCAGCCGTTTGCGCCACGGCGTCCCGGACTTCGGTTCGAAGGCGGGCAGATACGACTCCACCAGCTCCGCGCCGTCCGCGCCCGCGGTGTGGGCGCGTTTGACGAAGGCCGCGAACATGAGTCGCACCGATTCCCGGAAGTCGCGCGGGTACCACGGCGGCTGCACGCCCAGCAGATGTCCCACGTACCGCCAGAAGTGCAGTGTCGCCTCGATTTCGCGCACGGTGGTCTGGTGCCCGATGCTCCACAGCGCCAGACCGGGCACCACGCTGCCGCCCATCAGGGTCAGCGTCGCGTCGCCCACGCTGATCGGCACGCCCCAGGCGTCGTAGTCCCATTCCGGCCGGGCCATGAGCTTGCGGCGGATGAATACGTGCATGATCCGCACCCGCATGGCGGTCTGCCGCCCGCGCGCCCCGGGGTCGAGCCCGCCGGGTTCGGAGACATCGATCCAGAACCGCACGGTCTCCAGCTGTCGTTTGTGCGCCCGGTCGCCCGCGTAGCCGCCGGTGTAGGACAGCGGTTTGGCGATGGAGCTCTCCGAGTACATCTCCAGGGTGCTGGTCGTGGCGAAGCTGAATACCGAAGTGCCCCAACGCCGGAACACCCGCGCCCCCTGGACCACCAGCTCCGGGTCCAGCCAGTCCGGCGGCGTCTCGAACTCCTCGAACAGCCGGATGAGCGAGGGCGGCGCGTCCGGCACCGAGTCCACGCCCTGCTCCAGCGCCCGGTCGAGCATGGCACGGCCCGCCTTCGGTCCCGGCTCGCCCAGATACACCTCGTCCACGAACGCCTCGGCCACCGGATCGGCCTGGTAGTACGCCTCCCCGAAGGCGCGCACCAGCTCCTCCGAGGGCTGCGGGTCGAATCGGAAGACGGTCCGGAACATGCGGCGTGCCTGCTGCACGCGGGGATCGGCGAGCCGGTCCCGGTAGCGGAATTCGGTGGGGATCTTGCCTGCCGCGGCGGTATCGAGCGTCGCGGGCACCTTCTCGCGGGCCATGTCAGCAGCGTAAAATGAGCTGATGCTCGGGTTCTACTCACTTTTCACGGCGCACCGGTTCCATGGCTGAAACCGGCAGTCACCGCCGTAAGCGCCCGACGCAGGAGCGTGCTCGGGAGTCCCGCGAGCGCATTGTCGAGACCGCAGCTCGACTTTTCGCCGAGCGCGGCATCGCCGACACCTCCACCAACCGCATCGCCGCCCGCGCCAATATGAGCATCGGCACGCTCTACCGCTATTTCACCGACAAGCACGAGATCGTGGAGGTGCTGCGCGCCCGCCTGCTCGCGGAGCTGGAGGAGCGGTTCACCGTTGCCGTGCTCGACGGCATGGGCTTGTCGCCTCGGGATTCGGTGGCCACCAGCCTGCGCGCCATCGTCTCGGTGCTGGCCGAGCGGGAGCCGCTGGTGCGCGCGCTCACCGCCGACGCCACGGTGGACGGCGCGGGCTTCGGCGGCCTGGAACGCCGCCTGCTGCTGCTCACCCGCGCCTACCTGCTCCAGCAGCTCGGGCCGCTGCCCGATCACGATCTCGACGTCCGCGCCTTCGTCATGGCCAACGCGGGCCTGGCCGCGGCCCTGCGCATCGGCCTGAAACCGCCGCCGGATCTCGACCGCGACCGGCTCATCGACGAGACCGCGGAGATGATCGGCGGCTGGGTCAGCCGTTGAACAGGCGCTTCACCCGGATCGGGTGAAGGGTCGGGAACGCGGGTGGGCGAGAATGGGAGGCCATGGACGGCGAACTCGATCGGTTGTCGACGCGCGTGTCGCGCCGCACCGCCTTCGGGCTGGCCGCGGCGGCCGGTATCACCCTGGCCGCCTGCGGACGTTCCGACGACGGCACGGGCGCGACGCCGTCCAGCGCCGCCGCCGATGCGCGGGGCATCGCCGCCGACGCCTATATCTACGGCTATCCGCTGGTGCTCATGGACGCCACCCGCACCGCGTTCGAGGCCATCGTCCCGACCAACCGCTTCCTGCACGCCGACAGCCTGCCCACCCCGGCCCGTCGCGATCTGGTTCGCGTCAATATCGACACGCTGTACTCCATCGCCTGGCTGGATCTGGCGACGGAGCCGATCGTGCTGCGGATGCCCGCGGTGGAATCGGGCCGGTTCTGGGTCATGCAGTTCCTGGACGCCTGGACCAATACCGTGCACAGCCCGGGGAGCATCCGGCCGCGGGTGGAACCCGGTGCGCCCGGACCGCCCTATACGTACGTGGTCACCGGACCGGGGTGGGCGGGTGAACTTCCCGACGACGCCGTACGGCTGGAGATGCCGACGCCCATGGTCTGGCTGATCGGCCGCATCCAGGTCGACGGCTCCGAGGACGTGCCCGCCGTCCTGGCCCTCCAGCGCGAGCTGGCGCTGGTGCCGCTCGGCGACTGGCTGGCCGGGCGGCCCGCTCCCGAGGGGACGGTCGAACCCGTCGAGACCACCACCCCGCCCGCCTTCCGGGTCGGCAGCATGGACGCGGACAGTTTCTTCACCCGCCTGTGCGCGCTCATGGCCGTGAATCCGCCCGCACCGGAGGACGCGCCCGCCCTGGCGCGTTTCGCGCGGATCGGCATCCGGCCCGGGGGAGCGGTCACCGGGATCTCCGCCGCCGACCTCGACGACGGGGTGGCCGCCGCCCGGCGGCAGCTCCCGACCTACATCGACCCCGACACCACCGTCGCCAACGGCTGGGAGTACTCCACCGAACTCGGCGAGTACGGCACCGACTACCGGCTGCGCGCCCGGGTCGCCCAGCAGGGGCTTGGCGCGAATCTGCCCGAGCACGCGATCTATCCGAATCTGAACGGGCTGGCCGATACCGGCGGCACGCCCAACCGCTATCGGCTGCGCTTCCTGCCGGGGCAGTTCCCGCCCGTGGACGCTTTCTGGTCGATTACCGCCTACGACGGCGACGGCTTTCTGATTCCGCATCCATCGGGCATCCACTCGGTCGGCCACCATATTCCGCCGGTGCCCGATCCGGACGGGTCGCTCACGCTCGCGGTCCAGTACGAGCAGCCCGGATCGGCTGTCCCGGCGGGCAATTGGCTGCCCATCCCGGACGCGGGACCGTTCTCGCTGACCATGCGCCTGTACGCGCCGCGGCCGAGTGTGCTCCGCGGCGAGTGGCATCCGCCCGCCCTGGAGCCCGCGCCGTGACAGCTCAGTTGGTCTGGATGCCCGTGGCGATCTTCACCACGACCTGATCCGGCGTGACCTCCTGTACGGAGACATTCATGCCGTCCGCGGGCTGTGTCTCCCCGGCCGGTACCGACACCTCCTGTCCGGCCACCTTCAGCGTCACCAGATTGCCGTTCACGGCAACGAGTTCCGCCTCCACCCCGAGCATGCTGGCCTTGGCGTTCACGCCTCGGTCGAAGGTGATGGTGCAGCCGCTGGCCTGGCACTCGGTCTTGGATCCGGGGCCCTCCGAGGTGCAGGCGGCCACGCCGAGCGGGGTCAGCAGGGCACCGGCCGACAGGGCGATCAGACGTCGAATGCGCACGCGGTCAGTGTAGAGCGAAACCCCGCCTCCCGGTGCGGGAGCCGTCACCCGCGTGGCCCGGAATCGACCGTCGGGGCGATAGGGTTGCCCCGAGTTGACCGTCCGCCGAGCCGTCGTGGAGGAGTGCGCCGATGCCCAAGGGGTCCCGCAGGGCGTACCGCACCGGGCTGTCGCGCGTTGTGATCGTGGATGCCGCAGTGGCGTTGACGGCCGAGCGCGGGCTGGAGGGCTGGAGCATGCGGGAGCTCACCGGCCGGTTGGACACCTCGCTGTCGGTCATCTACCACCATGTCGGCGACCGGGGCCGGGTGCGCGCCGCGGTGGTGGATCGGGTGTACGCGGACATGGGGCTGACCTTCGACGAGACCGACTGGCGCGCAGGGCTGTACGCGGAGCTGTCGGCGATGGTCGAGCAGCTGTCCCGGTATCCGGGCGTTGCCGCCTGGCTGCTGCGCAACGGCCCGCAGACCGAGGGACTGGCCGTCTGAATCGGGCTTGCACTCTCCTATGTAGAGTGCTAAATAATATCTATGTCATCAGACATAAGTTATCTAACCCACTGCGAGTGAGATTGGAGTGAGCTGGAGGTGGCGACCATGCTGATGCGCACGGATCCGTTCCGCGATCTGGACCGGTGGACGCAGCAGGTGTTCGGCACTGCGGCACGTCCGGCGGCGATGCCGATGGACGCCTGGCGCGACGGGGACGAATTCCTGGTGGAGCTGGATCTGCCCGGCATCGACCCGAACTCCCTGGATCTGGACGTCGAACGCAATGTGGTGACGGTCCGGGCCAGCCGCCCGGAACTGGACCAGGGCAGGTCGATGATCGCCGCGGAACGCCCCCGCGGCGTGTTCAGCCGCCAACTGTTCCTCGGCGAGAGTCTCGATACCGACCGGATTCGCGCCGACTACCGAGACGGCGTGCTGCGCTTGGTGATTCCGATCGCGGAACAGGCCAAGCCCCGCAAGATCGAGATCGTCCGCGCCGACCACGAGCGCCAGGCCATCAACGCCTGACCCACGAACTCGCGTCGTACCGACGTGGAGATGTCCGTTGCGGATGGAAGTGAGGTGATGCCCGTTTCCGAATCGACAAGAGATATCTTCCCTCGCGAACGCTTCATTCGACTCCTCCGTTACAGGTGGGCTCGGCCGGTCGATACCGGGCCCACCCCCGCACCCGTTATCACCGAGCTATTCGCATGCCCGAGGAGGTATTCGGCGCTATGACAGACTTGCCCGGCGTTACCGGCCGTACGGTCGACCAGGCCGCGGTGCCGCTGCTGACCGAGCGCATCCGGGCCGCGTTCGACGACGCGCAGTACGACAATCGCAACGACCGCTCCTGGGTGCCCCTGACCGCCGATGGCTACGACGACTGCCTCGCCTACTGATGTGAACGCCGCCGGTCTCGCGAACAGCGGGGCGTCACCCGGCAATCGTTGTCGCCGCACGGCGAAACGGCCCGCATCCGTGGTGGATGCGGGCCGGGTCGGGTGCTCAACGCTCGATCAACGTGCGCCGCATGCCCTCGGTCGCGATGATCAGGGCGGGCACCAGGGTCAGGTGGGTGATCGACAGGGCGATGGTGGAGGCGGTGTCGAAATCGGCGTCGACGGTCAGGGCGATGGTCGCGACCGCCAGCACCGAGCCGATCACGCCCGCGGTCCGCAGCACGCCCACCCACTTGTAGGACAGCAGGGCGGCGGCGGTGAGGCCGACCAGCATCGGGACGACGGTCAGGATGACGATGCCGCCCGGCGCCACGGACTGCGCCACACCCTCGTTCGTCATCTCGAAGGAACCGCCCGCCGCCGCGCCGATCAGCCAGACGACCAGGTTGACCAGGACGGCTGCGGCGATCGTGCCGAGGACGGCGACCGGGCGGCTCAGCGCGGGCACGCTGATGGCATTGCGGGTGGGGCGGGTGGTGGCTGCGGTCGTCATGATGACCTCCTGAGTAGAAGCTGTGAAGTTCGTGTGAGACCATCTTGAAACCTCAATGATTGTTGAGGTCAATCCGATTCGAGGTGCGGTGTCGCGGATCACAGCTCCGGGTGTCCGGCGGATCACGGATCCGTGTGGCTGACGAGGTTGGACCGGCTCGCGACTATGCTTCTGCGCCTATGGCCCTGAGTGCGACGCTGTACAGCTTCTCCGTCAACCTGGCCGACGTCGATCGCGGCGTCTACCAGGAGGTGGAGTTGCGCGTCGCCCGCCATCCATCCGAGACACCCGCCTTCATGCTCACCCGGCTGCTGGCCTACTGCCTCGAGTACACCGACGGCATCACCTTCAGCGAGGGCGGCGTCTCCTCCACCGATGAGCCCGCCGTCCTGGCCCGCGACCTCACCGGCCGCATCACGGCCTGGATCGAAGTCGGCGCGCCCGACGCCGACCGACTACACCGCGCCAGCAAACTCGCCGACCGCACCGCCCTCTACACCCACCACCGCGACCCGGCCAAGGTGCTGGCCCAACTGGTCGGCAAGAAGATCCACCGCGCCGAGGACATCCCGGTCTACAGCCTCGACCGCACCTTCATCGACGCGGCCGCCGCGACCCTGGACCGCCGCAACACCGCGACCCTCTCGGTCACCGAGCGGCTGCTGTACCTGGAGTTGAACGGCACCACCCTGACGACGCCGGTCGAGGAACACCGGCTGGTGTAGTCGCGGCGATTCCCGCCCGGCACAGCCGGAGCGGTCGATGGGCGCGGGCCGATCGCCGATGCCGGATCTCGGTCAGTGCCCGTGAATCGCGGGCGGTGCGGAGGTGGCGGACTGGCCCTCGAGCAGCCAGCCGACCGTCCACGCCGTGCTGAACAGCCAGAGCAGCAGCAGGGCGAAGCGCGCTACCCGGCGGCGGGGTCCGCGGTCGTTCGGGCGCACGTTCGCCTCTCTCTCGTCGTCGGCCGAGCGGCGTCGAATCGGAGTCAACCCTGGCCGAGGAGCGGCCCGGAGGCAAGTCCCGCGCGCGGAAAGCCGCCACCATCGATCTTGATACGGTGCTCGCCATGACATCGACGACGCGCCCGGCGCGGCTGCTTTCGCTCCTGGGCCTGGTCGGCTGCCTCGTCGCCGGGCTGACCGCGTGCGGTGGGTCCGCCGAGACGGCCGAGACCGCCGCCAGCGGCGCGCCGGAAGCCCCCGGCCGCACCAGCTATCCGCTGACCATCGAGAACTGCGGTGTGGAGGTGACGTTCGACCAAGCGCCCGCGCGGGCGGTGTCGCTGTATCAGGCGTCCACGGAGATCCTGCTGTCGCTGGGGCTCGCCGATCGCATGGTGGGCACCTCGACCTGGTTCGATCCGGTGCTTCCGGACCTGGAGGCCGACAATGCGACGGTGCCGCGGCTCGCCGACAACGATCCCTCGCTGGAGGCGGTGCTGGACACCGAGCCCGATATCGTGACCTCGGCGAGCGCGCACACCTTCACCCCCGCCGTGGTCGCGGAGCGGTCGCGTTTCGCGCAGCTCGGCATTCCCACCTATCAGTCACCGTCGGTGTGCGCGGGGGCGACGGTCGAGGGTGAGACCGTCACCCGCACCGAGCCGCTCGGCATCGAGACGCTGTTCCAGGAGATCACCGAACTGGCCCGGATCTTCGATGTGCAGGAGCGGGGCGCGCAGCTGGTCGACGAGCTGCGCGGACGGCTGGCGGCGGCGACGGCGAAGCTGAACGCCACCTCCGAGCCGACGGTCGCCTTCTGGTTCTCCGGCATCAAGGCCCCCTACATGGCCGGATGCTGTTCCGCCCCCGGCATGTACGCCCGCGAGGTCGGCGCCCGCAATGTCTTCGCCGACGAGCGCGAGGACTGGCCCGAGATCAGCTGGGAGGCGGTCGTCGCCAGCGATCCCGATGTGCTGGTGCTCGCCGATCTCAGCCGCCAGCGCATCGAGGGTGACGCGCTCACCACGAAGATCGAGTTCCTCGAATCGAATCCGGCGACCAACCGGATGCGGGCGGTGCAGGGCAAGCGCTATGTCGTCATGACCGGCTCGGAGCTGGATCCGGGAATCCGCGAGATCGGCGCCATCGAGAAGCTGGCGGACGGTCTCGCCTCGGTGCGTTGACCCGCACCCGGCGCGCGGCGTCGATCTGCCTGGGTTGCGGTGTCCTGCTGTGTCTTTCGATCGCCCTGACGGTGTCCATCGGCCCCGCCGACGTCTCCGTGCATGATGTCTACTCCATTGTCGGACAGCATCTCGGACTGGGGACGTCGTCGGCCGGTCGACTGGCCGACGGCATCGTCTGGCAGTTGCGGTTGCCGCGTGCGGTGCTGGCGGCGATCTGCGGGGCGGGGCTGGCGCTGTGCGGAGCCATTCTGCAATCGCTGCTGCGCAATACTCTCGCCGATCCCTTCGTCCTCGGCGTCTCCTCGGGCGCGTCCACCGGGGCGGTGCTGGTGGCGGTGGTCGGCGTCGGGTCGGGGGCGCTGACGCTGTCGGGCGGGGCGTTCCTCGGCGCGGTGCTGTCGTTCACGCTCATGCTGGCCCTGGCCTACAGTGCGGGCGGCACCCCGGACCGGATGATTCTCGCGGGTGTGGCGTGTACGCAGCTGTTCTCGGCGCTCACCTCGCTCACCGTGCTGTGGTCGGCCAATGCCGAACAGACCCGCGGCGTGCTGTTCTGGCTGCTCGGCTCGCTGGCCGGGGCGACCTGGTCGGATGTGGCCGTCTGCGCCACTGTCGTCGCGGGCGGCTGCGTGATCTGCCTGTGGTACGCGCCGACGCTGGACGCCTTCGCTTTCGGCTCCGACGCGGCCGCGGCCCTCGGCGTCGCGGTGGGCCGGACCCGGCTGGTGCTGCTGCTGATCACGGCCGTGGTGACGGCGGCGCTGGTGAGCGCGGCGGGTGCGATCGGATTCGTCGGCCTGGTGCTGCCGCATGCCGCCCGTTTCCTCGTCGGTCCCGGCCACGCCCGGCTGCTGCCGGTCACGGTGCTGCTCGGCGCGGTGTTCATGGTGTGGGCGGACACCCTCGCCCGCAGTGCTTTCGGCGCCCGCGAGGTGCCGGTCGGGGTGGTCACCGCACTGCTCGGCGTGCCCGCTTTCGCGATTCTGCTGGCGCGGCGGCGTAGGCAGCTCATATGACGCTGCTCAGTGCGCACCGCCTCGATAGGCGGCGGGTGAGCGGCCGACCACCGTCTTGAAGTCGCGGGCGAAGTGCGCCTGATCGGCGTAACCCAGTTCGGCGGCGAGGGCGGCGAGATCCGTGTGCCCCTCGTCCAGGCGCTGGGCGGCCTCGTGCAGGCGGTGGCGCTGGATGGCCCACTTCGGGGAGATCCCGATGTGTTCGCGAAACAGCTTCTGCAAGTGACGTTTTCCGAATCCGAAGCGATCTGTGAGGTCATCGACGCGCACGATGGTGCGATCGGTGAGGATCGCGTCCACCATCTCGTTGAGCAGTGCGGTACGCCCGGATTCGACGACACTGCACCGGCGAACGAATTCTTCCGCGAGACAGCGGCGTACCTCGGTATCGGATTCCGCGCCGATGCGCGCGGCGAGTCGTTCGGCGTCGGAGCCGAACAGTTCGGCACCCGGCACCACCCGATCGGTGAGCTCGGCGACCGGTCGTCCGACGAGGGTGCGAAATCCGGCCGGGCGGAAAGTGATTCCGAAGATGTCGCCCTGTTCGGCCAGCCGCTGCACGTACTTTCCGCGCAGCACGCCGTGTACCCGGCACCGTGCGTCGTCGACAGCCAGCACCACGGCCGGACTCGGGAGCACCTCCACTTCGAACGGCTCGCGCCCACGCAGATCCCAGCGGACCGTCCAGCAGTGCGCCACGATATCGGCCAGGTCCTCCGATACCGGGATGAAGCCCTCGCGATACACACCGGCCCCCGCCCGCGGGTCGAGGAGGCCGCGCGGTGGGCTGTCGGTGGTCGAATCCATGGCGCTCCGCGTTCGCGTTTGTTCAAGACCGGGATACCCCCTCGACCTTAGCGTCGGGTCATGAACGACACGATTGCCACCGGCACCATCGAATCGAAGTCCTGGGAACAAACCGAGTTCGCGCCCGCCGACGGAGCCCCCGCACTGGGCGTGGCCACCGGCCACGACCGCTACGGCGGCGACATCGTCGGCGACGCGGAATGGCGCGGCATCACCTGCGCCAACGCCGACGGCAGCGGCAGTTTCGACAGTCTGCAACGCATGCACTGCACCCTGGCGGGCCGCACCGGCTCCTTCGTGCTCCGCATGACCGGCACCTTCGACGCCTCCGGCGATTCCCGCGCCGACTGGTCCGTCGTATCCGGCTCCGGCACCGGGGACCTCACCGGCCTGACCGGCACCGGCGGCTACGAATCCACCGGCGGCGACAACACCTATCGACTCGTCTACCGCTTCGCCTAGCCGACACCGCTCGAGGTATCCCGCTCCGCACCGGCGCGCCACCGTTCATCCGTGCTTTCGTGGCTCACCGCCGGGGAAGAGGTGAAACATTGCTAGGTCAAATTATGAGAATTTCTGGACGGGGGACCAGTTAACTGTGTTAACTTGGCCGCCGGGTGGCCACCGCCGCCCCGGGGCCGTCCGCAGGGCTCTGTTGCTATTGCCTTGTCCTGGAATGTCTTTCGGGACACATCGAGGAGAAATATGTTCCGAACCACGAGGACGGCCGCACTCACGGCGTCCACCGCGCTCGTCTTTGCGGGACTGAGCGCCGTCACCGGCACCGGCTTCGCCGCGGCGGATGATGGCTGCGAGGTGCGCAGCTATCAGACCAAGAAGGACGTCAGCACCGTGGGGATCACGCATACCTACGAGAAGATCGCCAGCGCCGAGAGCATCGGCGTCGGCACCACGGTGACCTACGACGTGAAGATCGGCACCACCGGCATCGGCAATCCGTACGTCAACACCATCACCGACTTCCCGCCCACCGGCTTCGGCGCGCCGGTGAAGGTGGCCGTCACCGCGTACCACGCGGGTGCGGGCCAGCGCACCGAGGACGTGACCGCCACCCCGAACGCGGGTGGCTGGAAGGTCACCAGCACCGGCTGGTTCGTCAACTCCGGCAATCCGGTGACCCTGCACATCACCTACCCGGTGCCGGACAGCCTGCGTGCGGGCCAGCAGATCACCAGCGGCGGTGTGGGTGTCGCGGGCACGGTCGGCGTGAGCAACGAGATGCCGAATCTGACCGCGTGCTTCACCGCGCGCGGGGCCAATCCGGGTGAGACCGTGCTCGGCAGCCTCGACGACAGCGGCCTCGGATCCAATGACGGCCAGCTCAGCTCCACCGGCTCGTTCAGTGACGTGCTGGCGGAGACGCTGCGCAAGTTCCTCGGCAGCTGACGGCCCACTCGCCGGAGCAGCGCCGCTCGCCCCGACCATGGGGCGAGCGGCGGTGTGATTCACGAGCTGCGATTCACGCGCTGCGATGTACGAGCTGCGATGACCGAGCAAGGAGTGAGCGGATGCTCGCGAGAAGATTGTCGATGCTGGCGGCGATCGGCTGCCTCGTGATCGCTGCGGGCTCGACCGGCGCGTCCGGTACGGCCACGGCCGATCCCGCCACGGCCGATCCCGCCTCAACTGATCGCGGCACGGCCGAACTGGTGCTCATCGACCGGGCGGGGCAGCGGCAGCAGATCATGCACGTGTACTCGCCGTCCATGGGCCGGGTCATCACACTGCACGTGATCACTCCGTTCGACACCGGCGCGCCACGGCCGACGCTGTACCTGCTCAATGGGGCAGGTGGCGGTGAGGACCGCGCGAACTGGCATCGGCAGACCGATATCGTGCAGTTCCTCGCCGACAAGAACGTCAATGTGGTGACCCCGATCGGCGGCGCGTTCTCCTACTACACCGACTGGTACGCGGACGATCCCGAGATCGGCCGTCACAAGTGGACGACCTTCCTCACCCGGGAGCTGCCGCCCGTCATCGACGCGGCCCTGGGCACCTCCGGCGTCAATGCCATCGCGGGCGTGTCGATGTCGGCCACGTCGGCGCTCAATCTCGCGATCGCCGCCCCCGACCTGTACCGGGCGGTGGCGTCCTACAGCGGGTGCGCTTCCACCAGCGACGACATCAGCCGCACCTATATCGAACTCGTCCTCGCCCGCGCCGACGCCGACGTCCGCAATATGTGGGGTGAGCCCGGCGATCCCGCCTGGCTGCGCCATGACGCGGTGCTCAATGCCGACAAGCTGCGCGGCAAGACCATCTACATCTCCAGTGCGACCGGCCTGCCGGGCCGCGCGGACACGCTCGGCAATCCGCTGGTGGGCGGCGAACCCGTCACCCTGGCCAATCAGATCGTGCTCGGCGGCATGATCGAGGCCGCCACCAACCTGTGCACCCACCGGCTGGCGGGCCGCCTGGCCGAGCTGGGCATACCCGCGACGGTCGAATTCCAGCCCGCCGGAACGCATTCCTGGATGTACTGGCAGGACGCCTTCCACCGCTCCTGGCCGATTCTGGAAGCCGCGCTGCGGTGACGGCGGGCGGCGTTCAGCTCCGGCGGGACGGGCCAGCCGAGGCGGTCAGCGCCGCGGTGTAGACCGCCAGGACGCGGTCGATGTGTCGGGACTGCCGGGGATCGTCGGCGTGCGCGGCGAGGGCGGCGCGCGCCGCATGCAGGCGCTCGCGCTCGTCGGCAATGGATCGCAGTGTGTCGGTGAAGGATTCGACGGACGGATCGGATGCGCGGATACCGCCCGTGACGGGCACCGTTTCGGCCAGTTCCGGATCGCAGTAGAGGATGGGCAGCCCCATGGCCACCGCCTCCAGCAGCACCATGCCCTGGGTGTCGCAGTCGGAGGTGAGCAGGAGCAGGTCGTGGGTTCGCATGGCGTGCAGGCAGGCGGCCTGGTCGACCTCTCCGTGCAGCTGGACGCGGCGGCTCAGCTCCGCGTCGGCGACGGCGGCGCGGGCGTCGGCGGTGAGCGGCCCGCTGCCGTAGACGTCCAGCGTGGCATTGTCGACCCGCCGGATCACCTCGATCGCCTCGAGCGGCCGCTTCTCGGTGGACAGACGTCCGCACCACAGCACCCGCAGCGGCGCGTCCGGTGCCGACCCGGTCGCCGGGACGTCGCGGACGCGGTCGAGCAGCGCGTCGTCGATTCCATTGGACACCACGTGAATCGGCCGGTCCACGCCGCGATCGGTGAGGCGGCGGGCGAAGTGTGCGGTGGGCACGACCACCCGATCCGCCGCCTGGGCCTGCGCGATCAGCGGACGCCAGGCCAGCCGTGCGACGCGGCCGTCGCCGACGGCGGTGGGACGCCGGTCCAGCGGCACGAACCAGCCGTGCAGCAGCCGCATGGTCAACGCGGCCGGAAGCGGTGCGGTGGAGTACTTCTCGATGACCAGATCGTCGCGGCTCTGCATGGTCTGCACGACGGGCACCCCGTGGCGGCGGGCGGCCCGCGCACCGGCGATCCCGCAGCCGTAGGTGGTCAGCGCGTGCACGATGTCCACCGGCCCGCGCGCTGCGAACGCGGTGTCGACCAGGCGGCGGTTGGCCCGGGTCGGCAGGGCCACCGGCAGTCCGTTCGACATGGTGAACCGCGTCGTGCGCAGCAGCACCGTATCGCCGTCCGGCGTCGTGGAGCCCGGCGCGGGCGGGCAGAACACGGTCACCCGGTGCCCGAGGCGACGCAGGCCGTCGCACAGCGCCCGCTGGGCGGTCTGGACTCCGCCCAGGGTGTCCGGGTGGAAGTCGGTGAACATGGCGACGTGCAGGGAATCGGCCATGGGTCAGGCCGACGCCGTGACGGCGAGACGTTCCACCTCGTCCGCGGTGGCGCCGATTCCGTTCTCGGCCGACACCCGGCGGCCGAGTTCGGCGGCGCGGTCCCGCGCTTCGGGGGTGAGGGTGCGCACCAGGGCGTCGTGCAGCCGGTTCTCGGTCAGCTTCGGATACGGGAAGTCGGCTCCGATGCCGAGCGCCGAAATCCGCCAGCCGTAGAAGAACTGGTCGCTGTGCACCCCGATCACCACCGCGGGCAGACCGGCCCGCAGCACGTCGTGGGTATTGCCGCTGCCGCCGTGGTGCACCACCGCCCGGCAGCGCGGCAGCACGCGGTCGTAGTCGAAGGAGTCCAGGACGAGCAGTCGCCGGTCGTATCCGATGCCCCGGGGGTAGCCCTCGCCCTTCACCGTCACCAGCGCTCGCACCCCCAGGCGGCGGCACACCGCGGCGATCAGATCGCAGCTGCCGGTCGGGTCGAGGATCGGCATGCCGGTGAGGCAGAAGTAGACCGGGGGTTCGCCCTCGTCGAGCCACGCGTCCAACTCCGGGTCGACCTGGGCCTCACCCCACGCTCCGCGCAGCCGCGCCGGGAGTACGGGTGCGCCGACGACGGTCGAACGCTCAGGCCAGTCCGCGGGTTTCGGCAGCAGTACCGGACTCACCATGTGCACCAGTGGAATCGCGTCCTCGCGAATGCGGCGGAACGGATTGCGCGGCCTGCCGGGCAGTCCCATCATCTCCCGCACCCGCCGGTCCATCTTGTGATACGCCGCCCCGTAGGCGATTTCGAAGGCCGAATAGCTGGCCAGCCGCAGTCGCCGCGACGACACCATCTGTTTGACCATGAACGACGACGGGAATTCGGCGGTCCGCTCCAGCGGATAGGGCAGGCCGCCGATCACGGTCTGGCCGGTCTTCTCCCGCCGTTCCATTGCCCACGGCAGGGTGGAGGCGCAGGAGACGATCACCTCGGCCGATTCGCAGGCGTCGCTGAGCACCCGGTGCATCCGCTCACCGCGCTCGCCCGCCATGATCTTGACCGTATCCCGCATGATCTGGACGAACGGCAGCGGATTGCCGGAGGACAGCCCGCGTTTGGCGGCGGGGGATTCCAGCAGCTCCGCCGAATTGAACGGGATGACATGCGGTTCGAATCCGGAGCGGCGCACCACGTCCGCGTAGTTCTCGGTGGCGGTCATCTCGACCCGGTGCCCGCGCGTGCGCAGTTCATCGGCCAGGGCGAGGTACGGCTGATGGTCGCCCCGGGTGCCCGCCGTCAGCAGTGCGATCCGCATGCTCTCGTCTCCATTCGTAATCCGCTGGGGTACTTGGCTATTGGTCGACATGGTCGCGGTATCGGTCCGGTCGCGGTGCGCGCGCCGGTGTTAGTGTCGCCGGGTGACCGAAGAATCGCGCCCCGCACTCCGGATCGGAGTTCTCGGTGCGGCCCGCATCGCACCGGCCGCCCTGATCGCACCCGCCCGCCGGAACCACGAGGTCGTCGTCACCGCCGTCGCGGCGCGGGAGCGGGCGCGAGCCGAGCGGTTCGCCGCCGAGCACGGCATCGCGGGCGTCTACGACAGCTATCAGGCGCTGATCGATTCGCCCGATGTCGATGCCGTGTACATCCCCCTGCCCAATGGCCTGCACGGCCGCTGGACCGCCGCGGCGCTGCGGGGCGGCAAGCATGTGCTGTGCGAGAAGCCGTTCACCGCGAACGCCGCGGAGGCGCGCGAGATCGCCACGCTGGCGGCCGATTCCGATCGCGTGGTGATGGAGGCGTTCCACTACCGCTATCACCCCTTGACGACGGCGGCCGAGCAGATCATCGCCTCCGGTGAGCTGGGGCCGCTGCTGCGGGTGGAGACGGCGTTCAGCTTCCCGCTGCCGAAGTTCTCCGATATCCGCTACGACTACCGGCTCGCGGGCGGTGCCCTGATGGACGCGGGCTGCTACGCCGTGCACCTGGCCCGCGTGCTGGGCGGCGAGGACCCGGCGGTCCTCGCGGCACGGGCGAAGTCGCGCGGACCGGAGATCGACCGCGCCATGACCGCCGACCTGCGCTTCCCCTCCGGGCACACCGGCCGCGTCCGATGTTCGATGTGGTCGTCGGATGTGCTGCGCATCGCGGCCACGGTCACCGGCGAGCGCGGTCGCATGCGGCTGTGGAATCCGGTGCTGCCGCATGTCGGGCACGCCCTGATCGTCCGCACCGACCGGGGCAGGCGGGTGCGGCGATTCTCCCGGCGCACGTCCTACGACTATCAACTCGACGCCTTCGCCGCCGCGGTGCTGCGCGGTGCGCCGGTCGCCACCGGACCCGACGACGCCGTCGCCACCATGACCGTCATCGATGCCATCTATCGCTCCGCCGGTCTGCCGCTACGCCTGCCGAGCTGACAGCTCGTCGAGGAAATCGACCAGATACCCGAAGACATCGAGGGCCGCGCCCCGGCCGATGAAGGTGTCGAGGTGGCCGTAACCGGGAATCTCGCGGTAGCGGACATCGAGTTCCGGATTGCGCGCCGACAGCACCTCGAAGCACAGTCGGTTGGAATCCAGCCACGCCCCGTTGCGGCTGCCGGACAGCAGCAGCACCGGGCAGTCGATGCGATCGGCGCGATCGAGCGCGTTCTCCGGCAGGGCGCGGTAGCGGTCGTCGTCGACATGCCAGCGCAGCACCGCGTGCGCCAACTCCATCTGCCGAAGTTGCGGTAGCAGGGACAGCGGTATCGCGCCGAACAGCTGGGCCAGCCGGTCGTGGGTGCGCGCGTCCACGTGGTCGTGTTCGAACAGTTCGCCGCCCATACCCCAGCCGTGGTGAACCATCCGGCAGGTGGGGTCGGGACATTCGCCCTTGCGGGACAGGGCGGCATAGAGCAGCGTGCGCCGCGACCACAGGCCGACCTTGCGGAAGTCGGATTCGATATGGGTGACGCGGGAGCCGAGCAGACCGCTGCCCACCAGCACGCGCATCCGCGCCGAGGTGCTGACCTTCGGCGTGAGGAAGACGCCCTGTGCGACCACGCCCGCCAGTCCGGGCAGCAGTCCACCGGTCAGACTCAGCGCCAGCGCCAGCGCGCCGACGCAGTGCGCCACGGCGAACAGCGGCCGGTCGCCGATGCGCTCCCGAATCCGCGCCACCGCCGCCGGGAGGTCGTAGAGGGCGACATCGTCGAGGGTGTAGTCGGGGCCGGATTCGTTGTAGGGCAGCCGAGAGCTGCCGCGCCAGTCGAGCAGCCACGACTGGTAGCCCGCATCGGCGAGCACCGCGGCCGCACTGCGAATCTCGGGCAGCGCGAACATATCCGAGGAGATGCCGTGTCCGTGCACCAGCAGTACCGCGGGGGCATCGGCGGAGCCGACGCGCCGCAGCCGCAAGGTGACGCCGTCATCGGTGCGGAAGGAGAATTCCTCCGCCACCGCGTATTCCGGCGATACGGCGGGCAGATCGGTCAACGGTGCTCCTTCCGCAGTGCGCGGCGCAGATCCAGCAGATCGGTGCCGACCCGGAGCATCGGCTCCAGCAGGCTCTTGCCGAGCTGACCGCCGAACCAGCTGAGCCACAGCAGTTTCGCCAGGCGCTGCTGGCGCTCGGACAGCCGGGGGTCGATTCGGATGCCGTCGATCTGATCGGGCAGATAGGTGTGCATGGGCACGGCGACCTCTCCGGTGAAGGCGGCGGGCTCGCCGGTGCGGCCGATCTCCACCACCTGGGTGCCGAGTTGGCGCACCAGTCGCCGCCGGGCCGCCGCGAACTTGTATCCGTGCAGCCACCATGTCTCGCCGGAGGCGGCGCGCAGGGTCAACCGGTAGTGCATGATCGGATGCCGCGTCTCGTCGCGCAGCGGGATGCCGTCGTGCGGTCGCACGGTCGCCGTGCCGTCGACCGTGATCGGTTCGTCGTGCAGCCGCGCACAGGTCAGCTCGCCGGTGACGTCCAGTGTGCGGGAACCGAACATCTGGGCGGTGTTGGCGATGGACAGCGACAGCCGCAGCTCGCAGGGGATCTCGGCGGTCTCGCCGACCGGCCCGATGGCCCCGGACAGGGTTTCGGCGAAGCGCAGATAGGGTTCCTCGCCGGGCAGCGGACCCACACCGGCCATGGTCTCGAGCATCTTCCCGCGGGCCGCAAGCCCGGAGGCGGGTGCGGGCAGGCCGTGGGCGGCGACGAAGGCGTCGGTGCGGGTGGCCGTCGCGGGCGGTGCGGTGACCATGGCGGCCAGCTGCCGCCGGGCGACGGGGCTGCGCAAAACCTGTGCCAGCGAAGACAGTTCCGGCACCGGACCGTCCTCGATCGCCCGGATCACGTCCTCACACCACCGCTCCCAGTGCTGTACGCGAACGCCCAAGCCGCCCAGCGTGGTTTCCGCGAGCACCCGTTCGAGCGTGGTGGGCGCGCCGGTGAGGTGGTAGGTGTGCCCCCAGGCGCTCGGCGTGGTGACGATTCCGGCGGCCACCCGGCTGACCCAGTCCACCGGGGTGGCATTGAGGTACCGGAATCCCGGCACGGTGCGAAAACGCATGAGCGCGGCCGTGATTCCGGTATTGAGGTCGCGGGGGTTGTGCGCACCGGTATCCGGGTGCGCGCCGATCCCGCCGGGGCGCAGCACGGTCGTCACCAGGCCGTGTTCGCTCGCCCGCCGCAGCACCGCCTCGGCGGCCCACTTGGAGCGGTCGTATCCGATGGGCAGCGCGGCGACGTGCGCGGTCGGGTCGTCCTCGCCCAGCGTGACGGCCTCGGTGCCGTTGAACACGGCCAGGGACGAGATGTGGTGCAGCGGTGTGGGACGGCCGGTGCAGGCCAGCTCCGCCAGGGTGAGCGGGCCGAGCACATTGGTGCGGCGCAGCGAGGGATAGCCGCGCAGGAAGTCCACGGCCGCACCCGCGTTCACGATCGAGTCCACGTCCTCGCCCAGCGCGCGCCACCGCGGCTCGGTCAGTCCGAGCCGGGGTTCGCGCAGGTCTCCCGCCAGCGGCGTCACCCGGCGCAGCACCTCCCGCGACCAGGGCAGTGCGAAGCGCCGGACGGCCTGCTCCAACCGGGCGGCGGCCGCGTCGTCGGTGTCGGCGCGCACCAGGCAGATCACGTGGGCGTCGCTGTGCCGCAGCAGATCCAGCAGGAGATGACTGCCCAGGAATCCGGTGGCCCCGGTCAGCAGGATGCGGCGCGGGGCGACGCGCTCCGGCGGTGCGACGATCGGCAGGCGGTCGGCGTCGGCGAGATCGGCGAAGAGCTGCGCGAGATCGTCGCTGTCCGGTGCGGGCGGCGGGTCCGGCTGCGGTGCGGTGGATTCCGGATGGTCGGCCAGCCAGCGGCGGGCCAGCCTGCGGGGGCGCGCGTCGAAGAACACGGTGTCCAGGTCCGGGTGGATATCCAGCTCCCGGGTCAGCGCCGCGAGCAGTTCGACCGCGGCGACGGAGGTGCCGCCCGCGTCGAAGAAGTCGGTGTCGGCGTCGATGGGCGCGTCGGTGAACCGGTTCGCGACCGCCGTGATGGCCGCCGCCAGCGCATCGGCATCCCAGCGCCGCGCGCTGCCGCTCGGCGTCGGCGTGGCCCGTGGGAGCGCGGCCGTGACAGCGTGTTTCGCCGCGTGGGCACTGCTGCCCTCGTTGCCACTGCCACCGCCACTGCCACCGCCGTTGCCACTGCCACTGCCACTGCTGCTGCTGTCGTCGTCGCCGTCGCCGCTGCTGCTGTTGCTACTGCTACTGCTACTGCTGTCGCCGCTGCCGCTGCCGCTGCCGCTGCCGCTGTTGCTGCCGTCGTCGCCGCTGCTGCTGCTGTTCGACGGTCCGGAGTCCGGGGCGGCTGGATCCGCGTTCGCGCCGTCGGTGCGCGCCGACGACGCCGCCCGGTCGAGCAGGGCGGCGATATCCATTGCGCCGGTGCCTCGTTCGAGACTCTCGGCGCGGGCGCGACGGTCAACGGCCGGATTGCGCATTGGCACTCCATCGTCAGTCCCGCTCATCGGTCACCTCCGTCCCGTCGGACCGGACGTCCCAGGACCGGAACCGCCGCAGCCGTTCCGGTGTCGTCCGTACCTCCAGCCGCCGCTCATCCGCGGTGCCGCCGAGCAGGCGGGCGGCCAGGCGGCGGGCCGGTTCATTGCGGGGTGTGCGTTCCACCGCCAGGCGCACCGTGGTGTGCCCCAGCGCATCGGCCCGGTCCGCCACCCAGCTCAGCAGTCGTTCCTCGATGCCGCGGCCGAGGGCGCGGCAGCTGAGCTGCCAGCCGCGAATCCACAGGGCGTCGGCGTCCGGTCGCAGCGCGAGCACCGAGATCAGGCCGTAGTCGCCGAAGCGGTCGCGGGCCGTCGCGGTCCAGACCTCGCCTTCGGTGCGCCACGAGTCCAGATCGTCGACCGTGACGGCGGCCAGCGTGAACTGGTTGGTCCGTCGCACCAGCTGGGCCGCGCGTTCGAAGGTCGCGTCGGTGAGGGGTTCGATCGTCAGATCGAGCTCGAGCGAGTCCAGGAACTCCGCGAATTCCATTGCGGCGCGGGCGGTGTCGCGTTCGCGCTGGTGGCGGTAGAAGTCGGCGCGCGCCCGGTCCTCCGCCGTCGCCGCCACCGGAACCAGGGGCCACAGCCGGGTGAGGAACGCGGCCAGCTCATCGGCCGGGGGACAGGTCACCGACAGCACCTCGGGCAGTCGCGCCCGCATGCGCGCTACCTCGACCGGGTTGTCGTCGAGGTAGCAGAAGCCGTCCAAGCCCAGCCGGAGCGTTCGGGCGGCTGCCGCCAGCCGTTCGGGCTTGGGCTCCCAGCCCGTCGAGACGACCGCGAAATCGTCGATGTGCAAAGGGCTGTCGGCGCGGTCCAGCACCGCCCGGACGACATCCTCGTCATTGTGGCTCAGCAGCACCAACAGGGTGCCCGCCGCACGCCACCGGGCGAGACGCTCCGCCAGGGCCAGCCGTGCGCCGTCGAAAACTACGGCGGCGGCACCGATCTCGCCCGCGACGCCGCTCCAGAGGGTGTCGTCGCCGTCCACCGCGATCACCTTGGGCGCGGGTTCGGTGACGGCGTCGAGGGTCGCCGCGAGGGTGAGCGCCACGGCCGCTTGGAATTCGGGGGAGAAGGGCAGATGTGCCAGTACTTCCGCCCGTTCGTCGAAGGGCTCCTCCACCCGATGGCCGCGTGTCCATGTGTCGGCTTCCAGCACCGCGACGCCCGGCAGCTCGCGCAGGCGTTCGGCCACCAGCCGCTCCCAATCGAGGAATCGCTGCTCGGCCCGCGCCGACGGCAGGATGCCGACCAGTATCGGCCGGTGCGTGCGCTCGGTCACCTCCCGCACCGCCGCCGGAAGGTCGTCGGCCAGTTCGGCCAGCACCGCATCGGAGATCGCGCCGAACCGCTCCAGATCCGATCCGCGCAGCAGCACCACACCCGCCTCCGTCGACCCCGGCGCGAAGACGCCCGACGGATCGCGCAGGCTGGAAAGCACCTGGTGATAGGGCGCTTCCACGACCGTAACCGGTGTGGTGTCGGCGGCGGCCGTCAACAGCTCGGGCAGTCTGCCGAGGGCGAATGTCGCGCTCACGGCGACGCTCAGGCTCCGCGGCGCACGCCGGGAGTCGGATTCGGGGGTCTCCGCACCGGCATCCCGCGCGGCGGTACCGGGAACCGCCGACGCGTCCGGATCGCCGATCACCGCCGCGACGGTATCGAGGTACTCCGCGCCGAATGCGGCGCAGCTGCGCTCGTCGATGATGTCGGTGTTGTAGGTGAACCACACCTGTCCGGTGTCCGGCAGTACTGCCACCATGAGATCGAGGTCGGAGAATCCGGTGCTCACCGGAACCACCTCGGCGGTGGCGACCGCGGAATTGGCGCGCAGATAGTTGAAGTAGACCTCGATCAGCGGTGCGTTGTCGCGGTGCAGCCCGGCCTGGGCCAGGGCGGTCAGCGCGTCGGCCAGGCCCGCGCCCGGTGCGAGCAGGTCGCGCAGGCACGCGCCGGTGCGGCGCAGCACCTCGCCGACCGGTTCGCCCGCCGCGACGGCGGCCGGGAACGGCACGGGCACACCGAAATAGCCCACGGCGTCGGTGGCGTCGGCGTGCATGCGGGTGTCCACCGGGACCGCGATGGCGAACCGCTCCACGTGCTGTCGCCGGGCCAGCAGCACGGTCAACGCGGCGAGGAATACCGCCGCCGGGGTCAGGCCGAGGTCGCGGGCGCGGTCGGCGACCCGCTCGTGCAGGCCGTCCGGCAGGTCGATGGCAATCGCTCCGGCACCGTAACTCCGTTGGGCCGGGCGGGGATTCGCCAGAGTCAGCTCCAACCGTCCGGCCCCGGTGAACGCCTCGCGCCAGCGGTCGGCCGCGGCGTCGTCGCGGTCGCGCCGGTGCGGTTGCGCGGCGAGCAGCTGATGCATGTCTCGGTTGGTCACGGCGTCGTCGAATGGCGCACCGGACAGATCGGCGGCGAGCTCACCGGCCACCAGCAGCATCGACTGCACATCGCTCATGGCGTGGTGCGCGCCGAAAAGCAGTACCGGGCGCGTGGATTCGGCGGTGAGCAGTTCGAAGCGCCACAGCGGGCCGTGCTCCAGATCGAAGGGCCGCGCCATCAACTCGCGGAAGGCGGCGGCGACGACCGCGTCGTCGAGCCGGTCCAGCTCGCGCCATCCGGTGAGCTGTCCGGGTTCGCGGTGAATCTCGAGTTGGCGTCCGTATTCCTCACCGGGCCGAATGGTGGTGCGCAGTGCGGCATGTCGGTGGGCCAGGCGCGCGACAGCCTGCTCCAGGCGCTCGTGGGTGACGGGTGCGGGCAGCCGGACCGCCACCCCGCCGGTCTGCGCGGCACTCGGGATGCCGCGCTGTTCGGTGCGCAGCAGACGCATCATGTCCCGGGTGACCGGCAGCACCTCGACGTCCGGCACCGGCTGCTGCTCGGCGTCCGAGCGCCCGGCGCGGTCGGTCCCGGTGGCATCGGAGCCCGTGGTGCGCGTTATTTCGTCGACGAGATGCTCGGCGAGGTCGGTGAGGGTGCGTTCGGCGAGGATGGCGCCGAGCGGCACGGATACCCCGGTGTGCTCCCGCACCTTGTTGCGCAGTTCGATGGCCATCAGCGAGTCCAGGCCCAAGCCCTGGAAGGGCTCGTCGGTCGCGACCGATTCGGTGCCGGTGTGGCCGAGCACCTGCCCGGTCCACTCCGCCAGCGCGGTGACGGCGCGGGCGACCGCCGCCGGGCGTGGCCGGGTGCGCAGCTCGTCGGCCAGGTGCGATCCGGCCGCCGCGTCGGCCGTCGCGCGGTCGGCGGCGGCGCGGCGCGGGGCACGGTGCACGAGTCCGCGCAGCAGCGGCGGCACGGTGGGGGAGCGGCGCATTACCCGGGTGTCGAGCAGCAGCGGCACCAGCAGCGGATCGCCCACGGCGAGTGCGGCATCGAAGCAGGCCATGCCCTGCGCCACCGAGAAGGTGCGGATACCGGCGCGTTCGATGCGCTGCACATCGGCCCGCGCGTAATGGTCGTACTTCTCGACCTCCCACGCGCCCCAGGCCAAGGATTGCGCGGGCAGCCCGCGCGAGCGGCGGTACAGCGCCAATGCGTCGAGATAGGCGTTGGCCGCCGCGTAATTGGCCTGACCGGGTGTGCCGAACAAGCCGCCCGCCGCCGAGAACAGCACGAAGAATCGCAGCTCCCGGTCCCGGGTGAGTTCGTGCAGATGATGTGCCGCATCGACTTTCGGGCGCAGCACCCGATCGAGCTGTTCGGGCGTCAGCGATCCGACGGTGCTGTCGTCGAGCACGGTCGCCGCGTGCACGACTCCGGCCAGGGGAAGTCCGTCGAGCAGATCCGCCAGAGCCGATCGATCGGTGATGTCACAGGCCGCGAAACGCACTCGTGCACCCTGGCTTTCCAGGTCGGCGCACAGTGCCCGGCCGCCCGGACCGTCGATCCCGCGCCGGCTGACCAGCACCAGATCCCGCACGCCGTACGACTCGACCAGATGCCGGGCCAGCGCCGACCCCAACCGACCGGGCGCACCGGTGATGAGGACCGCGCCGTCCGCGAGCCGCATCCGCTCCAGCGCCCCGCCCTCCGGCAGCCGCGCCAACCGCGGCCGGAGGGCCACTCCGCCGCGCACCGCCACCTGCGGTTCATCCGCCGCCAGCGCGGCGCCGATATCCACCTCCGGCCCGTCCGCGTCGAGCAGCACGATCCGCCCCGGATTCTCCGACTGAGCCGAACGCACCAGACCCCACACGACGGCCCCGGCCGGATCCGGAACCTCGATGGACGGCACCGGTCGACTCACGGCATGCGCATGCGCAACGCCGTTCTCGGCCGCACCGCTAGCGCCGGGCGGCGTCGTATCCGGTAAGGGCGTCGCGCGTGATCGCGATGGTGTGGACGGGTCGGTGGTGCCGGGTGCCGCCGCATGGGGTGGCGGCGTCGCGCCCGCGCTGGGTGACGCGGACTGGTTGGCGGTACCGGGTACCACCGCATCGGGCAGCGATGGCACGCCCGCGTATGGCGGTGTGGACGCATCGGTGGTGACGGGGATCGCGGGCGGCGCCGACGTCGTGAGTGACGATGTCGGTGTGGGTGCGGTGGCTGGTGTGCGCGTCGCCGCATCCGAGGGCGTGTCGTGCGGGGTGACCCGCGAGTCCGCCCCCGGCCCGCCGACTTCTCGCCTCGCCGCCGAGACGAGCCGACCGCGTGCGGTCGAGTTCGGGGCGGTGGTCACCGGCACCGCGCCGTGGGTGCGTACCACCAGGGTGGTGTGCTCGAATCGGCTGTCGCCGAGGAAGGTTCGCAGCGCGGCCAGCACTCGCTGGGCCGCCGCGTGCACCTGCTCCGGTGCGGTGCCGCGCGGCACCGGGAGCACCAGTGCGTCGGCGGCCGGTGTCGCGGTGCCCTCCCAGTCGGCCAGGGTGGGCGTCCGTCGGGGTGCGGGTGGCGCGAGGGGGGTCCACTCCATTCGGAACAGGCGGCGGTAGGCGGTCGACAGGGTCGCGGCTTCCCACTGGGCGGCGGCGACGGGGCGTGACAGCACTCCGCCGACCGAGACCACCGGTCGCCCGGTGCGATCGGTCGCGGTGAGGGCGACGGTGTCGCCGCCCGAGCGGGTGAGCCGAACGCGCAGGGCGGTGGCGCCGGAGACCGACAGGCGCACATCGGTCCACACGAAGGGCAGCAGCGCGTGGTCACCGCCGTCGCTGAACAGGGTGGTGGCGTGCAGTGCGGCGTCCAGCAGGGCCGGATGGATGCCGTAGCTCGCGGCGTCCGCGTGCGCGGATTCGGGCAGCTCCACGTCGGCGACGATCTCGTCCCCGTGCCACCACGCCGCCCGCAGCGCGCGGAAGGCCGGACCGTAGCGGTGGCCGCGGGCGGCCAGCGCGTCGTACAGGGCTTCGATGTCGATGCGCACCGCGTTCGCGGGCGGCCAGGCGTCCCCGTGCGCCAGGGGCGCGGCGGTATCCGCCTGCGGCAGCGTCCTGTGCGTTGGAGTCGCGCTGGTATTCGCCTGCGGTGCCGCCCGGTGCGCCGGTGACGAGCTCGTATTCGCTTGCGGCAGTGCCGTGCGTGGCGGGGTCGCGTTGGCGTCCGCCTGCGGCAGCGTCACGTCCGCCGGGGTCGCGCTGGTGTCCGCCAGGGTCGCGCTGGTGTCCGCCTGCGGCAGTGTCCTGTGCGTTGGAGTCGTGCTGGTGTCCGCCTGCGGTGTCGCCTGGTGCGCCGGTGACGCGCTCGTATTCGCTTGCGGCAGTGCCGCGCGTGGCGGGGTCGTGCTCGTATTCGCTTGCGGCAGGGGCGCTTCCGATTCCTCACAGAGGGTGCCGTCGGCATTGAGCGTCCACTGCGCATCCGGGTCGCTCTCGTCGCGCGAGTAGACGCGCACCGTGCGCAGGCCGTCGGCATCTGCGCCGCCGACCACCGTCTGCACCCCTACCGCACCCTGGGCGGGAATGAGCAGCGGTGTGCGCAGCACCAATTCGCGCACTACCGGGCTGCCCACCTCGTCACCCGCCCGCACCGCCATGTCCACGAGGGCTGCCCCGGGCAGCAGCACCGCGGTCGGCCCGGCGTGGTCGGCCACCCACGGCTGGAGTCGCCGCGACACCCGGCCGGTCAACAGCACTCCGTCCGAATCCGGCTGTGGCACCACGGCGACCAGGATCGGGTGCGCGCTGTCCTCGAGTCCCAGCGCGGCGGTGTCCCGGTGCACTCGCTCGGTCCAGAAGCGCCGTTCGTCGAAGGCGTAGGTGGGCAGGTCCACCCGCCCGGACTCGGGCACCAGTGCGGTCCAGTCGAGTTCGTGCCCGGCGACCCACAGCTCGGCGCGGGCGCGGGCCAGGCAGGTCGGCCCGACCTGGTCGCGCACCAGGGAACCGACCGCCACCACCTCGCGGGCGAGGCCCTCCGACACCGTCTGCACCGCCGCCGTCAGTGACGGATGCACCCCCAGTTCCACGAAGTACCGGAAGCCGTCGGCGATCATGCGCTCCACGGTGGCGGCGAAGCGCACGGTCTCGCGCGCATTGCGGTACCAGTAGCCCGGTTCGATCTCGCCCGTCACCGGCTCTCCGGTCACCGTCGAATACCACGGTGTCGCGGGCACTTCCGCGAACAGATCGGCCAGCTCGGCCGACAGCGGCTCGCGGATGGCCTCGATCAAACGGCAGTGCCCGCCGAACCCGCGCCCGGCCGCCCGCAGCTGCGCGGACACGCCGTCGCTGTCCAGTTCCGACACCAGCCGCTCCACCTCGGCCTGCGCACCGGCGACGACGGTCGCACCGGGCACGTTGACGGCCGCGACCGACACCCGGCCGTCGAATCGGTCCAGCCGCGGCGCGAGTTCCGCCTCGGGCAGCCGCACGATCGCCATGGCTCCGGGCTCGGGGACGGTTTGCATGAGGCGGCTGCGCGTCACGACGATTCGCGCGGCGGCGTCGACGGTGAGGACACCGGCACAGTAGGCGGCGGCGATCTCGCCCTGACTGTGGCCGACCACCGCGTCCGGGGTGACGCCCGCCGCCCGCCAGGTGGCGGCGAGCCCGGCCATGGTGGCGAACAGCAGCGGCTGCACCACCGCGAAGTCCGTCAGGTCCGCGGCTGTCATCCCGGCCAGCCGGTCCAACAGCGACCAGCCGGTCAACGCGCCGAAAGCCTTGTCACAGCGCCCGAATTCGGCCCGGAACTCCGGCGCGGAGTCGAGCAGGTCGCGCGCCATGCCGACCCACTGGGTGCCCTGCCCGGGAAAGACGAAGGCGGTCTTGCCATTGGTGAGCACGGTGCCCGCACCGCGCACTACCCGGGGAGAAGAGCCGCCGTCGACCAGATCGCGCAGCGCGGCAACCATCTCGTCGCGATCGCCCGCGACCACGACCGCGCGACGCTCGAACCGACTCCGGTGCAGCGCCAGCGACCGCGCGACCGGACCCGGCCGCAGTGCGGGATCGGCCGTCACCAGCTCCAGCAGCCGCGCGGCCTGACCGTGCAGCGACACCGGGCTGCGCGCCGAAATAGGCAGCAGCACAATCTGTTCAGCGGCACCAGCACCAGCACCAGCACCGGCTCCAGCAGCGGCTCCGGCACCAGCAGCGGCACCGGCTCCGGCAGTGGCATCAGCAGCGGCACCGGCACCGGCATCGGCACCAGCACCGGCAGCGGCACTAGCAGCGGCACTAGCAGCGGCACGGGCAGAGCCGGTGGAACCGGCTTCAGCGCTCGCGGAACCCGCGTCGGCGGTAGCATCGCCGCCGTTGGCAGCAGAGTCGGCCCCTGCCCGGGCAGCGGTTGTGACCGCCGCATCCGCGCCCGCATCCGTGTCGGTGCTCGCGTCTCCGGCTGCGCCCGCGCTCGTGCGAGCGGCAATGCCATCCCCCGCTGCCCTCGCGGGTTCGGCCGGTGGTTCCGCCAGCGCGAGCGGCGCTTCCTCGAGTACCAGGTGTGCGTTCGTGCCGCTGAGCCCGAATGCGCTCACCCCGGCCCGCCGCGGTCGATCCCCGCGCCGCCACCGCAGCGGCTCGGCCGCCACCGTGATGCCGCTGCGTTCCCAATCGACCTGCGGTGACGGCACACTCGCGTGCAGGGTGGCCGGAATGCGCTCATGGTGCAGGGCGAGTACGAGTTTCATGACGCTGCCCACGCCCGCCGCGGCCTGGGTGTGGCCCACATTGGATTTCAGCGATCCGATGCCGAGCGGCCGCGCCGGATCGCGACCCGGTCCGAACACCCGTGCCAGCGCCCGCGCCTCGATGGGATCGCCGAGTGCGGTACCGGTGCCGTGCGCCTCGACGTAGTCGACATCCTCGGGGTCCAGTCCGGATACCCGCAGCGCCGAACGCAGCACCTGTTCCTGCGCCGCACCGTTGGGGGCGCTCAAACCCTGACTGCGACCGTCCTGATTGACGGCGGAGCCGCGGATGACCGCCAGCACCCGATCGCCGTCGCGGCGCGCGTCGCCGAGCCGCTTCAACAGCAGCAGTCCCGCGCCCTCGGCCCACACCGTGCCGTCGCCGTCGGCGGAGAACGGCGCGCAGCGGCCCGTCGGCGACAGCACGCCCAGCTTGCACAGTTCGATATGGGCGGTCGGCGACATCAGCAGGGTGGCGCCGCCCGCGAGCGCGAGTTCGCATTCCCCCGCCCGCAGCGCCTGTATGGCCGAATGCATGGCGACGATGGAGGACGAACAGGCGGTGTCCAGGGTGACCGCCGGACCGTGCAGACCCAGCGTGTAGGAGATCCTGCCGGATGCCACGCTCGGCGAAAGCCCGGTTCCCACTTGGCCGTTCAGCTGTTCCGGGGCCGGATCGGCCAGATAGCCGGTGCTGTACACGCCGAGGTAGACGCCGGTGGCGCTGCCGTGCAGGGTGCGTGGGTCGCGCCCGGACCGCTCGATGGCCTCCCAGGCCAGTTGCAGCATGATGCGCTGCTGCGGGTCCATGACCGCGGCCTCACGCGGGCCGATGCCGAAGAAAGCGGCGTCGAAGCGGTCGACACCGTCCACGTAGCCGCCGCGGAAGGTGTACGCCTTGCCGGTCGCGGTGGTGTCCGGGTCGTAGAGGCCGTCGATGTCCCAGCGGCCCGGGGGCACGTCGGTGAGCGCGTCACCCATCCCGTCCAGCAGTCGCCACAACGCCTCGGGGGAGTCGACTCCACCCGGGAAACGGCAGGCCATGGACAGGATGGCGATGGCGGCGTCGTCGATGCCGTCCGGCTCGTCGGCCGCCGCACGCGCCGCGGCCGCGGGCACGACGGGTTCGGGCACGACGGGTTCGGACACGGCGGGCTCGGACACGATGGGCTCGGCCGGGGCCAGTGCGGCGGCCACGCCCTCGATCGTCGGATGGTCGAAGAACATGTTGGTATCGAGGAAGCGGCCGACGAAATCCGACAGCTCCACCACCAGCTCCACCAGATCGTGTGAGCCCAAACCGAATTCGACCAACGGCAGCCGCACGTCGATGCGCTCGGGATCCAAGGCCGCCTGTCGTGCGATCTCGTGCACCAACCAGGAGCGAATAGCCTCGGCGGACGGCCCCGCCGCCTCCGCCGCGCTGGATTCCGCTGTCTCCGTAGCCGGTTCGTAGTCGTAGAGCTCGTCCTCCGGTGACCGCAGCGGACCCGCCGCCAGCTCGAGCAGCTCCCCGGAGTCGTAGGCGGCCCGGCAGGCGGCGCGCTGGATCTTGCCGCTGCTGGTCTTGAAGATGGTGCCCGGCCGGATCAGCATGACGTTCGCGAGGGTGAGCCCGTGCTCGGTCGCCACCGCGGCACGCACCGCCGCCTCGATCGCGGCCAGCTCGGCCGTGTCCTCCCCGCGCACCTCGGCGACCACCACCGGCTGTTCCCCGGCCGCCGCGAACTCGACCGGGAAGGCCGCGATACAGCCGGGGCGGATACCCGCGTGGGCGGCCTCCACGGTCGCTTCGATGTCCTGCGGGTAGTGGTTGCGGCCGTCGACGATCAGCAGATCCTTGCGTCTGCCGGAGATGAAGAGCTCGCCGCCGGAGACGATGCCGAGATCACCCGTGCGCAGGAAGCGGCGGGCGTCGCCGGGCAGTGTCGCCCCGAACACCTCCGCGGTGGCCTGCTCGTCACGGAAATAGCCGGCGGCCACACTGTCTCCGGCGACCCAGATCTCACCCTCGTCGCCGTCCGCGCGCTCGGTGCCCCGCTCGGGATCGACGATGGCGACCGACATGCCCGCCGCGGCCCGCCCGACGCCCACCAGTTCCCGACGGCCGCCGGGCGACACCACCTCGCGCAGCGTCGGTGCCGCGTCGGTGGCCGGGGCGGTGACGATCAGGGTGGCCTCGGCCAGTCCGTACACCGGATGGTGGGACTTCGCCCGAAATCCGGCGGGGCCGAAGGTGTCCGCGAAGCGCCGCACCGTCGAGGCGCGCACCGGTTCGGAGCCGTTGAACGCCACCCGCCACCGGCTCAGGTCCAGCTGTTCGAGCTGTTGCGGCGCGATCTTGCGCACGCACAGTTCGTACGCGAAGTTGGGGCCGCCGCTGGTGTGCGCGCGATAGGTCGAGATGGCCCGCAGCCAGCGCTCCGGCCGTTGCAGGAAGTCCAGCGGCGACATCAGCACCGAATGCGCGCCCAGGTACACGGTGTGCAGCAGCGGGGCGATGAGTCCCATGTCGTGGTACATGGGCAGCCAGCTGGCGAACAGCGCACCGTCCCAGGAATCGGCGAAGGCACTGTCGTGTCCCAGCCCCGCCGCGAGGGCCGCCTGATTGTGCAGCAGGTTCTCGTGGGTGAGCAGCACGCCGCGCGGCGCGCTGGTCGAACCGGAGGTGTACTGGATGAACGCGACCGAATCCGCGCCGAGATCCGGTTCGCGCCACCGCGCGGCCTCGTCGCTCGCGATCAGATCGGTGGCCAGCCACGGCAGACCGGTCAATTCGGGGATCTCGGCGCACAGCGCGCCGGTGTCCGCGGCGATCCGGTGCGGGGCCAGCACCACGTCCACCTCGGCATGCGCCACCATCCGCCGCAGTCGGCGCAGCGAGCGGTTGTCCCATTCGGGCAGCGGCGCGGGCACGGCGACCACCCCGGCGGCCAGACAGCCCAGGAACGCCTCGGCGAACTCCGGCCCCGCCGGATACAGCAGCAGCGCCCGCCGCGGCCGCGAATCCTGTAGCGCCGCGCCGATCGCGCGCACGCGCAGCCCCAGCTCCGCGTAGCGCGTCTCGCGGACCACGCCGTCGACGTCGCCGCTGTCCAGGAACCGGTACACCAGATCGGTGGAGCGGGCCTCGACCTGGGCGAACAGCGTATCGACGAACGTTGTGACCACGAATACTTCCTCTGCCGGTGAAATTCGAGATGTGGGACCTCGTTCCCCCAGGCGTATGCGGAAGAGCGGGTGCTGCGTCCTATGCGTGCTGCGTCGTACGGGTGCCGCGTCGTACGGGTGCTGCGTCGTACGGGTGCCGCGTCGTAACGGACCGCGTCCATCTTTACCACTTCCCGCCCGGGGCGGCGAGGGCGAAGCGACCTTCGGGGTGCCCCGGAAAATCGGGGCAAGACTCGCCGGAAAACCGTGTGGTTAAGGTAGTTTGATGTTGTCGCTGAACGAGCTGCCCCGACTGCGCTCCCGCCACCTCGGTCGGCTCGGAACGCTCATGCGTCCCGGTACCCAGGGTTCGCCGCTGCTGGAATTCGGGGAACGCTTCGTGGTAAGCCCACCCGGATTCCCGACCATGCTGGTCACCCACGATATGGATGACGTGCGGGAACTGTTCACCAATCGCGAAGACTTCTCCGTCGGGCAGGTGCTGAGCAGGCTCTCCAGCCACGACCGGATGTTCGGCACCGAGACGCTCATCTTCCTCGACGGCGATGAGCACGCCCGCGAACGCCGCCGCTTCTCGCCCCCGTTCCAGCACAAGGCACTGAAATCCTACGAAGACCTCATGGTGGACGTCGTCCGGCGGGAACTGCCCACCTGGCCGATCGGTGAGCCCTTCGAATTCCTGCGAGCCGGTTACGATCTGGCGATCGGGGTGCTGCTCGGCGTGGTGTTCGGCGATGTGGCCCCGGCCCGCGGGGACCGGCTGCGACAGGCGGTGCGCCGCTGGTTCGGTGAGATCGAGAGCCGCGGCTTCCTCACCGTCACCCTGCTCACCCCGCTGTTCGGCGGCTACACCCCGCCGTATCCGCCGCTGACCCGCCGTCAGGCCGAGGTCGACGCCGTCATCATCGAGGAGATCGCCGCCCGCCGCGCCACCCCGGCGGCCGGGGCGGACCGCCGGGATGTGCTCTCCCGCTACGTCGGCACCGAGCTGGACGATCACGACGACGCCGCCCTGGCCCGCGATATGCGCGGCATCCTGTTGGGCGCCTACGAGACCACCGCCATCACCCTGGGCTGGATCGCCGCCATGCTGGCCGCGCATCCGGCGGCCATGGCCGAACTCGACGCGGCCGCCGACGCCGGTGACCGCGGCCGCCTCGACTCCTACCTGGACGCCGTGGTCGCCGAAACCATGCGCCTACGCCCGGTCTCACCGTTCACCGGCCGCCGCGCCCTCCGCGACACCGAGATCAACGGCGTCCGCATCCCCCGGGGCGCCATCGTCATCGTGCCCATCCTGCTGATCCACGAATCCCCCGAGCACTATCCGGATCCGCTGGTCTTCCGCCCCGAGCGCTTCCTCGACGCCCGCCCGAACGGCCACACCTGGCTCACCTTCGGCGCCGGACCGCACCGCTGCCTCGGTGCTTCGTTCGCCCTCGCCGAGGCCCGCATCCTGTTCCGCACGGTCCTCGAACACCGCCGCATCGCCACCACCCCGGACGCCATCGAGCCCCCGCGCCGCTACCACACCGGTCTGAGCCCCGCGGCGAACGCGCTCGTCACCCTCCACCCACGCTGACCCGCCCGGCCACCACCGGATGCGCGTAATCGGGTGCGAGGGCCAGTGATCTGGCGGGCTGCCAGAGTCGGCGCAGGGTGCGTTCGTCGGGTACGTCGGCCCAGTACGCGGTCGGCTCGCCCGGCGGTTCGCCACCGTGGTCCGCGAGGTACCGGGCCGCCAGGACCAGTTCGGCGACCAGCCGCATATCCTCCTGGTCGGCTTCGGCGACGGTGGTGTCGATCAGTTCGTCGACGGCATCCGGAAGCGGCCGGACGTAGCGGGCGACGATCTCCGCCGCGTCGTGGATCTCCATGCGCCGGCGGTGCAGTCGCTCGCGGGGAGAGATATGCCAGCTGTCGGCCCATTTCAGCCGGAAGACCACCTGTGGTGCGGCTGCCGTCAGATCCCGCCAGATCGGGGACAGGCGGCGCACGGTGCGCGATTCCTGGTCCAGCCGCAGCAGCCGCAGCACGGCCTGGGCCGAGGTGGGGATGAAGACGACGACCACGGCGGCGTACACGAACAGCCCGGCCTCGCCCGAGACGAGTTCGCCGGCCACCCGGGTGTAGGTGAGGTGGAAGGCGTGGTCGACGCCCGCGACGTCCAGGACCCCGGCGGCCGCGATCGTGCCCAGCGGGAGCAGGGTGGCCAGGCCCAGACCGACCATGGCGGCCACCGTGATTCGCTCCCACCGGCTGGTGGTCCGCCACAGCACACCCTTGTACAGCAGGACGAAATAGTAGGACGTGATCACGGCGGGCAGGCCCGTGTACAGCCCGAAGTAGACCGCGAACTGCCAGCCGCCGTGGTTCGCGATGGACGACATGCCCTGTGTGCGCGCCGGATGGCTGAGGGCGAGGAAGGCCAGGCCCACGAGCACCGACAGCCCGATCACGACGCGGAATCGACATCGGTAGCGGGTCGGCCCGTATTCGTGCACCAGCGCCATCCCCAGTCCGCACGCCCAGGACAGCAGGGTCAGCCAGTGCCAGGCGTCGAATACGGTGGGCAGGCCGCCGGGCACGAAACCGGCCAGATTGCGGGCCACCACCGGTTCGCGCAGCACCGCCGCCGAGGCATTGAGTGCGATCACGGTGTTGGTGAGGTGGCCGAAAATGCTTGTGTGCCTGGTCAGGGCGACTCGAATGATCGTGATGAGGACGATGAACGCCGTCGCCGACGCGGTGGCCCACAGTGGCATGTGGTCGTGCGGCCACATGCGGCTACATCTCTTTCAGCATCGGATCCCGGCGCGGCCCGTCGGTGCGGGCGTGGGAGCCGATCAGCGTCGCGAACAACTCCGCTTCGTACTCCTCGCTGGAGGCGTAGCTGGAGATGCCGCGGGCGGCCCGGACCGTGGCGGGGTCGATATCGCCCACGGTCTCCTTCAGGGTCCGCCATTCCGCCGTGGAGATCGGCCGGTCCTGCCCGTGGCCGAGCAGCATATGGCCGATCTCGTGCAGCACCACGTGCGTCTCCACGGTGGGATCGGGGGAGGGCCGCAGGAAGATGGCGTCGTACTCCTTGCACGCCAGCCACAGTCCGCACAGTCCCACCGGCGCGGTGGGCGGCAGCGGCAGGCGCGCGATCCGGCGTCCGCGCGTGCGCTCGACCGCGGCGATGAACTCCTCGATCGTCCAATCCGGGGGCAGATCGAGGTCGTCGACCATGGTTCGGAGCCGGGCCCGGGTGGAGACCTTGCCCCGGTCGAGCCGCCACGGCCACGGGAATGGCTTGCGCCAGAACAGGTTCAGTATGCCGCTCAATTGGATTTCCTGTCCCGAGCCCTCGGACATCTGATCTTGCTCACCGCGCACGGCGGCGCGGACAATCACAGTCGACCACAACCCGGCGTTCCGCGCAATCGATCGGAAGTCGTTACGGTGGCTAGGTTTTCGACGTGTCGTCCGGGGTGGAATCGTCCGGCGTCCGGGTGGGTTTGGCGACATCCTGTAGTGCCTGCAGTAGCTGGTCGATCGCTGTCTTGGGGAAGATCAGCTGGTAGCCCTCGGTGTGGCTGCGTGCCCGCTTCAATTCGATGCCGAGCCGGTCGAGTTCGGTCACCAGGTCGACCACCGAGCGGTGCTTGCGCGCGAGATTCTGCAGGGCGTTCACGCCGCTCTCGACATCGTCCTCGTCGTCGGTCATGGCCGTGGCGGGAGGCTCGTCGGCGGGCATTCCGAGCGTGCCGCCGTGATGTAAGGCCGCTGTCGCGCTGCCGGGCGGCAGTCCGAGGGACTCGAGGGCGCGGTTGTACTTCGCCTCCGAGGTGGCGCTGATGGTGTCGACCTGCCCGCTCTCGATCCGAGACTGCACATTCCGGGTGGGACCTCCCAGTTCATGGATGTGCTGATGCGTGATCAGCTCATCGGGAAGATTGCGTTGCCGGAACGCCTTCAGCTGCCGCCCGAACCGCTGTCCAGCGGACTCGACGACTTTCTCGCGCTGCGCGCTCTCGCCGACGCCCAATTCGTCGCCCATGAGCAGGCATTGTAGCACTCACATGGGCAGAGCTGGACATTACGTCCCATCGCTGAGAAGCGTACCTAGTCGACGGGGGGTCGGCAACGCGTATTCGACCTCGAGCCTGCGCACTTTTACGGGAGTATGACGGCGACAGGCGATGTTAACGAATGTATTGTGTGCACGATGCACACCGATGTATTGACATGAGTATGCATGGTCGCTAAGTTGCACTCGGAGGGGCGGGTTCGGGCGCCAATGCGAGGTGGGCAGCGATCATGTGGAAGTTCGGCACGATCGGAGAGACTCCCGACGGAATGACCTTCGGCGGAGTCGGGGTGTGCGAGCCCGGCGCGGCGCGACCTCGGACACTCCTGGTTGCCTCCGATTCGCCCTTCGCCCGAACGGATTTCGAGGACGCGGTAGCGGCCAGTGCGGGCTTCGTGCTGGCGGGCACCTGCTCCTGGCGTGAGGTCGCCGACCGGGCCGGGCACTGGCGGCCCGACGTGGTCGCCGTGGACGCCTCGGTCGCCTATGTGGCGGGTCTGGCCGAGACGGTGGCCCAGCTGCGCAGTCTGGCGCATGCGCCCATGATCACGCTGCTGGTCGAGCACGGCGCGGCCAAGTCCGATATCGACCGGGTCGACGCGGTGGTGGCGACCGACCGCGGGGCGGCCGCGGTCCTGGAGGTCCTCGAGGTCCTGGTATCGGGAGCGGTGCTGGCGCTGATGCCGCAGCCGGAACGCGTGCATGCCGACGCGGCCGTGGACTACGAGGTGCAGCGCCGTCTGGCCACCATGACCAAGCGGGAACGGGAGATTCTGGAACTGGTCGTCGACGGCTTGTCCAATCGGGAGATCGGGTCCCGGCTCTACATCAGCCCGGAGACGGTGAAGGAGTACGTCAGCCGCATCCTCACCAAGCTCGAGGTGACCAGCCGGATCGAGGCGGCGGTGGCCGCCGTCCGGGCCGAACAGCTCGCCAGCGGCGAACGGTAGCGGTCCCGAACGGAATTCGGTCTCCGAGCCCGGGACTATCGGTCGCTCCCGGGCAGCCAGACGTCCTCGGCCGCCAGATCCGCGATCCGATACTTGCCGAGGGCGCTGATCAGCAGCCGCAGTTCCAGTTCCAGCGCGGCGAGCAGATTGCGCAACCCGTGATCGAGGTCCTCGTCGGCGGCGATCAACGCCGCCCGGCCGAGGCCGGTGGCCGCCGCGCCGAGCGCCAGGCACTTCACCACCCGGGTGCCCTCCCAGCAGCGACCGGACACCAGCAAAGCGCCGCGGCGGTCGCGGTCGGCGATCCGGCGCAGGCATTCGTCCAGTGGCAGGCCCACCTGGTCCAGGAATCCGCTCGGCGCCCAGCCGGTTCCGGCCTCGGCGCCATCGACGGTCACCGCGTCCGCGCCCGCCGCCCACGCCACCTCGGCCGCGGCGGCCACATCCCGCGACGGCGGCAGCTTCACCCACACCCGGCACCGCGGATAGTTGTTGCGCATCAAGCGAATCTGATGGCGCAGGATCTCCGGGGTGAAGGTGCCCGGGGTGGCGCAGCGCAGGACGGGTCCGGTGCCGTCGTCGATGTCCACCATGTCGTACCACGCCGCCAGTTCCGCGGCGCGGTGCCGGGGTACGAGGGTCATGCCGCCGAGACCGGGCTTGGCCCCCTGGCCCACCTTCAGCTCGAAGGCCAATCGGCCGGTGGCCAGCAGCGGTTCGGCCGCCGGATCGCTGTACACCAGATTCCACACCTCGGCGTCGGCGTCCTCGGTGCTCTGCTGGACGATCACGCCGCCGGTGTCGTCGGCGGCGGTCTTGGCGTACTCGTTGAGCCGGCGCAGCAGCGACCCCCGCGACTCCCGCTGCCCCGGCGACTCCGGGGACATCCGGCCGTAACCGGATACCGGCACGATGTTCTCGCCGATCACCATCGGTACGCCGGATACGGCGGCCTGTCGCGCCAGCGCGACGCCCAGATCGCCCTCCGCCACGGCGGTCGAACCGAATGCCGAGACGTACACCGGAAGTTCGGCGCGCAGGCCGCCGATCGTCGTGGTCAGGTCGACATCACCGGCGAGTGGCTCCCGCCCGAGTTCGAACAACCGCTCCTCGCGCATGGGAACGAATACCGGTGGCACCACACGGATCCGGTCGATCGCATCCGACGGTTCCGGCAGCGGGTGCTCGCCCTGCCCGAACAGCGTCGAGCCGTACCGGGCGCGGTCGGGGAAGACCGCGGCCGCCGCGGTTCGGGCGCGGGCACGTACCTCCCGTTCCGGAAAACCCGGGGCTGTCAGGGCGCTCATGGTCGCGGGTCTCCCGGCAGCTTCGGGTAGGCGGTGGCCTGCCAGACGGCGTCGGAGCCGCAGAGGAAGCGGGTGAACCGTTCCACCCCGAGGCCGAATCCCGCACTGGGCGGCAGTCCTTCGCGCGCCAGGGCGAGATACCACTCGTATTTGGCCGGGTTCTCCCCGGTTTCGCGAATCCGGGTGAGCAGGGTGCGGTAGTCCGACTCGCGCTCACTGCCGCTCATCATCTCCCCGAAGCCGCCGGGGAAGATCAGGTCGAAATTGCGGAGCACGCCGGGCGAGTCCGGATCCTCCCGGTCGTAGAAACCCCGGGACCCCTTCGGGTAGTCGGTGATGAAGAACGGGCGGGTCGCCGCCGCCGAGACGAGTTCCTCACCGGCCCACTCGATCTCGGTGTGCTCCGGCTGGTCGTAGCCCAGCTCGCGCAGTTCGCGCACCGCCTCGGTATGACGCTTGCGGCCGTAGGGGCCCGCGAGCACCCGGTGCAGCTGTTCGACGTCGCGGCCGAGCACCGCCAGTTCGTGCTTGGTATTGCTGAGCACGTACTCCACCGCGTAGGTCGTCATGCGTTCGGCGACATCCATCGCGTCGTCCCGGGAGCCGCCGGCGATCTCCACGTCGAGTTGGTGGAACTCGACCAGATGGCGATGCGTCACCGCTGTGTCGAGCGGCTCCAGCCGCACATTGGCGGCCACGTGGAAGATCTTGTCGAAGGCGAGCAGTGACGCCTGTTTGTAGAGGATTCCGCTGGTCATCAGCTTGTATCGATGGCCGTAGTAGTCGATGTCGACCTGCTTCGCGCCGCGGGACCCGGGATCGGTCACCGGGCCGATGATCGGCGGCAGCAGTTCGGTGAAACCCTCGGCGGTCAGGAATTCCCGTGCGGCCGCCTGGAAGGCCGACTGCACTGTCAAAGTCGCGATGGTCCGGGGTGAGGTGAGATGTGCGCGTGTCGACGGGAGTGCCGATGCCGTCGATTCGGTCGATTCAGTGGGCAAGTCCGGTCCGTTCAATAGTGGTGAAGGTTGATCGGATAATTGGATCTTTACCGAAAAGAATTGTGTAGCCGAAGCTCATTATCGGGTGTTGGAAGAGGTGTGTCCATCACCCGTTCGGGGGGATTTCGACAATCTGGTGCGGCGCGAAACCGCTGGTTGACACCGGTCGTAACACGCGATTAACCTCGGTCGGGAAGCTTTACTGATCAATTCTGAGACCGAAATGAATCTCGATAAATGAATTCTGATCGTATGGAGTTCGCCCCGATCTCGGCAGCGCGAAACCATGATTCCGGAGAATTGCGATTCCACTGGTGCGCCCCGGCCGACAGTGGACAGCAGTCGGCCACCGAGAAGTATCGGGTCGGCGAACTCGACTTCGACGGGATGGTGGCGTTCGCGCGGGAGGCCGACCGGCTCGGCGTCGACTCCCTGCTCATGGGCATCGCCCACTACATGCCCGATCCGCTGCCGCTGATCGGCGCGCTGGTCCGGGAGACGCGCGATGTCACCTTCATCCTCGCCTACCGGCCCGGACTGCTGTCTCCGACACTGTTCACGCAGGTGGTGAACACCATCTCGTGGATGTCCGACGGCCGCATCGCGCTGAATCTGGTGGCCGGGATCTCGCCCGTGGAGCAGGGATACTACGGCGATTTCGTGGCCCACGACGGCCGCTACGCCCGCACCCAGGAGTTCCTGGAGGTCTGCCACCGGTTCTGGAACGGGGAGTCGCCGTTGACCCACGAGGGCGACCACTACGTCATCAAGGACGCCGAACTCGGCCTGGGCTACAAGGGCGGCGGTCGACCGGAGATCTACCTCAGTGGGGCCTCGGAGATCGCCAAGGAGACCGCGACCATGTACGCGGACTGCTGGTTGCGCTACGGCGACACCCCCGAGGGCATCGAGGCCGCGGCCCGGCCGGTCCTGGACAAGGGCACCCGGGTCGGCATCCGCATGCACGTCCTGGCCCGCGCCACCCGCGAGCAGGCGCTCGCCGATCTCGCCGCCATGCAGGAGAATCCGGATCAGGCGCATCGGGCGTGGGTCGAGAAGTTCGTCGCCGCTTCGGATTCCGAGGCCGTCAAGACCTCCTTCCGGCTTGCCGCGCAGGCCGACGACGACTGGCTCTCCCCGATGATCTACTCCGGTTTCGTGCCGTATCGGGGCGGTCCGGCGCTGTGCGTGGTGGGCAGCTACCGGGAGGTCGCCGACTACCTCTACTCCTACCGCGCGGCCGGGGTCGGCGAGTTCATCTTCTCCGGCTGGCCGACCCGCGACGAGATGCGCATCTTCTACACCCATGTGCTGCCGCTCATCCGGGAACGGGAACGCGGCGGAGGGTCGGCGTGAGCCCAGGGGCGAACGTTCGGCATCGCGCGCTGTTCGCCTCCGGGGTACTGCTCGGCCTGGTGGCCGAACAGGTGATCCTGTTCGCGGTGCCGCTGCTGATCTTCCAGGACACCGGTGAGGTCTCCGCCCTCGGCTTCGCCTTCGCGCTCGAATGGCTGCCCGGACTGCTGGCCTACCCCTTCGCGGGCCTGCTCGCGGACCGCGACGGCGGAGCGCGATTGTTCACTCGGGTCTCGCTGCTGCGCTCGCTCATCCTGATCACGGTGCTGCTGGTGTGCCTCGCCGAGCCCGGCTGGACGACGGTCGCCCTGATGGCGGGTGGTGGGTGCCTGTCGGTCTGCATGGCGCCCATTCGGATGTCGATCGAGAAGATGGTGCCGCAGCTGGCGCCGCCGTCGCAGGTCGCGGCCGTGCAGTCGCTGGTCCAGAATATGGAGCTGCTGGCCATGGCGCTCGGCCCCGCGCTGGCGACCGTGGCCGCGCTGTTCCTGGGCAAACTGTGGCTGCTGCTGGTCGCGGCCGCCGCCTTCGCGATCGCCGCGGCGACCTGGCTGCCGCTGCCGCGCCCGCGGCGTGAATCCCCGGTGCGGCAGGCGGCGCGCGAGGTGCTCGCCGAACTGGCCATCGGCTGGCGGCTGCTGGTGAGCATCCGTCCGGTGCTGCTGCTCGGCGTGCTGAACTTCGCCATCAATCTGGTGGTGGGTGTACTGCTGGCGGCCAACGCGGCACTGATCACCGATGTGTTCCAAGCCCCGGATTCGGCATACGGCCTGCTCAACACCGCGGTCGGGATCATGGGGCTGCTCAACCTGCTGATGATCCCGATACTGTTGCGGCACTTCGGCATCGGCCTCGTCGGCGTAACGGGTTTCACGCTGATCTGCGCCGCCCTGCTGGTCGCCGCGTTCGCGCCGTCGTATCTCGTCTACGCACCCGCCTTCGTCGCGGTGATCGTCGGAGCCGCGCTCTACAACGTCTACAACCGCACCCAGCGCCTCAAGGTGATTCCCGGCGAGCACCTCGGCAAGGTGATGGGTCCGTTCTATCTGCTCAACCTGGTGTCCTATCCGATCGCGGGACTCATGATCGGCGGGGTGGGCGCCAGCGTCGGCCCCCAACGGCTCGTGCTGTGGCTCAGCGCTCTGCTGTGCCTGTTCGGCGCCGTACTCCTGCCGCTGACCATGGCCGCCTTCCGCAAGGCGCTGCAACCCCGCGAGACCGCTACCGTGGAGGTCGAGGCATGAACAGTCGCTTCCGGTGCGTGCTGTGCACCGTCGAATCCGATTCCCACCTCTGGAATCTGGTCTACCTGCAAAAACTGCTCGAGGAATACGGCGCGCGAGTGCGCAATCTGGGCACCTGCACGCCGACCGGCGAGGTCATCCGCGCGCTGCGCGAGGACCGGCCGGATCTGCTGGTCGTGTCGAGCGTCAACGGGCACGGGTTCCACGGCGCGCGCGTGCTGCTGTCGGCCGTCCACTCCGACGGGCTGGCCGTGCCGTGCGTCGTCGGCGGCAAGCTGACGACCGCGGTGTCCGACGACGACCGGGTCCGCCGTGAACTGCTCGACGCGGGCTACCTGGACGTCTTCACCGGTGACGACGCCATCGCCCGATTCCGCGGGCTGCTGAATTTCGGTATCGCGCAGGGGTTCTCGTCCTGGCGCGCCGAGCCCGCCGTCGCGACCCCCTGGGACGGCGAGCAGATCACCACACCGGAGGTGCGCTGATGCACATCGTCATCGTCAACAAGTGGCCGCGATTCGCCGACGGGGTGCGCTGGGACAACGAACTCACCCGCTACGAGGAGTTCATCGACCACGACGCCCATCGGGTGAGCTACGTCGTGGACGGCCCCGGCGCCGACGGCGTGCTGGCCGATCCCGAGCGAATCGCCTGCCGCGTAACGGTTTCCGATGTCAACGAGGTGACCGAGCTGGGGGCGGCCGTCGGGGAGGTCATCGAGCGGGTGGGTCCGGTGGACCTGCTGATCGCGCTCTCGGAATTCACGCTGGAGACCGCGGCGCGGGTGCGTGAGCGGTTCGCGATTCCCGGGCCGACGGTCGACGAGGTGGCCGTCTACCGGGACAAGGTGCGGATGAAGCAGGTGCTGGTGGAGGCCGGCCTGCGCGTACCCCGCTTCGCCCGCTGCGAGCTGGCCCGGCCCTTCGCGGCCGAGTGCGGGTATCCGCTGATCCTCAAGCCGGTCGACTCCGCCGCCAGCATCGGCGTGCTGCGCGTGGACGACGCGGCCGAACTGGAAGCCGCGCTGGCGACCGTCGATTCGTCCCGCTACGAGATCGAGGAGTTCATCGCGGGCGACATCTACCACGTCGACGGTTTCGCCGACGACGACTCCCGGATCACCTTCCAGGCGACCGCCCGCTACGTCAACGACTGTCTGTCGTTCACCGGCGGCACGCCGCTCGGCTCGGTACTGCTCGGTCCGTCGCCGCGGCGCACCCTGCTGGAGGACTTCTCCCGACAGGTCGTCGCGGCCTTGCGCCTGCGCCGGTTGCCCTTCCACCTCGAGATCTTCCTGCCGCCGGACGGCGCTCCGGTATTCCTGGAGATCGGCGGCCGGGTGGGCGGCGCGGAGGTGCCGCACCTGATCAACAAGGCGTTCGGCGTCAACCTCTACGAACTCTGGCTGCGCGCGCTCGTGGGCGACCCGCTCGCCGCACCGCCGGCACCGGCGGAGACCTCCGGGGGCTGGCTGGTCGTGCCGAAGCCGGCCGAGCACGCCGAACGGGTGCTGCGGGCCGGATCCATGCGGGATCAGGTGCCGACCGTCTGGCGTGAACTGCTGCCCGAGCCCGGACAGGTGCTTGCGCCCGGCGGCTCCTACGACGCGCTGCATCGCGGGCGGTTCATTCTGCTGCACGACGACGAGCACGTCGTCGAGGCGGGCATCCACAAGATCATCGAGAACTTCGACTTCGAGGCGGAACCGCTGTGAACGAGCAACAGGCACAGGATGATCGGGCACGCTACGAGCGGCTGATCGACTTCCTCACCCCGGCCGAGCGGGACGGCGTGGCGGCGGTGGGCGACTCGCTCGTCGAGGCCGCGGGCGGTCTCGACCGGATCGCCGACCACAAGGTCATGGTGGCCTACGGCGGCGGTAAGGACAGCACCTATGTGGTCGCGTTCGTCCGGGCCGTGCAGCTGCGGCTGGCGCTGGCGCACGGCACGACTTTCGGTGTCCGCGTGGCGAATATGCGCCACGCCGGGGTCCCGCGCGCGGTGATGGAGAACATCGAGCGGGTGTACGCGGCGCTGGGGCTGCTCGACGACGAACGCGCCGAGCTGCTCACCGTCGACCACACCGAGGTCCGCCGCTTCGACGTCGACCTCCCGCTGCCCGAACACCTGGTGGCGGTCAACCGGCTCGACGTGCTGATGAACGGGCACCGCTCGGCGGGTGACGGCCGCCCCACCTTCTGCAACAGCTGCAATCTCGCGGTCGCCGACTTCTACGGCCGGGCGGTCTGGTGGGGCGGCGGCGTGGACGCCGTCATGACCGGTGATTCGCGCCGCGAGCAGATGCTCTACGCGGCGTGGATCCGGCGTCTGGCCGAGGGGATCGGCATCGACGTGCGCCGCCACGGCATGACCTTCCAGGATCTGCTGATCGCCCTGCGCGGCATCGGTGACGCCTACTTCCGCGAGTTGTTCGGCGACGGCTCGCCGGAGGTGGCGGCCCGCGAGGTCGCGGTGGGCGATCGCGCGGTGCAGCCCGCCTTCGTCTCCATCTACGACCTCGTCAGCTATCGGGTGGACGACCACTGGGATCTGATCGTCGAATTCCTCGGCTTCCGTTTCGACGACCTCGCCTTCAGCTTCACCGAATCCGATTGCGCCAACCCGACTCTCATGGCCCACCTGCGGGGGCTGCGCGCCGAGTACGTGGAGGGCCGGACCTACGCCGCGGGCATCGGGGAGTACCTGGAATTCGCGGAGACGGTGATGCGCAAGAAGGAGATGCCGGATCGGCTGATTCGGCTGGCGCTGGAACGCTACGACTCGCCGGAGAAGGTCGCCGAGCGGCGCGCGCTGGCCGACGACTACGCCGAGCGCGCCTTCGGGCTCCGGCCGGACATGCTCGTCACCATGGTGTTCTCGCCGTTCACCGACGCGGGGGCGCGGCTGGCGGACTTCGTGCACCGCTGCCATCCGCGGTGGCGCGACGAGCTGCCCGCCGTGCTGGCCACGCTGCGCGGCGACGCCGCGGATGCGCGTTGTGCCGCCTGGCTGCAGGAGATCTCGGGATTGTCACTGGCTCATCTGCGCACGCTCTACCGCAGTTCGCTGGTGGATTTCGCGGCCGGTGACACGGTGATGGCGCGGGTGCGCGCGGGCGATCCGCACAAGGCCCGGGTGCGCACGGTGGACCCGGACTCGGGCCGCCCGACGCTCGAGCTGATCTCGGGCCGGTGACGTGAGCGGGTATCTGGACCGCTTCGTGGCGGATCGAGCCGGGGCGGGACCGGTGGTGCAGCCGCGCATGGGATTCGGCACGGTAGCGACCATGCGGTCCGGGCTGGCCCGGGTCGCCGCCCTGGACTGCCCGGTCGTCGGCACGCTGACGCTGGACAGCTACACCCGCGTCGGCGACTACACGACCCCGCTGCAACGCCTGGCCGCCGGGGAGGAACTGAACGGGTATCCGATCGTCTCCCATCCGATCGAGCGGACCGCCGCCTTGCTCGCCGGGCTGTACGGTCCCGGCTTCCCGGTTCAGGTGCGGCACGGCACCGCACTGCCGCTCGGCGTCTTCCGGCGGCTGGTCGAGCTCGGGCTGGACGCGACCGAGGGCGGTCCGGTCTCCTACTGCCTGCCCTACAGCAGGGTGCCGCTGCGCCAAGCGGTGCGGGCCTGGGCGGTCAGCTGCCGGTTCCTCGCCGACCACACCGAGCGCGGCCATATCGAGAGTTTCGGGGGCTGCCTGCTCGGTCAGCTGTGCCCACCGTCGCTGCTGGTGGCGATGGGTGTGCTGGAGGGCTGCTTCTTCCGGCAGCACGGGCTGCGCCACATGTCGTTCAGCTATGCGCAGGGGACATCGGCCGCGCAGGACCGCGGCGCTCTGCGGGCGCTGCGCACCCTCGCCGCGACCTACCTGGGCGATGTGACCTGGCACGTGGTGCTCTACACCTACATGGGGCTGTTCCCGCGCACACCGGACGGCGCGGAACTGCTGATCCGCGACAGCGCGCGCCTGGCCCGCGACGCCGGGTGCGAACGGATGATCGTGAAAACGGTGTCCGAGGCGTGGCAGATCCCGTCCATCGCCGAGAATGTCGCGGCGCTGCGCCTCGCCGCCGCGGAGATCGAGCGACCGTCCCCGGCTGTGGACGCGGGCACCGGCGGTGACTACCCCGGCGATGACCATTCCGGCGGTGACTACCCTGGCGACGACCATCCCGACGACGACTGTTCCGACGACGACTATTTCGAGGAGATCCTCGACGAGGCTCGGACGCTCGTCGACGCCGTGCTCGACCTCGCCCCGGATATCGGGGACGCGCTGGTCGCGGCCTTCGCCTCCGGCCTGCTGGATGTGCCCTACTGCCTGCACGCCGACAATGCGGGCGCGGCCACCTGTGTCATCGACGATCGGGGCGCGCTGCGGTGGGGTGCGCTGGGTCGGCTGCCGCTGCCCCGCGCCACCGCCGCCGACATCTCCGGCCGGCTCGGCTCCGACCGGCTCTACACCATGCTCGAGCATGTCGCGAACCGCTACGACAGCCGCCTGATTCCCCCGAGGGGAAACTCATGACCGATCGCCGCGAACCCGCCGCCGTGGTGCTGGTGGACGCACTGTCCACCGGGGCGCTGCTGGTGCCCCGGGTGCGGAACCGGTACCGGCTGATCCACATTCGGTCGCGGGCCAGCCTGCCCGCAGTCTTCGCGGCCAGCCTGCCCGTCACGCAGTTCGACGCGGACATCTGCTACGCGGACCGAGCCGACGAGGTCCTGCGCGTACTCGCCGAGGAGCATCCGATCGCGGTCATCGCGGCCAGCGAGTTCGGTGTCGAGGTCGCCGACGAGATCGCCGCGAAGCTGGGGCTGCGCGGCAACGATCCGCACCGGTCCCGGGTGCGGCGCGACAAGTTCCACATGCTCGAGGCGGTGGCCGCCGCCGGGCTGCGCACCGCCGCGCAGGCCCGCGGCACCGCGGCGGCGGAGCTGCTGGCCTGGCGGCGCGCCACCGGCCTGCGGCGCACGGTGATCAAACCGCTGGACAGCGCCGGATCCGAGGACGTCTTCGTCGCCGAGACCGACGCGCAGGTGAGCGCGGCGGTGGACACGATTCTGGGCAAGACGAATCTGATGCTGCGGACCAATGAGGCGGTGCTGGCGCAGGAGTACCTGGTCGGCCGGGAATACGTCGTCAATTCGGTCAGCCGCGACGGCGTGCACCGGATCACCGACGCCTGGGTCAGCCACAAGGCGACCGTGGGCGATGAGCGCCGGATCTACGACTACGAGGACCTGCTGGCGCCATCGGATCCGCACTCGGCGGAGATCTTCGCCTACGTCCGCGGTGTGCTCGACGCGCTCGGTGTCGCCAACGGCCCCGCGCACACCGAGCTGATCCGCACCGCCGCGGGGCCGGTGCTGTTGGAGACCGGGGCTCGGCTGTCCGGTCTGGCCGAGCCGCGCGCGCTCGATCGCTGCACCGGTGTGAACCAGGTCGATCTGACCGTGGACTGCTATCTGGGCGGCGGGCGGGCGCTGGCGGCCCAGCCCCCGGTGTACTCCCGGCGCGAGCGGGCGCGCTGCGTGAATCTCATCGCCCGCCGGGCGACACCGCTGCCCGCGGACGCCCTGCGCGCCGCGCTCGAATCGCTTCCGGCCTTCCAGAGCGTGCGATTCCGGATCCGCGACCGGGCCATGACCAGGCCGACGGTCGACCTGAATTCGTCACCGGGCGTGGTGTTCCTGGTGCACCCGGAGGCCGCCGAGATCGAACGGTCGTATCACGAACTCCGGCGGCTGGAACGGGAGTTCCTGTCGTGACGTCGCATCCGGCGCACGCCCACCCGATCGGGGGGATGTGTCCCCCGGTGCGGCGGTCTTACGATTCTCCAAAGCATGGGCAGGTGAGAAAATGACACTGCAATACTGGTTGCGCTGGTTGTCACTGCAGGGGGTGCCGCGACTGGTGCTGCGCGTGCAGACGATGCGCGGTGACACCTTCGCCAAAATGATGGGGCCACAGGGTATTTCGGATCCGCACCCCTTCATCGAGCACATCCGGGCGCAGGGCAAGTTGGTGAAGACCCCGCTGCCCTGGGCGACCTGCGACTATGAGCTGTCGCGAATGATCCTGCGGGACAGTCGGTTCGGCGTCCGCAGCTCGGCCCGCATCAAGATCCCCGCGGTCTTGCAGAAGTTCGCGAATCGTGTTCCGCCACCGGCCAATCCGGCAGATCCACCGGCCATGCTGCGCTTGAACCCGCCGGAGCACGCCAAGATGCGCAAGCCGGTGGTCTCGGCGTTCACCCCGCGCGCCGTCGGCAGGCTGCGCGACCGGGTGGAGACCGTCACCGCGGAGTTGCTCGATGCCCTGCCCTCGGGCGGTTCGGTCGACCTGGTCGAGACCTTCGCCTCGCGCGTGCCCATCGCGATCATCTTCGAGATCCTCGGCATGCCCGACGAGGACCAGGACAAGTTCCTGTTCTGGGGTGAGGAGATGACGCCGATGCTGGATGTCGGCATCTCCTGGCCCCGGTACCACCGGGCCATGCGCGCGGCCCAGCAGTTGAACGACTACCTGGACCAGCACATCGATCGACTGCGGCGGGAACCGGGCGAGGACATCCTCAGCACCATGATCGGCAGCGGCGAATTGGATCAGTACGCGCTCAAGGCCAATGCCAGCATCATTATCGGAGCGGGTTTCGAGACCACGGCCAATTTGATCGCCAGCGCGATCACCCTGTTGTTGCGGCATCCCGACCAGTTGGACCGGCTGCGCGCCGAACCGGAACTGTGGCCCAATGCGGTCGAGGAGGTTTTGCGCTACGAGCCGCCGGTATTCATCACGGCTCGCCAAGCGCTGACCGATGTCGAATTGGAAGGGGTGCAACTGCACACGGGCGATATGATCATGCTGTCGCTGGCCGGGGCCAATCGCGACCCCGAGGTATTCGCCGATCCGCAGCGATTCGATATCACCCGTCCGAACGCCAAAGAGCATTTGGCGTTCAGTAGTGGCGTGCACTCCTGCTTCGGGGCCAATCTGGCCCGTATGGAGGCCGCGTACGCGCTGCGGGCGCTGTTCGAGCGCTTTCCCGATATGCAGGCGGCCGCGCCGCCGCGGCTGCGCCCGCAGCTCACTTTCCGTGGCTACGGCAATGTGCCGGTCCGGCTCGGTCGTCGCGCGAGTTCCACCCGGTCCGCCGCCGGCTGAATATATTTCTCGCGGCCGGTTAATTGCATTCCACCCGGCCGGGGGGATGTGGATGAAAAACAATTCACATACGATTTCATCGGAAGCAGATCGTGATATTCGATCGATCCGCAGATGAAATCTGCCGATAGGCATGCTGTTACAAAGGCGAGGCTTTTCGATGAATTCTGTTCACATCTCCCCGACCGATGCCATGCCGACCGAGAACGAGGGCATCGCCATTGTGGGAATCGGTTGCCGATTCCCGGGACACGTTCGCAATGTCGACGATTTCTGGCGACTCCTGCTCGAGGAACGCGACGGCGTGCGCGAGGTACCCGACGATCGGTGGACGGCGGCGGCGTTCTACGACCGCGACGCGGGACGGCCCGGACATATGCGGACCCGAACGGGCGGCTACGTCGACGACGTCGCCGCCTTCGACGCGCACTTCTTCGGCATCACGCCCACCGAGGCCGCCCGGATCGACCCGCAGCAGCGGCTGTTCCTGGAGACGACCTGGGAAGCGTTGCAGGACGCCGGCATCGTCCCGGAGCAGCTGGCCGGGACGAAGACCGCCGTGTACGCCGGCGTGTCCGGCCACGACTACGGCATCATCCAGCTCAATCCCGAGAACCGCTACCTCATCGGCGGCCACACCATGACCGGCGTCACGAACTGCATTGTGGCCAACCGGGTCTCGTACCTGCTCGACCTGCGCGGTCCCAGTATGACGGTGGACACCGCGTGTTCGTCGTCCCTGGTCGCGATTCACCTGGCGTGCCGCAGCATTCGCTCCGGCGAGGCGTCGATGGCGATTGTCGGCGGCGTCAGCACCCTGCTGCTGCCCGAGGCGACCATCGGATTCAGCCAGGGCACCTTCCTGTCCCCCGAGGGCCGGTGCAAGTCGTTCAGCGAGTCCGGTGACGGCTACATCCGCAGTGAGGGCTCGGGCACCGTGGTGCTCAAGCCGGTCTCCGCCGCCGTCGCCGACGGCGACCACATCTACGCGGTGATCCGCGGCAGCGCGACGAATCAGGACGGCCGCACCAACGGCATGTCCGTGCCCAGTGAGGACGCGCAGGCGCAGATGATCATCGACGCCTGCCGGGACGCGGGCGTCGCGCCGACCGATATCGGTTACATCGAAGCGCACGGGACGGGTACCGCCGTCGGCGATCCCATCGAGGCGCGGGCACTGGGAAAGGTGTTGGGAGCCGGGCGCAACGGCCAGGGCCCCTGCATCGTCGGCGCGGTGAAGTCGAATGTCGGGCACCTGGAATCGGCGGCCGGGATGGTCGGCATCGTCAAGGCGTGCCTGGTCGTCGAGAACGGTGAGATTCCGGCGAATCTGCATGCGGAGCAGCCGAATCCGACCATCCCCTTCGAGGAGCTGGGGCTGCGGCTGGCGACGGCCCGGCAGCCCTGGCCGAATCCGGGACCGCGCCTGGCGGGGGTGAACTCGTTCGGCTTCGGCGGCTCCAACGCCCATGTGATCCTGGAGGGACTGCCCGCCGCCCAGGAGACCGGCGCGGCCCGGGACAGCGCGGCCCGGGACAGCGTGGACGAACCGGTGCTGTTCACGCTCAGCGCGAAAACCGGCGCGGCCCTGCGAGCCTACGCCGCCAGCTACGCCGAATTCCTGGAGCGGCCCGCGGCCGACCTGGCCGCCATCGCGTCCACGCAGGCACGGGCGCGCTCGCATCACGACCATCGGCTCGCCCTGGTCTGCGCCTCCACCGAGGAACTGCGCGACGCCCTGCGCGATGTGGCGCGTGGCTCCGCGCCGGACGCGCTGCGCGGCGGCACGAAGTCGGCCAAGACCTCCGGCGTGGCGTTCGTCTTCTCGGGCCAGGGACCCCAGTGGTGGGGCATGGCGCGCGAATTGCTCGGCCGCGGTGGGGTATTCCGGGAGACCGTCGAGCGCGTCGACGCCGAACTGCGCAAGCACGGCGACTGGAGCGTGCTCGAGGAACTCGGCCGCGATGAGGCGGACAGTCGCATCGGTGAGACCTATATCGCGCAGCCCGCGGTCTTCGCGGTGCAACTCGGCCTGGCGCGGCTGTGGCAGAGCTGGGGCATCGTGCCGTCGGCCGTGGTCGGGCACAGCATCGGCGAGGTGGCCGCCGCGTGCGTGTCGGGCGCCTTGACCTTCGAGGACGCGGTGCGGGTCATCTTCCATCGCAGCCGGGTGCAGCAGCGGGCCTCGGGCAAGGGGAAGATGCTGGCCGTCGGCCTGCCCCACCACGAGGCCGAGCGGCGCATCACCGGCTATCGCGGGCGGGTGGAGGTCGCGGCGCTCAACGGCCCGGAGTCGACCGCGCTGGCCGGTGATCCCGACGCGCTGGAGGAGATTCGGGTCGAGTTGGAACGCGACCGCGTCTTCTGTCGCATGCTCCAGGTCAGCGTGGCCTTCCACAGCCATCACATGGACCCGCTGCGCGAGGAGCTGCTGTCGTCGCTGTCCGGGCTCACCTCCGGTCCGGCGGAGATTCCGATGTATTCGACCGTGAGCGCGGATGTGGTGCCGACCGGCGGGCTCGACGCCGAGTACTGGTGGCGCAATGTGCGCGAGCCGGTGCGGTTCGCGCCCACCATCGACCGGCTCGTCGCGGACCGGCACCTGACCGTCGTCGAGTTGGGTCCGCACCCCATCCACTCCACCGCCATCGGCGAGCTGCTGGCACAGCGGCAGGCCGAGGGCGTGGCGGTGGCGTCGCTGCACCGCAAGCAGAGCGATCGCGTCACCCTGCTGTCCGCGCTGGCGACGCTGTACGCGACCGGATACGACCCGGCGTGGGACGCCGTGTACGACGGTGTCCCCCAACGCGTTCCGGTGCCGTTCTATCCGTGGCAGCGCGAAACCTACTGGCTGGAGACCCCGGTCTCGCGCGAGAACCGCTTCCCGTCGCTCGGCCATCCGCTGGTGGGGACCCGCAGTCTCGCCGCCGACGAACCGGACAAGCACGTGTGGGAATTCGTCATGGACACCGCCGTGTTCCCCTGGCTCGAGGACCATCGCGTCCAGGGGCCGATCGTCTTCCCCGGCGCGGGGCACCTCGATCTGATCGTCGGTTGCGCGCAGGACGCGTTCGGTCCGGGCCGCTACTCCATCGAGAACGTCGAATTCCGGCGGCCGCTGTTCGTTTTCGACGACCGCCCGGCCCCGCTGGTGCAGGTCGTGCTGACCCCGTCGCTGCACTTCACCGTGTACAGCCTCCAGGACGGCGACAAGGACTGGGTAGCGCATTCGGTCGGGACGGTGCGCCGCGGCGCACCGGATACCGAACTGCCGGTGCCGTTCTCGGAGTTCGGTGCGGACTGCCCGGTCGAGTTCGAGCCGGAGAAGGTATTCGCGAAGTTCCGCAACAACGGTCTGCAACTCGGACCGAGCTTCCGCGCGATCACCAGACTCCACTACGGCGAGCTGCGTTCGCTCGGGCGCATCGACACCCCCGAGGCGCTGGCCGATGAGGCGCCGCGCCATACCATCCACCCGGCGCTGCTCGACGCGTGCTTCCAGTCGCTGTCCATCGCCATGGGCAATGATCCGAATACCGAGGACAAGCACCTCTACATCCCGTTCGAGGTCAAGCGGTTCAGCTTCCACGCCGAGGCGGGCAGCCGCGTCTACTGCTACGGGCGCGCGCACGTCCTCGACGATCTCGCCTACTGCGAGGGAGATCTCTGGCTCGTCAACGAGGACGGCACGCTGGTGGCCGAATTCGAGGGCTTCAAGGGCAAGTCGATCACCCAGAGCACCGAGGACCGCGACGCGCTGTCGCAGTGGCTCTACGAGTACCGGTGGCGTCCGGCCCCGGTGCGCACGAAGACCCTGCTGCCCGCCGATTTCGTGCCCGCGGACGAGGCCCTGCGCGCGGCGGCCGAACCGGTTCTCGACGAGGTGCGGAACTGGCCGGTCAACCGCCACTACCACGCGGAGACCGAGGCCGAGATGAACCGGCTGTGCATGGCCTACGTGACCGAGGGCTTCCACCAGCTGGGCATGGACTTCACGCCGGGGCGGCGCTGCACCCTCGACGAGATCGCCCGCGAGCTGGGCGTGCGCGACAAGCACCGCGACTACCTCGCTCGGCTGCTGGAACTGTGCACCCGGCACGGGATCACCGGCAGGGACGGGGACGGCTGGCGGATCGAGCGGGTTCCCGCCCGGGTCGATACGGCCGCCGAGCTGGCCGCGCTGCGCGAACGGCATCCCGAATGCGAGGCCGAGTACCTGGTGCTGGAACGGTGTGGTCCGCGGCAGGCCGCCGTCCTGCGCGACGAGGTCAATCCGATCGAACTCATCTTCCCCGAGAGCGAGTTCCAATCGGTGGTCGATCTCTACGAGTCGTCGTTCTCCTTCGAGCGCTGCAACCGCACGGTCGCCGCACTCGTCGCGGAATGCGTGCGCGGGCTGCCCAGCGATCGGCCGGTGCGGGTGCTGGAGATCGGGGCGGGCACCGCGGGCACGACCGGGTGGATCCTGTCCGAACTGCCCGCCGACCGCGCGGAATACGTGTTCACCGACATCACCCAGCTGTTCCTGGGCAAGGCGCGGCAGCGTTTCGCCGACCACGACTTCGTGGACTACCGGATTCTCGACATCGAGACCGATATCGAGGAGCAGGGTTTCGATCCGCACTACTTCGACATCGTGGTGGCGGCGAATGTGCTGCACGCCACCGAGAAGCTGCGGACCACGCTGGACAATGTCACCCGGCTGCTCACCTCGCGCGGCCTGATGGTGATCGTCGAGGAGACGAATCCGCCGCACTGGGTCGACCTGACCTTCGGCATGACCGACGGGTGGTGGCGCTTCGCCGACCACGACCTGCGCCCGGACTACCCCCTGATGTCGGAGGCCACCTGGCGGGAGTTCCTGCCCACCGCGGGCTTCGAACACGTGCAGATCTTCTCCGATATGACCGATCCGGAGCAGACCGGCTGCTCGGTCATCGTGGCGCGGACACCCGAGGTGGCTCTCGAGCCGCATCAGCCGCGCGTCGAACCGGGGGCCTGGGTGGTGCTGGCGGACGCCGACGGCGTTGCCGAACAGTATCTCTCGCTGCTCGGGGCGGCCGCCGCGGACAGTGTCGTGGTCACCCGCGGCGACGCCTACGAACAGGTCGACACCCGCGCCTTCCGGGTCGATCCGACCAGCGGCGCGGATCTCGAGCGCGTACTCGGGCAGGTCCGCGACCGCGCCGGGACCGTGGCCGGGGTGCTGCACCTGTGGAATCTGGACTTCGCCGTGTCGGACCTCACCACCGAGCTGCTGGCACGGGTGGAGAGCCATGCCGCCTACAGCGTCATCGCACTGGCACAGGCCGTCGAGAAGCTGGAACAGCCGGTGGCGCCGCGCTTCTGGGTGGCCACCGCCGGTGGTCCGCTGGTGGAGCGGGGCGACAGCGTCGCGGTGTCGCAGCTGCCGAGCTGGGGCATCCTCCGGGTGCTGCTGAGCGAGCACAGCAGTCTGCGCGCGAAGATCATCGACTTCGATCCGGCCGCCGCCGCCGACCGGCGGGCCGCGCAACTCCTCGACGAACTCCTGCACGTGCGGACCGCGGAGGAGGAGGTCGCCTACCGCGGGGACATCCGCTACACCGACCGCTTCGAGCACCTCTCGCCCGCCGAATTCGAGGCATCGGTCGCGACACCCGCCCGGGTGTCCGACGACACCGCGTTCGCCCTGTCGGTTCCGGCCGAGCCCGGTATCGAGGAACTGCGCTACCAGCGGCAGGTGCGGCCCGAACTCGGTGCCACCGAGGTCGCCATCCGGCCGGAGGCGACCGGCCTGAACTTCCGCGACATCATGCTGACCCTCGGCGCGCTGTCGGAGGGAGCGACCTACGGCGGGTTCTACGAGAAGAACCTCGGCGTGGAGTGCGCGGGCATCGTCACGGCGGTCGGGTCCGAGGTCGCCGACATCGCGGTCGGTGATCGCGTGATCGCTTTCGCCCGAGGCTGTTTCGGGTCGTCGGTGGTCACCGACGCGTGCCGCGTCTATCCGTCGCCGGAGCACCTGTCGGCCGTCGACGCCGCCACCCTGCCGATGGCCTACCTGACCGCGTGGTACGCGCTGATGGAGGTGGGCCGGTTGCGGGCGGGGGAACGGGTGCTCGTGCACGCCGCCGCCGGTGGCGTCGGTCTGGCCGCCGTCCACATCGCCCACTCCGTCGGGGCGACCGTGCTCGCCACCGCGGGCAGCCCGGAGAAGCGGGACCATCTGCGCGGCCTGGGTGTCGCGGAGGTCTTCGACTCCCGATCCCTGGCCTTCGCCGACGAGATCCGGCAGCGCTGCGACGGCGTCGACCTGGTGCTGAATTCCCTGCAGGGCGAGACCATTCCGAAGAGTCTCGAACTGCTGCGGCCCCGGGGCCGGTTCATCGAGATCGGCAAGAAGGATATCTACGACAACTACCAGCTGGGCCTGCGGCCGTTCGGCAACAACCTCAGCTACTCGGCCGTCGATATCGACCGGATGCTGCTGGAGGACCCCGCGCTGTGCCGCGAGTCCATGACCAGGGTGCTCGACGGCGTGGCCGCGGGGACGCTGCCGGCACTGCCGCACACCGATTTCGGGGCGGCGGAGGTGGCGTCGGCGTTCCGCTACATGGCCACCGCCAAACAGATCGGCAAGGTCGTCGTCGAATACGAGCCCGACAGCGAGGTCCTGGTCTATCCGACCGCGACCGACGCCGTCACGGTAGACGCCGACGGCACGTACCTGATCACCGGCGGCTACACGGGTTTCGGCCTGCGCACCGCCCAGTGGCTGGTGGACAACGGCGCGCGCAGCGTGGTGCTGGTGGGCCGCCGGGCGCAGGTCGACGCGGAGAACGAACAGCCCATCGCGGCCATGCGGGCCGCGGGCGCCACGGTGGTGCTCGAACGCGCCGACGTCTCGGTGGAGGCGGAGGTCGAAGGGCTGCTGGAGCGGATCTCGTCGCTGCCGCCGCTGCGCGGTGTCTACCACGCCGCCATGGTCATCGCGGACGGGCCGCTGGCCACCATGACCGAGGCGGATTTCCTGCGCGCGGTGCGGCCCAAGGTCGACGGCGCCTGGCATCTGCACAACCACACCCGGTCGCTGGAGCTGGACGCCTTCGTCATGTTCTCCTCCATGAGCTGGAACGTGGGCACCCCGGGGCAGGCGAACTACGCCGCGGCCAACGGATTCCTGGAAGCGCTGGCGCTGCACCGTCGGGAACTCGGGCTGCCCGCCCTGACGGTCAACTGGGGCGCCATCGCGGAGGTCGGATTCGTCGCCCGCAACAAGCTCGACACGCTCTCCTGGCTGGGCTGGACCCCGATCCCACCCGACCACGCCCTGGACTTCATCGGCCGGTGCCAGGCGCACGGCGTCAGCCGCGCCAGCGTGTTCGGCGTGAACTGGGCGAAGATGAACCAGGTCATGCCGATCGTGCGCAGCTCGCCGCGACTGGCCCACCTCACCGCGCAGTCCAGCGCCGGCGCCGCGGCCGCGTTCGGCACCGAGGGGCTGCGAGCCGAACTGTTCGAGCTCCCGGAGCCCGAGCGCGCGCCACGGCTGGTCACGGCACTATCGCAACAGATCTCGCGGATCTTCGACATGCCGGTCGAGCGTCTCGCCCGGGATGTCGGGCTGACCGATCTCGGGATGGACTCGCTGATGGCGGGACAGATCCGCAATATGCTGGCCAAACATCTCGAGATCGACTTCCCGACCATGGGGCTGATGCGCGGTCCGAGCATCGTCGAGCTCGCGGACGAGGTGCTCGCCCAGCTGCTGGGCGAGACATCCGGGGTCGCGACGACTCCGGCCGTTCCGGCCACCGGTCCGGAGCGCTGGATCCGCACCGTGGTCGGCCGCTCCAACACCGCGTCGGTGCGGCTGTTCGCCCTGCCCTTCGTCGGCGGCGCGGCCTCGGTGTTCACCCCGTGGCCCAACCACCTGCCGGAGACGGTGGAGGTGGTGGGCATCCAGTTCCCGGGCCGGGAGGACCGGATCGAGGACGTGCCGATCGACGCCATGCCGGAATTCGTGGCGGAGCTGGCCGAGGCCATGCTGCCCTATCTGGACCGCACCTTCGTCGTCTACGGGCACAGCATGGGCGGACTGCTCGCCTACGAGCTCACCCGATACCTCGAACAGCAGTACAACGAGGTGCCGATGAAGCTCATCATCGGCGGCTGGCCCTCACCGGTCCTGGTCGAGGACTACGTGCGGAACCTGAACCACATTCGCGACGGCTTCGACCTGGCGGGCGAGTCCGACAGCCGGGTGCTGGCGGTGCTGCGGGACAACAAGCTGCTCGACATCCCGGTCGAGGAGGAGGCGGCGATCATGCACTGGCTGCCCGCCATCCGCGCGGACCTGAAGATGCTGGGCGACTACCGCTTCCACAACGGTTACACGCTGCGTGCCCCGATCTCCGTGCTGCGCGGCGCGGACGATCCGGTGTTCGAGGAGTCACAGCTGGAGGGCTGGGGCAAGTTGACCAGCGGCGGATTCTCGCTCACCACGGTGCCCGGCGGCCATCTGTTCATCCAGAACGCGGACCCGCGGGTCATGGCGACCATCGCCGCGGAGCTGTCCGCCGAGGACGCGTTCCCGAGTTTCACGAGCCTGGTGGAAGGGCGCTGACATGACGAATCACGCGACGACGAATCCGGCCGAACGGTACGACGTGGTGGTCTGCGGCGGCGGCCTGGCGGGGCTGACCCTGTCGAGACAGCTGAAGCGCGCCATGCCCGACCTGTCGGTGCTGGTGGTGGAGCGCACCGCGGGCGACGTCATCCCCGACGGCGCGTACAAGGTGGGGGAGGCCACCGTCGAGGGCGGTGCGCACTACTTCACCGAACAGCTCGGCCTCGCCGGGCATTTCAACACCCGGCACCTGCACAAGCTCGGGCTGCGCATGTTCTTCGGCGACGCGCACGGTCCGTTCGAGGCGCGGCCGGAGCTGGGCGCCCGGCGGTTCCCGCGGGTGCCGTCCTACCAGATCGACCGCGGCATCTTCGAACGTGAACTGCGGCGCGGGGTACGGGAACTCGGCGTCGATCTGATCGAGCAGGCGAAGGTGGCCGATGTCGACCTGGCGACCGGCGAGGACGACCATGTCGTGCACATCGAGATGCCCGGCGCGGGCGGGGATCGCGCGGTGCGGGCGCGGTTCGTCGCGGACGCGACCGGGCGGCGGCGGCTGTTGCAGCGCAAGCTGGAGTTGGGCGCCCCGAGCCCGCACAAGATCAACGCGGTGTGGTGGCGGTTCCGCGGCGAATACGACGTCGAGCGGATGACCGACACCACCAGCCTGACCTGGCGGCCGAAAACCCAGGAGCGCCGGTGGTTCTCGACCAACCACCTGATGGGTGCCGGGTACTGGGTGTGGATGATCCCGCTGTCATCGGGGAACACCAGCATCGGCATCGTGACCGACGAGCGCATCCACCCGTTCAGCAGCTATGCCACCGAAGCCAAAGCGCGGCAGTGGCTCGGCGAATACGAGCCGACACTGGCGAACTTCATCCGGGACGCCGAGCCCATCGACTTCCTGCGCATGCGCAACGCGAGTTACGGTTCACGGCAGATCTTCTCGCATCACCGCTGGGCCTGCCTCGGTGAGGCGGCGGTCTTCCTGGACGCCTTCTACAGTCCCGGATCGGATTTCATCGCCTACACCAACCACATCACCACGCGGCTCGTCGAACTCGACCGCGGCGGCCGACTCACCGCCGATGTCGCCGCGACCTACAACCGGCTCATGCTCGAGGATCTGTGGCCGAACTATCTGGCGATGTACCACGAGAACTATCCCGGTTTCGGCAGTGCGCCCGCCATGTTCACCAAGGTGATGTGGGATACCTCGTTCTACTGGGCGCTGCCGTCGTCGCTGCTGTTCCACGGACTGATCGCGAATGAGGACGCGGCGGCGGAATTCCATCCCATCGCGACGAGATTCCAGGGCATCCAGAACCGCATGCAGGCGAATCTGCGGGCATTCGCGGCGCAGGCCCCGCAGCCGGACAGGTACCTGTTCGTCGAGTACAGCAAGATACCCATCTGCGCTCAGCTGCATCTGGATCTGCTCACCGACAAGACCGCCACCCAGACATTCCGCGATATGCGCCGCAATGTCGACCGGCTGGAGGCGTGGGCGGAGTCGTTCGAGCAGGAAGTCGGCAAACAGTACGACCTCCCCCGGCGCGAGCCCGCGGTGGCGGTCGCCGAATGACAGTGATGACGAGCGAGAGGAGTGGAATATGACCCAGTTCCAGGATCGGGTGGCGATCATCACCGGCGGCAGCCGGGGTATCGGCAAAGCGCTGGCGCTGGCCCTGGCCGAGCGGGGCACCAATATCGTGATCGGCGCGAAGACGATGGAGGCCGGGGGACGGCTGCCGGGCACCGTGCCCGAGACGGTCCGCGAGGTCGAGCAGCGCGGTGCGCAGGCGCTGGGCGTGCGCTGCGACGTGCGCTCCGAGTCGGACCTGAAGAACCTCGTCGACCGGACCGTGGAGCGCTTCGGCCGGGTGGACATCCTGGTCAACAATGCCGGGGCGATGTGGTTGCAGACGGTCGAGGGCACGCCGCACAAACGCTACGACCTGGTGATGGCCATCAACTCCCGCGCGCCGTTCCTACTCGCGCACCACTGCATTCCGCATATGCGCGAGGGCGGCTGGGGCCACATCGTCAATCTGAGCCCGCCGCTGGATCCCGAAGGCATTGCGCACATGGGCGGCAAGGTGGCGTACATGTCGTCCAAGCTCAACGCCACCCTGCTCACACTGGGGTTGGGCAAGGAGGTCGCGGCGGACGGCATCGCCTGCAATACGATCTGGACGCGCACGCTGATCGGCACGCTGGCGACGCAGAATCTCGGCATCGGCAGCCCCGAGGACTGGCGGACCGAGGACATCGTGGTCGACGCCATACTGGCCGTGCTGGAACAGGATCCGGCGGCCTTCACCGGCAACTCGCTGCTCGACGATGAGATCCTGGCGCGGTTCAAGGGCATCGAGGACCTGTCGAGGTACCGGTTCGTGCCCGACAAGGAACCGACGCCGATGACCTGGGAGCGTTGGGATCTCGTCGCCGAGGTCGCGCGCCAGCTGTACTTCCAGGCCATGGTCTCGGCCGACAAGGCGAAAGCGGCGACGCTGTCGGAGGGCGCCTGAAGTCAGGTATGCTCCGCACTGAAAATCACAGCGACACTTAAGCTTTCGAAACTGTCGCGACAGCGCGAGGGCTTCGCCCCGCAGGCGGGGGAGCCGGTCTACGTGCGCGACGGAACCGACAGCGTGTACACGCACTCACGCCGGAACGTCACGCCGCCATCATTCGCGATCAACACCATGCGCGATCAACACCATGAAGGAGCCGTCCATGAGCGATGACACCACGATCACGGGCCACGACGAGATCATGAAGCACGCCCTCGCGCTGTTCGACCACCTTCCGGTCCCGCCGGGCGTCGAACTGAAGCTGCCGCCGCCGTCCACGACCACCCTGGAGATGCGCTTCGAGGAATTCGTTCCCGGCACGTCGCTGTCGGCCACGGTGACGGTGGCCGCGAAATACGGAAATGTCATGGGGCTGCTGCAAGGTGGTTTCCTCGCCGCCATGTTCGACGATCTCATGGCCCCGCTCGGCTACCTGACCGCGCGGAACCCGACGACGAGTATGGAGCTGACGACGCATTTCCTGCGCCCGGTATTCGTCGGCGAGCACCTGACGCTGACCGCTACGGTGCGCAAACGCGGCCAGTCGGTCATGTACATCGCCGCCGAGGCGGCCAACGCGAACGGCAAACTGGTGGCGACGGCCATGTCCGCGATTCAGGTCATGCCCCTGTCGAAGTAGACGACGGCGGAGCGGACGGCCGCGAACCAGACAACCGCACCGCCATATTGTCGATCAGCCGGGTCGCGCCCACGCGCGCCGCCACCAGCAGGCGCGCGTCACCGCGTGCGGGCGCGGGTCCCAGCTCGGGATCCCGCAGTTCCAGATACTCCACCGCCACCGCGGGATCGGCCGACAGCAGCGCGCCGGCGGCGGCGAGCACCGCGTCGCCGCCGCCGGCCCCGGCCCGCACACCGGCCGTGAGCGCGGCGGGCAGCACGACCGCCACCGCTCGCTCCCGTGCGCTCAGGTACCGGTTGCGCGACGACATCGCCAGGCCGTCGGCCTCCCGCACGGTCGGCACCCCGATGATCTCGATACCCATATCGAGGTCGGTGACCATTTCCCGGATGAGCACGAGTTGCTGGTAGTCCTTCTCGCCGAAGCAGGCGGCATCGGGCCGGGTGATCAATAGCAGTTTCGCCACCACGGTCAGCATTCCGCCGAACAGCTGCGGCCGCGTCGCACCACACAGCCGGCTCCCCGTCGGCCCGGGCCGCACCGTGGTGCGCCGACCGTTCGGGTACATATCGCCCGCGCTCGGCGCGAAGACGACGCGTGTTCCGGTGTCACGCAACAGATGCAGATCGACCGCGAGCGTCCGGGGGTAGCGGTCGAAATCCTCACTCGGACCGAACTGCAGCGGATTCACGAAAATGGAGACGACGACCTCGTATCCGCGCTCGGTCGCGGCCGCGACCAGGGCCAGATGGCCGTCGTGCAGCGCGCCCATGGTCGGCACCAGCGCCACGGGCCGACCCGCGGCCGACAGTTCCCGGCAGGCCGCCCTCATCTCCTCGGCACGGTGGATGACACGCACGGCTGCTCCCGTCACCTCGTCAGACATTCGCGGATATGCCCGAGCACGGTCTCGCGCCGGGACAGCACGAAGAAGTGGTCGCCCGGCACGACCCGGATATCGACCCCGGCCGTGCCGCAGTCGGTCCAGTGGTCGAGTTCGTCCACCGGGACCTGCGGATCGGCGCTGCCGCCCAGCACGGTGATCGGGATGGGCAGCGGCGGTCGCGGACGGTGCCGATAGGTCTCGTCCACGCCGAGATCGGCGCGCATCAGCCGGAACAGCGCCGGGCGCAGGCCCGGATCGTCGAGCACCGTCGGCGGCGTGCCACCGAGCCCGCGCAGGAACGCCAGCAGTTCGGCGTCGGAGGCGTCGTGCGCGAAGGGATCCCAGGCGGATCGGTGCGGCGCGCGCCGTCCCGACAGGATCAGGCGCTCCGGCCGGGGCCGGTCCGTCTCGATCAGCCGGTGCGCCAGTTCGAAGGCGACGAGCGCGCCCATGCTGTGGCCGAACAGGGCGAAGGGCGTCCGCCAGCGCTCGCCCACGGCGGTGAGCAGCTCGTCCACCAGCGGGTCGACATGGACGTGCGGGCGTTCGTGTGCCCGTGTCTCGCGGCCGGGCGGTTGCAGCGGAACCACCTCGAGGTCGGCGCGCAGCCGCTCCCGCCAGGGCAGGTAGGTCGAGGCTCCGGAACCGGCGTGCGGCAGGCAGTACAGCGTCATCGGCGCGTTGCCGACGGGCGGGTACGGCATCCAGCTGTCGGCGTCGAGGGCGATGGTCACAGGCTCCTCCGGGTGGTGGTGTGCCGGGTGTGCGGCGGCCCGGCCGAACGGATCGCCCGGGTGACGGCCGCCAGCGCCATGAGCCGGACGACATCGACATCCGCCCGCACCGAGCCCGTCGCGGCGGTGATGAACCCGTCGCCGTCGAAGCGTCCGTGCGGCGGCGTGAGAGCGCGAGACAGTCCGTCGTGGGCGCCCTGCGCGACCACCTGGCAGCCCAGCTTGTCCAGCCGGGCGTTGGTGACCACCACGCCGATGGTCGTGTGCATGCGCGCTCCCAGATCGATGTCGTGCAGCTGGGTGACCGCGTCCAGTTCGATGTCCGCGGAACCGTGGTCGATGTCGCCGTAGGCGTTGACCACGCACAGCGCGCCCACGACCAGGTCGTCCCACCGGCGCTCGGCATAGGTGAGGCCGCCGGGGCGGCGTCCGCCCGGACCGCGCCAGTGCGCGGTGTACGCGCCCGCGCCCGCCCCGACCCGGCCGGAGACGATCTGGATTCCGGTGGCGGCGCGCGCCGCCTCGTAACCGTTCGCCGCGGTGGGCCGAGCCGCCGGATTCCCCACGGCCAGATCGAACAGTGCCAGGGTCGGCACGATGGGGACCGGCCCACCGGGCGTGGGCACACCGCGCCCGGCTTCCTCGAGAAAGCGCATGACTCCGTCGGCGGCGGCCAGGCCGAAGGCGGAGCCGCCGGTCAGCACGGCGGCGTCCGCGCAGGGCACCATCTTGTCCGGTGCCAGCACATCCAATTCGCGGCTGGCGGGCGCGCCGCCGCGCACTTCGCACGACGCGGTCGTGCCCTCGGGAAACAGGACGACGCTGCATCCCGTCTCACCGGCCGGATCGGTCCAGTGTCCGACACGCACCTCGGGAATACCGATTGTCACAGTGGCCTCGCATCAGCGCTCGGCGCTTGCGAGGCAGACGAAGAAGTCGTCCGGCGTGGCCGGGAAACCCATTCGCGTCACCTCGGTCGGCACGGGTTGGTCGGGGAACAGCTGGCGTTCGTTGTAGGCGAAGAGTTCCACGCCGTCGGGTCCGGCGGCGTACAGGGACACGCTGGCGGTCCAGGCCACGTGATCCGGGCTCGGCGGTGCGAAAATCGATGCGTTCCTGTGCACTTGGTCGCCCGTGGTGACGAACGGCGGCTGTACGGCGGAATACGAGTACGCGGCCCAAGCCGGGCTGCCGTAGCCGGGGCCGGCCTCGTCCGCGGCGGTGTAGGCCGAAAGCCAGGCACTCCAGGAGTCGAGCTTCCCGGTGGGGGCGGGCAGTCGCGTGAGGCGGTCGACGAGCCGCTTGCCCAGCGCGTTCCCATCCGTCGGGTCGGCGGTGGTCAGCAGGTGCGGAACCCCGGGGGCGAGGGCCGTCGTCGTCACCTCGGCGGGGCCGTCGACGGCGATCACCGCGGCGTCGTGGCCATCGGCGATCAGCAGCCGGTACGTGAGCGCGTCGGTGTCGACGGACGGTAGTTCCTCGACGAGACGTACGGCGTGCCCGGCGGATTCGGCGGTGGCGCACAGGATCGGCAGGGTCGTGACGGCCGCGGCGGTAGCGGTGGTGAGCAGTCGGCAGTAGACCCCGCTGCGGCGATTGAACGCGAGCCAGGTGCCGCCCTCGGCGTCGATACCGCCGACCACGTCGGACAGGGCGTCGGGGTCCGGAATCCGGCTCGCCGGGAATCGCCGGCGGAGTTCGGGATTGTTGTGCCAGTGCGGACCGTACGAATAACGCACGCGCAGGCCGAGTTGTCGGGCCGCTTCGAAACCGTGTGGCCGATAAACGGATTGGTCATGCGACTCGATGGCGAGGAAACGCGCGGCCTTGTCGTCGAGAAGAAATACGCAGGTACACATCGGCCATCCACCTCGTCATGCGGTCCGCCCGCCCCCGTCGGATGCGAGGGTACCCGATCGCGGGCCCGTCCGATTCCCCCATTCAGGGGGATGTTCTTGTGCCACAAGGAAATTAGAATTTCGCGCATCGACTGCGGAACAGAAGTGGATGCGCATGATGACCAAAGCGGTGGAAGCCCACGGCGGATCGGTCGCGGGGGAGCCGGACGATCCGAGTCCGACCGAGATCGAGCTCCTGCAATGGCGCGCATTGAGTTCCGACGCGGGCGCCGAATTCTATGCGCGGGTCACGGCCGAAGACGCGGTATTCGCGGTGCCATCACCACATGCCACGTTGACGCGGCGCGGCGTTCTCGACGCGGTGGCCGTGGCTCCGCGGATCGAGACGTACCAGATTCTCGAATTCCATGAACGCGCGCTGGGACCCGACGCGTTTCTGGTGTTCTACGAGATGTATCAGAAGCGGGTCGGGCTGGACGGAATCTACGCGGCGATATCGACCGTGTACGTGCGGCGGGGCGGGCGCTGGCTGATGCAGTACCACCAGCAGACGCCGCTCCAGCGGAGCTCCACCGGGAGCGTGCGGCGATGAACGGCGAATTCGACGTCCTCATCCTGGGTTCCGGGCTGTCCGGCAGTACGCTCGCGCTGTGCCTGCAAGCGGCCGGGCTGCGCACCTGCATGGTCGACGCCAAGACGCACCCCCGATTCGCGATCGGTGAATCCACCATCCCGAACACCTCCAAGCTCTACACCTTGATGAGCGTCAAATACGGTGTGCCGGAACTGGCGGCGCTGTCGTCGTTCGACGAGCTGATCGAACGCGTCGGCACCTGCGGTATGAAGGACAATTTCGGGTTCGTCTACCACGACGAGCGCGCCGATCCCGCCGCAGTGCACCAGTTCCCGCTGTCGGAGATCGTGTCGACCGAATCCCACCTGTACCGCGCGGATGTCGACCACTGGCTGGCCTGCCGCGCCCGGGACCGCGGCGCGGCCCTGCTGGAGGGTGTCGCGACGCGCACCATCGAAGTGACCGAGCGCGGCGTCCACTTCGAAGGTGTCGACGGGACGCGGATCTCGGCCGACTACGTGGTCGATGCCACCGGGCGGGGTTCGTACCTGGCCGACGCTTTCGGCCTGCGCACCACCGAGGGGCTGCGCACCAAGTCGAAATCCGTCTTCACGCACATGACCGGCGTCGTCCCCTTCGACGAGGTGACGACCATCCGCGCCCCGCGGCGATGGCACACGGGAACGCTGCACCATGTCTTCGACGGCGGCTGGATGTGGGTCATCCCCTTCGACAACAGCGATCGGTCCGCGAATCCGCGGTGCAGCGTGGGCATCTGCTGGCGGATCGACAACGGCGACGAATCCCCGATCCCGGACCCGGAGCGGGCCTTCGCCACCTTCCTCGCCGACCATCCCGATATCGCGCGCCAGTTCGAACACGCACGCGCCGAACGGCCGTGGACGAGCACCGGCAGGCTCCAGTACACGGCGACCCGGACGGTCGGCGAACGCTGGTGCCTGACCTCCAATGCCGCGGGCTTCATCGATCCGCTGTTCTCGCGCGGCATGCAGAACACCGCCGTGGTCGTCGACCGGTTGGCGGAACGGCTGATCAACCGCTTCGCGGCGGGCTTCAAGCCGGAGGTCTTCGCCGACATCGACGCGTTGCAGGCCAGCCTGATCGAGGAGAACGACTTCCTGGTGTCGGGCGCGTTCCGCTCGTTCGCCGCCTTCGACCTCTGGAATGCCTGGTTCCGGGTGTGGCAGGTCAACCAGGTGACCGGGACCATGCGCACCGAACAGCAGCTGCGCGCGGTATCCCGGCTCGTCGCGGCGAACGGGACCGGATCGTCGGTACCGATACCGGGTTCCGCCCCGGCTTCTCGGGTCGACGGCTTCATCGATGCCTTCTACAGTCGAGCTGACCGGATCATCGAGTCGTATTGGAACTGGGAGATCAGTATGGAGACCGCCGCGCGCGAATTCCGCACACTGTTCGCCGACGTCGACTTCGTTCCACCGTCTTTCGGACTGACCGATATGTCGCAGCCCTTCTTCGACATCGACGCCGACAAGGTGGCCCAGGCCGTGTCCTGGGCACGTGGTGCCCGCCCGGGCATCCGGGAGCTGTATCTCGGCGGGCTACCGGCCGAGGCCGATACGGAACGTTCGGGTGCGGTCGCGCCCTGATGTCCGGAGACGGGCCGACGCCCGGCAATGGCGCGTCGGGGGTCGTATCGGGGTTCGTCAACGGGCTCTTGCGGTTCGACCGATCCATGGTGTGGTCACTGGACGAGCTGGACGGCGACGTCGCGGGTGCGCCGGTGGTCGTGGTACTGCGCGCCTACCAGTATCTGCTGGGCGGTGTGCGCCCGCCGGACGATGTCCGCGCGGCCCTCGACCGGATCGATCCCGCCGCCGTCCGCCCGTGGGAGGCGGCGCATCTCGAGGTCACGCGGCTGTTGATGAACCGCGCCTACCGGGCGGCCAGCGACCGGCTACTCGCCATATCGGCCGAGTTCCCGTCCGACGAACTGGCGCTCGCGGCCGGGCACCAGGTCGACTTCCTGTCCGGGTCGACGCGAATCATGCTGTCCCGCTTGATATCCAGTCCTCTGCTGGTCGAGGGTGCGAGCGCGTCGTACCCCTATCTGCTGGCCATGCTCGCCTTCGCCTACGGCGAGAACGACGCCTTCGCCGACGCGGCCGCCGCCGGGGAGCGCGCGCTGGAACTGGCCCCGCACGACAACCCCTGGGCCGTACACGCCTGCGCGCACACCTATTTCGAGCGCCGCGACTACGGTGCGGTCGAGGAGCTGCTCGGCGCGACGACCGGTCGCTGGAGCGCGCATCGGTGCCTGTTGCGAACCCATCTGACCTGGCATCGCGCCCTCGCCTCGATGGTGGCCGCCGACCGTGACGGGCTGACCGCACTGGTGGCCGAGATCCTCGGCACGGTCGCCGGTCCGTCCTCGGCGATGCAGTTCTGCGATGCGGTATCCCTGCTGTGGCGACTGCGATTGGCGGGCATTGCCGGACCGGACGATTTCGACGCCCTCGCGCGGCGGGCGGTGGAGATGCGGGCCGGCTCCAATTCCGCGTTCGTCGATCTGCACGCCCTGCTCGCCATCGTCGGGGCCGACCGCCACGAGCTGGCCCGCCGGATCGCCGCGGAGATGGGGGAGGAGCGCGCCGGCAACACGGACGACATGGTGCGCCCGCGACGTACGGCGATACGGGTGGCGGAGAGTTTCGTGGAGTACTGCGGCGCGAACCCGGAATCGGCTGTGCGGGGCTTGATATCGGTGCTCCCGGAGGTTGTCGCACTGGGCGGCAGTATGATTCAGCGCGACTTGGTGTTGGAGCTGCTGGTCAACTGCGATCACGGCAGCGCCGACCTGCTGATACCGTCCGGGGCCCGGATCGCGACGCGCCCGCTGGTCACCCGTCGCGTCGCCTGAGTTCGTCCGGCTTCCACCCCCCTGTTCGGGGGTATGTGACTCTATGGTGGGTCGCTTAGACTTCCTCGGTAGCAGGTCGTGATCTTCGATCAGAACAATTCCGACCGCCTGTTGAACGCATCTCCGCGGATAGAGATTCAACAGAAGTTTGTGCCATGACGACGCTGTCGAGGCTTATCCGATCACGCTCGGGGGGGCTCGAAACGAGGGCGTACGCACATGGGAGGACACAGTTTTGGAGCATTCGACGCCGATCGTCCCGGCACATTTCATCCGCACCGACCTCGGAGCCTGATATGCAGCGTACTCGTGGATCGGGGCTGGAAACCCGGATATGCCCCAATATCAGCGTGGTCACCGGAATGCGGTGGTCGTCGCAGGCCCGGCGCACCCTGGTCATCGCCTCCGAATTCCCCTTCGTACACGACGATTTCGAGCGAGCCGCCGCCTCGGTCGGCAATCCGGCGCTCGCCGGGCGGTCGAGCTGCCGGGACGTCGTGGAGCAGGCGCTGCATTCGCGCGCCGACATCGTCCTGCTGGACGCGTCGGTCGAGGTGCCGCCCGGCCTGCCCGCCCTCGTCCGCCGACTGCGCGCGCTGGACGATCCGCCGCTGATCGCGCTGCTGGTGGCGCGCGGCGTCCCCCGCTCCGCGACCGAGCATCCGGATGTCCTGTTGGCGGCCGACTTCGGCCCACCCGCGGTCCTGCACGCGCTGAAGCTGGTGGCCTCCGGCGTCATGGTCGCCGCGGCCCCGCCGCACCGCACGCCGCTCACCCCCGCCATCGTCGATCCCGACGCGCGCCGACGCCTGTCGACCCTGACCGAACGCGAGCGTGAGATTCTCCTGCTGATCGTCGACGGACTGTCCAACCGCGAGGTCGGCGCTCGCCTGTTCATCAGCCCGGACACGGTGAAGGACCACGTCAGCCGCATCCTCACCAAACTCGGGGTGACCAGCCGAATCGAGGCGGCGGTGGTGGCCGTCCGCGCGAATCTGTGCCGCACGACCGGCCTGGAGGCCACCGGGACACGCGGCCGTGTCCGCGGCGTTCGGCCGGTGCGCCCCATGCCGAGCCGAACGTGAGGAACGGTCGTGCCCAGCCTGCTACAGATCGCCACCCACTTCTTCCTGCAGGTGGCCGTGATCCTGGTGACCTGCCGCCTGCTCTGGCACGTGTTCCGGCGGCTCGGACAGGTGCAGGTGGTCGCCATCATGGTCGCCGGATTCGCGCTCGGACCGTCCGTGCTCGGCTGGATCTGGCCATCGGCGCAGCAGTGGCTGTTTCCGACCACCCTGGACGGCACCACGGTCACCCATCCGAATCTGGTCGCCATCTACGTGGTCGGCCAGCTCGGGCTGGTGCTCTACATGTTCCTGGTGGGAGCGTCGTTCAAGCTCGACATCCTCGGCGCGCATCTGCGTCAGGCCGGGGCGACGTCGGCGGCGGGCGTGGCGCTGCCGCTGCTGCTGGGTGGGCTGGTCGGCTGGTGGCTCGTCGGGCAGGGCGGCTACTTCACCGAGCGGGCCGCCGGGTGGCAGGGTGCGCTGTTCGTGGCCTCCGCCGTCGCGATCACGGCGTTTCCCATGCTGGCGTGGATCGTGCACGACTCCGGACTGCTGCACACCCGGCTCGGCACCATGTCGCTGTCGTGCGCGGCCGTCGACGACGCGTGCGCGTGGGTGCTGCTGGCGACGGTGGTCGCCACCGCCGAGGACGATATGAGCGGCGCGCTGATCACCGGGATCGGGGCGCTGGGCTATCTGCTGTTCATGGTGTACGTGGCGCGGCGCTGGCTGGCGAGACTGGGTACCTGGACCCCGCGTGACAGCGCCCCGCAGGTGGGCGGCCTGCCGATCGCGCAGCTGTCGGTCATCCTGATCGTGGTGCTGCTCGCGGCCTGGTTCACCGACTGGATCGGTATCTACTCGGTGTTCGGCGCTTTCGTCGCCGGTGCCGTGATGCCGCGCGGCGAACTGCTGGACCGGGTGCGGGAGCGGCTCGAACCGCTGGTGTCGTACCTGCTGCTGCCCGGATTCTTCATCTACTCCGGGCTGAACACCGAACTCGGCCTGATCTTCGCCCCCGAGATCCTGGTGATGGCCGCCCTGGTCCTGGTGGTGTCCTTCGCCGGGAAGTTCGGGGCGGTCGGACTGGCCGCGCGCTGGCAGGGCATGGGGTGGCGCGAAGCGGCGGCCATGGGCGCGCTGGCCAACGCGCGCGGGCTGATGGAACTGATTCTGCTCAATATCGGTCTGAGCGCGGGTCTCATCACCGGCGAGCTGTACACGATCCTCGCCCTGATGGCCATTGTCACGACGTTCCTGTCCACCCCGGTCCTGCGCCTGATCGAACGCAATATCCGCAGGGAGGGAAGAACTTTCGGCCCCCACGGCGAGGAGCCGCTGCCTCCGGCGCTACCCGACGGCCGTTCCGCCGTCGCCCCCACCTGATCCGCCGGCCAGGAACAGCCGGGCCGCGACCGCGTAGGTGAGCGCGTACCGCTTCAGGTCGCGCACGGCCACCCACTCGTCGGCCGTATGCGCGATCCACTTGCCCCCCGGTCCGTACACCACACTCGGAATCCCGCCGTGTGCGGTGAGAATGGTGCCGTCGGTGGTGCCGGGCACCCCGCCGAGGCGGGGACGGACGCCGTTGACGATCTCGTGCCCGGCGATGAGCGCGGCGACCAGCGGATTGTCCGGATCGGTTGCGACCCAGGGCCGATCGTCGAGCACGGTGACGGCCGAGCCGATCCCGCACCCCCGCGCCGCGGCGTCGACGCACCGGTCGACGCGTTTCAACAGCACCTCGTGGTCCACGCCGGGCACCGTGCGGATATCGAGGAACAGCGAACTGGTGCCCGCAATGGTGTTCATCTGGTCCGCGGTCCCCGCTCGCGCCACCGTGGGCGTGATCGACGGAGCGCCCAGGGGCGGCCGACTGCCCACCTCCCGCACCAGGCGGCACTCGAGATCCTGGAGGCCGAGCACCGCACGGGCCAGCGCGGGCAGGGTGTTGCGCCCCCGCCACGGCATCGCGCCGTGGCTCATCACACCGGTGAAGTCCACCCGGAGCCGCATCGCGCCCTTCGACACCGGGCACACCTCGTCGCCCTCGGGCTCACCGCAGACCACCCCGTCGACTTCGCGGACGAAACCCTGCGCCACAGCGGCTTTCGCACCCGTCATCATCCCCTCCTCGTCGGCGAGCAGCAGCAGGCGCACCCGGCCGGGGAAGGGCCCGGACAGTTGCAGCGCCCGCACCGCGTACAGCATGGCCGCGACCCCGGATTTCATATCGGCGGCACCACGCCCGTACAGCCGCCCGTCCCGGATCTCCCCGCCGAACGGATCGACGGTCCACTGCCGGGGATCTCCCTCCGCCACCACATCCATATGCCCCTCGAACGCGAGCATCGGCCCCGGCCCACCGCCCCCGACCACCGTCGCCACGATATTCGGACGGCCCTCCGCCTCGAAAAGTGCGGCACTCCAACCCCATTCCCGCATGGTGGTGAGCAGCAGATCCGCCACCGCGCGTTCTCCCCGGCCTTCCACTCGCGGCGTGTGCGTCCGCACCAGTCGCCGGGTGAACTCGACGAGTTCCCGCTCGTCGATCGCGGCTGCCAGAGCATCGATGTCCACGACTACCCCCTCGCAGGGTCGGCGTCCGTTCGCGCCGGACGGTCCGGGCGGTCCTTGCTGCGGCCGTACGAAACCGTGGCGCAGGGCTTCTAGGCATCCTCGCGGACGCCGCGAGGTATCCGGCATCCCCCGATCGGGTGGCGCATGCCGGTGACCAACCACGCGTGGGGCCGGGCGCGATGTCGACCACCAGGGCGGCCGCCCGCCACGGGAACGGTGACATGGCCGCCACCGGTGAGGGGGAGCCGGAACGAGTCCGGCCGCCCCGGATGACTGTCGCGGTAGAAGCCCCAGCACGACCAGACGATAACGCCGCCACACAGCACCAGAATCGCCAGCAGAGCCCATGCGTCCCACGGCATTACAGCCTCCGTTCGGATGTTTGCTGTCGTATGTGGGAACCCAGCGTTGTCCCGCGTGCTTGCTGAGTCGTCGAAGTCGCGGATGCTCGGTGAAGTGCGGCGAAACCGCTCCGCCCGGCCTGGGACGGTCCTACGCTGTTTCCCAGGATGGGAACGGGGCTGGGCCGGAACGGACCAAGGGGGCCGGACGTGTCTGAAGACCATGGCGTTGGATCGACGCTCCCGCGCCGTCAGCTCGGGCGGGCATTGCGGGAGGCCCGCGAGGGCATGGGGCTGACTCTCGAGCAAGCCGCGAAACTCATGGAGTGGGGCAAATCCACACTGGGGCGGCTGGAGAAAGGACAGGCCGAGCGAGTGCGGGTCCGAGAGATCGAGGACCTCTGCCAGATCTATGGGCTGCCGGACGAGCAGACCGGCGTGTTGAAGACTCTTGCCACCCAGGCCAGTACGCGATCATGGTGGTACTCGTTCACCGACCTGATCGCGGCGGGATTCAACACCTACCTCGGTTTGGAAGCAGGGGCCGCGCAACTGTCCTTCTATCAGCCGCTGGTAGTGCCCGGGTTGTTGCAGACAGCCGAATACGCTCGCGCCATGGACCGGGTGTACTTCCCCGACGACAACGACGCCGAGAGCGACCGCCGAATCGAACTGCGCATCCGTCGCCAGGCCATTCTCGGGCGCAAGCGGAGTCCCGCCGTCGCCGACGTCATTCTGCACGAGAATGTGCTTCGCACTGTCGTCGGCTCGCCGAAGGTCATGGCCGCCCAACTGCGTCGGCTAGCGGACATCGGGGCGACAGACAACGTCTGCGTGCGGGTGTTGCCGTTCCACGCCGGGCTCCCGCTGGGTGTCGGTATGTCACCGTTCGTGATCCTCGAGTTTGCCCCCACCGCGCGCGGCGATACCGAACCCACCGTGGTATTCGCTGAAAACTATACGGGCGGCATGTACTTCGAAGAGGTAGCCGATATCGGCCGATATCGCACAGCCCATCGAACCCTCGGCGCGGCCGCACTGCCGGTGCAGCCCAGCCGTTCCCTATTACGCGAGACCGCAAGGAGATTCGACAGTGAATATTGACCTATCCGCCGCGAGTTGGTTCAAGTCGACCTACTCCGGAGGCGGTCAGGAATGCGTGGAGGTCGCGTTCATCGGTGCGGTTGCCGAACGTGTCGGGGTCCGAGACTCGAAGGCCCCGACCGGCCCGGCGCTCGTCTTCGATTCCGTCGGCTGGGATGCCTTCGTGGGCGCGCTGCGATCCGGGCGGTTCGATCACGCCTGAGCCCGAACCTCGCGGTTCGTGTGCGCCATCCGGGGTCGGTCGGTGACCTGCGGTGTCATCTCGAATCGTGGATGTGTCTGCTTCTCTCGAACTCAGTCTTGCATGGTTAATATTAACCATGCAAGACTCGAGTCGTGAACACATCCTCCTACCTCGCGCAGTCCGCCTTCCCGCTGATCTGGCCGCTCGCAGCGGTCGTCGGAGCATTCATCCGGACCCGGCGCAGCCCCTCCCGTCGAGCCGCACTGGACACCTGGCAGCGCTGGTGGGCGGTCACCGCCCTCGGCTTCGGCAGCCTGTGGATGACAGTCATGTTCCTCGCGGCCCCCGACATGATGGCCACCGCGATCGGCTTCGCCCGGACCCCCTTCGAGTTCGAAATCGCCTGTGCCAACCTGGGTCTCGCGGTCATGGCCTTCCGGGCCGCCGCGCCCTCGGCCACCGACCGTGAACGCGTCACCATCGGCCTCGGCGCGGGCATGTTCCTATGGGGCGCACTGATCGGCCACCTCTACCAGTGGTTCGCCAACGGTGACCACGCCCCCGGCAACACCGGCGGAGTCCTGGTCTGCGACCTGCTCTTCCCCGCGGTCATGATCGCCCTCGCCAGCTACTCGCAACGGCTGTCCGCCTCGGAGCGCGCCGCCGCCCGCGTGGGCTGATGGTCAATCTTAACCGGGCAAGACTCCGCTATGCTCGACATGTGGACGATGGACTCGCGGACCTACTGCACCGAGTGGTGTTCCTGCTCGGCGAAGCGACCCGGCGGCGCGCCGACAACTCCGACGGCCTGACCTACAGCCAAATGCGCCTCCTCGGCACCCTGGAAGAAATCCAGCCCGTCACCCAACACCAACTCGCACAAGCACTCTCGGTCTCCGACCCCGCGATCAGCCGAGCCCTGCGCCCCCTCGAGGACGCCGGCCTCGTCCGAATCACCCCCGACCCCGACCACGCCCGCCGCCGCCTGGTCACCACCACCGAAGCCGGCCGCACCGCCTTCCACGCCACCGGCAAACCCCTCTACGACGAACTACGCAAGGCACTCCTGGCCGCCGACTTCCCCTACGACCGCTACCTCCGCGACACCGCCCGCCTCGCCGAACTCCTCGAGTCACCCCGATAGTCCGTACTCGCTCCCGGTTCGGTGCGCCTCGAAACGGAGTCGTTCCGTCGGTTGGCCGGTGACCCTGCTGAGCCACCGCCGGAGCAACTCGACAATGGTCACATCACAAACCTCCTCTAGGCTGACAGTGAATGGAACCCGTCAACCGGACCCAGGCGGTGAATCCCTGTTGAACGAGGTGACCGTTCTCGTGAACCTGCTGCGCTCCCTGGCCGGGCGATTCCCGGACGACGACCTGGCCATCCTGCGCTCCCTGCTGGCCGCCCGCGAGCTGGACGACCTGGAGCGCACGCTGGAAGCCAATCTCCACTACCGCGGCATCGACCTGAGCACCGAGCCGAACAGTAGCGAACTGCGGTTCGTCCCGGCCGACCCAGATGGCTCGCAGGTCGAGCACGACCTGTTCGCGCGCGCGACGCGCCACCCCGCTCTGCGCCGGATTGTGAAGGCGCGCAGGCTCCAGCCACCCGAAGCGGTGGTGTACGTCGTCGAGTACGCCGCGGGTGCGGATGTGTCCAGGCTTCAGAACGCCTTGGAGCTGGACACGGCACTGGTCGAGGTGGTCGCCGAGGACGAGGAGTTACCGCCGTACCAGGCCGCCGCCCTCGCCGCCGGCCGCCGAATCTGGCCGACTGGGAGACCGGATGAGTAGCACGACCGGTGTGGGTGGCGGAGTCGCCGGTTGCCGCTGCGCTATTTCGCGGCCTGCTCACTGCAGAACACCACATCGAGGAGCCGTTCCAGTATCTTCGGGTACTCCACGGCCGGATTGATCGCGGCGTCACCGGTGGTGATCGAGGCAGTCAGCGTCTTGCTGCCGTCGGGCGTGCTGTACATCAGCGCGCCGTAGCCGCCCGGAGGGCTGCCGTTGTGCCGCAGCACGGTGCCTCCGCAGTTCGGGCCCAAGTCCTCCACGAAAACCCCGAGCCCGTAGCCGAGCTGCCCGTGTGGTGTGCGCATCTCGGACAGCAGCGACGCCGGCAGGAGTTCGCCGCTGTTCAGCGCTGAGAAGAACGTATGCAGATCCTGGGTGGTGGAGATGATGTCACCGGCGGCGGGCAGCAGGGAAAGGTTCTGGCGGGCGACGTCGGTCACCTTCCACTCTCCACCGTCCTGGTAGCGGTAGTAGCCGTGCGCGTGCGGGCCCGGGAGTTCGTCGTTCTCCGGGCTCGGGATCACGGTGCCCCGCAGGTCGAGCGGCCCGAGAATTCGCCGCTGCATTTCCTCGGCATACGGCCGGGCGGTGACCTTCTCGATCAGCAGCCCTGCCAGCGTGTAGTTGGTGTTGGAGTAGCTCTGGTCCGTACCCGGCGTGAACCGCAGCGGCTTCGACAACGCCAGTCGCACCAGTTCCTCTGGCTGGTAGGAGTGGAATCGGTTGTCGACCCATTCCTTGTCCTTGGCGGGAATCCCCGGCACGAACGACCCGTCGGCGAAGTATTCGCCGGTGTAGTTGAAGATTCCGCTGGTGTGTTGCAGCAGCATTCGTACCGTGATCCGAGGATCAACGCCGAGTTCTGGCAGAAAACCGGCCACCGGGTCGTCCAGCCCCACCCTGCCTTCTGCAACCAGCTGCAGCACCAGGGTGGCGGTGAACGTCTTGGCGTTGCTGCCTGCCCAGAACCGCCCGTCCGTCGGCGGCTTCGCGGACTCGCCCAGCTTGCTGACCCCGGCGCTACCGACCCACTCGCCCCGCTGATCGTGCACGCGCATCTGCACCCCGGCGTAGCCGGCATCGACGACGGCCTGAATTGCCTTCTGCAACTCCGGGCGATCCGGCTCGGCGGCGGCTTCCGGGCCGTTCGCGCAGCCTGCCGTCCCTGCGAGCAGCACGGCCGCCAGCACTGTCGCGCTGGCACGCCACCGGGCCCCCGTCGTCCAGGATTTGTTGTTGGTACCCATATTTTTTCGCGGTGGTGAGACCGCGGTCGATGAACTGGTCATGACCGGAACACTCGCCTGTCGCCCTGACATCAGCCTGATACCGAACCCCTCTCGACGGTGAACCCGTATCAGCGCCACATCAGGTCCGTGTCCGCAGGCCGGACGAACCTCCCCGGCATGGAAAACACACAGCGACCCGCTGCTGCCACCGAACGCATGAAATCGAACCGCTGGGTGAATCGGCTCTTAGCCGACCAGCACCCCCTGCCACTGTCTGTCGCGCTGCACCTGGTCCCCGGAGTCCTGATCGTCGCCACCTACTTGCTCTGCACCGCACCGTTGGTCGAATCCATCGACGGCCCGCCTTTCCTGGGCTGGATGCTGGCCATGTGCCTGGCGCTCGCGCCCGTCGAGCTCGGCCTGCTGTTGTGGCTGGGGCGTCGGCGCAATGGCCGGTACTCGCTGGACGGTGTGGTGGGCTACCTGGGAAAACCCCTTCCGCGTATGCGGCTCACCCTCATCGTCGCCGCGCTGATCACATGGTTTGTCGTGCTGGGATTCGCACTCATGCCCGTGAGCGACTTTTTCCAGGAATGGTTGTTCCGGTGGGTTCCGTTCGAGAGCGCGGGCGGCGGCGTCACCAAACTGCTCGACGGCTACCCGGACACCGTCGTCCTCATCACCCTGGCGTCGAGCATTCCGTTGACCGGACTGTCCTTCCCGATTATCGAGGAGCTGTACTTCCGAGGTTTCCTACTCCCTCGGATCTCCCGTATGGGCCGGTGGGCGCCGCTGGTCAACACGACCCTGTTCTCGCTGTATCACTTCTGGTCGCCCTGGGCACTGCTGACCAGAGTGGTATTCATCCTTCCGGGAGTGTGGCTCGTGTGGCGAAAGCACGATCTGCGCCTGTCGATCGGAATGCACGCCGGCACTACGCTATTGGTCGCGACGTTCGCCACCCTGGCGATGCTGCTGAACTTCGGCTGAAGCTCAGGGCTGGCTCGAACCGGAACGGCTGCTAGTCCGTCGACTCAATCCGAATCCGGGACTTTGCGGCTCCACCGCGATCGTGGTGGGCGTCCGTAGTACACGAACAGAGAACTGAGCTGTCATCGTCGGCGTTCCGACCCTTTCGCCGGACCGGTCCGGCGGATGCGGTTGATGGTCGAATCAATCATCGAGTGCGCCGCCGGAGCTTCCGCATACTGCGGGACCGAAAGGCCCCGTCATCCCGGCGCGCTTTTGGCCGGGATCCACATGGCGGTCGAGCCGATCGCGGTGGATTCCGGCCGAAAACATGCCGGAATGACGGGGGACGCCTACCTGTCGAACCTCGATGAAGCGCGGCGTCAGGCGGCGGGGCAGTTGGTGGTCGTCGGCAGTTCGAGGTCGAGGAGATATCGGTCGGCTGCGTTGGTCGTGCACGGGGTGCGGTCGTAGACGCCGTGGCCCCAACCGTCGTAGGTGAGCAGCGTGGTGCGCGGGGTTTGGGCGGCGACCTGGACTGCCCACTCGTGCGGGGTGGACGGGTCGTGGCGGGAGTTGAGGATCAACAGCCGCGGGCCATCGGTGATCTGCGGGTGGTGCGGCGGGTTCGGGGGTGGGGTCGGCCAGCCGGAACACATACTCGCTGCGCCCCATGCGAAATGCAGGCCCAGGGTAGGAGCATTGGTGCGCTGCTGTCGCCAGAGGCGTTGCCAGGTTGTCTGGTCCGGGATATCGAAGCGCCAGTCGGAGCAGAAGATGAGCTGTGGTGCGGGGGTGGGCGTTCCGGTCGACTGCGGACGAATGGGGAGCTGCGGATCGACGGGTGGACGGGCCGCGAGGGTGTGCAGGTCCTTCGCGAGGGCAGGCCACTCGGGGCGGTAGAGGCGCTGGGTCACTTGGGCACTCAGATCCAACGGGTCAGCCGCCGGTCCGGAGTATTGGGGTTGGGCAGCTGTCCGCGCGCGGCGACGGTGTAGAGATCGCCGTATAGCGCGTGCACATCGGTGCCGTGCAGAGCGCACTCCGTTGCCCGCGCACACCAGTCCGCGAACTCCGCGAAGGCGTCCTGACCCGCCCTGGCTTCGGTGGCGAGGAATCCGGTCCCGTCCAGGCTGTGGTCATCCACGCTGTCCATGAGCGAGGCGCGCAGGCGCTGTGGGAACAGTTCCGCGTACGCCTGGGCGGGCATCGTGCCGTAGGAACGGCTGTACAGGTTGATCCGGTTCTCGCCGAGGGCGATTCGCAGCGCCTCCACATCGCGGGCGACGCTCACCGCATCGACATGGTCGATCAGCGGCCCGGTGTGCGCCCGGCAACTGTCCGCGAGTTCCTTCGTGTAAGAGTGCACTTCGTCGATCCGCCCGCCATTGTCCGGGTCCAGATTCGGCCGTCCGGCGACGAGTCCGGCATCGCACCGCACCTGGTGGCTGCGGCTCACCCCGCGCGGATCCAGGCTGACGATATCGAAGCGAGCGCGCAGCTCCTCGGAAAAGCCTGCCCCGCGAAGGATTTGATCGACACCCGAGGTACCGGGCCCGCCCGGCAGCGACACCAGCGTGCCGACCTTGCGCTCGGCGTCGTCGGCCCGATCACGGATCAGAGCGATATCGATGGTGTCGCCCCCTGGCTCCGACCAGTCGATCGGCACCGCCAGCGAAGCACAGTCATACCCGGGATTCTCCACACAGGGCTGCCAGTCCAACGAAGGGTCCGGTACCGCGGTCGTGGTGGCGGCACACCCACCGACCCCCACCGCCGCGGCCACCAGCACGAGAGCAATCCGAGTTGCGAACATGCCCACGATCATCGAGCCGCCCTCCCACACCGCACATCCCACCGGAGAGCCAGCACGGGTAACCCTCCGGTACTGCACCACACCGTCACCGCGCACCCGTCCGACACAGCCGCCGCTCCACGCGGTTCGGACGTGGTTGATGGTCGGATCACGATCCTCGGCTAGGCTGACGGGCGGCTGAAAGTGAATGAAAAGTCGTCTACCTGGCTGAGAACATGCTGGTCAGGAAGTGTGCTCCCCGCACGCGCGGGGATGAGCCTCATGGGAGCCGAAGCCCAGCAGCAGATTCGGGGTGCTCCCGCACGCGCGGGGATGAGCCCACCGATCTGGGTCCGCCTCGCCGACGGCACTGTGCGTGCTCCCCGCACGCGCGGGGATGAGCCCTCGGCATAGAACCCGATGCGGCCGTGAACGCTGTGCTCCCCGCGCGCGGGGATGAGCCCCCGTCACGGTGCCGTAGCTGGTGCCGATGTTGGTGCTCCCCGCACGCGCGGGGATGAGCCCGAGGATGTGACCAAACAGCCGCGGCGCATCGGGTGCTCCCCGCACGCGCGGGGACGAGCTTGATTCCCGCCTAATGAGTTGACCAACTGCTCCTAGTAGGCGGGGTCTCACACCGAGTGTGTGATGCGGAGTGGGGTCGGTTCTTCCCATCCTGGTGAGTCGAGGGTGTCGCGGGGGTCGGGTGCGGGTTGTCGTAGTGCTGTTTCGGGTGCGTCCAGGAGTTCGGTGTACAGCCGGACGCCTTCGTCTTGGGCTCGTTGCCGGGCGGTCTCATGACACTGTGCGATGGCTTTTGCCAGCCGGTCGGGCTCGGCGGACATGGCGGCGGGAGAGATCCGGAGTTCGGTGATGGTGCCGTTCACGTCGGCCTCGACGGTCACTGTTCCGGCTGCTGACTGAGCGCGACCTCGGACCTGCGCGATCGCCTGTAGCCTGCGCGCGTTGCGTTCGGCCTTCTGCTGCGCGTCATCACTCATCCGGCGGCCCCCTCGTTGCGTCACGCGGTGTAGAGCCCGCGATTGTGAGCGTCGAACCGAACGGTAGCGACTCCGGGAGGAGCGCGGCAACCGGTGATCTCGGCTAACGCGCACGACATCGTATGCAGGGGCAGGACATGTCACGACGGCCGTGTGTGGCAGCGGCTGGCCTGTGTGCTCTGGCACATTGCCCGGGATTGCTGAGAACGGCTAGTTTGATCACGGTCTCGTCGTGGCGACGATAGGGGGATTCATGGCGTGTGAGACGGGTGTGCCCGGCGGTGAATTCCAGGTCGTGCCCGCCGAGGTGACCGACGCGGGCCGCTATGTGCAGTTGACCGCCGAGGAGTTGATCAACGGGGTCCGGTCGCTCGATACCGATGTGGCCGACTTGTTGACGCGGTGGAAGGGCAGTTCGGCTGATCACTATCACCAAGGCTGGGAGGAAGCCCGCGCGGGCGCGATCCAAGTACTGGAAGCCCTGCAGACGATGGCCGAACTCCTGGGGGTCGCCGGCACCGACTACGCGAAGATGGACGCGGGCAACGCCGACGATTTCTGTTCGCTGAATCTGCCGTGAATCAGCCACATGGTGAGGGTGGCAACAGAGATGGTTTGTGTCGAAGGTTGAGGGGTGGTCGTGGACGATTCACAAGCGTTTCAGGTCAAGCTGTCGGAGTTGGAGAGTATCGCCGACCGGATGTCCGCGTTCGTGACCTTCCTCGCCGACAGTTTGGCGGGTTTGGAGCAGCGGATCGGCACGGTGCAGCAAAGCTGGACCGGTGAGGCAGCCGACGCGCAGGCCGCGGCGTTCCAGAAATGGCTGACCGGCGCGGGTGAAGTCTCCGAAGGAATCAAGGATATGAAACAGGCTGCCGCCGAAGCGCATTCACGGTACAGCAGCGCCGCGGCGGCGAATATCGCCATGCTCGGCCGAGGATAGATCCCACCGTGTCCGATTTCAACGTCGATCCGGGCGTCTACTCCACCGCCGCAACCAATCTCAACCAGTACGGAACCGACTTCCACGCCATCTTTCAGACGCAGATGTCCGCGCTGTCGGAGACCAAGGACATGGGTGGCACCGTCGGTGACTGTGGCCTGTGGGCGGCCTCGTACGACACGACCACTTCCGAGGCGTACGGCCTGGCGAGCTCGCTCGTCCAAGCGATGGACAACTACGCCGGGATTCTGCAGCAGGCCGGATACAACTACGCCGTCGCCGACTACCGGCCGGGCACCGGCCGCCCGGAACCGACAGCTCCGACCCAATTACCGATGGCGTGGAGTACCTGCCCGATCCCGCCTGCGTCCGCGGGAGGGCCTGGAAACGGTCTGATCGACGACGGGTTCGAACTCGCGGCCCAAGCCGGAGTACCCGTTCCTGATGGCGATCCCGACAAACTCTTGAAGGCCGCCGACCTGTGGGACGCGTTGGCCAAACACGAAAGCGTGGCAGGACTGCCCGCCAAACTCGAAGCGATCGCCAAGAACTTCGAGGCGGTGACCGCGCCGGAAGCATCGTTCATCGATGAAGACCTCCGTGAGATGAAGACCGCGGCCGAGGACATCTGCACCACCTTCGCCGACATCGCGCAATCGTGCCGCGACCAGAAGACAGCGATCGACGATCTACGGTCCAAGCTCAAGACCCTGCTCCAAGACCTCGCCGAAGACATCGCCCAAGAAGTCGCCGTCACGCTGGTCGTCTCTGCGGTAGCCGGAGTGCTGTCGGCCGGATTCGGTGCCGCGGCGGTCGCCGCCTACCGCGTGGGCAAGATCGCGATCAAGGTAAAGTCCTACGCAAGCAAGATCAAGAATATCGTCGACAACGCCAAGTTGTTGAGCAAGGTAACCAAGAAGGCGGATACGGCTGCCACCCAACAAAAGCTGCAGCGAATCGCCAATCTCATGGCGCAGCGCGTTGATGACCTCACCAGGGTCGCGCGCGAGAGGCTGACGAAGTCGCTGGATTACGCCCTCGGTAAAGGGCCGATGGAGCACGTATTCGTGCCCAAACACAAACTGGATGGGCTGGTGAATTCTCTGGGTGGTGAGGAAGCAACGATGAGAAGGCTCATTGAGAGCGTTCAAGGAGCACCGGATGGGGTGTACAACGGGTCGAATCCTCTGGTCCGCACGATCAACGGCTACACCGTCGAGATCCGCGGCGCCATGATCGATGGCGTCTTCAAGATCGGTACCGCGTACATTCCGTGACCAATCGCAAGAACTTTCTGGAGAACCGATGAGTGTTACACCGATTCAGCCTCGGGCTCTTACCGACCTCGAGTCTGGCGTAATCACCAAACTACTGGCCACCAGTAGGGCTGGCGCGCACGATTATCTACGTCAAATTCCGTATGCGCAGGTTGTCGCTACCTGGGGTATCGGTTCGCCCAGCGTTGATTTGGCGGTACCGGCCGAAGTGGTGGCCGCATCGGATTCGACGGATGGGATCTTCGCCAGCGCGGCTGTCACCGATCGTGGAGGGGCACCGATCGGTGAGGTCATTCTGTGGGTCGAGCACGGCAGACTCAGCGGAATTGAGTACGCCTGGTACACCGATGAGCGTCCGCAGGCGCTGCCCGAGCCTTCGCAGATCGAGGTTTTGTAGGGCGACACCTTCTGCGACGCGCCTTGCACATATGAAGAACAAGGATGGTGGATTTCGGCCGTAGAGGTCGGAAGAGTCCCGTAGTGAAGCTGGAATTTATTGGGCTGAGGCCGATGAAATCAGCGGTTTGACCCTCGAATTCGACTCCGGTGCAATGTTCCATGTTCCGGTCGACCAGCGCTACGAAGCCTGGGGGGTTGTAGGACCGGGCGGCTATCGAGTCATCTGTATGCCGGGTGGCGGGTTCGCCATCTGGTCCGCACGCAAATAGGTCGCCCCAAGGCCGGTTCAATGATGGCGTCGGTACCCCAGCCACCTCAGCTACGCTGACGGGCGGCGGAAAGTGAATGAAAAACCGCTCACCTGATCGAGAACGTGCTGGTCAGGAAGTGTGCTCCCCGCACGCGCGGGGATGAGCCCTACTCATGGGCGAAATCACGAAAGCTGTTGAAGTGCTCCCCGCACGCGCGGGGATGAGCCCATGGTCGCGATGGCGGAATGGATTTCCGAGAAGTGCTCCCCGCACACGCGGGGATGAGCCTATCGCTCAGCATGTGGCCGAGCGGCACGCGCCGTGCCCCTCACACGTGCCGGGATAAGCCGACAGCTGTCGGCAGGACCCGGTATGTTGCCATCGACTGCAGTCCGTGGCGACGCATGGAGGGGGAATGCTTTCTTCCGCAACGCGATCCGCATGGGCGAAGAGCAACCGTGATGGCGGAAAACTCTCGTTGGACTGCCACCTCGCCGATTCCGCAGCCGTCGCGGGACAGGTGTGGGATCGATGGTTGCCGCTGCGGACCAAACAGCGGATTTCGGAGGTGTTGCCCGCAGGGGTCGACGATGGGCGGATCCTGCTGCGATGGCTTGCGGGTGTGCACGATATCGGGAAGCTCTCACCGGCGTTCGCGTGCCAGGTTCCAGAGCTCGCCGATGTGATGGATCGTCACGGGTTGCGGATGCGCAGCGCCCTGTCCAATCGGAGTGCGCTGCCCCATGGGCTGGCGGGTCAGGTTGCGCTGGAACAGTTTTTGGCCGGGTACGGGTGGTGTGCTCCGGTGGCACGCACGTACTCGATCGTCGTCGGAAGTCACCATGGGCGGCCGCCTACTCTCCGGGACTCACGTACGGCCGGGGCCCAGACCACGCTGCTGGGTGACGGTCTGTGGGAGGAGTCGCGCCACGAGCTGCTCGCTCACATGACGGAGACGGTGGGTGCGACTGGCCGGCTGCGTGATTGGGCTGAGGTTCCGCTGCCGGTGCCCGTGCAGGTGCTCGTGACCGCCGCGGTGATCGTGTGCGACTGGATCGCGAGCAATCAAGATCTGTTTCCACTCGACGAGTCCCGTTCGTCGGCGGCAGCGGCTGCGCAGGCGTGGGCTGTGCTCAACCTGCCCGATCCGTGGGTGCCGTCGGTGGAGGTCGCGGGAGTCGATCTGTTCCGACGGCGGTTCGCCCTCCCCGCCGAGGCGTCTATCTGTCCGCTGCAGGCCGAATGTCTGCGCCTGGCAGAGGAACTGACCGAGCCCGGTCTCATGATCGTCGAAGCCCCGATGGGTGAGGGAAAGACGGAGGCGGCTCTTCTCGCGGCGGAGGTGTTGGCTCGCAGGTTCGGTCTGGGAGGCGTGTTCGTCGCGTTGCCGACGATGGCGACGTCGAACGCGATGTTCGATCGTGTGCACGAGTGGGTGAACCGGCTGGCCGGGACCCCGGGCAGCATGTTTCTCGCCCACGGCAAAGCGGCGCTGAATCCCGCCTTCGCCGAGTTGCGACGGCGAGGGTTCGCATCCATCGGTGTCGACTGCGGTGACGATGGCGTGGTCGCGCATGCCTGGTATGTGGGAAAGAAGGGACCGCTGGCCAATTTCGTGGTCGGCACCATCGATCAGGTGCTCCGCGCGGCACTCAAATCCCGGCACGTGATGTTGCGGCACCTCGGCCTGGCCAACAAGGTCGTCGTCATCGACGAGGTGCATGCCGCCGACAACTACATGGCGACCTACCTGTGCCGGTGTCTGGAATGGCTCGGCGCCTACCGAGTACCCGTCGTGCTGATGTCGGCCACCTTGCCGCCAGCGCAACGGCAATCGCTCCTCGACGCCTATCAGCGTGGCGCCCACGGAGGTGAGGCGGTCGATGACGTGCGAGCCCCGAGCAGCTACCCGAGTGTCACGGTGTGGCCGGCGAACACCACCGGTGCCGAGATCCCGGCGTCGGGACGAACGACCGACGTACGGATCGAGCGACTCGACGACGACCTCGCCGTGGTCGTATCGCGGGTGCGGGAACTGGTGGGGGACCAGGGGATAGCCGGGATCGTGTGCAACACCGTTGCCCGTGCCCAGCAGATGTTCGCCGCCCTCCGTGAGGAGGGAGTGTTCGGTGAGGACGAGCTGCTGCTGGTGCACTCCCGGTTCGTGTCCTCCCATCGCGCCGTGCTCGAGGACCGGCTGCGGTCGCTGCTGGGGCCGCCGGACAAAGCTGACCGACCGAACAGGTTCGTTCTGATCGGGACTCAGGTGATCGAACAGTCACTCGACATCGACCTCGATGTACTGATCACCGATCTCGCTCCGATCGACCTGCTCCTCCAACGCATCGGCCGACTGCACCGGCACCACCGACCCCGACGCCCTGCTGGACTGGACGTCGCACGATGCCTGATTCGCGGCGTCGACTGGCACGGCACCGTTCCTGCACCGGAAAAGGGCACGACGACGATCTACCGCACGGCACGCCTGTTGCGCGCGGCCGCTGTCCTCGATCGACAACCCGACGCACTGATCCGAATACCGCACGACGTTCCCGCCCTCGTCCGCGACGCCTACGCCGACACCGTCGCCGTGCCCACCACGTGGAGCACCGCGGTCGCCGACGCCGACGCCGACTGGCGAGCATTCACTGCCAAGCAGGAATCACGCGCCCGGGACTTCCTGCTCGGGCGGCCCTTCGGCGAGAACGCGGACCTACGCGGCTGGCTGACCGCAGCGGTCCCCGACAGTGTCGACGGAGCCCGGGGCCAAGCCCAGGTCCGCGACGCGGAGGACACGATCGAAGCCATCGTCGTGCGCCGCCGTGGCGACAACGTGTACACCCTGCCTGACCTCCCCGGCTTCGGCGACAGGCTGATCCCCACGGAAGGACCACCCTCGACCCCCTTCGCGAAGGCGTTGTCGGCGTGCACCATCCGGCTGCCCGCCGCACTGACCAACTACGGCCAGATGGACGCGGTCATCATCGCACTGGAGCGCAACCACTACCCGGGCTGGCAGCAATCGCCCTGGCTGGCCGGCGAACTTGTGCTCGAACTCGACGAAACCAGTTCCGCGATCGTCAACGACTGCCGACTCACCTACGACTACACCCTCGGCCTGTCGATCGAGAGGCCAGAACGCTGAGAGCCGGACCCGGCTTCGCGACACACCAGACGTAATGCTGAACATGCCACCGCGGATGCCGGGCTGTCACCTCGACAAGTGGCTGGCCGAAGGTCGATCCTGCCGATTTGCGACTTGATTCGACCGACTTTGTCGGTCGCTGTCGCTATGCTGCCGAAGCAACGGGCCATCGAAAGTAAACGGTCCTGATCTTGAATTGGTTGTGCAGCAACAAAATTCGGACACGGGGGACACCCAGTGGGGACATCGGGTACAGAGGGCGACCATCGACTCGTCCTGGGGGAGACGCAGACAGCCAACGCGACGCCGCGGTTCGATCTGCTCGAACAGCCCTGGATCATGGCACTCGACGAGACCGGCCGACTGCGTACCGAATCGCTGCGCAGCGTGTTTCACCATGCGGGTGCACTGTCGACGCTGACCGGAGAAGTCCCCACTCAAGCATTCGCGGTGTTTCGGCTGCTGCTGGCGGTGCTGCGGCGCAGTGTCGGGCACCGAACGGGTCGCTCCGTCGAGATCTGGCGTGGCCTGTGGTCGACCTCGGGATGGCCGAGCGCCGAGCTCGATGCCTACCTGACGGCCCACGCGGAGCGGTTCGATCTACTCGACGCGGCCCAGCCGTTCATGCAGGTCGCCGATCTCCAGGCGGTCTCCGGCGACGTCAGCTCGCTCGATCGACTCATCGCCGACGTCCCCAATGGGGAGAAGTACTTCACGACCCGCGCCGGCTGCGAGATCGACGCCATCGGATTCGCTGAGGCGGCACGCTGGCTCGTGCACGCCCACGCGTTCGACCCCTCGGGCATCAAGACCGGCGCTGTGGGCGATCCTCGCGTCAAGAACGGCAAGGGGTATCCGATCGGCGTCGCCTGGACCGGGAACCTCGGAGGAGTGCTCCTCGAAGGCCGAAACCTGCGCGAGACCCTGCTGCTCAACCTCGTGCTCGTCGACATCGACGGCGAGCGATTCGACCCGGACGACCGGCCGGCCTGGGAACGGGAGCCTTGCCGACCGCACGTCGAGGGGCACCGGGTACCGTCGGGACCGGCGGACCTGTGCACCTGGCAGAGCAGGCGAATCCGACTGGTACACAGTGACACTCACGTTACCGGCGTCATCCTGTGCAACGGTGACCCGCTGGAGCCGCGCAACCGCTACCGGATCGAGCCGATGTGCGGATGGCGGTTCAGTCCCAACCAGTCCAAGAAAGCCGGCGGTAAGGCCCAATTTCTGCCACGGACCCATGATCCGCAGCGGGCGCTGTGGCGGGGGATGAGCGCGCTGCTCGGCGAGATCGGTACGCGCCCTGGCGACTCCGAGACGATCGCGCCCGGGGTATTGGAGTGGATGTACCGACTCCTCGACGCCGATGCCCTCGACCCGGCGCATCAGGTGCGCTTGCACGCGATCGGCATGGAGTACATCAACAACCAGTCCGTCGTCGGTGACATCTACGACGACGCGATCGGTTTCCGGATCGCGCTGCTGTCGTCGAATCCAGCCCTTCGCCAGACCGCGCTCAACGCCGTACAGACCGCCGACGACCTCGTCGCGGCGGTCGCGATATTGGCCGGCAACCTCGCGATCGCCGCGGGCGGCGACGCGGACGGCGCTCGCGCCCGGGCACGCGGCCGCGGATACTTCGCCCTCGACGCTCCCTACCGACGGTGGCTCGGCGACTTGTCGCCCGGCTGCGACACGGCAGCGGCCACCGAACAGTGGGAACACACCACGCGGCAGATCATCGAATCACTCGGCCGCGACCTCATCGACGCCGCAGGGACACCGGCGTGGATCGGCCGCGTAGTGGGCGACCACTACATCGACGCCAGCGTGGCGGCCATCTGGTTCCGGGCACGGCTGCGGAAACTGCTGCCCGCCGCCTATCCCACCCACCTCGACCACGGAGACACCGCCGCGTGAACGACACCACCGCCACGGCTCCCACCTACGCCGACCGGGACCAGGCCCTGAAAGAGTTCGTGACCGCCCAGGTCTCGGCAGTACAGAACCGATACCTGCGCGATAGCCCGGACGCCGTCGCGGCCCTGGCGCGGCTACGGCGCGGTGTCGGCCACCCGGCGGGCAGCCAACCCGACCTGTACGCGCTCACGCTCGACAATCTGCCCGAAATCCTCACCGACCCCGCCTATTTCACCGGTCGGGAACGAGCCGGACTGCCGACCCCTTGGGAGCAGGCCGCGCACGACGCGATCACCCTGCACGCCTGGCATCAGCAGTCCAAGGCGCAACGCATGCACCGACCGGGTATCGGCTTCGGTGCCGCGATGCGGCAACTCGGCGAGCACACCAACCCCGAAGGGGTCCGTCGACGCTTCCACGCCCTGGGGACCGCCGCTCACCACCACGGCCGACTGATCATGCTGCGGAGCCTGGTCGGACAGCTGCGCGCCGAGACGATCCCACTCGACTACGGCCGCCTCGCCAGCGATCTGCGGCGGCTCCACCGCGCCGACAGCGCCCGTCGGGTGCTCTTGCAATGGGGTCGCGACTACCACCGCACACCGACCACCACTTCCGGTTCCGGCCAGGACGGAACCTCCCCAGCGGAAGGCGATATCAAGTGACCCGACTGTTCGTCGACGTGCACATCCTGCAAACCGTGCCGCCGAGCAATATCAACCGCGACGACACCGGCAGCCCCAAAACCGCCGTCTACGGCGGCGTGACGCGGGCACGGGTGTCGAGCCAGGCATGGAAACGCGCGGCCCGATTGATGTTCCGCGAGCAACTCGACCCCGCAACCCTCGGCGTGCGCACCAAACGCGTCGTCGAACTCGTCGCCCACCATATCCGCGCCATGGAGAAGTCCGTCTCCGATCCCGGCACCGCCGCCAAGGACGTCCTCGCCGCCGCGGGCATCAAGCTGGAAAAGCCCCAGCGTCGCAAGAAGAGCGACCAGGCCGACGACTCCGGCACCGCGGGGAACGACGAGCTCGAACAATCGAAGTACCTGCTGTTCCTCAGCGCCTCCCAGAGTCAGCGACTCGCGGAGCTGGCGATCACCGCCCGCACCACCGGCCAGCCGATCGACAAGGCCGCCGCGCGCGCCGCCGCCCAAGGCGACAACAGCATCGACGTCGCCCTGTTCGGGCGCATGGTCGCCGACTCCGCCGACCTCAATATCGACGCCGCGGCCCAAGTCGCCCACGCGATCAGCGTTCATGCCGTGGACAACGAGTTCGACTATTTCACCGCCGTCGACGACCGCGCCCCCGACGACAACGCCGGCGCCGGAATGCTCGGCTACGTGGAATTCAACTCCTCCACCCTCTACCGCTATGCCACCGTCAACGTCGCGATGTTGCGGGAGAACCTCGGCGACGACACCGCCACCGAGGCGGCGATCCGCACATTCCTCAATGCGTTCGTCCGGGCCATGCCCACGGGCAAACAGAACACCTTCGCCAACCGCACGTTGCCCGAAGCCGTCGTCATCAGTGTGCGCACCGATCAACCCGTCAACCTCGTCGGCGCGTTCGAAGAACCCGTCAACGCCGCGGGCACCGCGCGCGCGAGCGCCGCCGCCAAAGCCCTCGTCACCCGGCTGGACGCTGTCGAGCACAGCTACGGCGACGGCACGACCCGCACCTACGTGGTCGCCGCCGGCGACAGCGCGGGCGAGCTCGCGTCGCTCGGAGATCCGATGCCGCTCACGGCCGCGATCGACGAGGTCGCCGCGGCAGTCCGCGCCGCCGTGGGTGCCCCCGCGTGACCGTCCTGCTGCTGAAACTGGCCGCACCGCTGCAATCGTGGGGCGTGGCCAGCCGATTCGCCCGCCGCGACACCCAACCCCACCCCTCCAAGAGCGGAATCCTCGGGTTGATCGCCGCCGCCCGCGGCCGCCGCCGCACCGACCCCATCGAGGATGAGCTGGTCGGACTCGCATTCGGAGTACGGGTCGACCAGCCGGGCACCCTGGCGCGTGACTTCCAAGTCGCGGTCAGCCTCGACGAACGCACCAAATATCCGCTATCCCAACGCTTCTACCTGTCCGACGCCAAGTTCGTCGCGGCCATCGAAGGGGAACGAGAACTGCTGGAAGGCATCCGCGACGTCCTGTCCCGCCCGGCGTTCCCGCTTTACCTCGGCCGCCGCTCCTGCCCGGCCACCGAACCTCTCGTGCTGGGCGAGCTTCGCGACGACAGCATGCCCGCGGCACTGAAAGACCCCAGCACCTGGCAGGCCGCGCGCTGGCACCGGCGCAAACAACCCCGCGTCGTGCACCTGCCGATATTCCGCGACCGCGTCGACACCGACCCGATCGACCCGCACACCGACCAGATCCGCGACGTGCCGATCAGCTTCGATCCCCGCCGCCGCGAATACGGTTGGCGCACAGTCATCACCGACTACACCCGCGTCGACAACCCGGACGGCCACCACGCCCACCACGACCCACTGTCAGCCCTCGGGGGAAGCTGATGTACCTGTCCCGCATCCCACTCAACCCCGCCCGCCGCGGCACCCGACACTTCCTCACCTCACCCCAGATCACCCACGCCGCGGTGATGTCCTCGTTCCCGCCCGGCACACTCGACCGCACACCCGGTACAGGACGGGTGCTGTGGCGAATCGACCAGCACGGCAACGACATCCATCTCTACGTTGTCAGCCCGGCCGAACCCGACTTCACCCACATCGTCGAACAAGCCGGCTGGCCGACCACCAGCGCTTGGGCCACCCGCAAATACGCCCAACTGCTCGACACCCTCACCGTCGGACAGCGCTGGCACTTCCGGCTCACCGCCAACCCGGTCCGGAGCGCACCCACCAGCACCACACCCACAGCGGACCGGCAGCGCGGACACATCGCGGGACTCAACCGCCGTCAGCAACAAGAATGGTTGCGCCGCAAAGCAGTCGACGCCGGATTCCGGCTTGCCCCCTGCGGACCACCCGAGCAGCAAGAGGACGACGTCCAAGTCCTCGCCCGCGACAGCATCACCTTCCGCCGCGGATCGAGCCGAGTGAACCTCTCGATCGTGACCTTCGAAGGCACACTGATCGTCTCCGACGCCGACAAACTCACCACCGCCCTGACTCAGGGGATCGGTCGAGCCAAGGGCTACGGCTGCGGGCTGATGACACTGGCCCCACCACGATGAGCGACATACCAGGAATCCGACCCGTCCGCATCGGCGAGCTCGTGCGCGCCCAGGACCGGCTCACATTCATCTACCTCGAACGCGCCGTGATCCACCGAGACGCCAACGCCATCACCGCCACCGACGAACGCGGCGTCGTCCACATTCCCGCCGCCACACTCGGCGCGCTGCTACTCGGCCCCGGCACCAGAATCACCCATCAGGCGATGATGCTGCTCGCCGAAAGCGGCTCCACCGCAGTCTGGGTCGGCGAACGCGGCGTCCGCTACTACGCCCACGGCCGCTCCCTCGCCCGCAGTTCCCGACTGCTCGAAGCTCAAGCACTCGCGGTATCCAACCAGACCTCCCGGCTACGAGTGGCCCGGGCGATGTACGCGATGCGTTTCCCCGGCGACAACGTCGACGCACTCACAATGCAGCAGCTACGCGGCCGCGAAGGCGCACGCGTCCGCCGCATCTACCGAGAACATGCCCATCGAACCGGCATCGAATGGAACCGCCGCGACTACACCCCCGACGACTTCACCGCCGGCGACCCCGTCAACCAGGCACTATCAGCCGCCACCACCTGCCTCTACGGCATCACCCACGCTGTCGTCGTCGCCCTGGGCTGCTCCCCAGGACTCGGATTCGTCCACACCGGCCACGAACGCTCATTCGTCTTCGACCTCGCCGACCTCTACAAAGCCGAATACGCCATCCCCATCGCCTTCGACATCGCAGCCGAAGCACCCGACGACATCGGCGCCGCCACCCGCCGAGCCGTCCGCGACGCCGTCCACGCCGGCGGACTGCTCACCCGCTGCTGCCGCGACATCCACACCCTGCTGCTCCCGGACGAACCCGACGCAGGCGACAGCTGGGACGCCGACGTCGTCGAGCTGTGGGACCGCGCCGGCAACCTCGCGGCCGGAACCTCCTACGACGACGAGGAAGTCCCGTGGTAGTGCTGGTGCTCTCAGCCTGCCCCGCCGGCCTGCGCGGCCACCTCACCCGCTGGCTGCTCGAAATCAGCCCCGGAGTCTTCGTCGGCATCCTGACCACACGTGTCCGCGACCTTGCCTGGCAACGCGTCGTGGAACTGTCCAAAGACGGCCGCGCCATCATGATCTACTCCACCCGATCCGAACAACACCTCGCCTTCAAAGTCCACCGACACGAATGGGAACCGGTCGACATCGACGGCATCCACCTCATGCGCCGCCCACCGCCAGGCGGGTCGATAGCCACGGGGCCGCGCCCGGGATGGAGTAAAGCGAGCAGGTACCGAAAGGCCGCACGGCGCAACCGCGGACAGGGAGAGGAGAAAAGTGAATGAAAACGGCACACCTTGCCTGCGAACATGCTGGTCAGGAAGTGTGCTCCCCGCACGCGCGGGGATGAGCCCAGATGCATCTCGCCGCGCTGGCGGCGTGCCCGGTGCTCCCCGCACGCGCGGGGATGAGCCCGGGACCACGTGCACGACGTCGCCGTTACCGATGTGCTCCCCGCACGCGCGGGGATGAGCCCGGCGCTACCGGGACGCCGGGCGGGCCGGGATCGTGCTCCCCGCACGCGCGGGGATGAGCCCCACCACATGATGTTTGCCGCCGTCGTGCCCGGGTGCTCCCCGCACGCGCGGGGATGAGCCCCGTTCCAGATCAGCAACGAGAACGGGCCGACCGTGCTCCCCGCACGCGCGGGGATGAGCCCATGCACGACGTATCTAAGCGAATCGTGGCCGAGTGCTCCCCGCACGCGCGGGGATGAGCCCTCTTCCGGCTTCATCGAGTACAACAACTCGGCGTGCTCCCCGCACGCGCGGGGATGAGCCCATCATGTCGTGATCGCATGGGTCTGGCTCGAGTGACCGCCGATGTCCTCGGTCACGCGGACCCGTCGATGACCCAGCGCGGCCATATGGCCCGCGGGCGTGTGTGCATCCGGCAGCTGCCGCCGCTTGCAACAAGCGGTCAGTGCCGAGTGAGTATGTTGGGACTCTGTTGGGGTCCAGTGAGGGTTTGAGCCCTCTTCCGCACGGGTAAAGGTGTGTACGACCCCGTTGTGGCTGGTCGGTCGGTTGATGAGTGCCCCCGGCAGGAATCGAACCTGCGACCTAGGGATTAGAAGGCCCTTGCTCTATCCAACTGAGCTACGGAGGCAGTCGGGTGGTGCACGGCTGTGTGCCACCAAACACCTTGACCGATATCGATCGTGGTGTCCAGCGGGTTAAGTATAGCGACCGTCCAGATGGGGGACGGTGGGCGTAGGGCTACCGTGGGGCGCGTCGGGGCGGGGTGGTACGGACCGGAGGACGGGAAACCCCGTGAGAGTCCGGATGGCTGCTTCGAACTACCCTGAGTCGTATGTCGACTCCGCAGGACCCGCCCGCAGTCGCCGACGTCCAGGCCAATCGGTCGGGGTCGGGGGCGAGGTTTGGTGTGCTCGCGGCTATGGCGGGGGCGTTCGCGGCCATGGTGGCGGCGCTGGTGGTGGGGCTGTCGGCGGCGGAGGCGCTGACGTTGCTCGGGATTCCTGATCCCGGGCCGCTCACGACGTATGGGTTGCCCGCGGTGCGGGCGGTTGCGGATCTGTCGGCGGCGTTGACTGTCGGGTCGTTGTTGTTCGCCGCGTTCCTGGTGCCGCCGCAGAAGGACGGGCTGCTCGATGTCGGCGGGTATCGGGCGTTGCGGCGGGCCGCGAATTCGGCGCTGGTGTGGGCGGGGGCGTCGGCGTTGCTGGTGCCGCTCACCCTGTCGGACACCACCGGGCAGCCCCTCGCCGACTCGCTGCGGCCGGAGGAGGTGTGGCGGGCGGCCGATACGGTCGATGTCGCGAGTTCGTGGCGGCTCACCGTGTTCTTCGTGCTGGTGCTCGCGGTCGGCTGCCGGGTCGTCCTGCGCTGGGGGTGGACGCCGGTGCTGCTGTGGCTGTCGGTGCTGTCGCTGCTGCCGGTCGCGCTGACGGGGCATTCGTCGTCGGGTGGGTCGCACGATGTGGCGACCAACAGTCTCATTCTGCATCTGCTCGCCACCGGGTTCTGGGTGGGCGGACTGTTCGCGGTGCTGGCCTACGCGTTGCGCGGGGGCAAGTGGACCGCGCTCGCCACCCGACGGTTCTCCACGGTCGCGACGGTGTCGTTCATCGTGATCGCGGCCAGCGGGGTGCTCAATGCCTGGGTGCGGTTGCAGGAGCCGTCGGATCTGGTGGACACCACCTACGGGCGGCTGGTGCTGGCCAAGACGGCGGCGCTCATCGTGCTCGGCGTCATCGGGTATATGCAGCGCCGCGCCGCGCTCCCCGATCTGGAGGCCGATCCGAGCGATCGCCGGGCACTCATCCGGTTCGCGGGTGTCGAGGCGCTGATCTTCGCGGCCACCGTCGGGCTGGCGGTCGGGCTCGGGCGCACCCCGCCGCCGGATCTGAAGCAGATCCCGACTCCGGCCGAGGTCGAACTCGGCTACAACCTGGCCGGGCCGCCGACCGCCGGGCGGCTGCTGTTCGACTGGCGGTTCGACCTGATCTACGGCACCCTCGCGATCGTGCTCGCCGTCCTCTATATCCGCGGTGTGGTGCGGCTGCGGGCGCGCGGCGACGCGTGGCCGGTCGGGCGCACCATCGCCTGGCTGTCGGGCTGCGCGGTCCTGCTCATCGCGACCAGCTCCGGCATCGGCCGCTACGCGCCCGCGATGTTCAGCGTGCACATGGGTCAGCACATGCTGTTGTCCATGCTCGCGCCGATTCTGTTCGCGCTGGGCGGGCCGGTGCTGCTGGCGCTGCGGGCCCTGCCGCCCGCGGGGCGCGACGCCCCGCCGGGACCGCGCGAATGGATTCTGGCGGCCGTGCACAATCCGGTGTCGCGCTTCATGACCCAGCCCGTGGTGGCGTCGGTGTTCTTCGTGGTCGGGTTCTACGGCCTGTACATGGGCGGCCTGTTCGACCAGTTCGTGGACTCGCACGGCGCGCACCTGCTGATGAACCTGCACTTCCTGGTGAGCGGCTACCTCTTCTATTGGGTGGTCATCGGGATCGACCCCAAGCCGCGTCAGGTGGAGCCGCTCACCAAGGTGGGCATGGTGTTCGGCTCACTGCCCTTCCACGCCTTCTTCGGCGTGGCGCTGATGAGCATGAACAGCGTTATGGGCGGTTGGTTCTACCGCAGCCTCGGCCTGGGCTGGAACGACAACCTGCTCGAGGACCAGCGCAATGGCGGCAGCCTGGCCTGGGCCAGCGGTGAGATTCCGCTGGTATTGGTGATGCTGGCACTGCTCATCCAATGGTCGCGCAGCGATCAGCGGCTGGCCAACCGCATCGACCGCGCCGCCGACCGGGACGACGACGCCGAACTGGCCGCGCACAACGCCATGTTCGCCGAACTGGCGAGACGGGATCGAGAGGTACGCAAGTGACTGACCGGATCGTCGCGCCGACCGGGGAGGACCCGGCGCGAAAGGTCAAAAGGCTCTACCGATCCGATGTGCGGCGGGCCAGACGGCTGCTGCGCGGGCAGTTTCGGGTCACACCGGTGTTCCATACCGAGGTCCAGGGGCCGCACGGGCCGGTGCCGGTCACGCTGAAGTTGGAATACCTGCAGCACGGTGGCACGTTCAAGGTGCGCGGGAGTCTGAACGCGCTGCTGGGCGCGCGGGCAGGGGTGGACAGCGTGGTGCTGGCCTCCGGCGGCAATGCCGGTATCGCCGCCGCCCTGGCCAGTGCCGTGCGCGGCTTGAGCTGCACGGTGGTGGTGCCGGAATCCGCACCGCACACCAAGGTCGCGGCCATGTGGTCGCACGGGGCCGAAGTGCTGTGGCACGGAACCACATACGCCGAGGCGTACCGCTTCGCCACCGAACTGGCGGTGGAGCGCGGCGCGCTGCAACTGCACGCCTACGACCAGCCCGCCATCGTGGCCGGGGCCGGGGTGGTCGGGCTGGAGATCGAGGATCAGGTGCGCGCGCGTCCGCCGGTGCTGGTGGCCGTCGGCGGCGGGGGACTGGTGGCCGGGATCGCGGTGGCGCTGGGACCGCGCGGCCGGGTGATCGGCGTGGAACCGCAGGGCGCGCCGACGCTGCACGCGGCACTGGCGGCCGGGCGGCCGGTCGAGGTGAATGTGTCCAGCGTGGCCTCGGATTCGTTGGGGGCCAGCCGGATCGGTTCCATCGCCATGGAGGTCGCGCAGCGCTACGGCGTGGAATCGCTGCTGGTCAGCGATGACGCCATCGTAATGGCGCGGGAGTACCTGTGGCGCGAGTTCCGGATCGTGGTGGAGCCCGCCGGTGCGACCGCGCTGGCCGCCATCCAGAGCGGCGTGTACGTGCCCAAGCCGCACGAGCGGCCGGTCATCGTGCTGTGCGGGGCGAACACGGATCTGGCAACCTTGTAGTTCACAAGCATCGGAGTTATCCCCACTCGCCGAAGACGGGCTGTCGCGCCGGTCGCACGCGAGTCAGGCTGGAGAGGTCTTCCGGATACGGAAACCAGTCGGCAAGGGGGAGCAGCGATGTACGAAATCAATACGTCCATAGTGGGTACGGTGGTCACGCATCCGGTGCGACGGGAACTGCCCAGCGGTGAGCAGATGATCAGCTTTCGGCTGGCCAGCAATCCGAGGCGCTTCGACACCAATCGCGGCGAATGGGTCGACGGTGACACCACCTATCTCACGGTGCGCTGTTGGCGTCGACTGGTCGCGGGGGTGGAAGCCTCGTTGCACCGCGGCGATCCGGTCATCGCCTACGGGCAGCTCAGTTCGCACGAATACCGCACGCGGGAGGGAGTGACGCGCAGTGATCTCGAGCTGCGGGCCTTCGCTCTCGGTCCGGATCTCGGCCGCTGCACGGCCCTCGTGCAGCGCAAGCGTTTCGAACGCGTGGACACCGACCACACCACACCACCCGGTGATACCGAACACAGGGAAGCCGAAGTGGCGACCGCATCGGACTAGCACCACCACCGCCCTCGACGGCGGCGCTCAGCGCCGCAGCATAGGATTTTCCATATGGCTGAGTTCATCTACCAAATGCGAGGGGTTCGCAAAGCGCACGGCGACAAGGTCGTGCTCGACAATGTGACCCTGAACTTCCTCCCCGGCGCCAAAATCGGTGTCGTGGGGCCGAACGGCGCTGGTAAGTCGAGCGTGCTGAAGATCATGGCGGGACTGGACCAGCCGAACAACGGTGATGCCTGGCTGGCGCCCGGCGCCACGGTCGGCATCCTGCAGCAGGAGCCGCCGCTGAACGAGGAGAAGACCGTTCGCGGCAATGTCGAGGAGGGCCTCGGCGAGATCAAGGTCAAGCTGGACCGGTTCAACGAGATCGCCGAACTCATGGCCACCGACTACTCCGACGCGCTCATGGAGGAAATGGGCAAGCTGCAGGAGGAGCTCGACCACGCCGACGCCTGGGATCTCGACTCCCAGCTCGAGCAGGCCATGGACGCGCTGCGCTGCCCGCCGCCCGAGGAGCCGGTCACCACCCTCTCCGGTGGTGAGCGTCGCCGTGTCGCGCTGTGCAAGCTGCTGCTGAGCAAGCCCGACCTGCTGCTGCTCGACGAGCCCACCAACCATCTCGACGCCGAATCGGTGCTGTGGCTGGAGCAGTTCCTCGCCCAGTACCCGGGCGCGGTGCTGGCCGTCACCCACGACCGTTACTTCCTCGACAATGTCGCGGGCTGGATTCTCGAGCTCGACCGCGGCCGCACCTACCCGTACGAGGGCAACTACTCCACCTACCTGGAGAAGAAGGCCGAGCGGCTCGAGGTCCAGGGCAAGAAGGACCAGAAGCTGCAGAAGCGCCTCAAGGACGAGCTCGCGTGGGTGCGCTCGGGCGCGAAGGCCCGGCAGGCCAAGAACAAGGCCCGCCTGCAGCGCTACGAGGAGATGGCGACCGAGGCCGAGAAGATGCGGAAGTTGGATTTCGAGGAGATCCAGATTCCGGCCGGTCCGCGCCTGGGCAATGTGGTGGTCGAGGTCGATCACCTGGACAAGGGCTTCGGCGACCGCCAGCTGATCAAGGACCTGTCGTTCTCGCTGCCGCGCAATGGCATCGTCGGCGTCATCGGCCCCAACGGTGTCGGCAAGTCGACGCTGTTCAAGACCATCGTCGGCATGGAGGATCCGGACAGCGGCACCGTGCGCGTCGGCGACACCGTCAAGCTGAGCTACGTCGACCAGAACCGCGCGGGCATCGACCCCGACAAGACGGTGTGGCAGGTGGTGTCCGACGGGCTGGACCACATCCAGGTCGGCAACCAGGAAATGCCTTCGCGTGCCTACGTTTCGGCCTTCGGCTTCAAGGGGCCGGACCAGCAGAAGCCCGCGGGCGTGCTCTCCGGTGGTGAGCGCAACCGCCTGAATCTGGCGCTCACCCTCAAGCAGGGCGGCAACCTGATCCTGCTCGACGAGCCGACCAACGACCTCGACGTCGAAACCCTCGGCTCGCTGGAGAACGCCCTGGAGAACTTCCCGGGCTGCGCCGTGGTCATCTCCCACGACCGCTGGTTCCTGGACCGCACCTGCACGCACATCCTGGCGTGGGAGGGCAATGACGACAATCCGGCGGCCTGGTTCTGGTTCGAGGGCAACTTCGAGGCGTACGAGGCCAACAAGATCGAGCGCCTCGGCCCGGAAGCGGCCCGTCCGCACCGCGTCACCCACCGCAAGCTGACCCGCGGATAGAGCGACGACCTCCGACTCGCGTGCCCGCCGCCCCCGTGCGGCGGGCACGGCGACACCTGCGGTGTGAACGCACCGAGGTTGCTGGCGTCCCGGCGGTCGCCGGGGCAGGTGAGGCGCTCAGCCATGCCCGCTGGCAACCTGAGAGCGAACTCAGTGCGAAGCGCAAACGCACTAGTGCGCCAAAGCCGTTCAGATGCAAGCTTTGTCGTACGCCACCTGGCGATTCGGCAGCATCGCGGTGAACACCGCGCTGCCTTGTTTGTCGGGTCCGTACGACGCGGCGCGGCATTGAGAGGAATTGAGCCCGGCGCATCCCGCGCCCAGCTACTCTCGGGACCGGCGTCACTTTGTTACGGAACCGAATCCGAGGAGCTGGCGAAAATGACCGTCTCGTCCGAATTGTCCAGCGCGGCATGGGCTGCGAGTTTGCCCGCATCGCTGCGCGGCAACTTGGTGTCGCTGGAGGAGGCGTACTTCCGACACGTCGACGCCGGGGACGCGGACTGCGCGATCCCGGCGACGTCGACGCAGATCTTCCGCAGCCATGTGGAACTGGCCATCCAGCGCAGTCGCGGCACGGCCAATGTGAAGGTCCACCACCCGGAGGACGAGTCCTGTCTGGGGGCCGCCCTGCAACTGGTCACCGACGATATGCCGCTGCTGGTCGAGTCGGTCACCTCGTCGCTGAACCGCATGGGCATCAGCGTCAGCGAGGTCGTGCACCCGATCTTCGAGGTCACCCGCGACGCCGACGGCACCCTGGAGACCGCCGTCCCGCACGAGGTGGACGGCAATGGCGCCACCGGACTGCGCGAGTCCTGGATGCACATCCAGTTGCACCCCTCCACCAGCAAGGAGCAGCTGGAGCGCATCGAATCAGCCATCCCGGATGTGCTCACCGACGTGCGCGATGTCATCGGCGACACCGAGGCCATGCGCGAGGCACAGGAACGCGTGGCCGACGAGCTCGATGCCGCCGCCGCGGCGGGCGCGTCCCCGTTCTCCGCCACCGATCTGACCGACTGCGCGAATCTGCTGCGCTGGTTGGCCGACGGGCACTTCACCGTGCTCGGCTACGCCCGCTACGAGCGCACCACCGTGGACGGCACCACCAAGTCGGTGGCGCGCCCCGACACCAGCCTCGGCGTGCTGCGCCCCAATGTGGGCACCGACTTCCGCGTCCCCGACAACAGCGGTGACCAGCCGCTGCTCATGCTGACCCAGGGCCTGGTCCCGGCCACCGTGCACCGTGCCGTCTACCCCTACTTCGTGGGCGTCGCCGAATTCGACGAGTCGGGCGTCGTCACCGGTGAGCACCTGTTCATCGGTGTCTTCACCGTCACCGCCATGCACGAGAACGTGCTCGACATCCCGGTCATCGAGCGCCGGGTGCGCCGGGTCATCGAGGCGAGCGGTTTCGACCTGGACTCCTTCTCCGGCCAGGAGATGCTCGAGGTCATCCAGTCCTTCCCGCGTACCGAGCTGTTCTCCTCCGACGCCGAGACCCTGCGCCGTACCGCCAGCACCGTGCTGAATGTCGGTATGCGCCGTCAGGTTCGGCTGTTCCTGCGTCTGGACGGCTACGGCCGGTTCGTCGCCTGCATGGTGTACCTGCCGCGCGACCGCTACACCACCGCCGTACGCCTGGAGATGCAGGACATCCTGGTGCGTGAACTCGGCGGCGCGTCCATCGACTACTCGGCGCGGGTCTCCGAAAGCGAGCTCGCCAGCGTGTACTTCACGGTGCGCCTGCCCGACCAGGGCGGCGTCGCCGACACCTCCGAACCCAACCGGCTGCGCATTCAGCACCTGCTCGCCGAGGCCAGCCGCACCTGGGAGGACCACCTCAACGACGAGGTCGCCACGTCCGCCGTGCTCGATCCGGCGGTGGTGGCGACCTACGCCGAAGCCTTCCCGGAGAGCTACAAGGAGGATTTCGGCGCGGGTCGGGCGCTGGCGGATATCGTTCGCCTGCAACGGCTCCAGGACGACGGGATCGACCAGCACCTGTATCGGCGCTCCGATTCCGAACCGGGTCGCTGGCGCTTCAGCCTCTACATCGGCGGTGCGAGCATCTCGCTGAGCCAGGTGCTGCCGGTGCTGCAGAGCCTCGGGGTGGAGGTCGTCGACGAGCGGCCGTACCAGATCGAGCTCGATCACGGTCCGGAGCGCTGGATCTACGATTTCGGCCTGCTGGCCCGGCCCGAGCTGCTGCGCAGCGCACTGGACCGGGATATGGACGCCGAGCTGGTGGAGTCGGCCGACCGCATCCACCTGCTCGACGCGCGGGTCCGCGGTATGCGCGAACGGTTCATCGAAGCCTTCGAGGCGCTGTGGTACGGGCGGGCGGAGGCCGACGGCCTCAATGAACTCGTGCTGCGCGCCGCGCTGCCGTGGCGCTCGGTCTCCATCCTGCGCGCGTACGCGAAGTACCTGCAGCAGGCCGGTTTTCCCTACAGCCAGGCCAACATCACCCGCGTGCTGCTGGCCTACCCGGACGTCGCGCAGCTGTTCGTGAACCTCTTCGCGGCCATCTTCGATCCGGATACCGCCGATGCGGAGCAGGCCCGCGAACTCGAGAGCGCGGTGCGCCGCCGCATCGACGACGTGGTGAGCCTGGACGCCGACCGCATTCTGCGCGCCATCCTGGGGCTGATGCGGGCCACGCTGCGCACCAACTACTACATGACCGATGACGAGGGGCGTCCGCGCGACTACCTGTCGTTCAAGGTGGAGCCGCAGGAGATCGCCGAACTGCCCAGGCCCCGACCGCAATTCGAGATCTTCGTGTACTCGCCGCGGGTGGAGGGCGTGCACCTGCGCTTCGGACCGGTGGCGCGCGGCGGCCTGCGCTGGTCGGATCGGCTGGAGGACTTCCGCACCGAGATCCTGGGCCTGGTGAAGGCACAGGCGGTGAAGAACGCGGTGATCGTGCCGGTCGGCGCCAAGGGCGGCTTCGTGGTGAAGCAGCCCCCGGCCGCCACCACCGACCCGGTGGTCGACCGGCAGGCGCTGCAGGCCGAGGGCGTGGCCTGCTACCGCACCTTCATCTCCGGCCTGCTCGATGTCACCGACAATGTGGACCGCGCCAGCGGCGAGGTGATCCCGCCCGCGCGGGTGGTGCGCCGCGACGGCGACGACACCTATCTGGTGGTGGCCGCCGACAAGGGCACGGCGACCTTCTCCGATATCGCCAATGACGTTGCCCGGCAGTACGGTTTCTGGCTCGGCGACGCCTTCGCCTCCGGCGGCAGCGCGGGCTACGACCACAAGGCCATGGGCATCACCGCCAAGGGTGCGTGGGAGAGCGTCAAACGGCATTTCGCCGAGATGGATATCGATACCCAGACCCAGGACTTCACCGTGGTCGGCATCGGCGATATGAGCGGTGACGTGTTCGGCAACGGCATGCTGCTGTCCGAGCACATCCGGCTGGTCGCCGCCTTCGACCACCGGCACATCTTCCTGGACCCCGACCCCGACGCGGCGACCTCCTACGCGGAGCGTCAGCGCATGTTCGCGCTGCCGCGCTCGTCCTGGGCGGATTACGACCGCTCCCTCATCAGCGAGGGCGGCGGGGTGTGGGATCGCACCGTCAAATCGGTGCCGATCAGTGAGCAGGCCCGCCAGGCGTTGGGCCTGGACGAGGGCGTGACGGCGCTGTCGCCGCCGGAACTCATGCGCGCCATCCTGAAGGCACCGGTGCAACTGCTGTGGAACGGCGGCATCGGCACCTACATCAAGGCCAGCACCGAATCCAATGCCGAGGTGGGCGACAAGTCCAATGACGCGGTGCGGGTGAACGGCAACGAGCTGCGGGTGCGGGTGATCGGCGAGGGCGGCAACCTCGGCGTGACCGCGCACGGGCGCATCGAGTTCTGCCGTAGCGGCGGCAAGATGAACACCGACGCGCTCGACAATTCCGCGGGCGTGGACTGCTCCGACCACGAGGTCAATATCAAGGTCCTGCTCGACGGCGTGGTGAGCAGCGGTGAACTCGCCGAATCCGAGCGCAATCCGCTGCTGGCCTCGATGACCGACGAGGTCGCGGCACTGGTACTGCGCGACAACGTCTCCCAGAACTACTTGATGGGCATGTCGCGGGCGGAAGCGGCGCGCATGCTGAACGTGCAGGTGCGCGTCATTCAGGATCTGGAGGACCGGCGCGGACTCGACCGCGATCTGGAGGCGCTCCCGTCGGATGTCGAGATCAAGCGGCGGCTGGAGGAGGGGACCGGGCTCACCTCGCCGGAGTTGTCGAATCTCATGGCGCACGTGAAGCTTTCGCTCAAGACCGACCTGCTCGCCAGCGATCTGCCCGATACCGCCTATTTCGCCGCACGGCTGCCCAACTACTTTCCGACACCGCTGCGGGATCGCTTCGGCACGGCCATCAAGCGGCATCGGCTGCGCCGGGAGATCACCACCACCATGTTGGTGAACGAGGTGGTCGATCTGGGCGGCATCACCTACGCGTTCCGCTTGAACGAGGAGATCGGGGCGACGGCCTCGGACGCGGTGCGGGCCTTCACCGCCGCCACCCAGATCTTCGATCTGCACGCGGTCTGGGAGCGCATCCGGGCGGCGAGCGTTGCGACCTCGGTGAAGGACGCGCTGGAGCTGGAGACCAAGCGCACCCTCGACCGCGCCTCCCGGTGGCTGCTCAACAACCGGCCGCAGCCGATCGCCGTGGGCGCGGAGATCCACCGCTACGCCGCATCGGTGCGGTCGCTGTCGCCGAAGGTGCCCGGCTGGCTGCGCGGCCATCACATCGACTCGCTCGCGGCGCAGTCGCAGGTGCTCATCGGGCGCGGCGCTCCGGCCGAGCTGGCCAGCGAGGTGCTGGGGCTGCTCAACCTGTTCCCGCTGCTGGATGTGATCGATATCGCCGACATCACCGACCGCGGCGGTGACGAGGTGGGCGCGCTGTACTACGCGCTCAATGACCACCTCAAGATCGACTGGCTGTTGCAGGCGGTCAGCCACCTGGAACGCGGCGATCGCTGGCACGCGCTGGCCCGATTGGCGCTGCGCGACGATATGTACGGATCACTGCGGTCGCTCACCCTGGATGTGCTCTCCGCCGGAGACCCCGAGGAGACGGCCGAGGAGAAGATTGCATACTGGGAGTCGAAAAACCAGTCTCGGCTGGGTCGCGCGCGTGCGGCCCTGTCGGAGCTGTTCGAGTCCGGAACCCACGACCTCGCCACGCTGTCGGTCGCGGCGCGGCAGGTGCGCAGCATGGTGAGCGGGGTGGGAGCGCAATCGGAGGTACCGCGTTGACGAGTGTCGGTTCGCTGAACGGAGCGGGGAGGGTGGCGCTCGCGCCGCCGCCCCGCTTCCACACCAAGGTCGAGGTCCGCTGGTCCGATATGGATGCGTTCCAGCACATCAACCATGCCCGCATGGTGACGCTGCTGGAGGAGGCGCGGATCCCCTGGCTGTTCACCGACGACCGGCCGACCGCTCGCCTGGGGCGCGGCTGCGTACTCGCCGATCTCCGGGTGCAGTACAAAGGCCAACTGCGGCACGAGGATTCGCCGCTGGACGTCTCCATGTGGGTGTCGCAGCTGCGCGCGGTGGACTTCACCGTCGCCTACGAGGTGCGCGCGGCCGGGGTCGCCCCGGACGCGCGTCCGGCGGTGGTCGCGTCCACGCAGCTCGCGGCCTTCGACATCGACACCCAGCGACTACGCCGTCTCACCGACGCCGAACGCGACTACCTGGCACAGTGGCTGGCGGAGTGATCGCGGACCGAGTGATTCCGAGCTGAACCGTGGCAGGTCAAGCGACACTTCATATTCCGGATCCGGCCGAGCGGGAGAACCTGGCCACCTTCACCACCCGCGCGGTCCGGTTGGACCCGGCGGTGGTGGTCCGGCTGCGCCGCCGTGGCGTGAACTACGTATCCGCCTGGGCCGCCACGGGTTTCGAAACCCTGGCGGTACGGACGGTGGTCGGGTCGCTGAGCGTCGAGGACGTCACCGTGGGGGGTGACACGGTGCTGTCGGGTCTGCACGGGCCCGACTCCGGTCGGCCCATCGACCTCGGCTACTCCATGGACTCCGCGTGGCGTTCGGCGCTGCCGCCCGCCGCCGGCTTCGTCCACGTGGACGATGTGCCCGCGCGCATGCTGGTCGAGTTGGCCGAGCGCGGTGCCGAGGTGGCCCAAGAGCACGGCAGCGCGCACGGCCCGCCCGCCTCCCTGCTGGACCAGACCGTGCTCACCGTCTCCGGCGGCGGGGAGGAGGTGGAGGTCCCCATGCGGGTGGTCTTCGCCCTCACCGCCATGGACTTCATTCCACACGGCGGTGAGAAGGCCGACTCCCGTCGCATCTCCGTGGACGAGATCGTCCGGGTCCGCGCCGCCCGCACCTGGCTGCGCCTCGACGCCCGCTACGGTTCCGTCGCCCGCCGTCGTGGGCCCGCCATGCCGCTGCTTCCGCAGTAGGCGGCGGTCGCACAACAGGCGGGGTCGCGGTGCCGTTCCGCCGGAGCCGCTGTGCTGACTGTCGTGCGGGTCGAGGTGAGTCGGCTCCGGCAGCGGGCCCATCTCGGTGCGGCCTTGCGTCGCGGCGAGCGGTTCGGCAGCGGACGGTCTCCTCGAGGGCGGGGGCGGGCCTTCGGCATGTCGGCTCTGCGGTGCACGCCAGCGTTGCGGTGCCGGATAGGCGCTCTCGACTGGAGCCTTCGGCGCGCGCCACCGGCCGGTGGCGCGCGCACCGGCGGTATCCGCGATCGGCCGGGGGCCGATCAGGAGACGCCGAGCAGGCGCAACAATGCCGTGGTGGCGGCCGCGGACAGGATGACGACCAGCAGGGGCGCGCGTCGCCAGGCCAGCACGATGGCGACGAGAACGCCCGCGGGCAGGGCGATTCCGGCGTGCCCGCTGCTGCCCGAGGGGATGAGCGTGGTGACGGCCAGGGCGGTGAGCAGGACGACCGAGGCGATCTCCAGCAGGCGGATCACCCGCGGGGAGACATTGATCCGGCGGCGCAGCACCGGGCCCGCGAAGCGGAAGGCATAGGTGCCCAGGGCCAGCGCCAGGGTGCCGATCAGGAGCGCCTTGGTCATGACGGCGCGCCCTCGGCACCGGTCTCCGGTGACGGTTCGTCACCCGCGCGGCGGGCCACCAGCACGACGGCCAGCAGTGCCAGCAGAATGGGCAGGCCCGCGCCCAGGAACGGCGTGGTCACCGCGGCCACACCCGCGCCGATCAGGGCGGCGGTGCGGGTGAGCGTATCGTCGAACGCGGGCAGCACCAGCGAGATCAGGACGGCGGGGAAGACCGCGTCCAGGCCGAAGGCATTGGGGTCGGGCACCACCGATCCGAGCACCGCGCCGACCGCCGCCCCGAGCGGCCACGCGGTCAGCACGCCCAGCCCGCACAGCCAGTAGGCGGCGCGGCGGCGGTCGCGATCGGGCTGGGCCAGCGCCAGCGCCACCGACTCGTCGTTCATGACGTGGGTGCCGACCAGGCGACGCCAGCCCGACCCCACCACGTCGGGGACGGACAGGCCGTAGGGGAGGTGGCGTGCGTTGACGAGCAGCCCCGCGAGCACGGCGGCGACGAGGCTGCCGCCCGCGGTGATGATGCCGATGAAGACGAATTCGGCACCGCCCGCCACGACCGCGATGCTGAGCAGCATCGGCAGCCAGGCGGGCAGTCCGGAGGTGACGGCGGTCGCCCCGTAGGACACGCCGATCATGGCGATTGCCAGGCAGATCGCCGCGATACCGGTGAGCGCACCCCGATCCAGTGTTCGCCATATCGAACGCATGTTGTCTATAGTGAACGCATCCGGTCGATTCGTCAAAGCGATGGACGAACATCACCCGGTACGCTGTGAACCCGATATGAGCCAGCACGACAGCCCCACTCCCGCCTCACCGCAGGAGGCGATAGCCGCCGCCCTGCGCCGCGAGCGCACCCGTGCCGGGTTGTCGCTCAGCGAGGTCGCCAAGCGCGCGGGCATTGCCAAATCCACACTGTCGCAACTGGAGTCGGGCTCCGGCAATCCGAGTATCGAAACCCTGTGGGCATTGTGCGTCGCCCTCGACGTGCCATTCTCCCAGCTGCTCGATCCGCCGCGCCCGCAGGTCCAGGTGATTCGCGCGGGTGAGGGGCAGGCGCTGGCCTCGGCGCAGGCCGACTACCGCATCGCCCTGCTGTCGGCCGCCCCGCCCAATGCCCGCCGGGACATCTACCGTCTCACCGTGGAGCCGGGGCACCCGCGGGAATCCGATCCGCACACCCGCGGGGTCGTCGAGCATGTGGTGCTGTGCGCGGGCCGCGCCAAGGTCGGGCACGTCGACGCGCCCGTGGAACTGCATCCCGGCGACTACATCTGCTACCCCGGCGACCTGCCGCACATCTTCGAGGCCCTCGAATCCGGGACCTGGGGTCTGCTCATCAGCGAATTCAGCTGAGCACGGCGGCGGAAGCGGCTAGGCCACGTCCTCGCCGAGATACTGCAACCACACCGGATCCAGCTCCGAGGAGGCCGACAGCAGCCGCCAGTGCGGGCCCTTGGGCGCGACCATCGGGTGACGCAGCGTCCAGCCCAGCTCGCTGAGCAGCTTGTCGGCCTTGCGGTGGTTGCAGGGGGCGCAGGAGGCGACGCAGTTCTCCCAGGAATGCGCGCCGCCGCGGCTGCGCGGGATCACATGGTCGATGGTCTCGGCCTTGCCGCCGCAGTACGCGCAGCGATAGCGGTCGCGGTGCATGAGCGCCGCCCGGGTCATCGGCACCCGGGCGCGATAGGGGACTCGCACATAGTTGCGTAGTCGGATGACGGAGGGGAGCGCGACCGCGGCGCCCGCGGAGTGCACGACCGGACCTTCGGGATCGTCGTGGACCGCATCGGCCTTGTCGCAGATCAGCAGCACGATGGCGCGGCGCGCGGAGAGGGCGGTGAGCGGCTCGTAGGTCGCGTTCAGCAGCAGGACGCGGCGCTTGGCCCAGCTCGGCACCTGCGGCGGGGAGTCGGCGGAGCGATGCGCGTGGTCGTGACGCGCACCCGGATACGAATGATCGGACAGAACATGCAGCGAGGGAGCCCCCGACCCACGATTGTGGACGTCGGCGGGCTGGAGTTGTCGGTGTGTGCGCGCCTGGTGCCGCGCGCCGTGCCGCTGCTTCATGTGTGCAACCCCGAATTCGTATTCGCTGGAGTATGTGGTAACTCGGCAGACTGCCCCCAAGTTGACCATGCGCGGACCGGGAATGCACGGTGATTTCGCACATTGTCGGGCACAGTCAGGTGAACAGACCGTGATAATCCGGTTCCCCACCTCCCCGGAATCCCCGGCGCGCGCTCGACAGGCAGAATGGACGGCGTGAGTTCGGGAGAGCAGACTGCGACGTCCTTCTACCAGGCGGTCGGTGGGGCCGAGACGTTCCATCGGCTCGTCGCCGCGTTCTACCGGGAGGTGGCCGCGGACGAGGTGCTGCGTCCGCTGTATCCGGAGGAGGACCTCGGCCCGGCGGAGCGGCGGCTGCGCATGTTCCTCGAGCAGTACTGGGGCGGGCCGCGCACCTACTCCGACGAGCGTGGGCATCCCCGCCTGCGCATGCGGCACATGCCGTTCAAGGTGGGCCCGCTGGAGCGGGACGCCTGGCTGCGGGCCATGCGGATCGCGGTGGCCGAGATCGAGCCGGAGGTGCTCGACGATCAACACCGTAAACAGCTGCTCGACTACTTCGAGATGGCCGCGAATTCGCTCATGAACTCGCCTTTCTGAATTCCTCGGGTGTTAAGCCGTTGGAGCGCTGAGCCTTTCCGGCGGGTTGTGCTGTCAACTGATCATTTGCTGAATCTCGTCAAGTGTGGGCGACACGCCAGCGCGAGTCGGTCCGCTTTGGCACACTACGGGCTGTGACAGACATTTCGGCGATGTCCGGTCCCACCGAGACCGCGGTCGACCCATGGTGGCGATCGGCCGTGTTCTACCAGGTGTATCCGCGTTCCTTCGCGGATTCCAACGGTGACGGCGTGGGCGACCTGGGCGGATTGCGGGAGAAGCTCGGCTATGTGGAGCTGCTCGGCGTGGACGCGCTGTGGATCTGCCCGGTCATGCGCTCGCCCATGGCCGACGGGGGTTACGACGTCTCCGATCCGCGCGATATCGACCCACTCTTCGGCGGACTGGACGCCCTGGACGCCGTGATCGACGAGGCGCACCTCCGGCAGATCCGCGTCACCATGGACCTGGTGCCCAATCACACCAGCGACCGGCATCCGTGGTTCCGGTCCGCGCTGGCGGCGGGGCCGGGCAGTCCCGAGCGCGACCGCTACATCTTCCGCGACGGCCGCGGCCCGGACGGCGCTGTGCCGCCGAACAACTGGCCGAGCGTCTTCGGCGGTCCGGCCTGGACGCGGATCACCGAACCCGATGGTCGGCCGGGGCAGTGGTACCTGCACATCTTCGCTCCCGAACAGCCGGATCTGAACTGGGAGAACGAGGAGGTGGCCGCCGATTTCGAGCGGACCATGCGATTCTGGCTGGACCGCGGCGTCGACGGGTTCCGCATCGACGTCGCGCACGGCATGGCCAAACCGGATGGCTTGCCCGATATGGCACAGGTCGACACCCGCATGCTGGTGCACGACGACAGCGATCCGCGCTTCAACAACCCGGGCGTGCACGAGATCCACCGTCGCCTGCGCAAGGTGATGGACGAATACCCGGACGCGGTCGCCATCGGCGAGGTATGGGTGGACGACAACACGCGTTTCGGGGAGTACGTGCGGCCCGACGAGCTACATCTGGCCTTCAACTTCCGATTGGCCGAGACCCCCTTCGACATGGCGAAGATCCGTGCGGCCGTGGACAATTCGCTGGCCGCCGTGGCGGCGGTCGGGGCGACGCCCACCTGGACGCTGTCCAATCACGATATCGAGCGCGAGGTGACCCGCTACGGCGGCGGCGCGCTCGGTCAGGCGCGGGCGCGGGCCATGATGATGCTCGAACTGGCGCTGCCGGGGTCGGTGTTCGTCTACAACGGATCCGAGCTGGGACTGCCGAATGTGGACGATCTGCCCGATGCGGCCCTGCAGGACCCGGCGTGGGAGCGGTCGGGGCACACCGTGCGGGGGCGCGACGGCTGCCGGGTGCCGCTGCCCTGGGAGGGCGCGCCGCCGCACTTCGGCTTCAGCACCGGACAGCCCTGGCTGCCCATGCCCGCGAGCTGGGCGGGCCTGACGGTGGAGAACCAATTGGAACGGCTCGACTCCATGCTGTCGCTGTACCGGATGGCCATCGAATTGCGGGCCGGTCGACCGGAATTCGCCGGTGCGGGAATCGAGTGGTACGGCGCGCCGCCGGGATGCCTGGCCTTCCGGCGCGACGGTGGGCTGGTGTGCGTGCTCAACGGCACGGACGCCCCGATCACGCTGCCCGCCGGCGAGGTGCTGTTGGCGAGTGCACCGATTTCCGCCGGAAGACTTCCAGCGAATTCGACGGCGTGGCTGGTGTGAGCCGTTCTACGACGACACGTAGGTGAACACGCTCACCGCTCGTCGGCAGCGTCGGAAGCATCGTCTACCGTTGAGCCGTGAGCATTCTCCAGACAGTGCTGATCTTTGTCGGCATCCCGTTGGCGATCTATCTGGTGATCGCTGGTTTGTCGTATCTCGGCAAGCCGCTCCCCGGTAAGAAGCCGGAGCATTTCGAGCTCGGTGACACCTGGACCCAGGGCCCGGTGCTGTGGAGCGCGACCGACGAGGTGACCGGAGCGAGTCATCACGATACTGCGGAGTCGCATGGCAATCATGCGGCAATCGAATCCGCCGAGGCGGACCTGATCGGAGGCCGGGCAAGTGGCAAGTTCTAAATGGCCCGCGGTGAACGAGGCCGATCTCCCGCACGGCTACGCCATCACCAGCAGCGGACGGGTGTCCGGCGTGCACGAGGCCGGTGACGTCTTCAACGAGGTGCCGTTCAGCGACCACGAGCGGCTGCTCATGGACAATGCCCTCACCGACGCCACCCGCGCCACCAAGGTGCGGTTCAACGTCTACATCGGTGATCTCGGCCCGGATGCCGCCGCCGGCGTGGACGCGCTGTTCCCGACCACCCCGGAAGCCGCGCGTTCGGTGCTCATCGCCGTCGACCCCAACACCAAGTCCGTCGAGGTGCGGTCCGGCCGCGACGTGGCGGAGCGGGCCAATGACCGCGTCTGCCAGCTCGGCGCCACCGCCGCGCTGAGCTCCTGCCGTCAGGGTGACCTCATCGACGGTCTGGTGTCGGCCATCCGGGTGATGGCCGCCGCCATCGGCCGCGTCTAGTTTCCGCCCGCGCCGCGCTGCGCGGCGCTGGGAACACCGCGCCCCTTCCGCGTCCGCACACCCCTCATGGTGCGGAGACGGAAGGGGCGCGAGCTGTGCGGGTCACTCGCGCCGCGGTGTGTTCGCCGTCAGACGCGGTGTGTTCGCCCTCAGCAGAGAGGCGGGGCGCGGTGCGGGTGGTCGGTCGTAGGCTGCCAGGTATGACCGAGCAGCCGAGCACCGAGTTCCCGCGGGCCGAACTTCCGCGCCTGCACGTCGTTCCGGGTGGGCGGGACGATCGGCCGCGCCGCGCGCCCAGCGAGGGCGCCGGGCCGGTGCCGGAACCGCGTGCGATGCGGGAGCCGCTGTGGCGCGAGGTGCTCGGGCGTCGGCTGCGGGCGCTGCGGCAGGAGCAGGGCACGACGCTGGCCGAGACGGCCGGACGGGCCGGAGTGTCGCCGCAGTACCTCTCCGAGGTGGAGCGCGGCCGCAAGGAGCCGTCGAGCGAGATGATCGCCGCCATGGCGGGTGCGCTCGGCACCTCGCTGGCCGGACTCATCGAACAGGTCGCCGACGACCTGCAGCGCCTGCGTCGCGCGGTGGCGGTGCGCCCGGCTATCCGAGTCCGCCCCGCCGACTACTCCCGTCCCGCGACCCCGCACGCCAGCGGCCCGAACCTGGTCCTGCTCGCCGCCTGATCCGACCGGAGCCGCTGGCCGGACTCGGGGTCCGGCCCACCTCCGGCTGCCGTTTCGAGCTCACCCGCGATGCGGCCACCGTGTCGGCACCGGCACCCATTCAGCCGCCGCGTAGGCACCCCATCCAGCCGTCGCGTGGACACCCATCCGGCCGCCGCACAGGCACCGGCCGCGGTCCGGTCGTCGGGTCGGGACCCGCCCGCGGTGCGCCCGCCTGGTCGGGACCGGCCGCGGGGCCGGTGCCGAGCGGCGGCGCGCTGGCACTACTCGCCGCTGAGCACCTTGTCGACCAGGCCATAGTCCACCGCCGCCGCGGCGGTGAAGACGCGGTCGCGGTCGGTGTCGTGGCGGAGGGTCTCGGGGGAGCGGCCGGTGTGCTTGGACAGGACGGATTCGACCTCGGCTCGCATGCGCACCAGTTCGTCGGCCTGGATGATGAGGTCGGGGATGGTGCCCCGGCCCTGGGCGGCGGGCTGGTGCAGCACCACGCGGGCGTGCGGGAGGATGGAGCGGCGGCCGGGTGCGCCGCTGGCGAGCAGTACCGCGCCGACCGCGATGGCCTGGCCGACACAGGTGGTCACCACCGGTGAGCTGATGTGCTGGATGGTGTCGTAGATGGCGAGCATGGCGGTGAGATCGCCGCCCTCGCAATTGATGTAGAGGTTGATGTCCTGTCCGGGGCTCTCGGCCTCCAGATGCAGCAACTGCGCGATGAGCGCGTTGGCGACGCCGGAGTCGATGGGCGTGCCCAGGTAGACGATCCGCTCGGTGAGCAGATGCGAGTACACGTCCATGATCCGCTCACCGCGCGGATGCTGGGCGATGACATTCGGAATCGTGTAGGAGCTCACGAGATCCCCACCTTCTGTCGCTGTGGAAGCACCTGGCCGAACGATTCGACGATGCCGTCGATGAAGCCGTAGTCGCGGGCCTGTGCCGCGGTGAACCATCGGTCGTGCAGCGAATCCTCGTAGATCTGGTCATAGGACTGTCCGGTGTCCTCGGCGATGAGTCCGAGCACCGTCTGCACGGTGTGGCGCAGATCGTCGGCCTGCACCTCCACCTCCACCGCGCTGCCGCCGATACCGGCGGAGCCCTGGTGCATGAGGATGCGGGCGTGCGGCAGTGCGAAACGCCGCCCCCGGGTGCCGGAGGAGAGCAGGAATTGCCCCGCGCTGCACGCCAATCCGAGTGCCAGCGTGGACACCTCGCACGGCACCAGTCGCATTACGTCGCGGATGGCGAGCATGGACGGAACCGAGCCGCCCGGCGAGTGGATCCACAGCGCGATCCCGGTGTCGGGGTCCTCGGTGGCCAATTGCAGCATCTGCGTCATCAGCAGCGTGCCGTTGTCGTCGTCGAGGGCTCCGTCGAGCACCAGGATGCGCTTGGCGAAGAGCCGTTCCCTGGTGTGCCAGTTGAATATCGGTGTCTGGTCGTCGTGTGCCATGGCTCCACCGTGCCCCGGGCGCACCGTCCGTGTCCCGCCGTGCTGCCCTGAGCGGATCTGCTCACAGCAGCGAGCCTGCGACCTGCGCGGAAAGAAATCTCGAGAATTTTTCGCGAAGCGGGAATGATCGCGACGGCTCTAACCTTCTATATGGCAATGGCCGGTTAGGAAGCCGGTCAGGCACCAAGCGAACAGCGCGGAAAGCGCACTACACGAAGAGGTTTCGTCATGTCCCGTCTGCCCCTGATCCAGCCCGAGTCCGCCACCGGCAAGGCCGCCGACCTGCTCGCGGGCGTACAGCAGGCCCTGGGCGTCACCCCGAACATGACCAAGGCCATGGTCAACAGCCCCGCCGTGCTGGAGGCGTACCTCGGCTTCTCCGGTGCGCTGGGCGGCGGCGCGCTGCCCGCCCCGACCCGGGAGCGCATCGCGCTGCTGGTCGCCGAGGAGAACGGTTGCGACTACTGCCTTTCCGCGCACTCCTACATCGGCGCGAATATCGCCAAGCTGCCGACCGAGGAGATCGAGGCCAGCCGTCACGGCCGCTCCTCCGACGCCAAAGCCGAAGCGGTGCTGACCTTCGCGGCCGCGGTGGTGCGCTCGCGCGGCGGGGTGGAGGAAGCCGAGGTGAAGGCCGCCCGTGCCGCCGGGCTCACCGACGGTGAGATCGTCGAGACCATCGCGAACGTCGCGCTCAATGTGTTCACCAACTACCTGAACAAGGCCGTCGAGACCGAGATCGACTGGCCGGTGGTCCGCCACCACCAGCACTGAGGCCATCGACCGGCCCGGACCCGCGCGGGGGTCCGGGCCGGTCGGCGTAGCACCCACCCTCGAATACGAAAGTCAGTGAGATGACCGGGCATTACGGCCAGATAGCGTTCACCGAGCGCGTGCGCGAGCAGCAGCGCAAACACGGCAGCCTGCGCGGTTACCAGCGCATGGCCGCGGTGCCGCCGGTACCCGACGCCATCGGGCCCGACGAAGCCTGGTTCATCGGCGAGCGCAGCAGCTTCTACCTGGCGACGGTGAGCGAGACCGGCTGGCCGTACATCCAACATCGCGGCGGCCCACCGGGTTTCCTGAAGGTGGTCGACGCGCACACCCTCGGCTTCGCCGACTTCCGCGGCAACAAGCAGTACATCAGCCGCGGCAATCTCGACCACGACGACCGGGTCTCGCTCTTCCTCATGGACTACGGGGCACAGACCCGCCTGAAGATCTTCGGCCGTGCGGATGTGGTGGAGGCGGAGGACGATCCGCAACTCATCGCCTCGCTCACCGCGGACGGCTACCCGGCACGCGTGGAACGAGCCGTGCTCGTCGAGGTCGAAGCCTTCGACTGGAACTGCCGCCAGCACATCCCCCAGCTGTACCCGCGCGACGCCGTCGCGGCGGCGCTGGGGGAGCTGCGCAGCCGGATCGACGAGCTGGAACGGGAGAACGAGCGGCTGCGGCAGGGCGGGAGTTGATCCGGCCGCCCGCCGCTCTCGAGGATTGTGCGGGTGCGGGTGCGAACGCCGCCGGTGCGCCGCGAGGCGGGGTGGGCAACGCTGGGCGGGGGCGAATTGCGCTCCCGCCCAGCGGCCACGGCGCGACTGGCGTCCCGCTGACCGGTGTCGTACGGCCCGATGCCGGTCGGGCTGCACGACCGCCCGGCGGAACCGCGGGAAGGCTCCGCTCAGTCGGCGTCGAAAGCCCGTGCGCGCAGCGAACGTTCGATACCGGCCTTGCCCTCCAGCACCAGGCGGCGCAGGGCGGGCGGGTGGTCACCGGCGAGGAACTTGTCCGCGATGGCGACCGCCTCGTCGGTGATGGCCCAGTGCGGGTACAGGCCGACGACCACGGTCTGCGCCACCTCGCTGGAGCGGCGCTCCCACACCGAGGCGACCTCGGCGAAGTAGCGTTCCACATACGGGGCGAGCAGCTGCGACTGGCCGACGGGGGAGAAGCCGCCGACGATGGCGCGGGCGGTGATGTTCGGGACGGTGTCATCGCCCATCACGGTCTCCCAGGCCGACGCCTTGACCGCGGCCTGCGGGCGGGCGGTGGCCGCGGCGGCGGCCTGGCGGCGGCCCGCGGCGGTGGGGTCGCGCTCCAATTCCGCGTCGATGACCGGTGATTCGGGGCTGTCGGCGTCGATCTCACCGGCCGCCGCCAGCGCCTGCACCAGTCGCCAGCGCAGATCGGCGTCCACCGTCAGACCGGGCAGGCCGACGGTGGCCGGATCGCCGTCGAGCAGTTCACGCAGCACCTCGGTGTGGTGCGCCGACAGCAGCGCCCCGGTGAGCGCGTTGACGAAGGCCAGCTGGTGATCCGAACCCGGCTGCGCCTCGCGCGCCAGCTCCAGCAGCCGGTCGGCGAACAGCTGCCAGCCCTGCGCCTCGGCCCACGCGGGATCGGCGTAGCTGCCCAGTGCGGTGTGCGCCTGCATGAGCAGCCGCTGCACCACCCCGATCTCCGATTCCGCGCCGATGCCCCGCTGTACCAGCGCCACGAAGTCGCGAGCCTTCAGCTCCGCCTGCCGGGTCATCTCCCAGGCCGCCGACCAGCACAGCGTGCGCGGCAGCGGCTCGGCGATATCCGCGATTCGATCCACCACGGTGGCCAGGGATTCCGGATCCAGCCGCAGCGAGCAGTAGGTGAGGTCGTCATCGTTGACCAGCACCAGCCGACCGCGCTCCACGCCGACCAGCTCCGGCACCTCGGTGCGCGCCGCCGGATCGATGTCGAGCTCGACGCGCTCGGTGCGCACCAGCTTTCCGTCCCGGTCGTCGTAGACGCCGATGGCGATGCGGTGCACGCGCCGCTCACCCGCTCCCGGCTCCGCGCCCTCCTGCACCACCGTGAAGGAGGTGAACTTGCCGTCCTGCACCTGGAATTCGGGTCGCAGGATGTTCAGGCCGGTGGTCTTGAGCCACTGTGCGCCCCAGCCGGACAGATCGCGTCCGGACGACTTCTCCAGCGCGCCCACCAGGTCGTCGAAAGTGGCGTTGCCGTAAGCGTGTTCGGCGAAGTAGTCGCGCAGGCCCGCCAGGAACGGTTCCCGTCCGACATAGGCCACCAGCTGCTTGAGCACCGACGCGCCCTTGGCGTAGGTGATGCCGTCGAAGTTCACCTCCACCGCCGCCAGGTCCGGGATATCGGCCGCGATCGGGTGCGTGGAGGGCAGCTGGTCCTGCCGGTACGCCCAGGACTTCTCCACATTCGCGAAGGTGGTCCAGGCATTGGTGTACTCGGTGGCGTCGGACTGGCACAGCACCGAGGCGAAGGTGGCGAAGGACTCGTTGAGCCACAGGTCGTCCCACCACTTCATGGTGACCAGATCCCCGAACCACATGTGCGCCATCTCGTGCAGCACGGTCTCGCAGCGCCGCTCGTACGAGGCCCGGGTCACCTTGGAGCGGAACACGTAATCCTCGAGGAAGGTGACCGCGCCCGCGTTCTCCATGGCGCCGGCGTTGAACTCCGGCACGAACAGCTGGTCGTACTTGCCGAAGGCGTAGGGAACTCCGAAGTTGGCGTGGTAGAAGCCGAAACCCTGCTTGGTCTCGGTGAAAAGCCGTTCGGCGTCCATGAATTCGGCCAGCGAGGCACGGCAGTAGATGCCCAGCGGGATGGCGCCGTGCGCGTCGGTGTAGGTGTCGGTCCACTTGGCGTACGGCCCGGCGATGAGCGCGACCAGGTAGGTGCTCATACGCGGCGTCGTCGCGAAGGTGTGCCGCAGCACCGTGCCGGTGCGCTGGGTGTCCACCGCCGCGCCGTTGGAGATGACCTCCCAGTCCTGCGGTGCGGTGACGGTGATGTCGTAGGTGGCCTTGAGATCGGGCTGATCGAAGCACGCGAACATGCGCTTGGCGTCGGCGGTCTCGAACTGCGAGTACAGGTACACCTTGTCGTCGGTGGGGTCGACGAAGCGGTGCAGGCCCTCGCCGGTGTGCGAGTACACGCAGTCGGCCTCCACCACCAGTTCGTTGTGCTCGGCGAGGTCGGGCAGGGTGATGCCCCGCTCCTCGTCGTAGTCGCTCACATCCAGCGGCGTGCCGTTGAGCACGGCGGAGCGGACCCCGGCGGCCACGATGTCGATGAAGGTCCGCGCGCCCGGGGTGGCGGTGAACGTCACCGTCGACCGGGAGCCGAAGGTCTCCCCGACGGCGGCGTCGGTGCTCGTCGGCTGCCCGGTCAGGTCGAGTTCGACGCGGTAGTTCTCCACCCGGATGGTCGCGGCGCGTTCGATCGCCTGTTCCCGGGTGAGATTCGGTGCGGACAAGGGGACTCCTTCGTCGTTCGCCAGGACTGTGCCGATGCCCAGAATGCCATCTCGGTAGGGTGTCGGTCGGCCCACGTGGACATTCGGATGTCCCGGCGACCCCAGTACGAGGAGGAGTCAGTGAAGCACATCCACGCCGGTAAGGTGCGCGACCTGTACGAGGACGGCGACGAGCTGATCCTGGTCGCCTCCGACCGGGTGTCGGTGTACGACGTGGTGCTGCCCACTCCGATTCCGGAGAAGGGCGCGCTGCTGACCCAGCTGTCGAACTGGTGGTTCCGGTTCTTCGCCGATGTGCCCAACCACCTGATCTCCACCACCGAGGTGCCCGCCGAATTCGCGGGCCGCGCGGTGCGGGCCAAGAAGCTGAGCATGGTGAAGGTGGAGTGCATTGCCCGGGGGTATCTGACCGGCTCCGGACTGGCCGAATACCGGCGCACCGGTTCGGTGTCCGGGGTGGCGCTGCCGCCCGGTCTGGTGGAGGGCGACAGACTGCCCGAGCCCATCTTCACGCCGACCACCAAGGCGGATGAGGGGCACGACGAGTTCATCACCTTCGACGATGTGGTGAACCAGGAGGGCAGGCAGGTCGCGGAGCGGCTGCGCGACCTCACCCTCGCCGTGTACACCCGCGGCGCCGAGCACGCGGCCACGCGGGGCGTGATCATTGCCGACACCAAGCTCGAATGGGGTTGGGACGGTGAGGTACTCACCCTCGCCGACGAGGTTCTGACCTCCGACTCGTCGCGCTTCTGGCCCGCCGACGAGTACGCCCCCGGTCGCCCCCAGCCCTCGTTCGACAAGCAGTTCGTCCGTGACTGGTCGACCTCCACCGGCTGGAACAAGGAATACCCGGGTCCGAAGATCCCCGCCGATATCGTCGCGGCCACCCGCGACAAGTACCGGCAGGCGTACGAGCTCATCACCGGCGAGGCCTGGACGGGCGTCGGCTGATCGTCCACCCGCCGGATCCGCGACATCAGGGCGGCCGGTTTCCGGTCCGGCGCGCAGGCGAACGGACCGGAAGCGGAGATGTCGCGGATGCCGGCTGGCCTCGCGGCGTGCGCCAGATCCTCGGGAACCCACGGGCGGACGGTTAGTCCGTTGGTCGCCCGTGGGCTCTCGACCGCGGCGATCGCCGGAACCGTTCCCGGCCGGACGGCGAGGAGCCATGGTGCGTGTTCAGGCGGGCACGCGGTCGGCGGCGAGGAGTTCCTCCACGTAGTTCGCCGCGCGACGCTCCAGGGCGTCGTACTGGGCGCGGCGAGCCTCGCCCACCGCGACATCGCTGACGATCAAGTTGCCCTCGGCGTCCAGGGTCTGGCGGCGTTCCTCGGCGTCGGGGAGCAGGCCGACCTTGGACCAGGAGAATCCGCAGTAGTAGGCGATACCCGCGCTGAGCTGGGTGTCGAGACCGGCTTCCATATCCGCCACCATGGGGTCCGCGGCATCGAGGCCACCGAGTCCCAGCCACAGGATGCGCTTGCCCGCCAGCCGGGGCTTGCTGCGGCCGTAGGCGAAGCCGTAGTTCCAGACGCGGTCGATCCAACCCTTGAGGATGGCGGGCACGCTCTGCCAGTACACCGGGAACACCGCGACCACGATGTCGGCGTCCAGCATCCGCTGCATATGCCGCTGCGCCTCGGCCGAGTACGGCTTCTCGCGATTGCCCCAGTCGGGCTGGTCCTCGGTGTTCATGCGCGGGTCGAAGCCCTCGGCGTGCAGATCGAGCAGATCGACGCGGTAGCCGTCGGCCTCCAACTGTGTGGTGGTGCGGCGGGCGATATGCGCGGTGAGCGAATCGGACCGGTGGTGCGCGATGACGACCAGGGCGGTGCGAGCGGTGTCACTACCGTTGTGCTGCACGGGATTTCTCCTGACTGATGGCGGAATCTCTCTTGCGGTACCACCAGTCAACCGGTGATCGGATGGACGATCCATGGGAGAAGCGCTCCGAAGGATAGGAGTTCGTCTACTCTGGTGGTATGGATCCGGTGAGTTCACTCCTGAATGGCATCCGCGCGGAGGGATCGGTGGTCAGCCACGCGGTGCTGGAAGCGCCGTGGACCATCCGCTTCGCCGACCGCGCCCCGCTCACCATGGTCACCGTGCTGCGCGGGGGCGGCACGCTGGTGCTCGCCGATGGCGGCCGGACGCGAGTGAGCAAGGGCGACACCGTCATCGTGCGCGGTCCCGAGGTATTCCACCTCGTCGACGACGTCGCCTCGCTGCGGACGCCGCACGTGGAGTACGAGATCGCTTGCTTCGCCGCGGAAGCAGAGTGCGCTGCCGAGGACCTGAGCGGAATCCACTGGGGCGCCGAATCGCCCGAGGCGACCGCCCTCATCGTCGGCGCCTACCGGGCGCCCGGCCGCCGCCACGACCGCTTGCTCCAGGCGCTGCCCCCGGTCCTCGTGGTGCGCGAGGACGCCGAGACCTGCGACTGGATGGAATCGACCGTCAAGGAGTGCGCCGCCCGCCCGGCCGGTTCGCGCGCGATCATGGACCGGCTGCTCGACTGGGCGCTGGTCTGCACCCTGTGCACCTGGTTCGACCGTGCGGGATCGCACGCGCCCACCCTCTATCGCGGCCTCGCCGATCCGGTGATCGCCCCCGCGCTGCATGCCATCCACGGCAGCCCGGCCACGCCGTGGACGGTCGCCTCGCTCGCCGCCCGCGCCGGAGTCTCCCGTGCCCTGTTCGCCAAACGCTTCAGCGAAATCATGGGTCGCCCACCGCTGGGCTACCTCACCGAATACCGCATGGACGAGGCCGAGGAACTCCTCACCGGCACCGACTTCACCATCGCCCAGGTCGCCAAGGCCGTCGGCTACGCCGACCCCTTCGGCTTCAGCGCCGCCTTCAAGCGCTACCGGGGCATGAGCCCCACCGCCTTCCGCTCCGCCGCCGCCTGAGACCGCCCGGTCAGGGGGAACCGGTGGCGGCATCGTGTGAGAGGCCCCCGCCACCGGTTCCCCCTGACCGGCTGTCCATCTCTCGGCGGAGGCGGGCGGCGCGCAGCGTGAGATAGTCGCGCTCGGGCAGGCTGGTGGTGCGGCGGACCGCGGTGGCGTAGCAGGCGATGGCGGCGGCGGGGTCGCCCGCCATCTCGTGGAAATGGCCGCGGACGGCGGCGAGACGGTGGGTGTCGGTGAGGGCGTCGTCGAGGACGGCGACCACGGCGAGCCCGGCCGCCGGACCGTGCACCATGGCGGTGGCGACGGCGCGGTTGAGCGTCACCATCGGATTGGGGGCGACGGACTCGAGCATGGTGTACAGCAGCAGGATTCGGTCCCAGTCGGTGTCCTCGGCGCGGCGGGCTTGGGCGTGCAGTGCGGCGATGGCGGCCTGGATCTGGTAGGGGCGACGCAGGCCGCCGCCGACCGCCCGCGTCGCCAGCCGCATACCCTCGGTGATCATGTCGCGGTCCCAGCGGGTGCGGTCCTGCTCGGCGAGCGGGATCAGCTCCCCACTCGGGCCGGAGCGGGCGGCCCGGCGGGCATCGGTGAGCAGCATGAGCGCCAGCAGGCCGGTGACCTCGTGGTCGCCGGGCAGCTGCCGGTGCACGGCGCGGGTCAGCCGGATGGCCTCCGTCGCCAGATCGCCGCGCCGCAACTGCGGCCCGGCCGTCGTGGTGTGGCCCTCGGTGAACATGAGGTAGAGCACTCGCAGGACGGCTCCGAGCCGGTCCCGCCACTCGGCCGCGGTTGGTGCGGAGCCGTCCTCGGCAGGCATGGCGAAGGGCCGGTCGACGCCGCCGAGTTTCTTCTTGGCGCGGGAGATGCGTTGCGCCATGGTGGCTTCCGGGACCAGGAAGGCGTGCGCTATCTCGGCGGTGGTGAGCCCGCCGACCGCGCGCAGCGTGAGAGCGATGGAACCGGCCGGGGGCAGCGTCGGGTGACAGCACAGGAAGAACAGGGTGAGACTGTCGTCCTCGGCTGCCGTTCCGGGGCCGTCGTCCTCGATCGTTGTGGGCGCTTCCCGCAAGGCCGTCGCGCTCTCGCGCTGTCGTCGCGCTACTTCGGCGCGCACGGCGTCCACCAGCCGCCGCTGGGCCACCTGGACGAGCCAGGCGCGCGGATTCTCCGGCACGCCCTCGTCGGGCCATTGCAGGGCGGCGGCGAGCAGCGCCTCCTGCACGGCGTCCTCGGCGGAGTCGAAATCCCGGTAGCGCCGCACCAGGATGCCGAGGACCTGCGGTGCGAACTCACGCAGCAGGTCCTCGACCTCCAGGTCGGAGTATCCCGAAACTTGTTGGCCCGAGCGGGGATTCACGCGGCTCTCGGGTGTCTTCGGAGTCATGGCGAAGCCAGCGAGCCGGTGCGGTCAGGCGTCGGTGGTCGGTGCGCTCATGACCGCCCGCACCTCGATGTACTCGCCGAGCGGCTTCCCGCCCGGTCCGGGGGAGGCGGACGCCTTGGCGGCGATCTCGATGGCGCGCTCCGGGCTGTCCACATCCACAAGCCAGTACCCGGCCAGGAACTCCTTGGACTCCGGGAACGGGCCGTCGGTCACGACCGGAGCCGAGCGCCCGTCGGAGCTGACGATCCGTGCCTCGTCCGGACCCGCCAGCCCCTGGGCGTCGACCAGTTCGCCGGATTTGGACAGTTCCTCGCCGAGCGCCTGCTGGAAAGCGATATTCGCCGCGATCTCCTCCGGCGTCCACTCGGACATGGCGGTGTCGCAGTAGGCCGCGGCGGTGTGGGTCTTGATCAGCATGTACTTCATGGTTCGGCTCCCTGTGTCGGTGCGCCCCCGGCGGGCGCGCTCGGGGGTGGGTCGGAGCCGCACCCCGCTGTCTCGACAGACTTCGCCGCGATGCTATGTGATTGTGGTCACAATGGTGCTTCCGGGTCGGCGAGGCGGTCCGGATCGACCGGTTCGCCGCTCAGTATCAGTTCCTTGATGCGATCCGTCACGTCCCAGACGTTCACGTTCATACCGGCCAGCACGCGATCGGCGCTGTCGAGCCAGAAGGCGATGAACTCGCGCTCGCCCACATCGCCACGCACCACCACCCTGGCTTCCTGCCGTGGGGACACATAGCCGGTGTATTCCATGCCGAGGTCGTACTGATCGGTGAAGAAGTAGGGCAGCCGGTCGTAGACGGCCGATTTGCCGATCATGGTCTTGGCCGCGACCTCGGGCTGGTTGAGGGCGTTCGCCCAGTGTTCCACCCGGACCCGCCGCCCGAGCACCGGATGCTGCTGATCGGCGATATCGCCGACGGCCACGATATCCGGGTCGCTGGTGGCCAGGCTCTCGTCCACCAGCACCCCGCCCTCGACGCCGAGTCCGGCGTCGGCGGCGAGTTCGATATTCGGGCGCGCGCCCACCGCGACGAGAACGGCGTCGGCGTCGATACGGGTGTCGTCGGCCAGCCGCACCCCGGTGGCCTTGCCGTCGACGGTGAGGATCTCCGCGACCCGCACCTCGGTGCGCAGGTCGACGCCGTGGGCGCGATGCAGGTCGGCGAAGACCTCGCCCATCTCGGGGCCGAGCACCCCCTTCAGCGTGGTCGACTCCGCTTCCAGCAGGGTGACCTCGACCCGGGCATTGCGGGCGGCAGCGGTGACCTCGAGGCCGATCCAGCCGCCGCCGATCACGGCGAGCCTGCCCGCCGAGCCGAACAGCGACAGCAGCGTGTCGGAATCCTCGATGAAACGCAGCGTGTGCACGCCCTCGGCGTCCGCGCCCGGGACCGGGAGTTTGCGCGGGCGCGAGCCGGTCGCCAGCGCCAGCTTGTCGTAGGGCAGCGTCGTACCGTCCGGCAGCGCAACGGTTTTGGTGGTGCGGTCGATGGCGGTGACGGTGGTGCCGAGCATGACCTCGATGTGGTGGTCGCGGTACCACGGCGCCGGGTCCACGGTGAACTCGGTGAGCGACTTCTTGCCCAGCAGATGTTCCTTGGACAGCGGCGGCCGCTCGTAGGGCAGATGCTCCTCGGCGCTGATGAGGGTCACCGTGCCGTCGAAATCATTGGCGCGCAGGGCTTCCGCGAGCTTGGCCGCCGCCAGCCCCCCGCCTGCGATGACGAATCTGGATGCTGTGGTCAATGCCGACACCTCCCTGCGACGCGACTGCTGCGGGCGTTTACGACCGGACTCCTCCCGACCCTAACGCGCGGCGGAGTGTGCCCGGAGGAAATATCGGCACAATCGCGAATTGTTGTCTCCGGAGTATGGCCCCGCCCGCCCTCGAAAGGACTTGCCGTGAGCAATAAGGACACCGTCGACTTCTGGTTCGACCCGCTGTGCCCGTGGTGCTGGATCACTTCCCGCTGGATCCTGGAGGTCGAGCAGGTCCGCGATATCGAGGCGCGCTTCCACGTCATGAGCCTGGCGGTGCTCAACGAGGGCGACGAGGACCTGCCGGAGCAGTACCGCGAACTCATGGCCAGCGCGTGGGGGCCGGTCCGGGTCGCCATCGCCGCCGCCCAGGACCACGGCGACAAGATCCTCGCCCCGCTCTACACCGCCATGGGCACCCGCATCCACGACCGGCGCGCCGAATACGAGCGGGAATCCACGCTGGAAACCTTCGATGCCGTGATCGCCGACGCGCTCGCCGAGGTGGGGCTGCCCGCCGAACTGGCCGCCGCCGCCACCTCCACCGACTACGACGAGGCACTGCGCACCAGCCACCACGCGGGCATGGACAAGGTCGGCAAGGATGTCGGCACCCCGACGATCCACGTCAACGATGTCGCCTTCTTCGGGCCGGTGCTGTCCCGCGTCCCGCGCGGCGAGGAGGCGGGCAAAATCTGGGACGGCGTCGTCGCCCTCGCCTCCTACCCGCACTTCTTCGAACTGAAGCGCACCCGCACCGAGGACCCGGTCTTCGACTGATCACGGGCTGCCGGCCCGGCGGACTAGCCGCCCGCCGTCGGTGGGAGGGGATGACCACCGCCGGTAGGCGGCTGGGGATAGCCGCCGGTCATCGGCGACGACGCGTAGCCGCCGGTCGGATGTGCGCCGAACGGATGCGCCGGAAGGCCGCCGCCCGGCCCGGCCGTCGGATGGTGCGGGGTCGGTGGGGTGGGGCGGAGGAAGAGCCTGCCGTGGCGGCTGCGGTCGCGCAGCGCCCACATGCGCCAGGTCAGCACCGGGTGGCTGGACATGGCGTTGACGATCCACACCATGAAGCCCTTCTCCTGGGCGGCGCGGTCGGCCATTTCGTCGAAGCCGACCAGCGCGTTGAGGTATTTGCCCGCGGCGAGCGTCCGCATGGCGCCCGGCGCGCCGGTGTGCCGATTGCAGTAGCCGTGATTGTCGGCGGTGTACTCCTGCGACCGGATGAGCGAGTTGCCGAGGATCGGCAGGAACGGCACCAGGAACATGCCGAGCTGCCGCCAGTAGGAGACATGCCCCGCGGCGATATGCCCCACCTCGTGGCCGATGATGAAGGCCAGCCCCTCGGGATCGCGAGCCTTGCCGCCGATCTCGAACAGGTCGCTGTAGACCACGACGAACCGCCGGAATCCGTGCCCGGAGGCGAAGGCGTTGATCGCGCCGTTGCCGAGCAGCACGTAGGCGTCCGGCACCTGGGTCATCCCGAACCGCGCGGCCGCCTCCTGGACCATGCGGTAGCCCTCGGGGAATTGGGTGGGCGACATCTTCACGGCGTTGATCCGCATGGTGGCGTAGTTCATGCCGCGGCCGAGCCACAGCAGCACCGGCGCGGTCAGCAGAATCAGCACGTACTCGTTGATCGCCCCGATCAGCAGCAGCAGAATCGAGAACAGGTACGCGAAGCTGGTGAGCACCACCACGATCACCAGCAGCGGTATCTCCCAGCTGTGCCGGGCGGGCATGCCGAACGGCGACAGGCCGCGCGTCCCGTCGTGGTGGCGGACCGGCGGCGGCGTGTACCCGGTCTGCGGCGCCCACCCGGGCGGCCCGATCCGGGGATCCCACCCGGCCATCCCGGTCACCGGATTCCACGCGGCCGGGTTCGGGCTGGTCGGGGGCTGTGGTGCGGCGCCGCCGGATTCCGGCTGCGCTGGCGTCGACTGCGGTCGATCATCGGACGTCATGGGCTGAACTCTAGGCAGTCGTGCGGTCACCCGGCCGGTTCCGGCGGCGGGTCATCCCCGGGCGCGTCGGCTCCGGACGGCCTGACACAATCGCAGCCATGCGCGTATACCTGGGTGCCGACCATGCCGGCTTCGAACTCAAGAACCACGTCAAGGAACACCTGCGGGCGGCCGGTCACGACGTCGTCGACTGCGGTGCGCTCGAGTACGACGCTCTCGACGACTACCCGGCCTTCTGCATCGAGGCCGCCCGCCGCACGGTCGCGGATCCGGGCAGCCTGGGCCTGGTGTTCGGCGGCAGCGGCAATGGCGAGCAGATCGCCGCCAACAAGGTGCCGGGCGCCCGCTGCGCCCTGGCCTGGAGCGTGGAGACCGCGCAGCTGGCCCGTCAGCACAACAATGCGCAGCTGATCGGCATCGGCGGCCGCATGCACAGCACCGAAGAGGCGCTCGCCATCGTGGACGCCTTCCTCGCCACCCCGTGGTCGGAGGAGGAGCGCCACCAGCGCCGCATCGACATCCTGGCGGAGTACGAGAAGACCGGCGTCGCGCCCGAGGTGCCCGCGTACTGAGCCGTCGACCGCGCGCCCCCGATCGGAGGGGCGCGCGTAATCGGCTGCCCGGCAACGACTCCGCGCTCCGGCGTCGGATACCCAGGAGAATCACCCGTGCCTGAGGGGCATACGCTGCATCGGTTGGCGAAATCGCACCACAAGCGTTTCGCCGGGGGAGTGGTACGCGTGTCGAGTCCGCAGGGCCGGTTCGCCGAGGGCGCGGCGCTGGTGGACGGCCAGGTGCTGACCAAGGCCGACGCCTGGGGCAAACACCTGCTGCACCACTACGATTCGGGCCTGGTCGTGCACGTGCACCTGGGCCTCTACGGCAAATTCACCGAATCCCCACTGCCCCTGGGTGACCCGGTGGGTGAGGTCCGCATGCGCCTGGTCGGCGCGGGCCGCGCCGACGAACCCTACGGCACCGATCTGCGCGGCCCGGCCGCCTGCGAGGTCCTCCTCGAGCCCGAGGTCGACGCGCTCACCGCCCGGCTCGGCCCCGATCCGCTGCGCCGCGACGCCGATCCCGACCGGGCCTGGCACCGCATCCACCGTTCCCAGCGCCCGATCGGCGCACTGCTCATGGACCAGAAGGTGCTCGCCGGGGTCGGGAATGTCTACCGCGCGGAAGTCCTGTTCCGCCACGGCATCTCGCCGTACCGTCCGGGCAAGCAGCTGAGCCGCGACGAGTGGCAGGCCGTCTGGGGCGATCTGGTCGAACTCATGAAGGTCGGTGTCCGGCGCGGCGTCATGGTCGTGGTGCGACCCGAACACGACCACGGTGCGCCCTCCTATGCGGCCGACCGCCCCCGCACCTACGTCTACCGCCGCCAGGGCGAACCGTGCCGCCTGTGCGGAACGACCGTCCTGCATGCGGTCATGGAGGGCCGGAACCTTTTCTGGTGCCCGGGGTGCCAGCCCGGCTGAAGCACCCTGGCGAACCTGCCCAAAGGTTCATGATCAACGGAAATAGTGGCGTTTCAAGTTGGTGGCTCGTTGCTACCTCCGGTCGGTCACGACCCGACTTCGAAAGGTGGCACGGTGTTCCGTTCGGCATCCACAATGATTGTGGCGGCAGGCATTACATTCGGGCTGGGCTTCGCCCCGGCAGCGGCGTCCGCAGCGCCCGCGCCGGTCGAATCCGTCGCGATCCCGCAGGCTTCCACCGGTTCCGCCGGGGTTGACCTCGCGCAGATCATGCTGAGGTGCCTGATGACCGGTTCCTCGGTCGCCCCCGGCGATCCGATGGGTTTCCCGGGGCTCTGCGTGTAGGAAGCCGCTGATCGGCGGCGGCCCGGTGACGCTAGTCGTTCTCGACCACCGATCGGCCGTCGCGCAGAACCGCGTCGACGGCACGCAGTGCGCCGATATCGGCGGTCGGGTCACCCCGCACGATGAGCAGGTCGGCGGCGCGGCCCGGTTCGAGCACGCCGATGGTGTCGGCGCGCAGGGCCGCCGCCGGGGTGACGGTGGCCGCGATGATGGCCTCGCGCGGGGTGAAGCCCGCGGCCACCAGGAGTTCGACCTCGCGGACGAGGCCGTCTCCGGCATGGACGCCCGGCATTCCCGCGTCGCTGCCCGCGATGACGCGCCCGCCCGCATCGTGGAATTCGCGCAGGCGCTCGTAGATGATCTTCTTCGTTTCCTCGTCGAAGGCCAGATCGGTGACCGCGAGGGTCGGCGCGAGTGTGATGCCGCGCTGGACGAGGAGTTCGGGGAGGCCCTCCGGCCAGCCGTCGCGGACGCCGCGCGGTTCCAGGTGGTCGAGTCCGTCGATGCCCGCGGCCATCAGATCGGCGAGGTCTTCGCGGGTTCCCCAGTGCGCGAAGACCTTCGTGTCGTGCCGGTGCGCCTCGTCGATGATGGCGGCCAGGATGTCGGGTCGGATCGGTTCCAGGACTTTGCGTTCCGGATTGCCGCGCTCCTGGATCACCTTGATCAGGTCGACTGGATCGTCCCCGGTGACCAGTGCGCGCACCATCTCGCGCGCCTCCTCGGGGCTGGCGGGCACCCGGACCGCGTCCGAATCGCGCTCCAGGCCGAAGGTCGCGACGGGATGGCCGCCCGGCGTGGTGAACATCGGCCCCGCGATGAGTAGCCGCGGTCCCTCCAGTTCGCCTTCGGCGATCTCGCGTCGGAAGTCGTGTACCCAGGTGTTCTCGTCGCCCATGCTGCGCACGGTGGTGACCCCGTGGCTCAGGAAGTCCCTGCGCTTGCCCGGGTAGTAGCGGACCCAGTCGGCGACGACACCCGGCATATCCCAGAAACCGATCTCCTCCCCGCGCTCGCGCTGGGGTGAGCTCAGATGTACGTGGGAGTCGATCAACCCGGGTAGCACGGTGCGGCCGGAGACGTCCCGGCGCTCGGTGTCGGACGGTATCTCCACATCCGGTCCGGCCGCGACGATGACACCGTTCTCGATGAGGACCGTCGCATTCGCCACCGGGGTCAGGTCGGGGCCCAGCAGCACCGTGCCGCCGGTCAACGCGAGCCGACCGCTCTGCGGCGGTCCGGCCTTGTACAGCGTGAGCCGGTAGAACGCGTACCCCGCCACCACCGCCGCCAGGAGCGTGACGACCAGGAAGATCAGCGGATAGAGCACCCAGCGTCGAAGTCCGCGTCGCACTGCCACCATGGCACCCCAGCCTCCTCGGCGATATCTTTAACTGCTTGGTTAGTTAATGATAGGTTGCCTGATGTGGCCCGAACTGTCGACCCGAATCGCGTAGCCGAACGGCGGGCGCGCATCACCCAGGCCGCGGCGGAACTCTTCGCGGCGCAGGGATACGAGCGCACCACCGCCGCGCAGATCGCCCGCGCGGCCGGGCTCACCTCGGGGTCCGTCTTCTACTACTTCCGGGACAAGGCGGCGGTCTTCCGGTCGATCTTCGAACAGTCGCTGCCCGAGCACGCCGAGCTGTACGGCAGGCATCTCGACCGCGCCGACTGCTTCGCGGCGATCCTCGATGTGGTCGACGGTCTGGCGGCGGAGGCGCTGGATCCGGTGGCGCCCGGGCTGATGGTGGAGCTGCTGCGCCGGTTGGATCAGGACGAGGAGCTCGCCGGGGTGGTCGCCGAGGACACCCGGCGCAGTGCCGCGGTGCTGACCACGCTGCTGGAGCGGGGGCTGCGCGACGGACAGCTCGATCCGGGCTTCGATGCGGCCGCTACGGCTCGCTGGATACTGTCGGTCGTCGACGCGGCCTTCCTCAATATCGATCCGGAGCATCCGGAGGATCCGCGGCCGTTCGTCCGTGCCACCATCGCCCGGCTGCTGCGGCCGAGCGGATCGGCGGACCGCTAGCGGCGGGCAGGCCGCTCAGAAGCCGCCGGAATCGAATCCGCCATCGAAACCGCCGGAATCGAAACCGCCATCGTAGCCACCGGAGTCGTAGCCGCCGTCGTAACCACCGGAGTCATAGCCACCGTCGTAACCACCCGGTTCGTCGTAATACCCTGCGCCGCCCTGATCTCCGGCGTCCAGACCCGCTTGGAAACCGTCGTCGTAGCCGTGCTCGAAGGCGCTCGCGTCGTAGCCCACCCCGGACATGCCGCTGAAGAGCGCATCGAACAGCAGCACCGAGCCGATACCCCACGCACCCGCGACAAGCGCTGTCTTCCACCAGGGTTCGGAGTACCAGCCCGCGGGAACGGGCCGCCCCGCGACGCGTCCGCCGGGAAAGTAGTTCGGTGTGCGCTGCGACGGCGTCGGGGACGCCTCGATGCGGCGGCCGTCGACATCGACCGCGCGATACTCGCTGACCTTGCCCGCCGTGCGCTGTCCGTCCAGCTCCGGTATCGCCGGTCCCGGATCGAGTCCCATGGCGGTGCGGGCGGCGCGCACGTAGTACAGCCCCTCCAACGCGGTCTCCTTGGCGAGCCGCGCCTGGGCCGGCGTCTGCGCCTGCTCGATCTGCGCGCCCGCCGCGTTGAAGCGCTCCCCGGCATCGGCCATGGCTTGCTTGGAGGCCGCGTCGGTGCCGGTGAGGTTGTAGACCTGCCCGCCGAGGCGTTCGATGAGGCGGCGGGCGTCGGCCTTCGCATCGGCCAGCAGGGTGGCCGTCCGGGACCGTTGCGCGACGACCATCACCACACCCACGACGACGACCATCGCGATCAGCAGAATCAGTACCGTAGCCACGTCTTCCAGCGTACGCGGCGGGAGTTGCCTGCTATTTGCTGTTCGCCTGCGGAGGCTCGCTCACCCGGCCACGGCGGCGTAGCCCGCGCGGTTTCCCCCCGGCTCGGGCTCCTCGGCGTCCAACTCCGATACCGCGAACTGCCGCTTGCCCGCCGTCTTGGCCGAGTACATGGCGCGGTCGGCGCTGCGTAGCAGATCGGAGAAGTCGCAGTCGCGATCCGGCGGGCAGAACGCGGTGCCCACGCTCGCCGAGACCGGCACCGATCCGGCGATCGAGGCCACCGGTTCGCACAGCGCGGCCAGCACCCGCATGGCCAGTTCGCCGAGCGTATTGCGCCGCGACGGCACGGCCAGCACGAACTCGTCGCCGCCGTACCGGCAGATCACCGCCTCCGGCGGACAGGTCGCGCGCAGCCGCTCGGCGATGGCCACCAGCACCTCGTCGCCCACCGCGTGGCCGTAGTTGTCGTTGATCTGCTTGAAGTCGTCCAGGTCGATGAGCAGCAGCCCCACCCCTCGTGCCGGGTCCGCCGCCATCAACCGCACCCGCTCCTGCAACAGTGACCGGTTCGCCAGATCGGTCAAGGCATCGTGGGTGGCCTCGTGCCGCAATCGGTGCTGGAGCGCGGCGATCTCCTGGACCCGCACCGACACCGCCTCGGTGAGGTTGCGTTCCTGCTGGGCGAGGGCGCGCTGTTGCAGTTCCTCGGCGTAGCTGTCGATGGCCTGGCTGGCGACGAACATCCAGCGGGTGGCGAGCAGCGATCCGGATTCGCCGGGCGCGAGCCCGAGCAGCGCGCGGCTGGCGGGCGCGAGCATGCGCGTGCTCTCCAGCGGCGGCGCGGCCAGGCGGCGGCCGATGGTGCGTGCGGCGAGTACCGGAAACGGCTCGGACGCGGCCAGTTCCATGAGGTCGTCGATGACGTCGGCGAAGACGGCCTCCAACTCCTCCGGCGGCATGGCCGGAACAGCACCGGTTCCATTGCCCCCCGCGTATACCGTCCGTACCCATTCCCTGGTGGTCGCCGCGATCATCGTGGCGGTCCGTGCGTCGAGTCGGATGGGCATGCGCTCACTCCGCGCTGACGCGGTCGGGATCCAGACCGAGGCTGTCGCTCCCGGCCCTCCGGCCGGTCACACCCTTCGGCTCGTGCTCGCTCGGTTCGTGCTCACTGCTTCGCGGTCGGTCACACCACACTCGGCGCATGCTCACCGCCCCCTTTCCAGATACCCCCGTCCGGACAAAAAGGATCCTAGCAAGCCACTCGGCATCGAAAACCCAAGTTCTGGAACGGGTTCGCGATACCTCGCGAATGGCGAACGGTTGGGTGATCGGTGAACGACACCGCCGTGTTACATCCGATTTTCGCGTGTCGGCCGCGACGCGCCGAGGGATGACGCGGACTCTCCGGAGAGCTCACAACGAATCCCGCATCCGCTTGGTGCCGATCACGACCCCCTCCCCGCCACGCCCACCGGACAGGGCGATGACGAGGCTGATTGGCGTTTCCGGAGTGAGGTTCGGTACAGTCTCTTCCGCACACGACAAACGGTGTCTGCACCGAGTCGTCGCGCCGTGCGGGTGTAGTTCAATGGTAGAACCTCAGCCTTCCAAGCTGATGGTGCGGGTTCGATTCCCGTCACCCGCTCTGACCGGGATTTCTCCCGTTCGGTGGGGTAGGCCCGGCGGATCCGCCGGGCATGACGGGGTGTAGCGCAGCTTGGTAGCGCATCCGCTTTGGGAGCGGAGGGTCGCAGGTTCAAATCCTGTCACCCCGACCACACATCACATCCGAACCCCGCTTCCCATGGGTGGGGACAGCTCGTGTATGTCATCGTGTCGATCCCCGCGTCCGCAGCGCGATCAGGAAGCCCGCGGCCGCCGCGATCGAGGTCAGAGTCCGCGCGTGATTCCACCGGATCCACTCCGTGAAAAGCTCGTCCCACCGCGCCGCCGTGTCCGCTCCCGTCGGGTCGAGCGCATCCACCGCCGCACTGATGGGGACGTTGGCCGCGCCGGTGATGACCACCGCGGCGAGGAGGAAGGCGCTCGCCGCGGCGAGGATCCACGGTGAGGTCGAACGGTTCCAGCTCATGAGCGCTCGCACCGCGAGGACGGCGCACAGCACAGCGGTCGCGTACATCAGCAGCATCAGCGGCGGCTGGACCGCGGTGCGGTCGAAGGCCTGCATGGCTTCGATCCCCTGTGCGGCAGGCAGTTCCCGCACGCCGGGCATGACGACGAAGGAGAAATCGAAGAACACTCCGCCGGTGACCGCCGTGCCGACCGCCGCCGCGGCGAGCAGCCAGTGGTCCACGCCGCGCGGCCGATCGGCCCGCCGGGTCGGCGGCGAACCCCGCCCGTTCACGATGGCCGCATTCCGGTCTGGGCTGCCCATTCCGGGAGGCCTGTTGTATTCGTCATAGGACAAGCACATCAGTCGAGGGTGGAATGTTCCATCGCTCAGGCGCGCGCGGACATACGGCATCGTCTCGGTGCGAAGGCTCGGGGCGGGTGGCGGCCCCCTCATGCGCCGCCACCCGCGGTCCCCGTATGACTCTCGCATCGAGAAACCGCTCCGCCCAGTGATTCAATGCATCGTTCATCAGGAATTCGCCACGCGGTTGCTCAGCGGCGTCGAATGTTGGGGTGCAACGGAGTTCGAAGGGCGGGGGCAGGAGAAAGCGAAGCCCACCCGCATCCGGGTGCGGGTGGGCTCGGTGGATCACCGTCGCGAATAGTGTTCGGCGACAGGGGGAACGGGATCGGTAGCCGGTGGTCTACCTCGGCTCGGTCGCCTGCGGGCTACTTCGCCGGTTCGGCCGGTGCCGGGGCGGCGGGTTGGGCCTTGGGCTTGTCCGCCCACTTGGTGGTGCCGTCGGGAGCCTGCACGGTGGTGAGGTATTCGATGCCGGTGGCGATGAGCGCGGGGCCGCCCGCGACGATGGTGCCGACGATGCCGCCCACGCTCGCACCGGTCGCGAGCCCGCCGATGCAGCCCGCGACCAGGGTCGCCACGCAGCCGATGGTCGCGCCGATGGCGGTGCCGATGAAGCCGCCGACGGCGGTCGCCAGGCCGAAGTGGGTGGACAGATTGTTGAGGGCGCGTTGGTTTTCGGCCTCGGAGGCGATGGGCTTGACGGCCAAGGGTTGCGAGATGTCAAGTCCGGCGGGCTTTTCCGGGGTGAGCCGCAGTACCGCGTCGTCCTCGTCCAGGTCGGGTCGCACCGGGACGGAGACCCCGCCGAAGCGGAAATCGAGTGGCAGCGTGACCGCCACGGCGCCGGTGGCGTCCTTGACGTCAACAATGTCGACCGTGTGTGCGGGGTCGGCGGCGGAGCCGTCGGTGCGGACCAACGCGCCGTCCCGCTCCGTCAGGCGTTCCACACCGCCGTCTTCGAGCCGGGTTCCCTTGGACAGTTCGAAGGTCCCACCCCGGAGAATGGTGACGACCGTCTTGTCGACCAGCTTGGTCGAATACGCGAGGTTCGGCGTCTCGGATTGCTGGGCGTGTGCCGGCGCCGCTCCGAGGGTGAGTGCGCCGATCACCAGGGTGGCTGCCGCGGTGGCGCAGCGGAATTCCATGCGGTATTCCAATCATCAGGTGTCTGCGAGCGATCGCATGGCAGCCTAGTGGAACCTGTCGCAGGTCAGGTTGTTTCATACCGACCCGCCCAATTTGTCGCGAACCTCCTGTCCCATCCTTTGGGATGTCCCCGGGCCCTGGCACACTGCCCGCATGACCAGGTACAGCGCAGGCGTCCTGTTGTTCCGCCGCACCCCCGACCTGGAGGTGTTCATCGCCCATATGGGCGGCCCCTTCTGGTCCCGCAAGGACGCCGCCGCCTGGTCCATCCCCAAGGGTGAATACGACCCGGAGACCGAGGACGCCGCCGCTGCCGCCCGCCGCGAATTCACCGAGGAACTCGGGCTACCCGTGCCCGACGGCGACTGGATCGCCCTCGGCGAGGTGGCCTACGGCAGTGGCGGCGGGCGTAAGCGGGTGAGCGCCTGGGCGATCGAAGCCGATCTCGACCCCGACTCGATCACCCCGGGCACCTTCGAGGTGGAGTGGCCGCCCCGCTCCGGCCGCCTCGCCTCCTTCCCGGAAGTGGACCGCGCCGCCTGGTTCCCGCCCGAGGCGGCCCGCGACCGGCTGGTCGCCGCCCAGCGCACCTTCCTCGACCGGCTCACCGAACTGGCGGTTCAATAGCCGACGGTGAAGCGGCGCTGCACGAACCGCGGGAGTTCGATCTCGTCCAGCAGCGCCACCGCAGCGTCCTCCATGGAGATGCGACTGGTGCCGTCGGCGGCGACCACGGGTTGATCGGTGCCGATCCGGAAGCGGCCGGTGCGTTGTCCGGGTTCGATCAGATCGGCGGGACTGAAGTAGGTCCAGCGGCGATTCGAGGTGCGTAACACGTCGAGGGCGTCGCGGTGGCCACGCACCGCCTCGGCGTAGGCGGCGGGCAGGCCGAGGTCGGTGAGCAGTTCGCCCAGCCGTTCGTCGTCGGCGGCCACCCGGCCCGGCGCGGTCTCCAGGCTGCCCGCGCCACCGACCGTCAGGAGCCGGGTGCGGGGATGGGTGTCCAGTGCGCGCAGCAGCGAGCGCGCGACGGTCGCGTACACCGTGGGGTCGGCGATCGAGCGCGCCACCGTGTCGTCGAAATCCCGTGCGGCATTGCCGGGTTGGTAGCAGCTGACGAGGATATCGAGGCCGGGGAGCCGGGCCGCGACCGCATCGCTGTCGAAGACGTCGAGGCTGGCCCAGGTGAGGTTGGGGTGGGTGGATCGCCGGTGCGAGGCGTCGCGGGAGAACGCTTGGACGTGGTGTCCGCGCATGAGCGCCTCGCTGACGACGCGTTGGCCGATATTGCCGGTCGCGCCGATGACTCCGATGAACATGGTCTCCTCCTGGAGCTGGGGGATCGGGGCATTCCAGCGCCCTGTGAGAAAACTATACGGCGTGAGTTTTTTGTGCAACGTGTAGTTTTCTCACACGTCTGTAGAGTGGCGACGTGATATCGACCAGGCGGGAACGGCGACGTGCCGAGACGACGGCGGAGATCAAGGAGGTCGCGCTGCGGCTGATGGCCGCGGGTGGACCCGGCGCGATCACGCTGCGTGCCATCGCCCGCGACATGGGGATGACCGCCAATGCCGTGTACAGCTATTTCACCACCCGCGACGAGCTGGTCACGGCGCTCATTCGGGATGTGTACGGTCAACTGGCCGATGCGGTCATCGCGGCGCGCGACGCGCGGCCGGGCGATGACGTGGCCGGGCGGATCATGGCGTGGGCGTGTGCCTTCCGGGACTGGTCGGTAGCCAATCCCGAGGGATTCCGGCTCGTCTACGGCGACCCGGTACCGGGTTACCAGCCGCCGGAGGGCGGGGCCGCGCCCGAGGCCGAGTATCGGGTCTGTGCCGGACTGACCGAACTGGCGGCGGGCGCGTGGCCGACCGCCGCACCGCTGTACGCCGACTACCGGTTCGAATGGTCGGATTTCGATCCGACGCTGGCCGAGGAGACCCGGGCCGAGTTCCCGGATCTCCCACCGGCCGTCATCGCGGTGGCGCTGCGGATCTGGGGACACCTGCACGGGCTGGTGTCGCTCGAGATTCGAGGGAATCTGGGCGCACAGACCACCAACCCCGAAAAGCTGTACCGCAATGAGGTATTCGCATTGCTTCGGTCTTTCGGGCTGACGCCGCCGGGCGACTGAGCGCCCGGCGGTCGGTCACAGCCGGGGGTCGATCGGCTCGGTCTCCAGGGCCAGGACCGCGAAGACCGCCTCGTGGACGCGCCACAGGGGTTCCCCGGCGACGAAGCGGTCCAGGGATTCCAGGCCGAGGGCGTACTCGCGCAGGGCCAGGGAGCGTTTGCCGCCGAGGGAGCGCTGGCGCAGGCGCTTCAGGTTCTCCGGGCGGAGGTATTCCGGGCCGTAGATGATGCGGAGGTACTCCGGGCCGCGGCATTTCACGCCGGGCTGCACCGGGCGGTTGCTGCGGGTGCCGGTGCCGGTCACGAAGGAGCCCAGCGGCTTGACCACCATGCCCTCGCCGCCCGCGGCGGTGAGCTCGGTCCACCACGCGGTCGCAGCCGCCTCGCTGCCGTCCGGGACCGCCACGACGGAGCCGGTGCCCGCCGTCGCCGGACCGGTGGCTGTGGTCGTGGCTGTGGCTGTGGTGGCTGGACCGGTGGCTGTGGCCTTGTCGGTGCCCGCCGTGGCCGGATCGGTGGCCGCCGTGGTCGTGTCCGTCGTCGCCGTCGCCGTCGCCGTCGCCGTCGCCGTCGCCGTCGCCGTCGCCGTGGCCGTGGCGGTGAGGTGCACGATCATGCGGCGGGTGGGCGTGAACAGCTCCGGGTCGGCCGTGATGAGGCGGTCGATGCGTTCCAGGTGCCAGTCGTGGTCGCGGAGGGCGTGATTCGCGCCCTCGGCGGCCAGCAGTTGGAACGGGGCCAGGCGGACGCCGGCCAGGCCGTCGGTAGCCCAGCAGTAGCGGCCGTAGGCGGTGGTGAACGCCTCCGCGTCGGTGCGCCGGTCGACGGTGCGGGCGGCCAAGTCGCCTATTTCGAGACCGCGAGCCACCGCCGCGGCGAGCACGGATTCGGCGGCCCCCAGCGAGGCCCGCGCCGCCGCGCCCACCGCCGCGTACTGGGAGCGCAGCAGGCCCAGCGCCTTGGCCGACCAGGGCAGCAGTTCGGTGTCGAACAGCAGCCAGTCGGAGGCCAATTCCTCGAACAGACCGGACTTCTCGGCCGCCGCGCGGACGCGGGCCAGCAGCGCCTCGGTGTCCTCTACCGCGTCGAAGAACGGACGGCCGGTGCGGGTGTACACCGCGCCGGTGCTGCCGTCGTCGATGCCGAAGCGGTCGCGGGCGACATCGGCCGAGCGCGCCACCACGAGCACGGCGCGCGAACCCATGTGCTTCTCCTCGCACACCACGGTGGCGACGCCCTCGGAGCGGTAGTAGTCGAACGCCTCCGCCGGGTGCTCGAGATAGCCGTCGGCGGCCGAGGTGGCGCACGGGGACATGGTCGGCGGCAGGTAGACCAGCCAGCGCGGATCGATGGCGAAGCGGCTCATCACCTCCAGGGCCGCGGCGGCGGCATCCGCCTGCACGCCGACGCGGTCCAGGTAGCGCGTCTGCACCACCCGGCGGCCGAGCACATCGTCGAGATCCAGGACACCCGGATCGCGGCGCACCGCCTCGGATGCCCCGTCCGGATCCTGGAGCGGGCGGGTCGGCTCGAACCACACCTGTTCGGAGGCAACCGAAACCGTCTCCTTCTCCGGGTAGCGCAGGGCGCTGAGCTTGCCGCCGAACACCGCGCCGGTATCCAGGCACAGCGTGTTGTTCACCCACTGCAAACGGGTGACGGGGGTGTGCCCGTACAGCACCATGGCCCGGCCGCGATAGTCGTCGGCCCACGGATAGCGCACCGGGAGGCCGTATTCGTCGGTCTCGCCGGTGGTTTCGCCGTACATGGCGAACGAGCGCACCCGGCCCGAGGCGCGGCCCTGGTACTCCTCCTTCAGCCCCGCGTGGGCGACGACGAGCTTGCCGCCGTCGAGGACGTAGTGGCTGACCAGGCCGCGGCACCACTCGTGCGCGGCCTTGCGGAAGGCATCGTCCTCGGCCGCCAGCTGCTCCAGGGATTCGGCCAGGCCGTGCGCGACCTTGACCTTGCGGCCGTCCAGGGCGCGCACCAGCTTGAATTCGTGGTTTCCGGTGACGCACAGCGCGTTTCCGGCGGCCACCATGCCCATGACCAGGCGCAGCACGCCCGGGGTGTCCGGGCCGCGGTCCACCAGATCGCCGACGAACACCGCGGTGCGGCCGTCGGGGTGGTGGGCGTCCACCGGGCGGCCGCGCTCGTCGCGAGACAGCCGGTAGCCGAGCGTGTCCAGCAGCGTTTCCAGTTCGGAGCGGCAGCCGTGCACATCGCCGATCACGTCGAACGGGCCGGTGAGGTCGCGCCGGTCGTTCCACAGGCGCTCGTCCACGATGGTGGCGGCGTCGATCTCGGCGACGCCGCGCAGCACGTGCACCTTGCGGAAGCCCTCGCGCTCCAGGTGGCGCAGGCTGCGGCGCAGATCGCGCTGCTGGCGCACCACCACGTGCCTGCCCAGGTGGGCGCGGTCGGGGCGCCGGGTATTGCGTTCCAGGCACACCGCGTCCGGGACGTCGAGCACGATGGCCACGGGCAGCACGTCGTGGGCGCGGGCCAGTTCGATCAGTTCCTTGCGGGCCTGCGGCTGCACATTGGTCGCGTCCACCACGGTGCGCAGGCCGCGGCGCAGCCGCACCCCGGCGATGTGGTGCAGCAGGGCGAAGGCATCGGGCGTCGCGGACTGATCGTTCTCGTCATCACTGACGATGCCGCGGCAGGCGTCCGAGGACACGATCGCCGTGGCGCGGAAGTGCTTGAGCGCGAAGGTGGATTTACCGGAGCCGGTACTGCCGATGAGGACGACGAGCGCGAGTTCCGGGATGGACAGCTCGGTCATTACGCGGCTCCTTTCGCATCGTTGTCGGTGGGCTTGCTGAACACCGCCATCTGGGTGGGCGGTCCGAGGGTGGCGTCCTCGGGGCCGATGGGCACGAAACGCACCGCGTAGCCGTAGGTGTCGGCGACTCCGTGCGCCCAGGCGGCGAATTCGCCGCGGCTCCACTCGAACCGGTGGTCGGCGTGGCGGAACGTGCCCGCGGGCAAACCCTCGTACAGCGAGTTGTACTCGCCGTTGGGGGTGGTGACGAGTACCGATCCCGGTGCGGCGGAACCGAACACGGCGTGCTCGAGCGCACGCAGCCGGGAGGCGTCGACATGCTCGATCACCTCCATGAGCACCGCCGCGTCATAGCCGCGCAGCGAGGCGTCGGTGTAGGTCAGCGCGCCCTGCCGCAGACTCACCCGCCGCGCCTGCCACTCCGGCAGCCGCGCCATCCGGCGCTTGGCGATGTGCAGCGACCGCATGGCCACGTCCACGCCCACGATCTCGGTGAACGCCCGATCCGCCACGAGTTCCCGCAGCAGCGCGCCCTCACCGCAGCCGAGATCGAGCACCCGCTGCGCCCCGACCTCGCGCAGCGCGCGGAGGACGGCGGCGCGCCGAGCGACCGCCAGCGACGGCGGCCGCGGCTCCGCAGCGGACGCACCGGCTCCGGCGACCGGAACCGCCTCCGCCGACGCTCCGTGCCGTAGGACGGCGGCCGGTGCGTTTTCCGGTGCGGCGGATGCGGTTTCAGACGCGTCATCAGCCTCGGCCGCGAGCTCCGGGTGTACCGCCGGGGCCGTGCCGGTCGTCGCAGTACGGTGTGGTGTAGGCCAAGGGGTGGCCGGTGCCGACGCGTTGCCGACGGGCCGGACGCACTCCACCGCGGCATTCCCGCCGCTGGCATGCTCGGCGTCCGTGTTGTGTCCGGCGTCTTTGTTTCCGGCGTCGTCTCCGGTCACGCGTGCCTCGGCGGCGACGTCCTCGGATTCGGTTGCGCCGTCGACGTTCTCCTCGATCGCCCCGAGCTCCTCCGGCTCCAGGTCGTCCACTTCGGCCAGCCGCGCCAGGGCGGCGCGGACCAGGGTGTGCCGACGGGAGAGGTAGCGGCGGGTGATCCATCCGCGCTCCGGGTGGTCGGCGAGCCAGCCTTCGCCGAAACGCAGCAACTTGTCGATCTCGGAGGTGTCGAGCCAGTAATGCTTGCTGCCGTCCAGGACGGGCAGCAGGACGTAGAGGTGGGCCAGCGCGTCGGCCAGGCGGAGGGTTCCGGTGAGTTCCAGCCGCAGGTAATGGGATTCGCCCCACTCCGGGAAGGCCGGGTCCAGGGGCAGCGGTGTGGCGGCCACGGTCCAGCCCAGGGGCGCGAACACGCGTTCGGCCGCCTCCGGGCCGCCCTTGCAGGGGACCGCGGGCAGGTCGATGCGCAGCGGCAGGGCGAGTTCCGGCAGTTCGGGGCGCTGCGCGCAGCGCCCGTGCAGGGCCGAGCCGAATACCTTGGCGATCGCCACCGACAGCAGTGAGGACGCCGCGTACGGCCGGTCGTTCACGTACTGACCGAGACTGAATTCCGGTGTGCCGCGCTGCTTTCCACGCACCAGTCGGACCGGATCCACCTCCAGCAGCAGCGCCGCGGTGCAGCGCCGTTCGGTGGCCTCGGGGTACAGCACATGCGCCATTCCGTACGACTGCTCGAACGCCTGCACCTTGGCGGGGTTCTTGTGCAGCAGATAGCCCAGATCGTCCGCCGTCCAGGCGGCGCCTTCCGGTCGCGTACAGGTAATGGTCAACAGCATCCGGCGATCGTCTCCCACCCGCGGAGCACCCGCAATCGAATTCACCCGCGCGCCGCCGCACGGTCGGCAACAGACCCAAATGGACCCGATTCCGTGGTCGACCGCGCCGATCCGGCCTGAGCGCGCCCTCCGGTGAATCGACGTGTCGCGAGGCGCACCCGGGTCTGATCCACAGGCTTCCGATCGACCCGTGACTCGTGCTGAGGAATGGACCGCGCCCGCTGCGTAGCCCGGGAATTGCCGACACCTGCCGCTCCCGCACCGGCGTGGGAGCGGAGGCGGCACGGTGAGTTGGGAACCCGCTCGGCTGGTTCGTGTAGTTTCGGCGCGGACATCGCCGCCCGCCGGGTGGCCGGACATGCAGCGAGGAGATGCGGATGCGCGTGGTGGGCAGGATCGGGTCGATCGGCGTGGCGGCCTGCGCCGTGCTGGCGTTGGCGGGCTGTGGCGAGGACACGAGCGAGTCCGCCGACCCGAAGACCACCGAGTCCACGAGCGTCGCGGCGGCGCCGCAGACCACCGAGTCCAAGGGCCGCGAGTGCACCGCCGAGGACATCGGCGTGGCCGGCGGGTTCGGGGAGGCACCGGAGATCACCATTCCGGACGACTGCGATCCGCCGACCCAGCTCGTCGTGAAGGACCTGGTGGTCGGCGACGGCCCGGCCGCGCAGGCGGGCGATCAGCTGACCATGAACTACACGCTCGTCACCTGGTCGGACAGGAAGAAGCTGGACAGCTCCTTCGACCGCGGTGAGACCTTCCCGCTGACCCTGGGCGCGGGCATGGTCATCGAAGGGTGGGACACCGGCCTGGAGGGCGTCACCGAGGGCAGCCGCCGCCTGCTCATCGTCCCGCCGGACCTGGGCTACGGCTCCAGCAGCCGCGGGGGGATGAAGCCGAACGAGACCCTGGTCTTCGTGACCGACGCGGTGCAGGTGGGCTAGCGCCCCGCCCGAATTCACCCGCGCTCGCGGGGCCGCGTGGACGTCGCGGCCCCTACGCAGCCGATTGCATCGCCGGAACCACCGTCGACTACCCTGGTCGGGATGCCTACGGGGGGACCGAGCCGTCAACACGAACGAACGAACCAACGAACAAGGAGCATGTCCGTGAAGAGCACCGTCGAGCAGCTGAGCCCGACCCGGGTCCGGATCAATGTCGAGGTGCCCTTCGAGGAGCTGAAGCCGGACTTCGACAAGGCGTACAAGGCGCTGGCGTCGCAGGTCCGCATTCCCGGATTCCGTCCGGGCAAGGCCCCGGCCAAGCTCCTCGAGGCCCGTCTCGGTCGCGGCGCGGTGCTGGAGCAGGTCGTCAACGACGTGCTGCCCAAGCGCTACAGCGAAGCCGTCATGACCTCCGAGGTGAAGGTCATCGGCCAGCCCGAGATCGAGATCACCAAGATCGAGGACGGCCAGGAGCTGGCGTTCACCGCCGAGGTCGACGTGCGCCCCGAGATCACCCTGCCCGACTTCTCCACCCTGTCGGTCACCGTGGACCCGATCGAGGTCGCCGATGAGGACGTGGAGAAGCAGCTGGATTCGCTGCGCCAGCGCTTCGGCACCCTGACCTCGGTCGAGCGCGCCATCGAGAACGGCGACTTCGTGTCCATCGACCTGTCCGCCACCGTGGACGGCGAGCCGGTCGAGGAGGCCTCGACCACCGGCCTGTCGCACGAGGTCGGCTCCGGCCAGCTCATCGAGGGCCTGGACGAGGCCCTCATCGGCCTGAAGGCGGAGGAGTCCACGGACTTCACCTCCAAGCTGGTCGCCGGTGAGCACGCGGGCTCCGACGCCGTCATCACGGTCAAGGTGAACTCGGTCAAGGAGCGCGAGCTGCCCGAGGCCGATGACGAATTCGCGCAGATGGCAAGCGAATTCGACACCATCGACGAGCTGAAGGCCGATCTGGTCAAGCGCGTCGAGCAGTCCAAGAAGGTGCAGCAGGCGGGCGAGATCCGCGACAAGGTGCTGGAGGCCCTGCTGGCGGCCACCGAGGTGCCGCTGCCGGAGAAGGTCGTCCAGGCCGAGATCGACGCCGTGCTGCACGACGCCGTGCACGGCTTCGACCACGACGAGGCCAAGCTGGCCGAGGCGCTGGAGGCGCAGGGCTCCTCCCGCGAGGAGTTCGACGCCGACACCAAGGAGGCGGCCGAGAAGTCGGTCAAGACCCAGTTGGTGCTCGACGTCGTCGCCGAGCAGGAGAACACCCAGGTCGGCCAGGACGAGCTGACCGAGCGGATCATCTTCCAGGCGCAGCGCTACGGCATGTCGCCCGATCAGTTCATCCAGCAGGTGCAGCAGGCGGGTCAGCTCGGTGCGATCTTCGCCGACGTGCGCCGCGGCAAGGCCCTCGCAGGTGTGGTCACCGCCGCCACCGTCACCGACACCGCGGGCAACACCGTGGACACCGCCGAGATGTTCGGCGCTCCGGCCGAGGAGGCCGAGGAAGTCTCCGCCCAGGAACTCGCCGAGGTGGCCGACGCCGCCGAGGCCGAGGCCAAGTAGACGAGGCCGAATAAGAACGGCACTGCGGCGCGTGTAGGTTTTGCGCTGTGAGCGAAGCAGGGCGGTACCGGGAGTTCGGTGCCGCCCTGCTTCGTTAGGGTTTGTGTCAGCGAATCAGGTAGGGCTTGGTGGGACCAGGCCGGTGAGAGAGGGCAGGTATCCGTGACAATCAATCAGGCAGGGGTGCAGATGACGTCGCCGACTGCGGGACTCAACCTCAGTGATTCGGTGTACGAGCGGTTGCTGCGCGAGCGCATCATCTTCTTGGGCAGCCAGGTCGACGACGACATCGCCAACAAGCTCTGCGCCCAGATCCTCCTGCTGTCGGCGGAAGACCCGACCCGGGACATCTCGCTGTACATCAACTCGCCGGGTGGCTCGGTGACCGCGGGTATGGCGATCTACGACACCATGCAGTTCGCGGAGTGCGACATCCGCACCGTCGCCATGGGCCTGGCCGCCTCCATGGGCCAGTTCCTGCTGGCCGCGGGCACCAAGGGCAAGCGCTACGCGCTGCCGCACTCGCGGATCATGATGCACCAGCCGTCGGCGGGCATCGGCGGCTCCGCGGCCGACATCGCCATCCAGGCCGAGCAGTTCGCCTACACCAAGCGCGAATTGAACGAGTTGCAGGCGCAGCACACCGGCAAGTCGGTGGAGCAGGTCACCGCCGACGCCGACCGCGACCGCTGGTTCACGCCCAACGAGGCGCTCGACTACGGCTTCATCGACCACGTGATCACCCACTCACGTCAGGCGAACGGCAACTAGTCCGCAGCCCACCCACTCAGACCTCTTGGAGACATCTATGTCGTACATGATCGATCCGCGGGCCGCGGGCATCACTTTCGCCGCCGCGGGCTCCAGCCTGCCGCAGTCCCGCTACATCCTGCCCTCCTACACCGAGCAGACCAGCTTCGGCGTCAAGGAGACCAACCCGTACACCAAGTTGTTCGAGGAGCGCATCATCTTCCTCGGCGCGCCCATCGACGACACCTCGGCCAACGACATCATGGCGCAGCTGCTGGTGCTGGAATCGCTGGATCCCGACCGCGACATCACCATGTACATCAACTCGCCCGGCGGCTCCCCGGTCTCGCTGATGGCCATCTACGACACCATGCAGTACGTGCGCGCCGACGTGGCCACCGTGTGCCTGGGCCAGGCGGCCTCGGCGGCGGCGGTGCTGCTGGCCGCGGGCGCGCCCGGCAAGCGCGCCGCGCTGCCCAACGCGCGCGTCCTCATCCACCAGCCCTACACCCAGGGCGCGTTCCAGGGTCAGGTCTCCGACCTGGAGATCCAGGCCGCGGAGATCGAGCGCACGCGCTCGCTGCTCGACACCATCCTCGCCCGCCACACGGGCAAGGAGGCCGAGATCATCCGCCGCGACACCGACCGCGACAAGATCCTCACCGCCGACGAGGCGAAGGATTACGGAATCGTCGACACGGTGTTCGAATACCGCAAGCTCAGCGCGCAGCGTTAGGCGGTGTTCCGGTGGCGGGGCGGGTGCGGCTCCGCCACCCGGCAGGGGTGAGTCCACGCACATGTCCGGCGAGAAACGTGCTCAAGTTATCGACCTCGGTCGCGAATAGCGGGTACGGTCACTCTAGGGACCTTTGCTCGTGGTTGTCGGCTCTGCCGAACCGCTCACATCTGAAGGCGGTAAGCGAATTGCCGCTCCGGGGTGAGGGCATACGCTGGATAGGTGGCAGGCTCCGGCAGCCGAGACAGACGGTTGCACGCGGACAAGGAAGTAGGGACCCAGGAGATGGCGCGCATCGGTGATGGCGGCGATCTGCTCAAGTGCTCGTTCTGTGGGAAGAGCCAGAAGCAGGTCAAGAAGCTCATTGCGGGACCGGGGGTGTACATCTGCGACGAGTGCATCGATCTGTGCAATGAGATCATCGAGGAGGAACTCGCTGAATCGAGCGAGGTCAAACTCGACGAGCTCCCGAAGCCCACGGAGATCCGGGACTTCCTCGAGCAGTACGTGATCGGGCAGGATTCCGCCAAGCGCAATCTCGCCGTGGCCGTGTACAACCACTACAAGCGGATTCAGGCGGGCGACAAGGGCCGCGATCCCCGTGGTGAAGCGGTCGAATTGGCCAAGTCGAACATCCTCATGCTGGGCCCGACCGGCTGCGGCAAGACCTATCTGGCGCAGACGCTGGCCAAGATGCTGAACGTGCCGTTCGCCATCGCCGACGCCACCGCCCTGACCGAGGCCGGTTATGTCGGCGAGGATGTCGAGAACATCCTGCTGAAACTCATCCAGGCCGCCGACTACGACGTGAAGCGCGCCGAGACGGGCATCATCTACATCGACGAGGTCGACAAGATCGCCCGCAAGTCGGAGAACCCGTCCATCACCCGCGATGTGTCGGGCGAGGGCGTGCAGCAGGCGCTGCTGAAGATTCTCGAGGGCACGCAGGCGTCGGTGCCGCCGCAGGGCGGGCGCAAGCATCCGCATCAGGAATTCATCCAGATCGACACCACCAATGTGCTGTTCATCGTGGCGGGTGCGTTCGCGGGGCTGGAGAAGATCGTCCAGGATCGAATCGGCAAGCGCGGTATCGGTTTCGGTGCCGAGGTGCGCTCCAAGGCCGAGGTCGACACCACCGATCACTTCGCCGAGGTGATGCCGGAGGATCTGATCAAGTTCGGTCTCATCCCCGAATTCATCGGCCGACTGCCCGTGGTCGCGTCGGTCACCAACCTGGACAAGGAATCGCTGGTCCGGATTCTGGCCGAACCGAAGAACGCGCTCGTCAAGCAGTACGTGCGGCTGTTCGAAATGGACGGCGTGGACCTGGAATTCACGCAGGACGCACTGGAAGCCGTTGCCGATCAGGCGATTCTGCGCGGCACCGGCGCGCGTGGCCTGCGCGCCATCATGGAGGAGGTCCTCCTGCCGACCATGTACGACATTCCCAGCCGCGATGACGTGGCCAAGGTCGTCGTCACCGCCGACACCGTCAACGACAATGTGCTCCCGACCATCGTGCCGCGCAAGCGCCAGCAGGGTCCGGAGCGCCGCGAGAAGTCGGCGTAGGACGCCCCCGGGTTCGTACCCGATCCCGAAACCACCGGTGGCCCCGCGATTGTCGCGGGGCCACCGTGCTGTGTGCGGGTCTGCGGGCGGAGGTCAGTCCCGGGCCCAGGGGACGCGGCAGGCGTCCCGGCTGAAGCCCTGGTCGGTGATGCCCAGCGCGTGATAGGTGCGCGAGCGCGAGTTCTCCAGCGCGATCTGGTAGGTCAACTCCATCACACCCGCTGTCCCGAAACGCCGCTTCAGGTCGGTGACCTGCTCGTCGGTGACGGTGGGCGGGGTCGCGGTCATGGCGTCGGCGTAGGCGATGGCGGCGCGCTCGTCCGCGCTGTAGTGCGGGGAGGTCGCGAACTCGTCGATGTGCCGGAGCTTGTCGACATCCAGATCGGAATGCTTCATGAGCATGGTGCCGAAATCCACGCACCAGGAGCAGCCGACGGTCGACGCCACCCGGAAGACCGCGATCTCGCGGACGGCGGCGGGCAGTTCCGTGGACGCCTTCTCCACCATCGTCTCGTGCACGCCCGCGGCCCGCATCAGCTTCGGATGGTTGGCCAGCACCGCGAACGGTTCCGGCACCTCGCCGAAGCGGCGCTTGCTGTACCGGTAGGCGATCCGCGTGAGCAGACCGGCCTGTTGCGGCGCGACGGTGGGAATTCGGGTGCTACCCATGACGGTCTCCTTCGATCCGTGGGATGGTGTTGTCCCTTGGACGAGGCGGGCCCACCGAACGTGACGGGTAGCCGGGGGTGACTCGGCTCACGGTGTCACGAAGCTGGTAGCAGAAGCTCCATGGGATCTCCTGTTTGTCGGAATCGGTGACGATCGGGGGAGCCGATCGCGCCCGGGGCGAGAATCGCCGTTGACTCTCCTGGTTCGCCTTTGAACCTTCATTCCTGCTTCGGAAATCGGCGCTTGCGCTACACCTGTTACGACGGTGCGGCGAGCGAGAATTCATCGCACCCGGTGCGAGTCTCCGACACCGATGCTCCGGGCCGGGTCAGCGGGGCGGGCGGGTGCCCTGGCCGCGGGTGTGCCGGCCGGTGCGACGCTGCGGAAAACGCAGGGTGAAGGGTGCGGGCTCGGGCACCGGATGGCGTTCGCGCGGGGCAACGAAGACGCAGGCCACGCCGAGCGCGGGGATCAGGACCAGGGAGACGGCGCTGAGCACCGCGCTGACGCCGGACAGCTCGTCGGGCCAGTGCGTCACGTGGTACAGCAGATGCGGCAGACCGAATACCGCCCAGGCCACCCCCGCGACCCGCGCGACCATGCTGTCCATCAGATACAGCGCGGCCAGCGCCACCACGGCCAGCGCGAGGAAGAACGCGCCCACATCGGCGGCCAGATGGTGGTTGTACGGCCCGTCCACGCTCACCCAGCGCATTCCGAAACCGGGGAAGCTGTCGTACCAGGAGCGTGGGGCCAGCACCGCCCACAGGCCGGTCAGCAGGCCGATGAAGGCCAGGATGCCCAGCATGATGCGCAGGGCCAGCCACCGTCGGCGGTTCACATCCAGGCGCATGCGCACCCGGAGTCCGTCCGCGGTGCCGCGCAACGAGATTCGCATCGTGCCCTCCCGCCCCAGGCCGAATCGGTAGCGATGCTGATCACGGTAATTCGGCGGGCGGGAGGGGGCAAGGGATGCCAGGTCTCAGATCGGTTCCATGACCGTTCGTGCCAGGACCGTTCGTGCGGTGACCGTCCGTGCCATGACGGTCTACGCCATGACCATGTCGTCGGGTCCCCAGTAGGCGCGCATGGCGACGATCTTGCCCGCGTCGTCGAATTCCATGGTGTCGATGGCCGACAGCGTCATCCGCTTGTCGCCGTAGACGGCGGTCAGGGTGAAGGAGACCGCGGCGGAGTTACCGGCGACCCGGACGGCATGCATCTCGGTATCGCGCTGGTCGGCGCTTTCGAGTGCGGCGTAGAGCTCGCGGATGGCGTCGTGGCCCACCCGGGTCGGGGTGCCGATCGGGTCCTCGACGGTGGCCTCGGGCGCGTACAGGGCGATGATGTCGTCGGTGGGTCCGGTGGCGACCAGTTTCAGATACTGCTCGACCACGTCGCGGGGCTGCGATGCCATGAAAACTCCCAGGAAAGTGAAACGTGTTCTAGGTTCTTGTCCTGGGTCGCAGCGTAGCAGTGCGGCGGCGGTGATCACACCGTCCGGCTCGACGAGTGGACATCGGCGATGCGGTGGATTCCGGTGTAGACGTTCATGGAGTCGCCGCGCAGGAATCCGACCAGGGTCAGGCCCGCGTCCTCGGCCATGTCCACCGCCAGCGAACTGGGAGCCGAGACCGCGCCGAGCAGCGGGATGCCAGCCATGGCGGCCTTCTGCACCAGTTCGAAGGAGGCGCGCCCGCTCACCATGAGCACCAGATCGTGTGCGGGCAGCCGGTGCTCGCGCAGCGCCCAGCCGATCACCTTGTCCACGGCATTGTGGCGGCCCACATCCTCGCGCACGGCCAGCGCGGTGCCGTCGGCGGTGAACAGGCCCGCCGCGTGCAGGCCGCCGGTGGCGTCGAAAACCGTCTGCCGGGAACGCAGTTCGCCGGGCAGGGTGGCGAGGACCGTCGTCTTCACGGTGAGGCCCGCGGGGGCGATCGGGAAGGGCAGCCGGGTGCGCACCTCGTCGAGCGCGGTCTTGCCGCACAGCCCGCACGAGCTGTTGGTGAGGAAGTTGCGCGGTCGCGCCGGAACCGGGTGGCGCAGGCGGATATCCAGCACGTTGTAGGTATTGCGGCCGTTCTCGTCGGTGCCCGCGCAGTAGCGGGCGGTGACGATGTCCGCGGCGGCGGTGAGCAGGCCCTCACCGAACAGGAACCCGTGCACCAGATCGATATCCGCGCCCGGGGTGCGCATGGTGACGGTGAGCGATTCGCCGTCGACCCGGATCTCCAGCGGTTCCTCCACGACAACGGTGTCGGGACGCCGCACCACGCCGGTGGGGGAGATGCGCACGGTCTTGCGGCGGGCGGTGACTCTACTCATGAGTGTGCTGATGGCGTTCGAGCCGAATCGTGATCGCCTTGGAGGCCGGGGTGTTGGACCGCCGGGCGACGTGGTCGAGCGGGACGAGCGGATTGGTTTCGGGATAGTAGGCCGCCGCGTTGCCGCGCGGGGTGGAGTAGGCGACCAGGCGGAAACCGGAGACGCGACGTTCCTGCGGCGCGGCATCGGGCGTCGCGGGGTCGGTCCACTCGGAGACGAGATCCACGAGTTCATCCTCGACGAAACCGAGGGCGGCGATGTCCTCGGCATTGAGCAGGACGACCTTGCGGCCGTTGTGGATTCCACGATAGCGGTCGTCGAGGCCGTAGATGGTGGTGTTGTACTGGTCGTGGCTGCGCAGCGTCTGCAGGATGAGACGGCCCTCGGGGACGGGCAGCCAGTGCAGCTCGTTGGTCGCGAAATTGGCCTTGCCCGTCGCGGTCCGGAACTCGCGGGCGTCCCGAGGCGGATGCGGGAGCTGGAAGCCATTGCGGCCCCGCACCTTCCGGTTGTAATCGGCGCAACCGGGCACCACCTGCGCGATGGCGTCGCGAATGCGGTCGTAGTCGCGCCGGAATTCCGCCCACGGCACCGGGTGCCCGGGGCCGAACAGTTCCTGCGCGAGCTCGCACACGATGGCGACCTCGCTGCGCAGCTGGTCGCTCACCGGTTTCAGGCGGCCGGTGGACAGGTGCACCATGGACATCGAGTCCTCCACCGAAACCTGCTGGCGTTTACCGTCTTGCAGGTCGTCGTCGGTACGGCCCAGGGTGGGCAGGATCAGCGCCGTCCGCCCGTGCACCACATGGCTGCGGTTGAGTTTGGTCGAAACGTGCACGGTGAGTTCGCAATTGCGCAGCGCCGCCTCGGTGACCTCGGTATCGGGGGTGGCGGAGGCGAAATTGCCGCCCATGCCGACGAAGACCTTCGCCTTGCCGTCGCGCATGGCGCGAATGGCCGCCACCGTGTCCCAGCCGTGCCGACGCGGGCTGGTGATGCCGAATTCGGCGTCCAGCGCCGCCAGGAAGGTCTCCGGCATCTGCTCCCAGATGCCCATGGTGCGATCGCCCTGCACATTGGAGTGCCCGCGCACCGGGCAGACGCCCGCGCCGGGCTTGCCGATCATGCCGCGCAACAGCAGCAGGTTGGTGGCCTCCTCGATGGTGGCGACACCGTGCACCTGCTGGGTGAGGCCCATGGCCCAGCACAGGATGGTGGCCTTCGACTCGGCCAGCAGGCCGGCGGTGCGCTCCAGTTGTTCGCGGGTGAGACCGGTGGCCTGCTCCACCACGCCCAGATCGACGGCGCGCATATGCTTCTCGTATTCGGCGAAGCCCGCCGTACGGTCCGCCACGAAGGCGCGATCGACGACGGTGCCCGGCGCGCGGTCCTCGGCCTCGAAGAGCAGTTTGCCCAAGCCCTGGAACAGCGCCATATCGCCGCCGAGCCGGATCTGCAGGAAGTCGTCGGCGATCTCGACGCCGGTGGTGAAGCCCTTGACCGTCTGCGGATCGCGGAAACCCATGAGTCCGGTCTCCGGCAGCGGATTCACCGCGATGATCCGCGCGCCGTTGGCCTTCGCCTCGGCGAGCGAGGACAGCATGCGCGGATGGTTGGTGCCCGGGTTCTGCCCGGCGATCAGGATCAGGTCGGCGTGGGCGAAATCGTCGATGGTGACCGAACCCTTGCCGATGCCGATGGACGAGGTGAGCGCCGCGCCCGAGGACTCGTGGCACATATTCGAGCAGTCCGGCAGGTTGTTGGTGCCGAGGCTGCGCGCCAGCAGCTGATACAGGAAGGCCGTCTCGTTGGAGGTGCGGCCGGAGGTGTAGAAGACCGCCTCGTCCGGGGTGGACAGCCCGCGCAGGGTGTCGGCGATGAGCCGGTAGGCGTCGTCCCAGGCGATGGGGGAGTAGTGGTCGTCGCCGGGGCGCAGCACCATGGGCTCGGTGATGCGGCCCTGCTGGCCCAGCCAATAACCGGACTTCTCGGCGAGATCCCGCAGGGAGTGCTCGGCGAAGAACTCCGGGGTGACGGTGCGCAGCGTCGCCTCCTCGGCCACCGCCTTCGCGCCGTTCTCGCAGAACTCGGCCACCCGGCGCGTACCCGTGGGATCCGGCCACGCACAGCTCGGGCAGTCGAAACCGTGGCGCTGATTCAGGCGGGACAGGGTGCGGGCCGTGCGGACCACACCCATCTCCTCGACCGCGCGCTCCAAAGCCACAGCCACCGCCCGTACGCCCGCCGCCTGCGTCTTCGGCGGGCCGACGGTCAGTTCGGCCTCATCGATGTCCTGTTTCGGCGCGGCACGATGCATGGGGCCATTGTCCTCCTCCACGCGGGGGCCGCTCGTATCGGGGGCGTCGGCGTGCCGAGCACGCATGAACACTCGGGTGTCGCGGCGCGATATACGAGCGAGTGAGGTAGTCGGCTACCCGTGCTCGGACGTCGGTTTCTTCCTAGCGTCATTGCCAGTGCGTAACGCCTGGGTGAGACCGTTCCGCGCGCGTCGGCCGGGCCTTACCATCGAACGAGCGAGGTCACGTCCGATGAAGACATTTGCAGCTGTCGGATCGCGTGCCGACGTCGGGCGTCGGCCGGTGAGATGTATAGGTGGAGGGGGATTTCGGCGCTCCCTCGCGCTCCTCGCCGCCTGGTTCACGGTAGCCGCCGTCGGGGCGCTACCGCTGCACGCGAGCGCGGAACCCGGGGCGACGCCAACGATTTCGCCTGCGCCACAACAGATCATCACCAGCAGCCGGCAACCTCCGGTTCCGGACGGCGGTGGAACCCGTGACGGGGTGCCGCAGAACCCGCAACCGGAGCCACAGCCACAGCCGCAGCAGCCGCAACCCGAGCCCCAGCAACCGGAGCCGCAGCGACCGGAGCCGCAGCGACCGGAGCCGCAGCAACCTGAGCCCCAGCAACCTGAGCCGCAGCAACCGGGCTGCTCGCCCGGGAGTTCGACTCCGAATTGTCCTGGCTCCGAGCCGGAATGTGAGCCGGGCTCGGCGGCCTGCGGAACCGAGCCTCCGGGCACGACCGACCCCGCCTGCGAACCGGGTGCGCCGGGATGCGGGACGAATCCGGACGACACCGCCGATCCCGGGTGTCCGCGAGAGGAGCCGAAATGCGGGACCGATCCGGGTGGTTCGACGGATCCCGGGTGTGAGTCGGGTGGGGCTGGGTGTGGGACTGATCCGGGTGGTTCGACGGACCCTGGGTGTGAGTCGGGGACGACCGGATGCGGGACGGACCCCGGTGGTACGCCAGGCTCGGGAGGGACCACCGATCCGGGTACGACGGATCCCGGTACGACCGACCCCGGCGACCCCGAGCCGGGGACCGATCCGGGGACCGATCCGGGTGGGACCGACGCCGGTGGAACGAATCCCGGCGGAATCAATCCCGGGGGAACCAATCCCGGTGGCGGCATCCCCGGAGGAACCAGTCCCGGTGGTGGCAATCCCGGTGTGACGCCCGACCGGCGACCGAATCCGCAAGTGCCGGAACCGCAACCGGACGATCCGGTGCCCGGGGGCGGGACAGCGCCGCCCGAGGAGCCGGACGCGGACCCCGGGACGCCCGCCGCTGCGGGTCTCGCGGTCGACCCACCGGCGGTAGCGCCGGGCGGTGAGGTGACGGTGACCGGGCACGGCTGTGATCCCGGTGCACCGGTGTGGCTTTCGATCGGTGGCGGGCCGGTCGGTGACACCACGGCCGGAGCGGACGGCGGATTCGATGTGCGGCTGTCGACCGGCGACACCGATGTCGGCCATCACCGGGTGACCGCGGACTGCGGGCGTACCCTCGCCGGGCCGTTGGACGTCGTGCTGGTCAGCCGGGTAGGCGGAGCCACCTCCACCGCCACCGTCCTGCTGTTCTTCCTGCTCATCGGCGGCTGGTACTACGGCCACCGCCTGGTATCCCATCTGCCCGCCCGGAGGCCGCGATGAGTGCCCACCACACCGAACCGACGCCCCCGCCCCGCCCCGTGCCGCGCAACCCGAGCGGCCCCCTGCCGCCCGGTCACGCCCGAGGCGAGCCACGCGGTCCAGCCCGGCTTGCGTCGCGAAGTTCGGCCGCGCGTGCCTCGCGTCGTTCGGTCGGACGCGCGTTGCCCGGACCGGTGGCACACGATCCGCGTCGGTCGGTCGGACTCGAGCCACCCGGCCCTGTCCGGCTCGAATCGCGAGGTTCGGGCAGACGCGACCCGCGTGATGCAGCCGGATTCGACCAGCATGGCTCCGCCGGGTTCGAAACGCATGGTTCGGGCGAACTCGAGCCGCCTGGCCACGCCGGGCTCGAGCCGCGCGGTTCGGTCGGGCTCGAACCGAACGATCGCATTCGATGTGGGGTGCGTGGTTCTGCTCGGTACGAGCGGGAAAGGTGTGCGGGGGATGGGGCGCGGGACCGCGCCCGTCGTCACGGGTGGAAATCTGGTCGGGGCAGGGCCGTGGTGCGGGTTGCCGCGTTGGTCACGGTGGTGCTGCTTCTCGTTCTGGGCGGGGGTGGGCTCGCGTCGGCGGCGGATGGGGTCACCGCCACCGCCACGTTGGACGGGCGGGCGCTGGACGGGGCGAATGCGAGCGATCCGGTGCGGTTCGATCCGAGCCGACCGGCGCGGATTGTCGTCGAATTGACCAATGGCACCGGCGAACCCGTGACCGTGCGCAGGGTGGACCTCGCCGGACACGTGCTCGGGCTCAACTTCTTCTCCTACTCGACCACGGTCGAGATGACCGTCGCCGCGGGTGCGACCGAGACGCTGACCTATCGGCTCGACCCCGCCGGACTGGACGGGCAGGCGACCGGGCTGATCGGCACGACCCTCACCGTCATCGGTGGCGACGGCGAACCCGTCGCCACCGTGGGCACGGTCGTCGACGTCCGCGGGTCCCTGCTCTCGGTCTACGGGCTGTTCGGGATCATCCTGGCGGTTCTCACCGTCCTCGCCATCGCCGACGCCGCGCTGACCGTCGCCCGCCACCGTCTCTCGGCCAACCGCTGGCAGCGCGGCCTGCGGCTGCTCGCCCCCGGCGTCGGCATCGGCCTGATGATCGGCTTCACCGCCTCGGTGGCGCGCTGGTGGGTGCCCGCCACCCCGCTCTGGCTGGCGTTGGGCGGGGTCACCGCCACGGTGTTCTTCCTGACCGGCTACTTCTCGCCGACTCCCGAACAACCCGACGACCTGGATCTCGACCCGGCCGATCTCGCCGCCGCACGCGAACTCGACGCCTACGGATACGGGACACCGGAGCCGATCGGCGGCGCGCGGGCATCGGCCGATCGCATACCGGCACTCATCGGCTGGGGTGGGCCGGGAGCCGGTCGCGGCGCGCCCGGCCGTCCTCGCCCCGGCGATCGGATATCGGATCCGACAGCGCGTCCCGGAGATCGGGTGCCGGGCTCGGTCGGCCACGTGCACCCCTTCGGCCCGGCGGTGTCCGGTGACTCCGCTGTCGGCGGCGCCGACCTTCGCCGAGGCACCGGACCCCAGCCCACCTGGCGCGACCCGTCCGAAGAACCGACCGTCAGCGTGCGCTCACCCCGGGGTCGAAGCCCGGGTGGGACGCTGCAAGATCTCGGGGGAACTATCGGGGGAACACTGCCGGACCTACCCGAGCCGGACCGCACGGAAACGGTCGTACCGCCTGCCGAGTCGGCGGTCAGCCGTCCGTGGGAGCCGGGCGGCGAGGTGTCCGAGACCGGCGGCGGCCGAGTCTTCGGTGCGGGTGTCGGAGCGCAGGTCGGTGGCGCACCCGAGGTGGCGGGAGCCGAACACGTTCCGGGTGCGGACCGCCGCGACGAATCGAGCGCGATGACCGAGACGGAATCGGCCACGACCGTCCATCGGGAATCCGAGCCATCGGGTGACGCGCCGGGCTGCTCCGGGCAGGGAGACGGGCGATGAGCGTTCGGGATCTGACCGGAGACGACACCGATCGGGTGCGGGCGGCGCTGCCCGGGTACGTGATCGACGGGCAGGTCGGGCGCGGTGGGTGCGGGGTGGTGCTGGCCGGGACGCATCGCGGCTTGGGGCGGCGGGTCGCGATCAAGCAGATTCCGCCGCAGTTCGCACACGATGCGCAGGTGCGGCGGCGATTCGTGGGCGAGGCGCGGCTCATGGCGGCCATCGACCATCCGCATGTGGTGCCGGTGTACGACTTCATCGAACGCGAGGACCTGTGCCTGCTCGTCATGGAGTATCTGTCCGGCGGCACGGTCGAGAGCCGGTTCGCCACCGAGGGTTTCGACGCCGCGGCGGCGGTCGCGGTGGCGCTGTCGTGTGCGGCGGGACTGGAGGCTGCGCATCGGCACGGCATCCTGCACCGCGATGTGAAGCCCTCGAATCTCATGTTCTCCCGGCGCGGCACGCTCAAGCTCACCGATTTCGGCATCGCCAAGATCGTCGGCGGTGACGAGACATTGGTGACCCGCGCCGGGGAGATCATCGGCACGCCGTCCTATATCGCGCCGGAACAGGTGCGCGGCCAGCAACTTTCGCCCGCGACCGATGTGTACGCCCTGTCCACCATGCTCTATCAGCTGCTGTCGGGGGTGCTGCCGTTCCCGCCCGGCAGCGACCAATTGGCCATGCTCTTCGCGCACGCCTACGGCGAACCCGCACCACTGCTCGACGTGGCCCCCGGCGTCCCGGAACCGATTGCCGACGTGGTCATGCGCGGCCTCACCCCCGACCCCGACCACCGTTTCGCCACCGCCGAATCCTTCGGCATCGCGCTCGCCGCCCCGGCGGCGCTCTGCTGGGGCGTGAACTGGCTGTCCCCCGTGGGCATCCCGGTGATCGGCGCGGACACCATTGTCGCGGCGGCCACCGGCGGCCGCTCGGCCGCCGCGCGCTATCCGGGCCGGCAGGCTGAGCCGCCCCCGAGCCGCGTTCCGCCCGGCCGGACAGCCGAACCGCCGCCCGAACCGGCGGGTCCGCGCACCCCACCCGGATCGAAGGACCCGAGGCGGGGTCGCCGCACCGCGCCGACCGTGCGGACGGTGCCGCGCGAACCCGCGGCTCGATCGGGTGCTCGCCTGGTCGATGTCGACCGTGCCGAACTGGTACCCGTACAGCGGGTCGTACACCTGCCGTCTCCGCGGGTGCCGCTGCTCGCGGCCGGTGTGCTGGCCATGGTAACGCTGGCCGCGGCGGTACTCGGTCTCGGACCGGGGCCGAGCCGGGACCTCCCGGCGTTCGACACCGTTCGAGTCGGCGGCGTGGATGTGGCCGTCGGTGAGCCGATCGAGATCGACCTGTCGCGGCCGGTTCCGGTCGGCGTCACGGGTGTCGACGCCGATGCCGCGAAACTGTCCGTCGCCGTGCTCGGCACACCCGTCGGCGGTACCGCCACGCCGCTGCTGCCGGGGCCGACCGGGGCGACCGCCGAGGTGCCCGCGCCGGTGAACCGATACGTCCTCGCCGGTGAACTCACCGCGCGGCTGACCCTCTCCCGCGCCGGAACAGACACGGCCACATACGATTTCGGCGTCCGCGCCACTCGATCGCCGTACCCCACCGCGACCGCCGTCGGCATCCTGCTGCTCGCGCTCTTCGCCGGCGCGTACGCGGAGTCCAATGCCCGTGCGCTGCGCACGGGCGGTGCGCGGTTCGCGGCCGCCATCGGTCTCACCATCTCCACCGCACTGCTGGCGGCGGCGGCCGTCGGCGCGGTCTGGGTGCTGCTCGGATCGGAGCCGACGCGGACCACCGCGATCGGCTGCGCCGTCCTCGGCGCCGCCACCGGAATCGCCGCGGCCGTGGCGTGCCGCCGACTCGGCCGCCGCCGCCGCTATCTGCGGATCACCCGCCTGCGGGACCTGTTGCGGGAACCCTGATCCGGAAGAGGTGGGCGGAAGGCGGGCCAGCCGCTGATCGGGATTCGGGGGTGGGGAAGCGCCGCCAGGCGTCGGGTGCTCGACGGCCCACCGCCCATCGGACGCGACGGAACCGCTCTCGCCCGCCGCGCTGGCCGCCGCTTGTGCTGGGTGGTGGGGCCGTGCTTGTGCTGGGTGGTGGGGCCGTGCTTGTGCTGGGTGGTGGGGCCGTGCTTGTGCCGGGTGGTGGGGCCGTGCTCGTGCTGGGTGGTCAGGCTGCGCTCGTGCTGGTGGTCGGGCCCCGCTTACGCCGATGACCGGGCCGCTCGCACGCGGCTGCACCGCGTCAGTGTCGTTGCGGGCGAGCGGGTTCGGTGCTGTAGGTGAGTACGCGGTCGGCGATGCGCAGGCTCCAGCCCGGTTTCAGTTCCATCGGCTGCGCACCCAGCCGAATCCAGTCCTCCGCGCGCGGAGCCGCGATGTAGGTGCCGCCCGGGGTGGCGGCGTCCTGCACGAAAACCGCTGTGCCCTCGATGAATACCCGCGCATGCACCCGCGAGATGTGCCGGTCGCCGGTGAGGGCGATGGGGGAGGCCGCCGCCCGGCGCACCGCCGCATCGGCCATGGGGTCGCGGCCGAGCACGTACGGGCGATCCAGGGGGTAGGCCGCGCCGCCCGACATGGTGAGCGCGCCGAGCGGTGCGGGCGCCGCGGTGGTCTCCGGTGCGGGCTGTCGCGGCGGGTCGACCGCCTCGACGGACCACGCCTTCGGCACGACCCAGGGTTTCGCCGCCGACGGCGTCGGGGGCGCGGGCTCGGAACGCCCCGGTGCCGAATGCGCCTGCCGTTGCGCGGCTTCGGCTGGTTCGGGTTCGGGGTGTGAGCTCTGCCGCGTGGCTTCGGGTGAACTGGGTTCGGGGTGTGAGCTCTGCCGCGTGGCTTCGGGTGGACCGGGTTCGGGGTGTGAGCTCTGCCGCGTGGCCTTGGGCGGGCCGGGCTTGGGATGCGAGCTCTGCCGCGTGGCTTCGGGTGGACCGGGTTCGGGGTGCGAGCTCTGCCGCGTGGCTTCGGGTGGACTGGGTTCGGGGTGCGAGCTCTGCCGCGTGGCCTTGGACGGTTCGGGTACGGTCTGCGCGCCGGGTGGTGCGGCTTCGGGTGGGCCGGGTGCCGGTTGCGCCTGCTGCCGTGCGGCTTTCGCCCGGCCCGGTGCGGACCGCGCCTGTTGGCTGGAACCGGCCGCCGGAGCCGGGGCGTCCGGGCCGTCGGCATCCTCCATGGCGGCCGCTCGGGCGTCGAATGGTGCGGTACGCGGAGGTTCGGCGGCGACTTCCTTCCCGCGCTTCGGTCGGTCGGATGCGGAGCGCCCCGCACGCGCCGCATTCGACGCGCGCTCGGACTCGGTGCGCGCGTCCCCGACCTGCGGGGTCGTGGATTTCGCGGCGGCCGGTCGCTTGCCCAGCATGACTGTGGGCGGCGGGTTCTCGGCGGGCGGACGGGACGGATCGGGCAGGTCACCGGAGAGACGGGTGACCGCCTGCGCCGTGGGGGGCACGTCTCCGCCCGGTCGGACCTGCGGCCCGGGAGACCGTGCGGAATCCGCCCGGGACACCGGCGACGACGGTGTGGGGGAAGCGGTGGCGAGCGGGATGGTGGCGGCCGGATTGGGGATCGTGCGCTCGGGATAGCCGGTGCGCGACGCCCCTCGCCCGGGCGGCCGGTGCACCGATGGACCCATCGACGGGGCTGCTACGGCACCGCTGTCGTGCGCACCCGCCGCCGACGATCGCCGCGTCGGCTCCGGCGGATCGTCCGTCGCCGGCCAGAACTCCGTGTTCGCCGGTTCCGGCGGGCCGACGTCATCCGGCGCGGCTCCCGATCCAGCGGCTCCCGATCCAGCGGCTCCCGATCCCGCCCCCGCCCCCGCCCGCGGCTCGCGGTCCGCTGCCAGGTCGCGGCGGTCACCGGTCGGCGGTGCCGCGTCGGCCACCGGTGCGGACGCGGGTGCGCCCGCACGATCCTCGATATCGCCCCCGGGCACGGGCGTTCGACTGGGCGAGCGGTCCCGGGCGCTTCCGGTGGTTGCGGGGGCGCGGGTGCCCGCAGCGTCTTGGGCGCTTCCGGTGGGTGTGGGGGTTCGGGTCGGCGAGCGGTCCCGGGCGCTTCCGGTGGGCGCGGGCGTTCGACTGGGCGAGCGGTCCCGGGTATTTCCGGTGGTTGCGGGGGTGCGGGTGCCCGGAGTGTCTTGGGGGCTTCCGGTGGGTGTGGGGGTTCGGGTGGGCGAGCGGTCTGGGGTTTTTCCGGTGGTTGCGGGGGTGCGGGTGCCCGGAGCGTCTTGGGCGCTTCCGGTGGGTGTGGGGGTTTGGGTGGGCGGACCGTCCTCGGTGCCTCCGGAGGATGTGGGGCCGGGGGCGTCGGAGGGATCTCGGGTCTTCGCCTTCGGTGTGGAGAATGGCGATCCCGCGGCGGTGCCCGCACGGGAGAAGCGCGTGTGCGAGGGGGTGGGCAGCGGGGTGCGTGCGGTGGCCTCGCTGGGCTGCGCGGTCGGTGTGGCGGCGGTCGCGCGGCGGCGGGCGGGTGCGTGCAGAACGAAGCCGCCGCCGGGGGCGATGCCGGAGCGCAGGTCGGTGTGCGGGATCTCGGTGGCGGCGCCGTCGGCGCTCACCGTGATGCGGCGGACGGGGTCACGGATGATCTCGTCGGTCCAGGTCATGGCGCGGTCGCCGGAGAGTTCGCGGGCGCCCTCCGGGCCGTCCACCACCGCCCGGACCGGGCCGCGCAGCAGGATCAGCAGTCCGTCGGCGGTCGGCGCGACCACCCCGAACGACGGCGACTGCGCCGATCCGCCCGCGAAGATCGCCGCGGCCAGACGCTGCGCGATGGCGACGCCCGGATCTGCGGCCCCGGCCGCCGCCTCGGCCGCCCCGAGAATCCGCTCGGTGGACGGTGTCTCACCGGTCAGGAACAGCACCACGCTCCCGAATCGCGCGATCAGCCCGTCTCCGCGCGACAGCGCCACCGTGGACGGAATGCGACCCATTGCGCGCCTCCTCTCCCCTGGCGCATCGGATACCGCTGCCCAGAATAGGACGTTCACCCGGTCGAGGGGATGCCTCGATCCCGCCCCATTGACGCCGTCCATCCGCCGCAGCGAACTCCGAGTGGCCTTTCCGGACGAATTGTGCGTGTTTCGATGCGCCGTGCCGTGGCACACGCGACGATCGACGCAGATCGTCGGCGCACCCGGCGTCGACTCGGTACGACGAGGACTGCTCTATGCGCATGACCACGGAAAACCGAGAATCCGCCCGCGCGCTGATCGCCGTGGGCGCGGGCTGTGCGGCCCTGGCCGCCACCCTGTTCACCGCGCCCGGCGCGGCCGCCACCGCCACCCGCATCGGCGTAGAACCGAGTATCAGCTTCGGCTCGGCGACCAACTACGGTGCCGGATGCACCTATCCGGTGAACGTGTACGTGGACGATCCGGTGACGCCGGTCGTGATCTACGACAACGGGGTGGCGTTCGCCGTGGTCCGGCCGAACGGCGCGATCGCCACCGGGCACTGGACCCCGGCCGCCCCGGGGGAACACCGGTTGCGGGCCATCCAACCCAACGCCGGGGGCGATGTGGTGCCCTACATCGACCTCACGGTGGGCGTCGGACTCAACTCCGGATCCGGCTGCATCGTCACGCACTGACCGGCGGCGGCTCGCTGCCCACCTCCGCGGCGGCGGCTCCCCGGAACGGGATCGCTGCACCAACCAGCGAGAATCGTGCCCGACCGACGCGAACCGGACGCCGGGCGGAGCCGCATCCGCCGCCGGACGGCCGGTGCGGGCGGTCACCGGAAAGGAATACGCTCCTGACATCGATAGCCGCGCGTGGGCGTGCGGTGGGCGAGAGGAGTCCGGATGTCAGGCGATCGCGCAGTGGTGCTCGGGGGCGGCGGTGTCGCCGGAATCGCATGGCAGAACGGTGTGCTCGTCGGACTCGCCGATGCGGGGGTGGACGTGACCGACGCCGATCTCATGGTCGGAACGTCGGCGGGGGCCAATGTGGCGGCGCAGTTCACCAGCGGGCTGTCGCCAGAAGAGCTGTACCGCAGGCAGATCGACGCGCGAGTGCAGAGCCGGGAGGTGCTGCCGCCCGGGAATCCGCTCACCGAACTGACGGCGGAGCGCGCCGCCATCGCGGCCGAAGACGACGATCCGGGGGAAATACGCAGGAGGGTGGGGGCTTTCGCACGGGCCGCGCGCACCGTACCGGCGGAAGTGCGGCGGTCCGTCGTGGCGAGCCGTCTGCCCGTGCACGAATGGCCGCAGCGGCTGCTGCTGGTGGTCGCGGTGGATGCCGTGAGCGGGGAGCCACGGGTGTTCGATCGGAATTCCGGGGTGCCACTGGTCGATGCGGTGACGGCCAGTTCGGCGGTGCCGGGGGTGTGGCCGGTGGTGGAGATCGACGGTGCGCTGTACACCGATGGCGGCGTGCGCAGCACCACCAATGCCGATTACGCGCGGGAATGCGCGCGCGTGCTGATACTCGCACCGCTACCGGTCTGGCCGCTGGACGAGGAGGTGGCGGCATTGGTCGCCGCTGGCGCGCGGGTGGAGGTCATCGCGCCGGACGACGCCTCGGTGGTGGCCTTCGGGGACAACCCGTTGGATCCGGACTGCCGGGTTGCGGCCGCGAAAGCCGGTCGGGCGCAGGGGGAAGTGGAGGCCGAGCGGATCGCTCGATTGTGGAAGTGAGGGTCTAGGCGACAACCGGTCCCACGCCCGCCGATGCGGGCGGCGGAGGGGCGAACTCGACGGCTCGGCGGGTGACAGAGCGGAGGTCGAGCGTGGCGCTCCGGTGGTCGGCCGAGCACAGGTGCCCGAGCGGGGTCTCCGTTCCGGTCAGGCGAAGGCGGATTTCGCGGCGGTCTCGGCGGCGATGCGGGCCTCGGGGATGAGGCCGATGCGGGTGCGTCGGTCGAGGAGGTCGTCGGAGGTGAGGGCTGCCTCGTGGGTGGTGGCGAAGGCGAATTCGGCGGCGGTGACATCCGAGCCGGGGGCTACGGGGGTGGCCAGGTCCGGATCGTCCCGGATCAGATCGAGGATGGATGCGGCCTCGGAGCCGTAGCGTTCGATGAGATGGGTGGGCGCGGGGATGCGGTCGCGGGCCGCGCCGGAGACCGCTCCGACCAGGGCGAGGCGGCGGGTGCGGCAGGGGCGGGCGGTGAGGCCGCGGCGGGCGAGGACGGCGTCCACGGTGTCCTCGGCCATCTTGCGGTAGGTGGTCAGCTTGCCGCCGACGACGGTGATGACGCCGGTGGGGGAGGGCAGCACCGCGTGTTCGCGGGAGATGTCGGCGGTAGCGTCGGCGGCGGTGCGCAGCAGCGGGCGCAGGCCCGCGAAGGTGCCACGAATATCGCTGCGGGTCAATGGTTCCCGGAGCACCGTATTGACCGTGCCGAGCAGGAAGTCGATTTCGCCGTCGGTGGCGTGCGGCACGTCGGGGACCGGGCCGGGCGCTTCCTCGTCGGTGAGGCCCAGATAGACCCGGCCGTGGGCCGCCGGGAAGGCGAACACGAAACGGCTGATGCTGCCCGGAATCGGGATGGTGAGCGAGGCGGCGAGCCCGCCGAACGCCGCCGCGTCGAAGACCAGATGCGTACCGCGAGAAGGCCGTAGCTCGATACTGGTATCGACCTGATCGGCCCACACGCCGGTGGCGTTGACCACCGCCCGCGCCCGCACGGACAGCGTTTCGCCGGTGAGCCGGTCGTGCAGCGTCGCCGCGTCACCGGTGACCCGGGTCGCCTCCACCCGGGTGAGCACCGACGCGCCGTGCAGCGCCGCCGTGCGCGCGATAGCCACCACCAGGCGGGCGTCGTCCATCAGCTGTCCGTCCCAGGCCAGCAGCCCGCCGCGCAGCCCGTCCCGGCGCACCGTCGGAGCCAGGCGCAGCGCCTCCGCCGCCGCCACCCGGCGCGAGCGCGGCAGCACGGCCGCCGACGTTCCGGCGGTGCGGCGCAACACGTCTCCGGCCAGGAATCCGGCCCGGATCAGACCCTGTTGCGCCGCACCGATTTCCGGAAGCAGCGGCACCACCTGCGGCAGTGCCCGGGTCAGATGCGGAGCGGTGCGGGTGAGCAGGATATGGCGCTCCACCGCGCTCTCGTGCGCGATGCCGACCCCGCCCCCGGCCAGATACCGCAACCCGCCGTGCACCAGTTTCGAGCTCCACCGGCTGGTGCCGAAGGCGAGGTCGTGCTTCTCCACCAGGACGGTGCGCAGCCCGCGCGCGGCGGCGTCCAGGGCGACGCCCGCGCCGGTGATGCCGCCGCCGATCACCAGCACGTCGATCTCGCCGCCGTCGCCCAGCGCGCGTAGCTCACGCTCGCGCCGCCCGGCATTGAGCGCGGAGCTTGCCTGTGCCGAATTCCCGGTCATGACTTGGCCTTTCGAAGAGGGAGTGCTAGGGCCGCGGGGGCGGAGTCAGATAGCTGTCGATGGCGTAGGCGAGTTCGGCGTCGAGGTGGTCGGCGTCGAGGAACTGGGCGACCGTGCCCGCCGACTGCACCGCCGACTGGCTCATCAGCAGCAGCATGGTGGCCATCCGCTCCGGATCGCCGTCGCGGATGGAACCGTCGGCCTGCCCGTCCAGGATGCTGTCGGCGAACATCTCGATGAGCCGCCGCTGATTTCGGCCCAGCCGCTCGAACACGTAGGTGAGCATCACATCGGCGTCGGCGCGAAAGATCTTGCTGAACAACGGGTTCTCCCGCACCGCCGCACCGCCGCCGACGATGGCCGTGCACAGGCGCTCCCGCGAGTTGCCCTCGTCGGGGACGGCGCGGGCGACGATCTCCCGCAGTTCGCGCACCAGCAGGTCGGCCACCAGCGATCCGGTGTCGGGCCAGCGGCGGTAGACGGTCGGGCGGCTCACGCCCGCCCGCCGTGCCACCTCGGTGAGGGTGGTGCGGCGCACTCCGAATTCGGCTACGCAGGCCCGCGCCGCGTCGAGGATCGCCCGATCGACGGCGGAGGACGGTTCGGTCATCGTGTCATCCCAGGTTCGTTACTGCTTGACAATCTATGTCAGACTGTAACGCATGGCCGACATGAAAGCGCCCGCCGCATCCACCGAAAACCCGGGCGAGCCGGACGCTCGTCCGAGTATGGTGTGGGACGCCTGGGGCGCCCCGTCCGGACAGCAACCACTGCCGGAACAGATCCGGGGACTGCTGGCTCAGGTGTTCGGGGTGTCGGGTGAGCCGGTGGCCCGTCGCGATGAGGGCGACGTGCCGCTGCGCGCCTCGGCGATCACGCCGGACCAGCGAGCCGGGCTGGTCGCGGTGGTCGGCGCGGACCACGTGTCGGACGGCCACCGCGACCGACTCCGCCACGCGGGCGGCAAGAGCACCCCCGATCTGCTGCGCCGGCGTGCCGAGGGGCCGCAGGACGCGCCCGACGCCGTCGTCTTCCCGGGGGGCCACGACGAAGTGCTCGCCGTGCTGGCCTACTGCGCCGACAGCGGCATCGCCGTCGTGCCCTTCGGTGGCGGCACCAGCGTTGTCGGCGGCCTGGACCCGGTGCGCGGACGTTTCCCGGTGGTGATCGCGCTCGATCTGCTTCGCCTCGACACCCTCACCGAGGTGGACCCGGTCAGCGGCACCGCCACCCTGGGCGCCGGACTCACCGGCCCGCGTGCCGAGGAACTGCTTGCCGCACAAGGACTCTCGCTGGGGCACTTCCCGCAGAGCTTCGAATTCGCCAGTATCGGCGGATTCGCCGCCACCCGCTCCTCCGGACAGGCGTCGGCGGGCTACGGCCGCTTCGACGACATGATCCAGCGGCTGCGCGTCGCCACCCCCGGTGGCAGCCTCGAACTGGGCCGCGCCCCCGCCTCGGCGGCCGGGCCCGATCTGCGCGAACTCTTCGCGGGCTCGGAAGGCACGCTGGGCATCATCACGGCGGTCACCGTGCGGGTGCATCCGGTACCGGAGACCACCGCCCACCAAGCCTGGTCGTTCCCGGACTTCGGCACCGGTGCGGACGCGCTGCGCAGCGTGATCCAGACCGGCGCGGCCCCGACGGTGCTGCGCCTGTCCGACGAGGCGGAGACCGGGCTCAACCTCGCCCGCGCCGGAGATATCGGCGGCGCGGCCGTGGGCGGCTGCCTGGCTATCACCACCTTCGAGGGCAGCGCCGCCCACGTGGCCGCCCGGCGGGGCGAGGCAGAGGCGCTGTTCACCGCGGCCGGGGGCACCGCGCTCGGCGAGCGGCCCGCCGCCGAATGGGAGCACGGCCGCTTCTCGGCCCCCTACCTGCGCGACGCCCTGCTCGATGTCGGCATCCTCTGCGAGACCCTGGAAACCGCCACCAGCTGGTCCAATCTCGCCGAACTCAAGGCGAAGGTCACCGCCGCGCTGACCGACTCGCTCACCGCGCAGGGCACCCCGGCGCTGGTCATGTGCCATATCTCGCACACCTACCCGACCGGGGCGTCGCTGTACTTCACCGTCATCGCCAAACAGGCCGAGGATCCGCTCGCCCAGTGGGCGGCGGCCAAACGGGCCGCCGGAGACGCCATCGTGGCCGCCGCGGGCACCATCACCCACCATCACGCCGTGGGCGCGGACCACCGCCCCTGGATGACCGACGAGATCGGCGAGCTCGGCGTGCGGGTGCTGCGCGCGGTGAAACAGGCCGTTGACCCGTCCGGAATCCTCAACCCTGGGAAGCTGATTCCGTGAAAGAGATCCACTCGGTCGCCGTGGTGACCAATCCGATGTCCGGGCACGGTCGCGGCCTGGAGGTCGGGGCCGCCGCCGTCGCCCGCTTCACCACCCACGGGGTGCGGGTCCGGGAAATGTGCGGTGATTCCGCCGCCGACACCACCCGCCTGGTTCGGGCGGCCCTCACCGACCCCGGACACCGCCCCGACGCGGTGGTGAGCGCGGGCGGCGACGGCCTCACCTGCGTCGTGCTGCAAGCGCTCGCGGGTACCGGGATACCGCTGGGTCTGGTGCCCGGCGGCACCGGCAACGACCTCGCCCGGCAACTCGACATCCCCGACGACACCGATGCCGCCGTGGACGTGGTGCTGGCCGGAAAGACCCGCGACGTCGATCTCGGCACCGTCGAAACCGCCACCGCGGGCGATTCCGGACCGTTCTGGTTCGCCACGGTCACCGGCACCGGACTGGACGCCCGGGTCACCCTGCGCGCCAATGGGCTGCGCTGGCCCAACGGACCGGCCCGCTACACGGTGGCCGCGCTGATCGAGTTGTGCAACGGACTCGCGGTGCCATACCGCATCGAGTTGAGCGGCTCCCCGGATCACCCGGACGGGACCGCGGTCATCGACACCGACGCCATCATGGTCGCGGTCGGCAATACCAAGACCTACGGCGGCGGCATGCTGATCTGCCCCGACGCCGTGCTCGACGACGGTCTGCTCGATCTCACCGTGGTGGGGGCCATGTCGCGGCTCCAGATGCTGCGGATGCTCCCGGCGCTGTCCTCGGGCAAGCGCATCGACCATCCGGCGGTCAGCCAGTATCGCGCGGCCGGCATCACCCTGACCGCTCCGGGCGCACCCGCCACGGCCGATGGCGAACCGGCGGGCATGCTTCCGGCCACCTTCCGTGCCCGCCCCGGCGCACAGGCGATCCTGGTTCCGTAGCCGTAGCCGTAGCCGTAGCCGTAGCCGTAGCCGTAGCCGTAGCCGTAGCCGTAGCCGTAGCCGTAGCCGTAGCCGTAGCCGGAGCCGGAGCCGGAGACCGAGCAGAAGCCGGAGCAGTAGCCGTAGCGGGAGACCGAGCCGCAGCAGCAGCCGGAGACCGAGCGGCAGCGCTGACGCCGCGGTGGCGGCGGTGCGGTGGCGGCTCCGCGCCGTCAGCGCCGCGGAGCTGTCGCGGCGACCTCGCCGACCACCTCCGAGTACCAGCGGAACAGGCGAATCTCCTGCGCTGGTTCGGCTTTCAGCAGCTCCGCCCAGCAGGCGGCGGTGCTGGCGCGGGCGGCCGTGCCGATCCACGGCTGCGGCAGCAGCTGCGGGGGCAGCAGCGGGTCGGGTTCCACCGCGCGGGTGAACTCCGCGGCCAGGCACACGGCGATGGTCAGCCGCCGGGTGTGCGCGGCGGTGCGCAGCTCGGCCAGGAAGCCCTCGGCGGTGGCGAGCAGGCTGCGGTGGCCGTCGGCGATACGGTCCAGCGGCCACAGCCGGGCGGCGAGTTCACGCGGTTCGTGAATGCCGCCGACCCGCAGGTCCGTGCTGGTCGCGGTCGTGATGTTGGCGGTGACCCCGAGGTCGTCCGCGGCGGCGTGCAGGCGGTCCTCCCACGGATTGGCCGAGACGTACAGGCCGCCCTGGATCGGCGCGCCACCCAAACCCACGATGGTGTCCCGCATGGCGTCGCGGGCGTGGCGGGCCGACTCCGGAACGGCGAACGCGGCCAGATGCCAGACTCCGTCCCAGGACGCCTGCCCGCGGTCCTGCGCGTACATGAAGCGGATGAACTCCAGATCGGGTTCGATGGCGGCCCGGGTGGTCGCGGTGGCACGCAGCACCGCCTTGCGCCCGCGCCCCTCCTGGACGAATCTCCCGTCGGCGGCCAGCCGTTTGATACAGAGCCGGACCTGCTGGTCGGTCATGCCCAGGGCATTGGCGACGTCGTACAGTTCCCCGGCGTCGATGGTCGCGTCCGCGCGGATCATGCTCTCGACGAGCGTGCGCGTGGAGACCTCCGGTTCGTGCGGAGCGGCCACGGGGTCACCTCCTGATCGGTGCGGCGATGCGCACGGCCGTCCTGGCGATGCGCACGGTCATCCTACGGTCGACGCAGTTCCGATAGTCGGTGCGGTGTACTACCCGGCCGCGCGTTCGACCCCGTACAGCGGTGCGTCCGAGTCGCGTCCCAGCACCCGGTCCAGGTCGGCGAAGAATCGCACCGGGTCGATGACGGTCTCCGGCGGATGCACGCCGGGGCGCAGCGCCGAACCATCGATGAGCTGGGACATGCCCAGCGCCAGGGGGATTCCGGTGGCGCGCGCCATATCGCCGAGCAGCCCGTGTGCCGGATCCGTCGCGGGCACTGACATGTTCAGATAGGCCAGCACCGACCGCTCGCGTCCGTGCGCGCACCCGGTGACGGCGGCGAAGAACGACGGCAGGGTGCCGGGGCCTCCGGTGCGCAGGGCGATCGGCACCGATCGCAGTAGCTGGGACAGCGTGGGCTCGGCCAGGGCGCGCGCGGCGGTGTCGTTGGTGAGCCTGCCGCCGTCGATATCGCGGCGCAGCACCTCGAGATAGGCGAGCGTCCACGGCGTGACGACCATGAGCGTGGCCGCGTCGCCACTTGCTTTCAGGCTGTGCCGCAGGGTGATGGGCTCGGGATGGCCGACGGTGTACGCGGTGCCGCGCCGCCCGCCGGGCAGCCGCAAGGCGGTGGGCGCCAGCGGCCGCCGATCGGTGCGCCGTCCGGCCTCGACCACCCGGATCGTGCCGCTGATCTGCTGCATCCAGTGCACGGCGGCCGCCGACGGGCTGCCGTCCGGCGACAGCGCCTGCTCGTCCTCGGCGGTGTCCACATCGACCGGCCACGCGGTGAACACATCGCGCACCGTCTCCAGTTCGGCGGCGGCGATGGCGGCGAGCAGATTGCTGATTCCCGGGCTCGCGCCCATCCCGATGACCGCGCACACCCCCCGATCGCGGGCCTCGCGATCGAATTCGAGCATGCGCTCCGTGGGTTCCCAGTCGTCGCAGATATCCAGATAGTGGGTGCCGGTGGACAGGGCCGCGCGCAGCACCGCGGGGCCGAAGCGGTAGTAGGGGCCAACAGTATTGAGCACCAGGTCGACGGCCGACAGGGCGCGCCGCAGACCCTCGTCATCGGTGACGTCGACCTCGATCGCCCGGATCGGCATCGGCGCGTGCGCGTACCGGCGCGCCAGGCGTGCGGCGGCGGCGAGGTCGCGATCGGCGATGACGATCTCGCCGATACCGGGCAGGGTGACCGCGGTGTGCACGGCGGCGGCACCCATGGCACCGGGGCCGCCGAGGGCCAGAACTCGCATCCGAACTCCTATTCCACCTGCGACACGTAGCGCCGCAGATCCTCCAGATAACCGGGCGCGTACAGGGCGCGCGGCGCGAAAACGGCCACCAGGAAGGCGCGGAACCCCTGGTCGTGGTCCAGTTCGGCGACGGCGATGCTGTGCGAGGCATCCGGGTACTTCCGGACGGTCAGCAGCCGGGGCGGCAGCGATTCGCGATAGACGCGTTCGGTTTCGGCGACGTCGACGTTGAGGTCCTCCGCGCCCAACACGAGCAGTACGGGCACCCGGATCAGCGGCAGCGTCGGCGCGGCGTCGGACCGGTAGTTCTCGACGACGAACCGCCACCGGTCGGCCGACATCGGCGAGTCGTCGACACCGGCCGCCACATACCGCTCGTACGAGGCGTTCTCGCGCAGCAGCCGCCGTACCTCGTCGCGCCGCCGGTGCGCTCGCGCGACCTCGTTGTCGGACGCGCCCCGGTACCGCAGCTCGGCGTCGAGGTTGTAGGCGCCCTGCCGCAGCCAGTCGATCGCCACCCCCACCGCGATGACGAAGCGCAACTCGGGATGCCGGACGGCCACCTCGGGCAGCACCCACCCGGCCTGGCTGATGCCCCACAGTCCCGTCCGCTCCGGATCGAGGTCGTCGCGCTGCCGAGCCCACGCGAGCGCGTCCTCGGTCTCGACCGCCCGGTCGTGCATGCTCTGATCCAGCCAATTGCCCGGTGCGCCATCGACTCCCGGCTTGTCCCAGGACAGTGATGCGTAGCCCGCTCGGGCGAACGATTCCCAGATCGGGCGGTAGAAGCCGTCGCGGTCGGCGGTGGCCGGGCCGTCGCCGTGCACGAAAACGACCAGACCATAGGGCTTTTCGCCGTGCTCGGGCAGCGCCAGGGTGGCCTGGAGAGGATGTGCCGTGCCGGGGATGGTCACCCGCTCGTCGCGGAAGGCGAAGTCGTGCCGGTAGGCGATCCACGCACCCGCCGCCACGACCAGTGTCAGCACGCAGCCGAGTGCGATGACACCTCGTCGTGCTCTGCTCACCATGCCTCCATTATCTATTGTACGTACGTCGAATGACTATAGAACGATCGTAAGAAAAATGATAGATATGGCGGCCGGGCACAGCGTGCCCCCGGACCCTGCCGGGGGCACTCGAACGGTGTGGTCGGTTCGGTCAGGCGGCGAAGGAGACCTCGCGCAGTTCGGTCACCGCCTGGCGGTCGAGGATCACCACGGAGGCGGGTTCGGGTCGCGGTTTCGTTCCGGCGGCGGCGGTGGTCACCAGGCGTTGCCACTTCGCGCAGTGCATGCGGAAGCTCAGGCCGCTCACCTCGCGACCGCGCGAGACCTGGCCCGCGCGGGCCTGTTCCGCGGCGGCGTCGATCATGATCATGTGCACCTGCCGCCCGGCGCCGCGGGCCCAGTGCGTCACCAGGTGGCGCACCCACTGCCGAGTGCCGCAGTCGTGAATGACCACCGGGCCGTCCACCCGGCGCAACGCGGCGCGAATCCGGAGGTAGTGCGTGACGTGGACGATGGGCAGCCACAGCGGGTAGGGGATGGCGCCCAGATGTTGATGCCACCAGTTGCGGGAGTGCTGGGAGTCCAGCAGTACCGTGCCGTCCGGTCCGGCGGCGGGGCGGACGGCATCGCTGGAGCAACCGAACAGTCTGCGTAGCGCGGTGCTCTTGCCCGCACCCGGAACCCCCGTGATGATGACGGCCGCCGTCGCGGGGTAGCGCAGTTCGCGGATCGGCTGGCCGCGTAGGTCGTGCACCTCGAACGGCGCCATGCTGCGCGGGTCGGGGGAGAGGTGTAGCGGACCGGATTCGAGCGGGGGGTTCACCCCTCCCAGAATCCGTGTTCATTTCCCGTTCGGCAACCGGGAAAACCCTGAGTTCCGGCACCAGATCTCCTGGGCGGCAGGAACTTCGGGCGACGCGCCGGGGTGTGGCACGCTGGCTACCGGCGGGCGCATCCCGGAATCGGCAACATATTTTGCTGTCCACGTCGAGGGGCGGCACGGTGGAGGCATGAGCGAAACGAACTACGACGTGCTGGTCATCGGCGGCGGCGCGGCGGGCCTGTCCGCCGCCCTGCTCCTCGCCCGATCCCGCCGCCGGGTGGCCGTGGTCGACGCGGGCGCGCCCCGCAACGCCCCCGCCGCCCACATGCACGGCTTCCTCTCCCGCGACGGCATGAACCCCCTGGACCTGCTCACCGCCGGTCGCGCCGAGGTGGCCGGATACGGCGGCGAACTCGTCGCCGACCGCGTGATCGCGGCCGAGTGCATCGGAACGGCGGACCGCACCGCCGGATTCACCGTGCGCCTGGCGAGCGGCCGCGCCCTGCGCGCCCGCCGGCTGCTGGTGGCGTCCGGGCTGCGCGACGAGTTGCCGTCGCTGCCCGGCCTGCGGGAACGGTGGGGCCGGGATGTGCTGCACTGTCCGTACTGCCACGGCTACGAGGTGGCCGATCGGCCGATCGGGCTGCTCGGCGCCGCGGAGTCCGGACCCGCTGCGCGCTCGGTGCACCTGGCGCTCGCGCTGCCGCAGTGGTCCCGGGATCTGGTGTTCTTCCCGCATACCTTCGAGCTCTCCGACGCCGACCGCGCCCGCATCACCGCACGCGGGGTGCGCATCGTGGACGGCAAGGTGTCGGGTGTCACCGTCGCCGACGACGCGCTGCGCGCGGTGGAGCTCGCGGACGGCGCCTCCGTCGCCCGCTCGGCGCTGTTCGTGGTGGCCGACATGATTCCGGACAACACCGTGGTGGACGCCCTGGACTGTGAGCTGACGGACAGTGGTTTCGTCCGCGTCGACGCCAACGGCCGGACCAGCGTGCCCGGGGTGTTCGCCGCGGGCAATGTGGTCGATCCCCGATCGCAGGTGATCTCCGCCGCCGGTGCCGCCGCGGCCGTGGCCATCGCCGTCAACACCGATCTGACGGAGGAGGACTGTGCCGCGCGGTGAGCCGGAAAGACCGCCGCGCATGCAACGCGGATGCAACGAAAGTTGGCTTAGCCTGGGCGATTCGGTCAAAACCTGAGAATTGCTTATGGATTCGGGAGAGCGGCCGGATTCGCCGGTAGTCTTGCTGTCGAGGGCGGGGCTTTCGGTGTCCCTCATCCGCCGAAAGCCCCGCTCTTCGGCTATCTCGAGGACCTTCTTTAGAATCGCACGGTGACCAGCACAGCCTCTGAGAACTCGCGTAATCGTGCCGATGCCCTCCCCAAGAGCTGGAACCCCGGCGAAGTGGAGGCCGAGCTGTACGAGCGCTGGGTAGCCGCTGGTTACTTCACCGCCGATGCGAGCAGCGACAAGCCGCCGTACTCGATCGTCCTGCCGCCCCCGAACGTCACCGGCTCCCTGCACATGGGCCACGCCCTCGACCACACCCTGATGGACACCCTCACCCGCCGCAAGCGCATGCAGGGCTACGAGGTGCTGTGGCTGCCGGGCATGGACCACGCGGGCATCGCCACCCAGAGCGTGGTGGAGAAGCAGCTCTCCGCCGACGGCAAGACCAAGGAAGACTTCGGCCGCGAACTGTTCGTCGACAAGGTCTGGGACTGGAAGCGCGAATCCGGCGGCCAGATCCAGGGGCAGATGCGCCGCCTCGGCGACGGCGTGGACTGGAGCCGCGACCGCTTCACCATGGACGAGGGCCTGTCCCGCGCCGTGCAGACCATCTTCAAGCGGCTCTACGACGCGGGGCTCATCTACCGCGCCGAACGCCTGGTGAACTGGTCGCCGGTACTGAAGACCGGCATCTCCGACCTCGAGGTCGACTACAAGGACGTGGAGGGCGAGCTGGTCTCGCTGCGCTACGGCTCGCTCAGCGACGACGAGCCGCACGTGATCGTGGCCACCACCCGAGTCGAGACCATGCTCGGCGATACCGCGGTGGCGGTGCACCCGGACGACGAGCGGTACGCGGCGCTGGTCGGCACCACGCTGTACCACCCGATCACCGGCCGTCAGATCCCGATCGTGGCAGACGACTACGTCGACCCCGAATTCGGTTCCGGTGCGGTGAAGATCACCCCGGCGCACGACCCCAACGACTTCGAGCTGGGCCTGCGGCACAACCTGCCCATGCCGACCATCATGGACGAGACCGGCAAGATCGCCGGAAGCGGAACCGAATTCGACGGCATGGACCGCTTCGAGGCGCGGCGCAAGATCCGCGAGCGCCTGGAGTCCGAGGGCCGCGTGGTCGCCCGCAAGTTCCCGTACGTGCACAGCGTCGGCCACTCCGAGCGCTCCGGCGAACCCATCGAGCCGCGGCTGTCCATGCAGTGGTGGGTCAGGGTGGAATCGCTGGCCAAGGCCGCCGGTGACGCCGTGCGCTCCGGCGAGGTGAAGATCCACCCGGCCGGTCAGGAACCGCGCTGGTTCGAATGGGTCGACAATATGCACGACTGGTGCATCTCGCGGCAGCTGTGGTGGGGCCACCGCATCCCGATCTGGTACGGCCCCGAGGGCGAGATCGTGTGCGTCGGCCCCGACGAGCAGGCCCCCGAGGGCTACGTGCAGGACCCCGATGTGCTCGACACCTGGTTCTCCTCGGGCCTGTGGCCGTTCTCCACCATGGGCTGGCCCGACGCCACCCCGGAGCTCGGAAAGTTCTATCCCACCAGCGTTCTCGTCACCGGCTACGACATCCTGTTCTTCTGGGTGGCCCGGATGATGATGTTCGGCATGTTCGTCTCCGACGATCCGGCGCTCAGCGCGGGCAAGGGCGGACAGAAGCAGGTGCCGTTCCAGGATGTGTTCCTGCACGGCCTGATTCGCGACGAACACGGCAAGAAGATGTCCAAGTCGCGCGGCAACGGCATCGACCCGCTGGACTGGATCAGCGAATACGGCGCGGACGCAACGCGATTCACCCTCGCCCGCGGCGCACAGCCCGGCAGCGACCTGTCCATCGGCACCTCGCACGTGATGGCCTCGCGCAGCTTCGTCACCAAGCTGTTCAATGCCACCAAGTTCGCGCTCATGAACGGCGCGGCGCCGGGCGAGCCGCCGGCCCGCGACACCCTCACCGACGCCGACCGCTGGATTCTGGACCGGCTCGAAGCCGTTCGCGCGCAGACGGATGCGGCATTGGACCGCTACGAGTTCAGCAAGGCGCTCGAGGGGCTGTACCACTTCGCCTGGGACGAGCTGTGCGACTGGTACCTGGAGCTGGCCAAGGTGCAGTTCGCCGCGTCCGAGGAGCGCGCCGCCAGCACCCGCGTCGTGCTCGGCAATGTGCTGGATTCGGTGCTGCGCCTGCTGCATCCGGCCATCCCGTTCGTCACCGAGGCGCTGTGGCGGGCGCTCACCGGCGGTGAGTCCATCGTGGTCGCCCGGTGGCCCGAGAGCTCCGGCGTGCCCGCCGACGCCGTGTCGGACCGGCGCATCGCCGACGCCCAGCGCCTCATCACCGAGATCCGCCGCTTCCGCAGCGATCAGGGGCTCACCGACAAGCAGAAAGTGGCCGCGCGGCTCGTCGGCATCGAGGCCGCCGATCTCACCGGGCAGCTCGCCGAGATCGCCACGCTGGCCCGGCTCACCGAGGCGGGCGCGGATTTCGCCGCCACCGCCTCGCTCGAGGTGCGGCTCACCGATGCCACGGTGACCGTGGAGATCGACACCTCCGGCACCGTCGACCTCGACGCCGAACGCCGCCGCCTGGAGAAGGACCTCGCCGCCGCACAGAAGGAATTGGCGGGCACCACGGCCAAACTCGGCAACGAGGGCTTCCTCGCCAAGGCGCCCGAGGACGTGGTCGCCAAGATCCGGGGCCGTCGGGACCTGGCCGCCTCCGAGGTCGAGCGCATCGGCGCGCGGCTGGCGGAGATCGCGAAGCTGGCGGAGCGCAAGTGAACGACGAGCCGGAGCGCCGGTACGCGGAGGAGCCGTTGACGGGCGGCACCTCCCCGGTCGACCTCGCCGAAATGGCCCTGGTCGAGGCCGAACTGGACCAGCGCTGGCCGGAAACCAAGATCGAGCCCTCGCTCGCGCGCATCTCCACGCTCATGGATCTGCTGGGCTCGCCGCAGCAGGGCTACCCGGCCATCCACATCGCCGGGACCAATGGCAAGACGTCGGTCACCCGCTTGATCGACGGCCTGCTCACCGCCCTGCACCGGCGTACCGGGCGGATCACCAGCCCGCACCTGCAACTTGCCACCGAGCGCATCGCCATCGACAACGCGCCCATCACCCCCGGGCGTTATGTCGAGACCTTCCGCGAGATCCAGCCGTACGTCGAGATGATCGACGCGCAGTCCACGGCGGCGGGCGGTCCGGCCATGAGCAAGTTCGAGGTGCTCACCGGCATGGCCTACGCCGCCTTCGCCGAGGCGCCCGTGGACGTGGCCGTGGTCGAGACCGGGATGGGCGGGCGCTGGGACGCCACCAATGTGATCGACGGACAGGTCGCGGTGATCACCCCGATCGGGTTGGACCACACCGACTATCTGGGGCCGGACCTCACCTCCATCGCGGGGGAGAAGGCCGGGATCATCAAGAAGGCTCCCGAGGACGAACTGGTGCCGCGCGACACCGTGGCCGTCATCGCCCAGCAGGAGCCCGAGGTCATGGAGGTGCTGCTGCGCCGCGCCGTCGAGGTCGACGCCGCCGTGGCGCGCGAGGGCTCGGAGTTCCGGGTGCTGTCGCGGGCGGTGGCCATCGGCGGGCAGATGCTGGAACTCCAGGGCCTGGGCGGGGTGTACGACGAGATCTTCCTGCCGCTGCACGGTGAGCACCAGGCCCGCAATGCCGTGCTGGCACTGGCCGCCGTCGAGGCGTTCTTCGGCGCGGGCGCGCAGAAGCAGCTCGATATCGATGCCGTCCGAGCGGGTTTCGCGGCCGCCGCGAGTCCGGGACGGATGGAGCGCATGCGCAGCGCGCCGACCATCTTCATCGATGCCGCGCACAACCCGGCGGGGGCGCGGGCCTTGGCGGCGACCCTCACCGAGGAATTCGACTTCCGCAAACTGGTCGGTGTGATCGCGGTCTTGGGTGACAAGGACACCGGTGGCATCCTCGACGCCCTGGAGCCGATCTTCGACACCATCGTGGTGACCCAGAACGGATCCCCGCGCGCCCTGCCCGTCGACGACCTGGCCAACCTGGCCGTGCAGCGCTTCGGCGACGAACGCGTCGCGGTCGCCCACGACCTGGCCGACGCCATCGAAACCGCCATCGCCCTCGCCGAGGAGGGGGAGGACGGCGATATGGTCTCCGGAGCGGGCATCGTCGTCACCGGTTCGGTCGTCACCGCCGGGGCGGCCCGCTCACTGTTCGGAAAGGACCCCGCGTGAATGGTCAGGCTCGGAGGCGGCAGCGTGCGTGATCACGACGAGCCCCAGTCCGGCGGTGACGAGCACGGCGCGAGCCGATCCCACGAACCGGCGCCCGCGCCGGCCACCGATCCGTGGAAGGGCTTTCGCGGGGTGATGGCCGGAGCGCTGATCATGGAGGCCATCACCGTGCTGCTGGCGCTGCCGGTGGTGGCCGCGGTGGGCGGCGGGCTGGAATGGTGGTCCACCGCCTATCTCGTGGTCCTGGCCGCGGTGATGGTCGTGGGCTCCGGCTTGCAGCGGCGACCGTGGGCCATCCCGTTCAATCTGGGATTGCAGGTCTTCGTGATGGCGGGCACGTTCATCCACCTGTCCATCGGCATCATCGGCATCGTCTTCGCCGCGGTGTGGGTATTCATTCTGGTTCTGCGCGCGGATGTGAGGAAGCGCATGGAAATGGGCCTGCTCCCGAGCCAGCGCACCGAGAATCAGGGCTGACATCGAAGCAGGGCTGACGTCGCTGGATTCGGGAGTTCGCGCGCTCCCCGGTTACGCTGTGCGCCGTGACTGAGCAGACGTTGGTTCTCATCAAGCCGGACGGCGTGGCCCGTGGCCTGATCGGTGAGATCATCACCCGTATCGAGCGCAAGGGTCTGACGATCGCCGCGCTGAAGCTTGTGAACGTCTCCGAGGAGCTGGCGGGTGAGCACTACGCCGAGCACAAGGAGAAGCCGTTCTTCGGTTCCCTGATCGAGTTCATCACCTCCGGCCCCGTGGTCGCGGCGATCCTCGAGGGTCCGCGCGCCATCGCCGCCTTCCGCCAGATCGCGGGCGGCACCGACCCGGTGGAGAAGGCCGTCCCCGGCAGCATCCGCGGCGACTACGCCCTGGAAACCCAGTTCAACCTCGTCCACGGCTCCGACTCGCCCGAGTCCGCCAAGCGCGAGATCTCCCTCTGGTTCCCCGAAACCGCCAACTGACGCAGCGCCCGCCCACATCGGCAGCGCTCGAGCCGACCCCGGTGCCCACCTTCCCGCGCACCGGGGGCAACCACTGCTGCCTGCGTAAACCCTTTCTCCGGGGCGGCCCTCGTCGGTTCGCGGCGCGTCTCGGTTCTGGACTGACCGGAGCGGAGGAGCGAAGCGGGGGAGTGGCGGGCGGGAAGAGCCGAGACGCCCAGCGCCGCGAACCCGCCGGAGCGGAGCGGAGGCAATTCAACACAGTGTGGGATACTGGGCAGCGGATGTAACCGACGCCGGTCACAAGCGGCAGGTGACGGTCACAACCGAGGGCACCGCAGCATGACGGACGGTCATCGCTGCCGCCGACAGCTTCCGAGACTCGGCTGTCGGGCGGCACGCTGGATGAACGCTCGTGCGGTGGTGTTGAGCCAACCAGCCAGGCGCCGCGTGACCAGTTAGCCGAACGACGACAACAACAGGCGAACACCGGACACGCGGGGCGAGACCATACGGCCTCTAGCCCACGGGCATGAGGCGAACGGACAGTGCCCCCGCGTCGGCCGCGTCACCCCCAGAGGGACGCGCCCGGGGGTCCGAGGAGAATTCGTGGCCGAACAAGAGCCGCAGGACGCATCGCAGGTGAACGGTGAAGGGGAGGCGGGCCGTTCGGGACAGGAACAGACGGACACCGCCCCGGCTGCCGAACAGTTGCCGGAACGGATCCGAGTGCACGCACTGGCGAAGTTGCTGGGAACGACCAGCAAACGCATCCTTGCCCACCTGACCGAAATGGGCGCGCAAGCCCGCAGCCCCCAATCCAGCCTGGACCGGACCGTCGCCGAAACGGTGCGTGACGCGTTCGGGCCGCGTGACGTGGAAGTGACCGCCGCGCCGACCGCCGGGGCCACCGAGGCCGCCCGGACCGCGGCGGTGTCGCCCGCGACCGGTCAGGTCGCCGCGCCCGCCACTGTCGACGAGGCCGTCGCCGCGGGCGACGACCGGGCCGCCGACGAACTGGCCGCCGAGGAGGTCGAGCAGGCCGAGGCCGACGAGTCGAGCGCCGCGCACAAGCCGACCACCCTGTTCGCCAGCCCGTTCCAGGCCGTGGAACCGGTTGTCGAGGAACCCGTGGTCTTCGAGCCCGCCGCCGTGGTGGCCGCGCCGCTGTTCCTGCCGCCGGACGCCACGGCCGCCGAGGAGCTGCGCCGCAAGCGCCGCGTCGAGCGCAAGCCCAAGGAGGAGCCGGTCGAGGAGACCGCGCCTGCCGCCGAGGAGCCCGCACCCGCCGAGGACACCGCCGACGAGGGCGACTGGGACGAGAACCGCGAGAAGAACGACGGGGCTTCCCGCCGTCGCCGCCGGGGCCGTCGCGGTCGCGGCCGGGGTCGCGGCGAGCAGCAGAACGAGGGCGACGACAACGCCTCGGACGCCGAATCGGACACCGACGACGAGGACGAGACGCGGGCCGCCGCCGATGCCGAGGAGTCGGCCGAGGGCGACTCCGGCGAGGACGACGCCGAGGAGTCGGCCGTGCCGGAGGGGGCCAGCTCCCGCCGTCGCCGCCGCCGTCGCCGCCGCAAGGGCGGTGAGGATGGCGACAACGAGCCCGCCGAGGACGATCCGCCGAACACCGTCGTGCACGAGCGCGAACCGCGCAACAAGCGGCGCGCCGAGAAGAACGTCGACGAGGTGCAGGGCATCACCGGTTCCACCCGGTTGGAGGCCAAGCGCCAGCGTCGCCGCGACGGCCGGGAGGCCGGTCGCCGCCGCCCGCCGATCCTGACCGAGTCGGAGTTCCTGGCGCGGCGCGAATCGGTGGACCGCGTGATGGTGGTGCGGGAGAAGCACTTCGCCGAACATCCGACCTCCACCACCCAGGTGGCGGTGCTCGAGGACAACGTCCTGGTCGAGCACTTCGTCACCAGCACCGGTTCGGCCTCCATGGTCGGCAATGTGTACCTGGGCAAGGTGCAGAACGTGCTGCCCTCGATGGAGGCGGCGTTCGTCGACATCGGTCGCGGTCGCAACGGCGTGCTGTACGCGGGCGAGGTGAACTGGGAGGCCGCCGGGCTCGGCGGCCGGGAACGCAAGATCGAACAGGCGCTCAAGCCCGGTGACACCGTGCTGGTGCAGGTCTCGAAGGACCCGGTTGGCCACAAGGGTGCCCGCCTGACCACCCAGATCAGCCTGGCCGGTCGCTTCCTGGTGTACGTGCCGGGCGGCACCTCCACCGGCATCTCGCGCAAACTGCCCGATACCGAGCGCAAGCGGCTCAAGGAGATCCTGCGCGATATCGTGCCGCAGGACGCGGGCGTCATCATCCGCACCGCGTCGGAGGGGGTGAGCGAATCCGAGCTCGCCCGCGACGTGCAGCGGTTGCAGAAGACCTGGCGCACCATCGAGGAGCAGGCCAAGAACGGCTCCGGCGCGCCCAAGACGCTGTACGAGGAGCCCGACCTGCTGGTCAAGGTCGTGCGCGACCTGTTCAACGAGGACTTCTCCAAGCTGGTCATCGAGGGCGAACGCGCCTGGACCACCGTCGAGAACTACGTGCGCACGGTCGCGCCGGACATGCTGACCCGGGTGGAGCGGCACGAGAACAGCACCGTAGACGTGTTCGGCGCGTTCCGCATCGACGAGCAGCTGGCCAAGGCGCTCGACCGCAAGGTGTGGCTGCCCTCGGGCGGCACCCTGGTGATCGACCGCACCGAGGCCATGACCGTCATCGACGTCAATACCGGCAAGTTCACCGGTTCCGGCGGCTCCAATCTGGAGGAGACGGTCACCCGCAACAACCTGGAGGCGGCCGAGGAGATCGTCCGCCAGATGCGGTTGCGCGATATCGGCGGCATGATCGTCGTCGACTTCATCGACATGGTGCTGGAATCCAACCGGGATCTGGTGCTGCGCCGCCTCACCGAGGCGCTGGGCCGTGACCGCACCCGCCACCAGGTGTCCGAGGTGACCTCGCTGGGCCTGGTCCAGATGACCCGCAAGAAGCTGGGCACCGGACTGGTCGAGGCGTTCTCCACCACCTGCGAGCACTGCCACGGCCGCGGCATCCTGGTGCACAACTACCCGGTCGAGTCCGCGCCCGCGGAAGAGGGCGGGGGTCGCCGCGAGGGTCGCCGTCGCCGCAAGGACAAGGACAAGGGCGAGAAGGCCGCCGCCGCGCCGGAACCGGCCGTGGTGGAGGAGCAGGCCCCGCCGACCGAGGAGAAGGCCGCGGCCAAGCGGGCACACCCGGTGGCGCTGGCCATGGCCGCGCATCAGGCCGAGGATTCCGCACACGAGGCCGCCGACGCCGCGTCCGACGCGGTGGAAGCCGTGGATCTGGCGGTGGCGCAGGCCGAGACGACCGGGGTGGACGAGGCGGTCGCCGAGGCCGCCGACGTGACGGCGGTGGAGGCGGCCGACCAGGCTGCCGCGGCCGCCGCGCAGGCCGCCGCCGCGGCCGAGGAGGCCGCGGCCACCGCCGCCGAGCTGAAGGCCGCTCAGGTGCGGGCGGCGGAGTCGCAGGCCGGGGGGTCCGCTCGCGGCCGGGGCCGGGGAGCCCGCGCCGCGAAGGCCCGGACCAACGGCACCGCGACGGCAGCGGCCGACGCGGTGGTGGCGCCGGAGGCCGAGACGGCCGCCGGTGAGGCCGATCTGCTGGTCACCGAGGCACAGGCCGCCACCGGGGTCCAGACCGCCGAGCAGGCCGGGACCGGAGCCGCCGATGCGTCGGCCGCCGGAGCACGGTCCGGTGGGGCGGCCACGGCGACCGGGCGGGACACCGCCGGACAGCCCGAGGCGCACCCCGAGCCGAAGATGGCCGTGGCCGAGCCGGAGAAGGTGGTGCCCGCCCCGGAGAAGGCGGCTCCCGCCGCGACCACGGACGAGGCTCCGGCCGGACGCCGTCGTCGCCGGGTGGCCCGCACCGCCGCCGCCCCGGCGACGGACAGCCAGAGCGCGGTCTTCGTGCTCTCCAGCTCGGATCAGCCGAAGACTCCGGCCCTGTCGCTGGACGACATGACACCGCCGCCGCCCCCGCGCGCCCGGACCCGCCGTCGCGCGGCCGGCCGCCCGGCCGGCGCCCCGGAGGGGGAGAGCTAGCGGTTCGCCCGTCGCTCACGCACCGCGACCGTGGCCCCGCCGTGAACTTCGGCGGGGCCACGGTCGTTCGAGCCGCCGGTCGCCACCGACGCCCGCCCGCTCCCGCGGACATTCACTCGTCGACATTCACTCGTCGCGGACCGTGATGCCGAAGGTGCGGGCGAAGGCCGGGGCGAGGTCCATGAGCTGGGCGGGGCGGATGGTCGCGCCGCGCAGGGCCTCCAGGCCGTGGGTGATGTCCACGGCGAGCGCGCCGCGCAGATCCACGTCTTTCAGCGCGGCCCGATGCAGGGAGACGCCCTCGAGCGTCGATCCGGGGAAGGTGACCCGGGTGAGCTTCGCCTCTCCGAAATCGGGCTGGCGCAGCACACAGTCGACGAACTCGACCTGCTGCAGGTTCGCATTGCGGAAGTTCACGGCGTCGAGCTTGCAGCCCTCGAAGCGCACCCGCCGCAGGTTCGCGCCGACGATCTCCACCCCCGACAGCGCGGTGTCGATCAGTTCGACATCCATCCAGCTGGTCTGTCCGAGGTTGGTCCCGATCCATCGGCAGTCGCGCAGCCAGACCTCGGAGAGCCGGGCGAACCGCAGGACGCCGCCCTGGAAGGTCACCCCGGTCAGGGCCGACTCTTCGAACCGCACGCCACTGGCCTCGGTGTCGATGAGCCGCGCACCGTCGATGTGCACGGCGTCGTAGCCGGAGTCGGGTTCCGGGTCGCCGTCGAAGGGCCGGAGGTAGCGGGCATAGGCGAGATCACTCAGCTCACGGGGCACTCCGGCACCATAGGCGCGGCCACCGACAGGTCGTCGCCGCGAATGTGCTCGACCCCATCGCGACCCGGTTTGGAGGGGTAGGCCCGAGTCCTGTAGTCTTGGACGGTCGCTGCCCGGTGACAGCATTCTGCTGTGGAGCCGTGGCCCGGTTCAATCGAGAGCCACCAGGCGCTGAGGCGGCGGTGATTACCAGACCAGTCTGCGGCGGTCTCCGGTGTCAATCGGAGGCAGGCCGTGAGAGCCACAGTGCCCAGTGCACTAGTAGAGGAAGAAGGGCAGCCGACCGATGGCAACGTACGCGATCGTCAAGACCGGCGGAAAGCAGTACAAGGTCGCGGTCGGTGACCTGGTGAAGGTCGAGAAGATCGAGGGTGAGCCGGGCACTTCGGTGTCGCTGTCGCCGGTGCTGGTCGTGAACGGCGCCGAGCTGACCACCGATGCTGACAAGCTGGCGAAGGTTTCCGTGTCCGCCGAGGTCGTCGAACAGACCAAGGGCCCGAAGATCCGCATCCACAAGTTCAAGAACAAGACCGGCTACCACAAGCGTCAGGGCCACCGTCAGAAGCTGACGGTCCTGAAGGTCACCGGCATCAAGTAAGTCCGACCAGGGGTTCGCACCCCGGCACGAGCGGTCAGGCCCGGAGGCGGCAGCCTGCGTAATACGTAGGGCCCCGGTCGTGCCGCATCGAAACTGCACGAGGAGTTCTGAAATGGCACATAAGAAGGGTGCATCCAGCTCGCGCAACGGTCGCGACTCGAATGCCCAGCGGCTCGGTGTGAAGCGCTTCGGCGGCCAGGTCGTCAAGGCGGGCGAGATCCTGGTCCGTCAGCGCGGCACCCACTTCCACCCCGGCGTGAACGTCGGCCGTGGCGGTGACGACACGCTGTTCGCCCTCGCGGCGGGCGCGGTCGAGTTCGGCACCAAGCGGGGCCGCAAGACCGTCAACATCGTGGAGCCGGTGTCGGCCTGACGCCGTCACGGAGCTTCTCCACAACTTTCCGAAGCGGGTCAGGGTGCGGACGAACACCCTGACCCGCTTTGTCGTTCGCGAAATACCCGAGGGTTCGTCCTCGCCCTGACCCTGTTGGCGCGCCGCGAACCCGCCCGGAGCGCAGCGCAGGGCAAATCAGGCACAGCCTGAAGGAGGATGATCACCGATATGTCCAAATTCATCGACCGTGTCGTATTGCATGTGCGAGCGGGCAAGGGTGGGCACGGGTGCGCTTCCGTGCACCGCGAGAAGTACAAGCCGCTCGGCGGGCCCGACGGCGGCAACGGCGGCAACGGCGGGGACGTGGTCCTCGAGGTCGATCCCAATGTGCACACCCTGCTGGACTTCCACTTCCACCCGCATGCCAAAGGCGGCAACGGCAAGCCCGGCGAGGGCGGCAACCGCAATGGCAAGCAGGGTGAGGAACTGCTGCTGAAGGTGCCCTCCGGCACCGTCGTCATGACCGCGGACGGTCAGATCCTGGCCGATCTCGTCGCCGACGGCGAGCGTTTCATCGCCGCCAAGGGCGGTCGCGGCGGACTCGGCAATGCCGCGCTGGTGTCGAAGGCGCGCAAGGCTCCCGGTTTCGCGCTGCTCGGTGAGCAGGGGCAGGAGCGCGAGCTGGTCCTCGAGCTCAAGTCGGTGGCGGACGTGGGGCTGGTGGGCTTCCCGTCGGCCGGTAAGTCCTCGCTGGTCTCGGTGCTCTCGGCGGCCAAGCCCAAGATCGCGGACTATCCGTTCACCACGCTGGTGCCGAATCTGGGGGTGGTGCAGTCCGGAGACACCACCTTCACGGTGGCCGATGTGCCGGGGCTGATTCCGGGGGCGAGTGAGGGGCGCGGGCTGGGGCTGGACTTCCTCCGCCATCTGGAGCGCTGCGCGGTGCTCGCCCATGTGGTCGACTGCGCCACCATGGAGCCGGGCCGTGATCCGGTCTCCGATGTCGACGCGCTCGAGGCCGAGTTGGCCTCCTACAAGCCCGCCCTGCAGGCCGACGCCGGACTGGGGGATCTGGCCGATCGGCCGCGCGTGGTCATTCTCAACAAGGCCGACGTCCCCGATGCCGACGAGCTGGCCGATTTCGTGCTGCCGGAGTTCGCCGAGCGCGGCTGGCCGGTGTTCAAGATCTCGGCGGTGAGCCGGGAAGGCTTGCGACCCTTGACCTTCGCACTCGCCGAGCTGGTCTCCGAGTATCGGAAGGCGCATCCCAAGGCCGAGCCGAAGCGTCCGGTCATTCGCCCGGTCGCCAAGGGCGACAGCGGATTCCGCGTAGCCCGCGATCCGGAGACCGACGGCGGGTTCATCGTCTACGGCGAGCGTCCGGAGCGCTGGGTGGCGCAGACCCAGTTCGACAACGACGAGGCCGTGGGCTACCTGGCCGATCGCCTGGCCCGCCTCGGCGTCGAAGAGGAGCTGGTGCGGCTGGGCGCCCAGCCGGGCGCGCCGGTGACCATCGGCGATGTGTGCTTCGACTGGGAGCCGCAGATCTCCGCGGGCGTGGAGGTCATGATGACCCGGCGCGGCGTGGATCCGCGGCTGGACCAGACCGAGCGCATCGGCGCCGCCGAGCGCAAGCACGCCTCGCGGGTGCGCCGCGGCCTGGTGGGCGAGGACGACGACGAGGAATGAGCCGCCACACCCGCTCGCCGGCGCATCGCGGCGGGGCGGCGGGGCGGTGTTCGACAGTGACCGCGGCGGTGCAGCGGATGTATCGCGGGCGAATTGAGGTGTGGTGCAGTGAGTTCGAGTATCACGCGGATGGACTCCGAGTTGAGTGAGGCGCGGCGGGCCATCGCGTCGGCGCGCAGTGTGGTCGTGAAGATCGGCTCCTCCGCGCTGACCAGTCTCGAGGGCGGTCTCGACAACGGTCGGCTGGATCGGCTGGCCGACGCGGTGGAGACGCGCATGCGGGCCGGATCGGATCTGGTGGTGGTGTCCTCGGGAGCCATCGGCGCCGGTATCGCGCCGCTCGGATTGTCCAGCCGTCCCAAGGATCTGGCCACCAAACAGGCCGCGGCCAGTGTGGGCCAGTTGGCGCTGGCGCACGCCTGGGGCACCTCGTTCGCCCGCTACGGCCGCGTGGTCGGGCAGGTGCTGCTCAGCGCGGACGACTTCTCGCGGCGGGAATCCCACCGCAATGCCCAGCGCACCCTGGACCGGCTGCGCGCCCTGCACGCCATCGCGGTGGTGAACGAGAACGACACCGTCGCAACGGAAGAGATCCGCTTCGGCGACAACGACCGGCTGGCGGCGCTGGTGGCGCACCTGGTGGGCGCGGACGCGCTGGTGCTGCTGTCCGACGTGGACGGCCTCTATGACGGCGACCCGCGCAAGGGCGACGCGAACTTCATTCCGGAGGTGCGCAGCAGCGCGGATCTGGACGGGGTGATCGCGGGCAGCGGCGGCGCGCTGGGCACCGGAGGTATGGCGTCGAAGCTTTCGGCGGCGCGGCTGGCCGCCGACGCGGGGGTGCCGGTGCTGCTGGCCGCCGCCTCCGACGCGGCCGCCGCACTCTCGGGGGCGACGGTGGGCACCGCGTTCGCCGCACGGCCGGTCCGGTTGTCCGCCCGCAAGTTCTGGGTCCGCCACGCCGCCGACAGCCGCGGTGCCGTGCACCTCGACGAGGGCGCGGTGCGGGCGGTGGCGGAGCGCCGCAGCTCCCTGCTCGCCGCGGGGATCACCGAGGTACGCGGCCGCTTCTACGGCGGCGACGTGATCAGCCTGGTGGCACCCGACGGCCGGGTGGTCGCCCGCGGCATCGTCTGCTACGACAGCGACGAACTGGAGACCATGAAGGGCCGCTCCACCACAGACCTACCGGAAGGCATGCAACGCCCCGTCGTGCACGCCGACGACCTCGTGAAGGTGTGAGCGTGGCGCAGGAGCACTGCTGTGCGCGGATGACGAGCGCCGTGCGGGGGCGGCTGCCCGCTCTCGTCGGGCGCTGCGCGGTGGGCCGTATCCGCGCACCGGCCATCGGACTCGGGTAGGCGCTGTGGCGGTGACGAACCGCGCCGGATGGGTGCGATGGCATGGCACCCGCGCGGATTCTTTCGGGTGGGTCATGAGTAATAGCAACGGTTTTCGGGGTGGGGGCGCGCCAGGGGAGCCCGTGGGAGCTGGCGTGTCCCGGGTGTAAGGGCGACGGAAGGCCACCGGAAGGGCAGTGGGCGGACGGCCTGTACGGCGCATGCTGGAGGGGCACCCGGCGCCGTATCGCATGTGCCCTTCGCCGATAGCGGTCCCGGATCCGGTGCGGTCCGCCCTTGCCGCGCCGGGCTCGCGGTTCGGTGACCGCCAGCGGCGCCGGGTGCGCCCGCACCGCCGTGGAGGTAGGTATGCACGTACTGCCCGACTGGCATGAACTTCTGGCCGCGTTCTGCGGCCATATCGGCGATCAGCCGGAGGATCATCCCGTGACCCGCTGGGCTCGACTGCTGGCCGAATCGCATCTGGCGCGCCGGGACCGGCCGGAGTGCGCCGCCGAGATCGACCGCAGGCGCGCCCATATGGTCGAGTGCATCGACGATTACGTGCTGCGCCGCGCTCGCCGTGCCGAGACCGCCGCGGCGTGCGGGGAGTCGCTCGGTGCCGTGGTCGACGCCATGGCCGCCGCCCATGTGCGGGCCGTGCACCTGCTGCGCACCGTCGACGCCGTCTCCGATGAACGGGTGCACGCGGCGTGGTTCCTGCTGGCCTCCATGGCGGACGGGTGGACCGACCGGGTGGCCCAGGTGACCGGAATGGTCGGCGCGCCGGTGCGCCGATCGGCCTGAGATGTGCCGGCCCCGGGAGCCGGACGCCCGGGGTGCGGTGGTCGTGGTCGCGCGCAGGGGGCGCGGCCGCGACCACCACGGCCGCCGGCCGTATCGTCGGCTAGGCGGTCGGGCGGGCTTCGAGAACGCTGTCGGGAGCGGCCGTGTCCACGATGCGTGTGAGGGTGAACCCGCTGCGGGACAAGAGCTCTCGGAACTGCTCGGTGGTGCGTTCCCGGCCGCCGGAGTTGACCAGCATCTCCAGGTCGATGAATTTGCCCGCGTGCGGGCGCTGGTGTTCGGGCAGCACGATCTCGATGACGAGGAGGGTGGCCTCGGGCGTCATGGCCGTGCGCACGGTGCGCAGCAGACGCTCGGCGTCGGCGTCGGGCCAGTCGTGCAGGATGTGCTCGAGGATATAGGCGTCGCCGCCCTCGGGCACCGATTCGAAGAACGATCCGGACCGCAGCGTAAGGCGCTGGGCCAGTGCGAGTTCCGCGATATCGCCGGAGGGTTCCGCCACCACCCGCGGCAGATCGAAGAGGATGCCGTGCGTGCCCCGGTGGCGGTGCAGGATCTCGGCGAGCAGGGCCCCGCGTCCGCCACCGATATCGACCACCGTGTCGAAGCGGTCGAAATCGTATGCGGCGAGCAGCGGTTCGATGGCGAGGGTGTTCACGCTGGCCATGGCGCGGTCGAACAGCTCACCGAGTTCCCGGTGCTGGGCGGCGTATTCGAAGAAGCCCGCCCCGTCCAGGCCGGGCCCCACCGGCTTTCCGGTCCGCACCGCATCGGCCAGATGCGTCCAATGGCGGCGGTGATACTCGGACCCGAAGAACAGGGACAGATCCCGCAGCGTGACCGGACCGTCGGACCGCAGCGCCCGCGACATTCCGTTCAGTGCGTACGTCCCGTCGCGCCGCCGCGTGAACACGTCGAAGCTGACCAGCAGCCGCAGCAGCCGCTCCAGCGCATCCGCATCGGCCCCCACCGCCTGCGCCAGCTCCTCCACCCGTTTCGGCCCGTCCGCCAGCGCATCGGCGACCCCGAGCTGCGCCGCCGCCTGAATCGCCGGTGCCAGAAACCCGGTCATCTGCAATTCGAGCAATGCGATATGCCCGGGCACCAGATGCCGATGCAGCGCCGCGAGCCCGTCGCGCACCAGCCCGAGCACGCGCACCAGCGGTGGCGGAGGCAGTTTCATCGATCCGAATGCCATGGCGACTCCATCGCTGGTCGGTGCTGCTCGCACCCGTCGAGCCTACGCCGCCTCGATCGCTGGGGCGCGGTCGCATTCGGTCCGAGCCAGTGCTGGCTCTCGCGTGTGTGTCCGCGCTTGATTTGACAATTACTTGAGATTCTCGGTTTGCCGGTCCGGGTTACCGGCTGTTTCGATCAGGTCGAACCATCGACCGGAAGGAACAATCGTCGCCATGCGCCGAACCACCATGATAATTCTCGCAGTCACCATCAGCGTCGGCGCGCTGAGCGGATGCGGCGGCAGTTCGACGAAGACGAGTGCTCCCGTCGGCACCGGCACCTCGACAACGACCGCGGATTCCGGCGCAAGCACAGCCGAATACTGTGAGGCGGTCGAGGAACTGGGCGATCTGGCGGCGGCATCGACCTCGGCAGAGCTCATCGGCAAGGCACGTCGGATCGCTGAAGTCGCCCCTGCCGATATCCGCGCCGACTGGGTGGCGTTCGCCGACGCCAGTGAAGCCGGACTCGATCTTTCGGAAATCGACTTCTCCAACCCCGACACCGCTTTGGAGGAATTGCAGGGCAAAACGGTGGAGGCTCAGGAGAATGCCACGAAACTGACCGATGCTTCCACGAAGATCGGCAAGCATATTACGCGGACCTGCAACTAGCCTGATGGTGTGGGCGCCTGGCTCCAGGCGCCCACGTTGTCAGCAACGCGATGTCGGCTCGGCTGCACAATGGATGACGTATATATCACTCGGCCGCGTTCATCTCGGTACGGATCCAATGCAGCACGGAATCGTAGCGAGGTGTCCAGGACAATTCGTTTCGGGCCGCCTCGCCACGCACTCTACTGTTGGACCCGAGCGCGTATACGGCAACCTCGTACCCCCACTCGGCAATCGCAGCCTCGACATCCCACGACTGAGCCTCGCCGAGGCCCATGACATCGGCGATTGCACCAGCCATCTCGCCGAACGAGGCTTCACCGTTCTCCACGAAGTAGAACGACCCCGCGGGCGCACTATCGAGGGCGCGCAGATAGAGATCGACAGCATCGTCGATATGTACTGTAGACCAACGGTTTTCGCCCGGACCCAGGTATCTGGCCGCCCCGGAGCGCCTCGCGTGGGCTACCAGTCGTGGGAGCTGCACGCTGTCGCGCCCGATACCCCGGCCGTGTCCGTAGATCAGGCTGTTGCACAAAACGACCGACCGTACGTTTCGGTCAGCTGCTGCGATGGCGAGGCGATCGATCGCCACCCTCGCCGCTTTGTCCGACGTCGGCCGCCATTGCCCGCCCGGCCGCACATCTGCCTCGGTGAACACGGCGTTCGAAGCATGCCCGCGTGCGTCGTCGCCGACGATGCTGGTCCCACTCGTGTGTAGCAACGGCTTTCCGGTCCCGGCCAAGGCATCGATCAAGGTGTGGACCACGCCCCGATGATCACTGTCCGCCGCGTTGATCACGGCGTCCGCGGCGCCAGCGGCACCGGCCACCACGTCGACCTCGTCCAGGGTGCCGACAACCGGCTCGATGCCGAGTTCCGCCAACCTGTCGACTCGGTCGAGCGACCGCGTCAATCCCGCAACCCGATGGCCCTCGTGAACGAGCCTGGTCGCAATCGACCCGCCGATGAATCCGGTAACCCCGGTAACGAACACTCGCATACCTTCTCCATTGCGTGTATCTACAATATGTGTATGTGCACATAGTGTAGATACAGGTAGCCCGTGTCAAACTGGGTTATGGAATCCAGCGTCCGTCCCGAGGTGCGCCTGCCGACCGAACTGGAGCGCAGCGCGCATGCCCTCCGGCTCCTGCACGCCAGCATCGATGACACCACCGAACAGGCGTTGCAGCGCTCGCATGGGATCTCTGTCACGGAATACCTGGCTCTCGCGGCACTCGAGTACTCCGACGACGGGGGGCACCTCCGCCAGCAGGTTCTCGCAGAATCGATTCCACTCCAACACAGTTCGGTCAGCCGTTTGGTGAGCCGACTGGACCGCGCGGGTCTGACGGAACGGTACTTGTGCGAGTCCGATCGGCGGGGTGTCTACACCCAGATCACCGACCGTGGGCGCGAGCTGGTCAGGACCGCCCGCCAGACGTATCTGCAAGCGTTACGGACGGCATTGTCCGATGCTCGGAACGACAGCCGGTTCGCCGCCTGGGTAGCTCAGCTGGAAGGGAACTCCTGACCGGTCACCGTCGGCCGTTCTGCATCGAACAACTATCCGACCCGGTCGCCGAGTCGAGCGGGGCCGGGTGTGCTGGCCGGCCCCGAGCCGTCAGGACGGTGTGGCCAGGGCGAAGGGCAGGACCGCTTCGGCTCCGGCGGCGCGCAGGGTGCGCGCGGCCATGGTGAAGGTCCAGCCGGTGTCGGTGAGGGTGTCCACCAGCAGGATTGGGCCGTCCACGGTGGTGAGATCCGGTGTCTCCCAGGCATTGTGGAGGGCAGCCACGCGGTGGGCGGAGTTGACGGCCGAGACCGGGGGCAGGTCCGGGCGCCGGTGCAGGACGCCGAGGTCGCGCAGGCGGCCGATCTGGGCGAGCCGGGCGGCCAGGGAGGCCGCGAGGATCGGGTGGGTGGGTGATTCCATGGCCATGACGGCGGTGGGCCGCCGCGCCCAATCCCATTCGCGCAGTACCACCGTGCAGGCCCGGAAGAACTCGTCCGGCACCGGGCCGTCCGGTGCGTCGAGCAGGGCGCGCAACCGTTGGCCCCAGCCGAGATCGCTCAGGCGGCCCAGCACCCGGCCGGTCTCGGCGCCGTCGGATATCTTGCCGGACAAGGAGATTCCGAGTTTGGCCATACCCGTCGGCCACTGCTTGCGCGGGGCCAGATCGATACCCGGCCGGTCCAGGCGGGCCCGGATCTCGGATACCTGCGCGGTGTCCACGCCGGTATCCGGGCGAGTGCCCGTGCAGTTGTCGCAGCGTCCGCAGCCGGGTGAGTCGGCCATGAGGCCCGGATCGTCGAGTTGGCGGCGCAGGAAGTTCATCCGGCATTCGGCGGTGGCCTGGTAGTCGATCATGGCCTGCTGTTCGGCATCGCGGGCGGCGGCGAGCCGTTCATAGCGTTCGGTGTCGTAGGTCCACGGTTCGCCGGTGGCGATCCAGCCGCCGCGCACCCGCTTGACCGCGCCGTCCACATCCAGGACCTTGAGCACCATCTCCAGCCGCGAGCGATTCAGTTCGACCAGCGGTTCCAGCGCGGCGGTGGACAGCGGCCGATCCCGGTCCAGACTGTCCAGCACCGAGTGCACGATGTGTTCGCGCGGGAAGGCGACCGAGGCGAAGTAGCTCCAGATGCGCCGGTCCTCCGGACCGGGCAGCAGCACCACCTCGGCGCGCTCGGTACCGCGCCCCGCGCGGCCCACCTGCTGGTAGTAGGAGATGGGGGAGGAGGGCGCGCCGACGTGCACCACGAATCCGAGATCGGGTTTGTCGAAGCCCATCCCCAGCGCCGAGGTGGCGATGAGCGCCTTGACCTCGTTGTTCAACAGCGCCAGCTCGAGGGCCTCGCGCTCGGTGGGCTCGGTCTGGCCGGTGTAGGCGGCGACCTGGTGGCCGTGGGAGTTGAGCACGTCGGCGAGGTCGTGCGCGGCGGCGACGGTGAGCGTGTAGACGATCCCGGAGCCGGGCAGTTCGCGCAGGTGCTGGCTGAGCCACGCGGTGCGCTCGACCGCGTCGGCGATGTGCACCACCGACAGCCGCAGCGATTCGCGATCGAGGCTGCCGCGCAGCACCAGCGTGTCGGTGCCGATCTGGGTGGCCACGTCGGTGACCACGCGATCATTGGCGGTCGCGGTGGTGGCCAGCACCGGCACGTCGGAGCCGAGATCGGCGATGAGGGTGCGGATGCGCCGGTAGTCCGGCCGGAAGTCGTGGCCCCAGTCGGAGACGCAGTGCGCCTCATCGACGACCACCAGTCCGGCATCGGCGGCCAGCTTCGGCAGCACCGCATCGCGGAAGTCGGGATTGTTCAGCCGTTCCGGGCTCACCAGCAGCACATCCACGTCGCCCTCGGCCACCCGCGCGTGGATCTCGTCCCATTCGGTGACATTGCCGGAGTTGATGGTGGCCGCCACCACTCCGGCCCGCTCGGCCGCCGCGACCTGGTTGCGCATGAGCGCCAGCAGCGGGGACACGATCACCGTCGGGCCGCGACCCGCCGCCCGCAGCAGTTTGGCCGCGATGAAGTACACCGCGGACTTGCCCCAGCCGGTGCGCTGCACCACCAGCGCCCGCCGTCGCCGCACCACCAGCGCCTCGATGGCGGTCCACTGATCCTCCCGGAGCCGCGCGGACGGTCCCGCGAGTTCGCGCAGCAGCCGTTCGGCGTCGTCCCGCAGCGCCGCACTGGTCTCGGTCGGAGAGGTCGCGTTGGTCGGGGTCACGCGCTCCATGGTGCCTCACACCGCCGACAGCCGACCGCGAGCGGGGGCTTCCCGCACCCTTTCCCACGCTCACGCACCGCGTCCAGGCGTTCGGGCCGGTGATTCGGCGGCCCCGATCCGGTCGCCGCGGCCGAGTATCTCCGGGTGCGGCACCCGGCCGCGGGAACGGCTCCCACTGCCGCCGGACCCCGGCCGGTCCGGCCACCGCCGATACCGGCGTGGTCGGCGGCGAGGCGCGCGGGCACGACCTCGATATCTCCGTGAGAGCGGGAGCCGCCGGGCCGCGGTTGTCCGGCGTACGGGCGACGACGAGATATCGGAGGGGCGATCCGGGTAGCGAGTGACCGGAGTCTTGGTTGCGGTGCGGTCAAGATCGGGCGGGCCGGGGCGTGTTGCCGGACAATGGGGGGAACCCGGGGACCGGTGGGCGCGTCCCGGGGGTATGGGAGGCGTCATGGGTCAGAAGTTTCCGTCGCCCGCGGGGTGGAGTCCGCCCGGCGCACAGTTCACCAGCGGTTCCGCCACGTCGCGGTCGGTCACCGGGGTGGCGGCGGGGTTGGTGATGATGCCGATCGGTATCGCCCTGGCGGCCAATGGCGGGCTGGATATCCGCTACTGGGTGATCGTCGGCGCGGTGACCGACCGGTTCGCCGCGTCGGTGCAGATCATCGTGGGCTCGCTGCTGCTCATGCTGGTGGCGGTGCTGGCCGCCTACTCACCGCTGGGCACCATGGTGGCGAGCCTGGTGTGGGGCGTGTTCCCGGGCGTGCTGCACCTGCTGTTCCCCGACGACACCTTCCGGCTGATCGGGGACCTGCCGCTCATCTCCAGCGAGATGACGGTGGCGCTGCACGCCTGGGTCACTTACGGTTTCGCGCTCATCTCCGGGGTCATGCTGCTGGGTGCGGGCATCGTGGGCGCACTGCTGCGCCGCTGAGCCGAAGCCGCGCGGCCGTCTCTCGCTGGCGGCCGCGCGGCATCCGGTGCGGGATCAGCCCTTCACGCACAGCACCTGCCGCAGCGTCGCCACGACGTCGACCAGATCGCGCTGGGCGTCGATGACGTCGTCGATGTTCTTGTACGCCGCGGGGATCTCGTCGATCACCCCGGCGTCCTTGCGCGACTCCACGCCCTCGGTCTGCGCGATCAGATCCGCCACCGTGAACTGCTTCTTGGCGGCGTTGCGGCTCATCCGGCGGCCCGCACCGTGCGACGCGGACTGGAACGAGGCCGGGTTTCCCTTGCCGCGCACCACATACGACCGCGTGCCCATGGAGCCGGGAATCAGCGCCAGATCGCCCGCACCCGCCCGCACGGCACCCTTGCGCGTCACCAGCATGGGCACCCCGTCGACGACCTCCTCCGCCACATAATTGTGGTGGCAGGAGATCGGCTCGTCGAAACGCACGTCGAGTCCGGCGAATTCGTCCCGCACGGCCTTGCACACCAGTGCCAGCATCACGGCCCGATTGCGGGCCGCGTACTCCTGCGCCCAGGTGAGATCCCGCCGGTACGCCTCCATTTCCGGTGTCCCGGAGAGGAATACCGCCAGATCCCGGTCCGGCAGATCCCGATTGTGCGGCAGCGCCCGAGCGATCGCCATATGCCGCTCGGCGAGTTCCTTGCCGATATTCCGGCTTCCGGAATGCAGCAGAATCCACACATTCTGCTCGGTATCGAGGCAGACTTCCACGAAATGATTTCCGGATCCCAGCGATCCCATCTGCTTGTGCGCCTTGGATTCCAGCGACAGCACTCCGGAATGCAGCGTATCGAAGGACTTCCAGAATCGTTCCCAGCCGGTGCGCAGCGTGGTGCCCGCCGCGCGCTGACCGTGCACCTCGGCCTCGAGCCGCCGCACATTCACCGGCTCCCGATGCGCCGTGAATCCGACCGGCACCGCCGCCTCGATGCGGGACCGCAGCGACAGCAGATCGTCGGGCAACCGCGCGGCCGTGAGCGAGGTGCGCACGGCCTCCATTCCGCAGCCGATATCGACGCCGACCGCGGCGGGCGCGACCGCGTCCCGCATGGCGATGACGGATCCGACGGTGGCGCCCTTGCCGAGATGCACATCGGGCATCACACGTACGCCGTGCACCCATTCCAGCTGCGCGATATTGCGCAACTGCCGCAAGGCGGCGGGGTCGACTTCGTGCTCGTGCGCCCACATGAGCGTCTGCGCGCGCGTTCCGCGCAGCTCGACGGGAAACATTGTCCGGTCCTTCCTTCAATGAACATGTCCACCGTAAGGACAGAGCGGACGTGCGCGCATCCGAATATCGGGCCGGGGTGACGTCGCCGCGTCGCGCCGTTCGGCCGACGCTACGGCGGTGCTCGTCGGCCGAGTGCTACCCCGGTGCCGCCGTCCTCGTCTAGCATCGCCCTCGTTCGATCGCTTCTGAAATAGTGGGGATTCTCGTGTCGCTCGCTCGTAGTGCCGCCGTCACCGCCGCCGCCGTCGCCGTCTGTGCGCTGGGTTTCGCCGCACCCGCCCAGGCCGCGGGGCAGTACGGCACCATCGCGATTTCCCGGCTCGGCAATGTGGTGGTCGCCTCCACCGACGAATCCAGCCGGGTCACCGCCGACGCCGCCGCCATCAAGGACTGCAATGTGTACGACTGCGAGATAGTGCTGCGGTTCAATGGCGGATGCGCCGCGGTGGCCCAGGGCGCGGACGGTGCGTACGGGTGGGCGGCAGCGCCGTCGCGCGCCGAGGCCGAGGCGGCCGCCGTGGGTGGTTTGGGAGAATCGCATCCGCCGTTCCCCGACCTCGGCAGCGCTTCCCCGCGACCCGCCCGAGTAGCGCTCTCGGCCTGTACGGCAAACGCGTCCTAGCGGGCGAATCGACATAAACATTCGGAGGAATTCGAGTCGGAAGTATTCGAGTTCGCCGAGTTTTCCGCTGTCGAATGGTTGGATGTGCACGACTTCGATTTCACTTGCACATGGAGCGCGCGCATTCCGTACCACCGCAGACAGGAGAAGCGTTGTCGATGAAAGGCGTGAGCCTCGCCGGCGTTGTCGCCGTCGGTCTGACCGTCGCGGCCTGTGGTGAGGAGACCGAACCCGTTGTGCGGCAGCAGCCGCCGTCGCTGACCATCGGGATCAAATTCGATCAGCCGGGAATGTCGGTCATGGGGCCGGACGGCGTGCCACGCGGTTTCGACGCCGACACCGCCACCTATATCGCGGGCAGGCTCGGTGTCACGCCCGAGCACATCGTATGGAAGGAGGCGCGCTCGGACGAGCGCGAGCGCCTGTTGAATTCGGGCGAGGTGGATTTCGTGGTCGCCTCCTACTCCATTACCGCGGGTCGCCAGCAGCAGGTGTCCTTCGCCGGGCCGTATCTCGTCGCGGGGCAGGATCTGCTCGTCCGGCAGAGCGAGCGGGAGATCGAACGCCCCGAGGATCTCAACGGCCGCACGGTCTGCACCGCGGAGGGCTCCAGCTCGGCGGACAAGATTCGCAAGGACTTCGCCGCCCGCGCGGCCCTCGTCACCCGTGACACCTATGTGCAGTGTGTCGGCGACCTGCTCACCGGCACCGTGGACGCGGTCTCCACCGATGACGTGATCCTCGCCGGCTACGCCGCCCAGCACCCCGGCACCCTGCGCGTGGTGGGGCATCGCTTCACCCGTGAGCGCTACGGGGTCGGCGTACGCAAGGGCGATATCGATAAGCAGGCCCGGATCACCCGGGCCATCCGCATGATGATCGACGACGGCAGCTGGCGGCGCGCCGTCGACGCCAATATCAGCCCGTCCGGGCACCGAACCCTGCCGCCCCCACCGGTTTTCAACGCACCGGACAAGGAGATCGCCCCAGGCGACCTCACCCAGCTCGATCCGGAGCTGGTCCGCATCACCGAGGCCATCGCCGCGACCTTCAACGCCCAGGACTGGGAGGGATTCCAGCAGCTGGTCTGTCCGGAGACCGCTCGGGACATCGACGATCTCGTCATTCAGTACACCCCGCAGTACGACCGCACCCTGGGCCCGGAGGTGCGATCCGCGGGCTTCACCAAGACGATCACCGGCATCACCCAGACCAGCCCGAATTCGGCCACCTACCTGGCACACGAATCCTTCAGCAATATCCCGGAGAAGTACCGGCACTACTTCAGGGACATCGACTACACCGGCACCATGGTGCGCCGCGACGGCGAGTGGCGGCTGTGTTCCATCGCCGCCGATTTCGTCGAGCCCTGAACCTTTCGTGGGGGCACCGAGCTCAGCGTGCCCGCTCCGCACGCGCGGGCACCAGGCCGAAGGGATCCGGGTGGATCTCGCGGGTGAAGTCCATGACCTCGACGGCGGTGGGGCGCAGCCGCAGCAGCACGAAGTCGTCGCCCTCCGGCCCGCCCGGGAAGAACAGCTCGAAACCGTTCACCCACCGGGCTTTTCGCTCCTCGGGGTCGTCGACGATGGTGGCGGTGGCGTACACGCACGCGTAGGCGATCCCCGGCCGGTCCTCGACGGCGTAGGTCACCTCGGGGGAGGCCGCGATATCGGCTGCCTTGCGGGATTTCGGGCTGGTGCCGATCCAGATGGTGTCGTCGGCATCGACACCCGCGTGCTGCACGAGGCGGGTGTGGACGCGCCCGTCGGCGACCGTGGTGAGAAATCCGTACGTGGTCGTCCGCAGCATCTCCCGTGCGGCGGCGAACAGTTCGTCCGACATGACCCAGCTCCTGACCGATGTAGAGTATTCGTTCCATATAGTTATAGAACGGACCCTCTACATTCGGCAAGGTCTATCGGGGCACACGCGCGGTGCGGGTGAGGGCGGTGCGCAGGGCGGCGAAGGCGGTCGCATTGGCGCGCTCGGTCTCCGGGAGGTGCCAGGCCATGGACATGAAACCGTGGACGGTGCCGTCCCAGCGCTCGACCTCCGCCGCCACCCCGGCCTCGCGCAGGCGTCGGCCGTAGGCTTCGCCCTCGTCGCGCAGCGGGTCGAATTCGGCGGTGACGATGTGGGCGGGCGGCAGCCCGGCAAGATCGGCTCGGGTCGGATTGGCGTAGGGATGGCTCGCGTCGGCGGGGGTGCGCAGATACTGCTGCCAGTACCAGTGCAGGTGGGTGGCGGTGGTGAAGTAGCCCTCGGCATTGTCGGTGTAGGAGGGGCTGTCGCAGGCCGGGTCGAGCATCGGGTAGAGCAGCAGTTGGAAGGCGATATCGGGGCCGCCGGTGTCACGGGCGCGGAGAGCGGCGACGGTGGCGAGGTTGCCGCCCGCGCTGTCACCGGCGACGGCGATGCGGGCCGGGTCGCCGCCGAGGGATTCGGCGTGCTCGGCCACCCAGCGCAGTGCCGCGTAGGCGTCGTCGGCGGCGGCCGGGAAGCGGGCCTCGGGGGCACGTCGGTAGTCGACCGACACCACGATGACGCCCGCCGCGTCGGCCATGGCCCGGCAGAACCGGTCGTGGCTGTCGAGCCCGCACAGGACGAACCCCCCGCCGTGGTAGAAGGCCACGACGGCGGGTATCGGCTCGGCATGCGGTGGCCGGTACAGCCGGATCGGCACCCCGGGGGCGTCCGGCGGTCCGGGCACCAGCCAATCCTCAACCCCGGCAACGGGTATCGGCTCCATCACCGGCGTCGGCCGGGCAGCCAGGAAGGCCCGCGCCGCGGCGGCGTCACAGACCTCGGTGCCCAGAGCGGGGAAGGCCGCCGTCGCGGCGTCGACGAAGGATCGCCATTCGGGGGAGAGGGGCATCACGAATTCCTTACCGGAGTTGCTACGGGTTCCGCGGGATGAACTTGCCCGCCGCCAGACCGCCGTCCACGGTCACCTCCGCGCCGGTGATGTAGGCCGCCGCGTCGGAGGCGAGGAAGGACACCAGCTCGGCGACTTCCTCCGGCAGTCCGGTGCGTTCCAGCGGCAGGGTCGGGAAGCTGCCCGGACCGGTGGTCAGATACGGCACCATCGGGGTGGCGATGGGTCCCGGATGCACCGAATTGACGCGGATGCCAACGGGTCCCAGTTCCAGTGCCGCGATCTTGCTGAGTCCGCGCAGCCCCCATTTCGAGGATCCGTAGGCGGAGTGGTTCATCAGTCCCTCGATCCCGGCCTGGGAGGAGATATTGACGATGGAGCCGCCGCCCGCCTCGGTCATCGGACCGACAACCGCCTTGATGCCGTTGAACGCGCCGACCAGATTCACCTTCAGGATCCGCTCCAGCTCCTCGGCGGAGGTCTCCACGAGCGGTTTCATGGTGTAGATCGCGGCATTGTTCACCAGCACGTCGAGCTTGCCGAAGGTCGAGACGGACTCGGCCACAGCCGCATTCCAGCTGTCGGTGTCGGTGACGTCGTGATGTACGAAATGTGCCGCCGCGCCGAGTGATTCGGCGAGCTCCTTACCCTCCGCCGCCAATACGTCGGTGATCACCACCCGTGCCCCGCGGGACGCGAACAGCCGCGCCTCCGCCGCGCCCTGGCCACGGGCCGCGCCCGTGATGAGCGCGACTTTGCCGTTCAGATCGACCATTTCGATTCCTCACTCCGTTTCGTCATTTCCATTGCATCCTGCTCGCGGAAGTGGGGGATGACATGTTCGCCCCACTGTCGGATCGTCTCCAGGCATACCTCCTGCGGCACCGTGCCCATCTGGATCAGGCACAGGATCTCGTCGGCCCCGGCCGCCCGCAGCCGTCGCACGTAGGCGATGGCGTCATCGGCGGTGCCGTAGGCGTGCGCGGCGTGAAAGATGGCGGTGGAGCCGGACGTCACCGGAATCCTGGCCTCGTGCAGGTAGGCCACATGCTCCTCGGCAGCCTGCCCGAGCCGCGCGATTTCGTCGGCCTCGGGGTCCACCGCCTCGTCGGGCACCGGCCCGGCGCCGTAGTAGTGCTTGATGGACTGGGCGAAGAACCGCTGCCCGCGCGCCCCGATCTGCCGCGCCCGCTCCCGGTCGTCGAGCACGATGGTGGGACACAGCGCCGCGAAGTGGTCGTTGACCACGGTGGAGACGAATCGCTCGCCGGTGCGTGCGGCGATGGCCGCGTCATAGGTGCGCCGCAGCGCCGCGATCTCCTCGATGCCGGCGAAACCCAGGACCAGGGCCCCGATTCCGTAGTCGGCGGCGAGTTTCAGGGTGTCCTTGCGGGTGCAGGCCATGAACAGCGGCGGATGCGGCCGCTGCACCGGTCGCGGCAGCAGGTGGTGCGGGTCGATGTCGAGCAGCGGACCGTGGTATTCGAAGTCGCTCTCCGGGTCCTGCCACGCCGCGGCGATCACGCGCAGCGCCTCCTCGACCTCGTGGCGGGTGCGTTCGGGATCGACGCCGAAGAACGAGGTTTCGACGGGGGTGGCTCCGCGGCCCGCGCCGAGATCCAACCGCCCGCCCGAGAGCACGTCGAGCATGGCGGCCCGTTCGGCCACCCGGACCGGATGGTTGAAGCCGAAGGGCATGCACACCACGCCGTGCCCGACCCGGATCCGCTCGGTCCGGGCGGCCACCCAGGTCAGGAAGATCTCCGGGGCGCTCATATGCGCGTACCACCGGAGCCCGTGGTGTTCGACCGCCCACACCGTGTCGAATCCGACCGTATCGGCCAGCACCGCCTGCTCGACGCAGTCGCGCAGCACCCGCGCCTCGTGTGCGGCGGTCGGGTCGGTCATCTGCGCTTCGAAGATCATCGAGAACTTCACGGTCGCCACTCCTCGCCGGATGTCCCGGTCGGGCCGGGCGCTATGCCTGTCCGAAATAGTTCTGCACGCATACCCCGTGGTCATCGGGATGTCCCAGTGGTCGGGACCACACCGTGCCGGGCTCCGGATACCGCCTTAGCGTCGGTTCCACAACCCGCGTCCCCGCCCGCCGCTCCGCTGTGCGTCGGCGGCCCGCGCTCCGCCTGCGGTAACCGAAGCTCCGCCTGCGGTAACTGAAGCTCCGCCTGCGGTAAATGAAAAGGACTCGAGAACTGTGGAATTCGAATTCGATGTGGTCGTGGTCGGCTCCGGCGCGGCCGGAATGACGGCCGCGCTCACCGCCGCCTACCGCGGGCTGTCGGTGACATTGATCGAGAAGAGCCGCCTGTTCGGCGGCTCGACCGCGCGCTCCGGCGGCGGCATCTGGGTGCCGAACAATCCGGTGCTCCAGGCGGCGGGCGTGCCCGACAGCCCGGAGATGGCCCGAACCTATCTGAAAGCCGTTGTGGGCGATCGTGTTCCGGAGGCCAAGCAGCGCGCCTTCCTGGATCGCGGGCCGGAGATGTTCCGCTATCTGGGCGCGCGCTCGCGGTACTGGGAGTTCGTCTACGACCGCGGCTACTCCGACTACCACCCGGAGTATCCCGGCGGGCTGTCGCAGGGCCGCAGCATCGAGCCCGCGCCCATCGACGGACGGTTGCTCGGCGCGGATCTGCACAAGATCAATCAGCCGACCATGTCCGCGCCCAAGGGCATCGCCATCACGGTCAGCGACTTCCACGACCTGAATATGATCGCCCGGACCTGGGCGGGCAAGAAGACCGCCGTGCGGGTGGGCGCGCGCGCCGCGCTCAACATGCTCAAGGGCGCGCTGCCGCTCAGCCTCGGCAAGGCCCTGGCCGCCCGGCTGTGGCTGTCGCTGCGGGACGCGGGCGTGCCGGTGTGGCTGAGCACGCCGCTCACCGGGGTCGTCACCGAGGGCGGCGCGGTGGTCGGGGTGCGGGCCGAGCACGAGGGCCGGTCCGTCGTCATCCGGGCGCGGCGCGGTGTGGTGCTGGCGGCGGGCGGCTTCGAGCACAACCTGGAGATGCGCGAACAGTATCTGTCCGGGCCGCAGTCCACCGACTGGACCGTCGGCGCGACCGAGAATATCGGTGAGGGCATCGTGGCGGGGCAGAAGGCCGGCGGCGCGGTGGACCTGATGGACGACGCCTGGTGGGGCCCGTCGGTGCGCAATCCCGACGGACCGCCGTTCTTCTGCCTGGCCGAGCGCTCGCAGCCGGGTGCGATCATGGTGAACGACAACGGGGAACGGTTCGTCAACGAATCCGCGCCGTACGTGAACGTGGTGCACCGGATGTACGAGATGGAAGCGGCGGGCACCGGCAGCATCCCGGCGCACTTCATCTTCGACCAGAACTTCCGCGACCGTTACCTGTTCCTGGGCAACTTCCCGAAACGTCCACTGCCGCAGAAGTACTACGACGCGGGCATCATCACCTCGGCCGACACGCTCGCCGAACTCGCCGACAAGATCGGGGTGCCCGCCGACCGGCTCACCGCCACCGTGCGGCGGTTCAACGACTTCGCCCGTGCCGGTCGCGACGAGGACTACGGCCGTGGCGATTCCGCCTACGACCGGTACTACGGCGATCCGACCGTGCGCCCGAATCCGACCCTCGCGCCGCTCGAGCGCGGGCCGTTCTACGCGGTGGAGATGGTGCCCGGCGATCTCGGCACCAAGGGCGGCCTGGCGACCGACGAATACGCCCGGGTGCTCGACCACGACGGCGAACCCATCGCGGGACTCTATGCGGCGGGCAACAACTCGGCCGCCGTCATGGGCAACGACTACGCCGGTGCGGGCGCGACCATCGGGCCCGCCATGGTGTTCGGGTACATCGCCGCCAACCACCTGGCCGACTCCCGGCCGACCGATCACGAGGAGAGCTGACATGGGACGCGTCGACGACAAGCACGTCGTCATCACCGGCGGGGCGCGCGGGATGGGCGCGGCCTTCGCCCGCCGACTCGCGGCCGAGGGCGCGCGGGTGACCATCGCCGATGTGCTGGTCGAGCCGGGGCGCGCGGTGGCCGCCGAGATCGGTGACGCCGCACTGTTCCTGCCGCTCGACGTGACCGACGAGGGTGACTGGACCACGGTGATCGCCACCGCCGAAGCGCGGTTCGGTCCGGTGTCCGGGCTGGTCAACAATGCGGGGATCGTGCACGTGGACCCCATCGAGAAACTCTCGGAGGCCGACTACCGCCGCGTCGTCGACGTGAACCAGGTCGGCGTCTTCCTCGGGATGAAGGCGGTGATCGACTCCATGCGGCGTGCGGGCGTGGGCTCCATCGTGAACATCTCCTCCACCGGCGGGCTCATCGGCTACGCGAACATCCTCGGCTACGTCGCGTCCAAGTGGGCGGTGCGCGGAATGACCAAGACGGCGGCGCAGGAGTTGGCCGCCGACAATATCCGGGTCAATTCGGTGCATCCCGGCATCGTCGCCACCGAGATGACCGCGGCCTCCGACCGTTCGCGCTCGATCGCGGCGATGCAGCCCATCGCGCGCCCCGCCACTCCGGAGGAGCTGGCGAATCTGGTGCTGTTCCTCATCTCCGACGAGTCCTCCTACTCCACCGGCGCGGAATTCGTCGCCGACGGCGGCTTCACGACCCAGTAAGACGGCGGACTTCCGCCACCGCGAGACTCCGCCACCGCGAGACTCCACCACCGCGAGACTCCACCATTGTGAGACAAGGACATTCCCATGCAGAGCTTCCACGGCAAGGTCGCCGTCATCACCGGAGCCGGGGCCGGTATCGGCCGGGCGCTGGCGCTCGAGCTGGCCCGCGGCGGGGCGGCGCTCGCACTGTCGGGCCGCAATCTCGACAGTGTGGCCGAGACCGCCGCCCTGTGCGAGCAGGAGGGGGCGAAGGCCCGCGCCTATCGGCTCGACGTCACCGACCGGGCGGCGGTGTACGCGCACGCCGATGCCGTGGTGGCCGATTTCGGCAAGGTCAACCTGGTCGTCAACAATGCCGGTGTCTCGCTGACCGCCAATATCGAGGACGTCGGCTGGGACGATTTCGAGTGGATCTTCGATATCAACTTCTGGGGGACGGCGCACGGCACCAAGGCTTTCCTGCCGCATGTCATCGCCTCGGGCGACGGGCACATCGCCAATATCTCCAGCATGTTCGGCCTGGTCGCATGCCCGAGTCAAAGTGGTTACAGTTCATCGAAATTCGCCATGCGGGCGTTCACCGACGCGCTGCGGCAGGAGATGATCATCGCGGGCCATCCGGTGGGCGTCAGCAGCGTGCATCCGGGCATGATCAAGACCGAGATCGCCTGGAAGGCACGGGCGTCGGCCAATCGCGATCGCGACGCCCTGGCCGCCAACTTCGACCGGCTGGCCAAGACGTCGCCGGAGCGGTGCGCCCGCACCATCCTGAACGGCATCCGCAAGAACAAGCCGCTCATTCTCATCGGCACCGACGCCAAGGCCATGAACTGGATGCAGCGCCTGCTCGGGTCCGGCTACATGAAGCCGCTGACCGCGCAGATGCGCAAGGAGGTCTGACTCAGGCGAGTACCTCGATGCGTGCCGGAACGTACTTGTGCCACGGGGTTCCGGCGATCGGGTCGCGGTGGTGCAGGGACGTGAGCTCGTTCGGTGCCACACCCGCGCGATTGGCGGTGAAGGATCGGCGTTCCCCGGCCGCCAGCACGAACGGATGGTCGGGGTCGGCCCGGTCCGGCGCGTCGGCCAGTTCGCCGAAGGCCGCCAGCAGTTCCGGGATCTCGAGGGTGAAGCGGCGATCCGGGCGGCGGACGTCTTCCAGGTGGGGGCTCGGGCAACGGCCGTCGGCGGGAGCCTCCGTTCGGTACCGTGGACCCATGGCCGGATCGGTGTCGCCCAAGGGATCTCGCATCGCGCTCGTGCTGGGCGGGGGTGGTCCGGTCGGCATCTCGTGGCTGGCCGGTTTGGCGGTCGGCCTGCGCGAGGCGGGTATCGATCTCGGGTTGGCCGACCGATTCGTGGGCACCTCGGCGGGTGCGGTGGTGGGCGCCGTGCTCGCGGCGGGCGCGGACCCCATCCGCCTGCTGACGCCGCCGCCCGCGGACGCCCCGCCGCTGCGCGCGGATCCGGCGCGACTGGGGGAGATCTTCGCCATCATGACCGAACCGGGGATCGCCCCGAAGGACGCCCGTCGCAAGATCGGCGCGCTGGCGATGGCGGCGGAAGTCGGTGCGCCCCAAGTGCATATCGACCGCATGCACGCCCTGGTCGGCATCTCCGACTGGCCCGACCGCGATATCGTGCTCACCGCCGTCGACGCCGACTCCGGCGACCTGCGCACCTGGACCCCCGGCGGCGTCGCCACCCTGGCCGAGGCCCTCGCCGCCACCACATCGGTGCCCGGGGTGCTGCCACCCATCCCCATCGACGGCCACACCTACGTCGACGGCGGCCTTCGCTCCGCCGTCAACGCCGACCTGGCCCTGCCCGCCGATACCGTGGTCATCCTCGAACCCCTGGCGCACATGTTCCCCCGCACCCGCGCCGACCGCGACCTCGGTTCCGTCCACGAGATCTCCGTCGTCCCCGACGCCGCCGCCATCGCCGCCTTCGGCCCCGACGTCTTCGCCGTCGCCGCCCTCACCCCCGCCTTCGAATCCGGCGTCCGCCAATCCGCCGACGCCGCCACCGCCCTCGAAGACCTCTGGCCCACCCGCTGACCATGCCGAGCCGGGGCGCGCGGCGGGTATCAGTCGTGCGTCGCGCCGATGCTGTGCAGCACCTCGTGGATGATCGGGTCGTCGAGTTGGTTGGCTACCGCGCGGCCCATGCGGGTGGAGGTGATGAAGTTCTCGTGCCGCAGCACCCGCAGCGCCTGGGAGATCGAGTTCTCGGTGCGGCCGGTGGCGGCGGCGAGTTCGCCCACGGTGATGCCGGGGCAACGGTGCAGGCAGAGCAGGATCTCCAGGCGGCCGGGGTCGGAGAGCAGGTCGAAGCGGCGCGCCCAGGCGCGGATGTCCACGCCGCGGAGCGCGAGTTGTCCGCGCCGAACCGGTGACCCCTTCGTTGACTGCGGTACTCCCATGACCCTCACGGTAGTCGCGCCGGAACGCGAGGCCCTATTATCTGTTCACCTGAACAGGTGAACAGCTGAAAGGTTCTCGATGAGGATTGGTTCCCGGACGTCGCGTGTCGCCGGTGCCCTGATCGCACTGACCGCCGCCCTGTCGGCGTGCGGTGCGCCGACGACCACCGACGACGAGGCGCTGGTCCTCGCCGATGGTTTCGAACTCGGCGGCTACAACCCGGTGGCCGGATACGGCGCGGCGGGCGAGGCCAAGATGTACGACGGGCTGCTGCGGCTGCACGGCGGCTCGGGGCTGCCCGGCTTCGAGCCGGCGCTCGCGGCGGCCGCCCCGGTCGCCGCCGACGACGCCACGGTGTGGACCGTCGACCTGCGGCCAGGGGTGAAGTTCAGCGACGGAACGGATTTCGACGCCGCCGACGTGGTCGCCACCTACCGCGCCATCCTCGATCCCGCCTCCGCCTCCGAGGTGCGGTCCTCCTACGAGATGATCGACCGCGTCGAGGCCGTCGACGCCGACACCGTGCGCTTCACCCTGCGCTACCCCTACGCCGCGTTCCCGACCAAGCTGCTCATCGGCATCGTGCCGTCGGAGGCGGTCGCCACCCCGGGCCCGGCCGTCGAATCCCCGCTCAACACCGCCCCCGTCGGCACCGGTCCGTACCGGCTGACCGAGCTGACCCCGGAGCGCGCGGTGCTGGAGGCGAACGAGGACTACTGGGACGGTGCGCCCGCGGTGCGGAAGGTCACGCTGGTGTACGTCCCCGACGACAACACCCGCGCGCAGCGCATGGCCGCCGGCGAACTCGACGGCACCACGCTGCCGCCGCTGCTGGCCCGCACCTTCGCCGACCGCGCCGCAATGACGGTGTCGTCCAACATCTCCGCCGACTGGCGCGGCGTCTCGCTGCCCTCGGGTCATCCGGTGACCGGTGACCCCGCCGTCCGCACGGCCCTCAATCTGGCGGTGGACCGGCGGGCCGTCATCGACAATGTGCTCGGCGGCTACGGTCGCCCCGCCTACACCCCGATCCCCGAGGTGTACGGCGAATCCCACAATCCGGCAGCGGTATTCGACTTCGATCGGGAGCGGGCCGCCGCCGTGCTGGAGGCCGCCGGGTGGCGGCCGGGGCCGGACGGCATCCGGGTGAAGGAGGGGCGACGGGCCGCGTTCACGGTCATGTACAAGTCCACCGACACCCTGCGCCGCGATCTGGCGCAGGCGTTCGCCTCCGATGCCCGCCGCATCGGCATCGAGGTGGATCTCGAAGGGCTGTCCTGGGATCGGATCGAACCGCGGGTGGAGCGCGACGCCATCCTGCTCGGCGGCGGCGACGAACCCTACGACCCGGACACGCAGGCGTACAAGACGCTGCACTCCTCCTACCTGGACCCGGCCGTCGGCAGCGTCTACGACAATGCCAGCCGCCACGCCGATCCCGCCGTCGACGCCGCCCTCGACCGGGCCCGCCGCAGCACCGATCCGGGCGTCCGCGCCGCCGCGTACCGCGACGTGCAGAGCGCCTACATCGCCGACCCGAGCTACGTGTTCCTGGCCTTCCTCGACCACACCTATGTGACCAGGGATTCGAACTGGGTGATGTCGGGCCCCGTGCTGGAACCCCATACGCACGGCGTCGCCTGGGGGCCCTGGTGGTCCCTGCAGACCTGGACCAGACGCCCGTGACCTCGGTGCCGCTGCGGCGCAGCCGATTCCGGGATCGGGGGCTGCCCCGGATGATCGGATTCCGGCTGCTCACACTGGTTCCGGTGCTGGCGGCGGTGTCGGCCGGACTCTTCGCGGCCGCCGCCTGGTCGCCCTTCGATCCGCTGGCGGGTTATCTCGGCAACCGTTACGAGACCACCTCGGAGGCCGACAAGGCGCTGCTGTCAAGGGAATTGGGCCTCGACACCCCCTGGTATCAGCTGCTCGGCCGCTGGCTCGGCGATGTGCTCGGCGGTGACCTGGGCATCTCCCGCGGCTACGGCCAGCCCGTGAGCCAGGTGGTGGCCGAACGTATTCCGTGGACCGTGCTGCTGGTCGGCGTCGCGCTCACCGTGGCCGTCGTCATCGCGGTGATCCTGGGCGCGTGGACCGGAATGCGGCGCGGCGGGCTGGTGGACCGGGCGGTCAGCGCCGCCTGCGTGGTGGTGCAGGGCCTGCCGCCGTTCGTGCTGGCCATGGCCGCCATCGGGATCTTCGCCGTCGGCGCCGGCTGGCTGCCACCCGCCGGTCTCACCGACGCCGGCGCCGAACCCGATCCGGCGCAGGTGCTGCGGCATCTGGTGCTGCCCGCGTCGGCGCTCGCGCTCTCGCAGCTGCCGTGGCTGCTGCTGGCGGTGCGGGAGTCGGTGTCGCACAACCGGAGCGAGGACTTCGTCACCGGTGCCATGGCACGCGGCGTGGACGCGGGCACCATCGCCCGCCGCCACATCCTGCCCATGTCGCTGGCTCCGTTCGTGACCATTCTGGGCGCCCGGCTGCCCGAACTCGTGGTGGGCGCGGTGCTGGTGGAGGAGATCTTCTCGTGGCCGGGCATCGCGGGCGCGTTCGTCGACTCGGCCACCGATCTGGATATGCCGCTGCTGGCGCTGCTCACCGTGGGCACCACGGGCGCGGTCATGCTCGGCTCGCTGCTCGCCGATATCGCCTGTGTGCTACTGGATCCGCGGGTGCGCGCCGATGGCTGACCGACGTTTCCGCATCGCGGCCGCCGTCCTCGTCGTGGTCGCGGCCTACGCGCTGCTGGTGCCGTGGCTGCTCGGGGTCGACGACCGGCTCACCGACTTCGCGGCGGCCCGGCGAGCGCCGTCGGGGGCGCACTGGTTCGGCACCGACGCCGCCGGACGCGACCTGTTCGTGCGGGTGGCCGCCGCCATCCGCGTCTCGCTGCTGGTGGCGGTCGCCTCGGCGCTGCTGGCGACGGTGCTCGGCACCCTGGTCGGCACCGCGTCCGCGCTGGCGGGCGGCTGGGTGGACCGGCTGGTCATGCGTGTCGCCGACACCACCAACGCGCTGCCGCATCTGCTGCTGGGCATCGTCATCGTGGCGCTGTTCCGCGGCAGTGTGCCCGCCGTGGTGCTGTCCATCGGGCTCACCCACTGGGTGCAGGTCGCCCGCGTGGTGCGCGCGGAGACGCTGAGCGTGCGTGAACACGACTACCTCGCCGCCGCCCGGCTCGCGGGTGCCGGGCGCGGGCAGGTGCTGCTGTGGCACGTGCTGCCCGCCGTCGCGCCGCAGGCCCTGATCGCGGTGGTGCTGTTGCTGCCGCATGCGGTGTGGCACGAATCCACGCTGTCGTTCCTGGGTTTCGGCCTGCCCCCGCACGCGCCGAGTCTGGGCACCCTGCTGGAGGAGGCGCGTTCCTCGCTGCTGCTGGGCGGCTGGTGGACGCTGGCGTTCCCGGCCGGAGTGCTGGTCGTCACCACGGTGGCGGTGGCGGTCGCCGGCTCGGCCCTGCGCGGCAGGCTGGTACCCCCGAAACCCGCGAGGCTGGTGTCATGACGCTCGTCGATCCCGCCCTGCGTGCCGGACTCGCCATCGAGGCGCTCACGGTGCGCATTCCGCTGCCCCGCGGGCGCATCGTGCACGCGGCCACCGACGTGACGCTCGACGTCCCGCGCGGCCGGGTGACCGCCCTGGTCGGCGAATCCGGTTGCGGCAAGTCGGTTGTCGCGAGCGCGGTGATGGGGTTGCTGCCGCCGCACGCCGAGATCGGCGGGACCGTCCGCGTCCCGGCCGGTGACCGCCAGCTCGAGGTGCGGTCCACCGACGTGCCGTACCGGGGTCGGCACGTGGGACTGGTACCGCAGTCCCCGGCAACGCATTTCACCCCGGTCCGCACCGTCGGCGCACAGCTCGCCGAGACGCTCGATGTGCTCGGCTCCCCGCACGGCTGCGTCGAACTGGCCGAGCGCGTCGGCTTCCCGACCGAGGCGCTCGACCGCTATCCGCACGAACTGTCCGGCGGCATGGCCCAGCGCGCCGCCGTGGCCGCCGCGCTGGCAGGCGATCCGGAGACGGTCGTCGCCGACGAACCCACCTCCGGACTGGACCGCGATCGCACCGATCACGTGCTGCGCCTGCTGCGCGACTGCGCCGACCAGGGTGCGGCGGTACTGCTCATCACCCACGATCTGGCCGCGCTCATCCGCACCGGGATCGCCGACACCCTGGCCGTCATGTACGCCTCCCACCTGATGGAGACCGGTCTGGCCGCGGACCTGCTCGACGATCCGTGGCACGAATACACGCGGGATCTGCTGGCGGCACTGCCCGAGCGCGGACTCCGCCCGCTGCCGCATCCCTCCCCGGAGCTGACCGACCTGACCGCCGAGCGCTGCCACTACCTCGGCGGACCGACCATCCTCACCGCGCGGGGACCGCGCACGATGCGCGAACGGAGCCGGTGATGCTGGAAGCCACCGCGGTGACCGCGGGATACCGGCGCGGCGACGCCGTCCTCGACGCGGTCGACTTCACCGTCGCGCCCGGGGAGGTGGTCGGTCTGGCGGGTGCGTCCGGTTCCGGGAAGACCACTCTCGTGCGCGTGCTGGCGGGCCTGGTGACGCCGCGCTCCGGCGTCGTCACCCTCGATGGGCGAGCGCTGGCGCGCGGTCCGCGGGGTGCGATCGGCGTCGTCTTCCAATCCCCGCGCACGGCGGCCGATCCGCGCTTCACCCTCGCGCGGATCATCGGCGAACCGGCCCGCATCCGCGGGGAACGCAACCCTGACGTCACCGCGCTCGCCGGGGCGGTCGGACTGACACCGGATCTGCTGGAGCGCCGCCCGCACGAGGTCAGCGACGGCCAGTTGCAGCGCGCGTGCGTGGCACGCGCCCTGGCCCAGCGGCCCCGCTACCTGCTGTGCGACGAGGCCACCGCCATGCTGGACGCGGCGACCACGGCGGCCGTCGTGCGACTGCTCATGGACCGCGCCGCCGCCGACGGCATCGGGGTGCTGGTGGTGTCCCACGACGGTGAGCTGCTCGATGCCTGCTGCACCCGGGTGGCGACCATCGAGTCCGGGTCACTCCGGCGGTGAGACCGGCGCGCGCAGCAGGTTCTTCAGCACCTTGCCGCCGGGGTTGCGGGGCAGCGCGTCGGTGAACACGATCTCGCGCGGCACCTTGTATCCGGCCAGCCGGGTGCGCGCCCACGCCAGGATGGCCTCGGCATCGGCGGCGGCGGGGTCGGCGGGCACCACCACCGCCCGACCCACCTCGCCCAGGCGGAGGTCCGGTATGCCGACCACCGCCACGTCCCGAATTCCCGGGTGCCCCAGTAGGGTTCGCTCGATCTCGGCCGGATAGGCGTTGAAGCCGCCGACGATGAACACATCCTTCAGCCGGTCGGTGATGCGCAGGTAGCCCTCCGCGTCCAGGGTGCCGACATCCCCGGTGTGCAACCAGCCGTGGGTGTCGATGGCGGCAGCGGTGGCCTCCCGGTCGTCGAGGTAGCCGCGCATGACATTCGGTCCGCGTACGGTGATCTCGCCCGGCGTGCCCGCCGCGACGGGTGCGCCGTCGCGATCCACCAGCCGAATCTCGGTGTCGGGGATGGCTTTTCCCACCGTGGTCGCCACCAGCTCGGCGGGCGCGTCGGGCGGGCAGACGGTGATCACGCCGATGGACTCGGTGAGACCGTACGCCGTGTAGACGTCCGGCACACCGAGATCGGAGCGCATGCGTTCGACCAGTTCGGTCGGGATGGGCGCGCCGCCGGTTCCGGCCAGGCGCAGTGAGCTCAGATCGCGGCCGGTGCGGTCGCGGCGCAGCAGGTCGGTGAACAGGGTGGGCGCGCCCGCGAGCATGGTGATGCGTTCGCGCGCGATGAGATCCAGCACCGTGTCGGCGTCGAAGCGGGGGAGGGGGACCATGGTGGCGGCGCGCAGCAGGCAGGCGATGATGCCCGCCTTGTACCCGAAGGTGTGCGAGAACGGATTCACCAGCAGGCAGCGATCCCCGTGCCGCAAGGTCACCGCGTCGGCCCAGCGGTCGAACACCTCCAGGGTCTGCCGGTGGGTGGCGAGCACGCCCTTGGGCGCGCCGGTGGTGCCGGAGGTGAACAGGATGTCGGAGATCGCGTGCGCGTCCACGGCGGCCACCCGCGCTCGGGCCGCGTCCGCCGATGTCCCGGAACCGGATTCGAGAAATGAGCGCCATTCGTCGGCGGCGCTCATGTCCACCGTCCGCCGCAGCGTCGGCAGCGCCCGACCCGACTCCGCCAGCAGGCGCGGATAGTCGTTGCCCAGGAACCCGCGCACCGTGAACAGCGCTCGCGCCCGCCCGCGCGCCAGGACATCCGCCGCTTCCACCCCGGTCAGCCGGGTGCTGATCGGCACCAGCACCGCACCCGCCCCGAGCAGCCCCAGCGCGGTGACGATCCACCGCGCGCCGTTGGGGGCCCAGATCCCCGCCCGATCGCCGGGCCCGAGTCCGCTCGCCATGGCCGCCCGCGTCACCGCCAGGGCACGCTCGGCCAACTCGGCGTAGGTCATCCGGCCCTCGGGCCCGGCGATGGCGTGCACGTCCGGGAACCGTCGTGCCCGGTCCGCGAGCAGCGCGGGAATGCTCGTCAGCCCCGTGTCGCCCATGGACGCGTCCCGCCGATCCATGCGCCCATCCTGCCGCACCACCCCTGCCTCCATGCCCGATTTGCCCCGATGGGTCCCGTTCAGCGGGCGCTCGACGACTCCCGCCACATGCGCGGCGGACCGGAGCGACTCCGGCGGTCGGCCGGAACGCGGTCGGCTCGGTCCGGATGCGCGAGCAGCACGGCCGCGACGTCGGTTCGGTCATCCGCGGCTCCCGGCCGACGGTCGAGCCGGGTACGGGAGTCGTGTGCCGACCGGCGGACCGCCACCGCGGCGGAGCCGGTTCCGCTCAACGAGATCGGGTTGGAGAACCGTGACGCCGACCCGGCACGCTCGGTACATGACGCCCGGACGGGAGGCACGGGGCGCGGTGCGCATGAATCCACACGATCGAAGGAGTGATATGACCGCGGGAGCGGAGCTTGCCCAGCGACCGGATGTGGCGGCCGACGCCGGGACCGTCGTCGAACTCGACGGCCGCTGCGGCCTGTCGCGGGAGCGGATCGGCGGCAAGGCGTGGAGCATCGACCACATGCGGGCACTCGGGCTGCCGGTGCCGCCCGCCTTCGTGATCACCACCGACGGCTGGGCCGACCACCGCCGTCGCGGCGGCATCGCCGACGAGATCTGGGCGCGGGTGCGCGCGGGCATCGCCATGATCGAACGCGGCACCGGCCGCGACTTCGGCGGTGCGGCCCGCCCGCTGCTGGTCTCGGTGCGCTCCGGCGCGGCGGTCAGCATGCCCGGCATGATGGACACCGTCCTCAATCTCGGGATGACCGAGGGGGTGCGGCGGGCGCTGGCCGAGGAGTCCGGTAATCCGGCCTATGCCGACGACACCCGGCGGCGCTTCCTCACCCAGTATCGGGAGACCGTGCTCGGCGACGAGCACGGCGTGGTGCCGGAGGACCCGTGGGAGCAGCTGCGCGGTGCGATCGAGGCGGTCTTCCGCTCCTGGGACTCCCCGCGCGCCAAGACCTACCGGCGCAATCGCGGTGTCGCCGACAGCCTCGGGACCGCGGTCACCGTGCAGGCCATGGTGTTCGGCAATCTCGACGAATCGTCCGGCACCGGAGTGCTGTTCAGCCGCGATCCCAATACCGGCGACGGCCCGGCCTACGGGGAGTGGTTGGTCGGCGGGCAGGGTGAGGATGTGGTCTCCGGTCGCACCACGCCGCGTCCGCTCGACGAGTTGGCCGCCACTCAGCCGCACGTGCACGAGCGCTTGATCGCCGCCGCGGATCTGCTGGAACGCGACGGCCGCGACATCCAGGACATCGAGTTCACGGTGGAGTCCGGCGCCCTGTGGCTGTTGCAGTCGCGCCCGGCCAAGCGTTCAGCCCGGGCCGCCGTGCGCGCCGCGGTCGCCATGGTCGACGAGGGGATGATCGGCGCGGCGGAGGCACTGCGTCGGATCAGCCCCGATCAGGTGCGGGAGGTGCTGCGCCCCGCCTCCGGCGACACCACCGGTCAGCGGCCCCTGGCACGTGGCGAATCCGCCTGCCCGGGACTGGCTTCCGGGCTGGTCGTCACCGATCCGGACGAGGCCGAGGCCCGCGCTCGGGTGGGCGAGGCGGTGATCCTGGTGCGCCCCACCACCAGTCCCGACGACCTGCACGGCATGATCGCCGCCCGCGCCGTCGTCACCGAAATGGGCGGCACGACCTCGCACGCGGCGCTGGTCAGCCGGGAACTGGGCCGCCCGTGCGTGGTCGGCTGCGGTTCCGGTGTGGTCGCGGCGCTGACCGGACGGACCGTCACCGTGGACGGCGGCGCCGGTGTGGTGTGGCCCGGTGAGGTCGCCGGAAAGCCGGTCGAGGCGGGCATTCTCGCCGATGTCGCGCGGCTCGCCGCGTGGGCGGGCACCACGCCGGACGATCTGGCGACACAGCTCGAGACGCGCACGACCGCACCGGAATCCGCTGAACGGCAGCCGGGTTCGACCGCCGTGCCGCCGGTGACCGACCTCGAGCTGCTGCGCCTGGTCGGCATCAAGGGCCGGGCGAGCGCCGAACACCTGGCCGCCAGCCTGACCGCCGAGGTGGACGAGATCACCGCCCGCTGCGCGGATCTGGTGACGGCCGGTCTGTGCGCCACCACCCCCGCGGGCTTCCGGCTCACCCCGGACGGGCGCCCGCACCTGGAACGATTGCTGGCCGACGAACGCGAAACCGTCGACCACACGGCGATTTCGGCCGCCTACGACGAATTCTGCGTCTACAACCAGGAGTTGAAGGTCATCATCACCGACTGGCAGATGACCGACGCCGACACCGTCAACGACCACACCGACACCGAGTACGACGCCGCCGTCCTGGCCCGGCTCACCGTCGCCCACCAGCGGCTGCGTCCGCTGATCGGGCGACTCGGCGATATCGCGCCGCGCCTGGGCCGCTACGCCGACCGCCTGGACCGCGCACTGGAGCGCATTGCCGCCGGGGACCACGCCTGGGTGGCCCGGCCGATCATGGACAGCTACCACACGGTGTGGTTCGAACTGCACGAGGACCTGATCGGATTGTGCGGCCGCAGCCGCGCCGAGGAGGCGGCGGCCGGTCGTGCCCACTGACGCCCCCGCGACCGGTTCGGCGCACCACGAGAACTCCGCGCCCGGCGGCTCCGCGCATCCCCGCGCCGCCGGGCGGCGGTGGGTGGAGTTCGCCCAGATCGACAACCTGCGGGATCTGGGCGGACTCCCCGTCATCGGCGGGGGCACAACGCGTTTCGGGGTGCTGTACCGCTCCAGCACGCTCCAGCAGGCGACCGCCGCCGATATCGAGTTCCTGCTCGGCGAGCTCGGCCTGCGCACGGTCGTCGACCTGCGCCTGCCCGACGAGGTGGAGCGGGAGGGCTACGGGCCGATCGCCACGGCGGCCGTCACCATCGCCAATCTGCCCATCCGCGCATCGCCGCGATCCTCGCTGGCCGCCCGCGATCTCGTACCCGACAAGTCCCGGGTGGATCTGGTGGAACTGTACGGGCGGCTACTGCGCGGCAGCCCGGAGCACATCGTCGAGATCGTGCGCCTCGTCATCGACGCGGACCGACGGTCACTGCTGTTCCACTGCGCCGCGGGCAAGGACCGCACCGGGGTGCTGGCGGCGGTGCTGCTGGACGCCGTCGGGGTGACGCCCGAGGCCATCGCCCACGACTACGCACTCACCGACGAACGCATGGCCAGGGTCCGCGACCGGCTCGACGCACTGCCGTCCTACGCGGGACTGCCACCGGTCAGCACCGGTATCCTCGCCGTCGAACCGGACGTGATGCTCCGCTTCCTGGAGCGGATGCGCACCGAATGCGGCGGCGCGGCGAAATGGTTGCTGGCCAACGGGCTTTCGGTGGCCGAACTCGATCGACTGCGCGCCACGCTGGTGGCGCCGCCGATGTGAATCCGTCCGGCCGACCCGTCGCCGGACGGTCGGCGCGGTCGTATGCTCGAGGTATGACAACCAGCCGGCACGCGGTTGTCGGAGTCCGGGAACGAATTGTCGCCGCCGCGTACGAATTGTTCACTCGGCGCGGCATCCGCGATGTCGATACCGATGAAGTGGCGGTGCGCGCGGGTGTCGCCCCGGGCGCGCTCGCGGAATACTTCCGAACCAGGGACGAATTGGTGCTCGCCGTGCTGCGGCGGCGTGAGGAACTGTGGACCTTCGCGCTGGTGGAGGAGCAGTCCCGTACCCGAGGTACGACACCGGTGCGGCAGTTGCTCGCCATCTTCGACGTCTTCGAGGAATGGTTCGCCTCGGCCGATTTCGACGCGTGCACCTTCATCAACGTGCTCCTGGAGATGGGGGCGGAACACCCCATCGGCAGGGCCGGGATCGAACACCTCGGCACCATCTGCGATATCGTCCGCAGCCGCGCCCAACAGGCCGGGCTGATCGACCCGGACGACTTCGCGCGGGCCTTCCACATCCTCATGAAAGGCTCGATCATCGCCGCCGCGGAAGGTGACGGACAAGCCGCGCAGCGTGCGAAACGCTTGGGCCGCATGCTGATCGAGGCACACCGCCCGCCCGGCTCAGGGCCGCTCGACGACGACCTTCCCGTCCTCGCCCGGCGCGACCAAGGGCATCAGCCGCGTCGCCTCGGCACATACGGCGGCCTCATCGGCGGCCGAGAGCGGATGCCACGGGATGATTCGGACGGTTGCTCCGTCCAATGACCAGCGGCCGTGCACGAATCCGTCGACGAGATACATGGGCACCCCGGCGGACGCCTCGGCGGCGATTCGCGCGCGGTCGGCGTCGCTGATCATCCGGCGCCGATCGCGATGTCCGAGCAGGGCGTTGTCGAAGGCGGGCAGCAGGCGCACCGGAGCGGGCGTCTCCGGATCGGCCAGCGGCGCATCGGGTACATCGAACAGTTCGCGCCCGGTGTCGTCGCGGAACACCCGCAGCTGCGGACGCAGCCGCGCCACCACCTCGGCCAGCCGGGACAGACCCGACCACGCCTGGATATCGGCGACGCCGGCGGGGCCGAAGGCGGCCAGGTAGCGCAGCACCAGGGCGTCGCGCCGGGGTTCGGCCGCCAGCGGTGCGCCGAGCCAGTCCTCGGCCAGCGCGACCGCGACCCGGCGATTGCGCCACCCGCCCCACGCGCCCGCCTCGGCGTCGTGGACGAGCGGCAGCACCGCCGTGAGCGCCTGCGCCAGGCGGCCCGGATGCGGTGTCGTGAACCGTTGCGCCAGTTGGCGTCCCAGGTCGCGGCGCGGCACCGTGCGGCCGGTCAGCAGCTCCCGCCCGGCCGCCGCCAGTTCGGCGGGAGCCACCGCCGTCATGGCTTCGCGGAAATAGGCCGCCCCGAGCATCGACTCGATCATGGGCGCGACCGTCGGCTGCAACCAGCGGTAGTCCTGCGCGGTGGTCAGGTGTACGGTGCGCCGAATCATGGTGGACCGCACCACCGTCCGGTCCCGCAGCGGTGCGGTGAGGTCGTCGGGCCGGAAGCGGGCGAGTCGGGACCACAGTCCCACGTAGGGCCAGTTCGGCTCCTGCCCCTGCACGGCGATCAGCTGCCGGATCAGGTCGGTCACTGGCATGTCCACCCGCTCGGACAGCAGTTGGCGCTGGAGTAGGGTGCGGTTCAACCGGCGCAGTGAGATTTCGGTCGTCATACCGCCATGCTGTCGCGGAAATAGGTCGGCTGCTGTCCTGGTCGATCGCCGGATGCGGGGTGTCGCGGCGCACGGTGTCCACGGCCGATCGCCCGCCGGTGCGCTTCACAGTCCCCGCACGGTGGTGAAGACCGCGGCCAGACTGTTCTGCCGCAGGTAGACATGGCGCGGCGGGTCCGGGAAGGCGGTCAGGCCGGTATCGGTGAGCCAGGTGTGATCGAGCACGCGCAGCGACAGCGGCCCCGCCGGCGCCACCACCTCGACCTCGAGCCCCTCGGCCGGGGGCGCCCAGAACTGGAAGTTCGTGGCGGGCACGGGCGTCACCTCGCGCCCGGCCACCCGCAGCGCGCGGATCTCGGTGTCGTAGTGCAGATCCAGACGCAGTGCGTCGCGGGTCGAGCGCAGGCGCAGTCGCACGGTGCGCTGCCCGGCATCGGTGGTGTCGGAGAGGATCTCGGCGACCGGAGCCGAGAGCGCCTGGGCCGGAGCGGGACCGCTCGCGACCGCCGCGGGCCACAGGGTCGCGAACGGTCCGGCGGGCGCGGTGTCGTCGAGATAGGTGTCGTTCCAGGAATCCGGTTCGCGCGGGGACAGCCAGCGCGCCTCACCGGAATCCGCGTCCAGCGCGTAGATCAGCTCGGTCGGCATCGGGTGCTCGTCGTCGAATCGGTCCACGGTCAACCCGAGCGCCGCCAGGGCGACGCTGAGCGCCAGCGCCGCCGTGGGAATCAGCCAGCCGTGCCGCGGCGGCCACGCCCGCACCAGCGTCACCGTCAGCAGGCCGCCGAGCAGCAGCACCAGCGGGGCCACCAGGAACGGCGCGGTGGCGAGGCCGGTTTGCAGCACCGGCCACGTCACGCCGCCGAGGAAGACCGCCGCCGGCAGCAGGAAGCCGGTGAGCGCCACCAGCTTCCAGCGCTGCGGCACCAGGAAGGTGAGGACGACGCCCGCCGCCGCCGCGCAGGTCGGCACGATCAGTATCTGCGCCCCCGCCGGAACCAGCACCGCGCACACCACCCCGGTCAGGGTCACCGCGCCGAGCAGGCCGACCGCGGTCGCGGTGGTGTCGAACAGCCGCCGCGCCAGCGCCCACCACGCCGCCAGCACCGCGACCAGCAGCGCCAGCACCGCCGCGTAGTAGCTCTCCGGCCGATACGGATCGACCGGACCGAGGCTGGCGTACTCGGGCCGGAGCAATCGCAGCAGCTGCCACAGCGCCCACACCGCGCCCACGGCGACGGGCACGGCGAGCAGGAAGGTGAGCCCGGCCAGCAGGATCGCCCGCGGCCGCGTCTCGCCGTGGCGACGCGCCTGCCAGACCACCCAGCCCACCAGCAGTACGGTCAGCACCGTCAGCGCGATGATCACCCACACCGGGAGGACGACGAGCACGCCGAAGGGCAGCTGGAAATAGGCGCGATCGACACCGGTGTTCAGCGTCGCGAGATCGGTGTTGCCGTACTCGCGGGTGAGGGCGAGGGTGTTCTCGCCCATCTGCTGCACCGTCGGCAGATGCACGTGCGCGGGATCGTCGAGGCGGTTGTGGTAGTAGGCGCTGCTGCCGGCGAAGGCCCAGTCCAGTACGTGCAGGCCGCCCGCCTCCAGCGCGACGAAATCGGTATTGCTGCTGGTCTGGGCACCGCCGAGCGCGGTCGAGAGGGAGTCGGTGTTCGGGTACGGCGCGTCGGCGACGGCGTCGATGAGATGGCTGTCGGGGTGGGTGATCCGCCACAGCAGCACCGGTCCGGCCGCGCCGCGCGCCTCGTGGTTGACGACCACGCCGGGTCGGCTGCCGTCCAGACCCGCCGCCACGTACGCCTCCGCGCCGAGCAAGCCCATCTCCTCGCCGTCGGTGAGCAGGACGACCAGGTCGTTGCGCAGCGAGATCTCACCCGCGCGCAGGGCGCGCACCGCCTCCAGAATGGCCGCCACACCCACGCCGTCGTCATTCGCGCCCGGCCCGGAGGGGACCGAATCATAATGCGCCGCAAGATACACCGTGCCCGTCGCGGCCGTACCGGGCATGCGCGCCACGATATTGGCGGTGCGCCCCATCCCGAATCCCGCGCGCTGGAAGGCCCGGGGCCACTGCCCGATGCCCTCCTGGACCTCGGTCTCCAGGCCCAGCTCCCGCAGCTGCGCCACCAGATGGTCACGCACGCGGTCGTGTTCGGCGCTGCCGATCGGATGCGGTCGCGACGCGATGGCCTCGACGGTCCGCAGTGCCCGCTCGGCGCTGAACACCTCGACGGGTGCTGCGGCGTCACGGTAGCCGCGCGGCTGTTGTTCCCAGGCCACCGCGGCCGCCACCGCCAGTAGCAGGACGAAGGCGAGCACACCGGGGAACCGCGATCCTGACCGCACGATCTCGATCGTAGCCACGATCATGCGCGGATCGTGGTGATAGCGGGCGCGGGGAGGTCACACTGGGGAGATGCGCGGAGCTGCGATCGAGGTGTCCGCGGGTGCTTTCACCCGCATCTACGACCCGAGCGAGGGACTGTCGGAACCGTGGTACATCAACGACCACACCATCATCCGGGACACCGAGGGCGGCTGGCACCTGTTCGGCATCACCCACGCCGAACCGGCCGCGCCGTTCGACGAAACGGTATTCGCCCATGCCACCGCCCGGTCGCTGCACGGGCCGTGGATCACCCGCGATCCGGCCCTGCTGGTGGACCCCGACTACGGTGAGACGCAGCTGTGGGCGCCGCATGTCGTCTACGCCGACGACATGTACTGGATGTTCTATTCGGGTGGGGGTCGTGACCGCACCGCCACCGCCATCAACCTGGCGACCTCTCCGGACCTGTTCCACTGGACCAGGCACCCGGACGGTCCGCTGTTCCACGACGGCTACGACGCCCGCGACCCGATGGTGCTGCGGATTCGCGGGCTGTGGGTGATGTACTACTGCGCCACCAGCGATCCCGAGGGCGGCCACCATGTGGTCGCCTACCGGGTCAGCCCCGATCTCGTGCACTGGGGGCCGCGCCGCATCGCCTACGCCGACCCGCTCACCGGCACCGAGGCCGGCAACACCGAATCGCCGTTCGTCCTGCGCCACAACGGGATCTGGTACCTGTTCATCGGCCCCCGTCCGGAATACGTCGGCACCGAGGTGTTTCGCGGCGAGAGTCCCTTCCACTTCCGCCCCAGCGACCGGGTGGGCCGGATCCGCGCCCACGCGGTCGAAGTGGTCGACGACGGCGAGCTGTGGGTGACGAGCGCGGGCTGGGCTCAGGGCGGCGTGTCACTGGCCCCGCTGCTGATGCCGGGCGGGGAGTGCGATCGGTGATCCGGTGCGGTGTCGGCCGGTCACGCGGGCGGGTAGTACATGTCCCGTACCTCTGCGTAGCGCTGCCGGATAGCGTCGCCGAATCTCCGGGCGGGAGGCGGGAACTCGGTGGCGCGCGGACTGGGCCAGGCGGGCGGGCGGTCGCTGCCGCGCAAAGCCCACGCCGCCTGGCGGGCCGCACCCCGGGCCACGTACTCCCCGGGTTCGGGCACGGTCACCGTGGCGTGGAAGATGACCGCCGCCGTGTGCGCGATCAGCCGCGACCGCGCCGCGCCACCGATCAGCAGGATGCGGCGGGGCACGGTCGGCAGTCGGTCCAGGGCGTCGGCGATATTGCAGAGCATCCCCTCGATGGCGGCCCGCGCCAGGTGATGCGGTCGCATGGTGTGCGGGCGCAAGCCGTGCAGGCTGCCCGCCGCATGCGGCAGATTCGGGGTGCGTTCACCGGCGAGATAGGGCAGCAGGGTGAGACCGTCCGCGCCCGGCGGAGATTGGGCCGCCAGCACTTCCAGCCCGGAGATATCGGTGCCGAGCAGGGCGGCGGTGGAATCCAGTACGCGGGCGGCATTGAGCGTGCACACCAGCGGCAGGAACGCGCCGGTGGCATCGGCGAAACCGTTCACCGCACCGCTGGCGTCGGCGCTGGGACGCGCCGATCGGGAGAAGACGGTGCCGCTGCTGCCCAGCGACACCACCACATCGCCTTCCTCGATTCCCAACCCCAGTGCGGCGGCGGCATTGTCGCCGGTGCCCGCCGCCACCACCCGGCCGCCGGGGGTGTGCCCGGCGATCTCGGCCGGTGCCAGCACGCGGGGCAGCTCCGGGGTGCGCCCGCGGAAGGCGAGCGACAGCAGATCCCGGCGGTAGTGTCCCGCGGCCGGTGACCAGTAGCCGGTGCCCGAGGCGTCCCCGCGATCGGTGGTCGGCTCGGTATCGGCGTCGCCGCCGCGCAGCAGCCAGGTCAGATAGTCGTGCGGGAGCAGCACTTTCGAGGTGCGGTCGGCGAGTTCTGGTTCGTGATCGGCGAACCAGCGCAGTTTGGCCACCGTATGCGCGGCCAGCGGCACACTGCCCACCGCATCGGCCCACGCCTGCGGTCCGCCCAGCTCGCCGACCAGTTGCGCGGCCGCCTCCGCGGAACGAGTGTCGTTCCACAGCAGGGCGTCCCGCACCGGATACCCGGCCGCGTCGAGCACGACCAGGCCGTGCTGCTGCCCGGCGACCGAGAGGGCCGCCACCTCGCGCATCATCTGCTCCGTCGCCGCGCGCAGCGCCTCCCACCAGGTCGCGGGCGGCACCTCGGTACCGTCCGGATGCGGAATCTGCCGCTGCCGCATCACGGTTCCGGTGTCGGCGTCACACACCACCAGCTTGCAGGACTGCGTCGAGCTGTCCACTCCGGCGACGATCGTCATCGCGCTGCCTCGATATCTGTGCTCCCGGGTGCGCGCATATATCCAGATTGCACCCGCCGCGCTCGGGACCGGTGCGTTTTCCGCCATCGAGGGGGCACATACGGGGATCGGGGCCCGCGGTCGGCCCGCCCGCCGACAGGCGAAAGGCCGGTACCGTCCCACACACGGCACCGGCAGTGGGTTCCGGCCCACGCGGGGTGGCTAATCGGCGTCGGCCAGCAGGGTCACCGTTCCGGCCGCACCGTCCACCCGCACGCGCTGTCCGTCGGACAGGCCGGTGCTGGCGGTCTTGGTGTCCACCACACAGGGCACGCCGAACTCCCGGGCCACGATGGCGGCATGCGAGGCCGCGCCGCCGATATCGGTGACCACGGCCCCGGCATAGGCGAACATGGCCGTGTGGCCGGTATCGGTCACCGCGGCGACCAGGATGTCACCGGGCTCGATATCGTCGTCGAGGGACAGCACGCGCTTGACGGTGCCCTCCACCACCCCGGGACTCACCCCCAGCCCGGTGAGGGTGTCGCCGAGGGCGATCGCGCCCTCGATCTCCTCCGGAACCCAGTGGCCGTTCACCAGGTCCGGCATGCGGATGGCCTTCAGCCGGATGCGCTCCGCCCGGCGTCGCGCCACCCGCTCCTTCAGATCGGCCGGGGCCCACAGGATCTCGTCCAGGGTCAGAAACGCCGAGTCGTCCGGCTCGGTGAGCTTGCCGCCGGCGACCAGACGCGCGGCGCGTTCCCGGGTGGCCATGCGCAGGTTGTCGGTGATGCGCACGACCGCGTCGCGGGCGCGTTCACGGTAGACGGTCGCGCCGACCGCCATCCGGGCGGTGCGGGCGGTCGGCGCGGGCACCGGTTCCCGCTGCGGGGCGGGCACCTCCGCGGCCCGCGCGGCGGCGGCGACCAGCAGTTCGGGGCGGTCGCCGAAGGTCGGGTTGAGCAGTTCGCACTCACCCGGGCCGCGGTGGCCCACCTTGGCGAGTTCCTCGTCCAGTGCCGCCGCGAACTCCGGCGACTTCTCCCGGGCGGCGGCCACATCGCCGGTACGCGCTACCTCGTGCAATCCGGCGTCGCGGCGGCACAGGGCCGCCAGCCGCTCCACCGCCAGCATGGGTTTGGCCGATTCCAGCCGGTCCGGGTCGATCTTCACCTCGCCCTTGTGCACGGCGGTGGCCGCGCCGGTCATCATGACGCCGATGGCCGCGGTCTGCCACGCCTGATTCAGGCGGTCGCGCCACAGCAGGGCGCGCGCGTGCAGCTGTTCGTCGGTGAGCTCCGAAATCTGTTCGCGGGACAGCGATTCGGTATGCGATGCGGCGTTGATGTGCTCGGCGGTCCGGCGATAGCTCAGCGCGGTGGCCGCCACCCGCCCGGTGGCCTTGAGGGTGCCGAGGCGGCCGCCCGCCATCGGGGGACGGCCCAGCGGATGCAGCTCCATATCGCCGATCGCGCCGTAGACGTCCTTGCGGATGCTCTCCTCGTCCCAGCCGGGCATGTTCTCGGCGGTGAACACACCGATGGAGGGATTGATGTACATATGGTGGCCGAGTACACTGGTCACCCGGGACACCCAGTGCTCCAAGGCGATTCCCTCCAGCGCGATCATCCTGCCCATGGCCTCGTTGCCCAGCCGGATGGCACCGGCCTGCAGATCGATGGTGAGCGGCGTGAGCGGGCCGGGCAGCGCCTCGGAGGTATTGGTGGCGGTGTGCACCGGGATGCGCTCGTCGACGAGATCGTCGAATTCGCCCTGCAAGCCCTCGGGTGCGGCGCAGACCAGCGGATGGCCGTCGGAGGTCGGGGCCGACTGCGGCACCACGTGGCTGGGCAGCGGAATGGCGCCGCGCCGGGCCCGGAATCCGGTGCCGTCGGCCTTGCGGCCGTGCAGGCCGCGCGCCACGTCGGCCACCACCTCCCGGGCGGTCCAGCCGTAGCGGACCTGCCATTCGTCCCGGGCGGCGGTGGTGTCCACCGGGGTGCGCCGGGCCGACGAGCGCGGCAGCCAGGCGGAATACCGCACGCCGGACTCCTTCAGGATGCGGCGCACGTCGTCACCGGAAACCTCACCGGGAGCGGCCAATCCGACCACGCCGCTGCGCTGGGACACGGCCGCGAGCACCAGGAAGCGCTCCAGATCGTCGTAGTGCAGCACCTGTAGCGCGTGATCGGCACGCGCGCCCGCCAGGGATTCCAGAGCGCGCCAGCTGGTTCGGTCCACCCTGCGGCCGGTGACCACGGGCGTGCGCACGATGAGCGCGTCCGCGCCGCTGCCGGTGACCGTGCGCTCCACCGTGGTATCGAGGCCCGCCGCGACGGGCACCACGATGCGCGCACCGGCATCGCGAACGGCGGACAGTATTCCCGCGACCGCGCCGCCGGCCAGATGCACCACCGCATCCGCACCGGCCACCGCTTCAGCGCACACCCGCACATCGGTCAGGTCGCCGACGGTCACCGCGACCCGCGGGTCCACGTAGCGGTGCCGCCGCCGGTCCAGGCCGACCACTTCGTGGCCCGCCGCCACCAGCATGCGTGCCACGGCACGACCACTCGGTTCGGTGACTCCGGTGACCAGAATCCGCATCGACTCTCCTCCTCGTGAGGCGTCCCAACCACACGTGACGCCGTTCACACACCATCGCCACTGCGCTGACCGGCCACGGTTCCCAGTCCCGATCAACGGGATCGGAGAGTCATTGAGCAAGATGCGCCGCTATGCCGTTCCCGCGGCGCGGGGACCGTCGTAATCCATGACGGTGCGGAAAGCTGTGACAACACGGGCGGCGACCGAGGTCGACGACTTCGACATCGACACCGATGTGCTGGTGGTCGGGTACGGCGCCGCCGGTGCCGCTGCGGCGTTCGAGGCGGCGCGGACCGGGGCGCGCGTGCTGGTGGTGGATCGGGCGGGCGGAGCCGGAGGCGCGTCCGCGCTGTCGGGCGGCGAGATCTACCTCGGCGGCGGCACCCCGGTACAGCGGGCGTGCGGATTCGACGACACCCCCGACGATATGGCGGCCTTCCTGACCGCCGCGCTGGGGCCGAGCGCGGACCCGGCCAAGATCGCCGAGTACTGCGCGGGCAGCGTCGAGCACTACCACTGGCTGGTCGACCGCGGTGTCCCGTTCAACCTGAGTCTGTGGGACGCCCCGACCTGGGTGCCGCCGACCGACGACGGGCTGATGTGGCTGGGCGAGAACAGCTGGCCGTTCACGGAATCGGCGCGACCGGCACCGCGCGGGCACCGGCCCGCCACACAGGACTTCGGTGGGAACCTGCTCATGGAATGCCTGACCGAAGCCGCCGAATCGGCCGGAGCCAGAACGCTTTTCGACACCTACGTCACTAATCTCGTGGTCGCCGAGGATCGGACCGTGCTCGGGGTCGTCGCGCGCCGGTACGGCAAGGAGATCGCCATCCGCGCCCGGCGCGGCGTCATCCTCACCACGGGCGGATTCGTCGACAACGACGCCATGCTCGCCGCGCACGCGCCACACCTGCTGGGCCACACCAAGGTCAGCGCCGGAACCGATGACGGCAGCGGCATTCTCATGGCGCAGGCGCTCGGGGCGGGCGTACGGCACATGGGTGCCGGGCAGGTGGGCATATCGCTGATCCCGGGGCTCGCGGCGCGCGGCATGGTGGTCGACGCACGTGGCCGCCGGTTCGTGAACGAGGACACCTATCCCGGGCGGATCGGGCAGGCGGCGCTGTACCGGCAGAACCTGGGTGGCGCTTGGGCCGGTGGTGACACGGCGGTGTGGGTGATCGTCGACGAGGAGGGGTTCGAGGCGGTGCCCGAACCGCAGCGCTGGGGGGTGCGGCCGACCCATGTCGGCGAGACCCCCGAGGAACTGGAGAAGCTGACCGGCCTACCGTCCGGCGCGCTGGTCGACACCGTGCGCCGGTACAACGAATTCGCCGCGCGTGGAGCCGATCCCGACTTCCACAAGGCAGCTCGCTGGCTGCGGCCGCTCACCCCGCCGCTGGCCGCCATCGACGTGAAGGCCGGGGTGCGTCCGCCCGCCGAATCCGGCGACCGGCGCGGCACCGGAGCCTCCGTCTTCACCCTCGGCGGACTGCACACCGATCTCGACGGGCACGTGCTGGATCTGGGCGGCGACCGGCTCGGCGGCCTCTTCGCCGCCGGGCGGGTCGCCAACGGGCTGCACGGCTTCGGCTACATCAGCGGCACGTCGCTCGGCGACGGCACCTTCTTCGGACGCCGCGCGGGCACCGCCGCCGCCCGGAACGAATAGCCGGGGCCGGCCGCCCGGCCGAGGTGTCGCCGCGTCGGCTGAGCGGGCCGAGGGTTCCGATCACCGGGACTTTTCCCGATCGCCGCGCGACGGCGGCCATAGCGTCGACAATCGGAATCACTGGACCAGGAGGGAACAGCTCAATGACGAACAAGGTGCTCGATCGGGTCCGGGACCTGCTGCCCGCGATCCGGGAACGAGCCGTGCAGGCCGAGGAGCAGCGGCGGATTCCCGACGCCACCATCGCCGAGCTGTCCGCGGCCGGGGTGTTCCGCATGTTGCAGCCCGCGCGGTTCGGGGGCGCCGAGGAGTCGCCGGTGGCCTTCTACGAGGTGATTCGCGCCATTGCCACCGCCTGCCCGTCCAGCGCCTGGGTGGCGTCGGTGCTGGGCGCGCACCCGTGGCAGCTGGCCCTGTTCGACGATCGCGCCCAACAGGACGTGTGGGCCGAGAATCCCGACACCCTGGTCTCCTCCTCGTACGCGCCGACCGGCAAGCTGAATCCGGTCGAGGGCGGCTACGAGATCTCCGGCCGCTGGAGCTTCTCCTCCGGCTGCGACCACGCGCGGTGGGTGTTCCTGGGCGCGCTGGTGCCCTCGGACAAGGGCATGGACTACTTCACCGTGCTGGTGCCGCGCACCGACTACGTCATCGAGGACGTCTGGGACGTCTCGGGTCTGGCGGGCACCGGCTCCAACGACATCGTCATCGACAAGGCGTTCGTACCCGCCTACCGTGCCTACAGCGCCGAAGACCAGGCGAATCTGGTCGGCCCCGGCCAGGAGCTGAATACCGCTCCGCTGTACAAGATCTCGTTCGGCAGCGTGTTCTCCAACACCATCACCGCGCCCATCGTCGGTGCGGCGCAGGGAGCATACGAGGCGCATATCGCGCGGCAGCGGGAGCGGGTGCGGCTGTCCTACGGCGGCCAGAAGGTGGCCGAGGATCCGTTCGCCCACGTGCGCATCGCGCGCGCCGCGTCGGAGATCGACGCCGCGATCCTCCAGATGGAACGCAATATCGGCGAGCAGTTGCGTTATGCCGAAGCGGGCGAGGAGATTCCGTTCGAATCGCGGTTGCGGGCGCGCCGGGACCAGGTGCGTGGCACCGAACGGGCGCTGGAGGCCATCGACCTGCTGTTCAAGAACTCCGGCGGGCACTCCATCCGCCGCCCCAACCCCATCGAACGTCATTGGCGCGACGCGCACGCCGGAAGCGTGCACGCCATCAACGACGTGGAACGCGCCCTCGCCATGTTCGGCAAGGGAGCCATGGGGCTCGAGGTCACGGATCGGATGCTGTAGATGACGTTCACCGCCGAGGGCACCTCGCGCCGGTTCAGCGTGGACGGTATCGAACTGCGGTATCACGACGCGGGATCCGGTGCGCCGTTGGTACTTCTGCACGGCTCCGGGCCGGGGGTGTCGGGCTGGGCCAATTTCGGGGCCAACCTCGAAGCGCTGTCCCGGCACTTCCGCTGCCTGATCCTGGACCAACCGGGCTTCGGTGCCAGCGGGCGGCCGGAGGTGTACGAGCGCAACTATCTGCGCATCGCCATGGACGCGGTCATCGCGCTGCTGGACGAACTGGGCATCGACAAGGCGAGTCTGCTGGGCAATTCCATGGGCGGTGGGGTCGCGACGCTGACCGCGCTGGAACATCCGGGGCGGGTGGACCGGCTGGTGTTGATGGCTCCCGGCGGCGTGGGCGTGAACATCCTCGGACCGGAGCCGTCGGAGGGCATCAACCGGCTGATGGCCTTCAATGCCGATCCGACGGCCGGACGCGCCATCGACTGGTTGCGGACCATGGTCTTCGATCCGGCGGTGCTGACCGAGGAATTGATCGCCGCCCGCACGGCGGCGGCCACCGACCCCGCACAGTCCAAGGCGCTGGCCGATGCCTACGCCACCTTCTACGACCCGAATATGGCCGAACCGCTGCCGCTGTGGGTGCGCCTGAAAGGCGTTCGGCACCAAGCCCTCATGCTGTGGGGACGCGACGACCGCGTCACACCGGTGGAGGGCGCATTGTTCCCGGCCCGTCAGCTCCCGAATGCCGACCTGCGGATCTTCTCGCGCTGCGGGCACTGGGTGCAGGTCGAGCGCAAGGACGCGTTCGAACGCGCGGTGATCGACTTCCTCACCCGGGGAATGTGACCGTGTCGGTGCGTCGGTCGCGTTAGATTGCGAGAATGACTTGGACCGCACCGGAAGTCGACCGCCGCGCGTTGGCGTTCGTCGGTGACGAACGCACCCTGCTCCAGTCGTTCCTGGACCGCTCCCGCGACACGCTGCTGTGGAAGTGCCAGGGGCTCAACGGAGTTCAACTCACCGCACGCAGCGTGGAACCGTCCTCGATGTCGCTGCTCGGCCTCGTTCGGCATATGACCGAGGTCGAGCGCGGGTGGTTCCGGCAGACGGGGGCGGGGGAGCGGGTGGGGTACGTCTATTGCACCGAATCCAATCGGGACGGCGACTTCGACGATGTTTCGGCAGCGGACGCGGAGGCGGATATCGCACTGTATCGCGAGGAAATCGCATTGTGCGACAAGGCTGTTGCGGGGCTTCCGTTGGACTGCACCGTGAAGCATCCTCGGGGTGGGCGGGGTCTGTCGTTGCGGTGGATCTATCTGCACATGGTCGAGGAGTACTCGCGGCATCTGGGGCATGCTGATTTGCTGCGGGAGCGGGTGGATCGGGTTGTGGGGTATTGAGTGGGAGGGTTTCGGCCTTGTCCATGTGCTGTTGTCGTGCGGCCGCTCTCGTGCGGGGGTGTTGCTGCAGAGATGAAGAGAAATAGTGTGGTGGGGTTGGGTGCCTTTCCTGGCTTTCGCTGACGCCGGGTTGGGTGCCGTGGGCTGCGATTCCGGGGGGCGGACTGGCTGTGGGGGCGTTTCGAGACTTCGGGGGCCTGGGCTGGATGTGGTTGTCAGGCGTGAGTAGCGGGCGGACGCTTCGGTAGGGCTATGCCGGTTCGGGCCGTGCTTTCATCGAGAAGGGTGAGATATTCGTGCGCTCGGCGGCCGAGGCCGATCGCGGCCACGACTGAGGGGTGGGAACGAGTGCGGGCACCCCGGGAGCGGCACGGTGGCCGTGCGCCTGAAAGGGTGCTGCGGGCGCACGGTATTCGTGTGCGGCTGCGGGGTGGGTGGGTTAGTTGCGCAGGTGGGTGAGTTTGGCACGGTAGCGTTTCATGCTTTCGGCCAGGATGTGTTCGGGGTGGTGCAGGTGGTTGACCTGCGGGCGACGGGCCGGGTCGATGCCGATCGGGGGCCGCCACCGGGTGCGTCCGGCCAGTGCTGATCCGGGTGGGGTGGTGTCGGTGGCCCAGCCGTGCGGGTCGTCGGGGTCGGCGGTGATGTGGGCGTGGCAGCTGTCGCAGACCAGGGTCAGGTTGTCGATATCGGTGGGACCGCCTGTCGCCCACGGCACGATGTGGTGCATGGCGCACATCGTCGCCGCAGCGGTGCGGCCGGGGCGGGTGCAGCCGCGCTCGATCGCGGCCTTGGCCACCGCGACCGCCCAGTCCGAGGGCGCGATCTCGGCAACCCACGCCCGCGCGGTCATACGAGTGATGAACCGGCTCCCCGACGCCGTCGACACCGCCACCCGCGCGGTCGCCGAACACCACCTCGCCGACGCCGCCCGGCAGGCTCGGTTCGCGCACCGCGCCGCTGGGTTCGCGGAACACCCCCAACGCTTCGGCCGCGTCGATGCGGGAGGCGGCCTCGAACCGTGACAGGCGCAGGGTTTCCACCAGATACCGGTGCAGGCCCCGGCGGCCGAGCATGCGGGGCAGGTCCCGGTCCCCGATCTCGATCAGCAGGCGATGCGATACCGATTCGATTATGCGGCGGCAGGTTTCGAACTCGGCCAGCAAACCCTCGAACTCGCTATCGGTGAGGCCGGTGAGGTCCACGGTCTGCAACGCGGTCAAGCCCGCGCGCACAGCGGCGAGACCGCTGGTGTCGTGGATTTCCTCCCCCGGATTCATGCGTCTATTCTATCGCGGAATCGGTTGCGGCAGAAGCGAACAGGCTATCCGAACTGCGGATATTCAGACCCGAAATGTCTGTTCCGGACTGGATTCACAGCCCGTGCTCGTGCACCCACGCCGCAACTTGCGTGCGGGAGGTGAATCCGAGCTTGGTGAGAATGTGCTCCACATGCGTTTCCGCCGTGCGAGTGGAAATCACCAATTCGGTGGCAATGCGTTTATTGCTGTACCCGGCGGCGATCAGGCGGGCGACGTCCTTTTCCCGTCGGGTGAGCACGTCGGTCTCGGCGGTGGTCGTGGCGGGGGTGTGTGGCGGGCGTTTGCGGGGTTCGGGTTCGATGATCGGGGCGGGGGTGCGGCCGAGGGCGTAGTCGATGGCGTCTTCCAGCGGGAGTTTGGCTCCCGCGTCGAACTGTTCACGGAAGATCTTGTCGCCCAGTGCCTCTCGCACCCGGCGGCGTTCCTCGTCAGCGATGACACTGGTGATGTGGTGGGCGAGGCGGACCGTGCTGCGTTGCAGGGTTTCGGCAGCGCCCATGAGACGGGCGGCGCGGTGTGGCTCGCCGCGTGCGGCCTCGGTCCAGGCCAGGCCCTCGAAGGCCGAGGCCAGCCAGACGCAGCGTTCGAACAGCGCCAGCTGTTCGATGGAGCGGCCGTGGTACCGGGCGGCCGTGTCGTGGTCGCCGCGTCGCCAGTGCACGATGCCGACGGTCCACAGGGCCAGGCCGCCCAGCAGGTGGGAGCCGGAATCCTCGGTGAGCTTCAGGAAGCGTTCGGCCAGTTCCGCGCCGCCGGTGGCGTGGGTGACCTCCGCGCACATGAAAGCGAAAGCGTGGCTGTCCATTTCGATGGCGGGTTGGCGGGTGTCGACGGCCAGGTCGATGGCGGTTCGGGCCAGTTCCAGTGCTCGGGTGCCGTCGCCCTCGGTGAAGGCCAGCAGGGAGCGGTCCAGGTTGATCTCGGGCAGCAGGTCGGTACTGCCGATTTCCGTTGCCAGCGCCAGGCATTCGTGTACCAGGCGGGCCGCGGACGCTTGGTCGGACAGCAGGGCCGCCAGGGAGGCCGCGGAGGACAGGGCGCGGGCGCGGGCGCGGGTGGGTTCGGGGTTCAGTTCGAGTGCTTCGGTGAGCCAGCGGTAGCCCTCGGAGAGGAAGCGGTGGTGCTCCCAGAACGGGCGCAGCACGCTCACCGTCTCCATGGTGGCCAGTGGCTCGTCCTGGAGTCCGGAGCGCAGTGCCGCACGCAGATTCGCGTGTTCGCGGGTCAGGTCGCGGAACCAGGCCACGTCCTCGCCCGTCCAGTAGGCCGTCTGGCCGCGCAGCGCCAGCTGACGGTAGTGCTCGCGATGGCGAGTCCGCACGGCCTGTAGGTCGCCGCGTCCGGCCAGTCGTTCGGCGGCGAACTGGCGGATCGGCTCCAACATCGAATACCGGCCCACCGCACCGTCATAACGCGGCGTCAGCACCGATTTGTCCACCAGACCGGTGAGCGCCTCCATGAGGGACGCGCCGCCCAGATCGCACACCGCCTCGGCGGCGTCGATGTCGAAACCGCCGGCGAACACCGAAAGCTGTTCCCACAGCAGCTGTTCCGCGGGCGTGCACAGGTCGTAGCTCCAGCGGATCGCGCCCTCGATGGTCTGCTGGCGCTGCGGGGCCGTGCGCGGTCCGGCGCTGAGCAGATCCATGGTGTCGTCGAGCCGGGCCAGGATCTGTTCGGGGGTGAACATGCGCAGGCGCAGGGCCGCCAGTTCGAGGGCCAGCGGCATACCCTCCAGGCGTTTCACGATCTCGGCGAGTACGGGGCGGTTCGCCGCCGTCACCGCGAATCCGGGGTTCGCCGCGCTGGCCCGTTCGACGAACAGGCGCATGGCATCGCTGTCCTCGTCCGACCCCGCCTCCCGCACCGGCAGCGGCGGGACCGGCATCACCTGCTCGCCGGGAATCCCCAGCACCTCGCGGCTGGTCGCCAGTACCCGCACATCCGGTGTGGTGGCGATGATCCGACCCGCCAGCGCGGCGCACGCGTCGATCAGATGCTCACAGTTGTCGAGCACGAGCAGCAGCCGTTTGTCGGCCAGGAACTCGGTGAGCCGGGGCAGCGGAGCCGTGGTCTCGTCGCGCAGCTCCAGCGCCTCCGCCACGCTGAGTGTCACCAGGTTCGGATCCTGCACATCGGCCAGTTCCACCAGCCAGACGCCGTCCGGGAACGCGCGGGCCACCAACTTCCCGATCTGCCGGGACAGCCGGGTCTTACCCATGCCACCCGGCCCCAGCAGGGTCAGCACCCGAGTGGTGGGCAGCAGTCGCTTCGCGGTAGCCAGCTCGTCGCGGCGGCCGACGAAACTTGTGACCTCTTCAGCGAGGTTTCCGATGACACGCCGCGCCATGGGATCAACCTAAGGTATCGCGCACTGTCCCGGCCAGAACCCGCGAATAAAAGCCGGAAGAATCGGACAGGGCCTCGTGGCGGGATCGTGCCGTGGCGGCCGGTCGACGCGGGCATCTCCAGCCCCTCGGCGACCGCATCGGCCGCGGCGGTGGTCGGTACCCGCCTAGACTGAACCGGTGCCCGGCCGATCGCGACGCGCCCGACTGGACGATGTGCACGAACTCGCCCTGGGAATGCCGCATGTCACCGTGGACCACGCGGCGGGCGGGCGGCCGGTCTATCAGGTCGGTCGCAAATCGTTCATCTTCTTCCGCAATCCCCGGCCCGACGCCTTCGATCCCGCGACCGGGGAGCGCTACGACGATGTGATCGTGTTCTGGGTGCCCTCGCCTTCGGACAAACTCGCCCTGGTGCAGGATCCGGACACGCCGTTCTTCACCACCCCGCACTTCGACGGGCACCTTTCGGTGCTGGTGCGCGGCAGCCGCATCGGTGAGCTGAGCCTGCGGGAGCTCACCGAGGTGGTGCAGGACGCGTGGCTGTCGCGCGCCTCCGCCACCCGGGCCCGGCAGTGGCTCAGTGCGCGGCGGCTCCCGTGAGGAAGGACGTCATGGCGGCGGCCACCGCCTCGGGGCGGTCGAGCATGGACAGCACGTAGGCGTCGTCGATCTCGACCAGACGCCCACGGGGGAGCAGCTCGGCCAGGCGGCGGCCGTGCTCACGCGGCATCACCTTGCCCGCCGCGGACCACAGCACCAGGGCGTCGCCCGAGAAGTTCCGCAGCGCTTCGGTGTCGGCGATCAGTTCGGCCTTGCGGAGTCCGGATCGGGTGTAGGACCGCAGATCCCGGCGAATGCGACGGTCCCGCAGCCCGGGCTCGGTCCAGCCGTGCACCACATCGTCCGGCAGCGGCCGGCGCGCCATCCGGCCGAACATGAGCGGGGAGTCGCGCAGCCACGATATCCGCAGCTGCCGCAGCGCCAACCACAGTCCGCCCGGCACATAGGACGCGAGGACGGACATCCTGCCCGGCAATCCGGGCGGGAAGTTGTCGAATGCCTCGCACGGCGTGATGATCAGCCGCCCGACCCGCTCGTCCAGCCCGTAGGCGGTGAGGAAGAGTCCACCGCCCCAATCGTTGTGCACGAGGGTCGCCTCGCGCAGGTCCAGGGCGGCGAGGAAGTCGGCGATGATCCGGTTCTGGCCGCGCAGGCTCAGATCCGCGTCCGCCCGCATCGGCTCCGGATGCGCGCCCAGCGGCAGATCCGGCAGCAGGTACCGGAACCCCTCGGGCAGCCGGTCGAGCACCCGGTCCCACACGGTGTGATTCATGAACAGGCCGTGCAGCAGCACCACGGGTGGCCCCTCGCCGCGCTCGGCATAGTGGATTCGACCCGCGGCGATATCGACAGTGGGCATCTCGGACCTCCGGTAGAGCAGACGCTCTAGTGCGTTTGCTCTAGTCTGGTGGGGTGGGTGAGAAGATGTCAACCGGGACCAGGGAGCGCCTCGTCACGGCGGTCGCCGAACTCATGCGGGTGCACGGGTACAGCGCGGTCACGGTCAAACAGATCACCGCCGCTTCCGGTGCGCCGATGGGCTCGCTCTACCACCACTTCCCGGGCGGCAAGCCGCAGCTCGCGGCGGAGGCGCTGCGCACCTCCGGCGCGGCCTACATCCAACTGCTGCCCCTGCTCATGGACCCGCACGACGATCTGCGCGCTGCCGTCCCCGCCGCCTTCGCCGCGGCCGCCGACACCATCGAACAGAGCGGCTGGATGAACATGTGCCCGGTCGGCACCGTCGCGGGCGAGATCGCCGACAGCGAGCCCGCCCTACGCGAGGTCGCCGCCGAGGTCATCACCGACTGGATCGACCGGGGCACAACCTATTTCGTGCGCCGCGGCCTCACCCCGGCCGACGCCCGCGAGACCATCCTCGCCATCCTGTCCGCCCTCGAGGGCGCGTTCATCCTGAGCCGCACCCTCCGCTCGGCCGAACCCCTGCACGCCGCGGGCGCGGCCATGGCGGCGCGTCTGGACAACCTGCTGAACGCACCGGAAACCGGTGCGGTGGCACAGCGTGCGAACCACGCCGAGTAGTGCGCGCTCGGCCGACCGTGCCCGACCGGCCGCGCCGTGCCCTGGCCCGCTATCTCGACGCCACGCGCGCCGCCGCCGATCAGGGATAGCCGACGGCCGGGTCCACCTCGGTGAGGTGATGTCGCATGCGGTCGCGCTTGGCCCGCAGGTAGCGCACATTGTGTTCGGTCGGGCTGGTTTGCAGCGGGATGCGGTCGGTGACGGCGATACCGTGCGTCTCGAGGCCGGACTGTTTGGCGGGGTTGTTGCTGAGCAGCCGCACCGATCGGACGCCCAGATCGGTGAGGATGCGGGCGGCGGCCCCGTAGTCGCGGGCGTCGACGGGCAGTCCGAGTGCGAGATTGGCGTCCACGGTATCGGCGCCTTCATCCTGTAATTCGTAGGCGCGCAACTTGTTCAGCAGTCCGATGCCTCGGCCCTCCTGGCCGCGCAGATAGACCACCACCCCGCGACCCGCGTGGGCGACGGCCCGCAGGGCGGCGTCGAGCTGTGCGCCGCAATCGCAGCGCAGCGAGCCGAATGCGTCACCGGTGAGACATTCCGAGTGCACGCGCACGAGCGCGTCCGCGCCCGCCGGTTCCCCGTACACCAGCGCGAGGTGTTCCGCGCCCGAATGCTCGTCGGTGTAGCCGATCACCCGGAACTCACCCGCCGGAGTGGGCAGGCGGGTCTCGGCCACCCGGGATACGCCGTGCTCCAGCCGTTTTCGGTGGGCGATGAGATCGGCGATGGAGATGATGGGCAGCTGGTGGGCGTGCGCCAGGGTGAGCAGCTGCGGCAGCCGCGCCATGGAGCCGTCGTCGTTGACCACCTCGGCGATCACCCCGGCGGGCCGCATCCCGGCCAGCCGCAGCAGGTCGACGGCGGCCTCGGTGTGGCCCGGACGCCCCAGTACGCCACGGGGATTCGCGCGCAGCGGCAGCACGTGCCCGGGCCGCGTCAGCTGTTCCGGCGTCGTGCGCGGATCGGCCAGCAACCGCATGGTGTGCGCCCGGTCGGCGGCCGAGATCCCGGTGCTCACCCCGGCGGCGGCGTCCACCGCCACCGCGTAGGCGGTTCCCTTGGGGTCCTGGTTCACCGCGGTCATGGGCGGCAGCCGGAGTCGGTCGAGATCCGCGCCCGTCATGGGCACGCAGAGCAGGCCGCTGGTGTGCCGCACCAGGAACGCGATGCGTTCGGGCGTCGCGTGCTCGGCGGCGAGGACGAGATCGCCCTCGTTCTCGCGGTCCTCGTCGTCCACCACGAGCACCATGTCGCCGCGGGCGAGTGCCGCCACCGCATTCGCGATCGGGTCGAGTGCACCGGTCATCGTCGACCACCTCCTCCGGTCTTTCACATCGAAATATGCCGGGCCGAGAACAGCGAGGTAGCGTCCCGCTGACCGGATCCGGCCCGGAGGCACGACGCCTCCGGGCCGGATGTCGGTCGGACCGGGTCCACTCAGTAGGCGGTGCCGCCGGTGGCCGGGGTACGCCCGTGCTTCATCCAGATCGCGCCCAGCAGCGCGATGAGCGAGGTCGCGGCGATCACCCAGAAGGTGATCTCGTATCCGCGGTCGGAGAACAGCAGCGGTATCTCGTTGGTGACCGTCGGCTGCCCGGCCACCGTCACATCCGCGGCCACCGGATTGGCGTGCAGGAAGGCGGTCGCCACCGCGAGCCCGATGGCGACGCCCATGGCCTGCATGACGCCGAGCATGCCCGCGCTGACGCCCTGCTGCTGGGCGGGCACCGCCTCCACGATGAGGTTGGGGGTTGCGGCGTAGTAGATACCGAAGGCTATTCCGAAGACCGCGCTGATCAGGGCGAGGGTCACCCAGCCGTGCCCGAGCGCGGCATAGGCGACGGCCGCGCCGACGAAGATGCACAGCGCCACGATCAGCGGTACGCGCGCACCCGACCGGCGAATCCACAGCCCGGCCACGAAACCGAAGATCATGGAGATCACCGCCTGCGCCAGGGCGAGATGGGTGGCGAACTCCAGCAGACTGAAGCCTTCGCCGTAGGAGTATCCCGGGTTCATCTCCACCCGCACCATATCCGGCGGCAGCTGCGCGAGCACCGCCTCCTCGGGCACCTGGACCGCGCCCGGCGGCAGATCCACCCCGGGCGGCAGCTGTGCCCGCGCCTGCGCCTCGGCGGCGGCCTGCGCCTGTTGCATCGCACCGGATCTCACCTGTTCCCAGGTGGCGGCGGTGACCTCGCCCGCCACCGCGGACTCGGGCGGCGACTGGGTCATGTAGCCGATGGCGTAGGACTGGTACCCGATCATGAACGAGGCCAGCAGGGCGATGAACAGCACCACGCTCACCCGCGGCGTGAACAGCAGCTTCATATCCATGATCGGCTGCTTCACCCGCAGCTCCACCACCGGGAACAGCGCCAGCAGCACCAGGCCGCCGATCAGGTAGGCCAGCGAGGTGGGTTCGGTCCATCCCCACGCCTGGCCGTTGTCCAGGTAGATCAGGGTGAGCACCGCGCCCGCGCCGAGCAGCGCCGCGCCGACGACGTCGAGCCGCTGCGGCACCCGCAGTTTCGATTCGGGCACCACCAGAATCACCAGCGGGATCATGACGGCGGTGAAGATGAACAGGAACCAGAAGATGGCGCGCCAGCTGTTGTGTTCCACGATCCAGCCGCCGATGAGCGGACCGGCCAGCGCCGAGACGCCCAGACCGGTGGCGGCGATGCCGATGCCCACCGGAACCAGCCTGCGCGGCATGAGATCTCGAATGAGGCCGTAGGAGATCACCGCGGTGGCGATGGCCGTGGCCTGTAGGCCACGGCCGAACAGGAACAACAGCCAGTTGCTGGTGACCGCGCAGATGACGCAGCCGATCATGAACAGCACGCCGCAGGTGAGGAACATCTTCTTCTTGCCCCAGATATCGCTCAGCTTGCCGATGAGCGGTGAGGTGGCGGCGCCGATGACGCCGAAGATGATGATGGCCCAGTTCAGGTTGGCGCCGACGGTCGGGAAGCTGGGTGCGATCTGGCGCAGCGCCGCCGACACCATGACGTACTGCATGGGCGCGACCTCGGTGAACAGCACGATCACCGCGAGGACGCCGAAGATCCTCAGCTTCGACGCGCCGTCGAGACGGCCGGTGTCCTCATCGCCGACGCCGGGCGGCGTCGTGGTTTCGACGGAGGTGGACATATTCGTCCTCCAGGTGGGTAGGTAACACGATGGCGTGAACCGTGTCACACCCGGAGTTCGTCGAGAACAATCGAGTTCGGTCAGTGGGAACTATCGGAATTCCGGTTCTCGGTAGCCTTGCGCCGGTTACGCTTTCCCGCCAGTTTTTCCAGGTCGTCCAGGAGATCGCGGGCGAATTCCCGTTCCGCCTCGTAATGGCGTACGCACCAGCGCAACACCGCGCTCGGATAGGCCCATTCCGGATTGGCGTCCGCCCCGTCGGCGTCGGCCTGGGCGCGCCGCCGCATGGTTTCGGCGTAGTCGATGTGCTGGTTCAGTATTTCGCGCATCCGGTCCGGTTCGGCCAGGTGGCCGAGCCAGGCCCGCAGCATCACACTGTGTTTCAGCACCGGCGCCTCGACTGGGGAGTGGTTCACCCAGTGCGCGGCGGCCGCGCGTCCCGATTCGGTAATGGCGTACATGCGTTTTCCGCGCATGCCGTCTTCGGACACCACGGTGCGCGAGGTCGCGTAGCCGTGTTTCTCCAACCGTTTGAGTTCGGCGTAGATCTGACTGAACGACGGACTCCAGTAGAAGAACTGGAGACTCCAGTCGGCCCATTTCTTCAGGTCGTAGCCGGACAGTTCGTCCGCGTGCGAGAGCATTCCGAGTACGGCCCACGCGGTCGTCGGCAGGTCCGGGCGCTGCCCGTCGGAATGCCCGGACCGCGCTGCTGCGCCTTCGGTCATCACTGCAATCTACCCCCGGTCTTCCGGGCTCAGCGCCAGTGGGCACGACGCGGGAACAGGGTGCGACCGGCCTCGTGCGCCACCTCGAGCACCACCCTGGCCAGCCGGTCGAAACTCATGGCGTCGGCGCGGCCGGACAGCGAGATGGCCGCGGGCGCGGTGCCGCGACCCCGCAGCGGCGCTGCCACACAGGCGATTCCGACCACCGCCTCCTCGCGGTCGATGGCAACCCCCTGGCGCAGGCGGATCTGCTGGAGTTCGCGGCCGAGCGCGTCGGCGTCGCAGATGGTGCGCGAGGTCAGCCGGGGCAGTCGGGCGCGCACCGCGGCCTCTGCGATATTCGGTTCCAGGCAGGCCAGCATGGCCTTGCCGAGTCCCGTTGCGTGCGCGGGCATCCGGCCGCCGAGCCGGGTGGGCAGGCTGGCGGCGAAACGCCCACCGGCCTTGTCCAGGTACACCACATCGCGCCCGTCGAGCACCGCGAGATGGCCGACCATGCCGGTGCGCTGGGACAGTTCGTGCAGCAGCGGGCTCACCGCGTCGCGGATCTCGTTGTGGTCGGCGGTGAGGCCGCCCAATTCGAGGGCGCGCATGCCCAGCCGGTATCCGCCGGATGTGTGTGCCAGCCAGCGAAGTTTGATCATTTGGTCCAGAATGCGATGGACCGTCGAACGCGGCAGTCCGGTGCGCTCTACCAGGCCGAGCAGGGTGAGCGTCGGAGTGGAGGCATCGAACGCGTCCAGGATGAGCGTCATGCGCTCGATCATCGACACCGGGACCTCCCCGGTGGCGTTGCGGGCATCTTTGGCGTGAGAGTCTCTGCCGCGCATGGGGGTTCGATTCTCCGCCGAAGAGAGCAGGGCGACGGACATGAGTACCTCCGTTGGTTCGTGTCCAGTCTAGGACTATGCCGATTAGGCATGTACCTGTTTCGGACGTTGTGCTACCCATCACAGTGCCCTGCGGTACATACGGAGGAATCGGGAGAACTACGTATGTTCCACGGATCCGCGTCCCGGTGACCGAACCCCGATATTGACGCTTGTGCGGCCCGACCTGCTGTTATGACTGCCAGCGATATTTCGGATCGAAATAAGGAGTTGTCGTGGAACCGGCTCTCGACGAGGTTCCGGCGATCGACGCGGCGGCGTTCAAGGCCGTGCTGGGGCGGTTCTGCTCCGGCGTCACCGTGATCACCGCGCTGGCCGACGGGCATCCCGTCGGCTTCGCCTGCCAGTCCTTCGCCGCCCTGTCCCTGGACCCGCCGCTGGTGAGCTTCTTTCCGGCGCGCACCTCGACCACCTGGCCGCGCATCCGGCGGGCGGGCCGCTGCTGCGTGAACATCCTGGCCGACCACCAGGACGAGATCTGCCGACGACTCGGCCGTCCCGGACCGGACAAGTTCGCGGGCGTGGACTGGACGCCCTCGGCCAATGGCGCACCCCGGCTGGGCGGCGCGCTGGCCACCATCGACTGCGAACTCCACGACGAGGTCGACGGCGGTGACCACACCATCGTCATCGCCCGCGTGACCGGCCTGACCGAGCATTCCGACGCGTCACCGCTGCTGTTCTACCGGGCGGCCTTCGGGCGCCTCGCCCAGCGGTAGTCCGGCGTCTCGATCATCAGTGGCCACCTCCCGGCCAGTGGGACTTCGCCTGCCGACGCCCGGCACCGCGACCGCAACCTCGAATCAACGGATTCCCGAAAGGACCCTCACATGACCCCCATGGACAGTGAAGTGCGCGTGATCGACGCGGGCGCACCGCCCACGCGGTTCGCCCGCGGCTGGCACTGCCTGGGTCTGGCGGACTCCTTCCGTGACGGAAAGCCGCACCCCATTACGGCTTTCGGCACCGAACTGGTGGTCTTCGCCGGCTCCGACGGCACGCTCAACGTGCTCAACGCCTACTGCCCGCACATGGGCGGCAACCTGGCCGACGGCACCGTCAAGGGCGATTCGCTGGCCTGCCCGTTCCACGACTGGCGCTGGAACGGCAAGGGCAGATGCACCGGCATCCCCTACGCGCGCCGGGTGCCGCCGCTGGCCCGCACCAAGGCGTGGCCGACCATGGAGGAGAACAAGCAGCTGTTCGTGTGGAACGACCCGGAGCACCGGCAGCCGCCCGCCGAACTGGCCATTCCGCGCATCGACGGCGCGTTCGACGACGGCTGGACCGACTGGACCTGGAACACCATGGTCGTCGACGCCAATGCCCGCGAGGTCATCGACAATGTGGTCGACATGGCGCACTTCTTCTATGTGCACTACGGCTTCCCGACCTTCTTCAAGAACGTCTTCGAAGGCCATGTCGCCAGCCAGTACATGACCTCCGTCTCGCGCGAGGACATGATGGGCGAGACCGCGAAGGCCCTCGGCGGCAAGAACGTCCTGCACTCCGAGGCGTCCTACTACGGCCCCTCCTACATGATCGACTATCTGCGCAGCGAGAGCGCCGGGCTGACCGTCGAGGGCTACCTGATCAACTGCCACTATCCGGTCTCGGAGAACCGGTTCGTGCTCCAGTACGGGGCCATTGTCAAGAAGCCCGAGGGCATGGACGAGGACCGGGCCCTCGAGATCGCGAACAAGTTCGCGAATGGTCTGGGCAAGGGGTTCGAACAGGACGCCGCCATCTGGAAGCGCAAGAGTCGCATCAACAACCCGCTGCTGTGCGAGGAGGACGGCCCGGTGTACCAGCTGCGCCGCTGGTACGAGCAGTTCTACACCGATATCGCGGACGTCACCGAGGAGATGACCACCCGCTTCGAATTCGAGGTGGACACCACCCGCGCGGTCACCGCGTGGGAGGCGGAGGTCGCCGAGAACCTGGCCAAGGGCGCGACCGCGCCGTTCTGAGAGGTGGTGCCATGGAACAGGTTTCCTGCCGATCCTGCGGCACGTGCGTCTCGGTGGAGAAGTTCAGCCCGCAGCACACCAGCGTGCAGTGGAACACCGCGGCCGTGGCCGCGTGTACCGGCCTGGCACGCGACGGCCTGCGCTCGCATACCTGCCCGGCGCTGCGGTCCAGCATCGAGATCGCGGTGGCGGCCGGGGAATTGGGTGTGAGCACGCGCGATGTGGACGTGCGCACCCGCGGCCGGACGCTGCGCTGAGTTGTCGCGCCGCGCCGATCACTCCGGGCCGACGACAGGCGGCCGCCGCGGGGTCGAGCGCGCGACGAGTACTGGAGGAATGGATGACGGTGACAGAGCTGGAACCGGAAACGGCCCGGCGCGGCGGTGATATCGCCAGCGTGCGGGTGGTGCGCGTGGTGCGGGAAACCCATGACGCGGTATCGCTGGAACTCGCGCCGGAACCGGCGCACGCCGCGCGCTTCGGCTACCGGCCCGGCCAGTTCCTGACCCTGCGCATTCCCAGTGCGCTGACCGGCTCGGTGAGCCGCTGCTATTCGCTGTCGAGCGCACCGCACGAGGGCGGCCCGCTCAAGGTCACCGTGAAACGCACCCGGGAGGGGTACGGCTCGAACTGGTTGTGCGACAACGCCGTCGCGGGCACCGTGCTGGCCGCGCTGCCCCCGGCGGGCCTGTTCACCCCGGCCTCGCTGGATACCGATCTGCTGCTGTTCGGCGCGGGCAGCGGCATTACGCCGGTGCTGTCGATACTCAAGGAAGCGCTCGCCGAGGGCACCGGGCACATCACGCTGTTCTACGCCAATCGCGACGCCGAATCGGTGATCTTCGCGGGCGAACTCGCCGCCCTCACCGCGGCGCATCCGGATCGGCTGCTGGTATGGCAGTGGCTGGAGAGCGTGCAGGGCCTGCCGACCGTGGCGCAATTGGCCGCGGTGGCCCGCCCCTGGGCGGGGCGGGAGGTGTTCGTCTGCGGTCCGGGCCCGTTCATGGACGCGGTCACCTCGGCCATGACCGAACTCGGCGTGGACCGCAAGCGGGTGCATCTGGAGAAGTTCGTCTCGCTCGCCGGAAATCCCTTCGAGGACACCGTCGCCGACGCCGGACCCGACGCCGGACCCGACGCCGGTGCATCGGCGACGGCGCGCGTGGAGCTCGACGGCGAGCACCACGAGGTGGCGTGGCCGCGCCGCCGGACCCTGCTGGACACCCTGCTGGCCGCGGGGATCGAAGCGCCGTACTCCTGCCGGGAGGGCGCGTGCAGCGCCTGCGTGTGCAGGGTGGTCGCGGGCGAGGTCTCCATGCGCCGCAACGAGGTGCTCGCGGACGAGGATCTGGCCGAGGGCTATGTGCTCGCCTGCCAGGCCGTCCCCGAAACCGACGACGTCTCGGTCACCTATTCCTGACCACCTCCGATACCAGAGGAGTTCCCATGGCTGCCTTCAGCTCCCTCGGCTACGTGCGGGCGCGTATCGCCGACGTGCGGGCCTGGCGTGAATTCGCCTTCGACACCATCGGTTTCGCGGAAGGATCGGGGCCGAACGCGGAATCGGTCTACCTGCGCACCGACGAGCACACCTACCGCTTCGAACTGGTGCCCGGCGACCGCGACGAGGTGATCGCGGTGGGCTGGCAGGTGGCCGACGGCCGGTCGCTGAGTCTGGTGCGGGAAACCCTGGAGCAGGCGGGCGTCGCGGTCACCGCGCTGTCACCGGCCGAGGCCGTGGCGCGGCATGTGGAGGAGGCCATCGCCTTCACCGACCCGTCGGGCTTCACCATCGAGGTGTTCCACGGCCCGCTGCTCGACCACAGCCCGGTGCTCACCCGGCACGGCGCCCGCTTCGTCACCGGCGAGCTGGGACTCGGACATGTGGTGTTGCCGGTGCGCGATATCGAGGCCGCGCGCCGGTTCTACACGGAGGTACTGGATTTCACCGCGCGCGGCTCCTTCCGGGTGGGCCCGCCGGAGCAGCCGATCTGGATCCGGTTCCTGGGCGTGAACGCCCGCCACCACAGCCTGGCGCTGATCCCGGGCAGCCGTCCCGACGGTCCGGGCATCGTGCACGTGATGGTCGAGGTCGACACGCTCGACGACGTCGGCCGCGCCCTGGACCGCGTCACCGCGGCGGGCTACCACCTCTCGTCCACCCTGGGCCGCCACACCAACGACAAGATGATCTCCTTCTATGTCCGCACGCCGGGCGGCTGGGATCTCGAATTCGGCTGCGCGGGAATGCTCGTCGGCGACGACTACCTGGCGGAGGAGATGACCGCCGACAGCTACTGGGGCCACGAGTGGTCCAGGGGCTGAACCGGTCCGGGAGCTGAAGCGGTCCCACCACGATCGTCCCACAACTGCATATCCGCAAAGGAGCGTCCACACGTGCATCAGCCCACCACATCCGGACCCACCCGGTTCGGCTTCTTCATCGCGCCGTACCACCCGCTGAACGGCAATCCGACCCTGCAACTCCAGCGCGATCTGGAGCTGGTGGAACTGGCCGACCGGCTGGGATTCGCCGAAGCCTGGGTGGGCGAACATCATTCCGGCGGTATGGAGATCATCGCCGCGCCGGAGGTGTTCCTGGCCGCCGCCGCGCAGCGCACCACCCACATCCGGCTCGGGACCGGCGTGAACTCGCTGCCCTACCACCAGCCGATGATGCTGGCCGACCGGCTGTGCCTGGTCGACCACCTCACCAAGGGGCGGCTCATGATGGGCATCGGCCCGGGTCAGCTGGCCTCCGACGCGGCCATGATGGGCATATCCCAGTCCCGCCAGCGCGACATGATGCACGAGTCCATGGACGTACTCGTCCGGCTGCTGCGCGGTGAGGTGGTCAGCGCCAAGACCGACTGGTTCGAGCTCCACGAGGCCCGCCTGCAACTGCTGCCCTATCAGCAGCACGGTCTGGACATGGCGGTGGCGTCCACGATCTCGCCGTCCGGCGCGGTGCTGGCCGGGCGGCACGGCGCGGGACTGCTCTCCCTCGCCGCGTCCGATCCCAGCGGCTACGAGGCGCTGCTGCCCAACTTCCGGGTCTACGAGCAGACCATGGCCGAGCACGGCCACACCGTGCGCCGCGCCGACTGGCGGCTGGTCGCGCCCATGCACCTGGCCGAGACCAGGGAGCGGGCGCGGCGCGAAGTCGAATGGGGCATCGGACATCTGGTGGACTACATCCGCAAGCTCAGCGGAATGAACGTGCCCTGGGGCGATACCGCCGCCGAGGCGGTGGCGCAATGGGTCGGCCCCGGATTCCCCGCCTTCGGCCGCGCCACCATCGGCACCCCGGACGACGCCATCGCCGCCATCACCGATCTCGCCGAGCAGTCCGGCGGTTTCGGCACCTTCTTGGTGCTGGCGCTCGACGTGGCCGACCGGGATGCCACCCGGCGCTCGGCGCGGCTGTTCGCCGAACACGTGATCCCGCATTTCACCCGCGCCAATCGCAATCGTGTGGCCTCCCTGGACTGGGCCGAGGCCAACAGCGAACGGCTCATGTCCGGTATGCGCGCCGGAGTGGAGGCCGCGTTCGAACGCCACGGGCAGGCGCTGGCCGCCGCGGTCGCGCCACCCCGGGAAGGACAGTGATATGCGCGCGGTAGTCATGCGTGATCGGCGGCTGGTGGTCGACGAGGTGCCCGAACCGGTGCCCGGACCCGGTCAGGTGCTGGTGGAGACGATCGCCTGCGGGATCTGCGGTTCCGACAAACAGGCCCTCGACTACACCGACGAATTCCTGCGGGCGTCCCGCGACAGCGGTGTGCCCACCTTCCTGTTCGACCCGCACCGCGACCTGGTCATGGGCCACGAACTGGCGGCCCGCGTGATCGGGGCCGGACCGGATACGCCCTACACCGACGGCCAGGCCGTGGTCGCGCTGCCGTGGGCGTTGGACGCGGCGGGCGGCATCCACGGCGTCGGGTACTCCAACGACTTCCCGGGCGGCTACGGCGAGCGCATGGTGTTGCAAGCCATGGCACTGGAACCGATTCCCGACCACGTGCCGCCGCGGGTGGCCGCCCTGACCGAGCCGCTGGCCGTCGGCTTCGGCAATGTGGCGCGCACGGGTATCGGTCCCGAGGGCACCGGCATCGTGATCGGTTGCGGGCCCGTGGGTCTGGGCGCGGTGGCGGCGCTCGCCGAGCGCGGCGCGGCGCCGATCGTCGCCTCGGATCCGTCGCCGCTGCGCCGGGCGGCCGCGCTGCGGCTGGGCGCACACCGCGTGGTCGATCCGGCCGCCGAGGACCCGGTGGACGTCTGGCGGGAGCTGGCGTCGCCCGGGCAGCAGCCGCACGTCTGGGTGTGTGCCGCGGTGCCCGGTTTGCTCAACGACCTGCTGTACCGGTGTCCGCGCGAGACCCGGATTCTCCAGGTGGGTGCGGTGATGACCGATGACGTGATCCGGCCCATCGTGGGCATCTACAAGGACATCTCGGTGCAGATGTGCATGGTCTACCCGCACGAGGAGTACGCGCGCACGCTGCACCGCATCGCCGAAGGCACGGTCGACGCGGCCGCGCTCATCACCGACGAGGTCGGATTCGACGGCGTGGCGGGGGCGATCGAGGCCCTGCGCAATCCCGACGACCACATCCAGATCCTGGTCCGGCCGGATCTGTGAGCCCCGGGCAGGGCCGACGGCGGCCGTTCGAGCATTGGACTCGAACGACCGCCGTCGGGTATTCACCGGGATTCAGGTTCGGACGGGAGAATCCTGGTCGGTGAAGGTGACACGCACGGTAACGGGAGTCGTCTCCAGCGCGGCGAACATCGATCGGGCCAGTGGAGCCAGCAGCGGATGCGGCGCGAAGGTCCGCGCCCGCGCCACCACGTCGTCCTCCGGGAGCAGGGTGGCGGTGCCGGTGCGCCACCGATCGCCCTGGCGCACCCGGATGGTCGGATTCGCGGCGATATTGCGTCCCCACCCCGAGCGCATCCCGTGCTGGCAGATCATCCACGCACCCTCGCCGTCGAACAGCACCGAGACCGGAACCCGGCGCGGTGCGCCCGAGGTGCGGCCGATGGTCTCGATCTCGGTCGCCAGCGTGGTGCGCACGCCCACCCGATCCAGCGCCCGCACCGTCGGATTCATGACGTAGCGGCCGAGGGCGCGCTCCCGCCGGAACTTGCGGGCCGCCCTGTCGTCGCCCGAACGCGGGGCGGGGGAGCGCTTGTTGCGGAAGGCGTCCACCCCGTGGTGGCGCACCATGTTCACGGCCGTGAGCCAGGGGGAGCGGGCCGGATCCGGATCCGCGCCGGAGCCCATGCGGTGCAGTTGGTCGGTGTGCCACTGGAGATCGAGCGCACCGTCGAACGCCTTCAGATTGCCGCCTGCCGCCAGCCGCGGCGGCAGGCCCAGCGTGATGCGCGGCGCGTGCAGCGCCGCGCTGCGGCCGGAGAGCAGATCGCCCGCCGCCGTGGGGAACACGGCGGTCGGGCGGCCCAGCCCGACCGCATCGCAGTGCCCGGACGCGACCGCCTCGGCCATGGCCGTGCGGGTGCGGAATCCGCCAGTCACCGCGATCGGCGTGGTTCCGGCGACACCGCGCACGGTGTCGGCGTAGTCCAGGAAGTACGCCTCTCGGGCTCGGGTGCTCGCCGCGACCGTGCGCGGTCGGCCCATCATGGCGGGGGATTCGTAGCTGCCGCCGCTGATCTCGATGAGGTCGACGGCCTCGGCCGCCAGCCGGGCCACCACGTCCCGCGATTCCTGTTCGGTGAACCCACCGCGCTGGAAATCGGCCGAGTTCAACTTGATTCCGAGGGCGAAACCGGGGCTCACCTGCGCGCGAATGGATTTCACCAGCTCGAGCGCGAATCGAGCCCGCCGCTCGGGATCGCCGCCCCAGCCGTCGGTGCGCCGGTTCGACAGCGGCGACAGGAATTGCGACACCAGATAGCCGTGTGCCCCGTGGATCTGCACACCGTCGAATCCGGCCGCCTCCGCCACCCGGGCGGCGGTGCCGAAGCGCCGGATGATGTCGACGATCTCGTCCTCGGTGAGTTCTCGCGGCGTGGGCAGGCCCGGAATGGTCAGCGCGACGGCCGACGGCGCGACCGGGCGACGCCGGGTGACCAGCGGGTTGGCCTGCCGACCCGGATGGTTCAGCTGGACCCATACCGGCGTGCCGCCGTCCTTGCCCGCCTTGGCCCAGCGGGTCAGCGCCCCGAGATGGCGTTCGTCCTCCATGGCCACATTGCCCGGTTCGCCGAGGTGGCGGCTGTCCACCATCACATTGCCGGTGACCAGCAGCCCGTAGCCGCCCGCGCCCCAGCGGCGGTACAGCCGTTCCAGGCGCTCGTCGGGTGCGCGGTCGGAGTCGCCGAGGCCCTCGCTGAGGGCGGACTTCATAATCCGGTTGGGCAGGGTCCGGCCGCAGGCGAGCGGCAACGGGTCGTGCAGGGTCGGCATCGTCGGCCCCCGTTCGTGTGGAGTGGCTGCCCGGGTCGGCGGACCGAGCTGCCCGGGTTGGTAGACCAATCGGTATACTCGGACGGTAGTACACCAACCGGTCTAGGACAAGCCGTAGACTGATCACGGCGGGCCGACGCGGAAAGGGGTGCGCAGATGGGAGCCAGGGACAAACTGGTCGGCAGCGCGATCGACCTCATGCGCCGCTACGGCATCGCGGGTACGGGCGTGGCGCAACTGCTCGAGCACAGCGGCATCTCGCGCCGCTCGATCTATCTCAACTTCCCGGGCGGCAAGGCAGAACTGGTCGCCGAGGCCACTCGGGCCGCCGGGGCGGCGTCAAGTGCCCTTATCCGAACTTTCGCGGCGGGTGCGGACGCGGTCTCCGCTATCGCCGCCGTGCCGGGGATCTGGCGCGAAGCCCTCATCGCCAGCGATTTCTCCGCGGGCTGCCCGATCGTGGCCGCCGCGCTGGGCCGCGCGGAATCGGCGGCGGCCGCCGACGCGGCGGGGGACGTGTTCGCCGAGTGGGAGGACATCCTCACCGAGCGCCTGCGGGCCGAACAGGTCGATCCCGAGACCGCGCGCACACTGGCGACCACCATCATCGCCGCGGTAGAGGGCGCGATTGTCATGTCATTGGCACAGCGGTCCGTCGAACCGCTCGAGCGCACCGGGAAACAGCTGACGGCGCTGGTGGACCAGTACACGCGCGCGTCCGCCACCGCGAACTGACGCCTCGCGTAATACCGTGCAGTGCACGGTTTTCCGATCTTGCGGAGTCGGTCGAGGATTCGCTGCGATGCTGCTACTGTGTTCGAGTCGTCGGAATCGCAGTCCGCGCGCAATGAAAGCCGCTGCCGCGCGCGCGATCTCCGAACACTCGACATGAGCTGCGAGGAAGGGCGAGACCGAACGCTGTGAATCTATCCATCGCCATGGTGATTTCCTGGGTCGTCGCTCTGTTGCTCCTCGGAGCGCTCGGTGCCTACGCGGCACGGGAGCGCACGCGCGCCCGTGCGCTGGAGCACGAGCTTCGTATGCGCACCGAAGCCTGGGAACAGAGCCGACTCGAATTCGAAGAGGACGCGCGCCAAGCCATCGCCCGCGCCGAGGCGTCGGTGCGCGCCGAACTGGAATCCGGTGCGCGCACGGCCACCGGTGCGGCGGTGCGCTCCTTCGGCACCTCCGTGGTGAGCCTCGGCGCGGACGTGGGCCAAGTGGTGAGCAACGCGCTGCGCGAGCATCGCGGCGACGAGGTGTACGAAACCCTCACCCGCATCGACCACAGCGTGCAGCAGATGCTGCGGCAGGCGCAGTCCTACGTGATCGTCTCCGGTGGTCTGCCGGGCCGTCGCTGGCCGCAGCAGCCGCTCACCGACATCGTCGGCGGCGCGATCGGCCGCGTGCGCGACTTCACCCGGGTGCGGTTCAACCAGCTCGACCGGGTGGTCATCAGCCGCGCCGTGGAACCGCTGGTGCACACCATCGCGACCCTGCTCGACAACGCCCTGCGCTATTCGCCGCCCACCTCCTACGTGGACGTCGGATTCCAGGAGGGGCACCACGGCGTCACCATCATCATCGACGACGCCGGCGTGCGCATGAACAACGAGCAGATGGAGGAGGCGCGCCAGGTGCTGGCGGGCGAGCGCTCGGTCGACATCCACCAGCTCGGACCCACCCCCCGCGTCGGCTTCCCCAGCGTCTCCGCGCTGGCCCGGCGCTACGGCTTCACCGTCTACGTGGACGGCCCCAACGCCTACGGCGGTACCCGCGCGATGGTGTTCGTGCCCGAGGCGCTGTTCGTGCCCCGCCGTGCCGGAGTCGACGGCCCGGCGACCGAGGTCGTGCCGGTACCGCAGGTCGCCGCCCCCGCACCCGACCCCGCGCCGGCCCCGGCGCCGACCGAGGAGCCCGCATCGGTGCGCGACATCACCGAAGGTGGCCTGCCCAAACGCCGTCGCCGGTCCCCCGCGCTCGCGGCGGTGGGTACCGTCCGGGAACCGCGCCCTGAGGCGGAAACGCAGCAGGACACCAGCATTGCTCGACCCGATATCGCCGCCGCCTGGCACAGCGGTTCGCAGAGCGGCCGCGCCGCCGCGCGTTGACAGCGCACGTTGACACCGAAGGGATGACGTTTCCGATGGGAACACCCGGCACCGCCGTAACCGAGCACGCCAATAAATTGGCGTGGATGCTCAGCGAATTGGAGATTCCGGGCGTGCGCTTCGCCGTCCTACTCTCCGACGACGGGCTACGGATCGCGCACACCGGTGGTATCGGCGTGGACGACGCCGAGCGCTTCGCCGCCGCGGCGTCGGGCCTGCGTTCACTCGGCAAGGCGCTCGGCGAGTTCTGCGGCAATTCGAACTCGGTGCGCCAGAACATGACCGAGTACGACGGCGGGATGATCTTCATCACCGCCGCCGGAGTGGGTGCGCTGCTAGGGGTGGCGACCACCGCCGAGGTGGACGTCAGCCTGGTCGCGCACCGCATGAACGCGCTCGCGGTCCGCGTCGGGCACGAGCTGGGTTCGATGTCGAACCAGAGGGTTGGCGGCGACCTGCAATGACCGGGCAGCGGCGGGATCCGGACCTGGTCCGGGCGTACGTGCGCACGGGCGGCCGGAGCCGGCCGACCCGGAATCTGGGCTTGGTCACCCTGGTGGTCGCGGCGCGGGAACCCGAACTCGGAGCCACCCCCGACGCGATCCGGGTGCTGAGTATCTGCCGTCGTGGTGTCCTGTCGCTCGCCGAGGTCGCGGCATATCTCGACCTGCCGCCGTCCGTCGTGAAGATCGTCGCAGCCGACCTGCTCGACAGCGGACACCTGACCACTCCTACCCCGGCCGAAGAGATGCCGGATGCTGCGTTGCTGGAGGAGGTACTGAATGGGCTCCGCGCTCTCTCGGCCTGAGCTCGTCGTCGATCACGTTCCCGATACCGTCACCCGATCGGTGAAACTCTTGGTGGCGGGCAATTTCGGCGTCGGCAAGACCACCTTCGTCGCCAGCGTTTCCGAGATCCGGCCGCTGCACACGGAGGAGACCATTACCGAAGCCAGTGTGGGCGTGGACGATATGGCCGGATTGCCCGGTAAGACGACCACCACCGTGGCCATGGACTTCGGTCGCATCACCCTGAACCCGCGGCTGGCCCTGTACCTGTTCGGCACTCCGGGACAGCATCGTTTCGTCCCGCTGTGGGAGGAACTGGCCCGCGGTGCGCTGGGTGCGCTGGTCCTGGTCGACACCCGGCGGATCGAACAGTCCGACGAGGTGCTGGCCCTGCTGGAGGAGCGCGAGGTGCCCTACGCCGTCGGCATCAACGAATTCGACGATGCGATCCGGTACCCGCTCGGCGAGGTGCGCGACGCCCTCGATCTCACCCCGGACACACCGCTGATGGCGCTGGACGCCCGCGATCGCGGCACCTGTGTCCGCTCCCTGATCACGCTGGTGGAATACCTGTCCCGCCGTGCGGGGTCCATGCGGTGACCCGCAACTTCATCGAGCCCATCACCGCCCCGGTGCCCTACGGCTCGCCCATCGGTTCCGATGGACCCCGGATCGCCATGTACACCGCGGAATTCGCGGCCGATCCGCACGGCGCCTACGAGCAGATGCGCCGCCGCTTCGGCCCATTGGCGCCGGTGGACCTCGCCCCGGGCGTACCGGCCACCCTGGTCGTCGGATACCGCGCCGCCGTGCGCATCCTCAACGACCCCGAGCACTTTCCCGCCGATCCCCGGTACTGGCAGCGCACCGCCCCCGCCGACAGCCCGATCATGCCCATGCTGGAATGGCGGCCGAACGCCCTGCGCAGCGCGGGCAACGAGCACATCCGGTACCGGCAGGCCAATGTGGCCGCCATTCGCGCCGTGGACCTCTACGCGCTGCACGACACCGTGGAGCGCATCGCGGTACCGCTGATCAACGCCTTCTGCGGGTCCGGAAGCGCGGATCTGATGGCCCAGTACGCGTTTCCGCTCGCCTTCGAAGCGGTCAACGCCCTGCTGGGCTGCCCGGCGGAGATCGGCCAGCGCATCGCCGCCGGAATGGCCGCCATCTTCGACGGGGTCGATGCCGAGGAGGGCAACCGCGTCCTCACCGAGGCCATTCTGGAACTGGTGCTCAGCAAGCGATCCCGGCCCGGTGACGACATCGTCTCCCGACTGGCCGCCGACCCCGCCGAACTGTCCGACGAGGAGATGATCCACCAGATCGTCACCCTCTACGGCGCGGGCATCGAACCGGCGCAGAACCTCATCGTGAACGCGCTGCGGCTCATGCTCATCGACGGCACCATGGCCGACGGTCTGCACGCGGGCAGCCTCACCACCCGCGACACCCTGGACCGGGTGCTGTACTCCGATCCGCCGATGGCGAACTACTGCGTGAGCTATCCGCGCCAGCCCATCCTCATCGACGGGGTGTGGCTGCCCGCGCATCAGCCGGTGGTGATCGGCATGGCCGCCTGCAACAACGACCCGGATATCGGCGCGGGGCGGGCGCTGCACAACCGCGCGCATCTGTCCTGGGGCGTCGGCCCGCACGCCTGTCCGGCCCGCCCGACGGCGTACCTGATCGCCGAGGACGCCATCGACCAACTGCTCGACGCGCTGCCCGACCTGCGGCTCGGCGTCGCCGTGGACGAATTGGCCTGGCGGCCGGGACCTTTCCACCGGTCCCTCACCGCGCTGCCGGTCGTCTTCCCCCCGACTGCTCCGTTGACCGTGCCGTAAGGAGAAAGCGTGACCACCGAACCCATCGTCCTGGATCCCACGGGAGCCGACATCCAGGGCGAGATCGATCGACTACGTGAGCGTGGACCGGCGAGCCTGGTGGAACTGCCCGGCGGCGTGACCGCGTGGTCGGTCACCGATACCGCGCTGCTGTCGAGCCTGCTCACCGATTCGCGCGTCTCCAAGGATCCGCGCCAGCACTGGCCCGCCTTCATCAACGGTGAGATCCCGCCGGACTGGCCGCTGTTCCTGTGGGTGGCGGTCAACAATATGTTCACCGCCTACGGGGCCGATCACCGGCGGCTGCGCCGACTCGTCGCCCCCGCCTTCACCGCGCGCCGCACCACGGCCCTGCAACCGCGCATCGAGGCCATCACCGCGGAGCTGCTCGACGCCATCGCCGCCGCCCCGGCCGGGGAGCCGGTCGACCTGCGCGAGGCGTTCTGCTATCCGCTGCCCATCCGGGTGATCTCCGAACTCATGGGCGTGCCCGACGAATTGGTGCCCGGCCTGCGCAAGTGCGCCGACGGCGTCTTCGACACCACGCTCGGCCCCGAGGAGTCGCAGGCGAACTACATGGAGCTCTACCGGATTCTGGGTGAGCTCATCGCCTACAAGCGCGCGACGCCGGGCGACGATATGACCAGCGTGCTCATCACCACCCGCGACGAGGACGGTTCGACGCTGGAGGAGCAGGAACTCGTCGACACCCTGCTGCTGGTCATCACCGCCGGGCACGAGACCACCATCAACCTGTTGGACCAGGCCATCTTCGCCACCCTCACCCATCCGGAGGCGCGCGCCGACCTGATGGCGGGCCGGGCGGCCTGGTCGGATCTGGTGGAGGAGTCGCTGCGGCTCGAGGGCGCGGTCGTGCACGTGCCGCTGCGCTACGCGGTGGACGACATCGAACTCGACGGCGTGCGCATCGCCAAGGGCGATCCGATCCTGGCCTGCTATGCCGGGCCCGGCCGCGACCCGAAGGTGCACGGCGACACCGCCGATCAGCTCGATCTGGCGCGAGCGGACAAGAACCACATGGCCTTCGGCTACGGCGCGCACCACTGCCTGGGCGCGCCGCTGGCCCGGATGGAGGCCAATTCCGCGCTGCCCGCGCTGTTCCGGCGCTTTCCGGAGATGCGGCTCGCGGTCGCGCCGGACCAGCTGACTCCGCTGGCCAGCTTCATCTCCAATGGGCACGCCGAGTTGCCAGTGTATCTGCGGGCGTAGCCCGCAGCGGGGAACGCACCCGCGAACTCCACGTCGGCCCCGGGTGGCGGCGGGCCGCATCGGCCCCGTGCCGTCCGGGGCCGATGCGCGCCGCCGCACGCTAGTCGGCCGTGGCCGCCGCCTTGGCCTCCGGTGTCACCGGGTCCACGAGATCGTCGAAGTCGTGGTGCTTCTCCACGAAGTGGGCGACGAAGGGGCAGACGGGGACGATGCGTTTGCCCTGTTTCCGGGTCGCGGTGAGTGCCTCCCGGATCAGGACACTGCCCAGGCCCCGGCCGGAGAACCGATCATCGAGTTCGGTGTGGTAGAAAATGCGCTGGTCACCGGCGTCCACATAAGCGGCCAGTCCGGCGCGTTCGCCATCCACCTCGATATCGAACTGTTCCGGGGCGGCGTCGTCCCGCTGGATGACGGTCGGTTCGCTCATATCTCCTCGCTTTCGATCGGTTCGCCGCGCGGCGAAGTGGTTCAGCCCTGCTGGACGACCTCGATGCCGAGGGTCAGGGTGATCTTGTCGCCGATCACCGCGCCGCCATCGGCCAGAGGCATATCGATGGTGATTCCCCAATCTCGGCGATTGATGACCGCCTTCGCCTCGAAACCGGCGACCGGGCCTTGACCCATGCCCGGATTCACGCCCAGGAACTCCACCTCGAGCGTGATCGGCTTGGTGACACCGGCGATGCTGAACTCGCCGTCGACCTCGAAATCCTCGCCGACGACCCGGAAGCCGGTGGACTTGAAGGTGGCCAGCGGGAAGTTCTCGGCATTGAAGAAATCGGCGGTGCGCAGGTGGGCGTCGCGCTGCGGATTGTCGGTGGTCACCGAGTCCACGCGGATTTCCGCCTCGGCGCTGGCGGTGCCGTCCTCGCCGACGACGAGCCGGCCGGAGAAGTCGGTGAAGCGTCCGCGGACCTTGGACACCATCAGGTGGCGTACCGCGAAGCCGAGCGTGGAATGCGCGGCGTCGATGGTCCAGGTTCCGGCGGTCAGGGCGGTGGTGCTGGCGGTCATGGTCTCTCCTCGTTGTGGTTGTTCGTTATCGAGCGGTTTCGGCGGTCGCGGCGCGCTTCGCCAGCAGCGAGGCGTGGGTGGGCGCGTCCGGGACGTGTGAGGGGCGAGCGGCGGCGAATTCCCGGCGTAGCACCGGAATCACCTCTTCGCCCAGTAGCTCCAGCTGCTCCAGCACGGTGCGCAGGGGCAGTCCGGCGTGGTCGATGAGGAACAGTTGTCGCTGGTAGTCGCCGAAGGCTTCGCGGAAGGTCAGCGTCTTGTCGATGACCTGCTGCGGGCTGCCCACGGTGAGCGGCGTCTGGTCCATGAAGTCCTCGAGGGAGGGTCCGTGGCCGTAGACGGGCGCGTTGTCGAAGTAGGGGCGGAACTCGCGGATGGCGTCCTGGGAGTTCTTGCGCATGAACACCTGTCCGCCCAGGCCGACGATGGCCTGATCGGCCGAACCGTGCCCGTAGTGTTCGTAGCGCTGACGGTACAGCCCGATCAGCCGCTGGAAGTGCTCCTTGGGCCAGAAGATGTTGTTGGCGAAGAAGCCGTCGCCGTAGTAGGCGGCCTGCTCGGCGATCTCCGGGCTGCGGATGGAACCGTGCCAGACGAACGGCGCGACGCCGTCGAGCGGGCGGGGCGTGGCGGTGAAGCCCTGTAGGGGAGCGCGGAAGCGGCCCTGCCAGTCCACCACGTCCTCGCGCCAGAGCCGGTGCAGCAGTTGGTAGTTCTCGATGGCCAGCGGAATGCCGTCGCGAATGTCCTGGCCGAACCAGGGGTAGACGGGTGCGGTGTTGCCGCGTCCGAGCATGAGGTCGACGCGACCGTCGGCCAGGTGCTGGAGCATGGCGAAGTCCTCGGCGATCTTCACCGGGTCGTTGGTGGTGATGAGCGTGGTCGAGGTGGACAGGATGAGGTTCTCGGTGCGCGCCGCGATGTAGCCGAGCATGGTGGTCGGCGACGACGGCACGAACGGGGGGTTGTGGTGCTCGCCGGTCGCGAACACGTCCAGGCCCACCTCTTCGGCCTTCCGTGCGATGGCGACCATCGCCTTGATGCGCTCGGCCTCGCCGGGGGTGCGGCCGGTGGTCGGGTCGGTGGTGACGTCACCGACCGTGAAGATTCCGAACTGCACGCGTCCTCCTCGTCGTGGCATCCACTTGGTGGATGTGGCAACCATATCCAGAATTTGTGGACATGGCAACCAAGTGAACGGCGCAGCGGGGCGCGGTTATTCCGACCGGCGCACGGTGATGCCGGTCACGGAAGGCGGCGGAATCAGCCGCGCGAACGCGGATGCGAGCCGTGCTCGATCGGCTCCAGCGGCGGCCCGGTCACGGCGCAGTGCACCTTGCACTCCGGTTCGGCGTCGGGCGCGGCCGTGCTCAGCGTATCGTCGCGGACGGTGGTGAAGGTGACGACGGCGGCCCCGAGCATGAGCGCCACGCAGATCAGCAGTGCCACCCGGAAGCCGCTCGCGAAGGTCGACGGATCGTTGTAGGCGTCGCCGGTGAGCCCCGCCAGCGGCGGAATGGCGGCCACCGCGAGCAGACCGGCCGCGCGGGCCACGGCATTGTTCACACCACTGGCGATGCCCGCGTGGCGTTCGGACGCCGCCGCCAGCACGGTCGCGGTGAGCGGAGCCACGGCCAGCGACAGCCCGAGGCCGAACACCAGCGCGGCGGGCACCACGTCCCACAGGTAGGAGGTGTCCGGTCCGATCCGGGTCATGAGCAGCATGCCCGCCGCCGCGAGCAGCACGCCGACCGTGATCGGAATGCGCGGCCCGATCCGCTGCGCGAGGGCCCCGGCCCGCGCCGACAGCAGCAGCATGAGCACGGTGACCGGCAGCATGGCCGTGCCCGCCGCGATCGGATCGAAGCCCGCCACCACCTGCAGGGTGAGCACCAGCAGGAAGAACACCACGCCCATGGCCCCGTACATGACGAAGGTGACCAGGTTGATGGAGGTGAACTGCCGGGACTTGAAGAGGTCCACCGGCAGCATGGCGCGCGGCTGCGCGCGGCGTCCGGTGCGGCGGCGCTCCACCACGATGAAGGCGACGGCGGCGGCGACCCCGGCCACGCCGGCGGTGAGCACCAGCCCCGCATTCCCCGCCGCGTCGGGAGCCTCGGTGAGCGCGTAGGTGATTCCGGCCAGGCTCAGCGCCGCCAGCACCGCGCCGAGAATGTCGAACTTGCCGGTGGCCTCCTCGTCGAAGGTCTCCGGAACGTGCCGCAGCGTCACCGCGATCACCACGGCGGCCAGGGGCAGATTCAGCAGGAACACCCACCGCCAGCCCGCGACGTCCACCAGCCAGCCGCCCAGGAACGGTCCGATGGCGCCGGCCACGCCGCCCAAGCCGGACCACGCGCCGACCGCCTTGGCCCGATCCTCCCGCGCGAACGACGCCTGGATGATCGCCAGCGATCCGGGCGTCAGCAGCGCCCCGCCCACGCCCTGTAGCGCCCGCGCCGCGATGAGCATCGAAATATCCTGCGCCGCACCGCACAGCGCCGACGCGATGGCGAACCACACCACGCCGATGAGGAACACCTTCTTGCGCCCGAAGCGGTCCCCGAGCGATCCGCCCAGCAGGATCAGGCCCGCCAACGTCAGCGTGTAGGCATTGACCGTCCACTGCAAACCCGCCATGGACGAGCCGAACTCCGCGGCGATCTTCGGCAGCGCCACGTTCACGACCGTGGCGTCGAGCATGGCCATCCCCGACCCGAGCACCGTCGCCAGCAGTGTCCAGCGACCCGTCCCCGACGACATCCGAATGCTCGCGGCCATGAGCACACCGTAATGGCGGCCACCGACGAATGCCGAGTGGTCGGGCCGCCTAGGCTGTACCCATGACAGCAGGAACTGCCGCCGACCTGGACAACGTCCGCGAGGTGGTGCACGAGGCGGCGCGCCGGGCCCGGGTGGCCTCGCGCACGCTCGCACAGCTCACCACCGCACGCAAGAACGAGGCACTGCACGCCGCCGCCGACGCGCTGCTCGCCGCCGAGGACCGGCTGCTCGCCGCCAACGGCGAGGATATCGAGATCGCCGCGGCGGGCGGCACGGCCGAGGCGCAGCTGGACCGGCTGCGGCTGACCGCGGCCCGCGTCGACGGCATCGCCTCCGGCCTGCGGCAGGTCGCGGGCCTGCCGGACCCGATCGGCGACGTGGTGCGCGGGTCCACCCTGCCCAACGGCTTGGAGCTGCGGCAGGTGCGGGTGCCGCTCGGCGTGGTCGGCATGGTGTACGAGGCGCGGCCCAATGTCACGGTCGACGCCTTCGGGCTCACCCTCAAGTCGGGCAATGCCGCCCTGCTGCGCGGTTCCTCCTCCGCCGTGCGCTCCAATACCGCCCTGGTCGAGGTATTGCGCGAAGCCCTTGCCGCACAGGGACTCCCGTCGGACGCGGTGCAACTGCTGCCCGCCGAGGACCGTTCCAGCGTCACGCACCTGATCCAGGCGCGCGGGCTGGTGGACGTGGTGATCCCGCGCGGCGGTGCGGGACTCATCAATGCCGTGGTGCGCGACGCACAGGTGCCGACCATCGAGACCGGCACCGGGAACTGCCACGTGTACGTGCACCGGGACGCCGATCTCGCCATGGCGGAATCGATCCTGCTCAATGCCAAGACCCGCCGCCCGAGCGTGTGCAACACCGCCGAGACGGTGCTCGTCGACGCCGCCATCGCCGATACCGCGGTACCGCGCCTGATCCAGGCGCTGGAGGGCGCGGGCGTCACCATCCACGGCGACCTGCCCGGCCTGGTGCCCGCCACCGACACCGACTGGGCCGACGAATACCTCTCCCTGGACATCGCCCTGAAGGTGGTCGACGACCTGGACGCGGCCGTCGAGCACATCAACCACTGGGGCACGGGCCATACCGAGGCCATCGTGACCGGTGACCTGCGGGCCGCCCGCGAATTCACCAACCGGGTGGACGCCGCCGCCGTCATGGTGAACGCCTCCACCGCCTTCACCGACGGTGAGCAGTTCGGCTTCGGCGCGGAGATCGGCATCTCCACCCAGAAGCTGCACGCTCGCGGCCCCATGGGCCTGCCGGAACTGACCTCCACCAAGTGGATCGTGTGGGGCGACGGGCAGATTCGGCCCGTGTAGTACAACTGGTGCGGATGGGTTTGTACACCGTACGGTGTACCCATCCGCCCCTCCAGGAAGGACAGCACCCTTGGCTCCGACATCCACTCCCACCCAGGAGCCGATCTTCTCGTCGGTCGACGATGTGATCGAGCGTCTCGCCCGGACCGGCTACCTGGCCGACAAGGGCACCGCCACGTCGGTATTCCTCGCCGACCGGCTCGGCAAGCCGCTGCTCATCGAGGGACCGGCCGGCGTCGGCAAGACCGAGCTGTCCAAGGCCGTGGCCGAGGTCGCCGGGGCCGAACTGGTGCGGTTGCAGTGCTACGAGGGCGTCGACGAATCGCGGGCGCTGTACGAGTGGAATCACGCCAAGCAGATCCTGCGCATCCAGGCGTCCTCGGAAAACGACTGGGCCGAAACCAAAGCCGACGTCTTCACCGAGGAGTTCCTGCTCTCCCGGCCGCTGCTGACCGCCATCCGGCGCGCCGATCCGACGGTGCTGCTCATCGACGAGACCGACAAGGCCGATGTCGAGATCGAAGGGCTGCTGCTCGAGGTGCTGAGCGACTTCTCGGTCACGGTCCCGGAATTGGGCACCATCACCGCCGCCCGCCGCCCGTTCGTGGTGCTCACCTCCAATGCCACCCGCGAGCTCTCCGAGGCGCTGAAACGCCGCTGCCTGTACCTGCACATCGACTTCCCCGACGAGGACTTGGAGCGGCGCATCCTGGCCAGCCGGGTACCCGAGCTGAAGCCCGCGGTGGCGGCGCAGCTGGTGCGGATCGTGCACGTACTGCGCGGCATGCAGTTGAAGAAGTTGCCGTCGGTGGCCGAATCCATCGACTGGGCGCGCACCCTGCTCGCCCTCGGAGCCAGGGATCTGGACGAGAAGACGGTGCGCGCCACCCTCGGCGTGGTGCTCAAACACCAGGCCGACCACCTGCGTGCCCTCAATGAGCTGAAGCTGGCGTGACGTCATGCTCGGCGGCGTACCCAACAATCCGCGGGCGCTGGTCTCGGCCGCCAAGCGCGCGGTGAGCGGCGGTTCGGCCCCCGGCGCGCGCGGGCAGGCCGAACTCGGGCCGACCGCGCCGCACGGCCTGTCGGGCCATCTGGTCGGCTTCGTGGAAGCCTTGCGCGCCAGGGGCATTCCGGTCGGACCGTCCGAGACCGTGGACGCCGGACGGGTGGTCACCGTGCTGGATCTCATGGATCGCGAGGTGCTGCGCGAGGGGTTGGCGTGCGCGCTGCTGCGCCGCACCACCCAGCGCACCACCTTCGACGGGCTGTTCGACCTGTGGTTCCCGGCCGCGCTGGGGGAGCGGGTCGGGGCCGAGGACATCGAGATCCCGCACCGGGCCGACGGTTCGGTGGACATCATCGCGCTGCGGAAGATGTTGGGGGAGTTGCTGGCCCAGGATCCGTCGGGCGAGCGGGCGCAGCGGTTGCAGCTGTTGGCCGCGCAGCTGGTCGAGGAGTTGGGGCAGTACCAGTCCGCCTCGGGGCCGTCGTTCTCCGCCTATCAGGCGCTGAAGGATCTCCAGCCGGAACTGCTGGTGAGCAAGCTGCTGGCGGGGCTGGCCGCGGGCATGGACTCCGATGCCGCGCCGTCGGAGTTCGGCAACGAGGTCGCGCGCCGCGCGGCCCGCCAGCGGGTCAAGGCTTTTCGCGGCACCGTGGAGGCCGAGACCCGTCGCCGTGTCGCCGAACGGCTGGGCCGCGAGCGGGTCGCCACCTATGGTGTGCAGCGCCAGGCCGAGGACGCCGACTTCCTGCGGCTCTCCGAGAACGAACTGGCCGAACTGCGCCGCAGCTCGCAGCGGTTGGCGCGAGTGCTGGCCTCCCGCTTGGCATCCCGTCGCCGACGGGCGCGGCGCGGGGAGATCGATCTGCGCAAGACGCTGCGCAAGTCCATGTCCACCGGCGGGGTGCCGATCGACCTGGTCACCCGCAAGCCTCGCCCCGGCCGCCCAGATCTCGTACTGCTGTGCGATATCTCGGGTTCGGTGGCCGGATTCTCCAGCTTCACCATGGTGTTGGTGAATGCGCTGCGCGAACAATTCTCGCGGGTGCGGATTTTCGCGTTCGTCGACCGCGTGGACGAGGTCACCGGACTGTTCGACCAGGTCACCCCGCTCGACCAGATCACCAAGCGCATCTTCACCGAGACCCGGGTGGTCGGCATCGAGGGCCATTCCGACTACGGTTCGGCCCTGCGTGGTTTCGCCGACGACTTCCCCGACGCGGTCACCAGCCGCAGCTCCCTGCTCGTCCTCGGCGACGCCCGCACCAACTACCGCGACCCGGAACTGGCGGTGCTGAGCCGGCTCGCCGCCACCGCCAAACACTCCTACTGGCTCAATCCCGAAGCCGAGAAGATGTGGGGCACCGGTGATTCCGCGGCGAAGAAGTACGCCGAGATCGTCGAGATGCACGAATGCCGCAATGCCCGACAGCTGACCGCCGTGGTCGGCCGCCTGCTGCCGATATAGGAGGAGCGATGGACGAATGGCTCGCCTACTGCCTCGCCAAACCCGGTGCCTGGCAGGACGAACCGTGGGAAGGCGACGTGGTCGCCAAGGTCGGCGACAAGATCTTCGCCTTCTTCGGCGACACCTCCCTCACGCTCAAATGCGGCCGCAACCGCGAGGAGGCCGACGAACTGGTGCGCGTGTACCCCGACGACGTGTCGGCGTCGGCCTACATCGGCCGTTACGGCTGGAACAGCGTGAGTTTCGTCGGCAAGGTGCCCGAGGACGAGGTACGCGAACTCGTCGACGGCTCCTACGACGCCATCGTCGGCAAACTGCCCAAATCCCAACGCCCGGCCCGCTGATCGGAACAGGGGACCGCCATGATCGACCTGGGCCCGACCACCCCCGCCTTCCGCGCGGAAGTCGCCGCCTTCTACGCCGGCTTCGGCAACCCGACCGCCCTGCGCCAAACCTTCCGCGACGCCATCCTCCTGCTCCCCCTCACCCCCGACCGCCGCATCACCACCTCCACCTACGGCGGCGTCGACTGGATCTGCGCCTTCACCGACACCGAGGAGTACGCCCGATGGCTGGCCGCCCGCGACACCCCGACCCCGGACTCACCCCACGCCTACCAAACCCTCAGCGGCCAGCGCCTGACCGACTTCGCCACCACCCGCCCGAACCCGACCGGCATCGCGGTGGACATGACGGGCACCTCACCCATGGCTTTTCCACCGACCGTGCGCGATACGGCCGCCTGAACGGTGTCGGCGATGTCCGACAATCCGATACTGCATCGACTGCGCGCCTGCGGACGCATCCTGATCGCCGGTGTACGAGGCGATGATGTCGGTGGTCAGAGGGCGGCTGTCGTAGGCCGAGTAGGGTTTCCGGGCCGTGGAAGTATCCGGTCAGGCGTGCTCGCGTAGGTCGAGGATGCGGGCGAGGGCGTGTTCGAGGGCGTAGTTCGTGTCGGCCGCGCCGCCTTTGACGTCGGCGTTGAGGGCGGCGACCACCTGGAGGGCGTCGCCGATGGTGGCGGGGGTCCAGCCGCGGGCCTGGGCTTGGGCCTTCTTCACCTTCCAGGGCGGCATGCCGAGTTCCGGGGCGATTTTGAAGGGGTCGGCGCGCAGGCCGGCGGAGCCGACCCGGGCAATGGTGTGGACCGAATCAGCGAGGGCGTCGGCCAGCAGCACCGCCGGGACGCCGCGGTCGGTGGCCCAGCGCAGTGCCTCCATGGCGGCCGGGCGGTTGCCGGAGACCGCGAGTTCGGCGACGTCGAAGCCGGAGACCTCCGCTCTGCCCGAGTAGTAGCGCCGCACCGCCGCGATATCGATCTTGCCGCCGGTGTCGGCGGCCAGCTGGGAGCAGGCGGCGGCCAGTTCGCGCAGATCCGACCCCACGGCCTCCAGCAGCGTCTGCACCACGTCGGCGGATGCCCGCACTCCGGCGCCGCGGAATTCGTTGCGCACGAACTCGGCGCGCTCGTTCGCCTTGGTGAGCTTGGCGCAGTTGTGCACCACCGCACCCGCTTTCTGCAGCGCGGGCGCGAGCGCCTTGGCCCGCCCGCCCCCGGTGTGCAGCACCACCAGCACCACGCCGTCGGGCGGCGCGGCGGCGGCCGCCTGGATCACCCCGACCGCGTCCTTGCCCGCCTCGGCCGCCGACTCCAGCACGATCACCCGGTCCTCGGCGAACAGCGATGGACTCAGCATCTCCGCCAGTTCCGCCGTACCGGCGTCCCCCGCCCGCATCCGATCCACCGGCATGGCATCCGGATCACCGGTCACCGCCCGAGCCTGCCCGACGATCGCGGAGACGGCCCGCTCGATGAGCAGCTCTTCTTCACCGAGCACGAGATGCAGAGGCGCGGGGCGTTCGGTCACGCAGCCGATCCTACGAGTCCGCACCGACAGCCCGTCCCGCCGGGCGGGGGTACGATCTTGCTGTCCGTTTCGGCGAACGGAAGGGGACCGATGACCACGGGTCCGCAACCAGAACCGGTCTATGTCGATGGCTGGGGCTACTACATGCAACCGCCACCATCGCCGTCTCCTCCGCCTCCGACACAGCCGCCGCCGAGCAGGGCAGCTGTGCTGATCCTGATCGGATCCGCCGTGGTCGTCTTCCTCACCGTGGCCGCGGTCGCGGTCAACCTGACCGGTGCGGGCACCCGCGAGCCGGAGGCAACGGAACAGGATGTGGCGCAGATCGAATCGACCCTGCGGCGCTTCCTGCAGATCACCACCGTCGATGATCCGGCTTTCGTGGCGGTGACGTGCACCGCGTACCGCGACACGTACCGGGGGCTCCGCAAGACCGATATCACGGTGTACCGACCCGATGTGCTGAGTGTCGACCGCATCAGGATCACCGGTGATTCGGCCACCGCCCGAGTTCGTGCGATGGTTCTCGGTTCGGAAGAGGAGAAGACCTTCGATCTGGTGCGTGAGGATGGTGCCTGGAAGGCGTGTCCGCTGCCGGATCGGTAGCGTGCGGGCTATCCGGTCCGTGTGATTCTACGCCCCGCCAGGTATCCGAGCGTGCACAGACCGGCCGTGACCGATCCGGACCAGATGCCCGACGGTACCGTGATCGACGTGCCCAGGGCGGCCGCGTGCTCGGAGGCGGTGAGCAGCCACCAGAGCAGGGGTGCGGTGCCGTGGAGCGCCAGCTGGGCGAGCGGATTCCACAGCGATGCGAAGACCGCTCCCAGCGCACCGAGGACGGTGATCGGCGCGACGACCGGGGCCACCAGTACGTTGACCGCGATGGCCAGTGGGTTGAGGTGGCCGGTGAGGGCGATGATGACGGGGGTGGTGACGGCGAAGGCGGCGGCGGCCACGGCGAGTGCGTCGGCGGGGGCGCGCCAGCAGCCGTGTGCCTGAAGCCATTCCGACCAGCCCGGGGCGAGCAGGATGAGGCCCGCCGTGGCGAGCACCGAGAGGGTGAAGCCCGCGTCGACGGCCAGGTCGGGAGACCACGCGAGCAGGGCGATGACGGCCGTGCACAGGGCGGGTAGTGCCTGTTTGCGACGGCCGGTGCACAGGGCCAGCAGTGCGACCGCACCCATGACGGCGGCGCGCAGCACACTCGGTGTGGGGCGGGCCAGGATCACGAACATGACGAGGGCGGCACCGGCCACGACGGCGGCCAGGCGGGGGTCGACGGTGAGCGCGCGCATGGACAGCAGCACCGCGCCCAGCAGGATCGTGACATTCGCCCCGCTGACGGCGGTCAGGTGCGTGAGGTGGGTTTCGCGGAAGTTCGTCCGGACGTGGTCGGGTAGGCGCGAGGTGTCGCCGATGACCAGACCCGGCAGCAGCCCCGCCGCATCGGGTGACAGTGCGCGAGCGGCGGATTCGGCGAAATCCGTGCGTACGATGCCCGCTGTCCGCTGCCAGCCGGGTGGAGGGCCGATGCTCGCCGGTGGACCCTGCGCCCGCAGCACCGCCACCGTGAGATCGGACCGCCACGGTGGGTACACCCTGGCACGGAACACCACCCGCTGACCGGGCAGCAGGTGAGTCCAGGTGTCGCCGTACGCCAGGACCAGCACCCGCCCGCCGACGCGGACGGTGTCCGCGCCGTACCGGTACTCGACGAGCCGCGCTCGCACCAGCCACTGCTTGCCGCGAACCGCCTTGGCGGACAGTGTCTTCGGATCATCCGTCGGAATCACGCTCGCCCACACGTGCGTCCCCCGATCCAGGTCGCGCAGCGGATGCGCTGCCGTCCGGCTGTCGTGCCAGGCCGCGGCCGCCGCGAATCCCGCCCCGATCAGCACGGTCGCCAGTGCGGCGAGCACACCCTGCCCGGCACGCCGCGCGCCCCGCGTCACCCCAACCCACAGGGCGAACGCCACCGCCAGCAGTACCGCTGCCAGCAGCGCACCGACACGCCACCCGGCTACCACCCCGACAATGGTTGCCGCCCAACAACACAACGCCGGTCCGACCAGCCGCGCATCCAGTACCTGTACGGGTTCCGCCGCCCACCGGCCCGATGCCGCCGCCGCGGTCCCTCGACCCCCAGACCTTCGACCCCCAGACCTTCGAGCCGCAGCCGTCGCGGTACCGGCCGCTGTTGCCGCAGCCGTGGCCGCTGGTGCCGCCGATGTCGCAAGCGCGGCCCCCGCAGCCGAAGCCGCCGTACCCCCGTCGGACGGAGTTGCTACGGCCGCGGCCGTGGTCGGCGGTGCCGAAGTCGCCGTAGCCTCGGCCGCCGGAGTCGCCACTGCCGCAGAGGTTGCGGCCCGGGGCGCAGGTGCGGACGTGGTGGCCGTCGCGGTCGGGGCCGCCACGGATGCGGTTGCCGAGGCCGAGGCCGCTCGGGTCGCCTCCTCCTGCGTTACTGCCCGTCGCCGTGTCCGGGGTGATCTCGCCCTGCCTTCGGGTGGGTCGCTCATACCGTCACCAGTCCGCGCAGCCGCTCGAGTCGGGCCGGTCCGATGCCCTGGACGTCGGCGAGTTGGTCGACGGAGCCGAAGCGGCCGTGTTCGGTGCGCCAGGCGATGATCGCTTTCGCGGTGACCGGTCCGATGCCGGGGAGGGCGTCGAGTTCGGCCTCGGTGGCGGTGTTGAGGTTCACGACGGTGGTGGTGCCGGTGGGGTGCGGTGTGGCGGAGGGGGTTCGGGGCGTGCCGGGGTGCTGCGCCGCCGCGCCGACAATGCTGCTGCCCGCCTGCGGGGCGGTGGGATTCGGTCCGGCCCGGCCGATGACGATCTGGTCGCCGTCGGACAGATACTGCGCGAGATTCAGGCCGGACAGGTCCGCGTCCCCGCGCGGTGCTGCCGCGGCCAAGGCGTCGGCTACCCGCGCCCCGGTCGGAAAGCGCAGCAGCCCGCCGCGTTCGACGAGACCGACGACGCTCACGACCAGTACGCCGTTGGCCGAATGGCCGTTGATGCCGGTCGAGTCGCCCGCGCCGGGCGGTGCGGCCAGCCCGGGATCGACGGGGCCGGGTGCGCCGCCGCCCACCGGACCGAGACCCGCCCCCGCTGCTCCCGCCCCCGGCGTACTCGGCCAGGCCCCTGCTGCTCCGCCCCCGCCGTTCGAGGCACCCGGCGCAGCCCCCGCTCCGCCACTCGGCCCAGCCCCCGCTGCCCCCGGCCCACCGTTCACGGCACCGGGCCCGGCACTGAGCGCCCCGCTCCCGTCACCCGGCGCGCCCGGTACGCCACTCGCCACCACCTCGGTCCGCACCGCCGCCACCGGCGGAACCGCCTGCGTCATCGGCCGGTCCCGCAGCGACATGGCCCCCGCGATCAGCACCGCGAGCAACCCCACCCCGGCGAGCGCCAGCACCCCGCGCCGTCCCGGATCCCACCGCGTCCCGCGCAGCCGTTCCGGCACCAGCCGCTCGTGCCAGACCCCCGCGCGCCCGTCCGGTTCGAGCTCGTTCTCGTCCCAGCGCCCGGAGCGGGGTGGTTCGGGACCGTTCAGCGTGTCGAGTCGTCTGCGGACCTGCGTACTCTCATCGATGTGCGACATGCGGCCACGGTATGGCCGCCGCACGCCGGTCTCACCGCCCCGAACTGGGCTTTCAGAAAGTCTGTGGATAGCTCAGGGCTGTGGAGAACCAGCCGGTTCAGCCGCACCCACCGGGGACCACCAGGGCGCCCACGGCCCCCATGCCGAGATGCACCCCGAGCGTCGGCCCGAATTCGGTCACGATCATCTCCCGAATGCCCGGAATGAGCTCGCGCAGCTGCTCGACCACCGTGGTGGCGGCCTCCTCGGCTCCCAGATGCTGCACGGCCACCGCGGCTCCGTCCTCGCCCGCCGCGTCCACCGCCGCCGCCACCAGTTTGGTGATCGCCTTGGACCGGGTCCGCGCCTTCTCCCGCAACTCGATCCGCCCGTCCACGATCTGCAGAATCGGCTTGGTGACCAGTTCGGTCCCGAAAAATGCCGCCGCACTGGACAATCGGCCGCCCCGTCGCAGTTGTTCGGTGCGATTGACCACGATGAACGCCCGCCCCCGCACCGAGGCCGCCACCGCCGCGTCGTACGCCACGTCCAGCGAACCGCCGTCCCGTGCCCGCCGCGCCGCGGCCAGCACCGTCAGGCCGGTGCCGAGCCCGGCGCTGAGCGAATCCACCAACCGCACCCGGTCGGCGGCCTCCATATCCCGGATCGCCTGCCGCCCGGCCTCCCAGGTCCCCGACAGCTGTCGCGAAAGATGCACGGCCACAACGCCGTCGCCCGCGCTGAGCTCCAGCGCACGCTCGTACGCCTCGCGCAGTTCCCCCGGCGACGCCGCCGAGGTCGTCACCGCCGACGAACCGTAGTCGATATCGAATTCGTCCACTCCGTCCCGGAACTGGCGATCATCGACCAGTACGTGCAGCGGGACGGTGAGCACCCCGAGGTCGGCGACGAGGTCGGCGGGCAGACTGGCCGACGAGTCGGTCACAACCACCACGGTCATGCAGTGCGAACCTCGCTGGACCGCAGCTCCGACAGCACCTTCACCATGGCCCGCGCCACGGCCCCGTGCCCCTCCCAACCCCAGTGGATGCCATCGGGATTGGCGTCGCCGGAGAAGATGTTGTCGCGCACCGCCTCGCCGAGATCGACCAGCGGCACATCATGTTTCGCGGCCCATTCCCGGGTGGCGCGCACCTGCGGGTCGCGCCCGCGGTGCACCCGTCCGTACGCCTCGCAATCGTGCACCGACGGCAGTGTTCCCACCACCGGCAGGTCGGGCCGCAACTGCGCCAACGCGTTTCGCGCCTGCTCCAGATAGTCGACGCTCACCGACGGCGGCAGCGCCACCGGGTAGCCGAGGTGGGACAGCTTGGGCTGCAACCAGTTGTATCCGGTGCGCACCTGCCGTCGCAGGAACGGCGGCCGAATGTAGCGGATCAGCTCGCGCGCCGCGGTCGGCAGCGGTGAGGGCAGCGAATCCATTCCGCCGGTGGCGAATACCACCGCCCCGGCCCGCGGCACGGCGGCCCACACCCGTGGGTCGCCGATCAGCGCCCAGTAGGCGTCGCGACAGGTCCAGCCGATGCGCGCCACCAGCTCCACATCCCAATCCAGTTCGGCCCCAACCAGATTGGGCCAGATCCGGGGATGGTCGGCGGGCAGCCCGCCCTTGGGGCCGAAGTAGGACAGCGAGTCGGCGATGACGAGCAGCACCGGCCGCTCCCCGCCGGATGCGGGTTCGGGCTCCGGCTCGGGCGCGGGTGCGCCGAGCAGCGCGTCCGGCAGATGCCGGACCTGCTTCACCTCCGACGCCCGCCGCAGCAGTTCGTCGGATACCTGCCGTTCGCCGGATACACCGTCCAACTCAGAGGACATCAGGAGCTACCTTCGCCGCCGCGTTCCACACATCGAGTCGCCACCCTGGCTGCTCGAGGCTCGGACCGTGGCTGCTCAGCTGCACCCAACTGGTATTGGCGAGCCCGCCGAGGGCAGGCCAGTTCGCGGGCGGCAGGTCGAGTACAGCCGCGGTCAGCGCCGCGATGAGCCCGCCGTGCGCGACCAGGATGATGGTACGACCCGGCCAGTCCGCCCGCTCGGTGAACAGCTCGTGCACCACGGGTAGGGCGCGGCGGCCGACCTCGAGCTTGGATTCGCCGCCGGGCGGAGTCCACGAGGCGTCCATGCGCCAGGCGACGCGCGCGCCGGGAGCCATGGCGTCGACCTCGATATGGGTCAGGCCCTCCCAGTCGCCGAGGCTGGTCTCGCGCAGCCGCGGGTCGGTGGTCACCGGCAGGCCGATGCTGTCGCCGACCGCGATGGCGGTGTCGTGGGCGCGTTTGAGATCCGAGGAGACGATGCGGATGGCGCCGCAGTCGGACAGGTCCCGGGCGATGTCCTTGGCCTGGCGGCGGCCGAGCTCACTGAGTTCGGTGTCGATCTGGCCCTGCATGCGATCGGAGGCGTTCCACTCGGTCTGCCCGTGCCGCAACATGATCAACCGGCGCACGCCGGCAAGCTTGCTCACTCGTCGTCCCCGGCCTCGTCCTGATCGTCCGAGCGCTCCGACCCGGCCTTTCCATCGCCGATGCCGTCCACCGGCACCTGCGGGCAGTCCTTCCACAGCCGGTCGAGGCCGTAGAAGTCGCGTTCGTCATTGTGCTGGATGTGGATCACCACATCGGAGTAGTCGAGCAGCGCCCACCGCCCCTCGCGGGTGCCTTCGCGGCGCACCGGCTTGCGACCGGCCTCCCGCAGCTTCTCTTCGACATTGTCGACGATCGCGTTGACCTGCCGCTCGTTCGGCGCGGACGCGATCACGAAGCAGTCGGTGATCACCAGCTGCTCGGAAACATCCAGCACCAACACATCGGACGCCAGCTTCTCGTCCGCCGCCCGCGCGGCGACCTGCGCCATCTCCAGTGCCTCGACCGATGCGCTCACCCTGCAACCTTCCCGTTCTCCGGCACGTACAGATGCCGTTTGGATATGTACTGCACAACCCCGTCCGGCACCAGGTACCACACCGGACGTCCCTCCCCAGCCCGCTTCCGACACTCGCTCGACGAGATCGCCAGCGCCGGGATCTCGATCATGGTGACCGCGTCGGCGGGGTAGTCGCGAAGGTGTTCGGCCAGATGATCGACATTCAACTCGTACCCCGGTCGGCTCACGCCCACGAATCGCGCCAACTCGAACAACTCCGCCCAATCCTGCCACGTCAGGATGTTCGCCAGCGCGTCAGCACCGGTGATGAAGTAGATATCCGCGTCCGGATGTTGTTCCCGCAGGTCGCGCAGGGTATCCACGGTATACGTCATCTTGCTGCGATCGATATCGGCCCGACTCACGGAGAACCGCGGATTGGACGCCGTGGCGATCACCGTCATGAGGTACCGGTCCTCGGCCGGGCTGACCTTCTTCCCCGCCTTCTGCCACGGCTGCCCGGTCGGCACGAAGACCACCTCGTCCAGCTCGAACCGATGCGCGACCTCACTCGCGGCAACCAGATGCCCATGGTGGATGGGGTCGAAGGTGCCGCCCATCACCCCCAATTTGCGGCGACCCGTCGTATGCACGAATGCCGAGCTTACCGATGGGCGTTTCGAGACCGGCACACCGGCGGCGAATCCGCGTCGACGGACGGCCGCGGTGCGGGCACGACAAAAGCCGCCGTGGTCGTCGTGGCCACGGCGGCTATGCGTAAGCGCTTCCGGCGGTATGCCGGGGGGTGAATCAGCCGAGCTTGTTGAAAGCCAGCGACAGTGCCGACTTCTTGTTGGCGGCCTGGTTGGAGTGGATGACGCCCTTCGAGGCGGCCTTGTCGAGGCTCTTGCTGGCCGAGCGCAGCAGGTTCAGGGCCTGCTCCTTGTCGCCCTGCGCGGCGGCCTCGCGGAACTTGCGGATGGAAGTGCGCAGCGCGGACTTGACCGACTGGTTGCGCTGCCGCGCCAACTCATTGGTGCGGATCCGCTTCATCTGGGACTTGATGTTGGCCACGCCTGTTTCCTCGTGTTCCTTCGCTTGGTGGTTTTTACGCGGGATGCAAAGTCTGCGGGCGCGCACTACTGCCTGTAGCGCAGCACCGACGGTCGAGGTTACCAGGCGGCGTACCGCCACACGAAATCGGCCCGGCCGCCGCGGCGACACGTCTTCGTCGGGGTGGGCCGTGATTACGTGGATGCGCCGCCGCTCAGCGGTATCTTCGCGGTAGCGGTTCGACCGATCTCGAGGTCGCGGTGGAGACCACCCGCCTCGCGTGACGCGTGATGCAGCGGAACACAGGAGTTCTCCGCGACCGGCGGGGACGATCCGGGAAGGTGGCCGATGTCTCCCACAGCGCAGGAAGTCGTCGAGGGTCTCACGGAATTCGAGGAAGTGTCGCTCGGGCGCAAGCTGTTCGCCGAGGCGTTCGGCACCTTCGTCCTGGTCTTGGGCGGTGTCGGCACCGCGGTCTTCGCGGGCAGCCGGGTCGGCGCGCTCGGGGTGGCGCTGGCCTTCGGATTCACCCTGCTGTTCCTGGTCTACGCCATCGGCCCCGTTTCCGGCTGCCATGTGAATCCGGCGGTCACCGTCGGGCAGTTCCTGCTCGGCCGGGTCACCGCCGTGGTCGCGGGCGCGTACATGCTGGTGCAGGTCATCGGCGGTCTCGTCGCCGGTGCGGTCATCTACGCCATCGCCCAGAACCTTCCCTCCTACGACCGCGCCGAGGACGGTCTCGGCGCGAACGGCTGGGGCGCGCACAGTCCCTCGGCCACGGAGCTGGCGGGCGTCACGCTCAACGGCTACGGCCTGGCGGCCGTCATCACCGTCGAGGTCATCCTGACCGCCCTGCTGGTCTTCGTCGTGCTGGCCTCCACCGACCAGATCTCCGATGTGCCGCTGGCGGGCCTGTCCATCGGCATCACCCTGGCGGTCATCCACCTCATCTCGATTCCCATCGACAACACCTCGGTCAACCCGGCCCGCAGCCTCGCGGTGGCCTTCTTTCAGGACGGCGCGGCCGCCCAGGTATGGGCGTTCATCGTCTTCCCGCTGGTGGGCGGCGTGCTCGGCGCACTGGTCTACGGCCTGATCTTCGGCCGGTCCCGCAATCCACTGAGCTGAATCCGTTTGAGCTGAATCCGTTCGCGCTGTGCCCGCTCCCGAGCGGGGCACGGGCGCGAAGGGCCCGCGGTGCCGATGGAGCCTCTGTGCCGATGGGCCCTCAGTGCCAGTGGAATTCGGCGCACAGGCGGTGGGCCACCCGGTCGAAGGTCTTGCGGGGCAGGATCGCGCCCTCGCGGCGGATGCCCGCCTCCGGGACGTCGAGGACGCGGTCGAGGCGGACCCAGCTGTCGCGGCCGGCGTGGTCCCACGGGCCGGAGCCGATGCCCACCCAGTTGTCGTGGTGGGCGTGGTCGGCGTTGGAGGAGAGCATGAGGCCCAGCAGGGTGTCGCGTTCGCGGCCGACCACCAGGACGGGGCGGTCCTTGCCGTTGTCGGGGTCCTCCTCGTAGGGGACCCAGGTCCAGACGATCTCGCCGGGATCGGCACGACCGTCCAGCTGTGGGCTGTACACGACGCGGCGCGCGCGTTCGACGCTCGGCACCCCCGCCGATGCCGTCGGCCGCACCGCGACGCCCGGCTTCTTGCGCGTGCCGCCGAGGGATTGGATCGTCCGCGACAGCACCGACGACCGCTGCATCCGTCCGATCAGCTTCGGCCCCTGCTGCTTGACGATCTGCGCGCCCTGCTCCTTCGCGATCAGACCCAGCTGCTTTCCGAGAGCGTTCCACGTGCCCGCCATGTCGGCAGCTTAACGGGGCGCGGCCGGGTTCTCATCCGGGCCGGATCCGGCTGTCGCGGGGCCGCACCGGACCGGGGCACGGCCACATCGGCCGACCATGGGACGATGGACGGCAGTTCACCGATCACCTGAGGAGTGGAGTGCCAAGCTTCGCGGACACGACGTTCACCGATCCCGCGCGGATCCGGAACTTCTGCATCATCGCGCATATCGACCACGGCAAGTCCACGCTGGCCGACCGCATGCTGCAACTCACCGGGGTGGTCGAGGAGCGGCAGATGCGCGCCCAGTACCTGGACCGGATGGATATCGAGCGGGAGCGCGGTATCACCATCAAGGCGCAGAACGTGCGCCTGCCCTGGCAGGTCGACGGGGAGGACTTCGTCCTGCACCTCATCGACACGCCGGGGCACGTGGACTTCACCTACGAGGTGTCGCGGGCGCTGGAGGCGTGTGAGGGCGCGATCCTGCTCGTCGACGCCGCGCAGGGCATCGAGGCGCAGACCCTCGCCAATCTCTATCTGGCCCTGGACAAGGACCTGACCATCATCCCGGTCCTGAACAAGATCGACCTCCCGGCCGCCGATCCGGACCGCTACGCCGCCGAGCTCGCCCACATCGTGGGCTGTGAGCCGGACGAGGTGCTGCGCGTCTCCGGCAAGACCGGCGTGGGCGTGACCGAGCTGTTGAACAAGGTGATCCAGGAGGTGCCGCCGCCGGTCGGTCAGGCCGACGCGCCCCCGCGCGCGCTCATCTTCGACTCCGTGTACGACACCTATCGGGGCGTCGTCACCTATGTGCGTGTGGTGGACGGCAAGCTCACCCCGCGCACCAAGATCAAGATGATGTCCACCGGCGCGACCCACGAACTGCTGGAGATCGGCATCGTGTCGCCCGAACCCAAACCGACCCGGGGGCTCGGCGTCGGCGAGGTGGGCTATCTCATCACCGGTGTGAAGGACGTCCGCCAGTCGAAGGTCGGCGATACCGTCACCACCGCGCGCGACGGCGCCGCCGAGGCGCTCACCGGCTACCGCGAACCGCGGCCGATGGTGTACTCCGGCCTCTACCCGCTCGACGGCTCCGACTATCCGGATCTGCGTGACGCCCTGGACAAGTTGCAGCTCAACGATGCCGCGCTGACCTATGTGCCGGAGACCTCGGTGGCGCTGGGCTTCGGTTTCCGCTGCGGGTTCCTCGGCCTGTTGCACATGGAGATCACCCGAGAGCGGTTGCAGCGCGAGTTCGGGCTCGACCTCATCTCCACCGCGCCGAACGTGATCTACCGCGTGATCATGGAGGACGGGGTCGAGCACATCGTCACCAATCCGTCCTTCTGGCCGGAGGGCAAGGTCCGCGAGATCTACGAGCCGGTCACCAAGGTCACCATCATCGCGCCCAGCGAGTTCATCGGCACCATCATGGAGCTGTGCCAGAGCCGCCGCGGTGAGCTGCTGGGGATGGACTACCTGTCCGAGACTCGCGTGGAGATGCGCTACACGCTGCCCATGGCCGAGATCATCTTCGACTTCTTCGACTCGCTGAAGTCGCGCACCCGCGGCTACGCCTCGCTCGACTACGAGGAGGCCGGTGAGCAGCAGGCCGCGCTGGTGAAGGTCGACATCCTGCTCCAGGGTGAGGCCGTGGACGCGTTCTCCGCCATCGTGCACAAGGACGCCGCCCAGGCGTACGGGCACAAGATGACCACCAAACTGCGCGAACTCATTCCGCGGCAGCAGTTCGAGGTGCCGATCCAGGCCGCCATCGGCTCCAAGGTCATCGCACGCGAGAACATCCGCGCCATCCGCAAGGACGTGCTGGCCAAGTGCTACGGCGGTGACATCTCGCGGAAGCGCAAACTGCTCGAGAAGCAGAAGGAGGGCAAGAAGCGCATGAAGACCATCGGCCGGGTCGACGTGCCGCAGGAGGCCTTCGTGGCGGCGCTGTCCACCGAGTCGGCCTCGGACAAGCCGAAGAAGTAGCGCTCCCGACGGGTCGCGCGAACGACGCGGTGCCCCGCTGCCCACGGGCGGCGGGGCACCGGCGTTCCCGGGGTTGCGCGGACTGCCGCCCGGGTACAGGGTGTGGGCAGCCCCGCGCCCATCCTTAAACCTTCGTAAGGTTCGAATGCAGGCGAAATATGGGGCTTGGCGTCCGTATAGGACGGATGACAAGCTATCCGGTGCATCGGTGTGCGCACCTCACATGACCTGGAGGATGTGACAGGCCGGTTTATGAGAAATAAGGTGTGAAACGATCCGATTTTCGGCGGGCGCTCCGGAGCCGCCGGAACACCCGAGAGCGGAGCCTGTATGACGCGTGACCAGTCCTTCGACGACGAGGCCGGTCGGAGCGAGGACGCGGACACCGCGTATCGCTTGGCCACCGGTGTCTCGCGCGTGGCGAGGGCCGGAGCGTACGTCACCGGCGGCGCGCTCATCGCCGCCAACGGCAGCCCCGACCACACCGGCGAGGTCCACGACAGCCGCAATGTCGGCTGGGTGCAGCCCGACGATCCGCAACCCGACGCGCCCAGCCCGGTCATCACCTTCCCCGAACTGGACCCGGAGTCCGTGCCGCCGCTGCTCGGCGGCATCGAGCCGGTCGCCGAACAGCTGGGCACCGACGCGGGCCTGTTCCCGGCCGAGTTCGGCCAGCACGGCGCACCGGGATTCGGGGACTATCCCGGCAGCGACTGGGATCCCTCGGCGGGACTGCGCCAGCCGATCGGATCCGATCCGTCCGCCGGGCTCGGGCAATCCGACTACGACCCGTCCACGGGGATCGGGCAGCCGCCGAGTGCCTTCGACCCGTCCGCGGGACTGGGGCGGCCCACCGAGGGCTTCGACCCGTCCGCGGGTCTCCAGCGACCCGCCGATTTCGATCCGTCCACCGGACTGCCCGACGCCGACCACGGCTTCGGGATGCCGGGGATCGACGACCCGCAGCAGATGTGGAGCCAGTTCGGGCAGGGGCTGAAGCTGCCCGGTACCGAGGGACTCAACCTGCCCGGGATGAACGGGGGCGGGTTCGGCCCCGCGAATCCCGGAAGTGGTTCGGACAGCGGTATTTTCGACGGCATCGGGGAGAACTTCGGTGTGGTCGTCACGACCGACACCGGATTCTCGATGCACGTCGGCCTCGACGGGGTGTGGATCGACTCGCATATGAATGTCGACATCGGCGTCGGCGATGTCGGCGATCAGCTCGACCGGTTCAACCAGTCGGTCGGGGACGCGCTCTCGGATCCGTCCAAGATCAATCCGGCGACCACGCAGGGCTCCGGGCCGGTCGACCAGTCCGTCAGCGGCCTGTCCGGGCTGCGCGGGCAGGGCACGAATTCGCCCGGGGCGGGCGCCAATTCGGCACCCGGGGCCGCGCCGGGCGCGACCGGACCGAATCCGGTCAGCGCCCCGTCCTCCGCGGTGGCCGCACCCGTCGCCCCGGTGGCCCCGGCCGCTCCCGTCGCGCCGCCCGCCCCTGTCGCGCCGCCCGCCCCGGCCCCGGCCGCCGCCGCTCCGCCCGCGCCCGTTCCGGTGCCGGTCGCGCCCGCGCCGGCCGCTCCGGCGATCGCCGCCCAGCCGGTGACCGCCACCCCGTGGCAGACCACCATCCAGCCGGACGCCGCGACCAAGCCGATCGCCAATGTGCTGGCCGCGCCCGAGGGGCCGTCCGCGCTGACCGCGCCCGCCATCGCCGCGCCCGCGCTGCTCGACACCACCCGGCCCACGGAAACCACCGCGCAGCAGCCGACCGTGGTCGCACAGCCGACCACACCCACCGGCGGTGCGCCGACGACCGCACCGCAGATCAGCACCCCGGGCACCACCGACGCGGGCGGGCTGCTCACCTCCACTCCGGGTGCGCCCACCACGTTGCCGGACCTCACCGGCACCGACACAACCAAACTCCCCGGTGTCACGGACGGTGCGACCACCACGGCCCCGGATACCGATGGTGGTGCCACTACCGCTCCGGATACCGACGGTGGTACCACTACCGCCCCGGATACCGACGGTGGTACCACTACCGCCCCGGATACCGACGGTGGTACCACTACCGCCCCGGACACCGACGGTGGTACCACTACCGCCCCGGACACTGACGGCGGTGCCACTACCGCCCCGGACACTGACGGTGGTACCACTACCGCCCCGGACACAGACAGCCCCACCACACCGGATACCGGTGCGCCGACCGGGAACGTGCCCACGACCACACCTCCCGCGCCCACCCCCGGCACCGGAATCGATGTCACCCCGGCCCAGCCGGACGATATCGGTACCGGCGTGACGCAGGTGCCGTCGATCAGCGCGCCACAGCCGAGCGTCGACCTGCCCGACGGCAACACCCCGGATGTGGATGTGCCTACCGTCGCGCCCACGCCCGCACCGAGTCTGGATACGGACGGCGGCTTGGGTACGGACGGCGGCCTGGGTACGGACAGCGGCCTCGGTACGGACGGCGGCCCCGGCGCGGTCACCCCCGAGCCGCCGCCGACCATGCCGCAACCCGCGCCGACGCCGGTCAAACCATCCGTCGCGCCGCAGCCAGCGAAACCGATCGCGGACACACAGGACAGCGGGTACCACGCCGCCCTGTACAGCGGCCACGACGGTTTCGCCTACGACGGCTCGCTCGGGTACCACGGCGGCGCCCTGTCCGCCCAGCTCATGCCCGAGGCCGCCCTCGCCGAGACCCACCATCCGGTATCCGGCTCCCTCGACATCACGCTGTTGTGATCGACGGCGACAGTCTCGCCGTCGTGAAGCATCCGGATGCGATGGCCCCGTTGCTCGAGCTGCTCGACGAGCTGCTCGAGCTGACTCGCGCCGCCGCACGCGCCGATCTGACCGGCCGGCTGAATCTGGCGCGGGCCCGAGTCGCCGATTCCCGGGTCCGGCTGGTCGTGGTCGGCGAACCGGGCAGCGGGGCCACGACTTTGGTCAATGGCCTGGTCGGGGCGGAGGTCAGTGCGGTCGGCGGCCGGGTGCCGGTGATCGTCGAATACGGTCCGCTGTCCCGGGTGACCGTAGTGCGCCAGGGTGCGGGCGGGCGGGTCGAACGCCGCGTGATCGATCCCGCCGAACGCGTGCCCGCACTGGCCGCCGAGGGGGTCATCCGCGCCGAGCTGGCCGAGCCGAGCCCGCTGCTGGCCGAGGGTTTCGTGGTGCTCGAGGCGCCCGGATCGCTCGCCGACACCCCGGCGGCCTGGTCGCTGCTGGCCGCCGCCGACGCGGTGCTGTACGTGGCCGACGCGGGTGCGCCGTTCACACCCGAACAGCTGACCCTGCTCGGCCGCATCCAGCAGGTCTGCCCCATGGTGGTCTGCGTTCTCAACAAGATCGACCGGTACCCGCACTGGCCGCAGGTGCAGCAGGAGGACCGGCAGCTGCTCGACGGAGCCGGACTCGGCTTCGCCGTCGCGCCCGCCTCGGCGCAACTGCACGAACACGCCGCAGCCACCGGGGATCAGCAGCGCGATCTGGAATCCGGTGTGCCGCAACTACTCGACCACCTGCGCGGGTACGTGCTCGGACGCGCCGACGCCGTGGCGCAGGAGGCCGCGGTACGCGATATCCGGCTCATTACCGACCATTTGGCGCTCGCACTGCGCAGTGAGGCCGAAACCCTGCGTGACCCACGGCGTTTCGGTGAGATCACCGAACAGCTGCGCCGGGTCCGCGAGGAGGCCGACCAGCTGCGCCAGCGCACCGCCAACTGGCAGGTGGCGCTGGCCGACGGCGCGGCCGAGCTGATGGCCGATATCGAACACGACCTGCGGCACCGGCTGCGCAGCCTGATCCGCGACGCCGAGGCCGAGATCGTCAAGCGGGACCCGGCCAAGCACTGGAAGGAATTCGGCGCCGACCTGGACGCCAAGATCTGCGAGGCGGTGGAGGAGAACTTCGTCATCGCCCACTACCGGTCGGTGGAACTGGCCGAGCAGGTAGCGGAGAAGTTCCCGGACGGCACCCTGCCCAAGGCCGATCTGCGGTTGGAGAATCCGAGCGAGGTGCTGGAACCGGTCGCCGCGCTCGAAACCCTCGACAGCGCCAAAGCCGGTGTGACACAGCAGGCCCTGAGCGCGCTGCGCGGCTCCTACGGCGGCATCCTCATGGTCGGCCTTGCCACCAGCCTGCTCGGCATGTCGCTGGTGAACTGGTATTCGGCGGGCGCGGGTGTGCTGCTGGGCGTGAACGCGCTGTGGGACGACCGCAGGACCCGCACCCAGCGGCGGCAGGCCGAGGCCAAGGTGGCGGTGGCGCGGCTCATGGACGACGTGATCTTCCAGGTGAGCAAGGAATCGCGCAACCGGCTGCGGGGCGTGCAGCGCATCCTGCGCGATCACTTCACCGAGATCGCCAGCGCCACCCTGCGTTCGGCCGACGAATCGCTGCGCGCGGCGGAAGAGGCGGTGGCGGTGCATTCCGGTGAACGCCGGGAGCGCCGCCTCACCGAGATCGAGGCCGCGCTGGTGCGCCTGCGGGAACTACGCGAGTACGCCGACTCCCTCGGCGAAGCCCAGGAGAGCTGACACGACAGCGCCGCGCCGCCCGCGGAGGTCATCCGCGGGCGGCGCGGCGCTGATGCCCGGGCATCAGCCACCGTGCCCCCGGGGCGCGTCAGCGTCCCGGATGCGCCGGGCTGAACTGCCCCGCGCCGTGCGACTCCTCCGCGCGGATCACGTGCATGACCGCGTTGATGAGCGCCAGATGCGTGAACGCCTGCGGGAAGTTGCCCAGATGACGGCCGGTGCGGGTGTCGATCTCCTCGGCGTAGAGCTTGAGCGGGCTGGCGTAGCCGAGCAGCCGCTCGCACAGGTGCCGGGCCCGCTGTAGTTCGCCGATCTCCACCAGCGCCGACACCAGCCAGAACGAGCAGATGGTGAAGGAACCCTCCGCGCCGGACAGACCGTCGTCGGTGGTCTCGGTGTGGTAGCGCAGCACCAGGCCGTTCTCGGTGAGTTCGTCGGCGATGGCCAGCACGGTGGCGCGCACCCGGTGGTCGTCCGGCGGCAGGAATCGGTTGAGCACCACCAGCAGCAGGGAGGCATCCAGGGCGTCGTTGCCGTAGGCCTGGGTGAACACCCCGCGCGAGTCGACGCCGTGCTCCAGCACGTCGGCGTGGATCTCGTCGGCGATATCGCGCCACTTCTTGGCGTAGTCGTACTCCCCGTGCAGCTCGGCCAGTTTCGCGCCGCGATCCAGCGCCACCCAGCACATCACCTTGGACGAGGTGAAGTGCTGCGGCTCGCCGCGCACCTCCCAGATGCCGCGATCGGGCTTGCGCCAGTTCTCGATCGCCGCCTGTACCTGCCGTTCCAGCATGGGCCACAACGTCTCCGGCACCTGCTGGCGCGACTTCACGTGCAGGTACACCGAATCCAGCAGCGTGCCCCAGATATCGTGCTGAGCCTGCTGATAGGCGGCATTGCCGACGCGCACCGGCCGCGCGCCGTCGTAACCGGACAGGTTCGGCAGCTCGTACTCGCGGATCTCACGCTCGCCGCCGATGCCGTAGAGCACTTGCAGCGCAACGGGATCACCGTTGTCGTCGCGGCACACATCGTGCAGGAAGGCGAAGAAGTCGTCGGCCTCACGGTCCAGGCCCAGCGTGTACAGGCCCCACAGGGCGAAGGTGGAGTCCCGAACCCAGGTGTAGCGGTAGTCCCAATTGCGCTCCCCACCGGGCGTTTCCGGCAGCGACGTGGTGGCTGCCGCGAGCAGCGCGCCGGTCGGCGCGTAGGTGAGGCCCTTCAGCGTGAGCGCGCTGCGTTGCAGATATCCGCGCCACGGGTGATCCGGGAAGCGCCCCAGGGTGATCCACTGCCGCCAGCATTCGGTGGTCTGCCACATCTTCTCCGCCGCGTCGGCGAAGGTGCGCGGCGGCGGGAGCTCCGACCACGACAGGGCGACGAAGACCTCGTCGCCCTCCTGCATCCGGGTGCGGGCGCGGGCCTCACGCCCCTCGATACCCAGCCGCAGGTCGGTGGTGAGGGTCAGCGCGGGGCAGGCGTCGCTGCCGCGCGCGGTGGCCTGCTCGTACACCTCGCCGGAGTACTCCCAGCGGGCCGGGGCGCCGTGGTATTCGAAGGCCGGTTCGCAGCTCATCTCCAGTTCGACGACGCCGTTCACGCATCGCACGGTGCGCAGCAGCATGTGTTCGGCATCCCAGTCCATGGGTGTCCGGCGGTGGGTGCGGCTGCGCTGGTCGGTGTTGTGCCAGGGGCCGAGCACCAGCGCGTCGCGCACGATGAGCCAGCCGGTCTCGGTTTGCCAGGTGGTCTCCACGATCAGGCCGCCCGGCAGATAGCGGCGGGCGGCGGGCACATTGCGGCCGTACGGGCCGATCCGGAAGTGTCCGGCGCTGCGGTCCAGCATGGCGCCGAACACGCTGGGCGAGTCCGGTCGCGGCAGACACAGCCACTCCACCGAACCGTTGCGGGCGATCAGGCAGTTGGTCTCGCAGTCGGAGAGGAACGCGTAGTCGTCGATGGGCGGGAAAATGGAGCGGTGGCTCGGACCGGACGACGACGGGAGATACACGTCGGGTACGTCGGGTGGGTCGCCGATGCCGTCGCGGGGCGCGAGTATTTCGCCCGCCCCCCGATCGGCCGGGGTGGGGAGTCCACCGATAGTGTCGGCGGACCCGCCGCGTAGGGTCCCGTCGGGCTCCGGTTCGTCATTGGGCGCCATACCTCATCATGGGGTCACCCGGCCCAGCTCGTCCACCGCTTCGCCTTCGGCCTAGGCTGGAGCCGTGCATCGGATCGCAGATTGGTGGGACGGCGTAGAGCTCTGGGTCGCCGGACTGCCATTCGTACCCCAGTTCGCCGTCGTGCTGGCCGCCATGGTGCCGGTCTGCTTCGGCATCGCCTACCTGCTCGACCGGGCGTTGCGTATTGCCATGCGCTTACTGGGCCGCGACCGCGCCGCCGCGCGGGAAGCCACCGTCACCACTCCCGCGCCGCGCCGGATCTCGTCCAAGGAAGCCGCCTGATGCCTCGCTCTCGTGTCCAGCTCGCCCTGATCGCCCTGCTGGTCCTGGTCGTCATCGCCTGGTTCTTCACCCGCTGAGCGAATTTCACACGGTCGCCACCGGGTTCCCGCGCGGATTGTCACCTCGTTCGCGTACGCTCCGGCCCCATGACAACCGATGAGGGTGTGGAACTGGAACAGCTCCTCGAAGTGGAGTACGAAGACGAGCCGCGGCTCATCGCAACCCATTACTGCGGCCCCGACGAGGCCATCGACATGGTGAAGGCCGCCCAGCTGCTCGGCTTGGGCGTCCGCCTGTCCAACCGGATCCGGCCCGACGAGGACGACGCCGAATCCGCCACCGAGGAGTGGATGCTCGACATTCTGGAGACTCCGCCGGTGGTGGAGGAGGACTAGACGGCCGACCGCCCGTGGTGCGCCGGGCACGCGGCGCACCACCGCCCGGCTAGCGGCGGACGGCGAGTGCGCACACCAGCGCGCAGCAGGCCAGGACGAAGCCGAGGCCGCTGGCCGCCATCGCCAACGGTTCCCGGAGCGGGTAATAGATGGTGAGCGCGTACATATTGCGGCCCACGTAGTGCACATACAACTGGCTGCCCGCCGCCCCGGCCATGAAGCCGAGGCTGCCGAGCACGATCCAGCGCCGCCCGATGCGCTTGGACAGCGGCAGTAGCAGCGCACCCCCGGCCAGCAGGGCGGCGACGACACCGGCGAACCCCGACCCCGCGGCGAGATAGCGGTAGCCCGGATAGTTGACATCGCGCAACGCGTCGGGAATATAGCTCACCCCGCCGATCGGCCCGGTGAGCTGCACCACGCACAGCAGGGCGAGCAATGAACACACCAGCGCCAGACCCGCGGCCGCCCAGGCGGCCGTGTTCCGCCGCCCCGCCCCGGCAGCC
>NZ_JASITE010000004.1 GCF_030767025.1 Nocardia sp. CC227C | reverse complement strand
CGACCGTGCGCGGCCCTGCCCCCGACCGTGCGCGGCCCTGCGCGGCCTTGCCGGACCGTGTGGTCCTGCCCGGCTGCTGCGTGGCGCTGCCCCGGCCTGCCCGGCCTTCCACGCCTACTCCGGGATCGGTCGCCCGGCTCAGGCTTCCAGCGGCACCGCGGCCTCGGCGGTGTACACCAGGAAGGTCAGGCTCTCCTGGAAGTACAACTCGACCTTGTCGGCGTCGTGGGACAGGTAGCCGATGGAGAGGTCCTGGCCCAGTTGCAGGTCGAAGTCGCCGCCGCGGGTGGTGAGCACGAACGCGCCGTCGATGGCCGGAGCCCAGATGATCTGGCCGTCGATGAGGCGTTCGATATGGGTGCGGATCGGGTGGCCGTGGTCGGAGGTCTCGCTGACCGCGGTGTAGAGGTCGGCCGACAGCAGCACCGAGTACGGGCCGTCCACACCGCCCAGTCGCAGCTTGCTCAGCGCCTGCGCGATCGTCTCCGGGGCCAGGCGCGGATCGCCGGGCAGCTTCACCGGCTCATTGGAGGTGCTGGACCGGATGCCGGTGATGGCGGCGGCCGGGTAGCCCTCGAAGATGGCGCGGTCCTCGGCGAAGGCGATCTTCTTGGCGGCGTCCTTCACCGGGTCCAGGTCGGTGTCGTTCGCGCCGCGTTCCACATTGTCGAGTTCCTCGCGGGTCAGGCTGAACGGCACGCGCAGTTCCACCAGCGGAGCCACCAGTCGCTGCCGCGCCTGCACCCCCTCGTCGGGCGGGTTGATGACGGTGGTGCGGCCCAGGCCGACCGCGTTGAAATCGGCCCCGTGCGGGCCCGACAGATCGACCACGCGGCGACCGGCGATGTGCCGCTTGAAGGTTCGCGTCGCCTCCTCCTCGATGGCCGCCCAGGCCGCGGAGGTGATCGGCGCGAGTTCGCGGTGGAGGTTGTTCATGCCTTAGCTCCTTTTCAACGTGCCGATACCGAGGGAACCGTTACCGGATATGTCAACGCCGTCCGCCTCCGGAGATTCCCGCTCCGCCGGCGCGGGTGCGTCCGGCAGTTCATCGAAAAAGCTTGCGGCGGGAGCGAAGAACGCGGTCCCGGTGACGGCTGTGGAGAAATCGAGAATGCGGTCGTAGGCCGCCTCGTCGCTACCGAGGAACATGCGCTCGAGCATGGTCTCGATCACGGTCGGGTCGGCCGCGTAGGCGATGTAGTAGGTGCCGAACTCCCCGGCGGCCACACTGCCGAACGGCATATTGGCCCGGGTGATCTGCCCCAGATCGTCCTGATCGTTCACGGCGATATGGGAATCCGCGGGCTTGTCGGCATCGTCGAGTTCGAAGTCGTCGACCTTGGTGCGGCCGATCACCCGCTCCTGCTCGGGAACCGACAGTGCCCGCCAGGCATCCATGTCGTGCAGGTACTTCTGCACGTACACGTAACTGCCCCCGGTGAATTCGGCGTCCTCCGCGCCGACCAGCGTGGCGGAGCGTGCCAGCTGCCCCTCGGGGTTCTCGGTGCCGTCCACGAAGCCGAGCAGGTCGCGCTGCTCGAAGTAGCGGAAGCCCTGGGTCTCGTCCACGATGGTGGCCGCCCCGGCGAGCCGCTCCCCGATCTTCATGGCCAACTCGAAGCAGGCGTCCTGATTCTCGGCCTTGAGATGGAACAGCAGGTCGCCGGGCGTGGCCGGGGCCTGGTGCTTGTCCCCCTCGTATCCCGGAAATTCGTGCAGGCGAGCGGGTTTCGGCCCGGCGAAGAGGCGGTCCCAGGCGGCGGACCCGATGGCGGCCACGCAGGTGAGGCCCGAGCCGGGCACCCGGAATCCGACGGACCGGCGTAACCCGGGCAGGTCGGTGAGTAGATCGCGCACCACCGCCTCGCCCCCCTCGTCGATGGTGGCGACGAGGAAGATCGCGGCGGGTGTCAGCGGGTCGAGTATCGGCTGCGGCTCACCCATGGGGTCCAGCCTAGAACCACGATCCGGTGCGGCGGTCGTCCGGTCGCCCGTGTCTGCCGGTAACCTGTACCGACCAGTGGGTTTGCTCTGGCGTCTACTTCGCCACAGTGAGCAGGAAGGCCACATCGTCAACGGCCTTCACGCTGTGCCGGGCGTCGGGGATGACCAGCAGGTCACCGGCCGAACCCTTCCACTCGTTGGCCCCGCTGATCAGGGTCAGGGTGCCGCTGAGCACGACCATGGTGGCCTCACCGGGATTCTCGTGCTCGGCCAGGCTCTGACCGGCCGTCAGGGCGATCACGGTCTGCCGCAGGCTGTGGGCGTGACCCCCGTAGATCGTCTGCGAACTGCGCCCGCTCGAGGCGGTGGCAGCGATCTTCAGTTGTTGGCGGGCGACCGCGGTCAGCGATTTCTTGTCCATGGACTGCCTTTCGCCGGGCTGGGTATCCGTGAGTATGCCCGACGGCCTCGAACCGCTCGGCTATTTCGCCGGTTCGTGTGCGGGAATTGCCGCACATGCGATATTCGCGTGATCCGTGTTACCGCGTATAACGCCGGAAGCGATACCGCAGACCCGTCGCGGATTCGCGCCACGGTTCGGAATCGGCGGACCACTCTGGGCCGATGGCGGGTGCGTAGCAGTCGCCGGCGATATCCGCGTCCACCTCGGTGACCATCAGTTCTGTCGCCGAAGGCATTGCGGCACGGTAGATCTCGCCGCCGCCCATCACCCACACCGGTTCCTCCCCGGCCAGGGCGAACGCCTGCTCCAGCGACCCGGCACGCTCGGCGCCCGCCGCCGCCCACGCCGGATCGCGGGTCACGACGATATTGCGGCGGCCCGCCAGCGGGCGGAAGCGCGGGGGCAGCGAATCCCAGGTGCGACGGCCCATGACGACCGGATGCCCCCAGGTGACGTCCTTGAAATGCGCCATATCCTCCGGAATTCGCCACGGAATGGTGTTGTCCACCCCGATGACGCCGTCCAGGGTCTGCGCCCAGATGAGCCCGATGGTGCGCACCCGCACCGCGCTCACACCGCCACCGGGGCCTTGATGGCCGGATGATGCTGGTAGTCCACGACTTCCACATCCTCGTAGCGGTACTCGAACAGCGTCGGGGCCTGTCGCAGCCGCAGCCGCGGGAAGGGGTACGGGTTCCGGCTCAGCTGCTCGCGCACTTGGTCCACATGGTTGTCGTAGATGTGGCAGTCGCCGCCGGTCCAGATGAAGTCACCCGGTTCCAGGTCGGCCTGCTGCGCCACCATGTGCGTGAGCAGGGCGTAGCTCGCGATATTGAACGGCACGCCCAGGAACAGGTCCGCGCTGCGCTGGTACAGCTGGCAGGAGAGCCTGCCGTCGGCCACGTAGAACTGGAAGAAGGCGTGGCAGGGGGCCAGCGCCATGCGGTTCAGCTCCGCCACGTTCCAGGACGAGACGATGATGCGGCGCGAATCCGGATCGGTGCGCAGCGTGTCGAGCACCTGCGTGATCTGGTCGATATGGCCGCCGTCCGGGGTCGGCCAGGAGCGCCACTGCACGCCGTAGACCGGGCCCAACTCGCCGTAGGCATCGGCCCACTCGTCCCAGATGCTGACGCCGTGCTTCTGCAACCAGCCCACGTTGGAGTCGCCTCGCAGGAACCACAGCAGCTCGTAGACGATGGACTTGAGGTGCACCTTCTTCGTGGTGACCAGTGGAAAGCCGCGCGACAGGTCGTAGCGCAGCTGATGGCCGAAGATGCTGCGGGTGCCGGTGCCCGTCCGATCCGATTTCGGCGTGCCGCGCTCCAGCACCAGCCGCAGCAGGTCCTCGTACTGGGTGTCTCGGTGTTGGATGTCTCGGGGGGCGTCCACGCCTGGCAAGCTTACGCAGTGTGCGGGAGCTCTACGTGATCGGAATCGGCGCCGGGGATCCGGACCAGGTCACCGTGCAGGCCATCAAGGCGCTGCGTCGGGTGGACGTGTTCTTCGTCATCGGCAAGGGAGCCGAGAAGCGGGAGCTGGTGGATGTGCGCACCGCCATCCTGGACGAACACGCGCGGTGGCCGTATCGGATCGTGGAGATCCCCGACCCGCCGCGCGACCGGTCGGTTCCCGCCGCCGGTGCGGACGACGCCTACCGCGGGGCGGTGGCGGACTGGCACGAACGGCGCAGCGAACTGCTGGAGGCGGCCTTCGCCGAGACCGAGGGCGTGGGCGGCATCCTCGTCTGGGGCGACCCCTCGCTCTACGACAGCACCCTGCGCATGGTCGAACGGGTGCTCGACCGGGGGCGCGTGCGGTTCGAGCACACGGTGATCCCCGGCATCACCAGTCCGCAGGCGCTCGCCGCCGGGCATCGCGTGGTGCTGCACGACATCGGCGCACCCGTGCAGATCACCACCGGTCGGCGGCTGCGCGAGGAGGGACTGCCGTCCGACCGGTCCACCCTCGTCATGCTCGACGGCGACTGCGCCTTCACCACGGTGCCGGGGGACGATGTGCACATCTGGTGGGGGGCCTACCTCGGGATGCCCGATGAGACCCTCATCGCGGGGCCGCTGCGAAAAGTGGAGCGGGAGATAGTGACCCGGCGCGCGGAGCTGCGCGCGGCCAAGGGCTGGATCATGGATATCTATCTGCTGCGCCGGGGCTGAACCGTGCGCTGCCGAATCGTGTGCTGCTGAATCGTGCGCTGCCGCCGGACTGCCCGGCGACAAACTCCCGACCTGCGGGAAGAATCGGCCGGGTTAGGCTGCCGTTGATGGGATCGGAAGGTGGTTCGGGTCCGATGACGCTCATCGGCCGGGAGGAATCGGCGGCGGTGCTGCGCGAGCACCTGCGCCGCACGCTGACCAGCCACGGTGGGCTGATCCTCGTCGCCGGAGAGGCCGGAATCGGCAAGACCGCGCTCATGACGCAGGTGCTGGGGGAGTTCACCGACTCGGCGCTGGTACTGGCGGCCACCGCCTGGAGTGGCGACGGCGTGCCCGGATACTGGCCGTGGGTGCAGATTCTGCGGCGGCTGCGGGATCGCTGCGCCGCCGCCGAATGGGCCGCGGTCGTCGACAATGCCGGAGCGGCGCTGGACGCGCTGACCGAGGGGACACCCGGAGCGGGTGCCAGGGGACAGCCGGGGGTTACGGGACATTCGGTTGCCGCCACGCGGCCAGAGGTCGTGGGAGCTGCGGGCGGTTCGGGGGAAGCGGGCGTTCCGGGAGCTTTGGGAGCTGCGGGCGGTTCGGGGGTTGCGGGCGGTGCGGGCGTTCCGGGGGCTGCGGGCGGTCCAGGAGCCACGGGCGTTGTCGGAGTCTTGGATGGAGCGGGGTCTTCCGAGCGCGACGGAGGTTCAGGCGTTGCGGGGGCTCCGGAGAGCGCGGGATCGCCCGCTGCCGCGGGCGCTTCGGAGCATGCGGGCGATGCGGGAGCTTCCGAGGTTATGCGGCCCGCGGGTGTGTCCGGATCTTCGAGCGTGGCGGAAAATGCTGGTGCCGTGGGGCTTTCGGGTGTCGCCGTATCTCCGGGTGCTGCGGCGCAGGCGGGTGCCGCGGGGAGTTCAGGCGCTGCGGGGCAAGCGAATTGGGCGCTGTTCGAGATCGGTGACGCGATCACCGCCGCACTGGCGAGCGCGGCGCGTCGGCGTCCGGTCTTCGTCGTGATCGACGATCTGCACCATGCCGATCCGGAATCGGTGCGGGTGCTGACCTTTCTCGCACGCCATGCCTGGTTCGAGCGGATCGCGGTGGTGGCCGCGGTGCGCGATACCGAGCTAGCGGCCGAAAAGCACCCGCTGCGCGAGGTTTTCCCGGAGGTGTGGGCGGCCGCGCACACGGTGGAGCTGTCCGGACTGTCGGCAGCCGAGACCGCCGCGCTGACCGCCCGGCTGACCGGAGGCACACCGCCACCCGAGATCGCGCACCGCATCGCGACCGCGAGCGGCGGGAATCCCTTTCTGGCGGAACAGGCCACGCGACTGTGGCACGGCGGCGGGTCCGTCGACGCCCTCACCCCGGGCGTGCGCCAGACCCTGGACGCGCGACTGGCATCGCTCCCGCCGCTGGTGGTGGCGGCGCTGGGCGTCGCGGCGGTGGTGGGACGCGAATTCGCCGCTCCCGTGGTCGCCGCCGCACTCGACACCACCCCGGCCGAACTGGCCGACACCCTCACACGTGCGGTGCGCGCGCGTCTGGTCGGCCGCGTCGGCACCGAACTCGGTGGGGTGGGCGGCGACCGGTTCGTCTTCGTGCACGACCTGATTCGCGAAACCCTGCTGGCGCGGCTGGACGCGGCGGACCTGCACCGGCGGCACGCCGACGTGCTGGTCGCCCTGGAGCGCCTGCCCCGCGATGTGACAGGCGCGACCGCAGGCGATTTCGCCCATCACGCCTACCAGGTGGCCCGCTCCGGCGACCCCGTCGCGGTCGACCGTGCCCTGGACTATCTGCTCACCGCGGCCGCCGAAGCCGACACCCGCTCGGCCGCCGGTGAAGCCGCCCACCACTACCGCCGAGCCCTCACCCTGCTACCCCCCGACGACCTTTCCCGCCGCGGCCGCCTCGGCCTCGCCCTGGCCGCCGCCGCCCACCGCGCCGGTGAACTCCCGGAGGCTCGCGCGTCCTACCAGACCGTACTCGCTGAATCCCGTGCGGCACAACGTGAATCGTCTGACCGTTCCGATCGGGAACGGCCGATCGGCAGTCGAGGGTCCGATACGGAGCGCGAGGTCGGCGGCGGTCGCGTCAGTAGCGAGGATCCGCCCGGCTACGACGGCGAATCCGCTCGCGGCGCGACCGAGCCCGATGGTGTTGTCGAGCGCGTCGATGGTGATGCTTCCGCCGGTGGGATGAATTCGGTGCCGGGGGCGGCGGAGTTGTTCGCGCGGGCGGTGCTCGGGTTGCAGGGGCTCGGGATGACGGATCCGGAGGGGGAAGCCGCGCGGGAGATCGAGCTCATCGACGAGGCGCATCGGCGGCTGGTGCGGGAGCGGGCGGAGGGGGATCCGCTGACGGTGCGGGTGTTGGCGGCGTCCGCGCGGGTGCGGGTGCACACGGGATGGTCGCGGCGGGCTCGCCGGGGCGAGGCGGTGACGGAGGAGATGAGCGCGCGGGCGTTGCGGCTGGCGCGGGCCTGCGGGGACACCCATACGATCGGGGCGAGCCTGCTGGCGCGACACGATGCCGTGTGGCGGCCGGGGACGGCCGCCGAGCGGCTGGCGCTCGCCGAGGAGATCCACACCGTCGCGGACTGCGTGGGTGATGAGGACCTGCGCATCCAGGGGTACGTGCTGCGCATCGCGGCCCTGCTCGAACTCGGCGACCCGCGCGCCCACGCCGAACAGGCCGCCCTCACCGCGTACGCCGACCGCACCCGCCTACCACGTCCCCGCTTCATCGCCCGCTCCCGCGCGGGCGCACTGGCCACCGTCACGGGCAGCGTCGCCGCCGCCGCGGCCATCGACGACGCGTACGCCCTCGGTGAACGCAGCGGCGAGGTCGACCGCCTGCCCCTGTGGCTCGAACAACGCTGGGCACTGGCCGTGACCACCGCCGCCGAGCCCGATATCGCCCGCCTCACCGCCCGCTACCGACGGGCACCCAGCGCCTACACCGTCGCCCCGCTCCTGCTCGCCGCGGCACGCCGCCTGGCCGCCACCGCGTCCGGGGCGGACCGCGCTTTTCCCGAGGCTGACAGCACGTTGGCCGGGGCTGGGGATCCGTGGTGGGGGCAGGACGAGGTGGGGTTGCTGGATGTCGTGCGGCGGGGGGTGGATGAGGTGCGGGTGCTGCTGGAGACGTATCCGCGGCACTTTCACGCCGGGGCGCTGGTCGCGCTGGCGGAGGCGGCGGTGGTGCTCGAGGACGCGGAGTTGCGGAAGTCGGTGCGGGAGTTGCTGTCTCCATTGCGGGAGCTGTGGGCGGTGACCGCCGGGGGCGGCGCGGTGTACGGGCCGTACGCCTACTGGCTGGGACGGCTCGACGCGGCGGCGGGGGACCGCGACCGCGCCGCGATGGAGTTGGAGGCGGCCGCGGCGTCGGCGCGGCGAATGCGGTCGGTGCCGTGGCGCGAGGCGGCGGAGCGGGAACTCGAGCGGTCGGGCACAGGGGCGACGCGATCCGCGGCGTTGCGAGCGCATACCACGATCGAACCGGCCGCCCATGTCTTCCGGCTCGCCGACGGCGTCTGGACGCTGCGGTTCGCGGGCGGGACGACGCACCTGCCCGATATCAAGGGGCTGCGGGACCTGCACACACTCCTCGCGAATCCGGGTCACGACATCTCGTCGATGGAGTTGCTCACCGGCACCGGAACCGCCGCGGCCACCGTGTCGGCCGCCCGCGGCCTGGGTGCCGACACGGTGCTCGACGAGCGCGCCAAGGCCGAGTTCCGCCGCCGTCTCGAGCGGCTCGACGACGAGATCGACCGCGCCACGGCCCGCTCCGACGACGATCGCGCCGCCGAGCTGGATGCCGAACGCGCCGCCCTGTTGGACGAACTCCGCCGCGCGGCCGGACTGGGCGGTCGCACCCGCCGCCTCGGCGACGACGCCGAGCGCGCCCGCAAGACCGTCTCCGCCCGCGTCCGCGATGCCCTGCGCCGCCTCGACCGCGCCCACCCGGAGCTGGCCGAACACCTGCGCGCCTGCGTCTCCCTCGGCCTGGTCTGCCGCTATCAGCCGCAGCGCGAGATGCGCTGGGACACCGACTAGCCGCCGGTCCGGCTGCATCTTGTTCGGAAGCCCCGTCCGAGCGGGGTGGGCCACCCGGGCGGAGCTTCCACACTGTCGGCCCTACACAAGGGGGCGTTCGCATTCGGCCGACAGCGCGAAACCTTATGGGGGCAAACGTCTGGACAACCATGACATTTGTGCCCGCACCGCTGACATTTCGTGCCGGACATTGTTCGCGGCCGTGTCGCGCGGGAACTCGCCGAATCTCGCGGCGCTGGATTCGGTCTCGCGCCTTACGAGTGAAGCACCCATCGGCCGCCGAGCGGCCGAGACCGAAGGAGCGAATCATGGAGCGCATCGCCACCGACCTGTGGGTCACCGAAACACAGAACCCGGCACCGGGCCTGACCACCCGCGCCTACCTGTGGACCCGCCCGGAAGGCAACGTGCTGTTCTACAACACCAGCATCGAGAGCGAATTCGACCGCATGGCCGAACTCGGCGGCGTCGCCGATCAGTACCTCAGCCACCAGGACGAGATCACCTCCACCCTGGCCACCCTGAAGGCGCGGTTCGGCACCCGGCTGCATCTGCACGAGTCGGAGGCGGACCTGGTCACCGCCACCACCGTGGACGATCCGTTCACAACGCGGCACACCGCCTTCGAGGGTTTGGAGGTCATCCCAACCCCCGGCCACACGGTGGGCAGCACCAACTACCTGGCCACCATCGCGGGCAAGCGCTACCTGTTCACCGGCGACACCATCATCCGGGGCGAGGACGGCCGCTGGTGGGCCGGTTACCTGGAGGGCTTCAGTGATAAGGAAGCGCTGGTCGCGAGCCTGGACGTGCTGGCCGAGCTGACTCCGGACGTGGTGGTCTCCAGCGGCTTCCTGGGCGAATCCGGGGTGACCGAACTCGGCGAGCGGCCGTGGGCCGATATCCTCGACGAGGCGCGCGAGAGATTGCTGACGGGCCGCTCGCTGGTCTGACCAGGGCGTGTTCACATCGGGCGGCATATCGGCGGGTGCCGGTAGGCTGCGTGTGTGCCCGAATTACCCGAAATCGTGGCGCTGGAGCAATTCCTCGCCGAGCATGCGGTGGGCGCGGTCGTGGGCCGGGTCGATGTGGCGGCGCTGAGTGTGCTCAAGACCTTCGATCCGCCGGTGACCGCGCTGTCCGGGCGTGATGTGACGGGTGTGGGCCACTGGGGCAAGCACCTCGGCATCGACTGCGACGGACTGTGGCTGATCACGCATCTGTCGCGGGCGGGCTGGCTGCGCTGGCTCGACGAGCCCGGCGCCGCCCCGCCCAAACCGGGGAAGGGCCCGCTCGCCCTGCGCGTGCACCTGTTCACCCCCGAGGGGGCGACCCCGGCCTTCGACCTCACCGAGGCGGGCACCAGGAAACGGCTCGCGGTCTGGCTCACCACCGATCCGCTCGCGGTGCCCAGTATCGCCCGCCTCGGCCCGGACGCCCTGGCGGTGAGCGAGCCCGAATTCGCCGAACTGCTGCACGGCACCTCGCAGCGGGTGAAGAACGCGCTCACCGATCAGACGATCATCGCCGGTATCGGCAATGCGTACTCCGACGAGATCCTGCACACCGCACGGCTGTCGCCGTTCGCGAATGCCGGAACGCTCGACGCGGAGCAGCTGTCCCGGCTGTATTCGGCCATGCGCGCCGAACTCCGCGATGCCGTCGAGCGTTCCGTGGGCCAGGACGCCGCGCGGCTCAAGGGCGAGAAGCGCTCCGGCATGCAGGTGCACGGCCGCACCGGCATGCCGTGCCCGGTCTGCGGTGACACCGTCCGCGAGGTGGCTTTCGCGGACAAATCCTTCCAGTACTGCCCCACCTGCCAGACCGGCGGCAAGATCCTCGCCGACCGCCGCATGTCGCGCCTGCTGAAGTAGGGCGGCGACCCCCGGTAGCGCGGGACACGGCGTCCAGCACACGACCCGCCGCATCTCCCCGCGCCCGGGTGCTCTCAGATCAGTGTGGGTACCGTAATCCCTTGCCAGGCAAGGCGTTTGGCGCGGTCGGGGTCGTCCTCCAAACGGGGCGGGTAGTCGATGATCATGGTGGTGCGCCGGTCCTCGGTGTACTGCGGCCAGGACGGCAGCGGTGCGCCGTGGCGGGCGAAGGACAGCCAGTTGTCCTGGAACTGCCGGGTCACCGAGCGCATGCCGCGTTGGCCGCCCGCCACGGTGAGCGCGCGTCCGAACGGGGTGTCGCTGGCCCCGAACACCGGGACCAGGTCGAAGGCGTGGGTGGCTCCGAATCCGGCGAGATGCAGTGCGCGCGGGGCGAAGTCGAAGCGGTAGCCGTAGGTGGGGGCGAAGCGGCTGTGTCCTTCCATGGCCGTGACCGTTGACCGCCACAGCACGAAGTCACCACCCATGCGCACCGCGACCTTCGGATCCGGGAAGCCCGGATAGGCGGCGATCACCTGGGCCGCGGCCTCGGAACTGGAATGCGCGAGCACCTTGCGAAGGCGTTCCGGGGTGGTCGGCAGCGTATCGGACAGGCGCGCGAACAGCGTGCCCTCATCCCGATTGCTGCCGATGATGAGCGGCAGCCGATGCGCGCTGCCCTCGGTGAGCGCGTCCAGCGGGGAGCGGGGCAGGAAGTCGCCGTCCACCATCGGCACGGCCGGGAAAAGGCCAGGCTGCTCCCGCAGCACCGTGGCGACGGCCCGGTCCACCGCGCGGCGAATGTCATTGGCACCGGCCGAGATCAGCGCGCGCGACGCCTCGTCCGGGCTGGCCCCGAGTCCCTCCACACAGCGTCGGGCGAAGAGTTTGGCGTCGTCCGGGCCGGCCGCCCACGCCGCGGGCGGGCTCTGCGAGATGCCCCGGTGGAACAGCCCTTCCGCCGCCGGGGTCGCGAACAGGCTCAATACCGCGTGCGCCCCGGCGGATTCGCCGAAGATCGTGACATTGTCCGGATCGCCGCCGAAGGCCGCGATATTGCGCCGCACCCACTCCAGCGCCGCCACCTGGTCGCGCAGCCCCAGGTTCGAATCGAATCGCCTTCCGGGCGTGGAGTATTCACTGAAGTCCACATAGCCGAACCCGCCCAGCCGGTAGTTCAGCGACACCACGATCACATCACCGCGCACGGCCAGCCGCGCCCCGGAGTACAGTCCCAGCGCCGAGGTGCCGATCATGTACCCGCCGCCGTGGATGAACACCATGACCGGGCGCGGCGTGGCCGAGTGCCCTACGGGCGCGGTGATATTGAGCGTGAGGCAGTCCTCGCCGGTCGGCTGCTGCTGCCGCGGTCCGATGCGCGCCCCGCTGCGATGCTGCATCGCGGCGAAGCCGAATTCCCGGGCGTCGCGCACCCCGGCCCACGGCCGCACCGGCTGCGGCGCCCGGAATCGCAGCTCGCCCACGGGCGGCGCCGCGTAGGGGATGGACCGCCAGCGCGCCACCCGGCGGCCCCGGGAACCGCGGACGACGCCGTCGGCAGTAGTGATGTCGATCGTTGCCACCATCTGAAAACGGTATCGGTGCGACCCACCCGCCCGCTAGCCCCTACTGACTTGTTGCCAATACGTGGCCGCGCCGAACCGGTCACAGCCAGCTCCGGAACCTGCGGATGTACAGCGTCTTCGCCAACTGCGCCACCAGGCAGTAGCTCAGCAGCGTCAGCACCAGCCAGGGGAAATACGTCAGCGGCAAGGACTGCATCCGGAGGACCTCGGCCAGCGGCGAGAAGGGCAGCCAGATGCCGACGGCCATGATCGTGCCGGTGGTCAGCAGCACCGGCAGGGCCGCCCGCGACTGGAGGAACGGGATCTTCCGGGTGCGGATCATGTGCACGATGAGCGTCTGGGAGAGCAATCCCTCGATGAACCAGCCGGATTGGAACAGCGTCTGGTGTTCGGGACCGTTGGCGTGGAAGACGAACCACATCAGCGCGAAGGTGCTCATATCGAAGATCGAGCTGGTCGGACCGATGCACAGCATGAACCGGCCGAGATCCCGGGCGTTCCACCGCTGCGGCCTGCGCAGGTACTCCTCGTCCATGCGATCCCACGGAATGCTGAGCTGTGAGATGTCGTAGAGCAGGTTCTGCACCAGCAGGTGCACCGCCAGCATGGGCTGGAAGGGCAGGAAGGCCGAGGCCACCAGCACCGAGAACACATTGCCGAAATTCGACGACGCGGTCATCTTGATGTATTTCATGGTGTTGCCGAAGGTGCGGCGACCCTCGATGACACCGCGTTCGAGGACCATGAGGTCCTTCTCCAGCAGGATGATGTCCGCGGATTCCTTGGCGATGTCGACCGCGGTGTCCACCGAGATGCCCACATCGGCCTCACGCAGCGCCGCCGCGTCGTTGATGCCGTCGCCGAGGAAGCCGACGGTGTGGCCGCGCGTGTGCAGGGTGCGCACGATGCGCGCCTTCTGCGTCGGGTCGATCTTGGCGAACAGCGTGGTGCGTTCCACCAACTCGGGCAGATCGGCGTCATCGGTCAGCTCCAGCCGGGTGCCGGTGACCGGTTCGCCCACCTCGAGGCCGACGTCCGCGCACACCCGCGCCGCCACCAGTTCGTTGTCGCCGGTGATCACCTTCACCTCGACGCCGTTGTCCGCCAGGGCTTTCAGCGCCGCCGCCGCGTCCTGCTTGGGCGGGTCGAGGAAGGCGAGAAAGCCGACCAGCGTCATCTCGGTCTCGTCGGTGGCCGTGTAGCGGTCGCGGATCGGTACCGCCCGAACGGCGACGGCCACTACCCGCAGGCCCTCGCGATTGGTGCGCTCGGCCAGGTCGATCACACGTTCGCGCAGCTCCGGGGACATGGCGATCTCGCGGTCGCCGTCGCGCGCGAACCGGCACAGCGCGACCACCTCCTCCACCGCGCCCTTGCAGACGAGCTGGTTCTCCGCGAGCGCGCCCAACCGGTCGCTGACCACCACCGACATCCGGCGACGCACGAAATCGAAGGGGACCTCGTCGACGAGCCGGTAGCGGCTGTCGACGACGACCTCCTCGGCCTCGCCCGCCCGGTCGATGACCGCGCGGTCCAGCAGATTGCGCAATCCGGTCTGGAAATGGCTGTTCAGATATGCCGATCGCAGCACCTCGTCGCTCGGCCGCCCGTGCATATCGAGGTACCGGTCGAGTACGACCCGGTCCTCGGTGAGGGTGCCGGTCTTGTCGGTGCACAGCACGTCCATGCCGCCGAGGTTCTGAATGGCGTTGAGCCGCTTGACCACGACGTTGCGCTTGCTCATGGCGACCGCGCCCTTGGCGAGATTGGCGGTCACCACCACCGGCAGCATCTCCGGCGTGAGGCCCACCGCCACGGCCACCGCGAACAGGAACGCCGAGGTCCAGTCGCCCTGGTTCCAGCCGTTGACGACGAACACCACGGGCACCATGACCAGCATGAATCGGATGAGCAGATAGCTGACCCGCTGCACCCCGGTGTCGAATGCGGTCTCCGGATGCGCGCCGACCATGATGTCGGCCATGGAGCCGAAGTAGGTGTCCGAACCGGTCGCTACCACCACCCCGGTACCGGTGCCGGAGGTGACGGAGGTGCCCATCAGCACCAGGTTGTCGGCCTCCGCCGGGTCGGGGCGGGTGTGATGCGGGGTGTCGCCGGTGGTGGTGTCGGCCTTCTCCACCGGCAGCGATTCACCGGTGAGCGCGGCCTGGGCGACCATGAGATCCTTGGCCGCGATCAGCCGCATGTCGGCCGGCACCAGGTCACCGGCGGCCAGCCGCACGATATCGCCGGGCACCACCTCGGCCACGGGGATTTCCCGGGCCCGGCCGCGCGGTTCGCCCGCACTTCGCCGCAGCACCGCCGCGGTGGTGGTGACCAGCCGGGTCAGCGCTTCGGCGGCCCGGTTGGAGCGGAACTCCTGCCAGAACCGGATCAGCGTGCTGATCGTGATCATGATGCCGATGGTGACGACGCCCTCGACATCGCCGGTCAGGTAGAGCACGACGGCCAGGGCCGCCAGCACCAGGATGAACGGATTCCAGCACGCCCGCGCCAGCTGCACCAGCCAGTGCGGAACGTACTCGTGGGCGATCTTGTTCGGCCCGTACTGTGCCAGCCGCTGGTTGGCGTCGGCGTGGTCGAGGCCCGCGCGCACCGAATCCAGGTCGTGCAGCACCTGTTTCGCCGGTTGGGCGCTGATGCCGACCAGCTTCGTGCCGACCGCCCGGGTGCGGGCCTCCAGTTCGGCGGCCCGGCGTTCCCGGCGCGACGGGCGGTGGGTGGGTGGTTCCGGCTGCTGGAGGGGCAGCGGAGTGGACATGGTCATGAGGTACTCCTCACGCGGTAGACGCATCGGGACTGCGGGGTGTCGTGGCCTGCTGCCCTAGCGCTTCGGGTGGCAGCCCAGCGACGCGCTGACCACGGCCGGCGGGGTGTAGCCCACCAGCAGGTTGGCCCGCTCCTGCGGGGTGAGATTCCGGCGTGCCCACAGGCGGCGCGCGCCGCGGCGGCAGCCGCCGAGCACGGCGGTGGTCAGCGTGGACGGGGTACGGCGTGCGATGAAGGTCATGGCGAACTCCTCGGTGACAGGGCCGCGGCTCATCGCTTCGAATTCATTTCAACCGGATTCGCGCACGCTGGGGTGGACAATTGTCGAGGGCGTGACAATTGCCTGTGCGTAATGCGCTGAATTCGCCGAACGGTCAGTTCGAAGGAATGCCGCGACCGGGCGAGACAATGCAGAGCGATCGAGACGGATACGGACTTCCACCGGGTGTCATCCTGCGGATCTCACCTCCTTGCGGCCGAGGCGTGCGGGGACGCCGAATCGAAAGCACAGCAGGGAGCGGACCAGGGAATTCCTGGTGAGCACCCCTCTCGTCAGAGTTTCGGCACTACACGACGTGTCCCGGCGTCGAGCCGGGAAGCCACTTCGGGTGCATCCCTTAATCCGGGAAGACCTGTCCTAACCTTGGGCGTCTCTCGACGTCGTCAGATCAGTGGCCTGTGTTCGCGTAGGAGCCTCACCTATCGAGGTGCATGAACGTCGACAATGGTGTCGCACGAATTCGGATTAGTCAAATCCCAAAAAAATCGGCCCCCGCTCGGGGGCCGAGAAACACTACTGGAGATAGCCTTCCACCTGCTGGGCGGAATTCGCCTGGGCCGAATCGGGATCTCGACCCTGGTCGAGCCGGGCCCGGCGCTGCCGCAGCAGATCCCAGCACTGGTCCAGCTGTATCTCGAGCTCGGCCAGCTGGGCGCGCTCGCTCTCCGGGTCCAGGTCACCGCCGGTGGTCTTGGACCGCAGCTCGTGCTCGCGATCCACCAGTGTCTTGATGCGCGCGAGGATGTCCTGATCGGTCATGAAGCCTCCACTCCGCGACGGTTGCAGCGACCCGGCCGGGCCACGCGTCCATGCTACGGCGCGGACAGGCACTCCCCGGCGGTCCGCAGCGCCGCCGCCAGTTCCGCACGCGGCAGCGCGGCGTATCCGAGCGCCACGCCGAACAGGTGTCGCGGCCCGACGTAGTGGGTGTCGAGGCGGCCGAGGTGCACGCCGCGCCGCTCGGCCGCCGTTACCGCCGCCGCCTCGGCGGCGGCCGAGGCCAGCGGAACCACCACGTGCGATCCGGCGGCGTCGCCGATCACGCCGAGTCCGTGCCGCCGCAGTTCCGCGACGACCAGGGCGCGCCGCGACTGCATCTCCCGGCGCAAGCGGCGCAGGTGCCGGGCGAGATCGCCGTGCGCGGCCAGCTCGGCCAACACCAACTGCCCGGCCGTGGCCGGACCGGTGCCGGTGTGTTCGCGATGGGCGAGCACCGCGTCGGCGACGGCGGGCGCGGCGACCAGCCAGCCGATGCCGAGGGCGGGGGAAAGGATCTTGCTGGTGGTGCCGAGATGCACCACCACATCCGGGGCGAGGGTCGCCAGCAGCGGCAACGGCGCGGTGTCGTAACGCAATTCGCCGTCGTAGTCGTCCTCGATCACCAGAGCGCCGCTGCGCCGGGCGAATTCGACGAGCCGCACCCGCCGCTCGGCGGGCATCCGGGCGCCCAGCGGAAACTGGTGCGCGGGAGTGCAGTACACGGCGCTGACGCCATCCGGCAAGAGGTCCACCCGCAGGCCATGGTCATCGACGGGAATCGGCACCAACTCGATTCCGGCCGCCTGGAACGCACCCGCGGCCCGGCGGTAGCCCGGATCCTCGATGGCAACCGCCGCGCCCGGGGGCAGCACCGCGGCCGCCAACTCGGCCACCGCGGCGCTGGTGCCCGACGTGGCCAGTACCGCGCTGCCGCCGGACGCGCCCAATCCCCGATGCCGCAGCAGATGTGCGGCCACCGCCGCGCGGTAGCCGGGGTCACCGGCGCGGTTGCGGCGGACCAGGGGCGTCGGGTCGGCGGCCGCCCGCCAGGCCCGTCGCCACGCCGCGCGGTCGATGGCCTCCACACAGGGTGCGCCGGGTGCCAGATCGGCCAGATCCGTCGCCTCGTCCGCATCGGAGGCGGCGGGTGACCACTCCGGGGCCAGCCGGGGGGCGGCGGTCAGGTAGGTGCCGGAGCCGTGCCGCCCGCCGAGCCAGCCTTCGGCGTGCAGCTGGTCGTAGGCGGCGGTGACCACGGTGCGGCTCACGCCGAGGCGCAGCGCCAGCGCGCGCGAGGAGGGCAGGCGGTCGCCGCGGTGCAGGACCCCGGTGGCGGCCGCGTCCCGCAGTCGGTCCGCGATCTGTGTCGACAGCGGGGCCGACGCCGAGCGGTCCACCACGATCGGCAGGTCGTCGGCTACGAGCGGACGGAATGCCGCGCCTTCCGGTGCTGTCGCTGTCATGGCGTTCCCGTCATACGGACAAGTGGTCTGTTGAAATCTCTGGGAAATGGCTATTCTACAAGTCCATTTCCCGGGCAATGCTGGTCCTATGAGTCAGACAGCGTCGAACCGGACCCCCTTGTCGCCAACGCCGCGCAGCACGCCGACGCGCTACCGGCACCGCGCCCGCAGCGACCGGGCACACCTGGACGCGGTCCTGGACGCCGGGTTCCTCTGCCATCTCGGCGTGGTGATCGACGGCACCCCGCTGGTGGTGCCCACCATCTACGGGCGCGACGGGGACACCCTCTACCTGCACGGCTCCACCGGGTCCGGCAATCTGCGCGCCGCCTGCACCGGTGACGTCTCGGTGTCGGTCACCCATGTGGACGGCATCGTGTACGCGCGCTCCGCGATGCACCTGTCCATCAACTTCCGGTCCGCCGTGATCCACGGTCGGCCGACCGCGCTCACCGATCCGGACGAGCAGCTGCGGGCCATGCGGATCGTCGTCGACAATGTCACCCCCGGCGCTTGGCCCGCGGTGCGGCAGCCGACCAAGAAGGAACTCGCGGGCACGCTGGTGCTGGCGCTCGACCTCACCGAGGCGTCGGTGAAGGTGCGCGAGGGCGGGCCGATCGACGAACCGGAGGATGTCGCCGCCGGTGGGGTGTGGGCGGGAGTGCTGCCGCTGCGGCAGCTGTGGGACACCCCGATACCGGCCGACGACCTGGAGCCGGGGGTTCCGATTCCCGGCCATGTGCTGGCTCGGGTCGCGGGGTCGCCGGTGGCGGGGTAGCCGAATGGTCGAATCACGGTCACACTGAATGTGATTCGATCTAGTACCGGGAGGTCCCCATGGATCCCGATAGCGATGACGCCGACGGCGGGCCGACACGCCTGCTGGATTTCATAGCGCGGCGGGAAGCCGAGGCCGCCGCCGCGCTCGCCGCGGCCCGGATCGGTTCCGGGAAGGAGCCGTTCAGCCTGGAGGCATTGCGCGCCGCCTACGACCTCACCCTCGACCTCGGCACCCGGCCGCTCACCGCGGCCGACGTCGCCGAGTACGAGCGGCGCTACTACCTCACCACCCCGGCCGATATCCGGACCGTCGCGCAGTTCGGCGAATACCTGTACTCGCTCTACATCAACGAGGTGGGCTGAGGTCATCCGTGGCCCGCGTGGCGACTGCCGTACGGCGGCAACCGCATTCCACGCGATGCCGCACCGTGCGCCGCGGTGAAACCGGCCGTGGCGAACCAGGCCCGGCGCATAGGGGCTGCCGAGGACAAGGCGGGGCGAACCGAGTCCGGACGGCCGAACCGAATGAGGCCGAGACGGGAGAGCCGGGCGGTCCGGTCGGTGGGCGGAGCAGGCCCGCGCGAACCAGGCCGGGGCGCGGCAGGAACTCCTGCGAATCGAGCGCCGCGACCGGCCGACCGGTGCCACCCGCCGCCATCGGCCGCTCGCGAGCGGTTGCGCGTCAACGCCACCACGCCCGGGCCGAGCGGCAATCCGGGCACGCCCGCGGGCATTTCGGGCCCGTGGGTCGCGATACCGGGAGGGATCCCGGCCACCGCCGCGAGCTTTCGGCCCGGCGCTACCAGGGCGTGGCGGTGAGGCCGAGGCGGGTGAGGGTGGTGTGGGCGAGGTCGCGCAGGTCCGCGGCGGTGGGGATGCGCTGGGGGTCGAGGCCGACCAGGCCCAGGGTGTAGGTGTCGGCGATGCGGGTGAAGTAGGCCGACAGGCGGGTGCGCGGGAAGGCGTCGGCGCGCAGGCCCGGATGGATGGCGCGCGCCGCCACGCCCGTGCACTGGTGCGGGCCGAGGGTGAGCAGCGAGTCCGGGAGGGTTCCGATATTGGAGCACAGGATGTCTCGCTCGCCCGCACCCCTCGCGAGGGTGTGCGCCCAGCGGTCCGGGATCACCTGGAGCAGTTCCTCGGGCATGCCTCCCGGGCCGGTCATGCGGTGTTCGTAGGCGGCGCGGGCGCGGTGCCGGATGGTGGCCGGGGTGTCGGTGCGGCGCACCGCGATCTCGGTCATGGCGAGATCGTTGTCCACGCGGGGTTCGTCGCGGGTGTCCACCGGGAGGCTGACGGCGATCTCATGCTCGGGAAAACCCGTGGACCACAGCATATTCGCCACCGCGTGCACGAAGAGACTGTTGGCGGTGCCGCCGTGGGCGACAGCAACGCGATTCCAGTCGCGGGCCGGGATCTGGAGTACGGCGCTGCACGGGACGGCGTCCGGGTGGTCGGACAGCGGTTCTCGCGCCGCGGCACCGGGCGGTCGGCGGGGAATGCCGCGGCGCAGCGCGCGGGCGGTGCCGCCCAGCACGATGGACCATTGGCGGCGGGCGTCGGCCCAATCCGAGTGCGGCGGCGGCGATGCCGCCAGCGGGGTGCCCGCGAGCGCGGAGTCCACGGCCAGGGCGAGGGCGCGGCCGTCGGCCAGGGCGTGTGAACACGTCAGGGCGACAATGGATCCGCCGTCATCCAGCGGCGCGGCCGAAAGCCGCCAGCCCGGACCGAATTCCGGATCGAGGTCCGCGCCCTGATCGTCGGCCCACTCCAGCAGGGTATGCGCGGCCAGCGGCTCCGCGGCCAGCACCAGGGGATGCGCCCAGCCGGTCACCTGCCAGCGCGGCCGCGCCCCCGGAATCCGCGACCGCACCACCCGCCGCCCCAGTGGCCCCGTCCGCAACGTCTCGTGCACACCCCGCAGCAACTCCGGCCCCACCCGGTCGGCGGTACGCCAAATCCCCTGCAGCGCGATCGGCGTTCCCATACCCCGATGCGCCCGCAGGAACATCTCGTCCACCACGGTCAGCCGGTTCATTGCAGGCAGCGTACCGATCGGTACTGACAATCGGCGAGCACAGCTGCCGACCGATCCGACATCACCCCGCCGCACGCTCGGTCACGCCCGTTCGCGGTGGTGCCGCGCCGCGTTGACCGGTCGCTCCGACCCGACCGCTGTTAGGTAGGTCGCGTGGGGAAGCCGCACGTCGAGGGGGTCGACGGAAACCCCGGATGCCCTGGACCGGCGGTTTTTCCTCGATCGAGGACGGGCTGCGGTGTCGGTCGGGTCAGGCCGGGCGGCCGCCGCGGCCCGCGCCGGCGGCGAAGCGCTGTGCGCCGTCGAGGGCTCCGTCGGCGAGGGCGGTCATGCCGTGGCGGAATTCGTTGCGGAGGGCCGCTGCCTCGTCGAGGCCGTCCTGTTCCAGCACCGACATGCGGTCCGAGCGCAGGCAGGTCTGTGGGAGGGTGGTGAGTTGGGCGGCGAGTTCCTCTGCGGCGCGGCGGGATTCGCCGGGCGGGACGACCTGGGTGACCAGGCCGATCCGCAGGGCCTCCGCCGCGCCGACGGCTCGGCCGGTGAGGATGAGGTCCATGGCGCGGCCGGTGCCGATGATGCGGGGCAGGCGGACCGTGCCGCCGTCGATGAGGGGAACGCCCCAGCGGCGGCAGAACACGCCGAAAGTGCTGTCCTGCTCGGCGATTCGCAGATCGCACCAGAGCGCGAGCTCGAGTCCGCCCGCCACGGCGTAGCCGGAAACGGCGGCGATGACGGGCTTGGACAGCTGCATGCGGGTCGGACCCATGGGGCCGTCGCCGTCCTCGGCCGCGCGATTGGAGCGTTCGGTGCCGAGGGCCTTCAGATCCGCCCCGGCGCAGAAGGTGCCGCCCTCGCCCCACAGCACCGCCACGGCGGCGGTGGGGTCGGCGTCGAATTCGCGGAAGGCGTCGGCCAGCGCCGCGGCCGTGGGCCCGTCCACGGCATTGCGGGCTTCGGGGCGGTGCAGGATCACGGTGGTCACGGGGCCGTCGCGTTCGACTCGTACGCTCACGGGACCGACCATACGCCGTGCGCACGGCCGTGCGCACACCCTTGCGCGAAGAAATGAATCCGTGGTTCACTTCTTTTGTGGCCTACCGCAGAACCCCCGCTGTGCAGGCCCGTCTCGACGCCCAGGCCGGGTCGATCGTGCGGGCCGCCATGAAGGTGCTCTCCGAGCAGGGTTTCGCCGGACTGTCGATGGCCACCGTCGCCGCCGCCGCCGGTGTCGCCACCGGGACCGTCTACAAGAACTTCAGCGGCAAGGCCGAACTGGTGACCGCCGTCTTCCGCGAGGTCGTCACCCGCGAGGTCGCCGCCGTGGCCGACGCCAGCGCCGACGGCGGTGTGGTGGAGCGGGTCACCGCCGCCGTGGAGACCTTCGCCGGACGCGCCCTGAAGAACCCCAAACTCGCCTACGTGCTGCTGGCCGAACCGGTGGACACCGCCGTCGACGCCGAGCGACTGCGCTTCCGCCGGGCCTTCGCCGACACCTTCGAAACCGCCGTGGCCGACGGTGTCGCCAATGGTCAACTGCCGCCGCAAGATCCACGCACCAGCGCCACCGCCCTGGTCGGCGCGATCGGTGAGGTGCTGGTCGGCCCGCTGGCCCAGGAACTGCCACGCGAGACGGTGCTGCCCGATCTCGTCGCCTTCGCACTGCGCGCCCTCGGCGCGCGGGCATCCTCGACATAGGAGTCACCCATGCACACCCACGACGTGTTCAACCAGGTGCCGAACATCGTCCCCTTCGACAACTCCCGCAACCCCGCGCTGCTCGAGGGGCTGCACCGCGAGGGCGCGGGCTGGGCCGAGGACGAGGTGCGCACGCTCGGCGCGCTCGCCGGCGGCGTGCGGGCACAGGAGTGGGGTCGGCTGGCCAACGACTATCCGCCGGTCCTGCGCACCCACGACCGCTACGGCCACCGGGTGGACGAGGTGGAATTCCATCCGCACTGGCACGATCTGATGCGGGTGGCGGTGGAACACGGCCTGCACGGCACGCCCTGGCAGGACGACCGGGCCGGTGCGCACGTCGCGCGCGCCGCCAAGTTCTACACCTGGGGCCTGGCCGACGCGGGCCACATGTGCCCGATCTCCATGACCTACGCGGTGATTCCGGCGCTGCGGCACAATCCGGAACTCGCCGCGAAGTACGAACCGCTGCTGGCGTCCCGGGTGTACGACTACGGCCTGCGGGAGCCGTCCGGCAAGGCCGGTCTGATCGCGGGCATGTCCATGACCGAGAAGCAGGGCGGTTCCGACGTCCGCGCGAACACCACCACGGCCACACCGCAATCCGACGGCACGTACCGCATCGTCGGCCACAAGTGGTTCACCTCCGCCCCGATGTCGGACATGTTCCTGACCCTCGCGCAGGCCCCGGGCGGCCTGTCCTGCTTCCTGCTGCCGCGCGTGCTGCCGGACGGTTCGCGCAATCCCCTTCGCCTGCAACGGCTCAAGGACAAGCTGGGCAACAAGTCCAACGCCTCCTCGGAGATCGAGTACGAGAACGCCACCGGCTGGCTGGTCGGCGCGGAGGGCGCGGGCGTGAAGACCATTATCGAGATGGTCAATATGACCCGCCTGGACTGCGTGATCGGCTCGGCCACCGGCATGCGCGCCGGCGTCGTGCATGCCGTGCACCACGCCCGCCATCGGGATGTGTTCGGCAAGAAGCTGATCGACCAGCCCGCCATGCGCAATGTGCTGGCCGACCTGGTGGTCGAATCGGATGCCGCCACCACCGTCATGATGCGGCTGGCGGGCGCGACCGACCGCGCCGCCACCGATCCCGCCGAGGCGGCATTGCGCCGGATCTCGCTGGCGGTCACCAAGTACTGGGTGTGCAAGCGCGCCCCCGCGCACGCCGCCGAGGCGCTGGAATGCCTGGGCGGCAACGGATACGTGGAGGAATCCGGGATGCCGCGGCTGTACCGGGAGGCCCCGCTCATGTCCATCTGGGAGGGCTCCGGCAATGTGGCGGCCCTGGATGCGCTGCGCGCCATGGGACGTCAGCCCGAGACGGTCGAGGCGTATTTCGACGAGGTGTCGCTGGCGCGCGGGGCCAACGCGCACCTGGACGCGGCCATCGACCGAATCGGCAAGGAGCTCACCGATCTCGCCGAGATCGAATACCGGGCACGCCGGGTGGTGGAGTCGATGGCGCTGGTGCTGCAGGGCGCGCAATTGGTGCGACACGGCAATGCCGCGGTCGCGGACGCCTTCTGCGCCACCCGATTCGGCGGCGACTGGGGTGTCGCGTTCGGCACGCTGCCGACCGGCATCGACACCGAGGCGATCCTCGAACGCGCCTACGTGAGCTGATCCCCGCGGGCCATGTGCGGCCGGACGTCGTGGCGACTCCCCGCGGGCCGCGCGCGGCCGGACCGTCGTGGCGATCTCGGTCACGGCGACGGCGGTGGCCGTGACCCGGGTGAGCAAGAGCACGGCCCGCGGGTGCTGTGCCGACCGTGGACGCCGCAATAGATTTGGGTGCACGCGCTCGACGGGGAGCGTGACACGCGGGGTTAGGACGGCGTTCGATGGGTGAGTACACGCAGTTCATCGCACTTCCGGCGGAACGGCTGTGGGACGTGGTGGGGGATCCGCGACAATGGCCGCGGTGGAATCCGGCGGTCACGTCGGTGGCCGCGGCGGGGCCGCCCGAGGTCGGCGCGACGGGCCGCTACCTGCCGCGCGGACCCGTCTTCGAGGCCGTACACAAGCGCTTCGCCGATCCCTTCACGATCACCACGGTGGTGCCGGGCCGACGCCTGGTGCTCGAGCAGCCCGAACCGGCCGGGACCATGCGGGTGGAGTGGACGCTCACGCCGCGTACCGGCGGGACGGTGGTCGGGCAGCGGATCACCTTCGCCGGGGCGTCGGCCGCGGTGGCGCGGAAGGTGGTCGGAAATCTGCTGGAGGCCGACGTCCGCGTCGGTTTCGCACGCCTGGCCCGCGCCGCCGGACTGGAACCCGCCGCGGACGCGCTCACGGTGGTGATCGCCGGGGGCAGCGGGGCGCTGGGCCGGAGCCTGGCGGCGGACCTGGTGTGCCGGGGCCAACGGGTCACCGTGCTCACCCGGCGCGCGGCCGCGCGCTCCCCGTTCACCCAGGTGGAGTGGGATGGCCGCAACCCTGGCGACTGGGTAGCGGCACTGCGCGGTCCGGGGCGGACCGCCGTGGTGAACCTGGCGGGCCGACTGGTGGACTGCCGCCCGACCGAACGGAATATCGCCGCGCTGCGCGACAGCCGGGTGGATTCCACGGCGGCACTGGTCGCGGCGTCGAAAACCCTGGACCGGCCGCTGGACTACTGGGTGCAGGCCAGCACCACGGCCATCTGGTCGGATGCCGGGGAGACCCGCTGTACCGAGCGCACGCCGCTGCCGGTCGGCCTGCCGCAGATGACGGGCGTCGCCGAACCGTGGGAGCGGGCCTTCGACGGGGCAGAGGCCGAACACCGGACGATTCTGCGCACCTCCATCGTGCTGGATCCCGACGCCCCCGCCGTGCGCCGACTGGTGGCGCTGACCAAGGCGGGGCTGGGCGGCAGGGTCGGCAGCGGCAGGCAGTGGTTCAGCTGGATCCACCGTGAGGACTGGCTGGCCATCGTCCGGGCGGCCCTCGGAATGACTCCGGAGGTCACGCTGCCCGACGGAATCGTGGTGGCCGCCACCGACTTCCCGGTGCGCAATCGCGAACTCATGGCCGCGCTGCGCCGCCGCCTGCACCGCCCGCCCGCGCCGCCCACCCCGGCCGCCGTACTGCGGATCGGCGCGGTGCTGCTGCGCACCGACGCGGCCCTCGGGCTCACCGGCCGCCACGCCACCTCGGAGGTGCTGCGGCAGGCCGGATTCCGCTTCCGCTATCCGACACTCGACGAAGCCCTGGCCGACGTCCTGCCGGACTGAACCGGATACGGGCGATCGCCCGATACCGCCCGGACGTACCCGTCCCTAGCGTTGGTGTGTTCGTCGGAGGGAGATCGCAATGGGCAGGGAAGCCATCGTCGTCGGTGGCGGCATCGGGGGACTGGCGGTGGCCCGCGCGCTGGGGCTGCGCGGGTGGGAGGTCGCGGTGCTGGAGAAGGCCCGCGACTTCGGTGCGGTCGGTGCGGGAATCTCGATCTGCCCCAATGGTCTTCGCGCCCTGGACGCCCTCGGGCTCGGCGCCGTCGTCCGGGCGCGTGCGCTGGCCGAGACCACGGCGGGCATCCGCACCCCCGGGGGTCGCTGGCTGTCGCGCACCGACACCCGGAGGTTCGAGCGGCGTTTCGGCCCGCTCGTCGTCCTGCACCGGGCCGATCTGTTGGACAGCCTGCGGGCCGCCGTACCCGATCACGCCCTGCACGCCGACACCGAGGTCGAGGAGGTCCGCACGGTCGGTGCGAAGGTCGAGGTGGTGCACGGGCGCGGTACCGCGCGGGCCGATCTGGTGATCGCCGCCGACGGCCTGCACAGCCCGATACGCACCCGGCTGTGGCCCGGTGCGCCCCGGCCCCGCTACGTCGGATACACGGCGTGGCGGCTGGTGGTCGACCCGCCGCGGCCGGTGCGGTGCGGTGGGGAGACCTGGGGGCGCGGCCAGCGCATCGGGCTCGCGCCGCTGCCGGACGGCCGGGTGTACCTCTATGCCGCCGCGAGTGTTCCGGCCGGGCAGCGTGGCGGCGAGGGTGAGCTGGCGGAGCTGCGCCGTCGATTCGGCACCTGGCACGATCCCGTCCCCGAACTGCTGGCGGCGGCCACCGAGGCGGCGGTGCTGCGGCACGACATTCTCGAACTGCCGCATCTGGACAGCTTCGTATCCGGCCGGATCGCACTGCTCGGCGATGCGGCGCACGCCATGACACCGAATCTGGGCCAGGGCGCGAATCAAGCCCTGGAGGACGCCCTGACGCTGGCGTCCGCGCTCGATTCGCACGAGGAGACCACCGCCGCGCTCGCCGCCTACGACCGCGCGCGGCGGCCCCGTGCGCAGGGCATCGCCGAGCGCTCCCATGTCATGGGCGTGCTCGCGCACCGGGATTCGCGCTCGGCCGTCGCGGCGCGGAACCTGGCACTGCGGCTGCTGCCGGGCCGGGTGATGCTGAACTCGCTCGCGCCCACGCTCGACTGGCATCCGCCCCGCTGAGTGCGCGGCGACCGCCGGGTGCAGCGGCGAGTGTCGGTTGGCCCGCGGCTGCTCGCCCGCCGCGGCGGAATAGGGCATTCGACCGATACCGGCGCGGCCGCCGTCTCCCTACTCTCATGATCGGCGGTACGGCATCCCTCGTCGTACCGCCGGTCCGTCCTCGGCTGCCATTTGCCATGGTCGGAGGGTGTGGCGAGGCGGTCTCCCCCGGACTCTGACGTCCGCCTCGTCATACCGGTCGTGGTTCGGACCGGTCACGGACTCGATCCAGCGCGGACTTGTTCCCGCGCGGACTCAATCCAGCTCCAGGCGGGCGAGCTCCACTCGATTGGCCACCCCGAGCTTGCGGAAGACACGCGACAGGTGATGCCCCACCGTCTTCGGGCTCAGGAACAGGCGGGCAGCGATCTCCCGATTGGTGGCGCCCCCGGCGGCCAGCCGTGCCACCTGCGACTCCTGCGGTGTCAACGACGTGCCGGGCGCATTCCCGGTGGGTTCCGCCGCGCCCGCGGCGCGCAGTTCCGCACTCGCCCGCGCCGCCCAGGTGGTCGCGCCGACTCGCTCGAATACCTCCATGGCGGTGCGCAATTCGGCGCGCGCGTCCGCCGTGCGATGTTGCTGCCGCAGCCATTCGCCGTACAGCAGTCCGGTGCGGGCGCGGTCGAACCAGCGGCCCTGGCGGGCATGCAGCCCCAGGGCGCGGGTGTAGGCGTCCGGGTCGCCCGTCAGCACCGCCCGCCCGCGCAGCAGCAGCGCCTCCGCCCACGGCGCGTCCAGGGCCGCGGCCCAGAGCCGCAGCGCTTCCAGGGGTTCCCGAGCCCGCTCCGGCCGCCCGATGCGCACCGCGGCCTCGATGCGGTCGGCGTACACGGACAGCCACTGGCCGTGGCGATTCAGCGGGGTACGGTCCAGCGCCTCCATCCGGTCCAGCGCGGACTCGAAGTCACCGCGGGCCATCTCCAGCACCGCCAGCGCCCAATCGAAGTGGATCCGGTGCAGGGCGGCGATGGGCGGCCCGTGCCGGTACCGCTCGACCAGCTCCAGGCAGCGCCGGGCATCGCCCATCGCGGCGGCGGTCAGCGCCAGCACCGTGGCGGCGTGGGTGCCGCCCACCGGTTGCTCGACGTGCTCGCCGAGTTGGGCGGCCTCGGTGGCGAGCAGCTCCGCCTCGCGAAATCGCCCGGCCATGAATTCGACCTGGGCCAAGCGTGATTCGACAGTGGTCAGGCAGCCCGCGGCACCGCGGGCACGGTAGTCCTCGGCCAGTGCGGTGAGCAGGTCGCGGGTGGCGTCGGCGTCACCGAGGACGATCGCCTGCGCCGACAGCACCAGGCGCACCGCCGGATCCCGATGCCGCGGTTCGGATGCGGTGCGGCGCTGGCGGCGCAACAATGCGATGCCGTCGGTCGGATCGTCGGCGTACAGACCGAGTACGCCGTCGTAGGCGAGCAGGAATCGGTCGCGGTCCGGGGCCGGCGGCAGCTCCCGCAGAATCTCGCGCGTCTCCCGTAGCGCGCCCAGATCGGCTGCGGCCCAAGCACATCGACCGGCTTCGAGCAGCAGTGCCGCAGCTCGCGCGGGATCGGTCGCCGTCACGGCCGCGGCCCCCGCGCGCAGCAGTCGGTGCGCCCGCTCCGGTGCGCCGTGCTCGAACGCCGTGTACGCCCGGACCGAGGCGATCCGGGCTCGCCACCCCGGATCGACGGGCAGCGCTCCTAGCTCGTCGGCCAGCCGTTCGGCGCTGTCGAACCGTCCGGCGCTCGCCGCGTCCTCCAAGGCTTCGACCAGGCGGCGCGCGCGCTCGTGCGGCGTCGGCGACAGTTGCGCGGCGCGCTCCCACGCGCTGGCCGCCGGGCCGTGCCCGCTGCGCTGCCGGGCGCGCACGGCGGCCGATTCCACGGCGGCCGCGACGGCTTCGTCCGGGTGCTGGGTCGCCGCGGCCAGCTGCCAGGCATGCCGGTCCGGATCGTCGGCGAGCGCGGTGGCGAGGGCCGCGTGCACCGCGAGCCGACGATCGGCGGGTGCGCTGCGGTACGCCGCTGCCCGCATGACCGGATGCCGGAACAGCACCCGCTGTCCCGAGACATCGATGAGGCCGCCGCGCTCCGCCTCCGCGAGCGCGTCGGGACCGGCACCGAGTGCGGCCAGCACCCGCAGCACCGTGGCCAGCTCACCGGCGTCATCGGCGGCGGACACCAGCAGTGCCAGCCGCGCCGGCTCCGACAGCGCCGCGATGTGCCGCTGATATCCGGACAGCAGCCGATCGCTGAGCGCCAGCGGACCCACCTGCGACATCCCCGGATTCATCCCCGGCAGCTCCAGCAACGCCAGTGGGTTGCCGGCCGCCTCCGCGAGTACCCGGTCGCGCACCTCGACCGGCAGCATCGGGAAGTGGTCCGCCAGCAGCGCTCGCGCCTGCCCGGAATCCAGCGGAGCCGGGCACAGGCGCTCGAGCCCCGGCGCGCGGAACGGCGCTCGCCCCGCGAACAGCAGCACGATGCCCTCCGCGCTCAGCCTGCGGGCCGTGAACAGCAGGGCGTCCAGCGAGGACTGGTCCAGCCACTGCGCGTCGTCGATCAGGCACAGCACGGGGGCGTCGGTGGCCAGTTCCGCCAGCAGCGACAGCGTCGCCAGGCCCACCAGGAACCGTTCCGGATTCGTCACCGGCCGCAGTCCGAGTGCGCAGCTCAACGCCTCGCGCTGCGGCTCCGGCAGGGCGTCCAGGTGGTGCAGCGCGGGGTCCAGCAACTGCCGCAGGGCGGTGAACGGGAGTTCGGACGCGGTCTCGACACCGGTGCAGCGCAGGATCCGCCAGCTCGGATCGGTGAGTTCGGCGGCCCGGCGCAGCAGCGCGGATTTGCCCTCGCCCGGACCTGCGAGCACGGCCAGCGTCCCGCTGCGCCCCGCGCGGGCGTCCGAGAGCAGGGTCCCGATGCGATGTTGTTCCGTCGCGCGGCCGTAGAGCATTACCAGCACTCTGCCGCCCGGGTGATCGGCCCGCAATTCACTCCTCCGCCCGGCGACGGCTCACCAGGACTCGTCGGCCAGCAGCCGCGCCAGTTCGACGCGACTGCGCACCCCGAGCTTCGGAAAGGCCCGGTAGAGATGGTGCCCAACGGTTTTGGGGCTGAGAAACAGTCGGGCGCCGATCTCGTTGTTGGTCGCGCCCCGGGCCGCCAGCCGAACCACCTGGAGCTCCTGCGGAGTGAGCAGTCCCACGCGATGATCGCTCGCCGTGGGCGGCGCGGTGTCGGCGGACGCGGCCCCGCCCGCCGCCCGCGATTCCGCCCGCGCCCGCTCCGCCCAGGGGCGCGCGTCCAGCCGTTCGAAGTCCGCCAGCGCCGCCGACAGCCGGGTGCGCGCCTCTCGCACCCGACGCTCCCGGCGCAGCCATTCGCCGTACAGCAATTCCGTGCGCGCGTGGTCGAAGCCGCGCTGCGCCTTGGTGTGCAGCCGCAACGCTTCCTCGTACCGGTCGGGGTCGCCGTCCACCAGCGCGCCGCAGCGCAGCGCCAGGCCACGCACCCACGGGTTGTCCGTCGCGTCGGCGAATTCGACGAGCGCCGCGAGCGGTTCGGCGGCGCGCTCCGGCCGCCGCCAGCGCACGGCCGCCTCCACCCGGTCCGCGAGCAGATGCGGCCACTGGGCCAGCGCCCGGTGCGGGCTGTTGGCCAGCGCCTCACCCCGTGCTACCGCCGCCTCGTAGCGGCCCTGTGCCAGATCCAGATGCAGCAGCGCCCATTCGTTGTGCGCGGCATCGACGGTGTTCACCGCGCGCCGCGGCTGCCAGTCGGTCAGCTCCCGGCAGCGCTCCGCGTCGCCCCGCACCGCGGCCAGGACCGCGAGGATCGACCGGGCCTGGCGCCCCCGGCTCGGCGTGCCGGTGCAGTCGGCCAGACGGGCCGTCTCCAGGCAGGTGGCCTCGGCATCACGAAAGCGACCGAGCAGCAACTGGATCGTGCCCAGTGCGCCGTGCACCGCGGGCAGCCGCCCGGCCATGCCGAGAGCGCTGTACTCGGCGGCCAGCTCGGTCAACACGGTGTTCGACTGCTCGATATCGGAGGCGAGGGCGGCCAGCAGGGCGAGGGGGAATCGGGCGGCGGGGTTCGGTACCGGGCGTCCCGTGTTCGTCGCGGCGCGAATGAGCGCGACACCGGCGGACGGGGCACCGGTCACCAGCTGGATCGGGCCGTCCACGGCGGCCAGCAGCGGTGCGGCGGGCGTGCCGAGGGCCAGCTCGGCCAGGTGCTCTCGGGCGCGGAGCAGGCACGGCAGATCACCGGCGACCCAGGCGGTACGCGCGGCGTCGAGCAGCAGCAGACCGGCCCGGTAGGGCTGCTCGACCGCGGATTCCTTCGCGGCGGCGAGAAACAGATCGTAGGCCGCGGTGAGCGAATCGGATTCGAAGGCGATCTGAGCACGCAGTTCGTACAGACGGGCGCGGCGCGGCGCATCCAGCACCGTGGGGTCCAGCCGGTCGGCGACCACGAGCGCATGCTCTGGCCGTCCCGCCTCCACCAGTGCCGCCATGGCGCGAATCAGGCGGCGGGCGGCGTGCGCCGGATCCGGCGTGAGCCGCGCAGCCCGTTCGAAGGCCGTGGCGGCGACACCGTGGGCACTGCGGTCCGCGGCCCGCAGGGCCGTGGCTTCCACCGCGGCTGCGATGGTTTCGTCCGGCTCGGCGGTCGCGGCGGCCAGATGCCAGGCCCTTCGGTCCGGATCGTCGGCCAGCGCTTGGGCCAGCGCCGCGTGCACGGCCTGGCGACTGGTGAACGGAGCCAACCGGTAGGCGGCGGAGCGCTTGAGCGGGTGCCGGAAAGCGACGCGGGTGCCGGACACCATGACCATGCCGGAGTTCTCGGCGGCCACCAGTGCGTCGCCGCCGAGCCCGAGCTGTCGCAGGGCCCGTTCGACCACGCGGACACACCCGGTCTCCTCGGCCGCCACCACCAGCAGTGCCAGCCGTGTCGAATCAGGCTGGGCGGCAATGTGGTCGGCGTAGCCCACACACAGTCGGTCGGGTATGGGCAGCGGCTCGACCGGCAGGGTGTCCAGGTCCATCCGAGGCAATTCCAAGACGGCCAGCGGGATTCCGATCGCCTCGGTGAGCACCCGCTCGCGCAGTTCCGGCGCGAGATGCGGAAAACGCTGGTCCAACAGGGTTCTGGAGTGCACGGCGTCCAGCGGGCCCAGCCGCAGCACCTCCAGCGCCGTGTGATACTCCGGCCGCCCCGCGAAGATCAGTGCCACCGCCTCGGCGTCGAGCCGGTGCGCGGCGAAGTGCAGGGCGTCGACCGAGGGGCAGTCCAGCCACTGCGCGTCGTCGATCAGGCACAGCAGCGGCTGCTCGGTGGCGATCTCGGCCAGCAGTTCCAGGGTGGCCAGGCCCAGCGCGAAGCGGTCGCTCGCGGGGTTCGCGGCGGCGCTCAGGCCGAAGGCGCGGCGCAGGATGCCGCGATGGGGTTCCGCGAGGTCGTCGATCCGGTGCAGGAAGGGCTGCACGAGCAATTGCAGCCCGGCGAAAGGCAATTCGGCCTCGCTCTCGACTCCGGTGCAGCGCAGTACCAGCACCGGGTCGGGCGCCGTCGCTTCCGCGTGCTCGAGCAGCGCCGACTTGCCCGCGCCCGGATCGCCGAGCAGTGCGAGTCCGCCACCGCGTCCCGCGGCGGCCGCCGCGGTGAGGGCGCTGATGCGGCGCACTTCCTCGGTGCGGCCGACCAGGGACGGCACCGGGGGGCGTGCCGGGGCGGGGGTTGGCGGGTGGTCGAGGGCTCGGGCGGTCATAGTCGGTCATTCTCTCCGGACCGACCGATCGTTTCGGTATGTGTGGCCGAGCTGCGCATACGGTGCGAAATCAGAACGTTCACCATTTGCTGATTCCCGATCCGGGACATAGGTTGTCGCATGTGCTGTTCGGTCGTGCCAAGGAAATACAGCACATCCACGACCTGCTCGACACCGCACGGGCGGGCCACGGTCGTGCGCTCACCGTCATCGCCGCCCCGGGGCTGGGCACATCCACACTGTTGAACGCGGCGGCCGACGCCGCCACGGGCTGGCGGATCCTGCGCTGCACCGGGATCGAAAACGGCTCCGACCTGCCCTTCGCGGGCCTGCACCGGTTGCTGGGACCCGTGGCGGAGCACGCCAACGGTCTGGACGCGCTACCGGCACCGCAGCGCCGCGCCCTGGACGCCGCACTCGGGCGCCGGGCATCCGACGACGCGGACCGCTTCTGCGTCGGCCTGGCCGTGCTCTCCCTGCTGGCCGAACTCGCCGCGGACGCCCCGGTGCTGTGCCTCGTCGACGACGCCCACCTGCTGGACCGCCCCACCCGGGACGCCCTGCTGTTCGCCGCCCGCCGACTCGACGCCGAACACCTGGTCCTGCTCTTCGCCGGAGATACGGAATTCCACGCCGACGGACTGCCCGAACTCCGGCTCGCCCCCCTGGACCACGAGTCGGCCGCCGCCCTCCTCACACACCACTTCCCGGCCCTCACCCCGGACACGCGCGACCGCGTACTGCGCGCCGCCGCCGGGAATCCCTTGGCGACCCTGGAATTCCCCGGCATGTACCCGGTGGCCCGCGCCGGCCACCCCCGGACCGCCGAGGCGGTGCGCACGAGCGAGGAGGAGCTGTCGGGGCGGCTGTGTGCGGGTTATGCCGACCGTATCGCCGGATATCCCGCGGCCGTGCGCACCGCGCTGCTGGTCGCCGCCGCCGAGGAGACCGGTGATCGCGGGCTGGTCTCGCGGGTCCTGTCCCGCCTCGGGTGCACCGGCGACGCGCTCGCCGCGGCGGAGGACACCGGTCTGTTGAGCCGATCCGGGCAGGTCGTGGCATTCCGGCATCCGCTACAGCGCTCGGCGGCATACCGGGCGGCGGATGCGTCCGCCCGGACGGCGGTGCACCTCGCCCTCGCCGCCGAACTCCGTCACGATCCGGTACGCCACGCCTGGCAGCTTGCCCGCGCCCGCACCGCACCGGACGAAACCGTCGCCGCCGCACTGGAAGCCGCCGCCGACTACGCGTGCGCGCACGCCGCGCACGCCTGCGCCGCCGGTGCCCTGGAAGCGGCCGCCCGGCTGACCCCCGACCTCGTCGTGCGGGGCCGCAGGCTCGCCCGGGCCGTGGAGACCGCTCTCGCGGCCGGATGCGTCGAACAGGCATTGCGACTCGCCGACACCGCCGAACAACTCTGTCTCACACCGGGGGAGCGAGCGCGGGTGCTCGCCGTCCGGGCGACCGTCGAATTCGAGGTCGGCTCACCGCACGGGGCGTATCAGCTCATGCTCGACGCCGCCGAACACATCGCAGACCTCGATCCGCAACGGGCCGCGTGGCTGCTCATCGACGCGGGCCGGATCGCGTGGACCGCGGGCGATCTCGCGGACTTCCGGATGGCGTACCACCGGCTGGCGGAACTGGCGCTCGGGCCCATGCGGGCACCGCTGCTGTCCGCGCTGCGGGGACCGATGGTCATGCAGACCGGCGATCCGGCCGGCGGAATCGCCCTCATCCGGGCGAATGCGGCCTTCGGGCGGACGGTGCCGCTGGAGATGATCTCGCTGCGACACGCGTTCGCCGCGCAGTCGGCCCTCATCGGCGATATGGAGGTCGCCCGGGAACAGCTCACCGAACTGGCCGGGCTGGTATGCGAGCGCGGCATGATCACCTGGTGCCCGGCCGTCGGCTGCGTCCTGGCCAATGCGGAACTCATCCTGGGCCGGTTCTGGGAGGCGGAAATCATTGCCGCCCACAGTCTCCGGATCGCCGCGGACACCGGGCAGCCGGGGCGGGTGGCGACGGCGGAGGCGCTGCTCGCCATGATCGCGGCCGTGCGCGGCGACGAGGCGCGGTGCCGGGAGTTGGCGGGGCGCACGCTGCGGCACGAGCCGGGCGATTTCAACGCCATCGACGTCACCCACGGGCACTGGGCGCTGGCACTGCTGGATCTCGGGTACGGGCGCTACCGGCAGGCGCTCGACCGGCTGCGGGAACTGTACGAGCAGCCGAAGCAGGCACGGGGACACTGGACCGATCTGCTCGCGGACCTGATCGAGGCGGCGGCGCGGGCACGGCGACCCGATCGGGCCAGCGCGGCCATGTCCGAGATCGACACCTGGGCGGCGGCGCTGGACAAACCGTGGGCCGAGGGCATCGCCCTGCGCTGCCGGGGGCTGTTGAGCGGCGACGGGGAGCTGTTCGGCAAGGCGCTCGGCCTGCACGCGGCGGCGCAGCGCTGGTACGACCACGCGCGGACCGGGCTGCTCTACGGGGAATGGCTGCGCCGGGAAGGACGGGAGGGGGAGGCGCGGGTCGCGCTGACGACGGCGCTGGAGACGTTCGAGCGGCTCGGGGCGGTGCCGTGGGCCGAGCGGGCGCGGGTGGAACTGCATGGGCTGGGCGCGGGTCCGGCGGCCGGTGGCGCGCGGCAGCCTCGCCCGGCCGGGGTATCCGGCGTCCCCGGAGACCGTCTGCCGCCGGGGGAGCCGTTGACGACCCTCGAACTCCAGGTGGTGCGATTGGCCGCCGCCGGACTGACCGAGCGGGATATCGCCGCCAAGGTGTTCCGCAGCGCGAGAACCGTTGGGCACCGCCTGGATACGGCGTGCCGGAAACTCGGAGTGACGGACCGCGAGGCGTTGGCGAGCGTCTGGTCGGAGTGATCCGGGGCGAGGCGGCAGTCGGCCGCACGCGCACACCGCCGGAGCGTGTGAGCGCGACGGTACGGCCCGGGCCCGCGCGGGATCGGTGGGCGCGTCAGCGGTTGGCGCGGTACCAGCCGATCAGGGCGTCGGTGGAGGAATCCGCCTGCGGCTCGGGATCCTCCGCCGCGGTGAGGAGGGGTTCGAGGGCCAGGGCCTGCTGTTTGCCGAGTTCCACACCCCACTGGTCGAAGCTGTCGATGCCCCAGATCGTGCCCTCGGTGAACACCTGGTGCTCGTAGAGGGCGATGAGCTGGCCCAGCACGGAGGGTGTCAGCCGCGGGGCGAGGATGGTGGTGCTGGGGCGGTTGCCCGGCATCACCTTGTGCGGGACCAGGTTCGGGTCGGTGCCCTCGGCGGCGATCTCCTCGGCGGTCTTGCCGAAGGCCAGCACCTTGGTCTGGGCGAACAGGTTCGACATCAGGATGTCGTGCATGCTGCCGGTGCCGTCCATGGTCGCCAGATCGTCGGTGGGACGGGCGAATCCGATGAAATCGGCGGGCACCAGCCGGGTGCCCTGGTGCAGCAGCTGGTAGAACGCGTGCTGGCCGTTGGTGCCTGGCTCGCCCCAGAAGATCTCACCGGTGGAGGTGGTCACCGGCGAGCCGTCCGCGCGCACCGACTTGCCGTTCGACTCCATGGTCAGCTGTTGCAGGTACGCCGGAAAGCGGGCCAGGTCATTGGAGTACGGCAGCACCGCCCGCGACTGCGCGCCGAAGAAGTTCGAGTACCAGACGCCGAGCAGACCCAGCAGCACCGGCGCGTTCTCCGGCAGCGGCGCGGTGCGGAAATGCTCGTCCACGCGGTGCATGCCGTCGAGGAACTCCGCGAAGCGCTCCTTGCCGATCACCGCCATGACCGACAGGCCGATGGCCGAATCCACCGAATAGCGGCCGCCGACCCAATCCCAGAAGCCGAACATGTTCGCGGTGTCGATGCCGAACGCCGCCACCCGCTGGGCGTGCGTGGACACCGCCACGAAATGCTTGGCCACCGCGTCGTCGCCGAGCGCGGCCGTCAGCCAGCGCCGGGCGGCGGTGGCATTGGTGAGGGTCTCCAGCGTCGAGAAGGTCTTGGACGCCACGATGAACAGCGTGGTCGCCGGATCGAGGTCCGCGAGCGTGGCCGTCAGATCGGCGGGGTCGACATTGGAGACGAATCGGGCCGAGATTCCGGCGTCCGCGTAGTGCCGCAGCGCGCGGTACACCATGGCCGGACCCAGATCGGAGCCGCCGATGCCGATGTTCACCACCGTGTCGATGCGCTCACCGGTCGCGCCGCGCCACCGCCCCGAGCGCAGCGCATCGGTGAATTCGCCCATGCGCCCGAGCACTTCGTGCACCTCGGCGGTGGCGTCGGCGCCGTCGACCTCGGCGCGTCGCCCGGCCGGTTCGCGCAGCGCCCAATGGGCGACCGCGCGGTCCTCGGAGGTGTTGATGTGCTTTCCGGTGAACATGGCGTCGCGGTGGCGCTCCAACTCGGCGGTATGCGCCAATTCGACCAGCAGGTCCACGGTTTCGCGGGTCACGCGGTGCTTGGAGTAGTCGATGTGCAGATCCGCGACCCGCACGATCAACTCACGTCCGCGCTCCGGGTCGTCGGCGAAGAACTCACGAAGGTGCCGGTCGGCCAGGGTCGCATGATGATCGTGCAGTTTCCGCCAGGCCGCCGTCGCGGTGATGTCGCTGCTCACGTCCGCCGAGGTTACAACCACCCGTACCTGCGCGCAGGTAACACCAGGTAAATACCGGCCAGCCACCCGGAGATCCGGAACACGCGAACTTCGCCGAGCACGGCCGGGGCACCCCGACCGCGGCCTAGGCTGGGGACATGGTGTCGGAAAGCGAACTACTTCAATCCGTTCCCACCCAGCTCTGGATCGGCGGACCGGTGGACGCCACCGGTGGCGGCACCTTCCCGGTGCGCAATCCCGCCACCGGTGAGGTTCTCGTCGAGGTCGCCGACGCCACGCCCGAGGACGGGGCCCGCGCGCTGGACGCCGCGGTGGCGGCGCAGGCCGACTGGGCCGCCACGCCCGCCCGGCAGCGCGGGGAGATCCTGCGGGCGGTGTTCGAGGCCATCACCGCGCGGGCCGAGGAATTCGCGCTGCTCATGACCCTGGAAATGGGCAAGGCGCTGCCGGAGTCCCGCAACGAGGTCAAGTACGGGGCCGAGTTCTTCCGCTGGTTCAGCGAGGAGGCGGCGCGCGTGCACGGGCGCTACCAGACCGCTCCGTCGGGCACCGGCCGCATCATGGTGCACAAGCAGCCGGTGGGGCCGTGCCTGGCCATCACGCCGTGGAACTTCCCCCTCGCCATGGGGACCCGCAAGATCGGTCCCGCGCTGGCGGCGGGCTGCACCATGATCGTCAAACCGGCGGGCGAGACCCCGCTCACCATGCTGCTGCTGGCCAAGCTCTGCGCCGAGGCCGGATTGCCGGAGGGCGTGCTGTCGGTCATCACCACCAGCCGTTCCAGCGCCGTCACCGCGCCGTTGCTGGAGGATCCGCGCCTGCGCAAGCTCACCTTCACCGGCTCCACCCCGGTGGGCAGGAAGCTGGTGGAGTCCTCCGCGCACGGACTGCTGCGCACCTCCATGGAGTTGGGCGGCAACGCGCCCTTCGTGGTGTTCGACGATGCCGATATCGACGCCGCCGTGCAGGGCGCGCTGCTGGCCAAGCTGCGCAACGGCGGCGAGGCGTGCACCGCGGCCAACCGCTTCCACGTGCAGAACTCGGTACGGCGGGAGTTCACCGAGAAGCTGGTCGCCGCCATGGCCGAGGCCGAACTGGGCCCCGGCGCCGACGATTCGACCACCCTCGGCCCGCTCATCAACGAGGACCAGCTGACCACCGTCACCGAACTCGTCGACGACGCCGTCGCGGCCGGGGCGACCGTGGCGCTCGGCGGCAAGGCACCCGGCGGGCCCGGCTGGTTCTACCCGGCCACCGTCCTCACCGACGTCCCCGCCCGCGCCCGCATCCTGAGCGAGGAGGTCTTCGGCCCCGTCGCCCCCATTGTCGGCTTCGACACCGAGGAAGAGGGCCTCGCCGCCGCCAACGACACCGAATACGGTTTGGTCGCCTACGTGTACACCCGCGACCTGGACCGCGCCCTCCGCATCGCCGAGGGCTTGCAGACCGGCATGGTCGGCGTCAACCGCGGCGTCATCTCCGATCCGGCCGCCCCCTTCGGTGGCGTCAAACAATCCGGCTTCGGCCGCGAGGGCGGCTTCGAGGGCATCGAGGAGTACCTCGACACCAAGTACATCGCCCTCCCGTAGGCACGCCGCATACCGGAAAAAAATCGACCGCCCCGGGGTGAGAAGTCACCCGGGGCGGCCTGGGGAACGCGGAGCCCGTCGAACCCGGAGCTCGTCGAACGCCGCGAAGTCTGTGCCGTACCTCCAACCACCAACCGCCGCCCGAATCACCCGCCCGAAGAAATCGCTCCGGACCGGGCGACCCCGCGGTCAATCCCTCGCTCGGATCACCCGCCCGAGTCCACTCATTCCCGGACGAGTCACTTCCGCAGCCGCGACCCCGCACTCGGATCACCCGCCAGAGTACTTACGTTCCCGGACCGACCACTTCCGCAGCCGCGACCCCGCACTCGGGCCACCCACCAGAGTCCGTACGTTCCCGGCCTGACACCCGCCCGGCCCTCACACCAACACTCCCGGGTTTGCGGCGCGTCCCGGTTCTGGACTGACCGGAGCGGAGGAGCGAAGCGGGGGAGCGGAGGGAGGGAAGAACCGGGACTTCCAGCGCCGCGAACCCCGCCGGAGCGGAGCGGAGGCCAAATTTCAGTGCCCGAGGCGGCCGCGGCCGAGGCGGAGCAGGAGCATGGCGAGGGTGTGGCCTTCCTGGCCCAGTTCGCTGAAGCGCTCCAGCACCTTCATCTCGCGCGAGTGCACCAGCTTGGGGCCGCCGTTGGCCATGCGTGTGCGGCCGATGAGGCGGGATACTTCGGTGCGGCGTTTGACGGCCGCCAGGATCTCGGCGTCGAGCTTGTCGATCTCCTTGCGGAGCTTGTCGATCTCCGCCTCGGTAGGCAGCGCGGAGTCGGAGCCGGTCGCAGGCTTGTCTTGTCCCGTCGTCGAGATGCTCATACTTCTTCTCCTCGTGGTCAGAACGTCGATCGGCGGGCAGACCCGCAGCGTTACCGATCGGTTCTTCACCATGACTGCAACTTGGAAAGCCGACCTGGTCGGTCTTACATTGTCCCCCGAATGGGCGCGCTCAGGTAACTGGTCTTCGTGGAGCGCTGGTCACCTGGCCAGTCTGCCACGGGCTATGGGTCATGCAAAACGAATACGTTTGGAAACTCCTGAGAGTTTCCTCCGCGCGCCGATCCACCGGATGTTCGCCTCACTCGCAGTATTCGGACCCCTCGGTCTCCTGGATGACTCGGATCGGCGGAGGTCACGGCGATTCCCGTGGCGCGGCGGCCAGCGCCGCCGCCATGCGCAGCAGATCCCGGGTCTTGGTGGTATCCAGACCGGTCAGCTCGGTGATCTTGCGCAGGCGGTAGAGCACGGTGTTCGAGTGCACATGCAGGGCGGCCGCGGTCGCCGTGGTGCTCGAGTCGTGGGCCAGGTAGGTCTCCAGCGTCAGCCGCAGACTCGGATCACCGTCGAGCGGCGCGAGGGCGGCGGCATTGATCCGCGAGACCCGGGTGGGCCGGGTGAGCTGGTACTCCACCGCCAGATCGGCGAAGCGCACCACACCCGAGCGCCGGTGGTAGCGTCGCGCTACCCGCAGCAGCTCACCCACCTCCCGGTGCACCTCCGGAATATCCTGCGGTACGGCCGAGTCCACCGCGCACACGGTCTCGGCCCCGATGTCGCGGCCCAGCCCGGCCAGCTGCGCGGCGAACGCCTCGAACCGCGACTCCGGATCGGCCTCCGGGGCCGGGATCAGCGCGCCGCCGCCCTGCGCGGTGACCATGTGCAGCGTCTCGCCGCGGCCGAGCCGGTCCAGCGCGTACTCCAGCCGCCGCAGCTTGCGTCGGGAGGCCACCGTGGCGTCGACACCCTCGACCCGCTCATCGGGATGCGCGGCCACCCGCAGTGACACCACCCAGTACCGCCGCGCGAGCGTGCGGCCCACCGACCGTGCCGCTCCGGCCACGTCCTCGCCCGAGGTGAGAGCCCGGTAGAGGCGGCGGCGGTCGTGATCCTGCGGCGGAATCGGGGCCTGATCCGCGCCGTATCCGGCCAGCACGGCCCGGGTCGCCGACTGCAGGTGCCGTTGCAGCAGCGCGTCCGCCCGCGCGAGCGCGTCGGCGTCGTCGGGTCCGGCCAGCTCGGCGATGGTCCGCCACCACAGTTGCACCCCGAGGTGGTAGGCGCTGATCACATCGGTGAGCGGCACCCGCTCCTCGGCCCGCCGCCGGGCGGACTGCTCGATGGGCAGCAGTTCGTGCGGCTCGGGATCGCGGTTCTCGTGCAGGGTCGTGACGAACAGTTCCAGGTTGCGCCGCACGATCGCGGTGACATCGCGGCGGATCACCTCGGTCGGCAGCGTGCGGTAGAAGGCCACCTGACCGCGGACGTGTTCGACGGTCGCCGTCACGATGGCGTGCGTGCGCTGCGCCAGCTGGTCGGCCAGCGGCCTGCCGTCGATGATCACGGGATCGGCTACCGGTTGCCTGTTCAAGCGCACCCCTCGGTCTCGTTGCCGCATTCCGCCCACTGTCCCACGACACGGTTGTCGCCGGGCACAATACGGGCGGCGTTCTTCGTCGGGAAACACAGTCCGCGGCGGGCGCGCGTGCGTCAGTATTCGGCGTATCCCGGTGCCATCCGGTCGGCCGGGACATGCTGTTGTCAGGAGATACCCTTGGGATCCTCGATTTTCGCGGTATTCCTACCGCTCGCTCTCGCCCTGGTCATGTTCGGTCTCGGTCTCACCCTGACCGTCGACGACTTCGCTCGGGTGCTGCGCTATCCGAAGGCCGCCGCCATCGCCCTGGTCTGCCAGATCGTGGTGCTGCCCCTGCTGTGCCTGGGGATGGTGTATCTGTTCGGGCTCACCGGCGCGCTGGCGGTGGGCATGATGCTGCTGGCCGCCTCGCCCGGCGGCACCTCGGCGAATCTTTTCAGCCATGTGGCCGGTGGCGATGTGGCGTTGAACATCACCCTCACCGCCATCAACTCGGTGCTGGCCGTGTTCACCATGCCCGTGGTGGTGACGCTGTCGCTGGCGGCCTTCCTCGACGACGGCAGCGGCATCGGGCTGCAACCGGGCAAGTTCCTCCAGGTGATCGCCATCGTGCTGATCCCGGTCGCCATCGGCATGATGGTGCGCCGCCGCTTCACCGCCTGGGCCGAGCGCATGCGCGGACCGGTCAAGATCACTTCGATCGTGGTGCTGGTACTGGTCATCGTGGTCGCGGCGATCAGCGAGTTCGGCACCTTCACCGACAATATCGGCCGGCTCGGCGCGATCACCCTGCTGCTGTCGATCCTGAGCCTGCTCATCGGCTACTTCGTGCCGCGCCTGTTCGGCGTGGACGCGCGTCAATCCATCGCCTCCGCAATGGAAATCGGCATCCACAACGCGACACTCGCCATCGCCGTGGCGGTCTCGGTGCTGGAGGACGAGACCATGGCCGTTCCGGGAGCCATCTACGGCGTCATCATGTTCGGCCCGGCGGCGGTGGCGGCCTGGCTGCTCGCCCGTCGGAGCGCGCGGGCCGGGACGGGCACGGGCTCCGAGGTCCGCGCCGCCACCTGAGGAGACGCGCACGCTACCGGCACTATTCGGACACCTGGGCCAGCGGGATGTCATGGTGTCGGTGCCCGCCGGTAGCGTTGACAGACGATGAACGCGACGGTGGCTGAGGACGAACAGAAGACCGAGCGGTTGCTCGAGGGGTTGAACCCGCAACAGCGCGCCGCGGTGATGCACACCGGCTCGCCCCTGCTGATCGTGGCGGGCGCGGGCTCGGGCAAAACCGCGGTGCTCACTCGGCGCATCGCCTACCTGCTCGCCGCGCGGGATGTGAGCCCCGGCCAGATCCTCGCCATCACCTTCACCAACAAGGCCGCCGCCGAGATGCGGGAGCGGGTGGCCGGTCTGGTCGGGCCGCGCGCCGCCAGCATGTGGGTGTCGACCTTCCACTCCAGTTGCGTGCGCATCCTGCGCACCCAGGCCGGACTGGTGCCGGGACTCAACTCCAACTTCTCGATCTACGACGCCGACGACTCGCGCCGCCTGCTCGCCATGATCGGGCGCGATCTCGACCTCGACGCCAAGAAGTACACCCCGCGCCTGCTCGCCACCGCCATCTCCAACCTCAAGAACGAGCTCATCGACCCGGATCGGGCCGCCGCCGACGCCCAGACCGACGACACCGAGTTCCCGCGCGTGGTCGCCCGCGTCTACGACGAGTACCAGCGGCGGCTGCGCGCGGCCAACGCCCTCGACTTCGACGACCTCATCGGCGAGACCGTGGCGCTGCTGCAGAAGCATCCGAATGTGGCCGAGTACTACCGGCGGCGGTTCCGGCACGTGCTCGTCGACGAATACCAGGACACCAACCACGCGCAGTACATCCTGGTGCGCGAGCTGGTGGGCCACCATCTCACCGCCGATTCCGAGGTGCCGCCCAGCGAACTGTGCGTGGTGGGCGACGCAGATCAGTCCATCTACGCCTTCCGCGGCGCCACCATCCGCAATATCGAGGAGTTCGAGCGCGACTTCCCGGACGCGGAAACCATTCTGCTGGAACAGAACTACCGCTCCACCCAGCATATTCTGGCCGCCGCCAACGCGGTCATCGCCCGCAACGAGAACCGGCGCGAGAAGAAGCTGTGGACCGATCGGGGCGACGGCGACCTCATTGTCGGATACGTCGCCGACAACGAGCACGACGAGGCATCCTTTGTGGCCCGCGAGATCGACCGGCTGGTGGATCAGGGCGATGCCAACTACTCCGAGGTGGCGGTGTTCTACCGCACCAACAACAACTCCCGGGCGCTGGAAGAGATCTTCATCCGCATGGGGCTGCCGTACAAGGTGGTCGGCGGCGTCCGCTTCTACGAGCGCAAGGAGGTGCGCGATATCGTCGCGTACCTGCGGGTGCTGGAGAATCCCAACGACGCGGTGAGCCTGCGCCGCATTCTCAACACCCCGCGTCGGGGCATCGGCGATCGCGCCGAGGCATGCGTGGCCGTGCACGCCGAACAGCGCGGGATCGGTTTCGCCCAGGCGCTGCGCGATGCGGCCGACGGCAAGGTGGCGCTGCTCAACACCCGGTCGCAGCGGGCCATCGCGGGCTTCCTGGACCTGCTCGAGCAGATCCGGGCGGCGGGTGCGCAGGAGGATCTGGACTTCCCGGATGTGGGCAGCGTGGTGGAGGCCGTGCTCGACCGCACCGGCTACCGCGCCGAACTGGAGGCGTCCGACGATCCGCAGGACGGGGCCCGGCTCGACAACCTCAACGAGTTGGTCAGCGTGGCACGGGAATTCAGTTCCGAGGCGCGCAACAATGTGGAGGCGGCGCGGACCGAGGGCATCCTGCCCGAGGCCGCCGAGGGTGAACCCGAACCCGGTTCGCTGGCGGCCTTCCTGGAGCGGGTGTCACTGGTGGCCGATACCGACCAGATTCCCGACGAGGGCACCGGGGTGGTCACCCTCATGACCCTGCACACCGCCAAGGGGCTGGAATTCCCGGTGGTCTTCGTCACCGGATGGGAGGACGGGCAGTTCCCGCATATGCGCGCGCTCGGCGATCCCACCGAGCTGGCCGAGGAGCGCCGCCTCGCCTACGTGGGCATCACCCGCGCCCGCAAGCGGCTGTACCTGACCCGCGCGGTGGTGCGCTCCGGCTGGGGCCAGCCCGTCTCGAATCCCGAATCCCGCTTCCTCCAGGAGATTCCGCAGCACCTGCTGGACTGGCGGCGGCTGGAGCCCGCGCCCAAGCAGTCGAGCGGATTCCGGCGGCGTCGCGACGACGAAGGCTTCGAACGGGATTGGACGCGGGGCGACGGCTGGAGCGAGCCCCGGCCCGGCGTGCGGGATCGCGGGGGCGAACGCCGTCCGGCTCCCGCCTCCGCCGGAAAACGCAACAACACCGGGCTGGTGCTGGCGGTCGGCGACCGGGTCAGCGACGACAAATACGGCCTGGGCCGGGTGGTCGCCGCCGAGGGCTTCGGCGCATTGGCCACGGTGACAATCGATTTCGGCACCGCGGGCAAGATCAGGCTGATTCCGCAGTACAGCCGCACCCTCGTCAAACTCTGACACCTCCTCACGCCGCCCCCTTGCCCGGGCGGCGCGCCAGGGCGTGTACTCGAAGGCATGGCGACGAGAATGACCGTGTTGCTTCCGGATGCGATCGCCACCCGGCTGAGAGCGACCGCGGGCGCGGATATGAACGACTACGTCACCCGTGCGGTACGGCAGCGGCTGCTCGCCGAGGATCTCGCCGAACTGCGTGACCGCCCACCCGACGTGCGGGTCGGTGCGGAGGCCGAATTCGAAGCCTCCGATGCAGACTGAGCCGATGCGGCAGGGTGAGCTGTGGATGGCGGCCAGCTCGCTGTTCGGGCAGGAACGCCGGGTGGTGCTGTTGGACGCCGACGCGGTGGTGCAGCAGAATCCGCTGCTGGTGGTCGCGCTCGTGCATCCCGACCACGAGGTGCCCGCCGCACACCGGCTGCTGTCGGTGCCCATTCCGGGCACGCCGCACGTGATCGCGCTCTACGACATCACCATCTACCGGCGCACCAGTCTCGTCACCTACGAGGGGGCCATCGGGGGCGAGATCCTGGAACGGGTCAAGGTGGGTATGCGGGCGCGGTTCGACCTGTGAGGCTGCCCGCGCCCGGCACCAACCGGCAGCCTCCCCGCAGTCGGCACCGACCGCCGAGCGCGGAACGGACCGGCGAGCGCGGGCGAGACTGCCGAGCAGGGGAGGACCGCCGTCGCGAGGCCGGCTGGCTAGCCCCGGTAGACCTCGACGTAGGCATTGGTGGCCACGGCGACGACGCCGGGACCCATCCCCGTGCAGCCCGTGGTGACGCGCTCGCCGTTCGGCGTGAAGGGGTAGCTGAGCGCGGTGTACGGCCCGACGCCGTACATCGGGAACGGACCGCTGGCGTAGAGGCCGAAACAGTCCACATGCAGGACGTAGTTGCTGCCCCCGTCGGGCTGGCATACGGCCGACGCGCCGAAGAGATCCCGTTCGACGGCGCAATCCTGGGGCGCCGCCTGCGCGGTCCCGGAGCCGACGATCGCTGCGAAGGCCACACCTGAAACACCAGCGGCCGCGACCCGTGCCGCGGCGGCAATCGTTTTCCTCATGAAACTCCTTCCGTTACCGAAGGATCGTCGGCCCGAACCGGCCGGCCGTTACCACCGGTGCGGATTCCCCCGTGCCCACGCCCGGGGCACGACGGGCTGAGGGTGGCCCTCGCACGGTCTCCCTGCCAGGGTGGCCGGACCGGCAGAGTGGTCTGCATGCGATACCGACTTTTCGGCCGAACTGGCTTGCGTGTGTCCGAACTGGCGCTGGGCACCATGGCCCTGCGGGACGCGGACGAATACCGTCGCGTGCTCGACGTCTTCGCCGAAGCCGGGGGCAACCTCCTCGACACCGCGCCCATGTACGGCCCCAGTGAGGAACTACTCGGCTCGGTGCTGCGTGACCGCGACCGCTTCGTCATCGGCACCAAGTACACGCCGACGCGTGACGCCGCCGATCCGAACGCCGCGGGCAACCACCGCAAGAACCTGGTGCTGAGTCTGGAACAGAGCCTGCGGAATCTGCGCACCGACTACATCGACGTCTACTGGGTGCACGTCTGGGACCGGCTCACCCCCATCGAGGAGACGCTGCGCGCGCTCGATGACGCCGTTCGCTCCGGCAAGGTCCTGCACCTCGGCATCTCGGACGCGCCCGCCTGGGTGGTGGCCCGCGCGAACACCCTCGCGGAGCTGCGCGACCGCACCCCGTTCGCCGGCCTCCAGGTGCCCTACAACCTGCTGTGGCGTGATGCCGAACGCGAGCTGATCCCGATGGCGGAGGCATTCGGCATGAGTGTCACTGCCTGGGGGCCGCTCGGGCAGGGCGTACTGTCCGGCCGAGCCGGACGCCGCAGCGACCCGGCCGAGTTCACCGAGCGCCAGCGCACGGCGGCCGCCGCGGTCGACAAGGTCGCCGCCGAGCTGGGCGTCCCCGCGGCCCACGTCGCCCTGGCCTGGACCCGCCACCGCTCACCCGCCGTACTGCCCATCGTCGGCGTCAGCGGCGCGGCCCAGCTCACCGAGAACCTCGGCGCGGTCGACCTCACCCTGCCTGAGGAAACGGTCGAATTCCTGGAAACCGCCGCACCTTTCGAGCTCGGCTTCCCCGGCGACTTCATCGCCGGCTGCGACACCGCCCCCGCCGTCTACGGCGACAAGGTGTCCCGTCTCGATCCCAGGGGGTACGCGCTCCGGGCCTGACGACAATCGCCCGGGGCCGTACGCATGGGGGCGCGCTGTGTGGTTGGCCCGTGTGGCGGGTCGGGTGACGCGGCGGGGTTGGGACTGTGCGCCGCGGGTGGGTGCGCAGTCGGGTTGGACCGTGCTACGGGGCCGAACGCCTGGCGTGGTTCGGATCGCGCCGCGCGCCGCCTGGCGCGGCGGCTGCGTGGTGGGTTGGGCTGCGTGGTGGGTTGGGCTGCGCGGTGAGTGGGGCTGCGCGGTGAGTGGGGCCGCGTGGTGAGTGGGGCCGCGTGGTGTGGCGGGCGCGTGGGAGGGGCGCGCGGCGGGGTTGGGCTGTGTGGCGCGCGGCTTGGCGGGGCTGGGCGGTTGGAGGGCTGGGGCGCGCGGTGTGGGGGTGCGTGAAAGCGGCTGTGGGCGCGCTTTCTCGGCGCGCCCACAGGGGGAAGGTTCGGTATCGCGGTCTAGTCGCGCTGGGGGCCGAGGGCGATGCCGCGGGAGGCCAGCCACGGGACCGGGTCGATCTTGTTGACGCCGTTCAGCCAGACCTCGAAGTGGCAGTGCGGGCCGGTGGAGAAGCCGCGGTTGCCGACGGTGGCGATCTGGTCGCCCGCCATCACGTACTGGCCCTGGGAGACGGTGGCGGTGTCGATGTGTCCGTAGACGGTGACGGTGCCATCGTCGTGGAGGATACGGACCCACATGCCGAAACCGGAGGCTGGACCCGCTTCGAGGACCACGCCGTCGGCCACCGCGTAGATGGGGGTGCCGATGGGGGCGGCCACGTCGATACCGAGATGCTGGACGCCCCAGCGGGCTCCGAACCCGGAGGTGAAATTGCCGCTGGTGAACTTGGTGAACAGCGGGCGCAGCTTGGCGGCCTCCTGGGCGGCCAGGTCGGCGGCGAACTGTTCGCCCTTGCGCAGGATGTCGTCGAAGGAGCCCACGTCCATCGGCGTCGAAACATTCAGGACCTGGGGCGATTCCGAATCCTGCGTCTCCGCGCCGGTGAGGCTCACGCTCTGGGCGGCGAGTTCGGTCACCTGATCGGCGGCCTGGAACTCGCCGGTCGTCGGCGCGGTGTCCATACCGGTCTGCCCGGCGGCCACCACGGCACCGGCGGCGACGGCCACCACGGCCGCGCGGCCCTTCAGCGCCGCGGGCGGGGCGGGCAGCCGGTGCGCGCCGCCGGAGCGGCGGTTGCGCGTGGCGCGGGAGGCGGAACGGGATGCGGGGGCGGCGGATTCGGGCGCGCCGGGGGCGGCGGAATCGACGCGGGCGCCGTCGCGGGAAAACTCCAGCGGCTCACCGGAGGCGGTGCGGAACGTGTAGACGGGCCGGTGCTCGTCGGAGGGGTTGGGGTCGGCGGGCGATTCCCAGGCGCTGTCGCCGGAATTCCAGGAGTCACCGGACCATTCGGCCGCGGGCTCACCCCAGCCGCCGTTCGCGGCGTCGCCATCCCAGGTTCGGCCGGAATCCGGGTTCCAGCCGGTGTCGCCGTTCCAGCCGCCCTCGGCGTGCGCGTTCCAGTCGCCCTGGCCGCCGTGGTGCCAGCCGCCGTCGGCGGTCTCGCGGTTCCCGTCGGCGGCGTCGTTCCAGCTGGCGCCGTCGTAGCAGGTACCGCTGTTCCAGTCAGCGCCGTTGTCGCCGAAACTATTGTCGGCGTAGCCGTTGCCACCGTGCGTGCTTTCGGCGTGCGCGTCCCAGCCGCCGTGGGCATTCCACTCGCCCGGTGTGGACGCGGGGGCCTGCCAGCCGTAGACCTGGCCGTGCTCGTACCGGGTGCCACCGGACTGATCGCCGTGGCCGAAATGCCCGGATTCGCCGAAGCTTTCGTCGTCCTGTCGGTATCGGTTGGCCCGCGAGCGCCGCCCGGTCGGGAATGCGCCGTCACTCATGGGCGTTCGTCCGACGTGCGAGGTGGGGGCTCGATTTCGACGGGTCGCCTGCGGAGCGGCTTCCTACCTGCGGAGCGCTGTGCTGCGTCAAGCTTGCCGTCCTCCTGCCGTGACCGTGTTGTGACATCGACCGCAACGACGGTAACGAAACGATTGCGGGTCGGCAAGCGATGAACCCCTCTCGTGTCGATGCTGTGACATTCATCACGTCGCCCCCCGGGATTGCCTCACTGTGCTGTGGGTAACTGCGTGAGCTCTTTCCACTACAAGGCGTCGTAGTCTGTGCCACCCTCCGGGATTCGTCGCGCTCACCTGCCACGTGGCCCGAAAGCTACTCGCGAGTAGTCGTACCCAGCGGTTTTGTGGCCCTGGAGACTGTACCGTGACCTGCGCCACTTAGGCTGTATGCGGCTGATTTCGGCTCCATGTGACTGATTAGAGTCCGACCCGACCCACTGGCCTTCGCGAGCGACCTGCAAGCGGTCGCTACGGGCCGACGACGGGCCGCCAACAAAGACGTTGTCACAACAACGCAGACGAGACGGTGAGTACATGGATCTCTTCGAATATCAGGCGAAGGAACTCTTCGTGAAGCACGGAGTGCCTTCGTCGGAGGGCCGCGTCACGGACTCGGCCGAGGACGCTCGCGCGATCGCGGAGGAAATCGGCAAGCCTGTGATGGTCAAGTCGCAGGTCAAGGTCGGTGGCCGCGGCAAGGCCGGTGGCGTGAAGTACGCCGCCACCCCTGACGACGCCTTCACCCACGCTCAGAACATCCTGGGCCTGGACATCAAGGGCCACATCACCAAGAAGATCCTGGTCGCCGAGGCCAAGGACATCGCGTCGGAGTACTACATCTCCTTCCTGCTCGATCGCGCCAACCGCACCTACCTGGCCATGTGCTCGGTCGAGGGCGGCATGGAGATCGAAGAGGTCGCCGCCACCAAGCCCGACCGCCTGGCCAAGGTTCCGGTCGACGCCGTCAAGGGCGTGGACCTGGCCTTCGCGCGATCCATCGCCGAGCAGGGCCACCTGCCCGCCGACATCCTGGACGCGGCCGCGGTGACCATCCAGAAGCTGTGGGAGGTGTTCATCTCCGAGGACGCCACCCTGGTCGAGGTCAACCCGCTGGTGCGCACCCCCGACAACGAGATCCTGGCCCTCGACGGCAAGGTCACCCTCGACGAGAACGCCGAGTTCCGCCACCCCGACCACGCGGCCTACGCGGATATCGACGCCACCGATCCGCTCGAGCTCAAGGCCAAGGAGAACGACCTCAACTACGTCAAGCTCGACGGCGAGGTCGGCATCATCGGCAATGGCGCGGGTCTGGTCATGTCGACCCTGGACGTGGTCGCCTACGCCGGTGAGGGCCACGGCGGCGTCAAGCCCGCCAACTTCCTCGACATCGGTGGCGGCGCGTCCGCCGAGGTCATGGCCAACGGCCTGGACGTCATCCTGGGCGACAAGCAGGTCAAGTCGGTGTTCGTCAACGTCTTCGGCGGCATCACCGCCTGCGACGCGGTCGCGAACGGCATCGTGAAGGCTCTCGAGATCCTGGGCGACGCGGCCACCAAGCCGCTGGTCGTCCGCCTGGACGGCAACAAGGTCGACGAGGGTCGCCAGATCCTCGCCGACGCCAACCACCCGCTGGTGACCCTCGCTCAGACCATGGACGAAGGCGCCGACAAGGCCGCCGAACTGGCCGCGGCCAAGTAAAGGACACGAACCACAATGTCTATCTTCCTGAACAAGGACTCCAAGGTCATCGTCCAGGGCATCACCGGCGGTGAGGGCACCAAGCACACCGCGCTGATGCTGAAGGCGGGCACCCGGGTCGTCGGCGGCGTCAACGCCCGCAAGGCCGGTACCACGGTCTCGCACACCGACTCCGACGGCAACGCGGTCGAGCTGCCCGTCTTCGGCACCGTCGCCGAGGCCATGAAGGAGACCGGCGCGGACGTGTCGATCGCCTTCGTGCCGCCGAAGTTCTCGAAGGACGCCATCATCGAGGCCATCGACGCGGAGATCCCGCTGCTCGTGGTCATCACCGAGGGCATCCCGGTGCAGGACACCGCCTACGCGTGGGCCTACAACGTGGAGAAGGGCAACAAAACCCGCATCATCGGCCCGAACTGCCCCGGCATCATCACCCCGGGTGAGTCGCTGGTCGGCATCACCCCGGCCAACATCACCGGCAAGGGTCCGATCGGCTTGGTCTCCAAGTCGGGCACCCTGACCTACCAGATGATGTACGAGCTGCGGGACTTCGGCTTCTCGACCGCCATCGGCATCGGTGGCGACCCGGTCATCGGCACCACCCACATCGACGCCATCGAAGCGTTCGAGAAGGACCCCGAGACCAAGCTCATCGTCATGATCGGTGAGATCGGCGGCGACGCCGAAGAGCGGGCCGCGGCCTACATCCAGGCCAATGTCACCAAGCCGGTCGTCGGCTACGTCGCGGGCTTCACCGCCCCCGAGGGCAAGACCATGGGCCACGCGGGCGCCATCGTCTCCGGTTCGTCGGGCACCGCCGCGGCGAAGAAGGAGGCCCTGGAGGCCGCGGGCGTGAAGGTCGGCAAGACCCCGTCCGAGACCGCCGCCCTCGCGCGCGAGATCCTCGAGAAGGCCAGCATCAGCGCCTGATTCGGATATCGGCGCGCGCCGATCCGATGTCGCAAGGCCGCCCGCCGTGTCCGGTGGGCGGCCTTCGCGTATCCGGACCGTTATCTCCAGGTGGCCGGATAACGCCGATCCGGTCGGCTTTCCGGTGCCGTCGAGCAGGGTATTTCGCGGAACTCCGGTGAACAGTGTTGTCGCCCAACGCCTTACGCAACGCTATGCCGGGTAGCATGCGTTCGGTTCGGCGCAAACGCGCCGGTCGCGGGCGGCGGTAGATGGTGACCCGGACGGTCTGGTGCAGTAGCGTCGGGGGAGCAGCCAGCGCTGTTCGTGAACTATTCGATAGGAGACGACGACATGTCATACCCGACCGGGGGCTCGGGGTACAACGCGCCCGCGCCGACGCCCTCCTCCGCACCCGGCTTCGGCCAGCCGCCCGCCGCCGGTCCCGCCGGTGGAGCGAGCGCCGCGGCCGCGACGGGCAAGGGACTGCCGTTCTTCCTGGCCATCGGTGTCGCCGCGCTCGGTGTCATCAACTTCCTGCTCGGATTCACGCCGTTCACCAGCTTCGACCTGGGTGGCGGCGGGGTGGAGGTGGACACGTCGGCCAGCTTCTTCGAGGGTGGCGGCTCCGCGCCGCTGGCTCTGCTGCTGATCGCCGGGATCATGGCCGGGCTGTCGCTGATCTCCAAGCAGAACTGGGCCCCGATCGCGGCCGCCGCCTCGCTGGCGGCGTTCCTCACCCTGCTGTTCAATACCTTCTCGCTCGGTGATTCCGTCTCGCTGGCGTGGGGCGGCATGGTCGTGCTGGCCCTCGCCTTCGCGCAGGCCGCGGTCGTCATCGCGGCCCTGCTGTTCGAGCTGGGCATCCTGAAGCCCCCGGCTCCGAAGCCCGCGCCGCAGCCCGGCGGGTACGGCCAGGGCGGTCAGCCCGGCGGGTACGGTCAGCAGCCGGGTGGCTACGGTCAGCAGCCCGGCCAGCAGTCCCCCTACGGTCAGCAGCCCGGTCAGCCGGGTGGCTACGGTCAGCAGCCGGGCGGGTACGGCCAGCAGCCGCCCTACGGCGGCGGCCAGGGCACCGGTCCGCAGTACCAGCAGCAGCCCTCCTACGGCCAGCCGGGCCAACAGTCCGGTCAGCAGTCCTACGGCCAGCAGCCCGCCTATGGTCAGCAGCCCGGTCAGCCGGGTGGTTACGGTCAGCAGCCGTCCTACGGCCAGTCGCCCTACGGCACCGGTTCGCAGCCGCAGCCGCGCCCGGACGAGGGCGGCCAGCAGTACGGCGGCCAGCAGTACGGGGGTCAGCAGTACGGCGGCGGCCAGGAGAAGCCGTTCGGCGGTGAGCAGAGCGCCGATCCGGCCGCCGACGCCACCAAGGCGTTCCGGCCGGGGCAGGACGACAAGTAGTCGGTCCGGGTATCGACCGATGTGACGAACGGCCCCCGGTGGGAACACCGGGGGCCGTTGTGCTTGCGGGCGACCCGGGTCCGCTCGCGGCTCACACGATGTCGCCCGTGGGCCCCGGGTCGGCCGCTCGCGGACCACGGGAATCCGTGCCGCCGAACCCGGGACCGCTACCCTCGCCCGACGGCCGGTACGCGTCGGACCCCCGCACTGTCCCACTCGCCTCGTCGATCCGCCGCGGTGGCACCACCGCCGCCCGTCGTTCGCCCTCGTCGCCGCTCGACCACCCCGCCGCGCGTTCGCAGCCACGCGCCGCGCTCGAGTTCGATCCGGCGGCGTCGGCGACATCCGCCCCCGGCGGCGCGGTTCGTCGACCACGCTCGAATCGGATTGCCCTGTCACCGTGAATTCTTCAGAACCCTCGCGCAGACCCCGCCCACGCCACCCGGGAGAGGGCGACGGCCCTCCCCCCGACGCGGACCGCTCCGGCCGCTCGCGGGCCCCGCGCCGAGCGCGGCCCGACGATCCGCGACACGGTACGGCGGATTCGCACCGTGCCGCCGCGCCGGAATCACGTCGAGCGCCCCGGGATTCGCGTGCTGCCGCCGAGGGTCCGCGTCGTACTTCCGAGGATCCGCGGCACGCCGACCGGGATTCGCATCGTGCCGCCGCGCGACGGTCACGCCGCGAGCCGATTGCCGACGCACGCCGGGCCGCTACGCCACGCCGTACGCCCGCTGCCGCACCCGCCGAGTCGTCTCTCGACCCGGCCGCCGCACGCCGAGCCGCCGGCGGGCCGCGCCGGACCCGCGGCGACGCGTCGTATCGGGCCGCACCGGGCACTCGCATGCCGTGGGACGGCGTGCGCCACCTGCTGTCTCGGGCTCAGCGGCGCATCATCGCGAGAACGTCGTCATCGACCGGGACCGCCGACATCCGCGCCACACCGCATCACGATGGGATCGACGACTACCGCCGCAGCGGTGCGGGTGAGCCGGGCGGGACACCCGCCGGGCCACCTGGAGGCCGTTCGGCGAGTACCCGGCACGGCGACGCCGAGTCGCGTGCCGACCGCCGGGCGTACCCGGACGACCGGCGGCGCGCTCCCACCGAAGACTCCGGGCGCGGCGGCGTGCGGGCGCGTGCGGGTGGTCGGCGCATGCGTCCGGCGGACGAGCAGATCGACGGCGAAGCGCCCGGCAGCGGCCCTGCGGCCCCGAGCGACTCGGGGGCGCGGTCTCGATGGTGGGAACCGAGCGGACGACGCCTGCGCATCGGTGCGGGCGCGCGGCGGCGTTCCCGCGCCGGGGATTCGGAGGAGTGGGAGCGGGCCTCGGCTGCCGAACGGCGACGCGGCGGTGGTGGGCAGCCGGATCACGCGTCCTCATGGGCGCAGGAGAGCGGGGTGGCCGCTCGCCCGCGCCCTCGTTCGGAGGCGGGGGAGCGTTCCCGCGCCGACGTTGGGCGCACGCCTCCGGGGGCGCGGCGGCCCGGGTCGGCCACGGACCCGTACCGCGCGGGTGCCGTGGAATACGAGCGTGGCGACAACGGGGAGCGGGGGCGTGGGGCTTTCGGGAGGCGTGGGTTCACGGCCGAGGCGGGGCGTGGATTCGCCGGGCGATCGGGTGGTGCACCGGACCGAGGGCCGGCCCGGGGTGGGCGGCGGGGGCGGGTGCGCGGCGCGCCTGAGGCGATGCCGCGGGCGAAGCTGCCAGGGTGGATGTCCATGAGCGCTGCGAAGGCCGCATTGGCGCGTCTGAGCGATATCGAGCCGCCGGAACCGGGTTCGACGGGACCCGGTGGCGGGTTCGGGTCGTTGACTCCGGAACGGGCTCGGGTGCTGCTGGTGGTGGCGGCGCGGGCGTCGAGCATCACCCTGCTGGTCATTGTCGCGCTGGTGTTGGCGGCGCTGTTGGCGGCGGGCAGTGGGCTGGAGGGGACCGGCGGCGCGATCGCGGCGAGCTGGCTCGCGGTGCATCAGGTTCCGCTGGTGATCGGCAAGACCTCGCTGGGACTGCTGCCCCTGCTGCCGACCGGGCTCATGCTCTGGATCGCGGCGCGCGACTGCGCCCAGGCCGTGCCCGCCGAGAGCAATCGCGCCGACCTCGGTTGGATCGTCGGCGCGGCGCTGGGCGGTCCACTGCTCATCACGGCGGTCTGCCTGGCCGTCGCCGACGACGCCGCCGCGGTCGTGTCGTTGCAGCCGCCGAACACCTCGGCCGCCTTCGGCTGGGTCTTCGGCCTGCACCTGCTGGCCGCCGCCGCGGGAATCGGCAGTCGCCGGTGGCGGGAGCTGCTCGCGCTGTCCCCGGTGCCGGTACCGCGCTGGGTGGTGCCCGGGGTGCGGGCCGGGGTGCGGGCGGTGTGGCGGCTGCTGATCGTCGCCGCCGCCGTCACCCTGGTGTCGTTCCTTGCGCACTGGTCCGTCATCGGTGAGACCTACCGGGCCGCGGGCGATTTCGCGGGGGTGGTCGGCCTGACCCTGCTGTCGGTCGCCTACCTGCCGAACGTGCTCGTCGACGCGGTGGCGGTGCTGATCGGCGGGCAGGTGCACATCGGCGCCGGATCGCTGAGTCTGTTCGAGGTCACGGGTGCGCCGGTTCCGGCGGTGCCGATCGCGGCCGCGGTGCCGACCGGTCCGGCGGCGGGCTGGTGGGTCGCGCTGCTCCTGGCGCCCGCCGCGGTGGGCGTACTCGGCGGCCTGGACACCGGACGCACCACCGACGACCGGCCGACCGCCCCGTGGGCCACGCTCACCTCCGCCGCCGTGGCGGCGGTGCTGCTCACCCTGCTGGGTTCGCTCGCGAGCGGCGCGCTCGGCTCCTTCGGACAGATCGGACCGCACCTGCCGCTGCTGGCGATACCGGCCTTCCTCTGGCTGGCGCTGCCCGGATATGTGGGCATGTTCGCCGCGCAGTGGTTCGCCGTCCCCGCCGCCGGCGGTGCCGCCGACTATCCGGACGGCGCGGCGGACACCGCGTATGCCGACGACGACTACCCCGCGGGCGACTACGCCGACGACGACCCCGACGGCGACTACGTCGACTACGACGGCGGATACGACTCCGACGGCGACTACGACCCGGACGGCTACTACGACCCGGACGGCGACGACGACCCGGACGGCGACTACGACGGCGCGTACGACTCGGACAGCGAGTACGACTCCGACGGGTACGGGGACGCCGACTACTACGACGAATTCGACGACTACATGGACGCGCCCGACGGCGACGAACGCGTGGTCGAGGTCGACGGCGAACTCGTCGACGAACCGCCCGCCCTCACCGCCGAACCGCACGCGGACAACGCGGCCGACGCCGACATCGTGGATGCCGAAGTGGTGGAGGCGGACCTGCTCGACACCGGTGAAGTGGACGGTCGTTAGGCTCTAGGGCGGCGGTTCGCAGCCGCCCGCCCCCGCCCCGCCCGACTCACAGGGAGTAGTGCGCTGACGTCCACGCCCGCCCAGCTGCTGCCGCCCACCGCGCCCGCGAGCGTCGTCGTGCTCGCCTCCGGCACCGGTTCACTGCTGCGTTCGCTGCTCGCCGCCACCCGGGAACCGGACTATCCGGCCCGAGTCGTCGCCGTCGGCGTGGACCGCGACTGCGCCGCCACCGCCCACGCCGACGAGTTCGGCCTTCCGAGTTTCCGGGTCGCCCTGCGCGATTTCGACGATCGCGCCGCCTGGGATGTCGCGCTCACCGAGGCCGTCGCGGCCCGCGAACCCGATCTGGTGGTGTCGGCGGGGTTCATGAAGATCCTCGGCCCCGTCTTCCTGGACACCTTCGGCGGTCGCGTCATCAACACCCATCCCGCGCTGCTGCCCGCCTTTCCGGGCGCGCACGGCGTGCGGGACGCGCTCGCGTACGGGGTCAAGGTCACCGGCTCCACCGTGCATCTGGTCGATGCCGGTGTCGACACCGGGCCGATTCTCGCGCAGGAAGCCGTCGCCGTGCTGCCCGCCGACGACGAGGCGTCGCTGCACGAGCGCATCAAGGTTGTGGAACGGCGGTTGTTGGCGGAGGTGGTCGCCGCCGTCGCGACGCGCGGCATTGTCTCCGATGGACGAAAGGCAGTTATTCCAGATGAGCGAGTTCTCCGGTGAGTGAGGCACAGATGGACCCGGCCACGCGCAAGCCGATCAAGCGGGCACTGGTCAGCGTCTACGACAAGACGGGCCTGATCGAGCTGGCCTCCGGTCTGCACGCCGCGGGCGTGGAGCTGGTCTCGACCGGTTCCACCGCGGGCAAGATCGCCGACGCGGGCATTCCGGTCACCAGGGTCGAGGACCTGACCGGCTTTCCGGAGACCCTGGACGGCCGCGTCAAGACCCTGCACCCGCGCGTGCACGCGGGCATCCTGGCCGATACCCGGCGTGCGGAGCATGTCGATCAGCTGGTCGAACTCGGCGTGGAGGCGTTTCAGCTCGTCGTGGTGAACCTGTACCCGTTCACCCGGACCGTGGCCTCGGGCGCGAGCGTGGACGAGTGCGTGGAGCAGATCGACATCGGCGGGCCGTCCATGGTGCGCGCGGCCGCCAAGAACCACCCGTCGGTGGCCGTGGTGGTCGACACCCGCGACTACGACGACGCACTGGCCTCGGTGCGGGACGGCGGTTTCACCCTGGCGCGGCGGACCGAGCTGGCGGCCAAGGCTTTCCAGCACACCGCGACCTACGACGTGGCGGTCGCCAGCTGGATGACCTCGGTCGCGGTGCCGGCCGCCGCTCCCGCCGCCGCGGCGTCCGAGGGCGTGGAATCCGAGGGCGTGGAATCCGATGGCGCGCAGCACTTCCCGGAGTGGGTCGGTGCCACGTGGACCCGTGAGTCGGTGCTGCGTTACGGCGAGAATCCGCACCAGGCCGCCGCGCTCTACACCGATGCGGCCGGACCGGCCGGGCTGGCGCAGGCTCAGCAGTTGCACGGCAAGGAGATGTCGTACAACAACTACACCGACGCCGACGCGGCCTGGCGGGCCGCCTACGACTTCGAGGCTCCGGCGGTGGCGATCATCAAGCACGCCAACCCGTGTGGGATCGCGGTGGGCACGGACATCGCGCAGGCGCACCGCAAGGCGCACGCCTGCGATCCGGTCTCCGCGTACGGCGGGGTGATCGCGGCCAATCGCGAGGTGTCGGTGGAGATGGCCGAGCAGGTCGCCGACATCTTCACCGAGGTCATCGTGGCCCCCGGTTACGCCGACGGCGCCGTGGACGTGTTGCGGCGCAAGAAGAACGTGCGCATCCTCATCGCCGAGGCGCCGCGGCGCAAGGGCGCGGAGCTGCGTCCGGTGAGCGGCGGCGTGCTGCTGCAGGATCGCGACATCCTCGACGCCGAGGGCGACGCGCCCGCCAACTGGCAGCTGGTCGCCGGTGACGCGGCCTCCGACGACACCCTGGCGGATCTCGAATTCGCTTGGCGCGCTTGCCGTGCCGTGAAGTCCAATGCCATCCTGCTGGCCCACGACGGCGCGTCCGTCGGCGTCGGCATGGGGCAGGTCAACCGCGTGGACGCGGTGCAGCTGGCGGTGCAGCGCGCCGGTGACCGTGCCAAGGGTTCGGTCGCGGCCTCGGATGCCTTCTTCCCGTTCTCGGACGGGCCGCAGCAACTGGTGGCCGCCGGGGTCACCGCGATCGTGCAGCCGGGCGGGTCGATTCGCGACAAGGACACCATCGACCTGTGCCGCGAGGCCGGGGTGACGCTGTACTTCACCGGAGCGCGCCACTTCGCGCACTGACCGACGGTGCTCCGAGCCGGTACGCGGGTGACGCGTACCGGCTCCGCTGTATTCACCCGGCGCTTGTATTCACTCGGCGCTCAACACTGTTCGGTCGCCCAGCGGTTTCTCCAACTCGATCTCGAGCGTGCCGAACACCGCGATCATGGTGCACATCCGGCCCACCGCGTCGGCTCGGGTCCCGGCACGCAGTTCCACCGTGACCGTCTCGTCGGTTTCGGTGGTGCCGACGTCAACGCCGTAGCACTCCGGCGACCCGGTCTGGAAGTTCACCGCGATCCTGTCGTCGTCGAGGCGGGTCCAGCTGTCGAAGGGGATGGGGCGGGGGTCGACGATGGTCGGGTCGGCGGTGAAGGACCGGCCCAGCTGTCCTTCGGGGGCTTCGGTGGGTGTGGTCTCCGTGGTGGAGGCGGTGGTGCCGAGTGGCGTGTCGGCGCTGTCGTCCGAGCTCGAGCAGGCGGCGATCGTCAGGCTCAGCAGCCCGGCGGTCGTGGCCGCGGCGAGGCGGCGTCCCCAGTTCCCGTACATGGCCCCAACCCTAATCGTCCGGCCGATTCCGCATGCCCGGTCTGATACTCCGGCGAACTTCTGGCGAAGGGTCGTCAAAATCTCATCGGATGCGGCGCGTATCTCCCCGGCGCGTGGCATCCGAGCAGTAGCCTGTTCGGCAGATGCGCGAATGCACTTCTCCCGCCATCGATTTACCGAAGATCCCCCCTCCGAAAGGACGCATCGTGGGCGACGCGTTGCATGTAGGCGAAGAACTCGGGCTCGGTCAGTCCCTGAAGGGTGGTGCCTACACCCTGACTCTGCAGAATGACGGCAACCTCGTGCTGACGGAGCCGGACGGCAATGTCGTCTGGCACACCTCCACCCACGATCAGGGTGTCGAGCGGGCCGTGTTGCAGGCGGACGGCAATTTCGTGCTGTACAAGGGCGAGGGCGCGGCCTGGTCCACCGAGACCAATGGCAAGGACGCGGACCGTCTGGTGGTGCAGCCCGACCGCAATGTCGTGCTGTACGGCAAGGACGGCAGCGCGCTGTGGTCGTCGGGCACCAATACCGACAACCCGATCCAGGCCGAGCCGGAGGCCGCCGCGGCCCCCGCGGCGGAGGCTCCGGCCCCGCCCCCGGCTCCGGAGACGCGCACGCACACCGTCGCTCCCGGCGAGACCCTGTGGGCCATCGCCGAGCAGTACTACGGTGACGGCAACCGCTACCTGGAGATCGCTGCGGCCAGCGGTATCGACAATCCGGACATGATCAATGTCGGTCAGGTGCTGACCATCCCGTAGGCGGTCGGTCGCGCGGAACGAGCATCGAGCCCCGGCGTCAAAGGCGCTGGGGCTCTTCTCGTTCCGGGCGCGTCGGCAAACTTCCCGGCACAATGTGTGCCATGAGCCTCGGCTACGTTCCGGTCACCGTCGAATCCACCTGCCGCACCTCGGCGGCGACGGCCATGGAGGTGATCGCCCCTATCGATCTGCCCACCATCTTCACCGGCATGGGTCCGCTACCCGCCGTCCGCGAGGTGCGCGACCAGTCCGGCCCGTGGGATACCGCGGGCAATACCCGCATCGTGGTCCTCTCCGATGGCTCCACCGCCCGGGAGGAACTCACCGGTTACACCCGAGCCCGCCATTTCAGCTACGAACTCACCGAATTCACCGGCACCATGCGGCGGCTGGTGGCCAAGGTCGACGGCGAGTGGACCTTCACCCCGGCGGGCCGCAATTCCCTTGTCCGCTGGACCTATTCCTTCTTCCCCCACCCCGGCCGTGCCCGCCTGGTCCGCTTCGTCGTCGCCCCCCTCTGGCGTCGCTACGCCACCGCCACCCTGGCCCGCGCCATCCGCGAGGCCGAAAAGGCCACCGTCTGACCCCGACCGCGAGAACGCATCGAGTTCGCCCGCGCGAACGAATCGAGCCCCCGATGTGAAAACATCGGGGGCTCAGCCCTTTACGTCCGCGCCCTTTACGTCCGCGAGTCGCGTCAGCGGCTGGTGAACGGCAGCAACGCCATCTCCCGCGCGTTCTTCACCGCGACGGCGACCTGCCGCTGCTGCTGCGGCGTCAGCCCGGTCACCCGGCGGCTGCGAATCTTGCCGCGGTCGGAGATGAACGTGCGGAGCAGGTTCACGTCCTTGTAGTCGACGGTTTCGATACCGGCGGCGATCAGGGGGTTCTTCTTCGGACGTCGGGCCTGCTCAGCGCGGACCTTCTTCGACGGTGCTCGCTTCACTGCCATGTCAGCGGTTCCTTACTCACGAGATGTGGTTGCTTACCAGCTCGATTTGTGCACGCCGGGCAGTTCGCCCCGGTGTGCCATCTCGCGCACGCGCACGCGCGAGAGACCGAACTTCCGGAGATGGCCGCGTGGGCGTCCATCCGCGGCGTCCCGATTGCGCAAGCGTACCGGACTGGCATCGCGCGGCAGTTTCTGCAGGGCGGTCTGCGCGGCGGCGCGGTCGGCCTCGGAAGTGGTGGGCCTGCGGATGAGCTCCTTGAGCTCGGCACGGCGCTCGGCGTAGCGCGCCACCACGATCTTGCGCCGCTCGTTCTTCTCGATCTTGGACTTCTTGGCCACGTCAGCGCTCCTCGCGGAAGTCGACGTGCTTGCGCACCACCGGGTCGTACTTCTCGAGCACCATCCGGTCGGGATCGTTGCGGCGGTTCTTGCGGGTGACGTAGGTGTACCCGGTGCCGGCGGTGGACTTGAGCTTGATGACCGGACGCAGCTCGGTCGACTTGGATGCCATGGGTGGTCTTCCTAGATCTTCTCGCCGCGCGCCCGGAGCCGGGCCACCACGGCCTCGATCCCGTCGCGGTCGATGGTTTTGATGCCCTTGGTGGAGACGGTCAGCGTGATGCGCCGGTCCTCGCTGGGCAAGTAGTAGGTCTTGCGCTGGATATTGGGGTTCCACCGCCGGTTCGTCCGCTTGTGCGAGTGCGACACGGACTTGCCGAATCCCGGTTTGCGCCCGGTGACCTGGCAGATGGCCGACATGTCACTCCCTTCCAGTCGTTGATGACAATCGTTTTCGACAATGCCTGTCGGACAATGTACCGTTACCTTCCGGTAAATGAAAATCGTTATCGGAAGAGGTGATGGTGGTGCCGGGGATGCACGACGACCGCAAGCCCGTGCTCGTGGTCGCGGGCCTGCCGGGGCGTGCCGCCGCGGGCGTCGACCAGGTGGCGGGTGAACTCGCGGAGCCGGGCACCGTCGTGGTCCGCCACGACCTGAGCGAACTGCGGCAGGGCGTGGTCCGCCGCATCGTGCACAGCGAGGGCCGGGCGAGCGAGACCATCCTCGAACTCGCGCACGGCTGTGTCTCCTGCACGCTGCGCGCCGACCTGCTGCCCTACCTGTGCCTACTGGGACAGCGCGATTCGGTGCGCCGCATCGTGCTCGCCCTGGACCCGGCATTCGAGGCCGAGGCGGTCTGCCAGGCCATCGAGAATGTCACCGTCACCGGCGTGCACGGCCGCGTGGACGGTCCGGCCGGGCGCAGCGTGCGGATCGAGGCCGTGCTCACCTGTGTGGACGCCCGCGACTGGCTGGCCGACGCCACCGGTGACGACACCCTCGCCGACCGCGGCCACGTCACCACCGACGACGAGCGCACCGTCGCCCAGCTGGCGGTCGGCCAGGTCGAATTCGCCGACGCCGTCATCGCCGTCGAGGTCGCCGCGGTGGACGAGCTCGACCAGGCCCGCCTGGCCGCGGTCTTCGACCGGCTGGTGCCGCTCGCGCCGGTGTTGTGGGTGGCCGATCCGGACGGCGCGTCCGGCACCGATCTGCGCGCCCTGCTCGACCAGATCCCCGCCGACGCGCGGCGTGGCCGCGGCTTCGGCGCGCACGCCCCGCTGCTGCGCGGCGAGCCGCCGCTCGACACCGAGCACGGGGTCACCCTCATCGAATTCGCCACCGACCGCCCCTTCCATCCGGAGCGACTGCACTCCGCGCTGGATGTCCTGTTCGAGGGTGTTGTCACCGCGCGCGGACGGATCTGGCTGGCCACCCAGCCCGACGAGGTGGTGTGGCTGGAGTCCGCGGGCGGCGGCCTGCGGGTCGGCAGCGCCGGGAAGTGGCTGGCCGCCATGACCGAATCGGAACGGGCGCAGGCGGACCCGGACCGGGCGGCGATGGCGGCGCTGCGCTGGCATCCGGACTTCGGCGACCGGGACATCTCCCTGGTCATCCTCGCCCACGACGCCGAGCCGAACACCATCCGCGAGGCGCTGCACTGGGCGCTGGTCGACGAGGACGAACTGCGCCTCGTGCGGCGCGCCCCCGACCGGGTCGCGCAGTGGGAGGACCCGTTCGGGGACTGGCACGAGGATCCGTGCGAGGCGACCGAGGAGACCCGCTCGGTCGGCACCGAACCGTCCGGCCCCGCCACCGGCGACAACCGTTCCAACGAAAGGTAATGCGATGAAGCCAGGTATCCACCCGGACTACCACCCCGTGGTCTTCCGGGACAACAACACCGGCAAGCAGTTCCTCACCCGCTCCACCGCCACCTCGGACCGGACCGTGGAGTGGGAGGACGGCAACACCTATCCGCTGCTCGTGGTCGACGTGACCTCCGACTCGCATCCGTTCTGGACCGGTGCGCAGCGTCTGCTGGACACCGCCGGACGCGTGGAGAAGTTCGAGCGCCGCTACGGCAGGCGTCGTCGCGCGGGCGGGGCCCAGGGAGAGGAGAACTGAGATGGCGGTTCCGAAGCGGAGGATGTCGCGGTCCAATACCCGCAGCCGACGGTCACAGTGGAAGGCGACGCCGCCGGATCTGGTGCCCGTGACGGTGAACGGCGTGGTGCACAAGGTACCGCGCCGACTCCTGGCCGCCGTGCGCCGCGGCCTGATCGATCTCGACAAGCCCTGAGCGACCGATCGATACGCGACGCGTATCACTGATACGGAATGCCCGGATGTCCCGATAGACCGGAACAAGCCGACGGTCCGGGCAGGGGCCGAAAGCCGAAGGCGTCGAACCGCGGTGCGGTTCGACGCCTTCAGTGCCTGCGGTTCAGCGCGGCGTCGGCCGAAGCGCTCCAGGTGCGCCATTCCTTCGATGACGAGTGATTTCGTACGGCGAGGGTAACTCGTCGGGAACGCCCGATATCGTCTCGGTACCCGACCGGTAGCACGTGTACACGGGCGGCAAACGGCTTTCCACCGCGCGCTTGATTCACGGAGTGCGGAACAGAATTGTCCTCGGGAAGTGATGAACTCGTGGCCTCGCGTCGGTATCCTCGTGGCCGAGGGCGGGTTCTCCGGATTGCCGGGGAACCCGCTCATCGCCAGTTCAGGGCCGTTTTTCCGGTGCTTCCGCGGCGCTGTTCTCCGCGCCCGGTACCGTTCGCCGGTCATCGTCGTCGCCCCAGCCGGGCAGCGGCAGATCCGGAAGTAGCTGCTCGATTCGATTGCCGACCGCGGTGGCCGGACCCTCGATGAGGGAGAACGGCCACGGCCAGTGCGGACCGGACAGTCGCTCCACCTCCTTGGCCAGCTCCGCGGTGGTCGCCTCCAGTTCGCTGATCTCCGTGCGCAACTCGTCGATGTGATCCAGCGCGGCGGCGAGGCCGTCCACCACGGTGCGGTACCGACCCTCCGGATCGGTGCCCAGCTGCGGCCACCCGGACAGGCCCGGACCCCGCAACTGGACCTGCACGTCGCGCAGAATCGCCTCCTGTTCGGGTGTCAAATCCGCATCCTCCTGTTCGAAGTCCCATTGGCCGAAATCGGCTCGGTCGGTGGTGTTCACATCGCAGCGCACGCCGTTCACGTCCACCTGGGTGGCGTGCTGCAGGATGTGCCGCCGCGGTTCGAGGTTGTTGCCCGACCAGGCCACCGTCTGCCAGGCCCAGGTGGCGGTACCCGTGTCCAGGGCTCGGCTGATCGGCCAGTAGCCGCCGTAGATCCCGGTGTTCTCGCGGCCGAGCACACTGGCCGCGCCATCGAGGTAGGCATTGATGGGCGCCTGCTGCTGCGGGGTGGCGTCGAAGTCCACGGAGAAGTAGATGGGCCGGTCGCGGCGGCCGCCGCAGCGCAGCACCTGCGCCAGCGCGGCCCGTGCGTCGGTGACGCCCGCGCCGTAGCCGTCGAGCATGCGGGTGGCGTAGGTCTCCCAGTTGGAGACGATCGAAACATCGTGCGCGCGCAGGTCGTCGGCTTCGGCGGGGGTGAGCAGCTTGCCGGGCAGGGTGGGGCCGCCGTCGGAGAGGTAGCGGACGACGAAATCGAAACCCGCGGCCCGGATCGCGGCACCACCGGGCCGACCTCCTGCGTAGTCCAGCCCGAAACGCATGCTTCCCACTGTAATTCGCGAGACGCGCCGCCGCCCGTGCATCCGGAAATCGGTCAGTTCGGGAATACCGCTCCGCTCCGGGTCGTCGGTGAGCCGCCGACCCGGCCGGGTGACCCGCGGCCCCGCACGACGTGTCCGGGCGAGGTCGGAGGTCGGTTCAGCGCACCGCTTCCGGGACGCGGTCGGCCGCCGCGCCCGGCCGGCGCGAGCCACCGACGGGTGCCCGGGCGGGCACCGCGCCGGATTCCCGACGGTCCGGGGCGACCAGAATGGCCGTGATCGGAATCGCCAGCGCGAGTGAGCCGATGATGAAGAACGGCACGAAGAAACTGAACAGGTCGACACCCTCCGGGGTCGGAGCCGCATGGTCGACATCGAAGCTGACGCCGACCAGACCGGTGTAGTGCATACCCGCCACGACCAGTGCCCATCCGACGGCGGCGCCCAGCATCAGCAGCGACGAGCGCACGGTGAGACTGAACCACAGCACCGCCACCGCCAGCACCAGCGCGATGGCGTAGACGGCGATGATCGACAGCACATTGTGCTCCACCTCGCCTTGGACGTGTACCGACAACAGCACGACCAGTTCCATGGAGCCGAGACCGGCGCCCATCACCACCGCCCCGATCCCCAGCCGCACCCGGTTCAGGGTGCGCCCGGCGATGACGAGCGCGGCCAGCACGGTGGTCCCCGACAGCGCCGAGAAGACCGCGATCAGCATGCTGTCGTAGCGCACCGGACTGCCGTGCGCCCCCACGCCCAGCATGGAGACGAAGATCGGCATGGCGACGCCGACGCCGCCGATGGAGCAGGCCGCCACGAACAACCACACGAACCGGAACCGTGCGGTCACCGATTTGGTGGACTGCCGGATGCAGGCCAGGCCGACTGCCGCCCCCGAAGCCGACACGATCAACGCCAGCGCGATGATCCAGTAGCCCATTGCGAAGTAGATCACGCGGTAAGTACTCCCAGGTTCGTTCTGACTGTCCGGTTCGCGCCCCGCCTGCCAACGGGACGCGGCTGCCTAACCGCGCCAGGCGCTTTCGCGCTGCTGGGCCATGAGGCGTTCGATGGCGTACTCCGTGACCGCGGCGAGGGAACGGCGCACCTCACCCGGGTCGCGGGCATCGATGTCGACGATCGGCACCCCCTCCCGGATGCTGAGCGCTTCGCGGAGCTCACCCACCGGGAAGCGGGGCGCGTCGGGGAAGCGGTTGACCGCGACGAGGAACGGGAGTTTCTTGGCCTCGAAGAAGTCGACGGCGGCGAAGCTGTCCTCGATGCGGCGGGTGTCCACCAGCACGACCGCGCCGATCGCCCCGCGCACCAGGTCGTCCCACATGAACCAGAATCGTCGCTGCCCGGGGGTGCCGAACAGGTAGAGCACCAGGTTGCCGGGCAGGATGATGCGGCCGAAATCCATCGCGACCGTGGTGGTTTCCTTGCCCGGCGTCGCGGCGAGGTCGTCCACGCCGTCGGACATGCCGGTCACCATGGCCTCGGTGCGCAACGGCACGATCTCCGAGACCGCACCGACGAACGTCGTTTTGCCCGCACCGAATCCGCCCGCGACGACGATCTTCGTCGATGCGGTGCGGAACTCGCCGCCCTCACCGGGACGCGGGGGGTACTGCTGTGCCGCCCCGGTATTCGGGTGCTGCGGTCCGCCGTTGTAGGGCGCGGCGTCAAAGCGCCCGGAGTCCATGCAGGGTCCTCTCCATCAAAGATCGGCGTTCGTCGAAGGTCGCCTGATCGCTCAGAGTCGAATGCACGCGCAATGTTCCGGCGACCACCAGGTCACCGATCACCACACGTACCATGCCCAGTGGCCGCTGCAGGTGCGCGGCGATCTCGGCCACCGAGAGCCGGGCCGTGCCGAGACGCAGGATCTCGGTCCGGATGTCGCCCGCCGGCCAGTCGAAATGGGCAGTGTAGGAGAGGGTCTCGACGACCGCCTCCAGTGGCAGCTCGACCGCCGGCTCGGTGCGGCCGGAGGTCAGTGCGTATGGGCGGACACGCGATGTTGGCCGGCCGGCGCCGGCGCCGTTCGGTGCGGACATGTGCGGTGGCCGATCACGCGGTCTGGCGGGCGGTGGCCTGCACCACGGACCCGACGCGGTCTACCAGTAGCGCCATCTCGTAGCCGATGCGTCCGATGTCGTGCTGCTTGTTGGCCAGCACCGCCAGGTGCGAACCATTGCCGACACTCATGACGAGCAGGTAGCCGCGCTGCATCTCGACGATGGACTGCATCACCTTGCCGCCGTCGAACAGCTGGGCCGCCCCGGCCGACAGGCTGGCCAGACCGGCGGTGACGGCCGCCAGCTGCTCGGCGCGGTCGTTGGGCAGGTGCGGACTGGTGGCCTGGAGCAGACCGTCGGCGGAAACCAGAACGGCGTGCGAGACCCCGGGCACCTCCCGGGTGAACCGGGTGACCAGCCAGTTCAGATTCTCATCGGTTGTGGTGCGCTGTTCGGTCATGCATGCCCTCCGTCGTTGTATGGGGCTCCGTCTTTGTGCTGGGCGTCTGCCCGTCCACTGAGAACCCCGCTCAGATGCCTGGTCAAGCTGTGACGAATCTCTTCCGGATTCCGTGCGCCCTCTTCGTCCGCGGGTACCGCCGCGCCGGGGACCAGCTGGGCGCCCGGGCGGCGAATCGGCAGGCCGCCCTGCGTCTTCCCGCCGACCGCCGGTTCCATGGCCTGTTCGGCGGCGGCCCATCCGGCGTCCGAGGACGAGGTCCACGCGGCCCCGGTCTGTCCGCCGACCGCCGGTTCGACCAGCCACTCCGACACCATGCGCTGGTAGATGGGCGTGGGCGCCTCGCCGACCGGACGCAGCGCCTGAGCGGGCGCGGGCGGCCGCGGCGCGGCGGGCGGGCGCTCGGCGGCACCGTTTGCGTTCGGGGACGCGGCGTTCGGGGTTGCGGCGTTCGGGGTTGCGGCGTTCGGTGCGCCGACGGCATTCGGCCGCGGGGAACCGGGATCGGCACCGCCGCCGGATGAGCCGGTGCCGCCGGTCGCGGAACCGTTGCCGACGGTACCGACGACGCTGTCGCGGCCGGTGTCCTCCGTGCCGCTGCCGCTCGTATCGTCGCTGCCGTTGGTGCCATTGCCACCATTGTCACGGCCGTTGCCGCCGAGGGTGACGAAACCATTGCCAGGAGTGGCGGTGCCGTTGCCGCCACCCGCGAAACCGTCGTCACCGGCGGCGGACGGGCGGGCCGGTGCGAAGCCGTTGTCCCGGACGCCGTTCCGGCCGCTGTCGGCGTTCTCGAAACCGTTGAAGCCCTGACCGTTGCGGCCCTGCCCGCTCAGGCCCTGCCCGGTGGCGTCCTGACCATTGAAATCCTGCCCGTTGAAGTCCTGGCCGCCACCGGTCGGTGCCGCGGAGCCGGGCGCGGGCTGGTTGCGGCCGCCGCCGTGGGCGAGTCCCCAGGCCTCGACATCGCTGGCCTGGTACTGCTGGGTCTCGTTGTTGTCCCACTCCCTGTTCTCGCCCCAGAAGTCCACCGGGGTCGGCTCGGCCGGAACCTCCCGCGGCGTGTCGCTCGGTGGCGGTTCGACCGGTTCGCTGGCGGGCGGACGCCGCTGCGGCAGGCCGGAACTGGTGACCCCGAATCGCGGTGTGGACTCCGGCGGATTCGGCACCGGCATGAGCCGGGGCGGTGCGATCGCCGGGGTCGCGGGCGGGGTTATCGGCGAACTCAGGTTCGTGAACTGGGTGTTCAGTGCCGCGGGCTGGCTCTGCGGATGCAGCGGCAGCGCGGGCGCCACCGGCAGTGTCCCGGTGAGCGGGTAGCTGCCGGTGCTGCTGTCGTTGCGTTCCGGCGCGGGCGAGACCAGGCTGCCCGGCAGGTGCACGCTCGCGGTGATGCCCGGCTGCGCCACCATGGCGGAGGTGCGGCGCAGGCTGACCGTGATGTTGTGCCGCTTGGCCAGGCGGCCGACCACGAAAAGGCCCATGCGGCGCGCGGTCTCGACATTGACCTCACCGCCGGAGGCGAGCCGGTCGTTGATGGATTGCAGATCCTCGGCGTTCATGCCGAGGCCGCGGTCGGTGATCTCGATCAGGTAGCCGCCGTCCACGGCCCGCGCCACCGACACCGCCACCGGGGTCGAGGGCGGCGAGTAGCGCAGCGCGTTGTCGATGAGCTCGGCCAGCAGGTGTTCGATGTCGACCGCGGGCTCACCGGCGACGATGCCGTCTGGCACGGTGCCGATCTCGACGCGCTGGTAGTCCTCCACCTGGGAGACCGACGACCACAGCATGTCCGACAGCGGCACCGGCGGCAGATGGCCGCGGCGCAGCGCGGTACCGGCGAGCACCAGCAGGTTGTCGCCGTTGCGGCGCATGCGGGTGGCGAGGTGGTCCAGGCGGAACAGCGATTGCAGCCGCTCGGAGTCGTCCTCGTCGCGTTCCAGTTCCTCGATCAGATTGAGCTGCTGTTCCACCAGCGATTGGCTGCGGCGGGACAGGGTTTCGAACATATTGCCGATCTGCAGGCGCAGTCGCGCCTGTTCACCGGCCAGGTGCAGCGCCTGGGCGTGGATGTCGTCGACGGCGCGGGCCAGCTGGCCGATCTCCTCGGTGGTGTGCACGTCGACCGGATTGATCTCGGGTGTGGTGCCGCCGGAGCGCACCACCTCGAGTTCCTGCGGCAGGTCGATGTGGGCGACCTGGAGGGCGTCGCGCCGCAGGCGGCGGACCGGGACGACCAGCGAGCGCGCCACCACGAGCGCGATGGCCAGGCCGGCCAGCAGCATGCCGATGACGATCGAGGTGTCACGCAGTACGTTGTTGCGGGCCTCGGTGCTCAGGGCGGCGAGATTCTCATCGAGAGCGGCGGCGAGGCCGGTGGACTCGCGATGGTAGGCATCGACGCTGGTGTTGATGGATTCCGTCATGGCCGGTACGGCCATGGGGTCGGACACGTTCTGCATGAGGATGCCGATGCGGGCCTGCGCGGCATCCTTGAGCGTGGTGTAGGCGGCGGCCTGCTCGGGCTGCATGCCGCGGTACACCTCGAGCATGGTGACCTCGGCGCCGATGGCGGTGAGCAGTCGGGTCCGCAGCGCCGGGTTGGTGCCCGCGCCCGGCGTCGCGAGCATGATGCGCTCCTGCGTGAGCAGGCGGTTCGCGGTCATCACGGTGCCCATTTGCAGGAACAGCTGCTGCACCCGGAGGTCGGCGACGGATTGCGAGGTCGACAGCGCGTTCTGGATCTTGCCCGAGACGGTGTCGGCCTGTTCGCCGATGGCCTGCGCCGAACCGGTGCGCAGCGAATTGCGCATGCTGCGGGCGATGGCGAGAGTCTGGGTCAGTTCGTCCGTGACGGCGGCGCCGGGCTTGGCGGTGCGCAGCACCGTCTCCAGGTCGGCCGCGGCCTGGTCGAACTTGGTGGTGGCGGTGTCGATGACGGGGTCGGCCGCCGGATTGCCGAATCCGGTGATGGCGGCGACCGCGAGTTCCTGTGTGGCGGACTCGAACTTGATGGTGGGGTCGAAGACCACGGCCTGTTCGGTGCCGGTGCTCAGTTGGTTGATGGTCTGCAATTCGCCGTTGATGCGCAGCACCGCGAAGGTCGAGGCTAGGAGCACCGGTAGCACCAGTACGATGCCGACCTTGCGAGTGACGGGCCAGTTGGACAGGCTGAATTGCCAGGACCGGGGTGCAGCTTCCATCCCGTTTCCGTCGCCTCCGCTTTCACGAGTGGACCCCGGGGTCGTATGCGGTTGTACGGATGTGGGGTTCAACCCGCGCGGAACCAACTAAGGGTCTTCTTTTACGGCACGCAACATACCGCGAGAAGTGTGTATCGGCAATTCGGACGACTCGTCGTGACCGACTCCGAAAGTAGCTGGGCGCAACATCTTTCGAATTCACATTCGCACGCCAGAGCCGACACGCATCACTGTCGAATAGAAAGACGCAGGTCACTCCATGGTGTCACTCGGCGTGTCGGATGCCGCCTTCTCAGTCACCTCTCAGTCGCTGCGGTCAGACTGGAGGCCATGCGCATTCTGGTAGTCGACGACGACCGCGCGGTTCGCGAATCGCTGCGGCGTTCGCTGACCTTCAACGGCTACACCGTCGACCTCGCCGTCGACGGCGTCGACGCCCTGGACAAGGTGGTCGGACAGCGCCCGGACGCCCTGGTGCTGGATGTGATGATGCCCAGGCTGGACGGCCTCGAGGTGTGCCGCCGCCTGCGCAGCACGGGCGACGATCTGCCGATTCTGGTACTCACCGCGCGGGATTCGGTATCGGAGCGAGTGGCCGGTCTCGACGCGGGCGCGGACGATTATCTGCCCAAGCCCTTCGCACTCGAGGAACTGCTCGCGCGACTGCGCGCACTACTGCGCCGCACCACCGCCGATGCGGCGGATTCCTCGGAGACGATGAAGTTCGCTGATTTGTCGCTGGATCCGGTTACCCGGGAGGTGTGGCGCGGTGAACGACAGATCTCGCTCACACGTACCGAATTCTCACTGTTGGAAATGCTGATGGCGAATCCTCGGCGTGTGCTGACGCGCAGTCGCATCCTGGAGGAGGTGTGGGGGTACGACTTTCCCACCTCCGGCAACGCACTCGAGGTGTACATCGGATATCTGCGCCGCAAGACCGAGGCCGATGGTGAGCCGCGACTCATCCACACCGTGCGCGGCGTCGGCTACGTGCTGCGCGAAACCCCTCCGTAGGAGTCGCGCTCGTGGGTAGAACCGTTCCGCGGCGACCGGTGGTCGCCGGAATCGGGCATCCGGCCGGATCCTTCGGCAAGGACGCGGCCGAACTGCGCCCGCCCATGCCGCTGACCCGGTCGGTATCGCTGCGCTGGCGGGTGACGCTGCTGGCGGCCTCGCTGGTGGCCGTCGCCGTCGCGGTCACCTCCATCGCCGCGTACGCCATGGTGGCGCGCTCGCTGTACGCCGACGTGGACGCGCAGCTGCGCGCCCGCGCGGCGCTGATGATCGACAACAACTTCGACAGCCTCGGCTTCCAGTCCATCGTGCTGGCCGGGCTGTACTCCAGCGACGTGGGCGTGGCGCTGATCTTCCCGGACGGCGCGGATCTGCAGCGCTATGTGCCGCCGCAGGCCACCAAACCGCCCATCGGCGCGCAGGAGGAGGCGGTCGCGCGCGGCGAACTCGGTTTCTCTTTGCACACCGTCGACAACCAGCGGGTGCTGGCCCGGCGCACCAATTCCGGCTCCACCCTGGTGGTCTCGCAACGGTTGCAACCCACCCGCGAGGTGCTCGACCGGCTGGCCTGGCTGCTGTTCGTGGTCGGCGGCTGCGGCGTGGTGCTGGCCGCGGCGGCGGGAACGGCGGTGGCGCGCACCGGCTTGCGTCCGGTGGCGCGCTTGACCGCGGCGACCGAGCGGGTGGCCCGCACCGACGACCTCACCCCCATACCGGTGACCGGTGACGACGAGCTCGCCCGGCTCACCGAGAGTTTCAACACCATGTTGCGTGCCCTGGCCGAATCGCGGGAGCGGCAGCGCAGATTGGTGTCCGATGCCGGGCACGAACTCAAGACCCCGCTCACCTCGCTGCGCACCAATATGGAACTGCTCATCGCCTCCAGTCGCCCGGGCGCGCCGCGCATCCCGGACGAGGACATGGCCGAACTGCGCGGCGACGTGATGGCGCAGATCGAGGAATTGTCCACGCTGGTGGGCGATCTGGTGGACCTGGCGCGGGAGGACGCGCCCGAGACGGTGTACGAGCAGGTCGACATCGGGGATGTGGCCGAACGCGCGCTGGAACGGGTGCGGCGGCGGCGCACCGGCATCGAGTTCGACGCCGCCCTCCGCCCCTGGTTCGTCTACGGCGATGAGGCCGGATTGGAGCGGGCGCTGCTCAATGTGCTCGACAACGCCGCCAAATGGAGTCCGTCCGGGGCCAAGGTCTTCGTTCGCATGACCGAGAACGGGCGCGGGCTGCTGGAGTTCACCGTGGACGACGCCGGGCCGGGAATCCCGCCCGCCGAACGGGAACTGGTCTTCGAGCGGTTCTACCGCACCACCGCCTCGCGCTCCATGCCCGGTTCCGGGCTGGGGCTGGCCATTGTCAAGCAGGTGGTGACCAAGCACGGCGGCACCATCACGATCGACGGTTCCGACCGCGGTGGCGCGTTGATCCGTATCGTGCTTCCCGGGACGGGCGCGCCGCCTCCGGTCACCGCCTGACCTGGCACGAATGCTCGGCGAAAAGCCAGCGCGATCTCAGTCCGCTCTCAGCCGTCGCCAGCAGGCTGGTCGTCAGACTCGAGGAGAAACGAGAGACATGACCGAGGATTCGAAGGACAAGCGGAGCGATCGGCCCGAAGCGACCGGCGCCCACCCCGGAGCGGCCACCCCCGGCGACCCGGCCACCCGGCCGTTCGACGCCGCGGCCGACCAGCCTTCCGGCGTCGTGCACCCGACCTTCGGCCACACCCCGCCCAACCCGTCCGCCGGTTCGGTCGGGGGACCGGCGGACGCGGGTTCGGGTGGCGGGACCGGCCGGAGCGGCGAATCCGCGTGGCCGTTCGGCGGTGGTGCCGGTGATCCGGCCGCGCAACCGTTCGGCGGCGCGCCGGGGCAGCCGCACGGTGGCGGTCGGTCCTTCGGTGGGGCAGTCCCTTTCGGCGGTGGGGCCACCCCGTACGGCCCCGGCACTTCGGCATACGGCGCGGCGGGGCGGGGCGCGGGCCACGATGCGTCGGGAACCGCGGAGATTCCCGTCGGTGAATCGCATTCGGCTGGGTATGTATCGGATATGAGTGGTTCCGGGCAGGGTGGATTCCAAGTCGGCCCATACACGACCGCCGCCATGGGTGCGGGCGGTACAGGCGGGCACGCGGGTGGCGGCGGACTGTTCGGCCAGGGCGGGCCGGGCGGCCACGCCGGACACGGCGGGTACGGCGGGTACGGCGGCCGGAGTGGGCCCGGCGGGCACGGCGGCCAGGGTGGACCCGGCGGGCACGGCGGCCAGGGGGGACCCGGCGGGCCGGGCGGACCCGGCGACCCCGGCCACCCGGGCGGACCGGGCAACCCGGGCGGACCCGGGCAGCCCGGCTATCCGGGCGATCCGGGGCACAAGGGCGGCAAGCGCACCGCCCTGCTGGCGGGCGCGGTGGTGCTGGCGCTGGTGAGCGGTGGTATCGGCGGCGTGGTCGGCTCGGTCGCGACGCGCGATGCCGGTGGTGGCCGACCGGCCGTCACCAATGCCCTCGACGCCCCGCGCGAGAAGGCCACCAATGTCGCCAGCGCCCCCGCGGGGTCGGTGCAGGCGGTGGCCCAGAAGGTGGTGCCGAGCGTGGTCATGATCCGGGTGGAGGGCAATCGCGCCGAGGGCGAGGGCTCCGGCGTGGTGCTGTCCAGTGACGGCCTGATCCTCACCAACAACCACGTGGTCAGCGGCGCGGGCCCGAACGCCCGGATGGAGGTCGCGTTCAGCGACGGCTCCACCGCCCCGGCCACCGCGGTGGGCAGCGACCCGGTCTCGGACCTGGCGGTCATCAAGGTGAGCGGGAAGTCCGGCCTCACCCCGATCGAACTGGGCAGCTCGGAGAACCTCCAGGTGGGTCAGCCCGCGGTGGCGATCGGCTCGCCGCTCGGCCTCGCGGGCACCGTGACCACCGGTATCGTGTCCGCTCTCAACCGCCCGGTGTCGACCAGTGGCGATTCCGGCTCGACGGGCACGGTGATCGACGCCATCCAGACCGACGCCGCCATCAATCCGGGTAATTCCGGTGGCGCGCTGGTGGATATGAACGGCAAGCTGATCGGGATCAACACCGCCATCGCCACGCTCGGCGTGTCCGATCTGTCCGGCGGTCAGAGTGGTTCCATCGGCCTCGGCTTCGCCATCCCGGTCGACCAGGCCCGGCGTGTCGCCGATGAGCTGATCAAGACCGGCAAGGTCACCTACGCCCAGATCGGGATCAAGGTGCGCGGCCGCGACGACGTGAACGGCGCGCGGGTGGTGGAGGTGACCCCGGACGGCGCGGCCGCGGCGGCGGGCATCCCGAACGGCGCGATCATCACCAAGCTCGATGATCAGGTCATCGACTCCGGCAACGCGCTCATCGCGGCGGTGCGCTCGCACCAGCCGGGTGACAAGGTGAAGGTCACCTTCACCGACGAGCAGGGCAACAATTCGAGAACCGTCGAGGTGACCCTCGGCGAGGTAGTGGAGGGCGGCCGATGAGCCAAGTACGAACCAGACCGATCGCGCTGGCCGCGGAGCGGATCCTCCGGGACGGGGGTTGGGAGCCGTTGTCGGGCAAGGACGCTACGGTGAGCACCATGGAAATCGATGCCGCTGTGGCGGGCCGTGCTCTTGTCGTGGTCGTCGACGACCGAACCGCTCACGGCGGTGTGGACTCGCTGGGTCCGCTGGTCACCGAGCTACTCACCGAAGCGGGCTTCCTGGTGGACGCCTCGGTGTCGGTGCAGGCCGACGAGGTCGAGATCCGCAACGCGCTCAATACCGCGGTGATCGGCGGCGTGGATCTGGTCATCTCGGTGGGCGGCACCGGCATGTCGCCGCGGGACTGCACGCCCGAGGCCACCGCCGAGGTGCTGGACCGGGAACTGCCGGGGATCAGCGAGGCACTGCGTGCCTCCGGATTGTCGGCCGGTTCGGTGGACGCGGGCCTGTCCCGTGGCCTGGCGGGCGTCTCGGGCAGCACCCTGGTGGTCAACCTGCCCGGCACCCGCGCCGCCGTCCGCGACGGGATGGCCACCCTCGGTCCGCTGGCGATCCGGGTGATCGAGCAGCTGTCCGGTCTCGCGGATGAACTCTGACCCTGATCGCGATACCGCGACCGGCCGCGAACCCGAGGCCGGTCGCGATTGCGAGCCGCCCCGGCGCAAGAAGCTCTCGGTAGCGGAGGCGGCGCGGCTCGCGCGGGTTTTCGGTGACACCCTCCCAGCTACCACCCGGGACGAACGGACGCCGGAGCCGAACGCGGGCGCGTCCGACGACTGGTTGCGCTCGCAGGTGCCGCCGCATCACGGCTGAAATTGATCGGTGCGATCTGCACCGGCTATCGCCGGCAAAGGCTCGACGCTTAGCGTCGAGCCTTTTCGTTGTTTCTACGAATTCCCTGCTCACCGCACTTATGCAAATCAAGTGATATGAGAATCATGGTCAGTGTGATTCAGATCACACACTGTTTACCAACTCTTACATTGCTCAGTCATTGCCTGAGTGTTTAATGTCCCACTTCGGGCTGTACAACCCGTGGGTTCTCCAGTCTCGGAGTGTGGCGTTGCCGCGCCCACTGCAACAGGAGCCTGGCCCGGCTCCTGCGGCTGAACTCGCTTGGAGCACAAAATTTGTCATTGGTTACACGGTGGCAACAAAAGAGCGACAAACTGAGCTGGGCCTGAGAGGACCCATTTCAGCCTCGGGTGTCGAGGCTGACCGCTAGAAACCTGATGAGGGGAAGTATGAGCGAGAACCGCACCAACGGTCTGCGTCGTGGTGCCCGGATCGCGGGCGCTGGCGCGGCTGCGGCCGTTGCCATCGGCCTGATGTCGACCGGTGCTGCCCACGCGGATACCTTCGTGCCGTTGCCGGACGGCCAGAAGACGAGCCCGGGTGGCGAGGTCACCATTACGCGCACGGGCGAGCAAGCGATCGTGTCGCCGTCGCTGGCGGCCAACGGCGCCGGGCGCACCGTGTGGGTGAGTGGCAATGCCACCGCCGATGTCCGGAGCACCCCCGAGGGCGACCCGGGCCCGTGGAACGGCCCGTCGGGTCGTGACGGATCCAACAACTCGTCCACCCACGGCGCTTCGCGAATCAGCACCGGCTACATCATCGGCTGCCAGGTCAGCATCGGTGACGAGGCCGTGTCCGCGGGCGTGTCGGCGAGCGTCAACCTGAGCGATCTCGGCGGCGGCGTGTCCATGGGCCTGGAGCTGGGCCCCGGCCAGGTCAAGTGGGTCGAGGTCGAGGGCAAGGACATCCTGAAGCCGGGCGTCTACTCGGTCGAGTACATGGATGCCGAGATGCAGATCCAGGGCTGCGCGGGCTACGCGCAGGCCCGTTCCTACACCGTTGTCGAGATCATCGGCGACCACTACTCGAAGACGACCCTCTACGGTATGCCGTTCAGCATCGGCTGACGTGTCCCGGTCTCGCCAAATCACTTCTCGCGCAAGCGAATCAAACCCTTGAGGGAAAACAATATGAACATCCGTAAGACCGTGGCTCGGATGGCTGGTGTGGGTGCCACTGCCGCCGTCGCCCTGGGCCTGTTCTCCACCGGCGCCGCCAACGCCGACACCTTCGTGCCGCTGCCGGGCGGCGAAATCACCAAGACCCTGTCCGACGGCACCGCCGTGACCGTTCGCCTCGTCGGCGAGTCGGCCCTGATCAGCCCGTCCATGGGCGCCACCCCGCTGCACCGCAACGCCTGGGTCTCCGGGTCGGCTCAGGTCGAGCTGTCCGGTGCCAGCAAGGGCAAGATCTACCCCGGCTACGTGGTCGGCTGCCAGGTGAACATCGGCGGCGGCGGCGTCGAGGGCGGCGTCGAGGGCAGCGTTCCGCTGGAAGAGGGCGGCAGCGCCTCCCTCGGTGCGTCCACCGGCGGCAGCCTGTCGCTCGGCCCGGGCCAGGCGGCGCGCTTCTACGTCCTCGACATCGAGAAGCCGGATGACTACGGCAACGAGGACCACGGCAGCAACACCACGTTCAAGGGCCAGAGCGGCTCGGTGACCTGGGCCGACACCACCATCGGTCTCAGCGGCTGCGCCGGGTACGCCCAGGCGCGTGCGTTCGTCACCGTCAAGGTCGAGACGGACAACGTCATGAGCACGGTCACCCTGTGGGGCCAGCCGTTCAGCCTCGGCTGATCGACGCCTAGTTCGAGAATGGGCCCGGTGCGGTTTCGCACCGGGTCCATTTCTTTGTTTCGCGCCCTTCTTTGTTCACCGCGTGGTAGTCCGCCGTTCAGGATTCGTGTTTCCCGCCGCTGTGTTCGGGGCCCGCGGCGAGCAGATCACGAATCTCGGCGAGCAATTCGAGCTCGGTCGCGGCGGCTTCGGCTGTGCCCCAGCGATTTTTGGCCTTGTTCGTCGGAACCACCACGATGAAGTAGAGCAGGGATGCGATGATGACGAAGTTGAGCGCGGCCGTGATGATGGGGCCGATGGCGATGAAGGTCGCCGGTTTGTCGGCCACGAGCTGGAATCCCAGCCCGAGTTCGTCGCTGCCGCCGAATACGGCCAGCAACGGGTTGATGATGCCATTGCTGAAAGCGGTGACAATGGCGACGAATGCGGTACCCATGACCACGGCGACCGCCAGGTCCACCACATTGCCGCGAAGCAGGAAATCCTTGAATCCCTTGAGCATGGCCGAAACTCCCTCTGCTTGATCGCCGCGCCGGGGCGGGTCGGATACGAGCGCCGGACGGTGCGTCCGGTGGAGCCGTGCACTGGTGGTTCATCGGGGATACGGGGAATGTTAATCGCTCGGGGGTATCGGTCAGTGGAACACCACCGTGAGGGCGGTGCGTAGCGAGGCGGCTGCGACGGCGGTGGCATGTCGGGCGTCGAGCGCCACCAGCACCACCTGTGCACCGGAATCACGTGGCCCGTCGGCTCCGGACACCAGCACCACCGCGGCATCGGTCGCCAGCACGCGCACCGGCCGCGCGGTGTCGGCTCCGGCGGTCCGCCGCGGCCGCTCCTCGCGGGCATGGTCCGCGGGGCCCTCCTCCTCCGCCGCGACCACGTCCACGCGGTCACCGGCGCGCAGCACGGACGCGACCGCGGCGTCCGCCAGGCGGATCGGGACGATGCGCGCATCGGGGGTACCGGCCGCCGCGGCGGCCAGCCGGGGGCCGACGACGCGGACGTCGGTCAGTATCTCACCCGTGCGCACCGCGCCGGTCAGCGTCGCACCCAGGACCGCGGCGGGATCTCCCGCGAAACCTTCCGGCAGCCCGGCGGTTTCGCGACCGACGGTGCGGATGTCCGTCGCGCCGAGCGTATGCCCGGGCGGTAGCTCCCGGGCGGCGACCACGACCTCGGTGCGCCGGTCGGCCGGGTCGCCGCGCAGTGCCAGTACGGCGGCCAGCGCCAGCAGGCCCACCGCCACCAGGCGGCGCAGGACGGCACCGTCCGACCACGGCGGTCGTGGGAGCTCGGCGAGCGCGGAGCGCAATCGGTTCATGGCCGGGAGCCTAGGCCCGCGCACGGACCAGCCGACCCCGGAGGCGACTGCCGAAGGGGTCGGCTGTGGATAGCGAAAGCGGTGTGGACAGAGCCTGTTTCAGGCCCGGTCCGTCAGGCCGCGGAGGTGCTGGATCCGGTGCTGGAGCCGACGGAGGCCGTCGACGCGGTGGCCGTGGAACCGCTGGACGAGCCGCTGTCGGAGGACGCCGCCGCCTTGGCCGGTTCACTGGAGGTCGACCCGTTGCGGCTGTCGGTGCGGTAGAAGCCGCTGCCCTTGAACACGATGCCCACCGAGTTGAACAGTTTGCGCAGCTTGCCGTCGCACGCGGGGCAGACGGTCAGCGCGTCATCGGAGAAGGACTGCACGATGTCGAACTTGTTGTCGCACTCGGTGCAGGCGTACGAGTAAGTAGGCATCGGATTACCTCCACGGTCTCTGTCGACTTAGCACTCTACAGCCGATAGTGCCAACGCGGGTAATCGACCGCTTGTTCCTCTCCGCCTCTCCGGGTCTCCTCTCCGCCTCTCCGGGTCTTCAGCGGACGGCACAGTGCCGTGGGGGCTCATGCACCCGTGCCGGCGGTGGGGGAGCGAACCCATTCTGGGCGTACCCGAGGAGTTACCCCGATCCTTGCGAGATCAGTGGTCGCGTTGCTCTGGTGATCGGCGCTCGCGTTTCTCGGCGACGGGAGCGCAATGGTCGTCTCGCTCGGGGGTGATCAGGTGGTCGCTCAGGCGTGCGGCTCGGCAGGGGCGGGCGCTTGTGTGGGGGCGGCGCGGCCTGCTCGTGCGGGATCGGTGCACGGGTCGTTGATAGGAGGGGGCGTCTGCACGTGGAGAACGGGCGATGGTTTTGCGGGTGGGCGTGGTTTCTCGCGTGCGATCTGGTGGCCGTTGCCGTGGGGGCGTGGTCAGTCGTGGGTGTCGGCCTCCAGTCGGCGGAGGCCGTGGTGGGGGGTGAGGACCCAGCCCATGCGGTGGTCGTGGGGTTCTTCCGGCAGGTGGTCGACCAGTTCGTCGTCGCGGACCACGGCGATGAGCCGGGCGTCGGGGCGGGCGGCGTGCAGGGTGCGGTCGTAGTAGCCCGCGCCGCGGCCCAGGCGGACGCCGCGGCGGTCCACGGCCAGCGCGGGGATCAGGATCAGCTCGGCCAGGTCCAGGGCGTCGGGGATCGTCGGGCCGTCCGGTTCCAGAAGGCCGTAGCGGGCGCGGCGCAGGCGATCGCCGCCGAGGTATTCGGCCCAGGCGAGCGGGCCGGGTGGGCCGGTGACCGGGAGCAGCACCCGCGCGCCGCCAGCGCGCAGCGCGTCGAGCAGGGCGAGCGAACCGGGCTCGGAGCCGACGGGGACGTAGGCGCACACCCAGCCGTCGGCATGCAGTGCCGTCACCCCGGCCGCCAGGGCCGCGGCCTCGGCCATACGCTCCTCGGCGGATACGGCGGCACGGCGTGCCAGCAGCTCGGCCCGCCACGCCTGCTTGTCCCATTCGCCGGTCGTCACGGCCTCACCCTAGGTGTTGCCAGCGCCGTGCCCCGGCGGTGTGATAGGTGTCGCAGTGTCCGATTTTCGACCTGAGACTTCCGACGCCAGCTGCGAATATCGCTGTTGCCGCGCGATAGCGGGGCGCTGTGGACGGTTTCGGCACACCTCCGGACGGGCAGCTTATCCCCGTGTGAGCAGTGACGTTCGACGCGCTCGTCACGGGTTCGCCGCATAGGCTCTCCGGCATGTCGGAGCGCTGTCGAATGCGTCTTCGGCCCAGGTGACGGATGGATAGGGTGTGTTCATGACAGCAGATGCCGGACAGTCCGGGAACGGGTCGTGCTTCCGCACCGCGGTGGTGCCCGCGGCCGGACTCGGCACCAGGTTCCTGCCCGCGACCAAGACCGTGCCCAAGGAACTGCTACCGGTGGTCGACACCCCCGGTATCGAGTTGGTCGCCGCCGAGGCCGCCGACTCCGGCGCGAGCCGCCTGGTCATCGTGACCTCACCCGGCAAGGACGGGGTGGTCGCGCATTTCGTCGAGGACCTGGTCCTCGAGGGCACGCTCGCCGAGCGCGGCAAGTTCGCGCTCCTGGAGAAGGTACGCAAGGCCCCGGCTCTCCTCGATGTCACCTCCGTCGTGCAGGAGGAGCCCCTCGGGCTGGGACATGCGGTCGCGCAGGCGGAGTCGGCACTCGACGACGACGAGACGGCCGTCGCCGTGCTGCTGCCCGACGATCTGGTGCTGCCCAGCGGTGTGCTGGCCGTGATGAACAGGGTGCGCGACGCCTTCGGCGGTTCGGTGCTGTGCGCCATCGACGTGCCCAAGGATCAGGTGAGCGCCTACGGCGTCTTCGACGTCGATCCGGTGGCGGGCGGCAACCCGAATGTGCTGAAGGTCAACGGCATGGTGGAGAAGCCCAAACTGGAGGACGCCCCCTCGACCTACGCGGCGGCGGGCCGCTACCTGCTCGACCGCGCCGTCTTCGACGCCCTGCGCCGCATCGAGCCCGGCGCGGGCGGTGAGCTGCAACTCACCGACGCCATCGCGCTGCTGATCGCCGAGGGCCACCCGGTACACGTGGTGGTGCATCGTGGGTCGCGCCACGATCTCGGCAACCCGGGCGGCTATCTTCGTGCTGCGGTCGATTTCGCTTTGCAACGCGAGGAATACGGCCCCGCCCTACGCGAGTGGCTGGAACAGCGCCTGCGTCCGGATTGGGATCCGCAGCCGACCTCGTACGAATGATCCGCGTGACCGGTTGGGTCGGGTTGGAACGAGGAAGGGCTGAATGCGCTCGGTTGAGGATCAGCAGATCAAGGTGACCGCGGCGGCCGTAGCGCCGCGCCCGGTACGGGTGGCGATCTCCGAGGCTCAGGGACTGCTGTGCGCCGAGGACGTGGTGACCGAGCGTCCACTGCCGGGGTTCGACCAGGCGGCCATCGACGGCTACGCCGTACGCAGTGTCGACGTCTCGGGCGCGGGCGCCGACATCCGGGACGAGGACGGCCGCCCCATCGATCTGTCCCTGCCGGTGGTGGGCGAGGTGGCGGCCGGATCGCGGCAGCCGATTCGCCTGCAGCCCAGGCAGACCGTGCGCGTCGACACCGGCGCCCCGCTGCCCACGCTCGCCGACGCCGTGCTGCCCCTGGACTTCACCGATGGCGGCCGTGCGCGGGTGAAGGTCTACGAGCCGGTGCGCACCGGCGACTATGTGCGCCGCATCGGCGACGATGTGCAGCCGGGTGATCTCGCCGTGCGTGCGGGCACCATTATCGGCCCGGCGCAGGTGGGACTGCTGGCGGCGGTCGGCCGCGACAAGGTGCTGGTGCATCCGCGCCCCCGGCTGTCGGTGCTGTCGGTGGGCGGGGAGCTGGTCGACATCGACCGCACCCCCGGGCCCGGCCAGGTCTACGACGTGAACTCCTACGCCCTGGCCGCCGCCGCGCGCGACGCCGGGGCCGATGTGAACCGGGTCGGCATCGTGAGCGGCGACGCCAAGCGGCTGCGCGACGTGGTCGAGGGGCAGTTGGTGCGCTCCGAGGTCGTGGTGATCGCGGGCGCCGTCGGCGGTTGGGCCTCGGAGCAGATTCGCGAGGCCCTCGAGGGGCTGGGCGAACTGGAGATCACCCGGGTGGGTATGCATCCGGGGTCGGTGCAGGGGTTCGGGCGCTTGGGGCGTGACGAGGTGCCCACCTTTCTGCTGCCCTCGAATCCCGTCGGCGCGCTGGTGGTCTTCGAGGTGATGGTGCGACCACTGATCCGCATCGCGCTGGGCCGTCGCCACCCCATGCGCCGAATCGTGAAGGCGCGCACCATCCTTCCGATCTCCTCCATTCCCGGGCGGCGCGGCTATCTGCGTGCCCAGCTCATGCGTGACGAGCAGACCGGTGAGTACCTGGTGCAGCCGCTCGGCGGTCCCAACGGCGCGTCCTCGCACCTGTTGGCGACGCTCGCGGAGGCCAACTCGCTCATCGTGATCGATCCGGAGGTCACCGAGGTGCGTACCGGTGACGAGGTGCGGGTCGCCTTTCTCGCGCAGCGTGGGTGAGCGGCGGCATGAGCGGGTCGGGCACGAACGATGCGGCTGGGATGCGGCCGAGCCGACCGGTGGGCCGCCGGTTGCGGGTGGTGGTCGACGGGCGGGCCACGCGGGGCCACCGGTCGTGCCGGACGGGCACGGCATGAATGTCTTCCGGGCCGGTCAGCATCCCGGATGGCCCGCGCATCTGGGGCCGGTGCGGGTGGCGGCCGGACGAGTGACCCTGCGCCCCATCCGTTTGCGGGATGCGACCGCCTGGAGCCGGATTCGGCTGCGTGATCGAGAACACCTGGAGCCGTGGGAGCCGACCGGACGCGGTTCCTGGGAGGCGCGCAATCACGCCTCGAACTGGCCGTCGCTGTGGTCGAGTCTGAAGGCCGAGGCGCGTCGGGGTGCGATGATCCCGCTCGTGATCGAGGTCGAGGGCCAGTTCAGCGGCCAGCTGACGGTCGGCAATATCGTGCGCGGCGCATTGCGTTCGGCCTGGATCGGCTACTGGGTGTCCAAGGAGGTGGGCGGTCAGGGCGTGGCCACGGCCGCGCTGGCGCTGGGCCTGGACCACTGCTTCGGTGCGGTCGGGCTGCACCGCGTGGAGGCCACCGTGCGCCCGGAGAACCTGGCCAGCCAGGCGGTATTGCGCAATGTGGGGTTCCGTGAGGAAGGGCTGCTGAAGCGGTACCTGGATGTGGACGGCGCGTGGCGCGACCACCTGCTCGTCGGCATGACGGTCGAGGAGGTGTCGGGCACGGTGGTGGACCGTCTCATCCGTACCGGACGGGCAATCCCGGGTTAACTCCTGTGACTAGTGTGGCGGGTGTGGACGGCGCGCCTGCCGGGAATTCCTATGTTGCCGAATTAGCCTACGGACGTCGGTGGTGCGCCTGCGCCACCATGCGGCGCATGTCGAAGGGACTGCTGTCGAAGGGACTGAGGCCTGGCGGGACGGAGGTGGAGCACGATGCCGAATTCGATCTTGTGGATCGGTCTGGTGGTGCTCTGGGTATTCGTGCTGTTTCCCATGCTCGCCGGTCGGCACCCGCGCATCCGGCAGACCACCGACGCGGCCCTGGCGACCCGGGTGTTGCATCGTGGGGACGCCAAGCGACTCATCAGGAAACGGCCTGCCGCCGGACACGACACCGACCCCGACTATGTACCCACCCGGAGAGTTGAGCATCCCCACACCGATGATGCGGAGGATCGGATGACGAGATCGGACGACGAGACCGCCACCGGCGACGACGATTTCGAGGCCGACCGCGAAGTCGATACGGTTGCCGCGCCGCACGCGGAGTCCGGCGCGGACCTCGACGACGAATTCGCCGCCGCGACCGAGCGCGCGGATGACGAGGATCGGGTGGCGGCCGACCGGTTCGATGCCGACGACCCCGGGACTCACGACGCGGCCCCGGTCGACGCGGACAGCGACGACGAGTACGAGCGCGACGGCTATGCGCGCGATGACGAGCGCGGCGGCTACGAGCGCCGTGATGATGAGCGGGACGGTTACGAGGGCGACGATGACGAGCGGGACGCCGCGTACGAGGCGGATGAGCTCGACGACGCCGACTCCTACGCCGGATCCGGCTCCGGCGCAGACGATCGCGACCTGGAAGCGGACGACGAACCCGCTCCGGCCGCGGCGCGGGCTCCCGCCGTCATGGCCCGGATTCCCGCCGCCCGCACACCGGAACCGTACGACGAGGACGAATCCGAGTACGACGAGCGGGATTTCGTGCCCTCCCGGCGCGGTCGCGGCGGCTACGACCCGGAGGCCGATGCCATCGCCCGCGCCGCCCGCTACCGCTTCCGCCAGCGGGCCGTCCTCGGACTGGCCTGCAGCGTGGTGCTTTTCGCCGCGGGCGGGCTGCTGGTGTCGTCGGGAATGTGGGGGCTGTGCGCGCTGTCCGCGGCCGTCCTGGTGGGTTATCTGGCCTACCTGCGCAAGCAGGTGCGGATCGAGGAGGACATCCGTCGCCGCCGCGCCGCCCGTTTGGCCCGCCACCGGCAGCGCGGTGACGCGGACGACGAGGAGGAGTCTCCACGCCGCGTCGTCGATCGCAGTTCACCCGACCGGGAGAGCGCCCGCACCCAGCTGCGGCGCGCCACGCTCCTGGAACCCGACGACGAGGATCCGATGTTCGAGCATCTGGAGATGTTCGACGCCGCAGTCGCCCGTGAAACCCGCCAGCGCGCGGCGGGCGCGCGCATGCGCCGCGCGGTAGGCGAGTAGACCACCAGCACGGCACGGCTCACACGGTGGCCCCGACCTTTCCGGTCGGGGCCACTGGTCTAATGCCCGATCGCCCGAGCACGGTGCTCGGGCCGCCGTCACCCTGTCGACCGAACTGCCGCTGCTTGGTTGGTCGATGCGCTGCTGTTCGGTTGGTCGACGCGCTGCTGCTGGGTCGGCCGATCCGCCGCTACTTGGTCGGCCGCCGCGCCGGTGCTCGGTCAGCCGATCTGCCGCTCGATCTGTTCGGCGAGGGCGCGGAGTCGGGTGGCGAATTCGCGGGCGGCGGCGGGATCGCCGCTGGACTCCCGGACCGCGCGGCGGGTGAGAACGGCGAGGCGCGATTCCAGTGCGGCGAAGGGGCCGCTGCGGCGGGTGGTCGTGGATTCGGGGAGGTCGCCGCGTTGCCAGGCACGCAGTCGTTCGACCACGTCGGCTTCGTCGAAGCGCGGCGGCAGCAATGCCACCGCCTCGCGGAGCGTGGCGGCGGTGATCTTGACGTTCTCGGCCGCGAGCGTGGTGTAGACCGTCACGGCCGCGTCGTCGCCGTGCTCGGTGGCCACCGGCAGCAGTTCGCGAATCTGGCCCTCGTTGATCGCGGGTGCGTGCCGGTGCAGGCGCGCGGCCAGCGGCCAGGCGCGAATCAGTTTGTAGGCGTACGAGCGCCGCATATCCCAGCGCTGTTCCACATAATCGTCGAAGGTCGCGTACCCATTGCGGTAGAGGCGGCCGTCGCGGACGATCTGCAGCGCCCGCCCGGCGGACCAGAATGCCTGGCGCAGGGTGTCTATCGAGGATTCACAGAAGGCCAGCTGCACGTGCTCGGATTCGCTCAGTGGCCCCTCTCCGGCTACCGGCACAGGTAATTCCAGAATCGTGGGTGCGGCCTCCTGCGGAGGCGGTACCGTGCCCAGCCGAATCGCAATCGCACTGTCTTCCGCACAAGCGTCCTCGAAGTCCCGACGCCGCCATTCGGCATGCCACGACGGCGGGTGTTCCGCACGCTCGGATGAGGGGATCGCCGCAGGTCCAGGGGGTTTCGGCATGAACATTCCGCCCGAGGTGAGGAATTCCGACAGGTGCCGGAAGAGTCTCGCACGCACGCACGCGATGCCTCCGTATTGCGCGCTGAAAATCGCCGTGACGACCGGATTCTCGTGCTTGTCGCACGTGCCGCTGTGTCCAATTGGACACAGCGATTCACCGCATGCACGTGCGTTACGTTAGTCGTTCGTTATCGAAACACGCGTGTCGGACTGTGCATAACCCTGTGAACAAGCGAACCATTCGATGTCGAAGTGTGGATGTGATGAGTGTCAACCGAGTAGCTCACAGCTCGATCGGAGGACTGCATCATGGAAACAGGCGGAGACAGACATCGGTTTCGTTTCTTCGCACGGCACATTTCTTGGCGGCCACTGGTGGTCGGGGCGCTCGGCGCCGCGAGCCTCGCCGTGGCTTTGCTCTACTCCGCGGGTTCGGCGAAGGCCGAGCCGGTGGCGGTGCCCGGCTTCGGCGCCATCGCACCGCAACCAGCCGCCGCCCCGGCGCCCGCACGGAGCGTCACCGTCGCGGGACTCGGCACCTTCCCCGTGCCCGACGGTGTGCCCCCAGTGGTCGGCATCCCCGGAGTCACCGACAATCCGGCTCCCGCGGCCGTTCCGGACCGTCCGACGACGGGGGAGCGCGCCGTGCGGGCCGCACGCTCCAAATTGGGCACCGCCTATCGCATGGGCGGCACGGGGCCGGACTCCTTCGACTGCTCCGGTCTGGTGCAGTGGTCCTACCGCGAGGCGGGAGTGGAGCTGCCACGCACCAGCCAGGGCCAGTTGGCCGTCGGCACCCCGGTCGGCGTCGACGAGCTCCGGCCCGGCGATCTGGTGTCGTTCTACGGCGGCGGTCATTCGGCCCTGTACGCGGGCGAAGGCCGGATCATCCACGCCTCCACCTACGGCGTGGGCGTCACCGAAACCGAACTCGGCGATATGCCGATCACCGGCGCTCGCCGATACTGACCGATCCGGAGACTGGAACGCCGACGTCCCGGTCGGATTTCATCCGACCGGGACGTCAGCGATTGCGCTCAGGAGCCGCCGGTTCAGTTCCGGCGCTGCTTGGTGGTGCGGGCGCGACGGCGCTCGGCCTGCATTTCGGCGAGCTCACGCTCGAGGTCGTCCGCGACGCGGAACTGACCCGTGTCGTAGATGTCGCTGGCGTCGCCGTCCTTGTCGTCCTTGCCCTTGCCCGAGGTCACCGGAGAGCTGATGGTCTCGGCCCAGATGGCGTCCAGCTCGGCGGCCGCCGCGGCGGACGCGCGGGTGGCCTCGGCCGAGGTGGTGCGCTGCTCCGGGGCCGCGGGGATCGGGGTGGTTTTCGCGGCGGTGGTGGTCGGCGCGGTGCCGTTGCGCTTGGGGGCGGCGCCGTTCTTCGTGGCCGCCGGAGTGTCCTTGCGGTCGGCCGGTGCGGCCTCGAGGGCCGGAGTGCGGGCCTTGCCCGCGGCTTCGGCGTCCTCGGCCGGAACCGTTTCCGCGTCCAGCACCGGGTCTCTCGGGCCGTCCTCCTTGGTCTCGGTCCGTTCGGGCGCCTTCTCGACGGCCTGGTGCGGGGCGGTCATCTTGTAGTCCGCCATGGTGGAGAGCCTGCGCACCTGTAGCTTCTGCCGGATCTGCTCGGCCGGGTCCGGCAGGCCCCGAATCTGTTCGGTGGCATGGCCGATGGCTTGGCCGTAGCGCGCGCTGACGGCATTGTGGATGAGCAGCGCGACGCCGATCATGACCGGCGCGACCGCGTGCACCGCCGTCTCGTACCAGTCCGCGGCGGCCACGTACGGGTAGGTGTTGAGTCCGACGGTCAGTGCGAGCAGGGCGAATTCGGCGATGTGCACCTGGCGGCGGTTCTCCAGCACACCCCACTCGGCGACCTTGTTGGTGCCGATCATGATGATGATCAGACAGACGCTGATCATGCCTTCGAGCAGGTAGCTGAACCAGAACAGCGGATTGCCGGGGCCGCCGGGCGCGATGTTCTGCTGCACGTTGACCGCGGACCACAGCATGCCCGCGCCGACCACACCGGCCAGGGCGCGCAGCGACCACGCGCGGTGCTTGTAGAGCGAGGCCAGTTTCGCATGCGGACTGGATTCGCGTCGCTGCGCGGCGATGGCCTTGCGCGCCATCAGCAGATCTCGCATATCGGCCTTCTCGATCTCCTCGCCGGTCGCCCTGGCGCGGTCGGCCGCCGCCGCGGTGGCCTGGACCTGCTTCCATCGCTGTTCGCGGTCCTGGATGCGAATCCGTTCGGCCAGCTCCCGTTCGGCAGCCAGCTCGTCTTCGGACAGTGCTTCGGTCAGGGCGGGATCGAACTGATACGCCAGCCGTCCCCGCGCCTTCTCGACGCGATTGGCTAGCTGCGTGACATCGTCCTCGAACGGAAACTCGATCGTCATATCTCCTCCCGCAGCAGACGATCCGACCCTGGACAGGTGTTCACGAGTGGCAATCGCACATGCCATTAATAGTCGATGGCTCGCTCAGACGAAACTGGGGATTTGCCATCAGTCCAGTCCGCCTCGGCGTGCCGCGCGCGACACGCCCAACAATCGCTCGATTACGCACCGTTAGGTTCGGTCGGATGACCTGCAATGAAACGGACATAAAGGTTTCGGATCGCGCGTGTCAGGGTACGAGCTCCGCGCTGTCGATCCGGTACGCGTCACCCGCCCGCACCAACTGAGCCCGCCGGGTTTCGGTTCCGGTGCGACCGTCGTCGTAGCGTAGCGAGAGTCGGTAGGTGACCGTCAGATTCGCCGGATTCGGACTTACCTCCGAAACCGTGACGGAACCGACTGTGCCCCAGAAATCTTGATAGGCGGCGTATCCGCCGACGAAGTCCTGATAGCGCGGTGTCAGGCGCGACCACGCGGCGGCGGTGTCGCCCGGCAGCAGGGCGTAGTGGTCGCGAACGTAGTCCGCCAACCCGACGGTCGGCTCCGGCGCGCTGGTGGTTCCTGTGGTCTCGACGGAACTCGGCGGTGTCGTCGCGGCTGCCGTCGGCGGCGCGGCCGGTGTCGTCGCGGCGGACGTCGTCTCGGCCGCGATCGTCAACGGCGGCGGACCCGGAGCCGCGGTGACGGTCGGCCTCGTCGGGGACGAATCCCGGTCCACGAGTAGGCCGATCGCCACCGCCGCCGCGAGCAGCACCGCGACCCCGGCGGTCACGGCCAGCACGGTCCGGCGGGTGGACGAGCCCGGCGTGGCCCGGGTTCGCGTCCACACCGGCTGCGAGTACGGCGGGGTGGACGGGGGCGGGGGCGAGGGATTGAGTTGCGTGGCGGCCGTTCTGGACGGCTTGCCGCCCGTATCGGCGGCGTCGCCCGCCAGCGCGTCCCGCGCGGCGGCGGCCAGCGCGCCGGCGGACGGATAGCGCTGTGCCGGATCCTTCGCCATCCCGCGCGCGATCACCTCGTCGAAGGCCGCCGGAATCCGCGTGTCCGCCAGGGAGGGACGCGGCGGGGGTTTCGACAGGTGCGCGGCGATCTGCCGCTCCACGCTGTCCCCGGGGAACGGCTTCGCCCCGGCCAGGCATTCGTAGAGCACGCAGGCCAGCGAGTACACGTCGGCCCGGCCGTCGCACTCGTCGTGCGCGAGCCGCTCGGGCGCCATGTACGCGAAGGTGCCGACCGCCGCGCCCGTGGTGGTCAGACTGCTGTCGCCGCCGCCGCGCGCGATCCCGAAATCGATGAGGTAGGCGAAACCGTCCGCGGTGGTGAGCACATTCGAGGGCTTCACGTCCCGGTGCAGCAGTCCGGCCCGGTGCGCGGCGTCCAGTGCCGCGGCGATCTGGCCGAGGTAGGACACCGCCGTGGCCGGGGGCATGGGACCGCCGGTGGCGAGCCGGGTGGACATGTCGATGCCCTCGACGAGCCGCATATCGAGGAACAGCCGACCGTCGATCTCACCGTAGGCGTGGATCGGAATGATGTGCGGTTCGGTCAGTTTGGCGGCCGCCTGTGCCTCCCGGCGGAACCGCTCCCGGTACACGGGATCGTCGGCGAAGTCGGGCGGCAGCACCTTCAGCGCGACCACGCGATCGGTCTCGGTGTCGTAGGCGCGATGGACCTGCCCCATTCCGCCCTCGCCGAGCAGTCCGAGGAGGCGATAGCGACCGAAGGTAGTTCCTTCCACCCCGACAACCCAACCACACTCGCCGCGAATCCCACAGTGCCGCAGTGATGGTGGACAGGCCCGCGTGCCATCGCCACCACGGTGGCGAGCCGCTGCGGGCGGAGGTTGAACTCCCTGGTCACGGTGGCCGAGGTGAAACCGGCGGTGTGTCGAAAGCCGTAGCGATCACCTACGACGATGTGGCAGAACCAGCACGCCATGATCGCCGCTGCCGGATTTCGTCCCGGGGCCGAGGAATTCGGCGGCGGTGTGCCGTGCGAGGTTCGGGCGCAGTGGCGAGCGCGGAAAGCTCGGGCGGCCGAGGAAACAGGCGGCGGTGCGCCGTGCGCGGTTCGGCGGTGTGGCGTGTGCGGTTCGGTGGTGTGCGGTTCGGCGGTGTGGCGTGCGCGGAAAGCTCGGGCGGGCAAGGCATCGCGGCGGTGCGTCACGCGTCGGAGCGCGACGGCTCCGTGGGATTCCGCGTCTGCCCGGATGCCCACGGTGTTGGGGTCGTGTGGGTGCGGTCGTGGCTGGCATACGGTGGCGTCGTGAAGGCGAACGGGGTGTGGCAGGAGCGCGAATTCGAGGGGGTGGCGGAGTTGTCGTCGCGGCGCTTCCTGACGCCGGAGGAGGTCCACCGCTTGGCCGGGGCGCAGCGGGATTCGGCCGCCGCGCTGTCGGGGGAGTCCGGGGGCGCGCGGGAGCGCGAACCGGCGCACCGGCTGCGCGGCCTGCTCTACCGACTGGTGTGCGGGTCGAGCGTGAACGTCGGCGGCACACCCCGGCACAAGGCGGCCCCGGCGCAGATCGTCGCCGAGTGGCGTCCGGTCGCGGCCGCGCTGACGCTGTGGGGGTTGGCCCGCTGGATCGGGCCGGACACCCTGGAGGCGACCGAGGCCGGGGTGGAGTGGATCGCCGCCGATCTGCGGCTGCGCGGTGTGGAACTGACGCCGTGAGCTAGTCGTGCAGCACGTTCAGGGCGCGGTCGATGTCGTCCTCGGTGTTGTACAGGTGGCAGGCCAGCCGCAGCCGTCCGGCGCGCAGTGAGCCCACCACCTTGGCCGCCCGCAGCCGCTCCAGCGTGTCCGGGGTGACGGCGAGCGAGACCACCGCCGAATCGCCCTGGGGCAGGCCCAGGCCCGCGCGCAGCCGGTTGGCCAGCGCGACATCGTGCCGGTGGATGGCCTCGATGCCGACGGCTTCGATGAGGTCGAACGCCGGGCGCTGGGCCAGCACGGCGGGCCAGACGGGTGAGACGTCGAAGCGGCGGGCGTCCTCGGCCTGCCGCAGCGGGCCGTCGTAACAGGTCTGCCACGGGTCGAAGCCCGAGTACCAACCGGCGGCCAAGGGGCGCAGCGTATTCAGCGCCTCGTCGGTGCCCGCGAGGTAGGCGGTGCCCTTCGCGCCGAGCAGCCACTTGTATCCGACGCTGACCACCCAGTCGGCCCCGGTGTCGTGCACCGGATACCAGCCCGCGGCCTGGCTCAGGTCGAAAAGCGTTCGCGCCCCGTGGGTGCGGGCCGCGGCGATGGTGGCGGGAAGATCGAGCACCGCGCCGTCGGCGGACTGCACCGCCGCGGCGGCCACCAGATCGTCTTCCGGGCGAACGGATTCCGGGAGTTCCGCCAATGGGACGGTGCGCACGCGCAGCTCGGGCCGGGCCAGGAACGGCCACAGCACCGAGGTGAATTCGCCTTCGGGCACGAGCACGTGCGCGCCCGCGGGCAGGCTCGCGGCCACCAGTCCCACCAGCTGCGACACTTGCGATCCGAGCGCCACCTGATCGGCCCGCATCCCGGTCAGCCGCGCGAACGACTCCCGGCACGAGGCGGCCACGGCATCGACGGCGGGAATGTCGAACTCGCCGCGCATGCGCTCGCGTTCGGCCTCGCCCGCCGCGTCCACCGCGGTGATCGGCATCAGGCCGTAACTGGCGGCATTCAGATAGGTGACGGCGGGGGCGAAGGCGTCCCGGACCGAGGACGGCAGCAGGTCGGATGCGGCGCTCATCCCCCCATCGTGTAAGCAGCCGTGACATCGGACAAGAGCCAGCGCGGCGAATCTGGCCCGAACAGCCGGAGCAGCCACCGCCGGAACGATCGACCGCGGCGGGGCACACCGCCGGGTACGCGCGCCGTGGGCGTAAGCCCTCGGCACCGGTATGACCCCTGCACCGTCGTCGTAGACGTCGCCGGGCACGGCCCGTGGCACTCGTATAGCCCACGGCACCGGGGTGTGCGGAGCCCCACGCCCGGATGCGGAGGGGAGTTGCTCTCGGGGCGCTAGACTGTCTCAGACGTTGGGATTCGGCAGGAAGGGCGATGCGATGGGAGCTCAGACGGTAGTCGCCGATGTCGCGGACGAGCTGGCTCGTCGTGTCGTCGAGGGTGTCTACGAGGCGGGTGACCTGATGCCCTCGGTGCGGCAGGTCGCGGAGGAGTTCGAGATGAACCGGGCCACCGCGCAGCTGGTGCTCGGCAGGCTGGAGTCCTACGGGTTCGCCCAGGCGTACCGGGGCAAGGGCTTCGTGATTCGCGATGTGCGCGCGGATGGGGGCGCGGAGGTCTACCGCCGGGTCTTCCAGCTGTCGCTGGGCACGCCCGAGGTGGCCGCGGAGATGTTCCGGGACATCGTGGCCGAGGAGCGCGGCATCGTCCTGGACGCCCTGGTGGGCTACACCGAGTGCGGGGAGCGGCTCGGTGCGGGCGAGCTGACGGCCGCGGTGGACGAACTGGAAACCCTTGCCCGAAAGCCCGATCCGGATCACCGCGCCATGCTCGCCCTGGAGCTGGATCTGGTGCGCCGCCTGCTCACCGTGCTCGACCACGGCATGCGCCGGGCCGTGCTGAACTCCATCGGGGAGACGGTGCTGGACGTGCCGCAGGCGGTCGCCGCGTACTACGCCGCCGGACCCGACCTGCACGTCCTGGTGTGGCGCGCCCTGCTGGCGGTGTGGGAGTCCGACGGCGGTCCGAGTGCGGCGCAGCTCGCGCTGTTCGAGGATCTGTTCGAGATGTACCACGTCAAGGTGGCCGCCCGCTTCGCCGAACTGGTCGGGGCCTCGGGCGAGCCGGGGGCGGAACGGTCGTCGCGCACCGCCTGAGCGTCCGCCGCCGTCCCGGCCCGCGACAGAATTCGCCGGACCAGACTCGAGACGTCATGCGCGGGCTCCGGAGCGTTCAACTGCCCACCGTACGGTCGGAACACAGCTGAGCCGACATCGTGGAGGGCACCATGGTGGATCCGTTGCTTCGAACCGTATGGCTGGCGAATGTCGCCGCCGGAGCGGCCGCCCTCACGGTGCGCACACCGGTGTACCGTCGCTCGCACTTCACCGCGGTGCCAGTGGAATCCGCTCTTCCGCAGCGTGATTCGGTGCGTGCCTCGGATCTCGAGGTGGTCACCGTCACCGATACCTCGGTGGTGCTCACCTGGACCACGCGCGCCCGTGATCGCCTGGGATGGCCGCGGCCGGTGCCCGCCGACACCGAGGTGCGGATCGGTCCCGCGGACAGCGTCGGATCGCTGCCGGTCCGGTTCGCCGACACCCGTCGTACGGCCTACCACTACGCCGAGGTCACCGGCCTGGAGCCGGGACGTTCCTACCGCTTCGAGGCGTACTCCGGCGGGGTGCGCGCCCGCCCGGCCCGCACCCTGGTCACCCTGCGGGCCGATGCCCCCGAATCGACCGGCGTCATCACCACGGCCACCCCGCCGCCGGGACGGCTGCTGCGAACCATCGCCCTGGCCAACGACATTCACTTCGGCGAGCGGGAGAGCGGGCTGTTCCTGCCCGGCGTGCCCAGCGGAATGCGCCACGAGGACGAGGACCATCCGGACATGATGCTGGGGGCCGTGCTCGACGACCTCCGGGCCTCGAACCGTGCGGCCGATCATCTGGTGGTGGCGGGCGATCTCACCGACGAGGGCTCCCCGGAGCAGTCGCGCGGTGTGCGCGATCGACTCGACGGCTGGGGTGCGCTGGGCCGTGACTACTTCGTCTGCCGTGGCAATCACGACCAGCTCGAGGATGCCGACGACGATCCGTGGGGTTCGGTCTTCCATCCACGTCGGCATCTCGTCGACCACGAGCTGGGCGGGTTGCGGTTGATCGGCCTGGACACCACGCGCCCGCGCGGTGCGGGCGGTGTCCTCGACGCCGACCAGCGCGCCGCCCTGCGCGAACTGCTGGCCCCCGATCCTGACCGACCCACCCTCGTCTTCGGTCATCATCCGGTGACAACCCATGCCGCCGTGAGTAATTCGCACGGACCCGGCTTCGTCTTGGATCGCGCGAGCGCCGCCGCGCTGCACGCGCTCTACCGGGCCGCGCCGGGGGTGTTCCTGCACCACAGCGGGCACACCCACCGCACCCGCCGCACTCGCCCGGACATTCCGGTGGGCGTCGAATTCCTCGAAATCGCCTCGGTCAAGGAGTATCCCGGCGGTTACGTGCTGCTGCGGGTGTACGAGGGCGGCTACATGGTCAACTTCTACAAGACCCGGGCGATGGCGGCGCGGCGTTGGAGCACCCGCACGCGCCGCCAGTATCTCGGACTGCTGCCCGATTACGCGCTGGGCAGCTGCGCCGACCGCAATCACGTTGTGCTGCGAGACTTCTCTGGGCTGAGGTGACTGGGCAGAGGTGACGGGTCACAGGCGGCGGAAGCGGGCCAGCCAGGCCGCCACCTCCACCCGGCCGTCCCGTACCTCCAGCCCCTCCGCCTCCGCCGCCACCGGTTCGGTGACCCGGCCGAGATAGCGCGACGGACTCAGCTCCTCCAGTTCCCAACCGTCGGTGAACGATTCGCGGATGATGTCGTCGCCGATGCGGGGGCCGATGCCGGGCTCTCGATTCGACAGCGCCAGGATGTGCACCCGGCCGCCGGGCTCGCACACCGCGCGCAGGCTGCGGACGTACTCGGCGCGCAGTTCCGGCTCCTCGCCGAAGACGTGGAAGAGCGCGCTGTCGACGATGGTGTCGAAGGCGGGGGCGCGTCCGTCCGTCGCGAGCGCCTCGGATTCGGCCAAGCGCAGGGCGTCGGCCACGTCGAAGCGTGCGGACGGCACGCCCTGTGCCGCGGCGTTGCGCCGCGCGTGCGCCACCGCACTCGGGGACAGGTCCACTCCGCGCACGTCGTAGCCCAGGCGGGTGAGCAGGATGGTGTGCTCACCGGCCCCGCTGCCGGGGTCGAGTACCCGCCCGCGGATCCACCCCGCACGCTCGAGGGCCACGATGGCGGGCTGCGGCTCTCCGATCACCCAGGGCGCGGTGTCGTTGTCGTAGACGGCATTCCAGGTTTCGACTGACGAATTCATACGGTCGAGCCTCCCTCCTCAACCCGGGTTGAGGTCAACCGTTACGAAACACATAACGGACCGTAATCGTCTGAGACGGAGGAATCAAACCGTAGACAGTCATATTCGTCCGGCATTACCGTTGTTGAATCGGCGATCGGGCCATCGTGGCCCAGACAACGATGTCGAGAGGATGTTCCATGGCCGCGCCCATCACCCCGGCTCCCGTACCCCTGCCGCCCGACACCCGGTTCGATATCGGCCCGGAGCGGTTTCCCACGGTGCACGTGGACACCACGGTCACGATTCCCATGTCGGACGGCGCGGTGCTGTGCGCCGATCTGACCCGTCCCGCGTACCGGCGCACCGAGGCGGTGCCCGACGCGTTTCCGGTGGTCGTGAACTTCACGCCGTACAACCGGATGGGCAATCGGGTCGCCGGGCGGTTCGGACGGGTGGCGCGGCGTGCGGGGAACGCGGTGCGGCCGTCGGATCGGCGGCGCTTCCGCGGCCGCGACCTGCTGCACACTCCGGCCGGGGGCGCGGTGGACGTGTGGGCGTCCAATCGCACGCTGGTGTCGCGCGGCTACGCCGATCTGGTGGTCGACGTGCGCGGCACCGGCTCCTCCACCGGCACCTGGGACTTCTTCAGTCCGCGCGAGCATCAGGACTACGTCGAGGTGCTGCGGTGGATACGGGAACAGCCCTGGTGCGATGGACATCTCGCGATCACGGGCATCTCCTACGGCGGTATCGCCGCCCTGATCGCGGCGGGGCAGCGACCGGAGGGGCTCGACGCCGTCTTCGCCATCGTCGCCGGTGAGGACCCGGTGCGGGAGTTGGGCCTCACCGGCGGCGTGCCGACGCCCGGCATGGCGGTGTGGCTGGCGGCGGTGAACGCCGGGAAGTTCCTGCCCTCCCCGCGCGGTATGGTCCGCAACCAGGTGTTGCGACCGTACCTGCGGGATCGGTTCCGCTATCCGGCGAGCGGGTTGGGTCTGGCCGCCCGCATCGCCACCGGTGACGGTCACCCCGACGGCTTCCTCAACGACCAGTGGGCGGCCCGGCTGCCCCGCTTCGAGGACATCACGGCGGCGACCTGGATCCACGGTGCCTGGCACGACGTCTACAACCGCTCCAACTTCCACATGTTCGACCGGCTCGCGCTGACCGACGGCGCGAAGCAGGTGCTCGTCGACGATGGCTACCACATCAGCGTCGGCAGCGGATTCGGCGCACCCGGGAACCCGCCCGCCTTGGATGAACTGCAATGCGCGTGGTTCGACAAGTGGCTCAAGGGAATCGACAACGGCATCGACGGCTACGGGCCGGTGACCGTGCGGCGGCAGGGCGGCGGCGGATGGGTGACGCGGACCCGGTTCCCCGATCCCGCCGTCGAGGTGCGTCGGCTCTACCTCGGTGCGCGGTCCAGCGGAGCCGCCGATCACGCCGACACCGACGCCTCGCTGGAATCCCTTCCGCCCGAGGAGATCACCCGACTGCCGCTGCCCACCGTCCGAGGCAGCCTGGCCTCCGGCAATACCGCCCTCATGTCCCTGGGCGTGGCCACCCTGTTCGGTCGCCGCTTCGGAGCCGACGACCGTCGCGCGGAGGCCACCGCCGTCACCTTCACGACCGAACCGCTGGCGGCCGATCTGGTGCTGTGCGGCCCGCTCACGGTGCACCTGCGGGTGGAAGCCGATGGGACGGAAGCCTTCTGGTCGGTCACCGTCACCGATGTGGAGCCCGACGGCACCTCGGCGGCGCTCACCCGGGGTGCGTTGCTGTCCTCGCTGCGCGCGATCGACGAGCAGCGGAGCCGCTACGTCAACGGTGAGCTGGTCTTCCCGCATCACACGCTGCGCGCGGATTCGGTGCTGCCGGTGCTGCCGGGGGAGCCCTTCGACATCGATATCGAGATCAACCCCACCGAGGCGGTGCTGCGCGCCGGGCATCGCCTGCGCGTCGCCGTGGCCCCCACCAGCGTCCCCCGGCACTTCCTGCCGCCAACGGTGAAGCGAAAGATCAATGGTCAGACCATAGTTCTCGATCCCGACCATCCGAGCTATCTCACCTACCTGGCGGTTGCCTCGGATTAGCGTCGCGCGGAGATCTTAGGTTCGCGCGGAGATCGGCTCCGGCCCGCGGAAGGTGCCGCGGTACGCCGAGGGCGTGGTGCCGAGCGTGCGTGCGAACTGTTCGCGCATGGTCACCGCGCTGCCGTACCCGCACCGTTCGGCAACGCGTTCGATGCCGAGGTCGGTGGTCTCCAGCAGCCGCTGCGCCAGGACGATGCGCTGGGTAGCGATCCAGTCGCTCGCGCTCGTGCCTATGGTCTTTCGGAAGTGCCGGGTGAAGGTGCGGCGGCTCATGGCGGCATGCGCGGCCAGTCGGTCCACGGTCAGGTCGCCGCTCAGCTGCTCGATGGCCCAGCGCAGTGTCGCCGCAAGCGGATGCTCCGAATCCGTTGGCGGCAGGGGATGTTCGATGAACTGCGCCTGCCCGCCCGCCCGATGCGGCGGCATGACCAGTCGTCGCGCCACCCGATTCGCTAGTTCGGCCCCGTGCTGGCCGCGCAGCAGATGCAGGCAGGTGTCGATGGCGGCCGTGGTGCCCGCCGAGGTGACGATATCGCCGTCGTCGACGTACAGCGATTCCCGATCCAGCCGCACTTCCGGAAACCGCCGCGCGAACACGTCGGCCCACTTCCAGTGCGTGACGGCGGGGCGACCGTTCAGCAATCCGGTATCCGCCACCACGAACGCGCCCAGGCACAGCCCGACCACCCTGGCCCCACGCTCGTGTGCCGTCCTGATCGCCGCGAGTATCCCGATCGGCGCGGCCAGCTCCGGATCGGGCCAGCTCGGCACGATCACCATCGTCGCGTCCGCGACTTCTTCCAGGCCGAACCCGGTCGACACGGTGAATCCGGCCGTCGTCACGATCGGGGCCGCGCCGGGTGTGCACACCCGGACCTCGCACGGCGGCAGCTCCGGCGACGGCTGCTCGGCCCCGAACACCAGGCACGGCACCGACAGGTGGAACGGATTGATCCCGTCGAATGCCACGACCGCGATCACATCCATGGCGATCCTTCCGCTACCACTGGCCCGATTCCGTCGATTGTAGGCACGTGCGCCACTGTCGGTGGCGGTCCGGGTGCGCGATCGTGGATTCCGATCTGCTCACCCCGCGAAAGGACACACCGAAATGACCACTGCCGCACCGACTCTGCGCACCGTCAGCGGGCTCGACTCGCAGCCGCCCCGGCTCGCCGACGCCACCCTGGTGCTGATCGACTTCCAGAACACCTACACCACCGGCGTCATGGCGCTGCCGGACGCCGAGGCGGCCCTGGCCGCGGCCGCACGGCTGCTGGCGGCGGCCCGGGAGCTGGGCCGCCCGATCGTGCACATCGTCAATGACGGCGGGCCCGACGGCCCGTACGACATTCGCGCCAACATCGGCGCGATTCACCCCGCCGTCGCGCCGCTGCCCGGGGAGCCGGTGGTGGTCAAGCGGGTGCCGAACGGATTCCACGACACCGAACTCGCGGAGGTGCTGCGGCGGCTGGGCTCCGGGACGGAGCTGGTGCTCGCCGGATTCATGACCCATATGTGCGTGCAGTTCACGGCGGAGGGCAGTTTCCATCGCGGCTACCGCCCCACCGTCGTCGCCGACGCGACCGCCACCCGGTCGCTGGCGGGACCCGACGGCACCACCGTATCCGCCGCGGACCTCCAGACCGCCGCCCTCACCACCATCGGCGACCTGTTCGGCGTGGTCGTGCCGTCGGTCGACGCGCTCACCCGGTGAGCCGCACGGTGCGGAAGGCGAACCACACAGCGCCCGAACGAATGTCGTAGACGGCGACCCTGGAGACGGCGCGCGTGTCGAACGCGGCCGGGGCGCGGAGCCCGACACGGTGCTGCGCGGGGATTCCGGCGTCGTATCGGGGTTGGCCTCGGGCATGCTGACGGTCGAGCAGGCGGTCGCGGCAGGGGAACTCCGGGGCCGGGAAGCGGACCTGCTCACCGTGTTCGGGGGCCATTGAGCGCGGGGAGTCGACCGTCCGGTACCCCGGTCCGGCGTCAGGCGTTCGGCGGATCCGGAACCTGCACCTCGATCTCCCCACCCAGTTCGAAACCGCCCTCGAGATGCAGCTGGTCTCCGCTCCAGAATCGGCCCGGGTCATACCAATTGGGGCTGCGACGCTGCGGCAGCAACCCCATAGACTGATAGGTCGCGGCCACGATCTCCGCGCAGTAGGCGCTCTCCAGTTCCCGGGCCGCCGCGTCCCGGCGGCGCGGAATGCGGATCCGGCCGCGCAGCCACCGTCCGGCCAGGCTCGCGGTGGAGGGGAAGGGGGTCCCGTCGAGCCGGGCGATGGTGCGCAACAGGCTGTCTTCCATCTCGCGGGTCACCGGGCGATCCAATTGCCGCAACCAGGCCCGCTGGCCGTAGCGGTGCGCCCACACCAGCACGGCGTCGCGCAGATTGTGCAACTGCACGCCCCGATGCGCGGTGCCCGTCCACATATCGGGCAACGAGCGCCCCAGCTCCGCGTGCCAGATCAGCGCGGGCAGATCATCGAGCACCACCGACATGCCGACATGGTTCACCGGACTGTTCGTCGTCATCCGAATCGCCCGATCGGCCGCCGAATGCCCACGAAACAACCAGATGTCCCCGGTCCTGGTGAGCTCGATCGCCCGGTCGAGTCCGATGCTCGTCCCCGTCATGGACGTAGCCTATGCGGTATGAGGTGGTGGAAGGCAGTGGGATTGGCGGGTGCGGCCGGCGTGGTGGCGACCGGCGTGGTGGTCGTGCGCGCCGAGCGCCGCCGCCGCGCGTACACCCCGGACCAGGTCCGCGAACAACTGCACGCCCGATACGTGCGGGCGGCCGAGACGGAACCGCCCCCCGCTCCCGCACCCGAGGCCCCCGGAGGCCTCCGCGCCCGCATCCGTCGGCTACTGCGCCGCCGCAAACCGAGGAACCCGTCGGCCTAGGCGATACGCGCGGAATTCGGCATCGGCGGCATCGGCCAGGCCGACCTGCCGCCGCCCGGCGAGGCGGCAACGGAGATCAGGCCGGGCGGTCGAACTCCCCACGTGCCGTGCTCGCGGCGAACGCATCCCACACGCCCGGCGCGAAGACCAGGGCCGGACCGGTCGGGTTCTTCGAATCACGCACACCGACATGGTCTTCCGGCAGCCATGCGATTTCGACGCAATCGCTGGTGGCCCCGCTGTGGCTGCTCTTGAACCACGCGGTTCCGGAGTCAGGTCTGATCATGCTCGAACTCCTTCGTAACCCGGCGAGTGAACTCCCGGGTGGTCTTCTCGTCCAGCGCGGCGCTTCGAATCGCCGCCGCGTACCGACTATAGATCCGCACGTCATCGGGCTTTTCCAGGTATACGTCCTGGGTGGGGCCGCCTTCGATGAAGACGAGCGGCGGCTCGATGGGTGCGTCCGCGACGTGGTCGTCGAACTCGAGGATCGTGAACGATCCATGTGGCAATCCCCAAGGCAGCCCTGCCGAGAATGGGTACAGCCGCACGGTGACGTTGGGTCGCTTCGATATTTCGGCCAGGTGACGTAACTGCGCCGCCATGACCTGTCGCCCGCCGACCATCCGATGCAGAGCGGATTCGTGCAAGAGTACGTCCAGCACAACAGGATTGGTCTTGCGAGTCACGATGGTCTGGCGCTTCATCCGGTGCTCGATGCGACGGTCGACATCAGTGGCGCTGGTAAATCCGGGGTATGCACTGATGACAGCGCGAGCGTAGTCGGCGGTTTGCAGGAGACCCGGAACATGCTCGTGATAGGTGGTCAGCCGCCGCGCGGCGGCCTCGAGCCCGACGTACATGTTGAACGCGTCGGAATACAGCCCGCCGTAGGCGTGGTACCAGCCCTGGGTCCGAGCCAGGGCTGCGAGGTCGATGGCTGCGGCGGTGTCGGCGGGGCCGACCCCGTAGACCTCGCACAGTGCGCGCACGTCCTGCTTGCGCACTTTCTGGGTCTGACCGGCCTCGATGCGCTGGAGCGCGGATGGGGACAGGTCGACCAGCTTTGCGGCGGCAGCGAGGGTGAAGCCATTGGCGTCACGCCACTCGCGTAGGAACCGGCCGAGTTGCCGTCGCGGAAGTGTCGAACTCGGGTGGACCTCGATGTCGTCGTGCGTACTGGTCATACCGGCGTCCCTCTGCTGAATCGGATCGATCGGATCGCGAAATCGGGTGCGGTTTCCTGCCCTTTCGGTTCAGCTTATGGGGCTTCAGGAGACTTGTTCTCGGGTTTCCGATTTTCGTTATTCCGATCCTCGGCCGGTGCTGTGCTTGAACCACGACGAAGGCATGGGAGGTAACACGATGTCACGCAACAACCCGTGGTCGGTGCAGGCGATCATCGACCGCATCGAACGCGAGAGACGGCAGCCTCTTGCCCCCGAACCGGCGACCGGCGAGACCACCGCTATCGGGTACACCGTGCGCGGATTGTGGTCCTGCCACACCGATCCGGGCGACCTGACGGCCATCCAAGCCCACCACGCCATGCAGTTGCACCTGGGATGCGGAGTGGACCGCTGCCGAGTCCGGCGGCGCGCACGCGACGCACTGGTCGCCGCCGGGCGTATGGTTCTCGACGCACGCGCCACTCCCACCTCCGCCCCGCCGTCCACATCCTGGTTGACGCATCTGCGGCACGTACTGTTCGGCTACAGCGCAACACTTCTCGGCGGCCGCCATGCCCTCCGATGACCCCGACCGTATCGAATTCCAGGTCATCGTCGACGTCCTCGACACCATCGACGCCCGACTGCGCACCCACGAACGCCACGGCTGGCACCTGACCGTCCCCCGCTCCCACATCTACGCCGCCGTCCTGCACGCCGTGATCCGCAGCGCCCGCGCCACCCACACCTTCCCACCCACCCTCGACCGCGCCCCCATCCTCGACACCATCTTCGACGGCACCGAACCACCCCCGACCGACATCCCCTGCCCCCTCGCCGCCGCCATCACCGCCCACACCGTGAATACGAACTGACACAGTCCATTACAACTCGAGCCTACAAACCAGCGCCGCCCGATTCGGAGGCCGCCACCCGCCGTGCCGATCTCCCGACGTCGACTGTGGGCGGGCTATCCGATATCGACAACCCGGGCCCAGGTTGGAGGCGCGTCCGGCACGTAATCGGGATCGTGCCGCCGCCACGAACCGGCGCGGCGGAACCGGCCGATCACGGTGCGGCACGGTGGTTTGCGCGACGGCCAGGGTGTCTGCGCGTCGGTGAGCGCCACGATGACATCCGGACGTGGCCGAGCACGAAGGGCTTGGGCGAAGCCGGTGCGCAGATCGGTGCCGCCACCACCTACCAGCGGAATGCCCTCGGCCGCACACAACGGGTGTGCGATGCGGGCGGGCGCGTCGCAGGACAGCACCGTGACCAAGTCGCGGCGGCCGCCCACGGCGCGGGCGATGGCGGCGACTTCCAGTAGGGCGCTGCCCAATTCGGAGTCACTGACCGAAGCGGAGGTGTCGACGATGACGGTGACGCGCGGCGGGGTGCGCCGCAGGCTCGGCAGCACGACGCGCGGCACACCCGCCGCGCGCCGGGCGGGGCGACCGTAGCTGTAGTCCTCGCCCGCAGCGGAAGCGGAGAGCGCGGCGCGCAGAGCGCCGCCGAGGAGGTCGCGCCAGGCTTGTGGCGGGTGCAGCGCCTCGTCCGCCCAGCGCCGCCAGCTCTGTGGCGCATCGCCGGGGCGGCCGATGATGCCCTGTGCCACCCGGAATCGGACGGCGTCGCGCTGCTGCTCGGTAAGGGCGTCCGCGCCGTCGGGACCGAGGTCCCATTCGCGATCCATCCCGTCCGCCCCGCTGCCGCAATCCAGCCAGGCCATGGCCGGCGTGTAGGCGGTGAAGCGGAACTCACGCAGGTACTCCTCCATGAGCTTGCCTTCGGGCAGGTCGATATCGGCGGCGGTGATCGCGCTCTCCGGCCGGACCAATGCGTCGTCGAAGATATCGTCGTTGATCTCGAAATCGGCGGCGATATTCATCCGCAGTCGTTCGCCGGGGCCGGTCAATTCGTGCTCGCGGGCGAAACGTTCACCGCGCCCGTGGTGGTCGCGCAGCAGATGCGACACCTCGTGCACCAGTACGCCCGCCAGTTCCTCGACGGGCATATGGGCCACGAACGCGGGGGACGCATAGCAACGCCAGTACCGGTCCACACACATTGTCGGCACCCGGCGCGACTCGACGATATGCAGCGCGAACAGCGCGGTCGCCAGATAGGGCCGGACGCGGACGGCGTAGAGCCGCGCGGCGAAGAACTTGTCCACGTCCAACCCCGGCGATTCCGGCGCGGTCATCGGCCCGCCCGCACCAGCGCGGCGGCTCGGTCCGCGCGCTGCGATACCGACACCGCGCCCGCCAGCTGTTCGATCGCCGCCGGAACATCCCAATCCTCCTGGCGCAGTGTGGCGAGTGTCGTCGCGGGCACGACCACCAGATCCGGGGCACCGGTCTCGATCGCCTTGACCAGCAGCGTCCACGCCGCGTCCCATCGAGACTTCTCCGGATGCTTGCGCACCGCCGCCACCACACCGTCGAGCACGGCCTGTCGGAGATCGCCGCGCTCCGGCAGCACCGCCCGCGCCGGGTCCGCGAGCAAGGTTTCGGGATCCGGAAGTTCCATGCGGTCCAGGCTGGTCAGCAGTTCGAAGCCCGGCCCGTCGCCCACCGTGCCACGAATCAACAGCGACAACACATCTCGTGACGAGTTCGCGGCGGTGGCGAAGGCGATCAACCGCACCGCCATATCCCAGCTGCGCGGCGAGGCCCACGCACCGCCCCGGCGCGCCTCACCGGTCGGCATCCGATGCACCAGCTTCGGACGAGCCGTGAGCAGCACGCAGACCGCACGGCGGGCGAATTCGACAGCAGCCGCGAGCTTTTCCGGATCGAGCTGGGGGAGCACGGCCTGCGGCCAGACTCCGCCCAGTCCCCGTACCACCACCTCGTGATCGTGCACCCAGTTCAGGTGCACGAAACGGTTGGCCAGCGGCGCACTCAACTCCCACCCGTCGGCCGCCGACGAGCGGGGATTCGCCGCCGCGACGATGCGCACCCCGGGCGGCAGGGTCAGCGATCCGACCCGCCGTTCCAGCACCAGGCGCAGCAGCGCGGCCTGCACCGCGGGCGGCGCGGTGGACAGCTCGTCCAGGAACAGCAGTCCCCGCCCCGCCCGCACCAGCCGCACGGCCCACTCCGGCGGAGCCATCGGCACCCCCTGCGCGGCCGGGTCGTCACCGATGATCGGCAGGCCCGAGAAGTCCGATGGCTCATGCACACTCGCGATCACCGTGGTCAACGGCAGGTCCAAGGTCTGTGCCAGTTGCGTCAGCGCGGCGGTCTTGCCGATGCCCGGCTCGCCCCACAGCAGGACCGGGAGGTCAGCGGCGACCGCCAGCATCAGGGCTTCCAGTTGATTGTCGGGTCGCGGTTCCGTCGTCGACTCGCCGAGCAGGCGCAGCAGATCGGTCGCGATCGTGAGCTGGGAATCAGATGTGGAAGAAGGCATGGGGATTCACCTTGGGTTCGGAATGATCGAATGGGGTAGCGGGCGCGCCGCCGGGAGCCGACGTGTCGACCCGATGTCGTAAGGGGTTGTGACAGCGAGCGTTTCGACTACGACATGGCCGCTCCGCGAGCACCGGTGCGGCGATCGCGTGAGCGGTGTGCCCGCCGTTCTCGGACCCGGCGGGCTTCGGCATTGCGTGGAGGCGGGATGAGGGATGGTGATTGCGGGCCGGATCGATAGCGCCCGTAGGTGATCCGCTGTTCGGCAGCGGCTCGGAGTTCGTCGCGGAGCGCGCCGTCACGCAGCGCCGCCGCCGGGCCGAGGAGCGTCTCGACCAATGCCAGCACACCGGCGACATCACCGTGGACGAGACGTTCGCGGACACTCGCGAGGCAGTCCGGATGGCGGTGGACCTGATCGATGACCTGAAGGCAGGGCACGGGTTTCCCGGTCAGCGCGGCGAGCAGTTCTTCGCGATTGATTTCGCCTGGTTCGTGGTCCAACGCCGTCAGGACGCCGTCGACCAGGCCGATGCGGTGCAGCTCGCCGCGGCACTCCACGAACTCCGGACGCCCCGATTCCGGCTGCTTCCAAGCCGATTCGTCCCGCGGGTGGCCCGGACACAGTACGGCGGCGACCAGTGGATGGAGCCGATCCGCCGACAGTGCGCCGGTGCGAAGCAGTTCGAGATCGGGCAGGGTCCAGGTCGCGGCATCGGGCAGGATCGGAAGCGCCGAGATGCCGCCCGCCGGGTAATCCGGGACGACCCGCACACCGGGTGCGTCCGCCGTGAGCTCCAGGATCACCCGCTGTTTGGCCCCGAGCCGCACCTGAAACGTATTCTCCTGCCGCCCTTCGGCATCCAGCAGAATCCGCGCCTCGGCGGGCCAGCGCCCGACTGCGCATCGCTCGACGGGAACCGCCGCCGGAAGACCCGGAACGATCGGAGGCCGGTCGGCCTGCTCGACCCCGGCGCGGATGCGCAGCTCGTCGGTCCTGCGCACATCCCAGAGGTGACGGTGCAGATCCAGCCGGAAGCGGCGATTGGGCCTCGGATGTGGATGCGAGCCGGATTCGGTGCGTGCACCGTCCCACAGCGCGATACTCACTCGCTGTCCGGCATCCGCCCACGCGGGAGCGGTCCGAACCACCAAATATGTGGAACCGCGCCCACCCCGACCGGTTTCACTCCGATAGCGCGCCAGTGCGATCGTCGTACCCGGTCGTAGCAAGCCGTCGGGCGCGACCCTCGGCAGATGCCACCGCAGCAGATCCGGGGCCAGATGCGACAGGTCGTCTCGAATCCGAGCCGCGACTTCCGCACCGTACGTCCTCGCCGCGGACCGCAACCGCAGGTCGACATCGAAACCCGCGGCAGCACAAGCGCCTGCCCAATCGCCGACCCGCCGCCTGGCGGTAGCGTTGTCGATCATCGAAGCCGGCACGGCGAATTCGCGCACGCGCGGCCAGTGGGAAAGATGGGAATCGTCCCTCGTCGTCTGCACAGTGAGCATCAGCACTCACCTTGGACGAACGGGACCCCCAATCTGTGATCAGAAGGAATCATCGTGTCGATCGTAAAGCCGGATGCCGTCGCACGGCAAGCGCGGGCCGGGGGAGTCGGCGGCATTGGGGTCACCGAAGCTGCCGCTACTGGCCTGACCGCCCTTGCTCGACTGCTCGGCGGTCTCGGAGCGGTTGCCGAACTGTCCGCCGAGCGCCGAACAAACCATCAGCTGATCGAGAGACAGATCACTGCCGACCTCGACCGGCTCGGCGTAGACGGGGCGTGCGTGGATAACCCATCACTGCCGGTCGGGTTAAGAAAGCAGCCCACCGGTCCTATCGACGCGATCGAACCGAGAAGGCCGCCGCACGCGACGCGGACGGGCATACTTGCAGGGTGACAGATACTGTCGGCCCCGCTCGCGGAGCGACGCCGCGCGCGGACAACACCGATGAGCCGAACCATCTCGCCGCAGCGGACGAGCGAGGGTTCGGCAGCTTCCGCTTCTGGTTCGCCACCCAATGCTGGGAATGGTCGCCGGAGGTGTACCGCATGCACGGCTACGCCCCCGGTGAGATCGAACCGACCACCGAGTTGCTGCTGGCGCACAAACATCCGGAGGATCGCGAACAGGTGGCCGAAGCGATCGCGCGGTCACTCACCGAAGGCCACCCCTTCTCGAGCCGCCATCGCTTCCTCGACACCGCCGGTGGCGAACACCGCGTAATGCTGGTCGCCGACCGCATCCTCGACGCCACCGGCACCCCGGTCGGCACCGCGGGCTACTACATCGACCTGACCGACACCCTCGCCGAGGCCGAACGCGAAACCCTCGACGCCGTGATCCCCGAAGTCGTAGAGAACCGCGCCGCGATCGAGCAGGCCAAAGGCGTCTTGATGCGCATGTACGACATCAATGCCGACCAGGCGTTCAAGGTCCTGAAATGGCGCTCCCAGGAAACCAACACCAAACTCCGCGACCTGGCCGAAGCCCTGCTCAACGGCCTGCCCCAACTCCCGCCCCCGCCGCCGAACACGGTGGCCGCATTCGACCATCTGCTGCTCACCATCCACGAACAGATCCGCTGACCCGCACGCCGCACCGTGGTGGTCACGACCTCCGCGGCGGCGAGCGGCAATCGCAGACCGACCCCCACCAGGCGATTGTTGGTGCGTGATGGGGGTCGGCGGGCGGATAACGCACTCAGGCAGCGGGGCTGCCGTCCCAGGACACGAGCTTCCAACCCTTGCCCGGCTTCCCCTTCACGACCACCCGTCCGGTGTTCTGGATCGGGTCGGACTGCAGCTTGCTCACGTCCACGTCGTCGAGCGTCATCACGGCCCAGACCATCATGGCACCGCCGTGTGAGAAGACCACCGCACGCTTGGTGCCGCGATCCTGGATGCCCTGGATGGAGGCGTCCATCCGCTGCTTGAACTCATGGCCATCGATCGAGCCGGGGATGCGAGCATCCAGGTTGCCCTGCATCCACTGGAGCGGAGCGGCGAAGTAGCCCTGCATCGCGTCCCGCTCCGGTGTGCCCTCGTAGATTCCGGCCTCGATCTCGTGGAAGCCGCTCTCGACGACCGCTGGACGATCACACCGCTCCGAGACCGGCCCCGCCGTCTGCTGAGTCCGCACCATCGTCGAGACGTACACACCGTCGATGAACTTGCAGTCACCCAGGGCCCCGGAGACAGCCTCAGCTTGTACCCACCCCTTGTCGGTCAGCTCGGGGCCGGGGACGGAAGTGTCGATGAGACCGGACGCATTGCCGGTCGACTCGGCATGACGGACGAAGGTCAGCGTCATTTCACCGGGCGGCACCGCTCCCGCGGTACCGCCTCCAGCGGCCACGACTGCCACCGTGGCGACGACCGCTCCGATCACCGCCGACAGGCGAGATGCGATTGATTGCATGGATACTCCTCGAGTGATGCGGACCACACCGGAATAGGAATATGGCCTGCTCAGGGACGGTAGGTCTGGGTGCAGGCGGCCGCAAAGAGGTGTCCCGGTGAATGGTCGAGGGGGGTCGATTAGGCCAGCGGCCCGCTGCCCGAATTGATGCAGATGACTATCCATCCACACCGACAAGACCATCCTCGACGATCAAGATCAGGCACCGGCTACGACAGGGGCAGTCAAATGCTGTTGTCGTCCTGCGGTCGCTGGCGTTGTTCCCTTGCATGAAGGTCGGCCTCTCGTTGATCGGCCCACGCCCGAGCTTCCACGATGGCGTCCCGAAGGTCGGCAAGGTCCAGTTGCTCGCGAAGGTCTGGCCGGTCCAGGGTGAAGCGCACGTCGGGTGGCCCGTCGGGGCCAAGGGTGACGACGTCGATGAGCAGCCATTGTTGGATGTCTGTTGGTCGGCCACCGCCAGCGGCCGCCGATTCGAGCACGCGGTAGGTGGAGCCATCCGATCGGAGGGCCTCAACGGCCTCGAGCGCTTCCTGGCTTTGCCTTTTGATCGTTTTCAGGTCGTCATCGTCGGCGGCAAGTCCCGCATTTTCGACGACGGCCATGGTGGCGAGCAGACGTGCATGATGCTGGTCCAGCAAGTCCGAGTCAGGATTGAGCGAGTCGTCTCCGAGAGGCGAGATCGTTGCGCTTCTCATCCCGGAATAGGTGCCGCTGGTTCGTCTCCCTCCCTGAACAGAACCAGATTTCGCGCTCGTGGCTGCGATGAACCCGGACAGTCTGGCCACAGGTTTCGCAGATCGGAACTGGACGGAGCGGTGGAGTATCCGCGTACTGCTTCTCGATCTCCTCCAACGCGGCGAGGGCGGCAGCTCGATCGGCCTTCCACGCAAGCCACAGATCGAATTGGCATGCGACCCGGTGTGGGTGGCTGTGCGCAACGAGCGTCATCGCCTGTTCACGAAGGAACGGATCGTGGCTGCTGTCATCAGGGCAGTGATACGTGAGCGTGTGCGCTTCGGCGTCGTAGGCGACCACGCACGCGCGGGTAGTCGTTCCCGGCCCCACCGTGATGTCAGAGCTGACAGCCGATCATCGGCGCGTCTAACCCGGTTCTTCAGGTCGGCCCGGTCTCGTCGCTGCTTCTCCGCGGCCTGTCTGGTGGCATCGTCCCTTTGCCACTCAGCTGTGGTCGCGACCGTATAGGCAGATTGGTCATCGGTGAGACGGATCCGATCGTCGACCCGGCAGGTTCTGCAGCCCCGCGCCACGCCGGCGACAATCAGCTCTGTAAATGTGTGGCACCGCGGCCGTGCCTTTCCGAGACTCCTACAGTCGGCCATGTGGATCGTGCCGGTACCGGTGACAGCGACCTTGGCCGTGATTTGCGTCAGCGGGCCGGGGTCGACCCCACTCCCGCCACGGTCGACCGGACTGAAGGCGCGAATTGCCTCTGAGAAGCTGGGACCGGGCATCGGTTCCTCCTGACAGCGTGAACTAGCCTGAGGGTGGCGGGTCGCCTTCCCGCGTGACTGCTGTAGGAGGAAAGATGCCGGCTGTGGATGCCCGCGGCGAACAGCGGCTGACGGCTGAGGAGTTCCTGGCTGCGGACCCCGGAGACCTTGCTGCACGGTTCGGCGGGCCATTCGAGTTGGTGGATGGTCTCGTGGTGCGCTGTCAGGCGCAGAGTAGAGCCCATGACCGGGTGATTCACAGACTCCGCCGGGCGCTCGAGAACGCGCACACGCCGAACGATCCGTGCCTCGATACCGAGTCGGACACTCCTGTTCGCTTCCCCGACGCGGACAGCGCGAGCGTGGATCGGCGAGCGAACTTTCGGTTCCCCGACCTGCTGGTCATCGACTGCGGCCGATGGGATGCGACGACGGTCCTGCCGCATATCCGCATGGTCGTGGAAGTGGTATCCCCCGACAGCATCGGCGACGATACCGAGTACAAGCGGAAACTCTATGCCCGCACAGGGATTCCCGTGTATCTCGTCGTTCACTTCGCCGATGACTGGGAAACCGTCGAACGTATCGACGAGTTCCGTCTCGACTGGTCGAACAAACGGTACGGGCTGCACCGTGAGCATTGGGACGAGCTCGCCTTGGAGGAACCGATCAAGTTGCAGTTGCCGTTCACCGATCTCGATGGTGTGCGCCGGGAGAAGTGATTCCGCTGCTCGGGGACCCCGAGCAGCGGGCTTCGACCAGCAAGTCGCGGGGGCGCGTACCCGCCGCCAGTGGCGTGCAGATCGTCGCCCGACTACGAGGCGGAGCGTCAGCCAACAGCTCGCTTCCGAATACCAACTGGCCAAGGGCAGCAGCTGTTCAGCTGCCTCGTTCGTCTTTGATCACGCGGATGATGTCGGCGACGCATATGTTGATCATCGTGGTGAGCTTCTGGGCGTCGACGCCGATCGCCTTCCAGGGCGCCGCGTGCCGGATGGCGTAGCGGCCGTGGTCGGGCAGGTCGCGCCATTCCAGGCGGTGATCGGTGATGCCGCGGGGACCGAAGACCGAGTTGCCCTGTGCGACGTCGATGACGCCCATCAGCGTGGGCCGTACCCGGAAGAATCGCTTGGATCGCACGCTCACGATGCTGCCGTGGTCGGCGGCCGTGGGTGACCGCGCGATGCACTGGTCGAGATCGTCGGTGCCCGAAGCTGGTGCCGCCAGCGGGATTTCGGCCTGAGCGCCGGGCGCTTCGTCTGGCAGAGCGGCGACGACGGTGTCGGCCAGCGCGACGGGATCGCAGGCGGCGACGGTGAAGCTGCCACCCACGCCCGGAGTCTTGCCGGGTAGCTGGGTCACTACGTAACCGTGGCCGCCGGCGCGGGCGGCGAGGATGCGGATGCGTGCCTGTTCGTTGTCGGGATCGTCTGTGTCCCAGCCATTCACGGTGATCCGCAGGTCCGGTCGGGTGATCGCGGTGAGTACGTGGTCGAATGAACTGCCGTGGGTGGCGTGCAGCCGCTCGCGGGTTTCGCGCTTCTCCCGCAGGTAGTCGTAGTACGACGGGGTCGGGCTGATGATGGTGAATGGTGACGGGAGCAGCTCACCGGTCGCGTTCTCCCACAACACGGCGAGTTCGAGATCGGTGAAAGTCCACGTGCGGGTCATGAGTCGGCTACCGGCTTCACGACTTTCGGTGCCTCGCCCCAGGACTCGGCGAGGTACTCGGCGGAGTTCAGGTACTCCGCTCGCTGATGCTGCTTGCCCTGCCCATGCCCTTGCCCCGGCCCGGCCGCACCGGCGCCCGGGGCCATCGGCCCCATCGTGGTCGGGGAACCGCTTCCGGAGGCGAGAACGGCGCGTGTCGAGGTCGTCGCCGCATCGTCGGCGGCGGCTGCGGCCCTGGGGAACAACGACGCCGAGGTCGTCCGCAGTTCGGGGCTCGGAGAGGTGGGCGAGGTCGGGCTTCCACCGCCACCGCCGGGGATCCCCGCCGAGGGCTTACCGTCCACCGCCGTGACGGGGAGTCCGGTAACGGGGTCGAGCGTGGTGGCCGGGTCCTGGCTGGTGACCTGTTTCGTGGTCTGCTCGATGCCCTGCTGCACCGTCTGCGCGACCTGCTGCGCGATCTGCTGGGCGGCTTGAAGGCCTTGCTGCACAACCTGAGTCCCCTGCTGGAGCAGAGTCTGTGCCACCTGCTGCGCGGCCGCGAGCGCCTGCTGTTCCAGCGTGGTCTGCGGCGTATCCTGCGGCTGGGTAGTCGTCACGGGCGAGTCGGGCTGTGGTTCCGGTGTCTCAGTGGTCACGGGCGGTGTTGTCGGGGAGGGAGATTCGGCCGTGGTGGTGCCGGGCGCTTGGGGCGTTTGCTGTACCTGAGGCGTGGTCACCGGTTGCGCGCTGGGCACGGGCAGGCTGACCAGCGCGGCGTTGTAATTGATCAGCCCGGTGCAGTAGTAGAGCTCGCAGGCATGCTGGTAGGTGCTCAGCGGCGCCAATGCGGTCTCCTTGCCGCCCAGCATGTACCCCTGCGGGTTACCGGGCAGCGCGGGATCGTCCGGCAGCGGCGGCATGGCGTTCTTCGTCTTTTCCAGCCAGTCCGAGATACCCGCCAACTGGGAGCCGACGGTATTCGCCGTGTCGGCCAGCGCGGCACCGTCGTCCACCCGAGCCCGCACCGCGCGTCGCGCCATCTCCGCCGACGGCCCGACCCATCCGGACTGGATCGAATACTCGCTGCCCTGCCCGCCCTCACCCAGCGCGGTGCGCTTGAACTCGTCGACGCCGGTCCGGATCTCGGTCGCCATCCACTGCCAGTACGCCGACACCGCGGTCACCGCCGCGTGGTTGATACTGACACCCAGGTCGTAGAGCGGCCTCCACTTCTTGGAGTACGGATTCTCCGGATCCACCGCCCGCCCGTCATCCGGCTTCGTGTACTGTCCGACCACCGACCCCGGCCCCAGACCCACCAGCGCCGCTCCCCCAGGCACCGGCACCGGATTGATGCTCTGCTCGGAGGCGGGAACATCCAGACTCGGACGCGAGGAGTAGGAGTCACCAATCGCTCCGGAGATCGTGAGCCCCTCGAAAGCAGCAGCGGAGTCGGCTTCTGCATTCTCGAACACCCGCGCAGCCGCCTTGAACGTGTCGGCCATATCGCCCAGCAAGGCGATATGTGTGCCGAGAATGTTCTCCAATTCGCTAGCGAGGGCGGAGTATTCGTCGGCGAGCTTGGACCCGGAGGGGAAATCGGCGTGCGGTCCCGCGAACGGCGACAGACCCGTCACATCCGCGGTGGCCTTCCGCACCGCCAGCAACCTGCTGACCAGGCCGTCGCAGGCGGCCACCCCGATCGCCGCCGCGGCCGGATCGAATTGCACAGTGCCTTGGGCGACCTGGCCCTGGACATCACCGAATGATGGAGTTCCCTCGCCGGCCACGACTATCTCCACCCTCCCCGATGCCCTGCGCTCCGATCCTCGCGATACGGGCCGACCGTATCACCGCAGCCAGCTCCGGACGAGCCATGGCACCCCAGCCTCCTCGCAGTCCACCATTCGAGGATCGAGAGCGAGGACCGCGCCCCGCTGAGCGGAACGGTGCTACAGGCGTACCGCTCTCATCACCGCCACCCGTGCAAAAACGGTGCGCTACCGGCGGATCCGTTGCCGGTTCGTCCCGGTCGGCGATGCGAGGCACGCACGTGTTTCTGATATTGTCGCCGCGACGGATAGCAAGGGGGCGATCATGCAGGTATCGGCTGAGGAACTGCGCCAAGCAGCGACAACCTTCGACGGCCTTGTCAACACGATCAACACGTTGCCGACCATCGAATCGACCGACGGCCCGATGGGTGGGTGGACCCGGTCGGCGTTCATGCAGGGGTCACAGACCGCGCCGGAACTCGACCGCATCGAGTCGGTCCGGACAGCGGCGATGAAGTCGGTCGCCAACCGCTACACTCAGTTCGCGAGCCTGCTGCGCGTGTCGGCGGACACCTACACCGACACCGATCTCGCTGCGGCGGAGTGGTTCATCGCGCTGGGTGATTTCAACAGCGGGGAGGCCGGGGGTACATCGGCGTGACCGAGACCCCGCCGCCGTCGAAGAGCCAGGTGATGAACTGGAATGTCGACCTCGCTTCGATCGCCACGCCCGCGGAGAAGATCGCCCAAGGTTTGCGCGATGCGGCCGACGACATGGACCGCACCATCGACGGCATGAACTGGTCTGGGGAAGGCCGCGACGGCGCGGACTACCGCTCCGACCGCGAACGCCAGCAGATGCGGCTGCTCGCCGACCAGTGGGACAACCTCGCCGAAGTCGGCCGGAACCGCCAGAACTCGCTTGGCGGACTGGTATCCACCGCGCGGACCACGGTGACGACGGTGCAGGGTGACGGCTTCGACGTGGCCGAGGACTGGACGGTCACCGACCGCTACAACTATCCCAAGGCATTCGCGGCGATCACCGGTGACAGTGATTACGCGCAGTCCTCCCGGGACCAACTCACGCAGCTGCAGACCAGCCGAGCGAACGACGCGCAGAACAACACCGTGCTGCTGCAACGACTGGCCGCGTCCATTGGCGCCGAGGACGCCGCCACGGCCACCGACATCCGCAACACCCTCAACTCCATCGAACAACTGGCACCGGACTCGACCACCGAACTGAGCCCCGCGGACGCCGAACAGGACGGCAAGGCCATCGCCGACGGCACCGCCACCAAGGAAGAGATCGCGCGGATCACCGAGCGGCTGGCCAAGACCGGGCTCACCGCCGAACAGTTGCAGATGATCGAAAACGGCCAGACCGTCGACCTTCCACCCGGCGAGCTGGCCTACTTGCAGGCGTTCTACGGCTACGCGGGCAAGGACGGGCTCCTCGGACTGTCCGAGCAGCTGGAGACGGACGGTTCCCCCGAGGCGCAGGCCCTGCAGACCTACCTTGCCAATGGTCTGCTCACGCTGTCTCAGGAGAAGGTCGTCACCCGCGACAAGGACGGCAACATCCTCGACACCGGGGGCATGGACAAGCTGGACCCCGAAATCACCGAGCTCATCTCGACGCGGCCGTCTTTGGGTGGTGACCTGCCCGACGCGACGACCGTCAGTCTGGCCGAGGAGTATCGCGGTGGCCCAGCGGATCGAGGCGAGTACGTCAGCGACCTGAAGACTTTCGGCAATCTGCTCGCCAGCTCCAGCACCGGTTACGACCCGGGTACCAAGCTGGGTGTCGAGTTGACCCGTCAGGGCGCGCACTTGGCGGGGCTCGATGACCAGGGCTTGCTGACTCAGGTCGGTGACAAGACCATCGAGCAGTACGTGCAGGTAGGAACCCGCAACGAGGACTCCAACTACGCGCTGATCACCGGCAAGGGTACCGACGAGATCCCCGGCAATGGCGATAACGGGCTCTCTGCCGAACAACTCCTTGGCCCCGGCTACCAGCGCGAGAGCGTGATGGTGCCGTTGCTGTCGCACGAGTGGGACGACGACGGCGCCGCGGTCGGCAAGGGCCTGTTCGGGTGGATCGACGATGACGCGCGGGTGGAGGGCGAGGCACCGACCGTGGCGAACCGGCGGGCCGGGGAGGCGGCGTTCGGGCTCGCGCAGATCCTGTCCGACACAGAGGGCAGCAACCTGCACGAGCGGTGGCTCGATATGGGCATCCCCGAAGGCGGGGAGGACGACTCCCTCGGCCAGGTCAACCCCGAACTCACCCGGTCGATGGCCGAAGCGTTGGTTCCGTATGCCGGAAGCCTGGTCGGCATGCCCGATGATTACACGGGCACCGCCGGGTTCGGCGACCTCGGTGGCCCCATCGAGACGGTGCGGGTCCTGTCGGTGCTCGACGGTGACATCGTCGCCGGTACCACCATCAATGGGGCGATGCTGTCGGAATCCATGCGTATGAACGAGACGTACGCGTCGATGGTCACCTCGGGCGAGGAGGTTGCCCCCAAGCTGATGGGCGAGTACGCCAACCGGTTGACCTGGGCTGTCGAAGCAGGCCTCGATGCCGAATACGCCGAACGCGACGCCGACACCGACGCCCACAACGATCGAATCAGCGACAAGAAGACCATGTTGAACGCTGCCTATACCGCCGCGCAGATCGGTATCGGTGGTCTCAGCGCTCCGGCAGCCGGCGTAATGGCGCTGACGGCATTTCCCCAAGCCGATATCGTCGACGCGCTCGGCGGCGCGGAGCAAGTGACCGAGCCTCGCAATCCGGCCTACCGCGAAGGCATTGGCCCGATCAACTACGAGTACAACCCGACCACCGACGGTACCGATACGCACCGCAACTACGCGTTCCTGCAATCACTCGTCCAACAGGGCACGATCGACGTGAACGCCCTAGACCCAGCACTCACCAAACAAGTGGACGGCAAAACCGTCCTCGCGACCTTCGACGACTACCAAAACAACTTGAAGAGCATGCGCTTCAACACGCAGATCACGTCCACTAATGCGGTGACCAATGCGCTGACCGCAGCTGGCGTCGATGAGACCAAGGCCGATGACTATTTGGATGCCGCGGACAACCCCGCCTACCAGAAGAGGTACAACGACCTGATCGCGAACGGACCCACTGAGGACAACGGTAACGTATGGATCTACCCCTAGGGATGGAGCAGATGAGCAGGCGGACGGCGACGACATTGGTGGCCGGGATCCTCACTGTCGCGATGGCGGCGACCGGCTGCGGTGATTCCGCGACCAGCCCGGCCGACCCCACTCCTGCCGGGGAGCGCCCGTGTACCGATATCCCGATCGTCGCGGGCACCTACAAGCCGCCTCAGCAGGTATGTGACGCCACGATGGTGTGGTCGGCAGAACCCGGTATCGACCTCTACACGCCCGAAGCAACCCTGATCCGCGCCACCGATGAAGCCGATCTCATCGCCCTGTACGCCGGGCTCGACTACAGCTATCCCGGATACGCGGCGGCCTTGATGGACCCGACAAGACTCGAACGCTACGAAGAAGGCGAAGGTCACCGGACGGTTTTCGGCACCTTGCGGTCCCATGTATGGCAGATTCAGCCGAACGCGAACGGATTCCACGCCGAACTCTGTGGCCTGAACAACGAGTCCGCCGCCACGTCACCCGGGGCCCCGGAGCTGAGCAGGCCTAACAACCGTGGCGGCTACCAAGGAATCGATTTCGTTCGCACCGGTGCGGCGGTCGAGACACCGGTTACGGCCACTCCGTATGCCCCGGCACCGGATCGGTTGCATTGGCAGGCACCGACGTACAACGTGTTCGACGGCTGGACCGTCAGTTTCGAAACTGGCGAGGACCCAGAAGCAGCGGCGCGGTGCGATGCGTGGGCGCTGAGTCTGTTCCCTGATCTGCCCGCTGGGCTGGGTGACTCGACACCCCTCGACACCCCTCCCGTGCCCCAGCCCGCGTACCCAGGCTGGCCAGCCCCAGCAGTCTGACCGTCGTGACGCCTGCGTCCCACCGATGACCAAGTGCGGCTCACTGTTTCGAGGAGACCGGGAAGAATCATGAGTGCTCTGAACCTCCCACCCGAACTCCGGGCACTGCTGAATACGCCACGGGACGAGCCCGCCACCGCGCCGGAGCCCGACAGCCCACCTCCAGGCACCAGCGCACAGCAAGGTGCCGAACCTAGCTGGGCAAGTGAAATGAGTTACGAGGAACGGAAATTCAGGTCCGAGAACTCCCGTATCGCCGCGGAACCGCCCTGGTGACAATAGCCACGAGAAGAACACGTGACGGAGAGCGACGAGTGAGCCACCGGATGGCGGCTATCCGTGCGAGTGTCGGCCGGACGCTGGTGACCGTGCCGATCGCGGTGGTGCTCCTGTTAGACAGTGCCTGCGGCAATACCGCCGAGAGTGACCCGGTGGCGCGCGACCAGCCTACGATCGCGACAAGCGAGCGAACTACCTCTGCCACACCGCGATTCGAAGACGAAGTCGTCGATGGAGAGTGCTTCCTCACCGCGGCGGAGATGAGCACTCTCGCCGGTGTGAGTGTGGACACCGCCGAGAATGTGACGGCCACGGGCCTCGACGGCTCCGCGCACAGCAGGTGTGAGTACAACCGCGGCATGGGGACGTTTCGGCTTCCCATGGCGTCGATCAGCGTCCGTCCCCCGGACGAGGGATTGCCCATCGACCTTGTCGTGGCACTGCACACCCCGGATGACAGTCGCACGATTCCGGGGATCGCCCGCGCGGTGGTTATCAGCGAGGAGACCAGCGATCTTCGGGTCTGGATCTGTACCGACCACCTCGCCGTGACGGTATTGCTCAGTACGAACGGCCTGCCGAGCCTGCCGACCGACGAGCAGTGGGCGGACGCGGCCCGGCGGATCGTCGCCAGACTGCCGGCGCGGTGATCCGATACGGAGGGTATCGCGGCGCTGGCCGCGCGGTAGCGGTCGGTTACGGCGGATTTCCAACTCGTCCGGATTGTGCTGCGGTGGGGGCGATTTCGCCGGACCCCGGCTGACTGTCCCGTGTGTACCGCTCGGTCGCAGTGCGGACCAGGCAGTCCCAGCGGGGATGGTCGCGATGAATGGCGTGAAGTGCCACGGCCCGAGCCTCGGTGAGGTCCAGTAGCTCGACGTGACACAGGTATTCGGCCAGCATCCCATCCGCGGCGACGAACATATGTGTACAGGCAGGCTCGGGCATCGCGGTGGTCCTTCCGGTATGCGGTGGTCACGAGGGCTCGCGGGCGGGTCGTGGTTATCGAGCTGCGATCGGCTCGCCTCGGCGGTCTGGGTGATCGGCCGCGAGGCGTTCGCTCTCGATCCGGGCGGCAATGCTGTGCACGGTGAGTGCCTCGTGAGTGGCCGCGTGTGCTGGGTGAGCAGTGGCGGACAGCGGCGCGATGATCCACGTGATCAATCCGCCCAGGCCGACTCCGAACAGAAACGGCAGTGCGAAGGACATCATCTCCAGCTCCTGGCGTCGTTCTTCGGTCTCTCCGGCCTCCGACCGAAGTGATGCCGATCACGAATTCGATGCAAGCAAGGCTATCCGGCTTGTTACAAGTAATCAATCAAGTGTCTATTTTGTCTGGATACCAGTGCGGTACCGTAGGGGCGTCTACCCGAAGGGAGCGAGATGGCCCGGACCTCCCCCGCCGTTGCCGGATGGGAACTGATGCTGCGACTCCGCGAGCAAGCCAAGCGGCGCGGAGTGTCACCCAAGGAGATCGTCAACGCGCTCGACGTCAGTCAGCAGTACTGGTCGTTGCTCGGCAAGGGCAAGGGGTTGCTGACCGAAGAGAAGCTGCGAAAGTTACTGGACCTCCTGGATTTCGAGGCCGATGAACAGGAAGAGCTGCTCGAGCTTCGAATGGTCGCGAAGGGGCGTGGTTGGCAGTCCGAGTACTCGGGACTGTTCCACGATGAGCTGATGCGCTACTACGGGCTGGAGGACGGCGCGCAGACTATTCGCAGCTGGGAATGCGCGGTCATCCCCGGACTGCTCCAGACCGAGGACTATGTCCGCGCGTTGATGTCGGCGATTACGGCCACCGGCCGCCCGACCGAGGCCGAGCAGCGGGTCCGGGCGAGGTTGCGACGTCAGGCTCGGCTGGATGAGCCAGAGGCCCTTCGCCTTTCGGTCGTAATCGGTCAAGCCGCCCTGATGCAGCAGGTCGGTGGCCCGGAAGTCCAGCGTCAACAGCTGGTGCATCTGCTCGAACTGGCGGACGAGTACGCCGACACGCTCGACCTACGTGTCATCCCCTTCGACGCACAGGGGTCGATAGCGGCAATGAACACCTCAACGTTTCATCTACTGGACTTCGTCAGCCCTCGGTTGCCAACGGTCGGCTGGGTCGAGGCCGCGCTCTTCGTTCAGGTCGTGGAGGACTCGAGGCGGGTCGCCGAACTCGAATTCCTGTACAACCGAGTACATACGATCGCGCTGGGCCGTGAGGATTCGCTGCGTTTGATCGACAAGACCGCGCGCCGGATAGGGTGAAACACCGTGAGTTCCGCTTGGTACAAGTCCACATACTCTGGCTCCGAAGCGACCTGCGTCGAAGTCGCCCACCGTGGCGACGCCGTGCTCATCCGCGACAGCAAGTTCACCGGACCCTCTGACGAACAGCCGATCGTCTCTGTCGCCCCCGCGCAGTGGCGCTCTGTGCTCGATCTGGTCCTGAGCGGCGAATCCGGAGCGGCTGGCGATGTGAGCATCTCGATCGATCCCTCCGCCGGTGCCGCCATGTCCGATTGTTTCGTGACGCTGTCCTACAACGCGGCCGAATGGGACGCCTTCATGAAGGGGGTCGCGGACGGGCAGTTCGACCGCCGGGCGTGACCGGCTTACCCGCCGCGTCGGAACCTTCGGAGAATTCGAGCTGTTGGGCCATCGGCCCCTCGGATTGGGAGCACCCGCCACCGACCCGAAGAACCCTCTGCAACACCCCAACCGCTTGACATGTCGGGCAGGGTCAACGGCCCGCCCCGAATCCCACGATGGCGGAGTCGGCTGAGTTCTCCGATCCGGATGGGCAGACGACGATGGTCGCGCCGGGCACCGGTAACACGGTGGCAAGCTGGTCGAACTGTCCACAAGACTTGACGGTCGTCGTCGTGGTCACCGACCCGCCGATGCGGCTCCATGATCGCAGGTCGCGGTGGCCGTTCTGGCCGGCCCACTCGTCGACCTCCAAGAGCTCGTCGGCGAGGAACACGCGATACCTCGGACGCGGGCGTGTACCGGTTTCCTCGGCCAGTTGATAGCGCGGCAAACCGGTATCGGCATCGAGAATTTCGGAGACGATAGGATCTCGCTGTGCGAAAAACTTCCGGCCCCTCATCTAGACGATCCCCACCCGATTAGCGCAAAACTGTGGCAACGCATGGGAAATCAACTCCGGCCCGTTGTCCATGCGCAGCACCCGAGGCGGGCCGCCGCGCGCGGTGAACACCCGCTCGAGTTCGGCGACCAGTCTCTCGGCGGTGATCGACCACTCCACCACGTGCAGTAGCGATTCACGAGTGTGCTCGTCGATCATCGACGCGATCTTCACCGCACGGCCGTCGATGGTGGAGTCGAACTGGAAATCCAACGCCCACACCACCTTCGGCGCGTCCGCCTCGACCGGCGGCACCGACGAGACGTCGGCCCGCTTGCGCGGGCAGTGCGCGCGCACTTGTGAGCGGTCCCTGATGCCGAGACCACCCGGGAATAGAGCCGGGTGATTTCGTACCGTGTTCAGTTGGTCCCGCAGGCCACCGGATGGTGGGTGTGGGTGCAGGCCGCAGCGTACTCGGCCGGCGTAAGGTAGCCCAGCGCCGAATGCCGGTGCCGCAGATTGTGGTCGACCTTGAAATCGCCGATCACCACCCGCGCCTCTAGCAAGGTGATCCAGTGGTTGCGGTTGAGGCACTCGGTCCGTAACCGCCGGTTGAACGATTCGACGAAGCCGTTGTCCCAAGGCGGGCCCGGCGGAATGTAGGAGATCCCAACCCTGTCGGCGCAAAACCGTTGCAGTGCAGACGAAATCATCTCCGGCCCGTTGTCCATCCGCCGCACCTTCGGTGGGCCGCCGGTCTCGGCGAACACCTTCTCCAGCTCGGCAACCAGCCGCTCGGCGGTGATCGACCGTTCCACCACGTGCAGCAGGGATTCGCGAGTGTGTTCGTCGATCATCGATGCGATCTTCACCGCCCGCCCATCCACGGTGGAGTCGAACTGGAAATCCAACGCCCACACCACCTTCGGCGCATCGGCCTCGACTATCGGGACCGAGGAAATCCCGGCCCGTTTGCGCGGGTGGTGTTGCCGGACCTGCAGGCCCTCCTCACGCCAGAGACGGTGGACCTTCTTGAGGTTGACGCCCGCGCCCTCGTCGAACCGCAGGGCCGCCCAGGCACGCCGGAACCCGTGCCCGGGATTCTTGACCGCGTACGAGCGCAGCCAGGCCCGCATACCGGCGTCCGGATCGGTCGGGGTGTCCTTGATCGGCAGCCGCCGATAGGTCGACCGATTCAGCCCAACGACCTTGCACGCGAACCGTTCCGACATGCTCTTGACTTCGCGAAGCATGTCCACGGCGCGACGCTTGGTGGCTGGGCTCAGAATTTTCCCCGAGCGATCTCCCGCAACGCGTCCTTCTCCAGCTCGGCATCGGCGAGCAGCCGCTTCAAGCGGGCGTTCTGCTCACGCAGCTCTTTGAGTTCCTTGGCGGCATCGGTGTCCACACCGCCGTACTGGCGGCGCCAGTTGTACAACGTCGCCGCCGATACCCCGATCTCGGCGGCAGCCTCCTCGCCGGTCTTACCGGCGGCGGTCAGCTCGTCGGCACGGCGCAGCTTCCGCACGATGTCTTCCGCGGAATGCCGCTTGCGTCCTGCCATATCGATCAGTGTCCCTTCTCGGCCCTCACCAGGCCATACAGGACTCTAATACCAAGTGGTCTCATTCACCGGGGACGGCCCACCCACAGCTCCGCAGCGATCTCGCCGCCAGACTTGCCGACTGCGGCCAGCTCGTAGGCCCGGCGCAGCTTCCGTACGATCTCCTCAGCGGAATGCCGCTTCCGTCCAGCCATGTCCTTCATCGTCCCTTCCAGCCCTGACCAGCAGGGCCACAAGGACTCTAATGCCGAGCGGTCTCACTCACTGGGGACGGGCCACGGGGAAGCTCACCACCATGCTCAGCCAAGGATTCACACGTACCGGTGATACGACGTGGGTCGAACGCGGCACACTTTCCATCCTGTGCCTCGACCTCCACAGCGGGCGGCGAAGCCGGACTGAGATGTTCAGTCGTAGACACCCCTGTTGGACGCCAGCCCGAAATAGCGTTCGAAGAATCGAGTTAGCGCATCGACAATGCGCTTCTTCTTGTCGCCGTGGCTGGCCTCACGGTTGAAGCGGGAGACTGGAGGAAGGATCTTAGTGATCTCCGTCCCGGTCGTGCGAATCTGTCCATCGCGGAACGCGGCATCGACGAATGCGCGAGTCTGTTCGGGCTTCAGCTTCTGTTCCTCGATGATCGCGGCCAGTTCGGCATCACGCTTGGCGTCCACGTACGCCTTCCACTGCTCATCCACGGAACCATCGACAGACAGCGAGTCGACGAAGTCCTCGACCAGGTCCCGCTTGCTGCGCAGGCTCGGGCTGGAATCGACCGCACGCGAGATCTGAGCACGGAGCTCCTTGTTCTCGCCGTCGCCGCGCTCGGCGCGCATCTTCTCGACGAGCATCAGGATGTAGTCGACGTTAATCTCGACCTGCTTGACCAACTCGATCTCGAAGACGACGTCTTCGTTGATGCGCTCCTTCTCAGCATCAGCACCTGTGCGGAACTCAGCGTACAAATTGAGGTAGACGCTGCGGTAGTCCTGGTGTTGACGCTCAGTGAGGAGGTCCTGGCCGTCGAAGTCGTCGAACTCGGTCAGGATGTTGTGCAGGCGAAGGATGGCGCCGAACAGGTTGATGAAGTCCTTCTGGTCCTGCTCCCCCACGATCTGCGTGCCCAGCGGAAACCGCTGTAGCAGGTCGTTCACCTTCTCGGAGTACTCAGTATAGTACTCGCCGTAGGACGGCACGACCACGATGCCGCGCGCGTCCTTGTTGCCGAACAGCTCCAGCGCGGCGTTCGTCTCGTCCTCGAGGTCACGGAAGGCGATGATGTTGCCGTGTCGCTTGACGGAGTTCAGGATGCGGTTGGTCCGCGAGAACGCCTGGATGAGACCGTGCATGCGCAGGTTCTTGTCGACGAAGAGCGTGTTGAGCGTCGTGGCGTCGAAGCCGGTCAGGAACATGTTGACCACGATGACCAGGTCGATCTCGCGGTTCTTCATCCTCTGCGAGAGGTCCTTATAGTAGTTCTGGAACTTGTCCGCACTGGTGTCATAGCTGGTACCGAACATGGCGTTGTAGTCCTGAATCGCACCGTCCAAGACCGTGCGCGCATCGCCCGACAAGCCGTCGGTGTCGAAGGCCTCATCGTCGAGGATGCCGTCGTCGATAGCTTCGTTGGCACCATAGGAATAGATAATGCCGACTTTCAGGCGCCGATCCGGCGTCAGCTCTTCCTGCTGCACCTTGAACTGCTGGTAGTAACGCTGCGCCGCCTCGACCGAGGCAGTCGCGAAGAGCGCGTTGAAGCCGCGGACGCGCTTGCGCTCCTTGAGCGCCTCGACCTGCCGTCGCGTACGCGCGGACTCCGCGACGTTGGTGACGACAGAGTGCTCGTAACTGGTCTGCCGCTTCGTCTTCTGGTCGAAGTGCTCCAGAATGTACGCCGTGATCTCGCTGATCCGGCGCGGATCGAGCAGGGCCTGCTCCCGGTCGATCGCCGAGACCTGCTTGTCATCGGGGTTCCCGACCTTGATGGTGTTGATGTAGTCGATCCGGAACGGCAGGACATTCTTGTCCGTGATTGCGTCCATGATCGTGTACGTGTGCAGTTTTTCGCCGAACGCCTGCTCGGTGGTCTTCAGCAGCGGGTTGCCGCCGCTGCCGGAGTTCGCGGCGAAGATCGGCGTGCCGGTGAAGCCGAACAGGTTGTAGCGCTTGAACGCCCGCGTGATGTCAGTGTGCATGTCGCCGAACTGCGAGCGATGGCATTCATCGAAAATGATCACCGCATGACCGCAGAACACCTCGTGGCCCTTGTTCGCCTTGATGAACATCGACAGCTTCTGAATCGTCGTGATGATGATCCGTGCGTTCGGATCCTCGAGCTGCTTCTTCAGAATCGTCGTCGACGCGTTCGAGTTCGCTGCGCCCTTCTCGAACCTGTCGTACTCCCGCATCGTCTGATAGTCCAGATCCTTGCGGTCGACCACGAACAACACCTTGGCGACATCAGGCAGCTTCGATGCCAGCTGCGCCGCCTTGAACGAGGTCAGGGTCTTGCCCGACCCAGTAGTGTGCCAGACGTAGCCGCCGGCGTCGACGGTGCCGAGGGTCCGGTAATTGGTGGAGATGTCGATCTTCTGCAGGATCCGCTCGGTCGCGACGATCTGGTACGGGCGCATTACCAGCAAATCGCGGTCGGCCGTGAGCACGCAGTACTTCGTGAGGATGTTCAGCAGCGAGTGCTTCGCGAAGAACGTCCGGATGAATGACGTCAGCTCCGCGATCGGCTTGTTGTTCGCATCCGCCCACCAGGAGGTGAACTCGAACGAGTTGCTCGACTGTTTCCTCTTGGCCGCGCCTCTCGCCTTCTTGGCCTCGTCGAGACGCTTCGCGCGCGTGCTATTCGAGTAGTACTTCGTCAGCGTGCCATTGCTGATCACGAACAGCTGCACGTACTCGAACAGACCCGACCCCGCCCAGAAACTATCGCGCTGGTACCGATCGATCTGGTTGAACGCCTCACGGATATCGACGCCCCGGCGCTTCAGCTCGACGTGCACCATCGGCAAGCCGTTGACGAGCACCGTCACGTCGTAACGGTTCGCGTAGTTCGCGCCACCCTCGCCCCGGTCCACCTCGTACTGATTGATGACCTGTAGCTGATTGTTGTGGATGTTCTTCTTGTCGATGAGCGAGACGTTCTTCGTCGAACCATCGTCACGCTTCAGGATCTGGACGTGATCCTCCTGGATGCGTGCGGTCTTCTCGACGATGCCGTCATTCTGTCCGGCGATCTTGGTCGTGAAGAACGTCTCCCACTCCGCGTCCGAGAAGGCCATCCTGTTGAGCTTCTCCAGTTGCCTCCGAAGGTTCGCGACCAGCTGCGCCTCGGACGTGATCGGGAGGTACTCATACGCCTGTGTCTCCAGCAGACGGATCATCTCGCGCTCAAGCGCTGCCTCGGACTGGTACGCCTCTGCCCTCGCGGGCTTCGGGATGTACTCGGCAACGACCGTGCTCTCCGAAGAGATCGCGATCGGATCGAACTTGCGCTCGCTTGCTGCGCTCATGCTGCGAGCTCCTTGAACGTCAGCAGCCGGTCACGGTAGTGCTCGTACTGCTTGCGGCGTGCGGCGAGCTCAGCGGGAAGACCGACGCTGATGTCGTTGACGAGGGCGTCAAACTTGTCGAGTATGTCAACAACCCGCTCTTTCACCTCAAGCGATGGAGCGGGGATCGGGATCCTGTTGAGGTTGGCCTTGTTCAGCTTTGGCTGGGTCGAACCTGAAATGAACGGGGCGAGATCGATCGAGTTTAAGTAGATCTCAACGAATCTCCGTTCCACGTAGGTATCGAACTGAAGAACGTGGGCGTGGTTGTTCACCCAGGTCTTGCCTGAGACCGAGAAGGCGATCGGCGTCGAGCGTGCCAGAAGGTTGGCACCATCTTCCGACACGAGCAGATAGTCCCCGTCGAAGATGTAGCCACTCACGTAGTCGACGACTCCCGAAGCGCCGTAATAGGGGATATTTCCGGGCTTGCGTGCGTCGCGTGTCACAGGCTTTCGGCGATTGTCGAGATTCCAAGCAAGCTCTCCGAGCGGCCGTGTCTCCACTTCCGAACCGAACGAAAACGCCTCATGCCGATAGTGGTTGTACTGGGCACGCCGCGCCTCCAGCTCCGCCTCCAGCTCCGCCTCCAGCTGAGTGAACTTATCCAATACTCGCACGATCTCGCGCTGCACCTCAAGAGGAGGCACGGGGATTCGGAGCTTCTTCAAGTACGACTGGGTCATGCTTGGCACACCACCCGCTTGATTCTTCTCGGCAAGCCGGTGCTTATACATCGAGTAGTAGAAGAACTTCGGCATGAGTCGGGTCAAATCGATTTCAGTGTAAAAGATTGTGTCGACTGTCCAGAACGGCTGATCGACATAGAAGAGGTTGCCGAGAGACCCCTTGCGCGGGATCAGTACCGAAGGGCCGCCGTGAACTGCGGTGTCCACTGTCGTCATGATCCCACCCGACCCGTAGACCGGCACTTCCCCGGCACCAAGCGCCTTGTAGTCACTTCCGTTGCGGATCTTCACGACCTCGTCAAGGGCGACGTGCTCTATACCTTCCGGGCACAGCTCCTGGATCAGTTCCTCGATATGAGTCATGTTTACGCATCTCCTCGCGCAAGTGCGCCAACGTTCTCGACGCTCCATCCAAGTTCATCAATGGCTTGAGCAACCACGTTGTCTCTGTTCACTTCCTCGACGACTCCGAGCACCAGTTGGAGACACGGCTTGAACTTTTGAAGCGCCTCCACTTCACTCGAATTACCGTGGATGATTCCGCTCAGCTCCCGGAACAATTGATACCCGTCACTAGAGAAGCGCTGTGGAATAATCCTGCGCTGTGCATTTACCTCTTCAAGCACCTGAAAGAAGGGGCGCCGATTCCCATTCTGCCTCATGGTCTCGACCCCGAGGATTTCAGCAACCTCCCAAGTGACCTTTTCAAAAATCTTTCGGAGGTAGATTACGGATCCGGCACCAAGACCGCTCTCGTACGCGAGATGCGCCCGCTTAACAAGATCTGAGAACGGACCGGCCGCAACATCGACACGTTCCGCTCGCTCTCTTAGATTCTCGGTATATCTCTCGACATACACCTCCGGCGCCCTGGAATGGAGCATCCCGCTCGACGCAACCAAGAACCATGTTTCTACCGACGAACGGCACACCATGCAACGCAACGTCGCGTCGATGCTGATTTGGTTATCCCCGACGCCCAAGCATGAGAGTTCATCGGCCGACTCAAATGGCCTGACATCATTGCACTCATGGCAATGAAAGTTGTGAATGACTTTGCCAACCCGGATCTTCTTATGCTTCCCCCAGCCGAGCGGACGATCTGAAAGGAATCCTTCGACTTGAGCTGCCGTAACCTCGGGCGCTTTTGACAGCAAGTCAGACAACCTCATTTCCCCCTACTTCCAGACTTTCCACGATCTCGTCGATCGCCGTGCGGAGCTCGGCCTGGCGCGCCACGATGCGCGCGATCTCGGCGTTCAGCTCCGTGATGTCGACTGCCTCGCGCGTTTCCTCCGCCTCCACGTAGCTGGACACGGCGATGTTGTAGTCGTTGGCCGCGATGTCCTCGTTGCTCACGGCCTTTGTGAAGTGGTCCTCCGGCTCGCGCGTCGTGAACGCCTCGAGGATCCTCGCCTGGTGCTCCTCGAGTAACTTATTCTTGTTGCCCATGCGTTTGAACTCAGCCGATGCGTCGATGAACAGCACGTCGTTGGTCTTCTTCGACTTCTTCAGAACGAGAATGCAGGTCGCGATCGTGGTGCCGAAGAAGAGGTCCGGCGGCAGCTGGATGACCGCGTCGACATAGTTGTTGTCGATAAGGTATTTTCGGATCTTCTTCTCCGCTCCCCCGCGATACAGCACGCCGGGGAACTCAACGATCGCCGCCGTGCCGTTCACGGCCAGCCAGCTGAGCATGTGCATCGTGAAGGCGAGATCGGCCTTCGACTTCGGCGCCAGCACACCAGCCGGCGCGAACCGCTCGTCGTTGATCAGCAGCGGGTTGGCGTCGCCGTCCCACTTGATCGAGTACGGCGGATTGGAGACAATCGCCTCGAACGGCTCATCGTCCCAGTGCTGTGGGTCGATCAGGGTGTCGCCGTGGGCGAGGTTGAAATCGGCGTAGTTGACGTCGTGCAGGAACATGTTGATCCGCGCGAGATTGTAGGTGGTCAGGTTGATCTCCTGACCGTAGAAGCCCTTGCGGACGTTGTTCTTGCCGAGCACCTTGTCGAACTTCAGCAGCAGCGACCCGGACCCGACCGCCGGGTCGTAGACCTTATTGACCCGCTTCTTGCCGACCACGGTGATGCGCGCCAGCAGCTCGGAGACCTCCTGCGGAGTGTAGTACTCGCCACCCGACTTGCCAGCGTTGGCCGCGTACATCTGCATTAGGTACTCGTAGGCATCGCCGAACAGGTCGATCGAGTTGTCCTCGAAACGCCCCAGCGGCAGGTCTCCGATCGCGTCGAGCAGCTTCACCAGCTTCTGGTTGCGCTTGGCGACCGTCGAGCCGAGCTTGTTGCTGTTGACGTCGAGGTCATCGAACAGACCCTTGATGTCATCCTCGCTGTCGGTGCCGAGTGCCGATCCTTCGATGTTCTTGAACACTCGCTCGAGCGTCTCGTTGAGGTCCTCGTCGCCCGCGGCTCGCCTTCGGACGTTGACGAACAGGTCGGACGGCAGGATGAAGAATCCCTTCTCAGCGACCACCTCGTCGCGAGCGAATTCCGCCTCCGAATCAGGCATTCGAGTGAAGTCGAACGACTCGTCACCCGCCTCGTGCTCACCCTTGTTGATGTAGGCCGTGAGGTTCTCGGAGATGTACCGATAGAAGAGCATGCCCAGCACATAGGACTTGAAGTCCCACCCATCGACGCTGCCACGCAGATCATTCGCGATCCGCCAGATCGTCTTGTGCAGCTCCGCGCGCTGCCCTTCTTTGGTTGTGGGTGCCATATTGCAGATGTTCTCCTCCGCGCCACGGCGCGATTCGGTTGCTGTGCGGTGGTGGAGTCAGGCTACCGGCGGCCGCTGACAGGAAGCGACTGCCGCGCCTGCTCTGGACGCCCGGCACCAGGATCCCCTGTCGACGAAGATCATCCGATGTCAAGCTTCCCACCCAGTTCCATAAACCGGTTTCCAGAGGCGAATCCCGTCGTCCGCCCATCATCTCCGACCTGTCGAGGCCCTCCACATGCGGGAGAAAGGATTCCGGCGCAGAGCGGGACGACGCCGAAGACCAGGTGTACGTTTCCGAAAGTCACGCGAAGTAGGTGCCGGAGCTGGGCGGCCATCACGGCATCGTTTCCGAGCGTCGTCCGCAAGGCCGCTTCGTGGATCAGCACGTATATCTGCAAGGTGCCTTCATGTAGGACCCACTGGCGGACCATGTGCGCCGATACCGCCGCCTCTAGATCGTTTGTGTGTGCCGACAAACCCGATGCTGGTCCGCAGCAGTCAAGCCGGCGGAGGTTAGGCGCAGGTGGGTGTCATCGGCGTGCACTCGGGTCATGACGATGCTATTGCAAGGGTGAGTCGGCGGTCGCACCCAGGATCTATCCGGTTGCGCGTGGTACTGCCCGAGGACGCGGCGCTTGAGCAGGTCCCGACGGACTTGTCCAGTACGGCCTCGGATTTACCCCTGCCGGAGTGCCACCGCGCTGTTGGAATCACCGCGCGGCGACCGATCTCCCTCATACACCTCCGCCCGAGAGGGACGGCCGTACAGACCGTTTCGACGAAAACGAGGGGTAACCGTGGGGTCGGGTCGAATGAAAACAGGTCAGGCGCGGCGGTTCGCCAGCCTGACCTGTGTATCTACGTGGAGCTAAGGGGAATCGAACCCCTGACCTCTTCGATGCGAACGAAGCGCGCTACCAACTGCGCTATAGCCCCGTGCGGTCCGTTTCCGGTCTGCGGTGAAGAACTTTAGCAGGTGGGTTCGAGGGACGACGAATCGGCTGGTCAGGGGGCTGTTGGGGGCGGATATTCGGTTGCGGGGGTGCTTAGGATTCGGGGGTGGATATGAGTGCGAGCATCGAGTTGCCGGGGGATTGGGAAGCGCGGGTTCGGGGGGCCTTGGCGGGGGCCGGGGGGTTGGGGGTGGAGTTGGCCGCGGGGGAGATCGCGGTGTTGGGGGCGGGGATGGAGAGTGTGGCGATGGTTGTCGCGGTGGGGGAGCGGCGGTATGTGATGCGGTTGCCGAAGGGGGAGTGGGGGGCGGAGGGGATGGTGCGGGAGGCTCGGTTGCTGCCGGAGTTGGGGCCGCGGGTGGGGTTGCCGATTCCGCTGTTCGCGTTCACCGCGCCGAATCCGTTGGGGCCGGGGGAGTTCTGTGTGTATCCGGTGGTGCCGGGTGCCGTGGTGCCGGGGGCGGAGTGGCATCGGCGCGGTCTGTTGGGGGCGGGGACGGCGCGGCAGGTGGCGGAGTTCCTGGAGCAGGTGCACGCGTTTCCGGTGGAGCGGGCCGTCGAGTTGGGGGTGGAGGTGGCCGACTTCCGGGCGGACTTCGCGGAGACCCTGGAGATGCTGGAGGAAGAGGTCGCGCCGCTGCTGGACGCGGAGCGGGGGCGGCGGCTGGTCGCGGTGTACGAGCGGTATCTGGGCGATGCGGCGAACTTCGCGTACCGGCCGACCCTGATCCACGGGGACGTGAGCCTGGATCACCTGCTGATCGAGGGGGATCGCATCAGCGGGGTGATCGATTTCGGGGATACGCAGGTCGGGGACCCGGACTACGACCTGTGCTACCTGTGGGCGGATGCGGGCGCGGACTTCGTGCGGCAGGTGCAGCGAGGTCGGGGGCGGGAGCTGGACGCGCCGCTGGTGCGCAAGCTGGAGTTCTGGACCTGCGCCGACCCGGCCGACGACCTCCTGCACGGGATCGAGAACGATATGCCGGACCTGCGGGAGCAGAGCCTCGGCCGCCTGGTGCGGGCGCTGGACGGGCTCGCCGATCAGGCGGGGGTGCTGTAGGCCAGTACGACCTGGAGGAACAGGTCGACGCGACCCTCTCGGACGGCGGGATTGTCCGGTTCCAGGAGGCATTGGGCGAGGGTGCCGTCGTGGACGGCGACCAGTGCGCGGCCCAGGGCGCGCGGATCGGGCACGGTGCGGCCCGCGCGCTCCAGCAGCGTCACGATCACCGGGGTCAGGGCCGCGGCGATCGACTCCTCCCGAGCCACCATGGCCCGCCGCAGCGTCGGGGTGCGCAGTGCGTGCGCGGTGAACTCCGAGGTGATGCGAAACCACTTGTCGTCCACGGGAACCGCGGCCAGCACATGCTCCACCGCCTGCCGCGGCTGCGACACCGTCACCGCGGCGGGCACGTCCAGCACCGCCCGCACCTCGCTCAGCATGCGGCTGGAGCGCTGCTCCCACATGGCGAGGAACAGCTCCTCGAGCGAGGTGAAATTCGAATAGAACGCGCCCCGCGTGAATCCGGCCCGCTCACACACCTGCTCGACCGAGCACCGCCCGAACCCCTCGTCCGCGAACGCGTCGAACGCCGCGTCCAGCAACCGCTGCCGGGTCTGCTCCCGCCGCCGCCCGCCGCGCGGCTCGGCCACCTCGGCGGCGACCTCCTCCACACTCTCGTCACCCCTGCTCACGCCCGCATCGTAGCGAGCCGCACCCCCACCCCGTGTCGACCGGCCACCGGTCACGCCCGCGACGATCGTGTAGTCATGGCGGACACGAGGTCGTCCGCGACCAGATAGATCACCGGCTGCGCTTACACCGCGTAAGCCATCGGCGGCCAGACCTCGGCACGCAATTGTCGGACCGGTCACTCACCGAGCCCTGCGGCCGATTTCGCCTCGGCCAGTACGGTTTCCAGCATCGCTGGAGTCAGCCGTCCCGTGAAGGTGTTCTGCTGGCTCACGTGGTAGCTGCCGAACAGGTGGAGGGTGGCGCGGTCGGGAGTGGCGGGGGCGATGGTGGTGTGGACGCCGTGGCCGAACTTGGGTCTGGGTTTCGGTAGCGCCCAGCCGGATCGGGCGAGGGCGGGTAGCAGCGCCTGCCAGCCCCAGCCGCCGAGGACCACGATCGAACGCAGGGTCGGGGCGAGGAGGCCGAGTTCGGCTATCAGCCAGCGGCGGCAGGTGTCGCGTTCGGTGGTGGTCGGTTTGTTGTCGGGCGGGGCGCAGTGGACGGGGGCGGTGACGCGGGCGCCGAGCAGGCGCAGGCCGTCGTCGCGGTGAACGGCGGTCGGCTGGTTGGCGAGGCCGACGGCGTGCATGGCGGCGTAGAGCATGCCGCCGCTGCGATCACCGGTGAACATCCGACCGGTGCGATTGCCGCCGTGCGCTGCCGGTGCCAGGCCGACTACCAGCAGTTTCGCATTGTCGGGGCCGTATCCGGGTACGGGCCGACCCCAATACGCCTCATCCCGGAAGGCGGCGCGCTTCTCGTCGGCGACCCGCTCCCGCCACGCCACCAGACGTGGGCAGGCTCGGCACTCTACGAGGTCGTCCTCCAGTTCGGAGATCGTGCGGAACACGGTTCCAGCCAATCACGCCCCCCGTTGTCCCGTCCCGCGACAGGCCGAAATCGGACATCCGGGCATACTTAGCCGGATTGCCGAATATTTGCGACATGGAGGGTGCGTACATGGCCTACCTGGCGGAGCTGGGCGGTGCGGCCGGTATCGCACAGGAGGTGGGAGATCTGCTGGGGGTCTTCGCCTTCGCCGTGTCCGGGGCACTGCTGGCCGTCCACAAGAGATACGACCTGGTCGGTATCGCCGCGCTGGCCGTCTGCACCGCTCTCGGCGGCGGCATCATGCGTGACCTCGTGATCGGCGCGACGCCGCCGGCGGCCTTCGTTCACCTCCGCTATCCGGCCACCGCACTGCTGGCCGCGCTCCTCATCTTCTTCTGGCACCCGCCGCGGCGACTCGTTCGTACCCCGCTCGCCACGGCCGACGCCGTCGGCCTCGCCAGCTTCTGCGTCACCGGCACCGTCACCGCGTACCACCATGGGCTGTCGGCCTTCTCGGCCGCCGCGCTGGGCGTGCTCACCGCGGTGGGCGGCGGTGTCGTCCGCGATGTGCTGGCCGGGCGGACACCGAGCATCCTGCGCCCCGACGAGGAGGTCTACGCCATCCCGGCGCTGGTCGGCGCGGCCGCCACGGCGGCACTGCTGCATTTCGGCGCGTACACCTACTGGACGGGCGCGCTCGCCGGTGCGGTCGCCTTCGGCGTGCGGGTGGCCGCGCTGCGCCTGCATTGGCGCGCCCCGCTGGCCCGTCCGCACCGCCGCCGTCGCGACGCACCGTGACACCCTGCTCGCGGTCGTGTCGCCAAGGCTGGGCTAACTCGGTTGATAGCATGTCGATGCTGGCCGACGCGGGCAATACGGATTGCGCACCTGCCCATGCGATCACACCTCGAGAGAGTTTCTTCCATGCAGTTTGAGATCGTCGAGCGGGACGAGACGTGGGTTGCCGGTCTGCCCGTGCGCAGTCCGAAGCGTGCGCTCGGTGAACTGCGCGACCACGATCTGGAGGTGGCCTGGGCGGCGGTGCTGCACCAGGAACTCGGCGGCCCGCTGGCGGCGGCCTACACCGACTTCGCGGCCGAACTCGGCACCTACAACACGCAGATCGTCGGCTACCAGTGCGGTTCGTTCGACGAGGTCACCCGGGGGCACGTGGTGGCGCGGCTGCCGCGCGGCACGTACGCGCGCTTCTCCTCGGTCGGCAACTTCCCGCAGATCATGACCGATCTGTGGACCCAGATCGCGTTCGCCGAGGAGCACAAGCAGATCAAGCGCACCTACACCGGAGACTTCGAGTGCTACCCGCACGCCTACAAGATCGACCTGTATCTGGCGGTCGAAGCCTCATGAGCTATTCGATCGTGGTGCGCTCCGGCGCTATCTACGGCGGCCTGGTGGTGCCGCGGGTCCGGCCCAGTTTCAAGGTGAGCAACAGCGAGCTCATCGAGTTCCTGCGCGATCGGCTGCGCGAGCGCAACGGCCTCGAACCGCCGCTGGCCACCGTGTACGTGCCGGATCCGGCGGGCAACTACAACGTGCTGGTGTCCTACGAGTACCCCGACGTGCACGAGGTGCCGGTCGGCGATGTGCTGATCAAGGTCCCCAAGGGCGTCTACGCCCGCTTCGAGCCCAACGGCGACTATCACGATCCGGTCGAGGACGTGTGGGCGCAGGTCGACGATGCGACGGCGTCGGCGGAGATCACCCGCGCCTACCGCGAGGAGATCGAGATCTGGCGCGGGACCTCCGAGGTGGAGCTCTTCATCTCCATCCTGATCTGATAGCTATCAGTTAACTAAATCGGAACCAACCAGTCTTGTGGTTGTATTTCGTGACTGATAGCAATGATCTGACCGGGCTAAGTTTCCGCATGCGCATGAGGGTTTCGGGAGATTTGCCAGACGCCTGGACAATTCCATGCGCGTGGCGGATACTCCCCTAGGTGCCCATGCCGGGCACGGTCGATACACGACCGTATCGGGCGGGAGCGATCAGGCGCACGAAGTTCAGTGCAGCAATGGAGTGGGAACTATATGGCAGTCGATCCAATCGCGCTGGCCCAGGTTGAAGGTCATGGTGACGGCATGCTCCGATTTCGTGACACGGAGTCCGGATGCACATTCGTGGCGGGTTCCCCGCGGGCACATCCCGAACTGTGGCGCCGGTGCATGGACGGTGCGCTGCGTGTCTACCGTCACTACGGTGCCGAGGCCGCACTCGAATACGACTCGGTGATCGACGGTCGCTCCACCACACTGTTCTTCGTAGCCCTGGACACCGACGGTAATGCGGTGGCGGGGGTTCGCGCCGAGGGCCCGCATCGTCATGTCGATGAAGTGCACGCCATCGCGGATTGGGCCGGGCGGCCCGGCGAGGCCGCGTTTCGCCGGATGGTCGCCGAACAGATCGTCGATGGAGTGATCGAGACGAAGGCGGGTTGGGCCGCGCGCGAGGCACGCGATCGGCGCGCGCTGGCATCGGGTGTGGCTCGTGCCATCGTGCACTCCATCGCGCTGCTGGGGGTCCGCTACGGCGTCGGAGTCTCGCCGGAACACGCGCTCGCGCGATATGAATCCAGCGGCGCGCGGGTGCCCTGGTGGATTCCCGCGACGTCCTATCCCGACGACCGCTATCGCACCGTGCCGGTGTGGTGGGATATGCGGACCTATCGGTCCGTTGCCTCCGATGCGCAGGCCCGTCTCATAGATGCCGAACTCACCGAACTCACGGGCAATGGCGCGGTGCCTCCGGTGCCATGGCTGTACGACGAGGGACTGGCTCAGGCATGACCGCCGGGCATGGAGCGGTCGGTGCCTACCGGCCGTTGCTGCTGGATGAACTCGACCCAGGCGACGCCGCCCGGCTCGCGGCATTGCGGGCCGACGCGGCAATCGAATTCACTGATACGAGAAATTTGCTGCGCGCGGAATTCGCGGCCTTGGTCAGCCCTCCAAAATTATCCGAAGAGGCCGATTCGGACCGTTGGGTCTACTATCCGTGGCGTCGCCAGGTGGTAGCCCTACCGGGGCCACAGTTGCTTCGAGCACTACGACTCGACCGCAATCGCAATCATCTGACCCGAACCGAGCAGGAAGCCTGCGGCGGGCAGACGATCGGAGTAGTCGGCCAGAGCGTAGGTCATTTGGTGGCATACACGCTCGCGCTCGAAGGGGTCTGTGGCGCACTGAGATTGGCCGATTTCGACATGATCGAACTGACCAACCTGAATCGCGTACCGGGCACCCTCCTCGATATCGGCGTCAACAAGGCGGTGGTCGCCGCCCGGCGCATCGCCGAACTCGACCCGTACCTACCCGTCGAGGTGTTCGAGGCGGGGATCACCGACGACAACCTCGACACCTTTCTCGACGGACTGTCCATCGTCGTCGAGGAGTGCGACTCCCTCGACATCAAGCTGGCGGTGCGCGAGGGCGCCCGTCGTCACCGGCTTCCGCTGCTCATGCAGTCCAACGATCGAGGGCTACTCGACGTCGAGCGCTTCGACCTGGAGCCGGCTCGTCGCCCCTTCCACGGTCTGCTCGGCGATATTCGTGCCGCTGACCTGCGCGGACTGTCTACGCGCGAGAAAGCGCCGCACGTGATTCGTATCCTGGACGGCCGCAATCTGTCCGACAAACTCGCGGCCAGCATGGTCGAGATCGGCCGGACCCTGAACAGTTGGCCGCAGCTCGGCGGCGACGTACAACTCGGTGGCGCGACGGTGGCCGCGGCGGTTCGGCGCATTGCGCTGGGACAGAAGTTGCCGTCCGGTCGCGCCCGTGTCGACCTGGAGCGCTGCCTGGACGAACTCGCCGAACCGGCACCGGTGGACGAGCTGAACTGGGGCGAGGAGGCGGATACGGGACCGGCCTCGGCCTCGGGCCTCGCGGCCGTGTTGGCCTGCGCCCAGTGCGCGCCTTCGGGCGGTAACGCGCAGCCGTGGGCGTTGAGCGCCACCGATGACGCCATAACCATAACGCTCGATCCCGAACGCACATCCACCATGGATATCGGATACCGCGGCAGTGCGCTGGCGGTGGGCGCGGCGTTCTACAACGCGCGGTCGGCGGCCGCGGCCCACGGCTTGCTCGGCGAGCGGAGCGAATTCCGAGCCGATGGCGCGGGGCCGCTCACCGCTGTCGTCACGCTGGGCGCGGGAGACGATCCATTGCTCGCACAGGACTATTCGGCGCTGCTCGCCCGCCACACCAACCGCCGGGCCGGTAGTGGCGAACCGTTGGCAACCGGTGTTACGCAGGCTTTGACCGCCCGGGCCGAGGCCGCCGGTACGAGATTGCGCATGGTTATCGAGCGGGCCGAGATCGAGACCGCCGCGGAGATTCTCGGAGCTGCGGAGCGGATACGGTATCTCACCCCGCGCCTGCACGAGGAGATGTTCGCCGAACTGCGCTGGCCCGGCGACGACCTGCGCACCGGCATGGACCTGCGCACCCTGGGCCTGGCCCCCGACGAACTGGCCGAACTCGATATCGCCCGGCGGGCCGACGTCATGGCGCAACTGCGCACCTGGTCCGGTGGTGACGCCCTGGGCGACGGCACCCGCGACCGGGTGCGCTCCAGCTCCGCGGTGGCCGTGGTGACTTTCCCGGCACCGCCGATGGACAGACCCGAAGAGCTGGTGGCCTACGCGCACGCCGGCGAGGCCGTGCAGCGGGTCTGGATCGAGGCCGAGCGGCACGGTTTGGCGGTGCAACCGGTATCTCCGGTGTTTCTCTTTGCCCGACGTCCCGAGGAGTTGCATAGGGTTTCCCCGGAGTTCGCCGATACACTAACGTCACTTCAGGGCCGCTTCCTGAAGGTGTTGGGAGTGCCTGGGCACGAAACGTTGGCAATGGTACTGCGCCTCGGTTACGCGGCGGGTGTCACGGTTCGGAGCAGGCGACTTCCGGTACCGGGCGCGGACACCCGCGGCTAGTGTGATCGGAGACAAGGTGCCTCGGCGAACTCTCGACTCTCTGGTGACCCAGGTCGCTTCCGAGTTGATGGCGGTCGACGCCACGAATCTGGTGGCGGCGAGCGAGCGGGTGCTGTCGTGGCTGGTCGACCACTTCGATGTCGATTTCAGCTTTCTACGCCACACTGATCGGGAACGCAAGACCTCACTGTTGATCGCGGAGTGGCCGCGCCGTCCCGTCTCCGCCGAGGACGATCCGCTGCAGATCGCCCACGTCGATGAGACTCCCTCCCTCTTCCTCCGGCTCGAGCACGCCACCGAGCCCATGATCATCCGGCCAACGCCGGAGTTCGCCGATTACCAGAGACTCATTCAACGGGCCACCGGCATCGGTGCGGTATCCGCGGCGGCGGTGCCGCTGGTATCACGGGACGAGGCCACCGGCGTGCTCGGCTTCATCAAAGAGGGCGACCGCGAGTGGAGCACGCGCGAGATCAACGTCCTCAAAGCAATTGCCGCGCTGTTCGCACAGCTGCAGGCGCGGGTGGAGGCCGAGGAGCGCCTTCGCTACATCGCCATGCACGACGACCTCACCGGCCTGGCAAATCGCCGCGCGTTGCTCGAACATATGGAGGAGCGGTTGCGGCCCGGGAATCTGGGGCCGGTGGCGGCGTTCTTCCTCGATCTGGATCGGTTGAAGGCGCTCAACGATTTTCTCGGGCATACGGCGGGGGACAACTTCATTCGGACGCTGTCGGCGCGACTACGCGAGAATCTGGATCCGGCGGATATGATCGCCCGGCTCGGGGGTGACGAGTTCGTGATCGTGCCGGCCAAGCCGATGGACGCGGTGGCGGCCGAGAGTGAGGCGGCGCGGATCCGGCAGCTCATCGGGCGGCGGGTCACCGTGGGTGGGGAGTCGGTGAGTCGGGGAGCGAGTGTCGGTGTGGCCGTGGGGATTCCGGGGGAGACCACGGTGGCGGATGTGCTGCGGCGGGCCGATCACGCGCTGCTGTCGGCCAAGTCCAGCGGGGGCAACGGGGTCGCGGTGTTCACCGACGCCATGCGGGCGCAGTTCGAGTTGCAGGACGATGTGGAGTTGAACCTGCGCGGGGCGGTGGCGGACGGGTCGCTGCTGCTGCACTACCAGCCCGAGGTGGATCTGCGGACCGGGCGGGTGGTGGCGTTGGAGGCGCTGGTGCGCTGGCAGCATCCGACCCGGGGGCTGCTACCGCCGGGGGCGTTCGTGGGGGTCGCGGAGGCCACCAACCTCGCGGGTGAGTTGGGGCGCTGGGTGATTCGATCGGCCTGTGAGCAGTTCGCGAAATGGCGGCGGCGGGGGTTGGCGTCGAATGTGGTCATTCGCATCAATGTGTCGCCGGTGCAGCTGGTGAGTCTCGACTTCGTCGAGACCATGGAGGACATTCTGCGGCGCTTCGGCATCGACGGCTCGTCGGTATGCCTGGAGATCACCGAACATGTTGTGGTGCAAGACCTCGCGCGCACCCAGGTGACCCTGCGCGGGCTCAAGCGGATGGGCGTGCAGATCGCCATCGACGATTTCGGCACCGGATACTCCTCGCTCTCGCACCTCAAGGCGCTGCCGGTGGACGCGGTGAAGATCGATCGGGGGTTCGTGCAGCGGCTCGGTGCCAGCGCCGACGATTTGGCGATTGTGAAATCGATTGTGGGACTTGCTGGTTCGTTCGGTCTCGGGGTGGTCGGTGAGGGCGTGGAGACGACCGTGGCGGCGCGCACGCTGGTGGCGCTCGGCTGCTACCGAGCCCAGGGCTTCCTCATCGCACGGCCCATGCCCGCCGATGAGGTGGAGGCGCATCTGACGGCCGGGCGGATCGCGCTGGACCTCGATCTGCCGGGATCCGCTCCGCGCTAGCGACCTGGACGGCCGACCGGTTGTTGAAACTGGTGCGACCCTGGAAATAGGGGCGCTGTTGTGGGGCTTTCCAATGGCGAACAACTCTGTTCGCGGGTAGCGTGCCCCTGCGACAAGGCTGTCAACTTCGAGGGATGGATCAGCGTGCGTGGTCGTAAGCTCAGCGGCAAGAAGACCGTGATTACCGGCGCGGCGAGCGGTATCGGCCGGGCCACCGCCCTGGCGGCGGCGCGGAAGGGGGCGCGGCTGGTCCTCACCGATGTCAACGCGGAGGGGCTCGCGGACACGGTGGCGCGGGTGCGCGCCGAAGGCGGGGTGGTCGAGAACTCGCGGGCGCTGGATGTCAGCGACTACGAGGCCGTGACCGAGTGGGCGAAGGAGGTGCACGAGCAGCTCGGCTCCGTCGACGTGGTCATGAATATCGCGGGCGTATCCACCTGGGGCACCGTGGAGAACCTGGAGCACCGGCACTGGAAGCGCATGGTGGACGTGAACCTCATGGGGCCCATCCACGTGATCGAGAACTTCGTGCCGCCCATGATCGAGGCCGGGCGCGGGGGCGCGCTGCTGAACGTGTCCTCGGCGGCCGGGCTGCTGGCCTTCCCGTGGCACGCGGCCTACAGCGCCAGCAAGTTCGGACTGCGCGGGGTGTCGGAGGTGCTGCGGTTCGACCTGGAGCGCCACGGCATCGCGGTGCACCTGGTGGTGCCGGGCGCGGTGGACACCCCCCTGGTGCACACCGTGGACATCGTCGGCGCGGATCGCGACGATCCGCGAATCCAGGCGTGGATCAAGCGTTTCCGGCGGCACGCCAAACAGCCCGAGCAGGTGGCCGACATCATGGTGCGGGCGGTGGAGAAGGGCACCTATCTGGTGCACACCCAGTTCGACATCCGCTTCGGCTACTGGTGGGCGCGCAAGTTCGCCTGGCCCTACGAGTTCGTCATGCGCCGGGCCAACGACCTGTTCACGACGTTTCTGCCGAAGCCGGAGCGCACTCCGGACCAGGTTTGACGCAGGTCTCCGCGGCGTGGATGTCGAGCACCCGGGCGCCGGGCCCCTCGTCGCCGAGGTGGTCGTGGGCATTGACGATCTTGCAGGTGCCCAGGGACAGACAGCCGCAGCCGATGCAGCCGGTGAGATTGTCGCGCAGCGCGATCAGCTGGGCGATGCGGTCGTCCAGGTCTGCTCGCCACGCCGTGGACAGGGTCTCCCAGTCTCGGCGTGTCGGGGTGCGGCCGTCGGGCAGGTTGTCCAGTGCCTTGCGGATCTCCGCCAGCGGGATGCCCACCTGCTGCGAGATGCGGATGAAAGCCACGCGGCGCAGCGTCTCGCGCGGGTAGCGGCGCTGATTGCCGCTGGTCCGGCGACTGTGCAGCAGACCCTCGCGCTCGTAGAAGTGCAGGGCGGAGACCGCCACGCCGCTGCGTTCCGAGAGCTGTCCGGGCGTCAGTTCCTTCGCCTGCCATGACGCGTGTTGCATACCTGAACACTACTCGAGGTTGAGGGTTGTTGCCCGCCCCCCGGGGAGCGGTCGGCCGTATGGCCGCGGCCGGTGGCGCGCGGCGGTGCGACGGGGCCCCAGCCGCGGCCGGGGCGGCGCGAGCCCCATGCGACGTCCAATTCCCTGCCTTCGGCGCGAATGCGAACTACCGTCGTGTCATGGGAACTGAGGCTGCGCCCGCCGCGCGACCGTTTTCCGTCACGTCCGAGGTCGGCGCGTTGCGCACGGTGCTCCTGCATCGGCCGGGCGATGAACTGCGGCGGTTGACGCCGCGCAACAACGACCAGCTGCTCTTCGACGCCATCCCGTGGGTGGAGCGGGCGCAGCAGGAGCACGACGCCTTCGCCGACGTGCTGCGCGGGCGCGGCGTGGAGGTGTTGCTGCTGGCCGATCTGCTCACCGAGACCCTGCGGGTGAGCGGGGCGGCGCGGATACAGGGCATCTCCGGCGCGGTGGACGCGCGGCGGCTCGGACATGTGCTCGCCGACGAGCTGGCCGCCTACCTGCGCACCGTGCCCGCGCCGGAACTGGCCCAGATCCTCATGGCCGGAATGACTTTCGACGAACTGCCGTTCGGGCCGGACGCCACCTCGCTGGTGCGGCGCATGCACCACGGGCACGATTTCGTCATCGACCCGCTGCCGAATCTGCTGTTCACCCGCGATTCCTCGTTCTGGGTCGGCAATCGCTTCGCCATCACCTCGCTGGCCATGCCCGCGCGGGTGCGCGAGACCTCGCTCACCGATCTCATCTACGCCTTCCATCCGCGCTTCCTGCACGTGCGCCGCGCCTACGAATCGCACACCGCACCCATCGAGGGCGGCGACGTGCTGCTGCTGTCGCCGGGTGTGGTGGCGGTCGGAGTGGGCGAGCGCACCTCCCCGGCGGGTGCGGAGGCCCTGGCGCGCAGCCTCTTCGAGGACGACCTCGCCCACACGGTACTCGTGGTGCCGATCGCCCAGACCCGTGCGACCATGCATCTGGACACGGTGTGCACCATGGTCGACGTGGATGCGGTGGTGATGTACCCGGCGGTGCAGGATTCCCTGTGCGCCTTCGCCATTCGCAAGACCGACGGCGGCGGTGTGAGCATCGGCGGCCCCGACCCCTTCCTGCGGGTGGCGGCCGAGGCCATGGGAATCGGCAAACTGCGGGTCGTGGACACCGGTCTGGACGGTGTCACCGCCGAACGCGAGCAGTGGGACGACGGCAACAACACGCTCGCGCTCGCACCCGGTGTCGTCGTCGCCTACGAGCGCAACGAGATGACCAACGCACGGCTCGCGGACGCGGGCATCGAGGTATTGCAGATTCCGGGGTCGGAACTGGGTTCCGGCCGCGGCGGTCCGCGCTGCCTGTCCTGCCCGCTGTCGCGTGAGGAGGTGTGAGAGGACCATGCTGGACATCCCGGTCGACCACCACTCGACGGTGCCGCCCTACGAACAGCTGCGGCAGGGCGTCATCGCCCGGGTGCGATCCGGTGAGCTGGCCGCCGGGACCAAGATCCCCACCGTGCGCGCGCTGGCCGCCCAGCTGCGGCTGGCCCCGAATACCGTGGCGCGGGCGTACCGGGAGCTGGAACAGGACGGTGTGCTCGAGACCCGGGGCAGGCTGGGCTCTTTCATCGCCTCCTCCGGCGACCCGACCAGTGATACCGCGGGCCGCGCCGCCACCGAGTACGTGAGCGTCATCCGCCGCCTCGGACTGGACGACGAGGCGGCGGTGCGTTATCTGCGGGCCGCGCTGGGGGAATCCGACCCCGGTTGACCGGGTGCTACCGCCAGCTCGGCAGCCACAGGTGGTCGTGCCAGTTCCCGATCGTGATCGGATAGGCCGTGAGAATCGGCCACAGCCAGATGAAGTTCGCGATCACCAGGGCCAGATACAGGCAGATGATGAGCAGCCCCAGCCCCTGCCGCTCACTGGTCGGGGTGAACCGCTGCCAGTCCGCAACGCCCGATAGTCGTCGCCCGCTCGGCTCGGCGTGCCCGAGAATATCGCCGAGCACCAGCGCCACGGCCATGGCCAGGAACGGGGCCAGCGGCACCGCGTAGAAGAAGTACATCTGCCGGTCCAGCGACAGGAACCAGGGCAGCAGGCCCGCGCCGTAGCCCACCAGCACCGCCGCGTACCGCCAGTCGCGGCGTACCAGCGTCCGCCACAGCGCCCAGGCCAGTACGGGCAGCGCCACCCACCACAGGGCGGGCGTGCCGATCAGCATGATGGCCTTCACGCACTGCGAGCCGCCGCAGCCGGTGACGCCGGAATCGGCGTAGTAGTAGAGCATCGGGCGCAGACCCATCGGCCAGGTCCACGGTTTCGATTCCCACGGGTGGTGGTTGCCCGCCGAATTGGTGAGTTCCTCGTGGAAGCGCAGCACCTCCGCCGAATAGAACCAGAGCGAGCGCAGCGCGTCGGGCACCCAGGAGAACAGGCCGTCGCTGCCGAGTTTGGGGCTGCCGACCACCCAGCGGTCGTAGGTGGTCTCGCCACCGAACCAGGACCACCAGGTGGCGAGGTAGACCAGCAGCGGGACGACCACCAGCGCGTAGGCGGTGGGGGCGAGATCGCGCACCGCGGTGCCCTGCCAGGGCAGGCGCACCCGGTAGCCGCGCCGGGCGGCGAGGTCGAAGGCCAGGCTGAGCAGGGTGAACGCCGCCACGAAATACAGTCCCGACCATTTGGTGCCGCAGGCCAGGCCGAGCAGGACACCCGCGCCGAAACGCCACCAGCGCACCCCGAATCGGGGACCGTACGGACTGTCCCGGATCCGGCCCTCCCGGTCCACCCGGGCGATGCGGGCGCGCATCTCGTCGCGATCCACGATCAGACAGCCGAAGGCGGCGACCACGAACAGCGCCTGGAAGATGTCCAGCATGCCGATGCGCGAGGAGACGAAGGTGACCCCGTCGGCGATCAGCAGAATGCCCGCGAACGCGCCCACCAGCGTGGAACGCGTCATCCGCCGCACGATGCGGATCACCAGCAGCACCATGACGGTGCCGCAGACGGCGGCCGTGAACCGCCACCCCCACCCGTTGTAACCGAAGATGGCCTCGCCGATGGCGATCATCTGCTTGCCGACCGGTGGATGCACGACGAGCCCGTACCCCGGATTGTCCTCGACCCCGCCGGTCAGCACCTGCCAGCCCTGCGGCGCGTAGTGCTTCTCGTCGAAGACCGGCGTCTTGCCGTCGGTCGGGTACCCGAGCATGAGGAATCGCGTGAACGCCGCGATGGCGGTGAGCACCAGCGTGACCACCCACCCGCGCACCCGATCGGTGGGACCGAGTTCCAGCGAGGGTCTCAGCGGTGCCGGGCTGGACATCGCCACCCCGGTGTCCGGGGTGGACGGTCGAGTATCGGTCACCTGGGTCACGACCCGATGTTATGCGGTGCGCCGGTGGCGGGGCGCGGCCGGTGAGGCCGGTGCGAGCCCCCGGCCCGAGCGCCTGCGTGCCCAGTGCACATGTGCGTGCCTGCCCGGGTCGTACGGAATCCTGTTTCCTGTGCCCGGGGACGGCGGGTGTCCGAGCCCGTGCGGAGGTGGTCGCGCCCCACACAAGGCATGTGTGTCCGACGCGGCGGCGTCCGTATGCTGGGCGCGGCGGGCGTGCGCAACCCGTGGTTTTCCGGCCGAGCGGTCGCGGCCCGTCGTTCGTGCCGAGCGGGTGCGGGCGTCGAGTTCGGCGAGCGGGCGACGCTGTCGGATGGATGCCCGTTGTCGAGACGATTGCGAGGAGCGGTGAGCGGTATGGGTGAGGCGTCGGGGCGGCTGGTACTGGCCGCTACGCCGATGGGGGATGTCGGCGACGCCTCGCAGCGGTTGCGCGATGCGCTGGGCTCGGCCGATATCGTCGCGGCGGAGGACACCCGGCGCACGCGGTCGCTGGCCAAGGCACTCGGCGTCGAGATCGGCGGGCGGGTGGTGAGCTTCTACGACCATGTCGAGACGGCCCGGATTCCCATGCTGCTGGCGGAGATCGAATCCGGCCGCACCGTCCTGCTGGTCACCGACGCGGGAATGCCGTCGGTCAGCGATCCCGGCTACCGCATGGTCGCGGCCTGCGTCGAGCGCGACCTCCCCATCACCTGCCTGCCCGGCCCCTCGGCCGTGACCACCGCGCTGGCCCTGTCCGGTCTGCCGGTGGAACGCTTCTGCTTCGACGGCTTCCCGCCGCGAAAGTCCGGCCAGCGCAAGGAATGGCTGCGCACCCTCGCCGCCGAACCCCGCGCCTGTGTCTTCTTCGAGGCCCCGCACCGCCTGGCCGACTGTCTGGCCGACGCGGTGGAAATCCTGGGCCCCCGACGCCGCGCGGCGGTCTGCCGCGAACTCACCAAGACCTACGAGGAGGTCGTGCGCGGCACCCTGGCGGAACTGGCCGCCTGGGCCGTCGACGGCGCACGCGGCGAGATCACCGTGGTTCTCGAAGGCGCACAACCGGTGACGACCGCACCCGAAGACCTGGTCGATCGCGTGGAGGACCTGGCCGCCAAGGGCCTGCGCCTCAAGGACGCCTGCGCCGAGGTCGCCTCCACCACGGGTGCCTCCCGCAAGGAACTCTACGAGGCCGTCCTGGCCGCCCGCTCGGCCGAATAGGCCGCTACCGCCGATACCGGCGCGCTTCCCGCGTGCGGGCGGTGATCCGCTCCGGCCGGCGGCGTCGGCTCCGCGCTATCCCCGCGCCGGAACCGTCGCCTCCGGGGTGGTGGCGGTGACCGATTCCGGCGGCTGCGGCGGGCGGCGGCCGGGCATCCACCAGTTGGCCTTGCCCATGAGTTTCACCAGGGCTGGGACCAGGAGCATGCGGACCAGGGTGGCGTCGATCACCAGCGCGATGACCATGCCGAGGCCGAGGAAGCGCATGGGGGTGAGCGGGGAGATGGTGAACGCGCCGGTGATGAGGACGAGCAGGGTCGCGGCGGCGGTGATCACCCGTGCCGTCCGCACGGTGCCGGTGCGGACGGCCGCGGTGGTGTCGGCCCCGGCGTCGTGCGCCTCCTTCATGCGGGAGAGCAGGAACACCTCGTAGTCGGTGGACAGGCCGAAGACCACGGCGATGATGAGCACCACCATGCCGCCGGAGAGCGGACCGGGGCTGATGCCGAGCGCATCCGCCAGATGGCCCTGGTCGAAGATCCAGGTCAGGATGCCGAAAGTGGCGGCGAGGCTGAGGAATGCCATGAGGACGGCCTTGAGCGGGAGCACCACGGAACGGAAGGCCAGCAGCAGCACCAGCAGGGTGGCGGCGACCATGACCACCAGCATCAGCGGCATGGCGTCCACGACGCCGATGACGCTGTCCACGGTGGCGGCGCTCGCCCCGCCGACCCGCAGCTCCACACCGTCGAGGCGCAGCGCCCGAATGTCTTTCACGATCTCCTGGGCGTCCGGTGAACGGTCGGGCGCGGCCAGCGCCGCGTGCAGGACGGCGGCATCGTCCCGCGTGCCCAGCGAGAGCACTTGGCGCACACCGGGTACCGCCCCGACCTCCCGCAGCCCCGCGGAAATGTCGGAACTCGCGGGCACGGTGCCGTCGGCGCGGGTGAGCAGTACGGTGGCACCGCTGTTGGCGGCGGGGAAGTTCGCGCTCAATTCCTCGACCGCGACGCGCTTCTCATTGCCGGGCGGCAGCGCGGTGTGGTCGATATCGCCCAACCGCACCCCGGCCAGCGGCGCGGCGAGCACCAGCAGCAGCCCGCCCACGGCGATGGCGACCGTTCCGGGACGCCGCATGACCGCGGTGACCACCCGGCCCCAGAACCGTTGCGCCCGTCGCTCGGCGTGCTCGTAGGCGTCCGCCCGCCAGCTCCACTTGCGAATCCGGGGTCCGAGCAGCATGAGCGCCGCGGGCAGCGCGCTGACCGACAGCAGCGCGGCCAGCGCCACCGCGGCGATGGCGCCGAAGCCCAGCGACCGCAGCACCGCCTGCGGGAAGACGAAGGTGCCCGCGAAGGCGCACATGAGCAGCAGCGCCGAGAAGGTCACGGTGCGTCCGGCGGTGAGCAGCGCGCGGGTCACCGCCTCGTCCACGGCACGCCCCTGCCCGAGTTCCTCCCGGAACCGTCCGACCACGAAAAGCCCGTAGTCGATGGCCAATCCGAGCCCCAGCAGCGACACCACGTTCATGGCGAACACGCTGACCTCGGTGACGTGGGCGATGAGCCCCACCGCGCCCAGCGCCCCGATCACGGCCAGCGTGCCCACCGCCACCGGCAGCAGCGCCGCCACGATGCCCCCGAACACCAGCACCAGCACCACGGCCGTGAGCGGGATCGAAATCGCCTCCGCGACTATGAGATCGCGCCGCGACTGCTGGCTGATCTCGTCGGCCAGGGCGCTGTAGCCGGTCAACTGGGTGCGGATGCCGGGCACCTCGAGTTCGGCCGCGATCTCCGGATACACCGCGATCCGCCGGTTGTCGTCCCCGGCGGCGAACACCACGGCCAGCGCCTGCCGACCGTCGGGCGAGCGCAGGTACTGCTGTCGCGCACTGTTCCAATAGGTTTCCACGGGGCGATCGAGCAGTGCCGGATCGATCCGCCACACCGCCTGCTCGACGCTGGCGCCGATATCGTCGAGCGTCTGCCCGTCGGGCGCGGTGTAGATGGCGATGATGTCCGGATTCTGCGGTCCGAACCGCTCCGTCACCCAGCTGTCCACCGCCGTGGACTCGCTGCCGGGGTCCTGAAACCCGGCCGCGCTGACCTTCTCCGCCAGCCCGGCGGCGAAGACTCCCGACAGCAGTGCGAACAGCACGGCGGCGGCCAGCACCAGCCGCGGCCGGGCCACCACCACCCGCGCCCACCGCGTCATGACGCCGCCGAATCCGTCTGCGCGAACTCGCTCTCCAGGGTGTGGACGATCTTGTCCAGCAGCGCTTCCAGCCGCTCGGGAATGCCGCGCCCGCTGCGCGCCGACACCGAGAGCTCGGTGCGCCCGTCGCCCTCGGTCATGCCGAACAGCAGTGGCATGGCCACACTGTGCTGCGGCAGCACCCGCACGGCGGTCGGGCGGAAGCCGGGCACCGCGAGTTCGTCGAAGTCGTAGCGCCCCATGTGCGAGACGGTGGCCGAGGCGAGGTTGTAACCCCACCGGGAGCCGACGAAGTTCAGCGTCCGCAGCAGTGAACGTCCCACGGCGGGCGGCAGTTTGGTGAGCCCGCTGTTGTCCATCTGATTGAGTTCGCGTGCCTCGCGCAGTCCCGCTTTCTTCATCTCGTTGAGCTGTGCCACCGTGGCGACGCCGCGCACATCGAGGAACAGCGGCAGCGCGAGATTGGCGGTGGAGCGCAGCTCCGGATCATGGCGGCGCAGATCGACCGGAATCATGATGCGCGATCGGGGGCCGCCCCACTCGGTGAGGATGGCGGCGACCCGTTCCAGCGCGCGCGGGCCGGTGGCGTTGATGGTGCGGCAGCGCAGCAGATGGCGGTGCTCGCCCGGCTCCTGCCGCCCGTGGCCGACCGCGGAGCGGAAGCTCGGATTCATGAGCGTCGGCCGCCCCGGCGCGCCGACCTTGCGCACCAGCTCGGCGTCGGCGATGGGATCGGCCGCGCCCACCGGCTCCTGTCCGCGCAACACCCGCAGCACATCGGTGACGAACATGATCATGCCCATGCCGTCCATCACGCCGTGGAACACCCGGAACACGACGGTGGTCGGCGCGGCGGTCAGCAGCAGCACTTCCACCGTCGACTCCGGGGTGGGGCCGATCGGGCTGGTGAGCACCGGATCCGCCTCCAGTTCCGGGAACCGGAGCGCGTGGTCGACCACCCGCACCGCGGGCGCGATGCCGCTGTCCACCCAGTACTTCCCGTCCCGCACCAGCCGTGCGCCCGGATTGGCCTGCGCCGCCGCGGCCACCGCGCGCCGCAGTTCCTCCGCGTCGAGCGTGCCGGTGCCCTCGACGGCCAGCTGCATGAGGAACGGCGGAGCCAGATCCCGCATCGGGAAGTAGATGAGCTCGGTGGGGGAGATGGGTCGGCGGAAACCGGTGTCGTTGCTCATGGCCTGCTCTCAATCACCGAAGGTTCTTGGTCAATTCCTCGACGCCGCCCTGGGTTTCGAGCCAGGCCAGCAGTTCGCGCAGCCCCCGTGCCCGGTCCACCACCGGCGCGTACCCGAAATCGCGGGCCGCGGCCGAGGTGTCGTAGGTGGCCGTGCGGGTCATCAGCGCCACCACGTAGCGCGACAGCGGCGGCGACCAGCGGGTGGCGACGGCCGGTACCCGCCAGATGGTTTCGATGACCGACACCACGGCGTCGAGCACCCGCCGATTCGGCTGTCGGCTCGGCCGCTGGTAGCCGAGTTCGGTGGCGACCTCGCCGAGGAAGCCCCACACGTCGGTCTTCTCGGCGTCGGCGACGAAGTACGCCTTCCCGCCGACCCGGTCCGACGCGGCGGCCGCGACGCTGGCCTCCACGATGTTCTCGACGTGGCACAGCGAGGCGAACACCTGCTTGCCGTAGGACAGGTCCGGCAGCGAGCCCTCCGCCGCCTTGCCCAGCAGCCGCACGATCGGCCCGCTGCGGTCGCCAGCGCCCCAGATGGCACGCGGGCGCAGCGCACACGTGCGGAAGTTCTCCGAATTCGCCGACAGCACAGCGCGTTCGGCGGCCGCCTTGGTTTCGGAGTACAGGTTCAGGTAGCGGCTCGGGTACGGCACCGATTCGTCGATGTCGACCTGATCGCCGCCGTCGCGGTCCATGAGCGCACTGGGACTGGAGATGAAGACGAAGCGCGAAGCGCCGTTGCGGCGCGCGGCGGCCAGCAGTTGCACGGTGGCGCTGACGTTCTCGGCCCAGAACTGCTGCCGGGTCCCGCGCTCGTCGACCCGCGCCGCACTGTGGAACACCACGTCCACGCCCTTGGTGGCATTGTCGAGTGAGCCCGCGTCGGTGAGGTCGCCGGTGACGATCTCGATGCGGTCGATGACGTCGGCGAGGTCACGCAGATTGCTGGTGGGCCGGGCCAGGATCGCCACCTGGTAGTCGCCGTCGCGGACCAGGCGGCGCACGATGGCGCCGCCGAGGAATCCGGACGCGCCCGTCACGAGTGCCTTCACGCCGCCACCTCCTGCGTCTTCCACCAGGTGAGACCGAAGATCTGGGTCAGCACGGCGGTTTCGACCGGTGACGTGCCGCTGCCCTCGGCGGCGCGCAGCGCGGCCGGAATCTGGGCCGCGTGCACCACGATGCTGAGGAACGCGTCGATCCAGAAGACCGCGTGCAGCAGCCGATTGGCCGGGGCGCGACCGGTCAGCGCGGCGATCAGGCCGACGGCCAGGTACAGCCAGCCCAGGATCGGGACCGCGCGCAGTGCGAGAACCTTCATTACTTCTCCGTCCCTAGTTGCCGCTGCGCCCAGATCGCCAGCTGCTCGCGGCCGATCTTGGCATTGTGCCGAATGTCCACCGGGAACTTCGAGTGGAACAGGAAGCGGGAAACCTTTGCGGTGACCTCGAATTCGGCGGCGCGCTGGCGCAGCGCCACGGCGATCGCGTCGATGTCCGCACCCGGCTCGGCCTCCACGCACAGCACCGGCGTCTGCCCGCCGCGCGGTCCCACCCCGACCAGCGCGGTGCGGGCGACGCCGGGCACGGTATTGAAGACCTGTTCGACCTGCACGGTGAACATGGGTCCGTCGGCGCTGTGCACGCGCTGACTCTTGCGTCCGCAGAACCAGATTCGGCCCTCGGCGTCTATCCAGGCCAGATCGCCGGTGCGGTGCCAGACGGTGTCGCCGTCGTGGATCTTGCCCGCGGCATTGGCCTCCGGCGGCCAGAAGTAGCGGGTGCTCACATTCGGCCCGGAGACCACGAGTTCGCCGATCCCGTTGGTGGCGTACAGCTCCGAGGACAGCTCCTCCACCCGATCCCAGGTGGGCAACGGCTCGTCGGTGATCGCGATCACGCGGGCGCGCACCCGGTCACCGGGGCGGCCGATGCAGGTGCCCTCGCCCCGCTGCGACCGCTCCACCAAACCGTCGAACAGCTCCCGCGATTCGATGGTGGACATGGGCAGCGCCTCGGTGGAGCCGTAGCCCGCGTGGATCTCGGCGTCGGCGCTGAGCACCTCGCGCAGGCCCGCGATGCACCAGTTCGGCACCGGCGCACCGCCGGAGTAGATGCTGTGCAGGCTCGGCACCGCCGCCCCGGTGTGTCGCAGATGCCGCAGCAGCGGGATCAGCACGGCCGGGGAGGCGAACATGGTCTTCACGCCGAACCGGTTGACGGCGTCCACCACGTGTGCCGGATCGGTGGACCCGACCTGGCTGGGAATCAGCGGCGGCAGCACACAGCGCGAGCCGAGCAGCAGATCCAGAATGCCGACCAGCGGCAGGGTGATGAGCGAGGTGTCCGGCGGGACGTGGCCGCGCGCGGCGTGCACCTGTTCCACCATGGCCGACAGATTCCCGTGCGTCATCTCCACGGCCTTGGCCGGGCCGGTGCTGCCGGTGGTGTAGGCGATGAGCAGCAACTCGTCGTCGGGAGCCGGATCGCGCTGCGGCAGTGACCCGGTCGGCCGGGTGCCCCAGGAGGCGAGGGTGGGGCCGCGCCAGAACCAGCGCCTGCCGACCGTCACCGTCACCCGCACCCCGCGGAAGTAGTTGCGGAACAGCACCCGGGCGGCGTGCGCGGGCGGAATGCCGATGAACGCCTCGGCGTCGGCGGCGCGCAGGCAGCGCAGCATCTTGCGCAGGCCCATGCCCGGGTCGATCGCGACGGGGACGGCCCCGATCTTCAACAGCCCCAGCATGATCGCGTACAGCTCGGGGCTGGGCAGCACCAGCACGATGGTGCGGGTGCCGCGCCCGACACCGGCCGCGCTCAGCCGTTCGGCGATGGCGTCGGACCAGGCGTCGAGTTCGCGATAGGTGAGATACCGGTAGTCCGGCAGCCCGGACGGGTTCGTACCGCCCGGGAAGATCACCGCCTCGCGATCCGGCCGGTCGGCCACGACCGCCCGGAAGCGGTCGATGGCCTGCCAATAGGTGCCCGCCGTCACGCGGCGGCCCCGGCGAGGGCGGGCAGGCGGTAGAGCACCGCGGCGGCGGCCGGACCGGCGCCGGCTGCGACGAAGAGCACCTGTCGGTACGCCGCGAGCGAATCATCCTGTGCGGCGGCGTCATAGGCCAGCGGCAGTGCGGCGGTGTGCGGATCGCCTTGGGACAGATCGGGAGTCCGCACCGCCTCGGGGGCGATGCCCAGTTCGGCGGCCAGTCGCGCCGGGAACGCCGCGCTCGGCGTGGAGGCGATCACCGCCGTGTCGGCCGGATCGATGTCACCCGCCTCGTCGAGCGCGGCCCGCGCTGCCCGCACGGCGACCGCGAGCAGCCGGTCCTCGGCGTCGGCGTCGCGCTCCACGGTCATCAGACCGCGGCCGACGGTGCCCATGGTGGCGACGTCGACATAGGACTCGACGGCGGGGGCGCCCGCGCCCGAGACCGTGTGCACCCGGCCGAAGCCCTCCGGCTCGTCGGTGAACTCCAGCAACAGCGCGGCACCCGCGGTGGCGTAGGGGAATTCGTCGTCTGCGGCCGCCCGGGTCAGTGACGGGTGGGTGTCGCCGGAGACCACCAGCACGTGCTCGGCGCTGCCGGTGGCCAGCACCGACTGGGCCACCTGCACGCCGTTGAGCACGCCGACCGCGCCGTTCATGAGGTCGAAGGAGAACGACCGGGGGTCCTCCTTGGTGTAGTCGAGCCCGATCCCGGCGGCCTTCTGGATCAGCGCCGAGACGGCGGGTTCGACGGTGTTGGAGTCGCGGAACACGCCGGTGTTGATCAGCACGCCGACCTGGTCGGGCCGCACACCGACCCGCTCCAGGCTCTGCCGCGCCGCGCGAGCGCTGTGCTCGACGATGCTGAAAGTATCGGTGTCCCGGCTGGTTCCGGTGGATTTGATGCGCACGCCCATAGCAGATTCAGACCTTCAGCGACGAAATCGTGGTGGACAGGAATCCGGCGACCACGCCGGAGGCGGCCGGGACCATGAGCAGCTTGGATCCGGCCGGAATGGCCTGCTGGCTCAGCTGGTCGTGCAGCACGATGAAATGTGAAGTGGTGGAGGTGTTTCCGTACTTGTGGATGACATTCAGGTCCGGCGGCATCGGCACGCCGAACTCCCGCGCGGCAATGGCGTTGATGAACGGCACCGCGCCCGCACCGAACTGGTGGTGGATCATGTAGTCGAATTGCTCGTCCGCGAAGGACTTGCCCTGCTGCTCCAGGAATGTGCCCTGGGTGTCGGTCCACAGCAGGAAGCGTGACTCGTTGTGCATCTTCCGGTTGTCGGTGTAGAGCGCAACACCCTGTGACTTGTCACTGGGCATGCCCAGGCACAGGTGCGAGTACTCCGAGGCCGTGGTCAGCTCGATGTAGTGGATCTTGTCGGCATCGTCGACCGCCTCATCCAGTACGACGGCGGCACCGGAATCGCCCACGGTGAGTGAGGCGAATTGCAGGTCGTATTTCTCGGAGATTTCTTCGACGGCGGTTTCCGCAATGGGGGTGATGGCCTCGCCGCTGACCACGATTCCACGCCGTACGGCACCCGAGCGAATCATTCGATCCAGAATGTAGGTGCCGGTGAGCATTCCCGCGCACGCATTCGACAGATCGAAGGTGATGACATCGTCACGCGCGCCGATGGCACGGCCGATCGCACCCGCGAAGGAGGGTTCCATATACATCTTGGTGCCGTCCTTGGACCGCGTGATCGAGGTGGAGATGATCACGTCCAGGTCCGAGGCCGCATACTGTGACCTGGACAGACAGTCCTCCACCGCATTCATGGCGAGGGTGAAGGAATCTTCGATGTGCCCGGGTTCGGTGGAGCGGAAGCGCCGCTCCTGGACGCCCGTGATCTTTTCGAGATCGAAGCCGGGCGCGGTTTTCAATTGCGATACGAGTTCTTCGGTGGTGACTCGTTTGGACGGCAGATATGCGCCGATCGCCTCGAATCGTGAATACGGCACGGGGACTCCTCGGAAGTAGGGAGCAATTCATTCGATAGCGGGGACGCATGGAAGGCTACCCGAGGGTAACTTCGTCTGCGACATCGTCGATCGGGGTCGGCTGTCTGAGACATTTGGGTATCTCACAATTTCTGTAACTGAAAGTCTCACGAACTGCATATGGTTCGGCTATCAGTACTTCGCCTCGGGTGATCAGGTGATCTTGGTGTCCGGGTGGGCGCGGGGCCAACGATCGGTTACCCGGGCAAATCTGTGCGAACGACCAGTCTTGATTATCGGACTGACGGTTTCGCTGTGAGAGACTTCACCGCCTCCCGACCGCCGAAAGCACGGCGGCCGGGCACGATTTCTCGTACCCGGCCAGCGGTGAGCAAACTGTCTGGGCGACAGCCCTTTTCGAGAGGTTACGCCGCAGGGTCCCGGAACTTCGGGAAGACCACCTCCGGCTCGGGCAGTGCGGTGCCCGGCTGGATCGGCGTCGCGATATCGGCGAAGGTGCGGCCGGTCTGGCCCAACAGATCCAGGATCTTGTCCGCCGAACCCGGAATCACCGGCTGCACCAGTATGGAGACGATCCGCAGCACCTCCATGGTCACGTACAGGATGGTGCCCTCCCGGGCGGTGTCCTCCGGCGTACCCGCCTTGGCGAGCGTCCACGGGGCCTGCGCGGAGAAGTAGCGGTTGGTCTCGCCCAGGGTGAGCCACAGCTGTTCCAGGCCGAGATGGATCTGCTGCTGGTCGAATTCGGCGCGCACCTTCTCCAGCAGCCCGTTCGCCCGTTCCAGCAGCGCCTTGTCGTCCGCGGTGAGCTCACCGGGCGTCGGCACCACGGGACCGAAGTCGCGGGCGACCATCTTCAGGCAGCGCTGCGCCAGATTGCCGTACTCGTTGGCCAGGTCGGTATTGATGCGCCCGACGATGCCCTCGTGGCTGTAGGAGCCGTCCTGCCCGTAGGAGATCTCGCGCAGCAGGAAGAAGCGCACGGCGTCGAGGCCGTAGGTGTCGACCAGTTGCATCGGATCGACCACATTGCCGACCGACTTCGACATCTTCTCGCCCTTGTTGTACAGGAACCCGTGCACGAACACGCGTTTCGGCAACTCGATACCGGCCGACATCAGGAAGGCGGGCCAGTACACGCAGTGGAAGCGGGTGATGTCCTTGCCGATAATGTGCAGATCCGCGGGCCAGAACTTCCGGAACTCGGCGGAATCGGTATTCGGGAAGCCCGCGCCGGTGAGGTAGTTGGTGAGCGCGTCCACCCACACGTACATGACGTGCGCCGGATCGCCCGGCACCGGCACGCCCCAGTCGAAGGTGGTGCGGGAGATGGACAGATCCTTCAGCCCGGCCTTCACGTAGGAGACGATCTCGTTGCGCCGGGTGGCGGGCGCGATGAACTCCGGTCGCGTCTCGTAGAGTTCGAGCAGCTTGTCCTGGTAGTTGGACAGCCGGAAGAAGTAGTTCGACTCCTCGGTCCACTCCACCGGCGTCCTGGTCTCGGTGGAGACGCGGGTGCCGTCGTCGAGGACGGTGGTCTCCTCCTCGGTGTAGAAGGCCTCGTCGCGCACCGAGTACCAGCCCGAGTAGGTGTCGAGGTAGATGTCGCCGTTGGCCGCCATCCGCTCCCAGATGGCGATGGAGGCGGCGTGGTGGTCGGCGTCCGTGGTGCGGATGAACCGGTCGAAGGAGACGTCGAGCGCGGAGTCCATCCGCTCGAACACGTCCGAGTTGCCCGCCGCGTACTCGCGCTCGGGCACGCCCGCGGCCTTGGCGGCCTGCTGCACCTTCTGGCCGTGCTCGTCGGTGCCGGTCATGAAGAACACGTCGAAGCCGTCGAGTCGCTTGAAACGGGCCAGGGCATCGGAGGAGATGTACTCGTACGCGTGCCCGATGTGCGGCGCACCGTTCGGGTAGGCGATGGCCGTGGTGATGTAGAAGGCCGGTGCTGATGCGCCAGGGGTGGCGGTGCGGTCGGATGCGCTCATGGTGTGTCCTACTGTAATCGGCGTGCCTTCAGCCGCTCCCCTCAATATCCCTGTAAGCGGTGGTGTCGATGAGTAAGAAGCGACCCGCGCCGGAACCGCCCGAACCGCTGTCCCCGCTGGTGGACGCGCACACCCATCTGGACGCCTGCGGCGCGAGCGATGCGGAATCGGTTGCCGCCATTGTGGATCGGGCCCAGGCCGTGGGGGTCGGTCAGGTGGTGACGATCGCCGACGATCTCGAGGCCGCCCGTTTCGCGGTGCGCGCCGCGCACTGGGATCGGCGGGTTTACGCGGCCGTGGCCCTGCATCCGACGCGCGCCGCCGCGCTGGACGACGCGGCCAAGGTGGAGCTGGAGAAGCTGGCGGGCGATCCGCGCGTGGTGGCCGTGGGCGAGACCGGCCTCGATTACTACTGGCCCGGCAAGCTCGACGGCTGCGCCGCGATCGAGGAGCAGGTCGAGGCTTTCCGCTGGCATATCGACCTGGCCAAGCGACTGGGCAAACCGCTCATGATCCACAATCGGGAAGCCGATCATGATCTGCTCGCCGTCCTGCTGGACGAGGGCGCACCGGAAACGGTGATCTTCCATTGTTTCTCCTCCGACGCGAACATGGCCGTCGCGTGCGTGGAGGAGGGCTACTACCTGAGTTTCTCCGGAACCGTCAGTTTCAAGAATGCCCATGAATTGCGGGAGGCCGCGAAACTGGTGCCGGAGGAGCGGATTCTCGTCGAAACGGACGCGCCCTTCCTGACCCCGCATCCCTTCCGCGGCGCGCCGAACGAGCCGTACTGCCTGCCGTACACCGTGCGGGCGCTGGCCGAACTTCGCGAACAGGATCCGGTGCGGCTGGCCAAGATCACCACGGCGAATGCGCGGCTGGTCTACGGAATCTGAGGTCGCACGATTTCTGCGAGAAAGTCACGGGTTTGCGCACTGTCGATCCGTGGGTCGCGCGGTGTGGCTTCGCTCACTATGATCTAGCCGAATCGTGACCAACCAGCGCTTCGATATCGGGTCGTTATTCTGAAACGCCCCGGTACGCGTGGAGTGGTTGTCAATTCATGACCCCCTCGTTATCGTACTGTGACCATGCCGGGATTTCCGATGAACGCTCTGACGAAGATCAACTCGTCGCGCTCGCCGCTGCTGTACGGCGCCATCGCGGCGATGCTCGTCACGCTCGTCGTCGGCGCGGGCCTGGCCATCGTGAACCACAAGACGGTCACCGTCGTGGTCGACGGCCAGAAGTACATCCAGAGCACCATGTACCGCGACGTGCGCGGGGTGCTGAAGGCGGCCGGATTCTCGGTCGACGACAAGGATGACGTGAGCCCGGCCGCGAACGCCACCGTCGCCGACGGGGCAACCATCACCCTCAACCGCGCCCGCGAGGTCGCGCTGACCGTCGACGGTCAGCAGCAGAAGGTGTGGACCACCGCGCTCACCGTCGCCGAGGCGCTGGTGAAGCTGAGCCTGCCCAGCGATGTGTTCACCTCCCCGGCCCGGCCCACGCCGCTGCCGCTCGAGGGTGGGCAGCTGCTGGTGACCAGCCCGCGCACACTGGAACTCGCCGACAACGGCCGCGCGCCGACGCTGGTCCGGCTGGCCGCGCCGACCGTCGGTGAACTGCTGAAGGTACAGGGCCGCCCGCTGGTGAACCAGGACACCGTGGAGCCCGCCGCCGACACCCCGCTCACCGACGGCATGAGGATCGTCGTCACCCGGCGGGTGATCGAGAACCGCACCGAGCGAATCCCTCTCGATCCGCCGGAGAACATCATCGAGGATCCGGAGCTGAACATGAGCCGGACCGTGGTGGAGAATCCGGGCAAGCCGGGCGTGCACGACGCGACCTTCGCCGTCTCCATCGTGAACGGCCAGGAGGCGGGCCGGGAACTCGTCGATTCGACCGTGATCGTCCCCGCCGAGCCGAAGACCATCCGCAAGGGCGCCAAGCCCGGCACCGAGGTGCCGCCGGTGCGGGACGGCGCGATCTGGGACGCGTTGGCCCAGTGCGAGTCCGGCGGCAACTGGGCCATCAATACCGGCAACGGCTACTACGGCGGCATTCAGTTCGACGCGAACACCTGGGCCCGGCAGGGTGGACTGCGCTACGCGCCGCGCGCCGACCTGGCCACCCGCGAGGAGCAGATCGCCATCGCCGAGGTGACCCGGCAGCGACAGGGCTGGGGCGCCTGGCCCGCTTGCACCAGCCGACTGGGCCTGAGCTGAGCGGGCTTCCCGCTTCGGCTGTTCGTATCGCCCGCGCGGGCCGTTGCTCACATGACCCACGCGGACTGTCGCTCGCAGCGGTCGTCGGCCGCTACATGAGCGCGCCGCCGTCCACGCGGAGTTCGGTGCCGGTCATGTAGCGGCCGTCCTCGGAGGCGACCATGGCCACCACACCCGCGATGTCCTCGGGTTTGCCCAGCGCGCCGCCCTCCAGCCAGCCGGGCAGGCGGGCCATCAGGGTCCAGTCCGCGTCGGCGGGGATGTCGAGATTCGATGTGATGGCGGTGCTGATGCCGCCGGGCACGATATTCACCGCGCGCAGGCCCTGCTTCGAGTACTCGAGCGCGATGGAGTGGGTGAGCGCGTTGACCCCGGCCTTGGACGCGGCGTAGGCGGCCATATACGGCGCCGCGCCGAACGCGCTGGTGGAGGAGAAGTTCACCACGACGCCGTGCGGCGATTCGAGCAGGTGCGGCAGGGCCGCCTGGACCATCAGGAAGGTGCCGGTGAGGTTCACCGCGAGCACCTGGTTCCAGGTCTCCAGGGGTAGTTCGTGGGTGTGCCCGCCGCGCATGATGCCCGCCGCGTTCACGAGAACGTCCAGGCCGCCGAGGAACTCGGTCGCCTCGGCCACGGCGGCGCGGGTGGACTCCTGATCGGCCACGTTCACCGCCAGGGCGCGCAGCCGGTCGCGCTGGTCGGCGGGGGCGGCCTCGACGGTGGCGGCCAGTCCGGTCTCGTTGACGTCGGCGGCGACCAGCTGCGCGCCCTCGGCCAGCAGTCGCAGGGCGATGCCCTGTCCGATGCCGGAGCCCGCGCCGGTGACGAGTACGCGACGGTCGTCGTATCTGCGATCCATCGCCCGAAATTAGAACAAGTTACAGGTGGGGTCAACGGCGGATTGCCAGAGAATCTTCAGATTGGACCGTTGTTCAGTTCATTAGGCTGCATGGCGGTTCGATAGTCATTCCCGGGTCGGGGACCTGATGGAGGATCGCATGCGAGTGTTCGGCGGGTGGACGCGTGTCCTGGCCGCGGCGACGGTGTCGGCGGGAGCGCTGTTGAGTGTTCCGGTGGCCCCGGCGCAGGCGGCGGCCGAGGGCACACCGATCGCGGTGGAGGCGCAGCCCGCCGGCTGGCGGGGGATGGCCAACGGGTACTCCGTCGACTACTGGACCACGCGCTCCAACGGCGAGCCGGTGAAAGCCAGTGGGGCCCTGATCGTTCCGGAAGGGACGCCGCCCCTGGGCGGCTGGCCGATCATGGCCTACGACCACGGCACCTCCGGGCTCGGCCCCGGCTGCGGCGGGCAGAGCGCCGGCAGCCGATTCAGCCGACCCAAGGAGGACGCGGTCCTCCAGTACTTCGTGAACAAGGGTTTCGCCGTGGTCGCGCCCGACTTCCTCGGGCTCGGCCGGTTCGACACCGGACCGCACCCGTATCTGGAGACGCGCACCGAGGCGACCGCCACCATCGACCTGGTGCGGGCGGCGCGCGAGATCCGCTCCGATCTGTCGCGGTCGTGGGCGGTCACCGGCTTCTCACAGGGCGGCCACGCGGCGCTGGGCACCGCGCACCTGCAAGCGGCGCTGCTGCCCGACCTGGACTTCCGGGGGACCATCGCCGTCGATCCGGCCTCGGATATCGAGAAGGTCGCCCCGCTCGTCGGGCCGTACGTGCCCGCGGTGCCGGGCCAGCTCGGCAATGCCATCGACGGATTCGTGGTGAGCATGTTCGCCGGACTGCGGGATACGCGTCCCGAACTCGACCTGGACAGCTACCTCACCCCACGCGGCCGCCAGGTCCTCGATGACGCCAGCGGCCTCTGCTTCGACGGCATCATGCGGGTGGTGGACGGCATCTCGGTGGGGGAGATGCTGGCCCGGCCGCTCGCGGACGAGCGCTTCCGCACCGCCGTCACCGACTACATGGCGGTGCCGACCAGCGGCTACGACGCCCCGATCCTGCTGCTGCTCAACGCCACCGACAAGGTGGTTCCGTCACCGCTGCACGCCGCTTTGGCCGCGCAGTTCACCGCCAACGGGGTCGACTACTCGACGGTCGTCGGCATGGGTGAGCACACCGAACTCAACCCGGAGATGTGGGCGGCCATCGAGGGCTTCGTAGCCCGGGTGCTGTCCACGCCGACGTTGCCGTGAGACGCGCCCGGAGGCGGCGGGCGCGGACGGCGGAACGGCCGGTGGTCGGGGTGGCCGCCGCTCGGCGCCTGACCATGCGGTAGCGGCTGCCGCCGTCGTTCGAGCGACGACGGAGCAGCGGGGGAGAGGTGGCCGTGGGGCGAGCGACGGCGCGGGCAGGTGCGTGCTCGGCGCGGCCGTGTTGATACGTTTGGCGGCGTGTCCGAGTCCGATATCGCCCGTGGTCGAGCCGCTCTGCTGGGTCCCGCCGAAGTGCGGGAGCTGGCCGAACGGCTCGGGGTGCGGCCGACCAAGCAGCTCGGTCAGAACTTCGTGCACGATGCCAACACCATGCGGCGCATCGTGAGCACGGCGGGGGTCGGCCCCGAGGACGTGGTGCTCGAGGTCGGACCCGGACTCGGTTCGCTGACCCTGGCGCTGCTCGATGTGGTCGACCGGGTGGTGGCGGTGGAGATCGACCCGGTGCTCGCCCGCGCCCTGCCCGATACGGTGGCGGCGCGGGCCCCCGAGCTGTCCGATCGCCTGACGGTGGTGCTCTCCGACGCCATGAAGGTCACCGCCGCCGATCTGCCCGCCGCACCCACGGCGCTGGTCGCGAATCTGCCCTACAACGTCGCGGTCCCGGTGCTGCTGACGCTGATGGCCGAATTGCCCAGCATCCGAACCGCACTCGTCATGGTGCAGTTGGAGGTGGCCGAGCGCCTGGCCGCCGAGCCCGGTGGCCGCGTCTACGGCGTCCCCAGCGTCAAGGCGGGCTTCTTCGGTCCGGTTCGCCGTGCCGGAACCGTCGGCCGCCAGATCTTCTGGCCGGTTCCGCAGGTCGAATCCGGTCTGGTCCGCATCGACCGCTTCACCGTCTCCCCGTGGCCGCAGGACGCCGAGTTCCGGCAGCGGGTCTACGCGGTGGTGGACGCGGCCTTCGCGCAGCGCCGCAAAACGCTGCGCGCCGCCCTGGCGGGCTGGGCGGGCTCCCCGGCCGAAGCCGAAAAGCGTTTGGTGGCAGCGGGAATCGCGCCCACCGCACGCGGTGAGACCCTCGATACGGCGGCCTTCGTCCGCCTGGCCGAACAAGGCTGAGACAGCCGCGCGGGATCGAGACCGCCGCTCCGGCTCAGGCGGAAACGGCCAGCCCCGCGACAATGGCTGCCGCGTCCGCGCCGTCGTGGTCGGCGCGCGTGGTGACGGTCAGCTGCACCAGATAGCGATCCTCGAGGATGACGTACCGGTTGTAGGCCCACAGGGTCATCGGTTCGACCACGTAGGTGCCGGTGATCGCCGAGGACGGGAAGCCGTTGAATTCGCCGGTGTGGGTGTCGAGCTCCTGCCACTCCGGCAGCCGCCGCGCATCGGTGAACCCGCACTCCAGCAGCTTGGACGAGTCCATCGGCTCGGAGAACTTCGCGACCAGCACCACGGCGTTGTCGGCCCAGCCGCCCTCCGGCGCGGTCGCCCACACCCCGTACGCGCCGGGGAACTGCGCCGGGTTCATCTGCTGCCACCCCTCCGGCACCGGGATCGAGACCTGCGGTGCACCAGGGTCTCCGGGCGCGACGGACTCCACGTGCACGCCCGCCGAGGCGAGGTATTCGGCAATGCTGGGCAGCCCATCGGGGCCGGTGGGGGTGGACACGAGAGATCCTCTCGGCTGGACAACGGATGGCCGCAGGCGAGTCTGCCATGGACCGGCCCGCGACGATCGGCGACCGGGTGGATTGGTTCGCGAGCGACCGGGTGGATCGGGGTCGGATGCGACGGCGACCGGGTCGGTCGGTGCCGCCGTGGGGCGATCCCGACCGACCCGGTCGATTCGTGCCGCGTGCGGCTAGGCGAAGCGCCGCAGGCGCAGGCTGTTGCTCACCACGAAGACGCTGGACAGCGCCATGGCGGCACCGGCGAGCATCGGGTTGAGCATGCCCGCCGCGGCCAGCGGGATGGCCGCGACGTTGTAGCCGAACGCCCAGAACAGGTTGCCCTTGATGGTGCCCAGGGTGGCCCGGGACAGGCGGATGGCGGCGGCCACCGTGCGCAGGTCGCCGCGCACCAGCGTGATGTCGCTGGCCTCGATGGCCACATCGGTGCCGGTCCCCATGGCCAGGCCGAGGTCGGCTTGGGCGAGGGCGGCGGCGTCGTTGACGCCGTCACCGACCATGGCGACGACCTTGCCCTCGTCCTGGAGCCGCTTGATCACGTCGAGCTTGTCACTGGGCAGCACCTCGGCGATCACCTCGGGGATGCCGACCCGGTCCGCCACCGTGCGGGCGGCGGCGGCATTGTCTCCGGTCAGCAGCACGGGTGTGAGGCCGAGCGCCCTCAGGTCCGAGATCGCCTCGGCGCTGGTGGATTTGATCGCGTCGGCGATCACCAGCACGCCGCGGGCGGCGCCGTCCCAGGCCACCACGATGGCGGTGTGCCCGGCGGCCTCGGCCTGGGACTTGGCCTGCGCCAACGACTCCGGCAGCGCGATCGACCAATCATCGAGCAGCGAGGTGCGTCCGATCACCACCGCGCGTTCACCCACCAGGCCCCGCACGCCCTTGCCGCCGTGGGAGACGAACTGCTCCACCGGCTCCAGGGGCAGGCCCTCGGCCGCGGCACCGTCCACCACGGCTTTGGCAACCGGGTGCTCGGAACCGTGCTCCACCGCCGCGGCCACCGCGAGCAGATCGTCGGCGCTCTGGTCGGCGGCCGGAATCACCTCCGCCAGCGTCATCTTGCCGGTGGTCACGGTGCCGGTCTTGTCCAGTACCACGGTGTCGATGCGCCGGGTCGACTCCAGCACCCGCGGACCCTTGATCAGGATGCCCAGCTGCGCACCGCGCCCGGTGCCGACCAGCAGCGCGGTCGGGGTGGCCAGGCCGAGGGCGCACGGGCAGGCGATGATCAGCACCGCGACGGCCGCACCGAACGCGGCGGCGGTGGCCGTTCCGGTGCCGAGCCAGAAGCCCAGCGTCGCAACGGAAATAGCGATGACGATCGGCACGAAGACCCCGGCCACCCGGTCGGCGAGCCGCTGCACCTGTGCCTTGCCGTTCTGCGCGTCCTCCACCAGCTTGGCCATCTGGGCCAGCTGGGTGTCCGCGCCGACACGGGTGGCGCGCACGGTCAGCATGCCGCCCGCGTTCACCGTCGCCCCGACCACCTCGTCGCCGGGGCCGACCTCGACGGGCACGGACTCGCCGGTCAGCATGCTCATGTCGAGGGCCGAACTGCCGCTCACCACAACGCCGTCGGTGGCGATCTTCTCGCCCGGCCGGACCAGGAATTCCTCGCCGACCGTCAAATCGGCCACCGGGATGCGGGTTTCGGCGCCGCCGCGCAGCACCGACACCTCCTTCGCACCCATTTCGAGCAGGGCGCGCAGCGCCGATCCGGCCTTCTCCTTGGATCGGGTCTCGAAGTACCGGCCTGCCAGAATGGCCACGATCAGCACGGCCGCGACCTCGAAGTACAGCGTGGAGGCCGAGTCCGTGCGCGAAATGCTCAGGGTGAAGGGGTGTTTCATGCCGGGCATACCCGCGTCGCCGAAGAACAGCGCGTACACCGACCAGCTGAAGGCCGCGATGGTGCCCAGCGAGATGAGCGTGTCCATGGTGGCGGTGCCGTGCTTGGCGTTCACCCAGGCGGCGCGGTGGAACTGCGCGCCGCCCCACACCACGATGGGCGCGGTCAGCGTGAGCGAGAGCCACTGCCAGTTGTCGAACTGCAATGCCGGGATCATGGACATGGCCACGACCGGCAGCGCGAGCGCCAGGCTCACCAGCAGCCGGTGCCGCAACTCCGCGGTGGCGCTGGGACGGGAATCGTGCTCGGCCGCCTCGGTGCGCACCGGTTCGGTGGCGTGCACGGCCGCGGTGTAACCGGCCTCGGTGACCTGCTCGATGAGATCGTCGGCGCTCACCGACGCCGGGAAGTCGACCCTGGCCTTCTCGGTGGCGTAGTTGACCGACGCATTGACACCCTCGATCTGGTTGAGCCGCTTCTCGATTCGGGAGGCGCAGGAGGCGCAGGTCATACCGCCGATCTCGAGTTCGACGGACCGCTCGGTAGTCGGCGCGCTCATCAGTGACCTCCTTCGTGTTCTCCGAGCCCTCCCGGATCGGCCGGGACGGGGGCGGCAGTGGCTGCGATGGTGAATTCCGCGGTGTGCACCGCGTTGTCGTGTGAGAAATCCAGGTACAGGCGGTATTCCCCGGCGGTGGGCGCTTCCGCGTGGAAGGCGACCTCCGGTCCGGGGGGTGTGCTGCCTACCTCGCCCTGCGGATGGACGTGCAGGTAGGCGAGGTCGGCGGCCCGCAGCGCCACCAGGTGCGCGTACGCGCCCAGGTAGGGTCGCAGATCGGTGACCGGTTCGCCGTCCCGGGTGACGGTGAAGCCCAATCGGCTTCCGGCGGTGGTCAGATCACCGGTCAGGGTGACCCGGTACCCGTCCACCTCGGCGGTTCGTGACGGCGGCGGCAGGGGCTGGAGTGCGGTCTGCCCGGTCACGGTGACGGTCCGGCTCAGGGTGAGCCCGCCCGGCCCGCCGGTCGGCGCGAAATCGGCGAACACCCGGTAGGTGCCCGGCTCCTTCCACGTCCAGTCGATGGACCAGGTGCCGTCCGCGGCCAGCTCCGGATGCACATGCCGGTACTGGCCGGCGTCGGTGCGGGCCACGATCAGGTGCAGATCCTTCTCGTGCTGTTCGTCGTAGGCGGTGACGGTTCCGGATGGTCCGGTGATCCGGAAGCTCAGCACGCCGGGTTGATGTGCGGTGCTCGGTGCGCTGATCTCGCCGAGGGTGTAGCCGGATGCGCTGGCGTCGAGTCCGAACGCGTCGTGCTGGTCGGTCCGGCTCTGCGAGGTGTCGTGGCTCGAGGCCGGGCTCGGGTCGCCCACCAGGGCGCCGATCCCGAGCGCGGCCCCGAACAGCACGACCAGTCCGCCACCGAACGCGGCGAACCTCAGTCGATCGTTCATCTCAGCCCGCCACCTGGTAACCCGCCTCGTCGACGGCGGCCACGACGTCGGCGTCGGTGAGGGGAGCGTTCGACTCCACCTTCACCAGACCGCTCGCGAGGTCCACGTCGACATTGGTGACACCGTCGATCTTGCCGATCTCCTTCTGGACCGAACCGACGCAGTGGCCGCAGGTCATCCCGGTGACGGTGTAGGTGCTGGTGGCCATGTCAGACTCCTTCTCGCGCTCATCATACGGTGCGGGGGTATCCCCGACACCGATGAAGGTACCCCCAAGGGGTACCTAGCGCAAGCCCGTCACCGGAAGTCCCGGCGCGCGATCTCCTCGGGCCAAGCGTGCATGGCCAGTTCCGCGGCCTTGTTCAGTTCGGCGGCGGTCGCGCCGTCCTGCGCGCTCTGGGACATGCCCTGTAGAACCGCCGCCGTGTACCGCGCGAGCGCGGCGGGATCGGTATCCGCGGGCAGGATCCCGGCCGCGACGTCGGCTCGGATGCGTTCCTCCAGCACTGCCACATTGCGATTGCGCTTATCCCGGAGCAGTGCGGCGACCTCGCTGTTGGTGGTATTGACCCCGGCGCTCATCACCATGCATCCGGGTGGGCGACCGGGCTCGGTATAGGCCGCCGCGGCCTCGCGCAGCAGGCGTGCGGCCGCACTGCGTGCCGTGGGCGCCTCGGCGAAGGCGCGCATGGCGAATCCGCCGTAGCACTCGCCGAAGCGTTGCACCGCCTCGGTGAACAGCTGCAGTTTGTCGCCGAAGGCCGCGTACAGGCTCGGCGCGCCGATGCCGAGCTCCTCGGTGAGATCGCGGGTGGAGGTGGCCTCGTATCCCTTGCGCCAGAACAGGTGAATCGCCTTGTCCAGCGCGGCATCTCGATCGAAGGAGCGGGGTCGTCCCCGCGTCGGTGCGCCCATGGGGTCTATTTTATAGCGACTGCTATTTAATGTGCTACCGTCCTTCTGTAGCGACCGCTAGAGAAAGGTTTCGACATGGGCACGCTGACAGGGAAGACCGCACTGGTGACCGGCGGCAGCCGCGGCATCGGACGCGGTATCGCGGAACGACTCGGCCGCGACGGGGCGCGGGTCGCGGTGCACTACAACGGCAATGCGGCCGCCGCGAAGGAGACCGTCGCGGCCATCGAGGCGGCGGGCGGATCGGCCTTCGCGATTCAGGCCACCCTCGGCGAGCCCGGCGACGTGCGGACGCTGTTCGAGGCTTACGACGCCCAGGCCGACGGCCTCGACATCCTGGTCAACAACGCGGGCACCGACGGCATCCGGGAACCCATCGCGGGTACCGACGAGCAGTCCTACGACCGCGTGTTCGCCGTCAACACCAAGGCCCCGTTCTTCATCACCCGAGCGGCCCTGGAGCGCATGCGCGACGGCGGCCGCATCGTCAACATCTCCACCGGACTCACCCACGGCGCGCATATGCCGCAGCTCATCGCCTACACCATGACCAAGGCCGCGCTCGACGCCTTCACCGCGATCCTCGCCAAGGAGGTCGGCGCGCGCGGCATCACCGTCAACGCGGTCGCGCCCGGCATCGTCGACACCGATATGAATGCCGCCTGGCTGCGCAATGACGAGACACAGGCGACCGTCGCGGCCATGTCGCCGCTGCGGCGGGTCGGGCAGGCCGACGATATCGCCGATGTGGTCGGCTTCCTCGCCTCGGCCGATTCCCGCTGGGTGACCGGCCAGTGGATCGACGCCACCGGCGGTGCCCTGCTGTAGACGCGGAGTCACGGATCGGCCGGTGGGCGGTGCTTCCGCCGATCCGGGGACGGCGGCACGGTGCGCCGGGTGCGCTGCCCGGCGGCCGTGCCGCCGTTCGTTCTCGGGGGCCGGTGCGCACTAGGCTTGGCGCGTGCTGTCTGTTGTACCCGGTCCCGTGGTCGTGCGCGCCCCGTCGAAGGTGAATCTGCACCTCGGGGTGGGCGATCTGCGCGACGACGGATACCACGACCTCACCACGGTATTCCAGGCTCTGTCGCTGAGCGACGATGTGCGGCTCGCGCCCGCGGGCTCGCTCGCGGTGAAGGTGACCGGGGAGGGCGCGGCCGAGGTGCCGACCGACCGCACCAATCTGGTGTGGAAGGCGGCGGTCCGGCTGGCACATCTGGACGGCCGCGCGCCGCTGGTCGACATCGCCATCGACAAGGGGATTCCGGTCGCGGGCGGCATGGCCGGGGGCAGCGCCGACGCGGCGGCCGCGCTGGTGGGGCTCAACGACCTGTGGGAACTGGGGCTCAGCCGCGAGCAGCTGCTGGATATCGCCGCCGAACTGGGCAGCGATGTGCCGTTCGCGCTGCACGGCGGCACCGCCCTGGGCCGCGGGCGCGGCGAGAAGCTGCTTCCGGTGCTGTCCCGCAACAGCTTTCACTGGGTGCTGGCGCTGGCCAAGGGCGGGCTGTCGACACCCGAGGTCTTCCGTGAACTGGACCGGTTGCGCGAGGTCGGCGACCCGCCCCGCCTGGACAGCCCCGAGGCGCTGCTACAGGCTCTGGCCTCCGGCGACCCGCGGCAGCTCGCACCGCTGCTCGGCAACGATCTCCAGGCCGCGGCCCTGTCGCTCAAACCGGAACTGCGCCGCACCCTGCGTGGCGGCGTGGCGGCGGGCGCGCTCGCGGGCATCGTGTCCGGCTCCGGTCCGACCTGCGCCTTCCTCTGCGAGAGCGAGGAGGCCGCGGTGGCGGTCGCCGCCGAACTCTCGGGCGCGGGCGTCTGCCGCAGCGTCCGCACCGCCAGCGGTCCGGTGCCCGGAGCCCGGGTCGTATCGGACCCCGGCGTGCACCGACCCGGTGACAACTGATTTCGTAAGGATCTGGGTACGCCCAGAAGTCTCCACGGTCGTGGCCGCCGGTCCGCGTCCCGATGTGAGTGGATTCGCGCGACCGGCAGCAGACGTGGAGAGGCGGGCAAGCCCATGGTTAACCTGATCAATCTGGAGCAGGTCGGCAAGAGCTTCGGTATCAAGCCGCTGCTCGACAATGTCTCGCTCGGTATTCACGAGGGGGACCGGATCGGGGTCGTCGGCCTGAACGGCGGGGGCAAGACCACGCTGCTGGAGGTGCTGACCGGGATCGAGGGGCCGGACAGCGGCCGGGTGAGCCGCATGGGCGGGCTGCGCATGGCGGTGGTCACGCAGCGCGGGGTGCTGCCGGACGGGGCGACGGTCGGGGAGGTGGTGCTGGCGGGGCTGGCGGAGGATCAGCAGATGTGGGCATCGTCCGCCGATTCGACCGCGGGTGGCGGTGGGGCCGACGGTGTGGCCGAACACGAGTGGGCGTCCGATCCGCGGATTCGGTCGGTGGTCGAGGGCATCGGCATCGCCGATCTGGGCATGGACACGCTCGTCACGAACCTCTCCGGTGGTGAACGCCGCCGTGTCGCCTTGGCAGCGGCCCTGGTGCGCGAACTCGATCTGCTCGTGCTCGACGAGCCCACCAACCACCTCGATGTGGAGGGTGTGCAGTGGCTGGCGCGGCATCTGCTGGCCCGGCGCAGCGCCCTCGTGGTGGTCACCCACGACCGCTGGTTCCTCGACACCGTCGCCACCCGCACCTGGGAGGTGGTGGGCGGGAAGGTGGAGACCTACGAGGGCGGCTACAACGACTGGATCTTCGCGCGCGCCGAGCGGGCCCGCCAGGCCGACGCCGCCGAGGCGCGGCGGCAGAATCTGGCGCGCAAGGAGCTGGCGTGGCTGCGGCGCGGCCCGCAGGCACGCACCTCCAAGCCGCGCTACCGGGTGGAGGCCGCCGAGGCGCTGATCGCCAATGTGCCGCCGCCGCGCGACACCGTCGAACTGGCCTCCTTCGCGCGTAAACGCCTGGGCCGAGTGGTGATCGAACTCGAGGACGTCACCCTCGCCACCCCCGACGACCGCGAGCTGGTGCGCGACCTGACCTGGCGGCTCGCGCCCGGCGAGCGGGTGGGCCTGGTCGGAGTCAACGGCTCCGGCAAGACGACACTGCTGCGTGCCCTGGCCGGTGAGACGGACCTGAAGGCGGGCAAGCGGATTCAGGGGCAGACCGTCCGCATCGGCTGGCTGCGGCAGGAACTCGACGATCTGCCGCTGGATATGCGGGTACTGGAGGCGGTTCAGGATGTCGCGCAGCGAATGATGCTGGGCGACAAAGAGATCTCGGCGGGTCAGCTGGCCGAGCGGTTGGGCTTCACCCCGGCCAAGCAGCGCACCCCGGTCGGTGACCTCTCCGGCGGCGAGCGTCGTCGGTTGCAGCTCACCCGCATTCTGATGAGCGAACCGAACGTGCTGCTGCTCGACGAGCCCACCAACGACCTCGATATCGACACCCTCCAGCAGCTCGAGGACCTGCTCGACAACTGGCCGGGCACCCTGGTGGTGATCTCCCACGACCGCTACCTGATCGAGCGCATCTGCGATTCCACCTGGGCGCTGTTCGGTGACGGAAAGCTCACCAATCTGCCCGGCGGCATCGAGGAGTACCTGCGCAAGCGTGCCGCCCTGACCGAGGCCGGGAACGCCCCCGCCAAACCCGGGGGCGGCCAGGCGAATACCGCGACTCCCACCACGGATTCGGCCGCCTACCGCGCCGCCCGCAAGGAACTCGCCAAACTGGAACGCTCCATCGAGAAGCTCACCGACCGCGAGCGGAAGCTGCACGCCGCCCTCGCCGAAGCGGCCACCGATCCCGACAAGCTCATCACCCTGGGCGGCGAGCTGAAGCAGGTGCAGGCGGAGAAGGACGCGGCGGAGGAACGCTGGCTCGAACTGGCCGACAACGCCTGAGCCTCCCGATCACACGCGGCCTCCGGTCGCACGCCGTCTCCGGTCGCACGCCGTCTCCGGTCGCTCGTCGGTGGCGGCCCGCGGGTGGCCTTCCCGCGCCTGCCGCATGCCGACGGCCGCCGTGGCAATGCCGGTGTGAGCCGCGAACCGCGAGCCGCAGCCGCTCCGGTCGGCTGCCGCCGCGAACGACGCGGGGGCGGCGGCGGAACCGCGGCGGGCCTACAGCGCCTGATCCAGGCTGGGCACCGGGAGGCAGGTGCGCACGAAGCCGCCGCCGAAGCCGGTCAGCTCGATGGTGCGGTAGAGGACCTTGGTTCCGAAGCCGGTCCGTTTCAGCAGCTTTCGCGCTTCGGGTATGGCTTCCAGCAGTTGGTACCGGTTGGGATTGCCGAGCGGTTCGCGGCCCAGGTCGATCAGGCCCAGGCGGCGCAGGTTGGTGAGGTATTCGTCGGTGCGGTTGGGATAGCGCAGCCCCGCGTCCTCGCCGAGCAGGTTGAACCAGCCGCCGCGGGTGCCGGAGGTGCGGCTGAGGCGGATGTCCATGGCGGGCTGCGGCCCGTCGAGGTAGAGGAAGCGGACTATCCGGGCCTCGTCGGGGGCCAGCTCGCCCAGGATGCGGGCGTAGGCGGGATGGCTCTCCTCGGCCCCGTGCAGATCGGCGGACTGCCGCAGGAGTTCTGCGCCGCGCGCCCGCAGCGCGGTGACCGTGGCGGTGTCCGGCACCGGTTCGGGACCGGGCGCGTGCTGCACCCCGAGCGCCTGCCGGAGCGAATCCCGCACCTGGGCGCCGGCTTCGGTCAGGATCTCGCGGGGCGGCTGCCCGGACATGCTGCCGCGCAGCACGGTTCCGGTGACGCCGAGCGCGGTGCCCACGCCCCAGGCCGTCACCTCCGTCAGCGCCGACCACGCCACCCGCACCACACCGGTGGTGGTGCGCACGGTGCTGGTGCGCTCGGGTTCGGGCACGACCGGTACGGGCGGTGTCGGTCGCACGGCGAGTTCGGTCGAATACTCCCGATCGTCGTCGTCCGCATCGGATTCGCTCAGATCCATGTGGTCGCTACTCCTGTTCCGAAGACCAGGATGTGAGCGTAGCCCGCGAGCAGCCCGAGCGCGCCGCCATGGACGAACAAAAGCCATTCGTCTTGTTTGATGGCCGATCGCAGCATGTCCACGAACTCGGGCGGGCTCAGCGCCGACATTTGTTTGGCGATGTACTCCGAGACCTGTTTGCCCTGTTGCACATTGAACGACGGGTCGGCGAAGGCGATGGGCGCGATGCGCGTGGCCTCGGCGGTGAGGGTCGACTGGAGGGTGTCGTACTCGCGGCTGCCGAGCATGAACTTGACCGCGCCCTTGGCCGGACCGAGGGCCCGGTCGGCGGCCGGTCGCAGCATGTCCTCCAGCATCTGCACGGTCCGGTCCGAGCGCGGCCCGTTGAGCAGCTCGTCACCGATATTGGCCACGGTCATGATCTCCCGCGATACCAATTCCGCATAACCCTCGGTGATCTCGGGCTGTCGCTTGATCAGCAACCCTTGCCGCCACGGGCACCACCACTTGGGGTAGGCGGGCTCGAAGATCAGGTTGATGCCAACCCAGTTCACCACCCAGCCGATGACGATGCCGCCGATGGGGAGCACCACCCAGGTGTTCAGCCAGGAGATCTCATAGATCCGCCCGGTCTGCAGGATGGCGACCAGGATCAGGCCCATGGGCGCGCCGAAGTAGAAGCCGAAATTCTGCATGAACCGCAGTTCCTTGGCGCCCAGCACCTGGAAAACACTGTTCAGCAACTGCGGGCGCGCCTGGAAGTAGCGAATCACCATCTGCTTGACGTCGAGCAGTTGATCGATGTTGGCGCCGAGTTCATCGGTGAGCTCCCGCAGAATATCCGGCAGCTGCTGCCGGACGCGTTCGTGAATGAGCTCCCGGACCTGCGTCGGCAGGTTGTACCAGAGTTGCGGATGTTCCCGCTTCAAGATCTCTTCAACGATGTCGCGGATCTGAAGTTCCGCTATTTCGGTCAGGTGTTCGGCCAGTTTGTCGGGTTCCAGTTCCCGATAGAAGTCCGCGACGCTCCCGAGTTTGGCCAACCCCTTGTCCACCGCGATGGACGCCATCTTGTCCGCACGTGACGGAACGATCCCCTGCCATCCCATCCGCCCGTCGTACTGCAGCAGCGGCAGCACCTGAATTCGCTTGGGCAGGTACGGAAACAACGCCGCCAACCCCGGCATCCGGACGCCGTGGAAGTTGAGCGGTTTGAACAGCATCAGCACACCGGTCCAGTTGGTGATGTAGCCGATGACCCCCGTGAACAACGGAATGGTAATGATCTCCAGCAGAATGGTCGGGTGGATTCCGAAAACACTCTCTAGCACGACACCCTCCTGCCGACCCCTACCGGTACGAGCCGCTGTACCGGCACGCTCAAGTTAGCACCCCGTCGGCAGTCGGACCTTACTGTCGATTCAGGTAGCAGGTCCACTCGCGGTTCTCCGGTCGGCGAGATCTCGGTCACAATGGTCCGCCCCGATGTGTCGTCGTCCGGGCGCTGCCGCCACAATGGCGGGGACCACAGCCATATCCCATTCGGTTGACGGTGTCGGGGGTCATGTTGGGCGAGTGTCGCCGGGCGAGGACGGGGTAGCCTTCGCATGGCTGACCGGTTCACCGTGCCTGGGGTCTGTCGGCGGCATAATCTGTGAACGGTTTCGTTCACCTGGCGAACTTCGGAGTAGACGTGGCAGACGACAGGACCGGGCAAGCGGTGGTCCGTCCGGGTTCCCGTGCCGTGGAGCGCAGCTCGGATGTGGAGCAGCGGCAGATCAGCAATGAGGCGCGGCTGATTCGCGGGGCATTCCGTGCGGCCGGCCTGGCGGTCGGCACGGCGGTGCGCAGCGGGCAGTGGGCGGTCGACACCTCGTTCGAGATCACCAAACAGCTCACCCAGGCCGCGTTGGACGGCGAGTCGTCGGCCGATATCGCCGAGCGGACGGGGGCGGCGCTGCGGTCCATCGCGCGCAGCGCACTCGGCGTCACCGAGGGGTCGGTGCGCGAGATCGTCAGCTATGTGCCCACGCCCGTGGGTCCGGCGCACCAGGCGCTGCCGGTCAACGGCAGCCTCATCCGCTCGGCCAGCGCGGAGGATCTGCGCCGCCGCGGCGACGCGCTGCTGGCGCGATCGGCGGATGTGTACTTCACCGAGGCCGTGCATCCCGCCTACGACCGCATTCTCGACGAACTGGCTCCCGATGAGGCGCGCATTCTGCGATTCATGGCCTTGAACGGCCCGCAGCCGTCGGTGGACGTGCGCACCAACCGGCCGCTCGGCATCGGTTCGGAACTGGTGGCGGGCGATCTGACCTCGGTGCCCGAGCAGGCGGGCGTGCGCTATCCGGACCGGTCACGCCTCTATCTGATCAACCTGAACCGGTTGGGCCTGACCGCGACCTCCGACGATCCGGTGGTGCTGAGTCGCTACATGGTGCTCGAGGTGCAGCCCGTGGTGGAGGCGGCCCTGAAGAAGGCCGGACGGGTGCCCAAGATCGTGCGGAAGAGTCTGCGGCTGACCGAGTTCGGCGAGGACTTCTGCCACACCTGCTTCAACATCGACTCGTGACCGCCGGTCCGGCATTCGATACCGCTGGGATGCCGGGGCGATAGCGAATCGGTACAGATCTGCGCCAATCGGCGAGAATCCCGTATCCGTGATGGGATTGTGGGAGGTATGGACGCCGATGCCGTCGCCGCGATCAGCCGGCTGAAGTTCCGCTACCTGCGCGCCCTGGACACCAAGGCGTGGGACGAGTTCGCCGACACCATGGTCCCGGAGGCGACCGCCACCTACAGCGAGTATCTGCAGTTCGAATCCCGCGACGCCTTCCTCGCTTTCATGCGGAACACGCTCGGACCGCACGTCATCACCGAACACCGCTGCGACCACCCGGAGATCGACGTGGACGGCGATACGGCCACCGGCACCTGGTACCTGGCCGACACCGTGCTCATCCCCGGCCACAATATGCTGCTACGCGGGGCGGCCTTCTACACCGACAAGTACGTGAAGTGCGGGGACGGGTGCTGGCGTATCGCACACACCGGCTACGAACGCACCTACGAGGTGGTGCTGTCCCTCTCCGACCTGCCCAGTCTGCGGCTCACCTCCAGCCGCTGGGGGCTCATCGCCCGCGAACCCGCGGATGCGAATCGCGGCGAGCCCGGCCCGCCCGAAGCGACCATGGGCTGAGCGGTCCATGGGCTGAGCGGTCTCCGGACGCACCGACGGCCCGCGCGCTCTCGTCCGAGCGGGCGACGGGCCGCCGCGAGCCGGTCTATTCCACGCCCGCGACCAGGGGTTCGAGGGTGAGGTTCGGCAGCTCCTTCTGGATGTACTGCAACTTCCACTTGTCGCCGAACAGCGCCAGCAGCACGCCGTCGCTGCGGGTGAACACCTCGACGCCGCGCTGGCGGGACAGTTCCGGGGCCGATTCGGCGTCGGTGCGCCGGGCCAGCGAGTAGGGGAGGCGGTCCAGCTGGGTCTCGACAGTGAATTCCGCCTGCATGCGGGCGGTGACGACCTCGAACTGCATCGGGCCGACGGCGGCCAGCACCGGGGTGGCGTCGCCGCGCACGTCGTTGCGCAGCACCTGCACCACGCCCTCGGAATCGAGCTGGTCGATGGCCTTGCGGAACTGCTTGTACTTGCCCGCGCTCCGGGCGCGCAGGGTGGCGAAGTGCTCCGGCGCGAAGGACGGGATGGGCGGAAACTCCACCTTCTTCCCGGCGAAGAGGGTGTGGCCCGGGGCCAGCGCATTGGCGTTGACCAGGCCGACCACATCGCCCGGATAGGCGGTGTCGACCGTGGTGCGCTCGCGGCCGAAGACGGTGAGCGCGTACTTGGTGGCGAACGGTCGTCCGGTCTGGGCGTGCGTCACCACCATGCCGCGCTCGAACTCGCCGGAGACCACGCGCATGAAGGCCAGCCGGTCACGGTGGGCGGTGTCCATACCGGCCTGCACCTTGAACACCACCGCGCTGAACGGATCGGTCGTCTCGCGCGTTCCGCCGTTCACGTCCTTGCGGGCGGCGGGCGGCGGGGCGAGCCGCACCAGCGTCTCGAGCAGTTGGCGCACACCGAAATTCAGCATGGCGGAGGCGTAGATGACCGGTGAGGTGTGGCCCGCGAGGAACAGCTCCTGGTCGTGGTCCTGGCCCGCGGCGGAGAGCAGTTCGCTCTCCTCGGCGGCGGTGACCCAGACATCGCCCTCGCGTTCGAGTGCCTGCTCCGGGGTGTAGTGCTCCTCGGGCGCGATGGTCGCGCCGCCCGCGGTGCGGGTGAAGTGGATGTACTCGACGGGAGCGCCCTCCTCGCCGCGCCGCAACAGGCCGCGGAAGTCACCCGCGATGCCGACCGGCAGGAACAGCGGGGTGGGGGTGAGCCCGATCCGGTCCACGATCTCGTCGAGCAGTTCGAGCGGGGCCTGACCCGGCCGGTCCCATTTGTTGATCACCGTGACGACCGGGATGCCGCGATCGCGCGCGACCTGGAACAGCTTGAGCGTCTGCGGTTCCAGGCCCTTGGCGGCGTCGATGAGCATGACCGCGGCGTCGACCGCGGTGAGCACGCGGTAGGTGTCCTCGGAGAAGTCGGAGTGACCCGGGGTGTCCACCAGATTGATGACGCAGTCGCCGTACTCGAACTGCAGGGCGGTCGAGCTGACCGAGATGCCGCGCGCCTTCTCCATCTCCATCCAGTCGGAGACGGTCGACTTGCGCCCGGACTTGCCGTGGATGGCTCCGGCCTCGGAGATCACCTTGGCGTGCAGGGCCAGGGCCTCGGTGAGCGTGGACTTGCCGGCGTCGGGATGCGAGATCACCGCGAAGGTGCGCCGCCTCGAGACCTCGTCGGCCAACCGTCGCGGGACGGTGTCGGTCGGGGTGGTCGGGGAAGTCACGGGAGCTCCTTCGGGACATCGGCAACCGATCCAGGGTAGCGGGCCGGACTTGCCCGCCCGCCCCTGGGCTGGACAGGTTCAGGGGGAGCGCACCGGCTCGATACCGCCCCGGAGCCTCCCGAACTCGCGGTCAGGTGTCAGGCCGCAGGCCGAGGCGGGTGAGGTTGGCGTTCAAGGTCAGGCAGAACGGGTGTCCGGCCGGGTCCAAGAGCACCCGGAAGCGTTCGGGGGCGGGTTGTTTCACCACCGGGGTGGCACCGGCCAGGACGGCTTCGGCTTCGGCCGCATCCAGGTCGTCCGCGCCGAGGTCCAGGTGGATCTGCTTGGGCAGGGCGTCCTCGGGCCAGGTGGGCGGGCGATAGTCCTCGACGCGGGTCGCGGACACCAGCAGGTCGCCGACCCGGGTCACCGCGACGGTCGCGCTGGAGTAGGTGATCTCCCCGCCGAGCAGTGTCGACCAGAAGGCCGCCAGGGCGGCGGGGTCATCGCAATCGAGGGTGATGGATCCCAGTCGCACCATGCTCACCCCCGCGATTCTAGGCTGCGCCGATCCCGGACCTGGAGCCGAGATCGTGCGCGGACCGCGGCGACGCCGGTGACCGGGCAGGGCCGGGCGGGGCATGCGGCGTCGGCGCGCGGGGAGTCGGTCGCCGCACTCGCGGTGCGTAGCGGACGGCGTCGCGTGGTGGCGGTGCGTAATGGCTGGTGGTTGGTGGCGGTGCGCGGTGGTTGGTGGCGGTGCGCGGTGGTTGGTGGTGGTGCGTGGTGGCGTCCCGTGGTGGCGGTGAGTGGTGGCGTCGCGCTGTGCGTCCGGACGGGTGCGCGGTGCAGAGACTGATCGGTTTGGACAATTCGGGGTGCGGTCCGCGCGAGAGGGATCTAGGCTTCGAAGCGGCGCATGTGGCACGCCCCGGGACGGGGGTGCGTTTTCGGGGTGGATTCCGCCCGTGTTAATCTCTTCGGGTTGTCTCGGCGAGGGTGTTGGCACCTGTGCCCACCGTGATCGACGCGGCTCGGCTATCGGCCGTCCATGTTCGTTCTCCCTTGCCGGACGAGCAGACCAACACCAACCGGGGATGGGTCCCCTGGTGTGCAGCCGACAGAGTCCGAGCCGTAGGAGTAGAACCTCTCATGTCCGACGCCAACCTTCTCGAAGCCACCGTACGCACCGAGTTCGGCAAGGGCGCCGCGCGTCGCACCCGTCGCGACGGCAATGTTCCCGCCGTGCTGTACGGCCACAACTCCGATCCCCAGCACCTGGCCGTGAACGCCCAGGCCTTCGCCGCCATCCTGCGTGAGCACGGCGCCAACGCCATCCTGAACCTGGAGATCGGCGGCAAGAAGCAGCTGGCGATGACCAAGTCGGTGGTCGTTCACCCGATCCGCCGCTACATCGAGCACGCCGACCTGCTGGTCATCAAGCGCGGCGAGAAGGTCGTCGCCGACGTGCACGTGACCCTGGTCGGCGACGCCGCCGCGGGCACCCTGGTGACCCAGGAGACCACCACCCTGTCCGTCGAGGCCGACGCCATGAAGCTGCCCGAGGCCATCGAGGTCTCCGTCGAGGGCATCGAGGCCGGCACCCAGATCACCGCCGGTGAGATCGCCCTGCCCAAGGGCGTGACCCTGGCCGGCGACGCCGACGCGCTGATCGTCAACATCATCGCCGCCCCGGCCGCCGAGGCCGCCGAGGGCGAGAGTGCGGCCGACGGCGAGGCTGACGCCGAAGCCGCCGAGTAATACTGCTCCGCAACGGTTCACATGACCGAGGCAACAGCCGGGCCCGCGCTGGTGGTCGGTCTGGGTAATCCCGGACCCGAATACGAGCGCACCCGGCACAATGTCGGTTTCCTGGTCGCCGACGTGCTCGCGGGGCGCGTCGGCGGTCGTTTCACCGTGCACAAGAAGTCCGGCGCGGACCTGCTGGAGGCGCGCCTGGACGGGCGCAAGGTGCTGATCGCCAAGCCGCGCACCTTCATGAACCTGTCCGGCCGCCCGGTCGCCGCGCTGGCCCGCTTCTTCTCCGTGCCCGCGACCGAGGTCATCGCGGTGCACGACGAACTCGATCTGCCGTTCGGCACGGTGCGTTTGAAGCGCGGGGGCGGCGAGGGCGGCCACAACGGCCTGCGCTCGGTCTCCCAGTCGCTCACCACCAAGGACTACCTGCGGGTCCGCTTCGGCATCGGCCGACCGCCCGGCCGTCAGGACCCCGCCGACTTCGTGCTGAAGCCGTTCTCCGGCACCGAGCGCAAAGAGCTCCCGGTGATCGTCGAGCAGGCCGCCGACGCGGTGGAACTGCTGCTGCGCGTCGGCCTGGAACCGGCGCAGAACCAGCTGCACTGAGGTACCGGCTGCGCCGGGGTACCGGCTGTGCTGAAGTACCGGCTGCGCTGAGGTATCAGCTGCACCGCGGCCCCGAGCGGGTCAGCGGCGACTCAGCTGCTCGATCACCAGCTCAACGAAAGTCATGACGGGCGTGGACGTCTCATCGTGCCGGGTGGCGCAGTACCAGGTCCGCCGCTCCGCGACGGCCCCCACGCGGACGGTTGTCACATCGTCGCGCCCCCGAGTCCGCTCGGCGACCCAGGCGGGCATGACCGTCACCGAATCTCCCGTCGCGACGAGTTCGATGACCACATCGAATCCGGTCGCCACCGTGGTCAGCCGACCGTAGCGGGCGCCCTCCGGCACCGGCAGCGGCGGTGCCGGAATCCGCTGCTGGTCATAGGAATCCGGAAGCACCAGGTGTACGTCGTCGAAGTCGGCGGCGGTCACGTGGTCGCGCCGCGCCCACGGATGGCCGGCCGCCACCACCGCGCGCATTTCGTCGTCGAACAGCCGCTCCAGCCGCACCCGGTCCATGCGGCGATCCAGTTTGGCGATCATGGCGACATCGAGCCGATCCTCGAGCAGGGCGTCGATCATCTCGTCATCGCGCACGGTCTCGACGCGAATCTCGGCATCGGGCATGCGCTGGCGGAAACGGGTGAGCACCATCGGCATCCACTCGTAGCTGGCCGCGCACTGGGACGCGATGCGCACCGGGCGGGTGCGGCCCGTGCCGAGTTCGAGCAGATCCATACGCGCCGAGCGCAATTCGCCCAGCGCGCTGCCGGCGGCCTGGAGCATGCGCCGACCGGCGTCGTTGGGCACCAGATTCCGTCCGCGCCGGTCGAACAGCGGCAGGCCGAGGCGGCCCTCCAACCGCAGCAGCCGCTGGCTCAGCGCGGGCTGGCTGACGTAGAGGTGGCGGGCGGCGGCGGTCAGCGTGCCGTGACTGCCGAGCGCCTCCAGCAGTTCGAGGTCACGGATATCGACATCCATAACTTCAGCTTATATGCGCTATCCAAGCTATGTCGTGGTGTTATCTCTTCGCGGTTCCTAGCGTTGGTCTCGCCACCAGTTGAAAGGAATCGCAGATGAGCACCATCGTCGTCGTCTACCACAGCGGCTTCGGCCACACCCGCGAGCAGGCCGAGGCAGTGCGCCGGGGCGCGGCCTCGGTGCCGGGCGTCGAGGTCACCCTCGTGTCCGTCGACGAGTACGAATCCGCCTGGGCCGCCATCGATGCCGCCGACGCCATCATCTTCGGCACCCCCACCTACATGGGCGGGCCGTCGGCACCGTTCAAGGGGTTCCTGGACGCCACATCGGGTCGGTGGGCGCAGCAGCAGTGGCGGGACAAGCTGGCGGCGGGATTCACCACCTCGGCGGGGGTGAGCGGCGACAAACTCGCGACGCTGCAAGCGCTGTCGCTGTTCGCCATGCAGCACGGCATGGTGTGGGTGGGGCTCGGCCTGCTGCCCGGCAGCTTCGAGGAACCGGCCGACCTCAACCGCGTCGGCGGTTTCCTCGGCGCGATGGCGCACGCGCCCGCTGACGCCGCACCGGAGGTCGCCCCGGGTCCGGGCGATCTCGCCACCGCCGAACACCTGGGCCGACGCGTCGCCGCCGCGACGGTGCGGTGGACGGGCGACCGCTCGCTCGCGCGGGTCGGCTCATGAGCACCGGGAGGACGGCGGGGTCCGGCGACGGCCGGGCACGCGATCTCGCGGAAACCAGGCCCGCCGCGGCGGTCCACCGGGATGCCGGGGTGCGTGACGGTTCGCCCGCGCCTGGCGGCGGGGCGCACGGAAACGGCGTGGTCCGGCACTCGGCGGCGAGTGGCGGTGCGGCGGTGGGCGGCGGTGCCGAAACGGGTGTCCGGGAGGCGCTGCGGTTGTACTTCGACGGGCTCTACTACGGCGATATCGCCTTGCTGGACAAGGTCTTCCATCCGCAGGCGATCTACGCCACCGCGACCGAGGGATCGTTGCTGCGGCTCACCATGGCCGAGTACTTCCCGATCGTCGCGGCACGGGAAGCGCCCGCGACCCGCGGTGACGAGCGGCACGACCGCATCCTGTCGGTCGAGTCGGCCGGTCCCGTCACCGCCCTGGCGCGTGTCGAATGCGCGCTCGGGCCCAAACGATTCACCGATCTGCTCACCTTCGTTCAGGTGGACGGCCGCTGGCGGATCATCGCCAAGGTCTTCCACTACGACCTCGTGGAGAACTGATATGCCCTATGTCAACATCAAGATCACCGATGAGGGTGTCACCCGCGAGCAGAAGGCGGAACTCATCACGGGCGTCACCGACCTGCTGGCGCGGGTGCTGCACAAGGACCCGGCCACCACCTTCGTCGTGATCGATGAAGTGTCCCTCGATGATTGGGGCATCGGTGGCCTGCCCGTGGCGGAGTACCGGCGCTCAGTCGGTCGCTGAAGGTCCGGTGGAGCGGGACAGTTGGGCGGTGGCGGCGCGGCGGAGTTTGCCGGAGGAGGTCTTCGGCAGCGCCCCGGGGCCGAGTACGGTCACACTGCGCGGGCGCACACCCACCTCGGTGAACACGGCGTGCACCACCTCGTGTTCGATGCGCCGCACCTCCTCGGGGTGCTGATGCTCATTGCTCTCCACCACCACGGCGAAGCTCTCGCGCTTCTGACCCGCGTCCAGACGCACCGCCACCGCGTTGCCGGGCCGAACGCCCAAGACCCGCATGGCCGCTCGCTCGATATCGGTGGGGAAGATGTTGCGGCCGCCCATGATGATCACATCCTTGATGCGGCCGCACACCACCACCAGGTTCTCCTCGGTGAAGTATCCGATATCCCCGGTGTCGAGCCAGCCGTCCGCGTCCTGTGCGCTGCGGAAGCCGTCCACGGTGACGTAGCCGGAAGTCACCGCCGGACCACGCAATTCGATGACTCCGACCGAACGCACCGGCAGCGGCTGCCGGTCGGCGTCCACCACCCGGCCCTCCAGATTGTCGACCAGATAGCCGAGGGTGGGCAGGCGGCGCAGATTGCCGTAGTGGTGTTCGGGATGCCGGACGGGCACCGCCTTGCCGATCGCCTCCAGCAGGTCGGCGTCGACGATATCGACCACCTGCCCGAGTCCGGGATCCGGAATCGACACGGCCAGGGTGGTTTCGGCCATGCCGTATACGGGGGTGAGAGCCATGGGGTTGAGCCCGAAGCGCCTACCGGCCGCGGCCAGGGCGTCCATGGTGTCGGGATCGACCGGTTCCGCGCCGTTCCACATATAGCGCACACTGCTGAGATCGACCGCGTCGTCCGCCGCCATCCGCAGTTTGCGGGCCAATAGCGAGTAGGCGAAATTCGGTGCCGCGGTAACGGTTCCCCGGTACTTGGAAATAAGCTCCGCCCACAGCATCGGCCGCCGCAGGAAGTCCAGCGGCGTTACGCACACCACTTCCGCGCCGAATTGCATCGGCACACTGAGGAATCCGACCATTCCCATATCGTGGAACAGCGGCAGCCAGCTGACCATCACATCGTCGTCGAGCTGGAATTTCACCCGATCGAACATGGCGTAGGCATTGACGAAGAAATTCCCGTGCGTTATCCGCACCGCCTTGGGCGAACCCGTGGACCCGGAGGTCAGCTGCTGCAACGCGATATCGGATTCCTCGGTGGGCAGCGGATCGGTATCCGCACCGCCGCGCAGCTCGTCCATGAGCACCACCGTGATGCCGCGTTCGACCAGCAGTGGCGCGGCGGCCTCGAAGGGGGCACCCAGCACGACGGCGCGGGCGTCGATCATGCGCAGCACCGTCTCGGTATCGCGCGCCCACATCTGGAGGTCGGTGCGCGGCGTCGGCTGATGCAGCATGGTGATGGACGCCCCGCGCATCCAGATGCCCTGGCAGGCGGGCGCGATATCCACCGGCATCCCCGCCAGCACGCCCACCGCGTCCCGGTGTCCGATACCCGCCGCCGCCAGCCCGCCCGCCATGCGCCGCGCGATGGCGTGGATCTCGCCCCAGGTCTGGCGCAGCGGTGCATCCGGCTCACCGGTCACCAGCCCGCGAACCGATGTCCGTGCCGTCGCATACATTTCCTCGGTGAACCGGCTCACGTCGCACTCCCTCACCCTGTCTCCGCGGTCGGGGACACTCCCACTATCCCGCCGACACGCGGGTCTGTTAACCCGGTTTCGCCTAACAGGAGGGTGTACGTCGGCGTGTTACCGATTGGTTCGTTTCGTGAGTGTCGTGACTGCTGCGACGAATCGGTCCAGGTCGTCGAAGCTGACGAAGCAGTGCGGCGAGGCGCGGACCACCGCGCGCAGATCGCGGGCCGTCATATCGAGCAGGGTGGATCCGCGCTGGCTCACGGTGACGGTCACCGACTCGGCGGCGAGCCGGTCGCGCACATCCGCGGGCTCGAATCCGGCGACGGTGAAGGACACGATGCCCGCGTGCTGGGTGCCGCGGTCGTGCACGGTGACGCCGCCGATCTCGGCCAGTGCCTTGCGCAGGTACTCGGCGCGTTCGGCGATGGCCTGGTAGACCTGCGCCGGACCCAGGTCGAGCAGGTATCGCACGGCCGCGCCCAGGCCGAGGCGCGCGGCCACATCGCATTCCCAGAACTCGAAGCGTCTCGCCCCGTCGGCCAGGCGGTAGTCGTCCGGTGCGGTCCATTCGGCGCTGTTCAGATCGAGTCGTCCGGGTTCCATGGTGGCCGCGAGTTCGGGGCGCACGTACAGGAAACCGGTGCCGCGCGGGCCGCGCAGCCATTTGCGGCCGGTGGCCGACAGGGCGTCCACCTGTAGCTCGGCCACGTCGAGGGGGAGCTGCCCGGTGGACTGGCAGGCGTCCAGCAGCACCAGCGCGCCCTCCCGGTGCGCGATGCGGGTGGCGTCGGCGACCGGGTTCACCAGGCCGCCGTTGGTGGGCACGTGCACCAGCGACACCAGCTTCACCCGCTCGTCCATCATGGCCGCGAGGGCGTCCAGGTCGAGTTGACCGCTGCCGTCGCCGGGGATGGCCTCCACCGTGGCCCCGGTGCGGCGGGCGCGCTGGAGTGCCGCGATGGCATTGCTGCCGTAGTCGGTGCCCGAGATCAGAATGCGGTCGCCGGGCCCCAGCGGCACCGAGTAGAAGAAGTCGCTCCACGCCCGGCTGGCGCTGTCGCTGAGCGCGATGGCGTCGGCGTCGGCATTGATCAGCGTGCCGATGGCGGTCTTGACGGCGTGCAGGTCGTCGAGGCGTTCGTTGGCGGCGCGGTAGCCGCCGATCTCCGCCTCGCGGCGCAGATGGCCGACGGCGGTGTCGACGACTACGCGCGGCGGCAGTGAGGAACCGGCGCTGTCGAGGAATACCCGGCCCTCGCAACCAGGGGTGTCGGCGCGCAACTCGGAGAGGTTCAGCATGTCATCGACCATATCGACTGGTTTGCCGGCGACCCGTCCGTTCGGTCCGAATCAGCCGCGACGGCGACTCGGAATCAACCGCCCGGCCTGCGGTGTTCCCCGTTTCGTCACTTTTGATGTCGGAGACCGTCGCTACTCTGGTTTGGTCGGCGTGCGTCGCCCCGACTCGAGAGCGGAGGTTGACATGGCTGTGACCGCATCCCGCACGAAGCCGCCGCGCGCGGTGCTCACGGATGGTCGGGCGGACTCCGCACCCGAGGTGGGGCTGTCCTCCCGGGCCGCGGCCGAGGCGTATATCGGAGGTGTCTGCTTCAAGCTCGGTCCACCGGCACTCATCGGAGCCGAACTGGAGTGGCTCACCGCCCGGGGTGAGCGTTCGGCCCTGGATTCGCGTCCGGACCCGACTGTGCTGGCGGACGCGCTGGGACCCTATGCGCCACAGTCCATTTCCCCCGATTCTCCGGCCGTCGCGCTGCCAGGGGGGAGCCGGGTCACCCTCGAGCCCGGTGGTCAGATCGAATTGTCCAGCGCCCCTTTCCCGAATGCCACGGAACTGTGTGAGCGCCTGCGATACGACGCCTCCCTGCTGCGGGAGCTGCTCGAATTCCGAGGTATCCGAACCTATTCCGCCGCCGCCGACACCGAGCGTGCGGCGCGGCGGGTGCTGCGGCTGCCGCGATACCGCGCCATGGAGCGGGCCTTCGGCGGTATCGGGCCCTACGGCCTGCTCATGATGTGCAATACCGCCGCCACCCAGGTCAGCGTGGACGCGGGGGCCGATGCCGCGGAGGTGACGGCCCGCTGGACCGCCCTCTACACCATCGGCCCGGCACTGGTCGCCGCCTTCGCCTGTTCCCCGGCCCTGCACGGGGCGCCGCAGGGGGAATGGGCGTCGCAGCGTATGCGCACCTGGCTGCGGTTGGACAATCCGCGCACCCGTCCGCCGGTGCACGAATGGGCGGATCCCGTCAGCGGCTATGCGCGCTGGGCGCTCGACGTTCCGCTGCTGTGCGTGCGCTGCGACGGCGGGGACTGGTCCGCGCCGCCGGAGGCGACCTTCGCGGACTGGCTGTGCGGGGCGCTCGACGACGAGATCGGGCGGCGACCCGACCTCGCGGACCTCGACTACCACCTGACCACGCTGTTTCCCCCGGTTCGGGCCTCCGGGCATCTGGAGGTCCGGTATATCGACGCCCAGCCCGGTGCCGGGTGGACGGTGCCCATCCACGCCGTGGAAGCACTGCTGTCGGCACCCGCCGTGGTGGCGGAGGCGACGGCCGTGGCCGCACCGACCGCCGGGCGCTGGTCCGAGGCCGCGCGCGGTGGACTGGCCGATCGGGAACTGCGCACGGCGGCCGTGGAACTGCTCGAACTCGCCGCCGCGCACGCCACCACGCGCGAGGCCGCCGCGGAATTGACGGCGGCGGCGCGGCGCGGCGAGCGAGGTATCAGCCCGACCGAGGAATTCGGAGCTCTCTCATGACCATTCACCTACCCGGCAGTGACCGCGCCGAGACCGAACGGCTGCGCGGGCGGATCGCCGACGCGCTGGAGCGGGCCCGGCGGCGCACCATCGCCCTCACCGACTGCGTGGACGAGGCCGAGCTGGTGGCCCAGCATTCGCGCATCATGAGCCCGCTGGTGTGGGATCTGGCGCATATCGGCAATCAGGAGGAACTCTGGCTGGTCCGTGACGTGGGCGGGCGCGAGCCGGTGCGCGCCGATCTCGACGAGCTGTACGACGCGTTCAAGCACGCGCGGGCGAATCGTCCGGCGCTGCCGCTGCTGTCACCGGACGAGGCCCGCGCCTATGTGGGCACCGTGCGGGACAAGGTGTGGGATGTGCTGGACCGCAGCCCCTTACACGGTGGTGAACTGGTCGAGCAGGGGTTCGCGTTCGGCATGATCGCCCAGCACGAGCAGCAGCACGACGAGACCATGCTGGCCACGCATCAGCTGCGGGCGGGGGAGGCGGTGCTCGCCGCACCGCCCGCACCGTCCGCCCGCGGGCCGGTGGGCGGGGAGATCGTGGTTCCCGCGGGCGAATTCACCATGGGCACCGATGACGATCCGTGGGCGCTGGACAATGAGCGGCCCGCACACCCGGTGTGGGTGCCCGGTTTCGCCATCGACGCCGCGCCGGTCACCAATGCGCAGTACCTGGAGTTCATCGCCGACGGCGGCTACGACCGACCCGAGCTGTGGTCCGAGCGCGGGTGGGCGCATCGGGTCGAGGCGGGGCTGGTGGCGCCGCAATTCTGGGAGCAGGACGGCGGCGGCCGTTGGTGGCGGCGGGTTTTCGGCACCATGACCCCGGTGCGGCCGCGGCAGCCGGTGGTGCACGTGTGCTGGTTCGAGGCCGAGGCGTACGCCGCCTGGGCGGGCAAACGGCTGCCCACCGAGGCGGAATGGGAGAAGGCGGCCCGATTCGATCCGAATACCGGCCGCTCCCAGCGCTATCCGTGGGGTGCGGACGAACCCTCCGAGGCCACCGCCAATCTCGGGCAGCGGCATCTGGAACCGGCGGAGGTCGGCGCGTACCCGGCCGGTGCGTCACCGCTCGGCGTCCACCAGCTCATCGGTGACGTGTGGGAGTGGACCGCTTCCGGTTTCGACCCCTACCCGGGTTTCCGCGCTTTCCCCTACCGCGAGTACTCCGAGGTCTTCTTCGGCGGTGACTACCGGGTGCTGCGCGGCGGTTCCTTCGGCGCGGACCCGGTGGCCTGCCGCGCCACCTTCCGCAATTGGGACCACCCCATCCGCCGCCAGATCTTCTCCGGCTTCCGCCTGGCCCGCGACCTGCGATCGGACGACCGCTGATGTGCCGCCACATCGGCTACGTCGGCCCGCCCGTCCCCGTCGGCGACCTGCTCACCCGAGGCCCCCACTCGCTGCGCAGCCAGTCCTGGGCTCCGCGCGACATGCGCGGCGGCGGCACCATCAACGCCGACGGTTTCGGCGTGGCCTGGTGGCTCCCACCCGAGGTCGCCCCCGCCGACCACGGCGCGGGCACCGCCTGGCACGGCGGCACCGCCCCGGACGTGACCGCCTTCGCCCGCGCCGAGCCGCACACGGCACCCGAACCGGGCGCGGCGGATGCGGCGGCGGTCGCACCGCGGCGATCGGGCATCGAGCACGGGTCCCCCCACCGACCGGCCGAACCACCTCGGCCCGGACACCCGAGCCCGGCTTCCGAATCAGCGGGTCCCGAACATGGCTCCGCGTCGTCCGGTGGCGGCAACACCCCCGGCGCGGCCGGTGGGGGTGGTGTGTCCGGCGCGGCCGGTGGGGGTGGTGTGTCCGGCGCGGCCGGTGGGGGTGGTGTGTCCGGCGCGGCCGGTGGGGGTGGTGTGTCCGGCGCGGCCGGTGGGGGTGGCGTGTCCGGCGCGGCCGGTGATGGCGAGTCCGGGCCGGGTGATCGCGGCGGGGCGGGGGCGTTGTCGGTCAGCCGTTATCGCAATGCCGCGCCGATCTGGACCGATCCGGCCGTGGACGAGGTGCTGCCGCAGATCCGCTCCACGGCGGTGCTGGGTGCGGTGCGCTCGGCGACGGTCGGGCTGCCGCTGGATCGGGGGGCCTGCGCGCCCTTCATCCGTGGTCGCTGGGCGTTCAGCCACAACGGGGCCATTCCGGGGTGGCGCGACGTGCTGGCGGATGTCGCGGCGGAGTTCGGTTCGCCGCCGTTGCTGGAGGCGGAGTCGCTGACCGACTCCGCCGTCCTCTGGGTGATCCTGCACGACCTGCTCGATCGGATATCCGGCGGTGACGCCGAATCCATCGCGCACATGCGGACTGCGACAGCGCGGCCGCGTGAACGAGGACGCGGTGAGAACGGAGTCGGCGCGGGCCGAGGAGACGAGAGCTCGGCCGGTGCGAGCGGAGCCGCCCACGGCGGAGCTGCTGATGGCAGCGGCGGTGACAGCGGGATCGGTGACAACGGGATCAGTGACAGTGGGGCTCCGGACAGCGGGGCTCCGAACAGCGGGATCGCCGCGGGCGAGCCGGGTGGCGCGCGGGCGGCGCGCGGTCCCGCTCCTGCGGTGGCTCGTACCGCTGCGGTCGATTCGGCTCGCGCGACGTCGGCGCGGGATGATCCCGGCGGTGGCCGCGGGGCGGAAGCGGTCGCGCGGGCGCGGGAGGACGGCACGGCGGAGGCAGCCGTGCGAGAGCCCGGTGTGCTCGGTTCGGGGGCGGGCGTCGATCCGGCCGCCGTACTGCGGCTCGTCATGGCGGCGGTGCTGGAGCGGTCGCCGAAGGCGCGGCTGAATCTGCTGCTGGGGGATGGGGAGACATGGTGGGCCACGACCTGGCATCACTCGTTGTCGGTGCTGGTCACCGACACCTTCGCGATTATCGCGTCGGAGCCCTATGACGACGATCCACGGTGGCGGTCGATCGCCGATCGCCGGGTGGTCGTCGCGGGGCCGGGGCGGCTGGTCGTGGAGGACTTGGCTATCGAAACGGGAAGGGCGCGCTCATGACTGCCGCGACGCTGGAAATCCATCTGACCGACGACGACCTGACCGCGGCGCTGCGGTCGGACGCCCGGACCGGGCTCACCGCGACGCCGAAATGGCTGCCACCCAAATGGTTCTACGACGCACGCGGCAGTGAGCTGTTCGAACTCATCACCGAGCTGCCCGAGTACTATCCGACGCGCACCGAACGGGCGCTGCTGGAGCGCGTGGTGGGGGAGATCGCGCGCACCGCCCAGGCCGAGGTGCTGGTGGAGCTGGGTGCGGGGTCGGCGGCCAAGACCCGGCTGCTGCTGAATGCGCTCAGCGTCGAGGGCCCGTTGAAAACATATGTGCCACAGGATGTATCGGCGACCGCCCTGCGGGCCGCGGCGGACGAGGTCGCCACCGAGTTCCCCGCGCTCGCCGTGCACGGCGTGGTCAGCGACTTCACCGCCACCCTGGACAATCTGCCGCGGGGCGGGCGGCGCATGATCGCCTTCCTCGGCGGCACCATCGGCAATCTGGTGCCCGCCGAGCGCGCCGAGTTCCTGGCCGGAATCCACGCTGTGCTGGAGCCGGGGGAGCAGCTGTTGCTCGGTGCGGGGCTGGTCATCGATCCGGCGGTCCTGGTTCCCGCCTACGACGACGCCGCCGGTGTGACCGCGGAGTTCAACCGAAATGTGCTGCGGGTGCTGAACTCTCGGCTGAACGCCGACTTCGATCCGGAGAAGTTCGCCCATATCGCGCTGTGGGACACCGAGAACGAATGGATCGAAATGCGCCTGGAGGCCACCGAAGCCATGACCGTGACGGTCCGTGATCTCGACCTCACCGTCGACTTCGCGGCGGGTGAGCAGATGCGCACCGAGATCTCCGCCAAGTTCCGCCGCGAAGGACTCGAAACCGAGCTGGACGCGGCTGGTTTCGCCACCGAGCGGGTGTGGACCGACCCGGACAGCCGCTTCGCCCTCCTGCTCGCCGAGCGACGCTGACCGCGCAGCGGAGTCATGTGGTGTTCCGGTGGCTCGTGACCGGGTGACCGCACATGCGGTGAGCTGCGGCGATCGTAACCGTGCGACGGTGAACCGGGTGACGCGACAGGGTCAGCGTTGCGCGGTCACCGCCGCCAGCCACTCCACCAGTAGTCGCAGATCCTCCCAGGCGGCCCGCACCTGCCCGGCGGCCTTCGCCGTGGTGAGCCAGGTGGGTGCGCCGAAATCCCTGGTGGCGACCAGGGACTGATGGCGTAGCAGGTCGATGCGTGGGTGCTCGGCGGTGAAGCCCTTGGGCTTCGTCTTCAGCTTGTCGCCGCCGATCGTGTATCCGGCGGCATTGGTCTGTTCGAGTAGGCGCTCCAGCTCGGTCCCGCGCACCTCGTCGTCGATGGCGGCGCGCAGGGCGGTCCGTTGGGCGGGCGAGGCCGTGTACAGCCCGCCCGCCACGAACAGCCCGCCCGCACCGATCTGTACGTACCATCCGCACGATTCGGCGGCGTGCACCACCGCGCCCTGGTGGTTCTTGTACGGCGACTTGTCCTTGGAGAACCGGACGTCCCGGTACGGCCGGAAGATCTTGGCCGCGCCGAAGTCCGGCTCCAACTCCGCCGCCAGCGCCCGCATGGGGTCGCGCACCGACTCCTCCCAGACCCGTTTGTGCGCGTTCCAGAAGGTTTTGGAGTTGTCGGCCTCGAGATCCTCGTAGAAGTCGAGTCCGGCGAGCGGAAATCCGGTGAACTCCATCGCGATCAGCTGGTGGGTACCAGACCGGTGCCGACGATGGCGAACCCGATGGCGAGGCCGACGACCATGCAGACACCGGAGGCGATGGCCGCCCACTTGCCCAGCGGTTCGCCCTTGCTGTTGCCCACCAGACCCAGGATGATGCCCGCGATGCCGAATCCGGGCGGACAGAACAGCAAGGAGATTGCCGCGCAGACGAATCCGATGATGGAGAAGATCTGGGTGCGGGGCTGCTGCGGCGTGTTGAACGCCTGCTGCGGATACGGCTGATACCCCTGCTGCCCGTACGGCTGCTGCCCGTACGGCTGCTGGCCGTAGGGCTGTTGTCCGTAGGGCTGTTGCCCGTAGGGCTGTTGTCCATACGGCTGTTGCTCATAGGGCGGCTGCCCGTATCCCGGCTGGCCGTAGGGCTGTTGCCCGTACGGCGGTTGTTCGGCGGGCTGTCCGTACGGTTGCTGCGGGTACCCGCCCTCGGTCTGATCACCCGGCCGGTAGCCGTACTGCCCGCCCGCGGGATACTGCGGCGGCTGCGGGTACTGACCGGGCGGCGGTGCGCTCTCCCCGGGCGACGGTGTTCCCACCTCGGGCGGCGGTGTTCCCTCCCCGGGCGACGGTGCGGCCGCCCCCGGCGGCGGCGCACCCTTCTGGAGCGACGGCGTGTCGCCGCTGTCGGACGGGCGGTCGCCGGTCTCGGAATCGCCGGGAGAATCCGGGCCCTGTCCGGGCAGTCCGTACTGCGGTACGCCGGGCGCGGACTCCGGAACGCGCCGTGTCGCGTCGTCCCCCGACTCGCCACCGGCCTTCGGATCGTTCGGGTCGTTCGGTGGGGTGCTCATGACGCGCCCTCCTCACTGGTGCTGTGAACGCTTTCCATGGGTATCACAGCGCGCCGCGTTTCGGCGAAAGCGCGGCGGTTCAGTCGCCCGGTTCGTCCACGATCTCGAGGGCCGCGACCTCGGCGGGCCGGTCGTCCTCGGCGCGTGCCTCCTCGCGTCGGCGGCGGCGCGTCCACTCCTGATCGAGTTCGCTCTCGATGCCGAGGCGGCCGTGGTCGTCGTTCTCGCGATTGCGGATGATCAGGTCCTCGGGCGGGTCGGCGATATAGCGCTCGTACTCGCGGACCTCGTCGGCCTGGTCGTCGTCGCCGAGGTCGTAATCGAGGTCGGTGTCGTCATCGTCCATGTCGAGGACCTCGTCCATCAACTGGTCGTCGTCATCGGCCATGGGCCACCACCTCTCCGCGCTACAGCACACCGATAGCAAACAGTTGATCACCTGCTCGGGTTCAACGCTACCGGAAAACGGCCCCGGAAACGGCAAACCCCCGGCACCCGATACCGGTGCCGGGGGTTCGCCGTACGAAACTCAGGCGTTGCCGTTGAAAAGCCCGGTGACGGAACCGTTCTCGAACACCTCGCGGATGGTCTGCGCCAGCAGCGGAGCGATCGACAGCACGGTCAGCGTCGGGAACTTCTTCTCCTCGGTCAGCGGCAGCGTATTGGTGACCACGACCTCCTTGGCTCCGCAGCTCGCCAGCCGCTCAGCGGCCGGGCTGGAGAGGATGCCGTGGGTGGCGGCGATGACCACATCGGTCGCGCCCGCCTCCTTGAGCACGTTCACCGCGCCGGCGATGGTGCCGCCGGTGTCGATCATGTCGTCGATCAGGATGCAGGTGCGGCCCTCGACCTCACCGACGACGCGGTTGGCCACCACCTGGTTGGGCACCAGCGGGTCGCGGGTCTTGTGGATGAACGCCATCGGCGCGTCGGCCAGCGCGTTGGCCCACTTCTCGGCCACCTTCACCCGGCCCGCGTCGGGAGAGACGACGGTGACGTTCTCCAGCGGGTAGTTGTTGCGAATGTGCTCGACCAGCTGTACCTGCGCGTGCATGTGATCGACCGGGCCGTCGAAGAAACCCTGGATCTGATCGGTGTGCAGGTCGACGGTGATGATGCGGTCCGCGCCCGCGGTCTTGAGCAGGTCCGCGACCAGGCGGGCCGAGATGGGCTCGCGGCCGCGGTGCTTCTTGTCCTGGCGGGCGTAGGGGTAGAACGGCAGCACCGAGGTGATCCGCTTGGCCGAACCGCGCTTGAGCGCGTCCAGCATGATCAGGTGCTCCATGACCCACTGGTTCAGCGGGGCCGGGAAGCTCTGGATGACGAAGGCGTCGGAGCCGCGCACCGATTCCTCGAACCGGACGAAGGTCTCGCCGTTGGCGAAGTCCCGGGCGGTCTGCGGGGTGACGTGGACATTGAGTTCCTTGGCCACCTCCTCCGCCAGCTCGGGATGAGCGCGTCCCGAGAACAGCATCAGGTTCTTCTGGTTATCGGTAGAGAACGCGGTCACTGACGTTCGCCATCCTTTTGCTCGTTGGTCGTGTCTGCGGCCGCGAGAGCGGCCTCGGCCGCGCGGGCCGCTTCCGTGCCGGGCCGGTTGCGCTGCACCCAGCCCTCCATATTGCGCTGCGCACCACCGGACACGGCGAGCGCACCCGGGGGGACGTTTCTACGCAGCACAGTACCCGCTGCGGTATACGCTCCATCACCCACCGTCACCGGTGCCACGAACATGGTGTCGCTGCCCGTGCGCACATGGGATCCGACCACCGTGTGGTGCTTCTTCACGCCGTCGTAGTTGACGAAGACGCTGGACGCGCCGATGTTGCTGTACTCGCCTATGGTCGCATCTCCGACGTAGGTCAGGTGCGGAACCTTGGAATGCGCACCGATTGTGGCGTTCTTGGTCTCCACGAAGGCCCCGAGCTTGCCGGAGACCCCGACCACGGTGCCCGGCCGCAGGTAGGTGAAGGGCCCGATATTCGCGCCCGCCCCGATGGTCGCGCCGTCGCCGTGGGTGCGCACCACCCGCGCGCCGTCGCCGACCGTCACATCGGTGAGGGTGCTGTCGGGTCCGATCTCGGCGTCCTCGCCGATCACGGTGTCGCCCAACAGCTGCACGCCGGGCCGGATCACCGCGTCGCGGCCGATGCGCACGCTGGCGTCGATCCAGGTGGTGGCCGGATCGATGACGGTGACCCCGGAGCGCATGTGCCGCTCCACGATGTAGCGGTTGAGCGTGCGCCCGGCCTCGGCCAGCTGCACCCGGTCGTTGACCCCGGTGACCTTGGCCCAGTCCAGCAGTCGCGCGCCGTGCACCGCGTGCCCGGCCTCGCGGGCGAGCTTGAGCACGTCGGTGAGGTACAGCTCGTGCCGGGCGTTGGCGGTGTCGATGCGGCCGATCATGACCCGCAGCACCGCCGCGTCGAAGACGTAGACGCCCGAGTTGACCTCGGTGATGGCGGCCTGTCCGGGGGTGGCGTCGGCGTGCTCCACGATCTCGAGCACCCGGCCGTCGGCGTCGCGCACGATGCGGCCGTAGCCGTTCGGGTCGTCGGGCTCGAAGGTGAGCACGGTGACCGCGGAGCTGTCGGCGTAGCTGCGGTGCTCGTCGAGCAGGGCATTGAGGGTGTGCCCGTCGAGCAGCGGCACATCGGCGTAGGTGACCAGCAGGTCGCCGGAGAAGTCCGCGGGCAGGGCGGTGAGCGCGCACTGCACCGCGTGTCCGGTGCCGCGCTGCTCCTCCTGCACGGCGAGGGTGACCTCACGTCCGAGCTCCGCGCTCACTCGCCCGACGGCCGCTCCCACTTGTTCGCGGTCGTGCCCGACCACGGTGATGAGATGCGCGGGGTCGATCTCGTTCGCCGCATGCAGCGCGTGCGCGAGCATGCTTCGGCCGCCCAGTGGGTGCAATACCTTGGGGGTCTTGGACCGCATTCGGGTTCCGGCTCCGGCGGCGAGAACGACGACGGCGGTCTGCTGTGGCATGGATCTCCCTCGGCTGCCTGTCATCGTGAGTGGGGCTGTCGTGGTGGCACATGGCCTTCCCGTTGGCAAGACTTGCTCCGCCGCCAGGACTCGAACCTGGACAAACTGAACCAAAATCAGTTGTGCTGCCATTACACTACGGCGGATTGCGCACCGGCGGACCGTTTGGTACGCCCGTGCGTCACGGCATGCGGGAACGATCCTCGCATGAAGACGCGCCCACCCGCCACTCTCCCCGCCTCCCGCGTCATAGGCCGGGCGTGGGGTGCCCGCGGACCGGCGGCGGACGACGTGGCCGAGTTTTGGTCGTTCCCGGTGAGTTACCCGGAACCATGCTAGATCAGTTGTGGCGTTTCACGAGCGCGAAGGAGTGAATCACACGGGTGGATGAGCGCCGCGGCGGCACGATCTGAAACAGTTGTAGGACAGTCGGTTGGATCGCAGGGAGGCGAAGCGGTGGGTTCGGGTGAGGGGAACCGCGTGTCGCGCCCACGCATGACCGGGACCCAGCGGCGGCAGCAGCTCATCGAGATCGGGCGGGCGCTGTTCGCCGAGCGGGGCTACGACGCGACGTCGATCGAGGAGATCGCGCAGCGGGCCCAGGTCTCGAAACCGGTGGTGTACGAGCACTTCGGTGGTAAGGAAGGGCTGTACGCGGTGGTGGTGGACCGCGAGATGTCCACCTTGCTCGACATGATCACCGCCTCCCTCACCCAGAACCGGTCGCGGGTGCGGTTGGAACAGGTGGCGCTGGCGTTGCTCACCTATATGGAGGAGCGCACCGACGGGTTTCGCATCCTCATGCGCGACCAGCCCGTCTCCGCCGCCGAGGGCACCTACTCCAGCCTGCTCAACGAGGCGGTGAATCAGGTGGCTCACATACTCGCCGGGGATTTCGAAAAGCGAGGTTTCGATACGAGCCTCGCGACGCTGTACGCGCAGGCGCTCGTCGGCATGGTGGCGACCGCGGCCACCTGGTGGCTCGACGAACGGCAGCCCTCCAAGGAAGTGGTCGCCGCGCATCTGGTGAATCTGTGCTGGAACGGTCTCACGCATTTGGAAGCGGACCCCAAGCTGGCGTCGGAATGGCCCGCCCGCAAAGGGGTATGAACACTGTCACGTGAAATGTCGGTTATGTGGGGGCGGAACTGGATAGTTAACCAGCGAATTGCGAAGGAGGACGGGTCGAATGCTCGAATCGGCTGGCAGCGCGCAGTCGGGTGGTACGGTTCACCCATCCTTCGAGTGCTGTTCGAGCTGTGATGTCGGTCTACTTCGGGATGTCGGTCTACTTCAGGATGGCTGGTTTGATGACAGGCGGATCTGATGGCTAGGCAAGCGCGTGCGGAGATCACTCGCGATTCCGTGCTCGCGGGTGCTGCCGATGTCTTTCTGCGACTGGGCTACGCGAACGCGAGCCTGTCCGAGATCATCGCGCAGTCGAATGTGACCAAGGGCGCCTTGTACTTTCACTTCGGCTCGAAGGAAGAGCTGGCGCGCGCGGTGGTCGACCAGGGCAATGAGCGACTGGTCAGCGCCTGCCAGGGCTTCTTCGATCCGCGCGTGCCCGCGCTGGAGGCGTGCATCGGCATCACCTACGTGGTCGCCGACCTGACCATGAACGATCCGATGGTCGGGGCCATGCTCAAACTGACCCACCAGATCGGCGACTACCGCGGCGCGAACGGCGACAATATCGCCAAGACCTGGGGCGAGACGCACCGTTTGCTCGCCGAACGCGCCATCGCGCAGGGCGACCTGAAGCCGGACCTCGACCCCGAGACCATCGGCCTGCTGCTGCAGGAGATGACGACGGGCGTGCACATCGTCGCCGTCAGCACCGACTCCATCGACCAGATGGCGACCCGCATGGAACGCGCCTGGTACTTCCTGCTGCCCTCCATCGTCCCGGAGGAGAAGGTGGCCTACTTCCGCGAGTTCGCCGCCCGCCGCCTCCGCCGCTACGTGCTGTAATTTTGGCCTCCGCTCCGCTCCGGCGGGGTTTGCGGCGCTGGAAGTCCCGGTTCTTCCCTCCCGCCGCTCCTCCGCTTCGCTCCCCCGCTCTGGTCAGTCCAGAACCGGGACGCGCCGCAAACCCCGGGGAGTTGCCGGTGTGGAGTGGTGAATCCTGGCGGGTTGATCGTCTGTGGGTGGAGTTGGGATGCGGCGCAGGTGGGGTGATTCGGGGGCCGTGCGGGGGTGGCGCGCACTCGATGAGTGTGGTGTGTCGCCTCCGTCGGTGTTCGGCATGCTCGCCGCGTGGGGCGGCGGGCTGCGGTGTCGGCGTGAACTACTAGACTCTGTTGGCCGTCCGAATCGCTGATCCGCGTCCAGGAGTCTGCCCATGCCCTCGAACCGTCCACCCCTGGCTGGATTGGCGGCGGCGGCCGCGGCCGATACCGCGCTGCGGCAGGTCGCGGGGCTGATCGGGCGAGAGTCGGCCATGCTGGTCGCGCCGTCGGCGGTGCGGCCCTTCGTGGCGGCGACCATCGCCGAGCAGCGGCCGCTGGTCGTGGTGACGGCGACCGGGCGGGAGGCCGACGACCTCACCGTGGAGCTCGCGGAGATCCTGGGCGACGCCGTTGCGCAGTTCCCGTCGTGGGAGACGCTGCCGCACGAGCGGCTGTCCCCGAGCGCCGACACCGTGGGCCGGCGGCTGCAGGTGCTGCGGCGGCTGGCGCACCCCGACGACGCCCGCTACGGCGAGCCGCTGCGCGCGGTGGTGACCACCGTGCGCTCGCTCATGCAGCCCATGGCGCGCGGGCTCGGCGAGATCGAACCCATCGTCCTGAGCCTGGGCGAACAGCACGATTTCGACGAATTGCTCACGCGGCTGGTGGAATTCGCCTACGAGCGGGTCGATATGGTCGGCAAGCGCGGCGAGTTCGCGGTGCGCGGCGGCATTCTCGATATCTTCCCGCCCACCGCCGATCATCCTGTGCGCGTGGAGTTCTGGGGTGACGAGGTCAGTGAGCTGCGTGCCTTCTCGGTTGCCGACCAGCGTTCGCTGCCGGATGTCGCCACCGCCGTGGTCATCGCCCAGCCCTGCCGGGAACTGTTGCTCACCAAGGAACTTCGCGAGCGCGCCGCCCAGGTCGCCACCGAGAACCCGGCCGACGCCGCGCTGGTGGAGATGCTGGACAAGCTGGCCCAGGGCATCCCCGTGGAGGGCATGGAGGCGCTGCTGCCGGTGCTGCAACCGGGCGAACTGCACCTGCTCACCGACACCGTGGCGCAGCACACCCACGTGCTGCTGTGCGATCCGGAGAAGATCCGCACCCGCGCCGCCGATCTGGTGCGCACCGGCCAGGAGTTCCTGGAGGCGTCGTGGACGGCCGCCTCCTTCGGCGGGGCCGCGCCGCTGGGCGCGCACGGACTCGACCTCGCCGCCTCCGCCTACCGCGGCCTGGACGTGGTGCGCGCCGATGCCGAGCAGCGGGGCCTGGCCTGGTGGACGCTGAGCCCCCTGGCAGCCGACGATCCGAACGAGATCGCGCTGCCGGTGCTGTCCGCCCCCGCCGCCCGCGGTTCCGAGGAACTGGTCGCCACCATCTTCGCGTCGCTGCGCGCCCACGTCACCACGGGCGGGCGCGCGGTGATCGTGGTGGCGGGGCACGGCACCGCGCAGCGCGTGCTGGAGCGGCTGCGCGACGTCGAGGTGCCCGCCGCGGCATTGGAGCCGGGCGCACAGCCGGTCGACGGACTGGTCGGGGTGCTGTGCGGTTCCCTGCACGACGGCATCGTGTTCGACGACGCCAAGCTGGTGGTGATCGCGGAGTCGGACCTCACCGGCAATCGCGTCACCGCCCCGCAGGAGGGCAAGAAGCTCGCCGCCCGCCGCCGCAACCAGGTCGATCCGCTGGCGTTGAAGGCCGGGGACATGGTGGTGCACGATCAGCACGGCATCGGCCGCTTCGTGGAGATGATCGAGCGCACCATCGGCGGTGCCCGCCGCGAGTACCTGGTCATCGAGTACGCGCCGTCCAAACGCGGCCAGCCCGGCGACCGGCTGTTCGTGCCCATGGACGCCCTCGACCAGCTCTCCCGCTATGTGGGCGGTGAGATGCCGTCGCTGTCCAAACTCGGCGGCTCCGACTGGGCGAACACCAAGCGCAAGGCCCGCAAGGCGGTGCGCGAGATCGCCACCGAACTCGTGCAGCTGTACGCGGCGCGCCAGGCCGCGCCCGGCCACGCCTTCGGCCCGGACACGCCGTGGCAGCAGGAGATGGAGGACGCCTTCGTCTTCACCGAGACCGTCGATCAGCTCACCGCCATCGCCGAGGTGAAGGCGGATATGGAGAAGTCGGTACCGATGGACCGCGTGGTCTGCGGTGACGTCGGCTACGGCAAGACCGAGATCGCGGTGCGCGCCGCCTTCAAGGCGGTGCAGGACGGCAAGCAGGTGGCGGTGCTGGTGCCCACCACCCTGCTGGCGCAGCAGCATCTACAGACCTTCGTCGAGCGCACCTCGGGCTTCCCGGTGACCGTGAAGGGGCTCTCGCGCTTCACCGACGCCGCCGAATCGCGGGAGATCCTGGAGGGGATGGCCGCCGGTGACGTGGATATCGTCGTCGGCACCCACCGGCTGCTCCAGACCGGCGTCCGCTGGAAGGACCTGGGACTGGTCATCATCGACGAGGAGCAGCGGTTCGGCGTCGAGCACAAGGAACACATCAAGGCGCTGCGCACACACGTGGACGTGCTCACCATGTCCGCCACGCCGATTCCGCGCACCCTGGAGATGTCGCTGGCCGGCATTCGCGAGATGTCCACCATCCTCACCCCGCCCGAGGAGCGGCATCCGATCCTCACCTATGTCGGCGCGTACAACGACAAGCAGGTGGCCGCGGCCATCCGCCGCGAGCTGCTACGCGACGGCCAGGTGTTCTACGTGCACAACCGGGTGTCCTCCATCGACAAGGCGGCCAAGCGGATTCGCGACCTGGTGCCCGAGGCCCGGGTGGTGGTGGCGCACGGCCAGATGAACGAGGACGTGCTGGAGAAGACCGTGCAGGGCTTCTGGGAGCGCGAGTACGACGTGCTGGTGTCCACCACCATTATCGAGACCGGGTTGGACATCTCCAATGCCAACACCCTGATCGTGGAGCGCGCCGACACCCTCGGGCTGTCCCAGCTGCACCAGCTGCGCGGCCGGGTGGGACGCAGCCGCGAGCGCGGGTACGCGTACTTCCTGTATCCGCCGGAGAAGCCGCTCACCGAGACCGCCTACGACCGGCTGGCCACCATCTCGCAGAACTCGGATCTGGGCGCGGGCATGGCGGTCGCCATGAAGGACCTCGAGATTCGCGGTGCGGGCAATGTGCTCGGCGCGGAGCAGTCCGGACACGTGGCCGGGGTCGGCTTCGATCTCTATGTGCGACTGGTGGGCGAGGCGGTGGAGGCGTACCGCGCCGCCGCCGACGGCAAGCCCATCACCGTGGACGAGGAGGTCAGGGAGGTGCGCATCGACCTGCCGGTGGACGCGCACATCCCGCCCGACTACATCGGCTCGGACCGCCTGCGCCTGGAGGCGTATCGCAAACTCGCCGCCGCGCAAGATGATTCGGCCATCGCGGCCGTGGTGGAGGAGCTGGTGGACCGCTACGGCCCGCTGCCGGTGGAGGTGGGCCGCCTGGTCTCGGTGGCCAAGTTGAAGCTTCTGGCCCGCGAGTACGGCGTCGCCGAGATCGGCGTCACCGGCACCACGCTGAAGATCGCGCCGCTGCAACTGCCGGACTCGAAACAGTTGCGGCTCAAGCGCATCTACCCCAACGCCAGCTACCGTGCCGCCACCGGCATCGTCCAGCTGCCGCTGCCGCGGGTGGAGGACAGCGTCGGCGCGCACCGCATCCGCGATGTGCGACTGCTCCAGTGGGTGGCCGATCTGCTGCTCGCCCTGGACGGAAAGGCCCAGGGTGCGGTCGATCTCACCGTGGAGACCGAGGTGAGCGCGGCCCGATGAGCGGGGATGCGAACGGGCGCACGGTATCCGGCAACGGGCAGGCGGCCGACACCGCCCGCATGACGGAGGCGCTGGCCGAGGCGGTCGATGTCATGGACCGGCTGTGGAACTTCGGCGGCTGGGAGGTGACCCAGACCCACGACTCGCTGCGCCCCTATCTGCTCGAGGAGACCTACGAACTGCTCGACGCCATTCAGCAGGCCGACACGCGGACCATTCGGGAGGAACTCGGCGACCTGCTGCTGCAGGTGCTGTTCCATTCCCGAATCGCCGAAGCCGCGGGCGAATTCACCGTTGCCGACGTGGCAGCCACGCTGGTGGACAAGCTCACGCACCGCAGCCCGCACCTGCTCGACGGCTCCATCGGCCCCGACACCGCCCCCGAGCAGAAGATCGCCGCCCAGGAACGCGCCTGGGAGGAACGCAAATCCACCGAGAAGTCCCGCCGCTCCTGCCTGGACGGCATCGCCATGGCCCAACCGGCCCTGGCGCTGGCCGAGAAGGTGCTCTCGCGCAGCCGCAGAGCGGGCCTGCCGGACCGGCTCGTACCCGACGACCTCCGCACCGTCACCCTCGAGCGCGGCGACAGTGCCGAGGAACGCCTCCGCAAGGCCACCCTCACCTTCGCCGCCGCCATCCGCACCGCCGAGGACCGCGCCGAAGCGGCGCGCGGCGAGCGCCAACCCCTCACCATCGAGGACTGGCTCCAGTTCTGGCCCGCGGCCTGACTCGATGCGTGGTCGCCGACGCCGCGCCCGCGGTGGTGTGTGGCGGCACCCGCCGAGGTGTCGACCGGCGTCGACGCGGCTGTCGCGGTGCGAAATCCGCCGCTTCCGGTGGCTGCGGCGGCGCGGTAGGTTTCGTGGGGACGGTGGCGGGCAATCCCGATGGTTCGGGACGTCGGTTCCAGGGAGGCGGCATGCGGGGCCGTGGGATTGCGGCGTTGGTGGCCGTGCTGTTCTTGCTGACCGGGTGCGGACAGGTGGTGGGGGGCAGGGCCGAGCCCGATCCGGCGGTGGCGGGCCTGCCGCGGCTCGGGGCGGAACAGGTCGGGGAGGTGCTGCTGCCGATCTCGGAGATCGAGTCGATCGTGGACACCACCGGGCTGACGCAGTCGTACGAGGCGGCGAGTACCGCCGCGCCCCGCGAGACCATCGGCCCGGCGCGGTGCGCGGCACTGGTGTACACCGGGCACGACAGCGTGTACGGCGGCGAGTGGACGGCCTTGCGCACCAAGGTGTTCCGGCAACCGGGGGACCGGTACACGCACTTCGTCTATCAGACCGCGGTGACCTTCCGGAACTTCCTCGCCGCGGAGGCGCTCGTCGACCGGTACCGCGCGGTCATCGCCGACTGCCGGGATCGAAACGTCACCGTCTCGGCCTCCGGGCAGGATGCGCTGACCTGGCGGGTCGCCGACACCACGCGCCCGGCCCCGGCGGGCCAGGTCGCGGTCGGCTGGACCACCACGGAGCAGGGCAATGACTGGATCTGCGACAACCACGCGCGCACCACGGGCAATACCGTGATCGAGGCGAGTACCTGTTCGGTCGGCAATGCCCGCGCCGCACAGGTGATCGCGGACCGCATCGCGGCCGAGGTCGGCCGCCGCTGAGCCCGTCCTGAGCGCCGCGCCGGGTCACTCTCCGGCGAGGTAGCGTTCCACCGTGTCGACCTTCGCCGTCATGGCCCCGGTCACCCCCGGCCGCACATCGGCTTTTCACCCGCGAGCCCTGCGTCGGCCACACTCGACCCATGGTCTATGGCATCCACCACATCGGTACTCTCGACGACCCTGCCGAACGAGGCGTAACCCCGATTGCCGACGTACCCGGTGATTTCGCACCGTTCGGGGTAACTCACCGGGTACGTCCGGAATCGGTTCGGCTCCGCCCGCAGGCGCTCGTGCACGAGAGTGAACGGCTCTCGGCTACACGCTGAAGTTCCGGGGCGGCGGGGGAGCGAGGGTCATACGTTGACGCCGTAGTCGCGGGCGATGCCCGCGAGGCCGGACGCGTAGCCCTGGCCGATGGCCCGGAACTTCCACTCCGACCCGTGCCGGTACAGCTCGCCGAACACCATGGCGGTCTCGGTGGAGGCGTCCTCGGTCAGGTCGAAGCGGGCCAGTTCCGAGCCGGTCGCCGCGTCCACCACCCGGATGTAGGCATTGCGGATCTGTCCGAAGGACTGCCGCCGCGCCTCCGCGTCGTGAATGGACACCGGGAAGAAGACATTGGTGATCGTGGGCGGCATGGCGGCCAGGTCGACATTGATCACCTCGTCGTCGCCGTCGCCCTCACCGGTGAGGTTGTCCCCGGTGTGCTCGATGGTGCCCTCCGGCGAGCGCAGGTTGTTGTAGAAGATGAAATGCGCGTCCGACAGCACCCGCATATTCGATCCGCAGGCCAGCGCGCTCGCGTCCAGGTCGTAGTCCGCACCGGTCGTGGTGCGTACGTCCCAGCCGAGGCCGACCTGCACCTTGGTCAGATTGGGGGCCTGCTTGGACAGCGAAACATTTCCGCCCTTGGCCAGGGTGACGCTCATGATCTCCTTCCCCGCGGTGCACTTCGTACCGCATCCCCACCCGATTATGGTCGAAATGGTGACCTGTTGTGCCAGTTCATTTCTGGAACGGCGGCTCGGACCGCTGCTGATCCGCCTCGCCGCCGCTCGCGGTCAGTCGAGTCCGGCCGCGAGTTCGCGCAGCGCCGCCACCCGTTCCTCCAGGTAACGCAGTTCGCCGGGGTCGAGCACGGTGCGCTGGATACCGGCCGCGACCGTGAACGCCGACTGGCGGTGATCGTCGATGGCGGCCACCTCGATGGCGACCGCCACGTAGTCGCGCGCGGTGGGCATGGGATCGGCGACCACCCGCGCGCTGCCGCGTGCGCACAGCGCCACATCGCCGCCGCCGAGGATCAGCAGTGCCACCTCGGGGTGCTCCCGCAGCCGGGCCAGCGAGCCGCGATCGAATTTCAGGCTCAGCAGGATGCGGTGGTCGCCCGCGCGGACCGGCCACGAGACCGGAATGGCGTGCGGGCCGCCGTCGGTGGTCACGAGCACCGCGATGGTGTCGACCGGCCACTCCGGGAGCACGTCCAACTGCGGATGGTCTGTCGAGGGCTCCTGACGCTGCTGGGCACGCGTAACCATCTTCGTCACCTCACGATCGTCTCGACGCAGCGGGCTGGACTGCGCTACTTGCAGTGTAAGCCGTTGTGACGCTGCTCTGCTGGGGTCCGAAGATCACATACCGCTCACATGTCGGCGGTTACGGATGTGAAAACCTTGACAGATGGTGCGACGGATGTCATTGACGAAGTGACTTCGGAGGTTCATCATTCGTAACAGTTCCTCGTCCAATCGAGGTCGCGCGAGTAACCGGCCGATGACCGCCCGGTGAAGATCGTCCGCCGCATCCGGCGTCGACGAACGCGGGCAGTATCCAACAGACGCGCGTCGGGCGCGTCACCAGTGAGTGAGGTGAGTGCGACATGGGATTCCACCCGCATCGGCAGCGTCTCTATCCGCGCACCATACTCACGGCTCCGTTCTTCTGAATGCGCCCAGTCGATTTCGCGACTCGCCCCGTGCCGTGGGCGAGTCGCGTCGGCGCATGTGTCCAGGCGTGAGGTGATAGGCGCGACAGAGCGGAGAACGGTGATGGTGGATATGGGTGCGGTGCAGCCGGAGACGGTGGAGATGGTGGCGCGGGCGACCGCCGCGAATCTGGCGGTGTCGACGACGGTGGTGGACGATCTGCGATATCTGCGGGCGGAGTTGACGGCCGCGGACCTGCCGTTCCTGCTGGTGCGGGACTGCGATCACCGGCTGGTGCTGGCGGTGGACGCCGCGCACCGTTCGGCGTTGCGCCGGGTGCTGGGCGCGGCGATGATGGCTGGATTCTCGTGCAACGAGAAGCAGCGCAATGTGTTCCGGCTGGGCCGGGACCTGGATCCGGCGCATCACGTGGAACTCGAACTGTGGGAGTACCACGGCGACACCGTGGAGTGCCCGCGGCCGAACGCCTTGACCCGCACCGTCTTCGACCTGGCCGATGTGGAGCAGTCCACGGTGCTGCTCTACGAGCTGAGCTGGCCGACGCTCGCCGGCATGTTCGCGCCCAACACCACCGATGTCGGCTTCGACATCGACATCGTGTTCTCGTGGGTGGACGGTTCCGATCCGGAGTTCCGGGCGCGGCGCGCGGGCATGATGGCGCAGGTCGTGGTCGGTGAGGGGGACGAGGCCGATGCGCGCATCCGCCAGATCGACGAGTTGCGCTACGCGCTGCGCGCGGTGCACAAGAACGCGCCGTGGATCCGCCGCATCTTCATCGCCACCGACTCCGCGGTGCCGGATTGGCTCGCCGAGGACCCGCAGGTCACCATTGTCCGTGCCGTGGACCACTTCGCGGACCGCAGCGGCCTGCCGATCTTCAATTCCCATGCGGTGGAATGCCAGTTGCAGCACATCGAGGGGCTGAGCGAGCACTTCCTGTACTCCAACGACGACATGTTCTTCGCCCGCCCGGTGCGTCCGTCCATGTTCTTCACCCCGGCCGGGGTGAGCCGCTTCATCGAGGCGGACACCCGGATCGGGCCGGGCTCGAACAACGAGCGCCGCAGCGGATTCGAGAATGCCGCGCGGGTGAATCGGGCGCTGCTGCGGCAGCGGTTCGGCCACGTCATCACCAGGCATCTGGAACACACGCCGGTTCCGTTGCGGCGCAGCGTACTCCACGAGATGGAGCGGGAATTCGCGGCCGATTTCGCACGCACCCGCACCAGCCGGTTCCGGGCCGCCACCGATATCTCGGTGACGAATTCGCTCTACCACTACTACGCGCTGTTCACCGGCCGGGCGGTGCCGCAGGAGCGCGGCAAGGTGCGCTACGTCGACACCACCCTCTACACCGGGCTCGCGCTGCTGGACGGGCTGGCCCGGCGTCGCAATGTGGACTTCTTCTGCCTCAACGACGGCAGCTTCCCGGAGGTGCCGGAGGCGGAGCGGGTGCGGGCGGTCTCGGAATTCCTGGAGACCTACTACCCGGAGCCCGCTCCGTGGGAGAAGCCGGAGTCGGTGGCGGGAGCGCTGTTCGAATCCGGCGCCGCCTGATCGGTTCTAGCTGACCGATTCGCCGTCGTTCTCGGGCGTGGTGGCCGGTCGCTGCACGACGTGCGGAATCCCGGCGGCCGGCGGTATCACGATGCCCGCGTCCGCCAGCTTGCGCGCCGCCTGCTCCGGGGTGGCCGGTTCCCCGACCGTCGGCCCCGACCCGATCGGCACCACCGAATGCACCACGGTGTCCGGGTAGACGTGCACGTAGTTGAACGCCTGCGCGCCGTCCCGCCCGCGGATGCCGCCCCGGGCCACCGCCAGGTCCTGGCTGTAGCAGGTCGCCGACGCCACCGACACCGGAATCCCGGCGAAGGTGGCGCTGGTGGAGAAGTGCAGGTGCCCGGCCAGGATGGCGCGCACATCGGTGCCGTCCAGCACGTCGGCGAGGCGGCGCTGATCGCGCAGCTCCACCGTCACGGCCAAGTCGATTACGCACGGCACCGGCGGATGGTGCATGGCCAGCACGGTCCCGAACGGCGCGGGCTCGCAGAGCACCGTGCGCAGCCATTCCAGCTGGGCCGGGGTGATCTCGCCGTAGTGGTGGCCGGGCACGGTGGTGTCCAGCACCACGACGCGCAACCCGTCGAACATGTGCACCTGGTCGTACGGCGTGGTGGAACCCGGCTCGTCCAACAGGTTTTCGCGCAGCGCGGTGCGGTCGTCGTGGTTGCCGGCCACCCACACCAGCGGCGCGCCCACCCGCTCGGCGAAGGGCTCCACGAGGTTGCGCAGCTTGGTGTACGCGCCCGGCTCACCGTGGTCGGTGAGGTCCCCGGTGAACACGATGGCGGTCGGTGTGATGCCGCTGGCCTCGGCCTGCGCCAGCAGTTGGGATAGGCGTCGCTCGGCGTCCACCGCGCCGTAGAGCGCGGTGTCGGCGGCGATCAGGTGCGTATCGCTGAAGTGGAACAGCACGTGATCGGGTCTCGGGTACTCGGCGACTCTGGTGATGTACACGGACATCCTCCCCGGCGGTTTCGTCTTCGCCCTTGCTTGCCGATTCCGTCGGCCAGAATAGCGAAGCCGTTTCTTCCAGCCTGCCCGCGCCCAGTGACGGCATGCTTGCGGAAAGATGAGATTTACGTGTCGGCTTCAACTCCCGAGGCTATTGGCCAGCACGCGGGGATACTCCTGCTCACGCGCGTCCAGCAGTGCGAAGTAGCGGCGCAGCATCAGCACAGCGGTGGTGGCGAGACCGGCGGCGAGACCCCACCAGACGCCCGCCGCCCCCAGGTGCAGCGGGTAGGCGAGCAGCAGCGCCGTGGGCAATCCCACAGCCCAGTAGCCGATCAGCGACAGCCGGAACCCCGCCTTGGTGTCCTTCAGGCCGCGCAGCAGCCCCACGCCGATGTTCTGGGCCGCGTCGAAGAACTGGAGCACGATGGCGATCAACAGCAGGGTGTGCGCCAACGCGACGGTATCGGCGTCGGCGTCGCCGAGGAAGGGTTTCAGCACCCAGTCCGGGGCGAGTACGTAGGCCGCGCCGGTGACCGCGGCGACGATGGCCGCGTAGCGCAGCGCCAGCCAGGCCACCGAGCGCGCGTGCGGGTATTCGTCGCGCGCCACCGTCGTGCTCACCAGGATGGAGGAGCCGTGCGAGAGTCCGATGGCGACCTGGAAGACGATGTAGACGATCTGGTAGACGACATTGTGCGCGGCCAGCGCGGCGGCCCCCAGCGTGCCCATGACCAGGGCGAGCACCGAGAACATGCCCGCCTCGGAGCCGTAGGTGAGCGCGATGGGGGTGCCCAGCTTCAGCTCGTCGCGCACCGTCCGCATGCGCACGGGCCACATTCGAATCGGCAGCGTCCGACCGAGCTTCGGGTCGCGCCGCACCATGGCCCAGAACACGCCGAAGGTGATGAGGAAGACCAGCGAGGTGGCGACGCCGATACCGGTCAGCCCGAGCGCGGGCATTCCGAGCCAGCCGTGCATGAGTCCCAGCGCCAGCACGAGATTGAGCGCCACCGAGCCGAGCGTCACCAGCAGCAGCGCCTGGGGCCGCTGCATGCCGACGGTGTACTGCCGCAGCACCTGGAACCACAGGCAGGGCAGCAGGCCGGGGGCCAGCGCCACCATCATGGGGCGCGCCGCCTCCAGTACCGAGGCGTCCTGGCCCAGCCATTGCAGGCTCCAGCCGAGCCCGATCAGCAGCGCGCCGCCGAGGACGCCGGCCAGGGTGGCGATGAGGAAGCTCGACCGCACCACCTCGCGCACCTCGCGCTCGGCGCTCATGCCGCGCTTGTCGGCGCGGCTCACCACCGTGGCGACCTGATTGCCGGTGCCCGTGATCAACCCGACGCACATGGTGCGGATCTGGTTGAACAGCACCAGCGCCAGTCCGCCCGCCGCCACCTGCTGCACCCCGAGGCTGCCCATGAGCGCGATATTGGTGGTGGAGACCGCCACCTGGGCCAGTTGGGTCAGTGCGATCGGCGTCGCCAGCGCGGTGAGCCGTCGTCCATCGGACTGCCGAGCGGCGATGTTCATTTGGCCGCTACTCCCTGCACCGGCTCGCGCCGATCGGCGGGCAGCACGATGGTGTGCGTCGCGCGGCGCGAGCCGGTCGCCGCGGCGTCGGGGGTCGACGCGGCGGCGCGGCGGCGAGCCGACGAGGGCAGCCGGTCGAGCATGGCGGCGACGGCGCGTTCGGTCTCGGCGTCGAGGAGATCGCGGTCGCTCATCCAGTCGTCGTCGAACACGGTGTCGAGGTACTTCTCGCCACCGTCGCAGACAATGGTGACCACGCTGGATCCGGCCGGGAAGTCGTCGAGCCGTCGCAGCGCCGCGAAGACCGAGCCGCCCGCGGAACCGCCGATCATGAGGCCGAGTTCGGCGGCCAGCACCCGCGCGGTGGCGAACGCCTCCACATCGGAGACCTTGACGCCCTCCTCGAGCAGCCCCAGATCCTCGGCGACGATCTTGCCCGGATCGGCCCCTTCCGGGGTGCCGGTGCCGGACTGCCAGTACGGTCCGGCCGGTCCGCCGAAGGCGATGGACCCGACCGGCTCCACCCCGTAGAGCCGCGGCTCGAATCCGTGCTCACGCAGGCGGCGCGCGGTGCCGAACATGGATCCGCCGGTGCCGACCGCGGAAATCAGCACGTCGACCCGGCCGAGTTCGGCCAGCAACTCGTCGGCCAGCGCGTAGTAACCGAGGGCATTGGCATCGTTGTTGTGCTGTTCGGTGAAGTAGGCATTCGGGGCTGTTCCGGCGTCGCGTGCCGCCTCGCATTCCTCGCGCGCCATTTTCTCGGCGAGTTCCTCGCGTGCCGAGGTGGAAAGGCTGTCATCGCCTTCGTCCGCTACGAACACCAGTTCGGCACCCATGGCTTTCATCGCACGCAACTTGTCTTTACAGGCGTGGTGGTCGACCACCGCGGTAAAGCGATACCCACGCTCGGCCGCTACAACCGCCAGACCGAGTCCGGTATTTCCGGAGGTCGACTCGATGATGTGACCGCCGGGGAGGAGTAGCCCGCGTTGTTCGGCGTCGTCCACCATGGCGCGGGCCATTCGAATCTTCGCCGCGCCGGTGGGATTGAGGTTCTCCAATTTCAGATACAACCTGGTGCCGGTGTCAGTGGCGGCCAGTTCGAACAGCGGGGTGTGTCCGATCAGGTCTGTCACACGGGTGACAACCGACATCGCGGGATTCTCCTCAGGGATCGGGTAAGGCATGGATGGATTCGAGTGCGGCCGAACGGCCTGAAACGCTAGGTAAGCCTAAGCGTTGGTGATGGAGTTGTCAGCACCACCACGGCCAGAGTTTCGGCTAACGTGCGGTAATTCGGGATTCCACCGACCATTCGTAGGAATCGCCCGGAATGTCCCGGAGAACGACCTTCGGCGGGATCGCGAGATCGTGGAAGGCGGACTCGTTGGAGTCCATCTGATAACCGGCGGTATTGGGGTAGATCAGCAGATCGCCGGTGCGGGCGGCGCGCGGCAGTGGAATGCGCCGCCTGCTGATCATGTCGTCCTCGAGGCAGGACGCGCCTCCCACCGACGTCGGGGTCACCGTGCCCGGTCCCGGCGGCCACAGCACCGGATCGGGCAGGTACTCGCTGTCGAACCACTGCTCGGACAGGCTGAGACTGGTGCCGTCGGCGGTGAGCATCAGATACGAATGCCCTTGGGCGATCAGGTCTTTCACGCCCTGAATGCCGAATACCGTGCTCCCGGCGCGATCCAGCAGGGCGCGGCCGGGCTCCACGGCCAGGCCGATGCCCTCCCGGCGCAGCCGTCGCGCCAGGCCGTCGTGTTCCAGCACCCGGGTCAGCATGCGGGCACCCGGCTCCGGGAAGTGATAGGGGTAGAGATCTTTCGGTTCCCAGCCGCCGTGGAACCAGCGCGGACTCAGCCGGGCCCGGAAGGCGGTCCACGCCGCCTCCGGAACGTAGTCGACGCCGAAGCCACCGCCGATCGAGATGGTGGTGACCGGATGTCCCCAGCCGCGCGCCTCACGGCAGCGATCGAGCAAGGCCGCCGCCAGTTCCGCGCGGGGCCGGTAGTCGTAGCCGCTGAGATGGAAGCTGAAGCCCTCCAGCCGAATCGCCCGCGGGTCGATCTGCGCCACCGCGAGATCCAACTGGTCGCCGCGCAGCCCGAAACGACTGGCGGAATCCGGCGGTTGGGCGCGCAGCACCACGCGTGCCGGACCGCCCAGCGCGCCCAGTCGGTCGAGTTCCTCGAGCGAGTCGATGGCGATGAGCGCGCGTTCGTGTACCGCGAGGCGCAGCAGCTCATCGGATTTGGCCGGTCCGGTGACCATGAGGGCGGTGCCGTCGACACCTCCGGCCAGGGCCGCGCGCAGTTCGGCGGTGCTCGAGACATCCACGCCCGCACCGTGAGCCGCGCATTCGGCGACGACGCAGGCCGCCTTGTTGGCCTTCTTGCCGTAGTAGATCGCGCCCACCACACCGGCCGTGGCGAACGCCTGGTGGAAAGCTCGGATATTGCGCCCGACCCGGGCGGGATACAGGACGTGGAAAGGGCCGCCGATCTCGGACGCCATCTCGCGCAGGAGATTCGGATGGTCCAGCAGCTTCCGCTCCCAGTCGTCGCGGTGGGCGGGCAGCGGTGCGGCGGTGATGCTCTCGCGACCGTCGACATACGAGCCGGAGTCGGCGGTGTCGGTGCCGGTCGAATCGGCCACGGGGGCCAGGGTTTTCGTGAAGTCCGTCAGCGGTCTCCCCTTTCGCTGTCGCACCCGTCGCCGGTCAGTCCCACAGCCGGACCTCCGTGCCGCGCCCCTCGGCGATCGCGAGCGTCGCCAGTGCGTGCGCCACCGCGATATCGGTGAGCACGAGACCGCTGTTGTAGACGAAGATGCGTTGGTCATCGGATAGTCGTCCGGCCGCGCGGCGGCTGAGGATCTGGGGTAGCTCCGCGTCGACCTGACGTAGTCGGCCGTCGGAATCGGCCATATCGGTGCCGGTCAGAGTCATCTGCTCGGCATTGGTGGCGATCACGCGGTCGGCCCGGCCCAGGGTGGAGGGGGCCAGCCCGTAACCGACCAGCACCGTCACCGCGCCGGGCGCGAGATCATCGGCCTCCAGGGCCACCTTGGTGCCGGGGCCGGCGGTGGCGAGCACGACGTCGGCGTCGCGCGCGGCCGCCCGCGGATCGGAGACGATCTCCAGTTCCGCGCGCGGCTGATGACGCAGCAGTTCGCGCTGGACCGCCTCGAGCCCCTCGGGGTGGGTGCCGTAGAGCATGAGCCGGTCGAGCTGCGGGTTGGCGGCCAGCAGGTGTGGCAGGGCGTTGCGGCCCTGGGTGCCGGTGCCGATCAGCAGCACGCTGCGCGCACCCGGCCGGACGGTCTCGCGCACCAGCAGCGCCGAGACCGCGGGTGTGCGCAGCGCGCCGACCCGAGCGCAGTCCATCATGGCGATGGGCAGCCCGGTGGCGTCGTCGTAGAGCGTGATGGTGGTGTAGTACCGCTTGGTGCTGCGATCGTGATGCGGGTCGAACTTGTACGAGGTCTTCATGGCGACCACGCGGCGGCGGCCGTCGCGGCCGAGCATGGCGTAGGCCACCGACCAGCCGTCCGGATGCGCCACGCTGAGCTTGCGCGGATTATCCGAACTACCTTCCGCGAAGGCGAGATACGCGTCCTCGACGGCGCGCACCACCTCCCCGGGGCTGATCGGGACATCGGCCAGGTCGCTGCGACTGAGCACTCGCAGCGGGGTGGATCGGGTATTCACGTGCTAATTCCTCGAGTCGTTGCGGAACGGCGATACTGTGCGCTGACCGTATCCGTTCTCGGCGACCTCGGCCTCGGCCCGACGCCGCTCGGGCAGCCGGATATTCACCCGCTTGAGCCAGCGGTCGGTGCCGTCGTACCGGGGTTTGAACGGCACCCGTCCGTGCACCACAACGTCATTGTCCACCAGCAGTAGTTCGCCCGGGGTCAAAGCCGCGGTGATGCACACCCTTTCGAGCTCGAGCGCCAAATGGTCGTAGGCGGCCCGGAATTCGGCGTCGGCGTCGTCGAGCGGGGTGTAGGCGGGATCGAAACGCAGGGTGAGCGCCTCGTCGTCGCTGCCCAGCGTGGCCACGGCGGGCGCCGCCGCGGTGGGGAGCTCACTGCCGTAGGACAGGTCCGGATGGATCGGCAGCAGCGCTCGCCGCAGCCGTTCCCGCTGCCAGGTCTCCAGCCGCACCCGCCGCACCGATGACACCGTGGTGCCGACCCGGTCCGGATTGCGCAGGCAGCCGAGCATGAGCAGATTCGCGCGCTCGGGGTGGAAGGCGTCCTCGGTGTGCGGGGCGAGCAGGGTGGTGCTGCTGGCCCCGGTCTGCTCCTGCTCGTGGCCCGGGCTGGGCACGATGTTGTTGACCAGCCGTCCCGCCTGCTGGCCCTGCCAGCCGAACGGCTCACCGGCGCAGCGCGCCAGCAGCAGCATGGCGATATCGAGTTCGAAGGAGGCGGCGCAGCGATCGGGGTCGCCCGCCCAGGCCGCGGCCTGCCGCCAGTCGATGGGGGTGGGGCCGAGTTCGGCGTCGGCCACGGGTAGATCGCCGATGATGGTGACACCCGCCGAGGTGGCGGGGGCGCGCATGGCCTCGTGCACGGCGTCGGGCAGTTCCCGGTAGCGGGAATCGATCGTGTGGATCAGCGCCGGCTGTGCGAGGGTGGTGGATATCGCCTGATCGTGTCCGAGTGTGACGGCGATCTCATGGGCGAGGTCGCGGATGGATCGTGACGCGGCCGCGGGCAGTGCGCGTCGTTCGATATCGGCGGGGTGAAGCGAGTTACGTTCGAAGAGAACGCTTTTCACCGAGGGTTGTCCCTTCTTCGCATCGTTGGTGCGCGGACGTTCGATGGTGAAAAGTACACGGCTTAATGAGGTTAGGCTAGCCTGTGTTTCGCGTCCGGCGTGTCGCAGAGAAATAGCGGGTCGGCATGAAAGGGTAGTGCTGAAAGGTTGCCAGCGCTCCGGATTCGGCCGATTCGGTACGGGCGCGTCGGCGCATCGTGGCCGACGCGCCGCTTCGTCTGGATGATGAATAACGTGCGATTCGTGAAGGCCGGCGTCGGCGCCGTCATCTCCCGCGCCGGCGTGTTGGGCACGGCGTGCGCTCTCGTGCTGCTAACCGGTTGCGGGGCAGTGGATCTCACGCCCATACCGGAGGGTATCCCGCCCGGACCGGGTGCGCCGCTGCCCGTCATCGACATCGACGCGCCCGGACGCACCGCCCTCCAGCTGCGCGGCTGGGCGGAGGAGCGGTCCGACGCGCTCGGCATTCCGGTGGTGTCGCTGGAGGCGTACGGCTATGCCGCCGCCGTCATGGCGCGCTCCCGGCCGGACTGCGGTATCGCCTGGACCACCATCGCGGGCATCGCGAGCGTCGAGAGTCGGCACGGCACCCACCGCGGGGCCGAGGTCGCCGCGGACGGCACCGTGTCGCCGCCGATTCGCGGGATCCCCCTGGACGGCTCGCCCGGCGTCGCGCGCATCGAGGACACCGACGACGGCAGACTCGACGGGGACACCGTCTACGACCGCGCCCTCGGCCCCATGCAGTTCATCCCGGAGACCTGGCAGCGCTGGGGCGTTGACGCCAACGGCGACGGCGTCGCCGACCCGGACAGCATCGACGACGCGGCCCTGACCGCGGCCCGCTACCTGTGCGCCAGCGGCGGCGACCTCACCGGGCCCGAGGGCTGGCAGCGGGCGCTGCTCACCTACAACCGGTCCAACGTCTACATGCACACCGTGCGCGACCGCGCGGCGGCCTACAGCGTGGGGCGCAGAGCCTGAGCCGCCGCCCGCTTGTGGCGGGCCACAGCGGCACGATCACTTGCGTTAGGCTCGGCACCGCACGGGCATGCCGTGCGACCTGCCGAGCAAGCAGCCGAAGGAGTGTCGTTTCGTGGCCATCATCGAACAGGTCGGAGCTCGCGAGATCCTGGATTCTCGTGGTAACCCCACCGTCGAGGTCGAGATCGCTCTCGACGACGGCACCCTCACCCGGGCGGCGGTGCCGTCCGGCGCGTCGACCGGCGAGCACGAGGCCGTCGAACTCCGCGACGGCGGAAGCCGCTACCAGGGCAAAGGTGTGCAGAAGGCCGTCGAGGGCGTGCTGGACGAGATCGCCCCCGCGGTGATCGGCCTGGACGCGGTCGAGCAGCGCACCGTCGACCAGACCCTGCTGGACCTGGACGGCACCCCCGACAAGTCCCGCCTCGGAGCGAACGCCCTGCTGGGCGTGTCGCTGGCCGTGGCCCGCGCCGCCGCCGAATCCTCCGGCCTGGAGCTGTTCCGCTACGTCGGCGGTCCCAACGCCCACGTGCTGCCGGTGCCCATGATGAACATCGTCAACGGAGGCGCGCACGCCGACACCGGCGTGGACGTGCAGGAATTCATGATCGCCCCGATCGGCGCGCCGACCTTCAAGGAGTCGCTGCGCTGGGGTGCCGAGATCTACCACTCGCTCAAGTCGGTGCTGAAGTCGCAGGGACTGTCCACCGGTCTGGGTGACGAGGGCGGTTTCGCGCCGGACGTCGCGGGCACCCGCGCCGCGCTGGACCTCATCGCCTCCGCCATCGAGAAGGCGGGCTACAAGCTGGGCAGTGACGTCGCGCTGGCGCTCGACGTGGCCGCCACCGAGTTCTACACCGCCGGTGAGGGATACAAGTTCGAGGGCAGCGTGCGCAGCGCCGCCGAGATGAACGATTTCTACAGCGAGCTGCTGTCGGGCTACCCGATCGTCTCCATCGAGGATCCGCTGTCCGAGGACGACTGGGACGGTTGGGTCGCGCTCACCGACGCCATCGGCGACAAGGTGCAGCTGGTCGGCGACGACCTGTTCGTCACCAACCCGGAGCGCCTGGAGGAGGGCATCGCCAAGGGCGCCGCCAACGCGCTGCTGGTGAAGGTCAACCAGATCGGCACCCTGACCGAGACCCTGGACGCCGTGGACCTGGCCCACCGCAACGGCTACAAGACCATGATGAGCCACCGGTCCGGCGAGACCGAGGACACCACCATCGCCGACCTGGCCGTGGCCGTCGGCTCCGGCCAGATCAAGACCGGCGCGCCGGCACGGTCGGAGCGCGTGGCCAAGTACAACCAGCTGCTGCGCATCGAGGACGCCCTGGGCGACTCGGCGCGCTACGCCGGTGATGTCGCCTTCCCGCGTTTCGCGTTCGAAGGCTGAATAATCGGGCTCGGGACAATCGGGCACGAGGTGTCGAATCGGCTGAGTTTCGAGGTGTGAGATGACGGAGCGGCGAGCGCGCGGTACCAGTCCGGCCGGACGCGGGGACCGCCGCTCGTCGCGATCCGCCAAATCCCGGCCGGCGGCCAGCGGCAAGGGCCGCACCACCGCCGGACAGCGGGCCGCCGCGCGCCGCGCCGCCAAATCCGGGAAAACCGCACGGTCCGAACACCGGATCCTCGGCCTGTCCACCGGCCGGGCGGTGCTGCTGGCCGCCGTGATCGCGGCCCTCGCCCTCACCCTGGCGGTGCCGCTGCGCACGTACTTCAGCCAGCGCGCCGAGGCCGAGCAGCTCGCCGCCGAGCGGGCGCAACTGGAGGCCGAGGTGGCTGAGCTGCGCGATCGCCGTGCGCAGCAACAGGATCCGGCCTACATCCGAGCCGAGGCGCGGGACCGGCTGCGGCTGGTGATGCCCGGCGAAACCCCCTACATCGTGCAGGTGCCCGGTATCGAACAACCGGCGGTGCCGAGCCAGACCACCAAGCCTCGGGAACCCGACCCCTGGTACACCGAGCTGTGGCGCAGCATCTCCGAGCCGCAACCTACCCCCACGCAGGAAGGAGCACCCGGGTGACGTACGAAGAGCCCACCGACCGGGATCTCGAGATCGTCGCCGAGCAGCTGGGGCGCGCCCCGCGCGGGGTGCTCGCCATCGCCTACCGCACCCCCGACGGTGTGCCCGCCGTCGTGAAGACCGCACCCAAGCTGCCCGACGGCACGCCGTTCCCGACGCTGTTCTACCTGACCGATCCCCGGCTCACCGCCGAGGCCAGCCGGTTGGAGACCACCGGCATCATGCGCGAGATGACCGAGCGGCTGGGGCGCGACACCGAATTGGCCGCCGCCTACCGCACGGCATACGAGGGCTACCTCGCCGAGCGGGACGCCATCGAATCGCTCGGCACCGACTTCGCCGGTGGCGGCATGCCCGACCGGGTGAAGTGCCTGCACGTGCTGATCGCGCACTCGCTGGCCAAGGGGCCGGGGGTCAATCCGCTCGGCGACGAAGCGGTGGCGCTGGCCGCCGATCATGGCTTGCGCGGCACCGCGATTCCCGCGGACTGGCCGAAATACGAAGAGTACGGAACCGATTCGGCCGCCGTGGAGTAGCCGGAGGAGTATCGGAGGAGTAACTCATGACCGACCGGATCGCCGCCGTCGACTGCGGCACCAATTCCATCCGACTACTGATCGCCGATGTCGCCCCGGCCGGGGAGGCGTCGGCGACGCCGCATCTGACCGATGTGCACCGGGAGATGCGGATCGTGCGGCTCGGGCAGGGGGTGGACGCCACCGGCTCGCTGCACCCCGAGGCCATCGAGCGCACCCGCGCCGCCCTGCACGACTACGTGGACCTCATGCTCGACGCCGGGGTCTCGCGGGTGCGCATGGTCGCCACCTCCGCCACCCGCGACGCGAGCAATCGCGAGGACTTCTTCGCCATGACCCGGGAGGAACTGGGCCGCGTGGTGCCGGGCGCGCAGGCCGAGGTGATCACCGGCGACGAGGAGGCCCGGCTGTCCTTCGCCGGTGCCGTCGGTGAATTGTCCAGTGCGGACGGGCCTTTCGTGGTGGTCGATCTCGGTGGCGGGTCCACCGAGGTGGTGCTGGGCGACGGTTCCGGTGTGCGGGCGGCCTATTCGGCCGATATCGGCTGCGTGCGGATCACCGAGCGCTGCCTGCGCGGCGATCCGCCGACGCCGGAGGAGGTCGCGTCCGGGCGCTTCTTCGCCTCCGAGCGGCTGGCGCAGGCGTTCGGCGTGGTGCCGGTGGAGCGCGCCCGCACCTGGGTCGGCGTGGCCGGGACCATGACCACACTGGCGGCAGTCGCCCTCGATCTGCCCGAATACGATTCGGAGAAGGTGCATCTCACGCGCCTGACGCTGCCGGAGGTGCGGGCCGTCTGCGATCGGCTGATCGGTATGACGCACGACGAGCGGGCGGCGCTGGGCCCGATGCATCCGGGCCGGGTGGACGTCATCGGCGGCGGCGCGGTGATCACCGAGGTGCTGGCGGACGAGTTGGCGCGCCGCGCCGGAATCGACGCGCTGATCGTGAGCGAGCACGACATCCTGGACGGCATCGCGCTGTCGGTCGCACCCCGGCGATAGGATCGCTCTATGGCCGCGACCGCCCAGGTCGCGGCCCATTTGTGCGGTTGAACAAGCGGTGACGGGGGTGCGTCCCCGATGTTGCTGTTCAATTGCCCAATATGGGAGGGTGACGCACATGACAGCTACACCTCTCGCGAAGGAGGGATCCGAGCGCACCCTGTTCGGACACCCCATCGGCCTCGCGAATCTGTTCGGCGTGGAGCTCTGGGAACGCTTCTCGTTCTACGGCATGCTCACGATCCTGGGTTACTACCTGTACTACTCGACCACCGAGGGTGGTCTCGACATGCCGAAGGCGACCGCCACCGGCATCGTCGGGGCGTACGGCGGTCTCGTCTATCTCTCCACCGTGCTCGGCGGCTGGCTCGCCGACCGGGTGCTCGGCATGGAGCGCACCGTCTTCTACGGCGGCGTCGTCGTCGTGGCGGGCCATATCGCGCTGGCGATCATCCCGGACCTGGCGGGCGTCGCGGTCGGCCTGGTGCTGGTGGCGCTCGGTTCCGGCGCGCTCAAGGCCAATGCCTCCTCGCTGCTCGGCACCCTCTACGCCAAGGGTGACGCCCGCGCGGACGGCGGCTTCACCCTCTTCTATCTGGGCATCAATCTCGGTGCCTTCGCCGGCCCGCTCATCACCGGTCTGCTGCAATCGCATGTCGGCTTCCACTACGGCTTCGGTGCGGCCGCCATCGGCATGGCGCTGGGTCTGACGCAGTACGTGGTCTTCCGCCGCAATCTCGGCGACCACGGCCGCGAGGTGCCGAATCCGCTGCCGCGCCCCGAGATTCCGCGCACGGTGGGTGCGGTGGTCGTATTCGCCGTGGTGGTCGTGGTCGCGTGGGTGACCGGGCTGCTCACTCTCGGCAATCTGCCCGACGTCACCACCGGGGTGATCGTGCTGGCCTCCATCGCGTACTTCGTCATCATGCTCACCAGCGCCAAGGTGGAGCCGATCGAGCGGGTGCGGGTGCGGGCCTACATTCCGCTGTTCATCGCCAACGCGGTGTTCTGGTCGCTGTTCCAGCAGATCTTCACCGTGCTGGCGGTGTACTCCGACGAGCGCATCGACTGGAACGTCTTCGGCTGGACCGCGCCGTCGAACTGGGTCGGCTCCATGGAACCGGTGTGGATCATCGCGCTGTCGCCGCTGTTCGCCGTCATGTGGACGCGGCTGGGGAACCGCGCGCCGAGCACGCCGCGCAAGTTCGCCATCGGCGTGATCGGTATGGGCGCTGCCTTCATGCTCTTCACCCTCTTCTCCGGGACCGAGGGCAAGTCCGTGCCGATCCTGTTCGTCTTCGTGGTGCTGGGCGCGTTCGCGGTCTCCGAGTTGATGCTCTCGCCCATCGGCCTGTCGGTGACGACGAAGCTGGCCCCCAACGCCTTCCGCGCGCAGATGATGGCCCTGTACTTCTTCTCCGTCGGCATGGGCACCTCCATGTCGGGTGTGCTGTCGAAGTACTACGACCCCGCGCACGAACTGGCCTACTTCGGCATCACCGGTGTGATAACCATCGCCGTGGGTGTGGCCGTCTGGTTCATCGCACCCCGGGTGAGCCGCCTCATGGAGGGCGTGCACTGACCGATCCGGCGCCGGAGGTGACGATCGCGATCGCCACCTCCGGCCGAACGGATCGTTAATACCTGCGCAAAGCACTTTCGCGGGAAGCCTGAAGTTCGCTACGGTCGGTTCGGCCGTCGGCTGGGCGTGGATGTCCGCAATGTCGCGATCCACGCGGTGTGGATGTTTGATCCGCTGCGTGCGGAGAACTCGAGCAAGGAGTGTGGCCTTGTCGTTGCGAGCAACTGGGCTTCGGCGCGGAACGCGTGCGTTCCGTATGGCCGGTATCGCTGTCGCGGCCGCGGTGGCGGCGGGCATGGTGTGGGCGACGGGAGCACCCCGCGCGGAAGCCGCGCCGGGTGATTGCCCCGCCCTGAACGTCATCGCGGTGCCCGGCACCTGGGAGACCTCCCGGGAAGACCCGAAGCAGGGCATGTTGTCCCTGGTGACCAACGGCCTGCCCAGCAGCGTGCGCACCGACTACGTCAGCTACGCGGCCACCGCCCTGCCCTGGGAGGGCGAGGTCTACGGCCGCTCCAAGCGGGAGGCCGTCGATGCCGCACGTGCCCTGATCGCCGACCGGGCGGCCCGCTGCGGCGCAACACGTTTCGCCCTGCTCGGCTACAGCCAGGGCGCGGACGCCGCCGGTGACCTGGCCGCCGAGATCGGCACCGGCCTCGGCGTGATCCCGCCCGACCGCGTGGTCGCAGTCGGCCTGCTCTCCGACCCCCGCCGCTCACCCACCGACATCCTGATCGGCCCGCCCGTCCCCGGCGCCGGTGCGGGCGGCGCGCGCGTGGGCGGCTTCGGCTGGCTCGCCCCCAAGGTCCGCACCATCTGCGCCGCGGGCGATCTCTACTGCTCGGTCCCCACCGACGACCTGGCGGGCCGCTTCGCCGGCTTCCTCACCCAACTCTCCGCCCCCGACCCCCTCCAGTTCGGCAACTACGCCCTCACCCTGCAAGCCATCCTCGGCGAGGCCCTCACCCCCGGCTGGAACGCCATCCTCACCGCCCCCGCCGACGACCCCGCCAGCGAACAGTGGGCTCGCCAGGTGGAGGAGTTCTACCGCTCCGGAGTCCACCACTCCTACCCCGCCTACGTGGTGGACGCCAACGGCACCACCGCCACCACCTGGCTCCGCAACTGGCTCACCGGCATAGCCCGGACCGCCTGACCCGCGCACCCGTGCCGGGTGCCAGCCCGGCACGGGTCGGCACCCGGCTGGCGCACCCAACAACGCCCCCCGGCCGCGACCCCACGGCGCACCTGAGACACCCACCCGAATCCACCCCCAGAAGATTCCGGCACAACCGTACGGCTCGGTAGGCTGACCCCGCGCCCCCGTAGCCCAATTGGCAGAGGCAGCGGACTTAAAATCCGCCCAGTGTCGGTTCGAGCCCGACCGGGGGCACGAGACGGCTCTGGGAGACGCTCGAGTCAGCGGGCGTTCGTGTTCGTCGCGCCGTCGAACGACGCGACCGTACCTGCGCCCCTAGGCCACATCGGCCCGGCAGGTACGGTACCCCGTCGGTTTCGGCACGCCTCGACGGCCGCCTGCCTCGATCCGGAACGGGGATGCCCCGGGGTGGCGTAGGGTCGAGGCAACGAGGCCGTCGAGGCCTTCCGAACAAAGGACCAACCAGTTGTCCGACAAATCTCCGCGTAGCAAGATGTCCAAGGCTCAGGGCAAAACCCTGAAGGAGAAACGAGCGGAGAAGAAGGCCAAATCCACCAATCCGCAATCCGCGATCGAAGGCTTCGAGAAAAAGGGTGGTAAGCACCGCTGACCTGCGGTTGGCCGCGCAGAGGGGGCTGTCGTAGAACCCCGTTCGTCCCTGAATCTCATCACGGATTGGTGAACTGTGTGGCGAACTCCCCGACGGGCTCGATCTCGGTGATCACGTCGATCAGCACACCGTTGGGGTCGGCCACGATGAAGTGTCGCTGCCCGAATTCCTCGCTGCGCAACTCCAGTTCGGGATGGAGTCCTTCGTTGACGACGAGCCGTTCCCACTCCGCGTCCACGTCCTCGACCTCGAAGTTGAGGAGCAGCCCCTGTACGGGTTTGCGGTAGGCCTCGGGAACCGTCGGGTGGGTGTAGTCGAGCAGGGCCAGTTCGTACGGCTGCTCGCCCTGCCGACGCAGGCTCACATACCAGTCGGCTTCGAAGGTGACGTCGAACCCGAACAGCCTGGTGTAGAAGTCACGGGACTCCTGGATTCGCGATGTACCGATGACCGGATAGAAGCTGGTGAGTTTCATGAGGGTATCCCTTAGTTCGTAGGTGTATGGTGTTGCCGCCCTGCATGTCCGGGGCGGGGGTGTAGTTGATCCGGGTCCCGATCTGTCCCGCAGCGGATTTCGTGCGAGCCGAACTCGAGACTGCCCGCTACGCGTAGCCGGAACAACACGGAAATTCCGTAGCTGGTGATTACATCTGCTTATCCATCGTGCTCCCGGCGGCCGGGCCGAGACGACTGGGCCGTCGCCGAGCCGACGGCGGGCTGACGCCTGGTGCGGTAACAGTCGCGGATGTCGGCGAGCAGCAGGTCCGGCGCTTCCATGGCGGCGAAATGCCCGCCGCGGTCGTACTCGGTCCAGGCGACGATATTGTTGGCGCGTTCGTCGTAGTCGCGGATGGCGACATCCTGGATGGTGAACTGGGCAACGGCGGTCGGCACGGTCGACGGTTCGGGCAGGCCCCAACCCGCCCCCGAGTGCGCATCCTCGTAGTACGCGGCGGCCGATGAACCGGCGGTGCCGGTGAACCAGTAGATGCTCACCTGGGTGAGCAGCACATCGCGGCCGACCGCATCATGCGGCAGCTTGTCCAGATTGGTGAAGTCGTTGTACTTGTCCACGATCCACGCCAACTGCCCGATCGGTGAGTCGGTGAGCGCGTAGGCCAGCGTCTGCGGCCGGGTCGATTGGATGGCGAGGTAGCCGCTCGCCTCCTGCATGAATTCGTTCATCCGGTCGATACGCGCGCGTTCGGCATCGCTGAGCCGGGACACCTCCTCATCCGTCAGCTGCGGATAGGACAGGCCACCGTTGACATGCAGCGCCACCACATGTTCGGCATCGATCAGGCCGAGTTCGCGGCAGATTCCCGCACCGATGTCACCGCCCTGCGCGCCATAGGAGTCGTAGTCCAGGCGGTTCATCAGTTCGGCGAAGGCCGCCGCGATACGACGCGATGACCAACCGGGATCGGTAGCGGGACCGGAGAACCCGAATCCCGGAATCGAGGGCACGATGACGTGGAAGGCATCCGCGGCGTCACCGCCGTGCCGCACCGGATCGGTCAAAGGCCCTATGAGTTCTGTGAATTCGGCGATCGAGCCCGGCCAGCCGTGTACCAGAAGCAGCGGCAGCGCATCCGGTTCCGGCGATCGGACGTGCAGGAAATGCAGCTTCTGACCGTCGATTTCGGTGATGTACTGCGGGAAGGCGTTGAGCCGGGCCTCCTGCGCTCGCCAGTCGAATTCATCGCGCCAGTAGTCGGCTAGTTCGCGCAGATAGTCGGCGGGTACGCCCCGGCTCCAGCCGACGCCGGGAATCTCTGCGGGCAAACGGGTCCGAGCGAGGCGGTCGATGAGGTCATCGAGAGCGGGCTGTGAGATATCGATCTGGAACGGGAGGATCTGCGTTGTTTCGCTCATACCCCGATCCTGTTGATCAGCCGGCCGGTTACCCAGTACCCCGGTACACCCCGGTCGAAATATCCTAGGTCTGCCGGTACCAGGACGACGGCAACGGTTATGGTCGTCGCATGGAGCGGTGGGCGGAGTTGGGCGCGTTTCTGAGGTCTCGGCGCGGTCGCCTCACGCCCGAGGACCTGGGCATCCGGCCGACCGGAAATCGCAGGCGAGTCACCGGGTTACGCCGCGAGGAACTGGCGTCCCTGGCCAATATCGGCGTCGACTATTACACGCGGCTGGAACAGGGCCGCGTACACGGCGTCTCCCGGGAGGTGCTGGAGGGGGTGGCCGACGCGCTGCGGCTGAGCCGGGACGAGCGCGAGTACCTCAGCAATCTGAGCAGCCCGGCCCGGACGACCCCGCTGGGGCCGCGCACCGTCCGGCCCGCGCTACAGCATCTGCTCGACTCGACACCGGAGACACCCGCCTATGTCATCGGCCCATTGGCCGACGTCATAGCGTGGAACAGACTGGCGTGCACAATGTTCACCGATTTCGACGCACTGAAGGCCGAGGATCGGAACTGGTCGCATTTCCTGTTCATCGATGAGGACATGCAGGCGCTGTTCGACGACCCCATGATCGGCCGCAAGGAGAATGTCGCGTTCCTGCGACTACAGCTGAGCCGCCACCCGGGCGATCCCGACATCACCCACCTCATCGAGCACATGCTGGCGAGGAGCACGATGTTCCGAGATATCTGGGCCACCTACGATGTCGCCGACAAGGCGCACAATCACTTCCTGTTCCACCATCCCTTGGTCGGCGATCTGACCCTGGCCTTCCAGGCCGCCAGCCTGCCCGGGGAGCCCGGACAGATGCTGATCACCTACACCGCCGAACCCGAAACCCGATCCGCGGCGGCATTGCGCGAACTCGCCGAGATCGCGCATTAGCCCGGCACACAGCGCCCGCGCGGGGTGGCGCCGAGGAGCCCGCAGACGCGGGACTACGGTGCGGGTGTCGCCACCCGCACCGTAGAGACGAATTCGACCTCCTTGTTCAGCGGTCGCGCGGCCACGCCCTCACAGCACGACGAACGCCAGCGTCGTCGAGGTCGCCGCGGCGAGGGATGCGGCGGCGAGGGCGAGGGGGAGTTGGGTTCGCACGTGGTCCATGACGTCGCCGCCGCAGGCGAGGGCGGAGAGGATCGTCGTGTCGGAGATGGGGGAGGCCTGGTCGCCGAAGACCGCGCCGCCGACGACGGCCCCGAAGCACAGGTGCAGGTAGATCGGGTTCGGGTCGATGGCGTAGGCGAGCGGCATCGCGAGCGGGAAGACGACCGCGAAGGTGCCCCAGGAGGAGCCGATGGAGAATGCCACCACCATGCAGATCACCATGAGGATGGCGGGCAGCAGCGGATCCACCACCCAGCTCGAGGTGGTCTCGACGATGTAGTTCGCGGTGCCGAGCTGCTTGGACACGTAGCCGAGCGTCACCGCCAAAGCCAGGATCAGCGCGCCGACGGTCACGCCCTTGCAGCCGTCGACGAAGCCCTCGATGGCCTCGCCGAGAGGGAGCCCCTTGATCAGCGCCAGCACGATCGCGGTGATCACCGCAAGTCCGAATCCCTGCGCGATGAGCACCTTTCCGGTCAGGGCATAGGAGCCGACGACGACGGAGAGCAACACTCCCATCGGGACGGCGAAGTCGGCGACGCTCGGCGAGTAGTCCTTGGGCAGCTTCATGGTGACCAGCTCGTCGGAGGTGATCGGCTTGGCGGTCGGTGCGTTGAGCTGTCCGGTGGTGCGGGCGCGGTGGATGGCCTTCTTCATCGCGCCGCCGACCCAGGGCAGCTTCCCCCAGGCGAACAGCAGCGTCGCGATGAGCGCGAAGATCGCGTAGAAGTTGAAGGGGATCGAGCTGATGAAGAACGCGACGCCGTCGTCCTCGGTGGCGAACAGCGGCGTGGTCCCCACGATCAGGCCCGCCACGTAGAGCGGCCAGGCGTTGAACGGCAGCACGGTCGCGACCGGCGAGGCGGTGGAGTCGACGATGTAGGTCACCTCCTCCTTCGACACTTTGTGCTTGTCGGTGAGCGGGCGCACGGTGGTGCCGGCCAGGATGGTCGAGATGGTGCCGCCCTGGTGGAACAGCACGCCCACCAACCAGCCGAAGATCCGGGCACTGACGGGGCCGCGTACCAGGGTGCGGCCCGCCATCTCCGCGAAGGCCTGCGCGCCGCCGGTGCGCGTCCACAGGCCGATCAGCCCGCCCAGCGCCCACAGGTAGACCAGCAGGATGGTCGCGAACGAGACGGTGCCCAGCGACGGGAGCATGAAACCGTCGACGATGTTGTACTCCGCGCTCACGACGCCGCCGGTGACGACACCGAGGAACAGCGCGGCCACCACGTTCTTGGTGGCGAACACCACGACCAGCGTGACCAGGGCGGGCAGCAGGCTGAATGCGCCCACATGCTCGCCCTCACCGGGAAGCCTGCCGGGGGAGAGGAATCCGAGGGCGATCAGAACGACCGCGATCACGATCACCCCGATGAGGCCGCTCGATCCGCCGAGACGCCCGGCGAACGACGGCTTGCCCGGCGGCGCGTCGGTGCTCGGTTCGGGAACGGGCGCAGCGGAGTCCACGCTCGTTTCTCGGAGCTCGGACATCGAATCTATGGAATCCGTGGACATGGCGACCCTTCCGATGCGATCTGGGGCGGAGCCCCGCTGGGAGACGGCCGCTGTCCACGGATTCACCTTGTGCCGCAGTGATATCCGCGCCCGGGGAGGCCGCGCTGGTGCTATGCGACGGCCGAGGAAAGCTTCCCGCTGTATAACGTGCCGCCACATAGTGGCACGATATTTGGTGTGACAAAGGAGCGCGCGACCCACACTTCCCGCTCCTGGGAAAAGCCTGTTGCGGATATCACCCGTCGATTCGGTCAGCGCGTCGGAAGCCGCCGCTCACGTAGCACGATCGTGAGCGGCTCCCTCATCGCAGACAGCGGAGGCGCGCGGCCGTCCCGGCGGCGCTGACCGAGCCGAATGTGCTGGGATGCGGGCGATTACGCGCCGTCCGGTGATCCGAACCAGTGCGTGAGCGCCGCGCGCAGCGTGTTCGCGGCGGTGGCGGCGGGTTCGTCGATCGCCGCCACCCAGGCCAGATGGCCGTCCGGACGGATCAGCAGGGCGTCGGCGGGCTGGTCTTCGGCTTTCCCGCTGCGGATCTCCGCGACATCACCCCACTCCTGAGCGATCGCGCGCAACTCCGGCCGGTCGGCGAGTTCGAGGAATACCGGCCGCGCGTTGTGCATGAGTTCGGCGACACTGGTGACGCCGGCTTCGGTGTGCAGGGTGAGATCGGGTGCGAAGGTCCCGGCCAGCGGGTGTTCGATGCCCGGCATCGGATAGCGAATGTCGCTGTGGCCGACCAGTTCACCCATCCGGCGCAGCGCCGGCTCGTCGCGCAGCAACTCCTGCATGAGCTGGCGCAGCGCTTCGTCGGCGTCGTCGCGGCCGCGACGCAGCGCCACCTGCGCCCGGGTCTGCAGCCGGGCCCGGCCACCGGCCATGTGCCGCTCGTGGTGGTAGCTGTCCACCAGACCTTCCGGTGCCCGGCCCCGCACGGCCGCCGCCAGTTTCCAGCCCAGGTTCACCGCATCGAGCATCCCGACATTGAGCGCCGTGCCGGTGGCGGGCAGCAGGTGTGCCGCATCGCCGGCCAGCAGAATCCGGCCGTGGCGATACCGCTCCGCCTGCCGATCCTTGAAAGTGAAGCGCGAGAGCCGCTTCGGGTCCGTCATCGGGAGGTCGACGCCGAGCACCCGGCGCACACTGTCGCTCAGCTCGGCCAGGGTCGGCGGCTCCTCGTCGTCGTATTCGGTGGTCTCGTTCTCGGTGGCCATCAGGCTCGTCGTCCCCGATTCGGGGTCGATCGCGAACGCGAACACGCCCCGTTCGTTGCGGGTGAAGCCCGCGGCGACCCGGCCCAACCCGGGCACCTCGATATCGCCGTTGTCGAGCACGGTGACCGCGTCGCCCAACCGGACCTGTCCCAGCCGATTGACCTCGGGATAGGTGGTGCCCGGGAACGGAATTCCGGCCAGATCACGGATCCTGCTGCGGCCGCCGTCGCAACCGACCAGGTAGCCGGCGCGAAGCTGGTACATCCCTTCCGGACCGCGGACCGCCGCGGTGACCTCGGCCGCGTCCTGGGTCACGTCGAGCACCTCGTGCCCACGGCGAATCTCGGCACCCAGTTCGCGAGCGCGTTCGTCGAGTAGCCGCTCGATGACGTGCTGCGGGATCGGCATCGCGCGCATCGGCGGATCGGCGAGCTGCGTGAAGTCCAGTTGCAGCGTGCCGAACGGGAACCGGGGCGCGATATTCGGGTCGCTGCTGGCAGCTTCGAAGCGCTCCAGCAGCCCGCGGTAGCGCAGCAGGTCCAGGATTCGCCCGCCGATTCCGCTGGCCTTCTGGGTTTCCCGGGGCACCAGATGCTTCTCCAGCACCAAGGGGCGCACGCCGGCCAAGCTCAGTTCGGTGGCCAGGGTCAGCCCGGCCGGACCGGCACCCACGATGATCACGTCATAATCCGGCATTCGGACAAGTCCCTCTTTCCACAGGCGTTGGCGTAGCCGGGCAATTCTGCGGCATGAGCCGGGTCTTGCCGCAAGCCCCCGGGCACGCTATACCTTGAGAAGGGCAAACGATCGGGCGGCCGGGAAGATCATTTCTCCGAACCTTTCCGAGTGGTGTTCTCGGATGGCTCGAGCACCACTTTGCCGACGACAGTGCCGGATTCGGCGAGTCGCATTGCCTCGGCCACCTCCGACAGCGGGAATCGAGCAGCCACCCGGGTCCGTATCCGGCCCGTGACGGCCAGGTCGAAGACACGGCCGAGATCCTCCCGCAGCCGTGCTCGATACCGCGCGATGTTCCTGTGGCCCTGCCAGAGGTTGAAGAAGTGCGCCTTCCTGTTGTTGGGCAACGCATTCCACCACAGCAGCCGGGCGAACAGCTTCAGCACCGGAAGCCGGGAGTTGCCCCGGTCGTCCTTGGTCGACGCGGTGCCGTAGGCCACCAGCGTGCCGCCCGGTGCCAGCAGCCGGAACGAATCGACGATGCCGGGCCCGCCCACGTGGTCGAAGACCGCGTCGACACCTCCGGGAGCCACCGCGCGGACCTGCGCGGGGATATCGCCGCGATAGTCGACCCAGTGCGCGCCCAGTGCGCGCACCGCCTCGGCATGGCGTTCGGACGCGGTGCCGACCACGGTGATTCCGGCCGCCCGCGCCAGCTGGACCAGGGTGGAGCCGACCCCGCCGTTGGCGCCGTGCACCAGAATCGTTTGTCCACTTCGAGTTTCGGCGACCCGGTGCAGCATCCGCCAGGCGGTGACCCCGTTGACGATGAGTGTTTCCGCCGTGGCGGCGTCGAGGCCGTCGGGCACCGGAACCAGGTCGGCGGCGTCGAGCAGGATGTGGCTGCGCCATCCGCCGACCTTCGTCAGCGCCGCGACGCGCCGGCCGAGCAGGGCGGGTGCCACCCCCTCGCCGACAGCGACGATCTCACCGACGAGGTCGTAGCCCGGCACGAACGGGAACGGCGGCTGGTCGAAATACTTTCCGCGACGCATCTGCTGCTCGGCAAAGGAAATACCCGTGGCCTGCACGCGAACCAGCGTCTGACCGGTGCCGGGAGCCGAGAGCTGACGTGTGACCAGCTTAAGACCGTCCGGTTCGACTCGACCGGGCAGGACGACCTCCTCGGTGGTGACCGTCCGTGTGGTTTCGGGATTCATGGGCTCTTCCTCCTGCGGTGTGTGACTGGTCAATCACTCTGAGTGAATGGGAGAAGCTCGAGTTCGCAGAGTCGTCGAGCGGCTAGTTCTGGTGGCGGGTGCCGGGCCTGTTGGGATGGCGGATCCCGGCGGAGAGGATCTCCGCCCAGGTGCCCTGGTGGTCGTCGATGTCCAGCGTCGTGATGAGGTGGCAGAGTTGTCCGAAGGCGATGAACCGCTGGACCTGTTCGTCTTCGGCGCCCGAGCGCGCCTTGGCGAGTTCGGTGACTCGCGCGAGCCCCCGGCGCATGGCGTCGGCGATTTCGGGGACCTCGGCGACCGACTGCGCGTGGACCTGGAGCATCAGCAGCTTGTTGTCCGCAATGAGGTCGGCGTAGGCGCCGCCCATCCGGTACAGGATCTCCTCCGGAGCGTGGCCCGCGGATGTCGCGGCCGCGGCGGCCAGGGCCTGCTCCACCAGTTCGAAACACCGATCCAGCGCCGCGACGAACAGTGCGATCTTGCCGGGAAACAGCTTGAACACATAAGCGGGGGAAATCCCGGCCCGGGTCGCGACGTCGGCGATGGGCGTGCCGTGGTAGCCGGCACGCGCGAACTCCTCGATCGCCGCGTCGACAACAGCCGCACGCCGCATCTCGGCTGTGGAGAGAGTGGCTCGCCTGGTCATGTGAGTGACTGTACACTCACTCTTGGTCGCTGTCACTCCCGCTGTGTCCACCGGGTGATCGACAACGCCGGTCGTGCGCTCGGAGTACTCCGGTCAGGGGCCCTCCGGCGCGATCGGGAGATCGGCGCAGGGCTGACGGTATTCGATGTCCACGGAAACCCATTCGCGCCAGGCTTTTCGGCTCATATTCTCGGACAGCTTGCCGCAGAGTTCCGCCGGGACGGATTCGAACACCGGCCATTCGCGGACGATCCCCTCGATATCGGTCGCCACGAAGGCATTGCCTTCCGGGCGGAAGGCAAGGACGTTCGACAGCGAGTCGAGGATGTAGCGGGAGCTACCTTGGGAACTGCCCCTGGCGCTGCCCGTTTCGGCGTCCCAGAGCCGAGCGGCTCCATCCTGGTCGACCGTAACCAGCCACTTGCCGTTCGGGCTGAACGCGGCGTTCACCACGCCGCCGCGATGGCCGGACATCGGTCCGGCAACGGTCTCACCGGTCTCCACCTGCCAGATCCATACCCTGCCATCGCTCCCACCGGTGGCAACGCGCTCACCGTCCGCGCTGATGGCGAGCGTGCCCAGTGGGGCCTCCGGGGTGATCGGCTGTCCCCGACCGCGACCGCTCTCGGCATCCCAGATTCGGATGAGGGCGTCGCCATCGGCGGTGGCGAGCCATCGGCCACCGGGACTGAGATATGCCCTAGACGGGGCTCACCATCCACATGTTCGCCTTCGGAAGACTGTCGCCCTTGATCGAGTCGCAGTCGGAGTCCAGCCGTATGCCACCGACGGTGCCGCTCGGTCCGTCCGCGGAGGAGAACGCACTCCAGCACTTGAGGGCGCCGCGTCCGAAGTTGCGCTGGTGGATCACGCCCCGATCCGAGTACCCCTGGACGTGGACATATCGCCACTCCTGATTGCCGAGCCTGGTGTCGCGGCAGTCGACGGTCCGGAAGGTCACGCCGTTATCGGTCTCGTACAACAGGCAGGTGCGGGTCGCCGGGTTCCCGAGACGGGTCGAACTCGTGCCGTCGAGCGCCGTCCAGGTCTGGTCGGCGCTGACCGGTGTCGTGCACGGCTTCAGCCCCACCTGGTCGCCCACCACGCTCACGCATGCGTCGGCGACACCCACACTCGCGATACGGAAACTCTGCTGGGAGGCCGGCCAATCCGCCGCCGCCGGACCGGCCGTCACCATCCCGCCGAGCATGATCGCCCCGGCAGCGGACGCCACCACCCAGCGCCGCGTGAGCCTACGAACCGAGCGCACCATGAACAACCTCCAACCCTCGTCGACGGGCAAGCCACTTCCAGAGCATTCGATGCACACCCCACCCCGGGATGGGAACCGGAATCGACACGATCGCGCCGCCCGCCGCGGATAGAACGTGTTCCCTGAGGACGCCGATGTGAAGCCCGCCCGGGGCGCGGATCGTGTTCCGGGGCGAGCTAGCCGGTGCGGCGCAGGGGAAGGCTTCGCCGCGCGGTGCCGAGCGCCGAGCATGTCGTGGTGGATGTTCCTACACCGACATCGGATGCGATGTGTAGATTCCACTAGGTGTTGACCATCAGCCGACTTGTCGCCGACCCCGCCCTGGGATTGCGGGTGGTGACACCGGAACTCGCCGAGGCGCTGGTGGCGGAGATCCACTGGTTGCACACCACGGAGTTGCCGGATCCGTCGCCGTACGTGCGGTCCGGGGAACTGGTTTTGACCAATGGGCTGTGGCTGCCGCACGTTTCGGCGGAGCGGTTCGTGGCGGCGGTGGCTCGGGCGGGCGCGGCCGGACTGGTGTTCGGGCTGACGGCGCAGACCCCGGAGCTGCCCGAAGGGCTTGCCGCGCTGTGTCTTTCACACGGTCTGCCGCTCGCCGAACTGTGTATCGGGGTGCCGTTCGCGGCGCTCACCCGCGCCGCCGCCCGCATCCAGAACGAGGTGTTGCAGACCGAGTTGACCGCCACCGTCCACCGCGGTGACGCGCTCGCGACCGCTCTGTCCCGGGGCGGCGGCGCCGCGAGCGTGCTCGAAATCCTGCGTGGGGAAACGGAATTGCCGCTGCTGGTGGTGGACCGCAAGGGTCGTCTGCTGGCGAGCATCGGCTGTGAGCCGACCGACGAGCAGGTGCGGCTGGCCGCCGCCGCGCTCCATCGCACGCCACCGCCGATCGAGGTGGAGCTGGGGACCGGATCGGCGGCGCTGTACCTCGTGGCGGGCGCGATGGGGGAGATCGACGCCGGACTGTACTGCCTGGAACCGGCCGCCACGCTGGCCGCGGCCGACCGGGAGGCGCTGGCGCAGGCGGCCCGCTTTCTCAGCCTGGAGGTCACCAAACAGCAGGCCGTGCACGCCATCGAGGCGCGGTTCGCCGCCGAGCTGTTGGAGATGATTCTCTCCGGACCGCGCAGCGGCGGTGAGGTGATCCGGCGGTTGCGCGCCTACGGGATTCCGCCGGACCGGCGGTTGGGGGTGCTGGTCGCGGCGCCGACCGCGGCCGACGCCCCGCCCGATGACATCGCGCACGCGGTCGGCGCGGTCTTCGCCACCCACGGGATACCCGTGTTCACCGCGGCGGGCAGCCGGGATGTGGTGTCCATCTTTCTCTGGGAGCGCTCGGCCGACGAATTGGCGCGCTTCGCCCGCGAGTTGGGGGCCGAGGTCGGCAGGCGTACGTCCGGCGAACGTGTGGTGATCGGCGTCGGCGACATAGCCGCGGCCGGTGCGCTGCGGGAATCGCTGGTGCGCGCCCGGGAGGTGTGCCAGGTGCTGCGGACGCGACCCGGCCCCGTCACCGCAACATTCGCCGATGTCGCGACCTTCCGGATGCTGCTGGGCCTGCTCGACGATCAAGTGCGGCAACGGTTCTCGGAGCAGGTGCTGGGCGTGATCCGCGAGCACGACGCCCGGGCCCACACCGAACTCGAACACACCCTGCGCATCTTCCTCGCCCATGACGGACAGTGGGCGGTCACGGCTGCCGCCCTGCACGTCCACGTCAACACCCTGCGCAACCGCATGGCCCGAATCACCGAGCTGACCGGCCGCTCGGTGGGCCGCCTCGAGGACACCGTCGACCTGTACCTGGCCCTGGCGGCGGAATCGCCGGACCCCGCCACCGGCGCGGTCACTCGCTGACCGGCCGCGAGCGGTCACGGGGTCGTAGGTCGCGTCGGTGCGCCGGGCCGGACCCCGCCGTGCGCGCGGTACCGCGCGGCTGGCGCCGAATGCTCGGTTCGGGTCGCGCCCGTCGGATGTCGTCGGTGCCTGACACCGGACGCCCGCCAGGCGAACACTCCCTCGCCAGGGTGGCGCCGTGCACACATCGCCCACCACGCGGCCGGGCCATCTCGGTGGCGGCTCACGTCAGCGTGGATAGACGTCCGCGTCCACGTCGTAGATCGGCAGCGGACGGCTCGGGGTGCCGGTGTCCGCCCGCGCCCACGCCGCCACATCCCGGCAGCGGGCGAAGGTGACGTCGCCGCACTCCAGGGCGTAGGTGATCAGGTTGCGCAGGGCGAGCATGCGGCCGGGGCGGCCGGTGAGGAACGGATGCATGCACACGTTGAACAGGCAGCCGTAGTGGCGCATGCCGTCGAGTTCGGCCCGCCACATCCGCTCGACCTTGACCGGCGATTCGATGACCGAGCCGATGCGGGGTGCGGGCAGGTACGCGTACTGCTCCCAGTCGTCCAGCGACCAGTGCACCGGCAGTTCCACCACCGCACCGTCCACCAGGTACGGCCGGTCGTCTCCCATCAGCGAGGAGTCGTAGGCCAGGCCGTACTCCGCTATCAGGGACAGGGTTTCGCGGGTGGCGCTCCACAGCGCGGCGCGATGCCCGGCGATCTCGATGCCCTGGGCCGCGAAAACGTCCAGGGCACGCGTGAAGTCGGCGCGTTCGGCGCCGGCGGGCAGCGAGGTGGGCGGCCGGTGGCTGTAGGAGTGGTGTGCGACCTCGTGTCCGCGCTCGACGATCGAGGCGGCCAGCTTCGGCCGCTGCTCGGCGACCCAGCCGGGTACGAAGAAGGTCGCGGGAACGCCCATCTCGTCGAGCAGGTCGAGAATGCGCGGCACGCCCACATCCGGTCCGTACGCCTGATGCGACATCACCATGGGCTGCTCGGCGTAGTGCCGGCCTTCGGCGAGGACGGGCGTTTCCGCGTCCACGTCGAAGGTCAGCGTCGCCACCGCGGCCGCGCCGCGGGTCCAGGTCCGTTCGCTCATTCGCCGGATCGTTCGCGCCAGGCGGCGGCGCAGTCCAGGGTTGCCATGGGGTGCAGCATCTCACGGTCGAACGGTGCGAGCGCGGCCCCGGTCTCGACCCGGCGCGGCAGGTCCGGATTGGCCAGCGCGCCGGTACCCAGCGAGAGCACGTCGGCGTGCGCGCCGGTCAGCACGGCGGCGGCCTGCGGCAGCTGGTGCATTCCGCCGTTGGCGATGACCGGGCGGCCGGATACCTCGCGGGCCAGCTTGGTGACGGTGGTGCCGCTCGGGAGGGTCGCGGTCTCCAGGAAGTCGCGGCCCTCGCTGGCGATGTGCAGGTAACTGGCCTCGGTCAGGGCCGCGAAGATGGTTCGCGCGTCGGCCTCGCCGCCCGGCCAGCGATAGGTGAAGTCGTTGACCTTGGTCTGCGACAGCCGCACGCCGACCGGGAAGTCGTCCAAGGCATTTCGTATCTCGTGCAGAACCCGAGCGGTGAGTCTGATGCGGTTGCCCACCGTTCCGCCGTATTCGTCGGTGCGTCGATTGGTGTAGTCGGTGAGGAACTGATCGAGCAGATAGCCGTTCGCCCCGTGGATCTCGACACCGTCGAATCCGGCGGCACGGGCATTCTCGGCCGCGGCGACGAAACCCGCGACGGCGGTGTCGATGTCGGCGGCGGTCATCTCGCGGGGCGCGCTCCACGGTCCGCCCGCGCCGCCGTAGTCGACCATCATCTGCCCGCGCGGCCGCACCGCGGACGGTCCGATGGTCTCGAAGCCGTACGCATTGCCCTGCGAGATGGCCCCGGCGTGCATCAGCTGCGCCACGATGGGGGCTCCGGCCGCGTGCACCGCGTCCACCACCCGCCGCCAGCCCGCGACGTGCGCCGCGGTGACCAGGCCCGGCTGATTGAAATAGCTCTGGCTGTGCGTGGCGTCGGAGTAGATGCCCTCGGTGATGATCAGGCCGAATCCGCCGACCGCGTACGCACGGTAGTAGTCGGCCATCTGTTCGGTGGGTGTGCCGTCGGGGGTGGCCGATATCCGGCTCATCGGTGCGACCGCGAATCGATTGCGCAGCGCAAGGGTGTCGAGCGTGTACGGCTCCAGTGCGGGGTGGGTCAGTTCGGTGCTGGTCATCGGTGGTTCTCCTCGGTGGGCAGGGTGTGCGATGGAAGGATGGTCAGGGCCAAGGGGGTCGGTGCGGCCCCGTTGATGGCGTTGTGGTCCTGCGGGCAGGCGGAAACGACTATCAGGCAGTCCATTTCGGCACGGAAGGTGATCGCGTCGCCGGGTGCGGTCGCGGCGGCGAGCCAGCTCAGGCTGTCGTCCGCGGCGACCGGAATGCGCATGAACACATTGATCGGCTGCGGAATGAACGGCGGCGCATCGTATCCCAGTTCGGTCAGCGCCCGGCACAGGTTCTCCGCGCAGCTGGCGTGATCCAGATCGCCGTATGCCGCATAGCGTTCCGGGTCGCACGCGGCGATCAGCATGTCGTGCATGCCCGGCGAGGTGTCGGCCAGGTAGGTGAGGATGGGCCGCCGCCGGTTGGTCACGAAGCTCTGGCCGAGTGCCGGAAACAGCCGCTCGGTGTGCGTGCGGGTGTGCGAGGCGCTGTGGTGTTCGGTGAGGTCGTGGCGGTTGTAGGCGAACACATCGCCTACCTGGCCGCCGTCGACGTCGGTGATCCGCAGTCCCGCTCCGGCGCGCAGCGTCACCGCGCGGCCCTGCCCGGCCGGGATGGTGACCGGCTCCGGATAACTCAATGTTGTCATGAGTGCCAGTCAACCGAACGATCACGCTCGGCGAAATGGATGAATACACACTCCTGATCGCCTGTCATGGATGTTCATACATGACGAGTGGGGAATGGTGATCGGTAGCGTCGTCCCCATGACAACCGCCATCGCCATGGCCCGGGCTCTCGCGGCGGGCGAACCGATCGCGCCGCGGCTGACCGCGGCAGCCATCGACCGCGCGCGGCAGCCGGATTCGGCCGCGACCCTGATCGCCGTCACCGCCGAGCGCGCCCGATACCAGGCCGAGGCCGCCCAACGCCGTCGGCTGCGCGGTGCCCGGCGCGGCGCGCTCGACGGGGTCCCGATCGTCTGGAAGGACGTCTTCGACATCCAGGGCACCGTCACCACCCTCGGGTCGGCCAGCCACCTGCACGACGAACCCGCCGTCGTGGACAGCCGCCTCGTGCGGCGCGCGCACGACAGCGGGCTGGTCACCGTCGGCAAGGCCAACCTCAGCGAATTCGCCTTCTCCGGTCTCGGGATCAACCGCTGTTTCGGCACCCCGATCAACCCGGTCGATCCGGAGCGGATCCCGGGCGGATCGTCGAGTGGCTCGGCGGTGGCGGTGGCACGCGGCATCGTGCCGCTCGCGGTCGGCACCGACACCTCGGGTTCGGTGCGGGTGCCCGCCGCCTACTGCGGCATCGTCGGCTACCGCGCCAGTCCGGGGCGCTACGGCGCGCACGACTTCGCGCCCCTGTCCGGGACCCTCGACAGTGTGGGGCTGTTCGCGACCACGGTGGCCGACATTCGCGCTCTCGACCGGATATTCGCCCCCGCGCGAGCGGCGGCCGATCCCGCGCCGGGCCCGCGCTACGTCGTGCCCGCGGGGGAATGGACCGAGGACGTGGCCCCCGAGATCGCCGCCGCCTTCACCGCCTCCGCCGATGAACTCCGTCGTGCCGGAGCCGATATTCGCATCGATGACGTGGCCTCGCTGACGGCCGCCCAGCGGTTGCTGGACCGCTACGGCACCATTGTCGGCGCGGAGGCGTACCGGGAGCACGGCCACCGCCTCGACTCCGCCATGCCGATCGAGCCGGCCACCCGCCGCAGACTCGAAAGCAACGCGCACACAGCGCATTCCATCGAACCCGTGTACGCGGCGATGGCCGGACTGCGTGAGCGGTTCGTGGCCGAACTCGACGGCGCGATCCTGCTGTGCCCCACCGTGCGCCACCCGCCGCCGCGCCTGGCCGAACTCGGTGACCCGGCAGCGTACGACCGCGCCAACGCCAGCACGCTGCGCACCACCATGGCGCTCAGCTATCTGGGCAGCTGTGGAATCACGCTGCCGGTACGGGGGTCGGCGTCGGGACCGGCGAGCGGACTGCTGCTGTCGTCGCCGTCCGGGGGTGATGACGGTCTGTTGGCGCGCGCGGAATGGGTGCGGCGTCGACTGGCCGGGGCGGCGGTCGGCTAGGTCGGCGTCGCACCGGGCGGCGATCGGCGCGCACCGGCCGATAGTGCACCGGGAGTCGGCCCCCGCCGCCGAACCCCCGTCGCCGAACTCAGACCGCCGAACTCAGACCGCGGCCGGGGCCGGGACGGGCAGGGTGCGCGCCCATTCGCGCGCCATGTCCTTGGCCCGCACCCCGGTCGAGGCGTCGTGGCGGCCGTGCTCGCCGATCTGGGTCGCCCCGCACGCGGTCAACTTCTCGGCCGCGATCTCGCCGCCGCGGTTGTAGGTGTCGCCGTACACGGTGTCGCCGAGTCCGAAGACCGCGAAGCGCAGCCCGGTGAGGTCGGGTGTGGTGGCGTCGAGTCGGTCGAAGAAGGGTTCCGCGCCGGTGGGCAGGTCGCCGTCGCCGTAGGTGGAGCAGACGATGACGTGGAAGTCGTCGGCGGTCAGGTCGCCGGGGTCGAAGTCGGTCATGTCGTAGACCGAGACGTCGTACGCCGACAGTTCATCGGCGACGCACTCCGCGACCGCCTCGGACGTGCCCATTTCGGAACCGAACAGAATGACGACGCGCACCGACGTCTCCCTTCTCGATTAAGTAAGCCTAGCCTAGGCTAACTTAGTCGATGGGGGTCTTCCGGCGACGCAGCAGGAAGGGCAGACTCGCCAGCCCCACCGGAATGAGCAGCACCAGGATCGAATCCCGGAAGGCGGAGACGAACACCGTCCCGGCCAGGCTCTCCGAGGACTCGCGGACCGCCGTCGCCACCTGCTCGCGCAGCGCCGAATCGCCCTGCTGTTGCGTCGATTCGGAATGATCGCAGCCCGCCGGAGTGCGCTCCGGCGTCGGCGACTGGAGTTGCAGCGTCGCACACCGGGAGAACTCGTCGGCAATGGTGGGCGCGAAGGGCGTCACCGCCGTCAGCCGCTGCTGGAGTTGGTCCCGCTCGGTGCTTACCGCGGCCGGCGCGCCGGTGGCGACGGAGTGGAAGAACAGAATGCCGATCAGCGCCACCCCCAGTGAATTCCCGACCTGCTGCGCCGTGGGCACCAGCCCGGACGCCGAATCGATCGACCGCGGCGGCACCGCCGCCACGACCGCGATCTGCAATCGGGCCGCCGCCACCCCGACGCCGAAGCCGCCGAGCAGCAGCGGAACCAGCAGCACCGGCCACGACAGCCCGGCCGGGGACGGATCCAGGGCCAGCAGCCAGCCCACCAGCAGCACCCCGAACAGCACGCATCCCACGCCGACCATCCGATTGCCCAGTGCCCGCGCGAATTTCGGTGCGATCAAGGCCCCGGCCACCGCTCCGGCCGAGAAGGGCAGGGTGGTCACACCGGTGCGCAGCGCCGTATACCCGAGCCCGAACTGGAGGGATACCGACATGGTGAACAGGTAGGCCGCGAACACCCCGTACACCACCAGACAGGCCACGATCCAGTAGGCGAAGCGCGCCGAGACGAACAGTCCCGGATCGACCAGCGGCGAACCACCCCGGGCGGCCGTCCGGCGTTCGTGGCCGACGAAGGCCGCCAGCACCGCCACCGATGCCGCCAGCATGACGAGGATCGGTGTCGACCAACTGTGTTCGCGGCCGATCGACAGGCCGTAGACCAGCAGGAAGAGGCCGATCGCCGCCAGTATCGCACCGCCGACGTCCACGGTGCAGCGCTCGGAGGCCACCGAGCCGCGCAGTTGCCGGGCGGCCAGCACCAGCGCCACCGCGCCGGGAATCAGATTCACCAGGAAGATCGACCGCCAGGACAGGTCGAGCGGATTCGCGCCCAGCAGCAGCCCGCCGGCCAGCGGTCCGAGCATGGCCGCCGTACCCGCGGTCGCGCCGTAGAGCGCGAAGGCCAGATTGCGGCGGCCGGTATCGGCGAACCGCGCGCTGATGATCGCGATGGGCTGGGCGGAGACCGCCCCGGCGGCCGCGCCCTGGAGCACGCGCGCCGCGATGAGCGTGAGCGGGGTGGGTGCGATGCCGCAGAGCACCGACGCCCCCACGAAGACCGCGAGCGCCGCGGTGAAGAAGCCGCCGCGCCCCCACCGCATCCCCAGCCGCGCGCTCGGCAGCAGCGAGCAGGCCAGCGCGACGGTGTAACCCGTGAGCATCAGCGAGGATTCGGCCGAACTCGCGCCGAGTTCGCGCACGATATCCGGAATCGCGACCGTCACGATGGTCGCGTCCAGCATCTGCATGAACACGGCGATGAAGACGGCCGTCACCGCGAGCCAGGCCGAGGAGTGCGCCGCGGGGGCGGCGGCGTCCCGCGATACGCGCAGTGCGCTCATGGGCTGCCCCTACGCGACATCGAGTGAGAGCGGGGCGGTCTCGGAGTGCGTGATCGACTCCATGACCTCGGTCAGCGCATCGCAGTAGCGGGTCATCGAGCGGGCGGCGATATCGGTCTCCGGGAACAGCGACGCCATCCAGATCATGTCGTGCGTGCGCTGCACCCAGGAGTACACCTCCTCGGAGGTGCCGCGGCTGCCGAAGAAGGAGAAGTTGAGCGCGGTGAACAGCTCCGCCCCCGGCAGCTTGCGCATATCCAGGAACGACAGCATCGGGGCGACCCAACCGCGCTCGACCTCGAATCCCGCTTGGGATTCCAGCAATTCGACGACCCGGTGCAGTGACACCTCGGACAGGCAGCGGCCGTCGGTGAAGGCGGCATCGGCGCGGCGGGCGGTATCGACGAAGCTCTCGGCGGGATCGAAGTCGAAGGCGATCGGGATCAGGCTCGCGTACCAGCCCACCGATCGGCGTTCGGCCGCGCTGACCCGGGTGTTCTTCGGCGACAGTGTGAAATACCGGGTACGACCGGACAATTCGTATTCGGCGCGGGCCGCGGCGGCGAAGATGCCGGACACCAGGCGCACACCCGCCCGCCCGCATTCGGCCTCGAAGCGGTCGGCCGCACCGCCCGACAGCAGTACCCGGCGGTCCGAGGCGGCCGACGCCGACTCCCGCGTACCGGGTTCGCGCAGCGGCAGCGGGAAGCTGGGCAGCCTGCCGCCATTGGCCATGATCCGATCGGCCCAGGCCACGATCTGCGGGGAGCGTGCGTCCAGCGCCGCCGCCCGGGACCGCTCCCGGCCGCAGTGTTCGCGGTAGCTCGCCGCGGGCACGGCGTCCAGGTGCTGCACACCGCCGGTGTCGTAGTAGAGCTGGACGAGTTCACCGCTGATGATCCCGCCGGAGACGGCATCGCAGTTGATGTGATCGGAGGCGACGACGAAGGTGAACGAGGTGCCGTGGTCGATCACCGCGAAGGTGAAGCAGTCCCAGCTGGTCGGCCCCGGGGTCAGCCGCTGGAGAATGCGGCTCACCAGCGGGCCGTCGATCTCACCCCAGGAATCGGCGGTGAGCTCGATGTCGCCGGGCTCCAGCACGCGGCGCTGAATGCCGAAATCGCCGTCGATTTCGAACCAGCTGTGGAAGGAGTCGTGCCGGCGCACGATCGTGGTCGCGGCGCGGACCAGCGCCGGAATATCGGGAGCGCCGTCGAGGGTGAAGGCGCACAGCACCAGCCGATCGAATCGGCGACCCGACCGTTTCGCGGTGCGCGCCATTTCCAGGTACGCGTCCTGCTGGAAGGACGGCGGGGTGGCGTCGGTGCGGGCGCGGAATGCCGCCGCCCGCGAGGTTTCGCTGGGACGGATGACGGTCAACTGGCCGCCTTTCGGCCGCCAATCGTCGATGAGTCCGCTCTGCATCATGGCAAGGAATCCTCTGAAATGGTGGAAGTCGAATTCAGGACGCGATTTTCAACAGCGATCCGATGGGCGGCCGCTGTTGCGCGTGCAGGTCGAATTCGCGGGGTACGAATCCGTCCACACCGAGTGGGAACTGGACGATGCCGGCACCGGAATCGGGGAGGCCGCAGCGTCCGAGCGCGGTCGCGACGATCTGCCGGCTCATGACGCCGAGTTCGTGCAGGGGCCGGTTGCGGTGCTTGCGCACGCCCAGGTCGACCTGCCCGATGCCCTCCGCGCCGTACTGGTCGAAGATGTCGATCAGCAGGCCGATCTCGACGCCGTAGTGCGGCGCGAAGGCCAGCCGCTCGAGCGCCTGCCGGGTGGCGGCGTACTCCCCGCCCAGCGGCTGCACCACGTGGCGCAGCCCCGGGCGCAGCGCGGCCAGCAGCGGGCGGGCCACGAGTTCGGTGACCCGGCCACCGCCGGATTCGTCGAACGACTCGCCCACCAGCAGCGGTCGGCGGTAGTAGCCCTTGGAGAAGACCAGCGCCGGGTCGAGCAGCAGCGGGCCGATGAGCTTGGGGACGAATTGCGGATCGGGATCGATGAGATCGGAATCCATGAACATCACAATGTCGCCGGAGGCGACGGCGAGGGAGCGCCACAGCACCTCCCCCTTCCCCGGGACGGGGGGATGGTCGGGCAGTACCGATTCCCGGCTGACCACGGTGGCGCCGGCTTCGGCGGCGACGCGCATGGTGGCATCGGTGGACCCGGAGTCCATGACGATCAACTCGTCGACCAGGCCGATCGGCAGGCGCCGCACGGCCCGGACCACCTCACCCACGGTGGCTTCCTCGTTCAGTGCGGGAAGCACTACGGAGACGGTCCGCCCGTCCTTGGCGGCGATCAGGTCGCGCGCCGTCCACTCCGGGTTTGCCCAGGTGCGGATGCCCTCATCAGATTTCGCGAACAGACCGGTCATGTCGACCACCTCTTCTGGTGCTCGGAATGCGTTGACACTGCGAATCGCGGCGTTGCGATGAGGAGAAGCTACAACGCCGCTGAGCGACTGACCAGATTTAGGTAATAGGTTTCAGGAGGCAGTAACCGAGCATTAACTTATTTAGGGGTAGACCTCGCAAAACAGGCATGCTCGGAATCCAATTCGGTGATCTGCCTCGCATTTCTGCAATTTAGTGACGGGCGTCGCTGTGGCGCAAGTATTTTTCGTCAGGTAATTCCGATGTTTTTCAGCATAACGCGTGAATTGCTTATTGTGCTAAATGGAGCGTCAGCGCCTTCCCGATATTAACTGAAAGATTGCTGAGCCGAATCGAAAGAGACCGCCTCTGACGTCACGTCCCGGCGCGCTACGGCGCGCGACCCGGCGCTCCCGGCCGACACCTGCGTTCCGGGTGGGTCGCGATTCCCCCTTGTGGCGCGCCCGTTATCGAAATGTAACGTGGAGAGAGGACCGAGACGCCGAGGCAAGGAGTCCTGACACCTTGGAAGATGTATTGCGGCCGCTCATAGTCTTCGGCGGCACCCTCGCCGTCAGCATCATGGCCGGACTGTTGATCGACCGGATCCTGCGGTACAGCGCGAACCGGCACCCCGGTTCGGGCGCGGCCACGCTGCTGCGCCGGATACAGCTGCCACTGCAGGCGTTACTGGCCAGTGCCGGACTGCATTTCACGTACCCGCTCGCGGAACTGGAACTGCGGCAGGACGCGGTGATCCGCAACGTGCTCGCCACCCTGGCCATCCTCGCCACCGCGTGGCTGGCCATGCGCGCCGCCGACACCGTGGCCGGGAACACTCTCGACAAGTACGCCAACCGGACCGCCGACACCGCGCGGGTGCGGCGGCTGCACACCCAGCTCGGCATGGTGCGCCGGATCGTCACCACGGTGCTGGTGGTGACGACGGCCGCGGTGGCCATGCTGATCCTGTTCCCCAACCTGCGCACCCTCGGCACGTCGCTGCTGGCGTCGGCCGGTGTCATCGGCATCATCGCCGGTGTGGCGGCACAGTCCACGCTCGGCAATCTCATGGCCGGATTGCAGATCGCGTTCGGCGATTCGGTGAAGATCGGTGACACCGTCGTGGTCGAGGGCGAATGGGGCACCGTCGAGGAGATCACCCTGGCCTTCCTCACCGTGCGCATCTGGGACGACCGCCGCCTCACCATGCCCATCTCGTACTTCAACAGCAAGCCCTACGAGAACTGGTCCAAGGGCGGCCCGCAGATCACCGGCACCGTCTTCCTGTACCTGGACCACAGCACCCCGGTACCGGAACTGCGCCAGCACCTGTACGACTTCCTGCGTGGCCGCGAGGACTGGGACGGCCGCAAGTGGAACCTGCTGGTCACCGACAGCACCCCGACCGCCATCGTGGTCCGTGCCTCCATGTCGGCCCGCAATGCCGACGACGTGTGGGATCTGCGCTGCGCGGTGCGCGAGGAACTGCTCGGCTGGCTCGCCCGCTACCACCCGTACGCCCTCCCGAAGATCCCGACCGCCATGGTGGCCGGAACGCCCGCCATGGCGGAATAGCGGACGGCGCGGCGAACCTCCGGCCATCGCGCCGATCGGCGTGGGCGCGGCCTCACCGCCTGGCGTTCACGGTCGGGACAGCTGGCTTTACAGACGGTCACGCGGATGCCATGTGCGTGTCATCACACCGGCAAACTCCCGGGCGCACACTGGGTCCCGCGCACCGCTCGTCGCTCGGAGGTCCCGATGTTCGAATCCTGCCGTTCCCCACACGAATCCGCCCATCTGCTGCGCGTGCGCTACGGATTTCCCGTGGAGCTGTTCGCCGATCGGCCCTACCTCACGGTGGGGCGGGCGGTGGAGGCCATCGGGCTGCCGCAGCGGCTGGGCCGTCACGTACGAGATCAATTGGCGGGATTGCCCGCCACACCCGCGGTGGCCGACCCGCGCGGGCGGAACTGGTGGTTCCTCGTAGCCCCGCCGACGCCGTATCACGCTGTGCCGCAGCGGCTTCTCGGTCGGCTGCGGGCGCACGGCGTGAACGTGCCCGATACCGGCGGCAAGGTGATGCTGCCGGTATCGGACTATCGGCTCGGTTGGCACTGGGCCTGTGAGCCCGAGCCCGGCCGACTGTCGCTGCCGCATCGGGCGGCGGTGCTGACCGCGGTGCGTTCGGCCATTCTGCGCGGAGCCGACCATGTTCCCGCGTGAACGCGCCGTCGCGGTCGCGGCCCGGGTACCGCTGCCGAGGTGGCAGGAGCTGCTGGCCGCGTTCGGCGCGGCCGCTGCGGACCGAACGGATGGCCATCCGCTGCTCGACGCCGCCGCGGCGCTGGCCGATCTGCATCGGCTGCGCCGCACCCAGCCCGGCCACGCCGCCGAAATCGACTGCCGTCGTGCCGAATTGGTTGCCACCATCGACGGCTGGGTGAGCGCGGAGCCGCTGTCGCGACGCCCGCGCCCGGATTCGGTCGGCGGGTTCGTCGACCGGATGGCCGCCGCCCACGCGCACGCCGATCGGCTGCTGCACTCCGAGATCGACATCGCCGACGACCGGGTGCACGCCGCCTGGCACCGACTGGCCGCCCTCGCCGACGCCTGGACCGATCTGACCGGGCACGGCACCGTCGCACGCCGGTGAGGGCCGCGCAGCGCGAATCCCCGCAGCCATGAGGGGATTGCGGGGATTCGTGCTGCGCGCGGGTCTGTACATCCCGGCTCGGCGACACGGACCGGATCGAGCGCACCGACCGCGGGCACCGGCGGAACCGGATGGTGCGACCGAGCCCTGCTCGGTGCCCGCCGGTTCAGTCCTTGACCAGCAGGGGCGTGGTCGGCTCCGCCTTGTCCCCGGCATCCTCGCCCGCCTCCTCCGGAGCGGGCGCCCGGCTCGGGAGCAGGATCGCCGTGACGATGACGAGCACCGACACGGCCGCGGAGACGGCGAAGGCCAAGCGCATGCCGTCGAGTTGGGCGGTCACCGGTTCGGCGCCGGTCTCGATGAGCTGGGTCGCCCGCGCGGACATGACGGTCACCACCAGGGCGGTGCCGAAGGCCGCCGCGACCTGCTGGAGCGTGCCCAGCATCGAGCTGCCGTGCGAGTACAGGTGCGGCGGCAGCGCGCCCAGGCCCAGCGTGAACACCGGGGTGAACAGGCCCGCGAGCGAGATCATCAGCAGGATGTGCAGCGCCAGCAGCTGCCAGTACGGCATGGACATGGAGATCCGGGTGAAACCGGCCAGCGCCACGGTGACGCCGATGGCGCCGGGAATCACCAGCGGCCGTCCGCCGAAGCGGTCGAACAGACGGCCGACGGTCGGACCGAGCAGACCCATGGCCAGGCCGCCGGGCATGACCAGCAGTCCCGTCTCCAGCGGTGACAGGTGGCGCAGGTTCTGCAGGTACAGCGGCAGCAGGATCATCGAGCCGAGCATGGCCAGGAAGGCCACCGACATGAGGACCAGTGCCTTGGTGTAGGTGCCCGACAACAGGATTCGCAGATCCAGCAGCGGCGCCCCGGAACGCTGCAGGCGCAGCTGCCGGAACGCGAACACCGCGATGAGCGCCAGTCCGGCGGCGACGGTCAGAGCCGGAACCGCGACATGGTCGGTCTCGAACTTGCTCAGGCCGTACACCAGCCCGCCGAAGCCGAAGGCCGCGAATGCCACACTGAACCAGTCGATATCGCCGGTCTGCGGCTCCCCGATGTTTTCCAGGCGGCGCAGGCCCAGCCAGGTGACCGCACCGGCGATCGGCAGCACCAGCACGAAAAGCCAACGCCACGAACCGACCTGGAGCACCAGCCCGGAGACGACCGGACCCATGGCGGGAGCCACCGAGATGGCGAGGGTGACATTGCCCATCACCCGGCCGCGGTCCTGTTCGGGCACCACCGTCATGAGCGTGGTCATCAGCAGCGGCATCATGACCGCGGTGCCACCGGCCTGGATGACGCGGCCCAGCAGCAGCACCGCGAAGGTCGGCGCGACGGCGGAGAGCGCGGTGCCCGCGAGGAACACGCCCATGGCGATGGCGTACGCCTGCCGGGTGCTCACCCGTTGCAGGAACCAGCCCGTCACGGGGATGACCGCCGCCATGGTGAGCATGAACGCGGTGGACACCCACTGCGCCGCGCGCTCGGTGACATCGAGATCGTGCATGAGGCGCGGAATCGCGTTGATCATGATGGTCTCGTTCAGGATCACCACGAAGGTCGCGAGCACCAGCAGCCGGATGACCGTCGGCGTCTTTCCGTTCGTCGGGGCCGATCCGCGCGACGGCGGTGCGGATATGTCGGCGGGCATACGGATACCTCCGGGCGTTCGTGAGCGGAAGACGGTGCGGCCGGATGTCGAGGTGATGTCGTCCGGGCGCTACACCTGAGCAGACGAGAACAGTCGGCACAACTCATCGGCCGGGCGTCAGTATTCCTGCCTACGCCGCGACGATTCATCCGATTATTCGCGCCCTCGGCCCCGGGGGCGCCGTGAAATTCCCTGATTACCAGGTGTTTTCGCGAACCGATCCGGCGCTGTGACCCTGCTCACGCCGCTGTGGAATTTCAGGCGGACGGGGTTGCCGACAGGAAATCCACCACTGCCTCGAAGGCGTCGTCCACGCGGGCGCGATCCCCGGTGGTGATCAGGTCCAGTTGCAGTCCGCGCACCTGGGCCAGGATCAGGGTCGCGGTCCGGGCGACGCTCTCCGGCGGCCAGCCGTACCGCTCCAGTTGGCGTTCGATCACCGTCAGCCAGTCGGTGACGAGCCGGGCATCGGGATGGTTCGGCGTGCGCGCGGCGGTGGCGACCAGCTCGAAGAGGACGAGGAACTGCCGCTGCTCGCGCGGCTGGCACAGATGCCGCCACGCCGCCCGCAGCAGGTCGACCGCCGACTCGACGCGCAGGATCTCCGCGGAGAGGATGCGCTGTTCGAAATCGGCGCGGATATGTTCGAGCACCTCCGCCAGCAGGGCGTCCTTGGTGGCGAAGTGCCGGATGAGGGTGGCGTGGCTGACGCCGAGGGCTTGCGCGGCCCGGCGCAGCGTGAGGTCGCGCACGCCGTTGTCGAGGACGTACTCGGTGGCGGCGGCGAGCAGTTCCGGGCGGCGATGTCGAAACCGCAGTGCCCGGCCGTCGATCCTCTTCTCGGTCATCGCGGGCAGCTTATCGGTATCGGCCATGAGGAAATTTTACCGTTCCAAGTGGTTACGTAACCGGTTGGTACGCCTACTATCGGTGGGGAGGCCCGGGAAGGAGACGAGTATGCGATTCGAGGAGTACCGCGCCCACGACGCGGTCGGCCTGGCGGAACTGGTCGAGCGGGGGGAGGTGCACCCGACCGACCTGCTGGAGCTGGCGCTGGACCGCTGTGCCGCGATCGACCCGGTGATCAACGCCGTGAGCCTGCTGATGGAACGCAATGGCCGACAGCTCGCCGCGGGACCGCTCGGCGGCACGCTGGCCGGGGTGCCGTTCCTGATCAAGGATCTCGGGCAGGACTACGCCGGATACCCCACCTCCGGCGGCACCGGACCACTGCGCCGAGTCACCGCCCGACGGCACAGCACGGTCGTACAGCGCTGGCTCGACGCCGGTCTCGTCATCTTCGGCAAGACCACCACCTCGGAATTCGGCAGCAAGGCGGTCGTGGAGACCCGCACCTTCGGGTCCACCCGCAATCCTTGGGACCCCACCCGCACCCCCGGCGGTTCATCCGGCGGCTCGGCGGCGGCGGTCGCGGCGGGCATCGTCCCGGTGGCCGGGGCCAGCGACGGCGGCGGTTCGATCCGCATTCCCGCCGCCTGCACCGGATTGTTCGGCCTCAAGGCGGGTCGCGGGCTCATCTCCAGCGGACCGCTCTACGGAGACCTGCTGTTCGGCGCGGTCACCGATGGCGTCGTGGCGCGCAGCGTCCGCGATTCGGCGGTCATGCTCGACATCCTGAGTCGGCCCGATCGCGGCGCGCCGTACACGGTGGCCCGCCCGGATCGGCCCTATCGCGACGCCGTCGCCGAACCGCCGCGTCGGCTGCGCATCGGCTACACCTGCGAATCACCCACGGGCTCACCGGTGGACGCCGAGGCCCTGCGAGCGGTGGCGGACGCCGCGCGCCTGCTGGAGGGCCTCGGGCACACCGTCGAACCCGCCGCGCCCGCGATCGACGGCACGCGGATGGCCATGGATTTCATGACCGCCTGGACCGCCATGGCCGCCGCGGAGCTGGCGGTCGCCTGCGAGGTGAGCGGGGCGTCGCCGACGGAGTTCGATATCGACACCCAGGTGCTCGCCGCCGTCGGCCGTGCGGTGACCGGCCCGGAACTCATGGCGGCGCACGCGCGCTGGAACACCTACACCCGCGCGCTCGCCGACTTCCACGACACCTACGACCTGCTGCTCACCCCAACCCTCGCCACGCCGCCGCTGCGGATCGGGCAGCATCGCACGCCCGCGCTCGCCGACACCGTGCTGCCGCCGCTGTTGCGCCTCGGCGCGGGAAAGCTGCTCTCCCGCACCGATTTCTACGTCGATCTGGTGACCTCTAACCTGTCGGCGGTGCCGTTCACACAACTGGCCAACATCACCGGCCGCCCCGCCATGAGCGTGCCGACGCACTGGACGGAAACCGGCGTGCCGCTGGGCGTCCAGTTCGTCGGACCCACGGGAGCCGAGTACCTGCTGCTGCAACTGGCGGCCGAAATCGAAACCGCCCGACCGTGGTTCGACCGGCATCCGGACAACCTCGGCGTCGTGACCGCCGCCGACTAGCCGCGCCTCAACGCCGCCGGACCGGATCCTCGCGTTCGAGATCGGGAACCACGGTGTGCGGGAAGACGTATCGGCGCATGGCCCACCAGCGGAACACCGTGGCGAGCAGGGTGCCGATAATCGAGGCGCTGATGAAATCGGCGATGTTCTCCACCAGCAGGGAGACGTGCGGGGTGCGCAGTTGGAAGACATAGCTGGACACCGCCAGCGGCAGCTGGTTGATCACCATGCCGATTCCGGCCACCAGGAAGAACAGCGCCGCCTCGTGGCGGCGCTCCCGGCCGCCCCGCGCGGTGAAGGCCCATTCGCGGTTGAGGATGTAGGACAGCACCGTGGCGAGCAGGACCGCGATCACATTCGCGGTGACCGGCTTCTCCTGTAGGACGGTCCACTTCAGGCCGAAGAAGAGCACGACCGTGGTGACGAAGGCGATCGCGCCGACGGACAGGAACTTCAGCAGTTCCGCGTGGCGAACCAACAGCGACAGCATTCGGCTCGGCACGCGTGCGACGACAGCCTGGACCAGGAACACGCCGCCAGGCTAGCCGACGACCGCGGGGGTCGCGCGGCCGATGCCGGTCCGCCGGGGGCTCGGCCGGATTCGGGAGTCGAATCGGCCCGAGACGACAGCGCGGTAATGAAACACGTTCTAGACAGAATTGGCAATCTGTCTTACCGTCGATTCATGAGTTCAATGGCGTCTCAGGCGGTCCGGTTCGAGCTGATGTCGGGAGCGAGCTGGCGCGATCCCTGGCCGATGTACACCGCGCTGCGGGACCGCGATCCCGTGCACCGGGTGCTTCCGGCGGGACGTGAGTCGGAGGACTTCTACGTGCTCTCGCGCCACGCCGACGTGTACGCGGCGGCCCGCGATCCGCAGACCTACTCTTCCGCCTCCGGGCTGACCGTGGACTATCTGAACCTCGAGGCCGCGGGCATACCGATCAAGCCGTTCGTCTTCATGGATCCACCCGAGCACACCGACTTCCGACGGCGGGTCGCGGGCGGATTCACACCGCGCCAGGTCAATTCGGTGGAACCCGCGGTGCGGGCCTTCGTGGTGGAACGGATCGAGCGACTGCGGGCGGCCGGGTCCGGAGACATTGTCGCGGAACTGTTCAAACCACTGCCGACCATGGTGGTCGCCCACTATCTCGGTGTGCCGGAGGCGGATCGGGAGAAGTTCGACGAATGGACCCACGCCATCGTCGGCGGTGCGGTGGACGGCGCGAAGCTCGCCGCCGGTGCGGAAATGCCCTCGGCGCTGGGCGAAATGGTGGGCTACTTCGCCGAACTCATCGCTCGCCGCCGCGGCCGGCCCGAGGACGACACCATCTCGCACCTGCTGGCCTCCGGGCTGGGGGCGGACGGGGACGACGAAGGCGTCCTCGCGATTCTCGGCTTCGCCTTCACCATGATCACCGGTGGCAACGACACCACCACGGGCAATCTCGGCGGGGCCGTCCAACTGCTGCACCGGTATCCGGAGCAGCGCGCCCGGCTCGCGGCGAATCCGGAGCTGATTCCGGACGCGGTGGAGGAATTCCTCCGGATGACCTCGCCCGTACAGGGTCTGGCGCGGACCGCCACCCGGGACGTCGAACTGCACGGCACCACCATCCCGGCCGGGCGCAAGGTGCTGCTGCTCTACGCGTCCGCCAATCGGGACGAGCGCGAATTCGGACCCACCGCGGGCGAACTCGACATCCGTCGCCAGCCCAAGCGCATCCTGACCTTCAGCCACGGCCACCATCACTGCCTCGGCGCGGCCGCCGCGCGCATGCAGGCCCGGGTCGCGCTCGAGGAGCTGCTGGCGCGCTGCCCGGAGTTCGGCGTCGACCTGGACGGGGTGCGGTGGTCGGACGGCAACTACGTGCGCTGGCCGGTCAGTGTGCCGTTCCGGGCCGTGTGACCGGACGGTGCCGATGAGCGATCGCATACGCTCGGCGGCTATGGCGAAGGACAACCGCGCAGGCCGGGACTGGCTGTCGGAGCAGCGGGCCGATCTGGCGGCCGAGCGCATACTCGACGCCGCGGCGCGACTGTTCGCCGAGCGCGGGCCGGGAGCCGTGGGCATGGGGGACATCGCCAAGGCGGCCGGATGTTCGCGGGCCACGCTGTACCGGTACTTCGAGAATCGGCAGGCGGTGCGGCTGGCGTTCGTGCACCGGGAGGCGCGGCGGATCGCCGCGCGGGTGTTCGCCGAGGTGAAAACGGTCGACGATGCCGCCGAACAGGTCGTGACCGCCATGCTGACGGCGGTGCGGGAGGTGCGTGCGGATCCGGTGCTGATGGCGTGGTTCCGGCCCGGGGAGTCCGGTTCCACCGGTCGGATCAGCCAGGACTCGGAGGTGATCGAGGCCATCGCCGGTGGGCTGTTCGCGACCGCGGTCATCGATCTCGAGGAGCGCGGACGCCTGGCGCGCTGGCTGACCCGCGTGATCGTGTCGCTGCTGGCCGCGCCCGGCCGGGACGAGGCCGATGAGCGCGCCATGCTCGAGGAATTCGTGGCCCCGCTGGTGAGTCGCGTGGTCGCGGGGCATTAGGGTCGCCCATCATGTCCGATCTCGAATCGCTCGACCAGGTCCGTGCCCGCATCGACACGCTCGATGCGGAGCTGATCGGATTGCTCGCCGAACGTCAGCGGCTGGTGCGAACCGCCGCGCGCTTCAAAACCGACGAACAGGCCGTACGCGCGCCCGACCGGGTGGAGCGGGTGGTGGGGCTGGCCCGGGAGCGGGCGCGCGCGGGCGGGCTCGCGCCCGAGGTGGCGGAGTCGGTGTGGCGGGCCATGATCGGGGCGTTCATCGAGTTGGAACTCGGGGAGCACGCGGAGATCGCCGGGCGGAGTGCGGGATAGCAGTGGTTGCCGGGCAGCCGGATGGGTGCCGGGCGGGGCGTGTCAGCGGCTCCGGAGGTCTCGTTGAAGCTGCGCCTGGTCGGACTGTGCTGCGCTTGTCCACCCTGCGCCCTGGCGCGGGCTGCACGAGCGCAGCGGTCCGGGTGCGGTGGGGCCGGTTGTCCGAGCGGTCTGGCTCGCGCGGGTGGGTGTCGTTCGAGCCCTAGCGCTCGCCCGTGGCGCTCGCCGCTGGCGGGTGGGGCCTGTAGCGGTGGGAAGCTCGGTGTGGTGGCGGGATCGGTACCGGCCGCCTCGCTGGTTCACTGCCGACTCATCGCGGGATTCAGTACGTAGTCGGTTGCGGTGGGTGTGCGGCGGATGAGTTTCTCGTAGGCTCCGGGGCTGCCCGGCCACACTTCGGGGAGGCCGTCCTCGCCGAGGTACCAGCTGCGGCAGCCGGTGGTCCAGACCGTGCCGGGCGCGGCGGCGCGCAGGCGGGCGTTGTAGCGGTCGGTGGCCGCCGGAGTCGGCGCGACGGCGGTGAATTCGCCTGCGCGCCAGCGGCGCAGCCAGTGCACGATGCGGTCGGACTGGGCCTCGGCGACCGCGGTGAGCGGGTGGTTCGCGACGGGGCTGTGCGGGCCGACGAGCATGAACAGATTCGGGAAGTCGGGCAGCATCATGCCCTCGAAGGCGCGTGGACCCCGCTCCCAGACCTGGTCCAGGGTACGTCCGCCGTGGCCGGTGATCGCCATCGGGCGCATATAGGCGTGCGCGTCGAATCCCGTTGCCAGCACCAGGATGTCGAGGCGGTGTTCGGAACCGTCGGTGGTGCGCACGCCGTCCGGCAGAATCCGGTCGATACCGGCGGTGACCAGTTCGACGTCCGCCCGCTGCACGGCCGCGTAGAAGCGGTCGGAGACCACCAGGCGCTTGCACATGGCCTGGTAGTCGGGGGTCAGCCGCCGCCGCAGTTCCGGATCGTGCACCGTGCGCAGATTGCGCGCCGCCACCCACTGGACCAACCGCCGCACCGGCCCGGGCCGCACCAGACCGCGCGAGAACAGCGCGAAGACAGCGCGATTGCCGCCGTACGCGAGCCTGCCGAGGGCGGGCACGCGCCGGTACACCGCCTTGGCCGCCGCCGAGTACTCGCGATTCACGGTCGGCAGAATCCACTGCGGCGTGCGCTGGAACAGCACCACGCGCGGCACCCGCCCGGCCAGCGCGCTCACCAATTGGGTTCCGGTGGAGCCGGTTCCGATCACGCCGATGTGCTTGCCGGTCAGGTCGACGCCGTGATCCCAACGCGCCGAATGCATGACGGGGCCGGTGAACGACGCCAGTCCGGGGATGTCCGGCACGTTCGGGTCGCGCAGAAACCCGGTGGCGCACAGCACGAAGTCGCAGTGGTCGACCTCACCGGTCGACAGCGTGACCCGCCAGCCCGCTCCGGTGTACTCCGCACCGGTCACCTCGACGCCGAACCGGGTGCGGCGGTCCAGGTCTCGTTCCCGCGCTACACGGCACAGGTATGCCTTGATCTCCGCCCCGGTCGAATACAGCCGCGTCCATTCGGGATTCAGGGCGAAGGTGAACTGGTAGTACCGCGACGGCACGTCACACACCAGGCCCGGATAGGTGTTGTCGCGCCAGGTGCCGCCGTAGTCGGGGCCCTTCTCGTAGATGGTGAAGTTCTCGAATCCGGCCCGCCGCAGCGTGACGGCCGCGGCGATACCGGAGATCCCGGCTCCGACGACTGCAATGCGCGGACTGGCAAAACCCTTGTCGACAAGGTGTTTCGGCACGTAGACACTCCTCGCTGGACACTGAGTCACTCGCTGGACGCAGTGTATAGCGAATGCTACGGTGTGCGCCAGATCACGCTCGAAACCCCGAAGGAATCACCATGCGCGCATTGCAGTGGACCGGCCCCGAGAATGTGGCCGTCCGCGACATCCCCGTCCCCGAGATCGGCCCGAGCGACCTGCTGCTGCGCGTCGGCGCGGCCGGGGTCTGCCATTCGGACCTGACCCTGGTGAACTTCCCGGTCCGGCTGAGTGCGGAGCCGCTCACCCTCGGCCACGAGATCGCGGGCACCATCGAGGCCGTCGGCGCGGACGTCGCCGGTCGCGAGATCGGTGAGCGCGGCGTGGTGTACCTGTTCTGGACCTGCGGCGTATGCCGGGAATGCGTGAGCGGCAACGAGAATGTGTGCCTCGCCGCCGGGCGCACCGCCATGCCGCCGTGCCCGGGGCTCACCATCGAGGGCGGGATGGCGGAATACGTTCGGGTACCGGCGACCTCGTTCGTGCCCATCGGAGATCTCGACTTCGTGCAGGCCGCACCGGTGGCCGATGCCGCGCTCACCGCGTATCACGCCATTCGGGGGGCGCGGGAGCAATTGCGGCCCGGCGGAACGGCCGTCGCCATCGGCATCGGCGGACTCGGGCATGTGGCGGTGCAGATCCTGCGGGCGGTCAGCGGGGTGCGGGTGGTCGCCGTGGACGTGGCGAAGGAGAAGCTGGAGTTGGCCGCCGACTGTGGTGCCGATATCGGCATCCTCGCCGAGGACGATGCCGCCCAGCAGATTCTCGACCTCACCGGGGGGCGCGGCGCGGATGCGGTATTCGACTTCGTCGGGGCCGACGCCACCGCCACGCTCGCGGTGCGGACAATCGCGCCCAATGGCGCGTACCGGATGGTCGGCATCGGCGACGGCGCGCCGGAGATCACCGCCGGACCGGCGGGCGGACCCGGCTGGCCCTGGGGCGCGTCGGTGCGCAAGTCCCTGGGCGGCACCCGTCGCGACCTGCACGACTGCATCGCGCTCGCGCAGGCGGGCAGGCTGCGCATGGAGGTCGAGCGCTTCGACCTCGCCGACGGTCCGGAAGCGCTGCGTCGCTTGGACGCCGGGCAGATTCGGGGCCGCGCGGTGCTCGTACCGTAGCGGCACGGTTGCTCGGCTTCCGGCTCACGAGAGACGCGCATGCCGGGCGAGCCGCCGGGTAGTCCGGTCGAGTGAGTTCGCGCAACCTGTGTGCCGCCGCCGGTAGTGACGGTCGGCCATTCCGGCGTGACGCGGTGACGCCGCAGGTGCGTCCGGGAGGGGGTCTGTATCACGGTGCACGTGCCGGGCCGCTCCCGGTCGCCCGCGACCGACGGCCCGCGCCGTAGACCAGCTCATGTTGACTCGGCGGTTGCTGCACTGGTACGTACCAGCCAGTGCTACCGTTCCGTGTGACGCCGACAACTCTTGTCTCGCCCCGAGACCGGAAGCAGCGATCGGGGCATGACCGGCAGTTGTGCCCTCAGGTCGCGGTGACGGCGAACGACACAGGCATCGGGCGGACATCCGCCCGGTGCCGAACTGCATTGTTGCCGAGAAGCCAGACATAGGAGAGACCATGGCGCTATCGGGCCCTGATCGGAACACGACCGGGCAGGGGGCGGGCCGCGGCAGCGGACTGTTCCGCACCAAATCGGTCGAACAATCCATCCGTGACACCGATGAACCCGATGCCAAGCTCCGCAAGGAACTGACCGCCTGGGACCTCACCATCTTCGGCGTCGCCGTGGTGGTGGGCGCGGGCATCTTCACCCTCACCGCCCGCACCGCGGGCAACCTCGCCGGACCCTCGGTCTCGCTGGCCTTCGTGCTCGCCGCCGTCGCCTGCGGCCTGGCCGCGCTCTGCTACGCCGAATTCGCCTCCACCGTGCCGGTGGCGGGCAGCGCGTACACCTTCTCCTATGCCACCTTCGGCGAACTCGCCGCCTGGATCATCGGCTGGGACCTCATCCTGGAATTCGCCCTGGCCGCCGCGGTGGTCGCCAAGGGCTGGTCGCAGTACCTCGGCGTGGTGCTGGGCGGCCACACCCCGGTCGTCGATCTGGGTCCGGTCACCTTCGACTGGGGCGCGGTGCTGCTCATCGCCATACTGGGCATCCTGCTCGCGCGCGGCACCAAGCTGTCCTCGCGGGTCTCGGCGGTGGCCGTGGCGATCAAGCTCGCCGTCATCGCCCTGGTGATCGTGGTGGGCGCGACCTACTTCGACAAGGCCAACCTGACCCCCTACATTCCGCCGTCGCAGGACGGTGAAGCCGCCAACGAGGGGCTGCGGCAGTCGCTGTTCTCCTTCGTCACCGGCGCGGGCCACAGCACCTTCGGCTGGTACGGCCTGCTCGCCGCCGCGTCCATCGTGTTCTTCGCCTTCATCGGCTTCGACGTGGTCGCCACCGCCGCCGAGGAGACCAAGAACCCGCAGCGCAATGTGCCGCGCGGCATTCTCGGCTCGCTGGTCATCGTGACCGTGCTGTACGTGGGCGTCTCGCTCGTGCTGACCGGCATGGTGCCCTACACCGAGTTGGAGGGGAACTCCACGCTGGCCACCGCCTTCGCGGTGCACGGCGTCGACTGGGCCAAGAACCTCATCTCCATCGGCGCGCTGGCCGGTCTGACCACGGTCGTCATGGTCATGTACCTGGGACAGACCCGCGTGCTGTTCGCCATGGCGCGTGACGGGCTGCTGCCGCGCCAGCTCGCCCACACCGGCACGCAGGGCACGCCGGTGCGGCTGACCGCCATCGTCGGCGTGGTGTGCGCGGTGCTGGCCGGATTCGTCGACTTCGGCACGCTCGAGGAGATGGTGAACATCGGCACGCTGTTCGCGTTCGTGCTGGTGTCGGTGGGTGTGATCGTGCTGCGGCGCAACCGGCCCGACCTGCCGCGCGGCTTCAAGGTGCCGCTGGTGCCGCTGCTGCCGATCCTGTCGGTGCTGGCGTGCGCCTGGCTCATGTTCAACCTGTCGGTGGAGACCTGGCTGCGATTCGTGGTCTGGATGGCGATCGGCATCGTCGTGTACTTCCTCTACGGTCGTCGGCACTCACTGCTGGGGAAGTCCGCTACCGACAAGTAGCTAACTTTCGGTTCCGTCTCCGAGGTCGCGGCGGTGGTGTGTCGTCATGACGCCACCACCGCGTGTGATGTTCAATGGCTCTGATAATCGAGATAAGCGTCACATGCCACACCAGCATCACCTCAGCATCCGAGAGGAACCGATTGTGAGCATGCTTCTCGCCGCCGTACACGACACGTATACGACGGTCTTCGCGCAGGTCGGTAACCCGACGCCGGAAACGCCGCCGGTCGCCGACAAACTCATGAAGCTGGTCCGCTATTTCAACTGGTTCGTGCTGCTGTCGGGCGTCACCGCCATCACCTACGGCGGCGGCCGGTTCGCCTGGGAGAAGTGGAGCGGTGGCGGACTCGAATCCCCGAAGATGGTGGCCGGGGCCATGATCGGCGGCGCCACCGCCACCAGTGCGGGCACCATCATGAACTCGGTCATCGGGACGTAGCACCCGGGTCGAGTGCAACCCTCAGGGCGGGCGGGTCGACATCGACCCGCCCGCCGCGTGTTGTCCAGGTGCACCGCCGTACCTCGGCTTGGTGGTACGTGGGCCGGTGCGTCGGTCATGGGACCGCGCATGGGCCGCGCGTTCGGGCACCTCCCACCCCGCGCCCCGCGGCCGTCAGGCAGCGGGGCGCTGACCACCTACTGCCCCAGCATCCCCCGCATCTGGTCGATCTCGGTCCGCTGGGCCGTGATGATCGCCTGCGCCAGCTGCTTGGCGTCGGCGTTCACGCCCTGGGCGAGTTCGGTCTCGGCCATGGCGATCGCACCCTGGTGGTGTTCGATCATCATGGTCATCCACTTCTCGTCGAACGCGTCGCCGCTGGCCAGTCCCAGCGCCACCATCTGCTCCGGCGACATCATGCCCTGCATGCCGCCGTGCCCCGCGTGACCGCCGTCCTCGGTGGGTTCGGGTTCGCCGAAGCTCACCAGCAGCGTGGAGAACTGCCGCATCTCAGGGGCCTGCGCCTGCTCCACGGCCCGCGCGAGCGCGATGAGCTCCGCGTTCTCCGTGCGGCCCGGCACCAGCTTCGCCATCTCCACGGCCTGGGCGTGATGCGGGTACATCATCTGGAGGAACTCCACGTCGGCGGCATTGAAATCGCTGCGCGTGGCGGCCGCGACCGAGGTGGTGGCATCGCCGCCGACCGCCTGAACCGTCGCGGCGTCGTTCCCGCCGCACCCGGCGGCGACGAGGGCGGCCGACGAGAGGCCGGTGAGAATGGCGAGCTTCACCCGGGTGGTTTCGAACATGTCTGTACTCCTTGGTAATTGGCGTGTGAATGTGATGAAGACAGAGGTGATCGCGCTGCCGCGCCCGTACGACGCGGAAGCGGCGCTGCCCATCAGATTCGGAGAATCGCCAACTCGGCCAGAGTGAGGACCGTCCACGGCGGCGGCCGGGCGCGTCGCGCACGCCACCAACGCGGGCGTGAGGCAGTGCATCCGGGGCGCGTCCAACCCACCCAGTACAAGGCCGCCAGCACCAGCGTCAGCGCGAGCGCCGTCAGCACGAAGACGCAGCCGTGCGATCCGGCAATGTTCGGCGTGCAGTCACCACTCGTGCAGGGCGAGGCGCTCGACGACGTCGCGAACGCCCCCGCCCCGAGAACGACGTGGTCACCGCTGGCGGTCTGGCGGGACCGATCCGGATGCGTGCGGTGGGCAGCCGGATCGTCCGACGCGGGTACGGTCGCTGGCGCGGCGATGCCTGGACTCGGGGCGACCAGCTGCCCGAAGCCCGAAGCCGACCGGCCGTGTGTCGCCGTGTGCGTCGAGGCCGGTTCGGTTGCCCCGTGGTGGCCGCCGCCGCTGGGTGCGAAGGCTCCCGAGTGCATGATGATGACCCCGGCCAGCAGGACGAACAGGGCCAGCGCGCGGGCGTACCCGGCGGCGCGCGGCGTTTGCTGTTCGTCCACGCGGCCAGTGTAGCGGCGCGATTTCGGATCTACCGCATACCCCCTGTTGGTATTTGGGTGGGCGATTCGAGGCCGCGTGGCCGTGCCGATTCCGGCCGGGGCGGGGGCCGGTGGCCGGAACGCGCGGTGCGCTCCGACTCGGGTTCGGCGGCCGTAGGCGGTAGCGTGGCGCGCGTGTCACAGCGCGAACTGGTCATTCTCGGAACCGCGAGCCAGGTGCCGACCAAGCAGCGCAACCACAACGGCTATCTGCTGAGGTGGGACGGGGAGGGGTTGCTGTTCGATCCGGGGGAGGGGACGCAGCGGCAGATGATCTACGCGGGCCTGTCGGCGACCGACATCACCCGCATCGGCATCACGCACTTCCACGGCGACCACAGCCTGGGACTGGCGGGCGTCGTGCAGCGCATCAGCCTGGACCGGGTGCCCCACGCGGTGGACGTGTACTACCCGGCCTCCGGGGAACGGTTCTATCAGCGGCTCTGCGATTCCACCGCCTACCGCCACCATGCCGAACTCCGTCCGCGCCCCATTGCCGCCGCGGGCGAATTGCCCGTCCCCGACGCCGGTTTCACCCTGCGCACCGAACCGCTGTCGCATCCGGTGGAAGCCTTCGGCTACCGCATCGACGAACCCGACGGGCGGCGCATCGTCCCGGACCTGCTGCGCGAATTCGGTTTGGAGGGGCCGATCGTCGGCGAGTTGCAGCACGCCGGAAGCATCGAGATCGACGGTCGCACAATCACTCTCGACCAGGTGAGCGAACCGCGCCCGGGGCAGAGCTTCGCCTTCGTCATGGACACCCGGCTCTGCGACGGCGTCCACGCCCTGGCCGAGGGGGTGGACATGCTGGTCATCGAGGCCACCTTCCTCGACGCGGAGATGGACCTCGCCGAGGAGTACGGCCACCTGACCGCCGGCCAGGCAGGCAAGGTGGCCGCCGCCGCGGGTGTGCGCACCCTGGTGCTCACCCACTTCTCCCAGCGCTACGGCACCCTCGACGACCACCTCGACCAGGCGCGCGCCAACTTCGACGGCGATATCGTGGTGGCGACCGATTTGGCGCGGATTCCGGTGCCGCCGAGGCGATAACGGCTCCAGGGCGCTCATGCCGAGCCGAGCGCACTTCCGGCAGGCGGGCTCGCGATGGCCCGAGTCCGAGATTCCGGCACACTCGCGGCGGCGAGCATTGCTCGGAGTCCCGGCAGATTCGTGGCCGGGTGTGTCTCACGATCCTCGGTGAGCCGCTGGTCGGGTGTTCCCCGTGATCACTGCGCTGGTGGCCGGTGATCACCCTTTTCAAGTCGCTCCAGGCTCGGCGAGTCGAGTCGCTCCGGGCTCGGCGAGCCCGCGCGCATTGTGAGCGCGGGCCCGCAACTTTGCCCTGTCGGTGGATGAGCGTGCGGCATGATGATTCGCATGGACGCACACGACGAGCTGATCGAGTTGGCGGACCGCTTCTGGGATGCGTTCCTGGAATCCTCGCCGAGTGAGGCAACCCTGTTGGGGGACAGGCGCTTCGACGACCGCATCGAGGATCTCTCCGCCGACGCGGACGCCCGGCTGCTCGGCACCTGGCAGGCCCTGCTGGGTGAGGTCGACGCCCTCGACCCGCAGCGGCTGTCCGACACCGACCGGATCACCCGCAGCCTGCTGCGCACCGAACTCGCCTCCGCCATCGACCAGTTGGGCTGGCGGCCCGCGGAAATGGCCTCCGACCAGATGACGGGCGTGCACGCGGCCATGCTCACCATGGCGCCGCAGCTCAACGCCCCGCGACCGGAGAACGCGACCGGACTGCTCGAACGCTACCGGCGGTTCGGCGAGCTGATGGAGCAGGCGGTGCAGCGCTTCCGCGACGGTGTGGCCGCCGGGCGCACGCCCGCCCGCATCACCATCGAGCGTTCGCTCAACCAGCTCGACGGCTACCTGGCCTCCGATCTCGCCGCCGACCCCTTCGTCACCTTCCCGGGCCCGCCCGACTGGGACGGCGAAACCGCTTGGCGCGCAGCGCTGACCGAGGTGGCGCGCGATGTCATCCGCCCCGCGTTCGCCGCCTACCGTGCGGCGCTCGCCACCGAACTGCTGCCGGTGGCGCGCCCCGACGACCGCCCCGGCCTGACCTGGCTCGGCGACGACGGAGCCGATATCTACGCGCGCCTGCTGCGCCACCACACCACCCTGCCCGACCTCGGCGCGGAGGAGATCCACGAGCTCGGGCTCGCCGAATTGGCCACGCTGCGCACCGAATACGGCGAGGTCGGCGCGCGGCTGTTCGGCACCGGTGACCTCGGCGAGATCTTCACCCGGCTGCGTGAGGATCCGGAGCTGCGCTACCGCGACGGCGACGAGATCATGGCCGACGCCCGGCGCTGTCTGGCGGCGGCCGGCGCGGTGATGGGGGAGTGGTTCGGCAGGCTGCCCCGGCAGTCCTGCGATATCCTCCCCGTCCCCGAATTCCTGGCCGCCGACGCGCCCGCCGCCTACTATTTCCCGCCCGCCGCCGACGGCTCCCGCAATGGGGCGTACTACGTCAACCAGCACGACGCCAAGGGCCGCAACCGGTACGAGACCGCATCGGTCGCCTTCCACGAGGCCATTCCGGGCCATCATCTCCAGCTCACCATCGCCAACGAGCTCGAGCACCTGCCGCGCTTCCAGCGGCAGTCCTTCGCCAATACCGCCTTCGTGGAGGGCTGGGCGCTCTACACCGAACGTTTGGCCGACGAGATGGGGCTGTACCCGGACGATCTCGGCCGGGTCGGCATGCTGGCCGGCGACTCCTGGCGTTCCTGCCGGCTGGTGGTCGACACCGGGCTGCACGCCAAGGGCTGGACGCGGCAGCAGGCCATCGACTTCATGGTGGAGAACGCGCCGGTCGGTGTGGAGGAGATCCGCATCGAGGTGGACCGCTATATCGCCATGCCGGGGCAGGCGGTCGCCTACAAGGTCGGACAGCTCGAGATCCAGCGCCAGCGCGAGCAGGTGCGGCAGCGGCTCGGGGCCGCCTTCGACATCAAGGCGTTCCACGATGTGGTGCTCGGCTCGGGTTCGGTGAGCCTGCCGGTGCTGCGGGAGCTGGCCGCGACGCTGTAGCCGGATAACCGGGTGAGGGAATAGCGGCCCTTCGAATATGTTCGACCCAGTTGATGAGTCGAGCTAACGAGGAGGGGTGCCGATGACAGCCACCGGGGTGCGGCCCGACATCGGCTTCCGGTCCGAGCGGGGGCCGCTGCTCGCCTCCCTCATGTTGGCGACCTCGCTGGTGGCGCTGGATTCCACCATCATCGCCACCGCCGTGCTCACCATCACCGATCAACTCGGCGGGTTCGCGCAGTTCCCGTGGTTGTTCTCCATCTACCTGCTGGCGCAGGCGGTGACCGTGCCGATCTACGGCAAGCTCGCCGATATGCTCGGCCGCAAACCGGTCATGCTGTTCGGCATCGCGGTCTTCGCCCTCGGCTCGCTGCTGTGCGGGCTTGCCACCAGCATGGTGGCGCTCATCGCCTTCCGGGCCGTGCAGGGCATCGGCGCGGGCGCGGTCGCGCCGATGTCCATGACCATCGCCGGGGATGTGTACACCGTCGCCGAACGCGCCAAGGTGCAGGGCTATCTGGCCAGCGTGTGGGCCGCCTCGTCGGTGCTCGGGCCGGTGCTGGGCGGGGTCTTCGCCGAGTACGTGAGCTGGCGCTGGATCTTCCTGATCAACCTGCCGCTCGCCGCACTGGCCGCGTGGATGCTGATGCGCCATTTCACCGAGAGCGCGCCCCGGCGCTCGCATCGCATCGACTACCTCGGTGCGGCCCTGCTCACGGTGGGCGCTGGCGCACTCATCCTCGCCCTGCTCGAGGGCGGGCACGCCTGGGCGTGGGGGTCGCCGACGAGTCTGGCGCTCTTCGGTGGCGGGGCGCTGGCGCTCGTGCTGTTCGGCCTGGTCGAGCGGCGGGCCGCCAGTCCGATTCTGCCGCTGTGGGTTTTCACGCGTCGCGTGGTGGTGGCGAGCAGCCTGGTGTCGCTGCTCATCGGCGCGGTGATCCTCGGATTGACCTCGTATGTGCCGACTTTCGCGCAGGGTGTGCTCGGCGCGGGGGCGCTGCTGGCGGGACTCACCGTCGGCGCGCTCACCATGGGCTGGCCGTTGGCGGCCTCCCAGGCCGGAAAGCTGTACCTGCGCATCGGTTTCCGGCGGACCGCCCTTATCGGCAGCTCCCTCGGCTCGGTCGGGGCGGCGACGCTGCTGCTCGTCGACGCCGATTCCGGACTGCTCCGGGTGGCCGTCGGCTGCTTCATCGTCGGCACCGGCATGGGCCTGGTGGCGACGCCGACCCTGATCGCCGCACAGGCCAGCGTCGACTGGACCGAGCGCGGGGTGGTGACCGCGACCAATATGTTCGCCCGCTCGCTCGGCAGCGCCGTCGGCGTGGCGGTGTTCGGCGCACTGGTGAACTCCCGGGTCGGGGGCAGCGATCAGCCCGCGCCGGAGGTGCTGGCCCCGGCCATCCATCTGGTATTCCTCGGCGTCGCCGGGATGGCGGTGGTCATGGTCGCCGCCTCGGCCATGATGCCGCGGGCGCGCGAAGCCTCAGCAACCCGGTGATTCGCAAGTCCGCTGTGAGAATTGCGAGTAGTTTGCGAGGTATCGCCGGTTGGTTCAGGTGATTCTGTAACGACATAGCACAATGAACCGGCCGAATGGGACAGCGTGGCAATGATCTAGCACACTGTAGGTGTGGTTGAGGTCGAGGACGTGTTGAGCCGGTTGCGGCGGTACCCCGATGTGGAGGCGGTGAACCTCTACGCGGTGGACGCCGCCGACCGGCTGATGCTGGATGTGGCGGCCGAATCGCTCGCCGCCGCGGGCGACGGGCGGGTCGCCGTGATCGACGACGGCTATGGGGCGCTCACCCTCGGGGCCATCGCCGCCCACGATCTACGCGGCGTGCGCGTGCACCAGGATCTGCTCACCAGTGAGCAGGCCCTGGCCCACAATGCCCGCGTGGTCGGACTCGCGGACCGCTACACGGCGCACGAACTCGGCCGCCGCCTGCTCGCGGACGTGCGGGTGGTGCTGCTGCGGCTGCCGCGCGCCCTGTCGGGGCTGGCGGAGATCGCCGACGCCATCGCCCGCTACGCCGATCCGGAGGTGGAGGTGTTCGCGGGCGGTCGCGACAAGTACCTGACCCCCGCCATGAACGATGTGCTGGGCGAATCCTTCGGCTCGGTGCGGGCCAGCCGGGGCAGGCAGAAGTCCCGCATTCTCACCGCCACCGAGCCCAAACCCGTTGGCGAGCCGCCGTTCCCGGTGCGCAACCGGCTCGACGACCGCGAGCTCGAGGTGGTGGCGCACGGGGCGGCCTTCTCCGGGCCGCGACTCGATATCGGGACTCGGTACCTGCTGGATTTCCTGAAGCGCATGAAACCGGATGCCCGCGAGGCCATCGACCTCGGTTGCGGCACCGGCATTCTCGCGGTGGCGCTGGCCAAAGCCCGTCCGGGACTGCGGGTCACGGCCACCGACCAGTCCGCCGCCGCGGTCGCCTCCAGCCGGGCCACCGCGGCCGTCAACGCGGTCGACGACCGGGTGGCAGTGCTGCGCGACGACGCCATGTCCAACGCGCCCGACAACAGCGCCGATCTGGTGCTGTGCAATCCGCCCTTCCATGTGGGTGCGGCCGTGCACACCGGCTCGGCCATCAAGATGTTCCAGCAGACCGGGCGGGTGCTGCGGCCGGGCGGTGAGCTGTGGACGGTCTACAACTCGCATCTGAACTATCGCGGGGTGATGGAGCGCATGGTCGGCAAGACCGATGTGATCGGGCGCAACCGGAAGTTCACCGTCACGCGGTCGGTGCGCGGCCTGCACGACAGCGGCCGGTAAATCGACCGCTCGGCTCACCGAGCACAATGGGACGCATGGCCCGAATCGATCTTCGAATCTTCACCGAACCGCAGCAGGGCGCGTCCTACGACACCCTCCTCACCGTGGCCAAGGCCACCGAGGACCTCGGCTACGACGCGTTCTTCCGCTCCGACCACTACCTGAAGATGGGCGACGCCGACGGCCTGCCCGGCCCCACCGACGCCTGGACCACCCTCGCCGGACTGGCCCGCGAGACCTCCCGCATCCGGCTCGGCACCCTCATGACCTCGGCCACCTTCCGCTACCCGGGCGTGCTCGCCATCCAGGTCGCCCAGGTGGACGCCATGTCCGGCGGCCGCGTCGAATTCGGTTTCGGCGCGGGCTGGTTCGCCGAGGAGCACACCGCCTACGGCATCCCGTTCCCGGCCGACAAGTTCCCGCGCTTCGAGGAACAGCTCGCCGTGCTCACCGGCCTGTGGGGCACCCCGGCGGGGGAGACGTTCAGCTTCAGCGGCGAGCACTACACCCTGGTGGACTCGCCCGCCCTGCCCAAGCCGGTCCAGCCCAAGATCCCCGTCATCATCGGCGGCCACGGCGCCAAGCGCACCCCGCGCCTCACCGCCCGCTACGCCGACGAATTCAACATGCCCTTCTCCTCCATCCCCGACACCGCCGCCCAGTTCGAGCGGGTCCGCGCCGCCGTCGAGGACGCCGGACGCGACCCGAACGAACTCGTCTACTCCAACGCCCTCATCGCCTGCGTGGGCCGCGACGACGCCGAGGCAGCCCGCCGCGCCGCCACCATCGGCCGCGAAGTGGACGAACTGAAGGCCAACGGCCTGGCGGGCAGCCCCGACGAGGTGGTCGACAAACTCGGCCGCTACGCCACCGAAGCGGGCACGAGCCGGGTGTATCTCCAGATCTTGGATCTGGGTGACCTGGACCATCTGGAATTGATCGCGGACAAGGTCATGAGCCAGCTGTAGTCGGCTATGCCTCACGGTTGGTGGCGCCTGACTCTATCGATGGTAGGCGCCACCATCAATGGCCGCTATTCGGGTAGCTCGATGAAAGGGAATACCTTTCGGAATTTTCTCTTTACATCGGGGCTTTCGCCGAGTGCAGTCAGCGACTCGCTTCTGGACAGCGGTGGGTCGTATACCGTACGGCCTCGAAGATGCGCTATACCATATAGCGCGCGTTCCTCCCTGGGGGATGGCACGCACGAGGGTGTGAATCCGATGCAATCGAATAGCTTTGACAAGCTGTCGTCGAAACTGACCAGCTCGAACATGTAGTCGGGTATCGATTCAAATTCATTCACAGTGATAACATGTTCGCACCATTTTCGCAGTTCAGGTAGATCTATTGTCTGGCAGAAGAGGCTGGCGAGTACAAAGCCGATTGTGTCGCAATCATCCCCGGTCAGTCCTCGAATGTGTGACACGTGTAATCATCTCCCTGTGCTCGCGGCTACCGACTGCTTTATTCTAGAGCGCAAAATCTTCGGGCGAATCCAAAGGCCAGGGGATTCTTGCGCGCCTACCGCACCATTCCTCGAATTTCTGAACGTCGATCGTCAAGCGCTCGCTCAGGCCGATTTCGAGCAAGCAACGCCAGTACTGGGCGATTACTTCAACTAGCAGGTTGTAGGAAATCAACCTCGGTTCTATGTGGGCGCTATATAAGTTCTCGAGCCAAATTCCTTGGGATTCCATGGTCGCTGACCAGGCATTTCCAGTAAATTCTTGCGGGTCAGCGTCGCTCAGCCCGTTCATGCCGACAGCGTAGTCTATAATTTCGATCAATAAGGTTGTGTCAGATTGAACATCCTGGTAGATCCACGAAGCTATTGCGAATGCGTCCCCATTACCGGATTCTGACTGCCAGATTTCGCCATCGGAAACAATAAATAGACTCGTGCGCGCCACTATCGAGCGCCTTTCTTGATTGGAAATTCTGTTATTATCTGTCCCGTTCTACTATCATAGTAGCCACCGATCCTTATTCCACGGAACCTGCCTTGCCAGTAGCCATCCGCGCGAACTGTGTGCGGATTCGCGCCAGCGCGTTCAATCCCCCTGTGCTCGCCACTGGTCCGGACGCTACCGGTTCGGCGTCTTTGGTGTTCTGGCACAGCGACAAACTCGGCGAAGGCCAGGAATAGCGCGTAACCCTAAAGACTTCGACGGCCGTCCACGGCAAGCTCTGCTGACGTTTGAATTAGTGGCTCGTCAGCTCACGCGTTACAGGCTTTCAATATCCGCATTATCAATACCTGCCATTCGCAGCACTTCGAGTGCGCGTTCGGATATAATTAAGGTTGCGCTATCGTCGAGATAGAAGTCGGATTCGCCTGGGGAGCCGATAACCTTCATCCATCGCCATTCGGGAAGGGGGTGATCAATGAGTTCCTCTCCTTCGGGAGACAATGATGTTTCCACCTCGTCGAAAGTAACGCCGGTTAGTCCTATTTGCTCTATCTGTCGTGAGAGGTCAACCGTGGCAATGAAGCAGGGCGCGCTCTCCAATAATGAATCCCCAAGCCAGTCGGAGAATTCATAATGCAATCGCGAGACCGCAGCAGGCGTCACTGCGTAGTCGTATACAGTTCCTCGCCCATGGCCACCCGCGACTTCAGGCTCGATTGAGTAATATCTCATGATAGGCATCCTACTTGATCAGAGTGGAGGATTGAAGAAGTGTCCGAAGGTTCGATCGATATATGTAGCGTGGTCCAATAGTTCCTGCTGGGTTGGGTTTCTGCCCAACGTGTCGACTTCTTCTAGAAACGATTCCATGCCTTTCTGATCAGGCTGAGATGTATTCGGCCATTGATTCTCCCCTTTGGAATACCGCGAAGGTTCGCCAATGAGTGAATCTCAGCCTCGGTAACAAGACCTGGATACCTTCCGAGTGTTTGTTGTTCTACGGCATGATGTACGACCACCTTCCCTTCAGCGTGGGATGCGCCGCAAAGAAGGTGTCTTTGTAGTTGTTTGAAACGGCACTACCAAATTTGGCTGTGATGGAACCGTTGGTAGCCGAGTGCGGTGGCATTGCAATAGGCAGGGGCGGGCCCCCGGGTTTACCACTTGTGGCGCCCGTCGTCATTTGAATCGTGTGGCAGCGAACGGGCCTGCAGCGGCGGGTGGGTTTGGTATTCCTGCAAAGGAAAGAGGGCGGCCGAAGGTTGCAGATATTTCATGCAGAATTGATACTTTTGATGTAGTGAAATCGTCGACTCTTGACAGCAGCTGCCGCGGAATTTGTCCGGTTTTTGCGATCCCTGTGCGGGCGAAGCTCGGAATCCATGGCCCTGAGTGCCGTAGTAGCTGTGGCAGTGCTGATCGAGTGCTGGATATCGGAAGGTTCCGGCTGCGGGTCTCTCCAGTTGTCGTCTGTGAAGCGCGGGGAGGATGAAAGGGCTCGCCCTTGCTTGGGTTCGTTGCCCGTGGGCTTAGGCGGGGTGGTCTGGTGCCCGTGATTGGTCCGCCGGGTTTTCCGGTGAGTCCTTGGGCGATGGTTTCGAGGATTCGGATGGCTCCTGTTGTCCATCCTTCGGCGGGTTGGGCGGGGATGGGGTCGAGCGTGACCGAGACGCAGTTGTACCGCTGACAGAAGTCTCACCTAAGAGGTCGCCGGTGTTAAGATCGCAGGTGGAAGTTCTCGAGAAGCAGCGCGTCACAGGCTCGTCAGCAGGTCGATAGCGGCTGTCCGGTGGTCCGGACACGGCTAGATTCTCAGGGAGGCATGACAACATGGCGCCGGACTCGCCCGCGGTCGATCGCTGACGGGAACTTCGATCGCGGCTTACTGTTGGCTCATGACAGCGGCAAGGGTGTGGTCGGTTACGTCGACAACTCCGACTGAGGAAGACGCGCAGCAGATCGCGCGGACCGTAGTGGCTGAACGGCTCGCCGCTGGCGCGGAGGTGACCGGACCGGCGTTCTCGGTGTTCTGGCACAACGATGAACTCGGTGAGGGGCAGGAATGGCGCGTGACCCTCAAAACCTCGGCGACTCTTCGCGACAAACTGGCCACCCGGATTCTGGAACTGCACCCGTGGGCACCCGGTCCTGAAATTCTCGCTTCGCCCGTCGAGTGGGCTACCGACCACTACGCCGACTGGGTCGAGAAGTTCACAGCTGCAAAGGAATAGGCGAACGTGCGGCGGCGGTGCGGCGCACGAGATCCTCGGCCCCGGCCACCTCAACCGCCAACGCACGCTGGGCGCACTCGCGCACACGCGCCAGCGGCCGCACCGACGAGACTTCCCTGGCGAGGGTGAAAGCCTGTTCGGTCGCTGCTAGTGCCTGCTCCCGGTCGCCGATGTCGAGATAGGCGTCGGCCAGCCACGTCAAGTACAGCGCCTTGTCCCGAGCCCAGATGTCCGGGTACGCGGCGAGTGACTGCTGTAGAGGTGGTATGGCACGCTCCGGTTCGTGCAGCACGGACCAGACACGACCCGCCATGATGTCGAGCTCCGCATGGTTCATCCATGAGCACCAGCTCGGCGAATCGTCCATGGCCTCCAAGCCGGCATGAGCGGAGTCGAGCGCGCGGGCGGCAGCTGCCTTGTCCCCAACGGTGGCGAAGGACCATGCCCGGCGTGATTGCAGCATCGCGACCGCTTTGCCTGGTGCACCCGGGCTGAGCGCGACACACGCGGCGTCTGCCGCCTCGATCGACTCGGATTCTCCAGTCGCGTAGGCGATATGAATGAGGGAGTTTGCCTCCAGCTCGCGGCTGCCTACTTCGCGTGCGGCGCTGTAGCCGTAGTCGAACAGGGCGACCGCGATCTTATTGAATCCGGCGTCGAAGGCCGCCCATCCTGCCTGCTGGGCCTGCTGCGCGGCCAGGCCGACGAGGCTTTCCGACACGGCGAGCCGCCGAGTGGTGCTCCTAAGAAGCTGCTCGGTGCGGGCAAGTTCGGTGAAGTACAGGTGGAAGGTATCGCCGCCGCCGTATTCGCTGTCCAGTGCTTCGAGTCTGGTGAACTTCCGGCGCATGTGGTCGACGTCGATCGCTCCGACATGAGCGGGCGGCCGGTTGCCCAGCAATGGGGCAGTTAGCCCGGCTACGGCGAGGAATGCTCTGCGCTTCGTGGCTTCGTCCTTGTCCGCGTCGCGTGTGGTTCGCTTCGGGTACAGCCCGAGGGCGGCTTCCGTTTCACTGTCCAAGACTGCCATGAGGGCTTGGCGTGTCGCACGGCGAGGCCAGGTGATTTCGCCGCATTCGATTCGGCTGATCGCCTGGGCGTCGGTACCGGGTCGGTGGCCGGTCGCCCGTTCGACGTGATCGCACACCAACTCGGCCAGCTTGGGTTGTGACAAGCCCTTGGCCAGCCGAAATGCCCGGAAGTTCGTGTTGATCGGCTCTCCCCAGTCCGATGTCCTTATTTGCCTATAGTTTTGCGCTGTTCGCCAGCTCGGATAACCGGAACGCTGATATTCAGCCCCGGCGCCAGGCCGAAGCCCCTCCATCCCTGGCGTCGGGTGCACTCCAACCATTCCAGGGACCTGGAGGCACCCGACATGGAAATCATCCTCGCAATCGTGGTCACCGCGCTGCTCCTGGTCGTGGCCACAGCCGCCGCGCTCGACCATGCGCCCCACGCCCGTCACCACCGCGGCCCCACCGTCGCGGAGATCCAGGCACGCCTCGACGCCGAGGCCACGCGCACGCTCGTTCCGTTGCGGGAGTTATCATGACGATTCATCTCCCCGCAGGCATCGACGCCGCGACCATCGCCACGATCATCAGCCACGCGAGTTTCCGATGGGCGGCTGAGCATCCGCACGAGGCCATGCAAGCTCACCGCGAATGCCGTGTGGGCCAATGTCTTACGAAGACGATCGCGTACAAGCAGCTCGTCGGCGACGGCACGCTGGTACCGGCGGGATGGCCGGAGTGAGCGCACCGGCCCCACCGACGATGTACGTCACCACGCACGCGAGCGGCACCGCACGTTGGGCGATCATCGACGGCGTCGCAACCGTTTTCACGGTGCGCGGCGACCAGCGCGACTTGCCCATGCCGCCCACCGAGAACGGTGTCGACCTCGGCGAGTGTTTCGACTTGTTCCCCGCACAGCGCGAGCTGTTTTGGCAGATCCTCGCCGAGCGCGAGGCCAGGCGCCCCGGCGGACCCACCTGCGGCCGCATCTCCGGCCGGTGAGACTTGTCTGCGATCTTGGCTGCAATCGAGCCGCATCGGAAGGGTACGAGGTGCAATGACGACCTGGTTTCGACGCACACCGGAAGCAGATGCGCTGCTCGCCGAAGAGCGGCTGTTGCTCGCGGCCACGGAGATGGTTCATGAAGCCCTGGCTGCCACCGGCACGAGCATGGAAGAACTCGCTGCCAGACTGGGAGTGCGGCCAGCGGAGATACGTCGACAACTCCGTGGCGGGCGGACCCTCACCCTCCGGAGCCTTGCACGGATGATGCATGAGCTCGGGTACGGCATCAGGATCGAGGCGAACGGGTCCGACGATCGTGGGACGGCCTGCGGCCGGTGACCCGGCCGGGGAAAGCGGCTGGATTTCGGTGGGGTCTGGACCATCGGGAGCGGATCGCGGATATGGTCATGAGCCATGTCGGTCGTTGTGGGCTCTGCCATGAGTCGGTCAACAGACCGACCACGCGGTAAAGTCCGATTTGTCTGATACGTGGTGGGTGTCGGGAACTGACAGCCGCCGCCGGACGTTGGAGACTGTAGAACGAGGCCACGAGTGTCGTGAGCCACGACTCCAGAAAGGGACGCGCCTTGCGCACCACAAGCAACCCGGTCTTCCGGAACCTGTCGCCGCAACAGCAGCAGGGCGGCGGCTACGCCGGATTTGGTTCGGCGGCCGCTGGAGCCGGACAGTTCGCACAGCAGCAGCCGTACGGGTACGGCCAGCCTCCGGGCGGCTACCCGCCGCAGGGTTACCAGCAGATGCCGGTGCCGACCACCCGGCCGATGACCATCGACGACGTGGTCACCAAGACCGGTATCACGCTGGGTGTGGTCACCCTCGGCGCGATCCTGTCGTACGGCCTCACCTCCTACAACCACAATCTGGCCCCGCTGTTCGTCATCGTCGGCGGCCTGGTGGGCCTGGGTCTGGTGCTGGTCGCCAGCTTCGGGCGCAAACAGGACAACCCGGCCATCGTGCTGAGCTACGCGGCGTTCGAGGGCCTGTTCCTCGGCGCGCTGTCGTACATGTTCACCGGCGTCGAATTCGGCGGCGTGGGCGGTGCGGGCATGATCGCGCAGGCGGTGCTGGGCACCTTCGGCGTGTTCTTCGGCATGCTGGTCGTGTACAAGACCGGAGCCATCCGCGTCACCCCGCGCTTCACCCGCATGATCGTCGGCGCCATGATCGGCATCCTGGTGCTGATGCTGGGCAACTTCGTCGCCGCCTTCTTCACCCCCGGCGGCTTCGGCCTGCGCGACGGCGGCCCCATCGCCATCATCTTCAGCCTGGTGGTCATCGCCATCGCCGCGTTCAGCTTCCTGCTGGACTTCGACGCGGCCGACCAGCTCATCCGCGCCAACGCCCCGGCGAAGGCGGCCTGGGGCGTCGCCCTCGGCCTGACCGTCACCCTGGTGTGGCTCTACATCGAGATCCTGCGCCTGCTGTCGTACTTCCAGAACGACTAGCGCATAGACGAATGAGGGGCGGGCACCGGAGCACGGTGTCCGCCCCTCATCGCGTCTGGACTCTCCCGTTACGGGAGGGCGCATGCTGGAGCGGCCGCGTGAGCGATGCCCATTACCCGGCGGGTAATCGCCTTCGCGGCCCGCACCGGGAAGTATCGGGTGCGGTAACCGAAATCTCCTCCAGGAGCCCGCCATGACCGCCTACGCCGTCGCCCACATTCACGACCTGGACCTCAATGCCGACATCGTCGAGTACCTCGAGCGGATCGACGAAACCCTCGCCCCCTTCGGCGGCCGCTTCCTGGTGCACGGCGGCCGTCAGCAGGCCACGGAGGGCCCGGAGGAGGCTTTCATCGTCATCCTCGAATTCCCGGAGTACGACCGGGCCGTGCAGTGGTACGACTCCCCGGCCTACCAGGCGATCCTTCCGCTCCGGCTGAAGAACTCCGTCAGCGTGGCGGTACTCGCCGACGGCTGCCGCGCCGACCACCGCTCCACCGATCTGCTCACCGAGCTAGGTCTTCGCTGACCCGTCCGGCCGCACATCGACCGTCCGCGCGGCGTGCATGCCCGCGCGGCGGCCGGAGAAGACGCAGTCCGCGATCGACAGTCCGCTGACGTAGCCGTTCGAGCAGACGCCGACGGCGGCGCGGCCCGCGGCGAACAGCCCAGGGACGGGTGCGCCTGTGTCGGTGAGCACCGCGCCGGTGGATTCGTCGACGCGGACGCCGCCCAGGGTGAGCATCGGCGTCGGATAGGTGAGCGCCGCACGGATCGAGATGTCCAGCAGTGTGAACGGCCCCCGCTGAATCGGGCGGCGGATATCGGCGGGCTTGCCCATGGGATCGGGACGATCGTCGGCGATCGCGGCATTGTGCGCGTCCACGGTGCGGCGCAGCCCGGCCGGGTCGATGCCTGCCCGAGCGGCGACCTCCTCGAGCGAACCCCCGGTGATCCGGCCGAACCGCAGCAGGCGTTCGGTCTGCATGCGCTGGAACCACACCGACTGCGCGGCGAGCTGCCCGCGGGCCTCGGCGAGCAGGTCGACGTCGAGAACCAGCCAGGCCCGTTGGCCGGGGCGGGTGACGATGGCACCGCCGAGGGCGGCGCCGTAGCGGGATTCGTCGATCATGCGCGCACCGTCGACGTCCACCGCGAGCGCGCTGAAGAAGGCGCTGGACGGCGCGATGAACCGCCAGGTCGAGATGGTGCCCATCTTGTCGGTGGCGGCGCCGAGTTCCTGCGCCATGCGGATACCGCTGCCGTCGTCCCCGGCGGTGCCCAACGGCAGGCCCGAGTCCCACGGATACTCCGGTGCGTACCGCCGCACCATCTCGCCGTCGGCGATGAAACCGCCGGTGGTCATGATGACCGCCGAGCGGGCGCGCAGCCGCGTCACGGTGCCGTAGCGCTGTTCGAGGCGGTCGAGGCGGCGCTGCGCGATGCGTCGCAAACCCGGGTGGTAGACACCGGGTTTCGCCGAGATCCGGGCCAGTGCCGCGAACTGTCGCCGCACCGCGCGGGGCGCGTGCGCGAGCGTCACGGCTTCCACGCCGACGACCTGCCCGTCGTCCACCACGAGCCGCGTCGCCTTGGTGCCGGTCCGCACCTCGACCCCGTGCGCCGCAGCGGACGCCGCCAGCGGGGCGAATACCTTCTTGCCCGAGACACCCGGCCCGTGGGCGCGGTGTCCGCGCTGTGCCGGAGTCGCCAATTCCCGGAAGCCCCCGGCGATTTCGCTGCCCGAGTAGTACAGGTAATGGTCGTCGGTCGGATACGAGGTCTTGTACGGGCACAGTGATGCCTCGAAGGGAACACCGTGTCGGGTCAGCCAGTCGACCATGGCGGGCGATTCCGCACAGAACCGGCGCAGGGTCGCTTCGCTGACCGCGTCGCCGACCTCGGCGCGCAGGTAGGCGAACATGGCGTCGACATCATCGGCCACCCCGGCGGCCCGCTGCACCCAGGTGCCGCCGCCCGCGTAGATGATGCCGCCGGACAGCGCGGTCGCCCCGCCCCCGCCGAACCGGTCGATGGCCAGTACCCCCGCCCCGGCTTCCCGAGCCGCCAGCGCCGCCGTGACGCCCGCCCCGCCGTACCCGACGACCACCACATCCGCGGTCTCGCCCCAGGTCCGCACCATTGCCTTCACCCTCCCACCGACCGCCCGGCCGCTCGGAACTCGTGGGCAGACTATAACGTGTTCTATTTTGGGATGCGTTTCGGACGCGCAGCCCGAGGCTCCGGCGCATATGCCTACCACTTGGCAGGCGATGATCCGCCCGCTGTCGGGTCGGCGATCCAGCGAGGTGCGTCCGAAGTACCGCCAGTGGCGGCTGAACAGAGGCGGGCGCCGACGGCACCCGCCCAATTGTCGCTAGATCATCACTACCGACGCGTGGTGCCCAGGGGTCGAACTCAACTTTCCATCAGCTGTCACCAAGGGGCACGCCAGATCCTCCGCGAGGGCCAGGTAGAACGCGTCCCCCGGGTAGGTATTGCATCGCAGTTGCCACACGCGGGGGAGTAGGTCCGCCAAAGGAATTCGAGTTATAGGCAGATGGGCAAGGTCCTGGATTGCGGCGCCGCTGCGGTGTCCATCCAACTTCCCGCTCAGATGCAGACGCCGGATGACCTTGGCTACTTCGAAATCGACGTGGGCCGGGGCGTACACCGGGTTGCTGGCGAACTTTCGGGCGACCTTCCTCGAATCACCGACCAGAAGCTCTACGACGGCTGATGCGTCGGCAACGATCACGTATCACCCTCCTCGCGCACTTCTCGCACGGCTTCGACGATGTCGCTCGTCGTCGCGGTACTTCCGCCCAGGGCGGCGAGGCGCTCGGCGAGATCCGCGATGTCCTGGCCTGGTGGGTGCGGTTCGCCGACGAGTGTGGCCGAGATGGGGGCGATGACCGCCCATGGCTTTCCGTACCTGGTGAGCAGCGTGGTCTGCCCGGTGTAGTGCGCGAGGTTCGCCAACTTCGGAAGGTCGGCCCGGGCTTCGGCCAATGTAGCGGTGGGTAGGTCACGCAGGTACGCAGGCTCGGTATTCATGTACAAATTGTACAAGACTTGCTGGTGTGGGGAACCTCGCATCGCATCTCCCCGAGACAGCGGAAGGCCCGCCCGACGATCGAATCGGGCGGGCCTTCCGGCTCTGCGGAGACGGACGAATCGAGCGCGGCTCAGCTGAGGCGTTCGATGATCATCGCCATGCCCTGGCCGCCGCCCACGCACATGGTCTCCAGACCGAACTGCTTGTCCTGGGTCTGGAGGTTGTTGAGCAGGGTGGCGGTGATGCGGGCGCCGGTCATGCCGAAGGGGTGGCCGAGGGCGATGGCGCCGCCGGACACGTTCAGCTTGTCCAGGTCCATGTTCAGCTCGCGGGCCGAACCGAGCACCTGCACCGCGAACGCCTCGTTGATCTCGTACAGGTCCAGATCGTCGATGGTCATATTCGCGGTCTTCAGGGTCTTGCGCACCGCCTCGATCGGGCCGAGGCCCATGATCTCCGGCGACAGGCCCGACACACCGGTCGCCACGATGCGGGCCAGCGGGGTCAGGCCGAGTTCGCGGGCCTTGGTGTCGCTCATGACCACCAGCGCCGCCGCGCCGTCGTTGAGCGGACAGGCGTTACCGGCGGTAATGGTGCCGTCGGGGCGGAAGACCGGCTTCAGCTGCGAGATCTTCTCGTAGGTGGTGCCGGGCCGAGGGCCGTCGTCGGTGGCGACCACGGTGCCGTCGGGCAGCGTCACCGGGGTGATCTCCCGTTCGAAGAACCCGGACTTGATGGCCTCTTCGGCACGGTTCTGCGACCGCACGCCCCAGTGGTCCTGCTCCTCGCGGGAGATGCCGGTGTACTGGGCCACGTTCTCGGCGGTCTGGCCCATGGCGATGTAGACGTCGGGCAGGATGTCGTTCTCGCGCGGATCGGTCCACACCTCGGCCCCGCCCTCGGCGCGCTTGGCGGTGCGCGCCTCGGCGTCGGCGAACAGCGGGTTGTGGGTGTCGGGCCAGCCGTCGGCGGTGCCCTTCGGGAACCGCGACACCGTCTCCACACCGGCGGAGATGAACACGTCGCCCTCACCGGCCTTGATGGCGTGGAAGGCCATCCGAGTGGTCTGCAGCGAGGAGGAGCAGTAGCGGTTGAGGGTGACGCCGGGCAGGGTGTCGTAGCCCAGCTGCACGGCGACCGAGCGGGCCATATTGAAGCCGCCCTCACCGGCGGGCTGACCGCAGCCCAGGATCAGATCGTCGATATCGGTCGGCGCGAGGGCGGGCACCTTGTCCAGGGCCGCGCGCACCATCTGCGCCGTGAGGTCGTCGGGGCGCATGCTCACCAGCGAACCCTTGCCTGCGCGGCCGATAGGCGAACGGGCGAACGAAACGATGACGGCCTCTGGCATGAGGACTCCTTACTCGCAGGGGTGGAACCGCATTCGAATCTACGACGGCCGTGTGAGCGGGGAAACATCCGGTATGCCGGTATCCCGTTCAGTGACGGTGGGATTTCTCACTGCTCGGCGGGCTCGGCGGGCTCGGCGGGCGGCGGGGGCGGTGCGGGGACGACGAAGCTGCCGTACTGCGGCACATTCGGCATATCCGTAAAGATCGTCACGTCGACGCGTCCCGGCCCGGTGTCCTGGAACTGCGCGTACTGGATGCTGCCGTAGATCCCCGCCACCACGGTGACCCGGTACTCGCCCGCCGCGCCGGTGTTCACATTCCGCCAGGCGACCGTGGTGACCGCCTCGCACAGCGGCGCGGCCGAATAAGTGCCCGGCCCCAGCCCGCCGACGGGCAGCGCCTGCACATTGATGATCGCCCGGCCCGGATACTCCGGCCCGGTCTCCGCCCAGCTGCGAATCGCGCCACCGCAGTATCCGTTCCGCATCAGACTCGGCACCTGCGGGAATTCGACGGCCGCCGCGGACGCGGGCGCGGCCGCGAACACCGTTGCGGCACAGGCGAGACTTCCGAACACCGCGGCACTGCGAACGCTCGTCGGCGACGTCATATCTGCACAGGGTAGTGTGGCGCGCCCCGCCCTCGGCCGATGTGCGCGCAGGCCCCGATCTCCTTTCTGCAACGATGGGGGCATGCGCATTGCTGACCATGTCGTCGATCTGATCGGAAACACCCCGCTGGTTCGGCTGAACTCCGTGGTGGGTCCGAACTCGGGACTGGTGGCCGCGAAGGTCGAGTACCTCAATCCCGGCGGCAGTTCCAAGGACCGCATCGCCGTCAAGATGATCGACGCCGCCGAGAAGGCCGGGCTGCTGAAGCCCGGCGGCACGATCGTCGAGCCCACCTCCGGCAATACCGGCGTGGGCCTGGCGCTGGTCGCGCAGCAGCGCGGCTACAAGTGCGTATTCGTCTGCCCGGACAAGGTGAGCGAGGACAAGCGCAACGTCCTGCGCGCCTACGGTGCCGAGGTCGTGGTGTGCCCGACCGCCGTCGCGCCCGAGGACCCGCAGAGTTACTACAACGTCTCCGATCGGCTGGTGCGCGAGATCCCGGGCGCGTGGAAGCCGGACCAGTACTCCAACCCGGGCGGTCCGGACTCGCACTACGACACCACCGGCCCGGAGATCTGGCGCGATACCGAGGGCAAGGTCACCCACTTCGTGGCGGGCGTCGGCACCGGCGGCACCATCACCGGCACCGGTCGGTACCTCAAGGAGGTCTCCGGCGGCAAGGTGAAGATCATCGGCGCGGATCCGGAGGGTTCGGTGTACTCCGGCGGCACCGGCCGCCCCTACCTGGTCGAGGGGGTGGGCGAGGACTTCTGGCCCAGCGCCTACGACCCGGCCGTCCCGGACGAGATCATCGCCGTCTCCGATGCCGACTCCTTCGACATGACCCGCCGCCTGGCCCGTGAGGAGGGGCTGCTGGTCGGCGGCTCCTGCGGTATGGCCGTGGTGGCCGCGCTGCGGGTCGCCGAGCGGGATCCGGACGCGGTGGTGGTGGTGCTGCTGCCCGACGGTGGCCGCGGCTATCTGTCGAAGATCTTCAACGACGACTGGATGAGCTCGTACGGCTTCCTGCGCTCGCGCCTGGACGGTTCCGCCGCCACCGAACCGCTCGTCGGTGACGTGCTGCGCGGAAAGTCCGGCGCGCTGCCGGATCTGGTGCACACCCACCCGCAGGAGACGCTGCGCGACGCCATCGAGATCCTGCGCGAATACGGTGTCTCCCAGATGCCCGTGGTCGGTGCGGAACCGCCCGTCATGGCGGGCGAGGTCGCGGGCAGTGTGTCCGAACGCGATCTGCTGTCCGCGGTGTTCGAGGGTCGCGCCCACCTCACCGATTCGGTCAAACAGCATATGAGCCCCGCGTTCCCGCTGATCGGTTCGGGCGAACCGGTTTCCGCCGCCACCAAGGCCCTGGAGGAGACCGATGCCCTCATGGTGGTCGAGGACGGCAAGCCGGTCGGCGTGATCACCCGCCACGATCTGCTCGGCTTCCTCAGCACGGGAGTTCTCGGGCACTGAGCGCGCAGCGCATGCTCCGAAGCCCGTCCGACCGGAGTGTCGGGCGGGCTCGCTCATCTCGCCAAGGGATAGCTGTGCGGCTGAGCGTATCTCGTCGCCGCAACGCCTGCGCACAATGAATCGATCGAGCGAAATGATTGAAATCCCGAGGTAGAGGTCACATTTCGCGCTCTCGGCGAGGGGTGCGGCGGCGGTGCGAGCCGAATCACCGTGCCGTGTCACAGGTGATAACTGCGGTGTTACTGCTTGTTCATACTCGGCGAGAACGATCAGCACGCATGAACCGGTGGCAGGTGGTTTCGTGGGCGGCCCTGTTGGGCACCGTGCTCGGTCTCGCCGAGTTGCTGGAACGCGCCCGGTTCCCCGCGCCGCAGATGATCGTCGCGATCGTGATCGGAGCCGGGTTGGCGCTGCTGGGCCGGCTGCCCGCGCCGCTGCCCCGGGAGGTGTCGCTCGGGGTGCAGGCCATGCTGGGCGTGCTCATGGGCAGCTATCTCGAGATCTCGCTACTGGTGTCGATCGGATGGGATCTGCTGCCGGTGCTGGCCGTGACCGCCGCGACGGTGCTGGTGAGCATCCTCATCTCGCTGGTGTTCGCGCGAATTGCCAAGGTGGAGTTGCCGACTGCGACGCTGGGGCTGCTGGCGGGCGGGTCGGCGGCGGTGGTGTCGGTGGCCGACGAGTTGGAGGCGGACCCGCGGCGGGTGGCGTTCATGCAGTATCTGCGGGTCGCCCTGGTGGCCCTGACCGCGCCCGCGCTGGCGGCGTTCCTGGACGACGGCGAGCACGGGGGCTACGGCGCGGCGGTGCTGGGCGGCGCGGTCACCGATCCGGATCTGCCGTCCTGGATGATCGTCGGCCGCGGTGATCAGGTCGCCGGGCTGTCCATCGCGATCATGTTGTGCCTCATCGGACTTCGGCTCGGCCGCTGGCTGCGGCTGCCCAGCCCGGCGCTCATCGGACCCATGCTCGTCACCGCCGTGCTCACCGCGCTCGGCATCAGCCACGGCTACGCGCCCACCAACCTGTTGAAGGAATTGCTGTTCGTCCTCATCGGTTTCGAGGTCGGCACCCGCTTCACCCGCGCCGTGGTGGTCGAGATGGCGCGCATGATTCCGGGCATGATGGCCGCCATCGTGGCACTGTCGGGATTGGTCGGGGCGCTGGCGTTCGGGCTGGCGTGGGTGGTCGATCTGGAGCTGTCCGACCTCTACCTGGCCACCACCCCGGGCGGCATCAACGCGGTCCTTGCCACCGGCGAGGGGATGGACGCGAATATGCCGCTCATCACCAGTGTGCAGAGCGTGCGTCTGCTGCTCATGGTGCTGCTACTCCCGTTGATCATGCGCGGGCTGCGCGGACGCGCCGATCCGGAGCCGACGCCGGCCGCCGCCGTGCTTCCCGAACCGGTCCGGATCGCGGCCTGAGCGCTGTGCCCGCTGTGCCGTCTCGGCCGGTCCGGCGGGACACCCGAACCGTTAGCCGAACGATCGCGACACGCCGAGAATCCGGCGATTCGGGCTCATGTCCAGCGCGATGCGATAACTTTCTAAGTGAGCTGCACCACTTTCAGTTTGGAACAGGATGACCAGGTCAGGGCTGGAATTCGACCAGGTGAGCGAGGCTTACACTCGCGTGGTTCACCTGTAGTTCAACTGTGGTTCAGGCAGTGTTCATGTAGCGCAATCAGGCTGTGACCTTGTCAGAAACAGACCACAAGTCTGATCGGCACGAGGAGTTCCAACGCCTATGCGGAAACCTGATACGACGCCGGCGCCGGGAGGCGCCACGGCCGCAGCGGCCGCCCGCGTCCCGCACTGAACACCTCGCGCACGCTGCACAGGAATTGATTCCTCTTCGCCCGCAAAGGGTTTGAACGCAGCTCCCACAACAAACAGATAGCGCGTCCGACGAGCGCCGCCCCGGCGCTCGCCCGGTGTGGCGCGCTGTCTTCCAGGCCAAGCGACGGCCGAGACCGAATAGGAATCCAACTTCGCCATGCCCACAAACACCCTGACCGCACTGCGCTGCCCACATAAACGTAGCAAGGTGGTTGCCGCCGCCCGCACCGCGAGCGCCGCCGTGCTCGCCGTGGGCGTCTTCGGCGCCATCGCCACCGCGGGCGGCAACGCCAGCTCCTCCGAGATCCGGAAGGTCTCCCTCGCCGAGACCCTCGCGGCTACCGCGGAGCCCGCAGCTCCGGCCGACAAGGCCGCCGAAGCGCCCGCTCCCGCGCCGATGCCCGCCCCCGAACTTCCGGCCCCGGCTCCCGAGCCCGCGCCGGCCCCCGCCCCGGTGTACGAGAACAATCTCGACGGCTGGATCCGCGAAGCGCTGGACATCATGCGCGCGCACGGCATCCCGGGCAGCTACGAGAGCATCTACCGCAACATCATCCGGGAGTCGAGCGGCAATCCGCAGGCCATCAACCTGTACGACTCCAATGCCGCCATGGGCATCCCGTCCAAGGGCCTGCTGCAGGTGATCGACCCCACCTTCGCCGCCTACCACGTGCCCGGCACGCCGTACGACGTGTGGGATCCGGTCGCGAACATCGTGGCGGCCTGCAACTACGCGGCGGCCCGCTACGGTTCGATGGACAACGTCTACGGCGCGTACTGAGCACTTACCGCCGCAACCTGCGAACACCCTAATTGGCAACTTTTTCGCAAACTGCTAATTAGGGTGTTCGTTCAGGGGTATAACCCCCCTTGGAGCGAAGTTCTGGCAACCCGGCTGGAACAGATAGCGAAGGGATGGGGTTTCATGAACTCCTCGAGTCTGGCTATCGATATCCAAGGTGGGCTTTCCGACGCCTGGAGTTCCGTCGCCACATTCGTGCCCAAACTCGCCGGCTTCCTGGTCATCCTGGTCGTCGGCTGGCTGGTGGCCAAGGTGGTCGCCAAGCTGGTGTCACGAATACTGCACCGGATCGGCTTCGACCGGATGGTGGAGCGCGGCGGGATCAATCGGATGCTCGAGAACAGCAGTTACGACGCCGTCGACATCCTCGCAAAACTGGCGTACTACGCGATCCTGCTGATCACGCTGCAACTCGGCTTCGGCGCCTTCGGGCCGAACCCGGTGAGCGATATGCTCAACGGCATCGTGGCCTGGCTGCCGCGGGCGTTCATCGCCATCGTCATCGTGTGCATCGCCGGCGCGATCGCGAGCGCGGTCAAGGATCTGGTCTCCAATATGCTCAGCGGGCTCGACTACGGGCGCATGCTGGGCCGGGTCGCGGCCGTATTCATCTGGGGCATCGGCATTATCGCCGCCCTGAACCAGATCGGGGTCGGCACCTCGGTGACCATGCCGATACTCATCACGGTGCTCGCCACCATCGGCGGCGTGCTGGTGGTCGGCTTCGGCGGCGGTCTGGTGCGGCCCATGCAGCAGCGGTGGGACCGCTGGCTCAACACCATCGAGGGCGAGATGCCCGAGCTCAAGGGGCACGCGCAGGCGTACCAGCGAGGTCGGGAGGACGCCGCGCGCCAGCGTGAGGCCGCGCGCCAACAGTCCATGTCGGGGCGGCAGATGCCGCCCGGAAAGTGGGCCGACCAGCCGGTCGGCGCGTCGGGTTACGGCGCGCAGCCGGGATATGGTGGGGCGCAACCGAGTTCGGGTGGCGCGGAACAACAGCGCGGCTACGGCGGGCAGTCCGGCCAGGGCGGCGCACAGGCCGGTTACGGCGGGCAGTCCGGTTACGGCGGCGGCCAGATGGCGTCCGGCGGTGACCGGACGGATTACGGCGGCGGGCAGTCCGGTGCCGGTGATCCATCCGGCTGGAGCCGCCAGGATCCGCCGATGGGCGGCCGGGGGCGGTACTCCGGCCCGGCCGGTGGCCACACCGGCTGGGATGATCCTTCCGTCGATCGCTGAGGACATCGTCCGGCTCGCACAGCTCGACAACGCATCGGCCGCGCACCTGTCGTGCGCGGCCGATTCCATGTGCGGCAACAGCCGAGCGATCCCGGACCCGTGGTCGTGCTATGCCGGGGTCGAGCGATCCGGACCCGCCGTCGCGCTGTGTGAGATGCCCTGGGATCCGGCCATTGGTGTCGGTAGCACGCCGCGCGGCAGCCGTAGGTGGGCAATCGCCGCATCGGTAGTGCGGGATCGGCAGCCTGTCGGGGCGGGGCCACTCGGAGAAACACGCGACTGATCAGGCCGTGCCCGACCGGCAGGCCGTGCCGGGCGTTCTGCGGCTGTGTTGAGCCGTGCGTTCTCGGGTGGTCAGCCGCCCGGCGGCACGCTCAGGCGCTGTGGGCGAGCTGGCAGACACCCGCGAGCCGCAGGTGCAACCAGTCGGCGGCGATCCAGTCGTGCGGCTCGGCGGGGGTGGCGTCCAGGTCGCCGATATCGTCCACCAAGCCGCGCGCATAGCCTGCCAGCAGCACGCACACCGGTAGTTCGCGAGAATTCTCCACGCCCAGCTCGATGATGTCGCGGACCGCGGCGGCATGCTGGTCGACCAGTGCCGAGACCGCCGGGTACGCCGAGGCCGCATGTGTAGCCGGAGCTCCGTGCGTCCGGTGCAGGCGTTTCAGGGTCTTGCGCGCCGACACTTCGAGCAACGCGGAGCCGAGCAAAAACACCCGCTCATGCTAGCAATTCGCGGGCATCCAGCACTGTGAGTTTCCGCGCACCCGCCGATTCCGCCATCGCGTCGGCCGACCGGTCTGCCGGACCCCCGAGCGGACCCGGATCGTCAGCGGAAGGCTTTGGATCCCGTCAGCGCCTCGCCGAGTACCAGCTGGTGCACCTCCGCCGTGCCCTCGTAGGTGAGCACCGATTCCAGGTTGTTGGCGTGCCGCAGCACCGGATACTCCAGGGTGATGCCGTTCGCGCCGAGAATGGTGCGGCATTCGCGGGCGATGGCGATGGCGACCCGGGTGCTGTTGAGCTTGCCCGCGCTGATCTGCTCGGGGCGGATCTCGTGGCGGTCCTTGAGTCGGCCCAGGTGCAGGGCGAGCAGCTGGCCGGTGCCGAGTTCGACGGCCATATCCGCCAGCTTGGCCTGGGTCAGCTGGTAGGCGGCCAGCGGCTTGTCGAAGACCTCCCGGGTGCGCGCGTAGTCGATGGCGGCGGAAAGGCAGTCGCGGGCGGCGCCGAGCGCGCCGAAGACGATGCCGAAACGCGCCTCGCTCAGGCAGCCGAGCGGTCCGGCCAGGCCGCGAGCCTCCGGCAGCAGCGCGTCGGCGGGCAGGCGGACGCCGTCCAGGGACAGCTCCGCGGTGATCGAGGCGCGCAGCGAGAGCTTGCGGTGCATCTCGCGGGCGCTGAAACCCGGTGTGTCCGTGGGGACCACGAAGCCGCGGACGACCTGCCGCTCACCCTCCTGCGTCTGCGCCCAGACGATCGCCACATCGGCAACCGAGCCGTTGGTGATCCACATCTTCGCGCCGTCGAGCACCCAGTCGTCCCCGTCCCGGCGCGCCCGGGTGCGCATCCCGCCCGGATTCGAACCGAAATCCGGCTCGGTCAAGCCGAAGCATCCGATGAGCTGACCGGCCGCCATCCCCGGCAGCCACCGCTGCTTCTGCTCCTCCGACCCGTACTTGTGGATGGCGGTCATGGCCAGCGACCCCTGCACCGAAACCATGCTCCGCACACCGGAATCCACGGCCTCCAGCTCCATACAGGCCAGCCCGTACGCGGTCGCGGAGGTGCCCGCGCACCCGTACCCGTCCAAATGCATGCCGAGCAGTCCCAGCTTGCCGAGTTCGGGCGCGATCTCCCGGGCCGGGAACGTGCCCGCCTCGAACCAGTCCGCCACATTCGGCCGCAGCCGCTCCGCCCCGAACGCGCGCACGGTATCCCGAATGTCGGTCTCCTCGGCGGAAAGCAGGGACTCGATCGCGAACAGCTCGTCTACGGTGACCATTGCGCCAGCCTATGAGGGTGCGGCCGGGGCCACAACGCCCCGGATCACAACCGCGATAGATGTCCCGTCGCCAGCCGTAACGGGTGGTCAGGCGCGGGGGCCGAAGAGTTCGAGGAGGTGCGTCTGGCCGAACATCTCGGCGGCTTCGCGTGCGGTGGGCGCGCCCGCGTCGGGGCTGGCTCCGGCGGCGAGGAGGTCGCGGATGAGGTCGGCGTCGCCCTTGAAGACCGCGCCCGCGAGCGGGGTCTGGCCGGCGTCGTTGGTCTTGTCGGGGTCGGCGCCGCGGTCCAGCAGGACCTTCGTGGCGTCCCGGTGGCCGTGGTAGGCGGCGAGCATGAGCAGGCCGTCGCCGCGGGCGTTGGTGAGGTCGAGGGGCACGCCCGCGTCCAGGTAGGCGGCGAGGGTGGTGGCGTCACCCTGGCGGGCCAGGTCGAAGATCTTGGTGGCCAACTCGATGACGTCGGCGTCGGGCTGCGGGGTGTCGGCGTTCGCATCGCTCATGTGCCCAGTACTACCACCACCGGCCGACCTGGGCGGCGGATCGCCGCCGCCGTCGACCACGGAGTGAGCCCACCGCGAATTCGGGGCGATCGGCACGCGCAATAGACTCGGCTCATGAGCGATCAGCTGGGTTTCTCCACACGGGCCGTGCACGCCGGGTTCGACCCCGACCCTCAGACCGGTGCGGTGAACGTGCCCATCTACGCGAGTTCCACCTTCGCCCAGGACGGAGTGGGCGGGATGCGCGGCGGCTACGAGTACGCGCGGACCGGCAACCCGACCCGGACGGCCCTCGAAGCCAATCTGGCGGCGCTGGAGTCGGGAATCTACGGGCGGGCCTTCGCCTCGGGCATGGCCGCCACCGACTGCGCGCTGCGCGCCAACCTGCGGCCCGGCGATCACCTGGTGATCCCGAACGACGCCTACGGCGGCACCTTCCGGCTGATCGACAAGGTGTTCACCGAGTGGGGCATCGAGTACTCGGTCGCCGCGGTGAGCGACGCCGACGAGGTGGCGCGGGCCATGCGCCCCAACACCAAACTGGTGTGGATCGAGACCCCGACCAATCCGCTGCTGAACATCGGCGATATCGCGGCCATCGCCGAGGTCGCGCATCAGGGCGGCGCGAAGCTGGTGGTGGACAACACCTTCGCCTCGCCGTACCTCCAGCAGCCGCTGCTGCTCGGCGCGGATATCGTGATCCACTCGACCACCAAATACCTGGGCGGGCACTCCGATGTGGTGGGCGGTGCGCTCATCACCGACGACCGGGAGATGGACGCCAAGTTCGCGTTCCTGCAGAACGGCGCGGGCGCGGTCCCCGGCCCCACCGACGCGTTCCTGACGCTGCGCGGCATCAAGACGCTGGCCCTGCGCATGGACCGGCACTGCGACAATGCCGAGACGCTGGCCGAATTCCTCGCCAACCATCCGAAGATCGCCCAGGTCATCTACCCGGGGCTGCCGGAGCATCCGGGGCACACCGTGGCGCAGAAGCAGATGCGGCGCTTCGGCGGCATGATCTCGGTGCGCCTGCACGGCGGCAAGGACGCGGCCCTCGACTTCTGCGCGCGCACCAAGATCTTCACGCTGGCCGAATCGCTGGGCGGCGTGGAATCGCTCATCGAGCACCCGGGCGCCATGACGCACGCGTCGACGGCGGGCTCGGCCCTCGAGGTTCCGGCTGATCTGGTCCGGCTGTCGGTGGGCATCGAGGATGTGAGCGACCTGCTCTCGGATATCGAGCAGGCGCTGGCCTGACCGGAGGCCCCATGCACACGAAACGGCCGCATCGGATGAGATCCGATGCGGCCGTTCGGTTGTGGACGCGGGGCACCTCCCGGGTCGTCCGCTTGTGAGGACCCGCTCCGCGTCCATCGCGGCTCAGTGGTGAACGCGACGCCTGATTTCGTGAGGTTCGGGGAAACTCGCCGGGTACCCCCGGAATCGGTGTCGCGCCCGAACCGCATCTCCGCATATGGGACGGTGGACGGCTCGCGGCCGTGCGCTGAATATGGGGAGAGGCGGCACAGTCAGCTGTGGTAAGGCTCGGCGCTGACCAGGGTCACCTTCATGGTGTTGCCGTTGGGCAGCGTGTACTCGCGGGTCTCGCCCACCTTGGCGTCGATCAGTGCGCCGCCGAGCGGCGAGTTCGGCGAGTAGGTTTCCAGGTCGGCGCGGCCCAAACCCTCTTCGCGGGTCGCGATCAGGAACGTCTCGGTATCGGTCTCGTCACCGTCGTAGTAGACCTTGACGACGGAACCCGGCAGGGCGACACCCGACTTGCTCGGCGGCACACCCACCTTGGCGTTGTTGAGCAGCTCCTGCAGCTGGCGGATGCGCGCCTCCTGCTGGCCCTGCTCTTCACGCGCGGCGTGGTAACCGCCGTTCTCCTTGAGATCGCCTTCTTCACGGCGTTCGTTGATCTCGGCCGCGATGACCGGACGGTTGGCGATGAGCGCGTCGAGTTCGCCCTTGAGCCTCTCGTGCGACTCCGGGGTCAGCCAGGTCACGTTCGTCTCAGTCATCTCGATCACTCCCTAGTAGTTGTTCCCGGCATGCCGGGATTCCCTGATACCCGTCGCCGAAACCGCCTCGAGCGGGCACAGCGACAGTGAGCGGCTAGAGCGATCTCTGGGGGAGGTACCCGACAGCGCTGGCCGCCAATGCAGCAAACACGGCTCCGAGGTCCGGAACCGTGTGTCGGATCATTTTAGCACGATTCGGAAATGCGCAGGTAGAAGCGCCAAAGCGGGTCGCTTACCGGACTTTTCAGCCAGCGTGCAGGTAGGCGGGTACCTTGTCGCTACAACCGTAAACGCTGGCCGCGCCCGTACGGGCCGAGGTGCGGATGACGGTATCGATCCGGACGGTCTTGTCCTCCGAGCCCGCTATCAGCACCTCGCGGCGGCCGACCTCGACCTGGTCGGGGTCCAATGCCCGAACGTAGCACACGACCGGTTTGTTCGGATCCGCACGCGTGACCTTGAAGTCGAGGGTCACGGTGGAGTCGTCGAGCACGTCGTAGCCGATGCGCTCGGCCTCGATGTCCTGCGGGCCGTATTGGCGATAGCCCAGGTAGGCGACCACGAGACCGGCGACGACGACCAGAACGCCGAGCAGGATAAGTACCGGACGAGAGGTCTTGCGGGGCGCGGCTCCGTACCGGTCGGCCGGTCTCTGGATCACCACTGCGCGCTCCCGGGGGGGTAGGTCGGAACAAATAACAATCGGATGGAACTATAGGGAATGAAGATCTGACACCCCCTGCCTGGACTACCCGGCGGAGAGCATTGAGGTGAAGACTGTGATCGGTGAGGTGAACGAGAAGTGAGCGGACTTCGCCTCATGGCGGTGCATGCCCATCCCGACGACGAATCCAGCAAGGGCGCGGCGACCACGGCCCGCTATGCCGCGGAAGGGCACGAGGTCCTCGTCGTCACCCTCACCGGCGGTGAGCGCGGCGACATCCTGAACCCCGCCATGAACATCCCAGGCATTCGCGACCGCATCGCGGATGTGCGCCGCGAGGAGATGGCGGAGGCGGCCAAGGCGCTCGGCGTCCGGCAGACCTGGTTGGGGTTCGTGGACTCCGGGCTGCCCGAGGGCGACCCGCTGCCGCCGCTGCCCGAGGGCTGCTTCGCGCTGGTGCCCCTCGACGAGGCCACCGAAGCGCTGGTGAAGGTGGTGCGCGAATTCAAGCCGCATGTCATCACCACCTATGACGAGATGGGCGGTTACCCGCACCCGGACCACATCATGTGCCATCAGGTGTCGGCGGCCGCGTTCGACGCCGCGGGCGATCCGGAGCGCTTCCCCGACGCGGGCGAGCCGTGGACGCCGCTGAAGCTGTACTACAACCACGGCTTCAGCCTGGCCCGCCTGGAACTGTTCGCCGAGGAGTACGAGCGCATCGGCGAACCGTTCCCCATGCAGGACTGGATGGACCGCATGCGCAAGTACGCGGCCGAGCGCGGCGATATCATGGCCAGGGTCACCACCCAGGTCGAATGCGCCAAGTACTTCCCGCAGCGCGACGACGCCCTGCGGGCACACGCCACGCAGATCGACCCGAACGGCGCGTTCTTCGCGATTCCACTGGAGATGCAGCAGCGGCTGTGGCCCACCGAGGAGTTCGAACTCGCCCAGACCAGGGTGCGCACCGCCATCCCGGAGACCGACCTGTTCGCCGGAATCGAAGACGCCGACGAGGAAGCCCCCCGATGATCACAGCCTTGCTCGCCCAGACCCCCGGTACCCCGACCGGTCCGGAGTTCGGCAAGGCGTCGCCGCTGGGCCTGGTCATCGTCCTGGTCCTGCTGGTGGGCACGGTACTGCTCGTCTGGAGCATGAACAAGCACATCAAGAACCTGCCCGCCACCTTCTCACCGGAGCATCCGGAACCGGATCAGGCGGCGGACGAGGGCACCGATCCAGGAGTGGTGCGCGCCGACTCGCAGACGGTCGAGCAGGGCACGAAGAACGAATCCTCGGGCGCTTCCTGAGCGTCGCCCGACCCGATCGGAGCCCGTGCCGGACATTCGGCACGGGCTCCGATCGCGTGTAGCGGAAGTTTGGTCGCCCTGAGAGCCGGTACCTGTGCACTCGGGCGCGGTGCACGACTGTAGCGGCCGTGCCCCGGACGCCGCATCCGATTTTCGGCGTCCGGCGGATGGGCGGGCGGCGACGCCGAGATCCGGGCGGTGGCGCACCGCGCTTCGCACGGCCTGAGCCGCGCGGACCGTCGGCCGCTTCGGCGGGTGTCGAAGCGGCCGTGCGGTCGGCTCTCACCACTGGCCGGGCACGTACTCCCCGCCCGGGAGACCCGCGATGACATTGAGGCGGTTCCAGGCGTTGATGGTGGCGATCAGGCCGATCAGCGCGCCGATCTGGTCGTCGTCGTAATGCTTGCGGACCTCGGACCAGGTCTCTTCGGAGATGCCGCGGCCGTTGTCGGCCAGCCGGGTGCCTTCCTCGGTGAGCGCGAGGGCGGCGCGTTCGGCCTCGGTGAACACCGTCGACTCGCGCCAGGCGGCGACCATGGCCAGGCGCAGCGGCGTCTCGCCCGCATGCGCCGCGTCCTTGGTGTGCATATCCAGGCACATTCCGCAGCCGTTGATCTGGGAGGCGCGGATCTTCACCAGCTCCTGGGTGGGCATGGGCAGCGTGGAGTCGTCGATCACGCGGGCCGCGGTCACCAGGCGCTTGTTGAACTTGGCGGCGACTTCGTTCTCGTACAGGGCGAACCGGGTCATCGTCTTCTCTTTCCTGTTCGGGTTCGTGGTGCTTCGACAGGTTGACGACACGGTCGGCTCGGGTGTGACATCGCTCGGCGATACAGTGCGGGGACGCGGATCGGGAGGAGCCGGGATGACGAAGCCGCCACTGCTGTTGCTGCACGGTGTGACCATGTCGGGGCTGGCGTGGAAGGAGCTGTTGCCCAGCCTTTCCGAGCGCCACGAGGTGCTCGCGCCGACGCTGCGTGGACATCGGGGCGGACCGCCGCCGCGGCGTCGGCCGGTGCGGGTCCGCGATCTGGTGGACGATATGGAGCGGCTGATCGACGAGAAGGGTTGGGACACCGCACATCTGGCCGGAAACTCGCTCGGCGGATGGATCGCGGTGGAACTCGCCCGGCGTGGTCGGGCGCGCACCGTATGCGCGCTGTCGCCCGCTGGATTCTGGTCGGCCGGGGACGAGGAGCAGCAGCACGGAACCACGATTCTGCGGTGGCTGGCCCGGTTGGCCTCGGCCACACACACTCTCGCGCCGGTGGGGCTCGCCGTTCCGCCGGTGCGCAAGCTGGTGCTGCACTCGGTCGCGCAGCACGGCGAGCGGCTGTCCCGCGCGGACGCCGCCGCCGTCGTGCGCGATCTCGTCGGCTGCGCGGTGACCGCCGACATCCTGTCCTCCACCGAGGAGATCGCACCCCTGGATCCGGTGCCGTGCCCGATGACGATCGCCTGGTCGGAGCACGACCGCATCCTGCCGCTCGATGTCAATGGGGCTATCGCGCGGGAACGGGTGCCGGGTGCTCGGTTCGAGGTGCTCACCGGCGTCGGTCATGTGCCGATGATCGACGACCCGGCGCGGGTGGTCCGCGTCATCGAGGCCGGTACGGGTGTGCGCGATGGGTCCGGCGCGCCGGTGGAGTAGCGCGCGGTCCGGATCCGGACGGGCCGTCACCGGGGCTGGGTAACACGTCGTCTCGTGTCGCCGACGGTATTAATACAGGCCGACCGGTCGGCCCGTCGTGACCGGCGTTGATCGACAACCGTGATAGACACCGCCGGTAGCAGTGCACGACAGCTCGTAGACAACCGCCCGACCACGAGTGGAGTACGACCATGAAACGCACGATTCGGTACCTGACCGCCGCTACCTTCCTGGGCGCGGGCGTGGCCGTCGCCGCCGCGCCCGCCAATGCCGAACACCCCGGCGGCCCCTGCCAGCTCGGCTGGTCGAATGTGGAGCCGCGCTCCTGCGAGCAGAACAACTTCAACCTCGCCCCCACCTGGACCCTCGGCAACGGCATCTGCGCCGGCATGTTCTCCACCGGCGGCACCGCCTTCGACGGCCCCCTCTACGAGTACTCCGAAGCCCCGGGCGCCACGCACTCGGTGGTCCTGCGCATCACCCAGGGCTTCTCGCCCGTCGGCTACTGGGGCCCGCAGTTCCTCGCCTGCGACGTCACCGCCGTGGTCGACTGGCACAATCTCGACACCGGCCAGTCCGGCAGCATCAGCCAGTTCATCCCCGCGGGGCAGCGCACCACCCCCGCCATCCTGGTGGCGCATACCGGACCGGGGCGGGTGCAGCTCACCGTCCGCACCGACCGCCCGTCCATTCCGGCGACAGCGGAAGTGTTCGTGCCGTAGGCCGACGTCGCGATGACCCGGCCGGGGAGCCGCGCGACCCGTGGCTCCCGGCGCGGCTCAGCAGGATTCGAGCAGCGCGGCGGCGAGCCGCCGCGCCGTGGCTGTGTGAAACGGCCGAGCCGACCGTCGTTACACGGCCGAGCCGACCGTCTCGACGGCAAGATCATGGGCGATCCGCCGGATTGGGCACGGCGAGGACGGTGTTCCTGTTGGCACCGCTGGTGAGCTGCTCACCGGCCGGTGAATAGGGCATTCATCCGATAGTGCGGTCCCGGTTCGAACCATACGGTGGGATCTCCGCGTGATTGTCGAATCAGGTTCCGGGAGCTGGCTTTCGGACCGCTTAGCTGGAGGTATCGGCCGACCATGACACGAACTCGTGAGTTCCACGCCACCCCGCGTCCCCGGGGCGGCGGTGCGCGGACCGCCGCGGTCCGGATGGCGGCGGTGCTGGGTGGCGCGGCATTGGCGCTCGCCGGCTGCACCACCGACTCCACGGGCGGCGCACCGGCTCCGGGCGGGACCACCACGGCCACCACCGACACGCCAACGACGGTGCCGGGCGACGGCGGCACGGCGGCACCGGAGCCCACGCGGGCCGACACCCCCGCACCCGATCCCGCTCCGGTCGACAGTCCCGTGTCGGAGCCCACGCGGCCCCACAGCACCGCGCCCGCCACGACGACCACGGAGGCCGCATCCGGTGCCTTCTGGGATCCCTGTTCGATCCCCGAATCCGAGCTCGTCGCAGTCGGATTGGACCCCGCTACCGAGGTGCGGATGGCCGAATCGATGTTCGCGGCCTGCGAGTGGCAGTCCACCGATCGAACCTTCGAACTGATTCTGACGCACTCGGGCGATTCGATGGACTATGTACTCACGCCCGGAAACTACAAGGACCTCCGTCGCAGCGAGTACTACGGTCGCGAGTTCGCCGTCTTCCGCGCGGCATCCGACAGCGACAATACCGGCTGCCTGATCGTCACCCCGGCCGAAGCCGGCAGCTTCGTATTCACCCTCCGGAACTCCCAGCCCGATGGCGAGGACGCGTGTCTCACCATCCAGCGAGTCGGCACCGGACTGTTCCATTCCCTGCCCTGACCAGCCCCTCCTTCGGCGGGCAGTCGCGGCGATGGTGGTCGGTGTGGGAGGCTGGGACATATGAACCGATTAGGTGGTGCCACGTCGCCCTACCTGCGCCAGCACGCTGGAAACCCGGTGCACTGGCAGGAGTGGGGAGAGGAGGCGATCGCAGAAGCAACCAGGCGGGACGTACCCATCCTTCTTTCAGTGGGGTACGCATCCTGCCATTGGTAGCTTCTGCCGAACAAACCTTGGTGTCATGTGATGGCGCACGAGTCCTTCGAGGACGCCGCCACCGCCGCGCTCATGAACGAGAACTTCGTGTGCGTGAAGGTGGACCGGGAGGAGCGGCCGGATCTGGATGCCGTGTACATGGCGGCGACCGTCGCCATGACCGGGCAGGGCGGCTGGCCGATGACGTGTTTTCTGACTCCGGCGGGGGAGCCGTTCTATTGCGGGACCTACTTTCCGAGGACACCGCGGCACGGGATGCCGTCGTTCACGCAGTTGTTGACGGCGGTGTCGGGGACGTGGCGGGATCGGCGCGGGGAGGTGGACCAGGCGGCCACGCAGGTGGGGGAGGCGTTGCGGCAGCAGTCGGGCGGGCTGCCCGAAGCGACGGTGACGGTCGGGCCGGAACTGCTCGACCACGCGGTGGCGGCGGTGCTGCGGGATGTGGACCACGAGCGCGGCGGGTTCGGGAACGCGCCCAAGTTTCCGCCCTCGGCGCTCATGGAGGGGCTGTTGCGGGCCTATGAACGCGGCGGGAACGAGCAGGCGCTGCACGCGGTGATGTTCACGGCGGAGGCCATGGCACGCGGCGGTATCTACGATCAGCTGCGCGGCGGGTTCGCGCGCTATTCGGTGGACGCCGCCTGGGTGGTGCCGCATTTCGAGAAGATGCTCTACGACAACGCGCAACTGCTGCGGGTGTACGCGCACCTGGCGCGGCGCGCGCCGGACGCCCGCGACGACGTGCCGGAAGCGCTGCCCCTGCGAATCACCAGGGAGACAGCACGTTTCCTGCTCGACGACCTCGGCACCGAACAGGGTGGATTCGCGTCGGCGCTGGACGCGGACACGCATCTGGAACCGGGGCGGCCCGGCGTCGAGGGCGCGACCTACGTGTGGACTCCGGCGGAACTCAACGGCGCCCTGGGAGCCATCGACGGTGCTTGGGCCGCCGAGCTTTTCGGCGTCACCACGGCGGGCACCTTCGAACACGGCACCTCCGTGCTCACCCGCTATCGCGAACCCGTCGGCGAATACGAACGCTACGAAAGCATTCGGGAGACCATGCGCGCCGCTCGCGACCGCCGCCCGCAGCCCGAGCGCGACGACAAGGTGGTGACCGCCTGGAACGGCATGGCCGTCACCGCGTTGGCGGAGGCGGGTGGCGCGCACAGCCGCAGGGACTGGATCGCGGCCGCCGAGGCGTGCGCGCTGTTCCTACTGGACGTGCACGTGGTCGGAGACCGGGTGCTGCGGGCCTCGCTCGGCGGCGTGGCCGGCGCCGCGCCCGGGGTGCTGGAGGATTACGCCTGGCTCACAACGGGTTTGCTGTCGCTGCATCAGACCATCGGTGGCCGCGACTGGCTCGGCCACGCGCAGCGCATCCTGGACGCCGCCATCGCGCACTTCGCCGATCCGGACGCGCCCGGCAGCTGGTTCGATACCGCCGACGACGCCGAGACCCTGGTGGCCCGCCCGCGTGATCCCCTGGACGGAGCCACCCCCTCCGGGGCCTCCGCCATGGCCGAGGCACTGGTCACGGCCGCCGCGCTGAGCGACCCGGACCGCGCCGAGCGCTACCGCGAACTCGCCGACCGCACACTCGAACGCGGAGCGATCGTCCTGGCCCGCGCACCCCGCTCGGGTGGGCACTGGCTGACCGTCGCCGAGGCCGCCGTGCGCGGACCCATCCAGGTGGCGGTCGCCGTCTCACCCGACGACAGTCAGGACTGCTCGGCCGGATTGGCGCTCACCGCATGGGAATCCGCGCCCGGCGGCACGGTGATCGTGACCGGGACCCCCGACAGCGCCCCGCTGCTCACCGACCGCCACCCCGTCTCCGGCCGCTCCGCCGCCTACGTCTGCCGCGGCGCGGTCTGCGACCTCCCGGTCACCTCCCCCGACGACCTGCGTGCCGCGCTGGCCCGCTGAACCGCGCTGCTGGCGGTGCGATCGGTGGGTCTCGCGGTGGCCTTGACCGCGGCGCTGTGCTCGTCGACCGGGCTGCCCGCTCGCTGACGGTGCTGGGACGGCGGGTATCGCCGCGCTGCCCGGCACCGCGAGCGGTCTCGCATTGACGCGCAAGGGATCCCGTTCCCGCGCCGCCGCCCGCCGCGGTTCGGCGGGGCGGGTGTGTCTCGCGCGGTCATCGGCGAGCGCGGACCAGGGCGGGGAGGGCGATGAGGACGGCCAGGATGTGCACGGCGCGAAGGGCTCCGACCACTACGGACTCCGTGGTCCAGCCCAGCGTCAGCTCGCTGAGGTGCGGTGTCGTGAGCACCGCCCGCACCGGCTCCGCGAGCAGCGACAGCAGACCCACCGTCCCCAATCCGGCGGCGAGAGTCCAACGCGCCCAGGACGATCCGGCCGCCATCCGGAACGCGAGGACGACCACCGTCAGATAGACCGCGGCGCGCACCGCCAGCGCGGGCAGCAGCCCGCCGATATCGGCTTCGGGCCGTTCGAGCAGCATGGCCGCCCGCAGCAGCGTTTCGCCGATCCCGCAGTACACGGCGATCAGGACGGCGTGCAGCGCCACCGCCACCGAACGGGGACGCGCGACCTCGGCGCTCTCGCGAAGTGAGCTCTCGATCATGTCCGCCACTGTGCGCGCGGTCGGCCGCGCACCGGATCCCCCGCGAGTATCGAAGACTGCTCACCCGTTGGTATGAGTTCCCGCCGCGAGCCGAGGTCGGCCGCCGAAGGTGGGCCGCACCGGCGCTCCCGGTCACCGATGAACCACGCGACCGCATGCCCGCCGCCGCCCACGCCGTGCCCGGGGCTGGCACCGACACTGTGTCTTCGGTTAGCGCTGACGCTGTGTCCGTGGCCAGCGCTGACGCTGTGCTCGTGGCCAGCGCTGACGCTGTGCTCGTGGCCAGCGCTGACGCTGTGCCCGTGTTCAGTGCCGACGCTGTGCCGGTGGCTAGCGCCAATGCTGTGCCGGTGGCTAGCACCGACGCTGCGCCCCCGGCCAGCGCCGATGCTGCGCCCGGTGCTGGCTCGGACGCGGTGCGCCCGCGCCACGCACATGTCCGCCCGCATAATGTTTTGCCCACCGCCGACCCTGGGCCTAAAGTCCGAAACATGTCCCTCTCAATCTGTCCAGCGCGCGATCGACGAGCACCCGGTGCTCGAGGCGATGACTGTGCATGACTGACAGCCGTCGATCGGGGGTGTTCGCGCCGCCCAATCGAGCGGACACCACCCGTGCCTTGAACGACCGCTACCTACAGCGCCCGCGCCGCGCCACGGCCACCCGGCCCCCGTCCAGTCGCCCGGGAGCCCGCCGCGGCTGAGCCGGAAATTCTGGGCCGCAGGCGTAGTCGGCGGCGGGCCACGAACGGCTGCCCGCCCCGGGGTGTCGTGCCGACGGGGCCGATGTCGCGCCGCATGGCGCGGAGGTCGTCAGCGGCCGGTGGCGCGCCCGGGCGGGGGAGCATGCGCGGTGTGAGCGGACCCGTTGCGGCACCTGCGCCCCGGATGATGGTGTCGCCGGTGAGCAGGTAGCGCTTGCCCGCGATGGTGGCCGGATAGTTGGTCGTTCCGCACCGTCGTCGATTGCGGTGGTGCATCCGGGCGGAGCGTTGTCGGCGGTGGTGTGGGTGCGCCCGACGGCCGGCACCGGCGGCAGCGCAGCGGATTCCGGTCAGCCGGTCTCGGCGGCTGGTTCGGCGAGTTCGCCTGTGCCGGAGCGGGTTTTGGGCGGCGTCGGCTCCGTGACCCGCCGGGTGTCCAGATCCGTCCAGCAGTCGGTCGGGGTCTTGCGGCCGCGCAGCAGGACGGTTTCGTGCAGCGTCCAGCGTGTTCGCTCGCATTCGGCGGCGGCGTCGATGACGGCCCGGCTGGCCAGGACGCGTCGCGGGACCCGTTTGGCCTCGGTGGTGAGGCGTGCCGCCTCGTTCACCGCGTCGCCGATGACGGTGAACTCCAGGCGGGTGTCGGCTCCGATATCGCCCGCGAACACCAGGCCGCGGGCCACGCCGATGCCGATGTCGAGTTCTCCGGCCGCCGCCACCTCGTCGCGAATGCGGCGGGCAGCGCGCAGGGCGGGGGTGGCGTTGTCCGACAGCGAGATCGGCGCGCCGAAAATGCACAGCGCGGCGTCGCCCTCGAACTTGTTGACCAGACCGTGGTTGTCCTCGGTGGCCGCCACCACCGTGGACAGCAGCCGGTTGAGTTTGGCTACGAAGGCGTCCGGGGTGAGCTCGGTGGACAGCGCCACCGATCCGGTCACATCCACGAACAGCGCCGTCACCACGCGCATATCGCCGGTGAGGTCGGCGCCGCCGGCGAGTGCCCGCTCGGCCACCTCCGCGCCGACGTGGCGGCCGAAGACGGTGCGCATACGGTCGCGCTCGCGCAGATTCGCGGCCAGCTCGTTGACCGAGAGCTCCAGCCGTCCCAGTTCGCTGGCGCTGCCGATGGGCACCCGCACGTCGAGGTCGCCGCGTGCGATCCGGTCCAGCGCCATCCGCAGCGTGTGCATGGGGGTGGCGACCGCGCGGGCCAGCGCCGCCGTCGCCACCGCGCCCGCCGACAGTCCGACGACGGCGAGGTAGATACCGGTGCGAATCCGGTCGTCGGGGGACGGCACCGGATCGGCCAGCACCGTGATCAGCATGAACAGCGGGACGGCCCCCGCCACCGCGAAGGTCACCAGCACCCGCACCAGCACGGTGGAACTCCAGTGTGTGGTGACGCCGACCACCTCCGCCACCGTGGGAATGGTCGGCCGGATGAGCCGGTCCACGACGAGATAGGTGACCGCCGCCGACTCCAGTCCACCGAAGGTGAACATGGCCAGTACAACGGCCAGATCCTGCCCGGTGGTGGCCTGTGCGAACAGCGTGGCGGCGATGATCACTCCGGGCAGCCAGATGGCCAGCGCCCGCGCCGTGATGGTGATCGGCAGCGTCAGCAGGCGGCGGGCCTCGGCCTCGGTGGGCTTGCGGCGCTGGTCCAGCCAGCCGAAGTAGTGGCTGCGGTCGCGCACCGCGAGCACGATGCCGACCAGCGCGCCGATGGTCGGATAGATGGCGGCCGGAGCCATGGCCGACAGCCAGTTGGGGCCGAGGCGGCCGAGGTATCCGGCGAGCCAGAGTTCGGTGACGATGACGCCGAGGCCGCTGAGGTTGCACGCCATCACGACGGCGGCCAGCCCCCAACCCGCCCGTAGCGCCCACAGGATCAGACGGCTCATCCGCCTCTCCGTGTCTTCAGCGCGCGGCGCAGAGCCGCCGGCGGCCGTCGACGCGTGCCGCCCGTTGGGAGCCGAAAACACTGTGGGCGTGCCCGATGAGTTACCCCGATCCTCGCGAAATCGGCCGTCGCTACTCGGAAGCGCGGCTGTTCCGGTGATTACTGCGTGGCGCACAGTCTAGAGGTCGTGATCGTTTCAGCGCAGCAGGACCAGCCACACCGCGATGTAGTGGCACAGGGCCGCGACGACCGTCGCGGCGTGGAAGAACTCGTGGTGGCCGAAGACCTCGGGCCACGGATCGGGCCAGCGGGTGGCGTAGAGGATCGCGCCGCCGCTGTAGGCGAGGCCGCCGATGAGCAGCAGCAGCATCGGCGCTGGGCCGACATTGTGGGTGAGGGTCCCGGCGACCGGCACGATGGCCCAGCCCAGCAGCAGGTACAGCGGTACGCCGACCCAGCGGGGAGCGGTGGGCCACAGCAGTTTCAGGGCGACCCCGGCGAGCGCGCCGATCCACACCACGGTCAGCAGCGCGGTGCCGGACCGCCCGCCCACCCCGAGCAGTGCGAAGGGCGTGTAACTGCCCGCGATGAACAGGAAGATCATCGAGTGGTCGGCTCGCTTCATGTGGATGCGGGCGCGATCGGTCTTCCAGTTCACCCGGTGATAGGTGGCGCTGACCCCGAACACTCCGCACACGGTGAGCCCGTACACCAGTGTCGACCACGCCGCCGTCGCCGACACCGTGGTGCCCGCGACCACCAGCGCGACCACCCCGACGGCCGCGATCCCGACCGCCCAGGTGTGGATCCATCCCCGCATCCGCGGTTTGAGCAATACCTCGACAACGTCCGCCGCCGGAGCGGGCACCGCGGTATCCGACATCTAGTTACCTCCTGAGTAACCTACGGTACCGTAGGTTAGTGGACCGTAGGCGCGTCGCGCATCACACCGCGGTACGGGTCACGGCTGGCACCGCTGTATGTGGGTCCACTGTCCCGGTCGGCCCGCCGCCGCGCGGCGGGGCGTACTGTTTTCGCCGTGAAGCTTGCGAGTCAGGTGCGTGGTTTTCCCTACCGCATCTACGAGGCCCGGCTGTCGAAGCAGCTGGCTGGCAAACAACATCCGCGTCATGTGGCGGTGATGTGCGACGGCAATCGTCGCTGGGCGCGGGAGAACGGCTTCTCCGATATCAGTCACGGGCACCGGGTGGGGGCGCTCAAGATCGCCGAGCTGGTGAGCTGGTGCGGTGAGGTCGGCATCGAGATGGTCACCGTGTACCTGCTCTCGACCGAGAACCTGCGCCGCGACCGCGAGGAGTTGGAGACGCTCTTCGACGTGATCACCGACGTGGTGGAGGAACTGTCCGCGTCGGAACAGAATTCCACCGTCCGCATCGTGGGCGCGCTGGATCAGCTGCCCGAGGATATGGCACGGCGGCTGCGCGACGCCGCCAAGCGCACCGACGGCCGCAACGGCGTCCACGTGAACGTGGCCATCGGGTACGGCGGCCGCCAGGAGATCACCGATGCGGTGCGGTCGCTGGTTCGCCAGGAGATGGCGGCGGGTGAGACCGGCGAGGATCTGGTGCAGTCGATCACCGTCGACGCCATCGGCCAGCATCTCTACACCTCCGGCCAGCCGGATCCGGATCTGGTCATCCGCACCTCCGGTGAACAGCGGCTTTCCGGATTCCTGCTGTGGCAGAGCGCCTATTCGGAGATCTGGTTCACCGAGGCGTACTGGCCGGAGTTCCGGCGCACCGATTTCCTGCGCGCCCTGCGCGATTACGCCGCCCGCCACCGCCGCTTCGGCGTCTGAGGAGTCCACTCTGCCGCGAACCCGCCGGAGCGCAGCGGAGGCAATCGAACACGGCGAATAAAAACACAGCCACGGTTGGGTTGCAGTGCAATGGCTTCGGGGTTCGCGGGGGCCTTGCTGCCGTAGCGTCGGATGGCATGGGCGAGGTGCGCGAAGGGCCGTGGACCGCCGTGAACGCCGCGGCGGTGGTCGAGTCGGATCCGTATGTTTCCTACGAGGAGTTCGGCCGCAGATTTCTGGAATACGCGGCCTCGGAGCACCGCATCCAGGGCGCGTTCGGGCAATTGACGGGCGAGGCATTCGATTTCGGCCCGATCGGGGTGGGGCCGGGCCGGATCGCGAAGCTCTTCGCGACCGTGCGGCTCGGCAAACCGAAACTCGACCGGGAGGTGCGGGAGAATATCTCCTTCGCGCTGAAGATCCCGCTCGAGGTGGATCTGCTGGTCGATCTCGCCGTGGACCGCTATCCGTTCCATGTGGACGGCAAGATCCACCTGCATCTGACCGTGCGCACGGCCGAACCGCTGCGCGTGATCATCGATATCGCCGAACCGCGCCCCAGCGATGTGCGGGTGAATGTGGCGAGCGCTTCGCGCCGCGGTGAACTGCTGCGCATTCTGGCCAGCGTCGATCACGAGATCCGCCGTTTCGTGGCCCGCTACCTGGCCGAGGAGATCCGCAAACCGCATATCGTGGCCGCCACCGATATCGACGTGGCGGCACGGCTGGACGCGGCCTGGAAGCTCTAGAGCTTCCGCAGCCGCAGCCGGTTGATGCTGTGGTCGGAGTCCTTGCGCAGCACCAGCGTCGCGCGCGGGCGGGACGGCAGGATGTTCTCCACCAGATTGGGCCGGTTGGTGTTGTTCCAGATCTCGCGGGCCGCGCCGATGGCTTGCTGATCGTTGAATCGGGCGTAGTGGTGGAACGCCGAATTCGGGTCGGAGAACGAGGTCTTGCGCAGCGCGAGAAACCGCTCGATATACCAGTTCTCGATGTCTTCGATGCGCGCGTCGACATAGATGGAGAAATCGAACAGGTCCGACACCATGAGCCGCGGACCCGTCTGCAACACGTTCAATCCCTCGACGATGAGGATGTCGGGCTGGCGCACGCAGTGTTTCTGGTCCGGCACGATGTCGTAGGCGATATGCGAATACACCGGGGCGCATACTTCCGGCGCACCGGATTTCACCTCGGTGACGAAGCGCAGCAGTTTGCGGCGGTCGTAGCTCTCCGGGAAGCCCTTGCGGTGCATGAGACCGCGGCGGGTGAGTTCCGCTGTGGGGTAGAGGAATCCGTCGGTGGTCACCAGGTCGACGCGCGGATGGTGGTCCCAGCGGGCCAGCAGCGCCTGGAGCACGCGGGCGGTGGTGGACTTGCCGACTGCCACGCTGCCCGCGACGCCGATGACGAACGGCACCTGGCGGTCCGGGTGGGTTTCCCCGAGGAAGGTGGCGGTGGCGGCGAAAAGCCGCTGTCTGGCGGCCACCTGGAGGTGAATGAGTCGCGCCAGCGGCAAGTAGACCTCGGCGACCTCTTCCAGGTCGATCTGTTCACCCAGACCGCGCAGACCGATCAGTTCTTCCTCGGTGAGCACCAATGGGGTCGACTTGCGCAGTGTGCGCCACTGCTTCCGGTCGAATTCCACATAGGGGCTCGGCTCGCTCATCCGCGCCACGAAGCCTCACCATTCCCGTGTCCGGTCCGGTGAGATCCGGTCCACACTCCACGCATAGGCGAATTCTGCTCGGGTGCAACGGGGCGCGAAAAACCGGGTGTAGTTACCGGCCAGTAGCAAGGGTGAGATATCCCACGCGGACTCCACGTTTGAAATGGCGTTCCGGCGCTTCACCGGTCCGGACCGTCGCCGCGGTGGCCCGGGGCCGTTAGTGTCTGCGGACATGGCAGCGCATCCCCTGGTTACCGACTATCTGCGACTGGGCCTGGCTTTCGACCGGCTCGAGGAAGGGTTCGTCGACGCGTACACCGGTGATCCCGCTCTGCGTCGCGAGGTGCAGAACGCGCCGCGGCCGGAGCCCCGCGATCTCGCGCACCGCGCCGCGGCACTGCGCAAGGAACTGCCCGAGGCCGGGCTCGCCGCCGAACGCACCGAATTCCTGGACGTGCACCTGCGGGCCATGGAGTGCTCGGCGCGCACATTCGCCGGGGACGAGATTCCGTTCGTCGAGGAGGTGCGCGCCTACTTCGACGTGGATATCGCCCCCGGTGACGAGGCCGAGTACCAGGAAGCGCACCGACAGATGGACGAGGTGCTCGCGGGCGAGGGTTCGCTGTTCGAGCGGGTGAGCGCGCACCGGCGCGCCGACGAGATTCCGCCGGAGCGCCTGCGGGCGTGCGTGGCGGCGTTCTCGGGCGCGCTGCGGGAACTGGTGCGCCAGCGCTATCCGCTGCCCGACCACGAATTCGTGGAGTACGAGGTGGTCGGTGACAAGCCGTGGTCCGGCTTCAACTACTACCTCGGCAACTTCGAGTCCCGGGTCGCCATCAACTCGGACCTGAAGCAGCACATGGCCAACCTGCCGCACCTCATCGCGCACGAGTCCTATCCGGGGCATCACACCGAGCACTGCCGCAAGGAAGCCGGGCTGGTGGCGGCCGGGCAGGCCGAGCAGACCCTGTTCCTGGTGAACACCCCGCAGTGCCTGATGGCGGAGGGGCTGGCGGATCTGGCGCTGAAGTCCATCGTGGGTCCGGGGTGGGGCAGATGGGCGCAGGAGATCTACGCCGACCTCGGCCTGCGCTTCGACGGTGAACGCGCCGAACGCCTGTCGAACGCCTCCGCCAAACTGCTGAACGTGCGTCAGGACGCCGCGCTGCTGCTGCACGATCGCCGCAGGGACGCCGACGAGGTGGCGGTTTTCCTCGAGCGCTGGAGCCTGGCGACGCCCGAACGCGCCCGCCAGGCCCTGCGCTTCCTGTCCTCCCCGCTGTGGCGCGCCTACATCTCCACCTACGTGGAGGGGTACCGTCTGCTCGGCGGCTGGCTCGACGGTGCCGCCGACGCGGACGACCGCTCGGAACGCTTCCGCCGCTTGCTCGACGAGCCCCTCACCCCGGGCGCGATACGTCGCATGCCCTGAGGTCGTGCCGGAGCACGCTGACATCGCGGGGTGTGGCGGAGCGTGCCGGCGTGGCGGGGTGGCGGCGTGCGCTGCCGTTGTGGAGGTGGCTGACTCCGCGGGTGGGACGATGGTGCACGCGGGTGTCGGGGAGGCGGCGGGGGTGAGCGATCGGTCGACGGCCGCCCCCTAGACTGACCGTCGTGACCCAGACCGCCGCCTCCGTCAACACCCAGTCGCTCGCCGAGCTCGACCCGCAGGTCGCCGCCGCGATGGCCGAAGAGCTCACCCGGGAACGCGACACCCTCGAGATGATCGCCTCCGAGAACTTCGTGCCGCGCGCCGTGCTGCAGGCGCAGGGCAGCGTGCTCACCAACAAGTACGCCGAGGGGTACCCGGGTCGGCGCTACTACGGTGGCTGCGAGGCCGTCGACAAGGTCGAGGAGCTGGCGCGCGAACGCGTGAAGGAGCTTTTCGGCGCGGAATTCGCCAATGTCCAGCCGCATTCGGGCGCGCAGGCCAATGCCGCCGTGCTGATGGCGCTGATGAATCCGGGCGACAAGATGCTCGGCCTGGATCTGGCGCACGGCGGCCACCTCACCCACGGCATGCGGCTGAACTTCTCCGGCAAGCTGTACGAGGTGCACGCCTACGGGGTGTCCAAGGAGGACCACCGCGTGGATATGGACCAGGTGCGCGAGATCGCCCGCGACACCCGCCCGAAGGTGATCGTGGCCGGTTGGTCGGCCTACCCCCGTCACCTCGATTTCGCCGCCTTCCGGGAGATCGCCGACGAGGTCGGCGCGTACCTGTGGGTCGACATGGCGCATTTCGCCGGTCTGGTCGCCGCCGGTCTGCACCCGTCGCCGGTGCCGCATGCCGATGTGGTGTCCTCCACCGTGCACAAGACCCTCGGCGGTCCGCGGTCGGGTCTCATCCTGGCCAAGCAGGATTTCGCCAAGAAGCTGAACTCCGCGGTCTTCCCGGGCCAGCAGGGCGGCCCGCTCATGCACGCCATCGCCGCCAAGGCCGTGGCCTTCAAGATCGCGGGCGGCGAGGAGTTCAAGGAGCGTCAGCAGCGCACGCTGTCGGGCGCGAAGATCCTGGCCGAGCGGCTCACCGGCGCGGATGTCAAGGACAAGGGCATCACCGTGCTCACCGGCGGCACCGATGTGCACCTGGTGCTGGTGGATCTGCGGAACTCGGCGCTGGACGGCCAGCAGGGTGAGGATCTGCTGCACGAGGTCGGAATCACCGTGAACCGCAATGCCGTTCCGTTCGACCCGCGCCCGCCGATGGTCACCTCGGGCCTGCGCATCGGCACCGCCGCGCTGGCCACCCGCGGCTTCGGCGACACCGAGTTCACCGAGGTCGCCGACATCATCGCCACCGCCCTCACCGGCGGTGACATCGCCGCCCTGCGCGCCCGGGTCGCCAAGCTGGCCCAGGACTTCCCGCTCTACGAGGGCCTCGAGGACTGGAAACTGCTCGGCTGATCACCGCGCCGAAACGCCTGCGGCGCTGAAGCATCGGGGCCTGGTTATAGCACGCGATAACCAGGCCCCGCCGGTGTCCGGGGCCCGGTCGCGGCTACCCGGCGCGAGCCGATCGGTGAAGCGGGCGGGTTGACGCGGGCGGTGACACCATGCGGTGTGGCGCTACCGGCAGGCGCGCGGGCACGCTCGCGGCGTGAAGTCGCGGTGCGAGCTTGTGGTGCGAGCTGGGTGGCCGAATGGTGGTGTGGCCGGGCGGGTGTGGCCGCCGGACTCCTACCAGCTCCAGAACTTGCGCGGCCCCTCCGTGAGCGCGGGTGCGTCGGCGGACACCGTGCGGATCAGCCGCTTCGGGGACGGGTTGACCCAATGTTGCTCGCGCGCTTCGGTTTTCAATACGACCGTGGGAACGGTCTCGTTGCCGTCGGCGACCGAGCGCACGAAGGCGGCCGCGTCCGGGTCCTCCCAGATATCGATCTCGCTGTGCACGATGCCGTGGCGGTTGAGCACCCGCCGCATCCGGGAGCAGTAGGGGCAGCCTGCGCGGCGGTAAACTAGCAGCTCCGGGGTGGAATCGGCGGTCATGTCCGGAGTCTAGGTCAGCGCGCGGATGTGCGCAGCCAGTCGAGCAGAGCGGCGGTGAAACCTCCGCGGGCCGTTCCCTCGCGGAGACTTCCCGGCGGTTCGTGCGCGCGACGCGGACCCGTCGAACGGTATCGCGTGCCCGGCCCGCTCAGGAGTGCTTGACGAGGTAGTCCAGGTACATGGGCCGCAGCACCTCGGCGATATCGCCCTCGCCCGCGTGCACGTAGTCGTCGAGCACCGGGAGCACGTACTTGATGTCGGCCTCGCTCTCCCCGATGTTGCCGGCCGCGGCCTCGGCGGCCGGGATCGACTTCAGCAGTTCCCACAGGAATTTCACGTCACCGTGCCGGACGGCCAGCTTCACGGCGCGGTTGTGCAGTTCCTTGGAGGACAGCTTCTCGAGATCCTGATCATCGGCCATGGTTCGACTGTATCGGCTCCGGATCGGAATCGGCGGCGTGGTGTATCGCGTCGGCCGCCCGGTTCGTGCTGCCATACGGAGATGGCACAGCAACCGCGTTTCCAGGTCAAGCGGGTGTACGACCCGCCGGAGTCGAGTGACGGCCGCCGGGTGCTGGTGGATCGGCTGTGGCCGCGCGGGATCAGCAAACAGGCGGCGGAGATCGACGAGTGGGCCAGGGAGGTGACGCCCTCCTCGGCGCTGCGGAAGTGGTTCCACGCCGACCCGTCGGGGCGTCGGGCGGAGTTCGAGCGCCGGTACCGTGCCGAGCTCGCCGACGATGCCGCGCGGGATGTGTTGGCGCGGTTGCGCCACGAGGCCGCTGCTCAGACATCGACGCTGGTCACGGCCGTGAAAGAACATGATCACAGCCACGTTCCGATACTGCTCGCCGAATTGGGCGAATCGCCCGAATAGGGCGTCCGTTAACGGGATCTTCACCAACACGCCTGTAACTCGGTAGGCCGGAAGCCCAAATCGGCTGTAGCGTCGGGGGTGCGGGTCGCGTAGAGGTGGCCCGTACGGGAGGTCCTGGTCGTGACTGAGCAACTCAGTGCGAGGGGGCCGGCACCCGGCCCTCGGGTCGACTGACCTACAGGGCGGACCGGCCCAGCGAGAACACCCGCGCGGGGCCGCGTGGGTGACAAAGGAGCCCACCGTGACTGATGCACGCTCCGTAACCGCTCCCAGCAGGGATGCCCGCACCGCGAGCACCGGAAAGGGAGTTCGCGCCTCGCAGTCGTCCGAATCCGGACGTAAAACCTTTGTCGTGGACACTTCGGTGTTGCTGTCGGACCCTTGGGCGGTCACCCGCTTCGGTGAGCATCATGTGGTGCTGCCGATCGTGGTGATCAGCGAGCTCGAGGCCAAACGCCACCACCACGAACTGGGCTGGTTCGCCCGCGAGGCGCTGCGCATGCTGGACGATCTCCGACTCCAGCACGGACGGCTCGACCAGGAGATTCCGGTCGGCGTCGACGGTGGGACCTTGCAGGTCGAGTTGAACCACACCGATCCGGAGGTGCTGCCGGTCGGGTTCCGCACCGATACCAACGACTCCCGGATTCTGGCCTGCGCGCTGAATCTGTCGGCCGAGGGTCATCGAGTCGTCCTGGTGTCCAAGGACATTCCGCTGCGCGTCAAGGCGAGCGCGGTGGGCTTGGCCGCCGACGAGTACCACGCCCAGGACGTGGTCACCTCCGGCTGGACCGGGATGGCCGAGCTGGACGTCAGCGCGGCGGTGGTGGACAAGCTCTACGCCGAGTCCGTCGTCGATCTGGACGAGGCCCGAGACCTGCCGTGCCACACCGGCATTCGACTGCTCGGCACCAACGGCAGCGCGCTGGCCCGGGTGACCCCGGACAAGCGGGTGCAGCTGGTGCGCGGTGATCGCGAGGCGTTCGGCCTGCACGGCCGTTCCGCCGAGCAGCGCATCGCCCTGGATCTGCTGCTCGACGAGAGCGTGGGCATCGTGTCCATGGGCGGCCGCGCCGGTACCGGCAAGTCGGCGCTGGCGCTGATGGCCGGTCTGGAGGCCGTGCTGGAGCGCCGCTCGCACCGCAAGGTCGTGGTGTTCCGGCCGCTGTACGCGGTCGGCGGCCAGGATCTCGGCTACCTGCCCGGTTCGGAGAGCGAGAAGATGGGGCCGTGGGCGCAGGCCGTCTTCGACACCCTCGAGGGGCTCGCCAGCCAGGAGGTGATGGAGGAGGTGCAGTCGCGCGGCATGCTGGAGGTGCTGCCGCTCACCCACATTCGCGGGCGGTCCCTGCACGACTCCTTCGTGATCGTGGACGAGGCGCAGTCACTGGAACGCAATGTGCTGCTCACCGTGCTCAGCCGCCTGGGCACGGGATCGCGGGTGGTGCTCACCCACGATGTGGCGCAGCGCGACAATCTGCGAGTCGGTCGGCACGACGGCGTCGCCGCCGTGATCGAGAAGCTGAAGGGGCATCCGCTGTTCGCCCACATCACCCTGACCCGCAGCGAGCGTTCGCCGATCGCCGCCCTGGTGACCGAGATGCTGGAGGAGTACGGGCCCAACTCCTGAAAAGCTGCGCGACCTGCGTGAATGCCGGTGAATGCCGGGTTTGGTACGCAGTGGGTACGCAGTAGTCGGGAAACACGGAAGGCGGCGGACATTCTTTGATGGCTGTCCGCCGCCTTCTCCGTGCTCTGCTGTCGCCTCGGTGTCCACCCGTTGTCGCCTCGGTGTCCAGTCCTGTCGCCTCCAGTGTCCACCTACGGCACCGTAAGGAGACAGGCGCTGGACACCGGTGGACAGAGGTGACAGCCGGGGCGACAGCTTGTCGCCTACGCCTGCTCGTCGGTTGCCCGCGACGGGGCGGAGTTCCGCTCCTTGAACACCGCGGCGATTACCAGTCTGGTCGATTCGTCGGTGTCGGGCCAGAGATGCCCGTAGGTGTCCAGTGTGGTCTTCGCTTTCGCGTGCCGCATGCGAGCCTGGACGACCTTGATGTTCGCGCCGTGCGCGATCAGCAGCGACGCCAGATAGTGACGCAGGTCTTGGAAGCTGAATTCTTCCGGGAGCCCCGGAACCTTGGCTCGCACGTCGCGGAACGCGGCCTCGATCTGCCAGGGCGGCACGGGCTTGCCGAAGTCGTCGGCCACTACCCGCTCGCCCGGCCGCCGACGCACAGCTGCCGACAGCTCCAGCGCGAGTTCGTTCGGAATCGGGATCGGCGCTTCTGATCCGGGCGTCTTCAGCGGTTTGGCCGGCCACTGCTGTTTCGGGTGCACGATGCCGCGGATGAAATCGACGTCAGCCACGCGCAGCCCGGACACCTCCGCGATCCGCAGCCCCGCGAAGGCTCCGAGCAGAACCGCGGGCCGGATATGGTCCGGCACCGCCTCGTAGATGGCCCACACCTGTTCGGTGGTGGCGCAGTAGACCTTCTGCCTGCCAGCGGGCGGGGATGTCCGCCTGGAGCACGGATTGCGGGCGAGACGGCCGTCGAGAATGGTGTCGTTGAGGATCTGGGACAGCCGACCGTGCAGCGCGTAGATGTAGCTGGCCTCGTAGCCCTGTTCCTTGAGCTTCGCCGTCCAGGCTTTCACGCTGGACGGACGTATGGCCGACAGCTGAAGGTCCCCGAACTCGGCGTTGATCTGGGCGATATGGATCCGGCCTTGCTTCACGGTGCCAGCGCGGTGGATCGCGTAGCCCTTGATCCACTCGGCGTTCCACTCACGCACGGTGATCTGAGCATCCCGTGGGGCGACGTGCGTCCCGCTGACCAGGGTGGCCAGGGCCGTCCAGCCAGGTTTTGGCGTCGGCCTTGCGGGTGAAGCGCTGGCTGTGTTCCTTCCCGTTGTCATCGACGTAGCGAGCGCGCCAGCGCTTCCCGGTGCCGTGCAGCTTCGACGGAACACGCTCGCTGGTCTTCGTCCCGTCGTCGCCGATTTTCGAGACGGTCTTGTACCAGAGGTCTTCGACGCTCGCGCGGCGGTTCCGTCGTGCTGCCACGGCTAGACGGCCTCCCCTCGCCGGGTCTCGGCCTCCTGCTGCTCGATCCACGCCAGGATCACGCTGTGTCGCCATACGCGGCGGCGGCCGAGCTTGAAGCTCTCCGGGCCCGCGCCGATGTGCGCCCAGTAGCGCCACGTGGCCGCGGGGATTCCGGTCAGCTCCTCGCAGTCCTTGGCCTGGAGGAATCGGTCGTTCATGTCCATGGTGATACTCACTGTCCCTTGATGATTCGTGTTCGATACCCGCGTCACAGCGCGGTTCGGTTGATGTCGGCTCCGCCGTCGACCAAGCGCAGGTCCGGCCGTATCCCGCCCCGGGTGGGCGGCTTGCTCAACAGGGTCTCCAGCCGCGCCATGCGGACTTCCAGGCCACCCCGGAACAGGTGTGCCTGCTGCTTGAACAGCTGGTCGGCGGCCGTGCGGATGACGTTGCGGACCGCGTCGCCTCGGCAGTAATAGATCAGGCCGTGGCAGTGCGCGACTGCGGCGGCCTCGATGGCCGCGTACAGCGTGCGGTAGGCGTAGGCGGGATCTTTGGCGTTGAGCTCCACTTCCACCGCCCACCACTGGCCCTTGGGGTCGAGGTAGCGGCCGTCGTGGATGTGCGGGCGCTTCACCCCGCGGACCGGTGCGCCGACCTCGGCCCGCAATTGCCGCTCCGATACCCACCGGTCGAGGTCCATGCCCGCTAACGCGATCCGGGTGCGCAGCACCGTGGTCACGTGATCGGCCATTTTCGGCGTGGGCATCCAATGCCGGACCGGATGGTCGAGCAGCAGTTCCGCCACCGACCGTCGCGGCACCACCCACCGCGGGCCGGGGACCGGGCGCAGGGTCTCCCGCTTCACCAGTCCGGCTGTCCGCCACCGCTGTTCGATGCGGTACATGTTCGTCACGCTCACGCCCAACAGTTCGGCCGCGACATCCAAGGGGCCGCCGTAGTGCTGCGCCAGCACGGTCACCCCGGTCATATCGCGGGGGTTGAGGTAGACCGCCATCAGGCCACCCCCGCCCCGGCGAACTTGGCCGACTGCACCAGTCCGTACAGACATCCGCAGCCGCCCGGCCGCCTCCACGGCGCTCCCTCGCACGCGGAGCATTCCTCCCACAGCGCCGACTCGTGTCGGATCACGCAGTCGGAATCGGTGCAGCCGCGTCGCTCACACCAGATGCAGACACCAGCGAAGCTGAACCGTGCGGGACGGCGGGCGGTGTCGTCGGGCCACAGGTCGGCCTCCGACACCTGCAACAGCGTCGCGACCGCGTACCGGTGCACCGGGTAGGGCGTCCGTCCTCGTACCCACCGTTCCACGGTCTTCGCGTCCACCTCCACCGCGGCGGCGACCTTGGCAGGGGTCAGCCCGGCCCGCAACATCGCTTGCTGCAAGCGCACATTCTTGCCGGTCATCGGGCCACCACCATCTGCGCGGTGCCGAGCCCGCACGCGGCGAGAACATCGGCGTACTGTTTGGCGGCGTACTGCTGGGCGAACCGCTCCCACGGGTTGAACTTCACCGTCGGCGTCACGGGCCGGTAGCCGATCTCCTCGGCGGTGACGGGACGGCCAGCCTTCTCGCTCAGCGCCATCAACAGCACTTCGAGGCTGCGCGCGGTCGGCTGATGCTTACCGACCCGGTAGTTCTTGATGTTCGAATGCGAGGGTCGCAGCACCCTGCCGCCATCACGCTCACTGACCACTCGCATCCGGTGGGCAAGCCCTTTGTTGCTCACCCCCAACTCCTGCATTACCGCAGACAGGCAATGGTTCGGGATACACGGACGTTCTACACTGGACATGCTTCAGGCACTCCTTGAATCTGAGGCAAACGAAGCGGCTGCAACCGCTTCGGTCTTCGGCTCCCCGGTAGCTCCAACTGCCGGGGAGTCTTTGCGTTTCGGCGCTAGTGCGTAGGAGCCAGCGCGTGATTTATACCCCTAAACCAACACGATCAACGTTGGCTGCGTTAATTTAGTGGTATAAACCACAGGGTAGGGCTTCTGTAGGCACGAGTCAATACCCCCTAAACTGGCTCTCGTGAACGTGAGCGATGACGAGTTCGAGGCTGTCCGCCGTGACCCTGACCCGTTGCGGCGCGGTCGGCGGGCGACCGAGCTCATTACGCTCTACCAGCAGCGTGCTGCCGAGCTCGCACGCCTTCGTCGGGCGTCGATCGACGAGGCCTACCGAGACCTTGGATTGAACTACACCGAGATCGCATTGCGGTTGGGTGTCACCAAGGGGCGTATCACGCAGATCCGGAACTCCGCTCCAGCTCCAGAGCGCGCCTTCTTCGGGGTAGGCCCGGTAGCGGTAGGAATCCCTCGTCGATACGGCTTCGAGGACGGTCGCGAACGAACGTTCTTCGATGCAGCCGACGCAGCGACTCAGGCGTCTATCGAGGCAACCTTGAGCCGGTTGGCGCTCGCATCAACAAATTTCGCGATTGAACCTGATGATGCTGATGTTCCGGCAGGGGACGCCGTTGTCATCTGTGGGCCGAAGTCCGCGCCGGTAGCTCGAACCCTGCTGGATACTGATCCCCGGTTGGACTTCGTTCGGGAACATGACCGCTGGTGGATTACCGACGAGCAGACGGGGCAACGGTTCGACTCGCCGTATCGACGGCCGGACTCGACAGTTCGATCCGATGTCGGATACTTCGGTCGGCACGTTTTGGGGAATCGAATCGTCCTGCACATCGCTGGCATCATGAGCGTCGGCTCGCTGGGCGTAGCTCAGTGGCTCGACGCGAACCTTGAAGGGCTGTTCAACGACAACAGAACTCTGTCCGTCAGCGGCGTTGTTCATTGCGACTTCGATGAGGACTTCGCGGTCAAAGCCACACGGCTGATCGCAGGGCCGTACACCTGGTGATGTTCTCGCGGATCGCCTCGGCCCAGCTCCCCGCCAATTCGGATGACGACCGTTTGCTGGTCGCGTCGGACACTGTGGCTGTTCTGGATGGCGCCAGCGCATTTGGATCTCCCGGCAGAGTCTCCGGTGGTGCATTCGCTGAGAACTTGGGTAGGTCTCTCGTAGATGAGATGGACGAATCCTCCTCGCTGACAACCGTTCTCGTCCTTGCATTGCGCAAGACGATCGCGATGTTGGGCCTCCCGTTTGGATCACCAGATGCGCCATCGTCCACAGTCGCCGTGATTAGAGCGCGCACGGGCGGATTCCTCGATCTTCTGGCCCTCGGGGATAGCACGATCGTTCTCGGTTACCGCGACGGGACCCAGGAGATCATTTGCGACGACCGGCTGGAGCGGCTGGGCCTGCCACAGTCCGGCGCGTATCGGTCACGGCTCCAACGTGGCGGCGGATACAACGACGAACACCGAGAGCTCCTAGTCGAGCTACAGCAAGAGCAGCGACGCCGCCGTAATCGGCCAGGCGGGTACTGGATTGCCTCGACGGTCCCCGAAGCCTCCCGGCACGCTATTACCATGACGCGCTCGATGAAGGCTCTCTCATGGGTCGCTCTGGCGACAGACGGAGTAACAGACCCGCTCGAAGCCTTGGGGTACTCATGGCCAGAAGTCGCAGCCCTGAACAGCAACGAGATGGCGGATTTACTAAGCCGACTTCAGCAGTGGGAAGCCGAGACCGACCCGTGCGGCGTCGTATTACCGCGGGCGAAGCGCCACGACGACAAGACTCTGATCGTCGCTGCCGTCTGAGCGAAGGGCGACTCTCAGCGTGGTGTTCGAGGCTTCTTCCATGGTTTCACGTCCAGATACACCAACTGCACTGGCTCCGGGATCAGCAACTGTGGGTTTTGCGGTGCGCCCCATCGTAACCAGATCGCATCCCAGCCTTGATCGGTCGCGCCGACCAGCTTGTCCAGCGACCATCGTTTGTTCGCGCTATCGATCTCAATCATCAGCGGCGGCAGTGGTTTTGGCCGTTCGATACCCACATCAACATAGCCCCACCACTCCCCGGGATGGTGGACGCCCTTCTTGAAAAGGATCTCCTGTTCGGTCTTCGCGCGCCAACCTTGGTGGTCCCGCGCCCAAGCCACCACCAGCTTGGTCAGTTCATCAGTGATCATTGAACGGTTCCGCAACCATCGCAGGTGTCTTTTCTGCTGTACGAGATAGCCGTTCAGCTCGGCGGCGACGGCCTTGGTGGCTTCCATCCCCATGCCCTTCATGGTCGCATCGGCCACTGACATGCCCACCGACCTTTCGTCCCCTTCCTTCCTCGTACAGGCCGTCCCTTAGCGACTGTGGTGCCGGGTCAAGGGTGGCCGCCAGGCCATCGCCGTAGGCGACGCGCAGCGCCCTTGATGCGGTTCCGCAGTCGTAAGACAATCTCCGGCTGAGGAAGGAAGGGGTTCCCCGTTCATGGGCACGCGGCCGAAGGCTGCGCAATCTCTCCTCGGATCGCTACCGCGTAAGAGGTAATTCCCCGCGTAAGCGGTAGACCTGGAGCCCGAACGGCACCCCATACCGCGCATGCCCGAGCTCCCCGCGTAAGCGGTAAGTCGCCGACGCTACCCAGCTGCGGCACCCCACTCGGGCGCTCTACCGCCGCGTCCACGCCTCACGCGCCCAGCAGGCCGGAGGTAACCCAACGTAGGGACGCTGGCTACAGCGTGGCGCACCAAGGCCGCCCCGCGGCCGACTGCGACACGCTAGCCCGTCCCGGAACCACCATGCCAACGCAAGATAGCCACCAAAACGCAACCACCCACCCAACCTTGGAACGTCCCCGATTCCCTGCCTGATCTGTCCTTCAGGATGATGATTGAATCCACCCCCACCCGAACGACATCTCATGCGCACGAAGTGTGTATGAGATGTCGTTCGGGTGGGGGTGGGGGCGAGCAGCACGCTTGCGCAGGTCAGGCAGGGGATCGGGGACGTTCCCACCTAGCGAAAAGTCATGACTTGGAGTCATGCCTCATTCATGCCTTTTCGCTAGCTTTTCGCTAGCGTTTGGCACCCACCGATCCCGGCCGTGGACACCGGCCGCCGGAACTCGAATCACGGTGAGCCGCTTGCCCGCTCCCTCAGCGGGGGAGATTGTGCGCCGCCCCCGAACCTGGCTCAAGGGCGCTGCGCGTCGCCTACGGCGATGGCCTGGCGGCCACCCTTGCCCCAGCCCCGGCGTCGGCAAGCTTCCGCTTCGGAGGGAGCGGGCAAAGAACGGGCATTCAACACGACAGATGCCCGGATGGCCTGAGGGGTAGCAGCGAAGGCACTTCAGACCGCCCAGTATCGAAAAGCGTTTGCGGTTGCTGGATAATCGCCGATGTGCAGTGGAGTAGTCAGTCCCGAGTGTCACTCGCCATCTACCTGGGGATCTCAGTGTTCCTGTTCGTGCGTCATCCTGATCAGCGCCTTTGGGTCGTGTACGCGCTGGTGGTCCTTGTTGTAAGTCTGGCGCTTGTTCGGTGGGCCGTGCGGCGCGAAGTGGCCCGCCAACGCCGTGAAGGCACGATCGACTGATCTCGGCCATTCCACTCGATTCGAACCGGACGGCGGCGCTACCCGGCCGTCTGTCCGGCCTGGCGGTCCGCGTCCAGGAACCTGGACAACTTCCACACCGCGGTGCGCGGGACCATGCGCACGGCCGACGCCGCGCAGCACCTACACCCCACCCAGTGCGCAAGCCCTGCGCAGCGGACCACTTCACCCGTTCTCTGCGGGGCTGCCGGAAGCGCTGGACTGTTCGAGCGCACCACCGCACTGCTCGTGGTGCGTCCAGCGGCTGTTTCCCGCTGTCGCCCTTCGTGTTTCCTGCTGTCGCCTCGATGTCCAGTCCTGTCGCCTCCCGGTGTCCACCACTGTCTACCTACGCCACCGTAAGGAGACAGGCACTGGACACCGGTGGACACAAGCGACAGCCGCGGCGACAGTAGGCCGACCGGGTACGCAGAAAGTACGCAGGAGCCTCGATCGCAGCTCCCGCTGACCCAACCTCCCCAACACTGAAAGTGCAGGCCAGAGGATTTCGCCAACGTCACCAAACCGTCCAAACTCCCTGCAAGCAGTCCGGGCCCAACTCCTGAACCGGTTAACGCCGGGCGTGTGGTTTGCCTCACGGGTCGACGGGTATATTCCGGCAAAGTACCTGCTCGAAGCTGATTTCGGCTGATACCGATAGGTTTGCCGAACAGCTGCCGAATGTCGATCTGAGTCGCCGGAGGTGTCGTGGGAACACGGCACCTCCGTGCGGCCCGCAGCGGGAGGATGATCATGCACCACTTCGCTCGACGCACGGCCGGATTCATGACCGCGATCGCCCTGGTGGCGCTGCCGCTCGCCGGCTGCGCCAAGGACGACAAGGACGCCAAGCCCGACACCGGGATGGCGACGACCACTGCGATGGCCACGGCCACCGAACATGCCGACGACCACACCGGTGACAACGCCGACGCCACCCCCGACAACGAGACCGATCGCGGCGACGCCGACCGCGACGACACCCCCGAAACCAAGATCCCCACCGCCGCCGGGGATATCGAGGTGTCCGGCTCGATTCTGGAGAAGTACAACGCCGCCGGCGGCGTCACGAGCCCGCTCGGCGAACCCACCGGGGAATCGGAGGACGCGCCCGGCGGCGGCAGCATGCAGGCGTTCGAGGGCGGAGCCATCTACAGCAGCCCCGACACCGGCGCGCACATCGTCTGGGGCGAGATCCGGGAGGCCTGGATGGCCAATGGCGGCCCCGGCGGCAAGCTCGGCTACCCGACCACCGACGAGATGGATATCGCGGGCGGCAAGCAGAGCGATTTCACCGGTGGCACCATCACCTGGGTGGATCGACAGATCACGGTCACCGAGAAGTAGTCCGACCACCGCGGGCTCGGCAGCTGTGCTCCGAGCCCGCGGTGCGGCGGGATTCGCGGTGCGGCGGGATTCGCGGTGCGGCGGGATTCGCGGTGCGGCGGGATTCGCGGTGCCAGCGCCTCTACCTGCTCGGGCAGGACGACCAGCCGACCGGCACCTACACCTTCGCGGAACTGCTGGTCGAGGAACTGGCCGCCGCCGACCGCATCTGAGTCGCAACTCGCGGTGCGGTGCAACTCGCGGTGCGGCGCAACTCGCGGTGCGATGGGACTCGCGGTGGGGCGGGGGTGCGGATGCGACACGACCGCCGTGTGTTGGCCGGGTACCGACTGGTCGGCGGGGCGCTGGATTGTCGCGGGGCACCCGCGGGCGGGTGCTCGCGCGGCCCGCGCGACACGCGCCACGGAGTGGCGACACGCGGCGCGATGCTGGGTTTTGCGATAGCCGTTGCGAATACGGCGCGAAGATCCCCATGTTTGCCGCGCAGCCGCTAGATTGTGCCGGTGCAGAATGTGCTGTCCGACCGCGACCTCCTCGACGCACTCGCGCCGGAGGTGGAGACCAACCTGACCCGCCACATCGCCGCCGCCGCGGGGTGGCAGCCGCATGACTACGTGCCCTGGGACGACGGCCGCAACTTCGCCTTCCTCGGTGGGATCGACTGGGACCCCGAGCAATCCGAGCTGAGCGAGACCGCGAAGCTGGCGCTCACCGTCAGCGTGCTGATCGCCGACAACCTGCCGTCCTACCACCGCGAACTGGGCAGGCACCTGCGTCGCGGCCCGTGGTGGCGCTGGGTCGGCCGGTGGACCGCGGAGGAGAACCGGCACGAGATCCTCATCCGCAACTACCTCATGGTCACCCGTGCGGTGGACCCGGTGGAGCTGGAGCGGATGCGCATGGAGCACATGACGCGCGGCTTCCGCCGCCCGCCCATGCACCTGCTGGACGTGCTGGCGGTGTGCGCCCTCGAGGAGACCGCGTCCGCGGTGCGGCACCGCAATACCGAGGCGCTCGGCGAGAACCCCATGGTCACCGAGATCGCCCGCCGCATCGCCGTCGACGACGAACTCCAGGCGGAATTCTTCGCGAACCTGATCACCGCCGCCCTGGACCGTTTCCCGGACCAGACCATGCGCGCCATCGCCGACCGCGTCACCGACTTCCGCGTTCCGGAGGCCACCCTCGCCGACGGCCGCAGCAGCGATGACGTCCTCGCCGACGCGGGCCTCTACGACCGCGCCAAGGAACCCGAGCTCGTCTTCGCCCCGCTGCTGGACCGCTGGAACGTCTTCGGACGCACCGACCTCGGCGAATCCGGCGAACAGGCCCGCGCGGAACTCGAAACCCTGCGCCTGGTCGTAGCCCGCTAGCGCGTGTTCTCGAGGCCATGGAGCAGGCGGCCGGGTCGGCCGCCGAGCTCCTGAGTTCGTGCGCGGCCGTGGCTCATTCGGGGTGATCGGCGGCGGCCCTGATCGCCGCCATGATGCGGTCCACATCCATGCGCTCCGGTTCGGGCAGCGGTGCTCCCGCCGCATCGCGCGCCGCTGCCGCCGTACGGAGCAGGCGGCGGGCGCGTCCGGTGTGCCCGGCGAGGGCGGCGGCACCCGCGAGGCCCTCCTGTGCGAGGGCTATCGCGCGGGGATCACCGATTCGCCGGGCCACCGCCAGGCTTTCCCGGTGGTAGGCGTGCGCCTGCTCGGGATCGCCGCGCAGTTCGGCGATGAAGCCGAGTTCGGCGAGGCTGTGGGCGACACCGGGCGCGTAATCGACTTCGCGGTTCCAGTCCAGGGACGCCCGGGTGTGTTTCTCGGCCTCGTCGAGGCGTCCTTCGCGTCTGGCGCCGATGCCGAGGCCGACCGCCGCGAAGATCCGGCCGGGTTCGTGACCCTGGTTCACCGAGAGTTCGAGGGCGCGCTCGTGGAGTACTCGCGCTTGGGCCAGGTCGCCCGCGAGCAGGGCGAGCCGGCCCAGTCCCGACATCATGTCGGCCGCCCGCGGCCACAGGCCGAGTTCCTCGGCCCGGTGCAGTCCGTCGCGGCGCAGACGCGTGGATTCGGCGTAGTCGCCGATGATCTCGGCGTGTCGGCCGAGCAGTTCATCGGCACGCAGCTGGCCCCATCGATCGCCCAGAACCTCGAACAGACGGGCACTCTCGGTCGCGTCACGGGCCATGGCCGCCAGGTCGCCGCGCAGCATGGCGTGGTGGGCCGCGCTGCTGAGCGCGGCGGCGATACCCCACTGATCCCCGGACGTGCGGAAGCCCGTCAGAGACCGCTGAGCCAGCATGGCGCTGACCGACTGGTCGCCGCCGCCGAGCAGCACCTCGCCGAGTATCCATTCGGTGAACGCGCGGCCCGATGGATCGTTCACCCCGTCGAATCCCGCGAGTCCGGCCTCGACCAGCTCCGGTCGGTCGGACGCGGCAATGCTGAGCAGCGTGAGCGCCGATCGCCAGCCATTGGCCCGCGCCCACAGTGCGGGGGCGGCCGCCCCGCCGGCGCCGAGCGCCGCGTCGAGTTGCCGGATGCCCTCCTCGATCCGGCCGCGGAGAAACCAGTACCAGGCCAGCGCGCCGACGAGGCGCAGTGCGACGCCGGAATCGCCGCGACGCACCGAATCCTCGACGACGGACCGCATATTCGGGTATTCGATATCCAGCACGGCCAGCCAATGCCGCTGGTCGGCGCCTCGCAGCTGTGCGTGCGCCCGCTCGGACAGCGCCGTGTAGTACTCGTTGCGCACCGTGTGCAGCGAGTCGGCCTCACCGGCCTCCGACAGCCGATCCGAGCAGTACAGCGCGACCGATTCCAGCAGCCGGTAGCGGGGGCCCGCATCGGTGTCGGTCATCGCGACCAGCGAGCGGTCGACCAGGCGGGCGAGCAGGTCGGCGATCCGCTCCGGGGCGAGGTCCGCACTCGCGCAGACGTATTCGGCCGCCGCGAGCCCGAACCCGTCGCTGTGCACCGAGAGCCTGCGCAGCACGGCCTGTTCCGGTTCGGTCAGCTGTTCCCAGCTCCAGTCGATTACCGCGCGCAGCGTCTGTTGGCGGCCGGGCCCGCTCCGGCGTCCGGCGACCAACAGCTCGAATCGATCGTCCATCCGCGCCGCCAGTTCCCGGACGCCGAATGCCCGCACCCGGGCGGCGGCCAGCTCCAGTGCCAGCGGGATTCCGTCGAGTCGGCGACAGATCGTCGCGACGGCCGCGGCGTTTCCCGCGTCGATGGCGAAACCGGGGGAAGCGGCCGCCGCGCGGGCGGTGAACAGCCGGACGGCACTGAATTTCCGCAGTGCCGCCACGCCGGTATCAGCGGGCGAGTACGGCAGTTCGAGCGCGGCGACCGGATAGACGGCTTCACCGGAGACACCGAGTGGTTCCCGGCTCGTGGCCAGGATCCGCAGACCGGGCACCGACCGCAGGAGTTGCTCGGTCAGCTCGGCGACCACGGCGACCAGATGCTCGCAATTGTCGAGGACGAGCAGCACCTGTCTGCCGTCCCACGCGGCGACGAGTCGGTCGAGCGGACCGGTGGCGGTCCGAATGTCGCTGCGGATTCCGATCACCGCGTGCACGGTGTCCAGGATGGAGGTGCGGGCGGCGGTGGTCGCGTTCATCCCGGCGAGTTCGACGAACCACACGCCGTCGGGGTGGTCGGTGGTCAGTCCGCGCGCCGCCTCGATCGAGAGCCGGGTCTTGCCGACTCCGCCGGGGCCGACGAGTGTCACCAACCGGTAGTCGCCGACCAGGCCGTGCACCTCGTGCACCGCTTCGGCCCGACCGATCAGTTCGGTCAACTGGCCGGGCAGGTTCGTCGGCGTGGCGGCCGAGGCAGGCGTGAGCGCCGGATCCTGAGCGAGGATGGCCCGATGCACCTCGGCGATCTCGGGGCCGGGATCGATGCCGAGATCGGCGCGTAGCCGTTTCCGCAACTCGGTGAAAGCGGCGAGGGCCTCACTCTGGCGGCCGGACCCGTACAGCGCGCGCAGATACGCGGCGCACAGCCGTTCCCGCAGCGGATGTTCGGCGACCAGCGGCGCCAATTCCGCTACCAGATCGGTGTATTCGCCGAGTTCGAGCAGCGCCGCGGCCCAGGCTTCCACGGCCGAGAGCCGCAGTTCCGCCAGCCGTGCCGCCTCGACCGCCGCGAATTCCGCGTCGGCCACATCGGCGAAGGGCGCGCCCCGCCAGAGCCTGAGCGCGGTGGACAATGCATCCGCCCGCGAGCGCGCGTCCGAGCCGGTGGATGCCAGCAGCTCCTCGAACCGGCCCGCGTCCACCGCATCGGCCGTGACATCGAGGCGATAACCCCCGGTCCCGGACATCACCAGAGCGCGGGCACCCGGCTCGGCGGCGGCGAGCGCCCCGCGCAGTTGCGAGACCTTGACCTGTAGGGCGGCCGCGGCGTCCCGGGGTGTCCGGCGCGGCCACAGCGCGTCGACGAGGCGGTCGGTGGATACCGAATGTCCGCGGTGGACCAGGAGTACGGCGAGCACCGTTCGCAACTGCCCGGCCGGGATCGCGACCTGTACACCCCGATCCGTCCACACCTCGAGCGGGCCGAGCACACCGAACCTCATCCCCGAGACGATACGGACCGCTCGGTCGCGGCCGAACGGCGTGTAGGCCGGTTGTAGGGGTCCTGTAGGCCCCGGACGTGAAGGTCGTGGGGATCGACTTCACTGTGGAAAGGCAGACGCGATGCAAGCAACCGATCCCCTGCGCGTGGCGATCATCATCGGCAGCACACGAGCACAGCGATTCGGACCGACGGTGGCGACCTGGTTCCACGGTCACGCGAGGGCGCACGGCGGGCTCGACCTCGACCTGATCGATCTCGCCGAAGCCGGTCTGTCCGATGTCCTGGACGAAACCGGTGCCGCGGTCGATGCCCTGGCTCCGCGCCTGGCCGAGGCCGACGCCTTCGTGATCGTCTCGCCCGAGTACAACCGCGGCTACCCCGCCCCGCTCAAGACCGCCATCGACTCCTACGTCGACGAGTGGAAGGCGAAACCGGTCGCCTTCGTCAGTTACGGCGGAGTCTCGGGGGGCCTGCGCGCCGTCGAGCAGTTGCGTCAGGTGTTCGGCGAACTGCACGCGATCACCATCCGCAACACCGTGAGCTTCCACTCCTGCTGGAACAGGTTCGACGACGCGGGCCGGCCGCTGGACGCCGCCGGCGCGGAAGCCGCCGCGACCGCACTGCTCCACCAACTCACCTGGTGGGCCCGTGCACTACACGACGCCCGGGCCATCCGGCCGTATGCGCACTAGTACCGGAGAAGGACAGCTCATGAAACGCCCTGCGACAACCCTCGCCCTCTTGGCCTTCTCCAGCCTGATCACCTCGCTGGACTTCACGATCATCTATGTCGCCCTCCCCGACATAGCCCGCGACGTCGGCTTCTCCGGCCACTCGATGCAGTGGGTGGTCAGCGCCTACGCCATCTTCTTCGGCGGCTTGCTGCTGCTGGGCGGACGGTCCGCGGATCTGCTCGGCAAGCGGCGGATGTTCGTTCTCGGCATGGTGGTTTTCGGAGCCGCGTCGCTGCTGGGCGGCCTGGCCACCACCACGACCGCGCTGATCGTCGCCCGGGCGCTACAGGGAGCCGGTGCGGCGCTGCTGTTCCCCGCGACCCTGTCGCTGGTCAACACCATGTTCGAGGAGGGTGCGCAGCGGATCCGCGCGCTCGCGGTCTGGGCGATGGCCGGTGCGGGCGGGCTCAGTCTCGGCGCACTGCTCGGCGGCGTGCTGACCAGTGCCTTCGGGTGGCAGGCGGTGTTCTTGATCAACATCCCGCTGGTCGTCATGGGCGCGGCGGCGGCCTTCGGATTGCTGAGTCCGGACGGTCCACGCGATCGGGGTCGCGGGTTCGACGTGCCCGGCGCGCTCACCGGAACCGTGGGCGTCACCCTGCTGGTATTCACCGTGGCGCAGGGGCCGGAGTCCGGGTGGACCTCGACACCCGTCCTCGGAGGCGCCGCGGCGGCGGTGGCGCTGCTGGTCGCGTTCGTGGTCATCGAAGCGCGCAGTGCCAGCCCGCTGATGCCGTTGCGGTTGGCCCGCGCGCTGGGGCCGGTGCTGGCCGTCATCTTCGTGTTCGGCGCGACGGTGCAGAACATCGTCTACTTCCTCACCCTGTTCCTGCAGAACGTGTGGCGCTACAGCGCACTGGTCACCGGACTCGTGTTCCTGAGCCTGTCGCTGGTCATCGCGGTCGCGAACTTCGTCGCCGAGCGGCTCATCGTCCGGATCGGCCTCCGCGCCACCCTGGTCATCGGCTTGGTGCTCGCGGCGGCCGGTGGTGCCCTGCTCGCGGTGGGGATGGTCGCCGACGGGTCCTACCGGACGATCCTGGCCGGAATCGTGGTCTACGGCATGGGGACGGGCACGGTCTTCCCGACCATGTTCGCCGCGGCCGGTACGGGCGTCGCCGCGCGCGAACAGGGCACCGCCGGTGGGATGGCGAACACCGCGATGCAGGTCGGTATCGGCGCCGGACTCGCGATTCTCGTCGGCGTCGCGAACGCGGGCACCGCCGGGCTCGACGACGAGGCCCTGCGGATCGCGACCGGGGACGGCCTGCGCACCACGGTCGTCATGGCCGCCGCGCTCACCCTGCTCGGCCTGCTCGCCGCGGCGGCGCTGCCCGGGCGTCGCGCGGCCGACCGCGAACATCCCGCGACCGAGCCCGCCCCGGTCCGAGGCGGGGGCCGGTGAGCGCTCAGCGCGAGAACAGCGCCCGTGCCACGCCCACCACGGTGCCTCGCACGAAGTTCTCCCACGAGAAGTGGTCGTGCCAGACGAAGATCCGTCCGTCGACGAATTCGAACGTGCCGCACACCCAGAAGGCCACTTCCACCGACCCCACTCGCAGGTAGTCGGTGCGCTCGGTGAGCACGACGCCGTCGTCGGTCGCCGCGACGTGGTGCATATCGGCGCGGAATCCGTACCGGGGTCCCGCGAAGCGGTTCAGCACCCATCGCACGCGGTCGGCTCCGCGGACATCCGGCAGCGAGGTGTTCTTCCAGACGATTCCGGGATGGACGAGGTCCATGGCCTCGTCCAGGGCGTTGACCTCGAGGGCGGCGAAGAATTCGCGCACCGCCGTGACGGCGTCCTGCCGGAGTTCGGGTAAGTCGGACATGTTCCGACTCTAAGCCCGAGCGCTGGCGGGCAACAGTATTCGGCTCACTTCCGCCGTGCGACGAACGCCGCCACACCGTCGAGAATCCGGTCGATCCCGTAGCGCAGCGCGTTGTCGCGCCCGGACTCTCCGGCCGGCCCGGCCGCCGCCGCGGCCAGCGCGGCGACGACATGCGGGTAGTCCCGGCCGTGCGCGGCCAGCACCGCCGCCATCTCGCGCTGCAACCGCCCTTCCGCGTCGGCGCCGTCGCCGCCGCCGATCTGCTGGACGAGGCTGCGCACATGCCCGATCAGCAGTACCACGGTGTCGAACTGCTCGGCGGCCGTCAGCCCCGTGTCGTCGAGCGCGTGCAGCGCGGTCTCCACCCAGCTCATCTCGTGCGGGCCCATGACGTGCGCGCCGACGGAGAGTTCGATGGTCCATGGATGCGTGTGCATGCGCTGGTACAGCGTTTCCGCCCAGCGGCCCAGATACCCCCGCCACGGTTCGTCCGCGTCGAGTTCCGGCGGCGCGCCCACTCCGGTGTCGAGCATGAGGGCGGTGAGTTCGGCCTTCCCGGGCACATAGCGGTAGAGCGCCATCTTGGCGCAGCCGAGCCGCTCACCGAGCCGAGCCATGGACAGGTTGGCCAGTCCTTCCGCATCGGCGAGGGCGATGGCCTCGGCGACGATGCGTTCCAGCGTGAGCGAGGGTTTGGGTCCGCGTTTGGGCCGCTGCCGGGTGCCCCACAGCAGTTCCGTGGTGGTGGGTGCCGCCATGGTGGTCATCCTTCCGGAAATCGGCGTTGACGTCTAACTGTGTCCGCCATACGCTTTATAGCGTCTACCGGACACAGTTGAAGGGAACGTCATGCGCAGAACCACCGTTCTGATCTCCGGCGCGAGCATCGCCGGTCCCGCGCTCGCCTACTGGCTGCACCGCTACGGTGTCGACGTGACCGTGGTGGAGCGGGCTCCCGCGGTGCGGCCCGGTGGTCAGGCGGTCGACTTCAAGGGCGAGACCCAGTTGACCGTGCTGGCGCGCATGGGCGTGCTCGACGACCTGCGCGCCCGCCGCACCGGCACCACCGATACCCGGTTCGTCGACGCCGACGGCGTCGAATTGGCGTTCATGTCGGGAGATTTCACCGGCGGCGATCTCGAGATCCGGCGCGGCGACCTGGCGCGCGTGCTGTACGACCACAGCGCCGCGAACTGCGAATACATCTTCGGGGATCGGATCACCGCCCTGCGAGAGGATTCCGACGGCGTGCACGTCGAATTCGAGAACGCTCCGGGCCGGGATTTCGACCTGGTTTTCGGGGCCGATGGAATCCATTCCGGCGTACGGCGATTGGCATTCGGCCCGGAGCGCGACCATGTGCGCTACCGCGGCTGGTATTACTGCATCGCCGGCGACGCGCCGACCGATCCCGGTGCGCCGCGAGTGCGGGAAACCGCTTATGCGTACAACACTCCGGGACGGCTGGTCATCGCGGGTGGTCCGAAATCACCGCAGCTGTACATGTTCGCGTCCCGGGAACTCGACTACCCCCGCGACGACATCGCCGCCCAGAAACGCATCGTCATCGACAAGTTCACCGGAATGGGTTGGCGCGTGCCCGAACTGCTCGGAGAACTCCAGGCCACCGAAACCTGCTATCTGGATTCGATCAGCAGGGTGCGAATGAAGAAATTCACCACGGGTCGTGTAGCGCTCGTCGGCGATGCCGCCCACGGCAATACGCTCGCCGGTTTCGGCACCGGGCACGCGGTGGTGGGAGCTTACGTTCTCGCAGGTGAACTCGCCGCTGCGGGCGGTGACCACACGGTGGGCTTCGCGCGCTACGACGAGATCATGAAGCGATACCTGCGCACGGTCGACGGCGCCAACCCGGGACCTTTCCTGGCCCCGAAGACCGCGCTGGGAATTCGTTTCCGGAACTGGTTCCTGGGTTCGCGCGCCTTCGCGTGGATGGCAAAGTACGGCGACAGGGCGGCGAACGATATCGACCTGAGAGATTATCCGGAAAGTATTGGTGCGCGATGAGAATCGGCGCACCCCGGTGCGTGGGTATGGCGACCTACGCCACCATACCCACCGACCGAGATATTCAAATGATGATGCCCAGTGTCGCCAGGGCGGCCACGAGTCCAGCTGCGCCGAGAGTGACGAAGAAGGCAGCGAGTCCAGTCAACATTGTTCTTTCCTTTCGTGGAACATCCGCTGTTTTCACGGACACCCAGCTAATCGGGAGCAATGAGTGGCATGTTTCACATTTCATCCGCTATCCGGAAAATAGGTCCCTGACCCGGTAAGTGCCGGAGCGATAATTTCAGCAGCTGCCCGCGTCGAATCCCACCTCGCCGGTGGTGAGAGTAACCACTGTCCCAGCAGTCACTTTCGTACCAGCCGCGGGATTCTGTTCCGCCACCACGCATTGAGCGTCGTGCGGCCCGCGATCGGTTCCGCCGACCACCTTGGCCAGCAGCCCGTCCTCGGCGAGCAGATTCTCCGCGCGGATCGGGCGCTCACCGCGCACATCGGGCACCGCGACCAGCGTCGATTCCGCCCCACCGGAGTTCTCCAGCCGACTGGATTCCTTCGACACGAAGAACGAGGCCCCGGACTCCCGCTGCTCACAGGTGATGCCGACTTCGCGGGACAGACAGCGCACATTCCCGAACTCCAGGTAGGAGCCGTAGGGCAGCGCCTCGATATCGCCCGGACCGTAGAACAGCCCCTCGGTGGTGCAGGCGAACCGCGGCCCGTCCAGGCTGAGGCCGAAGGCGGGCATCGGCGCCTGCGCCCCGGACATCTCCGCGCACGGCTGCTCGCCCTCCGGAACGGCGGCGAGACGGCCCTGGCAGCCCGCCTCGACGGCGGTGTCGGCGAGGGCGAGTGGTTCGTCGAAGATGGCGCAGCGGAAGTTGCCGCTGGGCGTCTGGAAGTAGTACCCGGGTGTGCCGGTCGGCGTGTCCGCGAGCCGGTACGCCGCCGCGTCGACGGGTTCGCCCGTGCTCGGCGCGGTCGTGGTCGGTGCGGTGGTCTCCGTCGTCGGCGCGGTGGTTGTCGTCGCGGTCGGTTCCGTCGCGGTGCCGGACTGTTCGCTCGAGCAGCCGGACAGCAGGGCGGTCAGTGTCGCCGCGACTGCGACGACAACGCGCATTCTCACAAGCATCCCTTCGGGTAGGTCATACCCGCACGAGATTATTTGTCGTCGTTGACTTTTGCCATCGACAGCACGTTCAGGCGGCGGTCGAGTTCCTCGACGGTGAGCGCGTCGCCGATGAGACCGCGATCGATGACGGTCTGGCGGATCGTCTTGTTCTCCTTCAGCGCCTGCTTGGCGACCGCGGCGGCCTCCTCGTAGCCGATGGCGGAGTTGAGCGGGGTCACGATGGAGGGGGAGGATTCGGCCAGCCGCTGTAGCCGCTCGACATCGGCGGTGAGGCCGCTGACGCACTTGTCGGCGAACAGGCGCGAGACATTCGCGAGCAGCCGGATCGACTCCAGCACATTGCGGGCCATCATCGGGATGTAGACATTGAGTTCGAAGTGGCCGTTGCCGCCGCCCCAGGCCACCGCCGCGTCATTGCCGATAACCTGCGCGGCCACCTGGGTGACCGCTTCGGGGAGAACGGGATTCACCTTGCCCGGCATGATGGACGAGCCCGGCTGCAGATCCGGCAGCTGGAGTTCGGCCAGGCCGGTGAGCGGACCCGACCCCATCCAGCGGATATCGTTGGCGATCTTGGTGAGGCTGATGGCGACGGTGCGCAGCGCGCCGGAAACCTCGACCAGCCCGTCCCGCGCGGCCTGCGCCTCGAAATGGTCCTTCGCCTCCGACAAGGCGTCCAGCCCGGTCGACTTCTTCAGTTCCGCGACGACTTTCGCGCCGAAACCGGCCGGGGCATTGAGGCCGGTGCCGACCGCGGTGCCGCCGATGGGCAGCTCGCCCAGGCGCGGCAGGGTGGCCAGCAGCCGCTCGATCCCGGCGCTCACCTGCCGGGTGTAACCGCCGAACTCCTGACCCAGGGTGACCGGTACGGCGTCCATCAAATGGGTGCGGCCGGACTTCACCACATCACGCCATTCGGCGGATTTGTCCAGCAGCGCCAGCCGCAGATGATCCAGTGCCGGAACCAGATCCTTCACCACGGCCTCGGTGGCGGCCAGATGCGTGGCGGTCGGGAAGGTGTCGTTGGACGACTGCGACATGTTCACGTCGTCATTCGGGTGCACGGTCACGCCGGCCCGGGCGGCGATGGTCGCGATCACCTCGTTGGTGTTCATATTCGAACTGGTGCCGGAACCGGTCTGGAAGACGTCGATGGGGAACTGATCGTCGTGCGCGCCGTCGGCGATCTCGGTGGCGGCCGCGACAATGGCGTCGGCCTTGGCGGTATCAAGCAGCCCCAGATCCCGGTTCACCACCGCGGTGGCGGCCTTCAGCAGCCCCAGCGCCCGGATCTGCGCCCGCTCCAGCCCGCGCCCGCTGATCGGGAAGTTCTCCACGGCACGCTGGGTCTGCGCGCGCCACAGCGCATCGACGGGGACGCGGACCTCGCCCATGGTGTCGTGTTCGATGCGGTACTCGGTCTCCTCGCTCATGAACTCGACCCTAGGCCCGTGCGGGGGTCCGTGGGGAAGCCACGCCTTGACCACCTGTTGGTGAGCTGATCGTTTCGTGTCATCCGGTGACGGCCGGACCGACCCCGGGTTTGTTGTCGGTGGCGTGTGTCACACTCGCCGGTGATGAGCAGGCACACCACCTTCCGCTACCGGCTCGACCCCACCACCGAGCAGCACACCACGCTGGCCCGGCACGCGGGCGCGGCGCGGTTCGCGTTCAACCAGTGCCTGCACCTGGTGAAAACCGCCCTGACACAACGCGAAACCGATCCCGAGCAGCCGGTGCCATGGACGGGGTTCAGTCTGATCAACGCGTTCAACGCCTGGAAGAAGACCGAGGCCGCCGGGCGGGTGTTCGCCGTCGATACCGCCGGGGTCGCGCGGGTGCGGGTGACCGGGTTGGTGTGGCGGGATCAGGTGTGCCAGCAGGTGTTCGAGGAAGCCGCCGTCGACTGCGGGCGCGCCCTCGCCAACTGGTCTGACTCCCGGAATGGCCGCCGTCAGGGCAGACGGGTCGGGTTTCCCCGCTTCAAGTCCAAACGGCGTGCCACCTCGGGATTCCGGCTGCGGAACAAGCCCGCCAGGAACGGCCGTCCGTCGATTCGGATCGGTGACGGCGATACCCCCCGGTCGGTCACCCCGCCCGGTCTCGGTGTGCTCCGGGTATGGGAGGACACGCGCCGGTTGCGGCGGATGCTGGCCAAGGGCCGCGCGAAGGTTCTGTATGCCACCGTCACCGAGCGTGGTGGCCGGTGGTGGGTCAGCGTGGCCACCGAGGTCGCCGACCTGCACCCCGCCCACCAGCACCGGCCCCGCGACCCCCGCGACGAACACGGCTGGGTCGGGGTGGACCGAGGACTGTCCGCGTTCGTGGTCGCCGCCACCGCCGAGGGTGGTGAGGTCGCCCGTATCACCGCGCCCAAGCCCCTTGCTGCCGGGTTGTCCCGGCAGCGACGGTTGTCGAAAGCGTTGTCCCGCACACAGAAAGGATCCCGTCACCGAGACCGGGCCGCCGCGCGGTTGGCCCGGCACCATCGTAAGACCGCCGACATCCGTCGCCACTTTCTGCATGAGGTCACCGGCATGCTGGTCCAAACCCACGACCGGCTCGTCGTCGAGGACCTGCACGTGGCCGGAATGCTACGCAACCCACGGTTGGCGCGGGCGATCGGCGACGCGGGGTGGGCCGAGTTCGCCCGCATCCTGCGGTATAAGCAGCAGTGGCGCGCAGGCACCGTGATCGCCGCTGATCGTTGGTTCCCGTCGAGCAATCTTTGTTCGCGTTGCGGCACCGTCAACACCGGCCTCCGTTTGGCCGATCGGGTGTTCGCGTGCGTGTGTGGGCTACAGCTGGATCGGGATGTGAACGCGGCGGTCAACCTCGCGCGCTGGCCGACCATCCACCAGAGCGTGTCACGATCCCCGGACCTCCCAGCAGGGGGCCGGGTCACCAACGCCCGCCGACGGGAAGGCGCTGACCGACACCGTTCGGGTGTCGGTGTAACCGGCCCGGTAGACGCGGGAACCGACACTCACCCGCTCGCGGTGTGAGTGCCGGACGCCCGAGAAGGGCGCTGTCGAGTAACCCGACAATCCCGGTTACCCAACAGGCTGTGAGGGGATCAGCGCACCGAAAGGCGGTGGTGCACTGGGAATAAGCGGGGTGTCGATCGGGTCAGGGCATCGGGGGAGCGGCGTCCTCGTCGCCGACGAAGTCCACCGAGGAGTACTCGCGCAGTTTGGTGAGGCGGTGGTAGGCGTCGATGATGCGGACGGTGCCGGACTTGGCGCGCATCACGATGGACTGGCTGTACGCACCGCCGCCGAAGTAGCGCACGCCGCGCAGCAGGTCGCCGTCGGTGACGCCGGTGGCGCTGAAGAACACGTCCTCACCGGAGACCAGGTCCTCGGTATTGAGGATGCGGTCCAGGTCGTGTCCGGCGTCGATGGCCTGCTGGCGCTCCTCGTCGTCCTTGGGGGCCAGCTTGCCCTGCAACGCGCCGCCCATGCAGCGCATGGCGGCCGCCGCGATGATGCCCTCGGGGGTGCCGCCGATGCCGATCAGCACGTCCACACCGGATTCGGGGCGGGCGGTGGCGATGGCGCCGGCCACGTCACCGTCGGAGATGAGGCGGATGCGGGCGCCCGCGTCGCGCACCTCCTGGATGTGGCGGGCGTGGCGGGGACGGTCCAGGACGCAGACGGTCAGGTCGGAGACGGCCGAGCCCTTGGCCTTGGCGACCCGGCGTAGGTTCTCGGCGATGGGGGCCGACAGGTCGATGACATCGGCGGCCTCCGGGCCGACCGCGATCTTCTCCATGTAGAACACCGCGGAGGGGTCGAACATGGCGCCGCGCTCGGCCACCGCCAGCACCGAGATCGCGCCCGCCGAACCCTTGGACATGAGGGTGGTGCCGTCGATGGGGTCGACCGCGAAGTCCAGCTCCGGGCCGGTGCCGTCGCCGACCAGCTCGCCGTTGTAGAGCATGGGCGCTTCGTCCTTCTCGCCCTCGCCGATCACCACGATGCCGCGCATCGAGACGGTCGCCACCAGCTGCCGCATGGCGTCGACGGCCGCACCGTCGCCGCCTTCCTTGTCGCCGCGCCCCACCCAGCGTCCGGCGGCCATGGCCCCGGCCTCGGTGACTCGGACCAACTCCAGGGCCAGATTGCGATCCGGAGCCTCGCGGCGGCTGGATGCGGTCATGACGGGTGCCTCCTTGGTTGTCTATTGCTGCGAGAATTGTCGCATTGAGGTCGGCGGGGGCATTCAGGTACTCACGTTCCAATTCCGTCGGTACGCCGACGCGCACCTGTGTGCCGGGTCGCAGTACCCGGCCGTGGATACTGGGTGCGTGTCGTATCAAAAGCCGCGGATCATGAACGACTGGAAGGACCTGTTCTGGTCGTTGTTCCCGCTGGTGCTGATCTGCTTGGTCATCGCCGGGATCGCCAGCCAGTGCACCTTCTCGGCGAAAGGCCCTACGCCGGGGCAGATTCCGGACTTCGATGTGAGCGCAGCGCTGGCCGACGACGCGGCGAACATGCCGTTCGCCATTCGGGAACCTGCGCTCCCGGAGCAATGGACCCCCAACTCGGGACGACGCGACACCATCGCGGGCACCGGCGGCGGCCCGGTGAGCACCGTGGGTTACATCACGCCGCAGGGCACCTACATGCAGCTCTCGCAGACCGACGCCACCGAGGAAGCCCTCGCCAAGCACGTGGTCGACACCCGATACGCCACCGGCACCGAGCAGATCGGCGACCGCAAGTGGGTGGTCTACGCCGAGCCCGGCACCGAAGCCGCCTGGATCACCGACTTCGGCGACGCCCGCGTGCTCATCAAGGGTGCGGGCAACCCCGCCGCCTATACGACGCTCGCCACCGCCATCGGCCGGGCGAACCCGCTGTAGTACCCGCGTCGCCACGATCCGGAACGTCACACGCCATGCGGCGGCACTCCGCGCGCCATGCTGCGGCACTCCGCGACACGACGATCCGCGGCGACGATCCGCGACATCGGACGGTCCGCACGCATGCGGCGGACTCGTCCGTCAGCGGTGGGCGACCACATTGACGACGGTTCCGTTCGGATCGCGAACGAAGAACCGCCGCACACCCCAGGGCTCGTCGCGCAGGGCGTAGACGATCTCCGCCCCGGCGGCGACCATGGCGGCGTGCGCGGCGTCCACGTCGTCGACCTCGACGCTCATATCGGGCTGCGGTCCCTCCGTGTCCGGGCCGAACAGCAGCACCTGGGCGGTCGGATTGTCGGGACTGGCCAGGGTGACGACCCAGCCGAGGTCCATCACCTCCTCGAAGCCGAGCTCGCGGTAGAAGGCCCGGCTGGCGGCCATGTCCGCGGTGCGGATATCCGGGACGACTCGGCGGATGCTCATCGGCTCACTCCTGGTCGCGCCGCGCCAGCGCGTCCTCCACGCGCTGCCGCGCGCCCGCCAGATGCTCCTCGCACCGGGTGGCGAGCGCCTCGCCGCGCTCCCAGAGCGCGAGCGAGTCGTCCAGGTCCATCCCGCCCTGTTCGAGCATCTTCACCACGTTCACCAGCTCGTCGCGGGCGCGTTCGTAACCGAATCCGGCGATTTCGGCGAGGTCACTCTCGGTCATCGGTGGACTCCTTTCGGGGGCGGGTGCCGAGGGGTTGGCTGCCGAGCGCGGCGGCGGTGACCGCGCCGTCGGCGACGCGGATGCGCAGCTGACTGCCGGCCGGGGAATCGTCGATGGAGCGGACCACCTGCCGCTCGCTGCCCGTAACCCGTTGCACCACCGCGTATCCGCGCGCCAGGGTGGCGGCCGGGCCGACGGCGGTGAGCTTCTCGCGCAGGTGGCGGGTGGTGGTGGATTCGGCGGTGAGCAGGTGCTCGACCGCGCGGCGGGCGGCGGTGCGCAGTCGTTCCGCCTCGTCGTAGCGCTGGTCGAGCAGGCGGAGCGGCTCGGCCAGCACCGGGCGGGAGCGCAGCTGCGCCAGGGCGCGGGATTCGCGGTCCACCCAGCCGCGCAGGGCGGCGGCGGCGCGTTCGGTGAGTTCGCGCAGCAGTGCCATTTCGGCGGCGGCGTCGGGGACGACGCGCTTGGCGGCGTCGGTGGGGGTGGCGGCGCGCAGATCGGCCACATAGTCGCTGATCGGGTTGTCGGGCTCGTGCCCGATGGCGCTTACGATCGGTGTCTTGGCGGAAACGATTGCCCGGCACAGGGTTTCATCGGAGAAGGGCAGCAGGTCCTCGACGCTGCCGCCGCCGCGCGCCAGCACGATCACATCCACCTCGGGATGTGCGTCGAGCGCGGCGATGGCCTCCAGGATCTGCGGTACGGCGGTCGGTCCCTGCACGGCGGTATTGCGGATCTCGAACTTCGCCGCGGGCCAGCGCTGGGTCGCCACGGTCACCACATCGTGCTCGGCGGCCGAGGCGCGGCCGGTGATGAGCCCGATCCGCTCGGGTAGGAAGGGGATCGGCCGTTTGAGCCGCTCATCGAACAGCCCCTCCGCCGCCAGCAGCCCCTTCAGCCGTTCGATGCGGGCCAGCAGCTCGCCGATGCCGACGGGGCGGATCTCGGTGACGCGCAGCGAAATGGTCCCGCGCCCGGTGAAGAACGAGAGCTTGCCGTACACGATGACCCGGCTGCCCTCCTGCAAGGGCGCCGGGGAGTTCCGCAGCAGCTCCGGGTCGCAGGTCACCGACAGGGACATATCCGCTGCCGGGTCGCGCAGCACCAGAAACGCCGTCCGCGTCCCCGGCCGCAGATTGATCTGCGTGATCTGCCCCTCCACCCACACCGCACCGAGCCGCTCGATCCACTGCGCCACCTTGATCGAAATGGTGCGCACCGGCCACGGATTCTCCGGAGAGCTCGCCCCCCGCTCGGACGTAGCGGCATTCACCGCACCAGTGTCGGTCACCGCACCATTGTCACGTCCCCCACCGACAGGCTCACGGCCACCCATACGAACCCGCGTCCCACCAGCCACATACGCCCCGCGCCGACCGGCGACCTCGCGGGTGAACACGCGACCGACCCGGGCCGACGAGGCAACGGATCCCGCATGCTTCGGGGCAATCACCGGGTGCGTCCGACATGGATTCGCACCCCGGCGACCGGTGCGCACACGACGGCCCGCGGGCCGTGCGCTGAACAAGCGGAGAGGCGGCACAGTGCACCGAATACGCGGCAAGGCGATACGGCGCGCTGGTGGTGCGGAGAGGCGGCACGACCTGCTGGGGCGCGGCGAGGCGGCACGGTGCGCTGGTGGTGCGGAGAGGCCGCACGGCGCGCTGGTGAGCGGGAGGGCGGACAAGCGACAGCGCCGGTCGCCCGGCGTTCTCGTCCGGGCGACCGGCGCTGGCGGGTGATCGTCTACTTGGCCTGCACGGTGGCGATGCGGTTCGTCAGCATGGTGACGAACGGCGCGCGTGCCTGGGTCTGCTGTTCGAAGGCGAGCAGCTGGGACAGCTCCTCCACGCTGAGCATGCGCAGGCGGGCGCGCAGCTGCGCCAGCGTCATGTTCATGTAGTCGTAGCGGGAGGCGACCTCCGGCTCGACGGCCGCGAAATTGCCATTGTGGCCATTGGCGGACGCGCCGGAAGTGCTTGCGGAAGAGCTGCTTTCGGCGGGCTCGGCCGACTCGGCGGGCTGCGGTGCGGCGGATCCGGTGTCGGCGGCCGGGGCCTCCTGCTCCTCGGCGACGACGGATTCCGGCTCGGGGCCCGCGGGTGTTTCCGACACCGGGGCCTGGGGGGCGGAGACCGCGATCGGTTCCGGCTCCGGTGCGCCCGCGTCCTCGGGGCTGTACAGGTCGAAGCGGCTCTTGTATGCCGATTTCGCGGCGGTGCCGAAGGTTTGCTCGTCGTCGGCGTCCTCGTCGAAGGTGGCCCACTCGGGCTGCTCCTCGGGACGGTTCACGAAGCGGTCGAAAACCTCGTCGCCCTTGAGGGCGAGGCTGGTCACGAACTGCTGCACGTGCATGAAGTTCTGCAGCAGCTGGCTGACGGCGGTAATCGGGAGGTTGACCGCGGTATTCGGTAGCCGACGGGTTTCCTCGAGGGCGTAGACGGCGGCCCCGGCGGCGACCCGGGCCAGAAAGGGAGGTCGAAACATGGTCCTAGCCTGCCCGAAACGGCGTGTGATGCAAAGGACGGAATTCGCCGGAAGTGATTATCGCCGCGCCTCCGACCCGGTGCGGTTCATTCCGCACACGTATTCTGTGGGGCATGTCCTCGGCTATCCCATTGAACGTCGGAATCACCCGGTCGGCCGTCTCGGGTGCTGCCGACTCGCCGAAGCGTGTGCTGCTCGCCGAACCCCGTGGTTACTGCGCCGGTGTGGACCGCGCGGTGGAGACGGTGGAGAAGGCGCTCGAGAAGCACGGCGCGCCCATCTATGTCCGCAAGGAGATCGTGCACAACCGGCACGTCGTGGAGACGCTGCGGGAGCGCGGGGTGATCTTCGTCGACGAGACCGACGAGGTGCCAGAGGGGTCGGTGGTGGTGTTCTCCGCCCACGGCGTCTCGCCCATGGTGCACTCCTCCGCCGCCGCCCGCAGTCTGCACACCATCGACGCCACCTGTCCGCTGGTGACCAAGGTGCACCAGGAGGCCAAGCGCTTCGCCCGCGACGACTTCGACATCCTGCTCATCGGCCACGAGGGCCACGAGGAGGTGGAGGGCACCGCCGGGGAGGCCCCCGAGCACGTGCAGCTGGTGGACGGCCCCGATGCGGTGGACGGCGTCACCGTGCGCGATGAGAGCAAGGTCATCTGGCTCTCCCAGACCACGCTGTCGGTGGACGAGACCATGGAGACCGTGCAGCGGCTGCGGGAGCGGTTCCCGAGCCTCCAGGATCCGCCCAGCGACGACATCTGCTACGCCACCCAGAACCGCCAGACCGCGGTCAAGGCCATGGCACCGGAATGCGACCTGGTGATCGTGGTGGGGTCGCGCAACTCCTCCAACTCGGTGCGCCTGGTCGAGGTGGCGCTGGGCGCGGGCGCCAAGGCCGCGTACCTGGTCGACTACGCCCGCGAGGTGGACCCCGCCTGGCTGGAGGGCGTCCGCACCATCGGCATCACCTCGGGCGCGTCGGTGCCGGAGATCCTGGTCGAGGGTGTGCTGGAACTGCTGGCCGAGCACGGCTTCGGCGACGTCCAGCCGGTGACCACCGCCAACGAGACCCTGGTCTTCTCCCTGCCCCGCGAACTGCGCGCCGCCCGCGCCTGATCACGCGAAGGACCACGTGCGCCCCGTGCGATTCGCACGGGGCGCAGTGCTGTCGGTCGTGGTCCGCCCGTGTCGTTCATCCCGTCGCCGGTGCCCCGGTCGAGGACGCGGCGGCTGTGCGCGCCGAGGCGCGGGACCGCCGCTCGAGCGTGCGGCGGCGGGCGGACTGGTCGTGGCTGCGCGGTGAGCCGCTGCGGATTCCGTGGCTCGGACCGCGTATCGGCCACGCCTGGGTCACTCGTGCTCGGAAGAACAGGCCCGGGTCACTCGTGCTCGGAAGAACAGGCCCGGGTCACTCGTGTTCGGAAGAACACGCCCGGGGTCGCACGTGGTCGGACGAATCGGGTGCGCCGTTCCTCGGTCCGGATCGATCGACCGGTCGAGCTGCGCGGCCGCCGTGGTCGGCGGTCAGCGGTCGGCGGAGTCCACCACGGGCGGGCGGTTGTTCGTTCCCGGTGGTCCGGCCGCACGGGTCGCGGCTCGTCGTGTGCGGGCGCGGCGCGTCAGCGCTCGATGCGGCCCGAATCGCGATCGCGGTAGCGCACATTGGGGCGGGGGTGCGGGGGCACCTCGCCGCCCGCGGCGGCGCGGCGGCGCGGCGGCTGGTCACCCCGGGGCTTGCGGGCCGCGGCGGCGGGGGGAGTGCGGTCGCCGGTCCTGCGGTCGGCGGGCGGTGTGCGCTCACCGGCGGGCTTGCGGTCCACCGGGGCGCGTTTGCGGTCGGCCCCGGCGGTGCGGTCGGAGCCCACGCGCGGCGGACGTTCGGCCACGCGGCCGGTGGGGCGGCGGCCGCGGGATCCGGATTTCGGTGCGGGATCGTCGAATTCGGCATCGGACGCGCGGGTGGTGCGGGTACGCCGCCGGGCCGGGTCCGACTCGCCGGCGCGGGAGCGGCGGGTGCGCGCGGCAGCGCCGGAACGGCTGCCGCGGGCACGTGAGCGCGACCGGTCGTCGCCGGGCATCCCCTCGTGCCGGTGTAGGTACAGGCGTAGGCCCCCGATGGCCAGGACCAGCACGGTGGCCAGCGCCATGGTGGGAAAGCGGTTGACCAGCGGGATCGCCAGATTCAGCAGGATGTCCTTGAGCCCCAGGCTCCGGGAGTTGCCCAGCATCTGCTGATAGGCCAGCGGCACCGCGAAGAACAGCAGCAGCGGCGGCAGCACCAGCGCCGTGAACAGACCCCGGTAGCGGACCGCCAGCACCGCCAGCACACAGCCGAGCACGTACAGCGACGAGAACGTTCCGGTGAGCTCCGACCCCCCGCTGGCGTCGATGAAGAAGCCCAGGAAGGTACAGGTCACCGCGATCAATACCGCCGCTCCGGCGGGGACGCCCGGCACCGTCGGCAGAATCGAACGGTGCGACACGGGCACCTCTGCTCGCTCGCTTGGAGTAACTGCCACGTCAAGCACACTAAAGCATGTAGCTATTCCGCGAGGGAGGCGACTCGAGCGGCTTGCCGAGCGCGCGTCACCCGCGCTGGTCGATACTGTCGGCATAACCGTCCGGCACGTCGGTGAAACCCACCGCCCGCGGCCAATGGTCCACCCTGTCGATATCCGGCACGGGGGTATCGGCGATTTCCAGGTCGTGCAGTTTGCGGGCGGTCACCATGACCCGCGCCTCCACCGACGCCACGGCCTTGTTGAAGGCCATCACCGTTTTTCCGAGCTGTGCGCCCAGATCGTCCATATGCCGCCCCGCGACGCTCAACCGCGTATACAGCTCGCGCCCGAGTTGATGCACCGTCGCCATATCGCGGGACAGCGCCTCCTGCCGCCAGCCGAGCGCCACCGTCCGCAGCAGGGCGACCAGGGTCGTCGGCGTCGCCAGGATCACATTCCGGCCGAAGGCGTACTCGAGCAGGCCCGAGTCGGTGGTGAGGGCCGCGTCGAGAAAGGGGTCGCCGGGCACGAACAGCACCACGAATTCCGGTGACGGATCGAAGGCCCGCCAGTACTCCTTGTCGGCGAGCTGATCAATGTGCACGCGCAGCTGTTTGGCGTGCTGGGCCAGTTGCTGTTTGCGAATATTCGGATCATCGGCGGCCGCGGCCTCCAGATAGGCGGTGCACGGCACCTTGGCGTCCACCACGATCTGCCGCCCGCCCGCCAGCCGCACCACCAGGTCGGGCCGGATCACGGTATCGCCGCGCCGGGTCACCTGCGTATCGAAATCACAGTGCCGGGCCATTCCGGCCAATTCGACGACGCGTTCCAATTGGATCTCACCCCAGCGGCCGCGCACCTGCGGTGCTTTGAGCGCCGCCACCAATTGACCGGTCTGGGTGGACAGCTGATGCGAGGTGCGCTGCATTCCCGCGACCTGTTCCCGCAGTCCCGAATACGCGTTGATGCGGTTGTGCTCGACTTCCTGAATGTGGCGATTCAGATTCCCGACCGCTTCGCGCAGCGGCTCCACGAGATTGCCGATGGCGTAGGACTGCCGGCGTGCCGCGTCCTCGCTGGCCGCGCCGAGCGACTGGCGTAGCAACCGCTCGTTGTCGTGCATGGCGGCGAGTCGCGCCTCCGCGGTCGCGGCGCGTTGACCCGACCGCGCGGCGTGCGCGAGCCAGCCGACGGCCAGTCCGGCGAGGAACACCAACAGCAGCGCAAACAGCATCGGTGCGGTCATGCGCCTGATAGTGCACTACGTCACCGACACAAACGCGGAATCGGGCACTTCGCAGCGAGTTTCCAGCAACCGACCGGCACGCTTCGTGGCGCGACACCACCGCCGCTGGCTAGTTGTCGCCCCCATCGCCTACGGTTTTGCGGCATGCGGATACTGCACACCTCCGACTGGCATATCGGCCGCACCTTCCACGGTGTCGATCTGCTGGCCGATCAGGCGTGTTCGCTCGCGGCGATGGCGGAGCTGGTGGCGGCGGAGCGGGTCGATGTGGTCGTCGTCCCCGGCGACGTGTACGACCGCTCCATTCCGAGCGCCGACGCGATCGCGGTGTGCAATCGGGGCTTCGAGGCCATGCGCGCGGCGGGGGCAACCATCGTGGCGACCTCGGGCAACCACGATTCACCCACCCGGCTGGGTGCGCTGGGGAGTTTCGCGGCGGCGGGCGGGCTGCATCTGCGGACCACCATCGCCGAGGTGGCGCGGCCGGTGGTGCTCGCCGACGCCCACGGTGAGGTGGCCTGCTATGGCATCCCGTATCTGGAACCGGATATCACCCGCGCCGAATTGGGCGTGCCGCAGGCGCGTTCGCACGCCGAGATTCTCGATGCGGCCATGCGGCGCATTCGCGACGATCTGGCCGGGCGCGCCGGGACGCGGTCGGTGGTGCTGGCCCACGCCTTCGTGGTCGGCGGCGAGGCCACCGGCTCGGAGCGGTCCATCGCGGTCGGCGGGGTGGAAACGGTGCCGCTGCGCGCCTTCGACGGCATCGACTATGTCGCCCTGGGACATCTGCATTCCCCGCAGACGCTCTCGGAGTCGGTGCGCTACTCCGGATCGCCGCTGCCGTATTCGTTCGGGGAGCGCTCGCATCGCAAGGCGGTGTGGATCGTCGATCTCGAGGCCGACGGGCTGGGCGAGGTGCGCCGCGTCGAGCTGCCGGTGGTGCGCGGGCTGAGCCAGCTGGCCGGAACTCTCGATGAGTTGCTCACCGAACCGGAGTTCGCCGCCGCCGAGAATGACTATGTGGCAGCGACTCTCACCGATCACGCGCGGCCGGTGGACGCGCTGCGCAAGCTGCGCGGCCGCTTTCCGCACGCCGTTCACGTGGAATGGGTTCGGCCCGAGGGGAATCCGGAACTGCGCTACCGTGAGCGCGTGCAGGGACGCCGGGATATCGAGATCGCGCACAGCTTTCTCAGTGATGTGCGCGGAGAGCCCTCCGGCGGTGAGCTGAGGTGGGTGGAGCGGGCCCTGGCCGCGGCCGTGCGGGAACCGGAGCGGGAGTCGACGGCGGTGGAAGGGCTGTTCGCGGAACCTGGCACCACGGAACTCACCGCATGACGCCCGTCCGCACAGCGCCGGACCCCGGTGTGGCGCCGCGTCCCGATGCCGTGGTGTGCGCCGGTGACCCGCCCCGCGCCCGCTTCGTGCCGACCGTGTGGTCGCGCCGTGCGCTCTCGCCCCGTCTGGGGGCGTGCTCGGCATGAGGCTGCACCGCCTGGAGCTGACCGCCTTCGGGCCGTTCGCCGACACGACCGTGGTCGATTTCGACGTGCTCGGAGCCGATGGGCTGTTCCTGTTGCACGGGCAGACCGGGGCGGGCAAGACCACGGTGCTCGACGCCATCGCCTTCGCGCTCTACGGGCGGGTGCCCGGGGCGCGCGGGGAGAGCAAGCGCCTGCACTCCGACCACGCCGACGAGCAGACCCCGCCGCGGGTGGTGCTGGAGGCCACCCTCGGCGGGCGACGCCTGCGGTTGACCCGGACGCCGGAGTTCCTGCGGCCCAAGAAGCGCGGCACCGGCTGGATCACCGAGCAGGCCGGCGCCACCCTGGAATGGCTGGACGGGCGCGGGCTGAACCTGTCTCGCATCCCGGATATCGGCGACGAGGTCGTGCGCCTGCTCGGCATGAGCGCCGACCAGTTCTTCCAGGTGGTGCTGCTGCCGCAGGGCGATTTCGCGCGATTTCTGCGCGCCGACAACGAGGATCGCGAGAAGCTGCTCGAAAAGCTCTTCGACACCGAACGTTTCGGCACCGCCGAACAGTGGCTCATCGACAAGCGCCGGGCCTCCGCCGCCGACCTCGACACCCGCCGCCAGAGTATCGACCGGCTCATCGCCCAGATCGGCGTCGCGGCGGGCCTGCCCGCCACCGAGACCGTCGGCCCGCTCGAAGCGGTCGAATGGTCCCAGGATCTGCTGACTACCGCGCGCACCGCCCTGACCACCGCCGCCGCCGAGCTCGAACGCCGCGAGACGGCCGCGACGCGCACCCGCAAGGCCGCCGAAGAACAGCGCCGCCTGCACGATCTGCACCGCCGCCTGACCGCCGCCCGCACCCAGCTCGACCATTACGCCGCCGGAGCCGCCCGCCGCACCGAGGCGCAGGCCGAACTCGACCGCGCCCGCCGCGCCGAACCGGTCACCGCCGCCCTGTCCGACGCCCGCGCCGCCGCCGTCGCCCTGCGTCGCCGCGAGGAGGCCACCGGCCGCGCCGCCGCGGAACTGGCCGCCCGCCTGACCGAGCCCGCGAGCCTGGAGCTGCCCGGAACCTACTGGGCCGCTGTCGATCTCATACACGCTGAATTGGCCGGAACCGACCTGGCCGACGACCTCTCCGCCATCGATCCCGTGGCCGAAGCAGCGGCGGATGCCGCTGCGGCCCACCAGGCCGGGCCGCCGGACGGCGGGCACGCGTTCGGACCCGGGCGGGCAACGGTCGGCGATGCGGGGGCACCGGATCACGGGAACGCCGACGGGCGCGCGGGGGAGCTGGGGCTGTCCGACACCGGCGGGAGCGCCGGGCTCGAGTCGGCGATTCAGCGGTGGACCGCGCAGATCGGCGCGCTGGACGAGGTGCGGGCGGACGCCGAGACGGCCAAGCGGTTGGCGGGGGAGATGACGCGGCTGCGGCGGGAGCAGGACGAATCGGCGGGGCGAGCGGAGAAGGTGCGGCGGCTGCGGGGGGAACTGCCGGAGTCGATCGCGTCCGCGGAGGGACGGCTGCGGGCGGCGGCTGATGCGGCGGCCGGGCTGCCGGTGCTGGAGGCCGAATGCGAGCGACTGCGCACCGCCGCCACCGCCGCCCTCGAACTGGCCACGCGGCGTGCGGAACTGGTGCGCGCGCAGGCGGCGTTCGAGGCGGCGCGCACCGCGCATCTGGACGCCCGCGAACACACCCTGGCGCTGCGCGAGCGGCGACTGGCGGGGATGGCGGCGGAGTTGGCGGAGGCGCTGACCGAGGGGCAGCCGTGCACGGTGTGCGGGTCCGTCGACCATCCGGACCCGGCCCGCGTGGCGGGCGCGCCGGTGTCGAAGGACGCCGAGGACAAGGCATTGCAGGCCGAACGGGTGGCCGAGGCCGCCCGCGAGCGGGCGCAGCGGCAGGTCGCCGATCTGGAGCGCGCCATCGAGGTATTGGTGGAGCGCGGCGGCGACGCCGACAAGGCCGAGCTGGCCGGTGCCCTGGATGCGGCCACCAAGCGCTACGAGTCGGCGCGGCGGCTGGCCGAACGCGTCGAGGCGCTGACGGCCGAGCTGGCGCGGCTGCGTGCCGACGAGACCCGGCTCCAGGACGAGTTGCGCGACTGCGAAACCCGCGCCGGTGCGATCATGGAGCGCATCGTGGCCACCGATCGCCGCCTGGCCGAACTCACCGAGCGTTTGCACGCCGCCGCCGGTGCGGACGGCACCGTGGAGCGCCGCCGCGCCCGCCTGCGCACCCTCGTCGACGACGCCACCGAACTGCGATCCGCGCGCGCCGAGGTGGCGTCGGCCCGCGATCAGGTCGCCGCGGCGGCGCTGCGCGTCGAAACCCTCTCCCGCGACGCCGGTTTGGTGGAATCGGCCGTCCCGGTAATGCGCGCCGACGGCAGCGGCCCGGACTACACGGTGCTCGCCGACTACGCGCGCGTGGTGGACGCCGCCTCTCGCACGGCGGCGCAGCAGGCCGACCTCGAGGACGAACTGGTCGCGGCCGACCGCGCCCGCGCCACCGCGGCGGCCGTGCTCGCGGAGCCGGAGGTCCGCGCCGCCGCCACCGCCGAACTCGCCGATCTCGAACAGCTGGAAGCCACGGTGGCACAGGCACAGTCGGAACTCAGCGCCGCCGTGGCCGCACATGCGGGTGCCGCCCGCCGGGTGGAACAGCTCGAGGAGCTGTGCGGCCAGCTGTGGGCGGCCGTGGACCGGATCGCCCCGTTGCAGCGTGCCCACGAGGAACTCTCCGGACTGGCCGATGTGGTGGCGGGCCGCGGGGAGAACAACCGCAAGATGTCGCTGCGCTCCTACGTGCTCGCCGCCCGTCTGGAGGAGGTGGCACTCGCCGGCTCCGTGCGCCTTCGCCGAATGTCCGGCGGCCGTTACGAATTCGTCCACTCCGACGCCGCCGGTCCGCGCGGCCGCCGCGGCGGTCTGGGCCTGGACATCCGCGACGACTACACCGGAGCCGTGCGCCCCGCCAAAACCCTCTCCGGCGGTGAGACCTTCATGGCCTCCCTGTCCCTGGCGCTGGGTCTCGCCGATGTGGTGGCCGCCGAATCCGGCGGCCTGGTCCTCGACACCCTCTTCATCGACGAGGGCTTCGGCAGCCTGGACGCCGACACCTTGGACGCCGTCATGGGCGTCCTCGACGAACTGCGCTCCGGCGGCCGCGTGGTCGGCGTGGTCAGCCACGTCGACGAGATGCGCCAGCGCATCCCCAGCCGTTTGCACGTGGTCCGCGGCCGCACCGGCTCGTACCTGGAAACCAATGTGGCGTAGCGATTTCCGGTAAGCACGGCACCACCCCGGTCTGCGGCGCGGGGCACGGGATTCGCGGCCGTGCCTGGGTTACTGCCGTGCGTGGGACCGCGTCGTCAGTTCGTCGCGGTGCGCTCGTGTGCCAGCAGCCAGCGTTTGATGTCGAGTCCCCAGCGGAATCCGCCCAGGGTGCCGTCGGTGCGGATGATGCGGTGGCAGGGGACGAACAGGGCCGCCGCATTGCGGGCGCAGGCGTTGGCGGCGGCGCGGGTGGCGGCCGGGCGGCCGGATACGGTGGCGTATTCGGTGTAGGTGACCGGATTTCCGGCCGGGATCTTGCGCAGGATCTCCCAGGCGTGCACGAGGAACGGCCCGGATGTCTGGCGCACGGTCACCGTGTCGATGGCGCGCAGGTCGCCGTCGTGATACGCCTCGACGGCCGTGGTCACGGCGCCGAGCGAGGCACGCCGCCGCAGCGCGTCGGGTCGCAGGGCGGGGTGGATGAGCCCGCGCAGGTGTTCGGCGTCGTCGGTCCAGCCCGAGGCCAGTACCGCGCCGTCGGTGTCGACCACGGCGGTGAACGGCCCGATCGGTGTGGCGACGGTGGCGAAATCGGCTGTCGGCGAGCCGGTCCCGGTGGTCGTCCGGGTGCTGTCGGCGGTGCTCACGGTGCGGTTCTCGCTTTCCGGGCGCGGGTCGCGCCGTCGGGGGCGGCGGCCGGATTGGCCAGTGCGTGCTTCCACAGGTGCATGGAGAGATAGGACCGCCAGGGCGCGAAGCGGCCGGTATCGGTGAGGTCGAGTCCGAGCAGGTTCGCGCCGCGGCGCACCACCAGATCGGTGTGCAGCAGGATGTCCGGGTCGGCGAGCAGGCGCATGGTCACGTAGTCGGCCGTCCACGGTCCGACGCCGTCGAGGGCGAGCAGGTCGCGGCGCACATCGGCGGCGGTGCGTCCCGCGTGCAGAACGAGGTCGCCGGAGGCGAGCGCCCGCGCCGCGCCCACGATGGCGGCGGTGCGCCGGACCGGGCCGGTCAACACCTCCGCTCCCCGTTCGGCGATGGCCGCGGGGGTCGGGAACAGGTACGGCACCGGACCGGGCGCCGGGTCGCCGAGCGCCGTCACCAGCCGCGCGGTGTGGGTATTGGCGGCGGCCACCGAGATCTGCTGGCCGATCATGGTGCGCAGCAACAGTTCCGGGCCGTCCAGGCAGCCGGGTACCCGAATGCCCGGACCGGGCGGCATGCCGAATCCGGAGGCGAGGGATTCGTCGATGCCGATCGGGTCGGCGTCGAGGTCGAGCAGATGCCGCAGCCGGGCCACGGTCGGCGCGAGGTCGCGCATATCGTGCAGCGACAGCGCGGCCCGCACGTGTCCCGGCCGCACGCTCAGCCGCACGGTGGCATGCCCGTGCGGGGTGCGCAGGGTGCGGGTGTAGACGCCGTCCTCCCACAGTTCCAGCCCGGGGGTGGCGTGCGCGGACAGGAACCATTCCAGCCACGACCGGTCGAGCGGCTCCCGGTAGGGCAGCCGCAGGGTCAGCGACCCGTTGGTGGCGGCCACCGCGTCGCTGTTGCGCCGCACCTCCTCGCGTAGTCGGGTGGGGCTGACGGCGAAGACCTCCCGCACGGTGTCGTTGAACTGGCGGATGCTGGCGAATCCGGCCGCGAAGGCGATATCGGACATGGACAGCTGGGTGGTCTGGATCAGCAGCCGTGCGGTGTGCGCGCGGTGGGCGCGCGCCAAAGCCAGTGGGCCCGCGCCGAGTTCGGATGTCAGCACCCGGGTCAGTTGCCGCTGTGAATAGCCGAGGGAGTCGGCCAGCGCGGGCACGCCGCCGCGTTCCACCACGCCGTCGGCGATGAGCCGCATGGCGCGAGCGGCCAAGTCGGCCCGGGTGTTCCACAGTGGCGAGCCCGGCGCGGCATCGGGCAGGCAGCGGCGGCAGGCGCGGAATCCGCACTGCTGCGCGGCCGCCGCGGTGGGCAGGAAGGTGACGTTGGCGCGTTTCGGCGTTATGGCCGGACACGATGGGCGGCAATAGATTCCGGTGGTCCGCACGGCGGTGAAGAACTGCCCGTCGAAACGGGCGTCCCGGGTCGCGACAGCGCGGTAGCACCGTTCGAAGTCCAGTCCGGTTGCACTCACGCACATCACCCTCCCAGGCGGGGCCGATATCCGCTAGCGGAAATCAGCCATTATCCCCCGGCGGTCAGCAACAGCGGGTGCCGGGATTGCGGTCGGCGGCCTCGTGCCGCTGCCGCCAGTACTCGGCCTCGCTCGGAACCTCCTGGTCGGGGTGGTTCCGCCGCAGGTGCTGCACATAGCGGGCGTAGTCGTTGCCGCCGAGTATCGAATTGAACCACCACAGGAACCCGCGGACGGCCCGTATCAACGCGCGAACCGCCGACCTCGGGCCGAAGCCCGCGGTCGGCGGCACAGTGGAATCGTTCATCGCAGTCGGTTGTACGCCACGGTCAGTGCGCGTGCACTCCCGACCGCGCGCCGGGTGCGCGAATCTGTCCGGAGGCGATGAGCTCGTCCCACTCCTTCTGCACCTCCTTCTCCGCCTTGGTGGCGAGGAAGCTGCTCGGGCCGAAGATCTTCGACGGCTCCTCCGGCGATTCGGTGGTCTCGCCGCCGCCCTTGCGGATGGCGCGCACGCACACCAGCACGCCGACCACGGCCACGATCAGCACCAGCACCGCGAAGACGATGGACAGCGTGCCCTGGATGAAGGTGTTGCGGACGATCTTCTCCAGATCGGCGATCTGCTTCTCCAGCGCCGCCGCATCCGCCACGCCAGCGGGCAGCTGGCCGGTGTCGCGGGCGGCCTCGTAGGCATCCAGCTTGATCTTGGCGTTGTCGTGCGACTTCCAGTAGCCGATCTTCGGGTCGGCCGAGAAGATCTTCTGCCAGGACGCCGTCATGGTCACGATGAGATCCCAGGCCAGCGGCAGCGCCGGAATCCAGGCCCACTTGAGCAGGCCCTTCTTCACCACGATCACCGTCACCACGGTCAAGGCGATGGCCGCCAGCAGCTGGTTGGCGATGCCGAACAGCGGGAACAGCGTGTAGATGCCGCCCAACGGGTCGGTGACGCCCATCAGCAGCACCGAACCCCAGGCCGCCACCACGATGGCCGAACACAGCCACGCTCCCGGCCGCCACGACGCGTCCTTGAACCGGGTGAACGGGCCGCCCAGATTGCCCAGCGAATCCGACACCATGAAGCGCGCCACGCGGGTACCGGCGTCGATGGTGGTGAGGATGAACAGCGCCTCGAACATGATGGCGAAGTGGTACCAGAACGCCTTCCAGCCCGGGCCGCCCAGGAACTGGTGCAGCACCTCGGACATGCCGACCGCCAGGGTCGGCGCGCCGCCGGTGAGCGAGACGATCTTCTTCTCGCCGATGTCCTCCGCGGCCTGGGTCAGCTGCGCCGCGGTGATCGGATCGCCCTGTAGCCCCAAGCTGTTCACATATTCGGCAGCCGTCTCCGGGGTGTTGCCGGTGAGCGCGCCGCTGGCGTTCATGGCGAAGTACAGGTGCTGGTCGATGATGCTCGCGGTGACGATGGCCATCACGGCCACGAACGACTCCATGAGCATGCCGCCGTAGCCGATCATCCGCGCCTGCGACTGCTTCTCCAGCAGCTTCGGGGTGGTGCCCGACGACACCAGCGCGTGGAAACCCGACAGCGCACCGCAGGCGATGGTGATGAACAGGAACGGGAAGAGGCTGCCCGCGAAGGCCGGACCGTCGCTGTTGCTCGCGAACTCCGAGACCGCGGGGGCCTTCAGCACCGGCATGGTGATGAGAATGCCCGCGGCCAGCAGGAAGATGGTGCCGATCTTCATGAAGGTCGACAGGTAGTCGCGCGGGGCGAGCAGCAGCCACACCGGCAGCACCGAGGCGAAGAAGCCGTAGAGGATGAGCAGCCAGGCGATGGTGGCGGCGGAGAGAGTGAACCAGTCGCGGCCCCAGCCGGATTCGGCCACCCAGTTGCCGGAGACGATGGCCAGCATGAGCAGCGTGAAGCCGATCAGGGAGACCTCGCCGACCTTGCCCGGACGCACGAACCGCAGGTAGATGCCCATGAACAGGGCGATCGGAATGGTCATGGCGATGGAGAACACGCCCCACGGGCTGCCGCCCTCCAGCACGCCGGTGACCGGGTTCCTGGTGGCGGCCAGGGCGTTCACGACCACGATGCCGAGCACGGCCAGCAGGATCATCATGATCACCAGCACACCCACGATGGCGGCCACGCCGCCGACCGGGCCCAGTTCGTCGCGGGCCATCTGGCCCAGCGACCGGCCGCGCCGCTTGGACGACGCCCACAGCACCAGATAGTCCTGCACCGCGCCCGCGAGCACCACGCCCACGATGATCCAGATGGTGCCGGGCAGATAACCCATCTGCGCCGCCAGCACCGGGCCGACCAGCGGACCCGCGCCCGCGATGGCGGCGAAATGGTGCCCGAACAGCACCCGCCGGTCCATCGGCATGAAGTCCTTGCCGTTCTCCATGGCCTCGGCCGGAGTGGCGACGTCGTCGCGCGGCTTGGTGATCTTCCATTGGATCAGCCGGGCGTAGAACTGGTAGGCGAGGATGTAGGTGGACACGGCGGCGACCACGATCCACACCGCGTTCACGTTCTCGCCGCGCATGAAGGCCACGACCGACCAGGCGATCGCGCCGAGTACGGCTATCGCGAGGAAGATGCCCTTCTTGGCGGGTGTGAGCGGGGACCGGTCCACGATGCCCACCGGAGGTAGGGCGGGATCCGTCCGGAGGTATTCGATGGTCGCCATTCGACAACCCTCCCGTGCGGTACTGCGGCGTATTACGGAAACTGGCCGTCCAGCGAAGCCGACTTGTGGTCGGACCGGACGCGGTGCCGCCTGTCGGCGTTTCACCTCGCTTCCGCTGGAGGCCGAACGTATGCTGCCATGCGCCGTGGGATCTGCGTCACTCGGTCCGACGAACGGTCTGTTTTCTGCGACCAACGGTAGGAGTGATGCTGAGCGGGGTCAGGGAGGTCCGTGAACGGCCGGGCGCGGCCGTACCGCGGCGCACCGTACTCCGCACCGGTTTGGCCCTCCCGCTGCTGGCCGCGGGCTGTGGCGGCGGCTCCGATGACGCGGTGACCTTCTTCTTCCAGGCCCGGCCGGAGGAGGCGCGCACCCGGCTGCTCATCATCGACGAATTCCGCAGGCGGAGACCGGATATACCCATCCGCACCATCATGTCCGGGCCCGACCCCCTGCAACAGATGCTGACCTACTGCGCGGGCGGGAAGTGCCCGGATGTGCTCATGGCGTGGGAACTGCTCTACGCCGGGCTGGCCGACCGCGGCGTACTGGCGGACCTGAGCGAATTCCTCGATCGCGATCCCGCGCACGCGGCCCGGCTGGCCGACGACGGGTACGCGCCGCTGCGGGACACCTTCGTCTGGCGGGGTGGGCGGTACGCGCTGCCGGAGCAGTGGTCGGGGGTGTTCCTCTATTACAACCGGCGGCTGTTCGACCAGGCCGGGATCCGCGCGCCCGCGCGCTGGTCGGACGCCTGGAACTTCGACGAGTTCCTGGCCGCCGCACGGGCCTTGACGCGCCGCGACGGCGACGGACGGGTGCGGCAGTGGGGATTCTCGGACGCCTGGGTGCCCTACTACTCGGCGGCCTGCTTCGGCATGAACAACGGGGCGGAATGGTTCAGCCCGCCGGTCGCGCCCACCCGAATCAATATCGGCGATCCGCGCTTCGCGGCCGGATTGCAGTTCTACGCCGACCTCGCCGTGCGGCACCGGGTCGCGCCGCGCGCCGCCGATCAGCAATCCGTCTCGGCCCCCGACCTCTTCGCCCGCGGCCGGGCCGCCATGCTGCTGGGCGGGCACTGGCTGTACTCGGAGTTCGTCGGCCGTGACGACCTGGATTTCGATGTCACCGTGCTGCCGGTCGGCCCGCACGGCGGCCCCGCCGCCATCACCGATGTGGGCACCACCGGGCTGGCCATCGCGGCGAACAGCCCGCGCCGCGAACAAGCCTGGGAATTCGTCAAATTCGCGACCGGGCCGGAAGGGCAGGAGATCATCGCGCGGTCCGGGCTGTTCGTGCCGGTGCTGGGATCCGCCATGCACTCGGCGGGTTTCGCGACCGCCCACCCCGGGATTCGCAATCTGGAGGTCTTCACCGAGGGGCCCGCGCACTCCCGGCACCTCGCGGTGACGCCGGTGTGGGGCAAGGTCGAATCGCTGCTGGAGCGCGGCTGCAACCGGGTGCTGCGCGGTGCGGCACAGGCGGATTCGCTGGGCGGGCGCACGGCGCGGGATATCGACGAGATCCTGCGGGCGGCGCGGATATGAGCGGGCGCTCGGAGGTGCGCCGCGGCCGGTGGCGTGGACGGCGGGCTCGTACGGCGCGGCGACGGGCCGGTATGCGCGCGCGCGTTCCGGGCGGGTGCAGCGAGTTTCGGGCTCGACGCGGGGCGAACCGACCTGTGCGGCGCACGATGGACGAGCTGGGCGGCGATCGTGCGGTGCCGCGCGATGTCGTACGCGATGGCTGCTCGTGCACCGCTGCTGCGGCATGGCCGAGCGGTCGTTGGGCGCTGCCGTGACCGGGGTGCTCGATGGCCTGCGCGTGGACGCCGGGGAGCCGCGGCGGGAGCGCCCACCCCGACCGCGCTCGGCGCTGGCCCGGCGGCGGGCGCGCGCGGGCGGGGCGTTCGTGGCCCCGAATGTGGCGGCGGTCGCCGTGTTCCTGCTGTTCCCGCTGGGCTTCTCGCTGTATCTCAGCTTCCACTCCTGGGATCTGTTCTCGCCGCCGCGGTTCATCGGGGCGGGCAACTACCGGCGGCTGTTCGCCGACGATCCGCTTTTCTATATCGCATTGCGGAATACCGCCGTGTTCACGCTGCTCACCCTGTTGCCCACGGTGGTGATCAGCCTGGCCGTCGCCGGGCTGTTGAATCGAAAACTGCCGGGTATCGGCGTGTTCCGCACGGTGGCCTTCCTGCCGCTGGTGGCCTCCACGGTCGCCATGGCGGTGGTGTTCCGGTTCCTCTTCGCCACCGAGGACGGGCTGGTGAACCTCGCGCTCGGGTGGGTGGGGCTGGGGCCGGTGCCGTGGCTGACCGATCCGGACTGGGCGTTGATCTCGCTCAGCATCGTCACCGTGTGGAAGAGCGTGCCGTTCGCCACCGTCATCCTGCTCGCCGCCATGCAGGGCGTGCCGGAAAACCTCTACGAGGCAGCACGAATCGACGGTGCGGGGGCGCTGCGGCGGTTCCGGTCGATCACCCTGCCGCTCATCCGGGGCGCGCTGTCGTTCGTCTTCGTCATCACGGTCATCAACACCGTGCAGGCATTCGATCAGGCGTACGCGCTCACCGGCGGCAACGGCGGCCCGGAGACCGGCACCTACGTGCTCGGGATCATGCTGTTCCAGAACGCTTTCCGCTTCTACGAGATCGGCTACGCCGCCGCGCTGGCCTGGGTGATCTTCGCGATGCTGCTGGTGCTCACGATCGTGCAACTGCGGCTGGCTCGACGCGGCGAGGCGGAGCGGTGAGCGCGCGGGTGGGCGGCAATATCCGGCGGCGGATCGCCGGGGGCTCACTCGCCTACCTGGCGCTCGTCGGCGTCGGCTGGTGTGCACTGGCACCTGTGCTGTGGGCGCTGTCGGCGTCGCTGAAATCCGATGTGGGCGTGAGTGATCCGTCTCCGCTGCCGACGCATCCGCAGTGGTCCAACTACGCCGAGGTCTTCGATCTCATCCCGCTGGGCCGCATGCTCCTCAATACCGCCGTCTACGCCGCCTGCGTCACCGCCGGGCAGGTGTTCTTCTGCTCCCTGGCCGGATATGCCTTCGCCCGCCTGCGTTTCCCCGGCCGCGAGGCCCTGTTCTTCTGCTACCTGGCCACCCTCATGGTGCCGCTCACCGTCACCGTCATCCCGCAGTTCATCCTCATGCGTTTTCTCGGCTGGGTGGACACCCCCTGGTCCATGATCGTCCCCGGCCTCTTCGGCAGCGCCTTCGGCACCTATCTCATGCGCCAGTTCTTCGCCACGCTCCCCGGCGAACTGGAGGAGGCCGCCATCCTCGACGGCTGCACCCCCTGGCAGATCTACTGGCGCGTCCTGCTCCCGCACACCCGCCCCGCCCTCATGGTGCTGGCCGTCCTCACCTGGATCACCGTCTGGAACGACTTCCTCTGGCCGCTGATCATGATCCAACGCAACGACTACGCCACCGCCACCCTCGGCCTGGTCCGCCTCCAGGGCCAGTACCACACCCACTGGCCCCTCCTCATGTCCGCCGCCGTCGTCATCCTGCTGCCCCTGATCGCCGTCTACGCCGTGGCCCAGCGCGCCTTCATCCGCGGCACCGCCCTCTCCGGCCTCGGCGGCCGTTGATACCATGGACGTCTAACTTGGATGTACTGGATATCCGAAGGAGGCAGGTCATGGGTGCATCGAAGACTCCGATCGAGATCGACGAAGAGGCGCTGGCCATCGCCGCGGAGGTGCTGGGGACCAAGACCAAGAAGGACACCGTCAACGCCGCACTACGTGAGGTCGGCCAGCGGCTGGTCCGGATCAGGGCGCTGGCCCGCCTGGGCGATATGGCCGATCGGGGCGACTTCGATGAATTCCTCGACGACAAGGCGGCATACCGGCGGTGAGCACAGCCCTGTACCTCATCGACCCATCCGGACTCTTCCGGATCTTGCAGGACAAGTTGCGACAGGCATGGGTGGACCAGTTGACCGCGGGCGTGATCGCCACCTGTCCGATTGTCGAGCTCGAATTCCTGTACTCGGCTCGCTCACTGGCCGACCGACTCGAGAAGCGCCGTCTACTGCGTGACCTGTTCGCCTGGGTCCCGATGTACGAACGTGGATACGAACGTGCCGCTGACATACAACAGCTGATGACGGAACAAGGCACGCATCGCTCGGCGGGGGCCGTGGATCTGCTGGTGGCGGCGACCGCCGAGCATCACAGACTCACGATCCTGTGCGACGACCGCGACTTCGCCACGGTCGCGCGGATAACCGGGCAGCCGGTGGCCTTCGTAGGTGATATCCGGGGCTGAGCCGCCTTGGAGCTGACCATCCTGCCGAGTTCATCGATTGGCTGTGAACGGAGGTGCCGCAGCACCACCGCGAGAATCGGTGCGCAGGCTCTGTTCGTAGGCCAGCGCCAAGTGCTCCCGCGATTTCAACGTATCCGGATGGTGTGCCCCCAGTACGCGCTCGCGATCGGCGACGACGGATCGGAACAGGGCGATCGCCTCGGCGTATCGGTGCAACCCGGAGTACGCGGTGGCTAGATTGTTTCGGGCGAGGAGGGTGAGCGGGTGGTCGGGGCCCCGATCCCGTTCCTGGTCGGCGGCCGCCTGCTCGAACAGTTCGACCGCCAGGTCGAGCCGTCCGAGCCGGTCGTAGGCGAAGGCCAGGTTGTTGCGGATGCGGACGCACAGGGAATGGTCCGCACCCAATGCCCGTTCGGCGGTGGCCAGCGCTCGCCGGTGCATCTCGACGGATTCGTCACGGCGGCCCTGGAGGTCCCGGTCCTCCGCCAGCGAATCCATCGCGAACAGAGTGTCCGGGTGATCCGGGCCGAGCGTACGTTCTCGGGTGGACAGCAACCGTTCGTCCAGCTCGGCCGCCTCATCGATGCGGCCCCCGGTCCGTAGCGCACCGGCCAGGCATTCCAGGGTGGCTAGGGTGCTTTCGTCGTCGACGCCGCAGATACGCTCACTCGCCGCCAACGCTTCGCGGAAGGTGGCGATGGCCTCATCGAGACGACCGGCCGTTCGGTAGGCGTACGCCAGGTTGTGGCGGGCGATGAGAGTGTTCGGATGTTCCGTTCCACAGGCATGCTCGGTATCCGCCAGTGTCCGTTCGTCCGAAGCGACAGCCTCGGCGAGTTTGCCCGCTTCCCGGTAGACGCGACCCAGGCTGGCGCGGAACAGCAGTGTGTCCGGGTCGTGTGTGCCGAAGGTGCTCTCGCAGTCGATGACGACGCGTTCGTACAGGTTGACGGCCTCGTCGAAGGCTCCCGCCTCGCGGTAGGCGCGGGCCAGGTTGGCTCCCGACATGAGGGTGTCGCGATGCAGCGGACCAAGTAGTCGGTCCCGGTCGGCCAGGATTCCCGCATACAGGTCGATGATCTCGGCGTGCGGGTCGGTCGGCTCGGGAACCAGTGGCTCGGGATCCGGCTCCCCGGCACTCCCGGTCGGGGACGGGACCGGGGTGAACGACTCGCTCGTATCCGGCCGCATCGTGAATTTTATTGTGTGCGAGGCTGTTTCGGCTGCCGTATCGGTGACGAGAAATTCCGGGCCGTGCGCGGTGTGCACCGCGGTGAGTCGCAGCGTCAGTTCGACATCCCGCGGCAGCAGTCGCAGCGGGCCGCCGTCCGCCGGAACGGTGAGCGACAGCTGTCCGGCGGCAGCGGCGTTCGCCAACTGCCTGTTCAGTGCGTCGAGCGCGTCGCCAAGCGGGACAGGTTTCGAATACGCCATCACGGCACCCCCTCGAATCGTTGACGGCGGCCGGTTCGCGGCCTCGCCTCGTATCGGATGGTATCGGCGGGCACCGACGAAAACGGCCCTCGGCCGCCCCGGCCCGCCCGGCTCGGTTCCCGCTGATGCGCGCGGGTAGAATCTGCTCTCCGTGAGTCTCACCCTCGGAATCGTCGGCCTGCCCAATGTCGGAAAGTCGACGCTGTTCAATGCGCTGACCCGCAATGACGTGCTCGCGGCGAACTACCCCTTCGCCACCATCGAGCCGAACGTCGGCGTGGTCCCGCTGCCCGATCCGAGGCTGGACAAGCTCGCCGAGATCTTCGGCTCCGAGCGCATCGTGCCCGCCACGGTGTCCTTCGTGGATATCGCGGGCATCGTGAAGGGCGCGTCCGAGGGCGCGGGCCTGGGCAACAAGTTCCTCGCCAATATCCGCGAGGCGGACGCCATCTGCCAGGTGGTGCGGGTGTTCGCCGACGATGACGTGGTGCATGTGGACGGCAAGATCGATCCGCTGTCCGATATCGAGGTCATCGAGACCGAGCTCATCCTCGCCGACCTGCAGACCCTGGAGAAGGCGGTGGTCCGCCTCGACAAGGAAGCCAAGGTCAAGAAGGACCGCAAGCCGGTCGCCGACGCCGCCAAGCAGGCCCAGGAGTTCCTCAACGAGGGCAAGACCCTGTTCTCCGTCCGCGACAAGATCGACGGTGAGCTCCTGAAGGAACTGTCCCTGCTCACCACGAAGCCGTTCCTCTACGTCTTCAACGCCGACGAGTCGGTGCTCACCGACGAGGCCCGCAAGGCCGAACTGCAGGCCGCCGTCGCCCCCGCCGACGCCGTCTTCCTGGACGCCAAGGTCGAAGCCGAACTCCTCGAACTCGACGCCGAATCCGCCCTGGAACTCCTCGAATCCATCGGCCAAACCGAACCCGGCCTGCACGCGCTCGCCCGCGCCGGTTTCCACACCCTCGGCCTCCAGACCTACCTCACCGCCGGCCCCAAGGAAGCCCGAGCCTGGACCATCCACCAGGGCGACACCGCCCCCAAGGCCGCCGGCGTCATCCACACCGACTTCGAACGCGGCTTCATCAAGGCCGAAATCGTCGCCTTCGACGACCTGGTCACGGCGGGCTCCATGGCAGCCGCCAAGTCCGCGGGCAAGGTGCGGATGGAGGGGAAGGACTACGTCATGGCCGATGGGGACGTGGTCGAGTTCAGGTTCAACGTCTAGTCGAGTCCGCTGCGACGTCGGATGGCGCGGTCAGTACGCCAGCAGGAGTCCGCGGCACGAGTGAGTGTTTCCCTGAAGCTGTTGATATATAATCAGCCATATAATCAATGGGTAGGGGGTCATCATGGCAGTCACCAGCGTCGACCTGGATCCGCGGCTGATCGAGCGTGCCAGGGCGCTCACGGGCGAGCGATCGAACCGAGCCGTCCTCGATCTCGCGTTGCGCCGCCTCATCGCTTCGAAGCAGAAGGGCGCGATGATCGACGGTATCGCAGGGCTGACCGACCTGGAGAACGAGCTCGGTGCGCCGGTGGTCTCTCCGAGCGAATCCGAGTCCGCGTGACCGACTACCTGGTCGACAATTCGGTCTGGGCAAGGCTGGCTACCGGAGACGCGGATATCACTGCGAGGCTCCGGCGTATCGAGCGAGCGCCAGCCGACCTGTTCGTCACCTGCCCGCCGCAGGTGCTCGAGTTCTGCCACAGCGCCCGAACGCCCGAGGAGTACGCGCACTATCGAGAGCAGATCTCCCTCGGGTTCCCGCTCGAGCGCGCACCCGAGGAATCGCTCGTGCTCGATATCCAGGAAGCACTGTGGAATGCGGGACTGGCCCGTGCTGCCGGCTCGCTCGACATCCTCATCGCCGGCTATGCCATCGTGAACGATGCGACCGTGCTTGCCGCGGACCACGACTTCGAGCACATCGCGAGAGTGTCCGACCTGCAGTGCGAGTACATCATGCCTTCGTCATGACGGTGCTTTGTGCCGGAACACAGCCGAATTCCGCCTCGAGGTGTAGCGGATCAGCGCCTGCGAGGAATCATCGCAGCGCGCCGCAGACCGGGTGTTGCCCGGTGCGGAGCGGAGGACGACACGCCGGTCTGCGGGGAAGCGCTCAGGGCAGTACGACGCAGGCGGGACCGAGATTGACACCGGTTCCGACGTTTATCGCACCGTTGCGGGTGTAGACATCGAACTCGTCATCGCCCAAGAGTTCGAGCGCCACGATCTTGTGCGAGCCCGCCCGGTCGGGGGTCCACGTGGTACGCGCCGTTCCGGACGCATCCGCTACCACTCTGTACGGCTGAAATTGCTTGTGGTCCGCGGTTTTCGGGTCGTCGCCGATCTGGTCGAGCAAGACCACCGACTTGCCGGGTTCCGTGGTCACGGTGATCGGGTAGGAGCAGCCGGTGCCGCGGGCGTCTGCCGAGCTGCCGAAGCTCTGTCCCTGTTCGACGTGGATGCTCGTGACGGCTGCCCCCGCCTGAGGCGCGGCGAACGCGATCGCCGCGGCGAGCGCACTGAGCGCCGCGGCGGTGGTGGCGGCTGCCCGGTTGGATTTATGCACGTTGAATGACTCTCTCTAGCACTGGATTCCCCTGTTCGGAGTCGCAGTGAACTGAACTGCCGATCCGCAGGGACTTCCCTATCCTGCAGGCCAACTCTCAGTATTTCAATTCGGTTTGCTCCCGGAGGGGAGTCCGCGGCACCGGCGCCCGCGGGTTCAGGCGATGCGGACCTCGGGGACTTCGCCGACCTGGCGGCCGAAATCCAGCAGCGCACCGCGATTCGGCTGCGCGAGGCCCTAGCCGACCGGCTGGCAAGACTGACCCTGGCCGGACAGCTGCGACGATCCGATCCGGACGTAGCCGCCGAACAGTACCTCGCTCTTCTCACCGGCCCCCTGGAAACCCGGTCACGGCCGGGCACACGCAAGATCTCGGCCGCCGAACTTCGCGCCATCGCCGAAGCCGCGACCGACACCTTCCTGCGCGCTTACGCGCCGGAGTGATCGCGGAATCCCCGAAGGTGTCATCGGAACCTATTGCGGGCCAACGACGCGATTCTCGCGGAGAACTCGACCCTGGCCGCTGATCCCTCTTGGCGGGGATGGTTCCGCGCTCGACGGTTGGGTCAGCGGGGGTATGCGGCCTGGGTGAGCGTGCGGGCGAGGAATCCGGCGAGCATCAGATGAGTAGCTACATGGGGCGCGAGCTGTCTTCGGTGACTCGCTGAGTGTTAGTCGCACTCCTGGGCGAACCGGGCGGTGAGCTCGGCCGAGATCTCGTAGTGGCGCACGAGGAACGAGCGTTCGTCGAGATTCTTGCGGCGCAGCCAGCCGGTCACTTCCGCGTTGCATTTGCTGGCGTTGCATGATCCGCACGCGGGTACGACGTTGCCGAGGGTGTAGCGGCCGCCGCGGGAGATGGCCTGGATGCAGTCCTTCTGTAGCGAGAGGGAGGGGGCGCCGCAGTAGGCGCAGCCGCCCCAGGCGGTCTTCAGTGCGTCCCATTGCGCGTCGGTGAGATCGTGGACGACGCGCGCCATCCGCTTCTTGCGCTTGCGCGCGGCGCGGACCTGTCTGCTACCGCCGGAGGGCATGAGTGGGAGGCTACGCGCCGCGATGGCCGAATGAGGTGAGTGAGGGCCGCATGGCGCGTTCGGGGATCAACGCGTCGATAGTTCTCGTTTAATTAGGACCGTAGCTGTCCTATCTCGTCGGCATACTCGAATCATGAGCGAGAACGAATCGACCCCGGGCCAGCCGGAGCGGGCCGAGATCACCGGCTACGACGATCCGAACGCGCCGTGGAACCAGGCGTGGGTTGAGGAGGTCGGCATTGCCAATTGGAATGACGACGTGATCAGGGAGTTCCGGGAGAACTCGGGCAAGGTGGGTGGCGCTTACGCGGGTGGCGACCTGATTCTGCTCACCACCACCGGAGCCAAGAGCGGCAAGCGGCACACGACCCCGCTGGGACCCCTGTACCGGGGCGACGCGATGTACGTGAGTTCGTTCATCGAGGACAAGTACCCGGCCTGGTGGTACAACATCAAGGCCAATCCGCAGGTCACCATCGAGCTCCGGGACAAGACCTACCGGGGCACCGGCAAGGTGCTCGACGGCGCGGATTATGACGAGTTCGCGGCGTGGGTGCTGACCAACAACCCGCTGCTGGCGGATTTCCAGTCCAAGATCGACCGGCCGATCCCCCTGGTCGTACTGACCCTCGACGGTGAGGTCTGAGCGGTCGAATCGCGTTATGTGGCTACGGGACTGGATGGGGAGCGGTCCGGGGCCTGCAATACGTTGATGCACATTCGTGCGCAGTCGGCGGCGAGTTCGGCGGCGGTCATCGTGATCGCACCCGATAGCCAGCCTTCGATGATCTGATTGACGCCGCCGGTGATGAACAGGCTCGCGCGTCGGAGCAGGTCTGGGTCCGGAGTGAATCCGAGGGCCGTGGGGGCGTGATCGACGACCAGGTCGGCGACGGTGTCGATGGCGTCGTGGCGTCGCTGCTGCTGCACAACATCTTCGACGGCGACGGGATGATCTCGCAGTTCATCCTCGACGGCCGCTCGGTGCGGTTCCGCAATCGATACGTGCGCACCCGGCACTTCAAGCACGGCCAGCAGTCGAGCACCATTCGGTTCCGGGGCGTCGGAGATCAGATTCCGGGTGGCTTCCGGGCGAATGTCGGACGCCTGCCGGAGAACGTGGCGAACACGAATATCGTCAACTGCGCCGGTGAACTGCTCGCGCTGTGGGAGATCGGCAGTCCGCATCGGATCGATCCCGAAACGCTCGACACTCTCGGAAGTACCGACTTCGGTGGTCGGCTCGGATATCTCGGCGCCTTCTCGGCGCACCCGAAGTGGGACCCCGATACCGGCGACATGTACAACTTCGGCCTCGATCTGCTTCCGACACCGCGGATTCGGACCTTTCGGATCGACCGCCACGGACGGCTGACCGGACTCGCCTCCGTCCGATGCTCGATCTGCCGTGGAACCACGACTTCGCGCTGACGCGGAAATACCCGGTGTTCGTGCTGGACCCGATCCTGCCCGATATCGGCAAGATCGCGCTGTCCATGACGTCGTTCGTCGATTCGCTGGAGTTCAAGCACGGCAAGGGAACTCGATTCGTCCTGGTGCCCAGGGACGGCGTTCGGGTCCGCATCGTGGAGCACGAGGCGCTGCTGCACGTCCACTTCACCAATGCCTACGACGACGGAGATGACGTCGTGGTCGAACTGCCCCGCCTCGAAACCGACTGGGAGAAGCTGCGGCTCATGACCGGGATGGTCAATCGCACCGACCTCGGCATTCCCGAGTACCCCGACTCCACGCTCATGCAGTTCCGGATCACCAAGGACGGCAGAATCATCGAGAACCAGGTATCGGACCGATCCGGTGAATTCCCGCAGTTCGACTGGCGGCGCGGCACCCGCAGACACCGCTACACCTACTTCGCCGGGAAGGGCGGCCCGGCGCGGCTGTTCAACTCCGTGGTCAAGGTCGACACCGAGACCGGCGCGACGACCAGCTGCGACCTCGGCCCCAGCTCGGTCGGCGAACCGCTGTTCGTTCCGCGCGGCCGCGACGCCGCCGAGGATGACGGCTGGCTGCTGGCATTGAATCACCAATTGGACGAAGACCGTTCGCAGCTCGTGGTTTTCGACGCCAAGGACCTCGACCGCGGCCCACTGGCCACCGCCTGGCTCGAACACCACATCCCCTGGGGTTTCCACGGCACGTTCAACCGCCGGATCGCCACACCCGAGGCTCCGGTGCCGACGCCGGAGCAGGTGCTGTGACCTGCGGCGGACGGCCGGGCCGGAATTTCCGCCTGATCGGGATCACGTGGGTATGACGATAGGGCAGGACATCGCGCCCACGGCACATGCGAGTGACGTGATGAGGTTCTGGACCACATCGGCGGAACCGGTGCCGATCGAACTGCTGCCGGTGCCGGTGGTTTCCGCGGCGGCTGAGCCGCCCGCGGTGACGAGTCCTGTGGTGAGGGCGATGGCGGCGACGCTGATGCGCAGTGTCCGTGTCGGAAAGATCATGGACGAATCGTATGGTCGGACAGCCGTTTTCGGATGCCACCGATTATGCGGGCTCGTTGGCGCCGACAATCCGGGCTTTAGGCGAATCCGTGCAGAACCGCGTCGACTATGGCGTCGGCGAAGGTGTCGTCGAGGGTGGTCGAATGGAGGAGCCAGCGGTGGGTGAGGGGGCCGTAGAGCATGTCGATGAGAAGGGGGAGGTCGGCGTCGGGGCGGAGTTGGCCGGCGCGTTGGGCGCTGCGCAGGCGGGTGAGGATGGCGTCGTGGGTGGGCTGTTGCAGCTTCTCCCGGTAGAGCGCGGCCAGGGCGGGGTCGGCGATGATCTCGATCATCAGGGCGCGGATCGGGGCGCTGAACGCGGGGTCGGCGAATTCGGCCGCGGTGGCGCGTAAGACGACTTTCAGGTCCGTGGTCAGATCGCCGGAATCCGGGAGTTCGATTCCGCCGTCGGGGTTTTCGCTCACGGCGAGCAGGGAGTCGAGGACCACCGCACCCTTGGAATCCCACCAGCGGTAGATGGTCTGCTTGCCGACCCCGGCGCGGGCGGCGATCGACTCGATGGTCAGCTTCGCGTACGGGACCTCGCCGAGCAGGGCGCGGGTGGCGTCGAGGATCGCGATGCGCGAGCTCTCGCGGCGGCGGGTGCTGGTGGGTTTGGCGGCCATGGTGCCGATCCTAACAAGACGGAACGTCTCGTCTTGACAATCGTCGCGTGGTGACGCAGAGTGGGTGACGTCAACGAGACGAACCGTCTCGTTTCTCCGGGGTCATGCCTCCCGCGACGCCGTATCGACGCGAGGCTGACCGACGGGCGAACGCCGTCCATCCGACGAAGGGATTGCTGTTGTCCAGAACCTGGTTCATCACCGGAGCCAACCGCGGGCTCGGCCGAGCGTTCACCGTGGCGGCGCTGGACGCCGGTGACACCGTCGTCGCGACCGCCCGCGACCCGCACACCATGGCCGACCTCGCCACCGAACGGCTCACCGTGCTGCCCCTCGACGTCCGCGATCGCGACCGCGTCTTCGCCACGGTGGTCGAGGCGTTCGATGTCACCGGCCGCATCGACGTACTCGTCAACAACGCGGGCTACGGGCTCGTCGGCGCACTCGAGGAACTCACCGAAAACCAGATCCGCGACCAGATCGACACCAACTTCTACGGTGCGCTCTGGGTGTCGCAGGCCGCGCTGCCCCACCTGCGCGCACAGGGCTCCGGCCACATCGTGCAGATCTCGACGGTCGGCGCGGTCGGCTCGCTGCCACTGTTCAGCATGTACAACGCCAGCAAATGGGCACTCGAGGGATTCAGCGCCTCCCTCGCCGACGAGCTGCGCCCCTTCGGCATCAAGGTCACCCTCGCCCAGATGGGCGGCTTCGACACCGACTGGGCCAAGTCGAGCATGAAGTTCGCCACGGGCATCCCGGCGTACTCGGCGGCTCGCGAAGCCATCCTCGGCATGCCCGATTACCCGGACATGTCGGCCGAGCCGCCGACCACCGAGCAGCCCGCGACCGACCCCGCCGAAAACGAATGGGCCGATGCCGCACCGGAAGTCGCCGCCGCCGCCCTGCTCGATCTCGTCGGCGACCCGAACCCGCCACTGCGCAAGGTCATCGGCCCGAGCGCGCACCAGATGGTCACCATGGCGTTGGACGCGCGCCGCCAGGACTACCTCACCGACCCCGAATTCACCTGGCCCGCATGACAGGTCGGCTGCGTGCGGGGGATGATGCGGGGCCAGCGGCCGTCATGGCGTCCCCGACGGTTACCGTGGTGGCAGCGCCATCCTGAGCGGACCGCCGCCCAGATGAGGGCCCGCACAGTTCACCGAGTGTAGGCACGATCGCCACTTTCCCTGGCTACTCTGGACTTTCGGAGAGGGACCGCGTTGGGGGTGCGATGTCGACGCCTCGTCTGGAAGTCGCCGGATCACGGGAACGTGCCCGATACCGTCGGGGACTGCGCCGGTACCGGTACGTCTCCACCACGTTGCGGGTGGTCGTCGGCATGCCCTCGGTCGTGCTGTCGGGCGTGATCGTCGGGCGACTCGGTGGCCTCTTCGGGCTGTGGGGGACGATCATCGCGGTCGAGCTGTGGCTGCTTTCCATTGTGCCCGTCTTGGATGGGGCGCGAAGGTGGCGGCGGGAAAAGCTCGCGGGCCTCGTCGCCCCCACTCCGGAGCAAGCCCGCCGACTCACCCCGGCGTGGCGCGAAGTCGTCGACGCGGCGGGGGTATCGGAGGCGGACTATGTGATCTCGGTGCCGGAGTCCGAGAAAGTCCGGGGTGTGGCATACGACGGCCGGGTCGTCGAAATATCGAGTGCGGCCGTGCATCGCATGACACCGGCGCAGTTGCGAGGACTGCTGGCGCACGAACTGGGGCATCTGCTCAGCGCTACTCGCGGCGTCTGGTACTCGATGCTGTACTGGTACGCGCTCCCGCTGCATGCGCTGCCCGCCGCGGTGTCCACCGCCTTCGAAGTCCGGTCCCGCCGGTCTCCCCGTACCGGAATTCTCGCGGCCACGGAGGCGGCGGCCTGGGCGACGGTGATCGGCCTGCTGCTCTGGCTGCTCGGGCTCCGGGGTGCGCTCATCGCCATCGTGCTGCTGGTCGCGCAGCGGCTTGCCACCCTCGCCATCGACCGGCGCGACGAACGGGTGGCAGACCGGGTCGCGGTCGATCTCGGCTTCGGTGCCGGAGTGCTCGCGTGGCTACGGGAAAACGGAAGCGAGTCCCGGGCCGCGGGCGCGGGCCGGGCGCTGCGCGGGCGCCTACTTCTGACCATGTTGTCGACCCATCCGTTCGTCGACGACCGCATTCGCGTCGTCGAAGCGAGGATTCACGTCCGAGAACGCGACCGGCCATCGACCTGAGGGTGCCGGCGATCGCATCCGCCATGAGCGAGCGTCACGACCCACGGGGCGAGCGGGTTATCGGTCGAGTAGTTCGCGCAAGCGAGACAGGGTGCCCTTCCAGCCGCGCTCCATGGCGTTGCGGGCCATCTTCTGGCGGCGGTCTTCGATGTCGAAACCGGTCTGCGTGAGGAGCAGGCGGGTGCCGCGGCCCTGGGGGTGGATCGTCCAGTCCACTATCCAGTGGGCGGGGTAGTCGGCGCGCAGGTCGATCCAGCGCAGGGTGAGCTGGGTGGCGGGTTCGGCGGTCAGGACCTCGCAGGCGATCTCGCCGGGCGGTCGGGTGGGTAGGGAGAAGATGAAGTGGGTGCCGACCGCGGGGGCGAAGCCGACCGAGCGCATCAGCCACTGCTCCAAGAGATCCGGATCGGTCAGCGCGCGCCAGACCGTGTCCGGCGCCGGCGGGAGGAAGCTGCCGATCTCGACGGCAGCGGGGTTCAGTTCCGGATCGGACATCATCGGCGAATCACCTCAACGCACCCAGCCATACCACCACCTTTCCATGGGTGGCGCCGGGCTTCAGGTATTCGACGAGGGTGAGTACCACGACCATGTCGCCGACGGCGTCCGGCGTGTCGGTTGCAGCGCCGCATTGAACGCCGAAATCATTGCGACACTGAGGATGTGGGCCGCGACGGCGGCGAACGGTACTGACGGACGACGGCTGTCGCCCACCGAAACCCGCGCCGGAGCGGCGGTCCGTAACCTGGTGCCGGACGACATGGCGGCGACGAGGGGACGCGTTGGACGACTACGGCAGCTTTCCAACCCAGCCGCTACCGGTCCGGCGCTCCGCCCGCCGCGTCGCCGTGCCGGTCAGACTGGCGCAGCCTGGCGAGCGGAATCAGCGGCCGGCTACCTGGACCAGTTGTTTGCCCAGGTTGTGGCCCTCGAAGAGGGATCGGAGGGCGGAGGGGGCGGATTCTAGGCCGGGGGTGATCGTTTCGGCGAGGGTGAGGTGGCCTCGGGTGTGCCAGTCCAGGAGGGTGGTGAAGGCTTCGGGGAAGCGGTCGACGTAGTCGAGGAAGATGAAGCCCTCCAGGCGCGAGCGGGTGAGGGCCAGGCGCGGGTAGTTGCGGGGGCCGGTGGACGGGTCTGTGCCCTGGTAGCCGGTGGCCACCGCGCCGGTCAGGACGACGCGGGCGTGGTGGGCGAGGTGGGCGAGGCCGTGTTCGAGGATGGGGCCGCCGACGCCGTCGAAGAAGACCCAACTCCCTACCGGATAACCGGGATGCTCCGAGGCCACCACCTGCCCGACCCCGCTACCGCGCATTACCGCGCCCAGCGGTACGGCATCCATGTAGTTGTCGGCGTCATTGAGCCATCCCCGCTGCGTGGCATCGATACCCAGCCACCGCACTCGAATCAACGCCTCGCCGGACGCGATGCTAGGAATCGGCGCACTGCGCAATTCGAAATCCTCGTCCCGGACCGTCGCGTCCGGGCGATGGCGCAGCACCCACTGTCGATTGACCGATCCCGTCACCCGCCCGATGGTAGAGGGCTCGGCTCGGTCGATCGAGCGCATTTCCGGGCCGTGGGCCGATGCCGTGGCCGGAGTGCGAAAATCGCATGGGCGTAGCGTTTTTCGGGGATTCCTGTCAGCGTGAGGCCATGAATGTAGGACAGCTGACGAGTCAGATTCCGTATATCGGGTCGGGGCCGTACTGCTATGCGAATGGGCTCGCCATGATGATGGGGGGCAGGGGTCCCGGTACGGCGGTGATCGAGACCGTTACCGGTAGCCCGTTCGGGATGCAGGTGGGGGAGGGGGTGGCCTTCTTCGATCCGCGTGGGTGGAATCCGGAGATAGGTGTGGGGGAGGCACTGGCGGCGCTGGGGTGGCGGGCCACGGTGACCAGTGGGGATGGCCCGGTGGCGCGGCTCGGGGAGGCGCTGCGCGGTGGGCCGGTGTTCATCGGACCGGTCGAGATGGGGTATCTGCGGTACCAGCCGGAGATGCGCGGGCCGGTCGGGGCTGATCACTTCCTGGTCGTCGTCGGAATGGACGAGGGCGGGGTCACCGTGCACGACCCGCAGGGATATCCGTACGCGCGCATCGAAATCGCGGACTTTCTCGCGGCGTGGCGTGGGGATTCGGTCGACTACGGGCAGCCGTTCACCATGTACACCGAGTTCGAGCGGACCCGCGTGGTGGGGGAGGAGGAGGCCGTCGCCGCCTGTCTGCCACGGGCGCGGGAACGCCTGGCGGGCAATGCCAGTGGGGATGCGGCGCGGCGTCTGGCGGCGATGCTGGCGGATGGGTGTGCGCCGGGATTGCGGACGCATCTGACGGCGTTCGCCGTCCGGGTGGGCGCACGTCGGGTCTCGGATGCGGCGGATTGCTTGCGGCGCATCGGATATGGCGAGGCGGCGGCGGTCATGGTCGAGCAGGCTCGGCTCATCGGGTCCCTGCAGCACCTGCTGGTGTCGGAGCGGGACCGGGCGGCCGCCGAGGTGGTCGGGGAACTCGCGCCGACCTATGGGCGACTGCGTGCGGCTCTGAGCCGGTGACGATGCGGACCGGACCATCAAGTACTACCAGCGGGAGGGACTGCCGCGGCCCTCGGCCGTAACGGGCCGGTCGATGCCGTGTCGGAACCCGATTCCGGGCGCGGCGGTCCGTACGCTCGGGCGTTGCCGATGATGAAAGGGGACGCCCGTCATGTTCGAGCGCACGGTGCAGAAATCCATCGAGTTGATCCTGCGCGGCGGTACCGGGGTGCAGGCGCCGCTGGCGGCCAGATACGTGGACCGGCTGCGCCGCAAGCATCCGAGCCGGTCACCCGAGGACATCGCGCGGGGTCTGGAGACGCGCTACCTGGTGCTGGTCACCGCCAGCGGCACGGTCGCGGGTCTGAGCGCGGCGGTTCCCGGCGTGGGCACGCTGATCGGCTTGGCGGTGAGCGGCGTCGAGTCGGTGTTCTTCCTGGAGGCGTCGGCGCTGTACGCCGTCTCGGTGGGCGCGGTGCACGGCGTCGGCTCGCTGCCGCCCGCACAGCGCCGCGCCATGGTGGTGAGCGTCGTGCTCGGTGAGACCGGCACGGCGGTGATGGGCAAGAACGCCAGCCAGTCGGCGCGGGATTGGGCCTCCGTGGTGGCCGACCGGCTGCCGGTGGTGCGGAATATCGACAACGCACTGGTGAAACGCTTCGTCGTGCAGTTCATCGTCAAGCGCGGTGTGCTGGTGTTCGGGCGGGCGCTGCCCGCGGGCATCGGCGCGGTGATCGGCGCGGTCGGCAACCGGGCGCTCGGCAAAGCGGTGATCGCCAACGCGCACAGCACCTTCGGCCCGCCACCCGCCACCTGGGACGACTCCGACTCCGGCGTCGTCGGCGCGGGGACGTCCGCGCTGGCCTGACCGCCGCCGGGCGGGCGCGGAAATTCGTGTGTCGCCTGCCGTCCGGTGCGCCGGTGTTCCGTTATCGTTCACCTCACTGATTCACGCTGCTACTGGCGCGCCAGGGCTGGTTCGTCCTATCCGGAGCGGGTAGCCGGTGCGGCACCGCCCGACGCGACCCCCGACCGCTTCGAAAGATCGAGGGAACGTGCCTGTACCGGTCACTCTCAACGGCCGCGTAGTGCGGCTGGAACCCCTTGCGCCGCATCATGCTCCGGGAATCGCCGAGGCGGCGGCGCACAATCGCGACGATTTCGCCTTCACCCCCGTGCCGCACGGCGTGGACGAGGCCATCGACTACATCGGCCAGGCGGTCGCCGGGCACGCCGCGGGCACCTCGCTGGCCTTCGCCATCGTCGCGGCGGGCAGCGGGCGGGTGCTCGGTTCCACCCGGTTCACCAGATTCGACTACTGGCAGGGGCCGGTGGTGTGGCCGCTGGTGCACGGGCTGCCGCCGGGCGACCCGCTGCTGGCCATCCCGGACGCCGCGGAGATCGGCAACACCTGGCTCGCGCCCGACGCGCGCGGAGCCGGGATCAACCTGGAGTCCAAACTGCTGCTGCTCGCGCACGCCTTCGAGGCGTGGCGGGTGCGCCGCATCGCCATGCGCGCCGATATGCGGAATCTACGGTCCCGCATGGCCATCGAGCGGCTCGGCGCGACCAGCGACGGGGTACGGCGGGCGCATTCGCGGGGGCTGGACGGCGAGGTGCGCAGTACGGCGTTCTACTCCATTCTGGACGAGGAGTGGCCGCTGGTACGCGCCACCATCGAGCGGCAGCTGGCGAGCCGGGCGGCGTCCCGGCGCGGGCTGATCGACGCCTGACGAACGCCCGCGGCGGGTGATGCGGCTCGACTATAATTCGCTGGTGTGCTCCGGTCGCGCTGCCGGGTCGGCCTCGCATCCACCCCGGGTCCGCGGCGAGATATCGAATACCAGCTGATCGCACCACCCCCCGGGCTGCCGCCCCGGGCGCGGACCGCACCCCGGTTCCGCACAATCGAGGGAGAAGCGCATGCCCGATCCCATGACCACCAAAGTCTGCCTGGCCGACGGATTCTCCGGTGCACCCGTGCTGAGCCTGTTCCTCGTCCCCGAACCGCGGGTGCCCGGCGGCAGCATGCTGCACCTGCTCGAACAGGACCCGCTCGCCGGACACGCGGTGCGCCGTCCGACCGCCGGACTCCTCTACCGGCTGGAGACCGAAGCGCCCGCCCGCCGCGCCGTCCGGGTGCGCTTCCTGGCCTTCGCCGCGGGCACCCCCGACCCGGCGCGTGTGCACGCCATCCTGCACGACCACTTCATCGCCGACGCCCCGCCCATCGGGCTCGACGCCACCGACCCCGATGAGCTGACCCGGCTGGAGCTGCTGCCCGAGCACCGGCTCGGCGCTCGCCGCATCGACGACTTCCACGCCCACGCCGTGCGGAGGGCCATGCTCGCGGTGTACCGCCACTTCGAGGTGGACCGGCGGATCCCGCTGGTGTATCACGGCTACGCCGACCCGGTCGACGGCTGGTTCGAGAGTCCGGCCGCACAAGCCTGATACGCGGGCGCGGCTGCGAGGCAATGGTCGGCGAGCCCGACGCCACGGTCCGTCACGCCCGGGAGCCCAATCCGGCGGGTCCGAGGTCTCGATCCGGCGGGTCCGAGGCCGCGGTCCGGCGGCCCTGTATCCCGGCCCGGCGAGCCGGACACCACGATCCAGCCAGCCGTGTCACCGTCGGACGAGCCGGACCGTGAGGCGGCGCCGCGACGGCGGACCGCTCAGGTCGCCGGGACCAGGGTGTACAGCAGCCAGGGGCGCGGCGGGGCCTCGAAGCCGAAGGTGTGCGCGTACAGGGCGCGCTCGTGGCCGGTCTCCGCATCTCGCACCAGCAGCAGCCGCCGCGCGGTATCCGGGATCCGGATCTCCTCCTCCCACAGCCGATCCCAGTCCGGTGCGCGGCGGCACAGCGTCAGGATCTCCTCGATGCGGCCGGATTCGGCCTGCGGCACCGACTTGCGGAACCGCTGCACCAGCAGCTGCGCCTCGAGTTCCCATTCGACCAGCACGCAGCGGGCCATGGGGTCGAGCAGCATCCAGGTGAGCAGGTTGGTGCCGGGCTCGAGGCCCGGGAACATCTCCGCGAAGGCGGTATTGGTGGCGACCACATCGCAGGTCGCCGGGGTGCGGTAGGCGGCGGGGTATGGAAAGCCCTGGAGTACCGATAGTTCGGCTCCGCGCGGCTGCTCGCCGATCGACCGCGTCGTGGTGGGCACGCGCAACCCGGACTGAGACACCATGGCAGTGTGCGGCATCACTCTTCGTGTCCACTTCGTATTCGGTTAAGTCGGATCACACCGATGAGACGTCTCGCAGAATTTCTGTCATTCTGTGTGTCGCAAGCAAGTCATTTGTCCAAGACGGCAGCGGGTACGGGGGTTTCTGCACAGCATGGCGGTCACGCGGATCGGGGTGCTGGGACCTCTGCAGATCTCCATCGACGGCCAGCGGGTGCCGTCCGGCGCGCCCATGCAGTGCGCGGTGCTGGGCCGCCTGGTCGCCGCCGGGGGCCGGGTCGTCCCCACCGACCGGCTCATCGACGACCTGTGGGACGGTGATCCCCCCGCCAAGGCCACCGCCGCGCTCCAGGTCTACATCCACAATCTGCGCCGCCTCTTCGAACCGGACCGGCCGCGCCGGGCCCGCGCCCGGGTCATCGTCTCCGAATCGCGCGGGTACGCCCTGAATCTCGAACCAGCCCAGGTGGACGCCTGGGAGTTCGAGCAGCTGCTGCACGGGCACGAGGCCGCCATGCGCGATCCCGCCGTGCGGCCCGACCCGCTCGAACAGATCCGGCTGCTGGACGCCGCCCTGGCCTGCTGGCACGGCGCCGCCCTGCAAACATTCCACGGAATGCCCTGGGCGGCAACGGAAGCCGCCCGGCTGACCGCTCTGCGGTTCACCGCCTCGGAGCTGCGGGCGCAGGCGGCGCTGGAGCTGAACCGGCCCGCCGAGGTGGTGCTGGCGCTGCGGCCGGTCTTCGAGGAGCATCCGGGCCGCGAGGAATGCGCGCGGCTGCTCGCCCTGGCCCAGTACCGGCTCGGGCAGTCCCTGGACGCGCTCACCACGGTGCGCCGCTGCCGGGCATTCCTCAATGGCGAATTCGGGGTGGACCCCGGCCCCGCGCTGCGCGACACCGAAACCGCGATCCTCACCCACCAGGTCGGCTCCGATGCTCCGACCGCGCCGATCACAGTGCGCGCCCCGCATCCGGAGCCGCTGCCCGACAGCGGATATGCCGAGCAGCGCGCCGCCGTGCTGGCGGCCGCGGAGACGGCGGCGCCGGGCCAGGTGCGCCTGGTCTGGCTCTCCGGCGAGGCGGGCGCGGGCAAGACCACCCTCGCCACCGCGGTCGCGGCGCAACTGGCCGAGCGGGGCTGGACCGCCGTATTCGGCCGCTGCCCCGAGGTGGAGGACGCGCCCCCGGCCTGGGCCTGGGCCGAGGTGCTGGTCGAACTCACCGCCGCCGACCCCGACGCCTCCGCCGCCGCCGACGCCTTCACCCTCGCCCGCCGCGTGGTCCGGCACTGCCGCGCCGCCTCCGGACCGGTGCTGATCGTGCTGGAGGACGTGCACGGCGCGGACACCGCCACCCTCCAGGTGCTGCGTCAGGTGGCGCACTGGCTGCGCGACCGCCCCGTGCTCATCATCGCCACCCTGCGTGGCACCGAAGCCGGTGCGGGAGTGCGTGATACCGCCGCCGCCCTGGCCCTGTTCACCGCCGACCGCATCGAACTCGACGGCCTCGATCTGAACGGCACCCGCTGGGCCGCGGCCGCCGCCGGACTCGTGGACGCCGACGACCAACTGGTGGCACTGCTGCGCCACCGCACCGGCGGCAATCCGCTGTTCGTGCGCGAGCTGGCCAAACTCGTCGCCACCCAGGGCACCACCGACGCGCTGCCCGACACCGTGCGAGACCTGCTCGGCCGCCGGGTCGCGCAGTTGCCCGCCGCGGTGGTCGACCTGCTCGAACTCATGTCGGTCTGGGGTGAGGACTGCGACGTGCCCACCCTCGCCACCGCCGCCGGACTCGGACCCGACCAGGTCGTCGACCGGGTCGCGGCGGCCGAGCAGGCCCGGTTGCTGCGTACCGAGCGCGGCGGCCGCATCCGCTTCGACCACGCGCTCATCCGGGAGACCGTGTACTGCGGCATCCCCGCGCTGCGCCGACTTCGAATGCACTGGGCGGTTTTCGAATCGCTGTGCGCGCGGATATGCGTTCCGGACTGCTCCGCCCTCACCGGACGTGACGCCGAAATCCTGGCGCATCACGCGGCATTCGGCGCAACCGTCGAAACCGCCGAGCGCGCACTGCATTTCGGCCGGGTCGCGGCCCGCCTCTGCGTGGAACGGCGGATGCGGGCCGATGCGGTGCGCCGCTGGCAGTCGGTGCTGACACTGCACGAACTGGCCGGGCACGACGGCGCAGCCGCCACCGGCGAGCAGCTGTCGGCGGTCTTGGAGGCGCGCTGCGAACTCGTCACCGCCCTCGCCTACGACGGGCGGCACGAACAGGCGCGGGTCGTCCGCGAACGGGCACTCGATCTCGCCGACCGGCTCGGCGGGGTCGAACCGCTGGTACGGGCCGCCACCTGTTGGCCAACCCCGCTCATCTGGTCGGCACGGGACTGGCACACCGCCGACCCGCGGGTGCTGGAACCACTGCGCATCGCCCGCGCCGACACCGGACTGCCGGTGCGCGACCGGATCCTGGTGCTGGTGACCGCCGTTTTCCACACGGCGCTGACCGAACTCGACGACGCTCGGGCCGCCGCCGACACGGCCGTGGCGCTGGCCGAACCGCTCGGAGATGCCGACCTGCTGTGCACGGCCGTCAACGCGCAGGCGTTCACCGCGTTCGTGCGGACCGGGTTCCTGCGTGCCGACGAGCTGAAAAGCCTTGCGACACGGCTGCTTCTCATGGCCGCTGCGGCCGAGCTCACCGAATTCCAGGCGCTGGCACGCTATCTGCTCTTCCGGGCGGCGCTGGCCGACGCCGATCTCACCACCGCCGCCGAACACGCCGGGCGCGCCGCGGAATTCGCCACCGACGGGCAGCTGCGCCATCTGCTCGACGCGCTCGTGCCCTTCGAGTTCCTGCTCGAACTGGTGCGCGGCGACATCGAATCGGCCGAACGCATGCTGGGTGACTGGCACCACGAGGGGGTGCTCGGGCCCGCGCCCCTGGCGACCCAGGCGTTGCCGGTCGACGATGTCACCCGTGACGCGGAGGCGCTGCACATCGGGCTGCTGCTGGCGCTGGCCTGGGTGCGCGGCGGGGATTTCTCCGCACTCACGGCCGCGCTCGGCGAACGCGCCGCGGTCGCGCCGGAACTGTTCTCCTACGGCTACGCGCTCGCGCTGCTGCACAGCGGGGATACCGCGCACGCGCGGCGGGTGCTGGCCGCCGCGCCGCCGGTGGGGCCGCCGTTCTGGGCGACCTTCAGCATCATCCGCTCGCGGATCGCGCTGTTCCTCGGCGATACGGCCGCCGCGCGGGAACTCTACGACGCGCTGCTGCCGCTGGCCGGGACCATCGGCGGCCTGGAGACCGGCGCATCGTTCCTGGGGCCGATGGACACCGTGCTCGCCGAACTGGCCGCCGCGCTCGGGCACGCCGACCGCGCCGCCGCGCACCGCGACGACGCCGAGCGTCTCATGGCCCGGCTGCGCGAGGAGGTCGCCGCAATCCGGGCCGATCGTTCACTCCGGACGCCGCCGCGACGATAAGGGAACCGAACGCGGACGAAGATCGTCGAAGTAGTGATGCGGTCGAACCACGGCCGGAGAGGGAGTGGGATGAGCGTGCGGGAGAGCGCGGACGAGGTGTCCGGAGGCCGTAGGGTCAGGGGTGTGCGCTGGTTGGCGGCGGTGGTGGCGCTGGCGGCGGTGACCGTACTGGCGGTGGTCGGGGTCGGCTGGTGGCAGCGGGAGCACCTGCCCGCGGCGGCGGGGGAGCGGTTGCGTGACTTCCCGGCGGTCGAGCAGGCGGGTCTGGACGATACCCAGAAACGCATTGTGGAGGTGTTGCGCGGTGAATTCGCGCGCCAGCCCGCGGGCACGAAATACGCCGAGGGTGTCGAGGAGCCGTGGTGCGCCGATTTCGTCAGCTGGGTGCTGCGCGAGGCCGGACAGCCGCTGGCCAATCCGAACTCGGGTTCGTGGCGGATTCCCGGGGTGTACACGCTCACCGAGTACTACCAGCGGCAGGGCCGCTTCGAATCGCCCGGATATCGCCCGCGGGTCGGTGATGTGGTGCTCTACAGCGAGACCAGTCCGTTCACGCAGCACACCAACTTCGTGATTGCCGCCGACGGCGATATGATCACCACTGTGGGGGGTAATGAGTTCGGGCGCATAACCATCCACCGCTATCGGCCCGCGGAGCTTTCCGGCCTGGTCGGATACGGTCGACTGTGAACAACGGCATCCCGCATGATGGAAAACATGCGGGCGCGCCCTAGGTAACGGGGGAATTACGCCCTACCATGGAGCCCGGCGGTGCCCGGCAGCATCGCCGAACGATCCCTGTCCTGCTGCCCCCTCATCGGCAGGACAGGGATTCCGCCCGACGAAAGAAGCTGGATGCCGTTGTCCGACCAACCGACCTGGATCGATTACGCCGAATTCGGTGAACGATTTGTCGAGGCGGCGGTGACGGAATCCCGAATCGAGGCGGCGGTCTCCGGTATGGCCGGTCGGGGGATGACCATCGGACCGTTCTCGGTCGGACCCGCCGGACTCGCGCGTTTCGTCGCCAAAGGCAGTGTGGGCAAACCACGTATCGTCCGCCACGGACCGCATGTGCACTTCGAGGTCATGGTGCCGGTGAAATTGCGGGTGGACATCACACTGGGCGGCCAGCGGCTGCGCCTCGAGGCGGTGGTCGAAATCGACCTGGACCTGCACGCGCGCACCGCGCGCCCGCTGCTCATCGTGATCGACATTCCGCCCGTCACCGGGCGCGACGTCAGCTTCGTCATGCGGGCGCAGGCCATCGGCACCGCCTTCGAACTGCTGCTGGACCCGATTTCCCGCATGGTGCAGCGCGAGGTCGCCAATCGCCTCAATGTCATGCTCGACGATCCGGAATCGCGACGCGGCCGGGTATTCGATGTCGAGGCCATCATCGACGGCCGGGAATCGAAGTATCGCGGACAGGCGGAATTCGACTGGATCGGCTACGACGAATTCGGTCGGCAGTTCTTCCAACACGTGGTGACGGCGCAGCGGGTGCGCGAGGTCGTGGAATCGCTGGCGGGCAAACCCATCGAGGTCGGACCGCTGCGCACCGGGCCGCGCAAGGCCGCCGAGGTATCGGTGCGGGGGAGCGTGCGCATGCCGCGGCTGGTGGCCCACGGGGAGGCCGCGACCACCGCGATATCCGACGGCGGCGCGACTGCGGCCGCCACCGTGGACCCGGGCGCTGCCGGCGAGGACGCGGGCGTTCCGAGCGCTGCCAGTGTGGGTGCCCGCGTGGACGCGGACGGCGACACCGGACGAGGCGGCCTCGACGATGGCAGTCCCTCCGATAAGGACGGACTGGTGGCCTTCGACCTGATGATCCCGGTGACCCTGGACATCACGGTCGACGTGCTCAAAGCCAACCGCTATCGCGCCGAGGTGGAGGTTCCCCTCGAGCTGGTGGCCCGGGCGGCGGATCCGCTGCTCATCGTGATCGACACCGAGGCCCCCGCCGCGCGCGACATCGCGCTCGAGGTGGTCGCGGAGGGCTGGCGGGCGCGGACGCTCGGCCGTCTCGCCAAGATCGACGCGCAGGTGGCCGCGCAGGTGGCGGCGGTGGTGCGCGGAGAGGTTGCCGACGTGGCGCGCCGCACCATCGACGTGGCCGCGCGGCTGAACAGCATCGGCGTCTGAGCGGTCCGTCCCGCGAAGTCCGCTCTGTCGGTTGCATCCCCTCGGTCCGTCCTGGGACCAGTGGTGCACATGTGCCCGGTGAGCCTGGCGATTCCCATGTGAATGTGGTGAAATGAGTGCACGTTCGGGGTCCCCGGCGCACTGATGGCATGTCCCCGCCATCGGGGAAGGTGCGCCGGGCATGCCGCAGACTTTGCTCGATCAGGTTCGATCCATGGTGCGAAGGAGTTCTGCGATGCCCTATTCCGATATCGACCGCCGCGGCTTCCTCGCCCGCGCCGCCGCGCTCGCCGGTGGCGCGGCGGCCCTGGGCGTGGCCGGAGCCGCCGTGGCACCCACCGCCGCCGCCCGCACCTCCCTGGGCACGCTGCTCGACTACGCGGGCGGGGTGCCCGATGCCCGGGCCATCGCCGAGGCCGGACATATCGGCGTCATCCGATACGTCTCGGACCGGCGGCCGGGTGCGGAGTGGATGGCGGGCAAACCGCTGCTGGCCGCGGAGGTCGTGGCACTCCAGGCGGCGGGCCTGAGCGTCGTCTCGTGCTACCAGTTCGGGAAGGGGCCGACGGCGGACTGGCGCGGTGGATTCGAGGCTGGCATACAGCACGCCGAGCGGGGCCTGGAGCTGCACAACGCGGCGGGCGGACCCGATACCGCGCCGATCTACGCCTCCATCGACGATAATCCGAGCGAGGGCGAGTTCCACGACTTCATCGCGCCGTACCTGGAAGGCTGGGAAGCGGTGCTCGGTCGGGAGCGCACCGGCGTGTACGCGAATACGCCGACCATCGACTGGACGCGCGGCGCGGGGCTGGGTTCCTGGTTCTGGCAGCACAACTGGGGCACCCCGAAGGGGTTCGTGCACCCCGGGGCGCATCTGCACCAGTTCGAGATCGACAAGCGCACCGTGGGCGGCGTCGGCGTGGACGTGAACGCCGTGCTGGCGCCGGACTACGGGCAGTGGTGACGCGGTCCTAGGTCTGGGTGTGGTAGGTCGGGTCCTGCCGCAGATCCGGTTCGTCGGCGACCACCCGCAGCGCGGGACGACCCTCCGCCACGGCCGGGGCCGACGGGTCGCCGGCGGCGGTCCAGGCCGCGCGATTGCCGCGCCAGGAGAACATCGACCAGCTCGACAGGGCCGAGAACGCCGAGCCCAGGCTGCCGAACGAGCCAGCCGAGATGATCGACCCGAACGATCCCGCCGATCCGATGGACAGCACCGACCCCACGCTGCCGATGGACAGAATCGAGTACGACGAACCGATCGACAGGATCGAACCCTCCGACCGGATCGACAGCACCGACCGCCGCGAATGCAGTCCCCGCACAGTCTCTTTCACAGCCGTCATGTCCCCGGTCTACCACAGTCGCCCCGCGCCCGAAACATCCCGTTGAGCAGCCGGACCGGTCGGTTGTGACAGCAATGCCCGGGTGACCTAGTGTCACCCGGGCATCGTCGGTGTCGAGCGGGCGCTTACGCGACCGAGAAGAATCCGATGGTCGGCAGGAACGAACAGGTGATCGGCGCGGCTTCCGGATCGGCCTGGGTGGTCAGCGAACCGGCGACCACGGCGACCACGCGGCCGCTGCCGGTGTCGGCGATGGCCGAGAGGGTGGCCGGGCCGTCGGGGTTGATCTTGGCCTCGTCGGTCAGATTCAGCACGCCGGACTGCCGGGTGTCCAGGTTGACCCACTGCACGGTCATCGGCGGCTGCTGCACCTCGGTCGGGCTCTTGGTGCCCAGCGCGGTGAAGACGAAACCGGTCTGACCGGCCTGCGGGCCGGGCGGGGGCAGCTGCGCGGGGCCGGGGACGGCCAGTGCGGTGCCGATCGAGTCGGAGGACGGGCCGATGCAGCCCTTGCCGATCGTGGGCCACAGGAACTGCGCGATGACCGGGCCGTCCTGCGGGATGTCCGGGCCGCCGCCGCCACTGCCGTCCAGGAACTTGATGATCCGTTCCAGGGTCGACTTGATCTGCGGCGGCAGGTTCAGCGTATTCAGGATCTGCTTCGCTTGATCCAGGATGGCCTGTTGCGGTCCGGCGGCGATATCGGCAGGTCCGGCGGCGGCCCCGATGATGGCGGGCACCAGCGACGCGAGCGCCTCCACCGGCACGCCCTCGGGAATCACCGGAATCGTGGAGACGGCTTGGGGCGCGGGGGCGGGCTGGGCGGTCGCTGTGGGTACGGCAATGGTGGCGCAGGCCGCCACGGCCAGCGCGGTGATTGCGAACCGCGATCCTCGGGTGCGAAGCACTGGTGTTGCCGTCCTTACCTTCGGGTACATCTGTGGCGATGGGACATCGCTGCGCGACACTCTAAGTACCGGGCCGCCCTGTTGTACAGCCACGGTGTGATCTTGCTGTCTTCGATCGAATCACGCTATCGGACGGACGATCAAAAAGCCTGTTACGCATGGGGCCAGTGATACGAATGTTACATCTGAATCTGGTGTGGCGTGGGTTTTTCGAATCGGCGTCGCGATGCGGCGAAAATAGGGCCCGAAGCGCACCGCTAGTCTGGTGCATCCACAACTCGACCCGAAAGTCCGCGCTGTGACTCGACACTTCCGACTCGCCGTCGCGGCGCTGGTGTTCTCGGTGCTCGCGCGGATGCTGTGGATGTTGTTATCGCCGAACGGCATGAATCTCGTCGATCTGCACGTCTACGTCGACGGGTCGGCGGCGCTGCTCACCGATCATCTCTACGACTTCACGTATTCGAAGGAGACGCCGGACTTCCCGCTGCCCTTCACCTATCCGCCGTTCGCCGCGGTGGTGTTCTTCCCGCTGCACTACTTCCCGTTCACGGCGGTCGCCATCGGATGGCTGCTGGCCACCGTGGCGGCGCTGTACGGCGTGGTGCGGATCGGGCTCGAGCTCATTCTGGGCGAGCGGGCGCTGCGCGAGCCGCACTGGCGCACCGCGGCGGTGGCATGGACCGCGGTGGGCGTGTGGATGGAGCCGGTGCGCACCACCATCGACTACGGCCAGGTGAACGTCTTCCTGGTGCTGGGGGCCATGCTCGCGGTGCGCAGTGCGCGCTGGTGGGTCTCCGGCACCCTGGTCGGCCTGATCGCGGGCATCAAGCTCACCCCGGCCATTACCGGGCTGTACTTCGTGGCGCGGCGGCGCTGGGGGACGGCGGCGTGGTCGGCGGTGGTGTTCGCGGGCACGGTCGGGATCAGTCTGCTGATCAATCAGACCGAGGCGCGGCGGTACTTCGGCGAGCTGCTGGGGAACGCCGACCGTATCGGACCAGTCGGTTCGGTGTGGAATCAATCACTGCGCGGCACCATCAGCCGCATCCTCGGCCACGACGTGCAGACCGGCCCGTGGTGGATCGCGGCCGTGCTGGCGGTGGCGGTGCTTGGCGTCTTCGCCTGGCGCGCCCTGGGGCCGGACGACCGGATGGGCACGCTCGTCATCGTCGCGCTGTTCGGCCTGATGATCTCGCCCATCTCCTGGTCGCACCACTTCGTCTGGTTGCTGCCGACCGTGCTGTGGCTGCTCTACGGGCCGCTGCGCGCGGCGGCGGGCGCCCGGCTGCTGGCCGGGTACTGGCTGGTCACCACGCTCGTCGGGGTGCCGTGGCTGCTGTCCTTCGCGCAGCCCGACATCTGGACCATTCCGCGCCCGGCCGGTTACGCGTGGCTGGGCGCGGTGGACGTGGTGGGTGTGCTGGTGCTGTTCGGCTGGATCATCTGGGCGGGCCGGGTCAGCTCTGCAGCGTCAGCCGATCGATCTCGTGAGCCAGCGCCACATCCAACTGGGTGAGCCCACCCGCAGAATGGGTGGACAGCGTGAAAGTCACCCGCCGCCAGCGGATATCGATATCGGGATGGTGATTGGCCGCCTCGGCGGCCTGGGCGACGCGCCGGACCAGCTCGATGCCCGCGAGGAAGGACGGCGCTTCCACGGTGCGGGCGATGGACGCGCCGGTATGGGTCCAGCCGGGGAGGTCGGTGAGGGCCTTGGCGATGTCGTCGTCGGACAGCAGCTCGGTACTCATAGTCCCGGTCTACGCCTTCGATGCGGAGGATGGGCGGACTCGGGGAAAAAGATGCGGAGTCGCAGGGTGGGCGCTCACGCCGCGCGGGCGTGCTTGAGCGCCTTCTTCAGATCCTTGCCGCAGACGCCGGCGGCCTCGCACTTCTTCATGCGCATGATCACGACGGGGCATTTCAGGCAGCGCGTCTTCTTGCGACAGCACTTGTTCTTCGGCTTCAAGCTCGAGACGTGCTTGGCCTTCACCTTCTTTCCCACGTTGGTTAGCTTAACCTAAGTCGTACGCCTGAAACCTGTGGGTTCGGACTGCCGGTACGCTGTTATCCGGCCGTAGCCCCCATCGCCGAACGGTCGATGGCGCTCGTGTCGTCGACACGGCCGCACTACCCACTTGCACCAGGAGGATCAACCGTGTCGTCTGTCGAGTTCCGCAACGTCGCCATCGTGGCGCACGTCGACCACGGCAAGACAACACTTGTCGATGCCATGCTGCGCCAGTCCGGCGTCTTCGCCGAGCGCGCCGAGGTCGTCGACCGCGTCATGGACTCCGGTGACCTGGAGCGCGAGAAGGGCATCACCATTCTCGCCAAGAACACCGCGGTGCACCGGCACAACGCGGACGGCTCGGTCACCGTCATCAATGTCATCGACACCCCCGGCCACGCCGACTTCGGCGGCGAGGTCGAGCGCGGCCTGTCCATGGTCGACGGCGTCGTGCTGCTCGTGGACGCCTCCGAGGGCCCGCTGCCGCAGACCCGCTTCGTGCTGCGCAAGGCCCTGGCCGCCTCGCTGCCGGTGATCCTGGTGGTCAACAAGACCGATCGCCCCGACGCCCGCATCGAGGAGGTCGTCGAGGAATCCCACGACCTGCTGCTGGACCTGGCCTCCGACCTGGACGACGAAGCTTCCGAGGCCGCCGAGCTCGCGCTGGACCTGCCGGTGCTCTACGCCTCCGGTCGCGCGGGCGTCGCCTCCACCAAGCGCCCCGAGAACGGCACCGTGCCGGACGCGGAAAACCTCGACGAGCTGTTCGAGGTCCTGATGAAGTACGTGCCCGCGCCCAAGGGCGACGCCACCAAGCCCTTGCAGGCGCACGTCACCAACCTCGACGCCTCGCCGTTCCTGGGCCGCATCGGCCTGGTGCGCATCCACAACGGCACGCTGAAGAAGGGCCAGAACGTGGCCTGGATGAGCGCCGAGGGCACCAAGACCGTGCGGATCACCGAGCTGCTGAAGACCATCGGTGTCGAGCGGCAGCCCGGCGAGGAGGCCGTGGCCGGTGACATCGTGGCCGTCGCGGGCATCCCGGAGATCATGATCGGCGACACCCTCGCCGACGTGGACGACCCGGTCGCGCTGCCGCGCATCACCGTCGACGAGCCCGCCATCTCGGTGACCATCGGCACCAACACCTCGCCGCTGGTCGGCCGGGTGCAGGGGCACAAGCTCACCGCCCGCATGGTCAAGGCGCGCCTGGACCAGGAACTGGTCGGCAATGTGTCGCTGCGCGTGCTCGACATCGGCCGCCCGGACGCCTGGGAGGTGCAGGGCCGCGGTGAGCTGGCGCTGGCCATCCTGGTCGAGCAGATGCGGCGCGAAGGCTTCGAACTCACCGTCGGCAAGCCGCAGGTGGTCACCAAGACCGTCGACGGCAAGGTGCACGAGCCCTTCGAGGAGCTGACCGTCGACGCCCCCGAGGAGTTCCTCGGCGCGATCACCCAGCTGCTGGCCGCCCGCAAGGGCAAGATGGTGCAGATGAGCAACCACGCCGCCGGTTGGGTGCGCATGGAGTTCATCGTCCCGTCGCGCGGTCTGATCGGTTTCCGCACCGACTTCCTCACCGAGACCCGCGGCACCGGCATCGCCAACGCCGTCTTCAACGGCTACGCGCCGTGGGCCGGTGAGATCCGCGCCCGTCACACCGGTTCGCTGGTCTCCGACCGTGCCGGAACCGTCACCCCCTACGCCATGATCCAGCTTGCCGACCGCGGCCAGTTCTTCGTGGAGCCGGGTGCGGACACCTACGAGGGGCACGTCGTCGGCATCAACCCGCGCGCCGAGGACCTCGACATCAACGTCACCCGCGAGAAGAAGCTGACCAATATGCGCTCGGCCACCGGTGACGTGCTGGAAACCCTCGCCAAGCCGCTCCAGCTCGACCTGGAGGGCGCCATGGAATTCTGTGCCGGCGACGAATGCGTCGAGGTCACCCCGGAGATCGTGCGCGTCCGCAAGGTCATCCTGGGCGCCACCGAACGCGGCCGCGAAGCCTCGCGCCGCAAAGCCCGCGACCGCTCTGTTTAATTTGCCCTCCGCTGCGCTCCGGGCGGATTCGCGGCTGTGTTGATTTGCCCTCCGCTGCGCTCCGGGCGGATTCGCGGCGCTGGAGGTCCCGGTTCTTCCCTCCTCCGCTTCGCTCCCCCGCTCCGTCAGTCCAGAACCGGGACGCGCCGCGAATCGGGAGTGCGGCGGTTCGCGGTTCATCGTGGGCCGCGGGTCCGAAGGGCGGCTGGTCGAACAGCCCGTACGGCGCGGCGGATATTGTCATCGGCAGACCGGACTCGACAACCGATACAGACCGGACTCGACAACTGATTTCGCAAGGATGGGGGTAACTCATCGGGTACGTCCAGAACTGGCTGCGGCGGGCGACCGCCGCACGCCAACGCGATTATGTCGGCTCCCGAGTCTGGCCTGAGGATACGGGGAGGCGGACCAGCTACGTCCAGAACTGGCTGCGGCGGGCGACCGCCGCACGCCAACGCGATTGTGTCGGCTCCCGAGTCTGGCCTGAAGACGCGGGGAGGCGGGCAGGCGCGGGGAGGCGGGCAGGCGCGGGGAGGCGGGCTGTGTTCTTGATGGTGGCGGCCTGTCTGGGGGTCGCTACCGGGTGCACCGCGAATCCGCCGCCGCCCATCGAGAGCACCGACAGCCCCCAGACGACTCCGGCCAAGCCGAGCAATACGTCGGTGGTGGTGGCCATCGACGACATCGGGCTCGGGTTCAATCCGCATCTGCGCGCGCATCAGTCGCCCGCGGCGTCGGCGGTGGCGTCCATGGTGCTGCCCAGTCCGCTGCGGCCGGTGCCGAGCCCGGCGGTGCCGGGGGCGACCGACTGGGTATTGGACGAGGCGCTCATGGTGGCGGCGGATGTGACGGCGCAGGAGCCGTTCACCATCACCTATCAGATCCGCAACGAGGCGTCCTGGTCCGACGGCGCGCCCATCGCCGCCGAGGACTTCCAGTACCTGTGGCAGCAGATGATCGAGCAGCCGGGTGTGGTCGACTCCGCTGGCTATCGGCTCATCTCCGAGGTGGGCTCGTCGGCGGGCGGCAAGACGGTGACCGTCACCATGCGGGAGCCGTATCCGGCCTGGCGGCAGCTGTTCTCGAATCTGCTGCCCTCGCATCTGGTGAAGGACTCCGGGTTCGAGACCGGGCTCACCGACACCATCCGCATCTCGGGCGGACACTTCCGCATCAAGCAGACCGATCGCGGCCGCGAGGAGATCCTGCTGGAGCGCAACGACCGGTACTGGGGCACGCCCGCGGTGCCGGACCAGATCCTGTTGCGGCGCGGCGGAACTCCGGCGCAGGTGGCCGAATCGCTGCGTACCGCCGACGCGCAGATGGCGCTGGTGCGCGGCGGGGTGTCGTTGCAGGCGCAGCTGGCCGCCATCCCCTCGGTGCGCACCGCCACGAATCTGCAATCGCGCGAAATGGAATTGGTGCTCAACGGCCGCACCGGCGACCTGGCCGATCCCCGGGTACGCAAGGCGGTGCTGGGCCTGCTCGATCCGGTGCTGCTCGCCACCGTCGGCGCACAGACCGGAAGCTGGGTGGAACCGGTGCGGGCACAGGTGCTTTCGCCGTCGGATCCGGGCTACGCGCCCACCGCGCCGCCGCGCATCAGCCCGGAGGAGGCGTTCGCGCTGCTGGGTGAGGCCGGATTCGGGCGCGCGCCGGAACCGCCGCCGAACGCCTCGCCGACATCGCCCGCGCCGCAACCGCGCCCGGTCGTCAAGGACGGCAAGACGCTGAGCGTGCACATCGGCGCGGTCGAGGGCGACGCCGCCACGCTGGCCGTCGCCAATACCGCCGCCGACCAATTGCGCAGTGCCGGAATCGATGCCACGGTACGCAGCGTCGCGGCGGATCAGCTCTACGGCCCGGAACTCGTCGACGGCGGCATCGACGCCATCGTCGGCTGGGAGCGCGCCGGGGACGATCCGGCCACCGTGCTGGCCTCCCGCTACGGCTGCCCGCCCCCGCAGGCCCCCGAGGTCGACGGCGAGGACGTCCGCGCGGAGGCGGCCCGCAACGCACCGGCCAATCTGTCCGGCGTCTGCGACCCCACCCTGCAACCCGCCATCGACGCGGCGTTGCGCGGCGTGGACACCCCGCGGGTGATCGCCGACGCCGAACCCAGGCTGTGGGAGTTGGCCACGGTACTGCCGATCGTGCAGGACACACAGGTGGCGGCGTCCGGCCCGCGGGTGGACGGCGCGTCGCTGAGCGGGGCCATCCAGACCGGCATTTTCGGCGACGCGGCGAACTGGCGGCGGCTGCCGTGAGCGGGCACGCCACGGGCGGACTGCTGCTGGTGCACGCCCATCCGGACGATGAATCCATCACCACCGGCGGCACCATCGCGCACTACCGGCGACTCGGCGTGCCGGTGACCGTGGTGACCTGCACGCTCGGTGAGGAGGGCGAGGTCATCGGGGACCGGTGGGCGCGGCTCGTCGCCGATCAGGCGGATCAGCTGGGCGGCTACCGGATCTCCGAATTGACCAGGGCGCTGGCGGAATTGGACGCCGGGCCGCCGCACTTCCTCGGCGGCGCGGGCCGGTGGCGGGATTCCGGCATGGCGGGGACACCCGCGGCGCGGCATCCGCGGGCCTTCGTGAACTCCGGTGACGAGGCGGTCGAGGCGCTGGTGGCGGTGCTGCTTGAGCTGCGGCCGCGGGTGGTGGTCGGCTACGACCCGCGCGGCGGCTACGGGCATCCGGATCACATTCGCGCCCACCAGGTCACGATGGCGGCGGTGGAGGCCGCGGCCGGACGCGGCTGGGATGTGCCCAAGACCTACTGGACCGTCACCGACGCCGAGGTGTTGCGCATGCACACCGAGGCGCTCAAGCGGCGCACGGTGGATCAGCTGCCCGGTGCGCTGCCGAGCGGATGGCGGCTGCCGCACGACGACGAACTGGCCTGCGTACCCGGTGAATCCGTCACCACCACCGTGGACGTGGCGCGGGTGCTGGCCGCCAAGCGGGCCGCCCTGCGCGCGCACGCCACCCAGGTGGCCGTGGCGCCGTCGGGCCGGGAGTTCGCGCTCTCCAACGATATCGCCCAGCCGGTGCTGCCGGAGGAGCATTACATTCTGGTGCGCGGCCGGCGCGGCGACTCCGGTCCGGACGGTCGCGAGCACGACCTGTTCGCGGGTTTGCCCGACATGCTCGATCCGATTCCGAGCCGGATGGGAGACTGATCGCCATGTACAACTGGAGTATCCAGAACATGATCGCCGCCTTCGTGGAGAGCCAGCGGCCCCACTTCGAGGCGCAGCACGAGCTGTATCTCCACGCGCTGTACACCTTCGTCGACATGCAGAGCCACCTGTTGGAACTGCTCGGCTTCCCGCCGGTGCCGTGACCGCGGCGCTCGGTACCGCCCCGCGCCTCGGCCGGCTGTCGCAGCGGAACTGGCTCAATGGCGTGATCGCGGCGCTGCTGGTGCTCGACGGTGTCGTCACCCTGGTGCTGGAGGCGCTGTTCCTGCCCGTCTACCTGGGCCACGCCGAGGTGGCGGCATCCCATCCGTCGACGACGCAGGCCGCGGCGTCGGCCGCCGACCTCACCGCGGGGGCCATACCCTTCCCGGTCACCGCGCTCATCGCGGCGGTGGTGAACGTGCTGCTGCTCGAGGGCATGTCGACGATCACCGACCGGCTCGGCCTGATCGCCCTGCCGCTGACCGCCTGGACCCTGTCCTACCTGCTGCTCACCTTCGGCGGCCCCGGCGGCGACGTGCTGTTCGTCAACGACTGGCCCACCTTGGCCCTGCTGGTCTGCGGTCTGCTGCCCGCCGGGCTGTATCTCTACTACCTCGCCAACCTCCGCGCGATCGGCACGCCCCGGCCGAACTGACCGACCCCGCCCGCGGTTCGGCGCGGCCACCCGGCGAACGCGGCAGTGTGCGGAAGTTCGTTCGGGCGGGAGCAATCAGCGGCCGTGCACCGAGGTCGGCAAGATCCGCGTCACCCGCATCCGGTCGCCGTCGAAGGTCGTCGTCTCGTAAGCCTGGCCGTTCGTCTCGGCGATGCCGATCGTGTCGTCCCCGACGAACGATGCGCGCGCCGGGCAGGGGCCCTGGAACCGTTCCCACACCAGGGTCTGCCTGCCGAGTATCGCGCCGCGTTCCCGAAGCATGACCCGGCACGAGGGGTCTATTCCCCCGAGTGACTCCATGGCGGTCTCGAATCGCCCATCAGGACTCACTTCGATGGCCACGACCTCGCTGTCGTCGTCGAAGAACATCGCCACCACCAGCGCCGTACCCCAGAGGAGCAGCGTCGCCGAGGCCAAGACGGAAACGAGTGTGGCCCGTACCCACATGCGGCGTGGCGCGGGCCTCGCGGCGGCGTCGAACCCGAGGGCGACCAGCGTCGCCGTCCAACATGCGGGCAGAGCCCACGCCGGAACCCAGCCGAACTGGTAGTAGCGATCCGACAGACTCCACGCGGCTGCCGCCGCGATTCCCGCCACCAGCAGTGCGAGAGCCGCGAACAGCCACCATCGGGGCCGCTCGCTCGCTTCCGTGCCGCCCGTCATCGCGCGCCCAATCGCCCCGGCGTGACCGCCTCGATCAGCGCCCAGGCGCGGTCGATCGGGATGTCGACGACGTGGTAGTGCTTCTTGCCCGCGGCGGTGGCGGCGGTGATGGTGGACAGGCCGACGCGGCGCTGGAACCAGGTCTGGGTGACCGTCCAGCCGATGATGCCGGGAGCCTCCAGGCAGTCGCGGTCGCGGTCCAGGGAGCCGCTGCGGGTGATGAGCCAGGTGGGATTGTTCTCGGCGGCGGGAATGACGGCGTGGCCGAGGCCGCGGTAGCGGTCCCAGGCCAGCGCGACCGCGAGCAGGGCGGCCAGGGCCAGCAGGATCCAGGACCACGGCGGCAGCGGACGCACCGCGAGGGCGAAGACCGCCATGGCCGCGGCGGCGATGAGCACCGGGCTCAGCGCGCGGGTGTAGCGGCGGCGGCGGGCGGCGGGGCCGTGCGGGACCAGAGTGACCGTGCTGGGCGCGGATTCGCCGAGCAGATGGGCGAGGGTGCGGTCCACGGCGGCGCGGGGAGCCTGGGGCAGGATCTTCTGCCGGGGATCGGTGCCGGTCATGACCGCCTCGAGTTCCGCCGCGCCCGCCAGGCGCAGCAGCAGCGGCTCGTTGACGGTGGCCCCGCGCAGCCGGGCCAGGTCCAGGGTGATCTGGCGGGTGGTGAACAGTCCGTGGCGGATGTGCAGGGTGGTGCCGTTGTCGTGCACCTTCAGGCCGAAATAGGTTGCCAGGTATCGCCCGCAGGCGGCCAGGCTCACCACCGCGATCAGAGCGAGGGCCAGTCCGACCACCACCGCCGTCAGAAACCACCGCCCGCGGTCGTCCAGGCTGTCGACCGTGTCCGAATCGACGGTCACCCGAGCGAAACCGAATTGGAAGGCCAGGCCGACCACGGGCGCGATGAGCGCGAAACCGGTGAGCGACAAGGGCGCGTAGCGCACCCACTCCGGCCGCCAGTGCGCGATCTCGACACCCGTCTCACGGTCGGCCGCCGGACCGTCGTCCTCCGCCCCCGGAACCCGCTGTGCTGCGGCGGCTTTCGCCGTGTGCGCGAGCAGTTCGGCGCGCAGACCCGGCACCAGCCGGGCGTCGAGCGAGTCGAGTTTGAAGCCCTCGCCGCGCTCGGCCTGCTGCCCGGTGCCGATCTGCAGGACGGCCAGGCCCAGAATCCGGTGCAGCACATCGGCTTCGATATCCACCGAGCGGATCCGCGAGCGCGGCACCGCGAGCTTCTTGCGTTCGATCAGGCCCGTGCGCAGTTCCACATTGTCCGGGCCGATGCGGTAGGTGGTGGTGAACCAGCGGGTGACGGCGATGCCGACGATGAAGGTCAGCGCCAGCAGCGCCCACATCGGATTCTCGCTCTGCGCACTGCCGATCACCGACGCGATGAGCACCGGGATGTATCTCACCGTCTCGGTGAGGGGATGCACCAGCAGCATGCGCTTGTCCAAACGCTGCCACGGGGTTTCGAGCGGGGAAGCCACCACGGCGGATGCGGCTGTGCCCGCCGGACTCTCGCTGCGCTCGGCTGTGCGCGCCGGACTCTCGGCGCGCTCGGCTGTGCTCTGCGAGCCCTCGCCGCGCTCGGCTGTGCCGTCCACCCGCTCGCTGCGTTCACTCATGTCGCGTCCCCGCGATGTCTGGCCGCGATCTCGGTCAGCTTCTCCACCGTCTCCTCGGCGACGGGCAGGTCGAGCGCGTCGATGGTGACCGCGCCCGCCGAGGAGGCCGTGGTGACCGTGACCGTGGCCAGTCCGAGTAGCCGCTCCAGCGGTCCGCGCTGGGTGTCCACCGTCTGGATACGGGTGATCGGCGCGACCCGGCTCTCCTGCGTCAACCACCCGGTACGGGTGTACACGGCCTCGTCGGTGATCTCCCAGCGGTGCACGGTGAACCGCCACAGCGGCACCACCGCGATATTGAAGGCGGCGGCGAGCACGATCACGATCAGCGCCGCCGACTGCCAGCCGCGGCGGTCGGGATCGAGCACCGCCCACACGATCAGGCCGAGCAAGGGGAATGCCCAGCTCAGGGCGGCTGCCAGGGACCACAGGAGTTTCGCACGCGGGCTGGGACGCCACGCGGGGTCGGCCATGACGCCGCCGGTGCGCAGGGGCTGGGACATGTCCGCCATGCTTCCATGTCCGCGTGCGACGGGGGCGGACATCTTTTGTTCGGTGGAATAGTGCGCCGTGGCCCCCGGTTGTCCCCCCGCATAGACACCCGAGTCGGACCACGCGGACGGATGGCGCATGATCGAGGACGTGACGGATCTACCGAACCCGAGTCTCCCCTCGGTACCGCAGGGCTCACCGGCCGCGGGACCCGGCGGTGCCGCAGGATCGTCCCCGGTGGCGCCGAGCGCCTCCGCCATGCGCCGGGCGCTGCGCCGCGCCCGCGACGGGGCGACGCTCAATCTCGACGAGGCCGTGGTGCTGCTGCACGCGCGCGACGCCGACCTCGACGATCTGTGCGCCACCGCGTCGCGGGTCCGGGACGCGGGGCTGCGCGACAGTGGGTACGCGGGCGAGGTCCTGCCGATCACGTACTCGCGCAAGGTGTTCATTCCGCTCACCCGCCTGTGTCGGGACAAATGCCACTACTGCACGTTCGTGACCGTGCCGGGCAAGCTGCGCGCCGCCGGCCACGGCATGTACCTGGAACCCGACGAGGTGCTCGACATCGCCCGTCGTGGGGCCGAATTGGGTTGCAAGGAAGCGCTTTTCACCCTCGGCGACCGTCCGGAGGAGCGCTGGCCGGAAGCGCGGCAGTGGCTGGACGAGCGCGGCTACGACTCCACCCTGGACTACGTGCGCGCCATGTCCATCCGCGTGCTGGAGGAGACCGGCCTGCTGCCGCACCTCAATCCCGGCGTGATGACCTGGGCGGAGCTGTCGCGGCTCAAGCCGGTCGCGCCGTCCATGGGCATGATGCTGGAGACCACCTCCACCCGCCTGTTCACCGAGAAGGGGCAGGCGCACCACGGCAGCCCGGACAAGGATCCGGCGGTGCGGCTGCGCGCGCTCACCGACGCGGGCCGCCTGTCGGTGCCGTTCACCACCGGCATTCTGGTGGGCATCGGCGAGAACCTGACCGAGCGGGCCGAATCCATTCTGGCGATTCGCAAGGCGCACAAGGCATTCGGTCATGTGCAGGAGGTGATCGTGCAGAACTTCCTGGCCAAGTCCGATACCGCCATGCGCGACACCCCCGACGCCGATCTCCAGGAGTTCCGGGCCACCATCGCGGTGACCCGCATTCTGCTCGGACCCAAGATGCGGGTGCAGGCGCCGCCGAATCTGGTCTCGCTGGACGAATGCCGCGCACTGCTGGCCGCCGGGGTGGACGACTGGGGCGGGGTGTCGCCGCTGACCCCCGACCATGTGAATCCGGAGCGGCCGTGGCCGAATCTGGAGGTGCTGGCGCAGGTCACCGCCGACGCCGGGTACGAACTCACCGAGCGCATCACCGCGCATCCGAAGTACGTGCTGGCCGGGCATCCGTGGATCGATCCGCGGGTGTCGGCCCATGTGGCGGCGCTGGCCGATCCGAAGACCGGGCTGGCGCGCCCCGACACCACGCCGACCGGGCTGCCGTGGCAGGAACCCGACCACGACTGGGAGTCGGTGGGCCGCATCGATCTCAACACGGCCATCGACTCCGAGGGCCGCAATACCGAATCCCGCAGTGACTCCGCGCTGTCCGACGACGGGCTGGGGGCGTTCGGCGACTGGGAGACCATTCGCGAGCAGGTGCACGAACTGGCCGCCGTCGCGCCGGAACGCTTCGACGCCGATGTGATGGCGGCGCTGCGGGCGGCCGAGCGCGATCCGGCGGGGCTGACCGACGACCAGTACCTGGCGTTGGCCACGGCCGACGGTGCGGCATTGGAGGCGGTCACCGCCTTCGCCGACCAGTTGCGCCGCGATGCCGTCGGCGACGATGTCACCTACATCGTCAACCGCAATATCAACTTCACCAATATCTGCTACACCGGCTGCCGGTTCTGCGCCTTCGCGCAGCGCAAGGGCGACGCCGACGCCTTCACCCTGAGTTCGGACGAGGTCGCCGACCGCGCCTGGGAGGCGTGGGTGGAGGGCGCGTCCGAGATCTGCATGCAGGGCGGCATCGATCCGGAGCTGCCGGTCACCGGGTACGCGGATCTGGTGCGCGCCATCAAGCGCCGGGTGCCGGAGATGCATGTGCACGCCTTCAGCCCCATGGAGGTGGTCAACGGGGCCTCGCGTGGCGGGCAGAGCATTCACGACTGGCTCGCGGCGCTGAAAGAGGCTGGGCTGGACACGATTCCGGGGACCGCCGCCGAGATCCTGGACGACGAGGTGCGCTGGATTCTCACCAAGGGCAAGCTGCCCACCTCGGCCTGGATCGAGGTGATCACCACCGCGCACCGGCTGGGCATCCGCTCCAGCTCCACCATGATGTACGGGCACGTGGACAATCCGAAGCACTGGGTCGGGCATCTGCGGGTGCTGCGCGGAATCCAGGACGAGACCGGCGGTTTCACCGAATTCGTGCTGCTGCCCTTCGTGCACCAGAGCGCACCGCTGTACCTGGCGGGAGCCTCGCGCCCCGGCCCCACGGTGCGCGACAACCGCGCCGCGCACGCCCTGGCCCGCATCATGCTGCACGGCCGCATCGCCAATATCCAGACCAGCTGGGTGAAGCTCGGCACCACCGGCACTCAGCTGATGCTGAACGGCGGCGCGAACGACCTGGGCGGCACCCTCATGGAGGAGACCATCTCCCGCATGGCCGGTTCCGAGCACGGCTCGGCCAAGACGGTGGCGGAACTCACCGAGATCGCGACGGGCATCGGCCGCCCGGTGCGCGAGCGCACCACCACCTACGGCACCCCGCCGCGCCGCTCCCCGGTGTCCCTGCCGGTGAGCTGACCCGCCGTGCTGATACCGGTTTCGCGGCCGTGCGCCGGTGTCAGCGGCATTCGTTGCGGCAGGACGGATTTCGGTCGGTGGCGGTCCGCGGGACAGTGGGAGATCCGGGTCGGGCCGTGACCAGCTCGGTCCGGTCCCGGTTCCGCAGGTACACCGCGACCCCGACACCCGCCAAGGTGAGGGCCGCGCCGATCAACGGGAGTGCCCGCAGGCCCGGACCGTCGGCGATGACCCAGCCGCCGACGCGTCCGGCGAGGGACGACGAGTGTGAGGGAGAGAACAGGAAGTCGCACAGCCGCCCCAAGTAGTTATAACTCGAATGATTTGAACTAGAACTATCACAGTTCGAATGAATGGCGCTAGACTCGACGGCATGGGTGGGCGAGAGACCGGCGTGGATCGGGAAATCGACCGTGACGTGTGCAAATTGGTGCACTCGTTCGCCCACCGGCTCGACGTTCACGTGCGCCGCGCGGCGGAGGACCTCGGGCTGACTCCCACACAGGTGATCGCCCTGCGGGAGCTGTCCGAACCCGTCACCGCGCGCGAACTGGCCGTTCGAATGTCGTGCGAGCCGTCGAATGTGACCTTCGTGGTGGATAGGCTGGAGGCGCAAGGATTGGTCGAGCGCACCCCGCACCCGACCGACAGGCGAGCCAAACGACTCGAACTCACCGCCGCCGGGCAGCGCAGCCGGAACGCGGTGCTGACACGACTGGAGAGCGGATCGCCACTGACCGGACTCGGCGTCGAGCAGCAGCGGGAATTACGCGAACTGCTGCGACTGTTGGTGGCGTCGGAGGACCCGTGACGAGTACGACCGTGCCGGTCGGCTCACCCGAAGTCGGTGGGATAGCATTCGCGCCAAGTTAGGGCAGGCTGGCCAGTAGTAATGTTGGGGCGCCGGGATACTGTTTCGCGGGCGGAGTATCCCGCATGTGAGGACAGACTAGGAGAACGGCAGTGCCGTACATCATCGCTGAACCGTGCGTTGACGTGAAGGACAAGGCGTGCATTGAGGAATGCCCCGTGGACTGCATCTACGAGGGCGGCCGCATGCTGTACATCCAACCGGACGAGTGCGTGGACTGTGGTGCATGTGAGCCGGTGTGCCCGGTGGAGGCGATCTTCTACGAGGACGACACCCCGGATCAGTGGAGTGGCTACGTCAACGCCAATGTCGAGTTCTTCGACGATCTCGGCTCGCCCGGTGGTGCGACCAAGGTCGGCAAGGTCGACTACGACCCGCCGTTCATCGCCGCGCTACCGCCGATGGCCAACGAGTAGGCAGCCCACTTGAGCGCGCGTGGCCGGGTCAGCTCGCTGCTGCCCGATTTTCCCTGGGACACCATCTCTTCCGCCAAGGCTCGGGCCGCCGAGCATCCCGGCGGCATCGTCGACCTGTCGGTGGGCACGCCCGTCGACCCGGTGGATCCACTGATCCGCGCGGCGTTGTCCTCGGTGGCGGAGATACCGGGTTATCCGACCACGCACGGCACCCCCGAATTGCGTGCGGCCGCCGTCGAGGCGCTGAAGCGGAGGTTCGGCGTCACCGGCGTCGGACCCGCCGCCGTGCTGCCCGTCATCGGCACCAAGGAGCTGATCGCCGGGCTGCCGCGCCTGCTCGGGCTCGGCGCGGCGGACTTGGTGGTGATTCCCGAGGTCGCGTACCCCACCTACGAGGTGGGCGCGCTGCTGTGCGGCACCCGAATCCTGCGCGCGGACGGCGTGACTCGGCTCGGCCCGGAAGCGCCCGCCCTCATCTACGTGAACTCGCCGTCGAATCCGACCGGCAAGGTGCTCGGGGTCGAGCATCTGCGCAAGGTGGTGCGATTCGCGCGGGAACGCGGTGCGATCGTGGCCTCGGACGAGTGCTACCTGGGCCTGGCCTGGGAGGGGCGGGCGGTATCCATCCTCGATCCCGACGTGTGCGATGGCGACCACACCGGCCTGCTGGCCATCCATTCGCTGTCCAAGACCTCTAATCTGGCCAGCTACCGCGCCGGATACGTGACCGGTGACCCGGATCTGGTGGCGGAACTGCTGGAGGTGCGCAAGCACTCCGGCATGATGCTGCCCTACCCGATCCAGGCCGCCATGACCGCCGCGCTGGCCGACGACGAACACGAGGCGCGGCAGCGGGAACGCTACCGGGTGCGCCGCGAGGTGCTGCGAAAGGCTTTGGTGGAGGCGGGATTCCGCATCGACCATTCGGAGGCCGGGCTGTACCTGTGGTGCACGCGCGGGGAGCCGTGCCGGGTCACCCTGGACCGGCTGGCCGAGCGCGGCATTCTGGCCGCTCCGGGAGAGTTCTACGGTCCGCTGGGCGCCGAATACGTGCGCATCGCGCTGACCGCGACCGATGAGCGCGTCGCGGCCGCCGCGGCACGTCTCGTCGAGTAGCGGTCTGGTCTTCCGACCAGCTGATTTCCTCCGGTGTCGGCCGGCGTGATAGCGTTTCCACGCGGTCGGCCCGAGGGTCGGCGCGAGTAAGGCCCTGTGGCGCAGTTGGTTAGCGCGCCGCCCTGTCACGGCGGAGGTCGCGGGTTCGAGTCCCGTCAGGGTCGCTGCGCCGCCTCTCCGCATATTTTGCGGGCGGCAGAGAGCCGCTGCTCGTTCCGCACCCGTGCCTGCGGTCGAATTCACCCCGATTCTGGGCGTGCCCGACGAGTTACCCTCTCCTTCCGAAATCAGGCGTTGCGTCGGAATATTTCCGGTTTGTCCGGATAAGGTCACGCGCCGGTGTTTCGCATCGCTATAACAGGTTCCCATCTACGACTCGATGAGGAGCCTGGGTTTGTCTGTTCGCACCTATGAAATGCCTGTTGGTGGTCGGTTTGGGCGGGGGGTGAGCAGGCGCGGGTTTCTAGCTGCAACGGGTTTCACTGTTGCTGCCGCGCTGGTGGGGAGGTCCATGACGCGGGCGCTGGCCGCGCCGCTGGCGGACGGGGAGACGATTCCCGCGCTCGTCATCGGCAGTGGATACGGGGGAGCGGTGGCCGCGCTGCGGCTGGCGCAGGCGGGAGTGGAGACCACCGTGGTCGAAATGGGGAAGTCCTGGGATACGCCCGGATCCGACGGCAAGATCTTCTGCCCGGTGCTGAAACCCGACGGCCGCTCGTACTGGCTGCGCGACCGCACCGACCAGCCCATCGGCTATTTCGTCGGCGGCGACTACAACAAGGACATCGAAAGGTATACCGGCGTCCTGGATTCCGAGCACTTCGGCGGCATCCGCGTCTACCAGGGCCGGGGTGTGGGCGGCGGCTCGCTGGTCAACGGCGGCATGGCGGTGACGCCCCGGCGGGAGCACTTCGCGGACATCCTGCCCTCGGTGAACGCCGATGAGATGTACAACGTCTACTACCCGCGCGCCAACAGCGGTCTGGGTGTGAACCACATCGACGAGAACTGGTTCTCCTCCGCCGAGTGCTACCAATTCGCACGGGTGGGCCGCAAACACGCGGAGCGCTCCGGCTTCGCCTGGACCTTCGTGCCCAACGTATACGACTTCGAATACATGAAGAAGGAGCAGGCGGGCACCGTCACCCGCTCCGCGCTGGACGGCGAGGTCATCTACGGCAACAACCACGGCAAGCGGTCACTGGACAAGACGTATCTGGCCGCGGCCACCGGCACCGGAAAGGTCCGCATCACCCCCCTGCACGTGGTGACCGCGGTATCCCCGACCGAGGGCGGCTACCGGGTCGAGATGAACCAGATCAACACCTCCGGCGCGACGGTGGCGACCAAAGCCGTTGTGGCGCAGAAGGTGTTCTTCGCGGCGGGCAGCATCGGCACCTCGAAGCTGCTGGTCGCCATGAAGGCGCAGGGGAAGCTGCCCGACCTGCCCGACGCGGTCGGCGAGAAATGGGGCAACAACGGCAATGTCATGGTGGGCCGGGCCAACCACATGTGGGACGGCACCGGGAAACTGCAATCCAGCATGCCGTGCCTTGGCATCGACAACTGGGCCGACACCGGCGGTCCGGCCTTCGCGGAGGTCGCGCCGTTCCCGGCCGGGCTGGAGACCTATGTCAGCCTCTATCTCGCCATCACCAAGAATCCCAACCGCGCCCGGTTCACCTTCAACTCCGGCACCGGCAAGGTCGATCTGAACTGGCAGACCTCGCAGAACCAGTACTCCATCGACGCCGCCAAACGCATCTTCGACAAGATCAACAAAAAGGAGGGGACGATCTACCGGACCGACCTCTTCGGCGTGTACAAGACCTGGGGCGACGATCTCACCTACCACCCGCTGGGCGGTTGCGTGCTCGACGAGGCCACCGACAATTACGGCCGCCTGCCCGGCTACGCCGGTCTCTACGTCATCGACGGATCGCTGATACCGGGAAATACCAGTGTGAATCCCTTCGTCACCATTACCGCACTGGCCGAACGCAATATCGAGAACATCGTCGCGAACGACCTGTGAGTCGGGAGCGTCCACGGCCGGGTTCGCGTTAGCCTGGGATATGGACGCTGTCACGGTTGTCCCCCTGCCCGGTAACGAACCGGTGCACTCCTACGCACCGGGGAGCCGCGAACGCACGCTGCTGCGTGATCGACTGTCCGAGATCTCCGCCGAGACGGTGGACGTGCCGCTGGTGATCGGCGGCAAACACCAGCCCGGCGGCGGCGAGCGGCATCACATCGTGATGCCGCATCGACACCGGCACGTGCTGGGGACCTACACGAACACCACTCACGACGAGGCCGGGGCCGCCGTCGAAGCCGCGACGGCCGCGGCGGCGGACTGGCGGGCGCTGCCCTTCGACGAACGGGCGGCCGTCCTGCTGCGAGCGGCCGATCTGCTGGCCGGGCCGTGGCGGGAGACGGTCGCCGCCGCCACCATGCTGGGCCAATCCAAGACCGCGCAGCAGGCGGAGATCGACGCACCCTGCGAACTGGTGGACTTCTGGCGATTCAACGTGGCCTTCGCCCGCGGCATTCTGGAGCAACAGCCGCAATCCTCGGCGGGGGTCTGGAATCGCATGGACTACCGGCCGCTGGAGGGGTTCGTCTACGCCATCACTCCCTTCAACTTCACCGCCATCGCCGGAAATCTGCCCACCGCGCCCGCTCTCATGGGCAATACGGTGGTGTGGAAGCCGTCGCCCACCCAGACGCTGTCGGCCTACTGCGTCATGAAGCTGCTGGAGGCCGCCGGGATGCCGCCGGGCGTCATCAATATGGTGACCGGTGACGGGGCGCGGCTGTCGGAGGTGGCGCTGGCCGATCCGCGCCTGGCCGGTATCCACTTCACCGGCTCCACCCGCACCTTCCAGCACCTGTGGCAGCAGGTGGGCGCGAATATCGGCAACTACCGGGGCTATCCGCGCCTGGTGGGCGAGACCGGCGGCAAGGACTTCATCGTGGCGCACGCCTCCGCCGATCCGGATGCGTTGCGCACCGGGCTGATTCGCGGAGCCTACGAATACCAGGGGCAGAAGTGCTCGGCGGCCTCACGCGCCTACATCGCCGAATCGGTGTGGCGGCGCATGGGCGACGAATTCCTCGCCGAGGTCGAGGGGCTCGCCTACGGTGATGTGGCCGATCTGTCGAACTTCGGTGGGGCGGTGATCGATCGACGCGCCTACGACAAGAGCGTCTCGGCCATCGAACGTGCGCGAGAGCGCGGGGTCACCATCGCCGCCGGCGGCACCTACGACGACAGCGAGGGGTACTTCATCCGGCCCACGGTGCTGCTCACCGACGATCCGACCGATGAAGCCTTCGCCACCGAGTACTTCGGCCCCATCCTCACGGTGTACGTCTACGACGACGGCAATCCGGACGCCTACGCCGACGTGCTCGCCGAGGTCGATTCCGCCGCGCCCTACGCGCTCACCGGGGCCGTCTTCGCCACCGACCGCCAGGCCGTCGACCAGGCGTCGGCCACACTGCGATTCGCGGCGGGCAACTTCTACGTCAACGACAAGCCCACCGGCGCGGTGGTCGGTCAGCAGCCCTTCGGCGGAGCTCGCGCCTCCGGGACCGACGACAAGGCCGGGTCCTATCTCAACCTGTTGCGCTGGGTCGCGCCGCGCTCACTGAAGGAGACCTTCGTTCCGCCCACCGAGTACCGCTACCCGCATATGGAGGTGTGATGAACCCCCTGCGTCCGGTGATCCTCGCGGCGGCCGGATCGGATCGCCTGCGGCGGACGATCGCCTCGGCTCCCGTCACCTCCGGGGTGGTGCGGCGGTTCGTGGCGGGGGAGACGCGCGCGGAACTGGCCCCGGTGGTGCGCGCACTGCTCGGCGACGACCGCGCCGTCAGCGTCGACTTCCTGGGCGAGTACACCACCGAACGGGCCATGGCGGATGCCGCCGTGGCGGAGTACGTGGCGCTCATCGACGATCTGGCCGCGCTCGGCGGCGGGCAGGAAGCCGTTCCGCGCGTGGAGGTCTCGGTGAAGCTTTCCGCCTTGGGGCAGGCGCTGGGCCAGGACGGGCCCGCCATCGCCATCGAGAATCTGCACAAGCTGTGTGCCAAGGCAGAGCAGTCGCGGGTGTGGGTGACCGTGGACGCGGAGGACCACACCACCACCGAGGAGACCCTGGCGGCGGTGCGTCAGCTGCGGGCGGAATTCCCGTGGCTGGCGGTCGCGGTGCAGACCTATCTGCGGGCGGCCGAGGGCCGCTGCCGGGAGTTGGCGGGGGCGCGTATCCGGCTGTGCAAGGGCGCGTACCAGGAGCCCGCGACGGTGGCGTACCAGAAGCGCGCCGAGGTGGACGCCTCGTATCTGGAATGCCTGGACGTGCTCATGCGCGGCGACGGCTACCCCATGGTGGCCTCGCACGATCCGGCCATGATCGCGGCCGCGCTCACCGAGGCGGCCGAACACGGCCGGGACGCGGGGGATTTCGAGTTCCAGATGCTGTACGGGATTCGCGACGCCGAACAGCGTCGGCTGGTCGAGGAGGGACACACCGTGCGTGTGTACGTGCCCTACGGCGGCCAGTGGTACGGCTACCTGATGCGGCGACTCGCCGAGCGCCCCGCCAATCTGGGCTTCTTCCTGCGGGCGCTCGCCGAACGGAGCTGACGGGCGGATCACCAGGATCGACTCGTGTTCGGCGACGGAGCCAGCATCCGGTGGTGATGCAGCCGTATCTCGATGTCCTCGGAGGTCGTCTCGGCACCGGTTCAGCGGTCACACGGACCACGCGACGCACCCGCGACCTGTCGGGGTGTCACCACCGGTGCGCCACGTCGATCACCACGCGCCCGGGGGATTCCAGGGTGAATACGCGGAATGGCAGCCGGGCCCGCACACCGAGCCCGATCGTGGTCTGCCCCTCGAAACTGCCCGCCCAGGCGACCTGCCGGAAGGTCCGGTAGTTCCGCACGTCCACCAGACAGGTGCGGTCGGCGGGCAGCGAGTACGTGGGGCGGAACTCGCTGTCGTAGGCCGGGGCATGCACGAGGATGCTCAGGAATGCGCCTCCCTGCAGCGGTACCGGCTGTCCGGAACCGTCCGCTGTCACCTGATCCGCGTAGCGCACCGTGTAGCCGGCGGGCGAATGGTTCAGGTCGAGAACGAGGCGGTCGAAGCATTCATGGCGTCCCGACCGGATATCGGTGAGTTCCGTGTATCCCCACCCCGAATCGCTCTCGTCCAGAGACCCCCAGTAGATCCCGCAGTAGGGTTCGGCGGCCGCTCGGGGCGCGAGCAGGAGCAATCCGCTCAGCAGGGCGAATATGGAGAACAGGACGGCCGGGCGGCGCATGGCGAATCCTTCGACACGGTGGGAGCCTTCCCCCCGTTCATCGGGCGAACATGAGCACGCGGTACGCCCCGCACCTGTCGGGGGGCGATTCGAGGCCGAACCGTCGCCTGGCCGGGACCGGATCGCCGTCGTGTGATCCCACGGTGACCAAATCGTGGCCACGCCCATGCCCGGTCGGGTCGGAGCTTCGGACCCGGTCGTCTAGACCAGCGGCAGGCCCAGCCGTCGACGCAGCCGCATATCGGCCAGGTAGAAGTTGAACGGGAACATGCGCAGCGGGACCGGCAGGCGGGTCCACACCGTCGCGATGGCGCGCAGCATGACACCGAAGACGCGCTCGTCGCGGGCGGTCCAGGTCATGTGCATCTCATCGCGCAGGTGCTGGGGCAGCAGGGCCGTCACGATGAAGCGGTGCGGGCGGCCGAAGATCAGCTGGAGCGGGCGCGGCAGCATCTTCAGGTCGGTGAGGTCGTTGAAGTAGCGCCGGGTCGGCTCGTCGATGGTGTGGGTCGGCAGGGTCGCGTCCCAGTAGGCGTAGAACTCCTCGCGGGTGGCGGGCCACATCTCCTGGCGCATCTGCAAGGTGGTGCCCAGGCGGGCGCAGTACTGGTAGAACGTCTCCGCGACATCGGGTTCCATGGGGCCGCGCATCCGGTGGTAGAGGTCGTCCACCCCCCAGTAGAGGCAGGCCGCGACCCACAGCTGGAGTTTCGGATCGAAGGCGTTGTACTTCACCGGGCTGGTCGGCTTGGTGCGGATGGTCCGGTGCGAGCGGTTGACGGCCTCGCGGTAGTCCGCGCGGTCGCGGTCGTCGCCGAGCCAGGCGACGGCGAGGTAGGTGAGCGTGGTGCGCAGCCGCTTGATCGGGTGCACGGTGATCGCGCCGCTGTGCACATCGCTCTCCATGACGCCGTAGGCGACCGGCTTCAGCGACAGCTGCATGATCACGTTGGCCGCGCCGCCGAGGAAGGCCGCCACGCCGTCGATGTGCTCACGCACTGTTTCGGGGGTGAACGATGCGGGTACATCGACCGGTTGGTACTCCGATTTGCGCAGAGGGGCGGTCATCGTTGACTCGTCTCCTTGTCCTCGCTCCCCAGCATCGCAGCCGCGGTGTGGAGAGAGTATGAGAATTATCTCCTCGCACCTTCTCACTCCGAGCGGGCGGTGTCAATGTGCGATGATTTGTGTGTCATCGTGTCGCCGCACCGGAAGGGGATCGGGTACATGGCCAAGCTGGCCAAACTGCTGCCGTTGGTGCGCGGATCGGGGCCCGAGGATCGCAATCAGGCCAAAGTGCTCGATGCCGCCCTGCTGGCCTTTCTGGACTTCGGCATCAAGCGCACCAGCATGGTCGAGGTGGCGCGGCGCGGCGGACTGTCGCTGGCCACCCTGTACCGGCGCTTCGCGGGCAAGAACGACCTCATCCAAGCCGTCGGATTGCGGCAGACCCGGCAGTTCATCGACTCCGTGGACGCCGCCATCGCCAGCGAGATCGAGCGCGACGCCAGCGCCGAGGATCAGATCGTCGCGCTGTTCACCGCCTTCATCGAAGGACTGCGTGGCAACAAGCTGCTGGTGCGGCTGCTCAATACCGAGCCGGAGATGGTGCTGCCGTATCTCACCGTGCAGGGTGCGCCGGTGATCGAACTCGGCCGCGACTACCTGGCCGAGTTCATCACCCGCCTGCAATCGGAAGGCAAACTGCCGCAATATGATCCGATGCCGCTGGCCGAGATGATCGCGCGCACCGCGCTGTCCATGGCGCTCACCCCGCAGACGGTCATACCGCTCGACGATCCGGCGAAGCTGCGCGAATTCGCCGCCGAACACGTGGTTCCCGGGTTCCGGCTGGTCTGACGGGCCGGTGTGCCGGACTCCGCCGGACGTGCCCGCTCGGCGGATACGCGGTCCGCTCAGACGAGCCGCAGGCCCAGGCGGCGGCGCACGCGCATATCCGTCAGGTACAGATTGAGCGGGAAAGTGCGCACGGCCGTGGGCATATGGTCTTCGACCCGGCCCAGCGTCCGCAACATGCGGGCCAGCGCGCGGTCTTGGCGCGGCGACCAGGTCATCCCCATCTCGTCGCGCAGATGCTGCGGCAGCAGGCCGGTGACGAAGAAACGGTGCGTCGGCCCGAAGGCCAGCTGGAACGGGCGCGGCAGCATCTTCAGGTCGATCAGGTCGTCGAAATAGGCGTGCACCGTCGGATCGATGGAGGTGCGGGCCAGATTCTCGGTCCAGTAGCGGTCGAAGTCCGCGCGCGTGGGCGGCCACATCGCCGGGCTCATCTGGAGCGTGGTGCCCAGCCGGGCGGAGTAGTGGTAGAACGCGTCGGCGGTGGCGTCGTCCATGGGGCCGTGCATGCGCTCGTAGAGATCGCGCGCACCCCAGTAGAGGCAGGCCGCCACCCAGAGTTGGAGCTTCGGGTCGAACGCGTTGTACTTCACCGGACTGCCGGGGCGGGAGCGGACCTGGCGATGCGAGGTGTCCACGGCGGCGCGGTAGGCGGCCCGCTCGTCTTCGCTGCCCAGCATGGCCACGGCGAGATAGGTCACGGTGGTGCGCAACCGCTTCACCGGATGCTTGAAGACATTGCCGCTGTCGACCGGACTCTCCACCACGCCGTGGCCGACCGGCGGCTGGGAGAGTTGCATGATCACATTGGCCGCTCCGCCGAGCAGGCCCGCGGCACCGTCGACGAACTGCCGGATGTCGAGCGGCGGCAGGTCCGGTTCGTGCGTGGGCAGGCGCAGGGGACTGGTCATCGTTGACCCCGTTCTCGATGAGAAGGTTGTATACATACCCTCTTACCAACTCAGAGGGGTGTCAACCCTTCCGGCCGAATCGTGATGACCCCGGGCCGGGCAGTACCGTTGGCGGCGTGTCGTATGGGTCGCCGCTGCTGCTGAGCTCGTTGAATCCCGCCGCCGTCGCCGCCGGGGACGATATTCCGAATGCCGTCACCATCGACGGCGTGACGCTGTCGCGCGGCGATCTGCTGGGCGCGGCCACCTCCGTCGCCGAACGGGTGGCGCGGGCGCAGCGGGTGGCGGTACTGGCCGAGCCGACCGTCACCACCGTGCTCGCCGTGGTCGGCTGTCTCATCGCCGGAGTCACCGTGGTGCCGGTGCCGCCGGACGCGGGCACCGCCGAACTGGCGCACATCCTGTCGGATTCGGGGGCGCAGGCATGGCTGGGGAAGGCCCCGGAGGGCAGCGTGCTGCCGGTGGTGCCGGTGCGCAAGCACGCGCGATCCTGGCACACGTACGCCGAACCCGATCCCGGCGCGACGGCTTTCATCCTGTACACCTCCGGCACCACGGGCGCGCCCAAGGGTGTGATGCTGAGCCGCCGGGCCGTGGCCGCCGGGTTGGACGCACTCGCCGAGGCGTGGGGTTGGACGGCGAACGACACACTGGTGCACGGGCTTCCGCTGTTCCACGTGCACGGGCTGATCCTCGGTGTGCTGGGGCCGCTGCGGGTGGGCAGTCCGCTGATCCACACCGGCAAGCCGACCCCCGAGGCGTACGCGCGGGCGCGGGGGACCATGTACTTCGGCGTCCCCACCGTGTGGTCGCGGGTGGTCGAAGCACCCGAGGCGGCACGGGAACTGGCGTCCGCGCGGGTGCTGATCTCCGGGAGTGCGCCGCTGCCGGTGCCGGTGTTCGAGCGGCTGCGTGAACTCACCGGGCACGCGCCGATCGAACGCTACGGCATGAGCGAAACCATGATCACCCTCTCCACCCGGCACGATGGGGAGCGGCGGCCCGGCTGGGTCGGCACCCCGGTCGCCGGGGTGCGGACCCGGCTGCGTGACGAAGCCGGGAACCCGGTACCGCACGACGGGGAAAGCGTTGGCGGCCTCCAGGTCCGCGGACCCATGCTGTTCGACGGCTATCTGAACCGGCCCGAGGTGACCGCCGGGAACTTCACCGCGGACGGCTGGTTCGCCACCGGGGACGTGGCGGTCATCGACCCCGACGGCTTCCACCGGATCGTGGGCCGGGAATCGGTGGACCTCATCAAATCCGGCGGCTACCGAATCGGGGCCGGAGAGATCGAGACCGCGCTGCTGGGGCATCCCGCCGTCGCGGAAACCGCCGTGGTCGGCGTGCCGGACGATGATCTCGGACAGCGCATCGTCGCGTTCGTGGTGTTGCGCGACGGGGACTCCGAGACCATCGGGCAGCGGCTCATCGACCATGTGGCGGGCGAACTCTCGGTGCACAAACGTCCGCGCGAGATCCGGGTGGTCGCATCCCTGCCACGCAATGCCATGGGCAAGGTGCAGAAGAAACTGCTGCTGTGAAATATGGCGCGGGGTTGACCTCGAGCCGGCTCGAGGTTCTACCGTCGGAGTCATGGTCGCACAGTTCACTCCCGCCCAGATCGACTATCTCCGTAGCCAGCGGATCGGTCGCCTGGCCACCATCCGCCCCGACGGCTCCCCACAGAACAATCCGGTGGGCTACCGGTACGACGAGATCCTCGGCGTGATCGACATCGGCGGTAACCGCATGGGATCCAGCCAGAAGTTCCGCAACCTCGGCAAGGAGGAGCGGGTGTCCTTCGTGGTCGACGACATCAAGTCGGTCGACCCGTGGGAGGTTCGCTGCCTCGAAATCCGCGGTACCGCTGTGGCATTGAGCGATGTGGAGCCGTACGGTCCCGGCATGTCTCGGGAAATCATCCGGATTGTTCCCGAACGGGTGCTCGCCTTCGGTATCGACTGATGCTGGTTCATGTGGTTCCGCTGGGATCGAGATGTGAAGTGTGGTGGCGTTGAGAGCCTTCAGCCCACGGGGGTCACGATCAGCCGGTCCTGTAGTAGCGGTAGCAAACCGGGTGGGAGAGAGCAGAATACGGCGATCTCGTCCACCGACAGGAAGCCGCGGCGGCGGTCCCGCTCGCCGATGATCTGAGCTGCCAGTTCGGGGCTCAGTTCGAGTTCTCGGGTGAGTACCCAGCCCGGGACCTGATTGATATCGATCAGGCCGCCGTCATCGAAGGAGCGTTCGGGCAGATCGGGACGGCCGATTCGCAATTCTCTTGCCAGCGAAGGGTTCTCCGACAGCAGCGCCTGCGCCGCACGTCGCTGTTCCATGCGCGCGTAGGCGTCTTCGACGGCGGCCTCGTTTCCGGGGCCGGTCGCTGACAGCGACGGCCCGCCGGAGTGCGGATACAGGGCGCGCGTGAGGGTGAAGGCGTGGCCGGCGCCGATCAGGAAGAGAATTGCGACGGCAACGGCGAACAGCGGGGATTCGTCCCGTTCCGTGGAGGACAGGGCGACGGCGGTCACCAGAGCGAGCGTGTACACCACCGCGCCGATCCGCACATCCGGGCGGCGGGTTCGGAAGGCCGCCCACCAGAACAGCGGTGCGGTGCCGAAACCGGCTGTGGCGAGCGGGATCAGGCCGAGCAGATAGGGCCAGCGCGGGGTAGGGCGAGTCACGGATGTGATCTTGGCACAGGGGCGGCGCGTCGTCGCCCCATTGCCCAGGGTTCCCGTGTCAGTCGTTGGCGTGCAGGGCGGCGTTGAGTTCGATGCCGGTGCCCTTGCGGGGCACCACCTCCACCGCGCCGGAGACCGAGTTGCGGCGGAACAGCAGGTTCGACTTGCCGCTCAGGTCGGCGGCCTTGATGGTGCCGCCGTCGGGGAGGGTGACCTTGGTGCCGGCGGTGACGTAGAGGCCCGCCTCCACCACGCAGTCGTCGCCGAGGGAGATGCCGATACCGGCATTCGCGCCGAGCAGGCAGCGCTCGCCCAGCGAGATGATCTGCTTGCCGCCGCCGGACAGGGTGCCCATGATGGACGCGCCGCCGCCGATATCGGAGCCGTCGCCCACCACCACACCGGCGGAGACGCGGCCCTCGACCATGGAGTTGCCCAGGGTGCCCGCGTTGAAGTTCACGAAGCCCTCGTGCATGACGGTGGTGCCGGAGGCCAGGTGCGCGCCCAAGCGGACGCGGTCGGCGTCGGCGATGCGCACCCCGGACGGGACCACGTAGTCGACCATGCGCGGGAACTTGTCCACGCCGTACACGGTGACCGGGCCGCGGGCGCGCAGGTTCAGGCGCACCAGCTCCAGCTCCTCCAGCGAGCAGGGGCCGTGGTTGGTCCACGCCACATTGGCGAGGTGGCCGAAGATGCCGTCCAGGTTCAGGCCGTGCGGCTTGACCAGGCGGTGCGAGAGCAGGTGCAGGCGCAGGTAGACGTCGTGGGTGTCCACCGGCGCGGCGGCCAGGTCGGCGATGGCGGTGCGCACCACGACCACCTCCACGCGGCGGGCCTCGTCCGGGCCCGCGACCTGGGCGAACTTGGCGTACTCGACATCCGAGGCGTCCAGGCGCGTGGTGCCGGTCTCGGCGACCTCACCCAGCTCGGGGTACGGATACCAGGTATCCAGAACCGTCCCGTTCGCGGTGATGGTGGCGAGGCCGACTGCTGATGCTCCCTGAGTGCTCACGTCCCCAGAGGTTACCCGGAGGCAGCGCCCGGGTGGGTGGCCACACCCCGCCCCGGCACCCCCGCACGCTCGCGACGACCGCCGAACCCCCCTGGAGCGGTGCCCGCGGTGCGTGGACGGCGAGTGGATCGAGCGGTGAATCGCTCCGCCCGCGGTGAGTGGATCGAGCGGTGAGTCACCCGCCTGCCGTGAGTGGATCGAGCGGTGAGGCACCCGCGTGCGGCGAACAAGTCGAGCGGCGAGTCACTCCGCGTGCGGTGAACAAGTCGGGTGGTGAGTCGATGTCGGGCGGTAGGTCGATGTCGGCGGTGAGTCGGTGTCGGGTGGTCGATCACTGTCGGGCGGTGAATCAATACAGTGGGGGCGTGACCATCGATCTGCGCGCCGACCCCATCGCCCTCACCGCCGCTCTCGTGGATATCCCCAGCGTGTCCAAGGACGAGGCGGTCATCGCGGACACCGTCGCCTGGGCGCTGCGGGAGCAGACCGAGGGGTTCGAAATCCTGCGGCACGGGAACACCGTGCTGGCGCGCACCAATCGCGGACTGCCGACCCGGGTGATCCTCGCCGGGCATCTGGACACCGTGCCGATCGCCGACAATGTGCCCGGGCACTTCGTGGAGGGCGAGAACGGGGAGCGGCTGCTGTACGGCTGCGGCAGCGTGGACATGAAATCCGGCGACGCGGTGTTCCTGCATCTGGCCGCGACCGTCGCCGAACCGGTGCACGATCTGACCCTCATCTTCTACGACTGCGAGGAGATCGCCGCCGAGTTCAACGGTCTCGGGCGAATCGAGCGGGAACTGCCGGAGTGGTTGGACGGCGACCTCGCGATTCTCGGTGAGCCGTCCGGCGGCTGGGTGGAGGCGGGCTGCCAGGGCACGCTGCGGGCGCGCATCACCACCGCCGGGATGCGGGCGCATTCGGCGCGGGCGTGGTTGGGCGACAATGCCATTCACCGGCTCGCCCCCGTGCTGGAGCGGATGGCGGCCTACCGGGCGCGGGACGTCGACATCGACGGCTGCGTGTACCGCGAGGGCCTGTCGGCGGTGCGGATCTCCGGCGGGGTGGCGGGCAATGTGGTGCCCGACGCCGCCGAGGTGGACGTGAACTTCCGCTTCGCCCCCGACCGCACCCTGGACGAGGCCACCGAGCACGTGCGCGCGATCTTCGACGGACTGGATATCGCCTTCGAGCGCACCGACGGCGCACCCGGAGCCCTGCCCGGCCTCTCCGCCCCCGCGGCCAAGGACCTCATGCGGATCGTGCACGCCCACGGCAGCGGCGGCGTCCGCGCCAAATACGGCTGGACCGATGTCTCCCGCTTCGCCGCCCGCGGCATTCCCGCCGTCAACTTCGGCCCCGGCGACCCCAATCTCGCCCACAAACGCGACGAACACCTCCCCGTCACCCAGATCACCGAGGTCACCGCCATGCTCCGCAGCTACCTCACCGGCGACAGGCAGTAGCCCGCTTTCCGGACGGCCGCCGCGACCGAGACGCTGCTAGTAGCGACGCCCAGTTCCCTGACCGCCGTGACAGTAGGACGCTGTGTGCAGGGGTGCTGTGACAGTAGGACGCTGTGTGCAGGGGGTGTCGTGGCGGCCACTCCTGTACGTGCGGACTCCAGTGACACGACCACTTGGGGAGCAGCGCGCCCCGACCCCACGTGATCCTGAACGAGAACTCTCCTGGGCTCGCGGCGCGTCCCGGTTCTGGACTGACCGGAGCGGAGGAGCGAAGCGGGGGAGCGGAGGGAGGGAAGAACCGGGACCTCCAGCGCCGCGAGCCCGCCCGGAGCGAAGCGGAGGGCAAATCGAACACAGCCCCCGCCCGGAGCGCAGCGGAGGGCGAATAAGATACTGCCCCTATGTCTGCTGACGCCGAATTCGGTGCTCGCTCGTCCAAGACTCCTCGTTTCCGGGGTCCGATAATGCTGCGCCGTGATCGCAAGAAGGGGATAGGGACCACCGACGAGCATTTGCTCGACGAACACGGGACCGGTGGCTGGGTGCATACCGATCCGTGGCGGGTGCTGCGGATTCAGGCCGAATTCGTCGAGGGCTTCGGCACTTTGGCGGAGGTGCCGCGCGCCGTGGCGGTGTTCGGGTCGGCGCGCACGCCCGCCGATCATCCCGAGTACCAGGCCGGGCAGGCCATCGGCGCGGCGCTGGCGCGGGCCGGGTTCGCGGTGATCACCGGCGGTGGGCCCGGAGCGATGGAGGCCGCCAACCGCGGCGCGTCCGAGGAGGGCGGGTATTCGATCGGGCTCGGCATCGAGCTGCCGTTCGAGCAGCACCTCAACGAGTGGGTGGATCTGGGGATCAACTTCCGCTACTTCTTCGTCCGCAAGACCATGTTCGTGAAGTACTCGCAGGCATTCGTCTGTCTCCCCGGCGGTTTCGGCACCCTGGACGAGCTGTTCGAGGCGCTCACCCTGGTGCAGACCCGCAAGATCACCCGTTTCCCGATCATCCTGTTCGGCACCCGCTACTGGGCGGGCCTGGTGGACTGGCTGCGGGATTCGCTGCTGGGCTCCGCCAAGATCTCCCCCGGCGACCTCGGTCTGCTGCATGTCACCGACAGCGTGGAGGATGTGGTGAATATCGTGACGCGGGCCGCCGAGGCCCGCGCCGAACTCGAAGCGGCGGAGGTGGAGGAACAGTGGTGAGCGACGGCACTCCCGACAGCACCGCGTACGGGGTGTGCGTGTACTGCTCGGCCAGCTCCGCCGATGCGGCGGTGCTGGAATTGGCGGCGCGAGTGGGCGCCGAGATCGGCCGCCGCGGTTGGCGACTGGTGTCCGGCGGCGGCAATGTGTCCATGATGGGCGCGGTGGCGCAGGCGGCGCGGGCGGCGGGGGCACACACCCTCGGCGTGATCCCGAAGCACCTGGTGCACAAGGAGGTCGCGGATGTGGACGCCGACGAGCTGATCGTCACCGACACCATGCGGCAGCGCAAGCAGATCATGGAGGACCGCGCCGACGCCTTCCTCACCCTGCCGGGCGGTATCGGCACCCTCGAGGAGTTCTTCGAGACCTGGACCGGGGCGTATCTCGGCGTGCACGACAAACCGGTGGTGGTGCTGGATCCCGACGACCACTACCGCGGCATGTTCGACTGGATCGACGAGCGGTTGGGCGGACGGGGCTTCGTCGGACGCGAGGCGGTCGACCTGGTGACGGTGACCAAGGATCTGCCCGCGGCGTTCGCCGCCCTGCGGCCCGACGCCTGAAGCGCCCGATTTCGCGTTCTCCTCGACAACTCGGGCGTCATCGGAAAGGCTGGAAGATGTGACGACCGATGGACGTTCGACGGTGAGCCTGTTCGACCTGGCGCGCGCCCTGCCCGGGATGGCGGTGCGGGCACCGCAGATGGCGCGAAATGCCTTGGGCCTGTTGGTGAAATCTCAGGACAGAGCCTCGATCGGCCTGTTCTTCCAGCGCGCGGCCCGGCGGCATCCGGACCGGCCCTTCCTGAAATTCGAAGGCCGCGTGTACACCTGGGGCGAGGCGAACGCCGAGGTGAACCGGTACGCGCACGTGCTGGCCGAGCGCGGGGTCGGCCGCGGTGACGTGGTCGGCGTGCTCATGACCAACCGCCCGGAGACGCTGTTCACCGCGTTGGCCACGGTCAAGCTCGGTGCGACGGTCGGGCTGCTCAACCACAACCAGCGGGATACCGTGCTGGCGCACAGTTTCGGCTTGCTGAACAGCGTGGTGGACGTGGTGGGGGAGGAGTGCCGGGAGGCGCTCGACTCGCTGGCCGAGCCGCGCCCGGCCGTGCTGTGGTCGCAGCGGCTGGCCGAGGCCGCCCGGACCGCCGACACCGCGAATCCGGCGGCGACGGCGGAGGTCACGGCGGGCGAGCGGGCATTCCTGATCTTCACCTCCGGCACCACCGGCATGCCCAAGGCGAGCGTCATGACGCATCTGCGGTGGACCAAGAGCATGGCGGGCCTGGGCGGGCTCGGCGTGCGGCTGCGCGGTGACGACACCATGTACTGCTGTCTGCCGCTGTATCACAACAACGCGCTCACGGTGGCGCTGTCGTCGGTGGTGTCGGCGGGCGCGTGCCTGGCGCTGGGACGGCATTTCTCGGCCTCGCGGTTCTGGGACGAGTGCATTGCCGCCGAGGCCACGGCCTTCATCTACATCGGCGAGTTCTGCCGGTACCTGCTCAACCAGCCGCGCAAGAGCACCGACCGGTCGCATCGGGTGGCCATCGCGGTGGGCAACGGACTGCGGCCGGAGCTGTGGGACGAGTTCCGGGATCGCTTCGGCATCCGGCGCATCGTGGAGTTCTACGGTGCGAGCGAGGGGAACGTCGCCTTCATCAATGCCTTCGGCGTGGACCGCACCGCCGGATTCACACCGCTGCCCTTCGCCATCGTCGACTACGACGACGAGACCGGCCGGGCCCGGCGCGGCCCCGACGGCAAACTCCGCAAGGTGCGGCCCGGCGGCGTCGGCCTGCTGCTGGCCAAGGTGACCGGCCGTTCCCCCTTCGACGGTTACACCGACGCGGCCGCCACCGAGTCCAAGCTGGTCCGCGACGGCTTCTCCGACGGGGACTGCTGGTTCGACACCGGCGACCTGGTCCGCGATCAGGGCTACCGGCATATCGCCTTCGTGGACCGTCTCGGCGACACCTTCCGCTGGAAGGGTGAGAACGTGGCCACCACCGAGGTCGAGGGCGCCTTCGACGGCCTCGACGCCGTCTCCCAGGCGGTCGTCTACGGCGTCGGCATTCCCGGCACCGACGGCAAGGCGGGCATGGCCGCCGTCACCCTCGCCGAGGACGCGAAATTCGACGGCCACCAGGTCGCGGCCCACCTGTACGACCGCCTCCCCGGCTACGCCGTCCCCCTCTTCATCCGGGTCGTCGGCGAACTGGAACAGACCTCCACCTTCAAAAGCCGCAAGGTCGACCTGCGTAAACAGGGCTACACCCCCGACGACCACAGCGAGCTCTACGTCCTCGCCGGCCGCACCGGCGGCTACGTCCCCGCCTACCCCGACTATCCCGAGGATGTGGCCAACGCCCGCGCCCCCCGCGACTGACCGCCGTCGCGGGGCCGGACCCGGGGTGTTGTCGATCTCCTGACGGGCAGGGTGGGTACAGGGCTGGGTACAGTCGAGGGCATGTGTGCGCCGTTGCCGACATTGTGCGGGAAGCCGGTGGCGACGGATCGGGCGCTGGTGATGGCGATCGTGAATCGGACGCCGGACAGCTTCTACGATAAGGGTGCGACCTTCGGTGACGAGGCCGCCCTGGGGGCGGTTGCCCGGGCGGTGCGGGAGGGGGCCGATCTCGTCGATATCGGCGGGGTGAAGGCCGGGCCCGGTGTCGAGGTGGACGCCGCCGAGGAGGCGCGGCGGGTGGTGCCGTTCGTGGCGGCCATTCGGGAGGCGCATCCGGACCTGTTGATCAGTGTGGACACCTGGCGGGCCGAGGTGGCCCGGGCCGCGGTGGCGGCGGGCGCGGATCTGATCAACGACACCTGGGCGGGAGCCGACCCGGAACTGGTGGGGGTGGCCGCCGAACTCGGTGTGGGAATCGTGTGCAGCCACACCGGCGGAGCCGTACCGCGCACCCGCCCGCATCGGGTGCGCTACACCGATGTGGTGGCCGAGGTCACCGACTCCGTGGTGGGCGCGGCCGAGGCCGCCGCCGCGGCCGGGGTGGCAAAAGATTCGATACTCATCGATCCCACGCACGATTTCGGCAAAAACACCTACCACGGGCTGGAATTGTTGCGGGCCGTAGACGTTCTCGTTAACTCCGGCTGGCCGGTCTTGATGGCGTTGAGCAATAAGGATTTCATCGGAGAGACTCTTGGTGTCGGCCTGTCCGAACGATTGGAGGGCACATTGGCAGCAACCGCTTGGTCCGCCGCCGCGGGCGCCCGGGTTTTCCGGGTGCACGAGGTCGCCGCCACCCGTCGTGTGGTCGACATGATCGCCGCCATCCAGGGTCTCCGCCCGCCCGCCCGAACCCTGCGAGGTCTCGTATGACGGACTGGAACTTCACCCACACCTGGGATCGTCCCGACTGGACGGTCGAAGAGCTTGTCGCCGCCAAGAAGGACCGCACCGTCTCGGTGGTCCTCCCCGCCCTCAACGAACAGGACACCGTCGCCGACGTTGTCGCCAGTATCAGACCCCTGCTCGGCACCCTGGTGGACGAACTGGTGGTGCTGGATTCCGGCTCCACCGACGCCACCATCGAACGTGCCCGTGCCGCCGGGGCCACCGTGTACACCCGCGAACAGGCCGTACCCGAGCTCGAGCCCGTGCCGGGCAAGGGGGAGGTGCTGTGGCGGTCGCTGGCCGTCACCGACGGGGACCTGGTGGCGTTCGTGGACTCCGATCTGATCGATCCGGACCCCATGTTCGTGCCCAAACTGCTCGGCCCGCTGCTCACCGTGCCGGACGTGCAGCTGTCCAAGGCGTACTACCGCCGCCCGCTGCGTCACGACACCGGCATCGACGAGCACGGCGGCGGCCGCGTCACCGAACTGGTGGCCCGCCCGTTGCTGTCGGCGCTGCGGCCCGAACTGTCGAAGGTGTTGCAGCCCCTCGGCGGTGAGTACGCGGGCACCCGCGAACTGCTCACCTCGGTGCCCTTCGCACCGGGCTACGGTGTCGAAATCGGCCTGCTCCTGGACACTTTCGACCTGTACGGCCTGCACGCCATCGGCCAGGTCAACCTCGGCGTCCGCACCCACCGCAATCGGCCGCTGTCCGACCTGGGTGTGATGAGCCGCCAGATCCTCGGAACGGTGCTGGGCCGCAGTGGAATTCCGGATTCGGGCGCGGCCCTGACCCAATTCCCGCTCGTCGGAGGCGAATTCACCGCGCTGACCACCGAGGTGTCGCTCGTGGACCGCCCGCCCATGAAGGAGCTGCGCCCGGCCTGGGCAGCCGCCTGACCGAGTCCGTCGAGAGGCGGGCCGACCGGATCACCGGAGCGGCCCGCCTTCTCCGTGCCGTGCCGCTGTCGCCGGTTACGGCCGAGCCGTGCCGTAGCCACCGATCCGCCCCGCGCCGTCGATGCCATGTCCGACGACTCGGTGATGTCGTGGTCGTCGGGTGTCGCGGCGCACGCGTACCGCCCTGCCCGAGGGGCTCGTGGGCGGGCATGCTGCGCAGGGCGTCAAGCGTTCGCATCGCGCGCGCAGGCCGGACCCGCGAGGGGCGTCCGGTCGGCCGCCGGTCACGCGCGAGAGCTGTCAGCGGTCGTGACGATAGATGGGGGTGAGCAGGTCGGCCTCGATGGGTTCGCCGGTGGAGCGGTCGTAGCGGACGCCAACGACGGCCGAGAAGGGGTGCAGGCCCGCGCGCTCGTGCAGGGTCGCCAGGCGGGTGGCCAGCAGCCGGATGGCACCGAGGGAGGCGGGCGGGTGCAGGCCGTCGATCACCAGGACATGGCCGCGGCCGTCGGGGCGGGGGAGCCGGGCCAGGTAGGCGATGTCGTAAGGTTCGGTGCCGCCCGGTCGGTATACCCGGCGGGCGGCGCGATCCTCGATACCGCGGCGCACCCGTCCGGCCCGCGCCACCGTGCGCCGCAGGCGCGGGTCCGCCGCCACCAGGTAGCGCAGGCTGGGTGAGAGTTCGGGCCCGCCGAGCACGATCAACCCGTCGCGGTCGAGATTCAGCGGGCGTCCGGGCAGGAACCGCTCGATGGTGCCGGTGAAGCCGAGTTCCCGCAGCAGTTCCAGCAGCCGGTGCGGCCCGGCCGGGTCCGGCGCGCCGACCAGCGCCATGGCGCGCGTGGTGGACCGCACGTCGGGGGTGAGGACGGTGAGCGGTCCGTGTCCGAAGAACAGACCTTCCGGTACCGGTCCCTGTGTGCTCACCTGATGGATGCGTGCCCGGGAAAGTCCGGCCGCCGCACCGATTCTCGCGAAGGTCCAGCCCTCCGCGTGCAGTTCTCTGATCACCGCACGCCGAATTCTGGTGAGTTCGTTGATGGTCTGTTGGGCTGCGGCCACACCTTCGGTGGCCGCCTTGAGGCGTTCGACCTTGTCCTCGATCGCGAACACCCGTGCCACCTCATCGGCCGACATAACCGAAGTCTAGGTACCTGAACAGCTCTCGGCGTCTACTCCGGTTTACTTGGCCCGAATTAGGTCGCGTCCGGATCCAGCGGCGGGCGTTCGTTGCGCTCCAGCGGTTTAGCCGGTTCCGGCATCGAATAACTGCCGTAATCGCTGCTCGGAGCGCTGACGGGTTTGTCGAATTTTCCGGTGAAGATGGAATCGTCGCCGTCGAGAAGGTGTTTGGTCACCACCGACCGCGGATTCATACCGCGAAGTTCGTTCAGCTGCTCGAGCGGTTTGCGGATCTCATCGAATTCCGGTCCGAGTTCCTGCTTCAATGACGTCGTCGCACCGGTGGCGTAATCACGCACCTGCCGCAGCGTTCTACCGGTCCAGCGGATAGCGCCGGGCAGCCGCTCCGGTCCGAGGATGACGAGGGCGGCGACGATCAGAATCATCATCTCGCCCCAGCTGATATTGCTGAACACGAAACCAGGCTACCGGTGGGTGGCGCTTCCGGCCCGCCGTGGGGCCGCGAAAAACGCCACACCGGCATCACTGTGGCTAATCCGACTCCAGCGTGACCTCGACGTCCACCTCGCGGCCGTCGCGAATCAACCGGACCGTCACCGTCCGGCCGATTTCCTGCGACTGCACGGCCACGGTGAGCTCCTCGGGGCCGGTGACCTCGCGGTCACCCACCGCCACGATCACGTCGCCCTCCACGATGCCCGCCTTGGCGGCCGGACCGCCGGCCTGCACATCGGCCACCTCGGCGCCGCTCATCACGTCATTGGCGACGATCTTGGTCCTGGCGCTCACACCCAGCCGGGCGTGGTGCACCTCGCCGTTGTCGATCAGCGCCTGCGAGATCCGCTTCACCTGATCCACCGGAATAGCGAAACCGAGGCCGACCGAACCCCCGCTCTCCGATTTGATGGCGGTATTGATGCCGACCAGTCGGCCCTGCATATCGACCAGCGCACCGCCGGAATTGCCGTGGTTGATGGCGGCATCGGTCTGCACGGCGTCGAGCGTGGCATCGGTGTCGGTGCCCTCGCCGCCGACCTTGACCGGCCGATTCAGCGCCGAGACGATGCCGGAGGTGACCGTCTCCTCCAGGCCCAGCGGCGAACCGATCGCCAGCACATTATCGCCGACCTTCACATTCTCCGATTCCCCGAGCTGGATGACCGACAGATTCTTGACGTCGACATGCAGCACCGCCAGATCGGATTTGGGATCGCGACCCACGATGGTGGCCGGGACCCGCGTGTTGTCGGAGAACACCACCTGCAATTTGGCCTGGCCGGTCTTGTCGTTGGCGGCCAGCGAGATCACGTGGTTGTTGGTGACGATATGGCCCTCACCGGAGATGACCACACCGGAACCGGAGGAGCCGCTGTCGCCGACCCACGCCCGCACCGTGACCATGGCGGGCATGACGGCCCCGACCACCCGGCCGATCTCACCCGCCGGAATCTCGCCGCCGCCGGCGGTCTGCAACTCCACCTTGCGCGCGGTGAGCGAGGAGGCGGACTGACCGGCGAACAGGCCGATCACACCGCCCAGCAGGCCCGCGAGCACGCCGAGCACCACCGCCACCGCACCCAGCTTGAGCAGGGCCTCCGGCTTCACCTTGCCGCCGAACAGCACCTCGCGGGCGGTCAGCTGCTCCCCGGGCGCGAGCGGTTCGGGCCGTGGAACGGCGATCGCGGGCGAGCCCAGGCGCGCGGCCGAGTCCGGGTCACGCCACGGATCGGCGGGCGGGGCCGCGCCCGGGGCGTCCCGCACCTCGTCCGGATCGCGCTGCAACAGCTCGGTGGACCCCTCGGGACGCGAGAACGCCTCGGCCAGTACGGCATCCGGCGGGCGGTTCTGCACCTCGGGCGCGGCCGCGGGCGGCGTTGCCGAGCTGCCGCCGGGCCGCGGACCGAAGGAACCGGCCTGTCCGTTCGGGCGGCGGAAGGCGCGGGCGGTGTGGGAGTCCACATGCGGGCGGTAGACCGGGCGCGGCCCCAGGACCGGTGCGTCCGACGGCCTCAGGTTCCCCCTGCTGGTCGCCGAATCGGGCGTCTCCGCGGGGTGCGGCGGCTGCTGGTCCCCGGCACCCGATGCCGCCGGAGTGTTCTTCGATTCGGAGGTCACGCGATGAACTCTACTTGCGCCACCACGCCGTCCACCGCCTGCTGTCGAGCGAATCTTGGCGCATGCCGAAGGAACTCGCTCCCGCGGCGAACATGCCGTGGTCGGCGGACGGGCCGGGGGCGGGGCGCTGCGGCGGGGTGGGCTCCGCGCCGGGCAGCTCCGAAATGGGGATACGGCTCAGAGTGTCGTGCAGCCGCAGCGGCGCGGTGATGTGGCTCGACTGCCGCAGCGCGATCCGCGCCTGCTGCTGGGACTCCACCTCGGCCGCGCATTCGGGGCACACCGACAGGTGGTGCGAGGCGCGCAGATACGCGTTCATCCGCAGCTCACCGTCCACGTACGCGGCAACGGCCTCGGTGGCCAGATGCTCGGTGGGGGCGAATCGAGGCGGACGCTTCGGCGTTCTGTCCTCGCCATTCATGTGGTGCACACCCTTCCGGAACGACCTCGGCAGTGCCGGGAACAACGGACACAGCCCGCAAGGTTTACCCGACCTTCGCGGCGTCGAAACGCCGCTGTGTCCCATTATGCTCGAGGTATTCGCGCAGTGCTTGCCGTCCCCGGTGGATTCGGCTGCGCACGGTGCCCAGTTTCACACCCAGGGTGGCGCCGATCTCCTCGTAGGACAGTCCCTCGATGTCACAGAGGACGACCGCCGCGCGGAACTCCGGCGCCAGCGCGGCCAGCGCCGACTGCAGGTTCGGGTCCAGGTTCGCGTCGTGGTAGAGCTGCTCCGGACCCGGACCCTCGGACGGCACCCGGTCGTAGTCCTCCGGCAGCGCCTCCATCCGGATGCGGTTGCGGCGGCGAACCATGTCGAGGAACAGGTTGGTGGTGATGCGGTGCAGCCACCCCTCGAAGGTCCCCGGCTGGTAGTTCGACAGCGAGCGGAAGACGCGGATGAAGGTTTCCTGGGTCAGGTCCTCGGCGTCCTGCGGGTCACCGGTCAGCCGATAGGCGAGGCGATAGACGCGATCGGCATGCTCGCGCACCAGATCGTCCCAGGAGGGCATCATGGTGCGGTCGCCGGTGGCGTCGAAGGCGGCCGTCCCGCTGAGGGGCTCGTCCGCGAAGGATTCGCCGTCCAGCGCGATATCGCTGTCCGGCGGGATCTGCTCGGGAAGATTGGCGTGTTCACGCGCCGCGTCGACCATGTGGATGGGGTTACCTCCTACTCGGGACCGTGAACGTCGGTACGGGGTACAACCGAAGGGTTGGCTCGAGTTGTTCCCGAACCGGGCTCGCGGTCGCTGGCCTGGCGTTGGCGATTACTCTTCCCGGTCCCGATGTGGCAGCCGTATGCGCAGGCTGAGGGACACCTGAGAAAATTCGCCACACCGGTCGGTCACCGGCACGCGATAGGGGCGTCGCGCCGTTAGCCTCATATCCGTGAGCCAGACTCCCGCGGCATCGAACCTGCAGCGCAACCTCGCATACGTCGAGGAATCCGTGGCCGAGGACGAAATTCTCGTCGCCGCCCGCGAACGCGCCGTCGAACTGGGTGCGTCTCCGGTGCCGCCCGCGGTCGGGGCGCTGCTCAGCATGTACGCCCAGCTGCTGGGGGCCAAGGCCGTGGTGGAGGTGGGTACCGGTGCCGGGATCAGCGGGCTGTGGCTGCTGGACGGCATGCACTCCGAGGGCACCCTCACCACCATCGACTCCGAACCCGAACACCAGCGGGCCGCCCGGGAGGCGTTCCGCGCCGCCGACATCGCACCCGCCCGCACCCGGCTCATCAACGGCCGTGCCCTGGACGTGCTGCCGCGCCTCGCGGACGGGGCCTACGACCTGGTGTTCATCGACGGCGCGCCGTTGGAGCACCCGCAGTATGTGGAGCAGGGTGTGCGCCTGCTCCGCGAAGGCGGCGCGATTCTGCTGCACAATGCCCTGCTCGGCGGACGCGTCCCCGACCCGGCCCAGCGCGACCCGGCGACCCAGGCGGTCCGCGCCGCCACCCGCGCCGTCGCGGAGGACCCACAGCTGACCAGCGTCCTGATCCCGGTCGGCGACGGGCTGCTCTGCGCCTCCCGCGGCTGAGCCCGCGGGCGAAGCGCCGCGCCGGGTGTGTGGAGTGCCGTGCTGGCTCGGCTCGCGGCGTGCCGGTCGTGTCCGGGCTCGCGTCGGTCGGCGACTCCCGCACGGTGCGGCGGTCGGCCGCGCGTGGGCAGGTTGGGCGGTGGGGGGACGGTTCGGGGCTGCGTCTGCGGGTATTGCTCGCGAGAGCCGAGTGATTCGAGAGGTGCAGACGAATGGCTATAGCCGACGGCATGATCCGCGGAGTGTTCGCGGCGGCCGCGCGTGTGCGCGACGCCCGTGTCTTCCATCCGATCGGGCTGCCGTTGACCGGCGCGCTGCACGCCGTGGACGGTACCTACAAGCAACTGCTGGGTAGCGCGGATCGTCCTGTGCTGGCGCGGATTTCGAAGGGCGTCGGATTGCCCGACGGTGTGCCGGATGTGCTCGGATTGGCGGTGCGCGTACTCGATCGGCACGACCGCCCGTGGGATCTGGCGCCGGCCACCACGGGCACCGGCGCACTGAGCCGCTTCCTGATCACGCCCGCGCTGGGGTGGTCGAGTGCGTACTACGGCAGTCTGATGGCCTATCGCTTCGGGGGCGGACCGGTCGAGTGGATATTCGCCGAACCCGATGCGGCCCAACCCGAATCGCCGTCGCTCGGGGCGATGTCCACCCATGTGCGGGGGCACCGGCTCGGCTTCACCCTCCAGGCCGCGCCGCTGTTCGGTCCCAAACGGACCCTCGCCGAGATCACCGTCGCCGAACCGGAGATCGGCGAACACGCCGGTCCGGGATTCTTCGATCCGGTCCGCAATCTGCCGCCGGAGGTGGAGTTGCTGCCGCGCCCGGTGACCGCCGTGCGTGAATGGGCCTATACGGGCAGCCGCCGCGGCCGCCACGAGACCGTCGCCGTAGCGACCAAGGGCGTGGCCGGATTGCAGGGCATGCCCGAGCACTGACGGGCGGGGTGCTGCGATGCCCTGTGGCGGGACGCCTCGCGATGGCTGCCCGCGCTATTCGAACTTGCGGAATTCTGCTGTGCGGAACAAAGCCGCCGAGCTGAACTTGCTGTGCGGAATGTCCGCGCGGGGCAGGCGGCGACCGGGAGCGCGTCGGGTCTTGCGGAGGCATTGAACGCCTGTTTAGTATGTTGAACGTGTGTTCAACCGATCAGCCGTACCGCAAGGATCCGCCGCGGATCTGAGTACTCGCGCCCGTATCCGGGACGCCGCCATCGCCGTATTCGGTGAGCAGGGCTTCGGGGTAGGCGTACGCGCGATCGCCACGGCCGCCGGCGTCTCGCCCGGCCTCGTGAACCACCACTTCGGATCGAAGGACGGGCTGCGCGAGGCGTGCGACGAGCACGTCCGCGCGGTGGTGCGGGCGGCCAAGGTCGTGTCCATGGAACGGCCGTCACCGTCGGGGCTGCTGCGGCAGATCGCCGAGATCGAGGAGTACGCGCCCCTCATCGCCTACCTGGTGCGCAGCTTTCAGGCCGGAGGCAGTCTGGCCGCCGCCTTCTTCGAGCATATGGTCGAGGACGTCGAGCACTATCTGAGCGCCGGTATCGCGGCCGGAACCCTGCGCGCCCCCAGCGATCTCACGGCCACGGCCCGCTTCCTGGCGACCACCACCGGCGGCGGCATGATGATGTTCCTGCAGCTCTACGCGACCGAGCAGCCCGGCCCCGTCGACTACCGGAAGGCCCTGCGCGAGTACGCCGACCGCATGATGCTGCCCGCCCTCGAGCTCTACACCCACGGTCTGCTGACCGACTCCATGATGCTCGACACCCTGCTCGCGCAGCGGCAGGACCACCCCCCGTAACTACCGGATCCTGCTTCCGGCAAGGAGATTCGATGAACGCCTCGACCACCCCGGCCATCTCGGTCCGGGACCTGCACAAACATTTCGGGCAGGTGCGCGCACTGGACGGCCTCGACCTCGAGGTCACCGCGGGGGAGGTGCACGGCTTCCTCGGACCGAACGGGGCGGGCAAGTCCACCACCATCCGCGTCCTGCTCGGCGTGCTGTCCCGCACCTCGGGCGAGGCCCGGGTGTTCGGCCGCGACCCCTGGGCCGACGCCGTCGCCCTGCACCGTGACATCGCTTATGTGCCAGGCGATGTCACGCTCTGGCCGACACTGAGCGGCGGGGAGACCATCGACCTGCTCGGGCGGATGCGCGGCGGCATCGACGCCGCCCGCCGCGCCGAGCTGATCGAGCGCTTCGAACTGGATCCCGAGAAGAAGGCCCGCACCTACTCCAAGGGCAATCGGCAGAAAGTCGCTCTCGTCTCCGCGTTCTCGTCCCGCGCCAGCCTGCTCCTGCTGGACGAGCCCACCTCCGGCCTGGACCCGCTCATGGAGCAGGTGTTCAACGACTGCGTGGCCGAGGCGTCGCGTCGCGGCTGCACCGTCCTGCTGTCCAGTCACATCCTGTCCGAGGTGGAGAAGCTGTGCCAGCGCGTGACCATCATCCGCGCCGGACGCACCGTGGAAACGGGCAGCCTGCGCCAGCTGCGGCATTTGAGCCGCACCTCCATCACCGCCGAATTGACCGGTGAACCGGGCGATCTCGACCGCCTGCCCGGCGTCGCCGACGTGAGCCTCGACAACCACACGCTGCGCTGCCAGGTGGACGCCGAGCACCTCGGCGAGTTCGTCCGCGTGCTGGGCGCGGCGGGCGTGCGCAGCCTGGTCAGCCAGCCGCCGACGCTGGAGGAACTGTTCCTGCGTCACTACTCGCACAATGGCGAGCGGGCGTCCGAGGCGGGGGCGGTGCGATGACAACCGCCGCGCCGCCGCGCCCGCGCGCCACCGAAACGGTGTTCCGCGCGGCCGATTTCGCCGGTACCGGCCAGATGCTGCGATTGTTCCTGCGCCGCGACCGCATCGTGCTGCCGCTGTGGGTGCTGCTGCTGTCACTGCCGCTGGGCAGCGTGTACATCGAGAGCATCACCTCGGTGTACCCCGACGAGGCCGGGCGGGTCGGCTTCGCCCGGTCGATTCTGGCCAGCCCCGCCCAGCTCGCCATGTACGGCCCGGTCTACAACACCAGTCTCGGCGCGGTCGGGATCTGGAAGGCGGGCATGTTCTTCACGCTGCTCGGAATCGCCACGATTCTCACCGTTGTCCGGCACACCCGGGCCGAAGAGGAAACGGGGCGCGGGGAACTGGTGGCCTCCACCCGGATCGGCCGGTTCGCCGGGCTCACCGCGGCGCTCGTCCTCGGCTTCGGCGGCGCGCTCGCCACCGGTCTGCTTGGCACGCTGAGCCTGTTGGGCACGTCGGTACCCGCTTCGGGTTCACTGGCTTTCGGGCTGGCACTGGCCGGTTCCGGCGCGGTCTTCGCGGCCGTGGCGGCGGTGGCCGCACAGGTGTCGCCGAGCGCCCGCACGGCGCGCGGTATCGCCTTCGCGGTACTGGCCGCCGCCTACACGCTGCGGGCCATCGGCGACGCCCGGGCCGGGGACGGGCCCACCTCGGTGCTCACCTGGCTGTCCCCGCAGGGGTGGTCGATGCAGGTGCGGGCGTACGCGGGTGACCACTTCGCGGTGCTGCTGCTGCACCTGGCCACGGTGATCGTGCTGACCGTCGTCGCCTACACCCTGCTGGCGCACCGCGATCTCGGCGGCGGTCTCATCGCCGAACGGATGGGCTCGGCGCAGGCCGGGCGCGCGCTGTCCGGCCCATTGGGGCTGGCGTGGCGGTTGCAACGCGGCTCGCTGCTGGCATGGACCGTCGGACTCGGGTTGTACGGGTTGGTGTTCGGCAGTGTGGTGCACGGCATCAGCGACGAACTCGGCGACAGCGACACGGTTCGCGAGCTGATCCAGCGCATGGGCGGTTCGCAGCTGCTGGAGGATTCGATGCTCAACTACGGATTCACCATGTTGAGCGTGGCCGCCACCGCCTACGCCATCTCGGCGGCGCTGCGCCTGCACGGCGAGGAAGCCGCCCAGCACGCGGAGGCGGTGCTCACCGTCGCGGTGTCCCGAATCCGCTGGGCCGCATCGCATCTGGCCTTCGCCCTGTTGGGTCCGGTGGTGGTGCTGGCCGTGGCCGGGACCGTGGGCGGGCTGGTGTACGGGCGGTCCGCCGGAGATGTGAGCGGCAGGTTCGGCGCCGTGCTGGGCGCGGCCCTGGTGCAGCTGCCCGCCATCTGGTTGATGGTCGGCGTCGTGATCGTCCTGTTCGGCCTCGCGCCGCGCTGGACTCCGGTCGCCTGGGGCGTATTCGTCTCCGCCGTGGCGGTATTCCTGCTGGGCGCGATTTCCGGAGCCCCGCAATGGTTCCGCAATCTCGACCCCTACCAGCATGCGCCGAAACTCCCGGGCGCGGAGTTCACGGCCACGCCGCTGGTGGTTCTCACGCTGCTGGCGGCGATCCTGATCGCGGTGGGGCTGCTCGGGTTCCGTCGCCGTGATCTGCGATAGGGCGCACCGGCGCTGATCCGAGACGCGTGCCGCCGATGCCCGGACGAAGCATCGGCGGCACGTGGCGCTGTGGGGTCGCTGGACGCGGAATCCCTGGCGCACCGTGGATTTCCGACCGGTCGGTAAGCCTCAGAAGTCTGTGAACTCGTGCGGAACCCTGGATTTCCCCGCGCGCCCGGTGGTACACGAATGGTGGGGGAATGGAAGGATGAGGAGGTGCGGCAATGTACGAAGGAGCGCTGCTCGGCGCACATCTGCCGTCGGGATGGCTGTGGCCCGCGCTGATCCTGTTCGGCGGTGTGGTTTTCGTGGCACTGCTGGTGCTGCTGCTCGTCAGCGGGGCGCGGTTCGACGACCATCAGGGCGGCATCACGCCGAGCCCGTCACCGGGATCGTGCGCCCCGTTCTGCACCGAACCGGTCTACGCCCCCGCTCCCCAGCGTTGAGTCGCCGTGCGGCCGGACCACCGCACCGTGGCATCGGGTCCCGCGTGAATGTCGAGGGGCACGCCATATTTCGCGCCATCGAGCCGGTCGCCCGCGTTCGGCTCCAGCGGGGTGCCGACAATCTTCGGTGCGCAGCGCGCTAGAGACTATTGGCCAGCAGCGCGTATTGCGCGGTCGCCTTCTGCTGCACCGACGCCTCCGAATCCGTATTGACCAGCGCCACATAGCGCTTGTAGGCCACATAGCAGCGGTACACGCCGTCGCCGCTGCTCGAGCGCGGCAACCGCATGCACTTCGTATCCGGCACCTTGTCCGGCGCCGGACCGCTCACCCAGCGCTCGCCCAGGCTGCCGATCAGCCCGTCGACCAGACTCCGTCCGGCCGCGGCGTCGCGCACGCGGAACAGGACGTTCTCCTCGGTCACGCTCATGGCGTCCAGTCCGACGTCGTCGACCAACTGCTGCCGTTCGGCCTGATCGGGCGCACCCAGCACCAGCACGTTCGAACCGTAGACCGCGAAGTCGTTCGGATCCGGGGTGCGCCCGTCGCGGCTGTCCACCAGGGTCCGCGCCAGCATGCGGCCCGGGTCGGCGGGCAGCTCGTCCACCCGGTCGGCGGGCGTGGGCTCGAAGGCGTCCACCAGCGGCACCTGGGCGTCCAGGGTCTTGCGCGCCCACGACACCAGATCCTGCTCGTCGGCGCGCGGCCGGGACACGAACACCGCGATGACGAACTCCTTGCGCGGCATGGTCATTCCGATATTCGGCACGCCCGGCCGCCAGTGCGCGAAGGCATCGGGATACTCGGCGATGGTGAGCTTGCGGTTCTGCTCGCGGGCCACGTCGAAATCGGCGTCCTCGAGTTCCCGCGCGGCCAGTTTGGCGGCGTCCTCCGACGGGAAGCGCAGCAGTCGAACGGTCACCGTGGTACTCGTCGGATCGGGGGCGTCCGAACCCGCCGGGTCGGGCCGGTCGGAACCACTGGCCGCATAGCCCGCTATGAAGCCGCGATTCTCCAGAATCGGCCGCGACACCCCCGACAGATTGCTCACCTCGATCACCGTGTCCGCATCGGGCAGCACGATGCCGCCGCGACCGACCGTGAGCGACGGATCGATCCGCACCGCGGGCGTGACCGCCTCGGCCATGCGTATTCCCTCCAGCACCGCGCCGGAACCGGCGGCGCGCTCCGCATAGGTGTAGCGGTCGACCGGGTAGGAACCGGTGTCGAGAGTGCGGACGTCGATCTCGCCCGGCGTCGGCGTGCCGGACACACCGCATCCGGCGAGTAGCGCCGTCACGGCCAGACAGGTCGCGGCGGTGGCGGCACGTGCGGCGCGTCCCATGATGCTCCCTCCCGCGCGGCCGAGCGGCGCGCGTCACCCCCTCGATTCTCTGGCCCGTGCGGGCGGCTGTCCACCTATACCCAGATGCCCTTGCCGACGGTCACCACACCGCCGTTGCTCACCGCGAACCGTTCCCGGTCCCGCTCCAGATCCACGCCGATGATCTCGCCCTCCGAAACCACCACGTTCTTGTCCAGAATGGCGTGCCGCACCACCGCGCCGCGCCCGATCCGCACACCCGGCATGAGCACACTGCCCTCCACCGTGGCGCCGTCCTCCACGAACACATTCGAGAACAGCACCGAATTGCGGACGGTGGCCGCCGACAGGATGCTGCCCGCGCCCACGATCGACTCCTGCGCCAGCCCGCCGCGGCCGAACTTGGCGGGCGGGAGGTTCTCGGCCGCGCCCCGAATCGGCCAGTGCCGGTTGTACAGATCGAATACCGGATCCACCGACACCAGATCCATATGCGCGTCGTAGAAGGCGTCGATGGTGCCCACATCGCGCCAGTAGCCCCGATTGCGCTCGGTGGAGCCGGGCACGTCGTTGCGGGCGAAGTCGTAGACCGACGCCTGCCCGGCGCGCACCAGCCCCGGAATGATGTCGCCGCCCATATCGTGATCGGAGTCGGTGTTGTCGGCGTCCGCGCGGATGGCGTCCACCAGCACCTTGGTGGTGAAGACGTAATTGCCCATGGAGGCGAAGGTGGAGTTCGGGTCGTCCGGGGTGCCCGGCGGGTGCACCGGCTTCTCCAGGAATCCGATAATGCGGCCGGACTCGTCGGAGTCGATGCAGCCGAAGGCGCTGGCGGCGCTGCGCGGCACCCGGATTCCCGCGACCGTCACGCCCGCGCCGGATTCGATGTGGTGCGACACCATCTGCTCGGGATCCATGCGGTACACGTGATCCGCGCCGAACACCACGATGTACTCCGGGTCCTCGTCGTAGATGAGGTTCAGCGACTGCATGATGGCGTCGGCGCTGCCGGTGTACCAGCGCGGCCCCAACCGCTGCTGCGCGGGCACCGGGGTGATGTACTCGCCGCCGAAACCCGACAGCCGCCAGGTCTGGGAGATGTGGCGGTCCAGCGAATGCGACTTGTACTGGGTGAGGACACAGATCCGCAGGTATCCGGCGTTCACCAGGTTCGACAACACGAAGTCGATGAGGCGGTATGCCCCGCCGAACGGCACCGCGGGCTTGGCCCGGTCCTTGGTGAGCGGGAAGAGTCGCTTGCCCTCGCCACCGGCGAGCACGATCCCGAGTACGTGCGGCTGGCTCCTCACATCCCCCAACTTACTGTGTCGATTTGCCCTGCGCTGTGCTGATTGCCCTCCGCTGCGCTCCGGGCGGGTCCGCTGCGCCGGAGGTCTCGGTGCTTCCCTCCCTCCGCTCCTCCGCTTCGCTCCCCCGCTCCGGTCAGTCCGGAACCGAGACGCGCCGCGAACCTGGGATCTGGGGGTTTGTGGTTCGCGAGCTGGGGTTCGGGCTGGGAGGTGTGGGGCCGTTCGTGGCGTTGGGTGTGTCTCGAGGGCGCGCAGCGTTTAGGTTGGAGCGCGTGGAATACGGCGCGGACGGTGGACGCGAACTGCGCGTTGCCATGATGACCCGCGAATACCCGCCCGAGGTGTACGGCGGGGCGGGCGTGCACGTCACCCAGCTGGTGCCGCGATTGCGGCGGCTGTGTGACGTCACCGTGCACTGCATGGGGGTGCCGCGCACCGACGCCGTGGTGCACCAGCCCGATCCCATGCTGTACGCCGCCAATTCGGCGTTGCAGATGATGTCGGCGCAGCTGCGCATGGCCGATGCCGCGGGCGGAGCCGACGTGGTGCACTCGCACACCTGGTACACCGGGCTGGCCGGGCATCTGGCCGCCGAGCTGTACGGCATTCCGCATGTGCTCACCGCGCATTCGCTGGAACCGAGGCGGCCGTGGAAGGCCGAACAGCTGGGCGGGGGATACCGGCTCTCGTCCTGGTCCGAGCGCAATGCCATGGCCGCCGCCGACGCGGTGATCGCGGTGAGCTCCGGCATGCGGGCCGACGTCCTCGACGCCTACCCGGACCTCGATCCCGAGCGAGTGCACGTGGTGCACAACGGGATCGACGCGCAGACCTGGCATCCCGGCGGACCGCCCGAGGGCGTGCGCGACGTGCTGGCCGAACTGGGGGTGCGCCGGGACCGGCCGATCGTGGCCTTCGTCGGGCGGATCACCCAGCAGAAGGGCGTCTCGCATCTGCTGGCGGCGGCGCGGAGGCTGGACCCGGAGATCCAGTTGGTGTTGTGCGCGGGCGCGCCCGATACGCCCCGGCTGGAGGCCGAGGTGGCGGATTCGGTGCAGGACCTGAGTCGTCGGCGCGGCTCGGTGTTCTGGGTGCGGGAGATGCTGCCCACCGAGATGGTGCGGCAGATCCTCTCCGCGGCAAGCGTTTTCGTCTGCCCCTCGGTGTACGAACCGCTGGGGATCGTGAATCTGGAGGCCATGGCCTGCGGGACCGCGGTGGTGGCGTCGGATGTGGGCGGCATCCCGGAGGTGGTGTCCGACGGGGTGACCGGGCGGCTGGTGCCCTACCACGCGCACGACACCGTGGGCTTCGAGGAATCCCTGGCCCGCGTCATCGAGGCCGTCGCGGGCGATCCGCTGACCGCCGAGGCCATGGGCGCGGCCGGAAGGGCCCGCGCCATCGCCGAATTCGACTGGAACCGGATCGCCGCGCAGACGGTGCGGATCTACGACGGGGTGCGCAAGAACTAGGCCGCGCCGCGGTGCCGGGCCACGCGCCGCCGGGGAACGCGCCGTGACGCCGAACCCGGTCGGCACGCTCGGCGCGGCGGTCATGCACGGCGCGGTGGTGGCGGCGCGGTGGTGGCGGCGCGGTGGTGGCGGCGCGGCAGGTTCCCGCGGCGGTGCGAACGCCTAGGCGTCGGTGCGGCGCAGGGCGAACAGGCGCAGTTCGCGGCTGGTGCGGCCCTTGTAGGCGGTGTACGCCTGCGTGGTCTCCTCGAAGCGGGCGAAGACGGCCGCCTGCCGCTCGGGATCGGTGACGCGGGTGGCCGTCACCGGGATCCGCTGCCCGGCGATGGTCACCGTACCGGTCGGATCGGCCAGCAGATTGCCCGTCCACGCCGGATGGGTGGCCTGACCGAAATTGCTGCCGATCACGTACAGCACATCGCCGTCGTGCACATACAGCAGCGGCGTGGTGCGCGGCTGACCCGACTTGCGGCCGGTGGTGGTCAACAGGATCACCGGGGCGCCGATCGGACCCAGCACGGTGTACTTGCCCGCCGTGCGCTCCAGCACCCGCCGATCCAGCGGCGTGAGCTTGCGGATCACCGTCGACCCCACGGCCGTCGCCGCGAAAGAACTTGCCGCCCGCCGAAGCAGACCTGTCTGCGGACCCCACCGCCGATCCGGGAACTGAGCGCTCATGCGGAGAACCGTACCGACACACCCGGGTACGGCGGTACTTCGAGGAGTGGCGGGCCACGAGCCCGCCGGTGATGACGAGCGCCGGACTCGGCGGCGGTGACGGGTAGGCATCACGGCCGGGCGGCGGGGTACGTGGGCGACACGGCAGTGTCGGCAGGAGTAGTTGGGCGGCGCGGAGGGGACCAGTAGGGATAGGTGGGCGTCACGGCCGTGGCGGCGGGGCAGGTGGGCGACACGGCAGGACCGGTAAGGGTAGATGAGTGGCACGGCCCCGGCCGCGGGCGATCCGCTCGCACCGGCTCCGGGCGCGTCAGGCGCGCGGGCGGTATATCGACACCGTGACCGAGGCGGTCACCGGGTACGGCTCGGGCAGTGTCGCGATGCGCTCGGCGCGGGTGTCGGCGGCGTGGAAGGCCGACGGGCCCATTTGCACCACGTGGCGGATATCGGCGTGGCCGAGTGTCATCGCGTACTCCACCTGCGTGCGCTCCAGCAGTTCGAACCGCGCGCTCAGCGATTCCGTCAGCCGATCCTGTTTGTCCGCGTCCACCCGCACCATCCGGAGCGGCTCGATGAGCTCACCCAGATGCCGCTCGGTCGGCGTGACCACCACGAACCGGCCCTCCGGCGCCAGCACCCGCGCCACCTCGTCCGCATTGCGCGGCGCGAAGACGCACAGCACGGCATCGAGCACCTCGTCGCGCACCGGCAGTCCCCGCCAGGCGTCGGCCAGCACCGCCGCCGCCCGCCCATGCGCCCGCGCACACCGCCGCACCGCCGGTTTCGACACATCCATCGCGATCCCGCGCGCGGCGGGCACCGCGTCCAGCACCGCACCCAGGTAGTAGCCGGTTCCCGCGCCGACCTCCAGTACCGCCGTGGACGGTCCGTTCCGACGTGTCGGCACCGCCGGGTTCGCACGGCCGCCGCGGGCGATGTCGCGCGGTGTCGCGTCGGGCAGCAGGGTGGCCACGAGTCGGGCCGTCGACGCCATACGGGCGGTCCCGGGCCGGGCGAGTCGTGGGCTCGCGCTGTCCGCCGGATCACCTGCGATCGATCCGCCGGGAGGTGCCGGGCGGGCAGCGGGAGGGCGCGGTCGAATGCTCATCTCCACCGCACCGGCCACGACCGCGGCTATCGGCGCGAAATGGCCCGCGGTCTGGAAGGCGGCGCGGGCCTCCAGCATGGCCGGCGTGTCGCCGGTCATCTTTGTGGATGATCCGGTGAGGAGGCTGACGTAGCCCTGTTTGGCGAGGTCGAAGGAGTGGCCCCGGGGGCAGCGCAGGGTGCGGTCCCGGCCGGCGAGGTCCCGGCCGCACTCCGGGCAGGAGAGTAGGTCGGCGCATGCGAAGAGCCGCTCGGCCGGGCCCGGTGCGGGACCGGTGAGCGGTTCGGTGTCGCCGAGTTGCGTCGTCGCGGTGCCGGCGAGCCGGTCCACCGGGTCGGTGTGGCTCACCGGCGGGTCAGGCTGCTAGCCGGTGACACTCTTGAGTTCGTCACCGAGCGCCGCGGCTTCCTCCGGCGTGAGCTCGACGACCAGACGCCCGCCACCCTCGAGTGGAACCCGCATGACGATTCCACGCCCTTCCTTGGTTGCCTCGAGGGGACCGTCCCCGGTGCGGGGCTTCATGGCCGCCATCCTCTGCTCCCTCCAGATCTGCGCGGTCTGCTGCGCACTTTCATGGAACTCCAGTTGTCACCAACTGGCAGCCCGCGCGTATGTGGCGGGCCGCACCGCACCCATTCTTCCCTATCGCCGATCGGGGCGGGTACCTGAGTTCCAAAAACCGACCGTTGTGGCGCGTGCGGGTGCTATGGGCGTACCCAGCAATCGGCCACGTGATCGTCCACCATTCCGGTCGCCTGCATCAGTGCGTAGGTCGTCGTGGGACCGACGAAACGGAAGCCGCGCTTCTTCAGATCTTTTGCGAGAGCGGTGGATTCGGCTGTGACCGCGGGCACATCGGCCAGCGTCGCCGGGCGCGGACACGGCCCCGGCGCGTACGACCAGAGCAGTTCGTCGAGGCCGGTGTCGAGCTCCCGGGCAACCTTGGCGTTGGTGATACAAGCCTCGATTTTGGCGCGATTGCGTACTATGCCCGGATCTCCGAGCAATCGTTCCACGTCGGAATCGCCGAACGTCGCCACCCGCTCGATCTCGAACCCGTCGAACGCCGCCCGGAATGCGGGCCGCTTCCGCAGAATCGTGATCCAGGAAAGCCCGGACTGAAACGCCTCCAGACACATCCGTTCGAACAATGCGTCATCCCCGTGCAGCGGCTTTCCCCATTCCTGGTCGTGGTAGTCCCGATACAGCTGCGATCCGGTCGACCAGCCGCAGCGAACCAGGCCGTCACCGGTGGATTCCAGCTCGGTCACCGCTCGTCCGCCTCCGCGTCCGGAGTGGAGATACCGGGCACGATGCCGGGCATCCCCCGGCCGTCCGGCGGGCCCGCCGCGGGCGCGGGGTCCGGGGATTCGGCCGCGGATTGCGCGGGCGTAGTCCGGTTCAGCGAACTGGACCCGGCCGCAGCGGACCCGTCGCCTGCCGCGGCACCGCCCGCCGGGCCACCGTACGGATGCCCGACCGGTGGAACCGCCCGCGAGTCCGCGGCGGTCGGGGATCCGCCGACGGGTGCGCCCCTCGTGGTGTCGGTCGGTGCGGAGAACCGGACGTCATGGGCTCCACCATGGGGTGGTTCGCCGGGGGTCGGCCGGGCGGTGTGGGTGTCGAAGCGGCTCGCCGCCGTGCCGGGGACGAAGGGTGCGGCGTAGGGAGTCGCGCCCGCCGGGGGAGCGGCGGTCCCGTTCGCGTGCTCCCCCGAGTGAGCGGTGCCGTAGCCGAGGTCGCCGCGGGAAGAGTGGGTGCCGTGGCCGAGGTCGCCGTGGGAAGAGTGGGTGCCGTGGCCGAGGTCGCCGTGGGAAGCGCTGGTGCCGTCGTAGTGATAGCCCGCGTGGGTGCCGCCCGGATCGTCGCGGCGATCGTCCGAGTGCGTGCCGTTCGTCTCTCCCGGTCGGATGGCGCGGTCGCCGGATTCGCGGGAGTGGGGGGCGTCGCCGGGAACGGGGCCGAGCGGCGGGGTGCTGGACTCTCCCGAGTGTGTGCTGCGTTCGGGGTGGCTGCCCGGCTGAGCGGTGCCATTGGCGGCATCGCGCTGCGGGGTGGTGGGGTGCTCGCGCTGCGGGGTGGTGGGGTGCTCGCGCTGCGGGGTGGTGGGCAGCTCGCGCTGCGGGGTGCCGTTGTCGGGTACGGGGTGGCCCGCGCGGGCCTGGGCCAGCTGCCATTCGAGTTCGTCGATGCGGGCGGCGAGACGGGTCAGGGCCCAGTCGACCTCACCGGCCTTGTAGCCGCGCAGCACCTGCTGGAAGCGCAGGGCGCGCACGTCGCCGCCGGTGATGCCGTCGACGGGGAGCACGGTGGCGGTGGTGCCCTCGGGGAGGGGGCCCAGCTCCTCGGACCGGCCGAAAACCGCGCTGGCGACCAGGAAAAGCAGCGCGGCCACCAGGCCGACGATCAGCACGTACAGAAGCAGCGTGAGCATGGGTTCGAGCTTAGGTGGCGTCCGGAGGCGGGGGTTGGCGCGGTCCCGGCGGAATTCGGTCGTCGAATTCGGTTGCGGGAGGGGGGCGTGGCGGTGGGTGCGGTCCCGCGCCTGGGTGCGGTGGCGCGGGACCGCGGTGGCTGTCGGTACACGCTGTCCGACAGCGTCAACGGTACACCGAAGTTAAATGTTCGGGTGGGCGAAACAGGTGGGCGTGTTGTGGTGCGCCGAGGTGGTCCGTTGGGGAGGTGCCGGGGGAAGCGCCTGTTCGAAGTGTGCTGCGCTTGCCCACCCCGCGCTCTTGGCGCATGACTGCCCGAGCGCAGCGGCGCACCGGCCCGGCCCGGTATGGCGGCCGGATGCGTACGGGCACGCGCGGGGCGGGGTGCGGGCCGTCCGGCGGCAGCGGTCGGCGGGGACGGGGTGTGGTCCGACTCGGGCGGTATGCCTGTGTTCCGAGCCGGGCGGACGGTCGCGGGCGCGGTGCGGTGTGGCGGGCGGCGGGCGCGGTGCGGTGTGGCGGGCGCGGTGTGGCGGGCGTGGTGTGGCGCGGCTGTTCGAGGGGTAATCGGTGGGGTGGGTCAGAGGTGGCGGGTGGTGTCGATATTGAGGGACATACCGGCCAGGCCGCGGCGGCGGACGGCGAGTTTGTCGGCGATGTCGCGGAGGGCCTTGCCGGAGACGCTGTCGGGGGCGCGCAGGACGATGGGGGTGCCCTCGTCGCCCGCCTCGCGCAGGGACTGCTCGATCGGGATCTGGCCCAGCAGGGGCACGTTCGCGCCGATGGCGCGGGTGAGGTTCTCGGCGACGGTCTGCCCGCCGCCGGAGCCGTAGAGGTCCATGCGGGTGCCGTCGGGCAGATCGAGCCAGGACATGTTCTCGATGACGCCCGCGATGCGCTGGCGGGTCTGCAGCGCGATGGAACCCGCGCGCTCGGCCACCTCGGCGGCGGCCAGCTGCGGGGTGGTCACCACCAGGATCTCGGCATTGGGGATGAGCTGGGCCAGCGAGATGGCCACGTCGCCGGTGCCGGGCGGCAGGTCGAGCAGCAGTACGTCCAGGTCGCCCCAGAACACGTCGGCGAGGAACTGCTGCAATGCCCGGTGCAGCATGGGCCCGCGCCACACCACGGGCGTATTGCCCTGGGTGAACATGGAGATCGAGATGACCTTCACGTCGTGCGCGACGGGCGGCATGATCATCCGCTCCACCTGTGTGGGCCGCTGGTCGGTGCCGAGCATGCGCGGTACCGAGTGGCCGTAGATGTCGGCGTCGAGCACACCGACCGAGAGCCCGCGCGCGGCCATGGCGGCCGCGAGATTCACGGTGACACTGGACTTTCCGACACCGCCCTTGCCGGAGGCCACCGCGTACACGCGGGTCAGCGATCCGGGCTGGGCGAAGGGGATGACCGGCTCGGCGGCATCGCCGCGCAGCTTGCGGCGCAGCTCGGTGCGCTGCTCGTCGTTCATGACGTCGAGGGTCACGTTGATCGCGCCCACGTGCGGCACGTCGGCGACCGCCTTGCTGACCCGCTCGGTGAGCGTGGTCTTGAGCGGGCACGCCGCCGTCGTCAGATAGATCTCGACGTGGACACTGCTGTCGTCGCCGATCTCGACGCTCTTCACCATGCCCAGTTCGGTGATCGGCTTCCGGATCTCCGGGTCGTCCACCTTCGCGAGCGCGCCCCGCACATCCGATTCCGTTACCACTGGCATGTACGCCAGTCTATGGGCCTCGGATGCGCGGCATCCATGCGCCTCGGATGCATGGCATCCATGCGCCTCAGATGCGCGGCAACTGGGCGGGCTGCGGTGCGACACCGCTCTGGTAGGCGACCTGCCAGGCCATCACGTTGGCGACGTAGGCCATGGAGTTGTTGTACCGGAGGATGGCGCGGGTCTGTTGAGCCCGGTCCCGCATATCGAGTCCGCCCGAGCACAGGTACTTGCCCGCGGTGAGGGTGGCGTCGAAGAGGTTCTGCGGATCGGCGATGCCGTCGCCGTTGCCGTCGGCCGCGTAGTGCTTCCAGGTCTCGGGCAGGAACTGCATGGGCCCGACCGCGCGGTCGTAGCCTTGCAGCCCGTCCAGCGAGCCGCCGTCGGAATCGTAGATCACGTGGTTGCCGTACAGGCTGCCGTCCAGCACCGGTCCGTAGACCGGGGTGAGCGGATTGCCGCCGTCGTCGGCCTTGCCGCCGAACACGTGCCGGGATTCCACGCGGCCGATGCCGGCGAGCATGGACCACGACATGCCGCAGGTCGGATTCTCCGCCGCCAGTACGCGTTCCGCGTTCCGGTAGGCGGCCTCGGCGATGCCGGGCACACCGAGCGGCCCGGCGGGGGCGGCGGCCGGAACGCGACCGTCGGGTTGCGCGACCGTGCGCACCTGCGGCGGTGGTGGCGGCGCGGCCTGTACGGCCTCTCGCAGCAGGGGTTCCGGGGCGGCGGCTACCGGTGCGGCGGCCGCCTCGAGTCTGGGGAGGTGATCGTCGGCCTCGGATGAAATCCGTTGCTGCACAGAGCTTGCCAGCTTGTCGGCCAGACTGCCGTCGGCCGCCCCGGTGACGGTGGCGAGTCCCGCGGGAACGAGGCCGGTGAGTGCGATTACAGACTGCCGGCGCACATTGACAACCGGCGGCTTGCGGTGACGTCCCACGGTGTGATGGCCCTCCATTGCTGTCCGGATGTGCCCTCGGTAATGCAATGGAGATCACGGTACCGCATTCGAGACCTGTTCGTTACTCCTTCGTGATCCTTTTTCTCGTTTGCGTCACGGAGCCGGGGCCGGGGGCGGCGGGGGCAGGGGAATCGTGATGCCGAAGGGCAGCGTGATGGCCGGTGGCGGCGGTGCGGCGGGCTCCTCCGCGGGCGCGGGAGCGGAGCCCTCGGCCGGGGCGGGCGGCGCGGATTCGGTTGGCTGCACCGGGTTCCCGGGCTGGGGCTGGGCTTGCGGCTGCGGCGCGGGCTGCGGCTGCTGGGCCTGCGGGGCGGCCTCCGGGGCGGTGCAGGACGCCGGGGTCGGCAGCGGCTGCCCGTCCGGACCGAACTGCTGTCCGGAAAGGTCGGGATTGGCCGATTCCTCCGCTTTGCCGACTTCCGGCGCCGCGTTCGCCGCGCCCATCGGATCCGGCATCGGCGCCGGAACCACCTCTTGTACACAGGGGTTCGGCGGGGGCGGCGGGCAGAAGATGCCGCACGGGATCGGCGGCAGCCCCGGAATGGTGATCATCACCTGGGTCGGCGTCTGCTGCTGCGGCGCAACGGTGTTCGACGGCGGCTGCTCCGCGGTGGTCGGGGCCGGGAGCGTGTTGTTGGCCAGCGTCATATCCGGTCCGGTCGCCGCCGGAATGCTGCCCGGGGCAATGAGATCCGGCGAGATGCTGACCTGGGTGGGCGCGCCACCGGTCTTGTAGGCATGCGACCAGCTCAGCACCTGGGCCGCGTACGACATGGAGTTGTTGTAGCGCAGCACGGCCCGCAGCTGCTGCTGCTGATCGCGCAGGTCCATATTGCCCGAGCACAGGTACTTGCCCGCCGCCAGCGCGGCGTCGAAGACATTGTGCGGATCGGACACGCCGTCGCCGTTGCCGTCGGCGGCGTACAGCGCCCAGGTGCCCGGCAGGAACTGCATGGGGCCCAAGGCGCGCACATAGCCGCCGTCGGCGGCCTTGATGATCTCGTTGCCCGGCAGGGTCCCGTCCAGCGCCGGGCCGTAGATGGGCGTGACGGTGGTGCCCGCGGCGTCGGTGCGGCCGTTGCCGGCATGTCCGGATTCGATGCGCCCGATGCCGGCCAGCAGATTCCACGACAGTCCGCAGCCGGGCATGGAGGACTCCAGTGCCAGCTCGGCATTGCGGTAGGCGGCGAGCACGATCTCCGGAATGCCGAGTGCGCCCGCGCCCCCCGGCAGCGCGATGTCCTGGAGCGGCACGGTGCCGTTGAACATGCCGTCGGCGGGCGGGGTCAGGGCGCGCAGCTTGCGCGGTGGCTCCGGGGCGGCGGGCACCAGGCCGACGAGTTGGTCCGAGTCGGGCTCGTCGGCGGCGACGGCGTCGACCGCGCTCGCGGCCAGCAGCGCGTCGGGGGCCTGGGGCGCTTCGGTTCTGTGGGTCGTGTTGGTGGCCGATCCGGCGGTGACGAGTCCGGCCAGGATGAGAGCCGACGCTGTCACCGGAGCTGCTATTCGTTTTGGCACCACACAATCCCCTCAACAGTCGTGGAGCAGCCGGTAGCGCGGTGACACCCACCTCAGTGGAAGGTGTCTGGGTCGGTTGCTCGGAACAACGTGATCCAGGTTACCCATCCGTAAGCTTGTTGTGTGCAACTTGTGCCGTCATTCGCCATCTTTTTGCGGCGAAACGGCGACCCCGGACCTCTTTCTCTCGATACCCTTCTTCTTTTTGTGTTCGGCTGACTGGCCCGATTTGTCCGCTCCACCTGCGGATTCATCGTCCAATCGGGTGAGCAGATCCTTGATGTCCTCGAGCTCGCGCCGCAGATAGTCGCGGGTCGCGACCTCGCCGACGGCCAGCCGCAGCGCCGCCAGCTCCCGAGCCAGGAACTCGGTGTCGGCCTTGGTCTGCGCGGCACGCAGCCGGTCCTCCTCGAAGGCCACCCGGTCGCGATTGTCCTGCCGGTTCTGCGCCAGCAGGATGAGCGGCGCGGCGTAGGCGGCCTGGGTGGAGAAAGCCAGGTTGAGCAGGATGAACGGGTAGGGATCCCAGCGTAGGCTGATCGCGAAGACATTGAGCGCGATCCACACCACCACCACGACGGTCTGGATCGCCAGATAGCGGCCGGTGCCCAGGAACCGGGCCGCCCGCTCGCTGGACCGGGCCAGGGCCTCGGCGTCCCAGTCGAATCGGAAGCGTGACTCCGACGGCGTCTCCAACCGCCCCCGGGGGCTGTGATCGGTCATCGCTTGCCTCCTGGAAGCTTGTGCGCGACAACGGTTCCGGTCGCCTCGGCGAGCTCGTGCTCATCCTGTTCGCGCCAGTCCTCGGGCAGCAGATGGTCCAGCAGATCGTCCACCGAGACCGCGCCGAGCAGGTGGTTCTCGTCGTCGACCACCGGCCCGCACACCAGGTTGTAGGTGGCGAAATAGCGGGTGACCGCGGTGAGCGACGCCTCCGGGCGCAGCGGGCTCAGATCGGTGTCGAGAATGCCGCCGACCAGGTGTGCCGGAGGTTCGCGCAGCAGTTGCTGAATGTGTACACAGCCCAGATACCTGCCGGTGGGCGTCGCGGTCGGCGGGCGCACCACGAAGACCATGGAGGCCAGTGCCGGGGTGAGGTCGGGGTCGCGCACCCGGGCCAGCGCCTCGGCGATGGTGGTGGAGGCGGTGAGCACCACCGGCGAGGGCGTCATCAGGCCACCGGCGGTGTAGGGCGCGTGCTCGAGCAGCCGTCGCACCGGTTCGGATTCCTCCGGATCCATCAGGGCGAGCAGCGATTCCGCCTCTCCCGCGGGCAACTCGCCGAGCAGGTCGGCGGCGTCGTCGGGGTCCATGGCCTCGAGCAGGTCGGCGGCGCGTTCGGTGCCGAGCTGTTCCAGCAGTTCGATCTGGTCGTTCTCCGGCAGCTCCTGCACCACATCGGCGAGGCGCTCGTCGTCGAGGGCGCGCACCACCTCGATGCGCCGCTTCTCGGGCAGTTCGCGCACCAGATGCGCGACATCCGCCGCCCGCATGCCCTCGAATTGCTCGAGCAGCTGGGTGACGTCCTGCCCCGGCAGATTGAGCTCCGTCTGAGTCAAACCGCGCACATGCGACCACGCGACCACGCGCACGGCCCCGCGACGGCGGAACGCCGAGCCGAGACGGCGGCGTTCGCGCACCGCCACCCGGGACACCACCCAGTCGCGGGTGCGGGTCTGCTCCAGACCGAGATCGGTCACCACCACATCGGTATCGTCGAGTTCCGGCAGTTCCGGATCGTCCACGCGCACGGTGGAGTCGATGACCTGGGCGATGGCGAGCATCTCACCGTGCCGCTGCTCGAAGCGGCGCACGCTGATGGTGCCGGTGTTCAGGGTGATCGCGCCGGGTTCGATCGAGGTCACCCGCAGCATGGGCACGAAAATTCGCCGCCGGGTGGGCAGTTCGACGAGGATGCCGAGGATGCGCGGCTGCTGCCGGTCGTACCGGATGGAGATCACAAGATCCCGGAGGCGGCCGATAGACTCGCCGTCCGGTCCCAGTACCACCAGGCCCGCGAGCCGGGCGGCGAATACCTTCGTCGCTGCCATAACTGTCAGGCTAGAGGGTCTGGCTGCCCGAATTGTCGCGCCACGAGCGCGGATGTGAGAGGTGACGCATGACATCGCGCCGTTCGGTACTCGCCGTACCCGGCAGCAATCAGCGCATGATCGAGAAAGCCAAGGGACTTCCCGCCGACGAGGTGTTCCTGGATCTCGAGGACGCGGTCGCACCGGCGGCGAAGGCGGCGGCACGGGCGAACATCGTGGCGGCGCTGAACTCCGGTGGCTGGGGTGAGCAGATCCGCGTGGTGCGGGTCAACGACTGGACCACCGAGTGGACCTACGCCGACGTGATCATGGTGGTGGAGGGCGCGGGCGCGAACCTGGACGCCATCCTGCTGCCCAAGGTCACCGACGCGGGGCAGGTGCGCGCCCTGGACCTGCTGCTGACCCAGCTGGAGAAGGCCAACGGCCTCACCCCCGGCGGGATCGGCATCGAACCGCAGCTCGAGAACGCCCTGGGCTTGCGCAATATCGACGAGATCGCCACCGCCAGCCCCCGGGTGCGGACCCTGGTCTTCGGCCCCGCCGACTTCATGGCCAGTATCAATATGCGCACCCTGGTGGTGGGGGAGCAGCCCGAGGGCTACGAGCCGGGCGACGCCTACCACCACATCTATATGACCATCCTGCTCGCCGCCCGCGCGCACGGTCTCCAGGCCATCGACGGCCCCTATCTGGCGGTCCGCGATATCGAGGGCTTCCGCCGCAATGCGGCCCGCACCGCCGCGCTCGGCTTCGACGGCAAATGGGTGCTGCATCCGGACCAGATCGCCGCGGCCAACGAGATCTTCAGCCCGCGCCAGGCCGACTACGACAAGGCCGAGGAGATCCTGGACGCGTACGCCTTCCACACGTCGGCCGACGGCGGCGCGCGGGGCGCGGTTATGCTGGGTGACGAGATGATCGATGAGGCCAGTGCGAAAATGGCGCAGGTCATCGCCGATAAGGGACGGGCGGCCGGAATGACGCGAACCACGCGTTTCATTGGCCCCGCCGACGAGCAGAAATAGCATGATATGGCTATGACCAATCCCATGGGGACTCCGAACAACCGCAACCGGCCGGGGCTGCCGACGCCGCCGTCGGGCTGGCCGGTCGGCTCGTACCCCACCTACGCCGAGGCACAGAAGGCCGTCGACTATCTGGCGGACAACCACTTTCCGGTCGAGAACGTCACCATCGTCGGTGTCGACCTCATGCAGGTCGAGCGCGTGCTGTACCGGCTCACCTGGGGCAAGGTCATCGGCGGCGGCATGGTGTCGGGCGCGTGGCTCGGCCTGTTCATCGGCCTGCTGCTGAGCCTGTTCCGGCCCGAGGGCAGCAGCAGCCTGGGCATCATCGCGGTCGGCCTGGTCGGCGGCATCATCTTCGGCCTGATCTCGGCGGCCATTCCGTACGCCGCCACCCGCGGCCAGCGCGACTTCGCCTCCACCATGCAGCTGGTGGCGGGCCGCTACGACGTGCTGTGCGAACCCAAGGCGGCCGAACAGGCGCGGGACATGCTGGCGAGGCTGGCGATCTAGCGGATGGATGTGATCGACGACGTCCGGGCCGCGGTGCTCGGACATTTCGGGGTGGCATCGGCCGATTCCGCCTCGGTGACCTTCCTCGGGCTGGAGCCCATCGAGATCCTGCGCGTCCCGGCGGGCGACCTCGTGCACTACGTGACGCTGGGCGGCTCCCGCCACCCCATGACCGATCCCACGGCGGCGCTGGCCGATCCGCTGCGCGGCCCGCGCGCGGAACTGGTGCTCACCCAGCTGGGCGGTGCGGGCGCGAGTTCCGGACTGGTTCGCAGCCTGGGCGTCCTGGTGGCCGCGCCCGATGTGGAAGGCGTTGTGCTGCAACCCGATGCGCTGCTGGATCTGGGTGAACCGCTGTGGCACAACGCCCGTTTCACCGCGGCGCTGCTCGGGGAGAGCGATATGGCGGAGGTGAAGCTGCCGGAACCCGCTGAGCCGGTACGCTTTCTGACCGTCACCCCGATCACCGCGACCGAGGCGGCGTGGGTGCGCATCCGGGGTGCGGCGGCCCTGCGCGACGCCTGGACCGAAGCGGGCATCGACGTGCGCGACCCCAACCGCGGCGCGGCCGACCTCTGACCGGAGCGCTCACAACCACTTGTTGCGCCGGAACAGCACCACCAGCACCCCGCAGTCCACGACGTCGCGCGCGGTCGGCACCGGGTTGCGCGGGCGTTCCCCGTCGGCGGGGCGGCGCGGCGCGCGGAACGACGGCGGCGGGATGGTGGGCACGGCCCGATGCTATCGGCGAGCGGTCCGGGGTCGGTGGAACCGCGCGCGACGGGCGGGGGCGTACAAGATCGATACCGGCGCAGGCAAGATGGATCCGTGCGCATCGATCTTCACACTCATTCCACCGCCTCCGACGGCACCGACACCCCGGCCGAACTGGTCCGCAATGCCGCGGCCGCCGGGCTGGACGTGGTGGCGCTGACCGACCACGACACCACCTCCGGCTGGGCGGCTGCGGTCGAGGCGCTGCCGCCGGGCATGTCGCTGGTGCGGGGGATGGAGCTGTCGTGTGTTGGCATGGGGGAGGACGGGTATCCGGTGCCGGTGCATCTGCTGGCATACCTGTTCGATCCGTCCGACGAGTCGTTCGCGCAGGAGCGGGAGCGGCTGCGCGCCGAACGCGTGGTCCGGCTGCGCGGGATGGCCGAGCGCATGGCGGCCGACGGCCTGCCCGTCGACCCGGAGGAGTTGATGGCCTCGGTGGGGCCGTCGGCGGGCCGGCCGCATCTGGCGCGGGCGCTGGTGGCGGCCGGGGTGGTGCCGAGCGTGGACGCGGCCTTCCAGGATCTGCTCGCCTCGCACGGCCGGTACTACGTGGAGAAGGCCGATACCCCGCTGCGGCGCGCGGTGGAAATGGTCGCCTCGGCCGGGGGCGTGAGCGTGGTGGCGCACGCGCGCGCCCGCAAGCGCGGACGGCTGCTGGCGCTGGACGATATCCGCGATCTGGCCGCCATCGGCCTTGGCGGCCTGGAGATCGACCATCCCGATCACAATGCCGCCGATCGCGCCGTGCTCTCCGAACTGGCGGCGGAACTGGGCCTGCTGACCACGGGCTCCTCCGACTACCACGGCAGCAACAAGACCATCCGCATCGGTGAGTTCACCACCGACCCGGAGCAGTTCGAGGAATTGGTGGGCAAGGCGACGGGTGTGCCGGTGATCTCCAAGGGGACTTCATGAGGGTGGTGCGGGGGTTGAGCGGCGTCGTCGTCGGGGGGACGGTGGTGCTGGCGGCGACGGTGTTGGGGGCGGGAATCCTGGGGGCGCGCAGGGGATTCCCGGGGCCGGGCGCGGGCGTGATCGCCTGGCATATCGCGGCGGCGGTGCTGGCGGTCGGTGTGCAGGTCTACGCCGATCGTCGACGGACCTGGGGTGCCACGCTGGTCGGCGCGGTGATCGTACTGGCGACGGTCTCGGCGCTGCTGTGGACACAGTGGTGGGATTAGGCGCGGTGTGACGGTGGGTCTCCGGCGCGGCTATGCGATCGTGCGCTGCGTCGGCGTCGGCTGTCGCGGAGCCCGGTGTCGCGGGAATGACGCGGCGGCCCGGTATGGACGTGCGCGGCGGAAGACCGGCGCGTCGGCCGATCGGCATGGCGGGGGGTGCACGGGTGCGGGTGGTGGCGGCCCGAGTTCGGCGTCAGTCGCTGTCGTTGTAGCGGCGCAGATAGTCCGCGAACCGGGCGACGTCGGCGTCCTCCCAGTCCAGGAAGCGCAGGGTGAACGCTTCCCGCCGTCGTTCGTCGGCCTCCCGCGCGATCTCGCGCCCGGCCGCGGTGGCGTGCAGTACGTGATTGCGCCGGTTGGTCGGATCCACTTCGCGCCGTAGGTAGTTCGCTTGCTCGAGGGCGCTGACCTGGCGGCTCACGGTGGATTTGTCCAGGGCGAAGTGCTGGGCCAGGTCGGAGGCCAGACAGCCGTCGCGTTCGATCACCAGGTCCAGGATGGTGAACGCCACCAGGGACAGTTCCGGATGCAGCTCCGCCGATCTGCCGCGGGCGCGGCGGGCGAAGGCGGTGAGTTCGCGTTGAATGCTCTGAATGGCCGCCGCGCGGGTGGGGTAGGCGGGCTCGGAATTCATGGTTGTATCATACAACGATAATAGTTGTATTTACCAACCATTGGAGAGTGTATGGCCTCGCCCCAGCTGCGGCATCTCGCCGGTCACCTGCTCACACCCCTGCTCATGTGCCTCGGCATGGGCCTCGCCTACCTCGGAGCGTTCCATCAGCCCGAACCCAACCACCTCCGGGTCGCCGTCATCGGTGACAGCCCGGAGGTGAAGGTCCTCGCCCAGACCCTGAAGGACGGCGGCGAAACCGCGCTCGAGGTGGTGACCCTGCCCGACCGGGGCCAGGCCGTGGCGCGACTGCGCGACCGCGAACTCTCCGGCGCGTACCTGCCCGCCCCCGGACGTCCCGAACTGCTGGTCGCCAAGGCCGGATCGGACACCACCGCCATGGCCGTCGAGGCCGTCTTCGGCCAGGTCGCCGCGCGGCAGGGCGCACCCCTGACCGTCACCGACGTGGCCGCCCCCGCCGCGGGCGATCCCACCGCGCAGGGTCTGTTCTTCCTGCTGGTCGCGCTGAGCATCGGCTCCTACACCAGCGTCGCGGTGATCGGTGCGGCCGGTGCCGCGCTGCCGATGGGAGTGCGCGCACTGATCGGACTGGGCATGTCGCTGGCGGTGAGCGTGATCGGCATCGTGTTGGCCGGGCCGGTCTTCCACATCGTGGACCACGGCTACGCCGGAGTCTGGGGCCTGGGGCTGCTCTACAACGCGGGCATCGTGGCGGTGGGCCTCGGCCTGCACACCTTCCTACAGCGGTGGACCACGCTCGCACTCATGGTGCTGTTCGTCATGCTCAACTTCACCACCGCGGGCGGTGTGTACGGCCCCGAACTCCAGAACGGTTTCTTCGGTGCGCTGCACGCCTTCTGGAACGGCGCGGGCTTCGTGGAGGGAGCGCGCGGGCTGCTCTACTTCGACAACGCCGGACTGGGCGGACGGCTGCTGAGCCTGCTGCTGTGGCTGGCCGCCGGGCTGGCGTCGGTGGTGGTGGCGGCGCGCTACGAACGCGCGCGATCCGAGCGGTCGCGGCAGCCGACCGAGGACGAGATCGAGGCGGAAATCGAGGAAGCCGTCGGCGTGTGAAATCTATTTCCCGAGTAATCGATAACAACTGCGTCTCGGTGCGGAAATCGGAATGCCGATAACGGTTGCGGCCAGTTGAACTGTGGTCGAACATTTGTCGATATGACCGAATTCGAGGCCGATGTGCTCGTGCTGGGCGGTGGCCCGGCCGGGTGCTGGGCGGCACTGGCGGCGGCCGCGCGCGGCGCTCGGGTTCTCGTGGTCGACAAGGCGCGCGCGGGGGCCAGCGGCCCCACCGCCTGCGGCACCGTCTCGCTCTGGAATCTGCCGCCCGGCCCGGCCCGCGACGAGGCGGTGCGGCAGGGCTTCGCGGGCGGCAAGGGTCTGGGCGATCCGGAATGGATGTACCGGGTGCTCGACGAGACGCACCGGCGCGTGGACCAATTGGTGCGCCGCGGGTTCCGGATCGGCGGCGAAGCGGCGGCCGGGCCGACCCGGGTGGTGCTCGACGGCGCCGCGTACCTCGGCCGCATGCGGCGCAGCATGGTGATCGCGGGCGTGCGGATTCTCGACCAGCATCCCGCCCTGCAACTGCTCGCCGACCGTGACGGCATGGTTTCCGGCGCCGCCGGGATCGCCCTGGCCAGGGAGCACCGCGCCTGGACCGCCCGGGCCGCCGCCGTGGTGGTGGCCACCGGCGGCTGCGCCTTCCTGTCCGGCGGTGCGGGCACCGACGTGGACACCGGCGACGGACTGCTCATGGCCGCCGAGGCCGGAGCCGAACTCTCGGGGATGGAATTCTCCAGCGCCTACGCCCTGGCCCCCGCCGGGCCCGGCGGCGCGCCCGCGGTCTTCGCGCCGGATCTGCTGATGTACCTGGCGACCGCGCACGCCGACGGCCGGGCGGCGGGCCGCGGTCGCGAATTCGGTTCCCGGGCCGAGGCGTTCGCCGCCATCGCGGACGGCCGCCGGGTCTTCGCCCTCGCCGACGACCTGCCGGACGCCCTGCGCGCCCAGCTGATCCGCGCGGGCGGCCTGGACGCGGCCGGGCGGGTGCCGCTGCGGGCGGTGCTGGAGGGGACGGTGCGTGGAACCGGCGGTCTGCGGCTGACCGGACCCGACTGCGCCACCAATCTGCCGGGCCTCTACGGCGCGGGCGATGTGACCACGCGGGAGCCGATCACCGGCGCGGTGAGCGGGTTCGGCGGGCAGAACGGGGCGTGGGCGATCTCCTCCGGAGTGTGGTCGGGTGCCGCCGCGGCCAGGTTCGCGCTGGAGCGGCGCAAGATCGGCAAGACGCGCGCGGTACCCGGGGCCGGGCTGGGCGAGCGGCCCGGCATCGATCCGCGCGCGGTGATCGGGCTGGTGCAGGAGCACACCCTGCCGCTGCGGCGCTCGTACTGGCGCAGCGAGGGCAGCCTGCGCGACAGCATCGGCGAACTGGACGGCGTATGGCCGGGCGCGCGGTTCGATCTGGGCGGCGGCGGTGCGGCCCGGTTGCGCGCCCGGCAGGCGGCGGCGCTGCTGGCGGTGGCGCGGTGGACCAAGTACAGCGCGCTGGCGCGCACCGAGACCCGCGGCATGCATCGCCGGACGGACCATCCGGGCCGCACTCGCGCGGGGCGGGTGCGGCTGGTGTCCGGCGGGTTGGACTCGGTGTGGGTCCGATCCGACCGGTCGCCCGCGAACGCGTCCGCGGGGGAACTCACCGCGGCCGAGTAGACCGCATTGCGATGTCTCACCGAATCGTGACGCGGTCGTGCGAGTTCTCCCTTACCTCCGGTTAATTACCGTCCACTAAGCTCTGAAAATGGTGAATGAGCGGACGGGCCGACGGGGCCGATTTGGCACGTCGTCGTGGCTGCTGGCAAGATATGACGATCCCCGTCCGCTGCCACCCCAGCCGGTCGGGAGATCCGGTGATCACGATCACCCCGGCACCATGCCCGGACACACCCGTCCGGTTTTCTCGCTCGACGATCTGTGCAGCGACACGCTCTTTCCAAACCGTCGAACCCTTGCCTGAATGATGTCGAACGACGACAGTGGCACAGTGCGTTTCGACGGCGTGGTCAGCGCATCTCAGAGCCCCCGAAAACCATTAATACCTATTACCGAACGGTAACCGTCAAACGGTTGAGTCCGCACCGAGCAGGAGTGAAATCGTGTCACCCGTGACTGAAGCAGTGAACGCCACCGCGACCCCGTCGACCAATGCGGCGAATCTGGCCGACATCACCACGGAAGAAATTTTCGCGGGTCACCTCGGTGGCAAGCTGTCGGTCGAACTCACCGCACCACTCGAGACCCAGCGCGACCTGTCCATCGCCTACACCCCCGGGGTGGCGAAGGTGTGCCTCGGCATCGCCGAGGACGAATCCCTGGCCAAGACCTACACCTGGGCCGAGCGCCTGGTCGTGGTGGTCTCCGACGGCACCGCCGTACTCGGCCTGGGCGATATCGGCGCGCGCGCCTCGCTGCCCGTCATGGAGGGCAAGGCGGCGCTGTTCAAGAAGTTCGCCGGTCTCGACTCCATCCCGCTGGTGCTCGACACCAAGGATCCGGACGCCATCGTGGAGACCCTGATCCGCCTGCGCCCGAGTTTCGGCGCGGTGAACCTGGAGGACATCTCCGCCCCGCGCTGCTTCGAGATCGAGAAGCGCGTCATCGAGGCGCTGGACTGCCCGGTCATGCACGACGACCAGCACGGCACCGCCATCGTGGTGCTGGCCGCCCTGAAAGGCGCGGCCGCACTGCAGCAGCGTGACATGTCCGCCATGAAGGTCGTGGTCTCCGGTGCCGGCGCGGCCGGTGTGGCCTGCACGAACATCCTGCTGGCCGCCGGTGTCTCCGACATCATCGTGCTCGACTCCAAGGGCGTGGTGAGCCAGGACCGCACCGACCTCAACGAGGTCAAGGCCGAACTGGCCCAGCGCACCAACCCGCGCAATGTCACCGGCGGCGCGGCCGAGGCGCTGGCGGGCGCGGACGTGTTCCTCGGGCTGTCGGCGGGCACCGTCGCCGAGGAGCTCATCGCCGCCATGGCGCCCGAGTCCATCGTCTTCGCCATGTCCAACCCGAATCCGGAGATCCACCCGGAGGTGGCCGCCAAGTACGCCGCCATCGTGGCGACCGGCCGCAGCGACTTCCCGAACCAGATCAACAACGTGCTCGCCTTCCCCGGTGTCTTCAAGGGCGCGCTGGACGCCGGAGCCCGCCGCATCACCGAGGGCATGAAGGTCGCCGCCGCCGACGCCATCTTCGGTGTCGTCGCCGACGAACTCTCCGCCGACAAGATCATCCCGAGCCCCCTCGACCCGCGCGTGGCCCCGGCCGTCGCCGAGGCCGTCGCGGCCACCGCCCGCGCCGAGGGCGTCGCGTAGCCCGCAGACGTTTCACGAGGACGGGGTCCGGCTCCAGGGAGCCGGACCCCGTCCTTCGCTTCGGCCGCCCCACATTGTCGCCGGATACGCGGTGGGTTCTGGAGTCCCCGGCGGGTGCGGGGGCACTGCACCGAATCTTGTCCGGTGCTGGTTGCCGCGGGTGGCGGCGACCGGGATGCCCGCGACGAGGCCGTCGCTCGGTGGCGGGCGTTGTCGCGGCGTGCGCGGCTACAGGGCGTGCGCGTCGAGCCAGGCGCGGGCCAGGTCGGCGGGAGAGGCGTTGTCGTCGCGGACCTGACGGACCATGGTGGCGAGGTCGGCGGTGGTGAGTTCGCCCGCCACATAGTTCAGTTTCCGGGTCTGGTCGCCGGTGAGCGCACCCTTGCGGAGGACGGGGAGGACCTGCTGGGCGCGGAAGGCGTAGTCGGGGTCGGCGATGGTGGTGAGGGTCTCGGGGGCGGGGCCGGGCAGGAAGGTCGGCGGGACCGTGAGTACGGCCGCCTGGATGTCGCCGGACAGGAGGGCGGCGCGGGCCGCGCTGTCGTCGGCGTACTCGGTGACCTGGGTGAGGTTGCAGCCGTAGGTGTTTCGCAGCGGTTCCCGCACGTCCCGGTCGGGGTCGAGGGCGGGGCGCAGCGGATCGGTGGGTGGACCGGTGGTGATGCCCACCCGCAGGTCGGCGCAGCGGGGAGCCAGGTCGGTCAGGGTGGCGGGGAGATTCTCGATGGTGCGGGCGGCGACCGTGACGCGCAGATCGGTGCCTTCGGCGGAGTCGGAGACCACCAGGCCCTCGGGCAGGGCGGCGTACACGCCTTCCAGGACCTTCGCCGGTGCGGTCGCGGTGGCGTCGGGATGCAGTGCGCGCAGCAGGTCGCCGGTGTCGTCGCTGGTCACGGTGATGGTGGCGGCGTCGAGTGCGGCGAGGTACTCGGCGCGGGTGCCGAGATCGGGTGCGACGGCGGTGCGGGCTCCGGCCCGCGCCAGCGCGCCCGCGTAGATCTCGGCGACCACCCGGGCCTGCGCGGAATCACCCGCGCCCACCACGATGACCGGGCCGTCGTCATCGCGAGCACAGGACGTCATCGCCGCCGACATCACCACCAGGGCCGCACCGAGCAGCCGACCGAAACCATTCCGCCCGAAGCGAACCGTTGCGCCGAACATGTGCGACAGTCTGCCTGGCGATGGCACGGGCGGTGGACAGCGGCACACTCGATTGCGCGAAACGCCCAGCAGAAGCCAGCGACAATTCGGCGAGCCAGGCAATATGGACACTCATGAGCGGTCCGGTCTTCCCATCCCGTGGCCGCTGTCGATCCGCTGGGATGTCGGAAGGACAGTTGTGAAATCCCCGATCACCACGCGTGGCCGCCGCGGACTACGCCCCGCTTTCACCGTTGCCCGGGTGGTCGCCGCGGCCGTCGCACTGGCGGCCGCCATGGCGCTCACGGCGTGCGGCGACTCCGATCCGCTCTCGGGCGGTGGCGGCAGCTGCAGCACCGACGAGAATCAGGTCACGGTCGGATCGGCCAACTTCCCGGAATCCGAGACTGTCGCCAACATCTACGCGGAAGCCCTGCGCGCCAACGGTTTCAGCGTCGACACCAAGCTCAATATCGGTAGCCGCGAAGCCTACGTCCCGGCGCTGCGCAGCTGCTCGATCGGCCTGGTGCCCGACTACACCGGCAATCTGCTCCAGTACCTGGACGCCGAGGCGACCGCCACCTCCGCCGACGAGGTGAACGCCGCGCTCGCCGCCGCGCTGGGCGATCAGCTCGCCATCGCCGAGCCGGCGCCCGCCCAGGACTCCGACGCCGTGGTGGTCACCCGCGCCACCGCCGACCGCTGGAACCTGCGGACCATCGGCGATCTGGCCCCGTACTCGGCCGAGGTCAAGTTCGCCGCGCCCGCGGAATTCCAGGAGCGGCCGGGCGGTCTGCCGGGGCTGAAGGAGAACTACGACCTCGACATCGCGCCGAGCAACTTCGTGCCGATCGCCGACGGCGGCGGCCCGGCCACGGTGCGCGCGCTCGTCGAAGGTCAGGTGACGGCCGCCGACATCTTCACCACCTCGCCCGCCATCGCGGAGAACGACCTGGTGGTGCTGGCCGATCCGAAGAACAACTTCGCCGCCCAGAACGTGGTTCCGCTGTTCAACGCCGCCAAGAAGAGCGACAAGCTGGTGGCCGTGCTCGATGCCGTTTCGGCGAAACTCACCACGGAGGAACTGATTTCGCTCAATACCGCGGTCTCGGGCGCGAGCAAGACCGAACCGGCCGCCGCGGCGGCGGACTGGGTGCGGGCGCAGGGGCTCGACAAGCCGATCGCATAGGGAGGACCACGTGTCCGATATCGAGTTCCGCGGTGTCACCAAGACCTATCCGGACGGCACCACCGCCGTACACGATCTGGACCTGCGCATCGACTCCGGTTCCTTCACTGTCTTCGTCGGCCCGTCCGGCTGCGGCAAGACCACCTCGATGCGCATGATCAATCGAATGATCGCCCCCACCTCGGGGACGATCACCGTTGCCGGACAGGATATTTCGGCGACCGACCCGGTGAAGCTGCGGCTCGGTATCGGCTACGTCATCCAGAGCGCGGGCCTGCTCCCGCACCGCACCGTCCTCGACAACGTGGCCACGGTGCCGGTACTCCAGGGGGTGCGGCGCAAACAGGCGCGCCGGGCGGCGCTGGAAGTGCTGGACCGGGTCGGCCTGGATCGCGGCCTGGCGCAACGCTATCCGTCACAGCTGTCCGGTGGTCAGCAGCAGCGCGTGGGGGTGGCGCGGGCGCTGGCCGCCGATCCGCCCATCCTGCTCATGGATGAACCGTTCAGCGCGGTGGATCCGGTGGTGCGCGCCGAACTCCAAGCCGAAATGCTGCGGCTGCAAGCCGAATTGCACAAGACCATCGTGTTCGTCACCCACGACATCGACGAAGCGGTCACCCTCGGCGAACGCATCGCGGTCTTCGGCCCGGGTGGCGTGCTCCAGCAGTACGACACCCCCGACCATGTGCTGGCCCAGCCCGCCAACGACTTCGTCGCCGAATTCGTCGGCCGCGACCGGGGCTACCGGGCGCTGTCGTTCCGCTCCGCCGACACCGTGCCGGTTCTCGGCATCGCCACCGCGACCGAGGACCAGGTCGGCGGCCTGCGGCTGCTGCTCGGTGACTGGGTGCTCGTGGTGGACTCCGAACGCAAGCCGCTCGGCTGGATCGACGTCACCGGGGTGGAGGGCTTCCGCGCCGGAAACTCGCTGTCCGACTGCATGTCCGCGGGCGGCTCGCTGTTCCCGCCGGACGGCGACCTGCGGCTCGCGCTGGACGCCGCGGTCTCCTCGCCGTCGGGAATCGGGGTGGCCGTGGACGAATCCGGCGCGGTGCGCGGCGGCATCGACGCCGGCGACGTGCTCGAGGCACTGGCCCGCCAACGCTCCGGCGAGGACGCCGACCGCAACAAGCACTACTTCCAGGAATCGTCGACCGCCGACCGGGAGTCGTGATGACACGCCCCACGCCGGCCCGCGGCACCGCCCCACCGACTCCCGCCGCCGCACTGCTCACGTGCGTCCACGACTCGCCCGCGGTGGGCAGCGCGCGATGAGGTACCTCATCGACAATTTCGGCGAGATCGCCGGATACACCCGCACCCATCTGGTGCTGGCGCTGGTGCCGCTGCTGCTGGGCCTGGTGATCGCCATTCCGGCGGGTGCGGTGGCGCACCGGATTCCGTGGCTGCGGCGGGTAACCGTCACCGCGGCCGGGGTCGCCTACACCATTCCGTCGCTGGCGCTGTTCGTGATTCTGCCTCCGCTGCTGGGCATTTCGACCATCGACCCGTTGAACGTGATCATCGCGCTGACCATCTACTCGGTGGCGCTGCTGGTGGTGGCGGTGCCCACGGCGCTGGATTCGGTGCCCGCGGCGGTGCTCGACGCCGCCGACGCCATCGGCTACGCCAGCCTGCGCCGGGTGCTCACCGTCGAATTCCCGCTGGCGTTCCCGGTTTTCGTGGCGAATCTGCGGGTGGTGGCGGTCACCAATATCTCCATGGTGACCGTGGGCGCGCTCATCGGCGTCGGCGGTCTCGGCAAGCTGTTCACCCAGGGGTATCAGCGCGACTATCCGGACGAGATCATCGCGGGCATCATCGTGGTGCTGGTGCTCGCCCTGGTGATCGACCGGCTGCTCTACCTGCTGGGTCGGCTCGCCACGCCGTGGCTGCGCACCGGTCGTATGTCCGGCATGCGGCAGCGGATACGCGGTGCGGTCGATCCGGCCAAGGGCCCGGCGGCCCCGAACGGTGCCGCGGCTGCCTCGAAAGGCAGTGCGGCATGAATCTTTTCGTCCAAGCCTGGGAGTATCTGAGCACGGCCGACAACTGGTCCGGCCCGGCCGGTATCGCCGCCCGCCTGCGCGAGCACCTCTGGTACAGCTTCCTGGCCGTCGCCCTGTCCGCGGCGCTGGCGGTGCCGCTGGGCATGGTCATCGGCCACACCCGGCGCGGCTCGGCCTTCATCGTCGGCTTCGCCAACGCCATGCGCGCGTTGCCCACCCTCGGTCTGCTCACCTTCCTGGTGCTGCTCATGGGGCTGGGTCTGGTTCCGCCGCTGCTGGCGCTGATCACCGTGGGCGTTCCGCCGCTGCTGGCCGGGGCCTACGCCGGGGTGGCGAATGTGGACCCGCTGGTCGTGGACGCCTCCCGCGCCATGGGGATGCGCGAGTATCAGATCCTGCTGCGCGTGGAATCCCCCAATGCGCTGCCCATCCTGCTGACCGGGCTGCGCGCCGCCACCCTCCAGGTGGTCGCCACCGCCACCATCGCGGCCTACGTCAATCTCGGCGGGCTCGGCCGCTACATCTTCGACGGTATCGGCCTCTACCGATACGACCGGGTGCTGGTGGGCGCGATCCTGGTCGCCGCGCTCGCCCTGGCATTGGACGGCCTGCTCGCGCTGGCCGTGCGGGCGTCGGCTCCGGGCGTCGGCGGCTTCCATCCGCTATCGGCCCGCAAATCCAACCATTGACCCCCGCTGTGAGGTGGGTCACGATGGATTCGGCCCGAAGTAGTGCCGGATTCACTCACCCCACCCTCAGGAGGATTGTTGTGAAGGCCATGAAGGCACGCGACATCATGCACCGGGACGCCACCTGTGTCCCGGCCGACGAAACCCTGGACAGGGCCGCGCAGCTGATGCGCAATATGGACGTCGGCGCCCTGCCCATCTGCAATAACGATCGCCTCATCGGCATGCTCACCGACCGCGACATCGTGGTCCGCTGCATCGCCGAGGGCCACGACCCGAGCCGGGTGCGGGCGGGCGATCTGGCGCAGGGCACCCCGCGCTGGGTCTCGGCCGACACCGATGTCTCCGAGGTGCTCGAGATGATGGAGCGCGCGCAGATCAAGCGCCTCCCGGTCATCGACACCAGGAACGGCAAACGCCTGGTCGGCATGATCTGCGAATCCGACCTGGCCCGCAATGTGAGCGACGAGCAGCTCGCCCACTTCGTGGAGGCGGTCTCGGTACCGCACTGAGCACGTCTGCCCCGACCGGTCCGGGACGGCGGTGGCTGTCTGCTCCCGGTCCGGTGCGGCCCGCGGCGGCGGTACGGATGCGCCCGGTACCCGGTCGGTGCGGCTCAGCCGCGGCCGCGTAGCGTGACCGCCCCGGCCGTTGCCTGCGGTCGGGTCGCCGGGCGGCGGTAGTCCGCGCGCGACGCGACGGCGGTGCGTGCCGTCGGCGGTGGTCGGTGGTGGTCGGTGTCGGGTGTCGGTGGCGGTGGGATGGACGGTGTCGGTGTTCGGCCGGTCAGGCGCGCAGTGCCGCCGCGAGCACCGGATTCAGCGCCAGGGCGGGGAGGGAGTCGACGAGCGTGTCGACCAGCGCCTCGCGGGGGATGGGTTCCTCACGCAGCCAGGTGAGGGTGGTCTCCTCGACGAAGGCGATCCAGCCGCGCACGGCCAGGCGCAGGCGGGGGCGGTCCGGGTCGTCGACGGCGATGGGGGATTCGGTGAGGATGCGGTCGACGAGCGCGAGGCGGGTCTGGGTGACCAAGGCGACCAGCTCGGGGCTGGCGCTGGCCGGGCCGCGCAGCAGGGCCAGATAGGAGGTGCGGTTCTCGCTGACGTAGTCGACGTAGCGTTCGATCGCGTCGCGCAGCATGTCGTAGAGCGGGAGGGTGCGGTCGGGTGCGGTCCTCTCCAGGAGTTCGGCATTGGCGTATTGGACGATCGCCAGGTGGAAGTCCTGTTTGGACGGGAAATAGTGGAACAGCAGGCCGCGTGAGATCCCGGCCTGGGCCGCGATCTCTCCGATGGAGACGTCTTCGAGTGCGCGTCCGCGCAGCATCTCCACGCCCAGCGTGATGAGCTGTCGGCGGCGCTCCTCGGGGCTCAGGCGCACACGCTTGGATACTGTCCGGTCCCGGCTGCGTTCCCTACTCACCACACCGATACTACTGAACGTGAGTCAATACTGTTGACTCCCGCTCAATAAGCCCTTACGCTCGCTTATATGAGTCGCAAGGTTACAGACAAAGCTGTCGGCAACCGGCCTGCCCGTCACTCCCGCATCGTTATCGTGGGCAGCGGGTTTTCCGGTCTGGGCATGGCGATCCGCCTGAGTCAGCAGGGGCACGACGATTACCTCGTGCTGGAACGCGGACACGATGTCGGCGGCACCTGGCGCGACAACACCTACCCGGGCGCGGCCTGCGATGTGCCCTCCCAGCTGTACTCGTACTCCTTCGCGCTCAACCCGGACTGGAGCCGCTCCTTCTCCAAACAGCCGGAGATCCAGCGCTACATCCAGGGCGTCGCCGACTCCTACGGCGTACGCGACCGCCACATCTTCGGTTGCGAGATGACCGGCGCGCAGTGGAACGACGCCGCCGCGCGCTGGGACATCCAGACCAGTCAGGGCGCGTTCACCGCCGACATCCTGATCTCCGCCGTGGGCGCGCTGTGCGAGCCCAACCTGCCGGATATCAAGGGCATCAACGAATTCCAGGGCGAGATCTTCCACTCCGCGCGCTGGAACCACGACGCCGATCTGACCGGCAAGCGCGTCGCCGTGATCGGCACCGGCGCATCCGCGATCCAGATCGTGCCGAATATCGCGAAGCAGGTCGCGCACCTGGACGTGTACCAGCGCACCGCGCCGTGGCTGCTGCCGCGCATGGACCGGCCCTACCTGGCCCCGGAGAAGCTGGCGTTCAAGTACATCCCGGGTGTGCAGGCGCTCGCCCGCGCCGCCATCTACGCCGCCCGCGAGACCCAGGTGGTGGGCCTGGCCAAGTTCCCGCCCGCCATGCGCATTCTGGAGACCATCGCCCGCGCCAAGCTGCTCGCCGAGGTGCGCGATCCGGAGTTGCGCCGCAAGGTCACCCCGAACTTCCGCATCGGCTGCAAGCGCATGCTGATCTCCAACGACTACTACCCGGCGCTCTCCCGGGACAACGTGGACGTGGTCACCGACGGCATCAAGGAGATCACCGGCAACTCCATCGTCACCAAGGACGGGGTGGAGCGCGAGGTCGACGCCATCGTGGTCGCCACCGGCTTCCACGTCACCGACTCCCCGGTGTTCGAGACCATCGCCGGTCGCGACGGCCGCACCCTGGCCGAGATCTTCGACGCCACCGGTCAGCAGGGCTACAAGGGCTCGACCATCCACAATTACCCGAATATGTTCTTCCTGCTCGGCCCGAACGTGGGCCTGGGCCACACCTCGATGGTGTACATGATCGAATCGCAGATCAACTACATCGCCGACGCCGTCGCCACCATCGACAAGCAGGGGCTGCGCACCGTGGAGGTGCGTCAGGACGTGCAGGACGCCTTCAACGCCGAATTGCAGAAGAAGCTGGTCGGCTCCGTGTGGAGCACCGGCGGCTGCGCCAGCTGGTATCTCGACAAACACGGCAACAACACCACGCTGTGGCCGGACTTCACCTTCCGGTTCCGTAGTCTGCTCGAGAAGTTCGACGTCGCGGCGTACGACACCACGACCGCCGCCGTCGCCAAGGCATCCTGAATCCGTCCACCCCAACCGAAAGAGTGACCGTGAGCAACGACGCTTACTTCCAGGACAAGGTCTGCGTGATCACCGGCGCCGGATCCGGCATCGGCCGCGCCCTCGCCGAGGCGCTGGCCCGGCGCGGTGCGAAACTCGCGCTCTCCGATATCGATACCGAGGGCCTGGCCGAAACGGCGCGCCGCTGTGAGAAGTTCGGCGTGCAGATCAAGTCGGACCGGCTCAATGTGGCCGAGCGTGAGGCCGTGCTGCTCTACGCCGACCAGGTCAAGGAGCATTTCGGCAAGGTCAACCAGATCTACAACAATGCCGGAATCGCCCACCACGGCGACGTGGTCGCGACGCAGTTCAAAGACATCGAACGCATCATGGACGTCGACTTCTGGGGAGTCGTCAACGGCACCAAGGCATTTCTGCCGTACCTGATCGAATCCGGTGCGGGCCACGTGGTGAACGTGTCCAGCCTCTTCGGCCTGATCGCGGTCCCCGGCCAGAGTGCCTACAATGCCGCCAAATTCGCGGTGCGCGGCTTCACCGAGGCATTGCGCCAGGAAATGCTCATGAGCGGTGACCCGGTCAAGGTGACCTGCGTGCATCCGGGCGGCATCAAGACCGCCGTGGCCCGCAACGCCACCGTCGCCGAGGGCCTGGATCAGAAGAACCTGGCCGCGCTGTTCGACAGCAAGCTCGCCATGCACACCCCCGAGATGGCCGCCGAGACCATTCTGAACGGCGTCGGCAAGGGCCACGGCCGGGTGTTGATCGGTTGGGAGGCAAAGGTTCTCGACCTGTTCGTGCGCACCACCGCCTCGTACTACCAGCGCATCGCCGCCGTCGTGCAGAAGCGCGCCCTGCCCTGAAAGTGATCATGCCCGAGATCTCGCTGCCGCTGCCCGTCGCCCGCGCGGTACTACGACCGCTGTTCCGTGTCATGCTCAACGCCCGGCTGCCGTTCACCGTGCAGCGCCGGCTCATGGACGCCGGTGCGGCCGGTCAGCTGCTGCCGCGCGGCACCCGGGTGGAGCGCATCCGCCTGGGTGAGCGGCCCGCCGAAAGGCTCACCGCCGGACCGGTTTCCGACGCCATCACCGTGCTGTACCTGCACGGCGGCGGGTACACGGTCGGTTCTCCCGTGACGCACCGCGCCCTGGCCGCGGTGCTGGCCCGGGAGATCGGCTGCCGGGTGCACGTGCCGGACTACCGGCTCGCGCCCGAACATCCCTTCCCGGCCGCGCTCGACGACGCAGAGGCCGCCTTCCTGGATCTGGTCGCCACCGGTTACCGGCCGGAACGCATTGCGGTGGCCGGTGATTCGGCCGGCGGCGGACTGTCGCTGGCCTTGGCGCTGCGGTTGCGGGACCGGCACGGGTTCACCCCGGCCGCGCTCGGACTGATCGCGCCGTGGTCCGATCCCAACGAGATCCCCGAGCGCGCCAGCGATCTCGTGCTCACCAAGCCGTGGTCGCGCGCCTGCGCCGACGCCTATCTGGGTGACGCCGACGGTCTCGACCCCGGGTACGCGCCGCTGCTCGGCGACCTGCACGGCCTGCCGCCCACCTATGTGCAGGCCGACGTGGACGAACTGCTGCACGGTCAGTGCCTGCGGTTGGTCACGAAACTGGAATCTTCCAATGTTTCGGTCGACTTCAGCGAGAGCCGTGGGCTCTGGCACGTCTCCCAAGCGCAGGCAACTCTGGTAGAAGCCGCCGCGCAGGTGACCCGCGAGCTCGCGGAGTTCCTACGGCAGGCCCTGCGACCTGCGCAAACACGGTCCATCGGATAGTGTCCGAGCACCCGTGACCCCGGCCCGGCGGCCTGCCGCGGAACGTGTTCCGCAGGTCCCGCCGGGCGCTGCGCCGGAGCGTGGCGTAAATTACTGGCGAGTTAACCCACTGTGGAAGGGCAGCGATGCGAGAGTTCGAAGTCCCGGCTACCTACACCATTCCGGAGAACGCGAACATGTCGGACGGCGCGTTCCGGCATGCGAAGGAGACGCCGAACCTGGTCGTCTTCAACACTCCGGACGGTAACGGCGGCTGGAACGACGTCACGGCCACGGAGTTCGCCAAGACCGTGACCGATGTCGCCAAGGGGTTCGTGGCCTCCGGCATCGAGCTCGGCGACCGCGTCGCCATCATGGCCGCGACCAGCTACGAGTGGGTGGTGCTCGACTTCGCCATCTGGGCCGCCGGCGGCTGCACCGTCGCCATCTTCGACAGCTCCTCGGCCGAGCAGTGCCGCTGGATCCTGTCCGACTCGGCCACCAAGCTGATCGTCGTCCAGAACGAGCAGCACCGCGCCACCATCGGCGAGATCGAAGGCGGCCTGGGCGACCTGGGCGAGGTGCTCCAGATCGAGGGCGGCGCGGTCGCCGAGCTGATCAAGCGCGGCGCGGACCTCGACGACAGCGTGGTGCACGAGCGCCGCGCCCAGGTGAAGGCGGCCTCCCCGGCCACCCTGATCTACACCTCCGGCACCACCGGCCGCCCCAAGGGCGTCATGCTCTCGCATGCCAACCTGTACGCCGAGTCGGCCGCCGACCGCTCCGCCATGAGCGAATTCCTGCGGCCCGACCGCAAGTCGCTGCTGTTCCTGCCGCTGGCGCACGTCTTCGCCCGCGCCGTGGCGCTGGCCGCCTTCGACGCCGGTGTCACCGTGGCGCACACCGCCGACTGGACCACGCTGGTCGAGCAGTTCGGCAAGTACAAGCCGGACTTCATCCTCTCGGTGCCGCGCGTGTTCGAGAAGGTGTTCAACGGCGCCAAGCAGAAGGCGCACGACGGCGGCAAGGGCAAGATCTTCGACGCCGCCGCCGATGTGGCCGTGCAGTACTCCGAGGCGCTGCAGAACGGCGGCCCCGGTTTCGTGCTCAAGCTCAAGCACACCGTCTTCGACAAGCTGGTGTACGGCAAGCTGCGCGAGGCCATGGGCGGCCGCTGCGCCTCCGCCGTCTCCGGCGGCGGACCCCTGGGTGCGCGCCTGGGCCATTTCTTCCGCGGCGCGGGCGTCACCATCTACGAGGGCTACGGTCTGACCGAGTCCACCGCCGCCGTCAGCGTGAACACCCCCGAGCACATCAAGGTCGGCACCGTGGGCCGTCCGCTGCCGGGGCACGGCGCGAAGGTCGCCGAGGACGGCGAGCTGCTCATCAAGGGCCCGGTCGTCTTCGCGGGCTACTGGAACAACCCGGAGGCCACCGCCGACGCGTTCGCCGACGGCTGGTTCAAGACCGGTGACCTGGGCGCCATCGACGAGCAGGGTTTCATCTCCATCGTCGGCCGCAAGAAGGAGATCATCGTCACCGCGGGCGGCAAGAACGTCTCCCCGGCCATGCTCGAGGACTCGCTGCGTCAGCATCCGCTGATCAGCCAGGTCATGGTGGTCGGCGACGGCCAGCCGTTCGTCGGCGCGCTCATCACCCTCGACCAAGAGGCGCTGCCCGGCTGGAAGGACCGCAACGGCGTTCCGGCCGACACCGCCATGGAGCAGATCATCGAGAACCCGAAGCTGGTCGCGGAGATCAACGAGGCGGTGGCCGCCACCAACAAGCTGGTCTCGCACGCCGAGGCGATCAAGAAGATCCGCATCCTGCCGGTCGACTGGACCCAGGAGGGTGGCGAGCTGACCCCGAAGATGTCGCTCAAGCGCGCGGTGGTCATGAAGCAGTACGCCACCGACGTGGACGCGATCTACAACTGAACACCGATGAGTTCCGGCCGCGGCCGTCGTCTCCATTGCGGGGGCGGCGGCCGCTGCAGTTTCCCCGACCCGCCAGCGCGTGAGGAGGCATACCGTGAACCTGAACCCGTACCTGATCTTCAACGGCAACGCCGAGGAGGCGTTCACCTTCTACCAGAGCGTCTTCGGCGGCGAACTGGACATCACCCGCTTCGGCGAGATGGGCGGCGGTGACGAACTCCCGGCCGAGTCCAAGCACCTCGTCGCCCACGTAGCCCTCCCGCTGCGCGGCACCGCCCACCTGCTCATGGCCTCCGACTGCCCACCCGGCGAGACGGTGAACACCACCAACCCGCCCTACGCGGTCTCGGTCGACCTCGACCTGCGTGAGGAAGCCGAACGCATCTTCACCGAACTCGGCGCGGGCGGCGAGATCACCATGCCCTTCGGCAAGACCGAATGGTCGGAGGCGTTCGGGATGGTGACCGACAAGTTCGGGGTGCCGTGGATGGTGGGCTTCAGCCCGGTCGAGTAGCCGGGCGGGGTAGCCGCTCCCGGCGCTGTTCCCCATCGAGTCCGCCGCCGACAACGCACGCGTTCGCTTCACGTGAGCGCGTCATCGCCAGTCGGCGGAGCTCGACCTATGCCTGGATGACCTCGATCCCCACCAGTGCGCCCAGTGAGTCGCAGCTGGCCCAGGACTGGTTCTGCCCATAGTGTGCCGGGCCGTACTTCCAGTAGGTGAACGGTATGGGCCATGCGACGCAGGTGAGCTTCACCTGGTGCCAGGTCGGCAGCTCGCAGGTGGACATCCCGCCGGTGTTGAAGATGTTGTACACGTGACAGTTGGCCTGCCATACCGGCACGTCAGCCTGTGCTGTGCCGCCACCGGCGAGTACGGTGGCCGCGGCCGCGCCGGTTACGACGGCGCTGGCGGCGAGTCGCTTCGCTGAAAACATCCCGAACCTCCTGAATGGGTGATGCCAGACACATCGGGTTGGGGTAGCTGTCGTGTTACTGACTGTCTCTGTCGGTCGTGCGATGCCGCCGTGTCCCCGGAACGTCATCACATGTCGGCGCGGGCGAGCGCCTCGGCTTCCATCGCGGCTATGAAGTCGGCGACGTACGATCCGTAGATACCCCAGCTGTTCACACCGCCCAGCTCGACGAGGCGGAGCACGCCGTCGAGGCCCACACCGACGTCGACGGTGACCATGGTGGAGCCGTGGGCGAGTAGTCGGGCCGCCGCGGCCTCCGCGAAGCCACGGACATGATCCGGGACCGGAAGGAACGGCTCGATCGGGTACGAGCTTCCGCAGACGAAACGGCCGTTACGGCAGAAACACCGGTACTCACGCTCGAAGCTCACAACCTCGGAGACGACGACGAGCTCGTCGCGGTATTGGTCGTACGTCTGGAGCCAACGCCCCAGCTCTGCGATCGCATGCACGCCGGCGGGGAACAGCTTGTAGTTCGTATCGCTGCGAACGAAGACCTGGTCACCTCCGAACATGCGCCGGAGCGGTAGCTGGGGAACCGCCGAGAACGGCATGAACACGGCGGTCCGTCCGAGCAGGTCGTACACGTGGCGGTAGTAGAACGAGCAGCGCAGCGTCGCGTAGTCGTCGAACACCGCTTCCCCGAGCCCCGGAACGCGACGGAGGCTCCGCATCGTCGGCATCGTGCCGTACCCGACGACCGCGCGGCCCTCGTGGACGCCCGGCCAGCGGCCCATCATCGCATCATGCGGTTCCACGATCAGCGGGTCGTCGAGCGCGGCCGCGACGAGAGCGGAGCCGGGGAAGTCCTCGTGGAGATCGATGATCCATTGCGGTCGCATGACGCGATGCTATGCACGCCGGGCCGTCTGCAACCGGGATGGGGCAGAACATGATTCGAGATTCGACCGCGATATCCGGTGCGGTTTGTGCGGTCGGCGGACGATCATGGCTTTCACAGCTCAGGATTCGGTGTAGTCGTCGATTCTCTGGGTGATGAACGCGCCCAATGCCCTCCCGATGTCGTCTGCGACCCGGTAGTACATGGTGTCCACCTGGTGCAGTGGGACTGGTTCGGGATGGCCATCGAGGGTGGCCTGTTCGGTAGCGAAGTATCTGTCGAAGACCTCACGCGGCCCGGTGAGTATCGGGCGTTCGCCGCCCCAGGCCGGGAGCTGTGACGTGGCGTGGGCGTGATGCGCTGCCGACAAGCAGGCAGAAGCCAGTTCCGGTTGCCCCAAGAGTCGCAGTGTGCCGGGGAGATAGAACAGCTCCGAGGGATGGTTGTACAGGAACTGTTCGAAGCCGCCGTTGCGAATCTCGTTGTCGTACAAGGACATGATTACGACGATCCCCACCGGGGGTGGCAGCCTGTCGAACGGGATGCGCGGACCTCCAGTGCGCCATTCGGTTGGGTAGGACGAGTTGTCCCAGAAGACCAGGTCGGCGATTGTGGCGATTTCGCCGTCAGCGGCGAGGTCCAAGAGCCGTCGTCGATCGGTCGCCGGTAGTCGATGCTCCATTGCCGTAAGATAGCCAAATGTTAGCCTTCTGGCCGTGAAGACATGTGTGATGTGACATATAAAGCGCTTGTCGGCTGCTGTAGTAACGATGCTCGATATTAACTGTAACTATGAACCTCGCAACCGCTCTGGCCGCCCGCTCTGAATCGTCCATTCCCGAAGGAAAAGGTCGATGAGGGATGCTGTGCCGCCGATCAATCCGGACCGGGGTGCCACCTGCTGGACCTCGCTCGCACCGACGACTGTTTCGACCTCGATGATGACTTGGAGTCGTACTGGGCGGCGCAGCATCAATACGACTCGGACCTCGCTGACCTACAGACGGCTTTGCGGGAACGCTGGGGCGAGGGCGAACTGCTGACGCTGTGGGGCGACTCCGATCTTCCGCCTCCGGTTCCAGGTCGCTGAGTACGCGCCGGTGCTACGGATGATTGCGGACTACATTCCGGCATTGCGGATTTGGCGGCGCGGTGAGCGATGGATCGGCGTGTTCGTGGGGCAGGAGGACAAGGAACTGCCCCTACAGTTGCGGGTCGCCGTAGGGCTGGTCAGTGAGCTCCCGTGACGTGTCCGTGTGTCGGGGGTTGGAGATTGCTCCGTCGTGGTGGCTGCCGACGTGTGGGGCGTCGCGGGGCTAGGGTCGTCGATCATGGAACTTCTCCTGGCGATCGCGGTGCCGATGGCGGTGCTGGCGGGGTGTTGGTGGGTGTTTCGGGTTGTTCGGGGGAGGCAGCGGCGGGGTGTGCTGACCAACATGCCTCCGCGCACGTATGGGGATCTGATGCTTCCGGGGTATGACCCGACCGAGAGCAGGGCCGCCGAGAACTACGTCGAACAGGTCGACGACGATGGGCGGCCGCCTGGATTTCGGCTCGGCGACAGTTGACGGGGTTGTTCGCGAACCGTCTCGACACCCCGGACGGCGTGATCGCTCACGACCACTCGCGATACCCGCGCACCTGTCAGCAGATCCACACCACTGGCCGCGCAGCGGGCGGCCAGCTCGGTTGCTCTCGCTCGCGGTGTCCTCGATCGCCGCCCGCAGCCGAGTCCAGCCCGCCTCAACGTCGAACGGCGGCTCGGCCTCCGCGAGGTACCGGTCGTACGCCGGTACAGCGCCTTGATCGTGGCGTCGTTCATGGTCGGTCCCCGGCGTTGATATCGACCACGGATTCCGGTTCGACGTCGATCACCTCAGGGCCAGCCAGCAGGCTGAGCGCGTCCCGTACTTCGCCGCCCAGCTCCCGCAGCTCCTCCTCGGTGGTGACGGGCCAGCCGTCCTCGCCGACAGGCCAGATGCCGTCGTCACGGTGCTGGTAGGAGATGTGCCCGGTCATGCGCGGCTCCGGTTCGAGTCGGGCACGATCTTCCCGGCGTCCACGAGCACCTTCCACGCGGCAGCCTTGGTCTCGCACGTGTCGGGGTGGCAGTCGATGTGCACCTGCATGGCCAGGCGGGGGTCACGGCGCGCCCATTCCCGGTTGTGGTGATTGAGGTACTCGAACCGCATCGTCACCACCCCCGCAATGGCAGGTAGGTGCGCTGCGACTCAACCTCCAGCCGCGCCTGGAGCTGCGCGAACGGCAGGCCGTGGCGTGGCGGGGCGGCTGGTGGCCGTGGGTAGCGGCGAAGGCGAGTATGCCCGCGATGAGCAGGACGAAGGCGAGGAGTTCCATGGTCACACTCCCGCTGGGACGTCGAGGTGTGCACGGCCGATCGGTGTCTCGATGTAGGCGCGGCCGCGGCGGCTGAGCATCCAGGTCTCACGCCATATGCCGACGCCGGTGACGAGCAGTCCCAGGTAGGCGAGGCGGTCGATGGCGTGGCGGGCGGCTCTGGTGGATATGTCTGCGCTGTCAGCGATGCGGTCGGCGGTGAGATGGCCGCCTGGGGCGAGTGCGGCGAGGACACGCGCCTCGGTCGTGTTCATACCGGTTCCTCCGGTGTGTGCCGTGGCAGATATGAATGCGGCCCTGGCAAGGAGTGGAAAAATTCCGGAGCGGACGGGGTGATCGGCCAGGCCCTAGACGGTAACCGGGAACTCTTGCCGGAAGGCCCACCGGTCGGGCGGATACACGGCCTCGTCGAACTCGATCGGACTATCCCCGCTGTCGTACGCGACGAGCCAGTAGACCAGCACTGCTGACGGGTTCGGCAGACCGAGCACCTCACGCTCCTCGTCGGTGGCCTGTCGCGCCGACACCTGGTCGCGTGCATACAGGGACCGCAGGCCGAAGACATCCGACAGGTATGGAAGCGTCCCGCCGCGAATCCCCTCGGTGGTGTCGAGGAGTCGTGGCGCATCCTTGGTAAACGCGGCGGGGAACCATGAGATCGACAGCTCGGTCGGGCCGCTGATCACGTTCCGGATGATGCGACGCCGCTGCGCTACCTGTGCGCCCACCTCGAGCCCCAGGGCTGACGCGACGTGCGGCGGAGCATCCAGGATGCTTGCCGAGGCGAACTCGACCTTCTCTGTCGGCGAGTACATCGTGCCCATTGCTGCTGCGCGCTCGTATCGCTCACGGGCTCGCGGCGCCGCGTGAGGCTCCAGTACGAAAGTGCCCGACCCCCGCCGGCTTTCGACCAGTCGCTGCTGGCGGAGCACCTGCAGCGCCTTGGCCGCGGTCGGGCGCGCCACCTTCCAATCCGTGGCCAGTTCACGTTCGGAGGGGACCTCGTCGCCCGGTGCGAGATCGCCTCGCACGATCTGGTCGCGGAGGTGTCCGGCGATCTGTAGGTACTTGGGAAGTACCTCCTCGATTTCTGGCAACGCAATCCTTCGGTGAGTACCATATGCCACTAGCCACTATACGGACCTGAAGCAGATGTCGGGGTAGTGATGCATTCCGCGTTAGCGATCGCCGCTGGTGGTGGAGGCGACGCCATCACCGCCGCCATGCTCGCCACTGCCGTGCCGGAACTGCGGGTTAGCGCGATCATGAGCTATTCGTGGGATCGGTTCATGATGGACCCCGCGCCGGGCCCGCGAACACGCGCCGACTTCCAGGGGCTGGTCGAACACTGCGGGGTAGCGACGATCTCGGAGACGTCCACACTGCGGAAAGGGACGTCCACGCTGCCGCGATTGGCGGGCAGCATGGTGCACCCGCTGCTGTTGCTCGAGGCGGAGAACGGCGCGGCCGGGATGGCCGCAAGTATCGGCAAAGCGGCGCGGATGTTCAGCGCCGACGAGTTGATAGTGGTCGACGTCGGCGGCGACATCATCGCCGAAGGCCACGAGAGCGGACTTCTCAGTCCACTGGCCGATTCACTCGCTCTCGCCGCTGCCGTGATGACCGGGCTCCCCACTCGCGTGCTGGTCGCTGGCCCCGGCGTCGATGGCGAGCTGTCGCCGAGCGAGGTGCACGCGCGGTTCGCGGACCTTGGTGCGTACCAGGTCGCGAGCCTGACACCGGCAGATGCTGCGCCGTTCGCCGACCTCTGGTCCTGGCACCCATCCGAGGCGACCTCGCTGCTCGCGATGGCGGCCGACGGCTGGCGTGGCGTGGTTGAGACCCAGCGTCGCGCGGTCATAGACCTGACCGACGATACGACCGGGATCTACGAAGTGGACGGTCAGGCGCTGACGAAGTCATCACTGGCAGGGCTCCTCACATCGACGAGCAGTCTGGACCAGGCGGAGCAGATGTTGCGAAATCGCCGCGGCGGCCGGAGTGAACTCGATATCGAACGTCGCAAGGCTGCCGGCGAGCATTCCGAAGTCCGGGTGCCGACCCCCCGATCATTGAACGTCATCGACGCATACGGCAGCCATGCGCGGGACCGCGGTATTGATGCGCTTACTTTGCGACGCGTCGCCGAGTTGGTCCATGCCATCAGTCCGGCCACCACCCTGAAGCTGCGGGAGCTTCTGGCCTCGCAGCGCCGCGGGAACTTCTATCCGCCGCTGTATCGAGTCGGTTCGGCTAGCAGTGGTTTGTAAGCGCGTCTTCGATCACGGAACTGTTCCTGACGATTGTGGTGCTGGCGGGCTGTTAGTGGGTGTTTCGGGTCCTTCGGGGCCGGCACCGCCAGGGTTGTGGTGACAGCCGATTCACTTCCGAACGGACCGAACGGCGGGTGTGTGGACGCGGTCCAGGAAATCGGCGATGAGCGGGGCGATCTCGGCGAGGTGGGTTTCCAGGGCGAAGTGGCCGGTGTCGAAGAGGTGTAGTTCGGCGTCGGGGAGGTCGGTGCGGTAGGCGTGGGCGCCGGGGGCGGGGAAGAAGGGGTCGTTCGCGCCCCAGGTGATGAGGGTGGGGGGTGTGTGGGTGCGGAGCCAGGACTGCCATTCGGGGTAGCGGCTCACATTGGAGTGGTAGTCGAAGGCGAGGGCTACCTGTGCTTCCTTACGGCCGGGGAGGTCGAGGTAGTGCTGGTCCAGGGTCCAGCCGTCGGGGGAGAGCAGGGTGGGGTCGGGGACTCCGTGTTCGTACTGGCCGCGGGTGCCCTCCAGGGTGAGCAGCTGGCGGATGGCGGCCTCCGCGCCGTCCTGGTCGGGGCGCAGCGCGATGAAATCCTTTGCGCCGTCGGAGAGACCGGCCTCGTAGGCGTTGCCGTTCTGCACCACGAGGGCGGAGATCCACTCGGGGTGGCGGGCGGCGAGGCGGAAGCCGACCGGTGCGCCGAAATCGAAGACGTACATGGCGAAGCGGGTCAGGCCGAGGTCCTGCACGAAACCCTCGGTGATATCGGCCAGCCGGTCGAAGGTGTAGTCGAAATCGGCTGGGGTGACGGTGTTTCCGAAGCCGGGGTAGTCGGGGGCGATGAGTCGGTAGCGGTCGCCGAGTAGGTCGATGAGGCGGCGGAACTGATGTGAACCGGAGGGGAAGCCGTGCAGGAGCAGCAGGACGGGGGCGTCTGCGCGGGTGGGGGCCGATTCGCGGTAGTGGACCTCGACACCGTCGACGGTGCGGGTGCGGTAGTGGACCAGGGGGAGGGCGTTCATCGGATTCACATGCTTTCTAACGGAGATGATGCATTAGTTTCTAGCTTGCCCGGTTCTAATGTGTCAAGTGCTTGAGTTAGCATTAGGGAGTGATGGAGCTCGAACCGCTGATCGGCGAACCGCTGGCCCTCGACCTGGTGAACACCCGGCCGGTCGGCGGTGACCTGCTGGAAACTCCGGAACAGCTGGCGCACTGGCTGGCGCTGGAGGGCGACCGGCTGCCGGAGTCGGCGGCCGTGCGTCCCGGACCCGCGGAGCTCGAAGCGGTGCGGGCAGTCCGCGAACACGCTGCCGCCGTACTCGACGCCGTGCTGCACCACCGCCGCCCCCCGGCGGCGGCGCTGCGCGGACTGCACGAAGCGCAATCCGCCGCGCCCGCCATTCGACGGTTGGACTGGAACGGCGCGACACTGACCGCCACCCCGCACCGCGCGGGGAACGCGGCCGCCCGCCTGGCCGCGACCCTGGCCGACGCCGCCGCGGACCTCTGCACCGACCCCGCGGTGGCACGCGTGAAGCGTTGCGCCGCAGACGATTGCGTCATGCTCTTCCTCCCCGCCCACCCCCGCCGCCAGTGGTGCTCCGCCGAACGCTGCGGCAATCGCGCTCGCGTGGCCCGCTACTATCGGCGACACAGAGCCGACCCGCGCTGACCGATCGCGCCCTAGACTGCCGAAATGGGCTCGAGTACGGTCGGTTTCGGGGAACGCGGCATATCGGCACGACTGCTGACCCCGCGTCGGCTCGCGAAGGTCATGAGTCTCGCTCCGCCACTGCTGTTCCTGGGCGTCCACGTGGAACCGTTCGCCGACGACTGGACCTCGGTCACCGTGCGCCTGCGGGTGCGGCGCTGGAACTCCAATCACAATGGCGCGGCGCCCGGCTGGTCGCTGTTCGCCATGACCGATCCCTTCTTCGGCATGATGGCGCAGGGACAGCTCGGCGGCGCGTACCGGGTGTGGAACACCACCGCCGAGATCGACTTCGTGCGACCCGGCCGCGGCACGGTGTACTCGACCATGGAGATGCCGCGCGCGGTGGTGGACGAGATCCGTGAGCGGACCGCCGACGGCTCCAAATCCGAGACCGAACACGAGGCGCGCATCGTGGCCGCCGACGGCGAGCTGGTCGCGCGCGCGAGCCAGCGGCTGTACGTGCGGCGGGCGCGGGAGAGCGGCGTACCCGCATCGCCCTGACACGCCGTATCGCCGCGGGCCGTGACGTCACCGGAATGTCATAACTTGCCGCAGCTCAGCGGCTCGCACCGGCAGTAGGGTCGGAGGCGTGGCCGAACGGGAACTGCGGGTAGCGAGTGGCATCGTGGCGGCCGGGGCGATCCTCGGCGCGGCCGAACTGCTCGCCGCGATCGTCGCCGTGCAGAGCGCGCCGCTGGCCGCCGTCGGGGCCGGGGTGGTCGACCACACGCCGGACACGGTGCGCGAGTGGGCGATCGACACCTTCGGCACCAGCGACAAACTCGTGCTGTACCTCATCATGGGCGCGGTCGCGGTGACCGTGGCCGCCGGTGCGGGACTGTTGGAACGGGTGCGCCGACCGATCGGATCCATCCTGTTCGGGGCCTTCGGCGTGCTGGCGGCGGTGGCGGCACTGGACCGTCCGCAGGCGGTCTGGACGTGGGCACTCCCCACGCTCGTCGGCGTACTCACCGGGATTGCGTTGCTGCGCACATTGACCCGCCGGATCGCAGACCTAGCGGAGCGGACGAGCGCCCAGGAGCCATATCGCGCGTCCGGAACCGGCGGCACGAGAGCCGATGTGCCCGCCCGTCCGCAGGGTGTCGACTTCGCTGTGGATGGCCACACGTCGCCACCGCGCCGCACAGCGGAGCCGACCGGCGGTGACCACAACGCGCGGGCGGGAGACTCCGATCAGGCCGGACCTATCGCGGAGCCACATCCCGGTGTTCGTCCGGAGCCGAGCCGTGGAAGTGACGAAGGCGGTGCCGAGTCCGGCCGCGAGACCGTCTTCCCCGAACCGCTCGGCCCGCCGCTGGCGAGTGACCTCGCTCGGGCGGGCGGCACCGCGGCATCGGGCGGCAGCATGAGCACGGGCGGCGGTCCGGTTGAGCGTGACCGCGGCACGGCGCCCGCGTCCACCGTTGCCGATTCGGCCCGCATGGACCGGCGGGCGGCGGTACGCGGCATCGCCGTCGCGGGGGTGGCCGCGGTGGCGGCCGGGGCGGTCGGCCGGTGGCTGGGGGCGCGGGCCAGGGATGTGTCGGGGGAGCGGGCGGCGGTGACCTTGCCGCCGCCGAGCGACCCGGTGACGGTGCTCGAGGGGGAGGCGGATCTGCGGCTGCCGGGGTTGACGCCATACGTCACCCCCAATGCCGACTTCTACCGGATCGACACCGCGCTCATCCTGCCGCAGGTCAGCACGGACGACTGGGCGCTGCGCATCCACGGCATGGTGGATCGGGAAATCCGGCTGACCTACGCCGATCTCGCGACCCGGCCCGCCATCGAGCGGCTGGTGACGCTCGCCTGCGTCTCCAACCCCATCGGCGGGGACCTCATCGGCAATGCCAGCTGGCTCGGATACCGCTTGGACGAACTGCTGGCCGAGGCCGGGCCGCATCAGGACGCCGATATGGTGCTCTCCCGCAGCGCCGACGGCTGGACCGCGGGCAGCCCGCTGTCGGTGCTCACCGACGGCCGCGACGCCATGCTCGCCGTCGGCATGAACGGCGAACCGCTGCCGGTCGCGCACGGCTACCCGGCCCGGCTGGTGGTCCCGGGCCTGTACGGCTACGTCTCCGCCACCAAATGGGTCACCGAACTGGAGGTCACCAGATTCGATCGCGCCCAGGCGTATTGGACCCGGCGCGGCTGGTCGGCGCGCGGTCCGATCAAAACCGGCACCCGCATCGACACCCCGAACTCCCGCTCCCGGCTGAGCCCGGGACGGGTGGTCGTCGCCGGTATCGCCTGGGCGCAGCATCGCGGCATCCGCGCCGTGGAGGTCCGCGTCGACGACGGCGACTGGCAGCCCGCTCGGCTGGCCGCCGAACCCTCCGTGGACACCTGGCGGCAATGGGTCTTCGAATGGGACGCCACGCCCGGCGACCACACCGTCACCGCCCGCGCCACCGACGGCACCGGCGCGGTGCAGACCGCCGAACGCCGGGACGTGGTGCCCGACGGCGCGACCGGACACCCCCCGGTCACGGTGCGAATCGGCTGAGTTGTACCTCTGGGTCGGACTTTGATGGCAGAGTGTCAGCTGATTTCGTGAGGCCCGGGACAATCCACCGGGTACGCCCAGAGCAGTTCGGCCAACCGACAGCCGGCACGCGTGCATGACCGTTGACGGCACCCGAGCCGTGCGCCGAAGTCACGGAGAGGCGGCACCTGCATGACCCGTGTTTTGGATTGGGCCCGGCCGGAGAACCTTCAGCCCGAGCCCATCACCCTCGATATCTGGAAGCAGCTGCCGCACGAGTTCCGCCGACTCGTCGAGGTGGTCAACGGTGACGCCGTGCGGGCCGACAAACCCACCCTCGCGCAGCGCAATGCGGCGCGGCGGCTGTCGTCCATGCTGGAGACCGGGGCCGAGAAGCATATGAACCGCTACAACGACGGCTGGCTGTTCGTGGCGACCGATCTCGATGTGCTGCTGTGGGATCTGCCGCGCGTCACCGTGCGCCGCCCGGACGTGGCGCTGTTCTGCGGTGAGCCCTCCGATTTCGGCCCCATGCCCGCCGCCCGCATCAAGATCGCGGTGGAGGTGGTGTCCCCGGCCACCGAGCGCGTGGACACCGCCGACAAGACCGCCGAATACGCGCTGGCGGGTATCCCCTGGTACTGGCTGGTGCGGATGGACGGCGAGCGGGTGGCGTCCATCGACATCCATGTGCTGGTGCTGCGCCAGTACCGCCTGCACAAGCGGCTCCGGGCCGAAGTGGACTCGACCCTGGTGGAGATGCCGATCGAGATCCGGGTGGACTGGCACCGCCTGACCGGCCTGCTGCTCTGATCAGCGCACCGAATCCGCCGTGGCGGGTTGGGTTTTCGGCCGGTCCGGGCTGGGGCGGCCGACGAACAGCGCGGAGGCCACGACCCCGACCAGCAGCACGCAGGCCGGAAGGTACATGGACTGGCTCAACGCCGTGCTGATCTTGTCCAGCACCTCCGGCGGCATCGCGCCCATTCCCGGCGCGCCCTCGCCGATCGGACTGTCCGACGGCAGCCCCTGCGCCGCGATGCGCGCCGAGAGCAGCGCGGCGACGGCGGCCGAACCGAGCACCGAACCCACCTGGCGCGTGGTGTTGTAGACGCCCGCCCCCGCCCCGGCCTGCCGCACCGGCAGATTGTGGGTGGCCGTGGTGGCCAGCGGCGCCCAGATGCAGGCGTTGGCGATACCGGCGATGCCGCCGATCACCAGGAACACCGGAATCGGCGTATCCGGCGTCATGAACACGGCGAAACCGAACGTCGTGGTCGCGAACAGGGCGAAACCGACGGTCGGAATGACGCGCGGCGGCGTCCGATCCGACAGCTTGCCGATGATCGGCGCGCACACGCCGGTAATGATGGCCATGGGGGCCAGCACCAGCGCCGACCGCGTCGGCGACAGATCCCGCACCTGCTGCAGATAGAAGTAGAACGGTACGAAGATCGCGGTCACCGCCGCGCCCATGGCGGCGATGCCCAGATTGGACAGCGCGAAATTACGGTCCCGGAACAGGCTCAGCGGCACCAGCGGTTCCCCGGTATTGCGGGCCTGATTGACCAGGAACAATCCGAGCACCACCACCCCGGCGACGATCAGCGCCCAGATGACGGCGTCCCAATCCCGGCTGTTGCCCTCCTGAATGCCGAAGACCAGCAGGAACATGCCGACCGCGCTGAGCGCCACGCCCACCAGATCGAACCTGTGCGAACTGGTGTCCAGGGCGGGCACCAGCCAGACGGCCAGACCGAAGGCGATGATGCCGACCGGCACATTGATGTAGAAGATCCACTCCCAGCCGTGCGAATCCACCAGGAAGCCACCCAGAATCGGGCCGACCAGCGTGGCCAGACCCGCGACGCCACCCCACAGCCCCATGGCCGCACCGCGCTTGTCCGGCGGGAAGGTGCGGGTGATGACCGCCATGGTCTGCGGGGTCATCAGCGCCGCGCCGAGACCCTGCACCGCGCGCGCCGCGATCAGCATCTCGATGGAGCCGGACATGGCGCACCACAGCGAGGAGGCGGTGAAGACGGCCAAGCCGAGCAGGTAGACGTTCTTGGGGCCGAAGCGATCTCCGAGGCGTCCGGTGACCAGCAGCGGTACCGCGTAGGTGAGCAGGTAGGCGCTGGTCACCCAGATGACGCTGTTGATATCGGCGTGCAGGTCGGTCATGATCGCCGGATTGGCCACCGCGACGATGGTCATATCCAGCAGGATCATGAAGAACCCGACGACCAGCGCGTACAGCGCCAGCCACGGATTGCGTCGAGTGGTCATGGTTGTCGTTCCTCGTCCGGGTGGTGGGGTGGGCGGTTCATGGTGTGGGAGGGGTGCCACCGCCTTTCCGAACCTCGTCGAAGATGTCGTCGGTGACGGCGGCGGCCCAGTCGTGCCCGAGCCGCTCGTCGGGGGCGGGCAGGCGTTCGCCGGTCTCCGGATCGAATGTCTCCCAGGGGAGTTCGCCGCTCTCCAGTTCGGCGACGAGATCGCGCAACCAGTCGATCTCGGTGGCCTGCTGGGCGCGCAGATAGTCCAGGACCATCCAGTAGCGGCGGGGCACACTCTTGCGGCGTACCCAGGCGCGCAGGGCGTCGAGTTCGGCGATGTCGCCGTCCAGCCGGGCGATGCGTTCGCGCAGCGCTTCGAGCACCTGTTCGCGGGGCAGATTGTGGGATTCGGCCAGCGCCACCGGGAAGATCGGGTACTCGCGCAGCGGCCGCCGGAGCAGTTCGGTGACCTGGCCGCGCAGGACGGCGCGGCCCGCGTCGGTCATGCGGTAGATGGTGCGTTCCGGGCGGTTCCCGGCGCGGTCGGTGCCCTCGGCGGCCGCGAAACCGTGCAGGGTGAGGCGGTCCACGGTGTGGTACAGCGACCCCGGCCGAATCTTGATCAGGTGGTCTTCGCGCCGGGTCATGAGCAGTTGGTACATCTCGTACGGATGCATCGGCCGCTCCTCCAGCAGGGCGAGCACCGCGATCGCCATCGGCGTCAGCGATGCGCCCGCCGACTTCCTCGTCACCACCACGCCCTCTCCGGACTATCCCGCGCCGTATATTCCATGCGGAATATACGGCGCGGGAGCCCGGGCGGCAAGGCGGTGTGAGAGCGCTCATGGCGGGGTAGCCGTGGTAGCGAAGGCCGTGGCGCGCTCAGTCCGGCAGCGCCCGGCGGTAGCGCGCGATCAGGGTGCGCAGCGCATCGGCCAGTTCCGGCGCGTCCACCACCTCGAAATCGGCGTCGAGCATGCCCACGTACAGGGCGAGCTGGAGCGGATGGTCCGAGCCGGGCGTGAAGGCGCACCGGTCCGCGCCCAGTGACTCGATCTGCACTGGAATCGGAAGCCGCTCCCGCACATGGCTTTCCGGAGCGTGCACGATGATCCGCGCCCGGTACCGCCACGTGCCCTCGCCGACCCCGCGCTCAACCCGCGCGCTGATCTCGTGATCGGGCGGCAGCGCGTGGGCGCGGTCCGCGGGGCGTGGCGAGCAGAACGCCGCTGGGGTGCTCGAGAGTGCCCGCGCCGGGCGAATGGCGCGAACCGGGGCGCGCATGGCCGTTGTTGCGCGGGCGCACCGAGGGCCTCCCATCGCAGATCGGGAACCATCGGGGGTTGCCCGGGTAGGGCGGTATGTGCTGGGGTGTGTGCACCGGGGCGCGGTCGGGGGATCGTCCCATATGGCGGGATTCGATGTTCGGCGGAAGAAGGGGCGTTCTTTGCCGACGGGTGGTGAGCGGGACAGGTACGCGATCGTTCGCGCCTGGTGGAACGATCCGGTGGACTACCGGTGGCTGCTGCGGACCTTGGCGGCGCGCTCGGCGGACTGGCCCGTGCGGATCGTGGTCGGCGCGGGCGGGGCCGTCATGGCGGTGATCTCGGTGCTCACCTGGTTGTCCCCGGCGGGACCGCACGGGACGGTGGGGTATATCGTCTTCGCGTTCGTGACCTGCGGGGCGACGCTGTGGGCGTTGCGCTGGTGGTTGGGGCCGTGGCCGGGGGAGAACGAATCGCTGCTGCTGATCGGGGCGGCCGACCTGCTGGTGGTGTCGGCCTGCCTGATGGATCAGGACCGGGTGTACGGGTCGATCGGCGCGCTGCTGCTGGTGGTCACCGGCGGTTACGTGAGCGTCTTCCACAGCCCGCGGGCGCTGGCCGCCCACGCCGCCTTCTCGCTGGCGTCGGTGATCGTGCTGGCGGCACGGCTGGCGGGGGAGAGCGGCGATGTGGCGCTGGCGGTCGCGATCATCCTGATCATGGCCGTTGCCATCGTGGTGGTGCTGCCCGCCGTGCACTTCTGCTACTGGGTGCTGCGCACCGACGCGCTCACCGATGCCCTCACCACACTGCTCAACCGCCGCGGCCTCGACTACTACCTGTCCGGCCGGTTCGGTGTGGACGACGGCCGCGCGGTCTGCGCCATGGTCATCGACCTGGACGACTTCAAGGCCGTCAACGACACCTACGGGCATTCGGCGGGCGACGACATCCTGGTCCACACCGCGGCCCGACTACGCGCCTGCGCCGACGGCGACACCCTGGTAGCCCGCAGCGGCGGCGAGGAGTTCGTCGTCCTCGCCCACCTGGACCCGGCCGCCGCCCGGGCCGCGGCCGAACGCCTCTGCCACGCCATCGCCACCATGACCGGCCCGCACACCCCCGTCACCGCCAGCGTCGGCGTGGCCGCCTTCGAACACGGAGCCACCGCCGACGACCTGCTGCGCTGCGCCGACGCCGCCATGTACCAGGCGAAACAGTCGGGCGGCAACACCGTCGTACTCGCGGGTCGATCCGCGGCCAACCCTCCGTCAGCCGCACTGGGCAGCGGGACACCTTAGCCTTGGCTGCGGTTGCGCACCTGTCCGGTCACGAGGGTTCGATTCGCAGTTGCCTCAGTTCGGGCACCGCACGCTGGATGGTGGCGAAGTCGGTGTCGTTGTGGACCACGGTCGCGTCGTGACGCAGAGCGACGGCAGCGATCTGGATATCCGTGGTCTGGGCACCGCGACCAGCACCAATCTTCCACAGCGCGCCGCGAATTCGGCTGACCTGCTGCTCTACGTCCGAATCTGTTGCGAGCCAGCGAAATACGGAACCGTAGAGCTCGGTGATGAAGGTCAGGTCTCGCTTGTTGCGAGCGCTGAAGCGAGCCTCGTCCATGGTCACCATCGAGGAGCACAGCACGCCCAGTACCGCCAGCTCGTCCACCTTTCGGCGAGTGGTCGGCTGCGACCAGTAGTGCGACATCACGGACTGGTCCAGGAGATAGCGCGGACGATCGCCGGGAAGTGTCACGACCGACCCGGTGCCGACGGGTCGTCGAGCTCCTCATCGGTGAGAAACGGATTGTGGTCCATGCGCTTCAGTCGAGTCAGCGCCTCACGCTGCCGGTACCCCTGGACCAGCTCCGTCATGGCGAGGTTGATGACGGCCTTCTTCGTGGAGAGTCCGGTGAGGCGCATCGCCTCTGCCAGGATCTCGTCGGGAATCTCGACGGTCGTAGCCATACGCACCTCCGTATTATGAAGAATCGATATTCATAATACGTGGACTTCGTGATATCGAGGTTGCCGTGGTGGAACGCATCCGGACGCCGCGGTGCCGGCCGCGAATCGTTCGAGTGAACGACGTCGGGCCCGGCACCGCGGACGGGGTACTGAGTCAGGCAGTAGCCGCGAACGCCTCTTCGATGATCTCCTGCTGCTCCACCGCGTGCACCTTCGACGAACCCGAGGACGGGGCCGACATGGCGCGACGGGAGATGCGGCGCAGCTTGCCGAACCGGGCCGGGAGGATCTCCGGCAGGTTCAGGCCGAAGAACGGCCACGCACCCTGGTTGGCGGGCTCCTCCTGGATCCACACCAGATCGGTGGCGTTGGCGTAGCCCTCCAGCGCCTCGTTCAGGCGGAACTTCGGAATCGGGTACAGCTGCTCGACGCGCACGATGGCCACATCGTCGCGGCCGCGCTTCTGCTTCTCCGCCACCAGCTCGTAGTGGAGCTTGCCGGAGGTGAGCAGCACGCGCTTGACCTTCGACCGGTCGCCGTCGCCGCTCTCGTAGGTCGGCTCCTCCAGGACGGTGCGGAACTTGTTGTCCGTGAAGTCCTCGATATCGGAGATCACGGCCTTGTTGCGCAGCATGGACTTCGGCGTGAAGACCACCAGCGGGCGGCGGATGCCGTCCAGGGCGTGGCGGCGCAGCAGGTGGAAGTAGTTGGACGGCGTGGACGGCACCGCCACGGTCATCGAGCCCTCCGCGCACAGCTGGAGGAACCGCTCGATGCGGCCGGAGGTGTGGTCCGGGCCCTGGCCCTCGTGACCGTGCGGCAGCAGCAGCACGACCTCGGAGAGCTGACCCCACTTGGCCTCACCGGAGGAGATGAACTCGTCGATGATGGTCTGCGCGCCGTTGACGAAGTCACCGAACTGCGCCTCCCACAGCACCAGCGCATCCGGATTGCCCAGCGAATAGCCGTATTCGAAACCGACGGCGGCGAATTCGCTCAGCGCCGAATCGTGCACCGCGAACCAGCCGGCGTTCTTCGACCCGATGTTGTGCAGCGGGGTGTACTCCGCGCCGCTCTTGCGGTCGATGATCACCGAGTGGCGCTGGGTGAAGGTGCCGCGCCGGGAGTCCTGACCGGTCAGGCGCACCGCGTGCCCCTCGTCGATCAGGGTGCCGAAGGCGAGCAGTTCGGCGAACGCCCAGTCCACCTTGCCCTCGTAGGCCATTTCGCGGCGGCGCTCCAGCACCGGCTTGACGCGCGGGTGCACGCTGAAGCCCTCGGGCACGTTCACGAACGCGTCGCCGATGCGCTGCAGCACCGTCTTGTCGACGGCGGTGACCATATTCGGCGGGATCTGCTGGTCGTCCTCCACCGACTCCGACGGCTCCGGCCGGTATTTCTCCAGCTCGCGAACCTCGTTGAAGACGCGTTCCAGCTGACCCTGGTAGTCGCGCAGCGCGTCTTCGGCTTCCTTCATGGAGATGTCGCCACGACCGATCAGGCTCTCGGTGTAGATCTTGCGCACCGAGCGCTTGGTGTCGATCACGTCGTACATCTGCGGCTGGGTCATCGACGGGTCGTCGCCCTCGTTGTGACCGCGGCGGCGGTAGCAGATGAGGTCGATGACGACGTCCTTGTTGAACTTCTGCCGGTAGTCGACGGCCAGTTCGGCCACCCACACGCAGGCTTCCGGATCGTCACCGTTCACGTGGAAGATCGGCGCACCGATGAACTTCGCGATGTCGGTGGAGTATTCGGTGGAGCGCGAGTACTCCGGCGCGGTGGTGAAGCCGATCTGGTTGTTCACCACGATGTGCACGGTGCCGCCGGTGCGGTAGCCGCGCAGACCCGACAGGTTCAGGGTCTCGGCCACCACGCCCTGGCCCGCGAAGGCCGCGTCGCCGTGCAGCATGAGCGGCACGACGGAGAAGTTGCGCTCCTCCTCGCCCTTGGTGGACAGGTCCTCCTTGGTGAGCAGGTCCTGCTTGGCGCGGACCAGACCCTCCAGCACCGGGTCCACCGCCTCCAGGTGCGAGGGGTTGGCGGTCAGCGACACCGTGATGTCGTTGTCGCCGAACATCTGGATGTAGGTGCCCTGCGCACCCAGGTGGTACTTCACGTCGCCGGAGCCGTGCGTGGCGGCCGGGTTCATATTGCCCTCGAACTCGGTGAAGATCTTCGAGTAGGGCTTGCCGACGATATTGGCCAGCACGTTCAGGCGGCCGCGGTGCGGCATGCCGATGACGACCTCGTCGAGGGCGTGCTCGGCGCACTGATTGATGACCGCGTCCATCATCGGGATGACCGACTCCGCGCCCTCCAGCGAGAAGCGCTTCTGGCCCACGTACTTGGTCTGCAGGAAGGTCTCGAACGCCTCGGCGGCGTTCAGGCGCGACAGAATGTACTTCTGCTCGGCGACCGACGGCTTCGCGTGCTTCTGCTCGACCCGGTCCTGAATCCACTGCAACTGCTCGGGATCGAGGATGTGGGTGTACTCCACGCCGACGTGGCGACAGTAGGCGTCGCGCAGGATGGACAGCACGTCGCGCAGCTTCATGCGCTCCTGGCCGTGGAAGCCCGCCACATTGAACTCACGGTCCAGATCCCACAGGGTCAGGCCGTGCTCGGTGACATCCAGATCCGGATGCGAGCGGAACTTGTCCTTGACCAGCCGTAGTGGATCGGTGTCGGCCATCAGGTGGCCGCGGTTGCGGTAGGCGGCGATGAGCTCCTGCACGCGCACGCTCTTGTCGACGCCGCGCTCGGTGACGTCGCGGCGCCAGCGCACCGGCTCGTAGGGCACGCCCATGCCGTGGAAGATCTCGTCGTAGAACTCGTCGGAGATCAGCAGCTGGTGGATGGTGCGCAGGAAGTCGCCGGACTCCGCGCCCTGGATGATGCGGTGGTCGTAGGTGGAGGTGAGCGTCATCAGCTTGCCGATACCGATCTCGGCGAGCTGGTCGTCACCCATGCCCTGGAACTCGGCCGGGTACTCCATGGCGCCCGCACCGATGATCGCGCCCTGACCCGGCATGAGCCGCGGCACCGAATGGTTGGTGCCGATGGTGCCCGGGTTGGTCAGCGAGATGGTGACGCCCGAGAAGTCCTCGATGCCCAGCTTGCCGTCGCGGGCGCGGCGGACGATGTCCTCGTAGGCACTGTGGAACTGCGCGAAGGTCATTCCTTCGCAGTTCTTGATGGCCGCCACGACCAGGGAGCGGTTGCCGTCCTTGCCGGGCAGGTCGATGGCCAGACCCAGGTTGGTGTGCGCCGGGGTGACCGCGTTGGGCTTCCCGTCGATCTCGGCGAAGTGCCGGTTCAGGTTCGGGAAGGACTTGACCGCCTGCACGATGGCGTAGCCGAGCAGGTGGGTGAAGGAGATCTTGCCGCCGCGGGTGCGGGCCAGGTGATTGTTGATGACCAGCCGGTTGTCGATCATCAGCTTCGCCGGGATGGCGCGCACGGAGGTGGCGGTGGGGATGGTCAGGGACGCCGACATGTTCTTCACGACCGCCGCGGCGGGCCCGCGTAGGACCTTGGCCTCATCGCTCGCGTCCGCCTTCGGCGCACCCGCGGTGGGGGCGGCGTTGGAGGCGGGGGCGGGAGTGGTCTGCGGGGTGCGCGCCTGCGCGGGAGCCGGAGCCTTGGCCTTGGCCGGTGCCGGGGCGGGCGCGGCGGCGGGCTTCGGGGCGGCGGGCTGCGGAGGGGCGGGAGCCGGAGCGGGGGCGGCGGCAGCGGCCGGGGCGGCGGCCTGGCTGTTGCCGTCGGCGTTGTTCTCCGGTGTGTAGTCGGCGAGGAACTCGTGCCAGCTCTCATCGACAGACGACGGGTCCTGTTTGTACTTCTGGTACATCTCGTCGACGAGCCACTGGTTCTGTCCGAACTGGTCTGTTGAGCTGCTCACAGCAGGTGTTCGCCTCATTTCGTTCTTCGCGCTGCGACGTTTGTGACGTGCCCGGCACGGGTAATCGGCAAGATTCGCGCCGATGCGCCCCCACTGAGGATATGCCCCCGCCCGATCGCCCGTGGGCGTGGACTACCACCGAGTGGACATCTCCCTTGGTGACGACTCGTCCTCGCCCGAGAATATTCCTTTCTCCGCACCCGCCGCAGCCCACAGGCGGGAGTACGTGCCCGCGGCGGCCAGCAGTTCGTCATGGGTGCCGATTTCGGTGATGCGGCCGTGCTCCACGACCGCGATCCGATCGGCCTGGGCGGCGGTGGCCAGACGGTGCGCGACAATGATCGCGGTCCGCCCGCGCGTCACCGATCTGCTCGCCACCAGCACCGATGCCTCGGCCGCCGGGTCGAGCACGGCCGTGGCCTCGTCGAGCAGCAGCAGATCCGGGTGCACCAGTTCGGCCCGCGCCAGGGCGATGAGCTGCCGCTGGCCCGCCGACAGCCCCCGGCCCCGTTCGCCGACCGGCTGCCCGAACCCGCGCGGCAGGGCCGCGATGGTGTCGAGCGCTCCCACCTCATCAGCCGCCCGCGCGATCTGTGAGGTGGTGGCGAAAGGTTTGCCAAATGAGATGTTGCTCGCCACGTCGCCGGTGAAGAGGTGAGCTTCCTGGGGCACCACGCCCAATCGGGAGCGGTAGTCGGTGAGCCGGTAGTCCCGGATGTCGACGCCGTCCACGTACACCGCGCCGGAACCCCGATCCCGGGGCATGTCGTAGAGCCGGGCCAGCAGTTTGACGATCGTCGACTTGCCCGCCCCCGTCGCGCCGACGAGAGCGAGGCTGCCACCTGCGGGGATGCGGAAACTCACCCCGTCGAGAGCCGGGGTAGGGGCGCTCGCGTACCGGAATCGCACATTCTCGAATACCACCTCACCGCGCAGTTCACCCTCGATCGGGACCGCGTTCCGCGGATCGGGCGCGATGGAGGATTCGGTGCGCAGCAGTTCGCCGATGCGCCGCAGGCCCACGCGCGCCTGCTGATAGCCGTCGAACAGCTGGGACAGCTGATGGATGGGCCCGAACAGCAGGCCCAGGTACAGCACGAACGCCACCAGCGTGCCCGCGGTCGTGGTGCCGCGCGCCACCTGCCAGGCCCCGGCGAACACCACGGCGGCCAGCGCCAGATCCGTCCACGCGCCGACGAAGGAGAAGAACACCGCGATGGCCCGCTGTGCCCGCATGCGGCTGGCCCGGTAGTCGTCGGAGTACCGGGCGAACCGGCGCGCGGCCAGGGGCTCGTGCCGGTACGCCTGCGCCACCCGCAGCCCCGACACGTTCTCCTGGAAGTCGGCGTTCACGGTGGCGGCGTGCTCGCGCGCCTGGCTGTAGGCCGAATTCGACACCCGCCGGAACACCCAGGTGGCCAGGGCCAGCGGCGGAATGGCGGCGAACACCACCAGCGCCAGCTGCGCGTCGATCAGCAGCAGCGCCGCCGCGATGCCCACCACGGTCAGCAGGCTGACCACCACCTCGGGCACGCCGGTCTGCAGGAAGGTCGACAGCGCGTCGATGTCGGTGGTCATCCGGGTCATGATCCGACCGGACAGTTCGCGCTCGTAGTAGTCCAGGCCCAGCCGCTGCAGATGCGCGTAACTGCGTACCCGCAGCCCGTACAGCACCCGCTCCCCGGCCCGCGACCCACACAGCAGCGCCACCGAGGCCACCACCCAGCCGACCGCGACCAGCGCCGCGCCGCCCCCGGCGGCCCACCCCAGCGCCCCGCTGTCCCCGGCGCTCACGCCGTGGTCGATGGCGAACCGCACGATGGACGGGAAGCCGACGCTCACCAGCGCGTCCAGCCCGAGCAGCAGCACGGTCGCCGCCACCAGCCACCGCACCGGCCGCAACGCCCGCCGCAGCCGGAATCCGGGGTCGGGCTCCCGCAACCGCCGGTCGTCCATCCCGGGCGACTCGGTGGCGGGCGCGAGTTTTCGCAGCGACCGCCGCACCTCCGGCGGCGTATCCGGATCGAACTCCTCGGCCTCGGTCGTGTCAGCCCGTGCCGGGTCGCGCCCGCTGTCCGGCACGGCGGTGCTCGCTTGCCGGCTGCGGCCCGAACCCCGGGTATCCGCGGCGAACCTGCCCTGCGGATCAGCGACCCCCACCCGGTGCCCGCCACGGGCCGGTCCGGCGGTCGCTGCGGCTCGATCGTCGCGTTCGGTATTCGCCGCTGCGTGATCCGACGTGGGGACGTGGTGGGTCGGCCCGGCGCCGGGTGGGTGATCGGCGAAGCTGTCGGCCGCCGGTCCGGTCGATCGGCGGTCCGAGCGGGTGTGCTGGCGGGAAGTCGCCGGGGGGAGTAGGCCGGAGGGATGGGCCGACATCCGCAGCGGACCCCGTTCTACGGGGTGCTCATGCTGCTGTTCGCCATGGTCGCCGGGCTGTGGGTGCGCGACTGGGCGGTCATGTGGTTGCGGGTGGTCGGGTTCGGGATGTTGTTCGCGGTGGCCGTCGCCGGATTCCTCATGACCTTCCGCGACTACTCCTGACGATGCGGTCGCCGCGGGCGTGCGCACGGTATCCACGCTCGCCGTGTCGGCTGGGTCGAGCACGGTCGTAGCATCGGGCGCGTCGAGCAGTGCGCGCGCATCGGCGGTCGGCGCGGTGAGGTCCGGGCCGGGGAGGCGGATGACGCGGTCGGCGCGGGCCAGGGTGGATTCGCGGTGGGCGAGGATGAGGGTGGTGCGGCCCGCGCGGCGGGGGAGGGCGTCGAAGATGGCCGCCTCGGTGAGGGCGTCGACGGCGGAGGTGGCGTCGTCGAGGACGAGGATGCGCGGATCGGTGAGCAGTGCGCGGGCCAGGGCGACGCGCTGGCGCTGGCCGCCGGAGAGGGTGAGCCCGCGCTCACCGACCACGGTGTCGTAGCCCGCGGGCAGCGCCTCGATGAATTCGTCGGCCGCGGCCACCGCGGCGGCGGCGCGGATCTCGGCCGCGGTGGCGTCGGGGCGGCCGAGGGCGATATTGGCGGCGATGGTGTCGGAGAACAGGAACGGCTCGTCGAACACCACGCCGATGGCCGAACGCAGGTCGGCGGCCCGCAGATCGGTGAGATCGGTCCGGGAGTCGCCGCCGCGCAGCACGATTCGACCGGCGTCGGGCGTGTAGAAGCGCGGCAGCAGCAGCGCGAGGGTGGATTTGCCCGATCCGGCGGGGCCGATGATCGCCACCGTCTCGCCCGGTTCCACCGTCAGCGCGAAATCGCGCAGGATGGGCTGCTCCGGATCGAATCCGAAGCTCAGCCCCTCGATCTCGATGCCGAGCGGCCCGTCGGGCAGGGCCACCGGATGTTCCGGATCGGTCCGGTGCGGTGCGCTGTCGATCACCTGGTGCACGCGTTCGGCGGCGGCGCGGGTCAGCTGCGCCATCACCAGCACCGAGGAGATGGTGCGGGCCGCCGCTGTCATGGTCGCCACATAGGCCGTGAACGCCAGGAAGGTGCCGATCCCGATCGACCCGTTCAACGCCAGCAGCCCGCCGACCGCGATCACGCCGACCAGCCCGGCCTGCGGGATGGCCGCCAGCGTCGGCGAGAACCGGGCGTCGAGTCGCGCCGCCCGCATGCGTTCGGCGAACAGCCGCCTGCCGTGCCCCTCGAGCACGCCGACCATGCGGGATTCCTGCCCGAAGCCCTTCACCACCCGGACGCCGGTGACGGTCTCCTCCACATGCTGGGCGAGATCGGCCGCCCGCTGCTGCGCCGACCAGGTGGCCGCGTACAGCCGCGGTCGAATCCGGTACACCACCACGGCGATGGCGGGCACCACCAGCAGCGCGGTGAGCGCCAGCGGCGGCGACAGCCACAGCATCACCGCCGCCGCCAGCACGAATTGCAGGGCCGCCATGGTCGACCAGGGCGCCATGGCGAGCAACCCCTGCACCAGTTGCAGATCGGTGATCGAGCGCGACACCACCTGCCCGGTGCGCAGCGCGTCCTGCCCCCGCCCGTCCAGCCGTTGCAGTGCTGCCAGCAGGTCCAACCGCAGCTCGTGCTGCACATCCAGGGCCAGCCGTCCCGCCAGCCAGCGCCGGGCGAAGGTGGCCGCGAACCGCCCCAGCGCGAGCGCGGCCATGAATCCGGCCATCACGCCGATGATCGCGGTATCGCCCGCCGTCGCCCCGTCCAGCGCGCGTTTGGCCAGCAGCGGCCCGGTCACCTCGACCATGGCCCCCGCGAGCAGGGCGGCGACAATGCCGAGCAGCACCCACGGATGCTCCCGGCACCGCGCCCACAATCGCCGAATCCACCCGCCGCGCGCGGATACCGCCGCCGGGCGGGTACTCGGCTCGCCAGTCTCGATCACAGTCATCTGTATCGACGGTATCTACCCGCACCGACGCGCTTTTGTTCCCGGCCGGACCGGGACACCGCTGGTGCGCCCGTCGACTAGAGGTCGCGCACGCGCAGGAACCACCAGGCCGCGGTCACCGTGCCGGCGGTCCACAGCAGCAGCACCACGATGGCGGCCGGGGTGTGGGCGATGAACGCGACATCGGCGAACGCGCCCGCGGTTGCGGTGGCGAGGGTGGCCGAGACCGGCAGGACGGTGGCGAAGCCCGGCACGCCCACCCCCTGCGCGACCACCCACACCAGCGGCTCCAGCAGCGTCCAGCCGACGACGACCGCCACGGCCTGGACGGGGGAGCGCAGCAGGTAGCCCAGCGCCGCGCCCAGCAGCGCCCAGCACAGCGCGCTCAGCAGCACGCCGCCGAGCAGTCCGAAGAGCCAGGCGTGCAGTTGCAGCCGCTCGCGGCCGAACAGCAGGAAGGCCCCGAGCCCGAGCACCTCGGTGAGCAGCACGGTGCCGACCGCGAAGGCCGCCGTCACAGCCATTTTCGAGCCGAACAGCAGATTCCGGTCCGGAGTGAACAGCGCGCTCACCGGCAGTGTGGCGTACCGGAATTCCGCCCCGGCGCCGACCGCGCCGAAGATTCCGGCCAGCACGATGGCGGCCGCCAGGGTCACCCCGACGGCGAGCAGCGCCGACCCCGCGGCCATCGGGTGTGAGATGCCGTCGCCGGCGATGGCCGTCTCCACCGTGAGCCCGGCGATGGTGAACACGATCGCGCCGACCAGCACCAGCGCCCCGGCCATGGTCCGGTTCATGCGCAGCGAGGTGACCTTGCGGACCTCGGAGGTACCCGCCTGGAGCACGGCGGGCGGCACGGTGCGGATCATCGACTACCTTCCGGTCGGAAACCTGTGCGGCACGGCGGATGTCACCGCGGCATCGCGTACAACGCCGGGGACGGTGGGGCGGGCGCGGCCCGGGTGAGGCTGGCGAGCACCTGATCCGGGTGGACGTGCTCGGCGCTGATCTCGGTGAGCTGCACCCGCGCCGCCGCGGCCGCCGCCTCCAGCCGGTCGAGGGTGACCTCGGCGACGGCGAGCCGACCGTCCGGCCGCATCACCGCGTCCGTGAAACCGTGGGCGGCGAGCGCGGTGGCCAGCGCGATCTGGCTGGAGGATTTGACCAGCAGCCGATCCGGGTGACTGCGCCGCAGCCGCGCCGGACTGCCCTGGTAGGCGATGGCTCCGCGGTCGAGCACGATCAACTCGTCGGCCATCGGCAGCGCCGCGCTGAGGGTGCGGGCGGTGAAAACGACGGTCCCGCCGCGCCGGGCGTGCGCCCGCAGGAACTCGGTGAGCCACGCCGTCTCCCCGGGATCCAGGCCCAGCGTCGGCTCGTCGAGCACCAGCAGTGGTGGATCGCCGAGGAGTGCGGCCGCCAAGGCCAGCCGCGTGCCCATCCCCGGTGTGAAGGACTGGATGCGCTGACCGCTCACCGTATCCAGGCGCACCAGAGTGAGCAGTTCGTCCACGCGAGCGTCGGAAACTCCCGCGGCACCGGCGAATACCCGCAGCTGGTCGCGAGCGGTGCGGGCGGGGTGCAGTCCGCGCGGGGTGAGCGCGGCGCCCACCGCCCGGCGTCCCCGCCGCACCCCGGAGCCGCTCGTGTGCACGGTGCCGGAGGTGGGCGGCAGCAGGCCGAGCAGCATGCGCAGCACGGTGGATTTGCCCGCCCCCGCCGGGCCGACGAGTGCCGCGACCGTTCCGGCGGGCACCACGAAACTCACGTCGCGGACCACGGTCTCGGTGTCGAAGGTCTTGTGCAGGCCCGCGACGGCGAAGGCGAGCGGCCGCGCCGGGCTCATCGCGCCTGCTTGTCTGCCGCGTCCAGTGCGGGCAGCGGGTCGGCGTCGATGACGTGCGGTTGCGGCCAGGTGCGCGGCGGGGTGCCGAATGCCTGCCGGGAGTTGTCGATGAGCCGGTGGCCCAGCGCCCGGTTGCCGAAACCGCCGACGGCGGCGCCGATTCCGGCGGGCAGCACCTTGCCGAACATGAGCGCGCTGCGTTTGGTGATGAACTGCACCAGGAATCGCTTGAGCAGCGAATCGTTCATGCTGCTGATGCCGGGAATCTTGTTGGCCAGCAAGGTGCCCCAGTTCTTGGCGGAGTGGCCGACGCTCTTCTGCACGATCTCCATGCCGCTCTCGCCGAGCACCACGGCGAGCACCAGCGCGCGGCGGCGCTCGTTGTCCTCGGGTGCGACGCCGTGCACGGCGGCGACGGCGAGGGTGAACACCGCGGAGGCTTCCAGGAAGAACGCGGTCTCCGCGGACATGGCCGCCACCGAGGCGATGGTGCCGACGCCGGGCACCGCGGCGGCCGCGCCGACGGCGGTGCCGCTGCCGGTCACCGTGGTCAGGTACAGCTTCTCCAGTCGCGCGATGATCTGCGCCGGGGACTCGTCCGGATGGGCCTTGCGCAGCCGTTCCACGTATTTCGCGACGGCAGGCGCCTGCACCTGTGATCCGTTGTCGAGCAGTGAGACGACCGTCTTCTCCAGTCCGCCCTTGAACATCGACAACACCCCTCTCCTCCGGTCCGCTGACCAGAACTCTATGGCACGAAGACAACGATCCGCGATGTACGGCGGTTCCGGCTCGGTCACCGGTGGTCTCCGGGACGAGCCGTTGTCGCCGTACCGGCGGGATACCTGTGCAATACCCAGAATGCGGCCTCCGGCTCGCCCGGTCCGCGTGGCGGACGCGACGCTCCGTGCGCGCGGGTGATGGCGCACCGCGTGCCGGGTGGTGGTGGTCCGCGTGGCTCGGTCGGACGGGGTGAGGGCGCGCATCGCATGCCGGGGTGGTGGTCCGCGTGGCTCGGTCGGACGGAATGGTGAATACCGCGTGCCGGTGGTGTTTGGCCCAAGTCACGCTCGGGCAGGTGAGGTGGTGAAGGTGCCGCGGGTCGCCGGTGGCCGTGGTGGACGGCGAGGGCTTCGTGCCGATGGGTGGTGGCTGTCGGTGCGCGGGCTTACCGTGATCAGGTGACCGGAGTGTCCGAGGGTGCTCGGGGCCTGCCCGATCCGCGCCTGCGACCGTATGTCCTCTCCTACGAGGGCTACCTGCTGCGCGGCTTCGAACCGGGGACGCATGTGGGTATGCCCGCGACCGCGCTGACCGTGCTGGTCACCATCGACGAGCCGGTGGAGGTGCCGGTGTCCTCGCATCCGAAGCAGGCCGGTGGCCGGTGGGACATGCTGGCCAGCGGATTGACCGTGCACCCGGCCCTGATCGCGCACGACGGTTTCCAGCACGGTATCCAGTTGGGTGTGACGCCGCGCGGGGCCCGCGCGCTGCTGGGCGTGCCCACCGCCGCGCTGGGATCGTGGCTGGTGGATCTGGATGACCTGCTGGGCGCGCGGGCGGTGGAGCTGCGGGACCGGATCTCGGGGACGACCGACTGGTCGGAGCGGTTCGCCGTGCTGGACGACATCCTGCTGCGCGAGGTGCGCCCGGTGCCCTGGGCCGACGAGCTCACGCGGGCCTGGGACCTGCTCTCCGGACCCGGCCCCGGGGTGCGGGTGGGTGAGGTGGCCGCGGAGATCGGCTGGAGCCGTCGGCATCTGGTCAACCGGTTCACCGCCGAATTCGGCATCTCGCCGAAGGACGCCGCCCGCATCGCCCGCTTCGAGCGTTCGCATCGGCTGCTGCGCCTGCCGGATGTGCCCGCGCTCGCGGAGGTCGCCGCCCGCACCGGGTACTACGACCAGGCGCACATGGCCCGGGAATGGCGTGAGTTCGCCGGGGTGCCGCCGTCGGTGTGGCGGGAGCGGGAGGTGTTCCCATTCTTCCAAGACCAACTGCCGTACGCGGCGGGATCCTCGCCCCATGACTGAATCGACCTCCACCACGCGGACCTCCACCACGCCGACGCCCGCCGCATCGACGTCCGCCGTGCACCCCGCCACCGCGATCTGGCCGTGCCTGACCTACCGCGACGCCCGTGCGGCCGTCGACTTCCTGGAGCGGGCCTTCGGATTCGAGACCCGCGCCTGCTACGCCGAGGGCGAGGTGGTGCACCACGCCGAACTGAGGTGGCCGGGCGGCGGCGGAGTCATGCTCGGCTCTTGGCGCGAGGATATGGCCGCCCGAGAGCTGCCGCCCGGCGCGGGCTGCGTCTACCTCGTCCTCGACGACGTGGACGCCATGTACTCCCGCGCCCGCGCGGCCGGGGCGAGCGTCACCCGGGAACTGCGCGACGAGGAGGGCTACGAGTCCCGGGGCTTCACCGTCCGCGATCCCGAGGGCGTGTACTGGAGTTTCGGCACCTACCGGGGACACGTCGAGCCCTGAAGAACGCGCCGCCGCACTCGGCCCGGGAGCGCCGATTCCGGGCGCTGTGGCGCGCCGTCCTACACGCCCACGATGTGGAGCGCCGGTGCTGTCCGCGCCGCGAGCGTCCCGCTATGCCCCGTGCTCGGGCGGTACGCGCTCCGCCTCGACCGGCGGCGGGGGTGGGGTGCCGTCGCCGAAGGGTTTGCCGCCCAGGGCTTCCCGTCCGTGCGGGGTGAGCCAGTTCGCCAGCTGCGGGCCCTTGGGCACGATCCCCGTCGGGTTTATGTCCCGGTGGACGATGTAGTAGTGCTGTTTGATCTGCGTGAAGTCGACGGTGTCCCCGAAGCCGGGCGTCTGGAACAGGTCGCGGGCGTAGGCCCACAGCACCGGCAGCTCGGTCAGCTTCTCGCGATTGCACTTGAAATGCCCGTGGTACACGGCGTCGAACCGGACCAGGGTGGTGAACAGCCGCACATCGGCCTCGGTAATGGTGTCGCCCACCAGATAGCGCTGGCCGCTGAGCCGGTCGGAGAGCCAGTCCAGCGCCGTGAACAGCCGGTCGTAGGCGGCGTCGTAGGCGTCCTGCGAGCCCGCGAACCCGCAGCGGTAGACGCCGTTGTTGACCTCGGTGTAGACCCGCCGGTTCACCGAGTCGATCTCGGCGCGCAGGTCCTCCGGGTACAGCAGCGGCGCGCCCGGCCGGTGGAATTCGGTCCACTCCGTGGAGAAGTCGAGCGTCATTCGCGCGTAGTCGTTGGTGACCACCTGCCCGGTGCGCTCGTCCACGACGGCGGGGACGGTGATGCCGCGCGGATAGTCGGGGTAGCGCGCGAAGTACGCGTCCGCCAGGAAGTGGATGCCCAGTACGGGATCCACGCCGCCCGGGTCGAGATCGAAGGTCCAGCTGCGCTTGTCGTGGGTCGGCCCGCAGAGGCCGAGGGACAGCACCGGTTCCAGCCCGAGCAGCCGCCGCACGATGAGCGTGCGATTGGCCCACGGGCAGGCGCGCGCCGCGACCAGGCGGTAGCGGCCGGGCTGCACCGGGTAGCCGTCGCGTCCGTCGGCGGTGATCCGGGTGGTGATGTAGTTGGTGTCGCGCGTGAACTCGCCGGGTTCGACGTAGCTGCCGCTCTGCGAAGTGTCCGAAGCCGAGGTAGTCACCCGGCCAGTCTGTCAGAAGGCGCGCACTCCCAGTAGGGCGTGACACCGTCCGCGGGCGGACTGTCGCCCGGTCGCGCCAGCGCCTAGATTCGCCCTCATGACCGACACCAAGCCGACCCGTCTCGAATACGTCACCACCGAGGGTGGCGCGCAGGCGGCGACCATCACCATCGCGCATCCGCCGCTGAACCTTTTCGACAAGGCCCTGATGGAGGCCCTCGCGGCCGATATCGCCGAGCTGTCGGCCACCCCGCCGCGGGCGCTGCTCATCCGCGCCGAGGGCAAGCTGGTGTCGGGCGGCGTGGATGTGCACATCTTCGACGGCCTCACCCCCGAGCAGGGCGCGGAGCTGTGGCGGACCCTGTTCGCCCGCATCATCCATCCGCTGGAGGCGCTGCCCTGCCCGGTCGTCTTCGCCGCGCACGGCCTCACCCTGACCGCGGCCTTCGAGGTCTCGCTGGCCTGCGATGTCATCCTGGCCGCGCCCAAGGCCAAGTTCGGTCTGGTGGAGACCGTGGTCGGGCTGACACCGTCCATGGGCGGCCCGCAGCGGCTGGCCGAGCGCGCCGGATCCGGCCGCGCCCGCGAATTCGTCATGACCGGTGACCTCTACGACGCCGCCACCATGGCCGACTGGGGTGTGGTCAACGCCGTCCACGAGGACGTCGACACCGCCGCCCGCGCCCTGCTGACCCGTCTCGCCGACGGCCCCACCAAGGCGCACGCCGCCACCAAGCAGATCATCGAGGCATGGCGCTCCGGCGGTGTCGCCCACGCCGATTCGGTGACCCCGGCGGTCTCCGGCGCACTGTTCGACACCGCCGACCTGAAGAGCGCGGTCCGCAGCTTCCTCGAGGTCGGCCCGGGTAAGGCGAAGTACTCGGGCGACTGACCCGGCGCGGCGGCCACCATCGGTCAGCCGAGCCGAAGCCACACTCCCACGCCGAAGACCCGGGACCTCCAGCGCCGTGAATCCGCCCGGAGCGGGCGCAGGGCAGATCGAACACAGCGGCCATCGAACCCAGCAGAAATCCAGCACAGTGTGTGACGTGCATCATATAGTCACTGGTGCCTGATGGCTCGAAGGCACTCGGAGGAACGGATGTCGCAGTTACTGGTCGAATATCCCCAGGCGTCGTGCGAATCGCGAAAAGCCTGGAGCGGCAACCCTCTCGCGCGCGGTGCCGACGGCGTGCTGCGGTACGGCAATCTGAACCCGGCGCTCACCGAGCTGCTGGACATCCAGGTGCATTCCTTCGCGGCACGGGAGGCGGTGGTCGAGATCGGCGGCCCCCGCCTCACCTACCGCGAACTCTGGTATTCGGCCTCCCGCATTGCGGGCGGGTTGCAGGAGCACGGTATCGGCTACGGCGACCGGGTGGCGGTGCGCATGCCGGTCGGGGTGCGCTGGGTGCAGGCGTTCCTGGGGGCGCTGCTCTCCGGCGCGGTGCCGGTGCTGGTGCACGAGGGTCTTCCGGATGCGCTGGCGGAGCGGGTGATCCACGACAGCTGCGCGGATTACATCCTGGACGGCGGCGGCAGCGCTGCCGGATTCCGGGAGGCGCTGCCCGACGCCGCGGCCTTCATCGACGACGGCGCTTCCCTGACCGAATTGGCCCTGCTCTGCTACACCAGCGCCGCCCACGGCGCGGACCCCAAGGGGGTGGAGCTGACCAACGAGAATCTGCTCTCGGCCATTCGCTCCGTGGTCGGGGCGCTGGATCTGCCCACCGATGGGCTGCGAAATCTGTTGCTGCTGCCGCTGTCCCATGCCAGCGGCTGCGTGGATCAGCTGTTGCCGACCTTCGCGGTGGGCGGCACCGTGGTGCTGGCCCCCGACCCGGAGGCGGTCGCGGAAGCGCTGGTGACCGAACGCATCGACATGGTCTCGGCCACGCCGCGGGTGTTCGCGGGGCTGGTGCCCGAACTGACGGGGCTGCGCCTGGACCGGGTCGGGAGGGTGTGCAGCGCGGGCCATCGCGCCGAACTCGCCGCCGCCGAACCCGGGACCGCCGACACGGTCGCCGACGCGCTGCGCGAGATCTTCCCCGAGGCCCGTCAGTGGTCGGTGTGGGGTGCGACGGAGACCAGCGGCATCGGCCTGGCCCGCGACGACACCGCCACCCGCGATGCGCTCGGATTCGCCTTCGGCGGAACCGAACTCGCGCTCTGGGGTCCGCGCGCCGACACCGGCCGCGGCGAACTCCTCTGCCGCGGCCCGAATGTCACCCGCCGCTACTGGAACGATCCGCAGACCACCGAATCCCGTTTCACCGGAACCTGGTTCCACACCGGCAACCAGGTCAGCATCGACCCGGACGGCTTGGTCCGCCGTGCCGACCGATAGGCGACGTACCCCACTCGCCCGCCGCCGTAAATTCGATTGTCCGGGACCGCTCGGATCGGCGAAGATCGACTTCCCGCACCAGCTTTCGCCCGTGGTGTAATCGGCAGCACCCGAGATTTTGGTTCCCGGTGTCCAGGTTCGAGTCCTGGCGGGCGAGCTCATTCCAGTAGGCGGGCGCGCAGTGCCTCGCGGCGGTCGGGGGTGATGCCGATCTCGGCGAGATAGCCGTCGATGCCGCCGTACATGTCCACCATGGATGCGGTGCCCGCGGCGAGGTAGTCGGCGCGCACGCCGAGCAGGTCGTCGGAGAGTTCCTCATTGCTGCCGGAGGCGATGAGCGCCCGCAGGGTGGGGACGGCGTCATTGCTGCGCAGGTAGTCGGCGAAGATGTCGTCCTCGGTGACGTCGACGGCGCGGAGCACGGTGGCGACGGCCCAGCCGGTGCGGTCCTTGCCCGCCGCGCAGTGCACCAGCGCGGTGCCGTTGAGGATCGAGTCGGCGATGGTGGCGATGGCGGTGTGCGCCTCGGGCAGGGCGGGGAAGCGGCGGTAGACCTCGAGCATGTGCGCGGACGCGGTGCTGTGGCGGCGGGCCTCGTGCGGCGGCGCTTCGCCCATGCGCGGATCGAACGGGGTGACGTTGAGCCGGATGCCCTCGGGCAGCGAGTCGTGGCCGAGGTAGTCGATCTCGGCGTGGCCGCGCAGATCGTGCACGTCGGTGATGCCGAGTTCGAGCAGGGTGGCGTGGCCGTCGCCGTCGAGGCGGCTGAGCTCGGCCGACCGCATGAGGATTCCCGAGCGGACCTTCGCGCCGCCACCGGTGCGTGCGCCCGCGACGTCGCGGTAGTTGAAGGTGCCGGGGATGAGGAACTGATCGGAGCCCGCTGAAGTCACCGGACCAGGCTATCGGTACGGCGGTATACCGTGGGTGTCGATGTCGGATCGATGGGACGAATTCGTGCTACGACCAGGGGGCTTTACGGCTTACACCTGTGTCATATGGCACAGTATGTGGCATTGTCCGGAATCGCATCCATAAAATACCGTTCGGTCGACTAAGTCGGCGTTTACCAGGTCGCCAGCCTAATGCCGAACATTCCTGTTCGATCGCACCACTGTTCCGATTAGGTAACAAAACAGTCTTCAGGTACGAAAATGGCTATCAAAGCTGATCGAGCACCCAGAAAAACCTTTACCATCGGTACCTGTTGAGCGGTTGCGTCCGGGGTAGAAGCCTCGGGGGATCAGTGTCGATCCGCAACCTGCTGAGCGAGCCGCGCAGTGCGAGGTGCGCGAGTTCTTTCGCTGAGGGAGTCGTCGTTGAGCGCTGGAAAAACAATTCATATCGGAGTGCGGCCCGCCATGACCGAGTCGATCGAGAAGGCCGCCGCCTCACTCGATTTCACCGGTACCCGGGCGCTGCGCGTACTGCTGCACGCCGGGATCAGCGCGCTGTGGCCGATTATCAAGGCCACGCCGGAGCGGCAGATCGAGGCGTACGAATCCACCCTGGCCGTCCTGCGCCGCCGCTGGGAGAACCAGTCGGTCTGCACCCCGGATCCGGTGGCGTCGGCCATGTACCGGCAGATGGATGCCGATGTGGTGTCCTTCCTGCATCTGTGCGCCGAGCGCTCGGACACCGAATGGCTGGAGCCGGTGGAGGCCATCGCCGCCTACCTGGTGGCGGTCATGCAGGGCATCGTGCTGCGCTGGCTGGCCGACTGCGATGACGAAACCGCCCTGGTCGTCCTCGACGACCTGGTCTCGAGTCTGTCGACCAAGGCGCTCGATCGCGGCTGAGCCGGTACTCCGCACGGCGGTGCGCCCGGTGGCAGCGGGCGCGCATCGGTCGGGATGATCCCGAAGCGGAGGGATAGCGCACGGCCGGAATGCTGGACGGATGACCAGTTTCGTGGTTGAGTGGCTTATGTGACCGATTCGTCGCTGATCAGCGGGCTGCACGCGGCCACCGTCGATCTGGATCCGCCGCTGGCCGCCGTCGACCTCGCCGCCCTGCGGGCCAATGCGGCCGACCTGGTACGCCGGGCGAACGGCGTGCCGATCCGGGTGGCGAGCAAATCGGTGCGGTGCCGGGCCGTGCTGGAGGAAGTACTCGGCAAGGACCTCACCGTCGACGGCGGTTTCGCCGGCATCATGGGCTACTCCCTGCGCGAGGCGATCTGGCTGGTCCGCGAGGGAGCACGCGACATCCTGCTCGGCTATCCCACCGCCGACCGCGCCGCCCTGGCCGAACTTGCCGCCGACGACACGCTGCGCGCGGCCATCACCCTCATGGTCGACGACGTCGATCAACTGGACTTCATCCGCGCCGCCGTCGGCGCCGAACACGTGCACCCGCGCGTCTGCCTCGACGTGGACGCCTCCCTGCGGATCGGGCCGCTGCACCTGGGAGTGCGCCGCTCGCCCGTCCGCACCCCGGAACAGGCCGCCGCGCTGGCCGCCGCGGCCGTCCGGCGCGGCTTCCAGATGGTCGGCGTCATGACCTACGAGGCGCAGATCGCGGGCCTGCCCGATACCAATCCCGCTGTGCGCCTGGTGAAGAAGGCATCCGCGGCGGAAATCCTGCGCCGTCGCCGCAAGGTGCTGGAGGCGGTGCGCTCCGAGGTCGGTGAACTGGAGATCGTCAACAGCGGCGGCACCGGCTCCATCGAGGTGAGCATCGCCGACCCGGACGTCACCGAGGTGACCGCCGGATCCGGGCTGTACCTGCCCACCCTCTTCGACGGCTACCGCAACCTGGCCCGGCGTCCGGCCATGCACTTCGCCCTGCCGGTGCTGCGCCGCCCGGCCCCGGGCATCGCCACCGTCTTCTCCGGTGGTTTCATCGCCTCCGGCCCGGCGGGTGCGTCGCGGGTGCCGAAGCCGGTGTGGCCCTTGGGATTGAAGCTGATCGGCACCGAGGGGGCGGGCGAGGTGCAGACCCCGCTCACCGGAGCGGGCGGACTCCGCATCGGCGATCGCGTGTGGTTCCGCCACGCCAAGGCCGGTGAACTGTGCGAGCGATTCACCGAAGTGCACTTGGTGGAGAACGGCATTCGCACCACCGTGCCCACCTATCGCGGTGAGGGGAAGTGCTTCGGCTAGACCCGATCCAGTTGCAGGAACGCCGCCAGATCCGACAGTTCCGCTGTGCCCGTGGGCAGATACTCCGCCAGCAGCGGTGAGCGCACGATGACCGCCGCCCACATGGCGCGGGAGATGGCGCTGGTCAGCCAGTGCCGGGAGAGCAGCGGCGCGACCCCGTACGGGGCGTCCTTGGGGGCAGAGGTCGTCATGGAGACCAGCACCACCGCGGCCTCGCGGCCCTGGAAGTGATCGGGGGTGCCGACGAGCACATCCTCGATCCGGGCGCGGGACAACGAGGTTCGAATCCGCGCCACCTGCGCGTGATACGGCGCGACCACCAGGATGTCGTGCGGATGCAGGCGGCGCGTCACAGCTCCGGTATGCCAGGGCAATCCGAGCAGGGTGCGCACCTGGCGCACGATTTCCCGGGCCTCCTCGGCGGATTCGGTGGCATTGCCGTGGTGCTCGACCGTCACGGTCCGGATGCCGGGCGCGACGCCGTCGAGTTCCCGTGCCAGCGTGACGGTTTCGTTGGTGCGCAACCGATTGTCGTAGCGCAGCCGCGACACCGGGCCGCACATGCGCGGATGCATGCGCCAGGTGCGGTCCAGGAAGTAGCCGTACTCGGTGGGCAGCGTGCGGTGCGGGCCGATCAGCCAGCCCAGCACCGCCTCGTCCACCGGCTCCGGATGCGCGCCGTGCCCGGCGCGCGGCGCGGGATCGCCCACCAGCAGCAGGTTTCTGGCGCTCACCGCCACCGCGACCGCATCGGCCAGCGGGAATCGACCGGCGTCGGCGATCACCAGCAGATCCAGGCTGTCGCGCGGAATCCGTGCGGTGTCGGCGAAATCGTCGGGCAGGCCGCCGACCACACAGCCGTTGACGGCATTGTCGAGGAACCGCACATAGCGGTCGGCGTCGATACCCAGCCACTCCGGGGCCACCGTCTGCGCGTCCGCCTTGGCCACCAGTTCCGGCAGCACCCCGACCCGCACCACCGCGTCCAGCAGATGCTCCACCGCCACGTGGGAGCGCGCCACCACGCCGACCCGCCACTTGTACCGGGTCACCAGCCGTTCCACCGCGCGGGCGGTGGTGTCGGTCTTGCCGGTGCCGGGCGGACCCTGCACCGCCACATAGGAATCCGCGAGATCCAGCACGGCCGCGGTGACGGCGGCGGCGTGGTCGCCGAACACCTCCGGCAGCGTCCCGCCCGACAGCAGGCGCGGCGGGCGGCGGCACAGCAGGTCGAAGGTCGCCGTCGGCGGCACCTCGGGCAGGGTCACCAGCAGTTCGTTCGCCACATCCTCGATGGCGTCCTCGAGCCGGTCCTCCCGCGCCGGTGGGCACGGGGCGATGGCGGCGGGCAGCTCGTCGAAGGGTTCGCAGCCGGCGGGCAGCAGTTCCACCACCCGCACCACATCGTCGAAATTGGCGTCCAGCGCACAGCCCAGCACGGTCGCCCGCGCCAACGGGCGGCGGCCGGGGCGAGCCGGGATATCCGGTGTCGCACGGTCGTACAGGGTGACGACCGGGGTGCCCGGCGGGGGCGCCTGGCCGGTGCCGAGCCGTCCGGTGAGGGTGAGATAGCGGCGCATGGGGTGCTGGCCGGTGCTGTGCCAGTTGGTGTCCACGGTGCCCCAGTCGGCGATGAGCACGCCCGGGGTGTCGGCCCACTCCTCCACGGGGTGGTCGAGGCGGTCCGCGTGCGCCCAGCGCAGCGGTCGGCGCTCGCGGCGGTGGTAGCCCAGCGCGGCGGCGGTCAGCGCGGCGGCCAGGCGGGCATCGGTCCGCCGCCCGCCCGCGCTCCGGTCGGGGTGGGCCGGATCGGCGGCTGCGTCGTAGGCCGCCACACCACCCGATCGCGCGGCATCGTCGCGGACCGGACCGGCCGCGAACTCGCGCAATGCGGCCTCCACCGCCGCGGGCACCGGTTCGGCCACCATCTCATCGGGACGCCCCCTGGGATGAACGGCGTGCCCCTCGGCCAACTCCAGCAGCCAGTCCCGCAGCCGCGCCACCGCAACCCAGTCACCCGCGCCATCCGCCGCCGCGGCGCAGTCGGAATCGAGATGCGCGAGAGCGGCATGCTCCAACTCGGTCAGTGCCGCCGCGGGCAGCAGGGATTCGGTGAGCGCTCCGCCCGCGAACCCGCCATCGACGAATTCCGCCTCGACCCACACCGACTCGTCCGGGACGGTGGCGGCGTCCGCCACGAACTCGGCCTCGGGGTGTGCGGCCGGGGGAGCCGCGACGGCTCCGGCCCGCACGGGGTGAGCCCGTGCCCGGTCGGCATCGACGAACTCCGCACGGGCGCTCCCGATACCCAGGGTCCGTACGGCATCCGCTCGCCCGGCGGCTCGCATATCGGCGGCTTCGCCCCGCACCGCGTCGACACGGGACGTTTCGACGAGCCCGGTGTCGACATGGGTGGTCTCGGTGTGCGCTGTGTCGGTGTGGGCGGCCGCCGTGTGCGCTGCGTCGGCACGGGCGGCCAGCGTGTGCGCTGCGTCGGTCGCCGCCGTGTCCGCCGGTGCCGTGTCGGCGACGGACGCGTCGGTCAGGACGCGGGTCGTGCCGACCTCGGTGAGCACGGTGCGGTCGAGTACGGCCACCGCGGCGTGCGCGCGATGGCGGGCGGCGGTGTGGCCGTTGCCGACCGGGGGGCCGTGATCGGGTTCCGGTGGGCCGGGGGCGGTTTCGGGGTGTTCGTCGAAGTCGTTGGGGCCGAACAGGTTCGGTGGCAGGTGGTGCAGGCCGTAGGAGCGTTCGCCGACCAGCAGCGCCGACCGCACGATGGGGTACAGGTCGAGCAGGAGGGGCAGCAGGGCGGCGACGATGTCCTCGCCGTCCGGGTGCTGGTCGGCGAGTCCGGCCAGCAGCGGTCGCAGGCCGCCGCGGTAGTGGTGGATGCGCAGTCCGGGATGATTCCACTGCCATTCCGCGAGGAAATCCAGCAGGGCCGCGGCGTCGTCGGCCGGGTAGGGCCCGCGGGGCTCGTCGGAGCGGTCGTGGATCACGAAGGTGCGGAAGATGTTCTCCGGTTCCCCGGAACCGATGGTCACCAGCAGGTCGGTGGCGGTCCCCGCCTCCGGCGCGGTGACCGAGACGAACAGGTCACCGGCGGTGGGCGCGGGCAGCCCGCCCAGCGCGTCGGCATCCAGCACGGTGTAGATCGGGTGGCCCGTATGCTCCCGGTGCAACTGGAGTTCGGCCTGGCGGCGCAATGCCGTGAAGGTGGGCGCGGGCACCCCGGTCACCGCGCCGTCCGACGCGGCGAGCCGATCCACCGTGGTGATGCCCGCATCCCGCAACTGCGCACGCACCGCCGGGCGCATCCCGGCCACCAGCAGCAGATCGCGCCGCGCCTCCAGTTCGGCCGTGCAGGTGACGCATTGCCCGCAGGCGAGGAACCGCCGATCACCCCACTGCACCGGCAGCAGCTCGTTCAACTTGGCGTCGAGGATCAGCGCCAGCCGACCCCGGCGCGCCCGGTACACGACGGCGATATCGGCGAGGGTGTGCGTGCCCGCCTGCCCGCCGAGCCAGATCCGGGTATGCGGCGCGGGCCGGAAACCGGTGCGCTGCAACGCATCCGCAAAGGCAGCATGCTCCAGCAGGGTGCCGATCCGGGTCCGGCGGTTGGCGACCCCGGCGGTCAGATAGTCGTGTGTTTCGGGTGCGCTGTCCCGCAGCAGAAAATCGCAGCCGACAGCGAAGTCCCCTTCGAACAACACCGGACTCGCGATCACCTCGGCGTCTCCCCGCAGCGCCGCCACGGTGGCCTCGTGCGCCACGGCGAGCGCCGCGACGACCAGCGCCGGATCCGCACTCCCGGCCCCGGCACCCGTTCCCGCCGCACCCGTCCCCGCCGGATCGCGGAGCCCCAACTCGGCCATCCGCGCCGCCAGCCCGCCGCCCTCGAACCCCATCCGGTGGTCGTGCGCTGTCGGGGCCGGGTGGGTGATCTCGGTGCGGATGCGCACCACGCCGCTGCCGTGACGGTCGCGAAGGTCCGCGAGACGGTTTTCGCGCTCGGGGTCCGCCGGGCGCGGCAGGACACCCGGTGCGCGGTACTCCACCGGTCCCACCAGCCCCAGTTCGGCGTCGAGCGCGCGCAGCAGCGCGAACTCGCAGAGCGCCGCCTCCACCAGGTCACCGGTGCTGCACACGACACGATCACCGAACAGAATCAAGCGCGGCCCTCCTGTGCCTTCCTCGCCGACACCCGCACCCGGTCCACGCACCGTTGCGTGCCGAGTCGCGCAACAGCGTAGTAAGTGGAAGCGAAGCGGTGTGTTACGAGGTGGGGCCCGCTTCACCCCCGGCCCCACCCGCTTCCCGCCCCCGTCGGCAACCCCTGACGGGCGTTGTTGCGCGACAACATGACTCGTCCCGCCGCCGCACGCCACCCCCGCTCCCGCCCCGCCCGCAACCTCGCAACCCCATCCACCACGTCGGCGTGTCGCACTCCGCGTCGTCCGTCGAGGGGGAATCTGTGGCGGCATTGTGCGCGCAGGCGCCGCCACCAGTTCCCCTCGACGGCGGGGACCGGTGGAGAGCGGGGTCTGGGAGAATTGCGCGGTGCCGTATTTCGTCGGGGGCCGGGGTCGATTGCACTACCGCCACCGCCCGGTCGAGCCGTCCGGGGCCGCGCTCGCGCTTCTTCCGGGCAGCGGTCAGCACAGCGGCCACTATCACCGGTTCGCCGCCGGTCTCCGGGACTCCGGTATATCGCTGTGGTGTCTCGACACTTCCGGTCACGGGCTCAGCGAGGGCGATCCCGGACGTCCCGGCACGCTCCCGGAGCTGACGGCCGACGCGCTCGCGTTTCTCGCCGAGATCGGGTCCGCGTTCGGATCGTCGCCCGCGGGGGACGCCACGCCGCCCGTAACCGCGCCCCGATCCGCGTCGAGCGCATCGCGATCCGCGTGGGCATCCGGTTCCGATCTCCCGTCGGCCGCGGATCGACACCGGCGTAGGCAACCCCTGTTCCTGATGGGGCATTCGCTCGGCGCCGCCACCGCTCTCGCGCTCGTCGCGGCGGCCGATATCCCGCTGGCGGGTCTGATTCTGTGCGGCACCCCGGCGGCCGTTTTCGACGGCGCACCGCCGTCGTCGGCGCGTGGGGCCGGTGACGCACCGCGTTCCCGCTCCGGGCGCGGTCCCGGCACGCCGTATGCCCCACGCGGCATGGAACCCGCCGGGCGGCGCGTGGCCGCCGGCAATGGTGCCCCGCTGCTGCCGGACGAGCTTCCGGTGCTGGTGGTGCACGGTGTCGATGATCGGCGCGCGCCGATCGACCGGGTGCGTGACTGGGTGCGGACGGCTCCCGTCGACTTCCGCGCCTATCCCGGTGCGGGGCACGATCTGCTGCACGAGCCGGTGCACGCCGAGGTCACCGCGGATATCGCGGATTGGGTGTGCGCGCACCGTGGCACCGGGTGATTGCCCGGTGCCGAACGAGCCGCGCCGCAGGGTTCTTCGATCGATCCGACCGCCTTCGTCGCGCCTCATCGGCGATGTGCGGGTCGAGGCCGGAGTGGGGCTGAGTCGTTCGGTTCGCACGGTGGGGGAGAGCCGCCGGGGTTCACGCTGGGTGGATGAGCGGCTGGGCTCTCGTCGCGCGCGGCTGGTGCCCTACTCCGCGGCCTGTGCCGGACCGCGGAGCAGCCCCACGACCTCTTCGTCGGTGAGCTGGTGGAAGTCTTCGTAAGCTCCGCCGACACCGCCGAGGTGGCGCGGGACCAGCGGGCAGACCACGTCGTCGGCGCGGGCGCGGATGCGGTGCAGCGCCTCGGCCGAGGACACCGGCACGGCCACGATCAGGCGGCGCGGATCGTGCAGCCGGGCGATCTCACAGGCCACGGCCACCGTGGCGCCGGTCGCCATACCGTCGTCGACGATTACGACTACCCGGTCGCGCATCTGCAGCGGCGGTACCGCGCCGACCAGCAGTTGACGGCGGCGCTCCAGTTCCGCGCGCTCGACCCGCTCGACCTCGGCGATCTGCGCGTCTGTGACACCGGTGTGCCGCACCACGTCGTCATTGAGGACCCGCACCCCGTCCTCGCCGATCGCCCCCAAGGCCAGCTCGGACTGCCACGGCACTCCGAGCTTGCGAACCAGCAGCACATCGAGGTCACCGCCGATCTCGTCCCGCACGGCGGCGGCCACCGGAACCCCGCCCCGGGGCAATCCCAGCACCAGAGGGTTCATCGCGCGCAGGTGCCGCAGCGATCCACCCAGCGCGCGACCGGCGGCGACTCGATCCGGATAGATCATCGCCCCCAGTCTAGGCGTGCTCGTCGCCACCAGCAGGATTCCCGGAGACCCAACGGATGCGGCGGCAGCCGCCGGTCCGTCCCACCGGGCACGAACGCCGTGCGCCGCCCCGCCCGTCCCCGCGCGCTGTGGTACACGGACCGTGCGGGCAAGTCCACGGGTCGTGCGGGTAATGGTGCGCAGGCCGGTCGGACGTGGAGCGGCGGTAGCCGGTGCGGGGTTGGCCGCGCGGTGCATGAGCCAGCGCGGCGTGGGTAGACGGGTCGGTGGGTCCGTGAGATGTGGTGGGTGGGGCGGTGTGTGCAGGTCGACATGCTGTGCCCCGGCGGTGGTGCGGAACCGCTCGCCCCGGGGACTCTGGTCAGCGGCAGCGGGGGCGGGCTCGCTCGGTGGCGATGGTGGATCTCCGCAGCGACAGGCGCGGGGTTGTGGTGCGCACGCTCTCGGAGTACGCCGCGTGAGGAGGGCGGCGGTCGGAGTGGATCGGTGGGTTCGTGTGGGCGTGGTGGGTGGTCGCGGGCAGGTCGGCTCGGTGTGCCCCGGAGTGGTTCGGAAGCGCTCGCTCGGGGCCCTGGGGCGGTTGCGGTTGCCGCTCACTCGGTGGCGATGGTGAATCTCCGCAGCGACAGGCTCGGGTTGGTGGCGCGCACGCTCTCCAGGTAGGCCACGTCGATGTGGGCCGTGGCGATGCCCGCGTGCTCGCCGAGTTCCGCGATCACTCCGCCGGTGGGGTCGATGATCATGGAGGAACCCGCGCCCTTGGGTGCGCACTGGTCGGCGGCGGCCACGTACAGGGTGTTCTCGATGGCGCGGGCACGCAGCAGGGTGGTCCACTGATCGACCTTGCCCGGTCCCGGTATCCATTGCGCGGGCAGCAGCAGCACCTGCGCACCGGCCGCCGCGATGCGTCGGCAACCCTCGGGGAAGCGCAGGTCGAAGCAGGTTTGCATACCGAACACCACGCCGTCCACGGTGAAGGTCTGCGGTGGGTCTAGCGGTCCGGGCAGCACCACCTCGGATTCGCGGAACCCGAAGGCGTCGTAGAGGTGCACCTTGCGGTAGACGGCGGCGAACTCGGCCTCGGGGGTGGCGGCGACCAGGGTGTTGAAGATGCGGTCGGCGGGCAGGTCACCGCCCGGCGCCTCCGCCACGCCCGCCACCAGGTGCACCCCGAACTCGGCGGCGATACCGCGCAATCCGGTCACGAACGGTCCGGTCAGCGGTTCCGCGACCGACACCACCCGCTCGTCCAGCCGCTTCACCGAGTACATCGAGTACTCGGGCGCGACCACGACCTTGGCCCCCAATTCGGCGGCCGCCCGCACCTCCTCCCGCAGCGCCGCGAGATTGGCCCCGACATCGGTGCCGGGTCCGAATTGGATCACCGCGATATCGACGGCGGGCCCGGCGGTGGATTCGTCGGCCGGGTGCACGGCGGCGGCCGGTTCGTGGGCGAAGGCGCTCATGCATTCAGAAGTACCCGATTCCGCCGCGCGGCGATACCGGGATCGGTACGCGATCCCGGCCCGCCACCGGACGGCCACCGCGCCATCCCGGACAAGCCCGGCCCGGCGATCATCGGCACCGCCGAGCTCGAGTGCGGCGGTCAGGTCACCCGGTAGGCGATGATCGCGCTGCTGAGGTTCGTCGATGGTGTACTGCGGTGCACAGGCGGCGCGGTGGCGTGTTCGCGTGTGCGGCGGTGTTGGGGCTGTGCGGCGGCTGCGCGGTGAGTTGGTGGGCGTGTGCGGCGACGCGGTGGGCGTGTGCGGTGAGTCGGTGCGGTATGTGCGCGGTCGGCCGCATGGTGCGGTGCCGCTGTGTGAGGGACGGTGCGCGCCGGGGTGCTGCGGTGCGGGGCGGCTGCGCGCCGGGGTGCCGTGGTGTGCGGGAGTCGGCATCGCCGGGGTGCTGCGGTGTGATCGGGCGGGCGGCAGTTCCGTGGGACGGCTGGCAGGGGATTCGGGGTGGTGGTGGAAAGGGCTGTGGGGGCTGGGGATTTCGGTGGTGTCGAGGTATGCGATGCCGACCGTTCGGTTACCTGGGTCTCACCCGGTCGGCCCGATGGTCGAGGTGACCACAGCCAAGCAGTAAACTTGCGGCCAATGAGCACCTCACCGGCCGACAGCGTTTCGATCGACGACGAGAGGGACGCGACCGGCCCGTCCTTCGCCGATCTGGGCATCGATGACCGCATTCTGCGGGCCATCGCCGATGTCGGCTACGAGTCGCCGTCGCCCATCCAGGCGGCGACCATCCCGCCGCTGCTCGACGGCGCGGACGTGGTGGGGCTCGCGCAGACCGGCACCGGCAAGACCGCCGCGTTCGCGATCCCGATCCTCATGGGCCTGCAAGTCTCCGGCAAATCGCCGCGGGCGCTGGTCCTGGCCCCGACCCGTGAGCTGGCCATCCAGGTGGCCGAGGCGTTCGAGCGCTACTCCGCGCATATGCCCGAACTGCATGTGCTGCCCATCTACGGCGGCCAGAACTACGCCGTCCAGCTGTCCGGACTGCGCCGCGGCGCGCAGGTCGTGGTCGGCACGCCCGGCCGGGTGATCGACCACCTGGAACGCGGCACCCTGGACCTGACCCAGCTCCAGTACCTCGTGCTCGACGAGGCCGACGAGATGCTGAAGATGGGCTTCCAGGACGATGTGGAGCGCATCCTCCGCGACACGCCCGAGTCCAAGCAGGTGGCGCTGTTCTCGGCCACCATGCCGACCGCCATTCGCAAGATCTCCAAGCAGTACCTGCACGACCCGGTGGAGATCACGGTCAAGGCCAAGACGGCCACCAACACCAATATCGGCCAGCGCTGGGTGCAGGTGTCCTATCAGCGCAAGCTGGACGCGCTGACCCGCATCCTCGAGGTCGAACCCTTCGAGGCCATGATCATCTTCGTGCGCACCAAGCAGGCCACCGAGGAGCTGGCCGAAAAGCTGCGCGCCCGTGGGTATTCCGCCGCCGCCATCAATGGCGACATCGTGCAGGCGCAGCGGGAACGCACCATCGGCCAGCTCAAGTCCGGCGCGCTCGACATCCTGGTCGCCACCGACGTCGCCGCCCGCGGTCTCGACGTGGAACGCATCTCGCACGTCGTCAACTACGACATCCCGCACGACACCGAGTCCTACGTGCACCGCATCGGCCGCACCGGCCGCGCGGGCCGCAGCGGTGAGGCGCTGCTGTTCGTCGCCCCGCGCGAACGCCGCCTGCTCGACTCCATCGAACGCGCCACCCGCCAGCCGCTCACCGAGATGCAGCTGCCCAGTGTGGAGGACGTGAACACGCAGCGCGTCGCCAAATTCGGCGACATGATCACCGAGAATCTGTCCGCGGCGAATCTGGCGCTGTTCCGCAAGCTCATCGAGGACTACGAGCGCGAGCACAATATCCCGCTGGTGGATATCGCGGCCGCGCTCGCGGTCGGCTCGCACGACGGCGACAACTTCTTCATGGAACCCGACCCGGAGCCCGAACGCCGCCCCCGGGAACGCGGCTCCCGCTCCTTCGAGGGTGACCGCCCGCGCCGCGAAGGCCCGTCGCGCCACCGCCAGTCCGGCGCCGAAATGGCCACCTACCGGATTTCCGTCGGCAAGCGCCACAAGGTGGTGCCCGGCGCGATTGTCGGCGCCATCGCCAACGAGGGCGGCCTGCGCCGCAGCGACTTCGGCCACATCAGCATCCGCCCGGACCACAGCCTGGTCGAACTTCCCGCCGACCTCTCCTCGGAAACCCTGGACGCCCTGCGCCGCACCCGCATCAGCGGCCAGCTCATTCAGCTCCAGCTCGACTCGGGCCCGCCCGGACACCGCCCCCTGACCCGGGGCCCCCGCCGCGACCACGGCGGCGGCAAACGCACGGAACGCCGCAAACCCCGCGCCTGAGCTGTGTTTGATTTGCCCTCCGCTGCGCTCCGGGCGGATTCGCGGCGCTGGAGGTCCCGGTTCTTCCCTCCCTCCGCTCCCCCGCTTCGCTCCTCCGCTCCGGTCAGTCCAGAACCGGGACGCGCCGCGAATCGCCGGGTGGCTGGTCGACAGGTGCTCGCATTCGAGTACAAGTGCCGGATGCCGGGACCTGAGCGTGGGTGGTGACTACGCCGGACTCGCCCGAGCGCGTCGGCCAGACCCGAGCCCGCCGGCTCGGGTGGGATGGGGTGGTGCCGTAGCGGGTGAGCCCGTCGGTTCGTAGCGGGCTCGGATGCCGGATCGGGTTGGGGCCGTGGTCAGTTCGGTGCGGGGGCGTCGGCCGGGGCGGGTTGTTCGGAGGCCGGGGCGGGAGCGGCCGGGTCGGCCGGGGCCTCGGGGGCGGGGGCCGGGAGGTCCGGGACGGTGAAGAGGCCGACGGTGGGGGTGACGACGCAGCGGGCGCCGGGGTAGTCGATGGTGCCCCAGAGGGAGGCGATGACGTTGCCGGGGCCGGAGTCGACGGTCTTGGACAGGCTGGGGAGGTTGTACTCGGAGACGTCGTCGAGCATGTTGATCCCGCTGCGGCCGTTGTTCACGTTCAGCCAGACCACGCTGAGGCCGGAGGCCAGCGGCATGCCGGAGTGCTGGGCGACGGCCTGGAAGCGGAGGGTGCCGGGGGCGGCGCCGAGGCTGTCGGGAGTACCGCCCGCGATGGCGGAGGCCGCGGTCAGGCTGAGCGGCATACCGGTGCCGCAGCCGAGGGTGGGCGCCATGTAGGCGAACGGGGCGAATGCCACATTGCCCAGCTTGGCGGCGGTGACGAGCTGCGCGGCCTTGGCGGTGGAGCGCACCGCCGCCTCGGCGTCGGCATTGCCCTCGGCCGTGTCGGTGAGCTGCTCGATGGCGATGTCGACGGGTGAGGGCTGCGGCTCCGCGGGTTCGGCGTGGGCGACTGCGGTCGTGCCTAGCGCCACCGTGGCCGCGATGGCGGTCGCGGACGCGGCGCGGCGGAGGGTCCTGCCGTTCACTCGTATTGCTCCTCGAGATTTCGATGGGCGCGGCCGCCGGATGTCTTTTCGGCCGCGCTGATCCCCCGCAAATTACCAGCCGTGTGCCCGGCGTGGGGGGTGAGGCCGCGCCGCCGGTGTGATGCTGGTGACAGACCGACCGTTACCCAGTGGTAGCTTTGAGACACCCACTTGGCCGTGTCTTTTAAGCCCGAGACGCGGAACACATACGGCGAACGCCTGGAGACGCGATGAAGCTAGCTCTCTCACCCGATGAGGTGACATTCCGGGACGAACTGCGCGAGTTCTACCGGACCAAGATCCCGGCCGAGATCCGCGACCGCGTGAAGTACGGCCGCGAACTCTCCCGCGAGGACATCGTCACCACCCATCGGATCCTCAACGAGCACGGTCTCGCGGTGCCGAAGTGGCCCGTGCAATGGGGCGGGCAGAACTGGTCGCCCATGCAGCTGCACATCTGGGAGGACGAGATGCAGCTGGCCTCGGTCCCCGAGCCGCTCACCTTCAACGCCCAGATGATCGGCCCGGTGATCGCCCAGTTCGGCTCCGAGGAGCTCAAACAGCGCTTCCTGCCGCCGACCGCCAACCTCGACATCTGGTGGTGCCAGGGCTTCTCCGAGCCCGACGCCGGTTCCGACCTGGCCTCGCTGCGCACCACCGCCGTGCGCGACGGCGACTCCTACATCGTCAACGGCCAGAAGATCTGGACCACCCTGGCGCAGTACGCCGACTGGATCTTCTGCCTGGTGCGCACCGACCCGAACGCCAAGAAGCAGGCGGGCATATCGATGCTGCTGTTCGATGTGAACACCCCGGGCGTGACCATCCGCCCGATCAAGCTCATCGACGGCCATCACGAGGTGAACGAGGTCTTCTTCGAGAACGTCCGGGTGCCCGCCGATCAGCTGGTCGGCGAGGAGAACATGGGCTGGACCTACGCGAAGTTCCTGCTCGGCAACGAGCGCACCGGCATCACCGGCGTCGGCCGCACCAAGGTCAAGCTGGGGTTGGCCAAAGAGTATGCGGCGCAGACCAAGTCGGGCAGCGGAACGCTCATGGACGATCCGGTCTTCGCCGCCCGCGTCGCCGAGCTGGAGAACGAACTGCTGGCGCTGGAGCTGACCCTCATGCGCGTGGTCTCCCAGCCCCTCGAAGGCAAGCCGAATCCGGCGTCGTCGGTGCTCAAGCTGCGCGGCACCGAATTGCAGCAGGCCGCGACCGAACTGCTCATGGATATCGCCGGACCCGACGCGCTGCCGGTGCACGCCGCCGACATCGCCTCCCCGGAGTGGGCGCAGATCACCGGCCCCACCTACCTCAACTACCGCAAGACCAGCATCTACGGAGGGTCGAACGAGGTGCAGCGCACCATCATCGCCTCCACCATCCTCGGATTGTGAGGCGCCGCCATGGATTTCGAACTCACCGATGAACAGATCATGCTGCGCGACACGGTGCGCGAGGTGCTGGCGCGCACCTACGACCCGGAGTCGCGGCTGAAGATCACCGACACCGATCTCGGCTGGAGCCGGGACGTGTGGGGGCAGCTCGCCGAATTGGGCGTGCTGGGACTGGCTTTCAGCGAAGCGGACGGCGGTATGGACGCGGGCCCCGTCGAGACCATGGTGGTGCTCGAGGAGATCGGCCGCTGCCTGGCCCCCGAACCGCTGCTGGACGCGGTGCTGCTGCCCGGTTCGCTGGTGGCGAGCGTCGGCACCGCCGAACAGCGGCAACGGGTGCTGCCCGAGGTGGTCGCCGGGCAGCGGCTGCTGGCCTTCGCGCACGAGGAGCCCGGACTGCGGTGGCCGTCGGCGGACCTGGCCACCACCGCTGTGGCGCAGGGTGATTCGTACGCGCTGACCGGTGTGAAGAATCCGGTCCCGCACGGCGACTGCGCCGACACCCTGGTGGTCAGCGCGGCGCTGCCCGACGGCGGCACCGGGCTGTTCCTGGTCGACGCGGACGCGGTGGCGCGCAAGCCCTTCCGCACATTCGACGGGCGGCGCGGCGCGCAGCTCGAATTCGACGCCGTCCCCGCCGAAGTGCTCGGCACCGGCGGTGACGTCCGGGCCGCCGTCGACGCGGCGCTGGTCCGGGCACAGGCCGCCCTGTGCGCGGAATCCCTGGGCGCCATGGCGGAGTCGCTGCGGCTCACCACCGAATACCTGAAGACGCGCAAGCAGTTCGGGGTAACGCTGTCGAAGTTCCAGACGCTGTCGCAGCGGGCCGCGGACATGTACGTGTCGCTGGAACTGGCCCGCAGCATGAGCTACTACGCCACCGCCGCCCTCGCCGACGGCACCGTGGACCCCGTGATCGCCTCCCGCGCCCGCCTACAGGTCGCGCGCGGTGCGCGGCACATCGGCCAGGAAGCCGTGCAGATGCACGGCGGTATCGGCATCACCACCGAATACCCGGTGAGCCACTACGTCGCCCGCCTGACCGCCATCGGCCGCACCCTCGGCGGAGAGCTGGAGCATCTCCGGGTCCTCGCCGACCGCGTCGCCGACTACGGACTGGCCGAAATCTGACCGGCTTCCTCGCGCACGCTGGTGGCCCCTCCGAAACCGGAGGGGCCACCGTCATTGTCGACGCACTCCCGCAGCTCGCCGGCACCGCCGATCCGGGATCGTCGGGGACGGTCGCGCCCGCGCTCAGCCGTGCTCGACGGCCCGCCGATACCGTGCGTGCACCGGAGCCTGTCGTGTCGCCGGGCCGATAACCGGGGGGACGTCGTGCCGGTTCCGGCGGGGCGGTGCCGCTGCGCAGGGGAGTTCGGCTACTCCTCGATCTCTTCCTCCGGGAAGGTCGGCACCGCGGTGGTGGTGGGCAGGTCCGCGGTGGTGGTCGGCGGGTCCGCGGTGGGGGTCGGCGGGTCTTCGGTGGGGGGTCGGGTGAGCGTCTCGGTGCGCTCGGTGGTGCTGGGTGTGGTGGGGCGGGGGATGGTCGGGCGCGTGGTGCGGGTGGTGGGCTCGGTGTCGGAGTATTCGCGGTCGTCGTCGGCCTTGGCCGCGACGGTGGTGGTCGTGGTGGTGCGGCGCGGCGGGCGGTCGGCGGCGACGCGCCAGGTGGGGGAGGGCGGGATGACGATGACCGGGGTGGTGGTGCTGGAGCGGGCGTAGCCGGAGGGGGCGGCCTGGAGGTCGGCGTTGAGGGGAGGGGGCGCGACGTAGGTGTCCTCGCGATCCAGGCCGCAGGAGCCGATGAGGACGAGGCCGAGGGAGACCGCTCCGGCGGCGGCGACCGCGCCCATCATGGGGGCGGGCAGTCGTCGCGAGCGGCGCTCGTCGTGATCGTCCGCGCGGCTGTTGCTGCCGTCCATCGGTGAGCTCTCCTCATTCGTCTCGAGTGGGGCTCACCCTAATCGAGGCCGCCCGCCGAGGCCACGCGGGCGGTCGGTTCGAATCCCGTCCCGCGCGGTGGGTTCCGCCGTAACAAGACAATCTCAAACAGCGGTAATTCACATATCGAATTGGTCAACTCTGCGTGTTGCGTGCCCGTGTCGCGTGGACATTCCGTTGCCGACCCGTAATGTGTGACCAAAGTTACATGTGAGACGCCCGGAATTAGCTGAGGGACGCGCGCAGGTTCACGAAGTCGTCAGCGCGGAACTCATGGGCGTCATCTAGGAGTAGATGATGGGAGCTTCCTCGACATCCCCGCTGCGCACGGCCGCGCAGCCCGTGGAATCCCCGGATTCCCCGGCGGACCGGCCGCAGCGGATGACCGAGATCCTGGCCCGGGCACTCGCCTGGTTCATATTCCTCGGGGGCCTGGTGGGCGCCGGATTCGGAATCGCCGGACTGCATGTCGAAATCACGGTCGCCGGATTGATTCTGGCGTGCACCGCGGGGCTGGTTTTGTTACGGCTACGCGCGGACTTCACCCGCGGATAACCCATTCGAACGCCTGCGCCTTCGACCGCGCGCCCTCGGCCGTCCGGGATCGATTGGGCTCGCCGAGTTCGGCCAGCAATGCTTCCGACATCCGCACCAGCTCGCCGAGAACCGGCGGGGTGAACCAGTCCGGTCGCGTCGCGAACAGCAGATCCTCACTCGAGGTGTTGCCGCTCGCCCCCGGCGCGAACGGGCATCCGCCCAGCCCGCCGAGCGACCCGTCCACCACATCGGCCCCGGCCGCGGCCGCCGCCAGGGAGTTCGGCACGCCCATACCCCAGGTGTCGTGGCCGTGGAAGACGATGCGCCGCCCCGCGTCGCGGGCGCGCACGGCCGCGACCAAGGCGGCCACCTGCCCGGGATGCGCCTGCCCGAGGGTGTCGGCGAGCACGATATCGTCCGCGCCCGCGGTGCGCGGATCGGCGGCGATGGACAGCACCCGCTCCGGATCCACCGGCCCGTCGAACGGACAGGTGAAAGCCGTTGCGAGGCAGAGCTGAATCCGTCCGCCCACCTCGCGTGCCAACTGGATGGCGGCGGGCATGGCCGCCACGCTGTCCTCGGTCGAACGGCCGATATTGGCCCGGTTGTGGGCATCGGAGACCGAGAAGCAGTACTGGAAATTCCGCACACCCGCCGCGGCGGCCTTCTCCACGTGCCGCGGGGTGGCGACCCACAGCCAGCACCGCCGCAACTCCTCCGCGCTCAGCGCGGCCACCACCTCCAGGCTGTTGGCCATGGGCGGCACCAGGTCCGGCCGGGCGAGGGAGCCGATCTCCAGCTCCGGCACGCCGAGGGTGAGCAGCCGTCGCACCATCTCCACCTTGTGTTCGGTGGGGAGGACTTTGCCGGTGAGTTGCAGACCGTCGCGCAGGGTCACATCACGGAGTATGGGCATCGTGCGGTGCTGTGGCGCTTCGCCGGTCCGCTGCGCGGCGTCCCCGGTCCGCTGAGTCGCGCCGTGCTGCCGCGTCGGGCCGCCGGGCTGTCGTGACGTGTCGCGGGTCTGCGTGGTGTCGCCGGATTGTTGCGCCGCACCGCTGAGCTGTGCCGCACCGCCGAGCTGCGTCGAGCCGTCGTGTTGGTTCATCGGTCCGTCTCCAGCGCGTCGAGTTCGGCGTCGGACATGCCGAGCAGGTTCGACAGCACCTCTCGGGTGTGCTCACCCAGATCGGGGCCGACCGACCGGATGGGCAGGGATGCGCCGCCGATCACGGGCACGATGCCGGTGAAGCCGACCTCCTTGGGTTCGGGCTCGCCCACATCCACCCGGAAGGGCTGAATCATATTGCGTGCCTTCAGCTGTTCGTCGGCGACCAGATCGGCGGCGGTGTAGATGGGTCCGCACGGGATGGCCGCCTGTTCGAGCACCTGCAGCGCCTCGTCGCGGGTGTGCCGCCGCGTCCACTCGGCAATGGCGGCGTCGAGGCGTTCGCGGTGCTGCCAGCGCCCGGCATTGTCCTGGAGTTCCGGGTCGGCGGCCAGGTCGGGCCGGTCGATGACGCGCATGTAGCGCTGGAAGATGGCGTCCCCGTTGCCGCCGATAATGATGCTGGTGCCGTCGGAGCACGGGTAGGCGTTGCTGGGCGCGATGCCCTCCATGCGCCCGCCGACGCGTTCGCGGGTGATGCCGTAGGCGAGGTAGTCGGGCACCAGCGATTCCATGACCGACAGGATCGACTCGTTGAGCGCGACGTCGATGATCCGCTGCTCCAAGGGAACCCGCTCGACTCGTTCGCGCTGGAACAGCGCCATGACGGTGCCGAAGGCGGCGTAGATGCCCGCGATGGAATCGCCGATGGAGACGCCGACGCGCACCGGCGGGCGATCCGGGTCGCCCACGAGTTCGCGCAAACCCCCCACCGCCTCGGCGACGGCGGCGAAACCCGGACGCTGCGCGAGCGGGCCGGTCTGCCCGTACGCCGAGATCCGCGTGATCACCAGCTTGGGATTGGCCGCGGTCAGCACCTCCGGCCCCAGCCCCCACTTCTCCAGCATGCCGGGCCGGAAGTTCTCCAGCAGCACATCGCACCGCTCGATGAGCTCCAGCACGATCCGCCGCCCCGCCTCGGTCCGCAAATCCAGCGTGATCGACTTCTTGTTCCGGTTGACGGTCCGGTACAGCATCGAGGTGTCGCCGCCGTACAGTCGCCAATTCCGCAGCTCGTCCCCGGTCTTGGGGCGCTCCACCTTGATCACCTCGGCCCCGAAGTCCCCGAGGATCCGCCCGGCGGTCGGCGCCGCGACGTAGTTCCCCAACTCCAGCACCCGCACGCCGTCGAGCGGCCGAATCTCCATCGTCACACCGTGAACTCTAGAGCCGTCGACCGCATGCCCGCCCCGCGTCGGCGGCGATCGGCGCGAGTTGGCGAATGATCCGCCGCAACCGGTCGGTATTGAACCGCTCGAATGTGGTAGGTCCGGTGCGAGCCCGGTCGCGGACGCCCGACCGGACTTGACGTCCGGCCAGCGAATCGGTCTCGCGTCAGCCCGTGGCCGATGCCGCGTTGCCGGTCGCCGGCCCCGGTGTGGGTTGCCCGCGCGACCGGCGGCTGGCCCGGGTCCTAGCCGACCTGTTCGCGCAGGTAGGCGAGGTCGTCGGCGACGCCTTCGGCCGGGGTCTCCAGCACGATCGGCGCATCCACGGCCCGGCACACCTCCACCAGCAGTTGCGGGTCGATGGTGCCGTCGGCGAGGTTGGCGTGCCGGTCGGCCCCGGAGTCGAAGGCGTCGCGGGAGGAGTTGAGGTGTACCAGGTCGATGCGGCCGGTGATGGCCTTGATCCGGTCCACGATGCCGAGCAGTTCCTCACCGCCCGCCCAGGCATGGCAGGTGTCGAGGCAGAAGCCCGCGCCGTAATCGCCAACGGCCTCCCACAGCCGCGCGATATTGTCGAAATGCCGGGCCATGGCGTGGTTTCCGCCCGCGGTGTTCTCGATGAGGATCGGCACCGCGAAGCCGCCCTTGTCCGCCTGGCGCTGGAACAGTTTGCGCCAGTTGACGATCCCCTCGGCCATTTCGGCGTCGGAGCGCACGTGGCCGCCGTGCACCACCAGTCCGAACGCGCCGAGCTCCGCGGCCGCCTTCGCCTGCTGCGCCACCGCGTTGCGCGACGGCATGCGTAGCCGGTTGTTCACGCTGGCCACATTGATCTGGTACGAGGAGTGCACCACCACCTCGATCGGGCTGGCCTTGATCTCATCGGTGCGCGGATGCGGTGTCGGCTTCTCCCAGCCCTGCGGGTCCACCACGAACATCTGGATGACATCGGCCCCCAGCTTCTCGCCGAAGCCGATGGGGTCGCTGTCCATCCGCACGTGTGCTCCTAGACGCATGAGGCCAGCGTATCCACCCCCACCGACAACCATGCCAAGCGATCCATAACTGTTGCGTAAGCGGGCCGGCAGAAGATAAGCCCGTAGAACTACACAGCCTGTCAGCTCGATTCGGTGGTAGACAATGATGCGGCACACGCTGGTTCGCGGCCTCCAGCGCCGCGAACCCGCCCCGGAGCGCAGCTGAGGGGCAATTGAATACGGAAGTGGGAACGAGCAATGCTGTCCAGCGGTGACGTTTTCGCCGGCTATGTCATCGAGCGCCAGCTGGGCCGCGGGGGCATGGGCTCGGTGTATCTGGCCAAACACCCGCGCCTGCCCCGGCTGACCGCGCTCAAGCTGTTGAACCGGGAGATGGTGTTCGACAAGGAGGTGCGCGCCCGCTTCGAGCGCGAGGCCGACCTGGTCGCCCAGCTCGACCACCCCAATATCGTCACCGTCTACGACCGGGGCATGGACGACGAGCAGCTGTGGATCTCCATGCAGTACATCGACGGCGTGGACGCCGCCAATGTGGACGCCCGCACCCTCCCCCCGGAGCGGGCCGTGCAGATCGTGGCCGAGACCGCCGACGCGCTCGACTACGCGCACCGCAACGGCGTCCTGCACCGCGATGTGAAACCGGCGAACATCCTGCTCGCCCGCGCCACCGGCGGTAAGGGCGAGCGGGTCTATCTCACCGATTTCGGCATCGCCCGGCTGCGCGACGACACCGGCCATCTCACCCAGACCGGGACGTTCACCGCCACCCTGGCCTACGCCTCGCCGGAACAGCTGACCGGCTCCGCGCTGGACGGTCGCTCCGATCAGTACTCCCTCGCGTGCAGCCTGTTCTGGCTGCTCACCGGTACGGGTCCATTCGCGGCCACCAATCCCGCCGCCGTCATCCAGGGCCATCTGCAGAATCCGCCGCCGCCGCTGAGCACCGCGCGCCCCGGCCTGCCGCCCGCCCTGGACATGGTGCTGCACAAGGCCATGGCCAAACGTGCCGACGAACGCTTCGACAGCTGCGCCGAGTTCGCCGCCGCCGCTCGCCGCGCGCTGGCTTCGCCGAGTGCGTCCGGCGTGCCGCTGGCGAGTTCGAACACCGCCCCGCCGCAGCTGCTCCAGCAGTTGCGACCGCCAACGCAACCGCCCACCGCGACGGCCCCGCCCACTCCGTTCCAGCAGACCGGCACCGCGGCGGGCACCCTGACCCCGCCGTCGCAGCCGAGCTACACCGCGCCCCGCCAGACCAACCAGTTCGCGCAGCCGGGGTACACCCCGCCGCCCTCCTTCCCCGGACAGCAGTTCACGGGTCCCGGGGCGCTGCCGCCGCAGGGCTTCCACGGTCCGCCGCCGCAGGGCAAATCCAATGCCGGGCTCATCATCGCGGCCATCGTGGGCGTGGTCCTGCTGCTGATCGTCGCCGTGGTGGTGATCGTCGCGGCGAGCGACAGCGGCACGACCACCACCGCGGGTGACACCACGACCACGACCACGACCGCGGCGACCACCACCGTGGTGGCCGACCGAGCGGTGGACGCGCAGTCGCTGACCGCCGAATTCCCGAGCATGGTGCCCGCCGGCACCACCGGAGACGTTGGCTACAACGGCGCCACCTGCTACCTGGCCGATCCGAGCAGCCCGCCGGAGAAGACCGAGGGCGAACCCGACTTCATGACCTGGGCGGTGCAGTGGCGCTGCTTCGGCGGCGCGGACAACGCCGACCCGTTCTACCGTCTCTACGCCTACTCCACGGCGGCCGAGGCGCAGGCCGTGGTCGCCGCCCTCGCGCCCGACCAGCGGACCACCGACACCAATGGCGGCAAGACGTACACCAACTACCAGTTCGGCGGCAATCGCCCGCGCATGGTCACGGTGTTCACCGGTGACGACAACCGCACCCAGTACCTCATGTACACCGACGGCATCGTGGGCACGCTGGACGAGGTATTGGCCTGGTGGCGGTCCGCCCCCCTGAACTGACGGCTTGCGCGAACGCCGCGATCCACTCGTCGTCGTGGGCTTTTGTGAATTCCCTGAGGGTGCGTGTTTCCGGGTGTTCCCCGATGGCGTCCGGTCGCGATCCTCGACACACTGGACACCATGACTTCAGACGCCTCGGCTTCCGTCGCCCTCGACAAGTCGGCCCCCGCCTCGGTCGCCGCCCGCGCGACCGACCTGGTGAAGCTCTACGGTTCCGGTGACACGCAGGTCAAGGCGCTAGACGGAGTGTCGGCGGAGTTCGCCAGGGGGGAATTCACAGCGATCATGGGCCCGTCCGGTTCGGGCAAGTCCACCCTCATGCACTGCCTGGCCGGTCTCGACTCGGCCACGGCGGGCACCGTGCACATCGGTGACACCGACCTCACCACCCTCTCCGACAAGCAGATGACCAGCCTGCGCCGCGACCGCATCGGGTTCGTCTTCCAGGCGTTCAATCTGGTGCCCACCCTCACCGCCATGGAGAACATCACCCTGCCGCTGGATATCGCGGGCCGCAAGGGCGATGAGGAGTGGCTCGCCACGGTGGTCAAGCGCCTCGGCCTCACCGACCGGCTCGGGCATCGGCCCGCCGAACTGTCGGGCGGCCAGCAACAGCGCGTGGCGTGCGCCCGCGCGCTGGCGGGCAAGCCGGACATCATCTTCGGCGACGAGCCGACCGGCAACCTGGATTCGCACTCCTCGGGTGAGGTGCTGTCGATCCTGCGGGCGGCGGTGGACGAATTCGACCAGACCGTCGTGATCGTCACCCACGATCCGCGCACCGCCTCCTTCGCCGATCGCGTCGTGTTCCTGGCCGATGGCCGGATCGTCGACGAATTGCGCGACCCCACCGCCGATTCCGTCCTCGACAAGATCAAGTCCCTGGAGACGATCTGATGTCCGGCAGCCCCATGCGCAAGGTCGCCTTGCGCAATCTCGCCGCGCACAAGGTGCGCTTGGTGCTCACCGTGCTGTCGGTGGTGCTCGGAACCGCCTTCATCGCGGGGTCTTTCGTCTTCACCGACACCCTCCAGCGCACGTTCGACAATATCTTCGCCAATCAGGCCAGGGGCGTGGACGTCCGGATCAGCCCGGAGGACCAGCAGTCCATCGGGGTACCGCTCACCCTGGTCGACAAGGTCACCGCCATGGACGGGGTGCGCACCGTGGCTCCGGGCGCCAACGGACCGGTCACCCTGCTGAAGGACGGCAAGGTGGTCCAGACCGGGGGTGCGCCGACCATCGGCGAGGCGTACCTGCCGCCGGAACGGGCGGTGGCCGAACCGCAGCGGTTCGTCGACGGCGGACCGCCCTCCGAACCCGGGCAGGTCGCCGTCAACCAGGGTGGCGCGGACCGCGCCGGACTGCGGGTGGGCGATCCGGTCACGGTGGTCACGCCAGCGAAGGGCAATGTGCCCGTAACCATCTCGGGTATCTACCAACTCGACGGCGGTGGTGCGACCGGCGGCTTCATCGGCCTGCAGTTCGACTACGACGAGGCCATGCGGCTGTTCACCGACGGCGAGCATGTGGCCTATCTGGACATCGCGGCGCGGTCCGGGACCGACCCGGACCGGTTGCGCTCCGAAATCGTCACGGCTTTCCCCGATTACAAGGTGCAGAGCGGTGACGAGGTCCGCGAGGACATGAAGCAGCAGCTCGGTGACGCGCTCAAGTTCATCAATTACTTCCTGCTCGCCTTCGGCGCCATCGCACTGATCGTCGGCACCTTCATCATCTACAACACCTTCTCCATGCTGGTCGCCCAACGCCTGCGGGAACTGGCGCTGCTGCGCGCGGTGGGCGCGAGCCGCGGACAGGTGGGCCGCTCGGTCGTCGGTGAGGCGCTGATCGTCGGATTGGTCGGCAGCGCACTGGGTCTCGCGGCCGGCATCGGTCTCGCCTATGGGCTGGCGGCGTTGCTCAACGCCTTCGATCTGGGGCTGCCCACCGGGGCCATGGCAGTGCTGCCGCGCACGGTGGCGGTGGCGCTGGTGCTCGGCGTGGTCGTGACGGTGGTGAGCGCCTACGCGCCCGCGAGTCGCGCCGCCCGGGTGCCGCCGGTGGAGGCCATGCGCGAGGAGTTCGCCTCGCACTCCGAATCGCTGCGGCTGCGCACCATCGCGGGTGCGGTGCTGGCGGTGATCGGCGTGGCACTGGTGGTGCTGGGTGCACAGAACACCGGCGGCAATGCCGCCGCCACCGTCGGAATCGGCGCGGCCGCACTGATTCTCGCGGTGCTCTTCGCCTCGCCCGCGCTGTCGCGCCCGGTGCTGGCGGGGCTCGGGGTGCTGGTGCGGCCGTTCGGTCCGGTCGGACGGATGGCGCGCAACAACGCCATTCGCAATCCGCGCCGCACCGCGGCCACCGCCTTCGCGCTCACCCTGGGGCTGATGCTGGTCTCGGCCATCGGCATGCTCGGTGCTTCGGCCAAGGCCAGCGTCGGGGACCTCGTGGACAAGGGCGTCAAGGCCGACTACATGCTGTCGGGGCCGCCCGGCGCACTCATCGGTGTGCCGTTGCAGGCCACCGACGAGGTGAAGGCCGTGCCCGGCGTCGAGGAAGCGGTGGCGTTCCACGGTCTCGCCCTGAAGGTCGGCGGTGAACAGGTTTTCGGCACGGTGCCGGAGGGGCCGTTGGACCGCGTGCTGTCCTACGACATCCAGCAGGGCAGCGGCTCCCTCGGGGACGACCAGATCCTCGCCTCGGAAACCCTTGCCTCCGACAATGGTTGGCGGGCCGGGCAGACCGTCGAGGTATCCGGCGTGGACGGGAAGAAATACCAGGTCGAGGTGGCGGGCATCTACGCGGACACCCAGCTGCTGCAGGCGCTGGTCGCGCCCATGTCGCTGTACGAGCAGACGGTGCCGACCAGCTTCCGCAGCAGCTTCATGGTGGCGGTCGTGGCCGCGCCCGGTACCGATATCGCCACGCTGCGCACCGGTCTGGAGCAGGCCACCGAGAAGTACGGCAACGTCCAGGTGATGGACCGGGAGGACTTCAAGGGTGTGCAGGGGCGTCAGATCGACACCATGCTGGCCATCCTCTACGGGCTACTGGCCCTGGCGGTGGTGATCGCCATTCTCGGCATCGTCAACACCCTGGCGCTGTCGGTGGTGGAACGCCGCCGCGAGATCGGCATGCTGCGCGCGGTCGGTATGCAGCGACAGCAGGTGCGGCGCTCGATTTACCTGGAGTCCATGCTGATCGCCATCTTCGGCGCGGTGGTCGGTGTCATCCTCGGCCTGGGGCTCGGCATCGGATTCCTGCGCACCCTGCAGGATCTCGGCCTGGGGACCATCGCGGTGCCGTGGGGGCAGATCGTGGGCATGCTCATCGCCTCGGGCGTGGTCGGCGTGCTGGCGGCGCTGTGGCCCGCGGTGCGCGCGGCCCGCACGCCGCCGCTGGCGGCCATCGCGGATCTGTAAGCGGTTCCGCGTGCGCCCCTTCCGCCGCCCCGCGCCGATCGGCGCGGGGCGGCGGCGTGGAGCTGGAGGCGCGCTGTTGGGGGTGTCTCGGTGGTGACCGGGCGAAGCCGCCGGGCGCGGCGGACGGGACCGCCGGGAGCGTGGTGCGGGTGGGGCCGTCGGCGGTGTCAGGCCAGGGCCACGATGACGATCACCGCGATGACGGCGATGATCACCGCCGCCACGATGCCGAGGATGATGCCGGTATTGGAGCCGGAACCCTGTTGGGGCGGGACGTAGTTCGTGGGCGGAGCCTGATATCCGTACGGCTGGGGCGGGGTGCCCTGCGGGGTGAACGGCGCGGACTGCTGGTAGGGGGCCGGGCGGGGCATCGACTGGCTCGGGTTGAACGCCGACGACGGGTTCGGCTGTCCCGGTAGCGGATTGTGCGCCGACTGTGGATTGTGTGGCGTGGACTGCGGATTCGGCGAGCCCGCCTGTGGGTACGGCGTGGACTGCGGGCCGATCTGCCCCGCCTGCGGGTTGTAGGGCGCGGGTGTCGGATTCGGTTGGCTCGCTTGCGGATTGTGCGGGGCCGACTGCGGTCCCAGCGGTCCGGGGTGCGGGGCCGGTTGCGGATTCAGCGGACCCGGCTGCGGATTGAACGGTGCGGACTGCGGATTGACCTGGCCCGGTGACGGGGTCGCCTGGCCCATCGGGCCCTGCTGGCCGACGAGTGGGCGCGGCGACGACGGCGTATACGTCGGTGGCACGACCGGTTGCGGTCCGGCCGGGGTGGGCGGGCGCGGCGGCTGCACCGGCTGCGGGGGCGCGGTGCGGGAGATGGTGAACGCCCGCTCGGCCGCGCTCGCGAACTCGGTGCAGGAGTGGTAGCGGTCCTGCGGGCGCTTGGACAGCGCACGGGCCAGCACGCCGTCGACGGCGCGGGGCAGGTCCGGGCGCAGGGCGCTGGGCAGGCGGGGGCGCTCCTGCAGATGGCCGCGGATCACCGCCGCCGGACTGGTGCCCTCGAACGGCACGCTGCCGGTGAGCAATTGGAACAGCGTGCAGGCCAGCGAATACTGATCGGAGCGGCCGTCCAGCGTCGCGCCGGTCAGCTGTTCCGGCGAGGCGTAGGCCAGGGTGGCGGTCACGGTGCCGGTCTGGGTGAGATGACCGGTGTCGTCGCGCAGCCTGGCGATGCCGAAATCGGTGAGGTACACCCGTTCACCACCCGCCCCCGCGCGACCCGAGCGGGCCAGCAGGATATTGGCGGGCTTCACATCGCGGTGCAGGACGCCGATGCCGTGTGCGTAGTCGAGGGCCTTGGCGGTCTCGGTGATGATCTGCACCGCGCGCAGCGGCGGCAGCTTGCCCGGATCGACGGCGGCGGCGTTCACCCCGTCGATGTACTGCATGGAGATCCACAGCTGCTCGTCCACCGCACCGCGGTCGTAGACCGTCACGATATTCGGGTGATCGAGCTGGGCGACCAGATCGGCTTCCCGGATGAACCGGGCGCGGATCTCGTCATCGGAGAACATCTCCTGATTGAGCAGTTTCAAGGCCGTCATGCGCGGCAGCCGCGGATGCTTGGCCAGGTAGACCGAACCCATACCGCCGCGGCCCAGTTCGCGCTCGATGACGTAACCGGCGAAATCTTCACCAGAGTCCAGCAACCGAGAGCCCCCGTTTCCACGAGTCGAATCGCCAGGCAGCCTAGCAGTGTTTGCGTGCCCCGATTCCGAGCTCACTGCCAATATGTTGCCTGAACTGGGCGTATTCATTGTGCGACCGGAATCCGGCGATCCGGCCGGGCCGCCGGGCGCAGTCCGCCTGTAGCCGGGGCCGCGGCCCGCCCCGCGTGGGCCGGGATGCGGCCCGTCGCGTGTCGGTCGGCATCCCGGCCCGCCCCCGCCCGGGTCAGGACGAGGCCCGCCCGGCGTTCTGCTCGGCCCACCGCCGCACATCACCCCGGTCCAGGGCCACCGCCAGCAGATCCGGGAAGCGGTCGGGGGTGCAGGCGAAGGCGGGGACGCCGAGGGCGTCCAGGGCGGCGGCGTTCTCGCGGTCGTAGGCGGGCGCGCCGTCGTCGGACAGCGCCAGCAGCACCACCACCTGCACGCCCGCCTCGGTCATGGCGCGCACGCGCCGCAGCATGTCGGCGCGGACACCGCCTTCGTACAGATCGGAGATGAGGACGAACAGGGAGTCGGCGGGGCGGGTGATCAACCCCTGTGCGTAGGCGAGGGCGCGATTGATGTCGGTGCCGCCGCCGAGTTGGGTGCCGAACAGCACGTCCACCGGATCGGCGAGCTGATCGGTCAGATCCACGACGGCGGTGTCGAACACGATCAACGAGGTGCGCAGCGACCGCATGGAGGCCAGCACCGCCCCGAACACCGACGCGTACACCACGCTCGACGCCATGGAACCGGATTGGTCGATGGCCAGCACCACATCGCGCCGCACCGCCTGCGCCTTGCGGCCGTAGCCGACCAGCCGCTCCGGGACGACGGTGCGGTACTCGGGCAGATAGGTGGCGAGATTGCGGCGAATGGTGCGGTCCCAGTCGATATCCCGCGGTTTCGGCCGCGCTACCCGCGCCGCCCGGTTCAGCGCCCCGCCCACCGCCGCGACGGTCCGTGCGGCGACGCGCCGCTCGATCTCGCGCACCACCCGCTCGACCACCATGCGTGCGGTGGCCCTGGTGGTCTCCGGCATCACCTTGTTCAGGCCGAGTAGGGTGCCGACCAGATGCACATCCGGCTCGACCGCCTCCAATAGTTCCGGCTCCAACAGCAATTCGGTGAGATTCAGCCGCCGCACCGCGTCTCGCTGCATCACCTCGACCACCGTGGACGGGAAGTACGAGCGGATATCACCCAGCCAGCGCGCCACATTCGGCGCCGATCCGCCCAGCCCGCCGGAGCGCCGCCCGCCCTGCCCCGTGCGGGCGTCGGAGTCGTACAGCGCCGACAGCGCCCGGTCCATGGCGGCGTCCTCCGCGCTGTCCAGCCCGCCCAGCCCGGCCTCGGCCGCGCCGCCGAGCACCAATCGCCAACGCCGCGCGTGAGTTTCGTCCAACTCGCTCATCGGAGCGCCTCCAGGATCTCGCGGGTGGCCCGCAGCGCGATCGTCCCCCGCTCGACGTCGAGGTTCGCGGTCGCACCGGAGGCGGGGGCCGCCGTACCGTGCCGGATCGCCGCGGCGATGGACTGTCGTTCACCGCTGTCGAAGTCGCCGAAGGTGCGGCGCAGCAGCGGCAGGACGGCGACGAAATCCGGTTCCGTCAGCCCGGCCAGCCAGGAATCTATGAGCGCCAGCAGGTTTCGGTCGTGCACGAGCAGCAGGCCGCGGCCGCCGAGGAAGCCGTCGATCCAGGCGGCCTTGTCGGCGGCGGTGCGGCCCACCGAGAGCGCGGCGGAGAGCCGCCGGGCCGACTCGGCGGCGTCGACGACTTCGGCGTCGCGGAGCAACCGCACGGCGCGGCCGACCAGGCCGCCGTGCACGTCGTCGCGGTCGGCCAGCCCGCGCAGGGCGGTGAGCCAGGCGTTCGTGGCCCAGGCGTCGGCGCGGGTGGCCAGCGCCAGGTGCACGGCATCGAGGCGGGCGCGCAGCTCGGCCGCCGCGTCGGCGTCCAGGCCGGTGACCGCGCTCGGCAGGCCCGCGCACACCCGGACCAGCAGCCCGTCCGCGACCCGGGCCAGCGCGGCGGTATCGGTGCCGCGCACATCGCCGTAGCGCAGGGTGCGCAGCAGCTCGGGCAGCGCGGCCAGCTGATGGGTGATGTCGTGGTCCAGCGCCGCCACCGACTCCAGCCGGATGATCAGCCCGTCGACGGCATCGCCCAGGGCGGCCAGCAGGGCGGCGTCGAGGGCGGCGGCCACCTCCGGCAGCCCGGTATCGGGTGCCCGCACGCGGTCGAGGATCCGCGCCGTGGCGGCCGTCGCCAGGGTGGTGCCCCAGCGCGACGCCTCCACCACCGCCATCACCAGCTCGGGCCGCCACCGCAGCGTCCAGGTCTCGCGGAAGGTGCCGGTGCCGCGCACCTCGTCGGCGGTACGCCGCCCCCAGTCGATGCCGAGCAACTCCAGGCGGTGCAGCAGTTGGGATTTCGCCATATCGCGCTCGGTGCGCAGATCCAGGTCGAGGGTGCGTTCCCGGGCTTCCTGCCGCAGCCGCAGGGTTCTGATCCGCGCCCGCAGGTCCGCCTCCAAGGGGACGGTGGGCGTGTCCTCGGGCACGGTCCCCAGCGCCTCACCGATCACCAGCTCCCGGGTGACCAGATCCAGCATGGTCTCGTCACCGTCGCACAGCACCGACCGGGTGGCCTCGGTGACCTCGGACAATCCGGCCAGCGGCCGGCCGCGCAGGGTGGCGAGGGTCTCGGCGAGCCGGACGGCCTCGATGATGTGCGCACTCGACACCGGCAGGTCGTGCCGCCGCAGCATCCCCGCCACCTTGGTCAGCCAGCGCGCGATCGGCTGCTCGGTCTCGGCGAACAGGTGCCGGTACCAGCCCGGCGAGGTGATGCCCGCCCCGTACCCGGACGAAGTCGACAGCCGCGAATGCGTCCACGGCACCCAGGTGAGTGTGGTCTTCACTTTCGGCATGCCCTTCAGCAGTCGCGCGTCCGCGGCCGCCGGAGGGAGCTTCCCGCTCAGTGCGGGCGCGTGCCAGGCGCCGCACACCACGGCCAGCCGCCGCGCGCCGTCCTTCAGCGCCTTGCGCATGACCTGCCGCATCTGCGCCTCCCGGCGCAAGGTGTGCGCATCGACCACGATGTCGACCGCGTCCGGCCGCGCCGCGACCGCGTCGGCCCCAGCGCTTCCCCACATCTCGCTCGCACCGTCCGCCGTATCCCTCGGAGAGGTCTGTCCCGGATCGCGCGCGTCGATGGCGGCATGCGGCATCGCACCGGGTTGGTGCGCCGTCGTCGTGGCGTCGGCGTCGGCGGGGGCTCCGCCTCGCGCGCGGCGGTCGTCGGCGCTGTCGCGGGCCGCGTCGTCGGCGGTGACGCTGTCGCGGGTAGCGGCGTCGACAGCGGGCGGGTCAGCGGCTTCGTCGGGCGCGGAGTCGTTCGCAGGCACCGCCGCCTCGCGCAGCGCCGCCATTGCCTCGTGCACGGCGTCGAAGATGTCGGCGTCCGAACCGGATTCGACAATGGCGTCCCACCAGCGCTCGGCATCGTCGTAGCCGCCGACGGTGGCCAGCAGGCTCAGCGGGTCGGTGCGGTCGCCGGGTTCCCCGGCAGCCGCGAGCGCGTTGGCCGCGGGCAGGTCGCAGAAACCCACCCGCACACCGTGTTCCACCCCGTAGCGCAGCGCCTGCCACTCCGGGGAGAACTCGGCGTAGGGCCAGAATGCCGCCGTGGACGGCTCATCCGGCCGATAGGCGAGCAACGCCACCGGTGGCGTCATATCCGCGGCGGCCACATAGCGGACCAGATCGTCGGCGTCGGCGGGGCCCTCGATGAGAATCGCGTCGGGGCGGAACCGCTCCAGCGCCAGCCGCAGCGCACGCGCGGAGCCGGGCCCGTGGTGGCGGATGCCGAAGATCCGGGTCCGCGGTGGCGCATCGCCGTCCGGCGTCCGCGTATCGCCGTCCGGCGGCCTAGCGGCGGGAGCGCTCATGTGTGCACCTCGCGGCAGGCGCGGTAGAAGTCGGCCCAGTCCTGGCGCCGACGCACCACGGCTTCCAGATATTCGGTCCACACCACGGTGTCGGCGACCGGATCCTTGATGATCGCGCCCAGCACCGCACCCGCCACATCCCCGGCGCGCAGCACGCCGTCACCGAAGTGCGCGGCCAGCGCCAGCCCATTGGTGATCACCGAGATGGCCTCGGCGGTGGACAGCGTGCCGGACGGCGACTTGAGTCTGGTGCGCCCGTCCACCGTCATCCCCGAACGCAGCTCCCGGAAGACCCGCACCACCCGCCGGATCTCCTCCGCGGCGGCGGGCACGGTGGGCAATTCCAGTGCGGCGCCGAGTTCTTCGACCCGCTTGGTGACGATCGCGACCTCGTCGTCCTCTCCGGCGGGCAGCGGCAGTACCACGGTATTGAAGCGTCGCCGCAGTGCCGAGGACAGCTCGTTGACGCCGCGGTCGCGGTCGTTGGCCGTCGCGATCACATTGAAACCCTTGGCCGCCTGCACCTCCGTGCCGAGTTCCGGCACCGGCAGCGTCTTCTCCGACAGCACGGTGATCAGCGCGTCCTGCACATCCGAGGGAATACGGGTGAGTTCCTCGATCCGGGCGATGGACCCGGCCCGCATGGCCGTCAGCACCGGCGACGGCACCAGCGCCGCCGCGCTCGGTCCCTCCGCCAGCAGGCGGGCGTAGTTCCAGCCGTAGCGGACCGCCTCCTCCGTCGTCCCCGACGTGCCCTGCACCAGCAGGGTGGACGCACCCGAGATGGCGGCTGAGAGATGTTCCGACACCCAGGTTTTGGCGGTGCCCGGCACACCCAGCAGCAACAGTGCGCGATCGGTGGCCAGGGTGGCGACCGCGACCTCCATGAGACGCCGCGGCCCCACGTACTTGGGGGTGATGACGGTGCCGTCGGCCAGCGGGCCGCCGAGCAGATAGGTGACCACCGCCCACGGCGACAGCCGCCAGGACGGTGGACGCGGGCGGTCGTCGGCGGCGGCCAGAACGGCCAGTTCGTCGGCGTAGGTCTGTTCGGCGTGCGGGCGCAGCAGGGCGTCCCGGTCCGCGGTGCTGGTCACTGCAACTCCTCGAGCATGATCCGACGTTCCACGAGATCCGCGGCGAGCTGATCGAATGCCTGCTCCCAGTACGGTTCTCCGCAGCGTCGGGCGGTGGTGGCGACGGCGGGCGCGGCCGTCACCGGGAAGTGGGTGGCGGCCGCCCGGAACAGCGTCCGGTATGCCCCCGGCACCAGACTGGGCGCGCCGGGGCGGTCCGCGCTCAGCCGCGCCCGCTCCAGGAGCAGGCGCAGCACGTGCTCGGCCACCGGTGCCGGCCAGGGATGCGGTAGCGCCCGCAGCAGCGATTCGATCTCGGCCAGCCAGCTGCTGTCCAGGCGGCGCAGGTGCCGCACCTGATCGTCGAGCGGCTGCACGGCGAACAGTTCACGCAGCTTCTCCATATCCGGATCGCCAGCCACCGGCGCCTCGGCCATGATCGCGAACAGCGCCCGCGCCCAGGCCGGATCACGTTGTGCCAGGGCGGCGTCGGCCCAACCGTGCAGCATCGGGCCGCGCAGCCCCTCCGCCATCGGCGTCCGCACCGCTTCCTCGGGCGGACCCAGCAGCGGTTCCCAGTGTCGCAGCGGCGTCGCGGCCACCACTCGGTGCAGCCATTCGGCGGCCAGATCCGGTGCGCCGTCGGCGCGGTAGGCGGTGAGGGGGAAGGGATCCCCGACGCCGTCGCGGCGGGCGGCGTCATCGAGCACACCCGGGCCGGTGGTGGTCAGGCGCGGTCCGTCCGGGTGCGCGCCGACGGTGAGCCATGCGCTCGCGCGCCGCTCCATGCGCCGGGCGAAAGCCGAATCCGGTAGGCGGGTCAGTAGATCCGCGGCCAGCCTGCGCACCTCGGCGCGGCGATCGTCCAGCCCGGATTCCAGCAGCGGTGCGTCGGCCGCGGACAGGCCGTCGGCCAGCACCGCCAGCAGCTCCACCATGCCCGGTCCGGATTCGGTGGGCCATGAGTTCGCGAGGGCGGTGCGAGCCGCGTCGGCATCGGTGCGGCGCAGCCGCGCCAGCCAGGCCCGGCGCTCCGCCGGCCGGCCGTGCGACCACACCGAATCGTCGTCCGCGGCGGCGCGGACCAGACCGCGCCAGCCGGGATGCCGCGCCGCCAGCCAGCGGCCGCGCGCACCGGCCAGGCGCAGCAGCGATTCCCGGTGGACGGCAACCGATTTTGCGCGCTCCAGCAGGCGGCTGCACATGGTGTCCGGGGCGCGGTAGTCGAACGGTTCGGCCGCCGCGAACCACTCCGCCAGGAAGGACGAGGTGCCGGTCAGCAGGGCTCCCAGCCGCGCCGCGGCGGCGGGCGGCAGCGGTGGACGCGGGTCTTCCTCGGCGGTATCGGACTTCTCCGCCGCACTCGGTGACACCGCTCCACGCAGGAAACAGTCTTGCAGGGCAACGGCTTCGAGCAGCGCGACGGCCGGATCGTCGCCGGATCGGGCCGCCGCCGCGACGAATGCCGGAAGCGCGGCGGTATCGGCGGCGCGCCGGGCGGTGCCGACCAGTGCCGTGGAGACGAGTTCCGCGATGCCCGGCTCGGCGGCGGCCGCGGTGCCGGGACGGCCACCCAGGGCACTCGCCGTCGGCGGCGTGGCGACCGAGACACCGTCCGCCGCCACCGCGTCCACAACCGCCCCCGCCGCGTGGACGGCGAGCGGCACCAGCCCGTCGGTGGTCCACTCGCCCACCACGGTCACCGGATGGCCGCCGGATACGCCGAGCATGCGCCACGGTTCGCCGTCCTCCACTGTGATCGGAAGCGAATCCCCCACGGCTTCGACCACATACCAACCACTTTCGGTCCGCACCGGCACCACGTCGACCAGCAGCATCGGCCACGAGCGCAGAAACGGATCCGCCCCCACCGCCACGGCGTGCTCACCCAACGCGTCGGCAATACCGAGCCCGGTCGACGCGATGGGGTCCGACAGCCCGGTGGTCCCGGTGGATTCCGCGAGCGAGGCGGCGGTGCCGGATCGCGGTGCGGCGGCAGTTGCGTGTCCGGCCGGGCCGGTCGGTGTGGCGAGGGAGCGATGTTCGCTCGCGGCCGCCGGTGCTGCCGCCGGGGTTTCGGGTCCGGCCGTCGCCGCGGTGCTGTCGAGCCCGGATGCTGTGGTGGCCGATGGCGTGGCGCACGTGCCGGGTTCGGCCGACGCGGCGACGCCGTGTGGGGCCGCCGTGGCGGCGGATGCACCCGTGGCGGCGGTGCCGTGGCCGGTTGCCGCGGTGGTGTCGGGTGCGGCATCGGTGGCGGTCGAGGATGGTGCCGTGGTGTCGGACCCGATCGCTGTGGCGGCGTCGCCGAGGTCGGCTGTTTCGGCGGTGGGTTCGGACGGTGTCGTCGGGGCGCTGTCGAACTCGGGTGCGGTGCTCGGAGCGCGGTCCGCGCCCGCCGTGGGGGTGCGGGACGGATCGCCGGTGGTGTCGGGTTCGGCGGGGCCGTGGCGCTCGCCCCAGATCGCGCGCAGCGGTGCCGCGGCGGGGTAGTAGTGCAGGTCCGCGTCGATGCGGAAGCCGGGCGCGGGGGTGCCCTGGGGGAAGGTGGGACTGCCGAAGTGGTGGTCGAGCAACAGTGCCCAGCGTCCGGTCGTGGTGCCGCGCAACCAGATTCGGCGGGAGTACAGGCCGTCCTCGACCGTGGTGCGGATGGCGAGCACCAGCCAGGTGTCGCGCACCGCGGGTTGTTCGCGCACCGAATCCACGGACGTGGGGTAGCCGATATGGGTGCGCACGCTGGCGCGCAGGCCGGGGGAGAGGTGATCGAGCCGCTGGTGGGCGGCGACCAGCAGGTGCAGACGGCCGAATTCCCGCAACAGCCGCTGCGGCCAATCGGCCCGCGCTCCGACGCGCCCGAGGTCACGCAGCGCCCGCGCCACCCCGGGTGCCTGCGCGTCGACCATCCGCGCCGCCACCGCCTCGAATGTCCGCGGTGATCGATCCACCTGCGCCAGACCGGTCCGAACCTGATCGGCCAGCCATCTGTCCAGATCCGCCAGCCCCGCGCTCACCCGCGCGCGCCGCTTGTCCGACCGCTGCCCGGCCACCGCCGACGGATCGCCGGATACCGTCGCGGTCTCTCGCGTAGGCATCGTTCCCCCTTCCTCGTTGTCCGGATTTCTATCGCAGACCACCGACAAGTACGGCTGTTCCGGGCGGACAGCGCCAGCATCGGAACACGGGTGCCCACCGATCGGAACGCGCGCGCCCGCCGCCGGATTCGCTCCGGACGGCTCGCGATCCCGGAGGCGGATGCGGTCCGGCGTGATCCGCACCCACGCACCGCGCCCCGGACTCGAGTCGCACCGCGCTCCGGACCGGCGTCGCACCGCGCTCCGGACCGGCGTCGCACCGCGCTCGGACCGGCGTCGCACCGCGCCCCGGACCCGTCGCACCGGCGCGGTAGGGTGCGCATCATGCCTCGCGTCGCGATCGAGTACTGCACGCAATGCCGCTGGCTGCTGCGCGCCGGCTGGATGGCGCAGGAACTGCTGAGCACCTTCGCCACCGACCTTTCCGAGGTGGCGCTCGTCCCCGGCGAGGGCGGCATCTTCCGCATCAGCGTCGACGGCGATCAGATCTGGGAGCGCAAGGCCGACGGCGGCTTTCCCGATATAGCCGTGCTCAAACAGCGCGTCCGCGACAAGGTGGCCCCCGGCCGCTCCCTCGGTCACACCGACAAACGCCAGGAGAGCCCGGACTGACGCGCGCCCGTCACTCCCGAGCCCGACGCGGTCGCCCCGAATCAGCCGCGTCGTGAGCCGGGCGCGTTCGGGCCTGCCGCCGCGTATGGACCCCGATCGGCCGAGCCGTTCTCGGTCCGGCCATGAGCCGACTGCCGTCGCCGCAGCCGCGGTGCCGCACGGGCGTTCGGACCGCGGGCGAGTCATCCGTGGTCACCCACCCCGGCGGATCGTGGGGTCACCCGGACCGGCGGATCGTGGGGTCACCCGGACCGGCGGGCCATGGGGTCACCCGGACCGGCGGGCCATGGGGTCACCCGGACCGGCGGATCGTGGGGTCACCCGGACCGGCGGGCCATGGGGTCACCCGGACCGGCGGATCATGGGGTCACCCGGACCGCTGCCGGGCCATGCGATCAGCGGCCCGGCCGTACGCAGGGGTGCGATCACCCCGGCGTCAGCGTGCGGACCGTGGGCAACAGCGGACACCGTCGCCGCCGTCGGGGGAAACGACGACGCGCGATCGCGACAGCCCGGACTGTCGTGGCCTCAGCCGCAGCAGCCGCCGCCACAGCAGCCGCCGGCCGGGGCCGCGGGGGCGGCGGGGGCCGGGCTGCCGCCCCCGCGGGTGACCGCCGCGAAGGTGGTCAGCAGTTTCACGGTGTCCTCGTGCCCGTGCGGGCAGGTGGCCGGTGCGGACGCCTCGGCCATGGGACGCGTCAGTTCGAAGGTGTCGCCGCAGCCGCGGCAGCGGTACGCATAACTCGGCACGACGTCAGGGTAGACCAACGCCACGCTGGTCGGCGGTGTCGATAGCGCGGTCGTATCAGCCAGTACCCTCGATGACGGAGTACGAGGAGGTCTGGTGTGAGTGCTGCGGAACCCTTCGACGCCCTCGAGGCGGATGTTCTCGCGAACGGCCCGGTGGCCGAGACCGAATACGGGGCGGTGCGCGGCCGCCGCGAGGGCGATGTGCACGTCTGGCGCAGCATCCCCTACGCCGCCGCGCCGGCCGGACCACACCGGTTCGCGCCGCCGCGACCACCCGAGCCCTGGGAGGGCGTGCGCGACTGCCTGGAGTACGGCGAGATCGCCCCGCAAACCCTCGGCGTCATGGTGCCGGTCGATTCCACCCTGCGTATGGGCGAGGACTGCCTGTGGGTGAACGTGTGGGCCCCCGCCGCGCCCGCCGACGAACCCCGCCCGGTCATGGTGTGGCTGCACGGCGGCGCGTACTGCCTGGGCACCGCCGCCCAGGAGATCTACGACGGCCGCAAACTGGTGGAGACCGGCAATGTGATCCTGGTGTCGGTGAACTACCGGATCGGGGTGCTCGGCTTCCTCGACCTGTCCTCGCTGGGGCCGGAGTTCACGCCGAACCTGGGTCTGCGCGACCAGATCGCCGCCCTGGAATGGGTGCGCGACAATATCGCCGCCTTCGGCGGCGATCCGGGCAATGTCACCCTGTTCGGGGAATCCTCGGGCGCGGGCTGTGTGACCGCGCTGCTGACCGCACCTCGCGCGGCGGGCCTGTTCCATCGCGCCATCGCCGAATCACCGCCCGCCACCACGGTTTTCGGCCGGGAGCGGACCGAGGCCGTGGCCCGCCGTTACCTCGAGATCCTGGACCTGCCCCGCGAGCGCGTGCGCGACCTGCTGGAATGTCCGATCGACGTGCTGCTCCCGGCCGCCGGGGTGCTGCTGGACGAGGTGCCGCTCACCGAACCCGGCCGCCTGGCCGCCGCTCCGGTGGTGGACGGTGACATCCTCCCGGCGTATCCCACCGAACGCTTCCGGGACGGACGCTCGCATCGGGTGCCGCTCATCATCGGCACCAACAAGGACGAGGCGTCGCTGTTCCGGTTCTTCCGCTCGCCGATCATGCCGGTCACCCCGGATGCGGTGAACGCCATGCTGCGCAGCGTGGCCGAGGAGCATCCGGGGCTGTCGCACGAGCGGATCGCCGAGATCACCTCCGCCTACCCGGATCTCAGCTCCACGCGCGGGGCGCTGGCCATGTCCACCGACGCCGCGTTCCGGATGCCCGCGCACTGGGTGGCCGACGCCCACTCCCGGCATTCGCCCACCTGGATGTATCGCTTCGACTACGCCACCCCCATGCTGCGCGCGGCCCGGGTCGGCGCCGGACACGCCACCGAATTGCCGTACGTCTTCGGAAATTTCGGCTCCTTCAACTACGACCCGACCTTCTGGCTGGGCGGACGAAAAGTGGCGCAGGAGGTTTCGGGCCGCATCATGCGGCGCTGGCTGGCCTTCGCCGAACACGGGGTGCCCGCGGCGCTGGACGGGTCCAAACACTGGCCGCCCTACCACGAGAACACCCGCACCACCCTGGTCATCGACACCAACGACCGGGTGGTGGACGACCCCGACCGCGACCGGAACGCGGTGTGGGGCAGCGAGGCCGTGGGCTTCTACTAGACCGGCGCGTGCGCTCGATTGCCGAGCGCCACCGGCATGCGCTGATATCCGTGCAGCGTGAACAGCTGTCGCAATTCGGGTTCGCCCGCCAGCGACAGCTCCGGGAACTCCTCGAAGAGGGTGCGCAACGCGTGCGTGGCCTCCATCCGCGCCAGCGCGGCCCCCAGGCAGGTGTGGATGCCGCTCGAAAAGGTCAGGTGCTCACGGGCGTTCGAGCGGGTGATATCGAAGCGGTTGGGGTCGGTGAACATTCCCGGATCCCGATTGGCCCCCGCCAGCGAGAGCACCACCACCGCGCCCCGCCGCAGCCGGACGCCGTCGAGTTCCACATCGCACAGCGCCTGCCGGGCGGTCGTGCGCACCGGCGGATCGAACCGCAGCACCTCCTCCACCGCACCGGCCCACAGGTCCGGTTCCGCGCGCAGCCGCGCCAGCTGCTCCGGATGCGCAAGCAACTGCACCACCGCGTTGCCGATGAGGTTGACGGTGGTTTCGAAGCCCGCGCCCATGAGCAGGGTGGCGGTGGCCTTCAGTTCGCGTTCGTCGAGGTGTCCGGCGGTGACCAGGCTGCTGAGGATGTCCTCGCCCGGCTCCCGGCGCAGCCGCGCGATATGTCCGTCGAGGTAGCGGTCCATCTGCGCGATGGCGCCCGCCGCGCCGCGCCAGCTGCGCCAGGTCAACCCCAGATCGAGCATGGGCGTGGTGCGGTCGCCCCACTCCAGGAACTCCGCGCGCATGTCGTCCGGGAAGCCGAGCATCTCGGAGATGATGGCGATCGGCACCTGCGCGGCGAAGGCGGAGACCAGGTCGGTCGATTCGTTCGCCGGGAGCGCGTCGATCAGTTCCGCGGTGACCGACTCCACCCGATCCCGGAGGCGGCCGATGGCGCGCGGGGTGAAGGCCGCGGACACCGATTTGCGGATGCGGGTGTGATCGGGCGGGTCGATGGTGAGCATGGACGGCGGCTCCACCGGATTGGCGGGCAGCGCGGCCTTGCGCACCAGGGCGCGCACCGGTGCGGGGGTGTTCACATTGTCGATAACGAAGACGCCGAAGCGGTTGTCGCGCAGCATGCTTCGGTTGATCTCGTAGTCGGTGGTGATCCACGCGTACGGGGTTCGCACCAGCCGCCCCCGCGCCCGCAACTCCTCGATGAGCGGATACGGGTCGCGCTGCGATTCCGGCTCGGTGTGCAACTTGCCGAACGGGTCGCCGCGGCGGGCCTGCCAGCGCATCACCCAGCGGTGCGCACCCTGCTCCACCATCCATCGAATCCAGTACCGAGGCATCATCGCCGCTGACTCCCGTCGTCGTCGGATGCCTAGACGGTACGGAAACCGGTGTGTCCGGCGAAACGTTCCACGGCGGGAACCGCACGTCCTACCGTGGTATGAGTGCGTACCGCGGCGCGCGCGGGCGTCGATCAGTCGCCGCGGCGCGCGGTGACCCGCTCGCTGGCCGCCCGCCGCTCCTGCGCCGCCGGATCCGGATGCGCCACCTGCACCAGCGACGCACCTGCCGCCAGCACCGCCACCAGGCCGTCGATCAGCTCGGTCGGCGTCTCCCACGGCGTGGTCGACAGCACCCGGTCCTCGGCCGTGAAGCCTTGCCGCGCGGCGGATTTGCGGGCCTCGTCCAGGACCGCGCCCGCGGTCATGCCGTCCAGCGCCGCACCGACGCCGCCGGGCAGGAACTGATCGCCGTGCACGCGCACCGAGGTGGCGTAGTCGGTGACGCCGACCGGCAGATCCCGCACCGGCATGCCCATCGGATCCAGCGACAGCGCGGCCACCTCGGCGATGCCGTCGGCCTCGTCGACGCGGTCGGCGGTCACCAGCGCCAGCTCGGCGTCCGGGTCGGCGCGCAGCACCACCTCGGTGCCCGCCCACCAGCAGCCCAGCAGCACCGCGGCGGTCTGCCAGTGCGCGGGCAGCAGCACGGCCACCCGCGCGCCGGGAGTGAGCCCGAATTCGTCGCGGATCATATTGGCGGTCTTGGCCGCCCAGTTGGCGAGGGTGAGCGCGGACAGTTCGATACGCGCGCCGGTGGCGTCGTCGTAGTAGGTGATGCGGGGGCCCGCGGGGTCGCGGGCGAGGATCGGGTCGAGCACCGCTTCGGTGAGGGTCTCGGTCAGTTCACGCATTTCGGTCCGTTCTGCCCGGCGTCGATGGGTGGGGCGGGCGGCACCGGGGTGGGGGTGGTCGACATTCCGGTGAAGTCGACGCCGCCGTCCGCCGACGAGCCCGGACCAGAGTAGTCACCCGCCAGCAGCACACGCACCGCCCCCGCCGCCAGGCCCGCCTCGCTCATGACCGGCAGGCCGCCCAGGGCCTCGGCGACGGCGCGCGCCCCGGGATCGCCGGCGCTGCTCGCCAGCACCCGGCTGCTCTGGACGGGGCCGCCGATCCAGTTGTCCACGGTGCCGGTGCCGAACCCCTTGCCCGCCAGCGCCTGTGACACCTGACCGGCCAGGCCTCCGATGGAGCTGGCGTTGTACACATCGGCGGTGACGGTGGACGGGTCGACGCCGTCCTTCTTCTCCTCCGGCTTCTCCTCGCCGACCATGGCGGCCACGTACTTCTGGACGGCCTCCGGATCGACCTTCACCACCGAGACGCCGTCGTCGGTGAGGCCGTTGAGGTCTTCGACCGGAATGGTCTCGAATTTCACCTGGCCGCCGGAGAGATCCTGGAGCTGGCCGAGGAAGTCCAGCACGTTCCAGCCGTCGTCGAGCACCACGGTGCGCCCTACGGCGTCGCTGAGCTGTTGCAGGCGGCCCGGATTGGTGAGCGTCTTGGCGCTCAGCACCTGATTCACCAACTGCGCCATGTACACCTGCTGGCGCACGATCCGATCCAGGTCGCCCCGGGGTAGTCCGTGCCGCTGCCGCACGAAGCTCAGCGCCTGCGCACCGTCGAGCCGCTGCTCGCCGGCGGGGAAGTCGGCGCCCGAATACGGTTCGTAGACGGCGTCGTTCAGACATACCTCGACACCGCCCACGGCATCGGTGAGCAGGACGAAACCGAGCAGACCCACCTCGGCGTAGTGGTCAACGGTGATGCCGGTCAGGTTGGCGACCGATTTGATCAGCGCCTGCCGCCCGGCCTCGGTGGACTTCGCATCGGCCGCGGTCGAGTCCACACCCTTGTCGAGCAGCTTCTGCTGTTCGGTGAACTTGGTGGTGCCGAAGGCCGAATTGATCTTGCCCCGGCCCTGGCCCGGAATGTCCACGTACGAGTCGCGCGGGATGGAGATGGCCGTCGCGGAACGTCCGTCGTTGGGCACCCGGATGAGCACGATGGTGTCGGTATTGAGGCCCTCCTCGTCACCGGCGTGCAGCAGGGCCCGCTCGGTGTCGGTGAGCGGATTGCCGTGCGCGTCGGTGCGGCTGTCGATGCCGACCATGAGGATGTCCACCGCGCCGTCGCGGCCTCCGCCCAGCCCGAGATTGCCGATGCGCTCGATGCTCGACACCAACCCGTCCACCTGATGCCAGCCCAGACCGGTCACGACCAGCACCGCCACCGCGGCGGCGGCGGACAGCGCGCGCAGCGCACCGAGCCGCCCGGCCCGCGTCCGCGCGGCCGGTCGTCGCGATGGCAGCGGCGTCGATACCCTCGTGCGTTCCGGCAATCCCCGTATCCTTTCCCGACCGTGCCCACTGCCCGGCCCGGACAGCGTCCCGGTCGGTATCCGTGGAACTACCCCCTGAGTGCAGGCTAGACGCGCGACGGAGCGGGACGGTGGAAGCCGCTACCCGTGCGTTGCGTGCCGCGCGGCCGGCGCTGTCCGGCGGCTATGGCGACCGCGCGCCGGGACCGCCGTCGTTCCGGCAGGTCGCACCGGTGGCCGCCCGGCCGGCGCGACGTGCCAGACTGGCCGGCGTGACTCTCCCCTCCGTGACACCTGTCACCGGGCGGCTGGTGGTGACCGGGGCGCGGGGTCAGCTGGGCCGTGCGCTGCTCGACCTCGCGCCCGACGCCCGCGGCTACACCCACGCCGACCTGGACATCACCGATCTGGACGCGGTGCGCGCCGCGCTGCGGTCCGGCGATGTGGTGATCAACTGCGCCGCCTACACGGCCGTGGACCGGGCCGAAACCGATGTCGACGCGGCCTGCGCCGTCAATGCCCGCGGGCCGATGGCGCTGGCGGTGGCGTGCGGGGAGGTCGGGGCGCGGCTCATCCACGTCTCCACCGACTACGTGTTCCCGGGCACCGGATCGCGACCGTACGAGACCACCGACCCCACCGGGCCGGCCTCGGTGTACGGCAAGTCCAAGCTGGCGGGGGAGCGGGCGGTGGCGGATCTGCTGCCCGACACCGGTCATATCGTGCGCACCGCCTGGGTGTACACCGGGGCGGGCGGCGATTTCGTCGCCACCATGCGCCGTCTGGAGCGGGAACGGGAGACCGTCGACGTGGTGGACGATCAGATAGGTTCGCCCACCTACGCCCCCGATCTCGCGGCGGCGCTCGTCGAACTCGCCGAACATCCCGACGCGCCGCGAATTCTGCACGCCGCCAACGCAGGACAGGCCAGTTGGTTCGATCTGGCGCGAGCGGTGTTCGCCGATATCGGAGCCGATCCGGACCGGGTCCGGCCCTGCTCGACCTCGGCTTTCCCGAGACCCGCTCCCCGCCCGGCATATTCGGTTCTGTCCACGACGTCCTGGACCGCGGCCGGGCTGTCGCCACTGCGCCCCTGGCAGGATGCGCTGAACGACGCGCTCGCCGCCGCTTCCGACTAGGCTGGTCGCCCGTGAGCCCCTCGGATTCAGTCGGACGGCCGACACTGGCCGTCGTCACGGTGACCTACTCGCCCGGTGAGCACCTCGAGCACTTCATCAGCACCCTCGCCACCGCCACCAGCGAGAAGCCCCAGGTCATCCTGGCCGACAACGGATCGAACGACGGCGTGCCGGAACTGGTCGCCGACGCCAACGAAAATGTGCGGCTGCTACGCACCGGCGGCAACATCGGCTACGGCGGCGCCATCAATCGCGCCGTCGCCGAGATCGATCCGGAGATCGAGTTCATCCTCATCGCCAACCCGGATATCCGGTGGGGTACCGATTCCATCGACGAGATGCTGGCCGTCGCCGAACGCTGGCCGCGCGCCGGAGCGCTCGGACCCATGGTGCGCGAGCCCGACGGCAGCGTGTACCCGTCCGCGCGGCGGGTGCCCGGGCTGGCCGACGGTGCGGGCCACGCCATTCTCGGCACGCTGTGGCCGTCCAATCCGTGGACCCTGCGCTACCGGCAGGACAACGAGGAGATATCCGAGCGGGCGGTCGGCTGGCTGTCCGGTTCCTGCCTGCTGGTGCGCCGCGCCGCCTTCGATTCCATCGACGGCTTCGACTCCCGGTACTTCATGTACATGGAGGACGTGGACTTCGGCGACCGCATGGGCAAGGCGGGCTGGCACAATGTATTCGTGCCATCGGCCGAGGTCACGCATGCCAAGGGCCATGCCGCCGGCAAGCACCCCGAGGCCATGCTGCCCGCCCACCACGCCAGCGCCTACCGCTTCCAGGCCGACCGGCATCCACACTGGTGGCAGGCGCCGCTGCGGTGGGCGCTCAAGGCCGGACTTGCGATCCGGTGCAGGCTTGCGGTTCGATCCGCTCTGCGCGAACGCGACCGCGCGGCCGGTACGGACTGAGCGGTCCGCTCAGGCACAATGACCCGGCCGCGCTGTGTGCGCGGCCGGACAGCTCGGCATGCGCCGACGCGACCGAATGACGACCTGAAACAGGGGAGAAGATGTCCAACGGAACGGATGCGGTGATCCTGGTCGGAGGCCAGGGGACGCGCTTGCGTCCGCTGACTCTGTCGGCACCCAAGCCGATGCTGCCCACGGCCGGCCTGCCGTTCCTACAGCATCTGCTGGCCCGCATCGCCGACGCCGGAATCCACCACGTGGTGCTCGGGACCTCCTACAAGGCCGAGGTCTTCGAGGAGCATTTCGGCGACGGATCCGACTTCGGGCTGGAGATCGACTACGTCACCGAGACCGAACCGCTCGGCACCGGCGGCGGCATTCGCAATGTGCTGCCCAAGCTGCGCGCCGACACCGTGATGGTGTTCAACGGTGACGTGCTGGGCGGCACCGACCTGGGCGCGGTACTGGAGACCCACCACACCACCGACGCCGATGTGACCCTGCACCTGGTCCGCGTCGGCGACCCGCGCGCCTTCGGCTGCGTGCCCACCGACGAGTCCGGCCGCGTCACGGCCTTCCTGGAGAAGACCCAGGACCCGCCGACCGACCAGATCAACGCCGGGTGCTACGTCTTCCGCCGCGAGTACATCGAGAAGATCCCCGCCGGACGACCGGTATCGGTGGAGCGCGAGGTGTTCCCGTCCCTGCTCGCCGAGGGCGCGCACATCCAGGGCCACGTGGACACGTCCTACTGGCGCGATATGGGCACCCCCGAGGACTTCGTCCGCGGCTCGGCCGATCTGGTGCGCGGCATCGCCCCCTCCCCGGCCCTGCCCGGCCAGCGCGGCGAATCCCTGGTCCACGCCGGCGCGGGCGTGGCCCCCGGCGCCCTCCTCATCGGCGGCACCGTGGTCGGCCGCGGCGCCGAGGTCGGCGCGGGCGCCCGTCTCGACGGCGCGGTCCTCTTCGACGGAGCCTGCGTCGAGGCCGGGGCCACTGTCGAACGCTCCATCATCGGCTTCGGCGCCCGCATCGGTCCGCGCGCCCTCGTCCGCGACGCCGTCATCGGTGACGGCGCCAATGTCGGCGCCCGCTGCGAACTACTACGCGGTGCGCGCGTCTGGCCCGGCGTCGAACTGCCCGACGGCGGCATCCGCTTCTCCACCGACGTCTGATACCGGCGTCCGGACACCCGATGGCGCATGCCGGGTGGGCCGAGTTCGCGCGCATCCTGCGCTACAAACAGAACTGGCGCGCAGGCACCGTCGCTATCGCTGATCGGTGGTTCCCGTCGAGCAAACGCTGCTCTACCTGCGGCACCGTCAACACTCGCCTCCGTTTGGCCGATCGGGTGTTCACGTGCGTGTGTGGGCTACAGCTGGATCGGGATGTGAACGCGGCGGTCAACCTCGCCCGCTGGCCTGCCATGGTGAAAGACCTATCACGATCCCCGGACCTTCCAGCAGGGGGCCGGGTCACCAAAGCCCGCCGACGGGAAGGCGCTGACCGACACCCCGCAGGTGTCGGTGCAACCGGCCCGGTGGACGCGGGAACTGACACTCAGCCGCTCGCGGTGTGAGTGCCGGACGCCCGAGAAGGGCGCTGTCGAGTAACCCGTCAACCTGGGTTGTTCAACAGGCTGTCAGACCGCCCACTTCTCCGGATTCAGGTGGTACTGAACGATGGCCGTGGCGTGACCGTGGCCCATGCCGTGTTCGCTCTTCAGCCAGTTCACCAGGTCTTTGTGACCGTTGTGACCGGATTCCCGGACGGCGCTCAACCACTCGTCCACGGTGCGGCCGTACTTGGCTTCGATGGCGGGGAAGTAGGACGCGGGTCCGTGGGGCTTGGTGGTCATGAGTGGGCTCCTTCTCGGGGTTCGGAAGGTATGACGGACCGGCGGACGTGGATTAATCGCTGTGCGATGCTTTCGCCCGATTCGCCCTTCCCGCTTTCGTGCGTGGCGCCCGGCGATTCGGATGCACCGCCGGCCAGCGGACCGACTCGATTGATCGATTCCGTCAGATCAGGGTGATCCCGGACAGAATTCACCTTTCGGGCGGACGCTCACCACCGGGCCGGGGCCTAGAGTGTGATCATGGCTGACGCTGTGGTGGTCGGGTCGGGGCCGAACGGGCTGGCGGCGGCCGTGATCCTGGCCCGCGCCGGACTGCATGTCCAGGTGTACGAGGCGGAGGAGACGGTCGGCGGCGGCTGTCGCACCGCCGAACTCACCCTGCCCGGCTTCCGGCACGATGTGTGCGCGGGCGCGCATCCCATGGCGGTCGCCTCGCCCTTCTTCCGCGCCTTCGACCTGCCCGCGCACGGTGTGGAACTGCTTGCGCCGCAGGTGTCCTACGCCCATCCGCTCGACGGCGGGGTGGCGGGCCTGGCGTGGCACGACCTCGAACAGACCGTGGACGGCCTGGGCCGCGACGGCAAGAACTGGCGGCGGCTGTTCGGACCGCTGGTGCGCAAGTGGGAGGACCTGGTCGGCCTGGCCATGTCGGATCTGCGGCATCCACCACTGGATCCGCTGGGACTGCTGCGCCTGGACCCCGGCATCGAACTGCGATTCGCCAAACGCCTGCTGGAACAGGCGAGTCCGCTGTGGAATCTGCGTTTCCGCGAACAGCTCGCCCCCGCCCTGCTGACCGGCGTCGCCGCGCACGCCATCATCCCGCCGCGTGCCGTACCGGCCGCCGGTGTCGCCATGCTGCTGGGCGCTCTCGCTCACGTGGGCGGCTGGCCGGTGCCGCGCGGCGGCTCGCAGGCCATCGTCGACGCCCTCGCCGACGACCTGAAAGCCCATGGCGGACAGATCTTCACCGGCCACCGCGTCGACTCCATCGACGAGTTCGAGGATGTGCGCGCGGTGCTGCTCGACCTGGCCCCGGCCGAACTGCGCCGCATCGCCGAACACCGCCTGCCCGCCCGCTACGACGCCGCGCTGCAACGCTTCCGGTACGGCGGCGCGGCCTGCAAGGTGGACTTCGCGCTCTCCGGACCCGTCCCGTGGCAGGCCGTCGGCTGCGACCGCGCGGGCACCCTGCACCTGGCGGGCAGTCGCGCCGAACTCGTGGCGGCCGAACAGGCGGTGGCGCGCGGCGAGCACGCCGAACGCCCCTACGTGCTGGCCATCCAGCCCGGCGTGGTCGACGAAACCCGTGCTCCCGCAGGAAAATACACGCTCTACACCTACGCGCATGTGCCCAACGGATCCACCCGCGATCTGACCGAGACCGTCATCGCGCAGGTGGAGCGCTTCGCCCCCGGCTTCCGCGACCTGATTCTCGCCTCGCACGTCCGCACCGCCGCCACCATGCCCGCTCACAATGCCAACTATGTCGGCGGCGATATCTCCGCGGGCGCGATGACCCTGCGCCAGACCGTCTTCCGCCCGGTCCCGCGCTGGAATCCGTATCGCACACCGCTTCCCGGCGTCTACCTGTGCTCGTCGGCCACCCCGCCCGGCCCGGGGGTGCACGGCATGAACGGCATGCTCGCCGTGCGGCATGTGCTGCGCCGCGAGTTCGGGCTGCGCACCGACCCGATCGAACTGCTGGAATCCGAACGCCTGCACCGCAAACCGGTGTAATCGAACCCGACGCCGGGTAGTCGATCCGGACGCGGCCGAAGTATCGCGTGCGTCGGGAACCGCCGCTCGCACTCGCACCCCGGCGTCGTCGATGGCCGCCGCAATCCGATCTCGGCAAGACGGGCAGCTTGCTGGACACCGGCAGGCAGTCGGGGCGCGCTACCGAGCGTGCGGGGAGGTTACGCGATTCGTAGCCGTCTCGTAATGGACTGGACTAGACTTAGTCATTACTGTAGGGGTATGGCAGCAGTGAATATCCATGAGGCCAAGACACACCTGTCCAGGCTTCTCGAACGCGTCGCGAAGGGGGAGCGCATAGTGATCTCGAAAGCGGGCAAGCCGATTGCCGACCTGGTGCCACACCGGGCTACGCCCGTGACGTTCGGTGGCTTGAAGGGGCAGCTAGCGTACGACGACAGCGTCTTCGGTATCGATCCAGACATCCAGCGGATGTTCTATGGGGATGATGCCGATGCTCCTGCTTGACAGTCAGACGGTGGTGTGGCTGCTCGATGACAGCCCCCGCCTGGGCGCGCGGGCGCGCGCCACGATCGCGGCTGCCACAGAGGTCTACGTATCGTCCGCGACAATCTGGGAACTGACGATCAAATCCATGCTCGGGAAGCTGACGATTCCCGTCGAGTTCACCGAAGCGGTCACAAGTCAGGGGCTGTCGGTTCTCGATATCACGGGAGCGCACGCGGAAGGCATACGACATTTCCCCGAATTGCTGCGGCACGACCCCTTCGATCGTTTGATCGTTTCGCAGGCGTACTGTGAGCGTCTTCGCTTGCTCACCGCCGACGCCGTGCTGCTCGGCCTGGAACGAGAATTCATCACCGACTCGACCGCGTAGCCGCTCGGTCGCTATGCGCTCGGTAAGGCGGTGGCGCTGCGGTACAGGTCCGGCTCCAGGTACATGACCTTGGCGATCGGCACCGCCGCACGCACCCGTGCCTCGGCGTCGTCGATGGCGGCGGCGATATCGCCGATCTCCAGCCCGGGCACGATGGCGACCTTGGCCGCCACCAGCAGCTCCTCCGGGCCGAGGTACTGGGTCTTGAGGTGGATGACCCGGTCGATCCGGCTGCCGTCGACCAACTGCTCGCGAATCAGCTTGTCGTCCTCGGCGACCGCGCCCTCACCGATGAGCAGGCTCTTCATCTCCACGATGAGGATGGCGGCGATGACGCCCAGCAGTACGCCGATGCACAGCGTGCCGATGCCGTCCCAGACCGGGTCGCCGGTGACGACGGTCATGCTGACCGCGCCGAAGGCCAGCATCAGGCCGATCAGCGCGCCCGAGTCCTCGAGCAGCACTACCGGCAGTTCCGGATGCCGCGAGGTGCGGATGAACCGCCACCAGCTGGCGTCGCCCTTGAGCGGGCGCGACTCCTTGACGGCGGTGATCATGCTGAAGGTCTCCAACCCGATCGCGATACCGAGAATCACGATGGCCACCATCGGACTGGACAGTTCCTCCGGATGCTGGACCTTGTGTACGCCCTCGTAGAGCGCGTACAGCGAACCGAGCGCGAAGATCACCAGCGCGACCACGAACGAGTAGAAGTAGCGATTGCGCCCGTACCCGAACTGGTGCAGGTTGTCGGCCTCCTGCGCGGCCCGGCGCTGCCCGAACAGCAGCAGACCCTGATTGCAGGTGTCGGCCACCGAGTGCACGGCCTCCGCCAGCATGGACGCCGATCCGGTGATCCCCGCGCCCACGAATTTCGCGACCGCGATACCGCCATTGGCGGTCATCGCCGCGATGATCGCCTTCCTACCGCCACCCGCAGCCACCGTTCGTCCCTTCCGGAGCCCTGTGATCCTGACGATTCGCCGGGCTCAGAGTACCGCCGCGATGATCAAACGGAGGCGCAGAACAGCTGTGCCGGACCGTCTATCGCCTGCGCGGTGATCGGCGCGTCGGTGGCGGAGATCCAGGCCGCGCGGCCACACGGCACCTCGAGGTCGTGACCGTGCTGGGACAGGCGCACCGCGCCCAGGGTGCACAGTGCGATCTTGGGGCCGGAGGCGGGCAGCGGGAGCGGTGGTTGCCCCTCGGCCAATTCCACTCGCCGCAGGGTGAATTCCGCCGCGGGCGTGCGGTACCGGTACATGCCCGCGGCTTCCGTCTCCGGCGCCACGACGGGCAGGTCGAGGGGTTCGAAATCCAGGACGCGCAATAGTTCCGGCACGTCCACGTGCTTGGGGGTGAGGCCGCCGCGCAGCACATTGTCGGAGTTGGCCATGATCTCCACGCCGACGCCGCGCAGGTAGGCGTGCAGATTCCCGGCCGCGAGAAACAGGCCCTCACCGGGTTCGAGGGTGATCCGGTTGAGCAGCAGCGCCGCCAGCACCCCGGCATCACCCGGATACGCCTCGGCCAGCTCCAGCGCGGTCTTCACCTCGGCGGTGAATTCCTTGCGCGCGCCGTTGTTTCCGGCGTCGCGGTCGGACAGGTAGCGCACGCAGCCGTCGAGCATCTTGGGCAGCAGGGTGGCCAGCGCGGACTGCGGCAACGCGATCCAGGTGGTGAACAGGGTGCGCAGGCCCGCCGAATCGGGCTGGGCGGCAAGCAGATCCGCGTAGGAGGCGAGTTCGGGCACCGCCAGGGCCTGGAGCAGGCGCACGGTGGCATTCGGGTCGCGGAATCCGGCCAGGGCCTCGAAACGGTCCAGGGCGACGACCAGTTCGGGCTTGTGGTTCTCGTCGCGGTAGTTGCGCATGGGCGAGTCGATGGGCACGCCCGTGTGGTTCTCCCGCGCGAATCCGGCGCGTGCCTGTTCGAGGCTGGGATGCGCCTGGAGTGACAGCGGTTCCTCGGCGGCGAGGATCTTCAGCAGGAACGGCAGCCGTCCGTCGAACTCGCCCGCGACCGGGCCGAGTTCGCGTTGTGGATCGGCTGCGAGCAGCTCGAGCAGTGAGCGATCGTGACCGTTGACGCGCACCCGCGCCGGATCGGCGGGGTGTGCACCGAACCAGAGTTCGGCTTCCGGATGCGCGGACGGGACCGGTCGGCCGCACAGCTGAGCGAGCGCGGTGCGCGAACCCCAAGCATAGGAGCGCAGCGCACCAACGAGTTCGTGCACTAGTAGTGTCCCCCGTCGTAGTGTCCCGGCGTCGTTGCCGGACGGGAACCGAGTAGTCGTAGATACGCAGCGGCCATCTCCAGGCGCAGGGCCAATACCGCGAGCTGTTCCAATTCTCCGCCTCGTCCGGCGGGAGCGGCCTGGCCTTCGGCGGGGGCGGGCGATCCCGCGCCCATGAGGTCCACGTCGACATTGACCAGATCGGCGTCCACCAAACCCTGGCCCGCGCCGAAGACGGCCAGCCGCCGCCGCGCCGCCACCTGATCGGCGTCCGCGGTCACCACGAACACCCGCACCTTGTCCACGGGGGCGGGACCGTCGAGCTGCTCGTCGTGGAACAGCGGGTCGTAGCCGGGGGCGTCCACCCCGGCGGCCTCCACCATGCGGGCGTGCGCGGCCACGGTCTCGGCGAGATCGGCCGAGGCCACGATCTGACCGGCGGTGGCCAGCAGCACCTCGGCCGCGTGCTCGGCCAGTTCGATGGCGGCGGGGGAATCGCCCGCGAGCACGATGCGGCGCTCCCGCATCCGGGTGGCGAGGGCTTTGGCGGGATTGTGGAAGGACTCGTTCTGCGGGCCGCCGCGCAGCGCCTCGGCATCCAGCAGGTCGGCGAGCGAACTCAGGTCGGGAACCAGCGGTGCGATGCGGCCGGGGTCCAGCGCCGTCAGCACGGCGGTGCCGACCGCCAGGAACCGCAGCATCCGATTGTGGTCGAGGACGGGCACGCGCGGGGGCAGCACGGTGGCCCGGCCCGCGGCGACGGCGCGCATCGGACCCTCGTCGGGAGCCGCGACCACCACCTCCGCGCCGCGGCGCAGCGCCCGGTCCACCGCCTCGGCCAGCCGCGGATCGCCCGCGTCGTCACCGGCCACCAGCACCACGTCGAGGGGACCCACCCACGGCGGAATCGTGGTGGCGGGCACGACCGGCAGATTGGCGCGGTCGCCGAGTGCGGCGATCAGAATGCCCGCCGCCCGGGCCGCCCGGCCCGAGCCGGACACCATGACCAGGCTGCGCGGCCGCATACCGGTGAGACGACGCAGGATGTCCTCGTCGATGGCCGCGGCGGTGGCGCGCACCTGCGCACCCGCCGACGCGGCGGAACGCAGTGTCCCTCCGGAATCGGCCGCCTCCAGCGAGGCGACGTCATCGAGGTCCAGAACCGGTGTCCCAGCGATCATGGGCGTTGCCACCTCCCCTCATCGGGTCACCCGCGTGCGAATCCACGCTCTGTGATTCCACTATTCCAGTCAGCCGCGCACGATGCTCAGAATCTCGGTTACGAGTGCGTCTACTTCCTCCTGCGATCGGGCTTCGACATTGAGGCGCAGCAGCGGTTCGGTATTGGAGGCACGCAGGTTGAACCACGCGCCTTCGGGCAGTTGCACGGTCACGCCGTCGAGCCGGTCCACCGCGGCGGCCCGATCGCGGAACGCCTCCACCACCGCCATGGTCCGCTCCTTCGCATCCGCCACTGTTGAGTTGATCTCACCGGAGCCCGCATATGTTGCATAGGCGGACGCGAGCTCGGACATCGGGCGGTCCTTCTCGCCCAGCGCGGCCAGCACGTGCAGGGCCGCCAGCATGCCGGAATCCGCGCCCCAGAAGTCGCGGAAGTAGTAGTGCGCGGAATGCTCACCGCCGAAGATCGCGCCGGTGGCGGCCATCTGCTGCTTGATGAAGGAGTGGCCGACGCGGGTGCGCACCGGGGTGCCGCCGAGTTCCTGCACCAACTCCGGCACCGCCTTGGAGGTGATCAGATTGTGGATGACGGTCGCGCCCGGCTCCTTGGCCAGCTCACGCTCGGCCACCAGCGCGGTCACCGCCGACGGGGAGACCGGGTCGCCCTTCTCGTCCACCACGAAGCAGCGGTCGGCGTCGCCGTCGAAGGCCAGCCCGATATCGGCCCCGGTCTGGCGGACGAACTCCTGCAGATCCACCAGATTCTTCGGATCCAGGGGATTGGCTTCGTGATTGGGGAAGGTGCCGTCGAGTTCGAAATAGAGCGGTTCGATGGTGAACTGCGGCAGCGTGCCCAGGACGGCGGGCACGGTGAAGCCGCCCATGCCGTTGCCCGCGTCCACGGCGATGCGCAGCGGGCGCGACGCGCTCAGATCGACCAGTTTGTGCAGGAAGGCCGCGTAGGCGGAGAGCAGGTCCTGCTCGGTGGCGGTGCCCGGCTCGCCGTCGTAGGCGGGCACGCCGTTGATCACCTCGTCGGTGATGGTGGCCAGGCCGGTGTCCTGCCCGACCGGAAGCGCCTTGGCGCGGCACAGCTTGATGCCGTTGTACCGGGCCGGATTGTGCGAGGCGGTGAACATGGCGCCCGGGCAGTCGAGATGGCCGGAGGCGAAGTACAACTCGTCGGTGGAGGCCAGGCCGATGTGGACCACGTCGAGGCCCTGGGCCTGTACGCCCGCGGCGAAGGCGGCGGCCAGCGCGGGGGAGGAGTCGCGCATATCGTGGCCGATCACGACCTGCCGCGCGCCCTCCTCGCGCATCAGCCGCGCGAACGACGCACCGACATCCTTGACGAAATCCGCGTCGATCTGTTCGCCCACTACCCCGCGAACGTCGTACGCCTTGATCACTGCATGAACGGAATCGGCAGACCGGGCGACTGTCATAGCCAACACCCTAGTAGGAGAACCGCTGTGCTGGTCCGCCTGCCCGACTTCAGCGCCCGGTCGAGTGCGCATCAGGGGATCAGCCGGGTGGGTCGGGGAGGACCCGGAGGTGACCACGGCGTCCGGTGCGTCCGGTGCGGGTGGTGCGCTGCGGGGGTGCGTAGTCGGAGTATCCGGGATATCCGGGCTGTTCCGGTTCCGGTGACCGCCGTCGTAGCCCCGCTTCGCGCACGGCCTCGGCCAAGGCGGTCAGATCGTCGTCATCCGGTGTGCTGGACGAGAACCCGCCCTCGTGCCGCACCATCTCCCAGCCCTTCGGGGCGGTAATCCGGGACGCATGTGTTTCACACAGATCCCAGGAGTGCGGCTCGGCCACCGTGGCCAGCGGCCCGACCACGGCCGTCGACTCGGAGTACACATAGGTCAGCGTCGCGACGGCCGGGTTCTTGCAGCCTGGACGGCAGCAACGACGCATGGGAATCACGCCAAGCAGGGTAACCCCCCTCACGCCTCGCCGGGGACAGACACGCTCAATGTTGCCGGTCTCACTCCGGCGGTTCCCCGCATACAGGACCTTTCCACCCAGCGATTCCACCCGAATTCCCCCACGCCCACCCCACCCGGGACCACCCCCGCACCCCCGCCGCGTCGCCATCGCCCACCCCACGGTGCAGCCGCCCATCAGCCCCGGCGGAGGACCACTTCGCCCGCATTGCCGTACGCCCCCTTCATCCGCGCCCCGGCCGCCCACCGCGCCCACTCCTCATAAGCGCCCACCGCGTCCTCTCGTCGCAAGCGCCTGCCGCGTCCTCTCGTCGCAAGCGCCTGCCGCGTCCTCTCGTCGCAAGCGCCTGCCGCGTCCTCTCGTCGCAAGCGCCTGCCGCGTCCTCTCGTCGCAAGCGCCCACCGCGTCCTCTCGTCGCAAGCGCCTGCCGCGTCCTCTCGTCGCAAGCGCCTGCCGCGTCCTCTCGTCGCAAGCGCCCACCGCGTCCTCTCGTCGCAAGCGCCGCTGCGTCCACTCGTCACGAGCGCCTGCCGCGTCCACTCGTCGCAAGCGCCCTGCCGCATCCACCCTCCGATTCGCGGCGCGTCCCGGTTCTGGACTGACCGGAGCGGAGGAGCGAAGCGGGGGAGCGGAGGGAGGGAAGAACCGGGACCTCCAGCGCCGCGAATCCGCCGGAGCGGAGCGGAGGCAATCGAACGCAGTAGATTCTTCGTATGACCCGTTCACGTAAGAGGCGACCGCCCACCGCGCGGTCGGTGATCCGCCGCGGGCGGGGTGTGCGCGGGCCGATGTTGCCGCCGACCGTTCCGGCTTGGCGCACTCGCGGCCAGCAGTTCGACCGCCTCGTGCTGGAGGCGTTCGCGCCCCTCGACGGCCGCTGGCACGACCGCCTCACGAAGCTCGATATCGCGGTCGACGACGTCCCGAAAATCCGTCCGCTGCACCCGGATTCGGTCACCTGGCCGGATGAGGTGGTGGCCGACGGCCCGGTGCCGCTGTCGCGGCTGATTCCCGCGGGCGTGGATCGCCACGGCGTGGCCACCCGTGCCCGCGTGGTCCTGTTCCGCAAACCCCTGGAGTTGCGCGCGGGCGACCCCGACGACCTGGTGGATCTCCTGCGCGAGGTGCTGGTCCAGCAGATCGCCACCTACCTGGGCGTAGACCCGGACGTGATCGACCCCGCCCCGGAGTAGATCAGGACGTGGTCGACGCGGTCTCGGCGTGGATCCGGAGGTGATCGACGCGGTACCGGAGTGGATCCGGACGTCTACGCTGCCCCGGCGTGCACCCGGAGGTGATCGACGCGGTACCGGAGTGGATCCGGACGTCTACGCTGCCCCGGCGTGCACCCGGAGGTGACCGACGCGGCCCGTAGTCGACCCGGACGTCTTCGACGCTGCCCGCGCGCGGTCGAGCCGTGTCGGTGCGGCGTGGGGGGAACCGAGTGGGCTTGCCGCTCGGGAGAATTGGTCACCCGTATGCCGCGCCGGGCTGGGTAGCCGTGCGGATTCCGTCGGGTGCTGGGGATTCGGTGGAGAGTGGCCCACCCTCATCGGATCTCGTCGCGATGGTCGCGACGGGATCGGGGGCCTACTCGTCCGGCTGTGCTACCTCGCCACCTCATCGGCGGCGGGGCGAAAACTCAGGTGGTGCAACGGATTGCCGCTGCGATACCTCAGATGATTCCTCGCTTGAGGCGGCGGCGTTCGCGTTCGGAGAGCCCGCCCCAGATGCCGAAGCGCTCATCGTGGGCGAGGGCGTACTCGAGGCATTCGTCGCGGACCTCGCAGCCCTGACAGATGCGCTTGGCCTCGCGGGTGGAACCACCCTTCTCCGGGAAGAACGCCTCGGGATCGGTTTGGGCGCACAGGGCCCGCTCCTGCCACTGTTCGGCGTCCATCTCCCGGCTCGAACGCGCGACGGCGTCGAGCATGTCGTCCATCCCGGTGACGATCAGGCTGAGCCGCGGCGCCTCCGGTTGGAGTTGCGTGCGGGCCCACTGTCCCCCGTGGTGCCGTGTCGTCATGTCACCCCCCTCGTATCCGATTCGGTTGTCGGCGCAGAAGTCTGGTGCTGCGCCTGCTGTGGAATCGGTTTGCGATACACCGCCCGGAATGCCTGACGGGGCCAGCTCATCGGCCATCGCTCCGCCTCCTCACTGTGTGTTAGCGCAGAATGATTAATCCGTCGACAGCCGTTCCCACCGACGGCCCAACACCGCGACGTTGTCCCGCGGACATCCCCGAGCTAGCGCCATCCCGTTGCGAACATCTGTTCGAAAATCCGTTCGCGCCTTGCTCTCTCGCGCGAACCCGGAATGACATGCCTGTGATTAGACACGCCGGGCGTGGCGGTGGTCAAGCCGCCGAAGCTATTCCGTTACCATCCTCGATCCCTTTACCCGAACCGCGGCGACTCAAACCAGCAAATGACCGGCAAATATGGCGTACGGCGGGTTCCCGCGACGACCGCATAGGCTGTGCGGATGTGACTGGAGAACAAGCGGAGAGCGCGCCCGGCACCGGCCTGCGGATCGCGGTCCTGGTCGGCGGCGTCGGCGGCGCGCGGTTCCTGCAGGGCGTGCGCGAGCTGCTGCCCGGCGCGGACGTGACTGCCATCGTCAATATCGGCGACGACGTCTGGATGCACGGCCTGCGCATCTGCCCTGACCTGGACACCTGCATGTACACCCTGGGTGGCGGCATCGATCCGGAGCGGGGCTGGGGGCATGCGAACGAGACCTGGAACGCCAAGGAGGAACTGGCGAGATATCAGGCTCAGCCCGATTGGTTCGGGTTGGGGGATCGCGATATCGCCACCCATCTCATCCGCAGTGAAATGCTGCGCCAGGGGTACCCGCTCTCGGCGGTCACCGAGGCCCTCTGCAACCGGTGGCAACCCGGCGTGAAGCTGCTCCCGGCAACCGACGACAGGTGTGAAACTCACGTCGTGATCGATGACCCGGAGAATGCTGGCGAACGCCGCGCGATCCATTTCCAGGAGTGGTGGGTTCGCTACCGGGCCAATGTAGAGACCCATGGATTCGTGACTATTGGGGCTGATGTGGCGAAACCGGCCCCGGGTGTGACGGAAATCATAGAATCCGCGGATGCGGTGTTGCTGGCCCCCTCCAACCCCGTCGTGAGCATCGGCGCCATCCTGTCCGTGCCCGGCATTCGCGGCGCGCTGCGCACCACTACCGCCAAGGTAGTCGGCATCGCGCCGGTGATCGGTGGAAAACCGTTGCGCGGCATGGCCGATGCCTGCCTGTCGGTGATCGGCGTCGCGTCCGACGCCGAATCCGTCGGCAACCACTACGGCGCGCGCTCGGCCACCGGCATCCTGGACGGCTGGCTGGTGCACAGCACCGATACCGCCGTGGTGCCGGGCGTCGAGGTGCGCAGCGTGCCGCTGCTCATGACCGATCCGGCCGCCACCGCCGAGATGGTGCGCGAGGCCCTGGATGTCGCGGGAGTCAAGCCATGAGCGCGGAGCGGGTGACCGACCACGCGGTGGGCGGCGAGCTGCGCATCCTGCCCGTCCACGGACTGCCCGAATTCCGTCCCGGCGACGATCTGGCCGATGCCGTCGCGGCCCGGGCGCCCTGGCTGGAGGACGGGGACATCCTGGTGGTCACCAGCAAGATCGTCGCCAAGGCCGAGGGCCGCGTGGTGGCCGCCCCGACCGATCCGGAGGCGCGGGACACCGCACGCCGGGAACTGGTGGCGCGGGAGGCGGTGCGGGTACTGGCCCGCAAGGGCCGCACCCTGATCACCGAGAACAAGCTCGGCATCGTGCAGGCCGCCTCCGGGGTGGACGGCTCCAATGTCGAACAGGGCGAATTGGTGCTGCTCCCGGTCGATCCCGACGCCAGCGCCAAGGCGCTGCGCACCGCGCTGGCCGACCGGCTCGGCGTGCGGGTCGCCGTGGTCGTCACCGACACCATGGGCCGCGCCTGGCGCAACGGCCAGACCGATACCGCCATCGGCTCCTCGGGCCTGCGGGTCCTGCACGACTACAACGGGGCGGTCGACGGGCAGGGCAATGAACTGCACGTCACCCAGGTCGCCGTCGCCGACGAGCTGGCCGCCGCCGCCGATCTGGTGAAGGGCAAACTCGCCGGCGTGCCCGTGGCCGTGGTGCGCGGACTCGAATACGGCGACGACGGCTCCACCGCCGCGGACCTGCTGCGCCGCGGCGAGGAAGACCTGTTCTGGCTGGGCACCGCCGAGGCCATCGAACAGGGCCGCCGGGAAGCGCTGCTGCTGCGCCGCTCGGTGCGGCAGTTCGCCGACACCCCGGTGCCGCCCGAGATCATCCGCTCCGCCGTGGCGGACGCCCTCACCGCACCGGCTCCCCATCACACCCGCCCGGTGCGGTTCGTCTGGGTGCGCGAGCGGGGGCTGCGGCTGCGGTTGCTGGAAGCCATGGCGGAGAAGTGGCGCGCCGACCTCAAAGCCGACGGGCTGAGCCCCGAACGCGTGGAGCGGCGGGTCGCCCGCGGCCGCATCCTCTTCGACGCCCCCGAGGTGATCATCCCGTTCTGCGTGCCCGACGGCGCGCACGACTACCCCGACGCCACCCGCCGCGCGGCCGAGTCCACCATGTTCACCGTGGCGGTGGGCGCGGCCGTGCAGGGCCTGCTGGTCGCGCTCGCCACCCGGGGCGTCGGCAGCTGCTGGATCGGCTCCACCATCTTCGCGCCGGAGATCACTCGCGCGGCGCTCCGCCTGGAGGATGACTGGAATCCCCTGGGAGCCATCGCGATCGGCTACGCGCCGGAGGAACTGGCGCCCCGCGAACCGCGCGATCCCGGCGTCGGTCTGGTGGAACTGTGAGCCGTCGATCACTTCGAGGTCCGGCGAGCTACGGCGCAGTCGTGAGCCGTAGATCACTGCCGGGGCCGGCGAGCGACGGCGCGGTTGTGGGCCGTCGGCCACCACTGTGTCCGACGCTGCGCGGCGAGGAACGACCGGACCTGGCGCGGCGCAGCGTGCCCGGCACCGTGGCGGTCGCCGCGCGGGCAATCGACCACGGCCTGCCGGGGGTGCCCGGGTGAGCGCGGAATCACTGCACAAGTCGGCCGTCGAACTGCTCGAAACCTGGTCGCCGCCAACGACGTCCGACGAATCCCTGCGCGAGGCCATGCTGGCGTTCCTCGGCTCGGCTCCGCGCGGCTGCCTGCGTGAGCACGCGCCGGGCCACATCACCGCCTCGGCGGTGGTGTTCTCCCACGACGGCAGCGAGGTGCTGCTCACCCTGCATCCGAAGGTGGGCCGCTGGATTCAGCTGGGTGGCCACTGCGAGGAGGCCGACGACACGGTGTCGGCGGCCGCCTTCCGGGAGGCCGTCGAGGAGTCCGGCATTCCGGACCTGGTACTGGAGCCCGGCCTCTACGGTGCGCAGGCCCACCCCATCACCTGTTCGCTCGGCGTCCCCACCCGCCACCTGGACCTGCTCTTCCGCATCCGTGCCCCCGAGGGGGCCGTCCCGGTGCGCAGCTCGGAATCCGCGGACCTGCGCTGGTGGCCCGTCGACGCCCTCCCGGCGGACGCGGACGTCCTGCTGCGCTGACCGTGCTGTTGCCCCGATGGACGCGGGTGTGCCGCTGCGCTGAGCGCGCCGTCGCCCCCGCAACATCCGGATGAGCTGCCGTACTGATCATGTCGGCCACCCGGCGCACCCGGACCCGCACCGTGGGCTCCGCGTCGCCGAGGCGGTTCGGTGAACATGGCTGGCACGGTCGCACCCACGCTGGAGAGCGGCGAAGCTCCCATCCACCGAACACGCCGATGTCGTGAGGTCGATACCCGTGTTATGTTCGGCGAGTACACGTTCTCAGGGCGGGGTGGAAGTCCCCACCGGCGGAAATGGCGTCCGGACCGATCCGGTGCGCACGAGCCCGCGAGCGCCGCGCGGTCCACGGACCGGGCGGGTCGAGCAGATTCCGGTGTGATTCCGGAGCCGACGGTCACAGTCCGGATGGAAGAGAACGCGGCGCATCGGCCTTCCCGTCGAACACGGGTGGGCCTGTTCGCGTCGCCTTGCCCTGGGTGACAGCGAACAGGAGGAAACTCATGTCACCCACCCGTATCGCCCTCGTCGCGGCGCGCTGGCACGCCGACATCGTCGACCGGGCCGTCGAGGCCGCCCGCATCGCACTGGCCGACCACGGTTACACCGAGGTCGACGTGATCGAGGTGCCCGGCGCGTTCGAAATCCCGTTGCGGGTCAAGCGTTTGGCCGCCAGCGGTGACTACGTCGGGATCGCCGGTGTCGCGCTCGTGGTCGACGGCGGCATCTACCGGCACGACTTCGTCGCCGCCACCGTCGTGGACGCGCTCATGCGGGTGCAGCTGGAGACCGATGTGCCGGTGTTCTCGGCCGTGCTCACCCCGCACCACTTCCACGAGCACACCGAGCACCTGGACTACTTCGCCCGCCACTTCACGGTCAAGGGAACGGAATTGGCGAATGCCATCGCGGCCACGGTCAGAGTTCCCGCCGCCGCGTCCTGAACCTGCCCCCGGACGACGGACGTCCCCGCACCGCTGCCGCGCCCGCTGTGGGCTGCGGGGGCATGTGGTGCGGGGACGTCGGCCACCGATTCGCCAGGGGTGCGTCTCGGCGGCGACTGGTTCCGGCCCGGGAAATGTTGGGCAGATCAGGCCGGAACCAGGGTCTTCCTCACTTCCGGCTCGGGTGCGTCCGCCGGATGGTCGTCCACCATGGTCGTCTCGTCGAAGGGCAGTTTGCGGTCCAGCACATCGCGCACCTGCCCGGCGTCGACGGTCCGGGTCCAGGTGCCGACCAGCACGGTGGCGACGGCATTGCCCGAGAAGTTGGTCAGCGCACGAGCTTCGGACATGAAGCGGTCGATGCCGACGATGATGCCCACCCCGTCGAGCAGGTCGGGCCGATGCGACTGGAGCCCGCCCGCGAGGGTGGCCAGGCCCGCGCCGGTGACACCCGCCGCGCCCTTCGACGCCACGATCATGAACAGCAGCAGGCCGAGCTGTTCGGTCCACGCCAGCGGCCGGCCCATGGCGTCGGCGATGAACAGCGTCGCCATGGTCAGGTAGATGGCGGTGCCGTCCAGGTTGAACGAGTATCCGGTCGGAACCACCACGCCGACGGTGGTGCGCTCCACCCCGAGGTGCTCCATCTTGGCGATGAGCCGCGGCAGCGCGGACTCCGAGGACGAGGTCGCCACGATCAGCAGGTATTCGCGCGCCAGGTACCGCACCAATTTGAAGATCGACACCCTGGCCACGGCCCACATCAGCGCGCCGAGCACCCCGAACACGAACACCACGCAGGTCAGGTAGAACGCGATCATCAGCACCGCCAGCTGCTTGACCGCGTCGAGTCCGGTGCGGGCCACCACATTCGCGATGGCGCCGAACGCGCCGACCGGGGCCAGCCACAGGATCATGGTGAGAATCCGGAACACCAGCTTCTGCAGCAGCGCCACCCCGCGCAGCAGCGGTTCACCGGTCGGGCCCATGGCCTGGATGGCGAATCCCACCAGCAGGGCCACGAACAGTGCCTGCAGCACACTGCCTGCGGTCAGCGACGACACCAGCGTGGTCGGCACGATGCCGGAGATGAAGTCCCAGGTGCCGCCCGCGCCGTGGGCGTCCTCGGCGTACTTGGCGGCGGCCCCGGCGCTCGCCGACAGATCCAGTCCGGTGCCCGGCTGCAACAGGTTGCCGACAACCAGCCCGATGGCCAGCGCGGCCGTCGACATGAGCAGGAAGTAGGCGACGGCCATGCCGCCCACCTTGCCGACCCGCGCGGCCGCCCGCACCGAACCGATGCCGAGCACGATGGTGCAGAAGATGACCGGCGCGATCATCATCTTGATCAGGCTCACGAACAGGGCGCCCAGCTCGCCCACCGACCTGCCCACACCGGGGGCCAGCCAGCCCACCAGGATGCCCGCCAGCACCGCCACGATGACCGCCGAATACAGCCAGTGGGTGCGGTCGCGGCGGGGTCGCCGCCGCCCTGTCGTCTCGCCGTGCACTGCCGTTTCGCTCATCGGGGTCGTCCTTCGCCGGTCGCTGCGTGAGCGCACTCACACACTTTTCGGTCAGAATGATGGGCCGCGGCAGTGATGCCGGTCACTGTTTCGTTCATTACGTTCATGGAAGGCCACCGGGTGAAGCGACGAGTCCAGCGCCGTCGGCGCAGTCTGGCCGGACGGGTGTTCGTGGTGCAGCTGGTGGTGTTGGCGCTGGTCATCGGTGCGGGCACGGCCCTGGGGGTGTTGCAGACGCGGCGGGAGCGCGACGAGGCGACCCGTCGTCAGGTGATCGATGTGGCCGTGACGCTGGCGCAGGCTCCGTCCACCCTGGCGGCGCTGCGCAGCCCCGATCCGCCCGCGCTGCTGCAACCGGTGACCGAGCGGATTCGCACCAGCGTCGGCATGGATTTCATCGTGGTGATGGCACCCGACCGCACCCGCTACACGCACACCGATCCGGGGCGGATCGGGAAACCGTTCAGCGGCACCATCGATCGGGCGCTGGCGGGGGAGACCTTCACCGAGACCTACGCCGGGAGCCTGGGGCCGTCCATGCGCGCGGTGACGCCGGTGCGCGATGCCGACGGCCGTATCGTGGCGCTGGTGTCGGCGGGCGTCACCCGGGCCCGGATCGGCGATCAGGTGGAGGACCAGCTGCCCGGCATCCTGGGCATCGCGGCGGCGGGCCTGGTGCTGGCCACCATCGGCTCACTGCTGCTGCGGCGCAGACTGCTGCGGCAGACCCACGGGCTGGCCCCGGACGAATTGCGCGCCCTCTACGAACATCACGAGGCCGTGCTGCATTCGGTGCACGAGGGGCTGCTCGTCTTCGACGCCGAGGGAGAGGACGCCGTGGTGGTGAACGATGAGGCGCGCCGGCTGCTCGGGCTGCCGGAGGGGCCGGTGCGCCGGACGGATCTGCCGCGGTCGTTGCGGCAGTTGGGTTTCGAGGCGGTGCGCGACGAGGTGCATGTGACTGCGGACCACGTGCTGGTGGTGAATCAGGATGTGGTGGAGCGCGAAGGTCGGCGCATCGGTACCGTGGTCACCCTGCGTGACCATACCGAATTGCGGGATGTGCTGGGCGAACTCGATTCGGTGCGCGGTTTCGCCGACGCCCTGCGCGCCCAGGCGCACGAGGCGGCCAACCGGCTGCACACCGTCATCACCATGGTCGAACTCGGCCACACCCGCCAGGCCGTCGATTTCGCCACCGCCGAACTGGAGTTGACCCAGTCGCTCATCGACCGCATGACCGGTGCGGTGGCCGAACCGGCCGTGGTGGCGCTGCTGCTGGGCAAGGTCGAGCAGGCCGCCGAGTTCGGGGTGGAGCTCACGGTGAGCGGGGACACCGCGCTCGAGTCCACCGAACCGCTCACCCCGAACGAAATGGTCACGCTGCTGGGCAATCTCATCGACAACGCGCTCGACGCCGTCGGGCGCGACGACGACGCGTGGGTGGAGGTCACCGTGCGCAATGATCAGGAGGGACTGTTCGTGCGGGTGGCCGACAGCGGGGCGGGGATGTCCGAGGAGGTGTTCACCCGCGCCACCGAACGCGGGTATTCGACCAAGACCGACCACCATGGGCTCGGGCTCGCCCTGGTGCGCCGGTTGGTGACGCGGCACGGCGGTGAGCTGCGCGCGGTGCGCACGCCGGAATCGGCCGTGGTCGTGAGGTTCCAGCGATGACGGGGACCGACGCGGACCGCGCGACGATCCGGGTGCTCGTGGTGGAGGACGAACCCGCCATCGCCTCGGCGCACCGCTCGTACGTGGCGCGGGTGCCGGGTTTCGAGGCGGTGGCGGTGGCGCACAGCGGACGCGCGGCCTTGGACGCGGTGGCCAAGGCCGCGCGGGCGGGCGAACCCGTCGACCTGGTGCTCATGGATATCGGGCTGCCCGATATGAGCGGTCTGGATGTGGCCGCGGCACTGGCGCGTTCGCGGCGGCGGCCCGATGTCATCGCCATCACCTCCGCGCGCGATCTCGAGGTGGTGCGGGCGGCGGTGGCGCACGGGGTGGTGCTGTATCTGCTGAAGCCGTTCACCTTCGCGGCCTTTCGCGACAAGCTGGAGGGCTACCTGGAATTCCGGGCGGCGCTGCCCGACGAGACCGACGCGGTGTCGCAGCAGGACATCGACCGGGCCTTCGGCGCGCTGCGCACCACCGACACCAAGGTGGGCACACCCAAAGGTATTGCGCCGCAGACATTGCAGGAGATCACCCGGGTGCTGCGCGATGCCGCCGCCGGGCTGACGGCCGGGGACGCGGGACGGGCCATCGGGGTGTCCCGGGTCACCGCCTGGCGTTATCTGGAACGGCTGGCCGATGACGGCGTGGTGCGGCGGCAAACCGACTATGGTCGCACCGGGCGTCCGCGCGTCCGCTATGTGTGGGGTCGGTGAGCGCGGCGGACGAGAGTCGTTCCCCGTCTTCGCAGCTCCGCTGCGGCGGGTTGCGCTCACAACAATTTGGTATGAGAGGGTCGTACGGTTTGCTGCGTCCAGTGGGTTACCGCAGTGCGGCTGCGAGTTCGCTCAGGGGGGTTACGCAGGTAGTGGAGTTCACCACGGGTTTGCCTGTGATATGCGGTGATAGGCATCACATCGTCGAGTCCCGCACAACCAACTGCCTGGCATGTAACCGTTGCCACCTTTGCTCGGCTACGTGTGACGTAACGGCGGTAGGGTCTGTACATATCTACCTGCGAAGTTCCAAAGGTATCTGATTAGCGGGGAAAACGTGCAAATGGTTGGCAAACGTTCGGGTTCTCCCGATCCGAAACGCCACCTGTGGGTGTTGGGGTTGATTGCCCCGGGATGTGCGTTGCTGCCCTCACAGCTGGTGTTGCACACCGGCTCCGAGGTGTTCTGGTGGATCGGTCCGATCATCGTGCTCATCGTCATTCCGGTGCTGGACTGGGTCGTGGGCGAGGACGGCACCAATCCGCGCGACGAGGACTACGAGCTATTGTCCAACGACCGCTACTACCGCTGGTGCACGTATCTGTTCCTGCCCATCCAGCTCATCGGTCTGATCATCGCCTGCTACATGTGGGCCGGTGACGAACTGAGCCTGACCGACAAACTGGGACTGGCGGCCACGCTCGGCTTCGTCAGCGGCATCGGCATCAACGCCGCGCACGAACTCGGGCATCGCGTCGAACACCTGGAGCGCTGGCTGTCCAAGATGGCGCTGGCGCAGTCGGGCTACGGGCACTTCTTCGTGGAGCACAATCGCGGACACCACGCCCGCGTCGCCACGCCCGAGGACCCGGCCAGCGCGCGCATGGGCGAATCGCTGTGGGGATTCCTGCCGCGCAGCGTATTCGGCGGCTTCCGGTCGGCCATCGCCCTGGAACGCGACCGGCTGTGCCGAAAAGGGCACGGCTGGTGGAGTATCCACAACCACATCCTGCAAGCGTGGTCCATGACGCTGGTGCTGTTCGGCGGGCTGCTCATCGCCTTCGGCTGGGCGGTGCTGCCCTACCTGCTGTTGCAGGCGGTGATCGGGGCCGGGCTGCTCGAGACGGTCAACTACGTCGAGCACTACGGGCTGCTGCGCCGCCGCCGCGCCAACGGCCACTGGGCCCGCTGCTCCCCCCGGGACAGCTGGAACTCCGACCGCCTGGTCACGAACATCTTCCTGTTCCACCTCCAGCGGCACAGCGACCACCACGCCAATCCCGGCCGCCGCTACCAAACCCTGCGCAGCTCCGACGAGGCCCCGCAACTCCCCGCGGGCTACGCCACCATGATCGTGCTGGCCCTCATCCCCCCGCTGTGGCGACTCGTCATGGACCCGCGCCTGCTGGCCCACTACGGCGGCGACATCAGCCAAGCCAACCTCCACCCCCGCAAACGCGCCCGACTACTGACCCGCTACGGCCTGACAACCGCAGCCTGACCGGACCGCCACACCACTCCGCTCGGCCTGCTGCGCTCGGCTGTTCCCCTCGACCGCTGTGCTCGGCCGTTGCGCTCGGCTGTTCCGCTCAGTCGTTGCGCTCGGCCGCTGTGTGCGGGCTGTTGCGCTCGGCCGCTCCGCTCGGCTGTTGCGCTCGACCGCTGCGCTTGGGCAGTCTGCGCCAGGGGCGCAGGGTGGGCAAGCGCAGCACCCTCCGGGACAAGCACATCCGCCCAGGCCGCCCGCCGTGCACGTCGCGCAAGCGATCCACACCGCGCTCCCTCCTGAGCGGTGCGCGCAAGCGATCCACATCGCACGGCGCACCCACTCAGCGGTCCGGCACGTTGCGGTGCAGCTCGTCGATCCACGCCGCGGCCGAGGCGTCGCTCGGCGCCCGCCAGTCCCCGCGCGGCGAGAGCGACCCACCCGACCCGACCTTGGGCGCGTTGGGCAGGGTGGAGCGCTTGAACTGGCTGGTCTGCACGAACCGGCGCAGGAATTCCCCCAGCCAGTGCTTGATGGTGGCGATGTCGTACTCGTTGCGCTGGTCCGCCGGGATCAGATCGGGCCAGCGCCCCCGGTCGCGGTCTCCCCAGGCGTGCCGCGCCAGGTAGGCGATGCGGCTGGGCCGGTCACCGAAGCGCAGCAGATGGTAGAGGTGGAAGTCCTGGAGCTCGTAGGGCCCCACGGTGGCCTCGGAGCTCTGCGCGGGCGCATCGCAGTCCCCCGGAATGAGCTCCGGTGAGATCTCGGTCGCCAGAATGGATTTCAGCACCTCGCCGGCCTCCGCCCCCAGACCGTCGGTGTCGATGGTCCAGGCCACCAGGAATTTCACCAGCGTCTTGGGCACCGACGCGTTCACGCTGTAGTGCGCCATGTGGTCGCCCACACCGAAGGTGCACCACCCGAGGGCGAGTTCGCTGAGATCGCCGGTGCCGACGACCAGCGCCCGGTGCATATTGGCCAGCCGGAACAGATGCGAGGTGCGGTCACCGGCCTGCACATTCTCGTACGTGACGTCGTATTGCGGCACCCCGTCGGCGGCCGGATGCCCCAGATCCCGCAGCATCTGGGTGGACGACGGCCGGATGTCGATCTCGTGCGCCGTCGCCCCCACCGCGCGCATGAGCCGACGTGCGTCCTCCAGGGTGCGGCTGCTGGTGCCGAAGCCGGGCATGGTGTAGGCCAGCACGTTCGAGCGCGGCAGCCCCAGCCGGTCCATGGTCTTGGCGGCGACGATCAGCGCCACGGTGGAGTCCAGGCCGCCGGAGACACCGATGACGACCCGCTGCGAGCCGGTGGCCGCCATACGCGTGCTCAGGCCCTCCACCTGGATGTGGTGCACCTCGGCGCAGCGCTCGTTGCGGCTGGCCGGATCGGCGGGCACGTAGGGGAAGCGCGGGATCTCCCGTCGCAGCGGCACCGCGCCCGTGGGGACCGGCAGGTCCAGTTCGATGCGCCGGAAGCGGCGCAGCCGGTCGCGGTGGTCGTGCACATTGTCGGCGAAACTGGTCATGCGCAGTCGGTCGGCGGCCAGCCGGTGCAGGTCGATATCGGCCGTCACCAGCTGGGGCTGTTCGGCGAACCGTTCGCCCTCGGCGAGCAGATTGCCGTTCTCGCAGACGAGGGCCTGCCCGTCCCACGCCATATCGGTGGTCGACTCCCCGTGTCCGGCGGCCGAATACAGGTAGGCGGCCATATACCGCGCCGAGTGCGAGGTGCACAGGTCGCGCCGGTAGTCGGCCTTGCCGATGACGATATTGCTGGCGGACAGGTTCACCAGCACCGTCGCCCCGGCCAGTGCGGCGAATCCGCTGGGCGGCAACGGCACCCAGCCGTCCTCACAGATCTCCAGGTGGGCGACGAAGCCGGGCACGTTCGCGGCCGGGAACAGCAGATCGTCTCCGAACGGAACCCGTTGTCCGGCAATGGTGATGTGGTCGTCGAGCGATTCCCGCGCCGCCGCGTACTGCCGTTTCTCGTAGAACTCCCGGTAGTTCGGCAGATAGCTCTTGGGCGCGGCGCCCAGCACCCGGCCGCCCTGGATGACGATGCCGCAGTTGAACAGCCGCCCCTGTGTCCGCACCGGTGCGCCCACCACCAGCACGGTGGCGATATCCACGCTCTCGGCCACGATCCGCGTCAGCGCCGCCCCGACGGCGTCGTCGAGCGCGTCCTGATGGAACAGATCGTCGGCGGTGTAGCTGGACACCCCCAACTCGGGGAACACGGTCAGCACCGCGCCGCGCTCGGCGGCCCGCCGCGCCAGCACCAGGGTCTGCTCGGCGTTGTAGGCCGGGTCGGCCACCCGCACCCTCGGCACGGCCACCGCCACCCGCGCGAACCCGTGCCGATACAGCGAATCGAACGGCAGTTCCTGTGCCACCGGCGGTCCCCTTCGCGTTTCGGCGAATCGATCTTGCCTGCCCGCAATCTACCCACCCCCGCTCCGGAGGCCCACCAGCCGTCCCCGGTCGGTGTCCCGGCCGCGCGGATTCGCGGGACGGGTCGCAGTGCCCCGCCGCGCTCCGCGCACCCCCGGTAGGGGGTTTCCGGGGCGCAGGCCCGGGTATGTCGCGAAGTTGGACTAGCCTTGCCTGGGGAAGCAGCCGACCAGGAGAGGCAGATGACGACCGCA
>NZ_JASITE010000003.1 GCF_030767025.1 Nocardia sp. CC227C | reverse complement strand
AGGTGGAGCCAGTGTGATCGTCAGGCGCTCTCGTCCAACCTCGTTTCCCAGGCCCTCGGGGCTCCGGGTCGGTGTCCGTGTCGCTCTGACCTGGAATAAGTTACGTGGTGCTGATTCGCATGTCAAATCGCCTGGTAAACGGCGGTTTTCGCGATCATCGCACCGAACGCCCCGTCACTCCGGGGCGCCGACCCGTTCGATCTCGGCCCCCAGCGAGCGCAGGTTCTCCACGAAATCCGGGTAGCCACGGTCGATGTGGAAGACGTCGTGCACCTCGGTCCTGCCGTCGGCGACCAGGCCGGCCAGCACCAGTCCCGCGCCCGCCCGAATGTCGGACGACCACACCGGCGCACTGGACAGTCGCGGAATCCCGCGCACCACAGCGTGATGTCCGTCGGTGCGGGCGTCGGCGCCCAGGCGGATCATCTCCTCCACGAAGCGGAAGCGCGCCTCGAAGATGTTCTCGGTGATCATCGAGGTGCCGTCGGCGATCGCGGCCAGCCCGATGGCCATCGGCTGGAGGTCGGTCGGGAATCCCGGGAACGGCAGGGTCGAGAAGTTCACCGCGCGCGGACGGTCGGATTGCAGCACCCGGAAGCCGTCCGGCTCGAACGAGATGCGCGCGCCCGCGGAGCGCAGCTTGTCCAGCACCAGGGACAGATGCTTGGGGTTGATCCCGGAGACGCGCACGTCGCCCTGGGTCATGGCCGCGGCGATACCCCAGGTGGCGGCGACGATGCGGTCACCGATCACGCGATGGGTGACCGGCGACAGCTTGCGCACGCCGTCGATGGTGAGCACCGAGGTGCCCGCGCCGTCGACCTTCGCGCCCATGCGGACGAGCATGTTGCACAGATCGACGATCTCCGGCTCGCGCGCGGCATTGTCGATGACGGTCTGCCCCTCGGCCAGCACCGCCGCCATCAGGATGTTCTCGGTCGCGCCCACCGACGGGAAGTCCAGGCGGATGCGCGCGCCCTGCAGCTCGTCGGCGCGCGCCACCAGGCATCCGTGCTCGATCTCGCTGGTCGCGCCGAGCAGCCGCAGTCCGGCCTGGTGCATATCGAGGGGGCGGGAACCGATGGCGTCGCCGCCCGGCAGCGCCACCACGGCACGCTTGCACCGCGCCATGAGCGGACCCAGTACGCACACCGAGGCGCGGAATTGGGTCACGGCCGGAAAGTCCGCGTGGTACTTGGGTTCCGGCGGTGTCGTGATCGACACCGTTCCGGCGTCGATGGTGACATCGCAGCCGAGACCGCGCAGCACCTCGGCCATGAGCGGCACATCGAGAATGTCCGGGCAGTTCGTGATCGTGGACGTCCCCTCGGCAAGGAGGGCAGCCGCCATCAGTTTGAGGACGCTGTTCTTGGCACCCCCGACCGCAACCTCACCGACGAGACGCTTGCCCCCGGTCACCAGAAACCGTTCACTCACAGGGGTAGCTTATCCATCGCGAGCGGCGGGGCGCGCGTGTATGCGCCGCAGTGCCCCCGTGTGCCGCGATATCGGCCTGTCGGCGACGGATTTTCGTTTCCGATCGCGAGTTCCGGGGCAAATCAGGCGGTTCCGCCGCCCGGCTGCCACAGCACGTCGCCCTCGGGGTTGGTGACCCGGCTCAGGATGAACAGCAGATCCGACAGGCGGTTGAGATACTTCGCGGGCAGGACGCTGGTGTCGTCGGGGTGCGCCGACACCGCCGCCCAGGCCGAGCGCTCCGCCCGCCGCGCCACCGTGCGCGCGGTGTGCAGGAGCGCGGCCAAGGGCGTGCCGCCGGGGAGGATGAACGAATTCAGCGGGGCCAGACCCTCGTTGAACTCGTCGCACCACCGCTCCAGGCGGTCGATGTAGGGCTGGGTGATCCGCAACGGCGGGTACTTCGGATCCTCGACCACGGGCGTGGACAGATCCGCGCCCGCATCGAACAGGTCGTTCTGGATCTGACGCAGGACCGTCAGGATTCGTTCGCCGGGCTGCCCCAGCGCGACGGCGACGCCGATGGCGGCGTTGGTCTCGTCACAGTCGGCGTAGGCGGTCAGCCGGGGGTCGTTCTTGGACACCCGCGAGAAGTCGCTGAGTCCGGTGGTCCCGTCGTCTCCGGTGCGCGTGTAGATCCGCGTCAGGTGCACACTCACACGTCCACCGTAGCGCCGATCACAGCGGGGCCGCGCCCGCGGATCTCGGCGCCGCGGCGCTAGTAGCCGGGGCGGCGGCGGATGCGTTCGGAGGGCCGCGACTCCACCCAGGACAGGAAGGCGGCTCGCGCACCGCGGTCCAGGGCCAGTTCGTAGCTGCCCGCGCCGTCGGTGACCTCGACGATGCCGATCTCATCGGTCATGATGTCGAATTCGTCGCCGTCGGGATTGCGGCGGCCGCTCACCTCGATGCCGAGGCGGCGCATGGCGAAGTCCGGTCCCAGCTTCAGGCTGGAGAGCTTGTAGAAGACCAGGGTGTCCTCGTCGTAGCGGATCAGTCCGTGCCGCCACCCGCCGCCGTGCCCGCGGGCGGGCAGTGCCCGCACGATCGCGGCCGTCCCGCCGCGGCGCAGCATGACCAGCCGGTAGGTGGAGGCCAGTGCCAGGCCGACGAGCAGCAGCACCAGAATGATCAGGAGAACCATCCCGGTCTGCAATGTCGCTCCGTCCCTTCACGTTCACGCCGCTGTCGATCACGCGCCCGGCCGTAGGCCGGACTCCGCTCGTGTGGTCGATAGTAGCGACCGCGCGAACGGTGAGCCCGGCCATCCGCCGAATGTGACGTATGCGCTGTTCAGCCCATGCTGAACGGTTGGCCCCAGAGCACCACGTTCCCCGCGAAACTCGTGGTGTCGATCTCGGCGGCGACGAAGGAGCGAGCCTGAGCGTAGCCGCCGCAGCCGTCCACGGAGAAGGTCTCGTCGATCCAGCTGACGCTGGCGTGCGGGCCCGGCACCTGGTTGTAGCGGTTGTGCGATTCCTGGCCGTAGTCGTCGGGCTGCTCGAGGTCGAGCAGCAGCCGGGCGACAGCCCGGCCCGGGCCCACCGTGATGCCGCCGCCCACCGCCGCGCTCGGCGCGACCGACCAGGCCCCCTGCGCGTCCTGCTCGGCGGTGGCGCCGCCGCTGTTGTTCCCGGTGACCGAGCCGATGTCCACCTGGCAGGCCACCACGTAGCCGGGCGAGATCTTGATGGTGGCGGTCGCGGCGCTCGGCCCCGACAGGTCGACGATGCCGCGACCGGTCGCCCACACATTGCGGTGGATGTGCGTGCCGCCCATCGACGGGCTGATCTTCACCGATTCGCCGTCGATCCGGACGGTCACCGTGGTGCCGTCCGGCAGCTGCCGGGAGACCTCACCGCCCGGCAGCGGAATGAAGGTGTCTGCCCCCGCCGTCCCGGCGGGCAGCAGTCCGAGCAGCACCGCCGCCGCGAACACCGTCCCGACCGTCCTGCCGCCCCCGCGTACTGTCCCCATGCCGAACATGCGATCCCTTCGCGTCGTCGATGGTGCGGTCAGCCGATGCTGAACGGCTGGCCGTAGAGGGTGACCTTGGCGTAGTCCGTGCCGATGATCTCCACCACGGAGACCTGCCGGGCCTGCGCGTATCCGCCGCAGCCCTGTATCTCCATCGGAACGTCCTGGTACTGGATGTCGTAGGTGCCGCTCTTGACGAGGTCGATGTTGTTGATGGCGACCCATTTCACCTCGCCCGGCGACAGCGGAAAACTGAAGCCGACCGAGAGGCTCGGGGTCGTGCTGATACCGACCGACGTGCTGCCGCTGAACGAGCCCAGCGCGACCTGGCAGCCGACGATATAGCCCACCGTGAGACTGGATGATCCGTGCGTCCCGGAGTTATTGGTGCCCGGGAAATTTCGCGGCCCGTTGTTCGGCCCGACCTCCCCGTCCGGGGTCTGCACCTCGGCCGTCACATTGCCCGAGACCCAGGTCGAACGACCCGCCCCATTGGCGGCGAGCGAGGGCGAAACAATGGCGCGCTCACCACGACTGGTGATTTTCACCCCGGGGCCCTCGATATGTCCGTCCGGCAGCGGCACGACGACATCCGCCGAGGCCGCCCCGGGTGCGAAGAATCCGATACCGGCGACTATCGCGGCCGCCGCGATGGAAACAAACCTGCTCATTCACCCCTCGCTCATCGTGGCGAGGCCGCACCTACACGAGGGCGACCGCGCTGCGCCAACTCATTGAGGTAATGCTGGAAAAGCAGAAGCTGAAGAACCGGAATTGCCGAGACTCGGCGGCATGATTCTAAACACACCCGGAAAAACGACGGCGCGGCGGTTCCGGGAATTCCCGGAACCGCCGCGCCGCGAGGAGGACTCGGATCAGGCCTTGGCCTTCTCCAGGGCACGCACCCGGCCCTGCGCGACCACCTTGGCGTCGTCGCCGGCCTCGCTGTCGGCGAGGACGGCACGCGCGGCCGCCTCGTCGATGTCCGCCGCCAGCTCAGCGGATTCCGCCAGCACGCGGACCGAGGTGGCGGTGACGGAGAAGAATCCGCCGTGCACCGCCGCGACGATCTTCTCGCCGTCGGTGGAGTGGATGGACACGGTGCCACCGTCGACCAGCTGGCCGAGCAGCGGCTCGTGGTTCGGCATGATGCCGATTTCGCCCTCCGTGGTCTGGGCACTCACGAAAGACGCGGTGCCCGACCACAGTCGCCGCTCGACGGCGACCAGATCGACCGACATTTCAGCCATGTGCGACTACTTTCCGGCGATCTTCTTCGCGGCCTTCTCGACGTCGTCGAGACCACCGCAGGAGTTGAACGCCTGCTCCGGGAAGTGATCGAACTCGCCCTTGCAGACGCGATCGAAGTCGTCGATGGTCTGCTCCAGCGGCACGACCGAGCCCGGCTGACCGGTGAACTTCTCGGCCACGATGAAGTTCTGGCCGAGGAACTTCTCCAGACGACGGGCGCGGCCGACGAGGACCTTGTCCTCCTCGGAGAGCTCGTCCATACCGAGGATGGCGATGATGTCCTGCAGCTCCTTGTACTTCTGCAGGATGCGCTTGACCTCGTTGGCAACCCGGAAGTGCCGCTCGCCGACGATCGACGCCTCGAGGATACGAGAGGTCGAGGTCAGCGGGTCGACGGCCGGGTAGATGCCCTTCTGCGAAATCGGGCGCGAAAGCTCGGTGGTCGCGTCCAAGTGGGCGAAGGTGGTCGCCGGGGCCGGGTCGGTGTAGTCGTCGGCGGGCACGTAGATGGCCTGCATGGACGTGATCGAGCGACCGCGGGTCGAGGTGATGCGCTCCTGGAGCTGACCCATCTCGTCGGCCAGGGTGGGCTGGTAACCCACGGCCGAGGGCATACGACCCAGCAGGGTCGAGACCTCGGAACCGGCCTGGGTGAACCGGAAGATGTTGTCGATGAAGAGCAGCACGTCCTGGTTCTGCACGTCACGGAAGTACTCGGCCATGGTCAGGGCCGAGAGGGCGACGCGCATACGGGTGCCCGGCGGCTCGTCCATCTGGCCGAAGACGAGGGCGGTGTCCTGGAGGACGCCCATCTCTTCCATTTCCAGGTGCAGGTCGGTGCCCTCACGGGTGCGCTCACCGACGCCCGCGAACACGGACGTACCGGAGAACTCACGCGCGATACGGGTGATCATCTCCTGGATCAGCACGGTCTTGCCGACGCCGGCGCCACCGAACAGACCGATCTTGCCACCCTTCACGTACGGGGTGAGCAGGTCGATGACCTTGATGCCCGTCTCCAGGATCTCGGTCTTGCCCTCGAGCTGGTCGAAGGCGGGCGGCTGGCGGTGGATGCCCCACTGCTCGCCGTCGCGGCCCAGACCCGGGGAGTCCAGGCAGTCGCCGAGCGCGTTGAACACGTGGCCCTTGACGACCTCACCGACGGGCACCGAGATCGGCTTGCCGGTGTCGCGCACCTCGACGCCGCGGACCAGACCGTCGGTCGGCTGCATCGAAATGGTGCGAACGATGTTGTCGCCCAGGTGCTGCGCGACCTCGAGGGTCAGCGTCTTGGCCACCGACGCGAGCGCGATGTCGGCGTGCAGGGCGTTGTACAGATCAGGGATCGAGCCCCGCGGGAACTCGACGTCCACGACGGGACCGATGACGCGGGAGACGCGGCCGGTGCCGGCGCCAACCCGGTTCTCTTTGGTGACAGCTGCGGTCATTTGGTTCTCTTCCTGGGCTTAGTCGCTCGAGCTCGATGCCAGCGCGTTGGCGCCGCCGACGATTTCGGTGATTTCCTGCGTGATTCCGGCCTGACGCAACGAGTTCGCGGTCCGAGTCAGCGAATTCACCAGCTCGGTGGCGTTATCGGTCGCGGCCTTCATTGCGGTGCGGCGCGCAGCCGACTCCGATGCCGCCGCGTCGAGCAGCGACGCGTAGATCCGCGTATTGATGTACTTCGGCAGCAGCGCACCCAGCAGGGTGCCCGCGTCCGGCTCGAACTCGTACTGGGCCGTTGGCTCCGCCGACGCCGAGTCGGTGAAGCTGTCGGGCCCCAGGTCGAAGCTCTCGTCCACGAAGCTCACCTGGATCGGGGCCAGGCGGCGGACCTCGGGGGTCTGCGTCAGCATCGACACGAAGCGGGTGTACACGATGTGCAGTTCGTCGACGCCGGCCATGGTGCCCACCCCGTTGGGGGTTTCGACCTCGCCGTCGGCGCCCGCCATGAACGCCTCGACCAGGTGGTTGCACGCGGCGGAGGCGTCGGCGTAGTTGGGCGACTGGGAGAAGCCCACCCACGAACCGGTCACATCGCGATCGCGGAAGGTGTAGTAGGTCAGGCCCTTCGCGCCCATGACGTACAGCACCGGCTCCTTGCCCTCGGAGCGCAGCGTGGTCACCAGCTCCTCGGCTCGCTTGAGCACATTGGAGTTGTAACCACCGCACATACCGCGGTCACTGGTGATCACCAGGACCGCGGCACGCCGCGGGTTGGACCGCTCGGACAGCAGCGGATGGCTGAGATTGCCGCTCGCGCCCGCCAGTTCGGCGAGCACCTTGGTGATCTCCTCCGCGTACGGCTTGGCGGCGGCCACCCGGGCCTGCGCCTTACTGATTCGCGAGGTCGCGATCAGCTCTTGCGCCTTCGTGATCTTCTTGATCGAACTCACACTACGAATGCGGGAGCGCAGTTCGCGCACGCTTGGCATCTACTCACTCCCTTCATTCGTCAGTATCCAATGGCGGCAATCGCGGGGCACTACGTGGTTACGCACGCTTCCTCCTTCGTGCCCATCGCGAATACCGCGTTCCGTCAGTCGCATCGCTGGTCTCGATTACTTCTCGACGCGCTTGCGGGTGACCGACAGCGACTCGACCTCTTCGTGGTCGAGCTGACCGGCCTCGGGCTCGTTGACGACGCGCGAGCCGTCGGAGGCGAGGAAGCCCTGCTTGAACTTCTCGGTCGCGGACTTGATGGCATCGGCGGGCTCGCTGTCGAGCGGCTTGGCGCCGCCCTCGAGCGCGTCGAACGACGCCTGGGCGTTGGCGTGCAGGAACTCCAGCAGCTCGGTGTTGAACCGACGCACGTCGCCGACCGGCACCGAGTCGTAGAAGCCCGCGTCCACCAGGTACAGCGAGACGACCTGGTCCTCGACCGACACCGGGGCGTACTGGTCCTGCTTGAGCAGCTCGACCCAGCGCGCGCCACGCTCCAGCTGGGCCAGCGAGGCGGCGTCCAGGTCGGAGGCGAAGGCGGAGAACGCCTCCAGCTCGCGGTAGGAGGCCAGCTCCAGACGCAGCGAACCGGAGACCTTCTTCATGGCCTTGGTCTGCGCGGCGCCACCGACTCGGGAGACCGAGATACCGACGTTGATGGCCGGACGGACACCCTTGTTGAACAGGTCCGACTCCAGGAAGACCTGGCCGTCGGTGATGGAGATGACGTTGGTGGGAATGAACGCCGAGACGTCGTTGGCCTTGGTCTCGATGATCGGCAGACCGGTCATCGAGCCAGCGCCCATCTCGTCGGACAGCTTGGCGCAACGCTCCAGCAGCCGCGAGTGCAGGTAGAAGACGTCACCCGGGTACGCCTCGCGGCCCGGCGGGCGGCGCAGCAGCAGCGAGATGGCGCGGTAGGCCTCGGCCTGCTTGGACAGGTCGTCGAACACGATCAGGACGTGCTTGCCCTGGTACATCCAGTGCTGGCCCAGCGCCGAACCGGTGTAGGGGGCCAGCCACTTGAAACCGGCGGAGTCCGACGCGGGGGCCGCGACGATGGTGGTGTACTCCATCGCGCCGTGCGCCTCGAGGGCGGCCTTCACACCGGCGATGGTGGAGCCCTTCTGGCCGATGGCGACGTAGATGCAGCGCACCTGCTTGGTCGGATCACCGGTGGCCCAGTTGGCCTTCTGGTTGATGATGGCGTCGATGCAGACCGCGGTCTTGCCGGTCTTGCGGTCGCCGATGACGAGCTGACGCTGGCCGCGGCCGATGGCGGTCAGGGCGTCGATGGCGGTGATGCCGGTGGCCATGGGCTCACCGACCGGCTGGCGCTCCAGCACGCTGGCGGCCTGCAGCTCGAGCACGCGACGCTCGGTGGACTCGATCTCGCCGAGGCCGTCGATCGGCGCGCCGAGCGGGTCGATGACGCGGCCGAGGAAGTTGTCGCCCACCGGGACCGAGAGCACGTCCCCGGTGCGGCGGACCTGCTGGCCCTCCTCGATGGTGGTGAACTCACCCAGGATGACCGCACCGATCTCGGTGGCGTCGAGGTTCAGCGCGACGCCCTGGACGCCGCCGGGGAACTCGAGCAACTCGTTGGCCATCGCCGACGGCAGGCCGCTGACGTGGGCGATACCGTCGCCGGTGTCGGTGACGACACCGACTTCCTCGATGGAGGTCTCGGGGGTGTAGCTCTGGGTGTAGCTCTCGATCGCGCTACGGATCTCATCGGGGGAGATCGTCAGCTCCGCCATGTTCTTCCTGCTCTCGCTGTCTGGTCTCGAATGTCGGTGTGTTGGGGTGACTGCGCGCTCAGGCCAGGCTCTGGCGGAGTCGCCGCAGTCGTCCGACGGCGCTGCCGTCGATCAGGTCATCGCCCACGCGCACGACGACACCGGCCAGCAGGCTGGGGTCGACCTGCACGTGCACCGTGACGGGCTTGTCGTAGAGGCGCTGCAGTGAAGCAGCCAGGTGCTCCCGCTGCTGCGGTGTCATCTCGACCGCGGCGCGCACGTGCGCCACGATCTGGTCCCGCAGGGACGCCGCCAGATCGGACAGGTGGTCGAAGGCCGCGCCGACGCCGTTGCCGCGCAGACGGGCGACCGCCTGCTCGGCCAGCTTCGCCGTGGTGTCCTCGACCTTGCCGGTGAGCAGGCGGGCCAGCAGTTCCCGGCGCACCGAGGCGGGCTTGCCGTGATCCGACAGCGCCTGCTCCAGCTCCGGGTTGTCCTCGACGATCCGGCCCAGCCGGAACAGCTCGTCCTCGACGGCGTCGATGCGGCCGCGGTCGGCCGCGGAGCGCAGCAGCGCCTCCTGTCCGAGCAGCACGAGGGTGTCGACGAAATCGCGGGTCCGCGACCAGTCCTGGGCGACGGCGGTGGTGAGCACCGCCTGGGTGGCCGCGCTGACCTTGCCACCGAATACCCGTTCGGCGAGCTCGGCGCGCACCGAGCTCGACACCGACTTATCCGCGAGCGCCACACGCAGCGAACGCTGGTCGTCGAGTACGGCGACAACGGCGAACAGTTCGGAGCCGGTCGTTTCCGCGACAGTGTCGCTGCCGGTCAGAGCGGACCGAAGAGCTTCCCGCGCACGGGAGCTCGCCTCGCGGCTCGCTGCGTACATGCTTCCCACTTTCGTGTCGCTACCTTCCGACCCCGATGCCGCTCTTCTCGTCCAGCTCCGCGAGGAACCGGTCGATGGAGGCGGCCTGCTTGGCCTGATCGGACACCGACTGCCCGATGATCTTCTCGGCCAGGTCGATCGCGGTCGCGCCCAGCTCCGAGCGGAGCTCGGTCACGATCTGCTGGCGCTGCGCCTCGAGCTGAGTCTGGCCGGAGGCCACGATGCGGTCGGCCTCGGCCTGGGCGTCCGCGCGCATCTGCGCGAGGATCTGCTGGCCCTGGGTGCGCGCTTCCTCACGGATGCGGGCGGCCTCGAGCCGAGCCTCGGCCAGCTGCTCCTGGTACTGCTGGAGGGTGGCCTGGGCTTCCGCCTGGGCCGCTTCCGCCTTGGCGATACCGCCCTCGATCTTCTCCGAACGCTCGTCGAGCACCTTGGTCAGGCGCGGGACGACGTACTTGTAGAAGACGAACGCGATGACCGCGAAGACGACCAACGACCAGACGATGTCGTATGTCGCCGGGATGAGGGGGTTCTGCTCCTCCCCCTCAGCCGCGAGCAAGTGAATGCTGCTCATAAGTTGACTTCCGCAATCAGAAGATGAAGCCGGCCACGAGGCCGATCAGCGCCAGGGCCTCGGTGAAGGCGATACCCAGGAACATGTTGGTCCGGATGGTGCCCTGCAGCTCCGGCTGACGGGCGATGCCCTCGATGGCCTTACCCACCACGATGCCCACGCCGATGCCGGGGCCGATGGCGGCGAGGCCGTAACCGATGGCGCCGTAGCCGGTGTTGGTGGTCTCGATGGTTTCCTGGGCCAGGTACGCGAGGCTCATGAGTCTTTCATTCCCTTTCTGTCGCCCACCCGCCGACGGCGGTGTGTAGCAGGTTGTGTGTTGTCCGGTCGGTCAGTGAGAGTCGGCGTGCTGCGCGAGACCGATGTACACGGCCGTGAGCAGCGCGAAGACGTAGGCCTGCAGGAAGACCACCAGGAGTTCGAAGAGGGTGAACGCGAACCCGCCGAGCAGCGAGAACGGCGAGAGCACCTTCATCCAGGCAGCGCCGTCGAACAGGAAGAAGTGGGTAGCGCTGAAGAACAGCACCAGCATGATGTGGCCGGCCAGCATGTTCGCCATGAGTCGAACGGTCAGGGTGAACGGGCGCAGCAGGAAGGTCGAGATGAACTCGATCGGAATCAGCAGCACGTGCATCGCGGGCGGAACGTTCGGCACCACGATGCTGGAACGCATGTAGTGGAAGAAGCCGTACTTCTTGATGCCCACGTAGTTGAACGCGACATAGGCGACCAGCGCCAGCACCAGCGGGAAGCCGATGCGCGCGTTCGAGGAGATGTTCAGGAACGGAATGACACCGGAGATATTCAGGAACAGCACCGCGAAGAAGATCGAGGCGATGAGCGGGAAGAACTTCTTTCCGGTTTCCTTGCCCAGCACCTCGTCGCAGATCTGCTCCTTGACGAAGACGAGTCCGGTTTCCGCGATGTTCTGCAGGCCGCGCGGCACGAGTTTCGGGCTGCGGAATGCCAGCAGCATGAATCCCACCAGTACGGCAGCCATCAGGATGCGAACGAGCATCAGACGGTCGAGCTCGAACGGCGTCCCCTCGAACAGCAGAGCTGGAGGGAAGAAGTCGTTAAGCGACGGCGCGTGGAACTCGCCCGCCAAAGTGGTGACGCTCAGCGTTCTCTCCCGTGTTCGGGCCGCGGATTATGTTTTCACCCGCGGTTCGATCGGACATTGACGATCTGGTGGGTCGACTCAGGTCGGCTCGAAGTTCGTCAGCAGCTGTTCGGGCACTGCGCCCGGGCGTCTGTACGCGCGTCGGCGACATCGTCGACGGTGCAGAACCGGAGCCCCGTCGGGCCCGGCACGGCTGTAAGCATAACCTGCCCCACCAGGGCCCACGAGGGACCCCCCTGTTGGTTCGGTTGCCTACAGGTAAAGAGTTTATCAAGTTATCTACGACAACGTGTAGGGGGTGGCCGGAAACAGCGAGTGAACTATCCCCTACCCCCTAGCGGTCTTCCAGATCGATGACCGGAACCCGTTGGCGCAGAAGGCCGTACGTCTCCGCACCGAGAACGACCAGCAGGGCGCCCACCACCGTCAGGAACAGCGCGGGGCGGCTGTAGAAGTCGAAATTCTGCAGTACCGCGACCACCGCCAGGGCCACCAGGATCTTGCCGACCCAGCCACCCAGCAGCACCAGGCCCTGGATTCCGGAATCGAAGCGGGCGCTCAGCAGCACCGAGGCCGCGGTGGTGAGAATGAACCCGCCGCCGATGGCCGCGCCGAGCAGCGCGCCCCACAGTCCGGGGAGCCCGGCGAAGATCAGGCCGAGAAGCGCTGAAATCACCACGAGCACAATCAATCCGAAGATGCCATAGCGCAGTGCGGCCCGCAGTGGTGCGTCCTGGCCGGGATTGGATGCCGTAGTCACGCCGACCCACTTTACCCGCGGGCCGCGTCGGGGCCGCGCGGCGGTTTGCGACCGCCCTTCAGGGTCAGTTCCCCCATGGACGGAACGGCGGTGATCACGAGAGCGAAAACCAGGCCCCCGGCGAACAGCAGCACCACCACGCGGCGATCCATGAGCGACGAACCGACCGCCCCGAATGCGAGCACGCTCACCCACAGGTAGATCAGCAGCACCACCCGGCGATGCGAATGTCCGATCTGGAGCAATCGGTGGTGCAAGTGCATTTTGTCCGGGGTGGAGAAACTCACACCCGCGCGCACGCGGCGCACGATGGCCAGAACAAGATCGAGTACCGGAATGAACATGACCGCGCCCACCAGCAACAGCGGCGACAGCAGACCGACGATGTCGCGGGTGCCGTAACCCTGGAGCGGAATTCGGCCGGACGCGCCGGTGGAGACCGCGGCGAGCATCAATCCGATGAGCATCGAGCCGGAATCACCCATGAATATCCGGGCGGGCTGGAAATTGTGCGCCAGGAATCCGAGACAGCCGCCCGCCAGCGCCGCCGCCAGCAACGCGGGCGGATAGGTGTCGGTGGAACCGCCCTGTTCGTAGAGCAGGCCGACGGTGAACACGAAAACCGCCACGGCGGCGATCAAGCCCAGCCCCGCCGCCAGACCGTCCAGGCCGTCCACGAAATTCATGGCGTTGATCATGGTGACGGTGATGCCGACGGTGACCAGGCCGCCCTGGAGCTGGTCGAGCACCACGGTGGTATTGGTGAACGGGTTGTAGATGGCCACCCAGCTCAGGCCCATCACCGCCATGACCCCGGCGGCGGTGATCTGGCCGACGAGCTTGGTCAGCCAGTCCAGCCCCCAGCGGTCGTCGATAATGCCGACCAGCACGATGAGCGTGCCCGCGACCACCACGGCCGGAATATCGGCGGGATAGTCGAAGCCGCGGCGCAGCGCGGGCAGCTGATGGGCGAACAGCACGGCGCCGAGCACGCCCAGATAGATGCCCACCCCGCCCATGCGGGGAATCGGCTTCACGTGCACGTCGCGCTCGCGGGGCACCGCCACCGCGCCGAACGCGATGGCCCCCACCCGGACTCCGCCGGTGGACAGATAGGTCACCACCGTGGCGACCAGCAGTACCAGCAGCAGCTCCCGCAGGGGGACCACCGCCGCCGTACTGAAACCGCCTTGGCTCAGCAGGTCGCTGCTCGACACCATCTACCGGGCCGTCACCGCGTTGCCTGCGAGACGAGCTCCTCCGGCGACACGCCGAGCACTTCGGCGACCGCTGCCGTCGACACCGCGCCCTCGCGCAGGATGCGCGGGGTGTCGGCGGTCAGGTCCACGATGGTGGAGGCCAGCGCGTGCTCGGCCTTGCCGCCGTCGAGGTAGACACCGACGAGTTCGCCCAGCTGGTCGCGCGCCTCGCCGACGGTGGCGGCGGGCGGCTGGCCCGACACGTTGGCGCTCGACACCGCCAGCGGCCCGACCTCGCGCAGCAGTTCCAGCGCGACCGGGTGCAGGGGCATCCGCAGCATGACTGTTCCGCGCGCGTCGCCCAGATCCCAGGCCAGCGAAGGGGCCTGCTGCACAACGAGACTCAGCGCACCCGGCCAGAAGGCCCGGATCAGGTCGCGCGCCTGCGGGCGCACCGAGAACACCAGTCCGTCGATGGTGTTCCACGAGCCCACCAGCACCGGCACCGGCATATCCCGCCCGCGCCGCTTGGCCGCCAGCAGCGCGGCCACGGCCGAGCTGTCGAAGGCGTCGGCCGCGATGCCGTAGAGCGTGTCGGTCGGAATGACGGCCAACCGCCCGGACTTCAGCGCGCTGCGCGCGGCAGTCAGTCCCGCGGCGCGCGAATCGGGATCGGCGCAGTCGTAGACGGTACTCACGCGCAACATCTTGGCACGGATGCGCTCTCGGCAAGTCTCTAGGGGCGGTGGGTCACGAGGCGCGGGTGCGGCGGGCGGCGACGAAGCGGGGTTTTCCGGCCAGGTCGGGGTGTTCGACGATGGCGTCGAAGCCGCCGTGGGAGTGGAAAAGGGCCGCGGTGGCGGAGCCGTTGGTGTCGTCGTGTTCGACGGCGGTGACGCCGTCGGGGCGGAGCAGGCGGGCGATGGTGGTGATCATGGGGCGGATGACGGAGAGGCCGTCGGGGCCGCCGAAGAGAGCGCGGTGCGGGTCGTGGTCGGCGACCTCGGGGTCCAGCCGGGCGGATTCGGGGATGTAGGGCGGGTTGGCGACGACGATGTCGACCGTGCCGTTCAGGTGGCACAGCAGGTCGGGGGCGGTGACGTCGCCCGCGTGCAGGTCGATCGGGGTGTCGCCCTGCTCGGCCCGGTGCAGGGCGTTGCGGCGGGCCCAGTCCAGGGCCGCCGGATCCAGCTCCACGGCGTGCACCCGGGCGTCGGGGCGGGCGTGCGCGATGGCGAGGGCCAGCGCGCCGGAGCCGGTGCACAGATCCACCACGACGGGCCGGTGCTCGTGGCCGACCGCCTCCAGGTGGGCCAGCGCCCAGGCGAAGAGCAGTTCGGTCTCGGGGCGGGGAACGAACACTCCGGGGCCGACGGCGAGGTCGATCTCGCCCATCGCGGCCGTGCCGGTGAGGTGTTGCAGCGGAACGCGTTCCGCGCGGCGGGTCACCAGCGCCCGGAAATCCGCCAACTGCTCCGGCGTGAGCAGCGGGACCATCATCAGGCGCATGCGGTCCACACCCAGCACATGCGCGGCGAGCAGTTCCGCATCCGGGTGCGGGCTGTGCACCCCGGCCGCCGCCAGTGTCTCGGCGGCCTCGCGGATCGCGGCTCGCACCCCCACACGTGTCATATCGCTGTTCCGACCTCTCCGGCGAACTCCCGCCATGCTCTCACGACGACCGCCGTCCCATCGTCCAGCCGAGTCCGGCGGCACCCTCATCATCCACGCCCTGCCACGGCCGGAAGCCACGCGCTCCTCCGATGGCACGGCGTGGACGCGCCCGCACGACGCGGTCGTGACGGCGGACGACACTGACGCGGAGTCGACTGCCGCCCGGCTCCACCCCGGGGCTGCTCGATCGGCTCGGCCACCCGGGTGCCACCGCGCTACCGCCGCGTCCACGAGTGTCGGCGGTGGGCCACCACCTGGCTCCGACCGGGACCGCCCGATCGCGATGGGGCGGACGGCTGCCCGCCTCGGTACCGGGTGGCTTACTCCGCCGTGAGCCGAGCCGTCCGGTCGGCTTCGGCGAGGGCGTCGAGCAGGTCGTCGAGGTTGCCGTCCAGCACCGAGTCCAGATTGTGCGCCTTGAAGCCGATGCGGTGGTCGGCGATGCGGTTCTCCGGGAAGTTGTAGGTGCGGATGCGTTCGGAGCGGTCCACGGTGCGGATCTGCGAGGCACGGCCCGCGGCGGCCTCCTGCTCGGCCTGCTCCTCGGCGAGCGCCTGCAGGCGCGCGGCCAGCACCTGCATGGCGCGGATCTTGTTCTGCAGCTGCGAGCGTTCGTTCTGGCAGGTCACCACGATGCCGGTGGGCAGGTGGGTGAGGCGCACGGCGGAGTCGGTGGTGTTGACGCCCTGACCGCCCTTGCCGGAGGAGCGGTAGACGTCGACGCGCAGATCCTTCTCGTCGATCTGCACCTGCTCGACCTCGTCGGGTTCGGGGTAGACGAGCACACCGGCCGCGGAGGTGTGGATGCGCCCCTGCGATTCGGTGACCGGCACGCGCTGCACGCGGTGCACGCCGCCCTCCCATTTGAGCCGGGACCACACGCCGTCGCGGCTGGGTTCCCTGCTCCGGATGGAGAAGGTGGCCTCCTTGTAACCGTCCAGATCGGAATAGGTGACGCCCAGCACCTCGACCTTCCACCCGCGCCGTTCGGCGTAGCGGATGTACATGCGCGCCAGATCGGAGGCGAACAGCGCCGATTCCTCGCCGCCCTCACCGGATTTCACCTCGAGCACCACATCGTCGGCGTCGTGCGGATCGCGCGGGGCGAGCAGATCGGTGAGGGTCTGCTCCAGCTCCTCGACCTGTTCGCGCAGCGCGGGCACCTCGGCGGCGAAGGACGCGTCGTCGGCGGCCAGCTCCTCGGCCGCGGCCAGATCGTCCCGCGCGGAGGTCAGCTTGTTGTAGGTGGACATGACCGGCCCGAGTTCCGCGAACCGCTTGCCGACGCGCCGCGCGGCCCCCGGATCGTTGTGCAGCGCCGGATCCGCCAGCTGCGTCTCCAAACCGGCGTATTCGGCCAGAATGTCGTCGATAGCGGACGGGGCCGCGGACTTGTCGGCCATGACATGTGCTCCTTGGGAGTGAATGGGATCGAGGCTGGCGCAAACACAGCGACGCCCGACCTGCGGGTGCAGGACGGGCGTCGGCGGGGTAGCTACTTGGCAGCCTTCGCGCGCTTGCCGTAGCGAGCCTCGAAGCGAGCCACGCGGCCACCGGTGTCCAGGATCTTCTGCTTGCCCGTGTAGAACGGGTGGCACTGGGAGCAGACCTCGACGGTGATGTGGCCCGACTCCTTGGTGCTGCGAGTCTGGAAGGTGTTGCCGCAGCCGCACACGACCGTGGTGTCCACGTACGTGGGGTGAATTCCTGCCTTCATGGATGTCCTTTCGATGGTCGCCGGGTCGCCCTCGACGACCGAGGACGTGAACCGGAACCGACTAGGCATGGTTGCCGACGGACCAGTATAAACGCCGTCTCGCGGGGCGTTGTTCCCGGTCCCTCCGGCCGTCCGCACCAGGGTGGCGGCACCCGAGTGAACCCTGAACTCCTCCCCCATCCGGAGTAGTTCTCGCGGGCGATGTGCGCGACGACCGTAATCGAGAACATGGGGTTGGTCGGATTTGTTCCGAATCCACCCCCAAGGAATTGCGGGCACGCGCCTTCCGAGGACTCGAGTCACCCTGAAAGTCGAGTAGCCGTCTACTCAAGAATGCGAACACCGTTGTTCATAGTGTCGTATCAGGTGAGAGGAACCCCTACGAACAGGAAGGACAGCTGTGAACCGGACACACGAACGCCGAGCCGAGATCATCGCGGGCGGTGTCTTCGCAGCGCTGCTCCTGGGGGTGGTCGTGGGATGGTGCGCCAGGCCCGAACCCAACCCGGCGGTGCATTCCCGCGCACCGCGGCCGGGCACCGGCGATCTCACCTACACGGCGGTCACGGCGTCCGGCGCACAGGTCGCCGTGACCGCCACCATCATCGGCTTCCTGATCGTCGGCGCGGCGTTGATCGGACTGTTCTTCTACAGCCCGCGCCCCGCCCCGACAGCACGCCGGCGGCCCCGCCGAAGCGGAGCCGCCGAGCCGATTCGAGCCGCGATCGGAAGGGCGGCACGGTATTTCGCGCCCTTCCGGCTCATGCCCTACTCGTCGAGTGCGCCCGGAGCGGTCTTCGAGACCTGCATGAGGAACTCGACATTGCTCTTGGACTTCTTCAACCGGTCGATCAGCAGATCGATCGCCTGATGCGAATCCAGGCCGGACAGCACGCGCCGCAGCTTGTGGATGACCGCGGCCTCGTCCGGCGACATCAGTAGATCGTCGCGGCGGGTGCCGGACGGGTTGACGTCCACCGCCGGGAACACGCGGCGCTCGGCGATCTTGCGGTCCAGCTTGAGCTCGGCGTTGCCGGTGCCCTTGAACTCCTCGAAGATGACCGTGTCACCGGTGGAGCCGGTCTCCACCATCGCGGTGGCGATGATGGTGAGCGAGCCGCCGTTCTCGATATTGCGGGCCGCACCGAGGAACCGCTTGGGCGGGTACAGCGCGGTCGAGTCCACACCACCGGAGAGGATGCGGCCCGAGGCGGGCGAGGAGTTGTTGTACGCGCGACCCAGTCGAGTGATGGAGTCGAGCAGCACCACGACGTCCTGACCCATCTCCACCAGGCGCTTGGCCCGCTCGATGGCGAGCTCGGCGACCGAGGTGTGATCGCTCGGCGGCCGGTCGAACGTGGAGGCGATGACCTCGCCGCGCACGGAGCGCTGCATATCGGTCACTTCCTCGGGACGCTCGTCCACCAGCACGACCATCAGGTAGCACTCGGGGTTGTTGGTCGCGATGGCGTTCGCGATGTCCTGCATGATCGTGGTCTTACCGGCCTTGGGCGGCGACACGATCAGGGCGCGCTGACCCTTGCCGATCGGCATGATCAGGTCGATCACACGCGTGGTCAGCTTGTTGGGCTGGGTCTCCAGCCGCAGGCGCTGATTCGGGTACAGCGGGGTCAGCTTGTTGAACTCCGGGCGGCGCTTGGCGGATTCGATATCCGAGCCGTTGACGGTGTCCAGGCGCACCAGCGGGTCGAACTTCTGGCGCTGGTTGCTCTGATCGCCGTCGCGGGGCGCGCGCACGGCGCCGGTGATGGCGTCACCGCGGCGCAGGCCGTTCTTGCGGACCAGGTTCATCGACACGTACACGTCGTTCGGGCCGGCCAGGTAGCCGGAGGTGCGCACGAACGCGTAGTTGTCGAGCACGTCGAGAATGCCCGCCACCGGCTGCAGGACGTCGTCCTCGCGGATCTCCATCTCACGGGACTCACCGGTGCCGCCGTCGCGGTCCCGGCCCCGGCGGCGCTCCCGGAAGCGACGGCCCCGGCGGCCGCGGCCGCCTTCCTCGTCGTCTCCGCCGCGGTCGTCGCGGCGAGCGGTGCCGTTCTGGTTCTGCTGGCGGTCGTTCTGCTGGCGGTCGTTCTGCTGACCGCGGTCGCCGCCCTGATTGCGATCGCGGCGGCGCTCGCCCTCCGACTCGGACTTGCCCTCGTTCGAGGCAGCCTCGGTCGAAGTCCCTTCGGCGGCAGCGTTGTTCGCCGCGGCGGCGCGCTGTTCGCGGCCCCTGCGCTGGCGACCCCGACCACGCTGGCCTTCCCGGCCACCGTCCTCGCCATCGCCCGCGTCGCGCTTGGACTCCTGCGCGGGAGCGGCCTCGGCGGCCTCGCCCTTGGACGCGCCGCGCTTCGACGCGTCGTTCTTGGCGGGCTCGCCCTTGGACGGCTCGTTCTCGGCCGACGCTCGCTCGGCCGCAGCGGGGGCGTCGGCCTTGGCCGATCCGGACTCCCCGCTGGTCGGCGCGGTATCCGCGCCCTTGGCGGCCTCGGCATCCGCCTTGGCCTTCTCACCCCGGCCACCCTTCGCGGGCTTGCCCGCGGCGGCGGCCTTGGCGCCACCGGACTGATTCTCCTTGATGGCGGCGATGAGATCACCCTTACGCATCCCGGAAGTGCCTCGGATACCGAGTTCTCCCGCAAGCGCACGCAACTGCGGCAACAACATTCCAGTCAGCCCCGATCGTGCGACGTCGGTATGTTCACTCATCTTGATCGAACTTTGTCCGGAGTCACTTTCGCGGTCGCCCGAGGAATCGGAATTGGTATCCACCCCGGGTGTCGCGAGCAGGTCCGTATCTGTCACGGAAATCCTTTCCTTCCCTCGATTGCCGTGTGCCTTGTCGAGGGTTTCTCCTGCAATCCGGTCGTGTGCCGGACTCGGATGCCGCATCGCCTGCCCCGCCGGACCGGTGGTTTCGCCACGTGGTGGTGTGGTGCCACTGCGTAGTTTTCGCCACCGACTGCTGGGCTTCGCCACCGACTGCAAAAGGTGGGAGAGATCATTCCAGTTGACTGGCTACCCCCAAGTTTCGAGCTCGAGCCTCGAGCCTGAGCAAGGAGCCTCTGGAGCGATTGCCCTGATGAAGCACCGGCGTCTGACGCGCACGATGTACGGACCGCCCCAGGATAGCTCTCACCAGTTGCATCGGCAAGGCAGGCACGCTGTCAATCCGGCAATACGTCGGCGATCAGTCCACCAGCACGCCGTCGGCGATGCCGGGCTCGACCACGCGCATCCCGTCGGCGGCGGCGAGTTCCCGCAGCTCCGCCGGGAATTCACCGGTACCCAGGGCCAATACCGTGGGTCCGGCGCCCGAGACGGTGGCCGCGATTCCGGCCGCGCGCAGCGTGTCGATCCATTTCGTGGTCAATGGCAGCGCCGAGGCCCGGTAGCCCTGGTGTAGCCGGTCGGCGGTGGCGGGCAGCAGCAGGTCCGGACGCTGTGTCAAGGCCACTACCGCCAGCGCGGAACGGCTGGCATTGAAGGCCGCGTCGGCATGCGGCACGGTGTCGGGCAGCAAACCGCGGGTGTGCGCCGTGGAGGAGCGCTCGGTGGGAATGAGCACGAACGGACGCAGCGAGGGATGCGGATCCAGCCGGACGGCCCGGTAGCTGCGGGTGCGATGGTCGACCACCCCATTGGCCGCCGCGTCGTCGGGACGGTCGGTTTCGGTCCAGGACACCACGATTCCGCCCAGCACACTGGCCGCCGCGTTGTCGGGATGCCCCTCGAATTCCGAGGACAGCTGCACCATCGCGTCATCGCCGAAATTCAGCGCCGGATCGAACTTGGCGGCCAGGCCGCGCCCCGCGGCCAGTCCGCCCACCACCGCCGAGGCCGAGGAACCCAGCCCCCGCGAGTGGGGAATCACATTGCGGCACACCACGTCCAGGCCGTCAGCCCAGACACCCGCGGATTCCAGTCCGCGTTCGATGGCGCGCACCACCAGATGTGAAGGGCCCCACGGCACATCGTCGGCCCCCTCACCCTCCACCTTGATGGTGAGACCGGATTCGGTGGTGCGCACCGTGATCTCGTCGTACAGACCGAGGGCGATACCCAGGGAATCGAAACCCGGCCCCAGATTGGCGCTGGACGCCGGAACCCGCACCGTGACGGTGAGATCCGCGGGCAGGGTCCGGGTCATCACTTGACCTTCGCGCGAACTCAACTCAGGCCAGCTCGAGCTCGTGGGCCACCGCAACCGGGTCGACCGCGATCGGTGTGACCTCCGGCATGCCCTTGAGGGCGTTGTCGGGGTCCTTGAGGCCGTTGCCGGTCACCGTGCACACCACGGTCAGGCCGGCGTCCAGCCAGCCATCCTTGCGGGCGGCGAGCAGACCGGCCACGGAGGCGGCGGAGGCGGGCTCCACGAACACCCCCTCGGTGGCGGCGACCAGGCGGTACGCCTCCAGGATCTCCTCGTCGGTGGCCGCGCGGAAGGCGCCGCCGGACTCCGCCTTGGCGTTCATCGCGCCGTTCCAGGAGGCGGGCGCGCCGATCCGGATGGCGGTGGCGACGGTCTCCGGATCGCGCACCGGAGCCCCGTTCACCAGCGGCGCCGCCCCGGCGGCCTGCACGCCCAGCATGCGCGGGCGAGCGGAGATGATGCCGTCGGCGTGGTACTCGCTGTAGCCCTTCCAGTAGGCGGTGATGTTGCCCGCATTGCCCACCGGCAGCACGTGCACATCGGGCGCCTTGCCCAGCGCGTCGACGATCTCGAAGGCGGCGGTCTTCTGCCCCTCGATGCGGGCCGGGTTGACCGAGTTCACCAGCCCGACCTCGGGGAAGTCGGAGGTGACCTTGCGGGCCAGCTCCAGGCAGTCGTCGAAGTTGCCCTCGATCTGGATGATGTCCGCGCCCAGCATGACCGCCTGGGCCAGCTTGCCCATGGCGATCTTGCCCTGCGGGATGAGCACCGCGCAGCGCAGGCCCGCGCGGGTGGCGTAGGCGGCGGCCGAGGCCGAGGTGTTACCGGTGGAGGCGCAGAGCACTGCCTTCTTCCCGGAGTACTTGGCGTCGGTCATCGCCATGGTCATGCCGCGGTCCTTGAAGGAACCGGTCGGGTTGAGGCCCTCGACCTTGAGGTACACCTCACAGCCGGTCAGCTGGGAGAGGTGATGCGCGGGCACCAGCGGGGTGCCGCCCTCGAACAGCGTGACCGCCTCCCAATCGGCGGGCACCGGGAGCCGATCCCGGTACGCGTCGATCAGACCGGGCCACGGGGTAGCCGACCTCGATTCGCGGCTCGCCGCGGCACTCGATTCGCGGCTCGCCGCGGCACTCGATTCGCGGCTCGCCGCGGCAGCAGCCCGCGCAGTCGTACTCATTCCTCGGTGCCTTCCAATCTCAGAACACTGGTCACGGATGTGACGGAGTCCAGCTCGGCCAACGCGGCAACGGTATCGGCCAGTGCCGACTCCTGTGCGTGGTGGGTCACCACGACCAGGCGCGCGCCCTCGTCGTGTCCCTCCTGGCGGACCGTCGAGATGCTGACGCCATGCTTGGCGAATTCACCCGCCACCGCCTCGAGAACGCCGGTGCGATCGGCGACCTGCAGGTTCACGTGGTAACGGGTGGGGGTGTCGCCGATCGGTGCGATCGGCAGCTCAGCATAAACCGATTCGCCCGGCGCGCGGCCACCGAAGAACTTGTTGCGCGCCGCCATCACCAGATCGCCCATGACGGCCGAAGCGGTCGGCGCGCCGCCCGCGCCCTGGCCGTAGAACATCAGGCGGCCGGCGTTCTCGGCCTCCACCACCACGGCGTTGAACGCCTCGTTCACCGCCGCGAGCGGGTGCTTGCGCGGAATGAGGGCCGGGTAGACGCGCACCGAGACGCTCTCCTTGCCGCCCTCTTCCGGTCCCTCCACCACGCGCTCGCAGATGGCGAGCAGCTTCACGGTGCAGCCGACGGCGTCGGCGGTCTCCAGATCCTCCGCGGTGATCTTGGAGATGCCCTCGCGGTAGACATCGGCGGAGGTCACGCGGGTGTGGAAGGCCACCGAGGCGAGGATTGCGGCCTTGGCGGCGGCGTCGAAGCCCTCCACGTCGGCGGTCGGATCGGCCTCGGCGTAGCCCAGGCGGGTGGCCTCGGCGAGCACGTCGTGGTAGTCCGCGCCGGTCTCGGCCATGGCGGAGAGGATGAAGTTGGTGGTGCCGTTGACGATGCCCACCACGCGGTTCACCCGGTCACCGGACAGCGACTGGATGAGCGGGCGCATCACCGGGATGGCTCCGGCGACGGCGGCCTCGAAGTACAGGTCGGCGCGGCTGTTCTCGGCCGCGGCGGCGAGTTCGCCGGTGTAGTCGGCGAGCAGGGCCTTGTTGGCGGTGATCACGGATTTGCCCGCGTCCAGGGCCTGCTTGATCAGCGCGCGGGCCGGGTCGATGCCGCCCATGAGCTCGACGACGATATCCACGTCGTCGCGGGTGACCAGGGCCTCGGAGTCGGTGGTCAGCAGCTCGGCGGGCAGGCCGCGGTCCTTGCCGAGGTCGCGCACGGACACCCCGCGCAGCACCACGGGTGCGCCGACCCGGTTGCAGATGTCGTCGGCGTGATCGCGCAGGATGCGCACGACCTCGGTGCCGACGGTGCCCATGCCGAGCACCGCGACACCGATCGGGTGGTCCGTCCCCCACACGCCGTTTCTCACCGAATCGCTGCGCGATACCTCGTTCATTGCACCTCCAAGCTGAGTAGGTCCTCCACCGTCTCCCGGCGGAGAATCAAGCGCGCCATGCCGTCCCGCACCGCCACCACGGCGGGCCGGGTGAGCATGTTGTAGCGACTCGACATCGAATAGCAGTACGCGCCCGTCGCGGCCACCGCGATGAGATCGCCCGGACCCACGTCGGCGGGCATCCAGGTATCGCGAATGACGATATCCCCACTCTCGCAATGCTTTCCGACCACACGAGCCACGACGGCGGTGGAATCGCTGGCACGCGAGACCAATCGGCAGTCGTACTCGGCCTGATACAGCGCGGGACGGATGTTGTCGCTCATGCCGCCGTCCACCGAGACGTAGCGGCGGCGGTTGCCCCCGTCGAGGGTGACGTCCTTGATGGTGCCGACCTCGTAGAGCGTCACGGTGCCCGGTCCGGCGATGGCCCGGCCCGGTTCGACCGCGATGGTCGGCTTCGGCAGCCCGGCGTGCGCCGCCTCCTCGGTGACGATGTGGTCCAGCTTGGCGGCGAACTCGTCCAGCGCGGGCGGATCGTCGTGCGGCAGGTACGAGATACCCAGGCCGCCACCGAGATCCAGAATGCTTATCTGCGCGGCGCGGTCGGCCCCGAACTTGTCCACGGCCTCGCGCAGCACCCCGAGCATGCGCCGGGTGGAGATCTCGAAGCCGTCGATGTCGAAGATCTGCGAGCCGATGTGGCTGTGCAGGCCGACCATGCGCAGGTGCGAGGACTCGAAGACGCGAGCGATGGCCTGCATGGCGTCGCCGCTGGCGACCGAGAAGCCGAACTTCTGATCCTCGTGCGCGGTCGAGATGTATTCGTGGGTATGGGCTTCCACGCCGACGGTGAGGCGCACCAGCACGTCCTGCACCACGCCCGCGCTCTTGGCCACCGCTTCCAGCCGCTCGATCTCGATGAGCGAGTCCAGCACCACGTGGCCGATCCCGGCGCGCACCGCGGCCTCCAGTTCAGGCACGGATTTGTTGTTGCCGTGCAAGGCGATTCGGTCGGCGGGGAAACCGGCGCGCAGCGCCACCGCGAGCTCGCCGCCGGAGCACACGTCCAGCGACAGGCCCTCGTCGCGAATCCAGCGCGCGATCTCACCGCACAGGAACGCCTTGGAGGCGTAGTGCACCTTGGCGTTGTCACCGAAGGCACGCACCATATCCCGGCAGCGGGACCGGAAGTCGTCCTCATCGATGACGAACAGCGGGGTGCCGAATTCGGCGGCCAGCTCGTGCACGGGTACGCCCGCCAGCCGCACCACGCCGTCGGCGTCGCGGGTGGCGTTGCGCGGCCACACGTTCGCGGGCAGCTCGATCAGCTGCCGGGCCGCGGTCGGGCGCTCCGGCAGGTTCGGCGCGTGCGGGATGTCCGCGTGGCGGGGTCCGGCGGGGTGGGCACTCATCTACATACGCTCCGGGGCAGATACGCCTAGCAGGCCGAGGCCGTTGGCGAGGACTTGGTTGGTGGCTTTGACCAGTTCGAGGCGGGCGGCGTGGCGCGGCGAGACGGGCTCGTCGCCCTTGGGCAGCACGCGCATGTCGTCGTCGGACTGGAAGGGGTGGTAGGCCCCGGCGAGCTCCTCCAGGTAGCGCACCACCCGATGCGGTTCGCGCATCTCGGCGGCAGTGGCCACCACCCGCGGGTACTCGCCGAGGGTACGGATCAGCTGGCCCTCGCGCTCGGCCGACATCAGGCCGAAATCCGGTGTCACCGAATCGAAGTCGAATGCCTTGGCATTGTCGATGATGCGGCAGGTGCGGGCGTGCGCGTACTGCACGTAGTACACCGGGTTGACGCTGTCCTGCTTGGTCCACAGGTTGATGTCGATATCGATGCCGGTGTTCACCGACGACCGCATGAGCGAGTAGCGGGCGGCGTCCACGCCGATGGCGTCGACCAGGTCCTCCAGCGTGACCACGGTGCCCGCCCGCTTCGACATCTTCACGGCCGCACCGTCTTTGAGCAGGTTCACCATCTGGCCGATGAGCACCTCGACCACGTCGGGGTTCTCGCCGAGCGTGGCGGCGACGGCCTTCAGGCGGCCGATGTAGCCGTGGTGGTCGGCCCCGAGCATGTAGATGCACAGGTCGAACCCGCGCGCCAGCTTGTTCTCCAGATAGGCGATATCGCCGCCGATATAGGCCGACGTGCCGTCGCTCTTGATGACGACGCGGTCCTTGTCGTCACCGTACTCGGTGGAGTTGATCCACCAGGCGCCGTCGGACTCGTACAGGTTGCCCGAGGACTTCATGCGCTCCAGCGCCTTGTCCACCGCACCGGACTCGAACAGCGAGCTCTCGTTGAAGTACACGTCGAAGTCGGTGCCGAAGTCGTGCAGCGACTGCTTGATCTGCGTGAACATCAGCTCGACGCCCTCGCGCCGGAACAGCTCGTGCCGCTGCTCGGCGGGCAGCTCGACCGCCGTGGGGTGCGCCGCCACGATGGTCGCGGCGATCTCGCCGATGTACGCGCCCGCGTAGCCGTCCTCGGGGGTGGGCTCGCCGAGCGCGGCGGCGACCAGCGACTTGGCGAAGCGGTCGATCTGCGCGCCGTTGTCGTTGAAGTAGTACTCGCGGGTGACCTCCGCGCCCTGCGCCGCCAGGATGCGACCCAGCGCGTCGCCCACCGCGGCCCAGCGGGTGCCACCGAGATGCACCGGTCCAGTGGGGTTGGCGGAAACGAATTCCAGGTTGATCTTGGTGCCCGCGAGGGTGTCGGCCGTGCCGAAGCTCGCACCCGCGGCCAGGATCGTGGTGATGATCGCGCCCTGGGCGGCCTTGGCCAACCGGATGTTCAGGAAGCCCGGTCCGGCGATCTCCGCGGACTCGATGCCCTCCGCCGCCGACAGCGCCTCGGCCAGCAGGTTCGCGAAATCCCGCGGATTCATTCCCGCTTTCTTCCCTACCTGCATGGCCAGATTCGTGGCATAGTCACCGTGCTCAGGGTTGCGCGGACGCTCCACCTTGACCTCGTCGGGCAGGACCGAAGGGTCGGATCCACGTTCGACAAGGACCTTCGCCGCGGTCGCACGAAGGAGATCTGCAAGGTCAGCTGGAGTCACGAGTCACTATCCTATGGTCTGAGCAGGTGAACGCCGTCAGCGGGCACCTCGCGGGCATGCGCCCGGCAAACGGGGCGGCGACGTGTCGCCACCCCGTCTGATTGTCCACACGTCGAAAAGAGCACACCAAGCGATGCCGAGCAGGACCAGCGCCACATCGGCGAAAGCCATCAAGGCCGCGAGCAAATCCTCCACGTCGCCGCGAAAGGGAGGCAAGAGCGGGAAGCTGCCGACCAAGCGCAATATCCCGTGGTCGACCATCGGAGCCGCGGTGGTGATCATCGCACTCGTCGGCGCGCTCGCCGCGTACCTGGTACCGAAGTACCACGCGCAGGAGGAGCTGAAGAACCCGTCGGCCTACATCGACGGCGTGGTCAAGAAGGACTATCCGGCGGGTCAGCACGTGTCCGCGCCCCAGCGGGTGGCCTACGACCAGGCCCCGCCCTTCGGCGGGCCGCACGACAGTTCGTGGGCGGCGTGCACCGGTGTGGTGTACGACAAGGCCATTCGCACCGAGAACGCGGTGCACTCGCTCGAACACGGTGCGGTATGGATCACCTACAACCCGGACAATGTGGATGCCGGGGCCATCGACACGCTGAAGCAGAAGGTCGACGGTCAGCCGTACATGCTCATGTCGCCCTACCCCGGCTTGGACAAGCCGATCTCGCTACAGGCGTGGGGGCACCAGCTGAAGGTGGACCGAGCCGACGATGCCCGGGTGGACCGGTTCATCAAGGATCTGCGCCTGAACGAGAACACCTATCCGGAGGTGGGCGCCAGCTGCGCCAACCCGACCTTCGACACCGTGAATCCGCCCGCCTTCGATCCGGCGCCGCCGGGCTCCGGCGCGGTGGGCATGGACGGCAAGGGTGCGACGCAGGGTTCCACGACCGACCCCACCGAGCTGGGCGGCGGAATGCCGGGCATCCCGGGCTTGGAGGGGCTGGAAGGTCTGGAGGGCCTGGAAGGTCTGTCCGGTCTGCCGGAGGGTGTTCCGAACATCCCCGCGCCGGCCGACGCGCCCGCGGGTGAGCAGCCCGCCGCGCCCGGCGATGTCCAGCCGCAGCCCGAGCCGGGACAGTGATGCCGCCCTTGTTGTCACACAGCGATCCCCGCGAGCCCGCCGACGACCCGCCCGCCGGATCCGCCGCTCCCGCCCGCCCGAGTCAACGCCCCGCGCTGGTCGTACTGGGTGTGATCGGCGTGCTGCTCATCGGATTCGCGCTGGGCGTGTTCGCGCGGATTCCCCTGGACGGCAGCTCGGAGCCGAATCCGAACGCCGTGGACATCGGCTTCAGCCAGGACATGTCGGTGCATCACGCGCAGGCGGTCGAGATGGCCGGTGTCGCGCTGGCGGAATCCGACGATCCGGCCGTCAAGAGCCTGGCCTACGACATTCTCACCAGCCAGCAGAATCAGCTCGGCCGCATGCACGCCTGGCTGCAACTGTGGGGCGAGCCGCTGCTGCCGACCGGCGGTTACATGGGCTGGATGGCCGAGCCGGGCTCCGCGCACAGCCACGGCGGCGAGGCCGCACCCGAGCACACCGGCCCGGTGCCGACCATGCCGGGCATGGCTTCCCAGGAAGATCTGGTCGCGCTCCGGCAAGCCACCGGCACCGCCCAGGACGTCCTGTTCCTCCAGCTCATGCTGCGCCACCATCTGGGCGGCGTCCCGATGACCGATTACGCCGTCGAACGCGCCGAGACCGCCGGAGTCCGCGATCTCGCCGAGAAGATGGCCCGCACCCAGTCGGGCGAGGTCACCCTCATGACCCAGATGCTCGCCGCCCGCGGCGCGACTCCCCTCCCCTACCCCTGAGCCGAACCGTGCACCGGGCAGTCGCGAAACGCCCGGTCCGCACCGGTTTTTGGCCGAGAGGCAACCCATGCGATAGGCTTTCCCAGCCCGAGCGGAACACCCGCCCGGACATATCCCCGCCCTCGTAGCTCAGGGGATAGAGCGTTTGCCTCCGGAGCAAAAGGCCGCAGGTTCGATTCCTGCCGAGGGCACATCGAGATCAGGCCCCTGACCGGCGCATAGCCGGTCGGGGGCCTTTTCGTTCCCGTCACCCGCGTCGGAACGCACCCGCCAGCCACTCGCCGACCGCCTCGGCGTAGCGCTGCGGGACTTCGATCGGCAGCGCGTGCCCCACCGTGTCGAGCACCGTCAGCTGCCAGTCGGGGCGGTGAGCCGTCCAGTCGTCGATCCATGCCCGCACGATCAGGCGGTCGTCGTCGCCCCACAGCAGCAGGGTGGGTGCCGACGTACGCCGCATGGCGTCCTGTACCGGGCGACGCCGGACGAACATGGCCGACATGATCGACGCGAAGACCGTGATGCCACGGCCCCATTGACTCGGCCCGGCCGTCCCGAGTTCCGCTACGGCGAGTTCCCGGATTTCGGCGGAGAGCCTCGATCCGTCACCGCCCGCGAGGTCCCATCCCGATGCCGCCGGATCGGACAGCACCGCGCGTTTCCGGTCGATGAGGCGAGTGCCGAAGACCCGCAGCGCCGCTCGGGCGATCGGAGGCGCCACCGCCAATCCCGCCCTGCCGACCGTCCGCCACCACCGGCTCTCGCCAGCGCCGAGCGGAGGGGGCAGGGCGGGTGCCACCAGCACCAGCCCGGCCACGCGTTCGGGTGCGAGGTCGGCGAAGAGCAGCGCGACCATCCCGCCCGCCGACCAGCCGTGGACCACGACCTTGTCCAGGCCCAGCGCGTCGGTGAGGTCTCGCAGGAAGATCGCGTCGGCTTCGAGTCCGTGCGCGCGCCGCCCCCGCGCCTCCGTATGCCCGGTCATGGAATCGGGAAGGTCCACCGCGATCACGCGCCCGTACCTGCGCAGCACCGGCAGCACGTCGATCGTGTTCGACGCGCTGCCCGCCGGGTTGGGAACCAGCAGATGGACCGGGGCGTCCGACGGCGTTCGCTCGCCTGCCGTCATGAGACAGTGCGCCGACAGGCCACCTGGATCGACTGTCGCGCTGTGGATTCCCGACCACCGCGTGGACCGCTCACCCCAGTCGGCGTACCGCATACGGCCAATCTACTCGTCGCGCCGGAGGCCGGGGCTCGGACGCGTGGCGGTACCTGTGGGTGGAAACACTCGACAGAGTCGCTGGTGGCTACGGCTTGTCATCACCGACCCGGGCGTTCTGGACGGTATGTTCGCGGGCATGTCCGCCAGCGAGTTCGCCACCACGCACCCGCGCGGGAAGCGCGGCGGGCGGGTTGCGGCACTGATGGCGGCGGTCGCGGCCGTGTCCGCGCTGCATGCGCCCCTCGCCACCGGCAATGCGGTGGGCGAGACTCCGGACCCGCTCGCGTTCTACACCCCGGCCGAGGATCGGGTGGCCGGGCCGCACGGGTCGGTGATCCAGATGCGGTCGATCGACGGCGATCCCGGGGTGCCCGGGGCGCGGAACTACCTGGTGCTGTACCGGTCGATCGATCTCGGCGGCAATCCGGTCGCCGTGTCGGGCACCGTCGCCGTGCCGCCGGGTGAGGCACCGCCGGGCGGCTGGCCGCTCATCTCCTGGGCGCACGGCACCACCGGGGTGGCCGACGACTGCGCGCCGTCGCGCGACACCACCCCCGCCTATCCGGCGCACGACTACACCTCGCTGGTGCGGCAGGTGCAGGCGCGGTGGGTGGCGGCCGGGTACGCGGTGGCGCAGACCGACTATCAGGGGCTGGGCACGCCCGGCCCGCACGGCTATCTGATCGGTGCGGCCGAACAGCGCGCGGTCGCCGATATGGCGTTGGCCGCCAGGCAGATCGAGCCGGCCATCGGCACCCGGTGGGTGGCCGTGGGCCATTCGCAGGGCGGTCAGGCCGCCGTGTTCGTGAACGCGCAGGCCGCCGCCTGGGCCCCCGAACTGCAATTGCTGGGGGCGGTGGCGCTGGCCCCCGCCTCGCACCAGGGCCTCGGCGTCACGGCCTCGCAGCTAGCCACGACGGTCGGTGCGGCGGCGGCGCTGGGCCAGGTCGCCGCTGGGTCAACAGCCTTCCTGCCCTTGGTGATTCGCGGTGCGCAGACGGTGGCGCCGATCGATCCGGCACGATTCCTCACCCCGCGCGCCGATGCCATGCTGCCGCTGGCCGATACCGGTTGCATCGGGCAGTTGCGCGGCGGGGACCAGTGGGGTGGGCTGCCCACCGGCGCGGTGTTCGACCGGGACGGCGACGTCTCGGCCCTGGCCCGCGTGCTCGACGAGAACGACCCCAGCGCACTGGCTTTCACCCGACCGCTGCTGGTGCTCCAGGGCCGCGCGGACACCACCGTTCCGGCGCTGGCCACCGACGCCATGGTGGCCCAGCAGCGGCTGACGGGGCTACCGGTCGAGTACCGGGCCTATCCGGGCGTGGACCATCGCGGGGTACTGGACGCCTCCTATCCCACCGCGCTGGCCTGGGTCGACGGACGCTTCGGCCGCTGAGCGGCCGGACGCAGCGCGTACACCGCCGACATTCCGATCGCGCAGCAGCCGACAACGGCCAGGGCAGTCCAGCCCGCGGCGGGCGCCGCGATGTCGGCCGGGTCGCGGAACCAGCGCGGCGAATAGGCCACCCGGCCGAAACTGCTGCCGCGCAAGGCGAGTACCAGACACGGCACCACCAGCACCGCCACCGCCAGCACCGTGCTCGGCGCGGCGCTCGGCGTGACCGCGCCGAAGCAGTAGCCGACGAGCAGGGCGAGGGCGGTGATGCCGAGGATCGGGATGACCGTCGCAGGGGTCGCGGTCCGCCCCGCGGTCAGGGCCGCGAAGACGGCGAGCGGCGCGGTGGCCGACAGCCCGGCCCACGGCAGCGGCCAGCGGCGACCCGCCCACAGTCCCGCGGCCACGCCGAGCAGCGGGATGGGCATACTCCAATCCGGGCGCGGCACAGCGGTGATCGCGCTCCCGACATTGGCGGCGGCCACCGCGAGCAGCACCAGTACTCCGTCGCGAGCGGGCAGCAGGAAGGCCGCCGACACGGCCACGATCATGGTGACCGCAACCGCCATCGCCGTGTCGGCGAACGAATCCGAGTGGCGTGCAAGCCATTCCGCGGCGACCACCTGCGAGGTGACCAGCAGCAGCGCCGCGGCGATCGGGCCGAGCGGCAGATCACCGTAATCGGTTCTGCCCAGGGGGGATTCGAGCCGGTTCAACAGGGTTCCCGCCGCCAGCGCGAATACGGCGAGGGCGAAGAGCCAGACCGGCGGCGTATCGATGGCGGCCCATTCGGCCAGTGACGACGCGGTACCGGCGGGCAGCGCGGTGAGATCGCCGATGAGGACCGCCGACAGGATGCCGGTCAGGAAGGCGTATCCGGAGGCGGGTCGGCGCAGCGCCGCCACCGCGAGCGCGCCCAGCAGCATGCCGCCGAACAGCGAGTCTACGTAGTTCACCGTGGTCAGCGCGGCAGCCGCGCCCGCGGCTGGATCGCGGAGGTGGTCCACCAGCAGCACCGTCGCACTGCCGAGCGCCGCCACCCACGCGGCGCGCACGCCCAGCGAGACGGCCAGGGCGGCGGTCACCACCGCGAGCACCGCGCCGGCGGCGGCCGCGCGCGGCACGTTCATGACGAGCAGATCGACCTGGAGCGACGGACCCGAGCTGGTCCAGGCGAAATCGAGCGGAGCCATCAGCAGCAGACCGCCGACCATCGCGCCCACGAAGGCGGCCGACACCTCGACGGTCCACTCGTAGCGGCGCAGGTCCGATATCGGGCCCGCGCCCACCGGATGTGCCAACGCGAACTTCACGCCCATCTCGTCACCTACCCGATCGGTGGTGCGAACGCCTCTCGCGCGACGGACAGCGGGTGTCGCCGGGGCTGTCAGGAACCGTGTACCGGGCCCGTTGCCGTGATGTTGCCCGTCGTCGAGTTTACCGGCGGGGTCAGCCACGATTCACGCACGCGTCGACCACACGTTGGTAACAAGACGGTGGTGCCGAGCGGTCTAGCCCATGGTCACGAATCGTGACCTGTCACCACGACAGAAAGGTCCGACACCATGACGGTTTCGCCGGTTTCCGTACCCAGCAATCCGCTCGAGGCGCTGCTGCGCGCCATCTCCACCATGCTGTGCACGCTGTCCTCCGGGGGCGGCTGCGCGGTCATCCAGTAGCGCGCGGCCGGTCCGCACGAAGGACACCGCGACGTGGGCGACATCCCACGCGCGGACTGTGCCCGGGGGCAGACGGGCACAGCCGAGCGCTCGGACCCGAATCCGGCCGGAGCGTTCCGGCCGAACCCGCGTTCACGCGATCAGGCGCAGCGGAAGCGGTAGTCCGCGGTCTGCACCATGCCCGGGATCACCGCGAGCTGCACGGCGGGCTCACCGTCGAGCGTGCACCCGGCGGGCGTCGAGGTGAGCTGCACCCGGTAGCAGCCGGGAGCGACACCGAAGCTCGCGGCGCCGTCCGCACCGGTGGTGACGGTCGCGAGCACCGGACCGCCCAGGCAGTCGCTCACATCCGCGGTGACGCCCTCGACCGGGAACCGATCGGCGGCGTGCACGGCGCTCACCCGCAGCGGGTTGTCGCCGGGGCCTTCGGCGGCGGCCGATACCGGAACCATGGCCAGCGCGGCCGCGGCGGTGACGATCAGCGTGGTGCGCAATGGATCTCCCTCGTGCGAGCGCGGGACCGCATCGGCGGGTCCCGCTGTTCTCGCGTCAATATAGGGGGCGCGGCGGCACCGGTCACAAATTTCGCCGCGGCCGCTCGGATTACGCGGCGGTAGCTGGCATCGTCGCGGTGGCGGCATCCGGTTCGGCGTCGAAAGCGACTGCCGTGCCGAGCACTTCGAGCCGCACCCGCTCCCCCACCACCGGAGCGCCGACACTGATCCGGCGCACCCGGATGGGCGCGGCCGCACCGTCCAGGGCGATGGTGAGCATGACGTCCGCGCCGCGGAATTCCACCGCGCGCACCGTCCCGGTGCCCGCTTCACCGTCCGCCACCACCTGCGCCACCAGCTGTTCCGGCCGTGTCATCACGATGACCGCACCGCTGGGCGCGTCCGAGCGCACGGGTACGCGGCCGAGGGCGCACCGGGCGACACCGGATTCGACCGTGCCGTCGAGCAGCACGCAGTCGCCGAGGAAGCGCGCGGTGAACAGGTCGGCGGGCGCGGCGTACACCTGTTCCGGCGAGCCCACCTGGGTGAACCGTCCGGCGCGCATGACCGCCACCTGATCGGCGAACGACAGCGCTTCCTCCTGGTCGTGGGTGACCAGAATGCTGGTCATGCCCGCGGCCCGCAGGGTGTCGGCGACCGCCTGCCGGGTGGTGGCACGCAGTCCGGTGTCAAGGGCACTGAACGGTTCGTCGAGCAGCATGACGGCGGGTTTGCGGGCCAGTGCCCGCGCCAGCGCCACCCGCTGCTGCTGACCGCCGGAGAGCTCGTGCGGGCGGCGGTCGGCATAGGCGGAGCCCAGCGACACCATGTCGAGGAGTTCGACGACCCGGTCGCGGCGGCGGCGACGGCCGGACAGCCCGCCGTTGAGCCCGTAGGCGATGTTCTGGCCGACCGTCAGATGCGGGAACAGCGCGCCGTCCTGGGCCACATAGCCGATATTGCGACGCTGGGGCGGAATCGAGAAGCCATCGCGCACAACGGTTTCCGATCCGACCGAGACGGTGCCCGCATCGGGTGACTCGAATCCGGCGATCACCCGCAGCAGAGTCGTCTTCCCGCAGCCGGAAGCGCCCACCACCGCGGTGGCGCTGCCGTCCGCGACGTCGAGGGTGATGGCGTCGAGCACCCGGGTGTGGCCGAAGGTCTTCGAGACCTGGGATACGACAAGACGACTCATACACCGGCCGCCTTCCTTGATTGGGTGAACAGCAGATAGGTGACCGGCACCGACACCAGGATCATGATCAGCGCGTACGGCGCGGCGGCCGCGTAGTCGAGCTCGCTCGACAGCGACCAGAACCGCATGGCCAGCGTCCGGGTGCCGATGGGGGCCAGCAGCAGGGTGGCGGTCAACTCGGTGGCGACGGCCACGAACACCAGAGCCGCCGAGGTGGCGGCGGCGGGGGCGGTGAGCCGCAGGGTGACGCGGAGGAAGGTGGCGGGAGCGGACTTGCCCAGTGCCCGCGAGACCTCCTCCAGCCCCACCGGCACCTGGGCGAGTCCGGCGCGCACGCTCACCAGGGCGCGCGGCAGGAACATCAGGGTGTAGGCGGCCAGCACCATGGCGGTGGTCTGGTAGACGCCGGGCAGCCAGCGAATGGTCACGGTCACCATGGCCAGGGCGATGACGATGCCCGGCAGTGAACCGGTGATGTAGTTGGCCCCCTCGATCAGCCGCGCGAACACGGTGTCCGAGCGCACCGCGATCCAGGCCACCGGGAAGGCGCACAGCGTGGTGATCACGGCGGCGGCGACCGCCAAACCGAGCGTCTGCCCCAAGGATTCGCCGATACCGGCCCAATCCCACACGGCCGCACCGCCCTTGCCGAGCCAGCGCGTGATGGTCCACAGCGGCACCCCGAGCGCGGCGACCGCGGCCGCGGCCAGTACCGCGAGCACCGGAATCGCGGTGCCGCCCAACCGGACCCGCCGCGCGGCCCGCGGCGCACCGCTGCCGATGCGGGCGTAGCGAGCCTGCCCCCGGGCCGTCGCCTCACCCGCCAGCAGCACCAGACAGCACACCACCAGCACGCTGGCCAGGCCGCTCGCGGCGGGCCCGGCGAAACTGGACTGGTACTGCTCGAAGATGGCCGTGGTGAAGGTGGCGAACCGCACCATGGCGAACGCGCCGTACTCGGCGAGCAGATGCAAGGCGATGAGCAGGCCGCCGCCCAGAACCGCCAGGCGCAACTGCGGCAGCACGATGCGGACGAAGACCGCCACCGGCCCGGAACCGAGCGCCCGCGCCGACTCCTCCACGGCCGGATCGAGTCGCCGCAATGTCGCGGCGGCCGGGAGGTACACCAGCGGGAAGTACGACAGGGTGGCGATCAGCACGCCCGCCCCGAGCCCGTGCAGCCCCGGGAACACGCTCACCCAGCCGTAGCTGTTCACGAAGGCCGGCACCGCCAGCGGCGCGGCGAACACCGGCCCCCACCAGGCGGCCCCCGGGACGTCGGTGCGCTCCAGGATCCAGGCCAGGCCGACACCCAGCACCACGCAGATCGGCACGGTGAGCAGCACCAGGCTCACCGTGTTGCGCAGCAGTTCGCCGACCCGGTCCCGGAAGATGAGCCGGGCCGTCTCGTGCAGTCCGGTGTCGAACAGGGTGTAGACGATGTAGCCGAGCGGCACGAAGGTCGCCGCCACCAGCAGCAGCGCGACGCCCGTGACGAACGGGCCGGGACGGGAGCCGCGCCCCGGCCGGTTGGCTACCGCGATCCGGACGGCCATGTCTAGAGCAGACCGGCCTCGGTCATCAGCTCGGTGACCTTCTTCGCGTTCAGCCGGCTCGGATCGATCGCCGGGGCCTGGAGCGAATCCAGTGGCGGCAGTGCGGGATTGGCGGCCACCTCGCTGGCGACCGGGTAGTTCAGGGAAGCGCCGTCGCGCAGCACCTCCTGTCCGGCACGGGAGACGATGAACCGGACGAAGCGCTGCGCCTGCTCCTGCTTGTCGCTCGACTTCAGCACGCCGCCACCGGAAATGGAGACGAACGCGCCCGGATCCTGGTTCTTGAAGTAGTGCAGCGCGGTATTGCCGCTGTTCTCCTTGGTCTTGGCCTGGTCGCGGTACCAGTAGTAGTGATAGATGACGCCGCCGTCGAACTGCCCGGCATTGACGCCCTTCATGGTGACCACATTGTTCTGCGACGGAATCGCGTTCTCCTTCATCCCCCGCAGCCAGGCGCGCGTGGCGTCCTCGCCCTTCAGTTCCAGCAGGCCGGCCACGATGGCCTGGAAGTCCGCGCCGGATACGCCCGCGCTCCAGCGGCCCTTCCACTGCGGCTGCTGGAGATCCAGCAGGGAGGCGGGCAGCTGGTCGGCGGACAGCTTGCCGGTGTCGTAGACGAAGACCGTGGCGCGGGCGGCGACTCCGGTCCACTTGCCGGTGGAGGGCCGGTAGGGCGCGGGTACGGCGTCGAGGGTCTCGGCGTCGAGATCGGCGAAGAGTCCGGCGTTCTCGACCAGGGCCATGGCCGGGGAGTTCTCGGTGAGGAAGACGTCCGCGGGTGAGGCGGCGCCCTCGGCGACGAGCTGATTGCCCAGATCGGTGTCACCGCCCTGGCGCAGGGTCACCTTGATGCCGGTCTCCGCGGTGAACGCCTCGGCCCACTCCTTGGTGAGCGCTTCGTGCTGGGCGTTGTAGACCAGAATCTCGTTGTCGTCCTCGGACGAGTTCGAGCAGCCCGAGGCCGCGACGAGCGCGAGTGCCGCGAGAGCAGCGGATAACAGTTTCCATCGGCCTGCCGTCATGACTGTCCTTTCACACCTCTGACCTGAGGTTTGGCTAACCAACCTAGCCTCTCACGGCGCGCGGCAACAGGCACCCCCGACTACGCGGCGAGTCCGGACAGCGTCGCGGCCCCCGCGGTTGTCCGCGGGGGCCGGAATCGAGCTGACAACCGACGCCCGTGCGATGATCGGTGCATGTCTCGGCCACGTCCCCTGCCGCTCGACCCCATCGAGGAGGCGCATCGCCAGTGGGCCGAGCACGGATGGGGTGACGTCGCGGACGGCATGGCGGCGGTGACGTCGCTGGTGCGGGCGCAGCAGATCGTCATGGCCAGGGTGGACGAGGCTCTGAAGCCCTCTGGCCTGACCTTTTCCCGTTACGAACTGCTCATGCTGCTGAGTTTCAGCAAGACGGGTGCGCTGCCCATGGCGGTGGCCAGCGCCCGGCTCCAGGTGCATCCGACGTCGGTGACCAATACCGTCGACCGGCTGGAGGCGGCCCACCTGGTGAAACGGGTGCCACATCCCAGCGACCGGCGGGCGACCCTGATCGAGATCACCGATGCCGGAAGGCAACTGGTGGCCGAGGCGACCGCCGCGCTGAACCGGGAGGTGTTTTCCCGACCGGGACTGTCGCCGGAACGTTTGCGGCAGCTGCTGGATTTGCTGGCAGAATTCCGACGCGCCGCCGGGGACTTCGACGCGGGCGACACGCCGACGAGATGGGCCAGCCGGTAACCTTCCAGCATCCTGATAGCCACTTTCCTGCCGCATTGTCTTGGCATCGGGCCGCAAAAGGTTCACCATTGAGCCATGGTGCTGGTCCTCGGGGTATCGGCGGGCGCTTCGGGCGCACGGGCGATGCTGACCCATTCCGACCAGCCGCATCTGCCCCCGATCGACCGGGTGCACGTGCCGCGCCGGGTCGGCGGCGCGCTGGAGGAGTCGGTTTTCGAGGCGATTCGCCTCATGCGCCAGTCGGCCGTGCGCCGCGACGAGTTCATCACCGGCATCGCCGCCACCTGCCGCAGCTCCACGGCGGCGGAGGCGGTGCGCGCCACGGCCGGGCGCAATCGCCTGACCGTGATCGACGAACCGGTCGCCCAGCTGCGCTATCTGCGTTTCACCGGCCGACTACCCGCCGAAGGGTCGGTGCTGCTCTACGACCTGGGCGCGTCCGGGCTGACGGTGACCCAGATCGACTGCCGCGCCGACGCCATCCTGGCGAGCAAGCGCAGCACGGTACTCGGCGGTGACGGGCACGACGCGCTGCTGCGCTGGCTGCTTGCCCGCAACGGGGTGGGGGTGGATCTGCCGTCCAGCCGCCGCTACAAGGAGGCGCTGGACACCGAGCGGGTGGTGACGGTGTGCGATCCCATCTCCGGGCATCGGGCGGTGATCACCCGCAGCGATTTCGCCGACCTGGTGGAGGCCGGGATCCACCATTCGGCGTCGTTCGTCCGGCAGATGATCGCCGAGACCGGGGTGCACCCCACCGCAGTGGCGCTGCTCGGCGGCTGCACCCGGACGCTGAGCATTCGCGACGAACTCCAGCAACAGCTGGACATACCGCTCATCTACGATCCGGAGCCGGAATTCGTCTCCGCCCGCGGCGCGGTGCTGCTCGCCGCCGAACGCCCCTCCGCGCGCCGGGTGCGCAGTGTCCGGTTCGCCCCGATGGCCGCCGCTATGCGCGGTACCGAGGAGCCGGTCTCCCGGCGCAAACTGCTCGCGGCCGTCGCGGTCACCGCCACCCTGGGCGGCACCATCGCGGGCGTGCTCATGATGGACCGCGGCCATCACGAGGGCGGCACCCCCGCGAGTCCGGTCGAAATGATCGGCCCACCCAAACCCGGCGGCTGAGCGCCCCCGCCCCGACACTGTCGGGGGCTGCGCCGGATACGCCTGTGTCCCGCCGTGATTCACGGCGGGACACAGGCTGTCGAGTCGAGCCGGAGGCGCTCCGCTCACTTGTGGGAGAAGTTCGCGGCGCGCTTCTCGACGAAGGCGGTCATCCCTTCCTTCTGGTCCTCGGTGGCGAAGAGCGAGTGGAACACCCGGCGCTCGAAGCGCAGTCCCTCGCCGAGGGTGGTCTCGAAGGAGCGGTCCACGGCCTCCTTGGCGATCATGACCGAGGGCAGCGACATCGAGGCGATGGTCGCGGCCACCTCGAGGGCGGTGGAGACCAGCTCGGCGGCCGGGACGATGCGGGAGACCAGGCCCGCCCGCTCGGCCTCCTCGGCGTCCATATTGCGGCCGGTGAGGATGAGGTCCATGGCCTTGGCCTTGCCGACGGCGCGGGTGAGGCGCTGCGAGCCGCCCATGCCCGGGATGACGCCCAGCTTGATCTCCGGCTGCCCGAACTTGGCGGTGTCGGCGGCGATCAGCAGGTCGCACATCATGGCCAGCTCACAGCCGCCGCCGAGGGCGTAACCCGCCACCGCCGCGACGATCGGCTTGCGGAAGGCGGTGAGCCGGTCCCAGCCCGCGAAGTGGTCGGTGAGGAACATGTCCATATAGGACTTGCTCTGCATCTCCTTGATATCCGCGCCCGCCGCGAAGGCCCGCTCCGAGCCGGTGAGCACGACCGCGCCGATCTCGTCATCGTGCTCGAGCTGGTCCAGGGCGGCGGAGATATCGGCGAGGACCTGCGAGTTCAGCGCATTGAGGGCCTTCGGCCGGTTGAGCGTGATGAGCGCGACCCGCCCCTTGCGCTCCAGCAGAATCGTCTCGAAATCAACCACGCGTGTCTTCTCCTCCGGATCGCTTGCGGATATCGGTGACGATAGCCGAGAAGTCCTTGCCCGCTTCGTCCTGGTTGAAGCGGTCGTAGATGGCGGCGGCGAGCAGACCGATCTGTCCGTCGACGCCATTGGCCTGGAGCGCGTTGGCCGCCAGGCCCAGATCCTTGTTCATCAGCGCCGTGGCGAAGCCGGGCCGGTAGTCGTTGTTGGCCGGGCTGGTCGGCACGGGTCCGGGCACCGGACAGTACGAGGTGAGCGCCCACGACTGCCCCGACGCGGTGGACACCACATCGAAGAACTTCTCGTGCGTGAGCCCCAGCTTCTCGCCGAGCACGATGGCCTCGGACAGCCCGATCATGGAGATGCCCAGCAGCATGTTGTTGCAGATCTTGGCGGCCTGGCCGACGCCCGCGCCGCCGCAGTGCACCACCTTGCCACCCATGACCTCCAGCAGCGGCAGTCCGTCGGCGAAATCCGCCGCCTCGCCGCCCACCATGAAGGTGAGCGTGCCCGCCGCGGCACCCGCGACGCCGCCGGAGACCGGGGCGTCGAGCGCCCGATGCCCCGCCGCCACGGCCTGCTCCGAGGCCGCCTTGGCGTCTGCGACATCGATGGTCGAGCAGTCGATGAACAGCGTGCCCGGTGTGGCGGCGGGCAGCACCTCGGCGTACACGTCCAGCACGATGCGGCCGTTGGGCAGCATGGTGATGACGCAATCCGCCTCGGCGGCAGCCTGTTTCGCGGTGTCGAACACTCGCGCGCCGTCGCTGCGCGCCTGCTCCCGCGCGGCGGGCACCGGATCGTAGGCCAGCACCTGGTATCCGGCCCGCACCAGGTTCGCGGCCATCGGGCCACCCATGTGGCCCAGTCCGAGGAATGCGACCAACTTGCTCATTTGCCCTCCGGTGCGGTCAATCCCAGTTCCTTGTCGCCCAATTCGGCGAAATACGCGTCCACTTCGGCCGCGGTGACATCGGCGAGGGTGGCCGGGTTCCACCGCGGATTGCGGTCCTTGTCCACCACCTGCGCGCGAATGCCCTCCACCAGGTCGTGGCTGCTCAGCGCGGCCACCGACACCCGGTACTCCTCGTTCAGCACCTCCTCGAGATGCGCGGCGGCGCGCGCGTTGCGCAGCGAGCGCAGCGTGACCTTCAGCGCCACCGGCGATTTGGTCAGCACCTCCTGGGCTGCCTCGGTGGCCTCGGGGGCGTCGTGGGCGCGCAGCCGCGCCACGATCTCCTCCACCGAGTCGGCGCTGTAGCAGGCGTCGATCCAGTCGCGCTGGGCGAGGAGTTCGGATTCCGGTGCGGCCTGGGCGAATTTGGCGATGGCGGTGTCGGCGTCGTTGTCGCGCAGGGCTTCCAGCAGTGCCGGAAGCTGATCCGAGGGCACGAAGTAGTCGGCGAAACCCGCCGCGATGGCGTCTCCGGCACGCATGCGCGCGGTGGTGAGGGCGACATGGGTGCCGATCTCGCCGGGCGCGTGCGACAGCAGGTAGGTGCCGCCCACGTCGGGGATGAAGCCGATGCCGGTCTCCGGCATGCCGATCTTGGATCGTTCGGTCACGATGCGATGGCTGGCGTGCCCGGACAGGCCGACGCCGCCGCCCATGACAATGCCGTCCATCACGGCCACGTACGGCTTCGGGTAGCGGCCGATGAGCGCGTTCAGGATGTACTCGTCGCGCCAGAACCGGCCGCTCGGCGAGTCCGCGGCCGCCGTATCACCCTGTGCCACCGTGTTGGCGGCGTCCCGGTGGATGGCGACGATATCGCCGCCCGCGCACAGCCCGCGCTCGCCCGCTCCGGTGAGCACCACGGTGCGCACCTCGTCGTCGGCGGCCCAGGCGCGCAGCGCGTCCAGAATGGCAAGCGCCATCGGATGATTCAGCGCGTTGATGGCCTTGGGCCGGTTGAGCGTGATCAGGCCGAGCCCGTCGCGCTTTTCGATCAGGACTTCCGGTTCGCCCATGCTGTTTCCTTTCACGCCGCCCCCACCACCGAGCGGGCGACGACCACCCGCATGATTTCGTTCGTACCTTCGAGAATCTGGTGCACCCGCAGATCGCGGACGATCTTCTCGACCCCGTATTCGGCCAGATAGCCGTAGCCGCCGTGCAATTGCAGCGCCTTGTTGGCCACCTCGAATCCGGCGTCGGTGGTGAACCGCTTCGCCATGGCGCACAGCTCCACCTTGTCGGGTGCGTCGGCGTCCAGGGCCGCCGCGGCCCGCCAGAGCAGGGTGCGCGACGCCTCCAGCGCGGTGCGCATGTCGGCGAGCTCGAATTGCAGCGCGGCATTGTCCAGCAGCCGTGTCCCGAAAGCCGAGCGCTGCGCCAGATATGCCACCGTCTTGTCCATGGCCGCCTGCGCACCGCCGAGCGAGCAGGCGGCGATGTTCAGCCGCCCGCCGTTGAGTCCGTTCATGGCGATCCGGAAGCCGTTGCCCTCGCCGCCGAGCAGGTTCTCGGCGGGCACCCGGGCATTGTCCAGGATGACCTGCCGGGTGGGCTGGGCGTTCCAGCCCATCTTCCTCTCGTTCGCGCCGAAGGACAGACCTGGGGTGTCGGCGGGCACGATGAAGGCCGAGATCCCGCGCGCCCCTTCGGTTCCGGTGCGGGCCATGAGCACGTACACATCGGTGCTGCCCGCGCCGGAGATGAACTGCTTGACGCCGGTGAGCAGGTAGTCGTCACCGTCGCGCACGGCCTTGGTGCCCAGGGCCGCGGCGTCGGAGCCGACGCTCGGCTCGGTGAGCGCGTAGCTGGCCAGCGCATCCATCGACGTCAGCCCCGGCAGCCAGCGATGGCGCTGCTGTTCGGTGCCGAAGCTGTCGATCATCCAGGCCGCCATATTGTGGATGGAGATGTAGGCGGCCACGGCCGGGCAGCCGGTGGAGAGCTGTTCGAAGATGCGCACGGCGTCCAGCCGCCGCAGCTGCGAACCGCCCACGTCCTCGCGGACGTAGATGCCGCCGAGGCCGAGCGACCCGGCCTTGCGCAGCACATCCAGCGGGAAGTGCTTGCGCTCGTCCCATTCCAGCGCGTTGGGTGCCAGCAGCTCGTCGGCAAAGGATCTGGCGGTCGCGGTGATCGCCTTCTCGTCGTCGTCGAGTAGGAACATGGCTCAGTCCATGGTCGGGATGACGAAGGCGTTGGCCGCGGAGCTTGCGGAGCGGCCCGAGGATGCCGCCTCCTTCTGCCCCGACGGCCAGCGCTGCGTCACCGTCTTGGTCTTGGTGTAGAAGCGGATCGAATCCGGGCCGTGCTGGTTGAGATCGCCGAAGCCGGAACGCTTCCAGCCGCCGAAGGTGTGGTACGCGATCGGCACCGGGATCGGCACGTTGATGCCGACCATGCCGACCTGCACGCGCGCGGCGAAGTCCCGGGCGGTATCGCCGTCGCGGGTGAAAATGGCGACGCCATTGCCGTATTCGTGCTCGTTGGGCAGGCGCAGCGCCTCCTCGTAGTCCGCGGCGCGCACGATCGTCAGGACCGGTCCGAAGATCTCCTCCCGGTAGATCCGCATCTCGGGGGTGACCCGATCGAACAGGGAGGCACCGGCGAAGAAGCCGTCCTCCGCGCCCTCGACCACCAGGCCGCGGCCGTCGATGACGAGTTCCGCGCCCTCGTCCACGCCGATCCGCACGTAGTCGTTCACCCGGTCCACGCCGTCGCGGCCGACCAGCGGGCCGAAGTCCGCGCCCGGATCGTCGGAGCGGCCCACATTGAGCTTGTCGATGCGCTCGACCAGCTTCTCCCGCAGGCGGTCCGCGGTCTCCTCGCCGACCGGCACCGCGACCGAGATGGCCATGCAGCGCTCACCGGCGGAGCCGTAGCCCGCGCCGATGAGCTGATCGGCCACATCGTCGAGGTCGGCGTCGGGCATGACGATGGCGTGGTTCTTGGCCCCGCCGAAGCACTGGGCGCGCTTGCCGTTGGCGGTGGCGGTCTCGTAGATGTACTGCGCGATCGGGGTGGAGCCCACGAAGCCGACGGCCTTGACGCGCTCGTCGTGCAGCAGTGCGTCCACGGCCTCCTTGTCGCCGTTGACCACGTTGAACACCCCGGCGGGAAGGCCGGCCCGCACGAAGAGTTCGGCCAGCCGCAGCGGCACCGAGGGATCGCGCTCGGAGGGCTTGAGCACGAAGGCGTTGCCGCACGCCAACGCCGGTCCGGCCTTCCACAGCGGAATCATGGCCGGGAAGTTGAACGGGGTGATGCCCGCGACCACGCCGAGCGGCTGGCGCATGGAGTACACGTCGATGCCGGTGCCCGCGCTCTCGGTGTACTCGCCCTTGAGCAGATGCGGGATGCCGGTGGCGAATTCGATCACCTCGAGGCCGCGCTGGATATCACCCTTGGCGTCGGCGATGGTCTTGCCGTGCTCGGAGGACAGCAGCGCGGCGAGGGAGTCCATCTCGTCCTGCACCAGGGTCAGGAACTTCATGAGCACGCGCGCCCGCTTCTGCGGGTTGAACGCGGCCCACTCCCGCTGCGCGGCGGCGGCGTTCGCGATGACGGCTTCCACCTCGGCCGTGGTAGCCAGGGGCACCTTGGCCTGCACCTGCCCGGTGCTCGGGTCGTACACGTCCCCGAATTTGCCGGAGGCGCCGGGGACGTGCTGCCCGCCGATGAAGTGGGTGAGTTCGCGAACCATGCCAGTCCTGTTCGTCGTAGCCGATGCGGTACATGGCGATCCTATAGTTGGACATCCAAGTATTGACTGTGGGATGGCTCACAAGACCATTCTCACCGCTCTGGCAATGTGTGCCAGATCACTCTAGAGTTGGTTTGACGTCCTACTATCTGGACACCGATGGAATCCCCCGCGGAGGATGCGATGGCCGACCTGCATGTCCCGGTCCACCCGGTGCGGTTCGTGACCGCGGCGGCACTGTTCGACGGCCACGACGCGGCCATCAACATCATGCGCAGAATCCTGCAATCGCAGGGCGCGGAGGTGGTCCACCTCGGGCACAACCGCGCGGTTAGCGAGGTCGTGGACGCGGTGCTCACCGAGGACGCGCAGGGCGTGGCCATCAGCTCCTACCAGGGCGGGCACGTCGAGTACTTCGAGTACCTGGCCGCCGCGCTGCGCGAGGCCGGGGCCGGGCACGTGCGCATCTTCGGCGGGGGCGGCGGGGTGATCGTCCCCGAGGAGATCGCGCGGCTGGCGACCGCCGGGGTGACCATCTTCTCGCCCGAGGACGGGCAGCGGCTCGGCCTGCCGGGAATGATCAACAAGCTCATCGAGGTCTGCGATGTGGACCTGGCGGAGTCGCCGGTACCGGTGGAGCGGGTGCTCGCCGGGGAGCGGGCGGCGCTGGCGCGGGCGCTCACCTGCCTGCAGCAGGATGCCCTGCCGGAGGCGGACCGGGCGGCCCTGCGCGCCGCGGCGGCCGACCGGCGGGTGCCGGTACTCGGCATCACCGGTACCGGTGGCTCCGGAAAGTCCTCCCTCACCGACGAATTGATCCGCCGCCTGCGCAGCGACCAGCAGGACAAGCTGCGGGTGGCGGTGCTGGCGGTGGACCCGACGCGGCGGCGCGGCGGCGGCGCGCTGCTCGGGGACCGCATTCGGATGAACTCGCTCGACGCGGACCACATCTACTTCCGTTCGCTGGCCACGCGTGGGGAACGGGAACTGCCCACCAATATCGACGACATGCTGATCGCCTGCAAGGCAGCGGGTTACGACCTGGTCGTCCTGGAGACGCCGGGGATCGGCCAGGGCGATGCGGAGATCGCCGAGCACGTCGATGTGTCGCTGTACGTGATGACACCGGAATTCGGCGCGGCCTCCCAGCTCGAGAAGATCGACATGCTCGATTTCGCGGATGTGGTGGCCATCAACAAGTTCGAGCGCCGCGGGGCCGCCGACGCGCTGCGCGATGTCTCGCGACAGCTGCTGCGCAATCGCGAGGAGTTCCACGCCGCGCCGGAGGACATGCCGGTGTTCGGCACCAGCGCCGCCACCTTCAACGACGACGGGGTCACCGCGCTCTATCAGCATCTGGGCGGGCTGCTCGCCGAGCGGGGCCTGCCGCTGGAGCCGGGTGTGCTGCCCCGCGTGGACATTCGCGCCTCCACCCGCTTCGCCCAGATCATTCCGCCCGCCCGGGTGCGATATCTGGCGGAGATCGCCGAGTGCGTCCGCGACTACCACGCCGAGACGGTCCGGCAGGCCGAGGCGGCGCGGCGGGTGCAGCGGCTCGAGGCGGTGCTCGGGGAGCTGGCCGACGCCGAGCATTCCGACGGCGCGGACTCCGACGGCGCGGATTCCGACAGCGAGACACCGGCGGACGCGGTCGGCGCGCTGCTGGAGCGAGCCCGCGCCGACCTCACGCCGGAGCATGCCGCGCTGCTGGCCGAGTGGCCCGCCGTGGCGGAGTCGTACCGGGGTGACGAGCAGGTCGTGCGGGTGCGGGACCGGGAGATCCGGACCGTGCTCACCCGGGAGACCCTGTCGGGCAACAAGATTCCCCGGGTGGCGCTGCCGCGCTACACCGATCACGGTGAGCTGCTGCGCTTCCTGCGCTCGGAGCATCTGCCGGGACGCTTCCCCTTCACCGCGGGCGTCTTCCTGTTCAAGCGCGACGGGGAGGATCCGGCGCGCATGTTCGCCGGTGAGGGCGACGCCTTCCGCACCAATCGGCGATTCAAGGTGCTCTCGGAACATTCCGAGGCCAAACGGCTTTCGACCGCCTTCGATTCGGTGACGCTGTACGGCCACGATCCGGCCGAGCGGCCCGACGTGTACGGCAAGGTCGGCACCTCGGGCGTCTCCATCGCGACGCTGGACGATATGAAGGCGCTCTACGACGGCTTCGATCTGGACGCGCCGACCACCTCGGTCTCCATGACCATCAACGGTCCCGCGCCGACCATTCTCGCCTACTTCCTCAATACCGCCGTCGACCAGGCGCTGGCGGAATTCTCGGCCGCCGAGGGACGCGAGCCCACAGCCGACGAGGCGGCGCGGCTGCGCGCCGAGACGCTGGCCACCGTGCGCGGCACCGTGCAGGCCGACATCCTCAAGGAGGATCAGGGCCAGAACACCTGCATCTTCTCCACCGAGTTCAGTCTGCGCATGATGGCCGACATCCAGGAATGGTTCGTGCGCAACAAGGTTCGCAATTTCTACTCGGTGTCCATCTCCGGCTATCACATCGCCGAGGCGGGCGCGAACCCGATCAGCCAGCTCGCATTCACCCTCGCCAATGGATTCACCTATGTGGAGGCGTATCTGGCGCGCGGCATGCATATCGACGACTTCGCGCCGAATCTGTCGTTCTTCTTCTCCAATGGCATGGACGCCGAGTACTCGGTGATCGGCCGAGTGGCACGGCGCATCTGGGCGATCGCCATGCGGGACCGGTACGGAGCCAACGAGCGCTCACAGAAGCTCAAGTACCACGTCCAGACCTCCGGACGGTCGCTGCACGCGCAGGAGATGAGCTTCAACGACATTCGCACCACCCTGCAGGCGCTCATCGCCGTCTACGACAACTGCAACAGCCTGCACACCAATGCCTACGACGAGGCGGTCACCACCCCCACCCAGGAGTCGGTGCGGCGCGCCCTGGCGATCCAGCTGATCATCAACCGGGAATGGGGTCTCGCCATGAACGAGAACCCGCTGCAGGGCAGCTTCGTCATCGACGAGCTCACCGATCTCGTGGAGGAGGCGGTGCTGCTGGAGTTCGAGCGGATCAGCGAACGCGGCGGCGTGCTGGGCGCCATGGAGACCGGCTACCAGCGCGGCCGCATCCAGGACGAATCCATGCTGTACGAGCGGCGCAAACACGACGGCAGCCTGCCCCTCATCGGCGTCAACACCTTCCGCAATCCGCAGCCGGACGAGCACCGGGTGCTCGAGCTGGCGCGCGGCACGGAGGAGGAGAAGCAGTCGCAGCTGCGCCGGGTGCGCGAATTCACCCGGAGCCACCGCGACGAGGCGCATACCGCGCTGGCGCGGCTGGAGGCGGCGGCGCGCGGTGACGACAATGTCTTCGAGGTATTGATGGACGCCGCGCGGGTGTGCACGCTGCAACAGATCACCGACACCTTCTTCACCGTGGGGGGCCAGTACCGCCGCAACGTCTGATTCGGCTGCCCGACCGTCTGGGAAATGGGACAATCCGCATCGAAGCGACCAGTACGGAAGGGACATCATGGACCTGACTGGAATGACTGTCGTCGATGCGCACATCCACCAGTGGGATCCGCTGACCACGCCCCGGGAATTCAGCGTCTTCGCGAAACTCTTTCGCTACCTGCCGATTCCCATCGACACAGCCGCCAGACTGGCACCGAGACGGGACCGGGAATTCGTCGCCGACCCCGAGCCGTTCGTCCATCCGTACCTACCCGCCGACTATCGCGACGACGCCGGGGACGTCCCCGTCGAGGCGATCGTCCACGTCGAGGCGGAATGGTCCGGCAAGGGCGGGCTGGCCCCCGCCAACGAGACCCGCTGGGTGGCCAGCCTGCCGTTCGGCGTCGACACCCCGGCCCTCGGCGCGATCGTCGGCGGGGGCGATCCCACCGCGGCCGCCTTCGCCGAACTGCTCGACGCCCACCAGTCGGCCTCGCCGCTGTTCCGGGGCATCCGCACCCGCGTCGAACACCATCCCGACCGCGGCGTCCGCGGCCACCGCAAGCCGCCGGGCGTGCTCACCAGCGCCGCCTTCCTCGACGGCTTCGCGGTGCTGGCCGAGCGCAAGCTCTCCTTCGAGGCGTGGGTGTACTCCCAGCAGCTCCCGGAGGTCACCGCGCTGGCCCGGCGCTATCCGGACGCCACCATCGTGCTGAACCATCTGGGCACGCCCGCGGGCATTTTCGGGCCGGTGGGCCGCGACACCGGAAAGGATCCGGGGCGCCGCCGCGAGCTGTTCCTGCGCTGGCGCGACGATCTCGCGGCGCTGGCAACCCATCCGAACGTGGTAGCCAAGATCAGCGGCCTGGGTATGCCCATCCTCGGCCACCCGGTGCCCGCCCGGGGCGAATCCACACCGGTCGCGGTGCTACAGGAGCGGCTGTCCCCCATGCTGCACCACGCCCTGGACGTCTTCGGGGCGGACCGGCTGCTGTGGGGCTCCAATTTCCCGGTGGACAAACCGATCACCTCGATCGGCAATGCCGCCGAGGCCATCGCCACCGCACTCACCGAGCACGGTTGCGACGCGGCCGCATTGGACATGGTCTTCCACACCAATGCCGAGCGCGTCTACCGCATCGACGTGCTCTGAGGCTCAGGAGCGCTCGCGCGTCAATGCCAGCGCGCCCACGCCGAGCAGCAGTGCGCCGAGCACCAGCACGGTGACGGCGGTCGCCGCCGCGTGCCCGCTCCAATCCCATACCGCCTGCGTCGTTCCGACGGCGACCGCGAGCACGCCGCCGATCACCAGCACCGGCGTGCGCTCGGTCGCGTAGACGCCGAAGCAGACGACGGCCACCAGCAGGGCGAGCAGGTACGACCAGCGTTCGTGGTCGAATCCCGCCACCTGTGCGCCGACGAGGGCGGTGGCGATGGCGATCACGTAGGTGGCCCAGTTGGGCGCGGTGACGCCGAATCGACCGGCCGCGAACCAGATTCCGCCCAGGATCACCAGCGCCACCCCCGTCCCCGTGCTGTCGGTGCCGATGAACTCGCCGCACACCCCGGCCACCGCCGACGCCGCGAACACCCCGCAGGCGAGCAGCCCCACCGGTGACGGTAGCGCCGCATAGCCGGCCAGTCCGACGATCAGCGCGGCGAGCATCGCCCACACCCAGGTGGCGCCGTCACCGGCGTCGTGGACGGCGGTGCCCACCAGCGCGGCCACGCACAGCGCGGTCAGTACGAACAGCACGGCCGCCAGCCGCGCCGCCACCGTGCGGTCGCCGTCGTCGCGGACGAACAGCGCCGCCGGACCACCGGCCAGCAGCACCCCGCCGACGACCAGCCCGATCGCCAGCACCGCCAGCACGAGAAGCTGTCCGCGCCGGTCCAGATCGTCCCAGGAGGAGTCGAGCAGCAGCAGGATGCCGCCGAGCAGCAGGCCCGCGCCCACATAGGCCGCGATCTCGGCGACGAGCCGCGGCCACGGCACCGGGGCCGTGCGCTCCTCGGCGAGCGCGGTGGACACGGCCGTCCGCTGCGCCTCGGTCAGCACGCCGTCGTCGACCAGCCGGTCCAGCGCGGACCCCACCCATCGTCGAGTCATGCGCCCAGTATGGGCGTACCGAGCGGTATCGCCCGGGAATTCGGCTACTCGCGGTCGGCGGCGATGGCCGCGGGATCGAGGTACTGCGTTCCGAGCAGGGTGGCGACCCGGCTGGCGTGGTCGATGATCCGCTCCGCATCGGCCTCGACGGCCCCGGTGCGCCAGGCGGAGAGCAGTTCGTTGAAACCGCCTATGCCCATGAGAACGCTCATGCGGAAATCGGATTCGTCCACCCCGGGCCGCAGATACGGCCGGGCGGTGGCGATGAGCAGATCGGTGGAATCGCCGAGCGTGGCCTTGCGGCGTTCCTCGAGCACCCGGCTGCCCGCGTGGTTGTCGAAGAGGATGCGCGCGTGCCCGTGGGTCTGCAGATCGACGGCACGGGTGACGGCCAGCCGCAGGATCTCCAGCGGAGTCCGATCCAGATGCTCGGCCACGACCGCGGACAGTTCGCCGAAGACCTCGAAGCACACCTCGTCCCAGACCGCGCCGAGCAGTTCGTCGCGGTCGGCGAAATGCTCGTAGAAGTAGCGGTCGTTGAGGGCGGCGCGGGTGCACACGCCGCGCATGGTGACCGCGGCCCAGCCGTGGTCCAGCCAGATCGCGAGTCCGGCCGCGATGAGCTTGCGGCGGCGCTGCGCACGGCGTTCCTCCGGGGTTCGGCCACCCCAGGTCCGGGCCGGTGCGCGCACGTTCATCATTGACAAATTACCCCATCGAGCGCCTAATTGGTGGCAGGCGCGGCCAATGGTGGCAGGTGACACCAGTTGAGCGGTCGCGGCGCTCGGCTTCGGGAGTTCCCATGCGACTCAACCCCTTCGGCGGATCCCGCCGCACCAGGTACGCGGACGCGGTGGTCACCGGCGCGGGCAGCGGCATCGGCCGCGCGCTGGCCGTCGAACTGGGCCGCCGCGGCGGGCGCGTGGTCTGCGCCGACATCGACACCGACACCGCCCGCGAGACCGTCGAACTGGTCGGTCAGGCCGGGGGCAAGGGTTTCGAGGTGTACTGCGATGTGGGCAGCGCCGAACAGGTGGCCGCCCTCGCCGACACCGCCGAACAGTGGTTCGGCAATCCCACCGACCTGGTCTGCAACAACGCCGGAATCGGCGCGGGCGGCGCACCCGTGGGCGAAGCGCCGCTCACCGAATGGCATCGGGTGCTCGACGTCAACCTGTGGGGCGTCGTCCACGGCTGCCACGTCTTCGCACCCCGCATGCGCGCAGGCGGGCACGGGGCCATCCTGAACACCGCCTCCGCCGCCGCCTTCGGCTCCGCACCGCGCATGGCCGCCTACAACGTGAGCAAGGCGGGCGTGCTGGCACTGTCGGAAACCCTCGCCGCGGAACTGGTCGGCACCGGGGTGACCGTCACGGCGCTGTGCCCCACGGCGGTTCGCACCCACATCCTCGACAACGCCGCCATCGACGACCCGTCCACCGCGCGGCTCGGCGATCTGCTGCTGCGCTGGACCGGACGCCCGCCCGCGAATATCGCCCGCGAAACCCTCGACGCCGTCGACCGCGGCCAGCTCTACGTGGTGCCGCAGGTCGAGGCCAAGCTCATCTGGCAGTCCAAGCGGCTGCTGCCCGTTCCGTACACCCGCGCCGCCGGACTCATCGAAAGGCTGGCGCGCCGATAAGGGAGCCGAACAATGGCGTTCGCCTATCCGGACATGCTGGAAACCATCCGGGACCGCCAGTGGGCACTGGCCGATATCGACTGGGACGCACCGGGAGCCGACCTCGTCACCGACGAACAACGGCCGACACTGGCCGCGTTCATGGCCGATCTGGTGTGGATCGAACACGTCGGAGCGCGCGGTTTCGCGGCCCTCACCCGCAAAGCGCCGCCCGGATCGCTGCGCGAGATCTACCGCTACTTCCACGCCGAGGAGCAGAAGCACGCCAATGCGGAACTGGCGCTCATGCGACGCTGGGGCATGCTCGACGGCGACGCCATGCCGGTGCCCAACAAGAACATCCGGCTCGTCATCGAATGGGTGGACCGCTACTCCGACGACCTCTCGCTGCCGGTGCTCGCCACCGTCATACCCTCGCTGGAATGCGCGCTGGACGGCGCGCTGGTGAAGTTCCTGCTCGACGAGGTCCGGGACCCGCTGTGCCACAAGGTGTTCCGGCACATCAACAGCGACGAGTCGCGACACCTCGCCGTCGGCTTCCAGGTGCTGGAACAGCTCGGCGCGGGCCCGCTGCGCCGCATCGCCATCGAAACGGCAGGATACACGCTGCGCCCCACCCTGCTGCTCGGCGCGCTGGTGTACACCCCGCTGCTGTCGCGCATGTCGGCCAACATCATGGCCATGGGGCTCGACGAGGAGAAGCTCTGGAATGCGGTGCGGCGCTACGAGAAAGCCGGGGAGCGCAGCCCGAGCATCAAACGGGTGCCGCTCTATCACGTGGTGCGGCTGCACGGGCGCGCCACCATCAACCGACTGCAACCGTTGCAGGCGGTGAACGACGGACTCGGACGGGTCATCGACCGGTTCCCGGTGCGGATGCTCGGCAGGGTGCCGTCCTGGTCCCAGGAGCTGACCTACGAACCGGTGGCGGAATGAACGCGGCGGCCGCCCGGGTGGACGCGTTCTCCGACTGGGGCGCACGGGGCGGCGGGGCACGCCCACCGCGCGGTGCGGACTCCTTCACCGGGCCGCAGCTGCACTGCGACCGGTGGACCGACCAACTACCGCTGGACGGAGCGCGGGTCGCGGTGATAGGCAGCGCGGCGGCGATCGCGCGGGTGCTACCCAGGGTGGCCGAGCGCGCCCGGAAAGTCACCGTCTTCCAACATGATCCGGTGTGGGTGCTGCCGCGCCCGCCGCTGCCGTACCTCACCGCGGCGGCCGCCACGGTGGCGCGACTGCTGCCCTTCGGACTCGCCCGCCGGGCCGCCGCCGCGAATCTGCGCCTCCAGGTGCCGGATTCGTGGACCCGCCGCCAACTGACCCCGGAATCACCCGCCCCGGTCACCTGCCACAACCACTACTACCGGGCGCTGCACCGTCCCCACGTCCGGCTCATCACCTGGCCGATCGCCCGGCTCGCACCGCACGGCATCCGGACCGTGGACGGTATCGAGCATCGGGTGGACTGCGTCATCTACGCCGAGGAGACCTCATGAACGCAAGCGTCGTCGACCACCAGATCGTCATCATCGGTGCGGGATTCTCCGGCATCGGCGTGGCGATCATGCTGCGCGAGCACGGCTTCGACGACTTCCTGATCGTCGACGAGGCCGACGGCGTGGGCGGCACCTGGCACTGGAACACCTATCCCGGCATCGCCGTGGACATTCCGTCGTTCAGCTACCAGTACTCGTTCGAACAGCAGCGCGGCTGGTCCCGGATCTACGCGCCCGGCCGGGAACTGAAGGCGTACGCCGAATACTGCGTCGGCAAGTACGGGCTGCGCCCGCGGATCCGGTTCGGCACCACCATCGCCCGCGCCGACTACGACGACGACCTGCACCTGTGGCGCCTGCGCACCAGCGCGGACGAGGAGATCACGGCGCGCTGGGTGGTGGGGGCCACCGGCGTGCTCACCCGGCCCAAACTGCCCGATATCCCGGGGGTGGAACGGTATTCCGGGATCGTCATGCACACCGCGCGCTGGGACCACGGCCAGGATCTCGGGGGCAAACGCGTGGGCATCATCGGCACCGGGGCCTCGGCGGTGCAGATCATTCCGGAGATCGCGCCGGAGGTCGCGCATCTGACCGTCTTCCAGCGCACCCCCATCTGGTGTCTGCCGCGACCGGACCGGGAACTGCCCGGGGCCGTCCGCCTGCTGATGGGGCTGCCCGGGGGCCGCCTGCTCACCCGGCTCGCCAGTCAGACCTTCGTCGAACTGACCTTCCCGCTCAGCGCGCACTACTACGGACTGCTGCCCATCGCCAAGGTGGGCGAGCGCGTCGGACTGGCCCACCTGCGCGATCAGGTGCACGACCCCGAGGTGCGCGACAAGCTGACGCCGCGCTACGCCCTCGGCTGCAAACGGCCCGGATTCTCCAACGACTACCTCGCCACCTTCAACCGGTCGAACGTGCGGCTGGAGACCGATCCGATCGCCGAGATCACCGAGACCGGATTGCGCACCGCCGGCGGGAACCACCACCCGGTCGACGTGCTCATCATGGCGACCGGGTTCAAGGTGATGGAATCGGGGAATATGCCGACCTTCGACCTGCACGGCAGCGGCGGCGTGCGGCTGGAGGACTGGTGGGACGACAACCGGCTGCAAGCCTACGAGGGCGTGAGCGTGCCCGGCTTCCCGAACTTCTTCTCCATTATCGGACCGTACGGGTACAATGGCTCGTCGTACTTCGCGCTCATCGAGATGCAGACCCGGCACATCCTGCGGGTGCTGCGCAACGCGCGGAAGCGGCGGGCGACCCGGGCGGAGGTCACGCCGGAGGCCAATGCGCGCTTCTTCCGGGAGATGCTGAATCGCCGTGGCACCCAGGTGTTCTGGCAGGACAGCTGCGCACTGGCGAACAGCTACTACTTCGACGAGAACGGCGACGTGCCGCTCAAGCCGATGAGCACGCTGGAGGCGGCATGGCGGGCCGGTCACTTCGACCTGGACGACTATCGGTTCGACCGGCTCCCCGAGCATTCCGAGCCGGAACGGCGGTCGCGACGGGTCGCCGCGCGGTGAACCGGCGAACGCGCTGGGTCGGGCCGACTCCCACCGACTGACGACACCGCCCGCACAGGGCGGAATCCGTGCCGGGCTACCGGGTTTCAGCGCGGGGCTGCGGTATCGGCTTCGGCGCGGGGCGCCGAATCGGCTTCAGCGCAGGGCGCGATAGAGCGCGCGGAGGTGACGCAGGCCCGTCTCCGCTGTGGGCTCGTCTTCTGCCGCCATCCGCAGGGCTCGGCGTAGTAGGGCCGGGTCGAGATCTTCGGGGGCCGGGTGGAAATCGGGGCGCGGGAGCGCGGGGAGCGCGGACTCCTCGCCGTAGATATCCACCTGCTCCGGCGGGTTCGAATCACGCTGCACCGCGCCGATCAAGGTCTCCAGATCCACGCCGCGCAGGGTCAGCAGATCCTTCGGATGGTCGTCCAATCGCTCCGCCAGGATGTAGCAGACGGCGGCGACGTGTTTGCACGGCCATCCCGAGTCCGGGCAGGAGCAGGCGAAGTCCAGTTCGCTGACAGTGGTCGGGAGGATGAGCGATCCCAACGCGGACGGCAGTGTGCCCGAGGCTATCTCGGCGAGCATCCCGGGGGTCTGCCGCACGGTGGCGACCAGCTCGTCCAAGCGATCGTCACGCAGCTGGCGCATGGTGAGGACGGCGGTGAAGGGACGCGGCTGACTGCCCTGCACCTCGGCGTGCACCGCACCGGGCTCCAGGTGATAGCTGACGACCTGACCGGCGCGGGCGTAGGTGCGGCCGCGAGTCAAACGACCGCGATCGGCGACCTGCTCGACGGCCTCCAGGAAGGCGCGGCCCCACCGCGTCTTGGCGAAACCGCCGCGCTGGCTGCGGGATTCGACGCCCCCGCGCACCGGGCGGCGCTTGCCGAACGCGCTGTAGTCGACGTAGTCGCTCATTCTGCGTCCTTTCGGGCGTGAGCGGAGCGCTGCGTGGTTACGCTGCGCTGCCGCCGCCGCGCTCGAGCGCTCACTCCCCCACCGCCTCGGAACCGAGGGCGAACAGGTCGCGCAGTTCGTCGTCGCCGAGTTCGGTGATCCAGTTCTCGCCGACACCCACCGTCAGATCCGCGAGTTGGCGCTTGCCGGAGAGCATGTCGTCGATGCGCTCCTCGATGGTGTCCACGCACACCAGCTTGCGGACCTGGACGTCGCGACGCTGGCCGATGCGGAAGGCGCGGTCGGTGGCCTGGTTCTCCACCGCCGGATTCCACCAACGATCCAGGTGCACCACATGATTGGCGGCGGTGAGGTTCAGGCCGGTGCCACCCGCCTTGAGCGAGAGCAGCATGAGCGGCGGGCCGTCGGACTCCTGGAAACGGGTGACCATGGTGTCGCGGCGCTGCTTCGGGACGCCGCCGTGCAGGAAGGGGATCTGCACGCCGAAGCGTTCCGTGAAGAAGGGGGCCACCAACTCGCCGAACTCGCGGAACTGCGTGAACAGCAGGGCGCGTTCGCCGTCGGCGAGGACGGCCTCGAGCACGTCCTCGACCAGGGCCAGCTTGCCGGAGCGGTGGCGTCCGCGGCGCAGCACGCCGGAACCGTCGCCGAGGAAATGCGCGGGATGGTTGCACACCTGCTTGAGCCGGGTCAGCGCGGCCAGCACCGCACCCTTGCGCCCCATGTCCTCCTTGGATTTCGCGGCCTTCAGCCGCTGCGTCATATCGTCGAGAACCGCCTGGTAGAGCGCGGCCTGTTCGACGGTGAGATTGGCGCGCACCGTCATCTCGATCTTCTCGGGAAGGTCGGAGATCACCGCCGGATCGGTCTTGACCCGGCGCAGCACGAACGGGGAGGTGATGGCGCGCAGGCGGGCCACGGCGTTCTCGTCGCGCTCGCGCTCGATGGGCACCGCGAAACGGGCGTGGAAATCCGAGGGTTTGCCCAGCAGTTTCGGATTGGCGAAATCCAGGATGGAGCGCAACTCCTCGAGCCGGTTCTCCACCGGGGTTCCGGTGAGCGCCAGGCGATGTCGCGCGGGCACCGCCCGGGCGGCGCGTGCCTGCCTGGTCGCCGCGTTCTTGATGTGCTGCGCCTCGTCCAGCACCACGCGCTGCCATTCCTGCCGCTTCAACTCCTCCACGTCGCGGGCCAACAGCGCGTAGGTGGTGACGACCAGATCCGAGTCCTGCACGGCCGCATCGAATTCCGCACCCGTCCGCCGTCCGGCACCGTGGTGCACCAGCACCCGCAGCCCGGGGGTGAACCGTTCCGCCTCCCGCTGCCAGTTGCCCACCACGGACATCGGGCACACCAGCAGGGTGGGGGCGGGACCGGCGACGACGGGCGAGTGCGGCGCGGCGGTGTCGGCCGGGTGGACTGTCGCGGGGTCACCGGCCGTGCGCACCCGCTCGGCAGGGGCGGCCGCCCCGTGCGCGGAATCCGGCCTGGGTGGCGGGGTTTCGCGCTCGTGCACCAGCAGCGCCAGCACCTGGATGGTCTTGCCGAGGCCCATGTCGTCGGCGAGGACGGCACCGCAGCCGAGGCGGGACATGGTGGCCAGCCAGGTGAGGCCGCGCTGCTGGTAGGGGCGCAGTTCGGCCTTCAGGCCGGAGGGTGGATCGACCGGTTCGGTCGGGTGCTCGGTGTCGAAAAGCTCTGCCGCCCAACCGGTCGCGGTGATCGACTCGAGCGGGACGCGGGTCACCGGATTGGCGGCGAGTTCGGCGAAGAGACCGCCGATGGTGGTGGAGGTGGCGTCGGCTCGACCCGATACGTACTCCGCGGCGGCGGCCAGCACTCGATGGTCGGCCTGCACCCACTGCCCGCGCAGCTGCACCAGATCCGACTTGGCGGCAATGATGCGCGCCATCTCGGCGGGCGTCAGCACGGTGTCGCCGAGGGCGAGCTCCCACCGGTAGGACACCAGACCCCCGAGCCCGACCGCCGTTTCGGTCGCGGCGGGGCTCTGCACCCGCAGCCGCAGACTGGGTGTGGTGATCCGCCAGGCCCGCGGCAGCAGCAGCCGCACCCCCGCCGACTGCAATGCCTGCGCCCCGTGCGCCACCAGATCCATCACCACCTCGGTCGGCAGCAGCAGATCCATGCTGTGCGGGTCGCCGGGCAGATCCCGCAGCCGCGGATACGCCTGTTTGGCGGCGGCCAGCTTCTCCCCCGCCACCCGCACCGCCTGCGGATCGCCCGGCAGCAGCACCGGCTGCGGCGCCTCGCCCTCGGTGTGCAGGCACACCTCCAGCCGCCACAGCACATCCGCCGCCTCCGCCTCCGCGTCCGGCGGTTCCAGCAGGCGCAGCACCAGTTCGGGTTCATCGGCGGTCAGACTCGTCCGCCAGTCCTCCAGCACCGACGCCAGCCGATGCGACCCGATCTCCAGCGGCCCGTCCCCGGCCAGGGCGGCGAGCAGCGGATGCGGGCCCACCCGGGTGGCGTGCACCGGATGGTCGTCCGGCCCGGGGTAGCCCTCCGCCGCCGCCAGGCTGTCCCGCAATGCCGCGGTCAGTGATTCCGGATCGTCGGCCGCCACCGCGCCCTCGTTTCGCGATGCCACCGCCCGCCGAGCGCGACTCGCGGGCGATCCGACCCCCGCCGCACGTGAGGTGTCCCGAACCGATTCATCGCCCGTGGGCGTGGCGGCAGCGCGGGCCGATCCGCCGATCACCGCGGTGCCGGTGATCTCCGCCGAGTGCGTCGCACTGCTCGCTGTCTCGGCCGAGATTCCGTCGGCCGATAGCGATGGCGCCGCTTCCGCCAGTCGCAGCCGGGTGATCGGGTCGGCGAGTTCGCCGGTGAAGTCCTCCAGCAGCGCGGACGGCCGCCCCACCGTGCGCAGCGCGGCGGGCATGGCGACCGCCAGCTCCGCCAGCCAGGCACGCTGCCGCTGGCCGCCCAGCAGCCGCCAGCGCACCCACCATTCGCCGTCGTCGCGGCGCACCTCGGGCACCACCCGACCGGCTCCCACCCAGCGGTCGATACCGCGTGCCACATGCGCGAGAAACCGCAGATCCCCCGCCACCGCCCGCGGCGGCAACTCCTGCAACAGCACCCGCGCCGCCGTCTCGGGAGCCAGGGCGTGCCCCCGCACCGTGACCTGCTCCGGCCCCTGCGCGCCGGGCACCAGGACCTCGGCCCGATGCCGGAACCGCGCCGTCCGCACGATCGACCCCAGCGGATCCGGCAGTTCGCCCACGACCGCCCCGGCATCGCCGTCCGGCCGATGCCACAGCACCAGCCCGGACCCCGGCGACCACAGTCCGTGCAGCATCCGCCCATCAAATCAGCCGGGTCCGACAAGCCCGCGCCCGGCCCGCGCCCGGCCGCCGGGTGCTCCGGCGCGGGCCGCTCACCCCAGCACGCGGGCGACGAATCCGTCGATACGCCGGACGAGCTGCGCGATGCGCGTCTCGGTGGGCAATGCCTGTTCGGGCTGGTTGCCGCCGAGTGGTTTGCGGCCGCGCACATACAGCGAACAGCAGAAGTCGGCGCACATGTAGGTACCCACGCTGTTGCCCGCCTTGCCCGCGGCTCCGGCCTTGCGCGCGGTGAACAGGTTCGTCCCGCCGACGCGGTGGACCGCGTGGCACAGCTCGCACATGCCCGTGCGGGGCCGAGGGCCGTCGCTGCTCGCCGCCCGCAGTTCGATGCCGACCAGCCGCCCGGCGTGCTCGGCGACCAGATAGGCGCGGCGGGGCGCACGCGGGTCGATCCAGCCGACATAGTCCAAATCCGGCCAGGGCATGTCATCGAAGTCGCGGGGCAATGTCATCGTCCGGACGGCGCTTCGGGAGCTGTTCACGAAACAGCGGGCGATGTCGTCTCTGGTGGTGTCCTGCATTCCGGCAATTCCTTCTACGATCGTTTCATGTAACGATCGTAGTATAAACTGCTCAGCATGGGACGCCCCAAAGACGCCGAACGACGGCGTGAACTTCTCGACGGATGCCGCGACTACGCGGACGAACACGGACTGTTCGGACTCACCCTGCGCCCGCTGGCCGATCACCTCGGAACCTCGACCCGCAATCTCCTGCATCACTTCGGCAGCCGGGAAGCCCTGATCACCGAGATCGTCGACCACACCCTCGACGACTACCTCGCGATCTCCCGGCAGCTGCTCTCCCGCATCCGGGAGTTCTCCTCGGACCTCCCCCCGACCGCCGAACACGTGGCCGGCGTCGTCGCCGAAGGCCTCGATTACGCCTGGACCCAAGCCCACCTTCCGGAGGGTCGCCGCCGGACCGCCATGTTCTTCGAGATCTACGCGGCCGCGACCCGAGACCCCGAGCTGCGTCGACGCTTCCTCGACCCGGTCGTCACCGAATGGCTGATCCCACTGGCGGCGGCACTGGAAGCAGCGGGCACGCCACCCGAAACCGCCCGCTCCCTCGCCGCCCGCATCCTCGCGGTCCATCGCGGCCTGCTCTTGGAGTATCTGGCGCTGGGCGACGACCCGGCCACCGCAGCCGCCCACCGCGATGCCGTTCGGGCCGCCCGATCCGACATCCTCGAGCAAGCCCGTACCCGGTGAGACCGGTTGCACAACAAAGGCTTTCGCGGGCGGCTCGCCAGGCGTCGACGTCGGCGCGCATTGCCACGCCGGGAAAGCGTGGTTATAACCAGTACATGACGGTTACCGCCACGCTCACCGCCCGCGCCCTGCTGCTGGACATGGACAGCACCCTCGTCAATTCCGAAGCCGTCGTGGAGCGACTATGGCGGACCTGGGCCGCCACCCACGGGCTGCCGATCGAGGAGGTGCTGGCGGTGGCGCACGGACGGCAGGGCTGGGCGACCATGGCCGCCCTGCTGCCCGACCGGCCCATGGAGCTCAATCACGCCGACAATGACCGCATGCTGCGGGAGGAGACCACCATCGTGGACGGCGTGGTGCCGATCCCGGGCGCGCCCGAGTTCCTGGCGGCGGTCGCGCACCTCCCGCACGCGCTGGTGACCTCGGCGGATATCGCGCTCACCGAGGCCCGCATGGGTGCGGCCGGGCTGCCCGTACCGACGGTCCGCATCACCGCCGAATCGGTCACGGTCAGCAAGCCGGATCCCGAGGGGTTCCTGAAGGCCGCCGCCGAACTCGGCCTCCCACCCGGGGACTGCCTGGTCTTCGAGGATTCCGCGGCGGGTATCGCCGCGGGCAAGGCGGCGGGCATGCGCGTCGTCGGCGTCGGCCCGCGCGCGGCCGCCCACGCCCCGACCGCCCACGTGCCCGACCTGACCGGCATCCGCGTCGAGGAGCGGGGCGACGGACTGATCGCCGTGCACATCCACTGAACTCCATCAAGCGGGAGGAGACCGCACGCATCCCGCTGCGCCGCCGCGGGGTCCCCGCAGAGGTCGCGGCCTGGATACTGCGTGTGAGCGAACCGGCGGCCGCCTGGATCACCGGTCAGGTCATCACCGTGGACGGCGGTCTGGAACTCGTCTGAAACCGGACGAGCCGAGGGGATACCAAACCGGGCGATTTTGGAACATACTGGGATATCCGCTGGTCACCGCGCGTGGACGGTGGCTGCTGCGCTTCAGCGGCGATCGGGCGGGACGCACCGGCAACAATCCATCGCGGCACCAGCCAGGGCCGCGACGACTCGATACCGAGGGAGGCCGTGAAGATGACGATTCTGCTCCAAGTGCTCGAGCAGAGCTTCACGCCCACAACGCCGTGGGAGCGGCGGAAATTCACCTTCGTGGACACGACGAAAATCGTGGGGATGCGCCTGGACGGCCAATCGGGGGTGTGGCTGGATCTGTCCCGACCGGGGGAATCTCAGCGGTTGGCCCGCACGGCCGATCCGCGGGACGCCATCCAGTTCCTGCTCACCACCTTCGCCAAGATCGCCGAGTGCGAGGATCGCGGCGGATCGTGGCTGATCGGGCACGACGGCGCGCACTGCGAGACGATCGCGGCCACCCGTATGCCACCGCAGATGTCGGAGACGTCGGCCGACGATCTGCTGGCGCGGGCCTGGCTGTAGTCCCGGCAACCGGCGCGGCGAACACGCAACCGGTGCGAAGTCCTACGAAATCCGCGTGGCGTGCGCCCACGCGGGTAGAAGTGAGATGTGCGGATTCTGAGCGGGATTCGGTGGACGGCGCGAGCGGCTGCGGTGGGGGTGCCGACCGGGGCCACGCTCGACCGGCGCTGGCGTTGGCTCGCTGGTTCGAGCGCGGTACTGATCGCGCTGAGCGGCTGCTCGGCGATCGGCCCGCGGGCCGCGCCCGCGCCCGGCAGTCCCTCGCGCGCCCAGCTCGAGGACCTGCTCGCGCGGGTGCGGGTGTTGCCGACCCGCCCGCGCCCCGGCGGGTACGAGCGCGGCTGCAAGGCCGGTCAGGGCTGCGTCTTCGGCCCGGCGTGGACCGATGACCACGATGCGCCCGGTGGCCACGACGGCTGCGACACCCGCAACAATGTGCTGGCCGGACAGTTGACCGGGGTCGGGTTCCGTCCCGGCAGCACCTGCGTGGTGATCTCGGGCCACCTCGACGACCCCTACACCGGCCGCCGACTCTCCTTCGAGAAGGCCGATGCCGGAGCCGTCCAGATCGACCACGTCTACCCGCTGGCCGCCGCCTGGGATATGGGGGCCGCCGGCTGGCCGCTGGACCGCCGCATCGGCTTCGCCAACGACCTCGACTTCAATCTCCTTGCCACCGAAGGCAGGACGAACCAGGACAAAGGCGACAGCACCCCCGCCGAATGGCTCCCACCCGCCGCCGCCAACCACTGCTTCTACGCGGCCAAGTAGCTGACCGCCGCCATGCAGTACGACCTACCCGTCACCACCGCCGACAAGGCGGTCCTCCAACAGGTCGCCACCGGCTGCCCCTGACGTGCCGAATCTGGTGAACCCGGTCAGCCCCGGCCGAACCGTCACCGTCCCGACGGGCCCGGAACGCAGCCCGGCGATCACCTCGTCGGACATCTCCCCGTAGGTCTCGAAGGACTGCACCGTGCAGTGCTTCATCACATCCTGGATGTAGGGGTCGGAGAGCTTCCAGTGCGCGAGCACGGCCTCGGAGTCGGGATAGAGCTGGAAACTGTGCGCCAGACCGCGCTCCTCGTCGAGGAAGACCTGCACCGTCAGCTGTGGTCCGTGCTCCGCCACGAAGGCCACCGCTCGCCGCACGGCCGCCGTGAACTCCTGGTCAAGCCGGACGGCCGGTGGCGGCGATCACCCGCCCGCCGGGTTCAGGCGGTCGCCACCGGGCGCTTCGGGTCGTTGGACCACTGGGACCAGGAGCCCGGGTAGAGGGCCGCGTCGATGCCGGCTACGGCGAGCGCGGCTACCTGGTGGGCGGCGGTGACGCCGGAGCCGCAGTAGACGGCCACCTTGCCGTCGCCGAAGGCGGTGAAGCGGGAGCGGAGTTCGGCGGGCGATTTGAAACAGCCTTCGGCGGTGAGGTTTTCGGCGGTGGGGGCGCTGTGTGCGCCGGGGATGTGGCCCGCGCGCGGGTCGACGGGCTCGGTGTCGCCGCGGTAGCGTTCGCCCGCTCGGGCGTCGAGGAGCAGGCCGGGCCAGGTGGCGGCGGTGTCGGCGTCGATGGTGGCGAGGTGGCCGGAGGTGAGGACCACGTCGCCGGGGACGGGGTCCGGTTCGGCACCCGCGGCGAGGTCGCCGCCCGCGCGCTCCCAGGCGGGGAGGCCGCCGTCGAGAATGCGGACATCGGGGACACCGGCCCAGCGCAGCAGCCACCAGGCGCGGGCCGCGGCCATACCGCCGGTGGCGTCGTAGGCGATGACGGTGTCACCGGTGCGCACGCCCCAACTGCGCGCGCACTTCTGCAACTGCGCGAGTTCCGGCAGCGGATGCCGACCCCGCGCCGGGGACGGCGGGGCGGAGAGCTCGGTCTCCAGATCCACGAACACCGCGCCCGGGATATGCCCGTCCAGGTAGTGCTGTGGCCCGTCCGGGTCACCCAGCGCCCAGCGCACGTCCAGCAGACGCACCCGAGAATCCGCCTGCGACAACAGCTCCCGCAGTTCCTCCGCCGCAATCAATACCGCGCTCAAGCCCACTCCCAGTCGCAGAATTCCAGCACGAACACCGAATGCCCACCACCCTACGCAGCCCCGCCCCACCCGCACAGCGGCACCGCCGACGCGCACGGCGGACCGGCACACCCGCCCAGCGGTCGGCCACCGCGGCCCTATCGGCCGCGGCGATCGAACCGGCCCCGTTCAGCCGGTCGGGCGAAGAAACCACCGGACCACGAGCCCGGCGACCAGCGCCCAGAACGCCGCGCCGATACCGAGCAGCGAGATGCCGGAGGCCGCGACCAGGAAGGTCAGGGCGGCGGCGGAGCGGTGTTCGGCGGGGGCGAGGGCGGCGGTGAGCGCCGCGGCCAGAGTGGCGATGAGGGCAAGGGCCGCAACGGTTTCCAGCACGCCATCGGGGGCGGCGGCGACCAGGGTGACCAGGGCGGCGGAGACCAGCGCCAGCAGCAGGTAGGTACCACCGGCCGACGCGGCGGCCACCCAGCGGCGCTTCGGATCGGGGTGGGCGGTCGGGGCCGCCGCCAGCGCCGCGCTGATGGCGGCGAGATTGATGGCGTGCCCGCCCGCCGGAGCGCCCAGGATGGTGCCCAGCCCGGTGACGGTCATGGCCGGTCGCCACGGCACCCGATAGCCGAAGGAACTCATGACCGCGGTGCCGGGAATGTTCTGGGCCGCCATGGTGACGATGTAGAGCGGCACCGCCACCCCGATCACCGCCTGCCAACTCCAGTGCGGCACGGTCGGTTCGAATCGGGGCACCATGGCCGACAGTTCGAGTCCGCGCCCGGTCACCGCGATCTCGATGCCCGCGCCGACCGCCGCCACCGCGAAGGCCGCCAGCACCGCCCAGCGCGCGGCGTAGCGCTGGAGGACCAGCCACACCGCGATCACCGGAACCACCACGGCCGGGCTCACGGTGAGCGCGTGCATGGGCGCGAGGCACAGCGGCAGCAGCACGCCCGCCAGCATGGCCTGGGCGATCTCCACCGGAATGGCCGCGATGAGCGCGCCGAGCCGCTGCCAGTATCCGGTCACCACGATGAGCGCGCCGGTGATCACGAACGCGCCCACCGCCGCGGGCCAGCCGCCCGCCACCGCCCCGGTGCTGGCCAGCAGCGCCGCACCCGGCGTCGACCAGGCCAGGGTGATGGGCATCCGGTACCGGCGGCTCAGGATCAGAATCCCGAGCCCCTGCGTCACGCAGACCGCCATGAGTCCGGAGGCGGCCTGCGCCGAGGTCGCGCCCACGGCGGTGAGGCCGGCGAGCACCACCGCGAACGAACTCGTGAACCCCACCAGCGCGGTGACGATCCCGGCTCCGATCGGCTGACCGAGGCCGACGGGGCGGTCCGGTTCGGCCGCGACAACGGCGCCGTTCTCCACTTCGGTGCTGCTCATCGGGCTATTTTGTCGTCGGACCGGACCGCCGGTCTCCAGCCAATCGCCCGAAACTGGACTGAAATCCAGGAGCCGGGCGGTTCAGCTCTCCAGGGAATGCCGGTAGCGCCGCATGCCCGCCAACCAGCGGTCGTAGTCGGAGCCCTTGAAGCGGTACATGTCGAGCACTTCGGGATGCGGCAGGATCAGGAAGTCCTCGGCGGCGACACCGGCCAGAATCGCATCGGCCACCTCGTCCGAGGACAGCACCTTGCCCGCCGTGACCACGGCCCGGATCGCCGTCTCCGCCGCGGCCGCCGCGTCGGCGCTCTCGGCGCCCGCGCGCAGCAGCGCGGTGTCCACGCCCATGGGGCATACGCAGCTCACGCGAATCCCCTTGTCCCCGTAGGTGACCGACAGCCATTCCGCGAACCCGACGGCGGCGTGCTTGGTCACCGCGTACGGGGCGGACCCGATCTGGGTGAGCAGCCCGGCCGCCGACGCCGTGGCGACGAAATAGCCGCTGCCCCGCTCCAGCCACCCCGGCACCAGCAGCCGCGCCGCGCGCACATGGGCCAGCACATTCACATCCAGCGCGGACTCCCACTGCGCGTCGGCGCTGTCCAGCCCGCGTCCGCCGAAAATGCCCGCGTTCGCGAAATACAGGTCCACCGGACCGAATTCGCGCTCGGCCCGGTCGATCAGCTCGCGGATCACCGCCTCGTCGGCGACGTCACCGGCCACCGCGACGGCGGCCGCTCCGAGCGAATCGGCCACCTCCCGAACGGCCGTGGAGTCGATATCCGCCAGCACCACCCGCGCGTGCGCGGACACCAGCGTCGCGGCCAGCGCCGCCCCGATTCCCGATCCCGCACCCGTGACAATGGCTACCTTGCCCGAAACGTCCATAAGGCACCGTATCCGGGTCTCATTCGACGGAGCGGGCGACCACCCCGTTCACCCCGGCGAGCCGGTCCAGCAGCGGGGTGGTGCGCGGGCCGACGAGTTCGCGCATGACCAGGGCCATATTGGTGCGCTCGACACCCGGGATCTTCAGGATCTGCCCGGTGATGCGGTACAGGTCGTCGGCGTCGCGCGCCACCACCCGCACGGTCAGATCGGTCGGGCCGGTCATTCCGCACGCCTCGGTGACCTCGGGAATCTCGGCGAGTTCGGCCACCACCGCATCGAGTCGATGCTGATCGACCACCACCGCGACGAAGGCCGCCAGCGGATAGCCCAGCGCCCGCGGGTCCACCCGCCGCTCGACGCTGGCCAGCAGTCCGGCCGACTCCCAGCGAGCCAGTCTGGCCTGCACGGTATTGCGGGACAGTCCCAGGCGCGCGGCCAGCTCGACGCCGGTCGCGCGGGGGTTGGCGACCAACTCCAGCAACATGCGCGCATCGGTGGCGTCGATTGCCCCGCTTACCGGCTCCCTACTGGACATAGGAATCAGTTTGCCATGGGAACAGCCCGATCTACCGAGCATTCTGCACAGTTGCCGCGCGTCGGCTTGCGCAGTTCGCCCCAGCGAGGAAGCTGTGTGATACAGGACACGTACACCTTCGCCCACCGGGACACAATCCCCCGGCGACCCGGTGTACCGGTGCTTCGAGGAGGCGATACCCATGCCCGAGAAGACCACCTACCCGGTGCAGCTCGTACAGCCCGACGGCCGCCGCGTGCACGATCGCGTACACGCCCCGCTGATCGCCGACATCGACGGCGACACCCTGCGCGTGCTCTACACCGATATGGTGATCGCCCGCCGCATCGACGTGGAGGCCACCGCGTTGCAGCGGCAGGGCCAACTCGGACTGTGGCCGCCGCTGCTCGGCCAGGAGGCCGCGCAGATCGGTTCGGCGCACGCCCTGCACCCCGACGACTACGTGTTCTGCAGTTACCGCGAAGCGGGCGTCGCCCATGTGCGCGGGGTGCCGCCGGAACAGCAGACCCGGCTCTGGCGCGGTGTCGCCCACTCCTGCTGGGACGCCGACGCGGTCAAGATGACCAATCCCGCCATCGTGGTGGGCGCACAGGGCCTGCACGCCACCGGCTACGCCTACGCGGCGCACCTGGAGGGCGCGGAGATCGCCACCATCGCCTACTTCGGCGACGGCGCGACCAGCCAGGGCGATATCGCCGAGGCGCTCGGCTTCGCGGCGAGCTGGGACGCGCCGGTGGTGTTCTTCTGCCAGAACAACCACTGGGCCATCAGCGCTCCGGTGCGGGTACAGAGCGCCACGCCGCTCGCCCGCCGCGCCATCGGCTACGGGATTCCGGGCGTGCAGGTGGACGGCAACGACGTCCTCGCGGTGCTGGCGGTGACCCGGCAGGCCATCGACCATGCCCGAGCGGGCGGCGGGCCCAGCTTCATCGAGGCCATCACCTATCGGATGGGGCCGCACACCACGGCCGACGATCCGACCCGCTACCGAACCTCGGCGGAACTCGAACTGTGGCAGCGCCGCGACCCCATCGACCGCCTGCGGCGGCTGCTGGAGCGGGAAAGGCTGTGGGACAGCGATTTCGAGCAGCAGGTCGCCGCGCGGGCCGACGAGGTGGCCGGGCGGCTGCGCTCGGCCACCCTCGCCATGCCCGATCCCGCACCCGAGGAGCTGTTCGACCACGTCTACGCCACCCCGCACCCGCTGATCGAGCAGGAGCGCCGCGAGTACCTCGCCTACCTGGAGGGAGCCCGGTCATGAAGACGACATTCGCCGGAGCCGTCAATTTCGGCCTGCGCCGGGCGCTCGAGGACGACCCCCGGGTGGTGCTGATGGGTGAGGACATCGGCCGGCTCGGCGGGGTCTTCCGGGTCACCGACACCCTGCAGAAGGACTTCGGGAACAACCGGGTGATCGACACGCCGCTGGCCGAATCCGGGATCGTCGGAACGGCTTTCGGAATGGCGTTGCGCGGGCTGCGGCCGGTGTGCGAGATCCAGTTCGACGGATTCGTGTATCCGGCGTTCGACCAGATCGTGTGTCAGGTAGCCAAGATCCACTACCGGACCAAGGGAAAGGTGGTGGCTCCCATCACCATCCGCATTCCCTACGGCGGCGGCATCGGGTCGGTGGAACATCACTCGGAGTCCCCGGAGGCGTACTTCGCGCATACCGCCGGGCTGCGGGTGGTGTCACCGAGCACCCCGGCCGACGCCTATCTCATGATCCGCCAGGCGATCTCACTGGACGATCCGGTGATCTTCTTCGAGCCGAAACGGCGGTACTGGGACAAGGCCGACGTGGATTTCGACGGGCTGGACCGCGGCGAAGGACTGCCGCTGGACCGCGCCCGGGTGTGCGTCACCGGCAGTGACGCCACCGTGGTCGCCTACGGCGGCACCGTGGCGACCGCGCTGGCGGCCGCGAAGATCGCCGAGGCGGAGGGCACTTCGTTGGAGGTGATCGATCTGCGCAGCCTGTCGCCCATCGACTTCGACACCATCGAGGCGTCGGTGCGCAGGACCGGACGGCTGGTGGTGGTGCACGAGGCCCCGGTATCGGGCGGGCTCGGGGCGGAGATCGCCGCCCGGATCACCGAGCGGTGCTTCTATCACCTGGAGGCCCCGGTCTTGCGGGTCGGTGGCTTCGACATCCCCTATCCCCCCGCTAAGCTCGAACGGCACCACCTGCCCGACCCCGACCGCGTCCTCGCCGCGGTCGACCGCACGCTAGCCGCCTGACCGTACTGCCACGGAGGTTGCCCGGTGGAAGATCAGCAGGTTCTCGAGTTCCGACTGCCCGACCTCGGTGAGGGCCTGACCGACGCCGAACTGGTGTCGTGGTCGGTGGCGGTCGGCGACCGCGTGGAACTGAACCAGACCATCGCCGAGGTGGAGACGGCCAAGGCCCAGGTGGCGCTGCCCTGCCCCTACGCGGGGACGGTACTCGAACTGCTCGCCGAACCCGGGGACACGGTACCGGTGGGCGCACCGCTGATCCGCATCGCCGGGGCGGACGCCACACCGGAACGGCAGTCGGTGCTGGTGGGCTACGGCCCCGACAGCGAACCGCAATCCCGCCGCGCCCGCGCCGCCGCCGCCAAAACCGCTGCGTCCGAGGGTGATTCGAGTGCCAACGGCGATGCCGCCACGACGCGGGCACCGGATGCCGCCGAGACCGATCCGGCAGCGACGGCTGCGCCGGATCTGCCCGGCGCCGGGTCACCGAGGAGGGCCGTTGCGGCGAGCACGCGCGGCGGGGAGTCCGAAGCCAACCGCGAGGCGGACGCCGGAACCCCCCGGGGCGCGCACACCGGAGCAACGGACACCCGGGCCACCCGCGACACGGGTGCCGGGGCCGAAGCCGCCGGGGCTACCCGCGACCCGGACACCGGAGCCGCCCACGGCGTTGGATCCGGAGCAGCCTCGGATGGGGCGTTCGGAATTGCCGCGGCACGCGGCCTCGGGGACGCTCGGGTCGGCAGCGAGGGGTTGGGGGACCGGGTCGGTACGACGCGCCCAGCCGCCGTTCCGGCCGCGCGGAAGCTGGCACGGGAGTTGGGCATCGACCCGGCCGCGGTGGTGGGGACCGGGCCGGACGGGGCGATCACGGTGGCCGATGTACAGCGGGCCCGGGATGCGGCGGCCTCGTCGCAGGGCGGTGCCGCCGCATCCGGGAGCGCGCCCGAGCGTGAGCGCGCGGGGACCCGTGGCGGAGTGGTGGCGCGCGGTGACGACGGCGGACAGCTTCCGATTCACATCGCGCCGCCGGTGCCGTCCATGCGACCGGATGCGGGGATGGCGCGGCCGGCGCCCACCGAGCGGGAGACGCGCACGCCCGTGAGCGGGATTCGCAAGCGCACGGCGGCGGCGATGGTGGCGAGCGCGCGGGATATTCCGCAGGCCAGCACCTTCGTCACCGCGGATTTCACCGGGTCCATGGAACTGCTGGATCATCTGCGCGGCACCCCGAGCTTCGCGGGACTCTCGTTGACGCCGCTGGCGCTGGTCGCCAAGGCGACGCTGGTCGCGCTGCGCGAGTTCCCGGAGCTCAACGCGGTGTGGGACGAGGCGAATCAGGAGATCGTCACCAAACACTATGTGAACCTGGGTATCGCGGTCGCCACCGAACGCGGACTGCTGGTGCCGAATATCGCCGAGGCGCAAGCCATGAGCCTGCGCGACCTGTGCGGGGAGATCGGGCGGCTGGCGGAATCGGCGCGCGCCGGGACGGCGACGCCGACCGAACTGACCGGCGGCACCTTCACCATCACCAATGTGGGCGTCTTCGGCGTGGATACCGGTGTGCCCCTGGTGAACCCGGGCGAGGCGGCGATCCTGTGCCTGGGTTCCATCCGGAAGCGGCCGTGGGTGCACCGCGACGAGCTCGCGGTGCGCTGGGTGACCACGCTCGGCTCGAGCTTCGATCACCGGCTGGTGGACGGCGAGCAGGCGGCGCGCTTCCTGGCGAGTGTGGCCGCGCTGGTGGAGGATCCGCTCACCCTGCTCGGCCGGGTCTGACCGCCGGGATCGGCCGGGGCCCGACCGCGGTGGCGGAAACGTTTCCCGCCACCGCGTGGGCGTCAGGCGTCGGCCGCCTCCGATTCCAGGATCTCGGTGACCACCAGGGGTTCGGCGGCCGCGCGGATGACGGCCGGGATCTCGATCGGCTGCCGGGTCACCTCGTCGACGTAGACGTGCACGAAAGTGCCGGTGGCGGCGAGCTTGAGCGTATCCCCGGCCTCACGGAAGATGGCGAGTTCGTAGCTGATGCTGGAGTTGCCGAGCCGGGCGATGCGGATACCGACCTGCAACTGGTCCGGAAAGCTCAGGGAGCCCAGGAATTTGCAGGAGGTCTGCGCCACGATGCCGATGGCGGGTAGGTCCCGCGTATCGGTGCCGGTGGCATGCATCAGCCACGCGTTCACCGCGGTGTCGAAGTACGAGTAGTAGGTCACGTTGTTGACGTGGCCGTAGTGGTCGTTGTCCGCCCAGCGGGTCGGAACCGGCCACAGCACCGGGTAATCCTGCTCCGAAGTCACCTCGCTGACGATAGTGGGAGGGTGCGGACCGGGCGCGGGGTGTTCGGTTCGAGGCCAGCGCGCTCCGGGGAGACGGGTCGCTGCCTCAGGCCGTGCGTTCCCGCACCGCCGCCTCCCGGTGGTCGCGCGGGCTCATGCCGAAGTGCCGCTTGAAGGCCGTGCTCAGGGCGAAGGCGCTGCCGTAGCCGACCCGGCGGGCGATGGCCTCGAGCGTGGCATCGGATTCGTGCAGCAGATCCGCGGCCAACGCGAGCCGCCACTCGGTCAGGAAGGTCATCGGCGGTTCACCGACGAGTTCGGTGAACCGGCGGGCCAGCGCGGCACGCGAGACGCCCACCTCGGTGGCCAGCGCGGCCACCGTCCACGGGTGCGCCGGATTGTGCTGCATGAGGCGCAGCGCCTTGCCGACCAGCGGATCGGCGTAGGCGTGATACCAGGCGGGCGCGTCGGAGCGGGCGAACCAGGCACGCAGCGCGGCGATGGTCAGCAGGTCGAGCAGCCGGTCGAGCATGGCACCCTGGGCGGGCAGCTCCTTGGCGGCCTCGTCGACCAGCAGATCCAGTACACGCGTGTCGAATTCGCCCGAGCCGAGCACGATGATGGGCGGCAGGGCGCGCAGCAGCCGCCGCCCGGTCGCGGATTCCTGCTCGTAGGTCCCGGTGACCAGCACCGTCTCGGCGTCGACGGCGGTGCCCCAACTGCGCACGCCCAGGCTGAGTGTCTCGCAGAGCACTTCGCCGTCGGGGGTGGTGGTGATCTGCCCGGGGTGGATGATCACCTGCGGGGCGGTGCCGGGGTCGTCGGCGACGGTGTAGTGGTCGGGGCCGCGGAAGACGGCCACATCGCCGGTGTGCAGCGGGCGCGGCGCGACCGGCTTGCCGTTGCGGGCGTCGGGCACGATCCACCCGCCGCCGCGCACCACCGCCACCACGGTCAGGGGCGCACCGTCCTCGATCCGCAACGACCAGGGCGGATCGAACGAGGACCGCATGACGAACGCGCCGCGCGCGCGAGGTCCTTCGAGCAGGCTGGCCAGTGCGTCCACAACCAAGACGATGGCAAATGCGGGCGCGCTTCTCAACCATGTTCGCGCGCGGCGGCATCCGGTGTACTGGATCCAGGCGAGGCGATCGGCATCCCACCGACCGCCGCCGGATTTCCGAGGTGGCGGCGAGACGGGCGGCGCGGCGCGGAACTTGTCGGTACCCCGGAATAGAATCGAAGGCAAACAGGTTGAACCGCATAATAATCGGAGCCTCATCCACAGCGTCGACGATGCCGCCGCGATGGGGGTTACGAGGAGCTTCCGCCAGCCGGTAGCGTCGGACCGATGGTCGCTCCGACGTCCGCTCCTCCGCTCCGTGCGGCACGCATCGCATTGTTCGCGGTGTTCGGCCTGAACGGGCTGGTGTCGGCCATGTGGTTCGTGCACATTCCGGCCGTGACGGAGCGGACCGGGGTGTCGCACTCCACCCTCGGCATGCTGATCCTGCTCATGTCGGCCGGTGCGATCGGCAGCATGCAGCTGGCCGGTGCGCTGACCGACCGGTTCGGCAGCCGCGCCGTCACCGCCGCGTCGGCCGTCCTCACGTCCGTGGCGATCGTCGGCCCCGCCTTCGCCACCGGCCCGGTCACGCTGGGGGCGGCGCTGATCGGGTACGGCATCGGCTTCGGCGCGCTCGACGTCGCCATGAACGCCCATGCGGTGGAGGTGGAATCGCGCTACGACCGCCCCATCATGTCGGCCTTCCACGCCCTGTTCTCCGGCGGCTCATTGGCGGGCGCGCTCGCCGGGGCCGCGGCCCAGCGCGCCGGAGCCGATATCCGGCTGACCATGATCGCCACCGCCGCCGTGGGGTCGGCCGTGATCGCCCTCGCCGCCCCGCGCCTGCTGCCCCGCGCCGACGGCATGCGGAAGCAGGCCGCGAGCGTGCCCCACGCCGAGCCTGCCGCCGTATCCGCCGAACCGCTCGGATGTCCCCCGCAACCCGAGGAACGACCGAACGGCCCGCGAGACCGGGCCGTCGCATCGCCCGGGAGACCGCCGACGTCTGCACCGCGAGGGTCGGCCGCAGCGCGCGAGGGGTGTGACCCCCGCAGCGCCGGGGTCACACCCCTCCGCGCCCAGCGACTCGCACGCCACCGCGTCCAGCGGGCCGCTGGCACCGGTGCCGAGCGAGGCCGAGGCGCGGGCGGAGTTGAGCTTCGCGCAGCACGGCCCGTCGGTGTCGTCGGCGTCCACCCTGCGGAAGGTGGTGGCCTTGGCGGCGGTGGCGTTCGCCATGCTGATGGCGGAGGGGGTGGTCGGGGACTGGAGTGCCTTGCAGATGAGCGAGCGGCTCGGGGTCGAGGCGGGGACGGCGGCGCTGGCGTTCGCGGCCTTCTCGGTCGCCATGACGGTGGGGCGGCTGTGCGCCGATCGGGTCAGCGGGCGGTTCGGTCCGGTGGCCGTGGTGCGGTGGGGGTCGCTGCTGGCGGCCGCGGGGTACACGCTGGTCGTGCTGTCGCCGTGGACGGCGCTGACCGTGGTCGGCTGGGCGCTGTGCGGGATCGGGCTGTCCGGTGGGGTGCCCCAGGTGTTCACGGCGGCGGGCAATCTCGGCTCCGGTACGGCCGCCACGGATATGTCCCGCGTCTTCGGCATCGGCTATCTGGGCCTGCTGGCCGGGCCGGTGATCATCGGCTGGCTCACCGAACTCGTCCCGCTCAGCACCGCCATGCTGTTCCCCCTGACCGCCATGCTGGTGTGCGCCTGGTTCGCCCGCATCGTGGCCCCGCCGCCGGGCAGCGGGCGGTAGCGTCGCGACCGACCACCGAAACCGAGTGACGCTCAGGCGCTTTCGGGCTCCTCCAGGCACCGCGTGTGCTCGGCGAAGTCGTCGAGCATGCGGTGGTTGAGGATGGCGAGGGCGCACAGATCCTCGGAACTCCAGTCCGCCAGGGCTTCTCGCATCCAACGCCGCTGCACGGTACGGATGGCGTCCACGGCGGCGCGGCCGGAATCGGTGAGCCGGACCCGTTGCGCCCGGCGGTCCGCGGGATCGGCGACCCGCTGCACGAACCCGTTCCGCTCCAATCGCTGCACCTGCCGGGTCACATGCGGCGCTTCCACATCGAGCCGAGCGGCCAACTCCCCCAAGCGCAGCGGCTCGTCGGCGTCGGCGAGCATGCGCAGCAGCGGCACGCTCGCCCGGTCCACGGTGATTCCGCAGGCGGTGACGGCCCGGTCGTGTCGCCGCGCCCGGGTGAGCAGGTGCGCGAGCCTGGACATGGCGCGTTCCAATTCGACGATGTGCGCCGCCGCGTCGGATGCGGTGTTGGGTGCCGCGGCGTTCGATTCGGAGGTGGCCTTCGGGGGAGGCATGCGGTTATCCTACGAAATCCATTTACTTAATTTTGGTAAGTAATCCAAGGAATGCCCATGACTTCCACCGCCGTGGCCGCCGATACCGCCACCGGAAACGGCCCGCAGGCGCGCCTCGGCATGACGCTGCTCGCCCTGTGCGCCGCCGGTCTGGTGGTCTCGATCCAGCAGACCGTGGTGATTCCGCTGCTGCCGCGCATGATCGGCCAGCTGCACACCGACGTCTCCGGCGTCACCTGGCTGTTCACCGCGGCCCTGCTCACCGGCGCGGTCGCCACTCCCCTGCTGGCGCGCTTCGGTGACATGTTCGGCAAGAAGCGCATGGTCATGGTCGCCATGGGCCTGCTCATCATCGGCTCGGTGGTCTGCGCGCTGGCCGAGACGCTGGGCGTCTACATCGCGGGCCGCGCGCTACAGGGCACCTCGGCGGCCATGATCCCGCTGGCCATCGGCATCATCCGCGATACCTTCCCGCGCGAACGACTGGTCGGCGCGATCGGCGTCGTCAGCGGCACCATGGGCATCGGCGGCACGGTCGGCCTGCTGGTCACCGGCGTGATCGCCGACCGCACCACCGACCCGCACCCGGTGTTCTGGCTGACCGCCGCCCTCGGCGTGGCCGCCACCGTCCTGATCCAGTTCAGCGCCGAGAACAACGGCGTGCGCCACGGCGGCAGACCCGACTTCCTCGGGGCCGTCCTGCTGGCCGGGCTGCTGGTGAGCCTGCTGCTCGGCATCAGCCAGGGGCCGCGCTGGGGCTGGGCCTCCGGATCGGTGCTGGCGCTGTTCGCCGCCGCGGCGGCGCTGACCGTGATCTGGGTGCTGGTGGAGCTGAAGGTGAAGCAGCCGCTGGTGCGGTTGCAGCTGCTGGTCGGCCCGCAGTCGCTGTCGGCGAACCTCGCGTCGGCGCTGCTCGGATTCGCCCTGTTCGGATCGTTCACGCTCATCTCGAATTTCATCCAGACCCCGGCCGACCAGGTCGGCTACGGTCTGTCCGGTTCGGTGCTGGCGGTCGGCCTCTACGGCATTCCGAGCGCGGTGCTGATGACCTTCTTCTCCTTCCGCACCGGCCGCATCGCCGCCCGGATCGGGCCCGCCTACACCCTGGCCATCGGCGCGACCTTCGCGGGCCTGTCCATGGCCTGGCTGGCGGTGTTCCACGATCACGGGTATCACATGGTGATCTCGAATATCTTGCAGGGCACCGGCTTCGGCATCGGCTACGCGGCGCTCGGCACGCTGGCGGTGCAGCACGTGCCGATGAGCGAGAGCGGGATCGCCAGCGGCATCAACTCGCTGGTGCGCACGGCGGGCGGCAGTATCGCGGGGGCGGTCACCGCGTCCATTCTGTCGGCGCACGTCATCGCGGGCACCACGGTGCCGACGCTGGACGCCTATGTGGCGAGCTTCGCCATTCTGGCCGTCGGCGCGTTCCTCACGGCGGCCGTCGCGGTCGGGCACGGCCTGCGGCACCGGGGCGATTAGACAGCGCCGAGCACCTCGAGTCGCTCACCGTCGACGATCACGGCGTCGTCGTCGGTGAGCGCCCAGTGCGCGATACCGCCGATCCGGTACTCCTGGGACAGTTTTCGGCTCAACCCCTCGGGGTCGGTGGGGGAATCCAGATGCGGGACGATGCGGTGGTCGACCAGACCGAGTCCGTCCCACAGCACATCGCCGCCGCAGGCCGTGCGCACCTCGTCCGGATCGTCCATGGCTTCCAGACCGCGCAGGTCCGGGGTCATCACGCAGGCGCCCGCACTGTATCCGGCGTAGACGAGCACGTCCGCCTCCAGCAGCCGCCGGAGCGCGAGATCGGCACCGCTGCGGGCGAATTGGGCGCGCAGCACGAAGGTGTTGCCACCGCGCACCCACACCAGCGGAAATCCGGCGAGGGCCTCCTCGAGCTCCGCGGCGCGGCCCACGTAGTCGCGCAGGTCGACCACCTCGGGCTCGAATCCCGAGCGGCGCAGCGGAACCAGATCGCTGGTCACCGCGCTCGCCCACGCCGAGGGCCAGGCGTCACAGGCATTGGCGATCACCGCCGCCCGCCCCGGCGCGCCGACCAGCTCGAGCAGCCGGTCGTGGTGCGCCCCGAAGCGGTAGCTGGACAGGAACAGGCGCACGGAATCAGATGGTGAACGCCAGGCTGCGCGCCAGGCGTTCGCCGAGGTCGGTGTCACCGCTGAGCGCGATCTCGTCGGCGTGCGCCGCCGCGTCGGTGCGGCCCCCGCGCAGCCGGGCGAACAGGCCGGAGTCCAGGCCGACGACCACGGTGGCCGGACCGTCGAGTTCCTCGACCTGATGCGCCCGGCCGCCGTCCACCGCGAGGTGCACGGTATGCGGTGTGGCACCGCCGATCTCGAAGGTGATGCGCGCACCGTCGGGCGCACCGGCACCCTTCACCGCGGCACGGCCGAGACCCAGCACGAGTTCCGGGAAGGCCGACTCCGCGCGCGGGCCGCCCTCGTCCACCGCGACGCGCAGGCCGTCGGCGATATCGAGTTCGTGCATCCAGCAGTCGAAAACGCGCACCCGCATGAATCGGCCGTAGGGCACCATGCCCACCGGCGAGGGCACCGGCTCGGCCCAGGCCGCGTCGTCCATGGCGGTCAGGATCTTGCGGCGACGGTCGGTGACCTCGCGGTAGCGGACCATGAGCTCCGCGCCGGAGAGCGGGCGCAGCGATTCGATCCACTTCTCGTTGAGCGCGCCCACCTCGTTGCGGACGTGTTCGAGTCCGGTCACGTCCGCCTCGGGCGGCATCTCACCCAGCAGCATGGATTCGGTGCCGATGATGTGGGCGATCACGTCGAAGACCGTCCACCCGGGCAGCGACGACGCGGTGCGCCAGCCGCCCTCGTCGAGCCTGTCCACCAGGTGGGCGAGCGCGTCCCACTGATCGGATAGATCGGCGGTGATCCGTTCCCGGTCCGGCACGGTGTCGGTCATGCGTTGGTTTCCTTCTCCTCGTCGGCGAGCCGGTCCAATCCGGCGCGAATGGCCGCCGCGGTGCTGTCGCGGTCGTGTGGTCGCCGCAGCAGCAGGCCCTTGGCGAAGCTGAGTTTGTCCCCGCTGTGCCTGGGCACGACGTGCAGATGGACGTGATCGACCGTCTGGAAGGCGGCCTTGCCGTCATTGATCAGCAGATTCGCACCGTCCACCCGGAGATCGCTGCGTCGCATGGCCTTGGCGAGCCGGTGGCCGAAGGCGAACAGCCGCGCGCCGAGGGCCGGGTCGAGCTTGTCGAGGTCGCCGGAATGCCATTTCGGGATGACGAGCGTATGCCCCCGCGTGATGGGCCGGATATCGAGGAACGCCAGCAGGGTGTCGTCCTCGTGGATCTTGGTGGCGGGTGCGGTGCCCGCCACGATCCGGCAAAAGATGCAGCCACTCACCCCGCTGAGATTACGGCGTAAGAGTGAGCCGCGACACCCCCGGCCGCGAGCGCAGCGCGCTCACCTGCTGGCACACCCGAAAGTAAGCAACCTGCCTGGCAGGTGCGTACTTGCCGCTGGTCACCGCTCACCCCACACTGTGACAGCCATCTCCACTAAGCTCACCGCGAGCCGGGTATGGTTGCGAGAATTGCCTAGAACTTACCGCACAGTAAGTTCGCAGGCGGTCCGGCCTCACCACGAGAAGGAAGTTTGACAAGTGGACACAACGCAGAGCGCACAGCACGATGCGCCCCGCGGTGCGCGCGTCGGCGTGGTTCGTGAGACGAACACGGACGAACGACGCGTCGCATTGGTGCCGAAGATCATTCCGTCACTGCTGAAGCAGGGTGTGGAGGTGATCGTCGAGTCCGGTGCCGGGCTGGGCGCGCTCATTCCCGACGAACTGTATACCGAAGCGGGCGCGACCATCGGCGATCCGTGGAACGCGGATGTGATCGTCAAGGTCGCACCGCCCAATGACGCCGAGATCGCCAAACTGTCGTCCGGTCAGACCCTGATCGGCTTCCTGGCCCCGCGCAACGCCGACAACAAGATCGGCGCGCTGAAGGCCGCGGGTGTGCGGGCATTCGCGGTGGAAGCGATCCCGCGGATCTCCCGCGCCCAGGTGATGGACGCGCTGTCCTCCCAGGCGAACGTGGCCGGATACAAGGCCGTGCTGCTGGCCGCGTCGGAATCCACCCGCTTCTTCCCCATGCTGACCACCGCCGCGGGCACCGTGAAGCCCGCTACCGTGCTGGTGCTGGGCGTGGGCGTGGCCGGTCTCCAGGCCCTCGCCACCGCCAAGCGCCTCGGCGGGCGGACCACCGGCTACGACGTGCGGCCCGAGGTCGCCGACCAGGTGCGCTCGGTCGGCTCGCAGTGGCTGGACCTTGGCATCGACGCCGCCGGTGAGGGCGGGTACGCCCGCGAGCTCACCGATGCGGAGAAGGCCCAGCAGCAGCAGGCGCTCGAGGACGCCATCAAGGGCTTCGACGTGGTGATCACCACCGCGCTGGTGCCGGGCCGCCCCGCGCCGCGCCTGGTCACCGCCGCCGCCGTGGAGGGTATGAAGCCCGGCAGCGTCATCGTGGACCTGGCCGGTGAGACCGGCGGCAACTGCGAGCTGACCGAGCCCGGCAAGACCGTGGTGCGCCACGATGTCACCATCTGCTCGCCGCTGAACCTGCCCGCCACCATGCCGGAGCACGCCAGCGAGCTGTACTCCAAGAACATCTCCGCTCTCCTGGAACTCATGCTGAAAGACGGTGCGCTGCAACCAGATTTCGAGGACCAGGTGCTGGCGGATTCCTGCGTCACGCGTGAGGTCGATGCCTGATGTACACCGAACTCCTGGCGAATATCGCCATTCTCGTGTTGTCCGGATTCGTGGGCTTCGCGGTCATCTCCAAGGTGCCCAACACCCTGCACACCCCGCTCATGTCCGGCACCAACGCCATTCACGGCATCGTGGTGCTGGGTGCGCTGGTCGTGCTGGGCAAGGTGGAGGATCCCTCGATCGGGATGCAGATCATCCTGTTCGTCGCCGTCGTCTTCGGAACCCTGAACGTCATCGGCGGTTTCGTGGTGACCGACCGGATGCTCGGCATGTTCAAGGGCAAGAAGGCAGGTAAGTAAGCCATGGACAATCTGGTCAATATCCTCTACATCATCGCCTTCTCGCTGTTCATCTACGGCCTGATGGGCCTGACCGGCCCGAAGACGGCGGTGCGCGGCAACTGGATCGCCGCGGCCGGTATGGCCCTCGCCGTGGTGGCCACCCTCATCGCGGTGCGCGACACCGGCAACTGGATCATCATCGCCGCCGGTCTGATCGTCGGCGTGGTGCTGGGCGTGCCCCCAGCCAAATTCACCAAGATGACCGAGATGCCGCAGCTCGTCGCGGCCTTCAACGGTGTCGGCGGTGGCACCGTCGCCCTCATCGCCTGGGCGGAGTTCCTGGACACCAGCGGCTTCTCGAACTTCAAGCACGGCGAGGAACCGACCGTGCACATCGTGATCGGCTCGCTGTTCGCGGCCATCATCGGTTCGGTGTCGTTCTGGGGCTCGCTCATCGCCTTCGGCAAGCTGCAGGAGATCCTGCCCGGCAAGCCCATCGGCATCGGCCGACTACAGCAGCCGCTGAACCTGCTGCTGCTGGCCGGATCCATCGTGGCCGCGGTCGTCATCGGCATCTCCGCCGCCGACGGCGGCGCGTCGGGCTGGTGGATGGTCGCCGTGCTGGTGCTGGCGGGCGTGCTCGGCCTCATGGTGGTGCTGCCCATCGGCGGCGCGGACATGCCCGTGGTCATCTCGCTGCTCAACGCGCTGACCGGCCTGTCGGCCGCCGCCGCGGGTCTGGCGCTGAACAACACCGCCATGATCGTGGCGGGCATGATCGTCGGCGCGTCCGGCACCATCCTCACCAACCTCATGGCCAAGGCCATGAACCGGTCCATCCCCGCCATTGTCGCGGGCGGATTCGGCGGCGGCGGAACGACTCCCGGCGCTTCGGGCGGTGAGGCCAAGACGGCCAAGGCCACCAGCGCCGCCGATGCCGCCATCCAGATGGCCTACGCCAACCAGGTCATCGTGGTGCCCGGCTACGGCATGGCCGTGGCCCAGGCCCAGCACGCGGTCAAGGAGATGGCGGCCCTGCTCGAGGCCAAGGGCGTCGAGGTCAAATACGCCATCCACCCGGTCGCCGGTCGTATGCCCGGCCATATGAACGTGCTGCTGGCCGAGGCCGAGGTGTCCTACGACGCCATGAAGGAAATGGACGACATCAACGGCGAATTCGGCCGCACCGACGTCGCCCTGGTCATCGGCGCCAACGACGTCACCAACCCGGCCGCCCGCGAGGACACCTCCTCGCCCATCTACGGCATGCCGGTGCTCGACGTCGACAAGGCCAAGAGCGTCATCGTGCTCAAGCGCTCGATGAACTCCGGCTTCGCCGGTATCGACAACCCGCTGTTCTACGCCGACCACACCTCCATGCTGTTCGGCGACGCCAAGAAGTCCGTCGGTGAGGTCACCGAGGAACTGAAGGCGCTGTAGTAGGGCACGACGCCTCGGAAGGCCCGTATCCCCGGTGGGATACGGGCCTTCCGAGGTCAGGGGCGAACCCGGCGGCCGGCAGCCCGTCCACGGGCGCGTGCACGTAGAACTGCTCGGCCGCCAGCACGCCCCCGTCGCTGCTCGGGATCTGGGCGACCAGGTTGCGCACCTCCCGCGCGATGGCGAATGCTCGGTTAACAGTTGCCGAGAATGCGGCGAATCGGACGCAAGCGGTCGGTGCGCAAGAGGGCTGGCGGTACCGGCGGCTAGAGGTATAGACCGGTGCCGTGCTCCGGGCGCTCGTTCGCCACGGCGTGCAGGTCCCGTTCCCGCAGCACGTAGTACGCCTGCCCCTGGACCTCCACCTCGTACTGGTCCTCGGCCCCGAAGAGCACCTGGTCGCCGACGCTCACCGCGCGCACGTGCGAACCCACGCCGCACACCTCACCCCAGGACAGGCGCTTGGCGACCTGTGCGGTCGCCGGGATCAGAATGCCCCCGCTGCTGCGCCGCTCCCCAGCGTCCTGATTGATCTTGACCATGACGCGGTCGTGCAGCATTTGGATTTCGAGCTTGGGATCGGACACGGCCCGCAGTGTACTGCGCGACCGCCACCGGCCCGACGAGGAGCATGGACACCGGACCGGTTCCCCACTTCCGCGCGCCAACCACGTAGTTTTCCAGTGTGGACCCGCACAGCTCTGCCCCCGATCTCGACTCGCTACGCGCTCTGCTGCCCGACGGCATGGTGGTGACCGATCCCGACGTCCTCGGCGGCTACCGCCAGGACCGGGCCCTGGACCCCGACGCCGGAATCGCCCTGGCCCTCGTCCGCCCCACCGAGACCGCACAGGTGGCGGCGGTCATGCGCTGGGCACACGAACACCGGATTCCGGTGGTGCCGCGCGGCGCGGGCACCGGCCTGTCCGGCGGAGCCACCGCACAACACGGCGCGCTGTTGCTGAGCACCGAACGCATGCGGGAGATCACCGTCGACACCGTCACCCGCACCGCCGTGGCCCAACCCGGCCTGCTCAACGCCGAGGTGAAACGCGCCGCGGCCGACCACGGGCTGTGGTACCCGCCGGACCCGTCCTCATTCGAGATCTGCTCCATCGGCGGCAACGCCGCCACCAACGCCGGGGGCCTGTGCTGTGTGAAATACGGCGTCACCACCGACTACGTACTCGGCATGGAAGTCGTCCTCGCCGACGGCACCATCGCACGCCTGGGCGGACCCCGATTGAAGGACTCCGCCGGACTGTCGCTGACCAAGCTGTTCGTCGGCAGCGAGGGCACCCTCGGCATCATCACCGAACTCACCCTGCGGCTGCTGCCCGCCCAGCCGCCGCAGTCCACCGTGGTCGCCACCTTCCCCACCCTCACCGCCGCCACCGAGGCCATCCTCGCCATCACCGGCGCGCTGCGACCGTCCATGCTCGAATTCATGGACACCGTGGCCGTAAACGCCGTCGAGGACGAACTGCGCATGGGCCTGGACCGCGAAGCCGCCGGATTGCTGGTCGCCCGCTCCGACGCCCCCGGCGAGCACGCCGGACACGAAGCCGACATCATGCTCGCCGCCTGCGAGAAAGCCGGGGCCACCGAAGCCTTCCGCACCGACGACCCCGACGAGGGCGAAGCCTTCTGCGCGGCGCGCCGATTCGCCATCCCGGCGGTGGAACGCAAGGGCCCGCTGCTGCTCGAGGACGTCGGCGTTCCGCTGCCGCGTTTGGGCGACCTCGTCACGGGTATCGCCGATATCGCCGCCCGCCGACAGGTGCTGGTCTCGGTCATCGCGCACGCCGGCGACGGCAACACCCATCCGCTCATCGTCCACGACCCGAACAACCCCGACGAAACCGAGCGCGCACACCTGGCCTTCGGAGAGATCATGGACCTGGCCATCGGACTCGGCGGCACCATCACCGGCGAACACGGCGTCGGCCGCCTCAAGAAGGCATGGCTGCCCGACCAGGTCGGCCCCGAGGTCATGGACCTGACCCGCCGCATCAAGAACGCCCTCGACCCGCACGGCATCCTCAACCCCGGAGCCGTTCTCTAGCCCGTCCCGGGCCCGTCGGAACAATCCTCGTCACAAGGGAGTTCACTCGAACATGACCACCAGGCTCGAACACAATGTCGCGGCCACCCGCTACGAGATCTATCTCGACGACACCCTCGCGGGCTACGCCGACTACGCCGAACGCGTGGACGGCGACGTGCGGGTCCGCGATTTCCAGCACACGCTCACCTTCCCGGAATTCCGGGGACGCAAGGTCGCGGCACAGGTGGTGGAATACGCGCTACGTGATTCCCGCGAGGCGGGGTTCACCATTATTCCGACCTGCTGGTACGTGGAGAAGTTCATTGCCGAGAACCCGGACTACGCGGACCTGGTGGCGTAGGAATTCGCGAGGCGGGCGTCCGCGCTAATGGCGGTGACGGCGCGTCGCCGGTCGCCGCCACACCAGGAATTGGCGGTCGGTGGTGCTGACCATGGCCTCGACGACCTTCTCGTTGTCGAAGCCGGGTAGCGCCTGCAGTCGGGCCAGGAAGCCGGTGTCAGCCGCCGAATGCGGTACCACGCAACCTTTTCCGGACGCACTGATCAGTACGAAGAACACGTCCTCGGCGAACGGTCCGTCCGCCGTGGTGATGATCCTTACCTCCGACAGTTCCGTCCACGAAACCTCTTCCACTCGCCCGTTGTCCAACGTGCGCCGGACGAACCTGTCGTTGATTTCGACGCCGGCCATGGAACCATAGTGCTCCCCCCGCACCCGGCTGGACAGCCCTGAAATACAGCCCTTCCACCCGAAGGATAAAAAGGAAAACTCCGGCTAACCGCCCACTCCGCAGTCCAGCGGCGGGTCGGCCACCGGAGTTATCCCATGGCTACACAATGGATTTCACCTGCAAGCACGGGATCTCACCGGTGGGGTTGCGAAATCCCGCGCGGCGGCTCAGCGCAGGATGGCGCGCGACATCACCAGGCGCTGGATCTGGTTGGTGCCCTCATAGATCTGGGTGATCTTGGCGTCGCGCATCATCCGCTCCACCGGGAAGTCGGTGGTGTAGCCCGCGCCGCCGAAGAGCTGCACGGCGTTGGTGGTGACCTCCATGGCCACATCCGAGGCGAAGCACTTGGCGGCCGCGGAGATGAAGCCGAGGTTCTGCTCGCCGCGCTCGGCGCGGGCGGCGGAGGTGTAGACCATGAGGCGGGCGGCCTCCACCTTCATGGCCATATCGGCCAGCATGAACTGGGTGTTCTGGAAGTCGGCGATGGCCTTGCCGAACTGCTTGCGGTCCTTGGTGTAGGCGATGGCCGCGTCCAGCGCGCCCTGGGCCAGGCCGACCGCCTGCGCGCCGATGGTCGGGCGGGTGTGGTCCAGCGTCCGCAGGGCGGTCTTGAAGCCGGTGCCGGGCTCGCCGATGATGCGGTCACCCGGGATGCGGCAGTTCTCGAAGTACAGCTCGGCGGTGGGCGAACCCTTGATGCCCAGCTTGTGCTCCAGCGGGCCCACGACGAAGCCCTCGTCGTCGGAGTGCACCATGAACGCCGAGATGCCGTTCGCGCCCTTGTCCGGGTCGGTCACGGCCATGACGGTGTACCAGTCGGACTTGCCGCCGTTGGTGATCCAGCACTTGGAGCCGTTGATGACCCAATCGTCGCCGTCCTGGCGGGCGCGGGTGCGCATGGCGGCGGCGTCGGAACCGGCCTCGCGCTCGGACAGGCAGTAGGAGGCCATCTTGCCGTTGACCAGGTCGCCGAGCACCTTGTGCTTCAGCTCCTCGGAGCCGTTGAGGATCAGGCCCATGGTGCCCAGCTTGTTCACGGCCGGGATGAGCGAGGAGGAACCGCAGACGCGGGCGACCTCTTCGATCACGATGCAGGTGGCGACGGAGTCCGCGCCCTGGCCGCCGTAGGCCTCGGGCACGTGCACGGCGTTGAAGCCGGCGGCGTTGAGGGCGGTCAGCGCCTCCTCCGGGAAGCGGGCGTTGCCGTCGACGTCCTTGGCGTAGGGCGCGATCTCCTTCTCGGACAGGCCGCGAATGGCCTCGCGCAGCTCGTGGTGGAAGTCCTCGAGCTGGAACAGATTGAAGTCGGGGTTGCCCGCCATGAGTTCACTCCTGGTTCGTGGTTTCGGATCGCCGCTGCTCGCCAGCGCCATCTCCAAGCATCTCGGCACTCAGTGCCAACCGTCGCCGAGTATACGCCGCCAAATCGCGGCCACGTGCGGTTACTACCCCATCAGGTGGTGGCACGCAGTGTCAGATTCGACACGTGTGCATTAGTCCAGGTTATCCAGGCGACGGGCCAGCAGATCGGCGACCTGCCGGGGCGGCATGGTGCGCGGGAAGACGGCTAAGACCAACTGGTCGGATTCATCCACGGCGTCGCCGCCACCCCGGGGGATGGCATCGAGTGCCGCCCGCAGATCGGCCGGGCCGGCGTCGGACTCGCCGCGCACCATCCGGCGCAGCAGATAGTTGTGCGTCGCCGTCACCGCCGCCGTGAACTGCACCAGCGCCAGATCCGACTCCCCGCGCAGGCGCTCGCGCAGATAGTCGGTGAACAGCCGCTCGTAGCGGAACACCGTCACGATCTCGCGCTCCCGCAGCGCGGGCACCTGCCGCACCACGCGATAGCGCCGCGCCGCCAGGTCCCGCCACTGCGTGAAGCGCTCGAACACCCCGACGACCGCCGCGAGCACGCCCTCCCACGGATCGCCGTCCCACCCGGCCAGGAACTCCCGCGCCTGCGCCAGCTGTGATTCGTGATCGGCGAAGACCACATCCTCCTTGGCCCGGAACTGCCGGAAGAAGGTACGCCGCGAGATCCCCGCCGCCTCCGCGATCTCATCGACCGTCGTCGCCTCGTACCCCTTCTCGGCGAACAACCGCAACGCCTGGTCGACCACGGTCAGCCGGCGCGCGGTCGCGATGGCCGCCCCGCCGCGCGTTCTCGGCGCGGCGGCGCTCGCCTCGCGGGCCGGTGCTGCGCGGCCGCTGTCGGGCGTACCCCTGGAGTTACCCATACGGTCTCGAAATCAGCTGTCGCGGGGCGGGGTTCGAGACGGTGCTGCCGCGCTCATCCGAGCAACCGGGTGCGCAGGGCGTCGTCCTTCTCCAGGACCAGCTTCTCCAGATCGGCCTGGAACTGCTCCATGCGCACGCGCAGCGCCGGATCCGCGGCGGCCAGGATGCGCACCGCCAGCAGGCCCGCATTGCGCGCGCCGCCGACGGACACCGTGGCGACCGGCACGCCCGCGGGCATCTGCACGATCGACAGCAGCGAATCCATGCCGTCCAGGTACTTCAGCGGCACCGGGACGCCGATCACCGGCAGCGGGGTGGCCGAGGCGACCATGCCGGGCAGATGCGCCGCACCACCCGCGCCCGCGATGATCACCCGGAGGCCGCGCCCGGCCGCCTCCTTGGCATAGTCGAGCATGCGCTGCGGGGTGCGGTGCGCCGACACCACGCCGACCTCGAAGCGAATGCCGAACTCCGCCAGCGCTTCCGCGGCCGCCTGCATGGTCGGCCAGTCGGAGTCGGAGCCCATGATCAGGCCGACCTGCGGCGCGGTGCCCTCGGTATCACTCATGATGCGGATCCCATCCGTCGGTCCATACCGCGTGCGACATCCAGTGCGCCGCCCGCTCGGCCTGCTCGCGTGTGACGGCGACATCGTCGCCGAGGATATTGATGTGCCCGATCTTGCGGGCGGGCCGCTCGCCCTTGCCGTACAGGTGCACCCTGGCCTCGGGCATGCGGGCGAACAGGTGGTGCAGCCGCTCGTCCATGGACATGGCGGGGGCCTCGGGCGCGCCGAGGATGTTCGCCATCACCGTGACCGGGGCCAGCGGCGCGGTATCGCCCAGCGGATAGTCCAGCACCGCGCGCAGATGCTGTTCGAACTGTCCGGTGACCGCGCCGTCCATGCTCCAGTGCCCGCTGTTGTGCGGGCGCATGGCCAGCTCGTTCACCAGCAGCTCACCGGAGTGGGTCTCGAACAGCTCCACCGCCATCGCACCCGTGGTGCCGAGTTCGGCGGCCAGCCGCAGCGCCAGCGCCGACGCCTCGGTGGCCCGCTCCTCCGGCAGCTCCGGCGCGGGTGCGATCACCACGGCGCACTGGCCGTCGCGCTGCACGGTCTCCACCACCGGCCAGACCGCGGCCTGCCCGAACGGCGAGCGCGCCACCATGGCCGACAGCTCGCGCTTCAGATCCACCTTGGCCTCGGCCAGCAGGGCGACGCCGTGCGCCAGCTGGTCGTCCACGATGCGGGTGGTCTCGGCGGCGTCGGCGGGCATCCACACGCCGCGACCGTCGTAGCCGCCGCGCACCGCCTTCAGCACGAAGGGCCAGCCGTGCTCGTCGCCGAACGCGACGGCGTCGGCCGCCGACGCCACGGCGGTGAAGGCCGGGACCGGCACGCCCAGCTCCGCCAGCTTGCGGCGCATGGCCAGCTTGTCCTGGGCGTAGACGAGCGCGCCCGGCGGCGGCTGCACGTTCACGCCCTCCGCGATGAGCGCCTCCAGGTGCTCGGTGGGCACGTGCTCGTGATCGAAGGTCACCGCGTGCGAGCCGACCGCGGCCTTGCGTAGTGCGGCCAGGTCGGTGTGGGTGCCCAGCACCACCTCGGGGGTCACCTGCGCGGCCGGGTCGTCGGGCCGTTCGGCGAGAACTCGCAGCCGCTGCCCGAGCGCGACCGCCGCCTGATGGGTCATCCGCGCCAGCTGACCGCCACCGATCATGGTGACCGTGGGCATGGCCGAGGAATCGAAGGAACGTGCGCTCACGTTCGACAATATTGTCATGGTGCCCGGGGGCCCCGTGCCTGCGGGTTGCCGACCCGGTATCGCGGGCACGTAGACTCGGCCTCGTGTCATTTGTCGACGACGTGGTAAAAACGCTGCCCACACCGCTGCGGGATCTCGCGATCCGGCATCACGAACTGATCAAGTTCGCGATCGTGGGTGCCACCACGTTCATCATCGACAGCGGCATCTTCTACTTCCTGAAATTGACCATTCTGGAACCGAAGCCGGTCACCGCCAAGATCATCTCCGGGGTGATCGCGGTGATCGCGTCCTACATTCTCAATCGCGAATGGACGTTCGAGAATAGGGGCGGACGCGAGAAACACCACGAGGCGCTGCTGTTCTTCGCGGTCAGCGGTATCGGCGTGGTGCTGAGCTTCACACCGCTGTGGATCTCGCGGTACATGCTGCACCTGCAGGTGCCGAATATCAGCCTGACCGCCGAGAACATCACCGACTTCATCAGCGCCTTCATCATCGGCAATATCCTGCAGATGGTGTTCCGGTTCTGGGCCATGCGGCGCTGGGTGTTCCCCGACGAGATGCGCCAGATCGAAGCGGAACTCGAGGATCTGCTCGGCGAGGAACAGCTCGGCCACAGCTAACGCGGCTCCGGGGCCGCCTCGTTCTGCATGCGATTCGCGGCGGGCGCGCCCAGGAACACCGCGAACAGCGCCGGGCGGCGGCGCTGCAACTCCAGCCGGCCGCCGTCGGCCTCGATGAGGGCGCGGGCCAGCGCCAGTCCCACCCCCGTGGAACCACCCGCGGAGAACCCGCGGTCGAAGATGTGCGGTGCGAGTTCGTCGCGCACCCCGTGGCCCTCGTCGGCCACCTCCACGCACACCAGCGGCTCCCGGTCCCGCCCGCCCGTCACCGTGCGCACCGACACCGTGCAGGTGCCGCCGCCGTGCATGAGGGCATTGTCGACCAGCACCGCCACCGCCTCCCGCAACCGGGAACCGGTGATGGGCGCGCGCAGCGTCGGATCGCCCGCCAGCACCAGTTTGCGCCCCGCCTCCGCGAACGGATGCCGCCACTCCGACACCACCCCGCGCAGTTCGTCGATCACCGGCACCGGATCGCGCTCGGCCGCGCCCTCGTCGCGGGAGGCGCGCACCAGATCGTCGATGGCGTCGGTGAGGCGGTCCACCTGCGCCATGGCCTCCTCGGCCTCGTGCACCACATCCGGGTCCGAGTACTCCGACAGCTCGTCCAGGCGCAGGCGCACCGCGGTCAGGCGGCTGCGCAGCTGATGGGAGACATCGGCCACCAGGGCATGCTCGCGTTGCAGGCGGCCCGCGATCTCCACGGTCGCCGAATCCAGCACATCGGAGACCCGGTCCAGTTCGGTGATGCCGTGGCGGCGCGGATCGGCCCGGAAGTCGCCCATGGCCAGCCGGGCGGCCCGCGCCGCCACATCGCGCAGCGGATCGGCCACCCGGCGCGCCGTCACCGTGGCCACCGCGATACCCGCGCCGAGTGAAAGCAGCACCAGGCCCGCCACCGCGCCGAGCGCCTTGCGTTGCATCGAATGCATCGGGGCGGCAGGGGTTTCCAGACGCAGCGACACCGAGGTGCCCATGGACAGCGACTCCACGATGGCATCGTCGACGTGTTCGACGCCGACGTCGACGCGGTGCGCGACGGTCTGCTCGGTCGGATAGATGATGGTCAACCGGCCACCGGCCGGGATGAGCGGGCGCACCGAGCGCAGATCCAGCTCACCGTGCACCAGACCGTTCGGTTCCTGCGCGATCACCTCCGTGGAAATGCGTTCGAGGCGGCCGCGCAGATCGTTGCGGGTCATGTCCTCCACCCACTGCCACGCCGTATAGGCCAGGGGGACGCCGAGCACCAGTGTGGTCAAGGTCAGCGCGGCCACCATGGACATGAGAATTCTGCGCCGCATCGTCGACATGCCTCGCTTCACTGGGGGCTGCTCGGTGGTGCGCGCCTGCGCACGAACCAGGCTGTTCACCTAGTCGGTATTGAAGCGGAAGCCTACGCCGCGCACCGTCACGATTCGGCGTTCGGCCACCGGCCCCTCGTCGCCGATCTTGCGGCGCAGCCACGACATGTGCATGTCCAGGGTCTTGGACCCGCGCAGATCCGCGTCACCCCACACCTCGCGCAGGATTGTCTCGCGCGGCACCACCTGCCCGGCTCGGTCGATCAGCACCTTGAGCAGCTCGTACTCCTTGTTCGCGAGATTCACCTCCACCCCGTTCACCAGCACCCGGCGCGCGGCGGGCTCCAGCCGGATGCCGCCCACCTCCACCGCCTCGTCCCCGATTCCGCTGCGGCGCAACAGCGCCCGCACCCGGGCCAGGAGTTCGGCCAGCCGGAAGGGCTTGCCCACGTAGTCGTCGGCGCCCGCGTCCAGGCCCACCACGAAATCGACCTCGTCGGTGCGGGCGGTGAGCATGAGCACCGCCAGATCCGCGCCGCGCGCCCGCACCTGCCGACACACCTCGAGGCCGTCCATACCGGGTAACCCGAGATCGAGGATCAACAGGTCGTGCTCGCCCTCCAGGGCACGCTGCAGGACCGCGGGGCCGAAGCTCTCCACGGTCACCGAATAACCCTCACGCCCCAGCGCCCGCGACAGCGGTGCGGCGATGGCCTCGTCGTCTTCGGCCAGCAGTACGGCGGTCACGGACCAAGACTACGGGTAGAACCGCGCCGAACGCGCTAACGACCGTTGCCGTTGCGCGGGTCCTGTTGCACCACATCGAAAACCTGGTGATACACCAGCCCGTGCACCTGCTGCACCCGCGGGATGTCGGTGAACTCGAGCGGCTCCTCCGAGGCCGAGGTGATGGTCAGGGTGCCCGCCCCCAGCAGCCGGTCGGTCAGGCCGTGACTGAACTGCACACTCGAGATACGCGTCATCGGGATGTCGATGCCGGTGTGGGTGAGCACGCCCTCCCGGACCAGAACCCGGCGATCGGTGACGATGAAATGCGTGGTTCGCCAAGCGATCAGGGGGACGATGCACCACCAGATCACCAGCAGCGCCCACGCCACCGGCACCGCGATCATGAACCCGGTGCGCAGAATCCCCAGTGGAGCGCGCGAGGCCAGGCCGAAGCCGAAACCGGCCAGCGCCGTCACGAAGATGAAAGCCACTGCGGGTAGGAACAGCATTTTCCAGTGCGGATGCCGATGCAGCAGCAGCTGTTCGTCCGGCGCCAGCGCTTCCTCCGGGTAAGCCATACCGGCAGATTACCCCGGAAGGATGCTTCGAATACCGCACGCGGGACGTTGTTCTGCGGCACAATCGTTCGGCTGTAGGGGGAACCATCAGCTAGTCCCGCGCATGTGCACAGTCCTGCTCCACCCCGCAAGACACAGGAGGCGTGTGTGACCAAGGATCTGACCCAGCTCGAAATACTCATAGCGCTCGAACCGGTCGCCGAACAGAACCTGAACCGGCATCTGTCGATGGCGAAGGACTGGCACCCCCACGACTACGTGCCTTGGGACGAGGGGCGCAACTTCGCCGCCATGGGCGGTGTGGACTGGGATCCGGAGCAGTCCAAGCTCAGCGAGGTCGCCAAGGTCGCCATGGTCACCAACCTGCTCACCGAGGACAATCTGCCCTCCTACCACCGGGAGATCTCCGAGAACTTCTCCATGGACGGCGCCTGGGGCACCTGGGTCGGGCGGTGGACCGCCGAGGAGAACCGCCACGGCATCGTGATCCGCGACTACCTGGTGGTCACCCGCGGCGTCGATCCGGTCGCGCTGGAGCAGGCGCGCATGGTGCACATGACCAACGGGGCCAAGTCACCCGCCGAATGGGGCGGCTTCCTCGACAATGTCGCCTATGTGACCTTCCAGGAGCTGGCCACCCGCGTCTCGCACCGCAATACCGGCCGGGTGTGCGAGGACCCCGTCGCCGACCGCATGCTGCAGCGCATCGCGGCCGACGAGAACCTGCACATGATCTTCTATCGCATCCTGTGCGGGGCCGGACTGGATCTGGTGCCGGATCAGGCCATCACGGCGATCACCAAGGTGCTCACCAACTTCGTGATGCCCGGCTACGGCATGCCCAACTTCCGGCGCAACGGCGTGCTCATGGCCAAGCACGGCATCTACGATCTGCGCCAACACCTCGACGAAGTGGTCAAGCCGGTGCTGAAGCAGTGGAACATCTTCGAGCGCAACGACTTCGGGACGCGCGGCGAACAGGCGCGCGAACAGCTCGGCAGCTGGCTGGAGAAGATGGAGGCCGATGTGCTCAAGTTCGAGGAGCAGCGCGACCGGCTGCTCGCGCGCGAGGCGGCACGCGGCCAACTGCAACCCGCCTGAGCGTTTCCGGTGCCTCGCCGCCGACCCTCCCGTCGGCGGCGCTTCGAACGCGAGGCCCGCGCCGCGGCCCGCCCGCCCGGGCCGCACGTGGCGCGGCCGCACACCTTCGGGGAGCCGGAGGGGCGGCTGTCCATCGAGACCGGCCGCATCGACGGGGGGGCGGTGAATCAGGCGGGGCGCAAGTGGGTGACGTCGCCCGCGGTGACGGCCCGATCATCGATGAGCAGGCGGCCGTGGTCGTCGATATCGGTGGCGGTGCCGGTGAGCACCTGTCCGTTGGGGAGTTCGGCGCGAACCTGCGCGCCCAGGGTGGCGCAGTGCCGACGGTAGGCGGCGGCGAGGTCGGTGACCGACCAGTTCGCGGCGCGCCAGGCGGTGAAGCGGCGGGCGAATTCGCCGAGGATGGCCAGGGCCAGGTCGGTGCGGTCGGTGTCGGCCGCGCCCAGCAGCCCCAGCGAGGTGGCGTGCGGCACCGGGAGTTCGGCCTCGGCGAGACTCACGTTCAGGCCGATGCCCATCACCACGGCGGGATCGGGCGCGCTCGCCGCCACCTCGGCCAGAATGCCGGACAGCTTGCGCCCGTCGACCAGCACGTCGTTCGGCCACTTCAGCGCGGCGTCGACACCCGCGACCTCGCGCACGGCATCCACCACCGCCATCCCGGTCAGCAACGGCAGCCAGCCCAGCACCTCCGGATCGATCCCCGGCAACCGCACCAGGATCGACATGGCGATCTGCGCCCGCGCCGGACTCACCCACGCCCGCTCGTGCCGCCCGCGCCCCCGCTCCTGTGCCTCCGCGAGCAATACCACCCGGTCCACCCCCGGGTCCGCCGCCCGCGCGACCAGATCCGCATTGGTCGAGCCGGTCGACTCCACCACCTCGACCCCGGTGAAGAACTGCAACTCCGCCGCCCCGGCGATCTCCCGCCGCAGCCGCTCCACATCCAAAGGCGCCCTGTCCATGCCCGGCACGCTACTCCCCCACCGCCACCGCGCCACCGCCTCGGTCAGCCGCGCCGGATCACCGGCGCGCGCTCGAGAACCACCCGTCGACCACATCTGGTCGCCGACGCGGAGCGCGGGCCGAATGCCGCCGACGCATCGACGGCCGCACCACCCGCAGCAGGGGTCGCGCGCGCCGGGGAACGGTGACCGTTCGACTCACGGCCGACCGCACCCCGGCCGCTGGGCTCGCCGGTGAGGTCCGGCCGGGCACGGTGGCCTTCGGCGGGCGCGGACTCGGTGCGCCGCGGTTCGATCCAGAGTTCGGGATCGGTGACGGTCGGTTTCGGTGTGCGGGTCCGCCGGCTCGTCCAGCTCGCCGCGGCCGCGCGTTCGGCGTGGTGTTCGCTCCAGCCCCACATGTGCGTCTCCGCTCGGCTCGACATCGGGTGGTGATTCGAGAGTCTCACCGCGGTGGGGCCGCGCACGAGCGAATATTCTCGTCCGGATGGGTGAATACGCAGGTGGAGTAGGGATTTTCGACTATCGGAAAGCGTCCGGGCCCGACTCGTCAGCGGTCGACGGGGACGTCGCGGGGTTCGAGGCCGAGAGCGCCCTGCACGAATCGCCGGACCGCGGTGCGGCCGTCGGCGAGGGCGGTGTCGTAGCCGTCGCGGGCCCAGCCGGAGATGACGGCGGTGCCGTCGCCCTCGGGCGTCGCGCCGATCTCGGCGACCATCTCGGCGGTGGTGGGCACGCACACCGCCCAGGAGAAGTGCGTCTCGTCGTCCCATTCCAGCGCCCGCCGCACCACGTAGTCCGGGTCGGTGATGCCGCCATCGGCCAGCGCGGGCCGGTCGTCGATGCGCTCATCGGCGCGCAGGGCGCGCAGATACCAGCCGCCCGCGTTGATCTCGATGGGTTCCATACAGCCTTCCGTCGTCAGTGCCAGCGACCGTGCCCGTGCCCGTTCCGATGTCCGCGACGATCCCCGAACAGCAGCGCACCCGCCAGCGGAATGGCGAGGAAGAACCACCACTGCTGGGTCACGAGAAACAGGATCAGCGCGAGAATCGTGACCACCGGCATCGCCCGCTGCGCAACCCCCGCGGGCAACCGGAATCCGCGTTCGGCCGGTACCGGCTTCTCCAGCGACACCGGCGCGGGCAGATCCGTGAACACCTGCTCGACATCGCCCCGCGTCACCGCCGCCGCCACGATCGCACTGCGCTCGTCGAATTCGGCCACGCTCAACCGCCCGGCGGCGAAGTGGTCCGACAACCGTTTCATGGCTTCCTCGCGCTCCGCGGTGCCGATTCGAATGTCGGGAGGTTCAGCCATATCTCGACGATAGCGCGCTCGTTCGGCCGGTACGTCCGCCGCGACGCGTAGACCGCCGCCCGTGCCGACGCGTACCCCCGGCCGGTCCGGGACACCCGGCCGAACAGCCGATGGGCCGCTCACCACGGTGAGCGGCCCATCGGCCGAATCACTTGCCGGACCACGGTATCCGGCGCGAGTTCACTTGATCTCGGCGAGCACGGTGCCCTGGGTGATGGCCGCACCGGCCTCCACCGCCAGACCGGTGATGACACCGGCCTTGTGCGCGGTCACCGGGTTCTCCATCTTCATGGCCTCGAGCACCACCACCAGGTCACCGGCCTCGACCGACTGGCCCTCCTCGACGGCGACCTTGACCACGGTGCCCTGCATGGGCGCGGTCACGGCGTCACCGGAGGCGGCCCCGCCACCGGCCCCGCCACGCTTGCGCGGCTTCGGCTTCTTGCGGATGACGCCCGCGCCGTTGCCGCCGCCACCGGTCGCGGCCGCGCCGACGGTGAACTGACCGGGCAGCGACACCTCCAGACGACGGCCGCCGACCTCGACGACCACCTTCTGCCGGGGCTCCTCGTCGTCCGCCTCGATGGGCTGGCCGCCGGTGTAGGGCTCGATGGGGTTGTCCCACTCGTTCTCGATCCACTTGGTGTAGACGTCGAACTTGGTGCCGTCGCCGACGAAGGCCGGGTTCTCCACGATGTGGCGGTGGAACGGGATGACGGTGGCCAGGCCCTCGACCTGGTATTCGGCCAGGGCGCGGCGGGCGCGCTGCAATGCCTGCTCGCGGTTCTCGCCGGTGACGATGAGCTTGGCGAGCATGGAGTCGAACTGGCCGCCGATGACGCTGCCCTCGACCACGCCGGAATCCATCCGCACGCCGGGGCCGGTCGGCTCCTTGTACACGGTGACCGGGCCGGGGGCGGGCAGGAAGTTGCGGCCCGCGTCCTCGCCGTTGATGCGGAATTCGAAGGAGTGTCCGCGCGGGGTCGGATCCTCCTTGATGGACAGCTCGTGGCCCTCGGCGATGCGGAACTGCTGGCGCACCAGGTCGATGCCCGCGGTCTCCTCGGTGACCGGGTGCTCGACCTGGAGGCGGGTGTTCACCTCGAGGAAGGACACGGTCTCGCCCTGCACCAGGTACTCCACGGTGCCGGCGCCGTAGTACCCGGCCTCCTTGCAGATCCGCTTGGCGGACTCGTGGATCTGGGCGCGCACCTCGTCGGAGAGGAACGGCGCGGGGGCCTCCTCGACCAGCTTCTGGAAGCGGCGCTGCAGCGAGCAGTCGCGGGTGCCCGCGACCACCACGTTGCCGTGCTTGTCGGCGATGACCTGGGCCTCGACGTGGCGGGCCTTGTCCAGGTACTGCTCCACGAAGCACTCACCGCGGCCGAAGGCGGCGGTGGCCTCGCGCACGGCGGAGTCGAACAGCTCCGGGATCTCCTCGATGGTGTGCGCGACCTTCATGCCGCGGCCGCCACCGCCGAAGGCGGCCTTGATGGCCACCGGAACGCCGTACTGCTCGGCGAACGCGACGACTTCCTGCGCGTCCTTGACGGGGTCCTTGGTGCCCGCGGCCATGGGGGCCTGCGCGCGCTCGGCGATGTGCCGCGCGGTGACCTTGTCGCCCAGATCGCGAATGGACTGCGGGGAGGGTCCGATCCAGATGAGGCCGGCGTCGAGCACGGCCTGGGCGAAATCGGCGTTCTCCGACAGGAAGCCGTAGCCGGGGTGGATCGCGTCGGCGCCGGACTTGGCGGCGGCATCGAGGATCTTGTCGAACACCAGGTACGACTCGGCCGAGGTCTGACCACCCAGTGCGAATGCCTCGTCGGCGAGCTTCACGAACGGCGCGTCGGCGTCCGGCTCGGCGTACACGGCGACGCTGGCGATCCCCGCGTCCTTGGCAGCCCGGATCACGCGCACGGCGATCTCGCCTCGATTGGCTACGAGGACCTTCGTGATCTGCGCGTTGGCATGGTTGGGCACTGAGCCTCCTGTGCTGGAGAAATCTTTCGTCTTGGGCAGTGTAGGCAGTCTGCCAACAACCACCGAGTCGGGATAGGGCTACCGAGGAGTAGGCCCGAAGAGTGGCCGATGCGACACTCTACAACGCCGTGCGCGCTACCTGCGCGCGGCGATCTCGGGTGCGGCACCGGGCTCGGCTCCCATGACGATCGGCATTCCGACCGCATTACCCCATTCGGTCCAGGAGCCGTCATAGTTACGCACCCCCTCGATACCGAGCAGGAAGGTGAGCACGAACCAGGTGTGCGCGGACCGCTCGCCCACCCGGCCGTAGACGATCGGCGCCGTGCCGACCGCACCGTAGACGACCTCGAGTTCGGCCCGGGGCCGGAAGCGCGAATCGGGGCCGACTGCGGTCGTCCACGGGATATTGACCGCCGTGGGGATGTGTCCGCCGCGCAGCGCGCGTTCCAGTTCGTGGTCGGTGAGCAGGGTGTGCTCGCCCGTGTACTCGGCCAGCGGCCGCACATCCACCAGCGATCGACCCAGTTGGTCCACCACGTCCTCGCGGAACGCCCGCGCCGTGCGGTCGTCGCGGTCCACCTTCGGGTAATCGCCCGCCCCGGCGAAGGGCACCTCGAAGGTGGTCTCGCGCGCCTCGGAGATCCAGGCGTCGCGGCCGCCGTCGAGCAGTCGCACATCCCGATGCCCGTACAGGTGCATGGTCCAGACCGTGGCCGCCGCCGTGCCGTTGCCCTTGTCCCCGTACACGACCACGGTGTCGTCGCGTTCGATGCCCTTGATGCGCATGAGTTCGGCGAACCGTTCCGCGTTCACGACATCCCGGGTGAGCGGGTCGACGAGCTCGGTTCGCCAATCGATCTTGATGGCGCCCGGGACGTGACCGATGTCGTACAGGAGGATGTCCTCATTGGTCTCGATGATCTTGAGTCCCGGCGCGCCGATGTTTGCCGACAGCCATTCTGTGGTTACTAGTCGGTGAGGATATGCGTATGTGCCGAACGAGGGATTCGGGTCCGCGGCGACGGGCAAGGTGTCGGTCCTTCACGCTCGGTGGGTAAGTTGTGGCGGTTGAAGATCTCTGCACCGATCGTAAGCGGGTAGCGGTAACGAAACTCGTTTCAGATCACGAATCAGATGATTGAGCGAATAAAGCGCAGCTTCATCCGATAAAGTCTCCTGGGAGGAGGGGTGAGCTATGTCCGATTCTTGGCCACGACGGCGTCTGCTCGCGATCCTACGTGGCGCCAGCGAGCCTCTCGACGCACAGGAACTCGCCCGAGTCACCGGCCAGCATGTGACTACGGTTCGTTTCCACTTGGACGTGCTCACCCGCGAGTCGCTCGTACGCCAATTCCAGCAGCCGCCGCGCGGCCGCGGACGCCCGCGCATCGGTTACGCCGCCGTACAGCGATCGGTGGGTTACCAGGAACTCGCGCAGGTACTGGCCGATCAGCTGGGCACCGATCCCCGGCGGCGCTCCGACGCCGCCGTGGCGGCGGGCCGGGTGTGGGGCGCGAAAATGGAGTCGGTCGATCAGCCCGTCGAAACCCTCGACGACGCCAAGGACCTCACCATCACCCTCGCCTCCGAACTCGGTTTCGCACCCGAACGCGATCCGAGCAGCGAGACCGACGAACAGGCCATGGTCCGGCTCACCGCCTGCCCGCTGCGCGAGCTCGCGCGCACGCATTCGGAAGTGGTGTGCGGCGTGCACCTGGGTCTCATGCGTGAAGTACTGGACCGCAACGGCGCTCGCGACCACGTGCAGGTGCGGCTGCACCCGTTCGTGGAGCCCGAGCTCTGCGTGGCACGCCTGGAGCTGCTGAAACCCCCTGCGGCCGAACCCGTTCCGGCCGCCGCCGCGGAGGAGCCGACGAAGGACGTCGACGGGGTGGAGCCGCGCCTGGCCCCGGCCACCGGCCGGGTGGCGCCGCAGTTACGCAGTGTCGATCCCCAGCTCCGCGGGACCGACCCACAGCTCCGCAATACCGACCCCCACCTCGGCAAGCAGTCGACGAACCAGCGGTAGCCCGATACCGATGACGCTGGACGGATCACCCTCGATCCGTTCCACGAACCAGCCGCCCCGACCGTCCAGGGTGAACGCTCCGGCCACCTGCAACGGCTCCCCCGACGCCAGATACGCCTCCAGCGCCTCGGGTTCGGGTTTGGCGAAATGCACTGTGGTGCCGCTGCAATCGGCGGACTCGGCGACGATCTCACCGGCACGCAGGCGCAGCACGCAGTGCCCGGTGAGCAGATCCGCGGCGCGCCCGGCCATCTCGGCCCAGCGCGCCCGCGCCACCTCGACGGTCATCGGCTTGCCCTGTAGCTCGCCGTCGATCAGCAGCATCGAATCGCAACCCACCACAACGGAATCGGCGAAGGCGACGGGGTCGAGCGTGGCGGCTACGGCGCGCGCCTTGGCCCGCGCCAGTTCGACCACCACCCGTTCCGGGGTGGCGCTGTCGGGCAGTGCGGCGGCGACCGCGTCCTCGTCGACGTTCGACACCCGGACCACGGGCTCGATGCCCGCGTTACGCAGTACGCCGAGCCGGGCCGGGGACGCGGAGGCCAGTACGAAAACGGTCACGGCGCTCAGTATCGCAGCAGGCGCGTTCGGCGCCGCGCGTGGTCGCGCGGAAGCCGTCGCATCCGGCCGATCCGATCAGCCCCGCAGGTGGGACAGCGCCGGGAACGCGTAGGGCGAGAATGGTGACGTGCCGCGGTGCAGCAGGGTCGGACGGCCCCACATATCGGTCGGACCGGTGGCGACCGGAGCGGCGGCGGCGTTCGCCGCGGCCGCGGTGAGAACGGCCACCAGGGCGGCCAGTTCGTCGTCGGTCGGATTGCCCTTCAGCACCTGAACCACCGGACCCGCGTGGGCCGGTTCGGCGTCGATGACGGGCGCGTCGACCACCTCGACGAACTCGTCGACCGCCAGATCCAGTTCGGCGGCGCGTAAAACCTCTTCATCTGCCATGGTCGTCACAGCGCCAGTCCTCCTGTCCGTTCGCCGCTCGTCGCGGCTGGTTCGCGTCCGGATCGAATCCGGTCCGCAAACGGTATTCGTTCCAACCCTCGGCGGCGAGGGTTTGGCCATAACCATTTTCACTCGGATGGGGCGATGGTGCGCGGTATGGAATTGCACGTGCGTACACATCCAAGTGTGCGCCCCATACCGCGCTTATCGCCGCATCACAGCGGAATGTTGCCGTGCTTCTTCGGCGGCAGGGTCACCATCTTGCGTTCGAGCAGGCGCAGGGCGGAGACGATCTGACCGCGGGTGTGCGACGGCGGGATGACCGCGTCCACGTAGCCGCGCTCGGCCGCCACATACGGGTTGACCAGGGTGTCTTCGTACTCGTTCTGCAGCTCCAGGCGCAGCGCGTCGACGTCGGCGCCCTCCGCGGCGGCCTGCTGCAACTGCTTGCGGTAGACGAAGCCCACCGCACCCGACGCGCCCATGACAGCGATCTGCGCCGTCGGCCACGCCAGATTCACATCGGCTCCCATGTGCTTGGAACCCATGACGTCGTAGGCGCCACCGTATGCCTTGCGGGTGATAATTGTGATCTTGCCCACAGTGGCCTCACCGTAGGCGTAGAGCAGCTTGGCGCCGCGGCGGATGATGCCGTTGAACTCCTGGCCGGTGCCCGGCAGGAAGCCCGGCACGTCGACCAGTGTGATGATCGGGATATTGAAGGCGTCGCAGGTGCGCACGAAGCGAGCGGCCTTCTCCGAGGCGTCGATATCCAGGCAGCCCGCGAACTGGGTGGGCTGGTTGGCCACGATGCCGATGCTGCGGCCGTCGATGCGGGCGAAGCCGACGATGATGTTCATCGCGCGCTCGGCCTGCACCTCCAGGAACTCGTCGTCGTCGACCAGGCAGCGAATGACCTCGTGCATGTCGTAGGGCTGGTTCGGCGAGTCCGGGATGATGGTGTCGAGCTCGAGATCCTCCTCGGTGAGGGAATCCTCGATCGCGCCCTCGATGGGGTCCGACGCCGGGAAGCGCGGGGCCTCGGCCCGATTGTTGCTCGGCAGGTAGGACAGCAGGTCCTTGACGTAGTCGAGCGCGTCCTGCTCGCCGGAGGCGACGTAGTGGGCGACACCGGACTTGACCATGTGGGTGTGGGCGCCGCCCAGTTCCTCCATGGTGACCTCTTCGCCGGTGACGGTCTTGATGACGTCCGGACCGGTCACGAACATCTGCGAGGTCTGGTCGACCATGACGACGAAGTCGGTCAGCGCGGGCGAGTACACGTGCCCACCGGCGGCCGGGCCCATGATGAGCGAGATCTGCGGGATCACGCCGGACGCCTGGATATTGCGGTGGAAGATCTCGCCGTAGAGGCCCAGGGAGACGACGCCCTCCTGGATGCGCGCGCCCGCGCCCTCGTTGATGCCGACCAGCGGGCGGCCGGTCTTGAGCGCCAGATCCATGACCTTGACGATCTTCTCGCCGTACACCTCGCCGAGGGAGCCGCCGAACACGGTGACGTCCTGGGAGAAGATGCAGACGTCGCGGCCGTCGACGGTGCCGTAGCCGGTGACCACGCCGTCGCCGAGGGGGCGGTTGTTCTCCAGGCCGAAGTTCACGCTGCGGTGCCGGGCCAGCGCGTCGAGTTCGACGAACGAGCCCTCGTCCAGCAGGGCGAGAATGCGCTCGCGCGCGGTCATCTTGCCCTTGGCGTGCACCTTGTCGACCACGGCCTCACCCACCGGGTGCTTGGCTTCGTCGAGGCGACTGCGCAGGTCAGCCAACTTGCCGGCGGTGGTGTGGATATCTGGGGCGCCCGCCGACCCCGGCGAAGGCTGCTGCTGGACACTCGTCATGGCCGCGAGTGTAACCAGTACCAGGCCCCCTTCGTAATCCGCCGGGTGCTACTCACCGGTATCGCTATTGGCTACCCGCCAGTAGAAAATGGCTGGTCGGAACGGGTGAATTCGCTGTCGGTCGGCGATTCCCGACAGCCGCCAACTCCCGTTGTTCCGCATCCGGAACAGCGGCCGACATCGGTGTCGAACAGGGGTTTCCGCGCGCAGCGCGACAGGCCGGTTCGAATGTCGGTCGACACCGGCCTGTCGGGGCGCGAGCGCTAGCGGGTCAATACGCGATCCAGGGCGTCCACCGCCTCGTCGAGTTCGGCGACGGTGACGGTGAGCGGCGGCCGGAACCGGATGCCGCGCTCGCCGGTGCCGAGGATCAGCACCCGCTCCTCCTCCCGCAAGCGCGTCAGCACCTCGTCACGCAGACCCGCCGACTCCAGGGTGACGGCGCACATGAGACCGCGCCCGCGCGGATCGCTCACCGCGGCGTGGTCGACCGCCAGGGTGGTCAGCCGCTCCAGCAGATGCTCACCCAGTTCCTTTGCGGCCGTGACCAACCCGTCGCGCGCGATGACCTCGAGAATCCGCCGCGACCGCACCATGTCGGTGAGGTTGCCGCCCCAGGTGGAGTTGAGCCGCGAGCTCACCCGGAAGACGTTGTCGGGCACGTCGTCCACCCGGCCGCCCGCCATGATCCCGCACACCTGGGTCTTCTTGCCGAAGGCCACCACATCCGGTTCCAGTCCGAGCTGCTGATAGGCCCACAGGCTGCCGGTCATGCCGACGCCGGTCTGCACCTCGTCGAGGATGAACAACGCGTCGTTGTCGTGGCACAGATCCTGCATGGTGCGCAGGAATTCCGGCCGCATATGCCGGTCGCCGCCCTCGCCCTGGATGGGTTCGGCGATGAAGCAGGCGATATCGTGCGGATGCGCGGTGAAGGCGCGGATGGCCTGGTCCAGCGCGCGACGCTCGGCGGCCTCCAGATCGCGACCGGAGGCCAGGTACGGGGTCTCGATGCGCGGCCAGTCGAACTTGGGGAACCGTGCCGTCTTCACCGGATCGGTGTTGGTGAGCGACATGGTGTAGCCGGTGCGGCCGTGGAAGGCTCCGGTCAGATGCAGCACCTTGGTGCCGAGTTCCGCTGGGCGACCGTGCATTTCATTGTGACGGCTCTTCCAGTCGAAGGCCGTCTTGAGGGCGTTCTCCACCGCGAGGCCGCCACCGTCGATGAAGAACAGGTGCGGTAGCCGGGGGTCGCCGAGCACCCGCGTGAAAGTCTCCACGAAGCGGGCCATCTCGACGGTGTAGATATCGGAGTTGCTGGGCTTGTTGATCGCCGCGTCCGACAGGCTCGCGCGGAAGGCGCGATCGTCGGCCAGCGCGGGGTGATTCATCCCCAGCGCGTTGGAGGCGAAGAACCCGAACATGTCGAGGTAGACGTCACCGGTACGGGCGTCGACCAAACGGGGACCGCGGGATTTCCGCAGGTCCAGGACCATGTCGAAACCGTCCGCGAGGATGGAAGCGGAGAGGATTTCGTGCACCCGGGCGGGGGTGACCAGTGTCGTTTCGGCAACCGCCCCGAGCCGATCGAATTCGAGGGTCACGCCACCACTGTAAAGGAAAATTAACGGCGAGACCCGTAAACAACGAAATAATTACGATCCAAGGCTACTTGTCATAGAATGTCTGCAGAATGATGGTGCTTCGTGTCCTGACGTTGGCGGTCGCACGGATCTCTTGCAACAGCTGCTCCAGGTGCCGGGGGGATGCCACCCGGACCAACAGCATGTAGCTCTCCTCGCCCGCCACCGAATGACATGCCTCGATTCCGGGTACATGTTGCAGGAGAGCGGGCGCGTCATCGGGCTGCGAGGGGTCGAGAGGAGTGATCGCGACGAATGCCGACAGCATCTGACCCAACGCCTCGGGATCCACGTTCGCCGTGTAGCCGCGAATCACACCACGCGCCTCCAACCGCCGCACCCGAGACTGCACGGCGGAAACCGAGAGGTTCGCCTTCTCGGCAAGGTTGGACAGGGTGGCGCGACCGTCGGCAATCAGTTCGCGTATCAGCAGCCGATCGATATCGTCGAGTACGGGTTTCGCCGGTGTATCCGCCATCAGCGAAGACTAACGCGGCGAACCGAACTCGGTGGTGGGAACCCAGGAGGTGCAGATGACCCAGGCATTGACCGAGCGGAATACTCGCGAGCTGAGGAACCGTGCCGAGGCGCTGTTGCAGCGGCTCGGCGTTACCCTGCCGGAACCGGGTCCGCTACCGGCCCGCACCCCCATCACCGGCGGTGAATTGGCCAGCCTGCGACCGAGTTCCCGGGCGGAGGTGGACGCGGCGCTGGAGCGGGCGGCAGCGGCCTTCCGCGACTGGCGCACCGTGCCCGCGCCGGTGCGCGCCGCGGTGGTGCGGCGGCTCGCGGCCCTGCTGGGCGAGCACCAGGAGGAACTCGGCGAACTCGTGACGCTGGAGGCGGGCAAGATCCCGGCCGAGGCACGCGGCGAGGTGCAGGAGATGATCGACATCTGCGAATTCGCCATCGGCCAGTCGCGGCAGCTGTACGGGCGCACCATGCCGTCCGAGCGGCCGGGGCACCGGCTGATGGAGACCTGGCATCCGCTCGGGGTGGTCGGGGTGATCTCGGCCTTCAACTTCCCCGTGGCGGTGTGGGCCTGGAATACGGCGCTGGCGCTGGTCTGCGGTGACACCGTGGTGTGGAAGCCGTCGGAGACCACGCCGCTGACCGCGCTGGCCTGCCATACCCTGCTGCGCCGCGCGGCGGTCGAGGCGGGTGCGGATCCCGAAGTGCACCAACTGATTCAGGGCTCGGCCGAGGTGGGCGAGCAGCTGGTCGACGACTCGCGGGTCGCGCTGGTGAGCGCCACCGGGTCGGTGCGCATGGGCCGCACGGTGGCCCCGCGGGTGGCGGCCCGATTCGGCCGCTGCCTGCTGGAACTCGGCGGCAACAACGCCGCGGTGCTGACGCCGTCGGCGGATCTGGATCTGGCCGCGCGGGCCATCGTCTTCGCCGCCGCCGGAACCGCCGGACAGCGCTGCACCACGCTGCGGCGGCTCATCGTGCACGCGGACGTGATCGGTCCGCTGCTGGACCGGGTATCGGCCGCGTATCGGCAACTGCGCGTGGGCAATCCGCTCGACGATGGGGTGCTGGTGGGTCCGCTCGTCAACAGTGCGGGCTACCTCGGCATGCAGGCGGCGCTGCAACGCGCGCTCGAGGACGGCGGTGAACTGGTCTGCGGCGGTGAGCGCGTGGAGGGTTTCGGCGAGGACGCCTTCTACGTGCGCCCCGCGCTGGTGCGCATGCCCGCCCAGACCGCGGTGGTGCGCGAGGAGACCTTCGCCCCCATCCTCTACGCGCTCACCTACCACGACCTGGACACCGCCATCGACCTGCACAACGGTGTGCCGCAGGGCCTTTCGTCCGCGATCTTCACCCGCGACCAGCGCGAGGCGGAACGCTTCCTGGCCGCCGACGGGTCCGACTGCGGTATCGCCAATGTCAATATCGGCACCTCGGGCGCGGAGATCGGCGGAGCCTTCGGCGGGGAGAAGGAGACCGGCGGCGGCCGCGAATCCGGGTCGGACTCCTGGAAGGCGTATATGCGCCGGGCCACCAACACCGTCAACTACTCGACGGAACTGCCACTGGCGCAGGGCATCCGGTTCGAGTAGTCGCCGACCGACGGCGGTGGACGCGACGCGGCACGGGTCAGTCCGCGTCCTCGGTGGTGATGGCGCGGATCTGCGCCTCGTAGCGCTCGCGGGTGGCGGTGTCGGCGGGGTGCAGGGCGCGGTCGCCGCCGAACAGGCGGCGGACCAGCCGGACCGCCGATTCGGGGGCGGCGGCCAGGGCCACATCCACCGGCCCGAGGTAGTTGGGGACCGCCACCTCCGCCTTGCGGGTGCGAACGGTCTGGACGACGGCGGCGGCCACGTCCTCCGGATCCACGGTCGGAAGGCCGTGTCCCAGCGTCAATCCCGAGGACAGGCGGGTGCGGACGGCGGAGGGCATGACGCAGCTGACGCTCACGCCGTGCTCGGCGAACTCCAGCCGGGTGGCGGCGGAGAGGCCGACGGCGGCGAACTTGCTGGCGTTGTAGACGGCCAGGCCGGGCAGCGGGATCTTGCCCGCCAGCGAGGCGACGTTCACGATGTGGCCGACGCCGCGGTCGATCATGCCAGGCGCGACGGCGCGCATGCCGTGGATCAGCCCCCAGACGTTCACGTCCATGGTGGTGCGGCCCACCGCGTCCGGCTCGTCCAGGAAGGCCCCGGCGGGCATGACGCCGGCATTGTTCACCAGGATGTCGACGCGGCCGAATTCGGCGACCACCCGGTCCCACTGCGCGCGGTCGCGCACATCGAGCTCGAATGCCTTGACCCCCAGGGCCGCCGCGGTGGCCTCGGCGGCGGCGGTGTCGACATCGGCAATGGCGACCCGCGCCCCTTTGCCCGCGAACAGTTCGGCCGTGCACCGGCCGATCCCCCGCCCGGCCCCGGTGACCAGGACCCGAGCCCCTGCCGGATCGATTGCCGGATAGCCGTTTCCGAAGATGCTCATGCTGTTCCCTTTCCTCGCGATCGAGTGCTTCATCGGCCGCCCTACTGCCCTCGACCGGCGATCCGTCGACCGGATCGCCTCCGGTCCGCCGCCCCGCGCTCGACCTCTCACGCGAATTCCGCCCGCTCCATCGCCTTGCGGGTGCTGACCAGACTGTGTTCGAAGGTCTCCGGGCGGCGGCGGCCGTCCATGAAGTTCGGCCCCATGACCGCCAGATCCTCGGCGACGGCTCCGATCCGCAGCACCTTGGCGCCGGTGGCGCGCACCCGCGCGATCTCGTCGTCGAGCCGCGCGCTCATCCGCTGGCGCAGTTGACGTTCGAGGAAGTGGCCGGGGCCGGTGGCGGGCACCGGTGTGTCGGAGGCCATGGGGGTGAGCACCACGATCTCGTCGAGTCGATCGGGTATGAGCAGGTCCACCGAGGCGGTGGAGGCCGCGCCGCCGTCGACGAAGCGGCGTCCGGCGATGGGCACCGGCGGGAACCAGCCCGGCACCGCCCACGAGGCACGCAGGGCCGCACCGAGATTCGCCTCCGGTGCGCCGGGCGCGCCGAAGGCCACCCGCTCGCCGGTGGCATAGTCCATGGCCACCAGCCTGGCCGCCGGATGCGGCAGCCAGCCGCCGTCGGGCCGCAGCCGGTCGGCGAGACGCTGCAACCAGCCCGGATCGCCGCCGCCGACGGGCAGCAGTCCGCTGGCGGCGGTCAGCAGGCGCTGGCCGCCGGAGAGCCGACCGCCGCGCACGGCCCGCAGCGTGCCCGCGGGCGCACCGAGACGCGGACGCGGCAGCGGCGGGAACCGGCCCGGTCCCGCACGCATATGCGCGCTCAGCACCGGATCGCTCGAGGTCCCCCGCTGCATGGCGACCAGTTCGTCCACCGAGACGCCACTGCCGAGCAGGGTGACCGTCTCGGCCCCCGCGGAGGTGCCGATCATGACGTCCGCCGTGCGCGGATCCCAGTCCAGTACGTCGCGCGCCGCGGCCAGGGCGGCGACGATCCAGGCCGCGCCGAGCGTGCCGCCACAGCCGATGGCCAGGCCACGTCGCTGTGACCCGTTGCTGTTACTCATGGTTTCGAACACTAGCAGTTCTCGGATACCGGCGGTATCCCAAATCCGACGGTACATAGAATCGACGCATGCCCCGTCTCACCCGGTCCGAAAGCCAGGCCCGCACCCGCGCGGACGTGCTGGCCACCGCGCGTGACCTCTTCCTCACCGACGGCTACGCCAGGACCAGCCTGGAGCGGGTCGCCGAGGAGGCCGGGTACTCCAAGGGCGCGGTGTACTCGAACTTCCGCACCAAATCCCAGCTGTGCCTGGAGGTGCTCGAACTCATTCACGAGACCAAATTCGGCGAGGTGAGCGCGCTGCTGGCCGCCCACGAGGCATTCGACGAGCGCATGGCGGCCTTCCAGGACTGGGCCGAGCGCACCCTCGGCGATGTCGGCTGGACCATGCTGGAATTCGAGTTCGCCATCGTGGCGCGCGACGATCCGGCACTGCAGGCCGCGCTGGTGTCCAATCTGTCGCTGATTCGCGGCACCGTCGCCGCGCAATTGCAGAGCCTGGCGGGTTCGCTGGGCATCGCGCTGCCCATGCCGCCGGAGGACGCCGCCACCGCGGTGCTGAGCCTGGGCCTCGGGCTGGGGATCCAGCGGGCCATCGACCCGAGCCTGTCGGCGCGGCTGATCACCGACGCGGTGCGGTCCATGATCACACCCGGCGCGGTCACGCCCGGGAGTGCGGTCACGCCCGGAAGTGCAGGGTCCACTCGCCTCGATAGTGCAGCCGGGTAATGCTCACCGGCGGAATGTCGATGCGCCAGAACGATTTCGCGGGCGCGTCCAGCGCCACCAGCAGCGCGCACCGGATGACGGCGGGATGGGTGATGGCGATGGTCGGCTCCCCGTCGGCGGCGACATCGGCCAGCCACTGGGCCGTGCGCTCGATCACGTCCACCACGGACTCGCCCCCGTGTCCCTTGAAGGTGGGGTCGGTCAGCCAGGCGTAGAGGTCCTCCTTGGGCACCGTCATGAGTTCGCCACCGCGCCACGCACCCGCGTCCAGGTCGCGTAGTCGGTCGTCCTCGGCCCCCAGCAGACCCATCAGGGCGGCCGTTTCGACGGTGCGGCGCTCCGGTGCGGTCAGCACCCGGGCGGTATTGAGGCGTCCGCAGGTGGAGGCGGCCCGGCGTCCGGCTTCGGTGAGCGGTTCGTCGACCGGGAATCGTGCCTTGCGCATCGCCTCGGTCATGCCGTGACTGACCAGGTCGAGTCTTAGCACCTTCTGCACGGTTGGAAAGCGTACGCGCGGCATCGGCGGGCGTACTTCGATTGCCCGGCGTTGGCTCTACTGTGACCGGCCGGTATCCGAACGATGTCGGTGCCCGGGTGCAGACTGGGGGCATGGATCGGTTCTCCCCCGCCACCCGGCAGTGGTTCGACGGCGCGTTCCCCGCGCCCACGGCCGCGCAGCTGGGGGCATGGGAGGCCATCTCCGCCGGGGAGCACACGCTCGTCATCGCGCCGACCGGGTCGGGCAAGACGCTGTCGGCGTTCCTGTGGGCCATCGACCGGCTGGCCGCACGCGAGCCCGTGGAGGGGCCGCGCACCACCTCCGTGCTGTACATCTCGCCGCTGAAGGCGCTGGCCGTGGATGTGGAGCGGAATCTGCGCGCGCCGCTGGTCGGGGTGACGCAGACGGCCAAGCGGTTGGGATCGGAGCCGCCGGAGATCCGGGTGGGGGTGCGCTCGGGGGACACCAGTGCCGCGGATCGGCGGTCCATGCAGCGCACGCCGCCCGACATCCTCATCACCACGCCCGAATCGCTGTTCCTCATGCTCACCTCGGCGGCGCGCGAGACGCTGCGCGGGGTGCACACCGTGATCGTGGACGAGGTGCACGCCATCGCCGGGTCCAAACGCGGTGCGCACCTTGCGCTTTCACTGGCCCGACTGGATTTGCTGACCGAACGCCCGGCGCAGCGGATCGGGCTGTCGGCCACCGTGCGACCGCCCGCCGAGGTGGGGCGGTTCCTGGTGGGCAACGCCCCGATCACCATCGTGTCCCCGCCCGCGCCCAAGACCTTCGACCTCACCGTGCGGGTGCCGGTGGCGGATATGACCGAACCGGACGAGTCCGGGGAGGCCGCCTCCATCTGGCCGCATGTGGACGAGGCCATCGTGGACCTGGTGCTCGAGCACCGGTCCTCCATCGTGTTCGCCAATTCGCGGCGGCTCTCGGAACGGCTCACCGCCCGGCTGAACGAGGCGTACGCGGCGCGGCTCGGGGAGGCGGTGGATACCGAGCACGCGCCGCCCGCCCAACTGGGTCCGTCGACCGAGGTGGTGCACGGTGCCGCGCCGCTGCTGGCGCGGGCGCACCACGGCTCGGTCAGTAAGGAGCAGCGGGCGCTCATCGAGGACGATCTCAAGAGCGGGCGGCTGCGCTGCGTGGTGGCCACCAGCAGTCTGGAACTCGGCATCGATATGGGCGCCGTGGAATTGGTGGTGCAGGTCGAAGCGCCGCCCTCGGTGGCGAGCGGGCTGCAACGGGTCGGGCGGGCCGGGCACCAGGTGGGCGAGATCTCGCGCGGCGTGATCTTCCCCAAGCACCGCACCGATGTCATCCACTGCGCGGTGGCGTCCATGCGCATGACGGCCGGGCAGATCGAGGAGCTGAAGATCCCGGCTCATCCGCTGGACATCCTCGCCCAGCAGACCGTGGCGGCGTGCGCGCTGGAGCCGCTGGACGCCGATGCCTGGTTCGAGGTGGTGCGGGGCACGGGAAGCTATGCGGCACTGCCGCGTTCGGCCTACGAATCGGTGCTGGACCTGCTGTCCGGGCGTTATCCGTCCGACGAGTTCGCCGAACTGCGCCCGCGCATCGTGTGGGATCGCGACGCCGGGACGCTCACCGGACGGCCCGGGGCGCAACGCCTGGCGGTCACCTCCGGCGGGGCCATTCCGGACCGCGGCCTGTTCCCGGTGTTCATGGTGGGCGAGAAGGCGTCGCGCGTCGGCGAACTCGACGAGGAGATGGTGTACGAATCCCGCGTCGGGGATGTGTTCGCGCTCGGAGCCACCAGCTGGCGCATCGAGGAGATCACCTTCGACCGGGTACTGGTCACGCCCGCCTTCGGCCTGCCGGGGCGGCTGCCCTTCTGGCACGGTGATTCGCTGGGCCGCCCGGCCGAATTGGGTGCGGCCCTGGGGGAATTCGTGCGGCAGGCCGGGCAGGCGGTCGAACGGTCGGCGGGACGACGCGGAGGGCCGGGCCGCGCCGCCACCGCGGCGCACGTGACCGGGGGTGATGAGGGAAACGCCACCGTGCGGCGGAGCCGCGCACGCAAGGGGTCGGCATCGGGTAACGCGGGTGGCTCGGAGCTGAGTGTGCCGGAGGTGTCGGCGGCGGCGGGGCTGGACGAGAACGCCACCGCGAATCTGGTTGCGCTGCTGGAGGAGCAGCGCACGGCGACCGGTCAGCTGCCGACCGACAAGACGCTGCTGGTGGAGCGGTTCCGGGACGAGTTGGGCGACTGGCGGCTGGTACTGCATTCACCGTACGGGCTGCCGGTGCACGCGCCGTGGGCGCTGGCGGTGGGGGCGCGGCTGCGGGAGCGGTTCGGGGTCGACGCCGCGCCGACACCGTCGGACGACGGGATCGTGGTGCGGCTGCCGGACACCACCGATGAGCCGCCCGGCGCGGAGCTGTTCGTCTTCGAACCGGATGAGATCGACGATGTGGTGACCGAGCAGGTGGGCGGCTCGGCGCTGTTCGCCTCGCGGTTCCGGGAGTGTTCGGCGCGGGCGCTGCTGCTGCCGCGCCGAGATCCGGGCAAGCGGGCCCCGCTGTGGCAGCAGCGGCAGCGGGCGGCGCAGCTGCTCGATGTGGCGCGCAAGTTCCCGGACTTCCCCATGCTGCTGGAGACGGTGCGCGAATGTCTCCAGGACGTGTACGACCTGCCCTCGCTGCGCGATCTGCTGAGCCGGGTGGCGCGGCGGCAGCTGCGGCTGGTCGAGGTGGAGACCGCGACGCCGTCACCCTTCGCGAATTCGCTGCTGTTCGACTACATCGGACAGTTCATGTACGAGGGCGACAGCCCGCTCGCCGAGCGGCGGGCGGCCGCGCTGTCGCTGGACTCCAGCCTGCTCGCGGAGCTGCTGGGCCGGGTGGAGCTGCGCGAACTGCTCGACGCGGCGGTGCTGGAGCTGACCGAGCGGGAATTGCAGCGGCTCACCCCGGAGCGGCACGCCCGGGATCTGGAGGGGCTGGCGGACCTGCTGCGGCTGCTGGGGCCGCTCACCGCCGAGGAGGCGGCGCTGCGCTGTGTCGAGGATCCGCGCGAGTGGTTCGCGGAGTTGGTGAAAACCCATCGGGCGCTGGAGGTCTCCTTCGCGGGATCGTCGTGGTGGGCGGCGGTCGAGGACGCCGCGCGACTGCGGGACGCGCTCGGTGTGCCGCTGCCCATCGGCGTTCCGGCGGCGTTCGTGGAACCGGTGGCCGATCCGCTCGGCGATCTCGTCGGCCGCTACGCCCGCACCCACGGGCCGTTCACCCTGGACGCGGTGGCGCACCGCTTCGGACTCGGCCCGGCCGTGGCGGCGACCGCCCTGCACCGCCTCGCCATCGAAAAGCGGGTGGTGGAAGGCGAATTCACGCCCGGCGCGGCGGGGTCCGAATGGTGCGACAGCCAGGTGCTGCGCCGCCTGCGCCGCCGCTCGCTGGCCGCCGCCCGCAAGGAGGTGGAGCCGGTCGCCACCGCCGCTCTCGGACGTTTCCTGCCCGCCTGGCAGCATGTCGGCACCGGGGAGCTGCGCGGCGTCGACGGTGTCGCCGCGGTGGTGGAACAGCTTGCGGGCGTGCCCATTCCGGCCTCGGCCTGGGAATCGCTCATCCTGCCGTCGCGGGTGCGCGACTACACCCCGGCCATGCTGGACGAACTCCTGGCCACCGGTGAGGTCCTCTGGTCCGGCCACGGCGCGATCACCGCCAAGGACGGCTGGATCGCCCTGCATCCGGCCGAGCAAGCGCCCCTCACCCTGCCGCCGCCCGACGCACTGGAACTCGGCGAGGTGCACATCAGCCTGCTGACCGCCATGGGCGCGACCGTCATCGGCGCGGCCACGACACCGGGTACGGACGAATCCGCCGTCAGCCAGGTGGTGCCGAGTTCCGGTGGGGCGTACTTCTTCCGGCAGTTGGCGGAGGCCACCGGCATCGAGGACGAGTCGCCGGTGGTGACGGCCCTGTGGGAACTGGTGTGGGCGGGCCACGTGGGCGGCGACACCTTCGCCCCGGTGCGCGCGTTGCTCTCCGGCACCACCCGCACCACCACGGCGCACCGCACTCCGCGCCGCGCCCCGCGCGGACGCATGTACCTCCCGCGCGCGGGCGCACCGGTCCGCACCAGTCCGCCCCGGGTCGCCGGACGCTGGTCCCTGCTTCCGGAGCGGGTGGCGGACAATACGATTCGCGCCCACGCTACCGCCGACGTCCTATTGGAACGCTACGGCGTACTCACCCGCGGCTCGGTCCAGAGCGAGGGCGTACCCGGTGGCTTCGCCCTCATGTACCGGGTGCTCACCGAGTTCGAGGACCGTGGCCGCTGCCGCCGTGGCTACTTCGTGGATTCCCTGGGCGGCGCGCAGTTCTCGACCACGGATGTGGTGGACCGGCTGCGCTCCTACGAAACCGACCGCATCCGCTATCCGGGTGAAGGTGCCGAGAACCCGGCTCCCGCCACGGCAGTTGCTTCGGCGGGGGCCGCGGCCCCGACGACCGACGCTCCGGGGCGCACGACCGCCGCCAGGTCTGAAACAGCCGCCGACGTAGCGGAACCAGGGCCGCGAGCGGGGACGTTCGACCCGATGGCGGTCACCCACGCAAACGAGGTCACCGCCCGGTCGACCTCGCCTCGGTCAGGTGCGTCCGCCACCCACCCGTTCGGGCACGCGCCGGACTCCCCCACCACTTGGTCGACCGGATCCGGAACTCACGCCGAGCTGGGTGCCGCCCTCGCACTGGCCGCCTGTGATCCGGCGAATCCCTATGGGGCGGCGCTGCCGTGGCCCAAGGCGGCGGCCGAGGTGGCGGGGCATCGGCCGGGGCGGAAGGCCGGGGCGCTGGTGGTGCTGGTGGGCGGGGAGCTGGCACTGTATCTGGAGCGCGGGGGCAAGACGCTGCTGACCTTCACCGAGGATCCGGCGGCGCGCACGGCCGCCGCCGGGGCCTTGGCCGGACTCGTGCACGCCGGGCGCGTCGATTCGCTGGTCATCGACCGAGTGAACGGGGAATCGGTGCACGGCAACACCTTCGCCGACTTCCTCACCTCGGCGGGCTTCGCCCCCACCCCGCGCGGTTTCCGACTACGGAGCCGTCCGTGACCGTCCCGCGGTGCCGTCATGCCCGAGGGTGACACCGTCTTCCTCGCGGCGAAGCGGCTGCGCACGGCGCTGGCCGGAAAGACGCTGACCCACACCGATTTCCGCGTACCCCGCTACGCCACCCTGGACCTGCGCGGCGAGCCGGTGGAGAGCGTCGGCAGCTACGGCAAGCACCTGTTCTTCCGCACCCCGGACCTCAGCATCCACACCCACCTGAAAATGGAAGGCGCCTGGCGCGTCTACACCCCCGGACAACGCTGGACCAAGCCGGGTTTCACCGCCCGCCTCATCCTCGCCACCGCCGACACGGAGGCGGTCGGCTTCTCCCTCGGACTGGTGGAAGTGCTGCCCCGCACCGACGAACACACCGCCACCGACCACCTCGGCCCCGACCTGCTCGGCCCGAACTGGGATGCCGACGAGGCCCTCCGCCGCCTGCGCGCCCACCCCGACCAGCCCATCGGCCTCGCCCTGCTGGACCAACGCAACCTGGCCGGTATCGGCAATATCTATCGCAGCGAAATCTGCTTCCTCCGCAAGGTCCACCCCGCCACCCCGATCGCCCACATCGACGCCCTCCCCGCCCTGGTGCACGAGGCCCACCGCGTCCTCACTCGAGCCGCCCACCACCCCCCATGGCGCGCCCTCGCCTACGGCCGCCAACACCGCCCCTGCCCCCGCTGCGCCACCAACCTCGTCGTCCACCTGCTCCCCGACCCCACCGAACCCACCCGCACCGACCGCGGCATCTACTTCTGCCCGGCATGCCAGCCCGCGTCGCCCCTGTAGCGTTTGGCCAGATGTTTACGACGCTGGACACCGCCGGACGTATTTCTCGTCGTCGAGATTCTCTCCGACGGCAGTCGACGCACCGACCGGGTCACCACATTCGCCGAGTACGCCGAAGTCGGGATACCGCACTACTGGCTGATCGACCTGGACGAACCGGTGAGCCTCACCGCCTTCCAGCTGATCGGCGAGCACTACGAGAATGCGGGCGAGTATGCCGGACAGGCGACACCGGCCGTCGGTGACACCCGTGTCACCATTGAGCTGGCCGCCCTGACCAGTGGCCGCCCGGGTGTTCCAGGCAGCTGAGCGAGGCGCCGACGCGGCCGTCGGGCCTCAGGTTCCGTCGTGGTGGCGCGGGCGAGGGGATACCCGCACGACCAGCTGCGCCACAGGTCGCGCACGCTGGCACTGTTGAGGCGCGGTTCACCGTACGTCATCAGCCGAAGTAGAGCACGTCGACCTCGGGAGCGTTGTGCTGCACAGCTTGCTCCAATCGCGTGCGATTCACTTCCCAGCCGATGATCCGCCGACTCGCCGAAAGCAGACCGGGCAGCGGAGTGCGGAAATCGTGGACGCCGTCTCTCCACGAGCCGGGCGGATTCGGCAATGTCGATGATCGATCTCGCGTCGTCAGGCAGATGTAGGTCAACGGATAGCGCCCAGGTTCTGTCACCACCGCAACCGAGGTGACCTGCGTCCACGGAACGCTCACGGCCCCTTGGCGGTCGCCGAGGATCGGAGACTCGCCCAGGGTGATGCCGGTGTGGTCGACACGCAATGCGATACGACGTGACAACGTCAAGTTCAGGATCTTGTACAGGTAGACCAATCCACCCCCGCCGAAGAACCCCAGGCAGGCGATCCGCAGCAGGAGCGGACAGTCGGGAAGGAAACCGATAAGAGCGAATCCTGCGCACACGGCGATCGTCGATACGTCCCGCACGGCGAAGCCGAACCGAACCTCGTAGACGCTGTCGCTCACCTGCCGATCCTGCTCCGCCACGTCACGCTCCTTCACCGGACGGTCGGGCCTGCGATGATCGGCCCTCGCGAAGCACGCTAACGGCCGGGCATTAACGATCCGTTGGCATTCGCTTGGAGCGGTGGAAGCCGGTGAAACAGAGCTCTTCCGCCCTTCGGACCTCGACTCATCGCCAAGTGTTCCGTCGGCCGATCTTCGCACTCGACGAGCTCGGCGCTATAGGCCAGTCGCCGCCCGCGATTCTTCGGTGACGCAACCTTCCTCGCGAAACTGCGTAGCAGTCCGCCCCGACGATCGGTCTCCGTCGACGCCTGCGTAGCCGAACCCAACACCGCGAGGTTCCGCGACAGCGCCAGCCGCACACCGAGGTACAGGAGATACAGCGCTCCGACTACCCGCACAATGTCGATAGCGATCTGCGAGGAGACCAGCAAGGCTGTTAGCCCGGCAGCAGTGGCCATCGCCCACACAAGATCTGCCACCAGCACGCCGAATGCCACGCCGATCGCTGCCTGTCGTCCCCGCAGGAGCGCACTCTTCAACGGTAGAACTACCGCTGGACCGGGTGGCGCGTTCGGCCGGTGCCAGATCAACTCGGCCCGTTGACCTTCGCCCGGTCCGCGCTGGCCGGTTCGGGCAGCGCGATATGCGGCATGTGCGGATGTCTGTGATGCTGGTTTCCTGGACGGAGTGAATGACTTCTCGAAGACTAGAGTCGGATCCATGAAAGACCGGCCTGTCCTCGTCGTGGCCCTCATCGGGGGCTTCATCGGTGCAATGCTGTCGAGTCCGTTCGCCGTGTACTTCGGCTTCGGTACTCCTGTGCTCGCTACCGTCATTGTCGGCGTGGGAATCTTGCTGGCTGGAGGCATAATGTTCGGCGGCCTCTGCGCTGCACTGGTATGGGCCGTCAGGGCTGATCGGCGTAACGGTGGCTACCGCTGTCGCGGTGCGAGCCGGGCATAACTGTTCGAAGCTGCGGTCTGGCGGCGGTACGCAGCAGCCGTAGAGGACGCGGTGATCGGCTAGAAGAGTACGTCTCGCTGCGGCGCGGACCCGAGCCCCCTCCCGACCAACTCTAGATGTCGCGAGGGGTGATGTAGGCGTTGGTAACCACACCGGCAATCCCGGCCCCCATGGCGCAGTGAGCGGTCACGTTCGGACCACTGGCCAGGGTGGAAACCGTGTAGCTGTACGGGCCGATCGCCGGAGCCCCACCGAACGGCCGATTCAGGCCCCAGCAATCGACGGTCAGGTCGTAGAACGCGTTGCCGCCTACGGCGGCATCGATGTGGGGATCACCCGTGGTGAACAGCCGGGTCGTGGCGGGCGCCGGTTCCTGCTGCGGCGTTTGCGGGTGGGGTCCAGTTGGCACAGCATCATCCGCTGGCCGAACACCCGGAGATCGAGATCGCCGATGCGGCCGCGTATCCGCTGCGACTCCCCGACCGCACGGCCAATCCCGTGATTCACGATCAGCTGTCCGCTCTGTTCCGCGACGCCCGTCCACACCCGCGATTCCACACGCCCGCAGCCTCTTTCGACATGGCTCAGCGCGACCTATTCGACGGGCTGAACCTCGCCCCGGCCAGTGAAACCGCGATCACGACACAACCGGCCGGTCTCACCTGGCGACCGCTGCGGGGCGGACCCCCTTGACGATCCACCTGGTCCCCCCGCGTGTGCAGTCACCACTGCACGGCCGCGTCCGCACCGTCGCCAAAACCCTGGCACACGAGCTGCACTGGCTGCCGGACTGACGCACAGCAGGTCACGGAAGACGGACGTCGGCCGGGCACCCCGCAGACCACACCCGGCCCAGTCCGAGGCCGTTCTTCGGGCCCCGGTCCGAGCCATGTGGCCGACGGACTTCCGAACACGGTGGTCGCCCGACCGCGCGCTATGCACCACCCAGCGACATCGACAGCACCGTCCGCGTCGAGCAACCGACTGGCGCGGGCCGCCCCGCCAGCCGGTCGTCGATCCAGCGCAGGGCCGCGGGGATCGCGCTGACTGCGAGACTGACGTGCTCGCTCAATCGGTCCCGCGTATAAGTGATCCGCGCTCCCGATGCGCACCACTGTGCCACCGCCCGGTCGGTCGGCGCGATGTCGACGATCTCGTCGTGTACGGCGTGATAGAGGAACAGCGGCGCGGTCGGTGCCACGGGGCCGAAGTCCAGGTCGGCGAACGATGCCTGGACCTGCTCGAACAGTTGCGAGAAAGGGATCGTCAGGTAGTCGTCCATGTTCAGGAACGCGTGCTGCGCCACATTCGGCGTCACGCATTTGCTGTCACCGGCGGCCATCAGAGCTTTCCCGGCGGGCGTCAGATGCGTGTCGAAGGCCGCCGCCAGCCGTGGATCGGCGCGCATCATGCCCGGCAGCAGCGACGGCAGGAAACCGGAGAACGGACCGGCATTCAGCGACACCAGGTAGGGGCCGATGGGTGCTGTCCAACCGCCCAAGGCGACACCGACCAGTCGTAGTTCGGGGGCGTAGGTCGGATGAACCTGCGCGGCCCAACGGGTCGCGATCGCCCCACCGGAGTAGCCCATCGCGGCGACCGGAGTATCGGTGCCGGACAGGCCGAGCGGCGCGAAACGCTCGGCAGCGCGCACACCGTCGAGTACGGCGTAACCCGGCTGCCTCGGCGCGAACACCGACCCTTTCGGCCCCTCCCAGTCGGGCACGGAAATCGCGTGACCGGACGACAACATCTGATCGATCTGGATGAAATCCAGACTGGCGTCGTACTTGTCCGGCGCTCCCTGCCGGAGGACGAACGAGGGAGCGCACTGCGGGGCCGACGCATCGGTGGCAGGCTGATAGGTGATCAATCCTTTGACGCGCCCGGTTCGCGGACGCAGCACCGTCGTCACGGCCGCCATGGGTTGCCCGGCGGTATCGGTGGTTCGATACAGCAACTGCCAAGAATCGGCGTCCTGCGGCTGTGGCCCCAAGGAGGCCACCTCGACGGGGCGCGAATTCAGGATGGTACCCGGCGCCTCCGAGTCCCAGCCCGACGGCGGGGTGTAGAACGGGTCGTTCTGCGGAGTTGGCAGCGGCTCCGCGCTACCGACCGCCATGGGAATGCCGGTAAGGCACAACACGGCCGAAACCGCGATGAGAAACGAGTGCAACCAGCCACGCTGGACCGCCGAACTCGTTGCACCACAGGCTGATACGACATTGCGCACTGTCGGACTTCCCTCCCCGGAGGGACCGGTTCCCGCGAATCCCTCCACCGGCAGCCAGGGTACATCCCCCACCCAGGATGAATACCTGAACCGACGATATGGGCGTCACCCTGCGAGACGGCGTCCTCCCTGCCCAAGAGACAGCCTGCCTGCCGGACTGATCGGATCGATGGGGACACCCTGTGTACCGGGCTCAGGTCGCCTTCGACCACGCTGGGTAGCGCGTCCATCGGCAGCGGCAAGAGTGGATGTATGCATCCCGACTGTCGATGAGTTCGCCCAGCTTGACCTTAACTAAAGTTGAGGTTCAACAATTCGATGCATGAACAATGACGCCGAGGAGATCCGAGAGCTGTTCGACCGCTACACCGAGCTCTGGATTCAGCACGAGATGCGGGAATGGGGAGAGCTGTTCACCGAGGACTGCGACTTCATCACGCACCGGGGAGTCTGGTGGCGATCCCGGGAAGAGAATGTGCGTGGGCACCTGGACGTACCCGAATCCATTCTGGCGCAGAAGAAGAACTACCACCAGACGGTCGTCGGTCTACAGCCCCTCGCTGATGACGTGATGCTGGTGCACACCGAATGGCTGTGGCCCGGTCACGTATTGCCCGGCGCATACACGGGTGAGGACCGTCGCGGACTCTTCACTGCTGTTCTCGTGCGACGCTCGGGGCGCTGGTTGATCCGGGCGGCACAGAACACACGCCTCAACGGTCTCGATGACTTCACATCGATCGCGTCGCGAAGTGCCGCGCCGGTAAGCGAAGCCTGATGGCTGGCCGCGGCGCGGGGGGTGTCGGGGAACACCCGATCATCGGCAGTATGGTGCGTTCGGGCGGTGCCAGATCAGCTCAGTGGGTGGGGCTCCCGGTGATCTCCTGTCGTACGGTCTCGGCGACGCGGGACAGCGCGGAGCCGAGGTGGCGGCGTTGCGCGGCCGTCAGCGGGTCGAAAATCTGGCCGCCCTGACCAGCGCACGCCCGGGTGGCTCCGTCTCCGACTGAACGGGTGCGGCATCGTTCGGTCAGGCCATTAAGACATGGCAGGCGAACACCACAGGGCCGAACTTGCGCCGGTTGACCATCTGCGGCATCTTCTACTCGCGGGAAGGTCGGGAGTGCGGTGGATGTCGAGACCCGAACAACCGGGTCACGTACCTCGGCTCGAGCAAACGGGGGGAGATGAAGTGAGTGGCCGATCCGAATAATGTCTGGGGCGGGAGTCTCAAGCAGCAGGCGCAAGAAGGCGCATTCGGCGTCGCGTTCGATCCCTCGGTAGCTACCACGCTGGCAACGGAATGCGCGTCGATGCTCAGCGCGGTCGAGGAGGCCGTCGGCGTCATGGCAAACGCACGCGAACTGAAGCCGTTGAATCTGAAGACATCCGGCCCTCAGCTATCCTCAATGATCAATGCCGCCGCCGCCGATCTGGACGATCGACTGGTAAGTGGGCACAGAAAGATTTTGACCGACATGGGCGAGACCTTCGTCATCGCCGGACGCTTGTACAACCAAGCGGAAGAGGATTCGCAGTCGACCTTTCTGAAGCTCACCGTCGATGCGAACCGAGCTCCAGTACAGTCCGAGGGTGCCGAACTGCCGGGCTGGCGCCCGTCATCGAGGTATGGGCACGAGTTCTATTCGCATTCGGCCCAGCGAGACTACTCCAACACGTTGACGGCCACCGACCAGGCGGTGAGCCTCGACACGCTGGCCGAGCACAATGGCGTCACAGTCAAGCCCACGGCAGTAGACCTCGACGCCGATATGGGCGCAAACTACACCTGGGACGAGTTTGCAGACCACTACGACTACGTCGATGGCCAGCAAATCCCGGCACAGCTGCAGTATTTCGCCGACTCGTGGAAGAAGGCGGCCGACATCTTGCGGGCTCAATCCTCGGCTTTCAAGAGCGCCTACGATCCGCTACTGCAATCGTCACCCGGTGGTTCGAATACTGGAGGGGTGTGGGCCTCCCCGGCTGCGATGCAGGCCAAGGCCGCACTGGACGACTATTTGACCGGAATGAACAGGTTGATCGCGGGGATGGAGGTGATGAGCAGCAACCTCGCCTTCACGCAGGGGGTGGATGCTGCGTCTGCAAACCTTCCTCCCGTTGGAGAAGTACGAGTACTATCTCGGTTCTCGGTCTGCCCGAACCCTCGATGCGGAGCTTCGCCAGATCCAAACAGCCTGGGACAACTGGTATGTCGAGGGAGCGAAACTGACCGCCAGCGCAGTCCCTGAACTCGCTCCCGCTCGCAGTGTCGTCACCGTGCCAGTTGGTGGAGGTTTGCCCACGTCGCTGACCGAACTGCTGATTGGCGATCAGAGCCCCGGGCAGACCACCGTCGATCCCATTGCCATGGCCAATCAGCTCCGCAGGGGCATTCCGGTGGAAGTCGTCAATCCCGATGGCAGCCATACCATATACACACCCAATCCGGACGGTACGACGACCACGACGACGTCGACCAAAGCTCCGGATGGCAGCGTCACCGCCGTCTCCCAGACCGATGGCGGGCCGGCCGTCACCTCAGTATCCACACCGCGCAATGACGGCAGCGGAATCATCGACACCGTCACCACCAATGCCGACGGTACTGTCACGACCACCGTCACCACACCTATCGGTGATGGTCGCTACAAGACCACCACCACCAAACCCGACGGCTCACCTGGAACGGAATCCGTCATCAGCCCGCGACCCGGCGGCGGGATACTCACCGAAACCATCGATCCCAGTACGCAAAGCGCGATCGCAACGGTCACCCACCCCAATGGCTTCTCCGCCACCGATACCTTCCGGATCGACGAGAACGGCGAACCTCGGCTGCTGTCCACCATCGACAGCAGCGGCAGGCAAGCCACCGTCCAATCCGACGGTGCCGTCTTCACCCAGTTCGGAGACGGTTCCTCTGGCACCACCACACGCCTGCCCGACGGGAGCACGTTCACCCAGTTCAGCGATGGAACCATCTGGACAACCAACGCTCCTCAGCCCGATCAGCCACAGGTCAGCGCGTTGGACGCGACGATGGCCTTCCTCGGCTTCGAAAGCCACCCGAACACCACGGTCGGCGGCATGGCGGCCAGCGGTATCGCGGCGGGAATGGAAGTGGGCGGAAAGACCATGGCCGAACAGGCCGCGACGATGGCGCGAACCTCTCAGCTTCTCGGGCAGGGAGCCCTCCAAGACCTCGCCAACGGCACGGGGATGCCAGGCAAACAAGCATCGGTCGCCTTGCAAATCGGCGACGACGCCACCAAGCTTGCGAGCCAAGGCAAATGGCTCGGGGCGGTCGGCAAGGTCGGCGGACCGCTGGCGACAGTCGGATTCGCCACCTACAACTCCTGGGATGACTACAACGAAGGACGTAAGACCGGCTGGGAGGCAATCGGTAACGGCGTGGGAACTTCGATTGGAGGCATTGGCGGAGGAATGGCTACCGGTGCATTTCTAGGAAGTATAGCGGGACCACCAGGTATGATCGTCGGCGCTGTGCTCGGCGGCGTAGCATTCGGGGCCCTCGGAGGCACATTGGGCGAGAACGCAGCGAAAGCGGTGACTGAATGAACAGCGTACCCAACAGTAAGTCGATTGCTCGAACTGTTGTTGCACCATGGCCAGAAGGTTTCGGACCTGACAATCGCAGGAGAGTGTTACTGTTCGGCGCGCTTCCCTTTCTATTCCTGGGGGTGCCCGTTGGAGTCTGGATGATAATTTCCGGCGCGAGCCAGGACCAGCCAGGACATGCACTGATCGGGGCAGGAGCCATCCTCTTCTTTCCATTTGCCACGCCGATCGCAATACGAGTCTACCGAACCAGGCGGAGCACACCGCCCACACTATCCCCTGGACATTGCATTGATAACGAAGGCGCACTGTCCATTCCGAGGTGGAAGTGGTTCTCCGTTTTCGCGGGCCTGTTCATTATCGCAGTAACCTTTGCTGGCGTACTCATGCTGTATGCGCTGACTTTTCCCGACTCCGCAGAGGTAAATTATCGGTTGCGCAGCCCCATTGTCGCTCCACTCTTAATCGTGGCTATTGCCATAGGAGTGTGGCTACTAGCACGGCTTCTGTCTGCGGCGCAAAGAGAGAAAGGCCTATGGCTGACACCTAGCCGGGTGCATCTCAGCGACGGACTCATACACCAATCCGTCGCCTGGGAAGACATCGTGGACGTGCAAGCAGCAGCAAAGCCTCGCTTTGCGACAATAAAGCTAGCTTCACGGATCGGAGCCGTTGAGGTAGCCAGGAACTCCGTGTGGGCACGGAAAAAGAACCGTACCTGGCTCATTGAAATATTTTCTCTCGAGTTCGACATGGATTCCGCACTTCTCTACCACACGATCCATTACTACTGGAAGCATCCAGAACTCCGGGAGGAACTCGGCTCCAGGGCTGCGATCAATCGCGTACGACGCGGTGACGTAGTCGATTCCGACAGTCGCCACCAAGGCACCCGTTCGTGACACGCACCTGGTCTTTCACCGAGGCCGAGTTCGCCATGTTGTGGCAGGACGCGACCGGCGACCGGTTGCCCGCACCGTTCTTGTACGTCTCCCCTGCCACGTCCCCGGAGGAACAGCGTGCGCTCACACAAGCGACCACGAAGAGCCTGCGAGAGAAGATGACCCGCGAGGTCGATGGCATTATCGAAACGATCGCCCACCCGGACCTCACGCTGTCGGTTTACGGAGGCAACGAGAGCAATCCGATGCGCGCCGAGTCGCTGATTCGCGTGCTCGCCGCCAGGAAGGGTGAGCGCGGCTACCTCATCAGTCAGCTTCCGGGCGACTCGTACTTTCACCGGGGCGGCTACCTCGTCACCGAGTGTGATCCGATCCGGTTGCCCGATGCGATAGTCGCGGCGATCCCGCCCGCTGCCGCAGGTGGCAGAGGTGAGGTTGAACTCACCTCCAGCGATGCCCACACAATCCTGCATCGGGACGCCTCCTATGCCGACCGCGTGGAGTACACAGACACCCAGTCGGTGGTGGCGGTGAACGATGACCGAGTGTCCGCAGTGTCGGCGCGGTTCCTACGCGCTCCGGCGTCCATCTCCGGCGAGATTCAGATCACGCAGGGTAGTTCCGTGTTCGGTCCGCGCGGCATCGCACGGTATACGGTCGGCTGGCGGGATCTCGAGGACGACGGCCGGTACGTCATTGCCGATCGTCCCGCAATCGCTGTCGGTGCGGATACGAATCGATTCGTGTCGCTGCTGAACGCGCGAGTCGCGGCGGTCATTAGAGCCATCAAGGAAGAACGCGAACAGTTGTGCTGACGTCTGTCACCGGTTCGAGGATCGCCAACGGGGATGTCGTCGGGGTGGAGGTCGCAGCCGGGAGAACGGAGGTGGTTCGACCATCAGCGCATCGGGCCGTCCTGGGACTCCTCTGGTGCTCGACATTCATCAGTGTTGATCGCGTGCCCTCCTGAGCATAGGACTGACCATAGTCGGGATCCTGATCTTCCTCTCTCGGCTACATAGTCGGCATTCCGAGTCGTCCGCCGTCAGGGTGCGGGGCGACTGGATCAACTCGGGGGCCGCAGGCGTGATGTGGCCGTCGGGCCATAGGAGAGCCCATGTGCCGTCATGGAGTTGGATCCAACCGATCGGCGGCTCAGTTCGGGTCGACGTGGGGGCCTTATCGCTGTGCATCGGTGGCGGTCCGTGGGTAGGTGGTGGGCGGGTCGATGGTGATCACTGCTGCGACGGCCAGGAGGTCGGTGGGGACGGTGCCGGTGTCGAAATGTTGTGTGTTCGGGACGAATACAGCCTCGGCGGCGAGGCGGGTGATGGTGGATTTCAGGCCCGCGAGCAGGGGTTTGGGGGTGCGGCCGTCTATGACGATCAGTTTGGCGAAGTCGAAGCCGTGGAGGGCGGCGGTGGTGCGGATCCGGGATTCGTCCCAGGCTTGGCGGGAGCCGCTGATGTCGGAGCGGAGGTAGCCGATCGCGGTGGGGCGGAAGCGCATGGTGAGGGTCCGTTCTGTTGGGGTGAGGGGGGCTGGGAGTGGTTCGATGACACACCTCGCGGCGGCGACACGCGGTGCGAATCGGGGGCACCGCGAGAACCGGCCCGAAAGCCCTGAACGGGCACCGGTGCAGGTGGGAGCATTTCTTCGGAACGGTGAACTCGACCTCCCCGAATCGGAGGATGCGATGACCCAGGTGAACGGTGAGGCGGGGTCGACGCTGCCGCGGCGGCAACTCGGCCGGTATCTGCTGGAATGGCGCAGTCGGGCCGGATACACGCAGGCGAAGGCGGCGCAACTGCTGGAGATCGGGGCGACCAGTCTCGGAAGGTTGGAGAAGGGGGAGAATTCGCGGATCAAGTCGCGGGATATCCAGGCCGCGTGCGATTTGTACGGGGTGCCGGAGGATTTGACCGCGGCGCTGGTGGGGCTGGCGAGGCAGGCGAATGTCAAGAACTGGTGGCATCAGTACGGGGATCTGATTCCCAAGGACTTCGACGTGTATGTGGGGCTCGAAGCCGCAGCGGCGAAAATCGTTACGTACCAGCCGGAGCTGGTGCCGGGGCTGCTTCAGATCGCCGACTACGACCGGGCGCTGGCAGCGAGCCGCTCGCACGACACCGAGGATGAGCGGGAGCGGCGGGTGCAGTTGAAGATGCAGCGCCAGAGAATCGTCACTCGCAAGACTCGGCCCGTGACATTGGACGTCGTGGTCGGTGAGGCCGCGTTGCGCCGGATCGCGGGCAGTCGACGAATCATGGCCGCGCAGTTGCGGCACTTGGCCGATCAGTCCACCGAGGACAACGTCGAGGTTCGGATACTCCCGTTCGCCGCTGGCTTTCCGAACGGTGTTTCTATGCCGCCGTTCGTCGTGCTGCACTACGGGCAGGCCGCGCCCGGTGAGCCTGTCGAGCCATCTGTCGTGTTCCTGGAAGGGATCGTGGGCAACTTGTACATTGAGGATTCCGACGACGTGGCGAGCTTCTTGCGGTCATACGATGGAATCAGGGACGCGGCGCTCGACACTTCGGGCAGCCGACAGTTGCTCAGGCAGTTAGCAAGGGAGTACGGAAGTGCGCCATGACCTCTCCGATGTGCACTGGTTCAAGAGCAGCCACAGCCAGCACGGTGGCGAATGCGTAGAAGTCGCACACCTCGACGGTGGCATGGTCGGCGTCCGTGATTCGAAGAATCCGAACGGACCGACGCTGGTATTCACTTCGAGCGAGTGGACCGCCTTCACCGCCGGTGTTGGCAATGGAGAATTCCACCGCCCCGGCTGATCTCACCCGACTGAACCGAACGAGCGCCCCACCGCAGGTAGGGTGCTCGCCGCGTATTCGCGCCGCCGATCAGTCGGCGCTGAGCGGGACCGGATCCAGCACCTCCCGGCGCGCCTCCGGCGCTTCCAGGCGCAGCGCGTCGGCTGACGTGTCGTCGGGCTGAGTCTGGGATTCGATCTCCGCGCGCACGCGGGCCTGGTAGGTGCTCACCTCGCGGGCGATATCGGCCTCTTCCCAGCCGAGGACGGGGGCGACCAGGCGCGCCACTTGATCGGCGCAGTCGACGCCGCGGTCGGCGTATTCGATGGAGATGCGGGTGCGGCGGGCCAGGATGTCGTCCAGGTGCAGCGCGCCCTCGGCTGCCGCCGCGTACACGGCCTCCACCTGGAGGTAAGCGGGGGCGGCGGTGATCGGTTGCAGCAGATCGGGTTTGCCGTCCGCCAGGCCCAGCACTTCGTCGATGAGGGAGCCGTAGCGGTTGAGCAGGTGCTCGATGCGGTAGGGGTGCACGCCGTACTTCTCCGCGAGGTGCGGGACCTGGTTGAGCAGGGCGTGGTAGCCGTCCGCGCCGAGCAGCGGCACCTTCTCGGTCACCGACGGCGACACCCGGCGCGGAATGTCCACCAGCGCGGCGTCCACGGCGTCGTAGGCCATCACCCGGTAGGTGGTGTACTTGCCGCCCGCGATGGCCACCAGGCCGGGTGCGATCCGGGCCACGGCGTGTTCGCGCGAGAGCTTCGAGGTCTCGTCGCTCTCCCCCGCCAGCAGCGGGCGCAGGCCCGCGTACACGCCGGTGATGTCGGCGTGGGTGAGCGGCGTGACCAGCACCTCGTTGATGCGGTCGAGCAGGTAGTCGATATCGGCCTTGGTGGCGGCCGGATGCGCGAGATCGAGATTCCAGTCCGTGTCGGTGGTGCCGACGACCCAGTGGTTGCTGCCCCACGGAATCACGAACAGCACCGAGGTGGGGGTGCGCAGGATCAGGGCGGCGTCGCTGGCAATGCGGTCGCGAGGCACCACGATGTGCACGCCCTTGGAGGCTCGCACATGGAATCGCCCGCGCACATGCGACAGTGCCTGGATCTCGTCGGTCCACACCCCCGTTGCATTGATGACCACACTGGCGCGGGCCTCGGTGGTGCGGCCGTCCTCGCTGTCGCGCACCTTCACCCCGACCACCCGGTCGGCCTCGCGCAGGAAGCCGACCACCTGGGTGGAGGTGCGGATGGTTGCCCCGTAGTGCGCTGCGGTGCGGGCCACCGTCATGGTGTGCCGGGCGTCGTCGACCAGCGTGTCGTAGTAGGTGACGCCGCCGGTCAGCGCGCTGCGCTTGAGCCCGGGAGCCAGCCGCAGCGCGCCGTGGCGGGTCAGATGATGCTGTCCCGGCACGGATTTCGCGCCACCCATGGTGTCGTACAGCAGCAGGCCCGCCGACACGTAGGGCCGCTCCCAGCCGAAATGGGTCAGCGGGTAGAGGAATTTCAGCGGCTTCACCAGGTGTGGCGCGAGCTTGGACAGCGCCAGCTCCCGTTCCCGCAGGGCCTCCCGCACCAGCCCGAACTCGAACATCTCCAGGTAGCGCAGGCCGCCGTGGAACATCTTGGAGGAGCGGCTCGAGGTGCCCGCGGCCAGATCGCGCGCCTCCACCAGCGCCACCTCCAGACCGCGGGTGGCGGCGTCGAGCGCGATACCCGCGCCCACCACCCCGCCGCCGATCACGATCACGTCGAACGGCTCCTTACCGAGCCGTTCCCAGGCAGCGGCACGCTGCTCCGGGCCCAGGAACTGAGAGTGCGGGTGCTTCGCCATGCTCGACTCCTCCGGCCGACCGGTACGCCGGAGACTCCGGCGACGCGGCATTCGTATCGATGACGCTCGTGGCTCTGGTGCGGTTGCTCAGGGGTAACCAGCCACCAGCCTAACGCGGTCGTTCGCGACAGGAAGGAACGACGGGGCCTGTGTCATCCGCCCGTATCGGCCCGTTCGCACGGTAGCCTGCTCCAATGCGTCGCTATGTGGCCGCCATCGATCAGGGTACGACCTCGAGCCGGTGCATCGTCTTCGACCAGCGTGGTGCGGTCGTCGGCGTCGCACAGCGGGAGCACGAGCAGATCTTCCCGCAGCCGGGTTGGGTCGAGCACGATGCCGAAACCATCTGGCGCAATACCGAATCCGTGATCGCGGAGGTCCTGGAGAAGACCGGCCTGAGCGCGAGCGACATCGCCGCCGCCGGGGTCACCAACCAACGCGAGACCACCGTGGTGTGGGAACGCGCCACCGGCAAGCCGATACATAATGCCATCGTCTGGCAGGACACCCGCACCGCCGCGCTGGTCGGCGAACTGGGCGGCGCGGACGGCCCGAACCGCTACACCGACCGCACCGGCCTGCCGCTGTCCACCTACTTCGCCGGTCCCAAGCTGCGCTGGATCCTCGACCACGTGCCCGGAGCGCGAGAACGCGGCGAGAACGGCGAACTGTGCTTCGGCACCGTCGACAGCTGGGTGCTGTGGAATCTCACCGGCGAGCACATCACCGACGTCACCAATGCCTCGCGCACCATGCTCATGGATCTGCGCACCCTGCAATGGGATCCGGATATCTGCGCGGAGTTCGGCGTGCCCGTCGCCATGCTGCCCGCCATTCGCAGTTCATCGGAGGTGTACGCGGACATCAGCTCCGGCGCGCTGCGCGGCGTGCCGGTGGCGGGCATCCTCGGCGATCAGCAGGCCGCCACCTTCGGACAGGCGTGCCTGTCGCCCGGCGAGGCCAAGAACACCTACGGCACCGGCAATTTCATGCTGATGAACACCGGAACCACCCCGGTGTTCAGCGAGCACGGGCTGCTCACCACCGTGTGCTATCGGCTCGGTGCGGAACCGGCCGTGTACGCGCTGGAGGGCTCCATCGCCGTCACCGGCTCCCTGGTGCAGTGGCTGCGCGACAACCTCGGCCTCATCGAGACCGCCGACGACGTGGAGGATCTGGCCCGCTCGGTGCCCGACAACGGCGGCGTCTACATCGTGCCCGCCTTCTCGGGCCTGTTCGCACCCCGCTGGCGTCCCGACGCCCGCGGCGTGGCGGTGGGGCTGACCCGGTTCGCCAACAAGGGCCATTTCGCCCGAGCGGCCCTGGAGGCCACGGCTTTCCAGACCCGCGAGGTCCTCGACGCCATGCGCGCCGACGCGGCCGCCCAGCGGCTGGAGGTGGAGCTGGTGACGCTCAAGGTCGACGGCGGCATGGTGGTCAACGACCTGCTCATGCAATTCCAGGCCGATATCGTGGACGCGCCGGTGGTGCGCCCCGTGGTCACCGAAACCACCGCGCTCGGAGCCGCTTACGCGGCCGGGCTGGCGGTCGGCTACTGGGCGAGCACGGAGGACATCCGCGCCAATTGGTCGGAGGACAAGCGCTGGAAGTCCACCATGACCGACACCGACCGCGACCGTCTCATGGCCGAATGGAACAAAGCCGTGGAACGCACCTACGACTGGGTGTGAGCGCACGAATCACGGCGGTATGAGCCGGAATCCGGCTCCGGCACCACCCCGCCGGTCGTAGCCGACGGCGGTGAGGGTGCAGAACCACATCCAGGTCGCCTCCGCCAGGGGCACCCCGTGCGGCATGGCCACCCCCATGCCACCGCCGAGGGCGATGACCGGACGCGGGGCCGCCTCGGCGTGTGCGGCACCCGCGCAGAGCAGTGCTCCGGCCGCCAGCGTCGCGACGAGACGGGAACGTCTCATGCGGCGGTCGAGCCGGGCGTGGAGTCGTCGACAACGCCGGGGACAGCACCGAATCGCACCGCATTCCTTCCGTCGGCCGCACGGGAACAGCCGTGATCCCGTGTCAGGGAGAACGATACGTCCCGACCCCGGGACCGAGTGCGGTCAGGCCCGCGCGGCGGCGTGCGCGGTAGCCAGGCGGTCGATCGCGCGGCCCAGGGTGTCCGCGTCGGAGGTGGTGAAGCACAGGCGCATGGCGTGGCTGAAGTCGGTGGCGACCGCGAAGGCCGAACCGGGCACGTAGGCGACGCCCGCGTCCAGGGCGGCGGGCAGCAGGGCGTCGGTATCGGTGCCGTCGGCGAAATCCACCCAGACGAACATCCCGCCCGCCGCGTCGGTGCTGACCACGGCGTCGCCGAAGCGGGTTCGCACCGCGTCGACGAGCGCCTTGGCCCGCGCGCCGTAGGCGGTGCGCACGGAATCGATGTGCGCGGCAAGCCATTCGGTGTCGGTGAGGAGGTCGGCCACGATCTGCTGGGTGAGCGCCGAACCGCAGAGATCCGCACCCTGTTTGAGCAGTTCCACCGCACGGCAGACCCGGGTCGGCGCGACCATCCAGCCCACGCGCAGAGCTGGCGCGAGGATCTTGGACGAACTCGACAGCCGAATCACATTGGGCGAATACGTGGCCACCGGCTCGGGGGACGGCCGGTCGAACCAGAGCTCACCGTACGGGTCGTCCTCGATGATCCAGAAGCCGTACGTCTCGGCGAGTTCGGCCAGTTCGCGGCGACGTTGCGGCAGCAGCGTGACACCGCCGGGATTGTGGAAATTGCTCACGGTGTGCACGACGGCGGGGCGCTCACCGCGGGCCAGTAGCTCGCGCAGGGCGTCGAGGCGCATGCCGTCGGCGTCCAGTGCGACGGCCTCGATCCGCGCCCCGGCGGCGCGAAAGACCTGTAGCGCACCGACATACGCCGGATCCTCGACCACCACCAGCGCACCCGGATCGAGCAGCACCTCGGCGAGCAGGGACAGCGCCTGCTGCGAACCGTGCGTGACGAACACCTCGTCGACCGGCACCGGGCGGGCCAGGCGCGCGGATTCGCGCGCCGCCAGCACCTCGCGCAGCGGACCCCAGCCCGGCGATTCGGTGTACTGCAAACGCGAGCGGTCCGACAGGGCGGCGTCGGCGGCGCGGGCGATGCGGTCGCGCGGCATGAGTTCGGCATCGGGCAAACCACCGGCAAGGCTGATGATGTCGGCGCGCGCGGTGAGTTTGAGCAGATCGCGAATCGCCGAACTGCGCAGGCCGTCGAGATTCCGGGACAGGGGCGGCGTGAGCGGCGACATGGACACCTCCGAGGGAAAGCCGGGGTTCGCGGAATCCCCACTGTTTCACAACGCGACCAGGATATGAAATGTGATTCTCATATTCCGGGATGAATGGGGTGGCCGGGCCCCGGCATCGGCGCGCGTTCGCCCGACGACGCGCGCACGACGGCGGCGGGTCCGACCCGCCGCCGTCGCTCACGGGCGCACCGTCGCTCACGGGCGCACCGTCGCTCACGGGCGAACCGTCGCTCACGGGCGAACCGTCGCTCACGGGCGCACCGCCACTCAGGGACGCACCGTCGCCCACGGGCGAACCGTCACTCAGGGCGCACCGTCACTCAGCGACGCACCACCACTCAGGGACGCACCGTCGCCCACGGGCGAACCGTCACTCAGGGACACACCGTCGCCCAGGGACGTACCGTCCGCTCAGGGACGCTCGTTGATGGCGACGATCAGATGCCTGCCGTCACGGTTGACCGTGGTGATGTGCTGCCGGTACACGGTGGTGGTGCCGTCCGGGCGGTGCTCGGTGAGGTCGGCGTCGAAGATATCCGGGGTGATCTCCACAATGCGCAGGCAGTAGGTGGTGCCCGCCGGAATCACCTCGTCGATGGCCTGCTGAATGGTGTCGGCCGGGGAGATGTTCAACGCGTCCGGGGCCACGAACTCGCGCGCCGTGGCGCCGCTGCGCAGCGCGTAGAAGGCGTGCTGGAAACCCAGGATCGCCTCCGCCCCGGAGGCGGTGGACCCCGCGCCGTTGCCGACCGTGACCTTGCCGTCCCTGCGGGCCGGACAGCTCAGCGCGGCACTGCTCGTCGCCGCCGCCCCGGTGGTGGCTGGTGCCGGATCGGCGGACACGTCGTCCTCGGGGCCGCCCCGGGTGATCAGCGCGACCGTCACCACGACGGCGATCAAGGCCACGACCGCGCCCGCCACCAGCAGCAGGCGGCCCCGCCCGCGGCTCTCCGGCTCGGGTGGTGGCGGCGGCGCGGCCTTCGGCGCCAGCATCTTGCCGATGGGGTCATCCGCCCACGACAGCGATTCCCGGTCCGACCCGGTGGATTTCGCCGCCGAGGTGGACGAGCGCGCCGGTTCCGGCGCGGCGGGCGGGTAACCCGTCTCGCCGCCGCGCAGCCACGACGACTCGCGGCCGGAGCTGGACGTGTTGATCCCGCCCGCGGCGGCCCACCCCGACGACTTCTTCGGCGCGGGCGGCACCTGATCGCCGGACAGGCGCACGGTGGCGTCCGGGGCGGGCGTGGAGTCGAACCGCGCGGTCGGCGGCGCGGGAGCCGATTCCGGCGCGCGATAGTCCGGCGCGTCCACCGGCCGCCAGCCGATCTCGGGGCTGGGCGACGGCGGCGCGGCCGGAGTCCACGCCGGGGCTCCCGCGTCGGGTGCCTGGCCGAACTCCGACAGTGGCGGGCCGAAATCGGAGAGCGGCGGGCCGAAATCATTCTGGGGCGGCCCGAAATCGCTCTGCGGCGGGCCGAAATCATTCTGCGGCGGCCCGAAATCGCTCCGCGGCGGCGGCCCGAAATCGGCGACGGGCGGGCCGAACTCCGTCAGCGGCGGGCCGAAACCCGCATCCTCCGTACCGTTTCGCGTGCTGTCGGCGAGGTCACGGCGCGACAGCTGCTCGGTCTCCTGCGCATCCGGATCTACGGCCGGCTCCGCGTCCGCCGTCACCGCATCGCGCGACAGCTGCTCCGTGGGGCGCGACTCCAACCCGTCCGACTCCGGCGGGAGCCCGGACTGCGCGTTCGCTGCGTCCGCGGTCTCATCCTTGCCGGAACCCATCACCGGTGTCCTTTCCCCACGCATGCACTGAGGGCGGTCGCGAACGACCGCCCCCACGCGACAAACTCAGCTGCCGGATTCGACCCCGACGTCAGTACTGGACCGAACCACCCCACTGGGTGGTCGCACCGCCGACCTCGATCGTCTGGGCGGGCAATTCGCCCTGCGGGAGCTTACCAATTTCACCCAGCGCCGCCAGTGCCGCGGAGCCGCCCGGCTGCAGGCGGACCCAGCCCTCGGCGGCCGCCTTGGCGGCATTGGCCTGGGTGGTGTCCACGGTGAACTCGACCTTGCGGTCCTCGGCGCCGCCACCGCCGACGAAGCCGGTCACCTTGATGGTGTTGGCCTCGATGAACTCCAGCGAGACACCGGCCTCACCGTAGCCGCCCGGGGTGCTGTAGCCCACGGTGCCGACATAACCGTCCAGGTTGCTGAAGTGGTGGGTGTTGGCGGCGAAACCGGGCAGCAGCGCGCCGCCATCGACATTCGCGCCGACCTCGGTGTGCGGGCCAGTCATCTCCACCACGGGCGCGGCGGGAGCGGTCTCGACCACCGGGGCCTCCCAGCGCGGCTGGACCGTCTCCGGGTCCGTCAGGGTGTCGACCGGGGTCTCCTCGTCCGGCTGGACCTCCTCGGCCTCGGGGGCCTCCGGCTGCGCCGGAATGGTGGTGCCCGGCTGACGCGGGGTGTTCACGGCGGGCTCGGCCGGATCCTGCTGACCCGGCACCGGCAGCGGCGCCACCCGCGGGGTGGTCACACCCGGCTGCGACGGCGACGGCTGCGGAGTCCGGGCGCCGGGCTCGGCCGGTGCGCCGGGCTCGTTCTGGGTGCCGGGCTGAGTGGTACCCGGCTGCGCGCCCGGGGTCTCCCCCTGCGGCGTCGGCTGCTCCGGATTGACGCCCGGCTGGCTCGGCGTCGGCTGGTTCTCGGGCCCGCGGGTGTTGTCCGGCCGCGGGGCCGGGGTGCCGCCCGTACGAGGCTCCACCTCCGGGTTCTCGGCCTCACCCGGCTGCGCCGGCGCGGTGGGCGAGGCATTGGGATCGTTCGGAACGGCATTGGCCGGGGTGGACATCAATGTGGCCGCCACGGCCGCACCCGCCACCGTTAGGGAGGTGCTCACCTTCATGCGGTTCGGCTTGCGGTGCTTCACTTTTCGTGTATCCCTTTCGATCCCTCATCCCGCGCGCGTCACGCGGGTGACCGCGAGTTCGCACCGGTAGGGACCGGAAAGGGTTGCACCCCCGACAATCTCGCGATCGCCCGACCGATCGCTTTCCCGCCGCGAAGTGAATCACACTGCGCGGCCAGCGGCAAGGCGGCAGGTGTTCCCAACACCGGATGTTCACCCGTCAGTCGAGATCATCATGACGCATGAGCTGGCGCGCCGCCTCGGTAACGGAGCCGGAAAGGGAGGGATACACCGAGAATGTCTGCGCCAGATCGTTCACCGTGAGGTTGTTCTGCACCGCCAGCGCGATCGGCAGGATCAGCTCGGACGCGATCGGGGCTACGACCACGCCGCCGATCACCACACCCGTCGCCGGACGGCAGAAGATCTTGACGAAACCCCGGCGCAGGCCCGACATCTTGGCGCGCGGGTTGGTGTTCAGCGGCAGCATGACGGTGCGGGCGGGCACCTCACCGTTGTCGATGGCGGTCTGGCTGACGCCGACGGTCGCGATCTCCGGGCGGGTGAACACCGCCGAGGCGACCGTCTTGAGGCGGATGGGCTGCACGCCCTCGCCCAGCGCGTGGTACATGGCGATGCGGCCCTGCATGGCGGCCACGGAGGCCAGCGGAAGCAGGCCGGTGCAGTCGCCCGCGGCGTAGACGCCCGTCGCGGTGGTGCGCGAGACGCGGTCGACGCGCAGGTAACCCCCCTTGTCGAGTTCGATGCCGAGCCGCTCCAGGCCCAGCCCCTGGGTATTGGGCACCGAACCGACGGTCATCAGGGCGTGCGAGCCGGTGACGGTGCGGCCGTCGGAGAGTTTCGCCACAATGCCGTCCGCGGTGCGCTCGACCGCGTCGGCGCGGGCGTGCTTGACCAGTTCCACACCGCGCTCGGCGAGGGCGTCCTCGAGCACCAGCGCGGCGTCGGCGTCCTCACCGGGCATCACCCGGTCGCGGGAGGAGACCATCTTCACCTTCACGCCCATCTCGGTGTAGGCGGAGACGAATTCCGCGCCCGTGACGCCGGAGCCGACCACCACCAGGGTCTCCGGCAGTTCCTTGAGGTCGTAGAGCTGCCGCCAATTGAGGATGCGCTCGCCGTCGGGCTCCGCACCCGGCAGCACCCGCGGGCTGGCACCGGTGGCGATCAACACCACCTCGGCCTCCAGCACGCGCTCCTGGCCGTCGAAGGTGGTGGCCTTCACCAGATGGGTGGCCAGGCCCGGGGTCTGGTCGATGATCTCGCCGCGCCCGTGCAACACGGTCACGCCCGCGGTCTGCAATTTGGTCTTGATGTCCGAGGACTGCGCCTGCGCGAGGGCCTTCACGCGCGAGTTCACCTCGGCCAGCCGCACCTGCGCCTGCGACGGGTGCACGGTGATGCCCAGATCGCGGGCGCGCCGCAGATCGGTGCGCACGCCGGTGGACGCGATGAAGGTCTTGGACGGCACGCAATCCCACAGCACACACGCGCCGCCGATGCCGTCACTGTCGATCAGCGTGACCGGCGCCCCGTGTTGGGCCGCCACCAGCGCCGCCTCGTATCCGGCGGGGCCGCCTCCGATGATCGCAATGCGGGTCATTGTTCCTCCGCTTCAGCTCGGCAACCGGGATCTCCGGCGCCTACCAAACTGTATTTTCCGCCCTCCGCTCCGCTCCCGGCGGGTGCTGGCCGGTCACCCCGCCTGTCGAACGCGTCACACCCGCACCCCACCCCGTCCGTTGAACACCCGACAGCCGCACCCCCATCCCCGCCGTCGAACACATCAGGCCCCGCGGCCCGAAACCGCCGCGAATCCGCCCGGAGCGCAGCGGAGGGCAATCAACACAGCGGAGGCCAAATCGAACACAGCGGGAACACCGGGTGGCTACATTCGATAGGCTCTTACGGTGCCGATTTACGCCGCCTATGGATCCAACATGGATCCGGAGCAGATGCTCAAGCGCTGTCCGCACTCCCCCGTGTACGGAACCGGCTGGCTGGAGGGGTGGCGCCTCACCTTCGCCGGAGACGACATCGGCTGGGAGGGACCGCTGGCGACGGTGGTCGAGGAGCCCGGTTCGCGTGTGTTCGTCGTGCTCTACGACGTTCCCGACGACGACGAGGTGAGCCTGGACCGCTGGGAGGGCTCGGACTTCGGGATCCACAAGAAGATCCGCCTCCGGGTCACCCCCAGCCCCGGGACCGGTACCCAACCGGTGCTGGCCTGGCTCTACGTCCTGGACGCCTACGAGGGCGGGCTTCCGTCGGCGCGCTACCTCGGAGTTATCGCGGACGCCGCCGAGAAGGCGGGCGCGCCCGAGGAATACGTCCACGCCCTACGCACCCGCAACAGCAAGAACGTGGGCCCGGGCACCTTCGGACTCTGATCCGCACGCCACACCGAAACGTTTCCGCCGAGACACACTCCGAGCCGCTACGCGGAGCGGGCCGCACCCGACTTCCGGATGTGGCCCGCTCGCGTCGAATCTCCGTGCGTCAGTGCGCGTTCAGCACCAGGTTGCTCATCACCCGCACACCGACCGCCAGCGCGCGCTCGTCGATGTCGAAGGTGGGCTGGTGCAGGTCCAGCTGCTCGCCGTGCCCGGACCAGACACCCAGCCGCGCCATGGCGCCGGGCACCTCCTCCAGGTACCAGGAGAAGTCCTCGCCGCCCCCGGACTGGGGCGTGTCGGCCAGCGCGTCGGGTCCGAGCGCCCGGATCGACTCCTCGAACATGCGCACGGCCGTCTCGTCGTTCACCACCGGCGGCACGCCGCGCTTGTAGTTGAGCTGATACCGCACCCCGGTCGGCGCGAGCAGCCCGTCCACGATCTCGCGGACCATGGGCTCGAGCAGCGACCAGGTGGCGTGATCGCCGGTGCGCACGGTGCCGGTGAGCATGCCCGTCTGCGGAATGGCGTTGGGCGCCTTGCCCGCCGACACCGCACCCCACACCATGACGGTGCTGGTGCGCGGATCGATGCGGCGGCTCAGCAGACCCGGCAGGCCGGTGATCACGGTGCCGATGGCGTACACCAGATCGCTGGTCAGATGCGGCCGCGAGGTGTGCCCGCCGGGCGAGTCCAGCACCAGTTCCACGGTGTCGGCGGCGGAGGTGATGGCGCCCACCCGGATGCCGACACGCCCGACCTCCAAACGCGGATCGCAGTGCAGCGCGAACATGCGCGACACGTCCTCCATGGCGCCCGCGGCGACCATGTCCAGCGCACCGCCGGGCATGACCTCCTCGGCGGGCTGGAACACCAGTCGCACACCGACCGGCAGGTCCGGAACCTCGGCCAGCGCCAGCGCGGTGCCGAGCAGGATCGTGGTGTGCGCGTCGTGCCCGCAGGCATGCGACACGCCCGGCACGGTGGAGGCGAACGGCAGTCCGGTGTACTCCTGCAGCGGCAGTGCGTCCATATCGGCGCGCAGGCCCATGCGCGGGCCGTCGTCGGGGCCGATATCGCAGATCAACCCGGTGCCGCTGGGCAGCTTCCGCGGTTCCAGCCCCGCCTTGACCAGCCAGGACTCCACGAATTCGGTGGTGCCGAACTCGGTGCGCGAGAGCTCGGGGTTCGCGTGGATGTGCCGTCGCCAGGAAATGAGGTCTTCCATGTGCTCCGCCAGCCACGCGTCGACCGCGTGACGCCCGGTCTGCGCTGCCGTGGCGGCGTTCGCTCTGCTCGGTCTGGTCACGCAAGCTGCCGCCTCCGGGCCTGCGGTTCGTGCTGCGCCCGAAGCGGTGCTCGCGGACCCGTCCGTGGTCACGCAAGCCGCCTTCTCCGGGCCCAACCCTCGCACCGGGGACCGGCCGGTTGTGCTCACCGAATGTCCTCCTGTCGCTGAAACTGCCGTTGCTTGACGCGTTCCGACAACCTGTCTCTGTGTAATACATCGCTCGCGACCTGTATCGCCGTTCTCGCCAGCGCCGTTGCCCCGTCGAGGACGGCGCGATCGGCCGAGGCGTTCACGGCGGCGGCCGCGAAGGCGGGCTGGTGCGTGACCGCTCCACCGGCATCGATGCCGATAATCGGGTGGATGCCGGGAATGACATTGGTGACATTGCCCATATCGGTACTGCCCAACGGTCGTGCCGCCTCGAGTTCCGGGGCAATCGGAGCGCGTCCCAGACCGATGATCTGTTCGCGATACGCCAACAGTAGTGCCGCATCGGGCGTGAGCTCGGTATATGTGGGCGCGAGCTGCCGGATGTCGTGTGTGCATCCGGTAGCCAGGGCACCAGCCTCGAAGCACGCCGATGCGCGTCGCATCAGATCGTCGAGGGCCGCGGAGTCCTCTGCTCGTAGGTAATACAGCAGTTCCGCGCGTCCGGGCACGATGTTGGGGGCCACACCGCCCGATCCGACTATACCGTGCAGTTGCTGTCCGGGGAGGAGATGTTGACGCAGCAATCCGAGGGCAACTTGAGCGACGGTGGCGGCGTCCCCCGCATTGCGCCCATATTCGGGGGCCGCGCTGGCATGCGCCTCGCGCCCGTGGAAGACCACTTGCAGATCGGCGAGGGCCAGCGAATGCGCGCCCGCGATGTCCTCCGGACCCGGATGCACCATGAGCGCCATGGAGGTGTCGTCGAACACCCCGCGCTCGAGCATGAGCACCTTGCCGCCGCCGCTCTCCTCCGCGGGCGTGCCGTAGACCTTCACCGTGATGCCGAGCCGGTCGGCCACCGCGGCGAGACCGAGTCCCGCGCCCACCGAGGCGGCGGCGATGATGTTGTGCCCGCAGGCGTGGCCGATCTCCGGTAGCGCGTCGTACTCGGCGAACAGACCGACCACCAGGTCGCCGTGGCCGTAGCTGGCGGTGAAGGCGGTGGGCAGCTCGCCGACCCCGGTCTCGATCTCGAAGCCGTACTCGGCGAGCGGTTCGATGACCTTGGCGGCGCTGCGCCGCTCCTCGAAGGCCAGTTCCGGCTCGTCGTGAATCGAATGCGACAGGGCCACCAGGCGCTCCCGCGCCCCCGCGATCACCGCGTCCGCGCCGGTCAGCAGCGTCGAATCCGCCGATGCCACGGCAGCATGCACCGATAGGTCGGCAGTACGTTGCCGACCATTCGAGCCCGGGTCATCGCCGCCGCTGTGCGCTGACATGGGAGACAGTCTCGCACTGTGTCACCCGAATGTCGCAGCGGCCGCCCCCGGAAATCGCCCCCAATACCGCCCGGCCTGCCACCCCGGGGCGTTCGGACCCGGATCGCCACCTGGAACGCCGATGCCCCGCGCGCGTACCGGCGGGGGGCATCGGCCGTTGCTCTCAACTCAGGCTGAAGGCGAGGTTCTCCGCCGTCGTCGGCGTCGTCAACCCCTCGAGGGTGCGCGCGTGCAGGGCCTTCTTGATGACCGCGAGGTTGGGTTTGCGGTTGCCCGCGAGTGCCGCCGCCCGCGCCACCGCCGCGCCCAGCAACTGGTCCGCATCCGCTTTGTCGTCCACGATGCCCGCCGCGATGGCGTCGTCGGCCGCGTACCGCCGCCCGGTCGTCATGGCCTCGACCGCCACCTGATTGGTCAGCCGCCCGGTGACCAGTGCGTTCATCGCCACGGTGAACGGCATGCCCAGATGCACCTCGGGCAGGCACCAGAACCCGCGGTCGGCGCGCATGACCCGGAAGTCGTGCGAGGTGGCCAGCATGGCCCCGGCTCCGAAGGCGTGCCCGTTCACCGCCGCCACGGTCGGCATGGGGAAGGCCAGCAGGCGGGTGTAGAGCGAGTGCACCCGGTCCAGGTACCAGTGGTTCCTGTCGAAATTGCCGAACAGCCAATCGGTGTCGAGCCCGTTCGAGTAGAACTTGCCGGTCGCCACGGTCACCAGCGCGGCCGGCCCCTCGGACGCCTCGACCTCGTCCAGCTTCGCGTGGACCTCGTCGATCCAATCCGGGTGAAAACGGTTCTCGCTGTCGGTCTGTCCCTCATTGCCCAGGTACAGCACGAACACGTCCCCGTCACGCTTCAAATACGGCATGTGTGCAGCGTAATGGGGCCGCACCCACTAGCTACTCGCGGGTAGCCACACGGTTCCCGGCGCGAGGGGGAGCAGGGTTCTCGGGTTTCGCCGCCACCAGGCCCCCTGATCAACCCGTCCACCACGGGAGCCGGTGGGAATCCGGCAAAGGGGGCGGGGGCGCATCGGGCCACTGCGCGGAAGATCGAGTGGGACTAGGGTGGGCGGCATGATAGCCGCGCAGGCCGCCGAGGCGATCGCCGAACGAACCGGAGTGCAGGAGCACCGTGTTGCGGTGGTGCTCGGGTCGGGGTGGCAGGAGGCGGCCCTCGAGATCGGGGAGCCGGCAGTCTCCATCCCCATGGGCGAGGTGCCCGGATTCGGGTCGCCGACGGCGCAGGGGCATCAGGGGACGATCCACTCGATGACCGTGAGCGATGCGCCCGTCCTGCTGCTCATGGGGCGTCAGCACCTGTACGAGGGGTACGAACCCGCACAGGTGGTGCATCCGGTGCGCACCGCCATCGCGGCGGGCGCGCGGACCGTGCTGCTCACCAATGCGGCGGGCGGCATCCGCCAGGGATTGCAGGTCGGCGAGCCGGTGCTGATCGGCGACCACCTCAATCTGACCGGTCGGACGCCGCTGGAGGGCGCGAACTTCGTCGATCTGGTCGACGCCTGGGATCCCGAATTGCGCGCCCTGGCCAAGGAAGTCGATCCGGGCCTGACCGAGGGCGTGTACGCGGGACTGACCGGCCCGCAGTACGAGACCCCCGCCGAGATCCGCATGCTGCGCACCATCGGCGCGGACCTGGTCGGCATGTCCACGGTGCTGGAGGCCATCGCGGCACGGGCACTGGGCGCGCGGGTGCTCGGTATCTCGCTGGTGACCAACCTGGCCGCCGGAGTGACCGGAGCGCACCTGTCGCACGCGGAGGTCCTCGCCGAAGGCCACGCGGCCGCACCACGATTGGGGAAGCTCCTGCGCGGCGTGCTGGAACGGCTCTAGGAGACGCCCGTGCTGCGCTTCGGCACCGCCGGTCTGCGCGGACCCCTGCGGGACGGTCCGGACGGCATGAATGTGGAGACGGTGACGCGCGCCAGCGCCGGAATCGCGCACTGGCTGCGCGACCGCTGCCTCGGCGGCGGGCTGGTGATCGTCGGGCGCGACGCCCGCCACGGGTCGGCGGAATTCGCCACCGCCACGGCGGAAGTCTTCGCCGCGGCCGGTTTCACGGTCCTGCCGCTGCCCCGCCCGCTGCCGACCCCCGTCGTCGCCTACGCCGTGCGCGAACTGAAAGCGGTTGCGGGCGTGCAGATCACCGCCTCCCACAACCCCGCCACCGATAACGGCTACAAGCTCTACCTCGACGGCGGCACCCAGCTCGTCCCGCCCGCCGACGCCGACATCGAACAGCTCATCGAAGCGGTCACCACCCCGGTCCCCCGCACCGACCCCGCCTCCGCCGCACCGGATCCCGGCCTACTGTCGCTGCCCGCCGAGGCCGGCGTCGCGGACATGGGCGAGGAAATCGTGCGCCGCTACCTCACCCGCGTCGCCGAGCTGCCGAGTCGCCTGGGCGCTACCTCCGCCGCAGCGCGAACCGCACCGATGACCCCGGCCGGGGCCAGCTCGCGACCTCCGGCAGCGGAAACGCCGTCCGCCCCCGACCAGGTACGGACACCGGAAGCCGATGACGGCAAGCCACGCACCGCCACGAATTCGGTCACCGGAGCGGGCTCCATCGACGTGGGCCCGGCAGCCGCCTCCGGCGACCGCACCACCCCGGACGCGGCATCCGGCACCGGCAACACCGCCACCCCGGGCACCACACCCACCGGCAACACCGCCACCCCGGGCACGGCGTCGGCCAGCGCCGTCGCCGATACGGGCGGTGCGAAAGCCGCGGTTGTCGCCGGGGGCGCGATCGGCGGTTACGGGGACGAGACGGCGCGGCGCAGTCCCATTCGTATCGCGTTGACCGCCATGCACGGGGTGGGCGGTGAACTCGCGGTGCGGGCGTTGCGGGCGGCCGGGTTCGCGGATGTGGAGGTGGTGGCGGAGCAGTTCGCGGCGGATCCGGACTTTCCCACCGTCGCGTTCCCGAATCCGGAGGAGCCCGGGGCCGCCGATATGCTGCTGGCGCTGGCCGAGCGGGTCGGGGCCGAGGTGGCGATCGCGCTGGATCCGGATGCCGACCGGTGCGCCGTCGGGGTGCCCGGACGCGGGGGCTGGCGCATGTTGCGCGGTGACGAGACCGGGGTGCTGCTCGGCGATTTCGTGCTGCGGGCGGCCGCTCCGGATTCACTGGTCGCGACGACCATCGTGTCCTCGCGACTGCTGGGCAAACTGGCTCCGGCGCGGGGTGCGCGCTACGCGGAGACGCTGACCGGGTTCAAGTGGCTGGCCCGCGCGGGCGACGGGCTGGTGTACGCCTACGAGGAGGCCATCGGCCACTGCGTGGACCCGGCGGCGGTGCGCGACAAGGACGGCATCTCCGCCGCCGTCGCGGCCGCCGAGCTGGTGGCGCGATTGAAGGCCGAGGGACGCACCGTCGACGACGTGCTCGACGACTACGCGCTCGAATTCGGCGTCCACGCCGGTGCGCAGGTGTCGCTGCGCCTGGCCGACGCCACCGAGGCCGCAGCCGTGGTGGCGCGGTTGCGGGCCGAGCCGCCCACCGAAATCGCCGGGGAGACGGTCACTTCCATCGATCTGCTCCAGGTGCGCGGCCGGATGCGCACCGACGCCCTGATTTTCGAGGGAGACTCGCTTCGCCTGGTGGTCCGCCCGTCCGGCACCGAACCCAAACTCAAGTGCTACCTCGAAACCTTCGAACCCGTCGCGTCCCCGGCCCAGCTCGCCGCGGCTCGCGCCACCGCCGCACACCGGCTCGCCGGTATCCGGGAGTACTGCGAAAAGCTGTGAACCACATCAAGAACGACCCGCACTGCACCTATTGCGGCCACCGCGAGCTGGAGCCGGGATTCCTGGAAGACGCGGGCGAATCCTCCCGCGGTTACTCGCGCTGGATTCCGGGTCCGCTGCAGTTGGGCATCTTCGGCGGCGCGAGACGCTTCGGCAAACGCCGCTTCGCCGTGACGGCCCACCGCTGCACCCGCTGCTCGCACCTGGAATTCTTCGTCCAGCCGTAGTGGCTCGGACCGGAGGGGTTCAGCGCGGGCCGAATTGGCGGTCGCCGGCGTCGCCGAGGCCGGGGACGATGAAGGCTTCCGAGTTGAGGCCGCGGTCCACCGAGGCGGTGACCAGGTGGATGGCATGGCCCGACTTCTCCAGGGCGGCAATGCCTTCGGGCGCGGCGACCACGCTCAGCACGGTGATGTCGCGGGCATTGCGGGTGGCCAGCAGGTCCAGGGTGTAGACCATGGAGCCGCCGGTGGCGAGCATGGGGTCCAGCACGATGACCGGGGTTCGGGACAGATCGTCGGGCAGGGATTCCATGTAGGGCGTCGGCTGGTGGGTCTTCTCGTCGCGCGCCAGGCCGACGAAACCGATGCGGGCGTCCGGGATCAGGTTCTCGGCGGTCTCGACCATGCCCAGCCCCGCGCGCAGCACCGGGACCAGCAGCGGCGGCGCGGCCAGCCGGGTGCCCTCGGCGGCGGCGACCGGGGTGGTGATGGGGAAGGTCTCCACCGGCGCTTCCCGCATGGCCTCGTAGACCAGCAGCGCGGTGAGATCACGCAGCGCTGCCCGGAATGTCGGATTGGTAGTGCGGGCGTCGCGCATGGTGGTGAGCAGTGCGGCCGCGAGCGGGTGATCGACGATCTGGGTGCGCATGTACGAAGAGGATACGGCGAGTTCCCGCGCGCCACGCCGACGGCCTGGGCATTTCCGCGCCGACCGGAACCGGTCCGGGTCCGGCCGCGTCCAATCCCGTGAACGAACCACTCCGCCGACGGCAGCCCGCCGAGACGCCCCGACGCCTCCCCGCTGCCCGGCGGCCACCGTGATTGGGGGATTCGGATGTACGACCTCACCGTCGACCCGACCGGTATGTCGACCTACGCCACCGCCACCCACCTCCGGGCGGCCGACCTCACCGCCGCCGCCACCCGGGCCACCCCCGCCGGCCCGCCCCTACTCGCTCCCCGCTTCGGCCTGCTGGCCCCCGACTTCCTCGCCGCCTACACCGCGGCACACACCACCCACCTCACCACCATCGCCGCCCTCGCCACCGTCCTGACCACCATGGCGGGCACCGCCACCGGCTCGGCCACCACCTACACCGCCCTGGACAGCGCCCGTGCCGCGGGGCTCCACCCGACCACCGGGGAGATGAGCGCATGAGCGACGAGCGCGGTACCGGCCACATCCACACCAGTGCGGAAGCCTCGCGGCCGAGCGTGTCGGGGGTGGTCGCATGAACACCGGGCGGGGTGCCGGGCGTGCGCGCGGGGAGAAGGTGTGTGCGCGGTGGTCGCGACACCCGGCCGGGCCGACCGGGTGTCGGGTGCGGGCGGGGCGGTGGGGTGGATGCTCGGGTCGGCGGGGGTGGTTGGGTGACGCGGGCGGGGGTGCGCGGTGAGCGAGGTCGACATCGGAGCGTTGGCGCGGCCGATCGTCGAATTGCGGGCGAGTCTCGGAGACGCGGCCCAGGTGGCGGCGGCGGTGGAGGCGTTGCGGCGGCTGTCGGATGAGCTCGACGGGCTACTCGGCTCGGGGCGGGTCGGCGTCGACCAGCTGGCCGAAGCGTGGCGGGGCGAGGCCGGGGACGCCGCGCTGGGCACCGGGCTGCGGGTGCAGACGGCGGTGGCGGAATCGGCCGACCGCGGCCGGGCCGTGGCCGATGTGGTGGAACGCGCGTCCGGGGAGGTGGCCGCGGGAGAACGCGAACTGGAGGAGATTCTGCGGTCGTTCGGCACGAGCGTGACCGCGCTCGGACCGGCGGCGGCGACACCGCCGGGCATCGGGCTGATCGTGGCGGCCGCCATCGAGCATCTGGGGCGGGCGCTGGCGGTGGTGGGGCGGGTGCGGGTGGACCTCGAGGACGAGACGGCGGCATTGCGCGACCTGGCCGAGCCGATACCCACTCCCCTGCCGGTCGAGGCGGAGGCCAGCGTGACCGCGCCGGCGGGCACGGCCGGTCCGAGCGCGACGACCCCGGCCGCCGCACTCGGCCCCGCCCAGCCGTCGGACGGTCCGGTCGGTTCGGGAGCCGGTCCGCTCGACACCGGATCGCGACTCGCCGACTCCGCGCGCACCGTCCCGGCCGCGATGAGCGCCGTCGGCCCGGCCGCGCTGTCCGAGGATCACACCGAACCCAGCTCGACCGGGCAGGGGGTGAAGCTCACCCTGCCCGACGGCAGTACCGTGGAGGCGCCCAACCAGCAGGCGGCGGATGCGGTGCGCAATGCGCTCGGCGCGGTCGGCACCCCGTATGTCTGGGGCGGCACCACGCCCGGCGTCGGCCTGGATTGCAGCGGACTGACGCAGTGGGCCTACGCGGAGGCGGGCGTACCGCTGCCGCGCCTGGCCCAGCACCAGGGCGATGGGCATATGCGTGTGGGTCCGGGAGAGTTGCTGCCGGGCGATCTGGTGGTGTGGGACGGGCACGTGGCCATGGTGATCGGCAACGGCCAACTGGTGGAGGCGGGCGACCCGGTCCAGGTGGGCCCGATCCGCACCGAGAACAGCGGGATGCGGTTCCTCGGGTTCTACCGCCCGACCACCTGACCGGGCGAGCGTCGGAGGCAGCAGCCGGGGCGGACGACCGAGCGCAGCGTGACGAACGAGCCGGGAACAGCAGCAGGAGCACACTCGACCGTGGAGGCGACAGCATGAGTGGTCAGGCGCGCAGCAGACCGCGCGGAGTCCGGGCGAGCCGAACGGCAGGCTGCCGGGCGAGCGCACCGACGGGAGCCGGACGGGCCGCACGTCACCCCGCCAACGCCCCACGGATACCCGCTCGCACGCGAAAGGCCACGGCATGAGCGAACCGCAGGTTCCGCCGGTGACCACGGCGAGCAGTTCCAATCGCGCGGGGACGGTGACGGTGCGCGCCACCGACCAGGGGATGCCGGTGGAGATCTCCTTCGAGCGCGGTGAATACCGTTACGGCGCACAGGCTCTCGCCGATGAAATCCTGCGCCTGACCAAGCGGTCCGCCATCGCGGCCAAGGCGCGGCGGCGCGAACTCCTGGCGGAGGCGGGCCTGCCTGACGACGCGCTCGACCGGCTGGGCCTGCCCACCCGCCGGGCCGCGGTCGAGGAGCTCGACCGCCTCGACGACGCCGACACCGGCCGGACCAGCTGGGTGAAGCCGGTATGAGCGCCGAAATGGACGCCCTGGTCACCGGGGTCGCCAACCAGCTGGAAGCGCTCGAGGCGGCGCTCTACGACCTGAAGCGGGTGCGCGGCAGGTTCGCCGCCGAGGACGGTTCGGTCACCGCCGAGGTGGACGGCGACGGCGCGCTCACCGGCCTCTGGCTGGCCGAATCGGTGGTCTCCCGGCCCCCGGCGGAGGTCGCGCAATCGATCCTCTGGGCATGCGGCCGAGCGGCCGCGGAGGCGGGTGCGCAGCGGTCCCGGATCGTTGCCAGGCTGAACGAGTCCTTCACGCCGGGAAATGTTGCGGGGAACCCGGATAGTGCCTGACGCCACCACTGGCTAGGCTTCCGGTCATGGCTTCTGGAGACATCGTCCCGATCGAGCTCGGTCTGACAAATGGCGACCTCGTCACCCTGTGGGCGCCGCGTTGGCGGGACGGTGACGACGAGTGGGAGGCGTTCCTCGGTCACGAGGACGTCCTCTACGGATTCGATTCGGTCGCGGAGCTGGCCGCGTTCATTCGCACCGACTCCGACAACGACCTGGTCGACCACCCGGCGTGGAAGATCATCGCCGGGCTGTCGGCGGCGGAACTGGAGCCCGAGGAGCAGTACGTCTTCGACCTCGTCGGCGTGCTCGAGCTGGCGGCGGGCGATCCGGATCCGGAGGTCGTCGCCGAACTCGAGGAAACCCTCGACATGGTGCGCAATATCGGCGAGGTCTGCGAACTCGACGTGATCACCAAGTTCTTCGGCTCGCATCCGGTGCTGGGCGCGCTGCCCGCCGGGGTGAGCGCCTTCACCGGCCAGGAGGGACTCGAGCTCTGGGACCAGATCGGCGCGGCCATCGCCAAGGACTGGGACTCCGTGCTCGACGCCGTCGACTCGGTGGTGAAGACGCCGGAGGTGGACGCCGACGCGGTCGCGGTCGCGGAGGCCGAACTGCTTGCGGCGGAGGAGAATATCGTCGACGCCGAGGACGCGGCCGAGACCGACGAGGACATCGAGCCGGTCGACCTCGACGAGGACGACGACGAGGACGAGTCGTTCTGGCACGAGGTCGGCATCGACCCGGTCAAGATCGTCACCTCCGAGGGGACCTACTTCACGCTGCGCTGCTACCTCGACGACGAGCCGGTCTTCCTCGGCACCGACGGCACCATCACCGTCTTCCCGTCCGAGCGCGCGCTGGCCCGCTATCTGGCCGACGAGCACGACCACGATCTGGCGCAGGTGAGCACCTACGGCGAGGTGCAGACCGCCGCCGTTGACGGCTCGCTCGAGGTCGAGGTGACCGACGAGAACGTCTACGTGCTGCCCGGACTGGCCGACGACCTCGCCGAGGGCCCGAAGGCCGTGGATGTGGACCAGCTCGACCTGGCGGTCGAATTGTTCACCGACGCCGCCGACTACGCCGACGACGACGCGGTGGAGACGGCGCTGGCGGTGTCCACCCCGCTGGGCTGGTACGTGTCCTACCTGCTCAACCCGGACCCGACCCGGCTGGCGCCGAACCCGCCCTTCGCCGCCGAGGCGGAGGCGTGGCGGACGCTGGAGCAGGGCTTCGAGGGCCGCCTCAGCGTGCACAAGGGCTGAGCGGCAGCAGGTCTCACCGACCGTGCCCGCCTTCCCGAGGTCGTGGAAGGCGGGCACGGTCGCGTGTGCGGGCGGCGTCAGGCGGCGTTGAGGCGGATCCAGATCTGTTCGGAGCGGCCCAGCAGGCGGGCGTCGGAGCCGTAGAGGGCGGTGGAGGTGTGGGCCTTGCGGCCCTCCTCGCTGTGGAAGGCTCCGATCACGACGCACTGCTCCCCCGGTTCGGGCCGGGCGGTGACCGCGGCGGTCATGGAGCCGAGAACCGCCGGACGGTCGAACATTCCGGGGACGGACCACGCGCCGGGGCAGTCCATGGCGGCCCAGAGCAGCGGCGCGCCGATGGGGACGGTGCCGTCGGGGGTCCAGGGGGCGGCCACGACGCCGTCGGCGACCGGGCCGGGTTCGATACGCAGACCGTCGGAGCGCAGGCTGCCGCAGACGAAACAGTGGCCGAACAGGTCGTTGCTCCGGTATCCGCCGCTGGCGTCGGACGCCGCCGCGAGCGGCACCGGAGCGGGCGCGGGTCGGGTGAAGTCACCGGGGGTCGACTGCGCGACCAGGGTGTCGCCATTGAACAGATCGCCGTCCGCGACGCGCAGATCCACCTCCAGCGGCGGCGGACTGCGCAGGATGACCCGCACGGTGGGGGCGTCGTGCTGGTCGGCCAGCAGGCCCGCCACATAGCCGCCGTTGCCGGAGCCGGGCGGGCCGTTGAAGCGGCTCGGGATGCGCACAGTCTTCATAGTTCGCCACGGTAACGAAGTTGGGCGCGCCGCGGTGTGGTGGGATACCGGTACCCCGCCGCCGAACCGGTGGCGCGGCGGCGGGTTCCGTGCGGCCGGCGTCCTGGCGAGCGGCTCAGCCCAGCAGCACCGCGTAGCCGGGTTTGATCACCTCGTCGATGATCCGGAGGCGGTCGGGGAACGGGATGAACGCGGACTTCATGGCGTTGATGGTGAACCGTTCCAGATCACTCCAGCCGTAGTCGAAGGTTTCCACCAGCTTGAGCATCTCGCGGCTCATGGTGGTGTCGCTCATGAGGCGGTTGTCGGTGTTCACGGTGACGCGGAAGCGCAGCCGGGCCAGCAGGTCGAAGGGATGCTTCTCCAGCGACGGCACCGCACCGGTCTGCACATTCGAGGACGGGCACAGTTCGAGCGGGATCCGCATGTCTCGCACGTAGTTCGCGACCAGTCCGAGCCGCGGGCCGTCCGCCGAGTCGACGATGTCGTCGGTGATGCGCACCCCGTGGCCGAGCCGGTCGCAGCCGCAGAAGGCCAGCGCCTCGTGGATGGAGGGCAGCCCGAACGCCTCACCCGCGTGAATCGTGAAGTGCGCGTGGTTGGCTCGCAGGTACTCGAAGGCGTCCAGGTGCCGGGTGGGCGGGTACCCGGCCTCGGCCCCCGCGATGTCGAAGCCGCAGACGCCGCGGTCGCGCCAGCGCACGGACAGCTCCGCGATCTCCCGCGAGCGAGCCGCGTGCCGCATGGCGGTCAGCAGACAGGTGACGCGGATGGGCTGGCCCTCCTCGGCGGCCAGTGCCTCACCTTCGCGGAAGCCCTCGAGGGTGTGCTGCACCACCTCGTCCAGCGACAGCCCGGCCTCGAGGTGCTGTTCGGGCGCGAACCGCACCTCGGCGTAGACGACGCCGTCGGCGGCGAGGTCGAGCGCGCATTCGCGGGCCACTCGCCGCAGCCCGTCCGGGGTCTGCATGACGGCCACGGTGTGGGCGAAGGTCTCCAGATAGCGTTCGAGCGATCCGCTGTCGGCGGCGTCTCGGAACCAGCGCCCGAGGGTTTCGGCGTCGTGTGCCGGTAGCTGGTCGTAGCCGCAGTCGCGCGCCAGCTCGAGCACGGTCGCGGGACGCAACCCGCCGTCGAGATGATCGTGCAACACGGCCTTGGGCGCTTGGCGGATCGAAGCAAGGGTAAGGGGCGTCGGTCCAGTCATGTACCCACGTTAGTCGGGAAAACGTGCGGCGTCAGGGGTAGTCGCGGTACGGCCATCCGCACTGTGGTGTGTTGTTGCCCGCACGTTGCTCCCGGGTCACCCCGGCGTCAGTTGCAGGCGATGCCGTCGTTGTCCCTGTCCAGGGCGCGGCGGTAGCCTGGCTCGCCGCGCAGGAGCAGGCCGTCGGTCTCGCGCCGCACCTGGGTGCAGTTGACGTAGAAGGGGTGGCGATCCTCCGACTGGGTGGTCTCGGTGGAGTCGCTGTCGGGGTTGTCGTCGATTCCCGCCGCGGCGGGGGCGGACAGCGCCAGGGTCGCGCCCACCGCCGCGGCGGCCAACGCGGTGGACAGGCTCACCCGCCGAAAATGTGTTCTGTGCATCACGCCTCCTGTGCGTAGGTCGATATCGATGTCTCAGCCGCGGTCTCCGCCGCTCGATTCGACATACGACGGGGGCCGGATCAAGGTTCGATTCGATCGAGAACCAGTGGTGTGGGGGTGAATTCGGCGGGGGTGCCGATGGTGTAGGCGTCGCGGAGGTCGTCGAGGGCGACGGGGATGGCGGCCTGGGTGTCGGTGTGCAGGGTGAGCAGGGGTTGACCCGCGGTGACCGGATCGCCCGGCTTGGCGTGCATTTCGATGCCCGCGCCGAATTGCACCGGATCGCCCTGGCGGGCGCGGCCCGCGCCCAGCCGCCAGGCGGCCAGGCCGATATCGAGGGCGTCCAGGCGGGTGAGAACTCCGGTCGAGGGGGCCGACACGGTTTCGGTGTGCGCGGCGCGGGGCAGTGCGGCGTCCGGATCGCCGCCCTGGGCGGTGATCATCGCCCGCCAGTGGTCCATGGCGCGCCCGTCGGCCAACGCGTCCGCGGGGTCGACGTCGTGGATTCCGGCCTGCGCCAGCATCTCCCGCGCCAGCGCGAGGGTGAGTTCCACCACATCCGCCGGGCCGCCGCCGGACAGGACTTCCAGCGATTCGGCCACCTCGAGCGCATTGCCCGCGGTGCGGCCCAGCGGCGTGTTCATATCGGTGAGCAGCGCCACCGTCCGCACGCCCGCGTCGGTGCCGAGTTCGACCATGGCCGTTGCCAGTTCGCGGGCGTCCGCGAATTCCTTCATGAACGCGCCGCGGCCCACCTTCACGTCGAGCACCAGCGCGCCGGTGCCCTCGGCGATCTTCTTGCTCATGATCGAGCTGGCGATGAGCGGAATCGATTCGACCGTGCCCGTGACATCGCGCAGGGCGTAGAGCCGTTTGTCGGCGGGTGCCAGATCCGCGCCCGCCGCGCACACCACCGCACCGATCTTCGGATCGGCGAGGATCTCCCGCATCCGGGCCACCGGCAGATCGGCCCGCCAGCCCCGGACGGACTCGAGCTTGTCCAAGGTCCCGCCGGTGTGGCCGAGCCCGCGGCCGGACAGCTGCGGCACGGACGCGCCGCAGGCGGCGACGAGCGGGGCCAGCGGCAACGTGATCTTGTCCCCCACCCCGCCGGTCGAGTGCTTGTCCACGGTCGGGCGCGGCAGGTCGGTGAAGTCCATGCGCTGCCCGGAGCCGATCATGGCGGCGGTCCACCGCGCGGTCTCCCGGCGGGTCATCCCCCGCCACACCACGGCCATGGCCAGCGCCGCCATCTGCTCGTCGGCCACCTCGCCCCGAGTGAACGCGTCGATCACCCAGTCGATCTGGGCGTCGCTGAGCTCCCCGCCGTCCCGCTTGGTCGTGATGACCCCCACCGCGCTCTGCATGGGTCGATCCTATGGCCGCTCAGCCGATCCGCGCCCAGGCGAGTGCCTTCGCGCACCCCTTGCCGCACCGCGCACCGCCTGTAGCGCCACCCACCGTCCCGCCATGCCAGCACCGCGACGGGCCGGACATCGGAGCGATGGCCACCGCCGCCCGGCCGATGGATCGACCACGAGCCCGCCTGCCGATCGGACGCTAGCGTTGCCCGGCGGCGAGATCGTCCGGTCCGAAGGCGTCGGGCAGCAGCGCGCGCAGCGCGACGGGCCCGTCGCGATGGTCGACCGACAGCCCGTTGCCGCCGTGCTCGAACAGGATCTGCCGACACCGGCCGCACGGCATCAGGATCGCCCCGCGTGAGTCGCAGACCGACACCGCGGCCAGCCTTCCGCCGCCGCCCGAAATCAAGTTACCGACCAGTACACATTCGGCGCAGAGGCCTAGACCGTATGAGATATTCTCCACATTGCAGCCACTCACAATACGTCGGTCTACGGTGAGAGCCGCCGCCCCGACCGGGAATCGGGAGTAGGGCGCATAGGCATTGGACATTACTTCAAATGCCTTGCGGCGCAAGACATCCCAATCCACTTCCGGCATATCGAACCTTCCTCGCATGGGCACGACGGTAGCGCTTTAACAACCTTGACAACCGGCCTTGCAAATCAGGAAAGGCAAACCTAACTCAGGCAATTCGGCGGCAACGAGCGGCACGCCGAATTAGTTCCCCCAAACCCGTGGGATTAGAGTTCACGACAGATCGGTTCAGGTACCCGGCAGCGGACCGGACCACCGCAACCGGGATAACGATTCCGGCTGTGAGCTGGTGTTATCAAGTAAGCCTACGCGGCTCCGCGAGGGATCTGACCGGGTCCATCAACGACGTTGGAGGCACCGCACTCTATGACCACGCTAGAAGCTCCGGCCAAACCGAAGCGGACCCTGTACCGAGGCGACCCCGGCATGTGGTCCTGGGCTTTGCACCGCATCACCGGTGTCACGATCTTCTTCTTCCTGTTCGTCCACGTCCTGGACACCGCCCTGGTACGGGTCAGCCCGGACACCTACGACCAGACGATCGAGACGTACAAGACCCCCATCGTCGCGCTGCTGGAGATGGGCCTGGTCGTGTGCGTGCTGTTCCACGCGCTCAACGGCGTGCGGGTCATCCTGGTCGACTTCTGGGAGAAGGGCCCGCGCTACCAGCGGCAGATGCTCTGGATCGTGCTGACCCTCTGGATCCTCCTCGCCGGGGCGGGCATCGGCCGCCAGTTCTTCTACCTGCTGACGGAGCACTGACATGACTGCACCTGTTCTCGGCAAGTCCTACGACCGCCCCGCCAGCCTGGACGCGCCCCGCGCGCCGCGCCGCACCTCCGGCAACAACTTCGAGAAGTACGCGTGGATCTTCATGCGCTTCTCCGGCCTGCTGCTGATCGTCCTGGTGATCGGCCACATGTTCATCATGCTGATGATCGACGGCGGCGTGAAGCGCCTGAACTTCGCCTTCGTGGCGGGTCGCTGGGCCTCCCCGTTCTGGCAGATCTGGGACCTCAGCATGCTGTGGCTGGCCCAGCTGCACGGTGGCAACGGCCTGCGCACCGTCATCGACGACTACGCCCGCAAGGACTCCACCCGCTTCTGGCTGAAGACCCTGCTGGTCGTCTCGATGATCCTGGTCATGGGCGTGGGCACCTACGTCATCTTCACCTTCGACCCCAACATCAGTTAGGAACAGGCCACCTCGCATGAGTGAGCGCAGCGAACGAATCAACAGTGCTGGTGAATCTCGCCCTGTTCAGGAGCACCGTTACGACGTCATCATCGTCGGTGCCGGTGGCGCTGGCATGCGTGCGGCGATCGAGGCCGGTCCTCGCGTCCGCACCGCCGTACTGACCAAGCTCTACCCGACCCGCTCGCATACGGGCGCGGCGCAGGGCGGCATGTGCGCCGCGCTGGCGAACGTGGAGGAAGACAACTGGGAGTGGCACACCTTCGACACCGTCAAGGGTGGTGACTACCTGGTCGACCAGGACGCCGCGGAGATCATGGCCAAGGAGGCCATCGACGCCGTGCTCGACCTGGAGAAGATGGGCCTGCCGTTCAACCGCACGCCGGAAGGCAAGATCGACCAGCGGCGCTTCGGCGGCCACACCCGCGACCACGGCAAGGCCCCGGTCCGCCGCGCCTGCTACGCCGCCGACCGCACCGGCCACATGATCCTGCAGACGCTGTACCAGAACTGCGTCAAGCACGACGTGGAGTTCTTCAACGAGTTCTACGTGCTGGACCTGATCCTCACCGACGGCGAGCGCGGCCCGGTGGCCACCGGTGTGGTGGCCTACGAGCTGGCGACCGGCGATCTGCACGTGTTCCACGCCAAGTCGATCGTGTTCGCCACCGGCGGCTCCGGCCGCATGTACAAGACCACCTCGAACGCGCACACGCTGACCGGCGACGGCATGGCGATCGTGTTCCGCAAGGGTCTGCCGCTCGAGGACATGGAATTCCACCAGTTCCATCCGACGGGCCTGGCGGGCCTGGGCATCCTGATCTCGGAGGCCGTCCGCGGTGAGGGCGGCATCCTGCGCAACGCCTCCGGCGAGCGCTTCATGGAGCGCTACGCCCCCACCATCAAGGACCTGGCGCCGCGTGACATCGTGGCGCGCTCCATGGTGCTCGAGGTGCTCGAGGGCCGCGGCGCTGGACCGAACAAGGACTACGTCTACATCGACGTGACCCACCTCGGCGAGGAGGTGCTCGAGGAGAAGCTGCCCGACATCACCGAGTTCTCCCGCACCTACCTGGGCGTGGACCCGGTGAAGGAGCCGGTGCCGGTCATGCCGACCTGTCACTACGTGATGGGTGGCATCCCGACCCGCATCCGCGGTGAGGTGCTGCGCAACAACACCGACATCGTCCCCGGCCTGTACGCCGCGGGCGAGTGTGCGTGCGTGTCGGTGCACGGCTCGAACCGCCTGGGCACCAACTCGCTGCTCGACATCAACGTGTTCGGCCGCCGCGCCGGTATCGCCGCCGCCGAGTACGCGCAGCGCAGCGAGTTCGTGGAGATGCCGGAGAACCCGGCGCAGATGGTGCAGGACTGGCTGGCGCTCATCCTGTCCGACCACGGCAACGAGCGGGTGGCCGACATCCGCACCGAGCTGCAGTACACGATGGATATGAACGCCGCCGTGTTCCGCACCGAGGACACTCTCAAGCAGGCGCTCACCGATATCCACGCGCTCAAGGAGCGGTACGCGCGGATCACCGTGCAGGACAAGGGCAAGCGCTACAACAGCGACCTGCTGGAGGCGGTCGAGCTCGGCTTCCTGCTGGAGCTGGCCGAGGTCACCGTGGTCGGCGCGCTCAACCGCAAGGAGTCGCGCGGCGGCCACGCCCGCGACGACTACCCGGATCGCGACGACACCAACTACATGCGCCACACCATGGCCTACAAGACCGGGCCGGAGCTCATCTCCGATATCCGGCTGGACTACAAGCCGGTGGTGCAGACCCGTTACGAGCCGATGGAGCGTAAGTACTGATGACTGCTGTCGCTGAAACGCCGCAGAAGGCGGCTCCGGTCCCCGAGGGCTCGACGATCATCACGGTCAAGATCGCCCGGTTCAATCCGGAGGACGGCCAGGGCCAGCACTGGGATTCCTTCCAGGTGCCGGTGCTGCCGACCGACCGGTTCCTGAACGTGCTGATCTACATCAAGTCCTACCTGGACGGCACGCTCACCTTCCGCCGCTCCTGCGCGCACGGCGTCTGCGGATCCGACGCCATGCGCATCAACGGTGTGAACCGGCTGGCGTGCAAGATCCTCATGAAGGACATGCTGCCGAAGAACGGCAAGGACATCACCGTCACCGTCGAGCCCATCCGCGGCCTGCCCGTGGAGAAGGACCTCGTGGTCGACATGGAGCCGTTCTTCGACGCCTTCAAGGCGGTCAAGCCGTACCTGATCACCTCGGGCAACGAGCCGACCCGCGAGCGCATCCAGTCCCAGCACGACCGCGCCCGCTTCGACGACACCACCAAGTGCATCCTGTGCGCCTGCTGCACCACCTCCTGCCCCGTGTACTGGAGCGACGGCAGCTACTTCGGCCCGGCCGCGATCGTGAACGCCCACCGCTTCATCTTCGACAGCCGTGACGAGGGCGCCCGCGAGCGCCTGGACATCCTCAACGACGTCGAGGGCGTCTGGCGCTGCCGCACCACCTTCAACTGCACCGACGCCTGCCCCCGCGGCATCGAGGTCACCAAGGCCATCCAGGAAGTCAAGCGCGCACTGCTGTTCGCCCGCTGAGTTCTCCGCCCGCCGAGTCCCGGCACAGCCGGGGATACGACGTGGGATACGAAGGCCGCCCGCATCACTCGACGCGGGCGGCCTTCGCGCATTGGGCGGCTCACGCCGGAACCACTCACCGCGGCAGGTCCCAACGGTGCGCCCGGCGTCGACCGGTGGTGGCGTCGGCAGGGTGAGCCGTCGGACATGCTCGCCCCACCTCGCCGCTCGGGCCGAGTTGTGGGTCGTGCGCGAAGTGCCCACCGGTGCTGGAGTGAATACCGGTACAACCGGCCGAGCGCTCTGGTCAGCTAGGCAATCTGTTCAGCTGGGACGGCTTTTGTTGTCGTACGGCCCGGCTGGTGCTTGCCTGGAAGCATGTTCACCGAAGCTCAGCTGTACTCGCCGGTGACCACGGGCGCCGACGGTGATGTGACGGTGCATCTGAGCGACGAGCATCCCGGCGTGCACGATCCGGAGTATCGGGCCCGCCGCAATGCCATTGCCGCCCTCGCACTGTCGTATCGCCCCGGGGAGCCGGTGCCCCACGTCGACTACACCGCCGAGGAACAGGAGGTCTGGCGGATCGTCTCCGCCGAATTGGCCCGCAAACGCCGTCGCTACGCCTGTGCGGAGGTGCGGGCGGCCGCCGAGCGTCTGGCGCTGCCCGCCGACCACATCCCCCAACTCGACGAGGTGTCCGCGGCGCTGACCCCGCTCACCGGGTTCCGCTACGTGCCCGCCGCCGGGCTGGTGCCGCTACGGGAGTTCTTCGGTTCCTTCGCGGACCGGATCTTCCACTCCACCCAGTACATTCGCCATCACAGCGCGCCGCTGTACACCCCGGAACCGGATGCGGTACACGAAATCCTGGGCCACGCCAATCAATTGGCCAGCTCGCGCTTCGCCGCCATCTACTCCGAGGTGGGCGCGGCGGTGGCCCGGTTGGAGACCGATGCCGCGCTGAAGTTCCTGGCCGATGTCTTCTGGTTCTCCATGGAGTTCGGCGTGGTCCGCGAGGAAGGCGAAGTCCGTTGTTACGGAGCGGGATTGCTGTCCTCATACGGTGAGATCGAGGAGTTCCGCGCGGCCGAGCTGCGACCGCTGGACATCGCCGAGATGGGCACCGTCAGCTACGACATCACGCACTATCAGCCGATTCTGTACTGCGCGGAGTCCGTGGCCGAGATCGAGGACGTGGTGGGCGGATTCTTCGCCGAGATGGACGACGAGTCGCCGCTCAGAGTGGCATCCCGGCCGACAGGAAGTCGATGATCCCGGCGACCGCCGCCAGATCGAACGGATCGCGGTCGGGGTCCATCAGCACCGCCTCCGCGGCCCCGATGAATGCCCCGGCCAGGGCGCGTACCTCGACGTCGTCGGTGTCCCGGCCGACCCGCTCGGCGACCATCCGCGCGATCATGTCGACATTGCGGTCCATCTCCCGGGCCAGCGCGCCGCGCAGTTCCGGGACGCTGCGCACCAGCGCCGCGCGCTCCCGCTCGAATTCGAACTGGCTCGGCTCGAGCGAGCCGATGGACTCCAGCATGGTCCGCTTCAGCGCTTCCAGGGCGGGCAGTTCCCGCGGCTGTTCCCGGTACTTCGCGACGACGATCGGGTCCAGGTCGTCCATGAGCACCACCTGCTCCTTGGACGGGAAGTAGCGGAAGAACGTACTGGGCGACACCTCGGCCGCCTCGGCGATCTGCTCCACGGTGGTCGCGGCGTAGCCCTGCTCGCGGAACAGTCGGAAGGCCTCGACGCGAATGGCCCGGCGGGTGCGCTCCTTCTTCCGCTCGCGCAGCGACCCGCCGGACCGCTCGGCGGCTCGGCGGGTCTCGGGCTTCGACTCAACCGGCATGCAGTGATTGTCCCGTATCGGGCGCGGGCGACTCACCTTCGGCTCGCGATCCGATGGTCAGCGCCGCGAGCCCGGCCGCGGCCAGGCAGATCGCCGCGCACACCCACAGCATGGTGCTCATACCGCCGACGAAGGCGGTCCGCACCGTGTGCAGCGCGCCGTCGCCGAGCTGATGCGCCACCGCCACACCGGAATTCACGCTGTCGCTGATCGGCGCGCGGTCCAGTTCGCCGAGTCCGGCGCGGTAGGCGGTGGACAGCACCGTGCCGAGCACGGCGACGCCGATGGTGCCGCCCGCCTGACGCAACGCCTGCAGCAGCGCGGAACCGGATCCGGTGCGCTCGGCCGAGAGATCGTCGATGGCCAGCCCCATGGCGGCGGGCATGACGAGGCCCATGCCGATGCCGAGCACGGTCAGGGATGCGGCCGCGACGGCATAGCCGCTGTCCACGGTGATGAGTCCACCCAGAGCGAGCCCCGCGGCGAGCAGCGCGAACCCGGAGGTGAGCACCACTCGCGGTCCGGCCGCGGGCAACAGCCTGTCGGTGACCCGGGTGCCGATGAGCAGGCCCGCGATGAGCGGCAGCAGTCGCAGCCCGCTGCCGAGCGCGTCGGCGTCCAGTACCGCCTGGAAGTACTGCGGCATGGTGAAGAACAGTCCGAACATGGCGAATTGCACCAGGACCATGTACACGGTGCCCCAACGGAATCCGCGCGCCCGGAACAGTTCCGGATCGATCAGCGGATGCGTGGTCCGCCGCTGCCACAGCGCGAACACCGCCAGCAGCGCCACCCCGGCGGCGATGCAGCCCCAGGCGATGCCGTCGCCCCAGCCCCGGTCGCCGCAGCGGATGAAACCGTAGGTGAGACCGAGCATGCCGAGCACCGACAGCGCCACGCCGGGCAGGTCCATGCGAAACGCGCTGTCTCCGCGCGATTCCGGCAGCAGCTGCGGCACCGCGATCGCGCCCACGATCACCAGCGGCACATTGATCAGGAACACCGATCCCCACCAGAAGTGCTGGAGCAGCCAGCCGCCCACGATGGGGCCGAGCGGCAGCCCGACGGCGGTGGCGGTGATCCAGATGGTGAGGGCACGCTGCCGCTCGTCGGGGTCCGGGAACAGGCCGGGCAGGACCGCCAGGGACAGCGGCATCATGGCCGCCGCGCCGATGCCGAGGGCGACACGGGCCGCGATGAGTTGGCCGGAGGTGGCCGCGAAGGCGCACGCCACCGACGCGGCGCCGAACAGCAGCAAGGCGCCGAGCAGGAACCTCCGGCGGCCGTAGCGGTCGCCGAGCGCACCGGCGGGCAGCATGAGCGCGGCCACCACTGTCAATTGTTCTCGCGTCATCCGCGTTCGACGCGACGCCGCCCGGGTTCACTGTTAGGTTCAACCGGTCCGAAATGAGATCGACTGACCCACATCGGGTCTGGACACAAAGGCGCGAAATGACGGTTGATACAACAGAATCCGATGCCACCGAGACCCCACTCCACCTCCAGGGCCGCGATGCGGTGATCGCCGCTGCGGCAGCGGAGGATTGGCGCGCGGAGGCTCCGGACTACCACCTGAGCAAGGAGGTGATGCCGAAGGAGCGCACCACCGACCACGCCCCCGGTTCGCTCGAGGCCATCGTCGAGGAGCTGGTGAAGGTCTTCGAGATGGAGGTGTCACACAAGAAGGACCCGGCCACCTGGGTCTCCCTGGTCGCCGAGCACTACCGCGGCCGGGTCAACGGCGGCCCCTGGCAGAACGCCGAGGAGTTCGCCCGCATCGGCAGCTACAACATCCTGATCGGCGACAACCCCTACTACCCGGCGGGCGAGGACTTCGAATCCTCGCACCACATCTTCCACACCGCCTTCCCGGGCGGCTTCTTCTGGGAGGTGCTCGAGGTGCTGGCGGGCCCGCCCACCGTCACCTTCAAGTGGCGGCACTGGGGCCGCTACACCGGTGCGTACCAGGGCCACGAGCCCACCGGCGAACTCATCGAGATGACCGGCATCACCATCGCCAAGGTCAGCGAGGATCTGCGCATTCTCGAACTCGAGCACTTCTACGACAACAACAAGCTGCTCGGTCCGCTGGCGCACGGCTGCCCCGTACAGAAGGCCTCCGAATAGCATTCTCCCCCAAGCGGTTACGACCGCTTTGCCGAATCACGGGCTCGTCACCCGGTCTCGGCGACTACTCCGGGGGGAGATCTTCGAGCGTCGTCGGCCTCCGCGCGGTCGGCGACGCGCCGGAAACCGTGTGCACGATCCCCGCGATCGCGTCGCGCGACCGCACGGGACATCCGCCGAGCCACGGATCAGCGCCCTTTAAGCTCATCCACGATGAGTATTCGCCGCGGGCCCGCGCCCGACGACCTCGCAGCCGATTCGCCCCGGCGCCGCTCGGACGGCCACCGGGGCATTCGCGCCACCCGGATCTCGATCCGCACGGCAGCCCTGCTCGCGGCCGGGATCACGGCACTGTCGGCGGTCGGTCCCGCCACCGCGCAACCGCCCACCACCGAGCCGACCACCACGGCGCCGTTCACCACCCCCAATACCGACTCCTGCCCGAACAAGACGCAGCCGCCACCGCCGATCGACACCTCGGAGGTGCCCGCCCCGGGCCAGCCCACGCCCACCCCGCTGCCGATTCCGGCGAAACCCGTGGGCGGCGACGAACTCGGCGGCTGCGGCCTGGTGCTGCCGACGGATGCGCCGGCGGTGCCGGAGGACATCTCCGCCACCGCGTGGGTGGTATCGGACCTCGATACCGGCGCGGTGCTCGCCGCCAAGGATCCACACGGCCGCTACCGGCCCGCCTCCACCATCAAGGTGCTGCTGGCGGCCGTGGCGCTGCGCACCCTCGATCTCGACGAGGTGGTGACCGGCACCCAGGAGGACGCGAATATGGAGGGCACCCGGGTCGGCATCGGGCCCGGGGGCCGCTACACCAATCGGCAGCTGTTCCAGGCGCTCATCATGGCCTCGGGCAATGACGCCGCCCACGCCATCGCCGCCCAGCTCGGCGGCGACGCGGCGGCGGTGGCGAAGATGAACGAGCGCGCGAAACAGCTGCGCGCCTTGGACACCCGTGCCGCCACCCCGTCCGGCCTGGACGGTCCGGGCATGAGCACCTCGGCCTACGACCTGGCGGTGCTGTTCCGCGACGCCATGGAGATCCCGCTGTTCGCCGAGCTCATTCGCACCGAACAGGTGGACTTTCCGGGCTTCCCGGCCAATCCGCTGGTCCCCGGCGACGAGGACCACCCCGGCTTCGCCATCGGCAACGACAACCACCTGCTCTTCAACTACGAGGGCGCGCTGGGCGGCAAGACCGGATTCACCGACGACGCCAGGCAGACGTTCGTGGCCGCCGCCGAACGGGGCGGCCGCCGACTGGTGGTGACGCTGTTGCGGGCCGAGGTGCGCCCGCTGCGGCCATGGGAGCAGGCGGCCCGACTGCTGGACTACGGTTTCGCGCTGCCGGAGGCGGCGGCCGTCGGCTCGCTGGATGCCGATTCCGACAGCGGCGAGAGCACGGATTCCGCGGTGGCCGTGGCGAGTCCGCCGCTGAGCGACGCCGGAGCGATCTCGCCGCGCGGCCGTGCACACGACGAGTTGCGGGTCACCCTCATGGTCGGGGGCACCATCCTGGTGCTCGTGCTGCTGGCCGTCGCCCGCCGCATCAGCCGCCGACGCTACTGAAGCGGCCGGTCCGGGCGCTTCATCGTCGGCGACGCAGCGTCGAAAGCAACCCTGCCGCAAGGGCTCCCGCGCCGAAGAGGGCCGCGCCCGCTCCGGCCGTGAGCCCCGGTCCGCTCGTCCGCGGTTCGATGACCGCCGGACCCGGCACCGGAATGTCGGCCGGGACTTCGTTCTCCGAGGCGGTGGCGGCCCATGCGGTGGCGAACAGGATGATGCGCGCGGTGATGTAGCTGAACACCAACAAGCCGATGATCGGACCGAAGGCGACCCCGGCCGGGCTGGTCGCCACCCGCTTGAGAATGAAAGTGGCCAACTGCTTGAAGATTTCGAAGGCGATGGCCGCCATGAGCGCCGCGCGGGCCGCACTGCGCAGGGTCACCGCGTGCCTGGGCATGCGGGCGATGATCCAGACGAACAGCGCCCAGGTGGCCAGCACCGCCAGCAGCAGCGACAGCACGGTCAGCACGGCGGTCGCGCCCGGAACGTGGTCGAGACCCACGCGTTCGAGCAGTTCGCCCGCGAGTCCGCTGCCCGCCAGGACGGACAGGCCCAGGGACACCACCGAGGCCAGGCCGAGGCCGATGAGCGCGAGCAGATCCGAACCCTTGGTCACGAACCAGTTCCGCTCCTCGGCCTTCTGATCCCATTGCTCGGTGAGCGCCGCGCGCAGATTCGCCACCCACCCCAGGCCGGAGTAGAGGCCCGTCGCCAGACCGATGACGCCGACCCCGGCGCGGGAGTCGACGGCCTGATCGACGACGTCGTTGAGCTGTTCCCCCGCCGAACCCGGGATGTTCTCGACGATCTTCTGCTGCATCTCGGTGAGCAGTTCCGGATTACTGGCCAGAATGAAGCCGGCCACCGCGAAACCCACCATGAGCAGCGGGAACAACGACAGCACGGTGAAATACGTAATGCCCGCCGCGTAGTAGTCGCCGCGCTGACGCTGATAGCGGCCGCCCGCGCGCACCATGTGATCCAGCCACGGGCGAGCCTGGATCGCACGCTCGATCCACGCCTTGACCTTGTCGAACACCGTTCACCTCCGCCACGGCCCCACGCGGGCGCGGCGGATATCGGTACTGCGCCGACTCGGCCGAATCAGTTCGGTCGAGCCAGGAAGCCGACCCGGTCGTACACCTGCGCGAGGGTCTTGCCGGCGACCTCACGCGCCCGCTCCGCGCCCGCGGCGAGGACGCGATCGAGTTCGCCCTGGTCAGCCATATACTCTCCCACCTTCGCCTGGAAGGGGGTGACAAATTCGATCAGCGCGTCGGCGGTATCGGCCTTGAGATCGCCGTATCCCTTGCCGGAGTAATCCTGCTCGAGGGTGACGATCGGGGTCTCGGTGAGCGCGCTGAGAATGGCGAGCAGGTTCGAGACGCCGGGCTTGTGCTCGGGGTCGTAGCGGATCTCGCGTTCGGTGTCGGTGACGGCCGAGCGGATCTTCTTGGCCGAGACCTTGGGGGCGTCGAGCAGGTTGATCAGCCCCGAATCGCTGGCGGCCGACTTGCTCATCTTCGAGGTCGGATCCTGCAGGTCGTAGATCTTGGCGGTGCCGGACACGATATGCGCCTCGGGCACCACGAAGGTCTTCTTGAACCGGGTATTGAAGCGCTGCGCCAGATTTCGGGTGAGTTCCAGGTGCTGGCGCTGATCCTCGCCGACCGGCACCTGATGCGCGCGGTAGAGCAGGATGTCGGCGGCCATGAGCACCGGGTAGGTGAACAGACCCACGGTCGCGTTGTCCGCGCCCTGCTTGGCCGACTTGTCCTTGAACTGGGTCATCCGGCCGGCCTCGCCGAACCCGGTGATGCAGTTGAGCACCCAGGTCAGTTCGGCGTGCTCGGGCACGTGCGACTGCACGAACAGCGTCGACTTCTTGGGGTCGACGCCCACGGCGAGCAGCTGGGCGGCCGAGATCTTGGTGCGCTCGCGCAGCTGTTTGGGATCCTGCGTCACCGTGATGGCGTGCATATCCGGGATGAAGTAGAAGGCGTCGTAATCCTCCTGCATGCCCACCCAATACTGCACCGCGCCAAGGTAGTTGCCGAGGTGGAAGGACCCGCTGGTCGGCTGGATCCCGGACAGGACCCGCTGCTTGCGATCGGGGGTGGGTGCAGGACTGGACATGCCCCGATCTTCCCATGCCGTGTCCACCGGAATTCCGGCCCACCCCGCCGCGGCGCGCGGGGCCGCCCGCGCCGCCCGTCAGGCCCCGAGCCGCGCCGCCAGCGGACGCGGATCGACCCCCGGCATACTGGGCCGACCGGAGTTCACCAACTGCTGTTCCCGGCGGGTGAGCAGGCGATAGAGCGGATGGCTGGGTCCGGCGAGCGGGCCGCGCAACGGGGCGGGCACCAGCGGCGGTGCGATGTGGGCGGTGCGGACGGCCCGGGCCAGGCCGCGGAAGGCGACCTCCTCGGCCAGGCCCCACTTCACCTCGAACATCTCGCGGATGCGCGGCGGCAGGCTGCCCTGCACGAGCAGCGAGAATCCCGACGCGGCGGACTGGAACGGCATGGGCAGCGGATAGGCGACCCGCTGCCCCATGAGATAGGAGCCGACCAGTTTGGCCTCATCGGTGAGGAACAGCTCATCGGAAGCCAGGTAGGCGTCGAAGGAACGACGGAATTCCCGGTAGGTGGCGGGGGCGGCCGAGCGCGGCATGCCGAACAACTCGCCCCAGCGCACATAGTCCTGGTAGAGGCCCTCGCGCTCGGCACCGGTCAGGCGGCGGACCAGCAGATCGTGCATGGCCTCGGCGGAATCGAAGGTGAAGGCCATGGTCATGTACATCAGGTGCGGGTCGCGCGCGGAGTAGCGGGACCCGGCCGGATGCTTGTCCCCCGCGGCCTCCGGCAGTGCGCCGCTCACCGGTGCGTGCCGTTTGCGGGTGAAGGCCAGCGCCCGGTCGGCCTCGGCCTTGCTGCCCAGGAAGACGGCCTCGAACAGGCGGCCGGTCAGGGCGAGCCGGGTGTAGGGGGTGGTGCGGTGCTGGGTGTTCTCGGCCGTCCCGACATACAGCAGCGGATTGACCGCGCCGATCACCAGCGCGCGCTGGCCGTAGGTCAGACCCACCGCCCGTTTGCGCATGACGCGGCGAATCATCGAATCGTCGGAGAAGTAACCGGGCTCGTGTGCAGGCATCGTTGCCTCCAGTCGGGTGACGCACATCTATCTGGCAAGAGCATCCCCCAGAATCACAATTCTGGCAAGGAGTCCTGCCAAAAACGCGACCGTGCCAGAATCGATTCGTGACCGGGCAGCGAACCTACGGTGGCGTCTCCGCGGAACAACGGCGCGCGGGACGCCGAGCCGCCCTGCTCGACGCGGCCCTGGACATCCTCGGCACCGACGGTCTGGACCGGCTCACCGTCGCCGGGCTGTGCGCCCGCGCCGGACTCAACGAGCGCTACTACTACGAGCACTTCGACAGCCGCGACGCCGTGCTCACCGCGCTGTTCGACGGCATCGCCGAGGAATTGGCGGCGGCGGTGCTGCGCGCGCTGATCACCGCTCCCGACAACACCCGCGGCAAGGCCCATGCCGCCGTATCCGCCGGAATCGGCGTGCTCGCCGATGATCCGCGCAAGACCCGGGTGGCCCTGCTGGTCAGCGCGGCCACCCCGGAGTTGCGCTCCCGCACCCTGCGAACCATCCGCACCTTCGCGAATCTGGTCGCCACCGAGGGCATCGACTTCTACGGCCTCACCGAGGCCGACCCCGACCCGGCCATCGCCTTCCGCGCCACCTATCTGGTCGGCGGGCTGGTGCAGATCCTGGCCAGCTGGGTCGAGGGCGACCTCGCCATGACCCGCGACGAACTCATCGACCAGACCACCGACGTCTTCGTGCTGCTGGCCGAGGATCTGGCGCTGCGGCTGCGCTGAGCCCAGCGGCTGCACTGAGCCGGAGCCGACCGGACTCGCCCGTCAGCGGGCCGCACCGTCGCCGAATACGACCGGCGTGACCGGAGATTCGACCGACGCGCCACCTCGGAGGCACTCGGTCGTGCGGACCCTGAAACATCACGCGGAGCACCGCACCCCCGCGCGGCCCGACGACTCGCGGCGTCGGCCATCGCCGTTTCGAACCAGGAACGTTCGTCGGGCTCATCGCCCCGTATCGCGAACCGCGATGACGAACCAGGCGGCCGGGCCGACGCGATCGTCCGGCACCCGTGCCGTCAACGCGCCGCGTCGGCATCCCCGGTGTCGAAGGACAGCCGTGCCGCCGACATATCGGCCGGTGCGACGCCCTGGAGCAGCACGCGGAACACCACGCCGCGGGCGGCCCAGTAGTCGGCGGCATCGGACATGGCGGAATCGAACCAGGACCGCTGCGCGGGCGCGTCGGCGAGCAGTTCGTCCGCGTCGCGCACGGCGATCACATAGCCCCGCGCGGTGCCGAGACAGTCGTCCAGGTCGCGCAGGCTGTCGTCGAAGGCGTCGAGATTGCCGCCGAAGTAGTACGGGAACTGCAAGGCGGCGGCGAACTCGTCGAGCACGCCCGCCACCGTGCGCATGCTGCGCCCACGCACCTCGCGCGCCACATAGCCGTCCGGCACCGCGTAGCGGACACCGCCGAACTCGGGGGCGCTCACGTCCAGCGCGCCGAGCACGGGAGACCGTGCCCCCGCGCCCGCCCTACCCGCCGCATCGGCCCGCTCGAACGCAGACGCCGAATTCGGCTCGGCGGCACCCGTCCGCCCGGCCTCGTCCGCCCCGGACCCGTCCGCATCCGACGCAGGCGGCACCCCGGCCACCTCACCCGGCGGCTCCGCCGCGCCCCGGCCCGGCGCGGGGCCGTCGCCCGGCTTCGTGACGCCAGCGTCCCGGGCTCGTTGGGCGGGCGATTGCGTGCGGTCGGCCGCGGCGGACAGGAACTGGGACAGCGGGATCGGCCGGGGCATCAGCGCATCCTCGTGAAGGTGTCGTAGTGGTCGCCGGTGTAGTAGGCCGAGCCGTCGCTGCCGGTGACGATGCGTTCGGCGTCGCGGCCTCGGCCCCGCTGCTTGGGGTTCACATCCCATTCGCGGTAGCTGATCGGATCGCCCGCGGCGTCCTTGCTCGGCAGGGCGCGGGAGCGGTTGAAATACGTGTCGCCGCCGTGGGTTCCGGGAGCGTCGGCCGAATCCGGCCAGCGGCCCGCATCGATCTCGACGAGGGTGCGGTAGGCGCGGTCGGGGACGCCCGGAACCCGGCTGAGGGAGGCCGCCGTCGTCGGTGCGCCGCCGCTTCCGGTGGGCGGTCCGGGTTTCGGCGCGGTGGTCGCGGGCACGGCGTCCCGATCGGCCGCGGTGGTTGATTCAGCCGCGGTGGTTGCGGTGGCCGCGGGGCGAGTTCCGTTGGGCGAGCCCGCCTCTGGGTCGGAGTCGCCGCCGCGCGAGCCCAGCACCGCCACCGCCAGCGCCACCAGGGCGACGCCGAGCAGCAGCCAGGCGCGCAGCCGGGGCGAGACGGTCACCGGTACTGCACCGTGACGGGGGCGTGGTCGGACCAGCGCAGCGCGTAGGTCGGGGCCTTCTCCACCACGGCCTGCTTGGCCCGCCCGGCGATATCGCCGCGCGCCAGGTGGTAGTCGATGCGCCACCCGGCGTCATTGTCGTAGGCCCGGCCGCGGTAGGACCACCAGCTGTAGGGTCCGGCGACGCCCGGATGCAGTTCGCGCACCACGTCCACGTATCCGGCGGCCAGCATGCTCGACACCCAGGCCCGCTCCCCCGGCAGGAAGCCGGCGTTCTTGATATTGCCCTTCCAGTTCTTGATGTCGAGTTCGGTGTGGCCGATATTCCAGTCGCCGCAGATGACGAAATCGCCGGTGTGCGCCAGCATGCGGGCGCCCACCGCGTCCAGGAAGCGGTACTTCTCCTCCTGCATGGGCGTATCCGCCTCGCCGGTGTGGACGTACACGCTGGCCACGGTCAGCTCATCGAAGTCGACCTCGATATAGCGGCCGGTGCCACCGAATTCGGCGCTGGGAACCCAGGTTCCGTTGTCGTCGTGGCCGATGCCGACCCGCACCGCCCGCGGCTCGCGCCGCGACAGCACACCCACGCCCGCCCGTCCCTTCACGCCCGGTTCGGCGAGGCTCAGGAACCATCCGGCATCCAGGGCCGGAGCCAGCGCCTTGCGCGTCTGCTCCTCGGTTGCCCGCGTCTCCTGAAGGCAGATGACATCGGCCTCGGTGACGTCCAGCCACTCGAGCATCCCCTTCCCGGTCTTACCGGTGGCCGCGCGGATCCCGTTGACGTTGATCGTAGAGATGATGGTGGGCACGATACGACCGTACAATGCGGCTATCCCACTCTTCTCGTGGACATCGAGGTCCAGGAAGGGGTGATGACGATGACGTCAGGCACCACCACGCCCACCACCCCGCTCACGCCGATGCGAGCCCTCCACATGGGTTCCGGCGAACCGCTGCTCCTGCTGCACGGCTTCATGCTCTCCCCGCACTGCTGGGAGCAGGTGGCACAGCGGATGGCCAGCCACTGCGAGGTGTTCGCCCCCGCCTTCACCGGGCACTGGGGCGGACCGGATTTCGAGGGCTGGTATCTGGACGTGAGCGCCCTCGCCGATCGGATCGAGGATCAGCTCGACGAGATGGGCTGGCGCTCCTGCCATATAGCCGGGAATTCGCTGGGCGGCTGGGTGGGCTTCGAGCTGGCGCGGCGCGGCCGGGCGCGCACACTCACCGCCATCGCTCCGGCGGGCGGCTGGCAAACCCCGTCCAGCCTGCAGATCCGGGTGGGACTGAAGTTCCTGTCGCTGGTACCGGTGGTGGAGATCGGCAAACGCCTGCCCGAGGCCGTCGCGTTCAGCCCGCCGATCCGCCAGCTCGTCGCGGCCCTGCTCACCAAGAACGTCTCGGCCGCGCACCGGCGTGGCGTGGAGGCGGCCATCACCTCGGCCATGAACTGCAAGGCCATGATCCCCATGCTGGTCGGCGGCCTGCGCGCACCCTGCCTCGAGCATCTGGGCGATCTGCCGACCCCGGTGCGGCTGCTGATGTGCGAGCACGACCACATCATTCCCAACCGGGTCTACGCCCGCCGTTTCCTGAAGGAACTGCCCGACACCTCGGACCGCATCATGATCCACGGCGTCGGACACGTCCCCATGCTGGAGGCCCCGGACCGCATCGCCACCCTCATCGCCGAGCACGTCTACGCCAGCCGCACCCGCCTGCGCGCGGTGTGAGACGGCCGGGATGACCGGCCGCGCCGGTGGTCCGCACGCGCGGAAAGGCCGCACCAGCCCGCGCACGGTGGGATCACCGCCGGGACCGTCACCGCGTACGGCCGGGATCCCGGCCGTACCGCGAGCCGCGACGAGCAGCTGCGTGGGCGGCGGTCGCGCGGTTCAGTTCTCGCCGCGGGCGCGCTGCTCGTAGGCGCGCCGCGCGTCCTGGTCGACCTCGTCGGTGAACACGTGCTCGAGCCCGAACGAGCGCGCCAGGAACTCGTTGGCCACCCGGGGCAGGAAGTACTGGAGGTGGACCAGCGCGCCCGCGACGCGGGTCACCGACACCCGATGGCGCGGCTTGGCGATGAGTCCGGCGACCGCGTCGGCGATGTCCTTCGGCTCGGCGTTGCGTAGCCCCTTGGCTCCCTGGGTACCGGCGATCAGTTCGGTATTGGTGAAGGTCGGTGCCACGGCGGAGAAGTGCACGCCGGAATCGCGGTGCTCGAGCCGCAGCGCCTCGGTGAGCTGGAGCACGGCGGCCTTGCTGGCACAGTAGGTCGCCAGTCCCGGGGTCGGCGCTTCGCCCGCCAGCGAGGCGATATTGATGATGTGGCCGCGTCCGCGCGGCAGCATGCGCTGGGCGGCCAGCTTGCTGCCCAGCACCACGCCGTACACATTGATATCGAGGATGCGCCGGGTGACCCGGTCCGGTTCGTCCGCGAAGCGGCCCGCGGGCATGATCCCGGCATTGTTGACCAGGACGTCGAGCGGCCCCAACCGCCGCTCGACCTCGTCCAGGAAAGCGGTGAAGCTGTCGGGGTCGGTGACGTCGAGCGTGCCGTAGACCTCCAGGCCCAGATCCGCGCCCGCCTCCTTGACCTTGGCCTCGTCCACATCGCCGATGGCCACCAGTGCCCCGAGATCCCGCAGGGTGCGCGCGGTCGCGAACCCGATGCCGCGCGCCCCTCCCGTGATCACCACGACCTTGCCCGCGATTGTCGCCGCCGTACTCATCTCGCCTCCAAGTCGGCATCGGCCGGGACTCCGGCCGGGTCACTAGTTCGATGATTCACTGCCCCACCGGTGTCCCGCACAGATTCGGTCGAATCGCCGTGTGCCCGCAAGCGCCGAGCTCCTCGGCGCGGGCGACTCCCGGCCTGCCCGCTATTGCGCGAGCAGCCCCTTGGCCACGTGGGTCACCTGGATCTCGTTGCTACCGGCGTAGATCATGAGCGACTTGGCGTCGCGGGCCAGCTGCTCCACCCGGTACTCGGTCATGTAGCCGTTGCCGCCGAACAGCTGCACCGCCTCCATGGCGACCTCGGTGGCGGCCTCCGAGGCGTACAGCTTCATGGCCGAGGCTTCGGCGAGGGTGGGCTGCTTTCCGGCCCGGCCCCGTTCCAGCGCGCTGAACACCATGTTCTGCACATTGATCCGCGCCACCTCCATCTTCGCCAGCTTGAGCTGCACCAGCTGGAAGCGGCCGATCTCCTGGCCCCACAGCTTGCGGTTCTTGGCGTAATCGACGCAGAGCCGGTGACATTCGTTGATGATGCCCAGCGCCATGAACGCCACGCCGACCCGCTCGGCGGTGAAACTCGAACGGGCGCTGTCGCGTCCGTCGCCGCCCTTGTGCTCCTCGGTCTCGCCGAGCAGGCGGTCCTTGGTCAGCCGCACATTGTCGAAGAACAGTTCACCGGTGGGTGAGGAGTGCAGGCCCATCTTCTTGAACGGCTTGCCCTGGGTGAAGCCCTCCATGCCCTTGTCCAGCACGAAGGTCAGCACCTTGCGATCCCGCTTCTCGGCGCCGTCGCCCTCGTCGAGCTTGGCGTACACCACCACCACGTCGGCGTACGGGCCGTTGGTGATGAACGTCTTCTGCCCGTTGAGGATGTAGTCCTCGCCGTCGCGCTTGACGTAGGTCTTCATCCCGCCGAAGGCATCCGAACCGGAATCCGGTTCGGTGATCGCCCAGGCCGCGACCTTCTTCATGGTCACCAGATCGGGCAGCCACCGCTCCTGCTGCGCGAGCGTGCCGCGCGAGGAGATGGTGGTGGCCCCGAGACCGATGGAGACGCCCATGGCGCTCACCAGACCCATGCAGACACCGGACAGTTCGCCGATGAGCACGGCCATCAGCGATTCCTGACCGCTGAACGGGCTGCCACCGCCGGAGTCCCGCTTCGACTTCTCCGGCAGCGGCTCCCCCGCGGCGAGGGCCTCCTCCTTGGCCCGCCGCTTGGCCAGCATCTTGGCGACCATCTCACCGGTCATGACGTCGATCCCGAACTCGCTGAACAGCTTTCGGATCACCGGGTAGGGGGACATCTCGCCGCTGTCCAGGGCGTCCAGGTTGGGGCGGACCTCCTTGTCGATGAACGCGCGGACCGCGCCGCGGATCATCTCATCGGTCTCGGACCACTCGAACATCGTTGTTCTCCTCGATCTTTCGAAGATCTCTGGGCTAAGTAGAGGTCAGGGCAGGCGGTTGGCGATATCGTCGATGGCCCAAGGACCTTCGGTCTCTATGGTCTTCACGTCGTGCCAGCCCGCCAGTTCGGAAATGGCGCCGCCCTGCACCGCGAACACCTTGCCGGTGATCGGGCACTTCTCGGTGGCCAGGTAGGCCACCAACGGAGAGATGTTGGCGGGACTGAAGGCGTCGAACCCACCCTCCTCCACCGCATCCGCCTCGGCCGCCATCATCGCGCCCATGCCCGGCGTGGCCAGGGTGAGGCGGGTGCGGGCGATCGGGGCGATGGCGTTCACGCGCACGCCGTAGCGGGCCAGCTCATCGGCGGCCACCAGGGTGAGCGCGGCGATACCCGCCTTGGCCGCACCGTAGTTCGCCTGACCGGCGTTCGGCACGGTGGTGCCCGACGCCGACGCGGTGTTGACGACCGCGGCATCGGGCTGGTTGCCCGCCTTGGACTGGTCCTTCCAGTACCCGGCGGCATGCCGCAGAACCGCCGCGTGCCCCTTGAGGTGCACGGCGATGACCGCGTCCCACTGCGATTCGTCCATGCCCGCGATGAAGCTGTCGCGCAGAATGCCCGCGTTGTTCACCACCGCATCGAGGCGGCCGAACTCCGAAACAGCCTGATCCACCAAATTTTTCGCGCCCTGCCAGGCGGCGATGTCGTCGGTGTTCGCTACCGCTCGCCCCCCTGCGGCGACGATCTCGTTCACGACTTCCTGCGCCGGACCCGTATCGGCCCCCTCACCGGCATTGCTGCCGCCCAGATCGTTCACGACGACGGCCGCGCCCTCGCGGGCGAACAGCAGCGCGTGCTCCCGGCCGATACCGCGACCGGCGCCGGTGATGACGGCCACCCGGCCTTCGAGTGCACCCATGGAAACTCTCCTTCGAAATGTCTGTGGCTGGGCGGTTTTCAGTCGGCTACGACGGCCACGCCGTCGGTCAGCACCAGATCGTCACCGCGCGCGGTCACGAATGCGTAGCTGGTGCGCCCGTTCTCGCTGCCGGTACGCCAGATCCGGGTCTCCAGATCGTCATCGGGGAAGACCATCTTCGAGAAGCGCACCGCGAACCGCTTCAGCCGGTGCACATCCGAGCCCGCCACCTCGGCGAGCACCCCCCAGGACGACATGGCCATGGTGCACAGGCCGTGCGCGATGATGCCGGGCAGTCCGGCGTCCTTGGCCACCTGCTCGTCCAGGTGGATCGGCACCGGATCGCCGGAGGCCGGTGAGTAGCGGTAGGTCTGGTCGGCGTCCACGTGTGCCGCCACCGTCGCCAGCGGTTCCCGTTCCGCCAGCGCCGGATCGAATTTGTGCGGCGGGGCGGTGTCGCCCACGCGCGGCCCGGCGTCGAGGTTGCGGAAGAACGCGGTCAGATACTGCTCGTTGACCAGTTCCCCGTCCTCGGCGCGGCATTCGATGAGCACGGTGATGGTGGAGCCGTTGTCCCGGCCCTCGTAGCCGATGACCTTGGCCCGTGACCGCAATCGGTCGCCGGGACGGATCGGCCGGTGGAAGTGGAAGTCCTGCTCCCCGTGCACGACCCGGCCGAAGACGTCCATCGGCACCACGTCGAGGATGGGCACCATCATGGCGTCGAAGACCGGCACGATCCCGAAGATCGGCGGCGCGATATCGCCCTTCAGATGCGCTTCGATGGGATCGTTGGTGGCGGCGGCGTATTCGGCGATCCGCTCCCGGGTGACCTCGAAGGGCTCCTCGTCACTCCAGACATCGAGCCCTTTGGGGTCGAATTCGACGGCGGTGCTGGCCATCTCAGGCCGCCGTGGCGAGGGAGTCGAGCTGCGCGAGTGTCTTGTCCAGCTGGGTCAGGCCGTCCTTCTCGACCGCCTTGCCGAGGGCGCCCTTGATGAGCGCGCCCTCGAAGTCACCGGAGACGGCGAACTTGGTGCCGTCACCCTCGGCGGTGATGTCGAAGGTGAACTGCACCTTCACCCCGGCCATACCGGTGCCGCTGAGCACCATCTTGGTGGGCGCTTCGACGCTCTCCACCACCCACTCGATCTTGTTCGCCATACCCAGCATGACGATCTTGGCGACCAGCTTGGCACCGGGAGCCAGGGTGGCGGGCGGCTCCTCCATCCAGCGCTCGTGAATGGAGAACCACTTGTCCCAGGTCTGCGGGTCGGAGACGACCGCCCACAGGGCGTCGGGGGTGGCGTTGAGGGTCTTGCTGGCTTCGATGTGGCCCATGGGGAAACTCCTGTGTCGTGCCTGGGTCCGGCGCTGCCGCGCACGGCGACCGGTGGGGATGGGAAGGTCGGCTGCCTCAGCGCTCGGCGCGCTGATAGGCGGTGACGACGGCCGCGCCGCCGAGGCCGATGTTGTGCTGGAGGGCGGCGGTCACGTTGTCCACCTGACGCTTGTCGGCCCGACCGCGCAGCTGCCAGGTCAGTTCCGAGCACTGCGCCAGGCCGGTCGCGCCCAGCGGATGCCCCTTGGAGATGAGCCCGCCGGAGGGGTTCACCACCCACTTGCCGCCGTAGGTGGTCTGATTCGCGTCGATGAGCTTGCCTGCCTCACCCTCGCCGCACAGGCCCAGGGCCTCGTACAGCAGCAGCTCGTTGGCGGAGAAGCAGTCGTGCAACTCGATGACCTGGAAGTCCTCCGGACCCAGTCCGGCCTGGTCGTACACGCTGCGCGCGGCCTGGACGTTCATGTCGTAGCCGATGATGTTCTTGGCGGTGCCGTCGAAGGTGGAGGCGAAGTCGGTGGTCATGGACTGGCCCACGATCTCGACTGCCTGCCCCGCGAGGCCGTGCCTGTCCACGAACGCCTCGCTGGCGAGGATGACCGCGCCGGAACCGTCCGAGGTCGGCGAGCACTGGAGCTTGGTCAGCGGGTCGTAGATCATGCGCGCACCCAGGATGTCGTCGAGCGAGTACTCGTCCTGGAACTGCGAATACGGATTGTTGACCGAGTGCTTGTGGTTCTTGTAGCCGATCTTGGCGAAGTGTTCGGCGGTGGTGCCGTACTGCTTCATATGCTCCCGCCCGGCCGCGCCGAACATCCACGGGGCCACCGGGAACAGCACCTCGGAGATCTCGGCGAGGGCGAGAATGTGCTTGCCCATGGGCTGTTCGCGATCGTCCCAGGTGGACTCCAGCGAGCCCGGCTTCATGCGCTCGAAGCCCAGCGCCAGGGTGCAGTCCGCGAGCCCGCCCCGAATCGCCTGCGCCGCAAGGTAGAGCGCGGTCGAACCGGTCGAGCAGTTGTTGTTCACATTGACGACCGGGATGCCGGTCATGCCGAGCTCGTAGACGGCACGCTGGCCCGAGGTGGACTCGCCGTACACGTAGCCGACGTAGGCCTGCTGCACTTCCCGAAAGTCGATTCCGGCGTCCGCGAGAGCCTTGGTCCCGGACTCCCGTGCCATATCGGGGTAGTCCCAGTCACTGCCGTCCTCGTTCTTGCGGCGGCCCGGCTTCTCGAACTTCGTCATGCCGACGCCGACGACATAAACCCTGCTCGCGAAGCGAGTCGTTGGGGGGTGGTGGTCGGGTGACGGGTGGGCCCTGTTCGTCATCGAACTCCTCACATCCGCGATCCGTTCGGATCGAACTGGCCACAAACATACAGCCCTGTACGTAACTAGACAAGGGCTATCCCGATTGGCCTGGGCCAGGCGACCAAAAATCCAGGTGAATGCGGGATTACTGCACATACAGCCAGAGGTGTATGTGCACCTCACGCGGGCGCACGCGTAACCGGTACGCCAGCCGATAGCCAGCCCTTGTGATCCACGCCACCGGTGAGGATGGCGTAACGGCGGCGTAATGGATCGGCAACTGCCCGTGCACATCCCTGTACGAAGTTCACATGGTTGCTGTGCACGCTGAGAGGTTTGACGGGAGTAGCACGTGGTCGATATCGATACCCGCGCGACCGATTCGGATGGAATAGCCGCCGCCAAGGAGACTTTGGAGGACTACACCCTCCGATTCGCCCCGCGCAGCTATCGCAAATGGAGTCCGGCGGTGGTCGGCGTATCCGCCCTCGGCGGTATCGCCTACCTGGCCGACTTCGCCATCGGGGCGAATATCGGAATCGCGCACGGCACCGGAAACGCGCTGCTGGGCATAGGTATTTTCGCGATCGTCGTCATGCTCACCGGATTTCCTCTGGCCTACTACGCCGCGCGCTACAACCTCGATCTCGATCTCATCACGCGCGGTAGCGGATTCGGCTATTACGGCTCCATCGTGACGAATGTGGTGTTCGCCTCGTTCACCTTCATCTTCTTCGCGCTCGAGGGCTCCATCATGGCCCAGGGCCTGGAATTGGGTCTGGGCGTGCCGCTCTGGCTGGGTTATCTGGTCTCCACGCTCATTATCTTCCCGCTGGTCATCTACGGCATGAACACGCTCGCCAAGTTGCAGGTGTGGACGACTCCGCTGTGGTTGCTGCTGATGGTGCTGCCGTTCGGATTCCTGCTGGTGCGCCATCCGGACTCGGTGTCGGCGTTCTTCGCCTACGGCGGCGAGGACGGTGCGGGCGTGAGCCTGTCGGGCACCCTGCTGGCCGCGGGCGTCTGCCTGTCGCTCATCGCGCAGATCGCCGAGCAGATCGACTATCTGCGCTTCATGCCGCCGCGGACGCCGGAGAACGCGCGCCGCTGGTGGACCTGGATGCTGCTGGCCGGGCCGGGCTGGGTGGTCTTCGGTGCGCTCAAGCAGGTGGTCGGCCTGTTCCTGGCGGTCTACCTGATCGCGAATCTGCCTGCCGCGCAGGGCATCGCGAATCAGCCGGTGCACCAGTTCCTGGAGATCTACAAGGATATGGTGCCGGGCTGGCTGGCCATGACCCTCGCGGTGGTGCTGGTGGTCATCTCGCAGATCAAGATCAACGTGACCAATGCCTACTCCGGCTCGCTGGCCTGGACCAACTCCTACACCCGGGTCACCAAGACCTACCCGGGCCGCCTGGTCTTCCTGGTGGTGAACCTCGCCATCGCGCTGGTGCTCATGGAAGCCAACATGTTCGACTTCCTGAACAATATCCTCGGCTTCTACGCCAACTGCGGCATCGCCTGGATCGTCACCGTCGCAACGGATATCGCGATCAACAAGTACGTGCTGAAGCTCTCGCCCAAGGTGCCGGAGTTCCGTCGCGGCATGCTCTACGACTTCAACCCGGTGGGCCTGGTCGGCTTCGGCCTCTCGACGGTGCTGTCCATCGCCACCTTCTTCGGGTTGTTCGGCGACCTGCTGAAGCCGTACTCGCCGCTGGTCGCCATCGTGGTCGCCTTCATCGCGACGCCGGTCATGGCCATCGCCACGAAGGGCAGGTACTACCTGCGCCGCGCCGACGACGGCATCGACGCGCCGATGTTCGACGAGCACGGCAACCCGTCCGGCGAGACGCTGCCCTGCGCGGTCACCGGCATGGAGTTCGAGCGGCCGGACATGATCGCCTCGGCGGTGCCGGGTCCGGAGGGCGAGATCCAGTACATCAGTTCACTGGCGCTGTCCACGGACAAGGCGGGCATCCACCTGCTGCCCCGCCAGCACTGAGTCCACCGAGCACTGCGTCCGCCGAGCACCGAGTCCACCGAGCACCGAGTCCGCCGTCGGCGTCGGCTCGAAAACGGCTGCGGCCCGGCACCTTCGGGTGCCGGGCCGTACTCGTCCCGGTGCGGGCGCGGCATATGCCCGGCCCATCCGGGGACGGCATGCTCGCGGCTCAGTCGGTGAGCCGGATTCCCGGCAGCGCCACCTGGGCGGCGGTGCGCAGATGCTCCGAGGCGCGCTGCCAGCGGCGGTGCGCGCGTTCGGTGTCCGGGTCCACGAAGCTGGAGACCAGGATGCCGCGCAGCGCGTCCATGGCCGTGTACACGAAATCCCGGGCGTCCTTGCGCTCCACCTCATCCGGCACATACCGGCTCAACGCCATGAGCACCGCATTGTTGACGAACGGCTCCACCTTGCGCACCTCGGCCGCCAGCTCCGGATCGGTGCGCCCCGCCACCCACAGCTCCATGGCGGCGATGAACAGCGGCCCCTGATGCAATTCCCACAGCGATTCCAGCACCGTGGCAATGGGATCCGGCCCCGACTTGATCTTCCCGAGCTCCTGCATGGCCGCCTCGGTACGCCGCTGCGCCAGATGGTTCACCGCCGCGACCACCAGATCGTTCTTGGACCCGAAGTGATGCACCTGCGCACCCCGCGTCACCCCGGCCCGCTCGGCCACACGCGGGGTGGTGGTCCCGGCATACCCGTACTCGACGAGGCAGTCGATCGTCGCGTCGAGTAGCCTCGTCCGCATCTCACTGCTGCGCTGCTCCTGCGTGCGGCGCGGCGGTTTGGAGACTGCGGAGCTGGTCATTCCGACGATTCTACACTTACATGCAGATCTGTACGTAACTGCCCGATCCCATCGCACCGCCATCAGCCCGATGCCGACGCCCCGCGCCGACTACGCCGGGTCGACCCGCTCCAGCCTGGTCCACCCCGACCACCCGCGCTCGGTCAGGAGTTCCGTCATACGGCGCACCGGTGCGGCCGCCTCCCGCGCCAGGCTGTCGATAAGGTCGACCAGCGGTTGCTCGATACCGCCGCCCACATACTCCACTCCCTCGGCATCGGCCAGGCGCGTGAAATAGGCGGCCAGCCGGTCGGCCAACGCGGTCAGCAGGGTCTCGTCGTCCGGCCGGTCCAAGACCCGGCCGAGGGTCAGATAGAAGTCGACGAGCTCGGGTTCGGTCAGGTGCTCACGCTTGCGCGCCAGCAACACCGGGACCAGCGCGGGCGAGCGAGCTGCCAGGGGGATCCAGCCGTCGCGCTCGGCCCGGACGATCCGCTCGTCGACCCCGAGCGCCCGCAGCCGGTCCAGGAATTCGACCACCTCCGGCGGCAGCGCCACCTCCTCACCGGCGGCCAGGCGAGCGATCCGTGCCCGGTATCGCTGCCGCTTCCGGATCTCCGCACGCAGTCGCCGGTCGATATCCGCGATCGCCGCGGCGAATTCCGCCGGCTCCGCCCGCAGCAACCCGCGCACCCGCGCCAGCGGGACCCCGGCCTCGGCGAGAGTTCGGATCCTGATCAGCTCGACGACGGCGCCGGCGTCGTATCTGCGGTAGCCGGAGTGGTCGCGTTCCGGCTCCGGCAACAGCCCCACGGCGTGATAGTGCCGCACCGTCCGTACCGTCACGCCCGCGTAGGACGCCAACTCGCCGATCGTCAACATCGGATCCGCCTTCCGGCTCTGCCGCCGCTCGCACGTCTGCCGCCACTCTCACGCTGACTGCCGAACGCGGGCAGCCCGCGTGTCCCGGATGATCCGCGCGATCTCCGGGGCATGGGTCACGACCAGCCCGTGATCGGCGTCGAGCCAGGTCGTGGCGATGCGCGGGAACTGGCGAACCAGTCGCTCCGCACCCGCCCGCCAGAGCCGGTTGTAGCGCCGCGACCCGGCGTCGTCGCCGTCACCGGCCATCGAGGTCGACATGATCATGCTGATCGGACAGCCGATCGAGCGGTATCGATCGATGATGCCGGATCCGGCCACAGCGGTGTCGAGATCGATTCCGGACCGCATCCTGTCCACCTCGAGATTGAGTTCGAGGATCTCCTGCGCCGTGAGCACCACCCGGCGCGCGGGATCCGCCACGAGCTGCCGCTCGCGCGCGACGCTCTCCCACAACGCACGGAAGCCCGGCAGATCGGCGGCGGTGATGAACGGCGCGGGGATCGGGTTCGCGCCGTCGATGAGAACGAGTCCCGCAATCGGGCCGGAAGATTCGGCGGCGTAGTGCACGATCAGGTCCGCACCGTACGAATGACCGACGAGAACGGGCGGCTCGGTCAGGCCATCGCGTCCGAGTTCCGTCATCACGGCGCGGAAGTCACCGAGAAACGCCTCGAACGCGTATTCCTCGCCCGCCGAGGTGTGGCCGTGACCGCGCAGGTCGAAGCTCACCACCTCGTGGTCGCGCCGCAACAATCCGATCAGCCCGGACAGTTCGGCCTGGGTGGAGGTCAGTCCCGGACACAGCACCAGCGGGCGGCCCGTACCGCCACGCGACACCGGGATGGCGACTCCGTCATGGGTGACCGTGTGACGATCGGTAGTGGTAGCCATACCGACAATGCTGCGGGGTTGACGCTGCGTCAGGGTCAACCCCGGACTGGGGAAACACCGCCCGAAGGCTCAGCGTCGACCCACCGCCCGAAGGGCTCAGCGTCGGCTCACCGCGCTTCGGTACGGCGGGCCAGCGCGACCGTCACCGCGAACAGCAGCACACCCAGGATCGCCAACCCGGCTCCGACCGCGGCCGGAGCGGTGTAGCCCAGACCCGCGGCGATCACCACGCCGCCGAGCCAGGCTCCGGCGGCATTGGCGATGTTCAGCGCGGCGTGGTTGAGGGCGGCGGCCAGGGTCTGGGCCTCGTGGGCGACGTCCATGAGGCGGGTTTGCAGGGCCGGGGCCAGGGCCGCGCCGGATGCTCCGACCAGGAACGCGCCGAGACCCGCGGTGACGGGATTGTGGGCGGCCGCGATGAAGGCGGCGAGGATGACCACCATGGACAGCAGGGCGGCGAAGACCGCGCGGTTCACGCCGCGGTCGGTGAGGACGCCGCCGATGATATTGCCCGCGACCATGCCGAGTCCGAAGAGCATGAGCACGATCGGGACGAAGCCCAGGCGCATGCCCGCCACATCGGTGAGCGTGGTGGTGATGTAGGTGTACACGGCGAACATGCCGCCGAAGCCGACCGCGCCGACCAGCAGCGTCAGCAGGACCTGGGATTTGCCGAGCGCGCCGAGTTCGGTGCGGGGATCGGTCATGCGAATGCCGGTGAGTTCCGGCACGAAGCGCGCGATGGCGGCGACGGTGGCCAGGCCGATCACGGCGACCACGATGTAGGCGTCCCGCCAGCCGAGGTGCTGGCCCATCCAGGTGGCGGCGGGAACGCCGACAACATTGGCGGCGCTCAAACCCAGCATAACCGCGGCAACCGCCTTGGCGCGCTGGCCCACCGGCGCGAGCGTGGCCGCCGCCAGGGACGCCACGCCGAAATACGCCCCGTGCGGCAGGCCGGATACGAAGCGCGCCGCCACGAAGGTCCCGAACGACGGCGCGAGCACCGACGCCGCATTGCCCAGCGTGAACGCCGCCATGAGCGCCATCAGCAGGCGCTTGCGCGGCACCCGCGCGCACAGTGCCGCGATCACCGGAGCGCCGACCACCACACCCAGCGCGTACGCCGACACCGCATGTCCGGCGGTGGGCTCGGAAACATTCATGCCCCACGCGATATCCGGCAGCAAACCCATGGTGACGAATTCCGTGGTGCCGATGCCGAATCCACCCAGCGCCAGCGCGAGCATGGCCGGAATATGCCAACCGCGCCCACCGGGCGCCTCGGGCGCGGCCGCGCCGGAGCCGGACCGTGCCCGGCTTTCCGACGCGGCGGCCTGCGCGTCGCCGGGATGCGCGGGTGTCCCGGGTGCCCGCGCGCTCCGCGCGGAGGACGGGCTCCCCTCGGTCGCGGCGGCGGGCGTCTCGGCGGCAATCCCGGGTTCGGTCACAGTCCATGGCAACACCGCCGCGAACCCCGCTGCCACCCGAAGATCGGGTGATCTCACTCACGGCCGGGCGCGAATTGTCATCCCGGCTCGAAATACATTGCCCCGCAGAGCTTTCTACCTACCGCACCGCAGCTTCCCGCACCGCGTGATCCCACTCACGCGGATTCGCTCGGCATCGACCAGCCGGACCGCCACTGCCGCTCACCACAGTCTCGGCATCGCCCAACAGCCAGATGGCGTGTGCGCCGCCCACGGCCGAGCGACGCGGATATCGCCGGCACCGCACGTTCTCCATCCGGTGCCGCACGATGTCGTCGACCCATCGCCAGCCGGGCGGAACGCAACTCCGCGCGCGACCGGCGTGGCATCGCGCACCGGATGTCAGCGCAGCAGCGGCGCGACGACGTCCACCCGGTTGGTCCACACCAGACCGGTGAACCCGTCCGGAATCCGCTCCAGCGATTCCGGCGTGTCGAATCCCTCGGAGAAGCCGCCGTCCCCGGCGACCAGCACCACGCGGGCGTCGGCGGCGGCCATCCGGTCCACGAACCGTTCGGGCCAGCCCCACAGGAAACGCGTGTAGCCCTCGGGAATGTGCAGCTGGGTATGGCGGCAGGTGGCGGGGGCGGTGCCGGTCCAGCCGATGGCGGCGTACGCGCCGAGGCATTCCAGCATGATCCGCTTGGACATGACGCGCACCGCGGGCAGCGCCTCGCGTACCGCCGCGATCGGCTCGTCCCCGCCGTATACGGTGAGCGCGCTCAGCCGCTCCGCGGGCTCGGCGGCCAGCCGGGCGGCCAACGCCTCCCCCTCGGCGCGGTCGCTGCTCTTGATATTGATCAGCAGCGACCGGGTGGGGAAGGCGGCCAGCACCTCGTCGAGGGTGGGCATGAGACCGACGCCCTTCCCCCGGAACGGGTACGTCTTACCGCCGTCGGCGGTGTAGCCGTACCCGATGTCGAGTCGGCGCAGTTCCGCCATGGTGTGGTCGCGGGTGGTGCCGGTGCCGTCGGTGCGGCAGTCCAGTTCCCAGTCGTGGAAGACGGCGAACGCCGACCCGACCCGGCGGCACCTGAAAGGCGTTGTGTCGCAGACATTGTCTCGCATCCTGACATGCCCCGCCCGGATTCCGGAAGTCCGCACCGGACCGGATAACTGGGGGCTCGCAAGCGCTGCCACCCTCATGCATTGTCGAAACTCCGTGAACCGCAAGCATTCACGGGAAGTGACGTTGCACTGGACCAGGAGGTATAGCCAATGAAGAATATCTTGCGGATCGGCATCGCGACCGCGGCTGTGGCCGCGGCGCTCACCGCGACGGCCGGGGGCGCCATGGCGGCGCCCCTGGAGTTGACGCCCGTGACCACCGGCGGTGACCATCCGGCCGCGACACCCGTCGACGCCGCCTTCGGGGCCGGTGGGATCGCCGTCCCGCTGCCGGTCAGCTCGGGCAGCAGTGACCTGGTGGCGCTGCCGTTCGCGTTGATCGGCACCCTCAGTGCCGCCGCCCCCTGCGGGAATCCACAGTTCTGCTGATCGCCCGACCGCCGGGTCCCACCGCGGCGACGTGTGCCGGGCCGAAAGCCACCGGCCCAGCGGACCATAGGGCGTAAAGAACTCGGGCACCTGCCGCACCGCCTGTCGTGCGGGAGCATGTGCCCGAAGTGTCCGGCGACGATGGTTACGGGCCGGGACGGTCTGTCCCGGCCCCCCATCGTTCGCCGGTGCGCGCCGCACCGCGGCGCGGACGTCGTTGCCCCCGGTGTCGGAATCATCCGCCCGGGGTTCCGGAAGACCGGGCCTAGCGCAGTTCGCGCGCCAGGTTGGCGTCCAGCACACCGAGGAATTCCTCGGTGGTCAGGTAGCCCTGATCCCCGCCGACCAGCAGCGCGAGATCCTTGGTCATCTGGCCGTCCTCGACGGTCTTGATGACGACGTCCTCGAGGGCCTGGGCGAAGCCGATCACCTCGGGGGTGTTGTCCAGCTTGCCCCGGTGGGCCAGGCCGCGGGTCCACGCGAAGATCGAGGCGATCGGGTTGGTGGAGGTGGGCTTGCCCTGCTGGTGCTGGCGGTAGTGCCGGGTGACGGTGCCGTGCGCGGCCTCGGCCTCGCAGGTCTTGCCGTCCGGGGTGAGCAGCACGGAGGTCATCAGACCCAACGAGCCGAAGCCCTGCGCCACGGTGTCGGACTGCACGTCGCCGTCGTAGTTCTTGCAGGCCCAGACGTAGCCGCCCTCCCACTTCAGCGCGGAGGCGACCATATCGTCGATGAGGCGGTGCTCGTAGGTGAGACCGGCCGCGTCGAACTCCTCCTTGAACTCGGTCTCGTACACCTCCTGGAAGGTGTCCTTGAACATGCCGTCGTATGCCTTGAGGATGGTGTTCTTGGTCGACATGTACACCGGGTAGTTCTGCTGCAGGCCGTAGTTGAGCGAGGCCCGCGCGAAGTCCCGGATGGACTCCTGGAAGTTGTACATGCCCATGATGACGCCGCCGTCCTCCGGCATCTTCACGACCTCGTGGACGATCGGCTCGGAGCCGTCCTCCGGGGTGAAGGTGAGGGTGACGGCGCCCGCCTGGTGCACCTTGAAATCGGTGGCGCGGTACTGGTCGCCGAAGGCGTGGCGGCCGATGATGATCGGCTTGGTCCAGCCCGGAACCAGACGCGGGACGTTGGAGATGATGATCGGCGCGCGGAAGATGGTGCCACCGAGGATGTTGCGGATGGTGCCGTTGGGCGACCGCCACATCTTCTTGAGGCCGAACTCCTTGACGCGAGCCTCATCGGGGGTGATCGTCGCGCACTTGACGCCGACGCCGTGCTTCTTGATGGCGTTGGCCGCGTCGATCGTGACCTGATCGTCGGTCTTGTCGCGGTACTCGATGCCGAGGTCGTAGTACTCGAGGTTCACATCGAGATACGGATTTATCAGCTTGTCTTTGATGAACTGCCAGATAATCCGGGTCATCTCATCGCCGTCGAGCTCGACGACGGTGCCTTCAACCTTGATCTTGGACATGGATCTTCGTGTCCTCCTAGGAAGGTGGTGCTCCCATTGCACGGCCGGTGAGCACCGCTTGTAGCGGACCCCAGCTGTTCAACAGACAACGTATACGCATGGCGCGCGGCACGGGGCCTGTGGTGCCAGGTCCACGTACGCTGTGGCGTCAAGCAAGACAAGCGTACTGCTGCTATGAACCTCACCGCGCAGGTAGCCCCCGCTGTGCGGGACCAGCGGAGGCTACTCACAAGTAGGAAACATGTGGCCTCTGGTCGAGCATACGAGGATCAGACCCCCAGCGCCCGCAGTCTCGACGCGGGCGAGCACAAGACCCAGCAGATGGGCGAGGTGCTGGCCGAGCATGGCCGACGCCGTGGTCGCCGCCTATCGCGAATTCCGGCGTATCTGCGGAAACGTCTGTGTGTCCAGCCCCACTTCGGACTCCGGCCCCTCCGCCCGCTAGAATCTCGCAACAGGTCAAGAGCATCAGCGTCAAGCCCCGGCTTGCTGATCGGCAACCCTCCAGCTGCGGTGGGGTGCTCCGGGTGAGGACCGGGCGCTCGAAGGCCGAGCGCAAGCGCACTGTAGGAGGTCTACCGAAATGTGTTGTTGTCGAAGCCCGTTCGCTTTCCGATAACGTCAGACTTCCCGCCGTTCGGCGACCTTTTCTTGGAGCAGGACATGAGTGACTCGACCGCGCCCATCGACCCGGCCGACTGGTCTTTCGAGACCAAACAGGTGCATGCCGGACAGGCTCCCGACGCCACCACCGGGGCCCGCGCGCTGCCGATCTACCAGACCACCTCGTACGCCTTCCGCGACACCGACCACGCCGCCGCGCTGTTCGGGCTGGCCGAGCCGGGCAATATCTACACCCGGATCATGAACCCCACCCAGGATGTGGTGGAGCAGCGCATCGCCGCCCTCGAGGGCGGCGTCGCGGCGCTGCTGCTGGCCTCCGGGCAGGCCGCCGAAACCTTCGCCATCCTCAATCTGGCCTCGGCCGGCGACCACATCGTCTCCAGCCCGCACCTCTACGGCGGCACCTACAACCTCTTCCACTACTCGCTACCCAAGCTGGGCATCGAGGTCGGCTTCGTCGACGATCCCGACGACCTGGAACAGTGGCGGGCCGCGGTGCGACCCAACACCAAGGCGTTCTACGGCGAGACCGTGGCCAATCCCAGCAGCGCGCTGCTGGACATCCCCGGCGTCGCCGAGGTCGCCCACGCCGCCGGGGTGCCGCTCATCGTGGACAACACCGCGGCGACCCCGTATCTGATCCAGCCGCTGCGCCACGGAGCCGACATCGTGGTGCATTCGGCCACGAAATACCTTGGCGGACATGGCTCCGCGGTCGCGGGCGTGATCGTCGACGGCGGCGGCTTCGACTGGACCGGGCGCGACGAATCCGGTGCGTCGCGGTTCCCGGGCTTCACCACCCCCGATCCGAGCTACCACGGCGTGGTGTACGCGGATCTGGGCGCGCCCGCCTTCGCGCTCAAGGCGCGGGTGCAACTGCTGCGCGATCTCGGCGCGGCCGTGTCACCGTTCAACGCCTTCCTCATCGCACAGGGCATCGAGACGCTGAGCCTGCGGATCGAGCGGCACGTGGCCAACGCGCAGGCGGTCGCGGAGTTCCTGACCCGGCGACCGGAGGTGCTGTCGGTGTCCTACGCCGGGCTGCCGTCCTCACCCTGGCATGAGCGCGGCAAACAGCTGGCACCGAAGGGGGTGGGCGCGATCGTGTCCTTCGAGCTCGCGGGGGGCGTCGATGCGGGCAAGAAGTTCGTGGACGCGCTGGAGCTGCACAGCCATGTCGCTAACATCGGGGATGTGCGTTCCCTCGTCATCCATCCGGCCTCCACCACGCATTCGCAGTTGACGCCCGAGGAGCAACTGGCCTCCGGTGTCACTCCGGGTCTGGTGCGGTTGGCCGTGGGTATCGAGGGCATCGACGACATCCTGGCCGATCTCACGGCCGGACTGACGGCGGCGGCACGTTGACCGTGAACATCGAATCGAGCACGTCCCGGGAGACGGTGGAGGCGCTGCTTCCACCGTCCGACGGGACGCTCGGCAGCATTGCGATCGGGGACGTCGAACTCGAGAACGGGGCCGTCGTCCCCGACGTGAGGCTGGCCGTGCAGCGCTGGGGCGAACTCTCGGCGAATCTGGACAACGTGGTGCTGGTCGAGCACGCGCTGACCGGTGACTCGCATGTGGTCGGGTCGGCGGGTTCGCCGTCCGGCTGGTGGGAGGGCACTGTCGGACCCGGCGCGCCCATCGACACCCGGGAGTGGTGCGTCATCGCCACCAATGTGCTCGGCGGCTGTCAGGGCTCGACCGGGCCCGCGTCCCTGGCCCCCGACGGAAAACCTTGGGGCTCACGATTTCCCGACATCTCCATTCGCGATCAGGTGACCGCGGAGGTGCGGCTGTTCGATCTGCTCGGCATCGAGCGGCTGGCCGCGGTGGTCGGCGGCTCCATGGGCGGCATGCGGGTGCTGGAGTGGATGATCGGCCACCCCGACCGCGTCGGCTCCGCCCTGGTGCTGGCCGTCGGCCCGCGCGCCACCGCCGACCAGATCGGCACCCAGACCACCCAGATCGCCGCCATCACCGCCGACCCGGACTGGCAGGGCGGCGACTACCACGGCACCGGCCGCGCGCCCATGACCGGCATGCGCATCGCCCGCCGCATCGCGCACCTGAGCTACCGCACCGAATTCGAACTCGACCACCGCTTCGAGAACCACGCCCAGGGGGACGAGAACCCGTGGGACGGCGGCCGTTACGCGGTGCAGAGCTACCTGGAATACCAGGCCGACAAACTCGTCTCCCGCTTCGACCCCGGCACCTACGTCCTGCTCACCGAGGCCATGAACCGCCACGACGTGGGCCGCGGCCGCGGCGGCATCGCCACCGCCCTGACCTCCACCCCGGTGCCGTGCGTCGTCGGCGGCGTGGACTCCGACCGCCTCTACCCGCTGCGCACCCAACAGGAACTAGCCGACCTCCTACCCGGCTGCAAGGGCCTGGAGATCGTCCGCTCCCGCGACGGCCACGACGGCTTCCTGACCGAAACCGAAGCGGTCGGCAAACTCCTCATCGAAACCATGGACCTGGCCCGCGCCGCCCGCGACAACGGCTGACCGTCGCGGCAGCACCCCGTCGTACGCGACGACCACGCACGGCCGCGCCACAACACCCCACCCCGCGCGTCGAGGTCGAACGACCGGTCGCGCCCGCCCTGCGGCCAGCCGCGCGAGGAAGCGATGCCGGGCCTGACGGGCGCTCGCCGTGCACCGGCGGTCGTACGCGGGATTCGACCGGTCTAGGTGATGCCGAGCGGATTGACCGTGGCGGCCAGCACGATGATGGCCGAACCCAGTGCGGTCAGGGCGATCACGTCGAACCATTTGCCGCGCACCGCGAGCAGGCCGACCTGCTCGGTGGGCAGCAGCATGCGGAAGGCGGCGGCCAGCAGGGCCGCGCCGCCGATGAACACGGCACCGCGCCGCCAGCGATCCCAGGCCAGGAAAACGACCGCCACCACCAGCACCGCGGCCACCAGGACGAGCGGCAGATTGGTGCGAAGGGATGCGCCGATGCGGCTGCTGCGGCTCTCGGGGGCGGCGTGGGCACTCACGCGGCGCAGTCTAGTGGCGCTGCGAACCCGACGCGGTCTCCGCACTCCTGTCTGGTTGACTGGCGAGGTGTTCCATCTGGTGTTCTTCTCTCCCCGCATCCCGCCGAATACCGGCAATGCCATCCGGCTGGCCGCCGGAACGGGATGCCGACTACACCTGATCGAGCCGCTCGGCTTCGACCTGTCCGAGCCCAAACTGCGGCGGGCCGGATTGGACTACCACGACCTCGCCTCGGTCACCGTGCACGAGAATCTGGCCGCCGCCTGGGACGCCATCCGCCCCGGACGCGTCTTCGCCTTCACCGCCCAGGCCACCACGCACAGCACCGCCGTCGCCTACCGCGAGCACGACACCCTCCTCTTCGGCCCCGAACCCACCGGACTGCCCGCCGAAGTCCTCGCCGACCCGCACGTCACCGCCCAGGTCCGCATCCCCATGCTCCCCGGCCGCCGCTCCATGAACCTCTCCAACGCCGCCGCCGTCGCCGTCTACGAAGCCTGGCGGCAACTGGGCTTCCCGGGCGCGGTGTAGTGACAGACGCGCGCCCACACGGTCTACTGACACCGACAGCACCCGACATCGCGGACGAAACCGTCCGCTTCTCGTGAATCCGGGAGACCGTGGGCATGACGAAACATCCTGAGGACATGTCCGTGCCCCACCTCGAGCAGCCCGATATCCCCGAGCACATGACGTGGGAAGAACTCGAGCGGCTACCCGAGGAGATCGCCGAGCAGATCGAGCTGTGGGACGGGCGGGTGATGTGGATGCGGCGCGGCCCGGCCGAGCATCAGACGTTCACCAATCTGCTGTGGAGCGCACTGCGCAGATGCGCACGCTCGGATGTGACCCGCAATCCCGATCACTGCTGGCGTGTCACCACCGAGACGAATGTCTTCTTCGGCGTCGGCGGGAAATCCGACTTCGTGACACCGGACTTCCTGATCCACCGCTGCCTCGAAGCTCCGTACCAGGATGTGCGTGCCGCCGACGTCCACCTCGTTGGCGAAGTGCTCTCCCCCGGCAACTCCGCATCCGACATCGAAGCGAAGAAGGCGCGTTACGCCAAGGCCGGTATTCCGCTGTACTGGGAGGTGACGCTCGCCCGCGAGGCCAGCGCCATCGAGAAGGTGCGCGCCTACGCGCTGGAAACCGAACACGGCCACCTGGTCCCGGAAGGCGTGCAGTTGCTGCATTCCGCGAACTACCTCATGGCCGGTGAGTGGACCGCGGCCGACACCGGCGGCATCGAGTTCGATTTCCCCTTCCCCGTGCGCATCCCGTGGGAAGAACTCGCATACTGACCGAACGGGCGACGGCGCGCTCCACGCCGCGGCGGTCAGCGGAAGTCGCGGGACTTTGCCTCGATGCGCAGGTCCATGCGTTGCAGATGGTCGGCGACCACCGTGATCGCCCCCTCGGCGTTCTGTAGGCGCCCACGGATCAGCAGGGCGGGCGCGCTCTGGGCGAGGCGGCGGTAGCGGGCCCAGAGGCCGACGGAGCAGACCACGTTCACCATGCCGGTCTCGTCCTCCAGGTTGAGGAAGGTGACGCCGCCCGCGGTGGCGGGGCGCTGCCGGTGCGTGACCGCGCCGCCGACAAGCACCCGGGTGCCGTCGCGGATATCGGCGAGGTGGGCGGCGGGCACCACTCCCAGCGCGTCGAGACGTGCGCGCAGGAACTCGGTGGGATAGCTGCCGGGTGAGACACCGGTGGCCCAGACGTCGGCGGCGGCCAACTCCAGCTCGCTCATACCGGGCAGGGCGGGCGCGGCGGTGGCCGCGCCGGTGCCGGGGAGGCGGTCCGGGCGTTCGCCCGCCGCGGCCCCGGCGGCCCACAGGGCTTGGCGGCGGGTGATGTCGAGACTGCCGAGCGCCCCCGCCGTGGCCAGTGATTCCGCTTGCGGGACAGTCAGTTCCACGCGGTTGGTGAGGTCGAGGAAGGAGCGGTAGGGTCCGCCGGACAGCCGGGCGGCGACGATCCGCTCGGCCAGTTCGTCGCCGATGTGCCGCACCGCGCCCAGCCCGAGCCGCAGCTCCATCCCCCGCCGCTCCAGCGTCGCGTCGGCGCGACTGTGATTGACATCCGGGCCGTGCACCACCACCCCGTGCCGCCGGGCGTCCGCCACCAGCGACTGCGGCGAGTAGAACCCCATCGGCTGCGCCCGCAGCAGGCCCGCGCAGAACGCCGCCGGATGATGCAGCTTGAACCACGCCGAATAGAACACCAGCGAGGCGAAACTCTGCGAATGGCTTTCCGGGAAGCCGAAATTCGCGAAGGCGTAGACCTTCTCGTAGATGCGGTCGGCCACCTCGCCGGTAATGCCGTGCCGTTCCCGCATGCCCCGGTAGAAGCGTTCCCGCAGCCGCCCCATCTTCTCCGGTGACCGCTTGGAGCCCATGGCGCGTCGCAGCTCATCGGCCTCGGCGGCGGTGAATCCGGCGACGTCGACGGCCATCTGCATGAGCTGCTCCTGGAACAGCGGGATGCCGAGGGTGCGCTCCAGCGCGTTCTTCAGCGCGGGATGATCGTAGGTCACCGGCTCCTGTTCGTTGCGGCGGCGGATGTACGGGTGCACGGAGCCGCCCTGGATGGGGCCGGGGCGGATCAGGGCGACCTCCACCACCAGGTCGTAGAAGTTCCGCGGCCGCAGGCGCGGCAGCGTCGCCATCTGCGCCCGCGACTCCACCTGGAATACACCCACCGAATCGGCGCGCGAAAGCATCTCGTACACGGCGGTTTCGGTGAGATCCAGCTGATGCAGCCGCACGGTCTCGCCCTTGTGCTCGCGCACCAGGTCGATCATGTAGTGCAGGGCGGAGAGCATGCCGAGGCCGAGCAGGTCGAACTTCACCAGCCCGGCGGCGGCGCAATCGTCCTTGTCCCACTGCAGCACACTGCGTCCCGGCATGCGCGCCCATTCGGTGGGGCACACATCGGCGATGGGGCGGTCGCAGATCACCATGCCGCCGGAGTGGATGCCCAGATGCCTCGGCAGACCCTCCAATTCCCCGGCCAGGGCGAGGACGTCGTCGGGGATGTCGGCGTGCTCCCCCTTCGCGACTCCCGTCCAGCGGCTCACCTGCTTGCTCCAGGCGTCCTGCTGTCCGGGCGAGAAACCCAGGGCGCGTGCGGCATCGCGCACCGCGGACTTGCCCCGGTAGGTGATGACATTGGCCACCTGCGCCGCGTACTCGCGCCCGTACTCGGCGTAGACGTGCTGGATGGCCTCCTCGCGGCGGTCCGATTCGATATCCACGTCGATATCGGGCGGACCGTCGCGCTCGGGCGAGAGGAAGCGTTCGAACAGCAGCTGATTGGCGATCGGATCCACATTGGTGATGCCGATGGCGTAGCAGACGGCCGAGTTGGCGGCGGAACCCCTGCCCTGGCACAGGATGTCGTTGTCGTGGCAGAAGCTGACGATGTCGTGCACCACCAGGAAGTAGCCCGGGAACTTCAGCCGCTCGATCACCTCGAGTTCGTGCTCGAGCTGGCGGTACGCCCGGGGGTTCTCGGCCGGGGGGCCGTAGCGGCGGGCGGCTCCCCGGTAGGTGAGTTCGCGCAGCCAGGAGTTCTCGTCGTGGCCCTCCGGCACGTCGAAGGGCGGCAGCCGCGGCGCGATCAGGCGCAGGTCGAAGGCGCATTCGCGGGCCAGCTCGGCGGCATTGGGCACCGCGTGCGGGCAGGCCGCGAACAGCCGCGCCATCTCGGCTCCCGAGCGCAGGTGCGCGCCGCCGGTGGGGGCGAGCCAGCCCGCCATCTCGTCCAGACTCCGCCGTGCCCGGACGGCGGCCAGTGCCATGGCACGGCGACGCTGCGGCGGGGCGGCGAAATGCGCTCCGGTGGAGGCGATCACCGGCAGGCCCAGCCGGTCGGCGAGGGCGAGCAGGCGGGCATTGCGCTCGTCGTCCTCCGGTATGCCGTGGTGGGTGAGCTCCACGCTCACCCGGTCCCGCCCGAACCGTTCCAGCAGATCCCGCAGTGCCGCTTCGGCTTCCGCGTCGCCGCGCTGCAGGGCTTGGCGCACCTGCCCTTTCCGGCAGCCGGTCAGCACCTGCCAGTGCCCGCCCGCCGCCTCGGTGAGCCGGTCCAGGTCGTAGCGCAGAATGCCCTTCTCCCCCGCCACCATGTGCGCCGCCGCCATCTCCCGGGACAGCCGCCGGTACCCTTCCTGTCCGCGCGCCAGGATCAGCAGATGCGGTCCGGCCGGATCGGGTGCGCCCGTGCGCGGTTCGGAATCGTGCGCCGTTGCGGTATGGCCTGGGCGCGAACCACTCCCGCCGCGCGGGGCGAGGTGTGCGCCGGGTCGGGCGGCACTGCCGAGGGAGAGTTCCGCGCCGAAGACGGTGGGCATACCCCATTCGCGGGCCGCCTCGGCGAAGCGCACGACGCCGTAGAAGCCGTCGTGGTCGGTGAGCGCGAGGGCCTCGAGGCCGAGACGGACGGCCTCCTCGACCAGTTCCTCCGGCTGGCTGGCGCCGTCGAGGAAGCTGTAGGCGGAATGGGCGTGCAGTTCGGCGTAGGGGACGGTGGAGTCGGGGCGGCGCAGCGGTGCGGCGCGGTAGGGCTCGCGCTTGCGGGACCAGGCCGGGCCGTCGCCGCCATCGCCTGCCGGGACGGCTCGGTTGGGCCGACCGGAGAGCACCCGCTCCAGCTCCGACCAGGTCGGCGGCCCGTTGTGCCAGCCCACGACACCTCCTCCGCACAGCCTCCAGAAATCGAACTTGTGTTCGATGATCAGCGACTGTACACGCATTCCAACCGGGCGGTTTGTATTAACTCGAGCCCATTGCGCCAACCTCGGAATTCGCCCTGGCATCAGAACTTACTTTGAAGTAAGTTCGAGCCAACCGACTTGCAAAGGAGCAGTCATGAGCGAGCGAAGCGAGCGACCAGAAGACACCGCCGAGCGCTCGCTCGTGACGCCGCCGAGCGCCAGCGAGGGGGCGTCATGAGCGAAACGACAGGTGACGGCTACCGGGCCCGTCGACGCGCTCGCCGGGACCTGTCCGGCAGACACGTCATCATCACCGGCGCGTCCTCCGGCATCGGCCGCGCGGCCGCCTTCGCGGTGGCCGAGAAGGGGGCGACGGTCTTCCTGCTCGCCCGCCGCGCCGAGGAGTTGGCCGCGGTGGTCGAGAAGATCCGGGCCGAGGGCGGCGACGCCTACGCCTACCGGTGCGATGTCACCGACGAGGACTCCGTCGAGAAAGCGGTCACCCAGATCCTCGACACGCACGACCACGTGGACATGCTGGTCAACAATGCCGGGCGCTCCATCCGCCGGGCCGTGCACCGCTCCACCGACCGCATGCACGACTTCGAGCGCACCATGGCGGTCAACTACTTCGGCGCGGTACGCATGACGCTGGCCCTGCTGCCGCGGATGCGCGAGCGCAAGTTCGGCCACATCGTGAACATCTCCAGCGCCGGAGTGCAGGTCGCCACGCCGCGCTTCGCCGCCTACCTGGCCTCCAAGGCCGCCCTCGACAAGTTCGCCGAGGTGACCGCGGCCGAAATGCTGGCCGACAACATCACTTTCACCACCATCCACATGCCCCTGGTGCGCACCCCCATGATCGCCCCGAGCGGCAAGCAGGGCCCCTCGGAATCCCCCGAATGGGCCGCCGCCACCATCGTCCGCGCCCTCACCGACCGCCCCAAGCGCATCGACGTCCCCCTGGGCACCCTCGCCGAATACGGCACCCTCATCACCCCGCGCATCAAGGACCGCATTCTCCACCGCTACTACCGCGCCCTGCCCGACTCCCCCGCCGCCAAGGGCGAACAAGCGGAGGAGTCGACGGAACTGGAAATCCTGCCCCCGAAACGCCACCGCCGCGAAGTGCCCCCCGCCGTCCGCGCCACCGGCACCGCCCTGCGCCGCGCCGCCCGCCTCGTCCCCGGCACCCACTGGTAGCCCGGCGAGGGGAACCGGTGGGGGCGGCCGTCCCGGCGCGAGGTGCGGGGGCGGCCCATCCGGTGAGCGGGTGCACCGGCAGCGGTGCGGCACAGGTCGTCGTGGCGCCCGGGGTGAGGCTCACACCAGCCGGTGGATCTCGGCGGCGTGTAGTGCTCTGACCGGTTTGGGGGCGGCTCCGCAGCTGGCCTGACGTGGGGCGTAGGCGGAGGTGTGGACGGTGACCAGCCAACGACGGCCGTCACGGTGGACGACCTGCGCCGCGCCCGCGAAGGTGGCGGGGTCGGCCGCTTCGGCGGTGCGCCACCGCGGTATCGAGTGGTCGGCGTCCGCCGTCATCGGGCCGGATGCCCCGGTGCGGGCGGCGACCGCTTCCGGGTCCGGAACGGTCGCCACGGTGAGGGCGTCCAGTGCCGCGGCGGTGTCGTCGCCCGTGTCCAGCAGGTGTTCGCGGACCGCGATCTCGGCCACCTGCTGCACCGGGGTGTGGCCGCTGCGGCCGCGGAAGCCGTTCAGGGACAGCATGTTCCGGTCGGCGGCGGCGAGCGTTTCGAGGGCGTCGGCGGCGGTCAGGCGGCCGTAGGTGAGGCCGGAGGGGAGCAGCACCACGGCGGGGGCGAAGCGGTGGCCGCCGGTGTGGGAGCACTCCCAGACGCGGCCGGGGTGGGCGGCGGCCAGGCGGGCGGCGACGGGACGGCCGAGGCGGGCACAGCACTGGTCGCGTTTGCCGTGGGCGCAGACCAGCACCGGCGGATCGGCAACGGGCACACCGATTCCCGGGGGCGGCCCGTTGAGCAGATGCGGGTCGAAGTCGAGCAGCTGCTTCAGGTCGGTGATCTCGAAACGCTCGCACCAGGAGTGCTCCGGACGCGAGCTGGCGATCAATACCGTTCGGACACCGGTGAACTCGCGGCGGCCCGGCCTGCGGATGAGCGTCGGACGCACATGGGCCGCCTTGGTGCGGGCGGCCAGTTCGGCGGTGATGTCGGGGCCGAGCACCTCGTCGCCGATCACATCGCGCCCCCACGCCCCGGGCTGCTCCACGCACAGCCAGCCGGTGACATGGGTGGCGCTGCCGGGCAGCGGCACCTCCCACGCCGCCGTCGTACACGGCAGGCCCTCGAATGCGGTCACAGCGGCTGCCCGTCGATGAGTTTGCGAATCATCTGGTCCAACCGCCGCGCCCGGGTCTCCGGCCGCACCGCGCTCCCGAGCTGCTGGCCGATCTCGACGCTGATCTGATCGGGCAGCGTCTCGAAGAACGCCGCCGCCTCCGGATGCCTCGCCAGCTCGTCCAGGAAGTCCTGGGGCAGCTCCCGGCCGTAGGCATTGTCCCAGCGGCCGTCGGATTTGGCGCGGTCTATCTCGGCCTGCCCGGCCGGATGCATGAGCCCCTGTTCGATCAATTCCTCGGCATAGCCCACATTGCGCTGCGACCACGGGCTGCGCGGCCGCCGCGGCGTGAAGCTCTGCAGATAGAACTCGTCGTCGAGCCGCCGCGCCTGCCCGTCGATCCAGCCGAAGCACAGCGCCTGCCGCAGCGCACCGGCATAGTCGAGCGATATGTGGCCGGTGCCCCGCTTCGCGAATTTCAGCCAGACCCCGTCCATCGCGGCGTGATTGGCCATCAGCCATTCCCGGAACTCCGCCTCCCCGGCGAAGAACAGGATCGGGCGATCTGATGCGGACACGACCTCACTGTAGAAAACGCCGCCGACACATGGCGCGAACGGGCCACCCGTCCCGCCCCGGACAGCGCAGCACCGGCGGAAATCGGACGCGCTCGCACGATCCCGGTCGACGCCGGGGGAACAGTGGCCGATGCCGTCGAGCGAGCCGCCCACTCGTGGTCAGTGCCGGAGGAACGGCAACACCGCCGCCTCGAACTCGTGGTAGCGGTCGCGGTGGATGCTGTGCCCGCAGCGGAAGGTGTGCACGGTGCAGTCGGGGATGCCGGCGCGCAGCTGCTCGACCTTGTCCGGGTCGACCATGCCGCCGGGGCCGCCGCGCAGGAACAGCGTCGGGGCGGTGATCTCCGCGAGACCCTCCCACCATTCCGGATACGGCTTGCGGAACTGTTCCAGGGCGGTGCGGGTCATGGACCGGTCGAAGGCGAGCACGGCGCGCGGATGGCGCAGCAGGCTGGTGGTGGCGTGCCACAGCTCCGGCACCGAGGGCAGCCGCCGGGTCAGCGTCACCTGTTCGTCACCGGAGCGCAGCGGCAGCGGCTGCTCCTCGATCACCAAGCGGCGCACCAGTTCCGGGCGCTGCATGGCCAGCCACGACACCGCGTAGCCGCCCAGTGAATGACCCACGAAATCCGCCGATTCGAGACCGATCCGGTCACACAGCCGCAGCAGGTCGCCACCGAATTCGGCGAACAGATACGAGTCGGCGTGCGCACTGCGCCCGTGGCCGCGCAGATCCGGAACGATCACCCGCCGCCCGCGCCGCGCCAACTGCCGCGCGAACCGATCCCAGGTGTGGCCGTCGCCGCCCATGCCGTGCACCAGCACCACCGGCACCTCGCTCGCCGAACCGTTGTCAGTCCGGCCGGGCGATGCGTCGAGGGCCGAATTCGCGGACCACGCCGCCCCGGAATCCCGATAGGCGATCAGCACGTCCTCGAACGCGACCCGGGTGACCGTCGACTCCACGATCAGCCAGCCTACGGGGCACGCTCGCACCGCGCCGCCGGTTGTGTGCGGCACCATATCCCTGCCCGGATTCCGGATATGCGGAGAACCGTGCCGCTACCGGCGGAATACCGGCCCGACAACGCCCTCACCCGACCCCGATTCGGCGTGCTCGGCAACACCGTCCTCGGCCTGACCCTGGTCGCGGTGACCATCGGCGCGACGCTCCGGACCCACCGGATGGACGGCATCGAGTTCACGGCGGAAGTCCGCGTGGTGACGGCGGGAGTCCGCCTGGTGCTCGCCACGCTCACCATGCTGTACGCGGTGTCCACGGTCGCGGCACGGCTCGTCGAGTCCGGGATATACCTCGCCCAGTCCGGGATCTATATGGGCAAGCCGGGATCTACATGGGCGACGAGGTCGTGCTCGATCCGCCGCGTTCGGCGTGAGCGGGTCCGAGTCACTCGTAGAGGCCCTCCACATGCCAGGCGTGGTCGTAGGCGAGCAGGAGCAGGGCGCGGGTGTCGCCGTCCAGCAGCACCTGGGCGCGGGCCACGTAGCCGTGCTGGGACCGGTGGGTCCACCAGCGGTCGTCGAGGGGCCAGGGTCCGGCCCAGCCGAGCAACCTCCAGCTGCGGGAACCCCAGTGCAGGTGGGCCGGATCGGTGGTGAAGAGGCCGCGGTCGGTGACCCAGACCGGGGTACCGTCGGCCGCCTCCAGCCGGACCCGCGGGCGATGGGCCAGGATGACGGCGGGGGCGGGCTCGGGCAGCCGACCCGGCCACGGTTGCGCCGGATCGGCCGCGGGCACCGGTTCCTCGCCGAGGGTCACCATGGTGATCCGCTCCTCGGGGCCGCGGCCGCCGCTGAGCACCCCCACCCGCACCGCCTCCCCGCCCAGCAGTCCCTGCACACGGGCCAGCGCCCGGCGTGCCCGCGCCTCCTCTTCCCCGACCCCGCCCCACAGGCCGAGTTGCAGCGCACCCACCGACACCACCTCGACGGGTTCCAGGCGCAACAGGGTGATGGGGGCGGTGGGCGCGGCCTCCCGCCGGGCACCGCGCCGCCCCGCACGTGGGGTGCGCCCGCGCGCATCGACCGGCCCGGCGTCCTCCGCGCCCGTACGCGACGCATCCGGACCGCACCCGAAAGGGGTATCGACCGGCCCGGACTTCTCCACTCCCGCACGCGGCGCATCCCGACCACGTCCGAAAGGGGTATCGACCGGCCCGGACTTCCCCACTCCCGCACGCGGCGCATCCGGACCACGCCCGGCTGCGGCATCGCTTGCACCGGAAGCGAACCGCGCCCGTGCCGCACCTCGTCCGGACCGAGCATCGTGCGTACCGTACGGGTGCTGCTCGGACCGCCCCCTCACTCCCGACACGGACTGCCCCGGCGCAGCCGTATCGGAAGGCCACCCGCGCCCAGCGGTCTCGGGGAACCGATCACGCGCGACCGCATCCGCGGGCTGCTCGGGTGCGGCCGGTGTATCGCGTCCGGCGGCGTGCGGTATCGCCTGTGCACCACGGCCGATCGGGCGGGACCACGCGTCCGCGGGCGGGTCCGCCGGGTCGCCGCCATGGGCGCGATGGGTGAGCCAGCCGTCGAGTTGCCAGCGGATGCGGTCGGCGGTGCTGTCGGGGGTGAGGGGTTCGGCGCAGCGCCAGGTGCGGGAGAGGCGTTCTCCGGCAGCGGTTTCCGCTTGGATGGTCAGGCGAGTGCAGGCCACCCCGGCGGCGGCGAGGCGCTCGTGCAGCCGGGCGGCGAGCATGCGGCCCGCGAAGGCGGCGGCGTCCACGCGGTCGATGGGCGGATCGCAGCGGTATGCCACGGTGAGGTCGGCGGCGGGCGGCCGGGCGCCCGGGCGGCGTTCGGGACGGGCGCGCGCACAGCGGTGTGCGGCAATGGCATCCGCGCCGAAGCGGGAGGACACCTCGGCGGGCGCGAGCGCCGCGAAGTCGCCGATGCGGCGCAATCCCAAGCGGTGCAGCAGATCCACCAGATCCGCGCGGCCCGGGCCGGACAGGGCGGGTTCCACCGCGAGTTCGCCCACCGGCAGCGGTGCGAGGAAGTCCGCGCCGCGTCCGGGCGGCACCAGGGTGGCGCGCCGCGCGGCGAACACCGCCGTCGACAGCTCGTCGGCGATCCCGATCTGGCATTCCGCCCCGATCGCCGCCACCGCGTCCACCAGCCGCTCCGCCGCCGCCTCCTCCGACCCGAAATACCGCGCCGCGCCCCGCGCCGCCGACACCAGCAGCCCCGGCCGCAGCACCTCCACCCCCGGCACCGTCGCATCCACGGCCGCGACCACCGGCTCGAACGCCCGCGCATCCCGATCCGGATCATCCTGCACCACGAACAGTTCCGGGCACCGAGCCTGCGCTTCCCGTCGCCGCAACCCGCGCCGCACCCCCTCGGCCCGAGCCACCGCCGTACAGGCCACCACCCGATTCGCCGAGAACACCCCCACCGGCCGAGTCACCGGCACCCCCGCCACGGCCGCCGCCGCCACCGCGGGCCAATCCGGGCACCACACCGCCAGCACCCGAGACGCAGCCCGCCCACTCACCCCGGCCATCCGAGCACTCCGACCCCCATCACGGCGAAAAGCACCGCGGCCGTGCCGGTCCGGCGCGAACAGCCCGCAGCGCCGACATCCCGGGACAACCGCCGGCAATTCGGCGCGCGCATTCCCGCGCCGGTGCGCTCCCGTTCACGAAGCCGCATGGCGCGCGGTCGGATCGGCCGGGGCGCGGAGGGATTCCGCGGCGGTGCCGGTGGGGCGGGCGGGTTCGGGGTGGGCGGGGCGGAGGGTTTCGACCGGTGCGTGCTCCCATTCGACGCGGCCGTTGCGGGGGAAGGTGGCGAGACTGCCGTGGCGGGGCGGGAGGGATCGGCCGCGGACGGCGACGTCGAGGCGGACGGTGCGCAGGCGGCCACAGCCGCGGCCGAGGCCGTCGTAGCCGGTGACCTTGGTGTCGATGCGCAGGGAGGGGCCGGACCAGGAGCCGCCCGTGACCACGAGGGTGGAACTCCGGCTGCGGGCGCGGGCGGAGAGCACGCGGGCCCGCGACGGGGGGACGGAGGCTCCGTCGAGGCCGAGGACGACCAGGTCCAGACCGTCCAGCAGTACCGAGGCCACCTCCAGGCGGTCGGGGCCGGGATCCGCCACCACGGCCAGCCGACCCAGCTGGGCTCCCATTTCGGCGGCGGCCAGCAGGCCGAGACGGGGCAGCCCGACCGCGGCGGCATGCCCACCGGCACCGGTCACGGCGGCCAGCAAACCGGAGAGCAGGGAGCTGGCGCCGGTGTAGGCGACCACCGACCCCTTGGCCAACCCGCCCTCGGGCAGCAGGCCTGCCAGCGCGGGCGGGACGGGCAGCGCCTCCCGCCGCGGCGCACCGGAAACCGGGACACGTCCGGCCGGGTCCGCGCCGCGGGCCGGGATCGCGGCCATCCGCCGCCGCAGCTGCTCGAGCTGCTGCCCCCGCACCTGCCCAGCCGAACCCATCATCGTCCACCTCTCCCACCGATGGATCCGCCGCTACCGGATCCCATACCCAGCACCGATCCAGCTACCCACAAAATTCGAATATACGTTCGAGTTCAATCCAGTAGAACCCGACACCTCGGTCACGTCAAGGGGGAGTGGCGCACACGACGAGTTTCGAAGCAGGCCCGTCGGGATGGTTTTCCGCTACCCTGCACCCGTGACCGAACGCGCCCGTCCCATCGTCGGCCCCGATTACCTGGTGGCCGGCCGCTACCGTCTGCAGTCCAAAATCGGCGGCGGCGGCATGGGCGCGGTGTGGCTGGCAACCGACCGCCTACTCCACCGCGACGTCGCCATCAAACAGGTGCTCACCACCGCCGGACTGAGCGAGGAACAGGCCGAGGCGGTGCGCAACCAGATCGTCCACGAGGGCCGGGTGGCGGCCAAGCTCTCGCACGAGCACGCCATCGCCGTGTACGACGTGGTGCTCGAGGCCGGCGAGCCGTGGCTGGTCATGGAGTACCTGCCCTCGCGCAGTGTGGCCAAGGCGCTGGCGCTGGTGGACCGGCTCTCCCCCATCGAGGTGGCGCAGATCGGCGCGCAGGTGGCCGACGCGCTCGCGGCCGCGCACGCCGCCGGGATCACGCACCGCGATATCAAGCCCGGCAATATCCTCGTCGCCGACCGCGGCGACGAGGTGGGCATGGTGAAGCTCAGCGACTTCGGCATCTCCCGCGGCGTCGGCGACGGCATGGACGATCCCGATGTCATCACCGGCACCCCCGCCTATCTGCCGCCGGAGGTGGCGCGCGGGGCGCAGCCGACCAGCGCCAGCGATGTGTTCTCGCTCGGCGCGACGCTGTACACCGCCATCGAGGGGCAGCCGCCCTACGGCTTCTCCGACGACAGCGACGCGGTGGTGCAGCGAGCCGCCATGGCGCAGATCATTCCGCCGGAGCGCACCGGGCCGCTCACCCAGGCCCTGCTGCACATGATGGAACCGGCCCCGCAGCGCCGCCCCACCATGACCGAGGCCCGCAACGAGATCCTCACCGCCGCATTCGGTCCCGGCACCGCCCCCTACATCCTCGGCGCACCCGTGCGCACCGAGGACGGCACCATCCCCGCCTGGGCGGCCCGCAATTCCGCCGCGGGTCTGCGCAGCCCGCACTCCACCCCGCTCCCCCGCCCGCCCCGCGCCCAAACCGCCGCTCCCGCAGCGGCACAGCGCAAGCCGAAGGGCATCGACTTCGCCAGCCTCGGCCCCAATGCGGGCCCGCTCGCGGTGGCCATCGGCCTGCTCATCGGCCTGCTGATCATCATCGTGATCCTCGTGGCGGTGATGTAGCCGCCCCGCACCACGGGCGTGCCCGGGTCCGCGCCTCGGTCACACGGCATGCGCCGGGGCGGCGGTATCCACCGCGGCGGTATCCACTGCGGCCGAGCATCCGGCAACCGGCCCTAGCGGTACGGGGCGGAGGCCCTAGCGGTACGGGGCGGAGCCGCAGAGTCGCAGCATCATGGCGGCGGTGGCCGCGCCGTACGCCACGCTGGCAGCGCGGGGTTGTGCGGCGGGGTAGTTCGAACGGTGGGTGACCACAACGCCATGGGCGAGGGTGGTCGTGGTGTCCACGCGGGTCGCGACGCAGTTCCCGCCCGCCTTCGCCGCGAGATCGACCACCACCGCACCCGCACCCGCACCCGCACCCGCACCCGCACCCGCACCGAGAGCGTGCAACGCGTCGGCATCGAGCAGCGAGGGTGCGCGCTCACCGCGGTGCACGGCCGCGCAGAAGACCAGGTCCGGGGTTTCGCGCCCGATGTGGCCGCGGATGCGGTCCGGGTTCGTATCCGCGACGAAGGCCCCTGCGCCGCAGGCGAATGCGGCGGGCTCCTGCTCGATGCGGTTGCCGAAGACCGTCGGCTTCTCGTCACCGCACTCGACGGCGGCGGCGATGGCGGCCAGCCCGGCCTGCCCACAGCCGAGGATCAGGGCACGCAGCGGCCGGTTCCGGGGCGAAAGCAGTTCCCGCCCTTCGGCATAGGCGAGCCGCCCGGCGAAGCGGCTCATGGCGGAGAGCGCGTCATGGGGTGCGGGCGGATCGGTGCGCGGGACGAGTTCGAAGGCCACCGAGTCGATGCCGCGCGCCCGCAGGGCGGCGATCTCGTCGCGGCGGGCGATCGGATCCTGGAATCCGACCAATCGCGTCCCCGGGCGCAGCGGCATCGAATCCAGTTCGAACGCGGGCTTTTTCACCCAGGCGACCACGTCGGAGCGGCGGAATACCACCTGCCGGTCGGCCACGACGCCGGCACCCGCCGCCGTGTAGTCGGCGTCCGCGAATCCGGCCGCGAGCCCGGCCGCGCGTTCCACGACCACCTCGACGCCCGCCGCCGCCAATCCCCGAATATCGCCGGGGGTCAGCGCGACCCGCCGTTCCCGGGGAGCCGTCTCACGCAGTACGCCGACGATCACGATGCCGCCGCGAACTCGGGCAGATCGGGCAGCCCCCGCCCGGCCAGCACCTGCCGATACGTCAGACCGGACACCATATCCAGCACCAATCGTTCGATCCGGTCGAACAATTCGTCGAGCAGATCGGCGGATTCGCTGCCGGGAGCCTTGCGCGGCGCGAGCACATTGAGCCGCACCCCCAGCCGCGGCGACCCGGTGCGGTCCAGGGCCACGCTGTCGATTCCGGCGGCGACCAACAGCACATCCTCGAGCTGCGCACTGCTGTGCACCCCGGCGGATTCCAGGATGGCGCGGTCGAAGGCCACGGTGAGGAACATGCCCTGCGGACTGCCGAGCGGTCGCAGCGCCGGTACCCCGACCCGGGCGTTGAGACCTTCGATCCGCACCCGCGCCCGCTCCAGTTGCGCCCGCATGCGCGCCCGATTGACCCTGAAGTACTCCTCCCCCGTGTGCTCGAGGGTGGCGCGCACCAGATGGGTGGTCTCCCGCTGGAAGGCGATGGTCAGCCGATCCCTGACCTCCCGCAGCCACACCGCGTCACCGGTGCAGGCCGCACCGAACTTGCAGGGCCCGAAGGCGTTGTAGCCCTTGGAATTACCGGTGACGGTCAGCACCCGGTCGTACATCCGCCGCACCCCGTCGGCGCCCGCGACGCGCACCGCGGCCAGCGGGATGTGCTCCACCAGCCGGTCGAAGGCCATATCGCAGATGACGGGCACGTCCCGTTCCAACAGCACCCGCGCGATCTCGCCCAGCTGTTCCGCCGAATAGTCGGCGACGACCGGATTCCCGGGCAGCGTCAGCAGCACCCCGCACAGCCGCCCCTGCGCCGCATAGCCGTCCAGGCAGCGCGCCAGCGCCTCCGGGTCGATCCGGAACGCGTCGTCGGCGGTGGCGGGGCAGGTCACGATGGCAAGCCCGTACTTCTCCACATGGATGCTGGAGCTCTTGTAGAACCCCTCGGGGCAGACGATCACCCCGCCGGGCCGGGCCAGCGTTGCCACGGCCTCCTCCAGCAGCACCGTGCTCGAATACGGGCAGACCACGACCTCCTCCGGCCGCACCCGCACCCCGTCCACCTCGGCCGTCGGCTGCCACAGCCGCCCGAACAGCTTGTCGGCGGCCAACTCTCGCAGAATCATGGGCTGGCGTTTGTCGTACAGCACCCCGTCGCGGTACTCCGCCGGGCGTTCCAGTCGCAGCAGCTCGTTCCAGGCCCGGTCCAGTGCCGCGACGGCCTTCGCGTCCGGGGCCAGCCCCGTCTCCCCGTGATAGGCGTCGATGACCTCCGGATAGATTCGCCCATCGGTACCCGGAAACCACTGCGCCGCACCCAGATACCGCCGCACCTCACGCTTGCGCTCCTCCGAGCGGCTGGTACGGGCACCCAGTTCGAACCGGTGGTTCACCACCGATCACCTCGCAGCGCCTCCCCGGGTGCGGACAGTTCCCGCCACTGCCGTTCCAGCGCTTCGCGGAACAGCTCGCGGCAGCCGTCGTCGGTGAGCCGCTCGTAGCGTGCCAACTCCGGCGCGGCGACGATCCCGTTGACGGTGATGGCCGAGCCGTCCCGGGCGAGGTCGTAGAGCTTCTCGAACCGCTTCACCGCGAATTCCACATCGTGTTTGAGCGCGGAGAAGCGGGTCGCGACGCGCGCCTGCCGGGAGTAGTCGTACTCGCCGACGGCCACATAGCGTTCGTCGACCACCAGCATGCTCTGGGCGTTGCGGGCGTGTTCGCGCTTGACCAGGATGCTCACCACGCCGGCGCGCGCCTGCCGCCAGAGCTTGTCCTCGTAGGGCACCACATCGTCGATGCCGTCGAGCACGTACATCCGCCGCACATCCCGTCCGGAGTCGGCGAGCCGCAGAATGGCCTGGTGGTAGTCGTCGCCGACGTCGCCGCCGATGGTGCCCAGGTCCGCGGTGTGGATGGCGCGCACGGAGTGGGTGGCCTGGCCGAGAATGGTGAGCCAGTCCAGCACCGTGTTCCACTCCCACACCGTGGCGCTGCGTGAGGGTATCTGCGCCAGAATCTCTTCCGCGCGTTCCAACTGCCGGTCGGCGATGAGGCGAAGCGGTTCGATGTCGTCGCGCGCGCCCGCCGCGTCGATGAGGCGCTGGGCGATGACGAGGGCGCGCTCCACCAGCTGCGGGTCCTTGCCGAGCAGCACGTTGAACCGCATGCGCAGCTCGTAGTACTCGCTGCCGGCGGCCTCGCCGGGCTCGGCCGGGCCCGACATCGGAAGTTCCTCTCCCAGCGCCAGACTCAGCCGCTCCCGCAGCGGTAGCGGCGGGATGCGGGTGCCGTTCTCGATCTGCTGGATGAGGCTGCGCGAACAGTCCGCCTTGGCCGCCAGGGACGCCTGGGTATAGCCGCGTTCGATACGCAGGCGGCGTACCAGCTCGCCAATCCGCTCGTTGTCCGCGGGCCGGGTCATCGGGCGCCTCCTGTCGGTCGCCCGGAATTCGCGTGCACACAGAGTGTCACGAGGCGACATTCTAATCACGATGTGTCATCGGTTGTCGAGTGACGGATGTTATGCCCTTTCACCTGGAACTTCGTGCGGCACAGCGCCATAAGCCCCGATCCGGGTGACACGGGATGCACGGTAGCCCACGCGGCCTTCGGTGGTGTTCTTACACCGCTTCGCGCCGCCCGCCGGACATTTATCATCCTACTCGCGCCGAAATCTATTCCTACTGCCTAAATTAGAGCAGAAATGCTTATCAATTATCATCACAAGTCACTAAAGCTTTATTGACGACTCGAAGTGGCGACTCTTAGCATTGAGTTACGGCCCTACCCGCGAAACATTCACGCCAACAAGCCAAGTCACGAGAACCTTGTGCAGGAGGCGAGCACCATGACACTCCGGATCACCGACTGGTCGATCACCAGCGATCTCACCCCGGAAATCGCGATCTACGATCCCCGCGGCAACGGCTGGACCCTGAGCTGGCTGCCCGAACGCTTCCTGACCAAGGTGCAGGCGATGAGCGGAATGGCGCTCGACGAATTTCTCGGCGACTTCGATCTGGCCACGGCGGCGGCCGGTGACCTGCCACCCGAGGATGTGCTGCTCGCCTTCGAACTGGCCGCGGCCCGCGCCGAGGATCTCGGAATCACCCTGGAGGAGGCCGTCGTCCGGCTCAGCACCCAGATAGTCCAGCGGGATCGGCGGCACCGCGCCACCGGTTCGCGCAGCATCCTGCCCGCCGAGCGGAGGGGACCCGGCGGGCAGGATGGCGCGTGCCGCTCAGTCGATGCGCCGACGATGCGCCCAGCGGGTGAGGGCGTTGCGGTTTGACTGCTGCGTCTTGCGCAGCACATTGGAGGCGTGCGTCTCCACGGTCTTCACCGAGATGAACAGAGTCTCGGCGATCTCCCGATAGGTGTAGCCGCGCGCCAGCAGGCGCAACACCTCCAGCTCACGCGGGGTGAGCGAATCCAGTTCCGGATCCAGCGGCGGCTCCGGCACCTGGGACCGGCCGGTGAAGGAATCCAGCACGAACCCGGCCAGCCGCGGGCTGAACACCGCGTCGCCCCCGGCCACCCGGCGGATACCGTCGGCCAGTTCCGGCCCCGAGATGGTCTTGGTGACATAGCCGCGCGCCCCCGCGCGAATCACCGCGATCACATCCTCGGCCGCATCGGAGACGCTGAGCGCCAAGCACACCGGCCCCGCCTCGATCCCCTGCAATACCGCGACACCACCGCCGTCGGGCATATGCACATCCAGCAGCACCACATCCGGAGTGCTGGCCTTGATCCCGGCGATCGCCTCGGCCACCCCACCGGCCTCACCGACCACCCGCATATCGGTTTCCCGGCTCAGCTCCGCGCGCACTCCCGACCGGAATACGGCGTGATCGTCGACGAGAAAGACCCGGACACTCACTGCATCTCCTCACGCTGCCAGCGGATCGAACCCACCCACATCCGTACCACACGCTGCGCCGATGCGGCGGTCAGCGCCGACCCTCCACGGTCGCGTCACCGGTCACCCGGCCGTCGTCCGCTGGTCCAGCGGCAGCCTCGGCGTCCGATTCGCCGTCCGGCTCCATGCCCGACACGGGGTCGTCGGTGCGAACGACCAGCCGCTCCTCGGCTCCGTCCTTGCGCGGCATGAAGATTCGCACCTCGGTGCCGCGGCCCGGTTCCGACTTCACCTCGACGGTGCCGCCGCGGCGTTCGATCCGGCCGTGAATGGATTTGGCCAGGCCCTGCCGGTCGGCGGAGACGGCGTCCGGGTCGAACCCCTTGCCGCGGTCGCGCACGAATACGCTCACCTGATGCGGTTCGACCTCCGCGAACAGGTCGATGGACGGCACGCCCGCGTGTTTGGCGGCGTTGACCAGGGCCTCCCGGGTGGCCCCCAGGATGGCGGTGAAATGCTCCTTGGGCAGCCCGCTGCCGCTGTCGTCGAGATCCATGGTGACGTCGCCGACCGTCACCGGTGTGACCTTCACGCCGTGCTGGTCCTCCACCTCACCGGCGATGGTGCGCAGCGCCGCCGCCAGACTGGAATGCGCGGGCCCGGTGTCGTCGAACAGCCATTTGCGCAGTTCCCGCTCCTGGCTGCGGGCCAGCCGCACCACCTCCTGCGGATTGTCGGCCTGCCGCTGGATCAGGGCGAGGGTCTGCAATACGGAATCGTGCAGATGCGAGGCGATCTCCTCACGCTCCTCATTGCGAATGCGGGCGGAGCGCTCGTCGTTGAGCGCGCGCATCATGCGCAGCCACAGCGGCACGGTGAGCAGTCCCGCACCGATCAGGGTGACCGCCACCGCCAGCAGCGCCGAACCGAGCGAACTCAGGTCGATGCGCGCCAGCACCACCACGCCGAGACCGACCACGATGAGGGTGGCCCCGCCGACGATGCGCGCCCAGGTCACCACCGACGCCCTGGCGGGCAGGCCGAGCACCGAGCGCGGGCCGTCCTCGTCGAATTCGCGCCACACCAGGGCCGCGCCGACCGCCACCACGATGATCGGCCCGATCACCTGGGCGGCGGTCCCGCTGAACACCCACGCCATGGCCACCGACAGCGCCAGGCCGAGCAGCGCCAACCCGATGCCCTGCCGCCGCTCCCGCGCCGACGGCGGGGTGTCGTCCCCACCGCCCGGGGTGAAGATCCACAGCAGTCCGTACGCCAGGATTCCCGCCCCGGCCAGCGCGGACAGCAGAACGAAGGCCATCCGCACCTTGAACACGTCGACACCGAGATGATCGGCGAGCCCACCGGCCACGCCCCCGACGATCCGCCCGCCGGAGCGCCGCGTCAGCCGCGGCACGGGCGCGACGGCCTGCCCCTGGGCAGGGTCGAAGAAGGGCACCGGTGGGTACATGCCTTCGATAGTGGCACGCACACCCGACACCGCGGCATCCGGTAACACCCGGATTCACACCCTGAGGCCGAGGGGCTTGTGCACATGCACAGCCGGACCGGGCAATGCTCGGCCGGCTGCCGATAGCGCATTGCTGTCATGTGCTGTGAGCTGGCATCTGACCGCCGAGTAAGTATGTCGGCGATACGAGCGACGACGCTGGAGGATCAAGTGAGCAAGGCGCGTCTGCGCCGACTCGCCGTGGTGGCGATGTCGGGGTTGGTGGCGGCTGCCCTACCGCCCATCCGGCGACTGGTCGGCGGAGTTCAGGCCCTTTTTCAGGGTGAACCCCGATGCGGGTGGGCGGCGGGCGGCGCGACCATGGGAGCATGAACTCAGCGAGCGACTGGTCCAGTGGCGCCGGACGGGGCAGCTTCAGCGATCAGCTTCATCATCTCTGGCACACCCGGCCGGTACGAATGCCGCGGCAGGGGCCGATCGCGGGCGTGGCCGCCGGATTCGGTCGGCGGTACAACGTCGATCCGGTGCTGGTGCGGGTCGCCTTCGTGATCTCGGCCTTCTTCGGCGGCGCGGGCATCGTCCTGTACCTGGCGAGCTGGGTGCTCATGCGACAGGAGGGCGACGAGGCGTCGGCCGCCGAATCGCTGTTCGGGAAGGGAAGCAGTTCGCAGTCGCACACCAAGACCATCGTGTTGATGGTGGCGCTGGGCATCGCGATCATGACCGCCGGACCCGTCGGCACCGGACTCGGCGGCTCCGGACTCATCAGCTTCGCGCTCATGCTGGGCGGCTGGTGGCTGCTCTACCAGCGGCAGCCGGAACCGCCGGTGGGAAGCCTGGATTCGGGATTCGCCGCGATGGGTTATCCGACGACCACCGGCTACCCGGGCACCGCGTTCCCCGGCTCACCGCAGTGGACCGGATACCCGGGCACCACCTCACCGTACGGGCCGTACACCACGCTGCCCGACCACTACGAGCCCGACCCGGCGCGGCAGGCCGCCGCCAGCGAACTGCGCGCGGAACCACCGATGCGCGAGAACGATTCGAACGCCACCGCCCGCACCGAAGTGCTGCCGAAGCCCGCCGAGTCCGAACGGTCCGGCGGCGGGACCTCCTCGACGACCGACGGCGACCCGACCCCGACCGTCGAGCTGTCCAAGGGTGAGCCCACCCCCACCGCGAAGCTCCCCACCGCGGATTCGGCCGTGTCCGAGGGCGATCCGGCACCGGCCGCGCCGACCGAGAGCGAGACGCGCACCGAGGTGCTGCGCGTCGACGGTGACGTGGTGGAATCGGTCATCCTGCGGAAAGATCGCGCGACCGCCACGGACGAGCCGTCGGACCCGGATGATCCGGCGCCGGATACGAACCCGCCCGGCCCGCGCCAGGGCGACGACCCGGCCCCGCACCGGATTCCCGCCGCCTCCGAGCCGGAGCGCCGCGCCTACGGCCCCGCCCCCATCTCGCCGGACTTCGGCCCCACCCCGCCGGGCTGGGATCCGCTCGGCGTGGCCCCGCTCGCCTGGGATCTCCCGGAGCCCAACGCATCCCACGTGATGCCGGTGCAGGCCCCGCCCAAGCGGCCGCGCTCCCGCCTGACCCCCACCGTCATCGGTCTGGCCATCCTCGCCGCGGCCGCCGCGGGTGCGGCCGCCGCGGCCGGGGTGGACTGGATGACCCCGGGCCGGATCGGCGCGGCCGCGCTGGCGGTGGTGGCGCTGGGCCTCATCGTCGGCGCGTTCGCCCGGCGCGGTTACGGACTCATGGTGGTGCTCGCCCCACTGGCCGGATTCGTCCTGCTGGCCTCGCTCATCGGCCCGATCGAATTCGACCGCGGCGGGATGGGCGAGCGGGTCTGGGTGGTGCAGGACGCCGCCGAACTGGCCCCGGAGTACTCGTGGGCCTTCGGCTCCGCCACCCTGGACCTGAACAACCTGCGCCTCACCGAGGACCGCGCCACCAGGATCGAAGGGGCGATGGGTGAGATCCGCGTCATCGTGCCGAACGATCTGCGGGTGCGCTTCGACTGCTCGGCGAATATGGGCGAGGCGAACTGTCCCCCCGGCATCGTCGGCCCCGCCGAGGGCCCGATTCTCGACCTGACCGTTGACATGAGCATGGGATCCGTGGAGGTGCAGCATGGCTGACAACAAGACCCGCCGTCCGTCGTTCTCACTCCTCCTCGCCGGGGTCCTCGGCCTGCTGGTGAGCGTCTGGGCCTTCATCGGCCCGCACTCCTGGCCCGAGGGACTGTCCTTCGGCTGGATCGTGGTGCTCACCGCCATCGTGGTCGGCGTGCTGCTGGTGATCTCACCGCGCAAACACCGGGAGTAGTCGCCACCGAGTACGGCCCCTGACCCGAATGGTTCAGGGGCCGTTCGCATTCCAGGCGACAACGGATGCGACACTGGGGCGGTCGACGCGGTACGGCCGGTCAACCGGCACTCGGGAAGATCGAGGACAGAACATGGTGAGCGGCGAGACCACGACGGAGTACGAGGCCCCCACCCGGACCCCCGACGATGCCGACGAGTTCGACTGTCCGTACCTCGGGCTCGCCCCCTACCAGCGCCGGGACCGCGACCTGTTCTTCGGGCGCACCCATGCCACAGCGGAATTCGCCGACCTGGTGCGCGAGGCGGCCGGTGACGCGAGCGGCATGGTGATCCTCATCGGGGCCAGCGGGGCGGGCAAATCGTCACTGCTGGCGGCCGGACTGATCCCCGCGGTGAGCGACTGGGACGTCACCACCGTCGTCCCCGGCCCCGACCCGATCACCGCCCTGGCCGCCGCCTACGGCATCGACGGCGACGCCGACCTCACCGCCGACGACATCGTCACCGCGCTCACCGCCCAGCGGCTCGACCGGCAGCGCCTGCTCATTGTCGACCAGTTCGAGGAGTTCTTCACCGCCTGCGAGAGCGAAAGCGCCCGTGCGGAATTCCTCGCCGCCCTGCACCGCTGCGCCACCGAGCACACCGCCGCCGTGGTACTGGCCCTGCGCGCCGACTTCTACGCCCACTGCCTCACCTATTCGAGCCTGCAAGGCGCACTGGAGAAACGCAGCTACATACTCGGCCCGATGCGACCCGACGAACTGGCCCAGGCCATCACCGGCCCCGCCCGCCTCGCCGGACTCGAACTGGAACCCGGGCTCGACGAGCTGATCATCACCGACCTGTGCGGCGTCCGCGACCACCACGACCGCCACAGCTACGACCCGGGCACGCTCCCGCTGTTCTCCCATGCACTGGCCGCGACCTGGCGGCACCGCTCGGGCCACCGCCTCACCATCGCCGGATACCGCAGCACCGGCGGCATTCCGGGTGCGGTGGCCGCGACCGCGGAACACGCCTGGGACGCGCTCACCGCCGAGCAGCAGGCGGCCGCCGCGGCGGTACTGCCGGAACTCGTCGCCATCCGGCGCGATGCCCGCGACATCCGCCGCCGCGCCGTGCACCCGGACCTGTTGCGCCGCACCGCCGATCCGGATGCGGCCGCCGCCGTACTCGCGGAGTTCGGCCGCGCCCGCCTGATCAGCCGGGACGGCGATGCGGTCGGATTCACCCACGACATCGTGCCCGGCGCGTGGCCCCGGCTGCGCGGATGGGTGGACGCGGCCCGCGTCGACCTGCTGACCCGGGAACTGCCGGAAATCCGGGCCGCACACCAGCATCCGACCGCGCCTCGCGACCACCGGAACACCGCCACGGCGCTGCTGGTGCTGTTCGTCGTCCTGGTGGTCGTCGGCGTCGCCGCGTACACGTAGCGGGCCCTCGATCCGCATCGGATCGAGGGCCCGCCCACACCGTGCTCAGCGCCCGGCGCTCACTCCCATTCGATGGTCCCCGGCGGCTTCGAGGTCACGTCCAGCACCACCCGGTTGACCTCCGCCACCTCATTGGTGATCCGAGTCGAAATGCGTTCCAGCACTTCATAGGGCAGGCGAGTCCAGTCCGCGGTCATGGCGTCCTCCGAGGACACCGGCCGCAGCACGATCGGATGGCCGTAGGTGCGGCCGTCACCCTGCACGCCGACACTGCGCACATCGGCCAGCAGCACCACCGGGCACTGCCAGATCTGGCCGTCCAGACCGGCGGCGGTCAGCTCCTCGCGGGCGATGGCGTCGGCCTGGCGCAGCAGCTCCAGACGGTCCGCGGTCACCTCGCCGACGATGCGAATGGCCAGGCCGGGGCCCGGGAAGGGCTGGCGCGCGACGATGTCCTCGGGCAGCCCCAGCTCGCGGCCGACGGCGCGGACCTCGTCCTTGAACAGCAGCCGCAACGGCTCCACCAGGGAGAACTCCAGGTCGTCGGGCAGACCGCCGACATTGTGGTGGCTCTTGATATTCGCGGTGCCCGCGCCGCCGCCGGACTCCACCACATCCGGGTAGAGCGTGCCCTGCACCAGGTACTCGACCGCGGGAGCGGAGCCCGCGGAGCTCCCCGAGGCCGCCGCCTCACCTTCGGATTTCACCACCTCGGCGACCGCGTCCTCGAAGGCGCGGATGAACTCCCGGCCGATGATCTTGCGCTTCTCCTCCGGGTCGGTGACGCCCTTCAGCTCACCGAGGAACTTCTCCACCGCGTCGACGGTCACCAGCTTGGCGCCGGTCGCGGCGACGAAATCCCGCTGCACCTGCTCGCGCTCACCCGCGCGCAGCAGCCCGTGGTCGACGAACACGCAGGTCAGCCGGTCACCGATGGCACGCTGCACCAGGGCGGCGGCGACGGCGGAATCGACGCCGCCGGACAGGCCGCAGATGGCGTGGCCGTCGCCGATCCGCTCGCGCACATCGGCGACGAGCGCCTCGGCGATATTGGCGGGCGTCCACGCGGCGGGAATCCCGGCGATCTCGTGCAGGAAGCGGCTCAGCACCTGCTGACCGTGCGGCGAATGCAGCACCTCCGGGTGGTACTGCACACCGGCCAGCTTGCGGGCGCGGTCCTCGAACGCGGCGACCGGCGCGCCGGGCGTGGTGCCGGTGACGTCGAAGCCCTCGGGGGCGTCGGTGACGGCGTCGCCATGGCTCATCCACACCGGATGGTGCGTCGGCAGGCCGCCGTGCAGCACGCCGCCGTCGATATTGATCTCGGTGCGGCCGTATTCACGGGTTCCGGTGTGCGCGACCGTGCCGCCCAGCGCCTGCGCCATGGCCTGGAAGCCGTAGCAGATACCGAAGACCGGCACGTCCAGGTCGAACAGCCGCGCGTCCAGCCGCGGCGCGCCCTCGGCGTACACACTCGACGGGCCGCCGGACAGAATCACGGCGGCGGGCCGCTTCTCGGCGATCTCCTCGACGGTCGCGGTGTGCGGAATCACCTCGGAGTAGACACTGCACTCGCGCACCCGGCGCGCGATCAGCTGCGCGTACTGCGCGCCGAAGTCGACGACAAGGACTGGTCGCTGGGTTTCTGCCACCGGATCAGTCTAGTGAGCGATACAGGACACACATCTGTCGGGCGCACCGGCCCGCCCCATGATCGACACATTCAGTTCAAGACACACAAATCGGGTGGCTCGGCACGCCGCCCGCGCCCCCCGCACGGGGCAAAAGCATCGATCTCTGTCACCGGCCGTGACTATCCTTATCGTTCGTGCCATTCGCCCATGCGATCGATGCCGAAATCCATTACGAGGACAGCGGGGGCAATGGACCGGTAGTGCTGCTGGGGCACGAATTCCTCATGGACCGAACGATGTTCGCGTCACAGCAGGCGGCACTGACACCCGAGTTCCGCATCGTGACCTGGGATGCGCGCGGGCATGGACGCACTCGGGACGAGGGCCTGCCCTTCACCTACTGGACCTGCGCCCGCGACCTGCTGACGGTACTGGACCAACTCGGCGTGCGACGATCCGTCATCGGCGGCACCTCACAGGGCGGATTCACCGCACTGCGCACCGCACTGCTGGCCCCCGAACGCGTGGCGGCACTCATCCTCATCAGCACCGAGGCACACGAACCCTCCACGCTGGAACTCACGAATGCCCGTCGCTTCCTGGACAAATGGTACGAGGACGGCCCCCGCCGCGCCCTCGCCGAACATCTCGCGGAGTGGCTCATCGGCGACGACGCCTGGTATCGCGCCGTCTGGGTGAAACGCTGGCTCGCCCGCGACCACCACGCCACCGAAGTCGCCGCCGGATGCCTGCTCGGCCGCGACTCGGTACTCGACCGACTACCCGAAATCACCTGTCCCGCATTGGTTATCCACCCCACCAACAGCGGAATCTCCCGCGCCAACGCCCGTGAACTCGCCGCCCGCCTGCCCGACGCCCGCTACCTGGAAATCGAAGGTGCCCGCCAGACCGTCAACATGACCCACCCCGACGTGGTGAACACCGCCATCCTGAACTTCCTCCGCCAGCTGGGCTGGTCCGCCACTCCGTGACTTCAGCGCGAGTAGCCGCGCGGCGGTCGAAGGGGTGTGGTGCAGTGCGGCCGGAGCGGGACTGGTGTCGCGCTCCGGGCGGCTGTTGCTCGGCGGGCTGGGCTCACGCCCTGACGTTCAGGCCGACCTTCTGGAATTCCTTCAGGTCGCAGTAGCCGGTCTTGGCCATGGAGCGGCGGAGGCCGCCGACCAGGTTGAGGGAACCGAAGGGGTCGTTGGAGGGGCCGTCGAGGACCTGGGCGAGGGGGACGCGCTCCTCGTCGATGGCGTAGGGCAGCAGGGCGCCGCGCGGCACCGACGGGTGGGCGGCGGCCGACGGCCAGAACCAGCCCCTGCCGGGAGATTCCGCGGCCAGGGTGAGCGGAACGCCGAGCATGACCGCGTCCGCACCGCAGGCGATGGCCTTGGCCACGTGCCCCGAGGTGAGAATGTCGCCGTCGGCGATGACGTGCACGTAGCGGCCGCCGGTCTCGTCCAGGTAGTCGCGGCGCGCGGCGGCGGCGTCGGCGATGGCCGTGGCCATCGGCACGCCGATACCGAGCACCTCGCCGGTCGACGTCGCGCCCTGCATGGAGCCGTAGCCGACGATGACACCCGCCGCGCCGGTGCGCATCAGGTGCAGCGCGGTGCGGTGATCGCTCACACCGCCCGCCACCACCGGCACATCCAGCTCGGCGATGAAGGTCTTGAGATTCAGCGGCTCACCATCGCCCACATGCTCGGCCGAGATAATGGTGCCGTGCACCACCAGCAGGTCGATACCGGCCTGCACCAGCGCCGGGGTCAGCGTGCGCGCGTTCTGCGGGCTCACCCGCACCGCGGTCGTGACACCGGCGGCCCGCACCTGCGCCACCGCGGCGGCCAGCAGATCCGGCTGCATCGGGGCGGCGTGCAGCTCCTGCAGCAGCGCGACGGCGGCCTCCGTGCCCTCCTTCTCGGCCACCTCGGTCAGCTGCTGGATCTTGGCCTCCACATCGGCGTGCCGAGCCCACAGGCCCTCACCGTTGATGACGCCCAGACCACCGTGGCGACCGAGCTCGATGGCGAACTCCGGCGAGACCAGCGCATCGGTCGGATGCGTCAGGAACGGGATCTCGAAGCGGTAGGCATCGAGCTGCCACGCCAGCGACACCTGCTTCGACGAGCGGGTCCGCCGCGAGGGAACGATGTCGACATCGTCCAGTTCGTAAGTGCGCCGGGCAGTCCGGCCCATGCCGATCTCGACCATATCGCGCATCGGTTTCCTCCTGTGTTTGATTGCCCTCCGCTGCGCTCCGGGCGGATTCGCGGCTGTGTTTGTTTTGCCTCCGCTTCGCTCCCGATTCGCGGCGCTGGAGGTCCCGGTTCTTCCCTTCTCCGCTCCTCCGCTTCGCTCCCCCGCTCCGTCAGTCCAGAACCGGGACGCGCCGCGAATCGGGAGCGTTCGGCTGGGGGCCGGGAGTGGAGTACTGCGGGGGTGGGAACTGGGGGTGAAGTACCGAGGGTTGTCGATCTTTGAGTACTGCGGGGTGGAGCGCCGCGTGGTTGGTGTGCATCGCGAGGTCGTGCACCGCGGGTTGGAGCACGGGGGTTGCTGCACCGTGGGGTTGGAGCATTGCGGCGGGTGGGGTGGTTCCGCGTCAGGCGCGGGTGGTGTAGTTGGGGGCTTCGACGGTCATGGTGATGTCGTGCGGGTGCGATTCCTTGAGGCCCGCCGCGGTGATCTGCACGAACTGGGCGGCCTGCAGGTCCGGGATGGACTGCGAGCCGGTGTAGCCCATGGCGGCGCGCAGGCCGCCCACCAACTGGTGGATCACGGTGTCGAGCGGGCCGCGGAACGGCACCCGGCCCTCTATGCCCTCGGGCACCAACTTCTTCTCCGACAGCACATCGTCCTGGAAGTAGCGGTCCTTGGAGTACGACTTGGCCTCGCCACGGCCCTGCATGGCGCCCAGCGAACCCATTCCGCGGTAGCTCTTGAACTGCTTGCCGCCCACCAGGATCAGATCGCCCGGCGACTCGGCCGTACCGGCCAGCAGCGAGCCCAGCATCACGGTCGACGCACCGGCCGCGATGGCCTTGGCGATATCACCGGAGTACTGCACGCCGCCATCGGCGATCACCGGCACACCGTGCGGCTTGCACGCGGCGTTCGCCTCGAGAATGGCGGTGATCTGCGGCGCGCCGACCCCTGCGACCACGCGGGTGGTGCAGATGGAGCCGGGGCCGACGCCCACCTTCACCGCGTCCACACCGGCCTCGACCAGCGCCTTGGCGCCGGCGCGGGTGGCGATATTGCCGCCGATGATCTGCACCCGGTCGCCGACCTCGGCCTTGACCTTCTGCACCATCTGCAGCACGCCCGACTGGTGGCCGTGCGCGGTGTCCACTACCAGCACGTCCACACCCACGTCGGCCAGCGTCATGGCGCGCGACCAGGCGTCCTCGCCGACGCCGACGGCCGCGCCGACGAGCAGTCGACCGTCGCGGTCCTTGGTGGCGTTGGGGTACTGCTCGGTCTTGACGAAGTCCTTGACGGTGATGAGTCCGCGCAGCTTGCCGTTGCCGTCCACGATCGGCAGCTTCTCCACCTTGTGGCGGCGCAGCAGGCCCAGCGCGGCCTCCGCGGTCACGCCCTCCTTCGCGGTGATCAGCGGGGCCTTGGTCATCACCTCGGCGACCTCGCGGTTCTGGTCGACCTCGAAGCGCATGTCCCGATTGGTGATAATGCCCACCAGGATTCCGGCGTCGTCGACCACCGGCAAACCGGAGATGCGGAACCGCGCGCACATGGCGTCCACGTCGGCGAGGGTGTCGGAGGGTCGGCAGGTGACCGGATCGGTCACCATGCCCGCCTCGGACCGCTTCACGGTCTCGGCCTGGGCGGCCTGCGCCTCGACGGAGAGATTGCGGTGCAGCACGCCCATGCCGCCCGCCCGCGCCATGGCGATGGCCATGCGCGCCTCGGTGACGGTGTCCATGGCCGAACTCACCAGCGGCGTACGCAGCGAGATCTCCCGGGTCAACCGGCTGGAGGTATCGACGGAACTCGGGATGAGGTCGGACGCGGCAGGCAGCAGCAGCACATCGTCGAACGTCAGCCCGAGCATGGCGATCTTGTTCGGATCGTCGCCGCCTGTCACGGGACTGCTCATCGGATCGACCCCTCCTGGACCTCGGCATGCCCACCGGAGCAGGACCCGGCGGACGAATGGATTGGTTTCGATACCGAAGATCGCTACCCGGCATCTGCCCGTCCATGGTATCGGTCGTGCAAAGTCGCGCTCGATGTGCCCTCCGCTGCGCCGCGGGCGGCGGAGCGGGGTGTGTCGATAGCGCCGGATTTGCGCGATGGAACCAGTTATGTAAGGGCAAATGGGTGTCAGCGCTGGCGCGGAAGGGCCATCTCTGCGTACCGTGGACCTGTGCGTGACCATCTACCACCTGGCCTGCCGCCGGATCCATTCGCCGGAGATCCCTCCGACCCGTCGGCCGCGCTCGATGCCATCGAGCCGGGGGAGCCGTTGGATCCTCACGAGCGCCTAGCGGTCGAGGAAGATCTCGCCGATCTCGCGGTGTACGAGGCGCTGCTGGCGCACCGCGGCATCCGCGGACTCGTGGTGAGCTGCGAGGATTGTCGGCAGGATCACTACCACGATTGGGATATGTTGCGCGCCAACCTGCTCCAGCTACTGGTGGACGGTACGGTGCGCCCGCACGAACCCGCGTACGACCCGACCCCGGAAGCCTACGTCACGTGGGACTACTGCCGCGGTTACGCCGATGCCTCGATGAACGAGGCGCTGCACGGCGACGGGTTCGACGGGTTCGACGTCTGAATCGACGGTCGCCCCGGGTGACCCTCCCGATCGAAGCGGGCATTCCGGCCGTGCACCGGACCGACTGATACAGGTGTAGGCCCGCGCCTCCCACTCGGGAACGGCGCGGGTCCGCATCGTGTCGCCACGAGCAGCGCGGCGTGGATACGAAAAGCCGACCGCCGGTCGGCGATCGGGTGGTGCGTAATCGATCCGCCGGACGGACAGCCCGGCGTCGGAATCGGCGGATCCCCACCGCGAGCGGCTCGGATCCCCTATCGGATTGTCAGCGGCGACCGCTCAGCGAGTGCCGCCCGGAGGGGTGGGCAGCTGGGTCGGCGGGACGAACCCGCCGCCCGTCGGCACCACCTCCGTGCCCGGCACCGACGGCAGATCCGAGATGCCGCCACCGGTGGGCGGCAGTGTCGGCTGCTGCGGAAGACCGGTGGGCACCACCACCGTGGTGGTGGGCTGTGCCGTCGGGACCGTCGTCGGAGGCACGTTCGGGTCCGTCGTCGGGTCCGTCGGCTCCGTCGGGTCCGTGCTCGGCACCGACGGATCCGTGGTCGGCTCGTCCGGAGTCGTCGCGGAATCGCTCGGCTCCGTCGTGCCGTCGGTATCCGGCTGGGTGGACAGGATCCGGGGATCCACGGACGGTTCGGTGGTCACCGAGGTGTCCGGCGCCGTGGTGACACCGCCACCCGGCTTCGTCGTCGGCTCCGATCCGCCCGGTTCGGCCGCCTTGGTGGTGCTGGGTAGCAGCGACTCCGCGATTTCCGGGGCCCGCTGCTGCAACTGCACCACCAGCCGCTCCCACTGCTGCCGCAGATCGTTCTGCTTGCCGGTGTCGTCGACCTGGCCGACATTGCCGTTGGCACGCTCGAGCAGCACCTTGGCCGCCTCGGGCTTGCCCTCGTCGATCAACTGCTGCGCCTGCGCCATATCGTTGCCGGCCCGGTTCACCACGGTGGTCTGGGCCTGCTCGGAGAACACGACCTCCTTGAAAGGCCACAGCGCGTCGCCCGGCTCGGCGCCGTAGGAGAACGCCGTCAGACCGCCCATGATCAGGGCGACGGCGGCCGCCGCACCGGCGATGGGACGAACCAGCCGTAGTCGCCTGCTGCCCGAGGCCCCGATCCGCGCCTCCCGGACGCCGACCTCCTTGTTCACCGCGGCGACGATGGCATCCAGGTCCGGTCCGGCCGGCATCGGCTCGTTGACGATCTCGGCCCGCCAGTTGGCCAGCAGCGACGCGAGCTGATACTCGTCCGTGCTGCTGGTCTGGACCGCGCCGTCACCGGCAATGGCCTCGATCAGCTCGTCATCACGGCGTACCGCCGCGATGTCCACCGGCCCGGTGTCACCGGACGCCTCGGCGTAGGGACCGCTGTTCTGCGATCCAGATCGCGCCTTCCAGTCGCCCCGACCGCGCTCGCCATCCCTAGCCATACATTTCACCTGCCCTCGCCACTTGCGACTTGAGTTTCGCGAGCGCCCGATGCTGGGCGACCCGTATAGCGCCCGCCGTACTGCCCACGGCGGTTGCGGTTTCTTCAGCTGACAAACCCATGACCAAGCGCAGGATCAGAATCTCTCGATGCTTCTCCGGAAGCGTCGCCAGCAGCTTGTTCATCTGGCGACTCGTTTCGGAATCGAGAGCTCGCTGCTCCGGCCCCTGGTCGGTGGATATGACATCCGGTACTTCGGCCATGGCGTCCGCCTTGTTACGGGCGGCGTTGCGATGGGCGTCGGCGACTTTGTGGGAGGCGATGCCATACACGAACGCCATGAACGGTCTGCCCTGATCCTGATACCTAGGCAGGGCGGTCATGACGGCCAGACATACCTCCTGAGCCACATCGTCCGCGGAAAGCTGACCGCGTTCGGCGGCTCCGATTCGCGCACGGCAGTACTTGACCACCAGTGGGCGGATGCTCTCCAGTACCTGGGAGAGGGCAGACCGGTCGCCCTGCGCTGCGGCAGCGACGACGGCGGGGTCCAACTCCTCACCCGTGTTCTTCATCGTCAGAGCTGTTCCTGGCGTTACGAAGTGGCACGTCAGCCTTGGGCGCGTGCTTCCGCGAGGGGGCGGAACGGTCCAACAATAGCGGGCGGCGCGAGATCGGGGTCACTCGCGTGCGAGGTTCGGATGTCAGGCGGCCGTTCGCAATCGCCCGCCCCGTGCGGCCAGCAACACCGCGCACGCCGCCGCCTCATCCGCCCCACGACCGGCCGAATCCAGGCCCGACAGCAGCATTGCGCAGGCCCATCGCAGCGGCAGCAACCCGAAGATCCGACTCCGCTCAGCGACATTTCCGGCCATCTCCCGAGCGCGATCGACATCACCCCCGGCGGCCGTCGCCGCGGCCACGAGCAGACCCGACTTCACCCGGTGCCGAACCGACGGCGACCGCTCCGCCAGCGCCAGGGCCGCCTCGGCGTGCGCCAGGGCGGGATCGACTGCCGCCGGAATGTCGGCAACCGGTCCGGGAACGGCGACGAGGCCCGCGCCGGGGGCGCAGAGGGCGGTTTCGGCGCTGACCCAGTGCAGGCGGATACGGGGCCGCCAGGCGGGTTGGTAGTCGGCGGGCAGGGCGTCGAGGTGGCGGCGGCTACGTCGCAGCAGCCGGGCGGCGAGCTCCGGGCGGCCGGTGCCGAGGGCGTCCGCGGCCAAACCGGTCAACGCGTCGCAAACCGCCTCGTGGCGGGCCGCGTCCGCCAGCGCGCGGTCGCCGCCACCCTCCAGGTGGCCCGGACCGTGATCGTCCGGGCCGCGGTCGGCCGGGTCCGCATCGGGCAGGACGAGGCCGGCGGCGCGGCCGTCCAGCGTGGCGGCCAGGGCGTGCCAGCCGAGTTGGCGCAGAAACGAGGCTTCGGTGCTGAGGGTGAGGGAGCGCAGGATCGGATCCCGGCTGCGCCGCCGGGTGCGGGCCAGTTCGGTGCGGGCCGCCGCGTAGTGCCCGACGCCGGCGAGCGCCACCGCGCGCAGCCAGGATTCGGTCGCGTCGGCCGGGGTCGGCAACCCGGTGGCAGCGCGGCCGGGAGTACCGCCGAAAGCCGATTCGGCGAGTACGGAGTTCACTTCGAGCACAGGCACGGCCGCACTCTATCGGTGCGGCCGAGCGCGGCCGCCGATGCCCGACATAGCACAATCCGACAGCTAACTCTCAGCATTCGAAGTACCCGCTCTGTTTCCGTTGGGTAAATCTGTGCTCGCAATCCCCCAGCACGTTCGTATGGAATTCGTATGCGTATCGCATTATTTACCTGACAGCCGCGAAGCGGCCATCTCACCCCCACCGATAAAGCGGCCCGCAATGGTTGAGATCACCCATAGCCACATGTGCACATGACACCGCAACGTTGCTCACCGTGCCGGAAAATATGCCGTGAGCTGCAGTTTCACCGCCATCAACGCCGCCCCCGCGCTCCTCGGTCACTTGGGCAACCGATCAGTATCGCCGTAGGACCGCGCTTTGTAAATAGCAGGCACGTTAATTCTCGAATGTGCTGGTATTCCCAATACAGCGAGTGAGGCTATTGACGCCATTTCATTGTTCGTCCTAACGTACGACATCGCCGCCATCGGCGCCGCGCGAAGAATTGTGATGCGGCCCTATGCCACACCAGCACCCGCTCGACAATGCCGACGAGCTCGCACCTGAGGAGTTCACATGCCTATGCCGACCCACCTCCCTGGTCCGAACGCGGACGTCTGGGACTGGCAGATGCGGGGATCCTGCCGCGGGCAGGATTCGTCGGTGTTCTTCCATCCCGACGGCGAGCGCGGCCGCGCTCGCGCCCAGCGCGAGATGCGGGCGAAGGAGATCTGCCGCGCCTGCCCGGTCCTCATGCAGTGCCGCTCGCACGCCCTGAAGGTCAGCGAGCCCTACGGCATCTGGGGCGGAATGTCGGAAACGGAACGAGAGATGCACGCGCGCCGGAATCGGCGACGTGTTGTCGCGTGAGGCGGACGCAGCGCTCCGTGACGGCTGTGCACACCGTGTGACTTCGGATTCTTTCCCATCCGCGCGCCGCGGTGCCTCGAATTCCTAGCAAACAACCGGCCACTGCTCAGCGCGGACGGGTTGGGCTCAACGCTCACGGCGTGTCATCGAAAGTTGAAGTGCGAGTTGGGCGAATTGTCCGAAAAACGCTGGGCGACAGCCATTTTGCCTCCACCCCCGCCGAGAGGAGGTCATAGCGGCACGCTACGGTAGTGGCCGATGACACAGAACGGAGCGTTGTGACAACGCGGCCGCCGGCCGCAGAGGGCGACTCCTTCCAGAGCGCCGTCCCACCCAGCGTGGACTCTGCGGTGACGGCTCGCGCAGCCGAAAGCCTCGAACTCGCCGCACTTCTCGAACGCTGCGGGCAGTCGGATCAGCAGGCGTTCGCCGAGCTGTACGACCGCACCAGCGCGCGGGTATTCGGGCTCGTCCTACGGGTGCTGCACGATCCCGGCTACGCCGAGGAGACCACACAGGAGGTCTACCTCCAGATCTGGCGCACGGCGGCGAATTTCGATCCGGCGAAGGGTTCGGCCGTTACCTGGCTGATGACCCTCGCCCATCGTCGCGCGGTCGATCGCGTCCGCGCCGAACAGGCCCATGCCCAGCGCGAGGTCGCCTACGGAACCAGCACCCTCGGTAACGAATTCGATGAAGTCACCGAAGAAGTAGGCCGAAGGCTCGAACAGCAGGCGGTGCTGCGGGGCCTTGCCACACTGACGGAGACCCAGCGGGAGGCGATCTCCCTCGCATACTTCGGTGGACGGACATATGCCGAGGTGGCGGCCTATCTGGGCGTAGGGTTACCTACCGTTAAGTCCCGTATTCGGGATGGACTGACGAGACTCAAGAAAAGTTTGGGAGTGACGTGAGATGAACGAAAGCCAGATCGATCTCGCGCACACTGTCGCGCTCGGATCGATCGGCGACGAAGATCAGCGCGCAGTGCAGCGGCTATTGGATGCCGGCGACCCGGCGCTGCGCGCGGACTTCACCCTCGAAGTGCAGCAGACACGCGAAGCCCTGGCGCTGTTCGCAGCCGCCTCGGCCACCGCACCACCCGCCGCTCTCCGTGACCGCGTCCTGCACGCGATCGCCGCCGACCAGGCCCCCGCGACAGTCATCTCCCTGACCCGCGCCGCAGACCGCAACGGCAAAGGACACAACCACGCCGTCAACGACTGATCCGGCTGCCCGCGAAACAGGTCGCCCGCCCAGTTCGCTCTCCGTGCTCCGGCCGCGCTGCTGCCCGCACGGCCGATGACAACCCCGCACGGCCGATGACGACGAGGCCCCCGAGACGGATTCCGTCTCGGGGGCCTCGATCCGTCAGCGCGTGCTCAGCGCACGCGGGTCACGCTCAGTGCGCGTGACCGTGGTGGCCGGTCTCGGCCTCTTCCTCGACCGGCTTCTCGACCACGGCGCTCTCGGTGGTGAGCACCATGCGCGCCACGGAGGTGGCGTTCTCGACGGCGGAACGGGTCACCTTGACCGGGTCCACAACGCCCTCGGAAACCAGATCGCCGTAGGACAGGGTGGCGGCGTTGAAGCCCTCCTTGCCCTCGGAGACCTTGGCGACCACGACCGCGCCGTCCACGCCCGCGTTGCTGGCGATCCAGTACAGCGGGGACAGCAGCGCCTGGCGCACGACCTCGACGCCGACCGCCTCGTCACCGGAGAGCGAGTCCTTCAGCTCGACCAGCTTGGTGGACGCCTGCACCAGCGCCGAACCGCCGCCGGCGACGATGCCCTCGGCGACCGCGGCCTTGGCGGAGGAGACCGCGTCCTCGACGCGGTACTTGCGCTCCTTGAGCTCGGTCTCGGTGGCCGCGCCGACCCGGATCACCGCGACGCCGCCAGCCAGTTTGGCCAGCCGCTCCTCGAGCTTCTCGCGGTCCCAGTCGGAGTCGGTGTGCTCGATCTCCTTGCGCAGCTGGGCGACCCGCGCGTCCACGGCGTCCTGGGCGCCCGCGCCCTCGACGATGGTGGTCTCGTCCTTGGTGACGACCACGCGCCGGGCCTTGCCCAGCACCTCGAGTCCGGCCTCACGCAGGTTGATGCCCAGTTCGGGGTTGACCACGGTGCCGCCGGTGACGATGGCCAGGTCGTCCAGGAACGCCTTGCGGCGGTCGCCGAAGAACGGGGCCTTGACCGCGACGGCCTTGAGGGTCTTGCGGATCGCGTTGACCACCAGGGTGGACAGCGCCTCGCCCTCCACGTCCTCGGCGATGATCACGACCGGCTTGCCGGATTCGGCGATCTTCTCCAGCAGCGGCAGCAGATCCGGCAGCGAGCTGATCTTCTCGCGGTTCAGCAGGATCCAGGCGTCTTCGAAGACGGTCTCCTGGGTCTCCGGATCGGTGGCGAAGTACGGCGACAGGTATCCCTTGTCGAACTGCACGCCCTCGGTGATGACGACCTCGGTCTGCAGCGAGGAGGACTCCTCGATGGTGACCACGCCGTCCTTGCCGACGGTGGTGAGCGCCTTGCCGACCAGCTCGCCGATCTCCTCGTCACGCGAGGACACGGTGGCGACCTGCGCGATGGACTTCTCGTCGGTCACCGGGGTGGCGGCGGCCAGCAGCGCCTCGGAGACGACCGTCGCGGCCTTCTCCATGCCCTTGCCGAGCACCATCGGGTTCGCACCCGCGGCGATGTTCTTCAGGCCGCCCTTGATGAGGGCCTGGGCCAGCACGGTGGCGGTGGTGGTGCCGTCGCCGGCGACATCGTTGGTCTTGGTGGCGACGCTCTTGACCAGCTGCGCGCCCAGGTTCTCGAACGGGTCCTCGAGATCGATGTCGCGGGCGATGGTCACGCCGTCGTTGGTGACGGTCGGGCCGCCGAACGCCTTGGCCAGCACCACGTGCCGGCCGCGCGGGCCCAGGGTGACCTTGACGGCGTCGGCGAGCTTGTCGACGCCGCGTTCCATAGCCCGACGAGCCTTCTCGTCGAACTCGATCTGCTTTGCCATGTGGTTCCTACTCCTGTGGGTCGGAGGTATTCGGGGGCGTCGCCCCCGCGCCCCCGAAGGGAAGTCGGGTGGGTCGTGAGAAACGCACTCCGCCCCGGGTCGGTGGCTGGGGACCAGCCGCGACACCGGGGCGGCAACGCTCGGGGTGCAGGGCGAGCCCCTGCGGGCCCCGGAGAGTTGGGCGTTACTTGGTGACGACGGCCAGCAGATCGCGCGCCGACAGGATCAGGTACTCCTCGCCGTTGTACTTGATCTCGGTGCCGCCGTACTTGCTGTAGATGACGACGTCGCCTTCCTTGACGTCCAGCGGAATCCGCTTCTCACCCTCGTCGTCCCACCGGCCCGGGCCGACGGCGATGACGGTGCCCTCCTGGGGCTTCTCCTTCGCCGTGTCGGGGATGACCAGGCCGGAGGCGGTCGTCGTCTCGGCCTCGTTGGCCTGGACGAGGATCTTGTCCTCGAGCGGCTTGATGTTCACGCTCGCCACGTTGAGCCCTCCACTTTCAGGGGATTCTTCTTCGCCCGGGGCGGTTCCCCGGACTCACGGTTTCGGTCACGTTGCTGACCGCCGAGCACGGCGCCGTCGTCGCGGGTGCCGGAGCCCCTGCTCAGTAGTCAATGCCGACACTCGAAGCACAAGCGCGAGTGCCACCTAGCACTCTATACACGCGAGTGCCAGCGCTCAAGGCTGGGCTCTGCTACCGGTCGCCGAACACCGGGAACCCGACTGGACGCCAGCCCAGCGAAAACGCGACACACCGAGCCACGGGCCGAGGAATCTGAGGTCTTTCAAAGAAAAACGAAAATCTGTAACGTTCGGATAACGGATCGTGACATTATTGACGACGGTCGCGAGACAAGGGCACCGCACGGCCTCGAGAGGGGCACGGTACGGCCCCTATCCTGCGTTCCGACGAGAGTTACAGAGTGCTTCACCCCCTGCGCGGCAACGCGCAGAAACCTGAGACGAGAGCAAGACCGCAAGTGATCGACGGCTGGTTCCGATGCCCCATCGGACACGGACCCGCCGGATCCGTAGCTCGGGGTCGCTCGCCATCCACGCGACGGCTCCGCAGTCCGTTCGAGATGGTCGGCGACACCAGGACCATCCGCTCGAAGGGAGGTGAACATGCGAACATCCCTCGGCATCTCGGCCGGGAGTGAAGTGGTGTGCTCTGCGACGGTCGCCACCGCTCCCAACGGCGTGCTGCACTTCGACTACCGCGTCGTCACCGCGGATACGGCCCACTCCGATCTCGGCGATCTCGTAGCGTCCTCGATCGAGTTGATGACCACGCATCAGCTGTCCCGCGACATCGTCCATCCCGTCGGCACGCACTCCTCGGCACTCTCGGCCACCCGGCACGGCGACCACACCCCGCCCGGCGACATCGCGGTGGCCTACCGCGACCGAGAGCAGGCGCAGACCATTCGCTCGGCCATCGGGCGGCAGCGCCGCGACGTTCGGCTCATCCCGGAATCCGGTGCGGCGCTCGCCTATCTGCGGCACACCGGCATGCTGGAGCGCTACGAGACGATCGCCATCATCGATCTCGGCGCGGCCGGGGCGACGGTCACGGTGGCCGATCAGGCCGACGACACCGTGCTCCGCTCCGAGCGCACCACCGCCATCAGCGGCAACGCCATCGACGAGCTGATCCTCCAGCATCTGCTGGACTGCCATCTGGCGAGGCGCGGCACCCGCCCCAATCGCGGCATGCTGCTCAACCGCAGCCGGGCCGCCAAGGAGCATCTGGCCATCGCGCAGGCCGTGACCATCGACCATGTGGCCGGGCAGCCGCTCAAGCTCACCCGCAAGGATTTCGACGAACTCATCGCCGATCTGCTGCGGGAGCTCGCGGTGTTCGCGCGCGGCGTCTTCGCGCGGGCCCCGAAGTTCCCGCAGTGCGTGGCGGTGATCGGCGGCGGCGCGAATGTCCCGGCCGTGGTGCGGGAGCTCGAAGGCCAGCTCGACGTGCCGGTGTGCACCGTGCCGGAGCCGGAGGCGGCCATCGCGAAAGGCGCCGCGCTGGTGGCGGATTCGGCGCAGCCGACGGCGCTCACCGTGATCGGCCGCGGCACCGACGCGTCGGTCGGCACCTTCACCAAACTGGCGGGCACGCTGGCCGGGGCGATCGTGGTGGTCGGCCTGGTCGTCGGCTACGGCGTCAAGGAACTCGTCCCCGAGGACCGCGACTACTCCCCCGTCGGCACCACCAGCGGCGAACAGCTGGACCCCACCACGCCGACGACCACCGCACCGGGCACCGCCCCCATGACCCAGAACCGCGACGACACCCGGCCCACCACGGGCACACCGGCGACCACACCGGATGCGGACGACGACCCCGCCACCTCCACCGGTCCGCGGCCGACGCCCACCACGCCCGCGCAATCGCCCCCGCCGCTGCGCCCGGATCCCGGTCTACCGCAGATTCCCTTCCCGGCCGAGCTCCCCCGCATTTTCGGCCCGTTCCTCGGCACCCCCGTCAGCCCGACGGACGAACCAGACCCGAACGAGACGACCCCGAACACGACCGGCCCGAGCACCACGAGCCCGGGCACGACGGCCCCCACCACGCCCGCCGCGCCGCGAATCCCGCGATCCAACTCGGGCTCCGCGGGCGCGGGCAGCGTCAACGCCCCGCTCGAAACCGGTCACTGAACGCGGCAGTCGACAGCGGCGATCACCTGGTCGCCGGGTCCCGACGCGACCGCTTCACCGCCCGATCCGAATCTCCACCACCGCGTCCCGCTCGACCGGTGTGTCACCGGGCGCGGTCGGCGACCCCAGCAATCCCGGCAGCGCGAGCGCCCCACCCGCCAGCACGGCGGCCACCACACGTTTGAACCACATCCCGACTCCAGACACCTCGGTACCCACGTAGGTCGCACGGTATCGGTGCCGGAATCACGCTCCCAGACAGCAGATCCCCTGCCCAGATGACTGGGGGCAGGCGGACCGTCAGAGTTGGCTGGTCGCGACCGACAAGCCCGGGTCGGTGGCCACGGTGAGCTCGGAGGGCCGCGCGCCGCCGGCGATCACGTGCGCGCCCAGGGTGGCGATCATGACACCGTTGTCGGTGCACAATCGCGGCTTGGGTACGCGGAGCGTGAGACCGGCGGCGGTGCAACGCTCTTCGGCGAGCGAGCGGATGCGGGAGTTGGCGGTCGCGCCACCGCCGAGCACGATGGTGTCGACGCCGACATCCTGGGCGGCGCGCACGGCCTTCATGGTGAGCACATCGGCCACGGCCTCCTGGAAGGAGGCGGCGATATCGGGTATCGGCAGTTCGCGGTTCTCCCGTTGCGCCGCTTCGACATAGCGCGCGACGGCGGTCTTCAGTCCGGAGAACGAGAAGTCGTAGCGCGGGTCGCGCGGCCCCGTCATGCCGCGCGGAAAGCCGATGGCGTGCGGATCACCTTCCGCCGCAATGCGATCCAGCACCGGACCGCCCGGATAGCCGAGGCCGAGCAGTCGCGCCACCTTGTCGAATGCCTCCCCGGCGGCGTCGTCGACGGTGCTGCCGAGTTCCGCGATGGGCGCGGCCAGGTCGGTCACGTGCAGCAGGTGGGTGTGCCCGCCGGAGACGAGCAGCGCCACGCACGGCGGCATGGGGCCGTGCTCGAGGGTGTCCACGGCGACGTGCCCGCCGAGGTGGTTGAGCGCGTAGAAGGGGATATCCCACGCCGCCGCATAGGCTTTCGCGGCCGCGACCCCGACCAGCAGCGCACCGGCGAGGCCGGGGCCGATGGTCACCGCGAGGGCGTCCGGCCGGTCCACACCGGCGGCCGCCAGCGCCCGGCGCATGGCGGGCACGATGGCCTCGAGATGGGCGCGTGACGCGATCTCCGGCACCACGCCGCCGAAGCGCGCGTGCTGGTCGACACTGGAGGCCACCTCGTCGGCGAGCAGTTCGCAGCTCCCGTCGGGCAGCCAGCGCACGATGCCGACTCCCGTTTCGTCACAGGAGCTTTCGATACCCATCACGATCATGAGAAGACCTCTGTGTCCTGCGGCTGCGGGAAGCCGGTCATGGCGGGGCGACGCATGGTGTACGCGTCCGCGCCACTGGGCTGGTAGTAGTTCTTGCGCAGGCCGATGATGTGGAAACCGTGCTTCTCGTACAGCGCGATGGCGGCGGCGTTGTCGGTGCGCACCTCCAGGAAGACCGGTCCGCCGCGCCGCCCGGCCTCTCCGAGCAGGGCCTCCAGCAGTGCGGTGCCGATGCCGAACCCCTGCTGTCCGGGGTCGACGCCGATGGTGTGCACCTCGGCCTCCGGGTATTCCCGGTTGCCGAGCAGGGCGATGCCCGCGTAGCCGACCATGCGGCCGTCGCCGTCACGGGCGACGATGTAGCGGTTGTGCGGTCCGGCGAGCTCGGAGCGGAAGGCCACCTCGTGCCACGGGTCGTCCTCGGGGAACAGCAGGTGTTCCAGTTCGACGCAGCGGGGGATATCGGAGGGCCGCATCGGTTCGACGCGGATCATCGACCCACCTGCGCGTAGCTGCGTTCCACCGCATCGGGCCGACGCAGGTAGAGCGGGGTGAGCGGTTCCGGTGCCGCTCCGGAGAGCAGGTCGCGGGCGGCGCAGCGCACCAGCCCGGCCGGGGAGGGCGTCTCCACCGGTAGCACCGGCAGATCGAAGTAGTCCACATGCGAGGCCGATCCGGCGATCACGGTGGCGCCGCTGGTGTCCAGGTCGGCGGGTTTGCACACCTCCGGCCCGGTGACGCGGCCGCGCGGATTCTCCGCCGACAGGGCGCGGTAGCGGGCCCAGTACACCTCGCGGCGGCGGGCATCGGTGACGACCAGCAGTTCGACCGGATCCTGCGCCTCGGCGAGATAGCTCTCGGTGTCGGCGGCGATGGCGTCCAGGCTGCACACCCCGTGCACCGGTACGCCGAGCGCGTCCCCGAACGCGGCGGCGGTGGCCATGCCGACCCGCAGCCCGGTGAACGGTCCGGGGCCGACCCCGACCACGACCGCGCCGATATCGCCGCGGGCCCGCCCGGATTCGGCGAGGCAGGCGAGGATCTGCGGGGTCAGCACCTCGTTGTGCGCGCGGGCGTCCACGGTCACCCGAGTGGCGACCGTGGTTGTTCGAGGTGTGCTACCGGCCTCCGCCGGATCCAGTTCCACCAGTCCCGCCGTGACGGCGGGAGTCGCGGTGTCGACAGCCAGTACCAACATGATTGATCCAACTGTACTGTGTTCAATTGCCTCCGCTTCGCTCCGGCGGGTTCGCGGCGCTGAAGGTCCCGATTCTTCCCTCCCTCCGCTCCTCCGCTTCGCTCCCCCGCTCCACTCAGTCCAGAACCGGGACGCGCCGCGAACCAGCGGAGTGGTGGCAGAGCTGCTGCTGCGGGCGCGGGCCGGTGCCTACCCCACCCATTCCCATTCGGCGGTGCGGGTGTCGGATTCGGGTTCGCGGCGCAGCAGCACGCGCAGGTGGCGTTCGGCCAGGTGCTCGACCACACCGAGACCCCATTCCACCACGACGACGGCGTCATCGAGTTCGGTGTCGAGGTCGAGGGCATCGAGTTCGTCGAGGTCGCCGCCGAGGCGGTAGGCGTCCACGTGCACCAGGCCGACCGCACCCGGTGCGGCGCCGGCGCGATGCTGGCGGGCGATGATGAACGTGGGGGAACTCACGCGGCCCTGCACACCGAGCCCGGCGGCGATGCCGCGGGTGAGGGCGGTTTTACCCGCGCCCAGCGGACCGTCGAGCACCACGAGGTCTCCGGCGTGCAGCTGTGCGGCGAGTTCGCGCCCCAGCGCCTCGGTGTCCTTTACCGTGGGTAGGGTGCGGTGTCCACGGGCGTCATGCATGCGCGGTTCCTCCGATGTAGCGGCGGGCGACGCGGCCGCGCGGTGAGCACACCACCTCGTAGTGGATGGTGCCGAGCGCGTCCGCCCATTCCTGGGCGTGCGGTTCGCCGGGGCCGCCGCCGAAGAGCACCGCGATATCGCCTTCGCGGACGCCTTCGGCATTGTCACCGAGGTCGACCACGAACTGGTCCATGCAGATGCGGCCGATATTGGGTCGGCGGCGGCCGCCGAGCAGGACGTCGAACCGCCCGCCGAGCGGTCGCCAGATGCCGTCGGCGTAGCCGGCGGGGATGAGCGCGACGGTGGTGTCGCGGTCGGCGATCCATTCGTGCCCGTACGAAACGCCTTCTCCGGCAGCGACCTTCTTCACCAGGATGACGCGGGCGCGCAACGTCATGGCGGGGCGCAGCCCGAAGTCGCCGAGTTCGGGAATCGGGGACAGTCCGTAGACGGCGATGCCGGGACGCACCATGTCGAAGGCGAGGTCGGGCCGGGTGAGGGTGGCGGCGGCATTGGCGATGTGCACCAGTTCCGGTTGCAGCCCTTGCTCTTTCGCGGCCGCGATGTATTCCAGGAAGCGTTCGCGCTGGCTGTCGTTGGCCGGGTGGTCGGGTTGATCGGCGAGGGCCAGATGGGAGAATATCGCTCGGAAGCGCACGACCTCCGCGTCCACCAGTTCCCGCAGCCGCCGCAGTACCTCGGGGTACTCCGACACCGAGACGCCATTGCGGTTGAGCCCCGTATCCACCTTCAGGGTGACCGTCGCGGTCTTCCCGACCCGCCGCGCGGCGTCGGCGACGGCCTCCAGATGCCGCACCGACGACACCCCGATCTCGATATCGGCGGCCACCGCGGGCGCGAAATCGGTATCGGAGGTATTGAGCCAGCACAGGATCGGCGCGGTGATCCCCGCCTCCCGCAGCGTCACCGCCTCGGCGACCGTGGTCACCCCGAGCTCCCGCGCCCCCGCGGCCAGCGCGGTGCGCGCCACCTCGACCGCGCCGTGGTTGTATCCGTCGGCCTTGACCACCGCCATGACGGCGGCGTCCCCGGCACGCTCGGCCAGGATGCGCACATTGTGTGCGATGGCATCCAGATCGATGACGGTCTCCACCTGCGGTTCGGGCGTACTCACGGCCTCGATCCTGCCATCCCGCCCGCTGCGTTTCCGCTCACACCCGCCGCTCGTCAGTCCGTCGGCACGCTGCTCGCACCGGGAGACTCGGGCGGTACCGCCCGAGTCTCGCGGCACGCGGGCACCAACCCGAAGCCGCGCCGATCTCCCAAACCTGAAGTCGCCGGGCGGCACCACCGGGTCACGCGGCACGCGGGCACCAACCCGAAGCCGCGCCGATCTCCGTGGCCGGGCGTCAGCGGGCGGCCAGGTCGCGCAGAGTGCCGATGGCGGGGCGGAGGTGGGCGAGGAGGGGGGAGGCGGAGATGGGGGTTCCGGCGGTGGCCGGGGCATGGGCGGCGAGGTTGGCGGCGAGGGAATGGGCGCGGGCGGCCGCGGCGGCGGACCAGGAGGGGTCGCGGCCCGCGGCGAGGAGTGCGCCGATGATGCCGGAGAGCACGTCGCCGGAACCGGCGGTGGCCGCCCAGGAACCGCCCGCCTCGTTGACCAGGACCGGGCGGCCGGGGGTGGCGACGAGGGTGGCGCGGCCCTTGAGCAGGACGGTGACCTGCCAGGAATCGGCGAGTTCCCGGACGGCGGCGACCCGGTCGGGCGCCGGGTCCGCGCCGGTGAGCCGGGCGAATTCTCCCGCGTGCGGGGTGAGCACGGTGGGGGCCGTGCGGCCGGTGACCAGGCTCGGGTCCTGGGCGAGCAGGGTGAGGCCGTCGGCGTCGACCACCACCGGCAGATCGGTGGCGAGGATCTCGGCGAGCCGGTCGCGGGCGGCGGCGTCGGTGCCCGCACCGGGACCGAACACCCAGGACTGCACCCGCCCGGTCTCCTTGACCGAGGGGGCCGCGATCACCTCCGGATAGTGCGCGAGCACCTGCTCGCCTCCGGTGCCGGCGTAGCGCACCATGCCCGAGGTGGCGGCGACCGCGGCCCCCGTGCACAGCACGGCCGCCCCCGGATAGGTCGCGCTGCCCGCGCAGACACCGGTCACGCCCTGTGTGTACTTGTCGTCGGCCGCCCCGGGCACCGGCCACTCCGCTCCCACCGATTCCGGTTCCAGCGCCGCGAGATTCGGCTTCGGCAAACGTAATCCGATGGGCACCAGCACGATTCGGCCACACCGGGAGGTCGCGAGCGCGTGCACCGGCTTGTACGCACCGAAGGTCACCGTCACATCGGCGCGGACCGCCGGGCCGGAGACCGCTCCGGTGTCCGGGTCCACCCCGCTGGGAAGATCCGCGGCGATAATCGGAACCTGCACGGCGGCAACGAGTTCCGCCGCACGGGGACGCAGCGACCCCCTGCCGGAGATGCCGACGATGCCGTCGACCACCAGATCCGGCGTCCCCAGATCCTCGCGCACCCGGCCGCCGGTGCGCCGCAGCGCGGCAAGCCCTTCCCGATGCACCCTTTCCGGAGACAGCAGTACCGCGTGCACCGCCACGCCGCGTCGCCGCAGCATGGATCCGGCCCACAGCGCGTCGCCGCCATTGTCCCCGGATCCGACGAGCAGTGTCACGGTCCGCCCCGCGACCCCACCGGTCCGCTCCCGCAATTCCCCCGCGACCACGTCGGCGAGCCCGAACGCGGCACGCCGCATCGGCATTCCGGCGGGCACCCGGGTGAACAACTCCGCCTCCGCCGCCCGCACCTCGTCGGCCGTGAAATATCCGCGCACAGGTCGCCTCCGATCCCCGCTCGAGCCACCGTCCCGCCCCACGATAATCCGCCCGCCCCGCAGCCACCGCCCGTCACCCCACAGGCGGTCACCCACGAGGGGAATTCACGGCGTCGACCATTCGCACGATGCCGCCACCCGGTTCCCCGCGATCAGGCGTCCGAGACGGAGACACCGGGATGGGGTCTCTTCGCCGGGGCCGACGCCTCCGCACGGAGGCGGGCCCGGGGGCGGCCGCGAATGGTCCGCTACCGGCGGAGTCTAGGCTGGCGGACATGTCGACTGGTTCCCGAGGTAGGTCCGTGCGTGTCCTGATCAGCATGTTCGCCGTGGCGGGTGCGCTGGTTGCCGCCGGGTGCGGCGCGGACGGCGAGAACGCCGACGGCACGCCGACGTCCACCGTGTCGAACTCGGCAGCCCCGACCACGTCCGGGCCGCGGACGCCCGCCGACACAATCGTGACCGTCACGGATATGCGGTTCTCCCCCGCCGACATCACCATCACGGCGGGCGACACCGTCACCTGGAAATTCTCCGACCGCGTACCGCATTCGGTGCAGGGCATCGGCGACGCCGCCATGGGCATCAACAGCCCGATCCTCACCAAGGGTGAGTGGAGCTACACCTTCACCGTGCCCGGCACCTACCGCTACCTGTGCCCGCTGCATCCGGAGATGAAGGGCACCGTGACCGTCCGGTAGACCGGCCCTATTCGACGGTGACCGACTTGGCGAGGTTGCGGGGCTTGTCCACGTCGTAGCCGCGCGCCATGGCGATCTCGGCGGCGAACACCTGCAGCGGGACGGTGGCCAGCAGTGGCTGGTACAGCGTTGGCGCGGAAGGGATCTCGATGAGGTGGTCGGCGAACGGCCGCACCGTGTCGTCCCCCTCCTCGGCGATCACGATGGTGCGCGCGCCGCGCGCCTGGATCTCGCGGATATTGCTGAGCAGCTTGGCGTGCAGCACCGCTCGCCCCTTGGGCGAGGGCATGATGACGATTACCGGCAGCCCCTCCTCGATCAGGGCGATGGGGCCGTGCTTGAGTTCGCCCGCGGCGAAGCCCTCGGCGTGGATGTACGCCAATTCCTTGAGCTTCAAAGCGCCTTCGAGCGCCACGGGATATCCGACGTGGCGGCCGAGGAACAGCACCGTCGACTCCCCGGCCAGCTGGCGAGCGATGGCGCGCACCTGCGGGGCGGTCTCCAGGACCCGGTCGACGAGCTTGGGCATGGCCTCGAGCTCTTCGAACTCCCGCGCCACCTCGTCCGGGTACTTGGTGCCGCGCGCCTGCGCCAGCGCCAGGCCCACCAGGTAGTTGGCGGTGATCTGCGCCAGGAACGCCTTGGTGGAGGCGACGCCGATCTCCGGCCCGGTGCGGGTGTAGAGCACGGCGTCGGACTCCCGGGGAATCTGCGCGCCATTGGTATTGCAGATGGCGAGCACGCGCGCCTTCTGGTCCTTGGCGTGCCGCACCGCCTCCAGGGTGTCGGCGGTCTCCCCGGACTGAGAGATGGCGACGACGAGGGTGGAGCGGTCCAGAACCGGGTCGCGGTAACGGAATTCGCTGGCCAGCTCCACTTCCACGGGCAGCCGGGTCCAGTGCTCGATGGCGTACTTGGCGAGCAGCCCGGCGTGGTACGAACTGCCGCAGGCGACTACGAACACCTTGTCGACCTCGCGCAACTCCTGGTCGACGAGGCGCTGTTCGTCGAGCACGATCCGCCCGTCGGCGAAGTGGCCGATGAGGGTGTCGGCCACGCCAGCGGGCTGCTCCTCGATCTCCTTGAGCATGAAGTAGTCGTGACCGCCCTTCTCGGCCGCGGCGAGATCCCAGTCGATGGTGAAGGGCCGGGTGCGCACCCCCTCGGTGGCGCCGTGGAAGTCGGTGACGGTGTAGCTGTCGGCGGTGATGACGACGGCCTGGTCCTGCCCGAGTTCGACGGCCTCGCGGGTGTGTTCGATGAACGCGGTGACATCGGAGGCGATGAACATCTCCCGCTGCCCGACCCCGACCACCAGCGGGGTCGAGCGGCGTGCGGCGACGATCGTGCCCGGATGGTCGGCGTGCGTGAACACCAGGGTGAACGCGCCTTCGAGGCGGCGCACCACGGCCAGCGCGCTGGCGACGAAGTCCCCCGCGGTCGCACCGGCGGCGTAGGCGCGCGACACCAGATGCACGGCGACCTCGGTGTCGGTATCGCTGCGCAGTTCGACCCCGGCGTCCTCGAGTTCGCGGCGCAGCGGCGCGAAGTTCTCGATGATGCCGTTGTGCACGACGGCCACCCGGCCGTCGAGGTCCCGGTGCGGGTGGGCGTTGCGGTCGGTCGGCGCGCCGTGCGTGGCCCAGCGGGTGTGTCCCATGCCGGTGGTTCCGGTGAATCGTGCCCGCCCGGCCTCGGTCAGTTCCGCCTCCAGGTTGGCGAGCCGCCCGGCCTTGCGCTCCACCGCGAGGCCGCCGGCTCCGTCCAGGATGGCCACCCCCGCGGAGTCGTAGCCGCGATACTCCATGCGGCGCAATGCGTCCACCACTACAGCGAGGGCGTCCCGATACCCCACGTACCCCACGATTCCGCACATGGGGCCTCAGAGTACTGGGTTGGGGAGGGGCACTTCGCCCGGTGGTTCGCCCCTTCCGCGCCCTCGAGACCGCCCGCCTCGGCGGTTCGCCCGATTCCTCCGGACTTGCCACGGCGAGTCGCGAATCACGCCGGGCGGTCCGGCTGATCGGGCCGATGTGAGTGCGCGACGCCCGAGAAGGACGCTGTTGAATCACCCGAGCACCCAGGTCCCTCGACAGGCTGTAAGTTCAACTGCGTGTCGGCGTCAGTGAAATCGCTATTGAGCACCTTGACCGTGAAGGGTCCGCACACGGTGCTGCGCGGCAATCTCGGTATCGCCGGGCAGCCCGGAGTGGTGTTCACCCCGGAGAAGGGGTTGAACCTACCCGCGGTGGCCTTCGGACACGGGTGGTTGACCGGGGCCGGGAACTACCGGCGCCTGCTCGAGCATCTGGCGTCGTGGGGGTACGTCGCGGCCGCACCCGACACCGAACGCGGGCCGATCCCCTCGCATCTGAACCTGGCCACCGACCTGCTCACCACCCTGGACATCTGCACCGGCGTGCGCTTGGGCAAGGGGGACATCAGCGTGCACCCCGACAAACTGGCCCTGGCCGGGCACGGGATGGGTGCCGGAGCTGCCATCATCGCCGCGTCCCAGCGCGCGGTCGCCGCCGTGGCCGCCCTCTATCCCGCGCCGACCGCCCCGTCGGGTGAGGCGCTGGCCCCGAATATCGACACCCCCGCACTCATCCTGGCCGGTGCCTCCGACATCGACTCGGTCAGCTCCAACGCCGTCCCGCTGGCCGCCGCCTGGGGCGGCCCCGCCATCCTCCGCTCGGTGGAGAAGGCCACGCACAACGGCATCGTCGAGGGCCGCCGCGCACTGGCCGCCCTCGGCGCGGGCAAGCACGAACCGAAGACCGAACGCCTCACCCGCGCCCTGCTGGTCGGCTACCTCAACTACACCCTGCTCGGCGACAAGACCTACAAACTCTTCGCCGACCCCGAAGCGGTCATCCCGCACACCGAACTGGTGGACCCGCACGCGGTCGACGAGGAACCGGAACCGGAACCGCAGAAACTCCCGCTGCTACAACTGGTGCAGACCCTGCGAAAGTAGCTCCACCACACCAGTTCTCGAACTCCTGCGGCCAGACCCACGCGGGCGGGAGTTCGCTCAGGCCCCGTTCGCCCTGCCGAGCGGCGGATCCGGCAAGGGTCGCGGAACATGCCGCGCATACGTTTCCTCCGGCGTCACGGTGATCACATCCACCTGTTCCACCAGCGATCCGGGCACCCGCCCGCCCTCGAAGTGCTCGATCCCGGGAACGATCACCGCTCCGGCGTCCAGCCGCGTGGCTCGGCCCTTCAGCCGGGCCAGCGGCGGCCGCCCGAATTTCGGGTCCTAGACGATCATGTCGGCGAAGTCGTAGCCGAGCCGAGCCGCCAACTCGCGGATCCGACTCTCGTCCCGGAACTGGGCCGCGCCCGACACATCGGTCCGCAGATACCCGATTGCCGTTGCCCGATAGCGCATCTCATCTCCTCGCTGTGCGTCGTCGGCAGCGTGGTAGATCTCCAGGCACACCCCAGGATGACCATCGACCGCGTCATCGTCGTAAGCGTTGATTTCCAGCACACCGCCGGGGAACTCTCCGAGCCTGGTCCGCCTGCCCATCCCGCTCCCCTTGGTTCGATGGTGGTCGGCGACCGGGGGCGGGACGACCGCACCGCCCCCGAGCACCTGAGAAAGACGCTATGTGGGCGACAAACGGCAACTCCAGAAGTTTTCTCGAGTTTTCTAGCTGAATGTCGTTCAGCTCCGGAATCGGCCCCTGAACGGGACCATTGGTGGGGCGTGACAAATCCGGCACGCGCTCGAGCGGGAGGACTGGATCATGAGCAAGCGGTTGCGATTTCTGGGTAGGAACGGCTCGCCGGGCAATACCTGTCCGACGCTGTACGAGACCGAAGACAGCTTCGTAGCGCAGGGGTGGCGCACAAACACTTCCGGAACTGTCGAAATCCCCCATGTGCTACTGGTTTACACCGATCCGGAGACCTATCTCGGCTCTCCGCTCGTCGACAGCGGAAGAGGCACCTTCCTGTTGAGCGGCACGCCGGTCACGGACCCGAACATATTGGCGCAGCTGGAAATAGCACCGAATGAGGCGGCAGTAGAAGTACCCAGGAGGGAGAGGAGATTCTACGGTGAAGCTGTTACAGGGTGACGCATTCGATGACCTGATCCGGAGCAGTCGGCGCGAAGCCTTCCACCTCGAGCTACAGGACGACTATGAGTCGCCAGATGGGGATGAGCCGTACCGCAACTGGGTGGCCGGTGGCCCGGCGGACGATTTCGCCTGGTTCCAGGATTGGCTGAACCTGGTGCGGGACTTCACCGCGCGGGGGGCGGTAATGCGTCGGGCACGAGTGGTCACGGTTCCGATGACGGACTATCAGCGGTGGATGCTGGAGATCACAGTGAACAATGTCGCTGCTGGCGAGGACGTTCGGTACCTGGCGAGACATCTGGCCGACTCACGCCGATTGTCAACCGACGACTGGTGGCTACTGGACGATGAGACCGTGATCTTCACAACGTTCGAGACGAGTGGCCGGTTCGCAGGCGCGGCGGTTACGCACGACCCGCGGATCATTGCTCACTGTCAGGAGGTTCGAGACTACGTCTGGTCGGCGGCTGTGCCGTATGCCGATTACGCCGCTCTCCAGACACAGTGACCAGCGCTGTACATGAACAACGGCAAGCTCTCGGGCTACGGCTCCGGGAGCTTCGCCGTGATGCCGGTTTGACCGGCCGCGCGCTGGCGAAATCGGCGAACTGGCCGGAGTCGAAGATCAGCAAGCTGGAGTACGGTCGGCAGACTCCCACGGAGGAAGATCTTCGAAGCTGGTGTGACCATACGGGCAGCCGTGATCAGCTACCCGATCTGATCGCGACGTTGCGGAACATCGAAGCCGCCTATATGGAGTGGCGACGAGCGCTCGGGATCGGCACGCGTCGGCACCAGCGCAGGTTGGACCGGGTCGCACAGGCGGCCACTCGATTGTGTTGGTATGAGCCACTTCTCATTCCGGGCCTGTTGCAGACTCCCGGCTACATCGAGGCGGTGCTCCGTAGAATGATCAAGTTCTACGGAATTCCCGACGATCTGGACGATGGAGTCGAGGCCCGTGTCGAACGCCAGAAGATTTTGCACCACGGCAATCGCAGGTTCTCGTTCGTCATCGCCGAACAAGCTCTACAGACCACGGTCGGAAACGAATCGATCATGCTGGGGCAGCTGGAATACCTTCTCGCGACGATGTCCTTGCCACGACTGGTGCTCGGGATCGTGCCCGAACAGGCCGCCCTGGATGGTCCAGCCATCAATGGGTTCGTCATGTACGACAACCGGCTGGTGCTGGTTGAGACGGTGAGCGCGGAGCTGAGAATCAACCAGCCGCGCGAGATAGCGCTCTACGCCAAGCTGTTCGCATCGCTGTCCGAACAGGCCCTCTACGGCGAACCTGGTCGGGAGCTGATCCGGAAAGCGATTGAAACTCGGATCTAGCTCCGTTGCCCAACCCCGCACGCGCCGAACTCAACGAATCCGGCACGCGTCCGCCGGGAATGGCGTGGCAGGTCAGGGTGTGGGCGCATCCGGGAGTGGAGGGATCGGTTCCACCGGAACACCGGTCGCCCCGCTGTCCGGGGCCGATTGTCGGTCCAGGGGCGGAATGCCCGGGTAGGTCGGCGGCGAGTCCGTTCCAGGCGGGTCGGGCATCGGTGAGTCGGGTGAAAGGTCATTCGGGGATCCGGGAGGCATCGGGGGGTACTGCTGCGTGGAACCGTGTTCGGGGTCGTCTCGATGCGGGACGGGCGGACCCGGGACTTCCTGGTCGGAGGCGTCCTGGCCCGGGACATCTCGGTCGGTGGCATCTCGACACGCTGCATCTCGATCCGGATCGCCTGGGTCCGGCGCGGGGCAGACCTGGGGGCTTTCCGAGGGTGGGGCGGGCGGTTGGGTGCTTTCCGGAGCGGGTTGCGGGCAGTCGGGTGAGGTGGGTTCCTCGGGTGGTGGGCTGTCTGACGAATTCGGGGTCTCGCCGGGATTCGGTGTGGGTGGGGCGTCAGGCAGCGATGTGGACGAATCCCCGGGTGCGGTGGGGTCGGGTCGATACGAATCGGGCTGTGGGGTATCAGGTTCCGGGGGCGTGGCCGGCGTTTCGGGTTCGGCGGTGAGGACCGGTATGCCGTGCTCGTTCAGGCGGAGGGTGAAGGTGGTCGTGGCACCGGCCGGGTCGGTGAGGACGACGCTCAGGGCGCCGTCCGTGGTCTGCTCGATGGTGAGGTCGTGTCGGCCCAGCTCGAATTCGGCTTTCTCACCTGGCTGGTCGGTGACTGGGGGCGGATCGGGATCACCGTTGTCGGGGTCGACGTCGGCGCTGGGTTCCGTTGCCGGATAGTCGGATTGGTCGGGGTTGGTCAGGTCGCTCAGGCTCCCGAGGACCGATTCGACGCCGGTCTGGAGGCCCGCTGTGATATTGCCGAGGAGGTCGGTGAGCGCGGAGCCCGCGCCCGCGAGCAGGGAACCGAGCTGTAGCGGATCAGATTGTGCGCCGGTGTCTTCGCCCGGATGGGTGTCGGACCAGGAGTCCGACGGCGAGTGGCCGGTGGTGTTCGCGCCGAGCGGCTGGGCCTGCCCGCCCGGCGCGGGCTGCCCGAGCGCGGACGTGGTTCGGCCGGCACCGACCGAGGCCGAGGGATGTTCCGTCGGAGTGCCCGCCCAGTTGGAGGGCGAGGCGGTGGCAGGTGCGGCGGCTGCCGGGCTCGACTGTGCACCAGGAGCCGGGGTGCCCGACAGCGCACCCGGGTGTGCGGCGTTCGGCGGGCTCGACTCACCCGAAGGAACGGTGCTCGCAGGACTCGGCGACTCACTCGGAGGCGCGGTGCTCGCAGGACTCGGCGGGGCACCCGAGGATGCGGCGGGAGCTGGTGGTGTACCGGGTGGACTCGCGGCCGACCCAGCCGTCGCGGGGGCGGTTCCCGCTGCGGCACCCGGTTCGACCGGGCCCGTGGATTGCGCTGGCGCTGTTGCGGTTTCGTTCGCGGGAAGCGGCGGCTCGAAAGGCGCTACGGGGCGGGGATAGGGGCCGTCCTGGAGTGCCGCCATGGCGGTCGTGATGGCGCGATAGTTGTCGACCACGATGCGGTCGATGTCCGCGCACATTGCCGTGAACTCGGCATGTTTGCGTTCGACATCCGGTTTGAAAGTCTCCCGCAGCCACGCGGTGGCGGCATCGTCCGCGGTGTCGAGCATCGCTTCGATATCGCCGGACGACTTGCCGCCGATGGCGACGGCGCTGCCATCGCCCCCGCGCCGTTCGAGAAGCCCCATCGTCCGTACGGCTTTCGTGAATACCGCCTGCCGCAGCGGGTCGAGCACGCCGTCGATGACCGCCACCACGGCCTGGGCGACATCGAGATCACCGCGCGCCCGCCGCTGCTGACCGTCGACCACCTCGCGGGCGGCCGCGCCGCCGCGCCCCGCCCAGACATCCGGCAGTCGTCGCGCGACACCCAGCTGGCCCATCCACTGCCGCTCGGCCCCGATGACCGCATCGGCCAGCGCATTCCGTGCCGCGTCGAGCTTGCCGAGATCGAGCCCCCGCTGCTCGTCGTACCGGGCTTGCAGTTCCCGCTCCCCGACACCGGGCAGCGCACCGAAGGCCCGCTCGTACAGGGGAAGGAACCGCTCCCAGTACTCGAGCCCGACCGCCCCGTAATCCAATATCTCGTCGACGGACCTTCCCGCCGGATCGAAAGTCATAGTCCCCCCTGCCATCCCGCCGTGTCGTACGGCATGTATCTCCAGTCCACCCACTGCGACCACGCGGGTGCTGTTTCCCGTGCGACCGCACCGGTGCGATCTCGGCTCGAGCGCTACTCGCGGGAAACACGTACCGGACCTTTTCGATCAACACACGAACCTGCCGGATGCCTGTGCACGGCAGCCCGGCCGTACTCGCGCCCAACGCGCACCGGCTCCGCCGGTGGCGGGCCATCCGGGCCTTGTCTTTCGGCACGCGAGCCGACTTCACTCGGGTGGCACACGCTCCGGTCCGACCTGCGCCGCACACAATCGTGTCCGACCCGTGCGGCTACCGTGGGGTGCGCTCGGCCCGCTCCCGGTCGGTGCGCTCGTACTCCGCGACCGCCGTATCCAGGCCCGAGGCGGTGGCGGCGGTGGCGGTGGCCCAGTCGCGTAGCCAGCCCGCGAGGTGTTCGAGCCCTCGATGCACCGCTATGCCCTGCTCCGCGTAGTCCCGTCCGGCTTCGTCGTTGCCGATGCCGAACATGTGCTCGTCGATGCGCCGCGCCTGTAGGCGTAGCGATTCCGCGGAGTCGCGCAAGGTTCCCGCGGCGATGCGCAGCGCGGCGATATCCACCGCGAAGCCGTCGGCCCCGCCACCCATATGTCCCCCTTTCGTGTTCCGCCGCCAAGGCGGCAGGGTTCAGCTACCGTCGGTCACCCGTTCGACGACGGCCCCGACGGCATTCGACCGCCACGGGTTCACCGACGTCCTTCATCGGTCACGTGCACACGCCCGCGCGGTTCACTGCCGACGCGCGGTACACCCACCGACCTCGTGGTCCACCTTCGGTCGGGCCATCCCGCCCATGTCCCCGCAGCCATGGAGTTCGGAATCGAACGGCCGCAAGGGGGCGGGTAAGTCGCCCCCCGGCCCGGGGCGCAGCAACCTCTCACGCCCGGTCCGCAGGCACGACCTGAACACGCTCGGCCGTCACGACCCAAGCCCGCTCGGCCGCCAAGCCCCAAGCTCACTCGGCCGCCAAGCCCCGAACGGCTCAGCCGCTACGGCTGGAGGCCCGCTGTCGCGGTAGGTGTGGGACCGCCGTGCCGAGTCTGTCGAACGAGTCCGGCGGTTGACCGAGCCCGGCCGATGCGTTCATCCGCCCAGGCTGCCGCCGTCGGTGCGCACCCATTCGCTGGTGCCGTCCGTGTTGTGGCGGAATTCCCAGGCGGCGTAGTCGCCGCCCTCGTCGACGACCGTGACGTGGTCGGCGTAACCGTCGTGGTCCAGATCGGTCCACACGTGCATGGCGCGGTCACCATTGGTGGTGAGGGTGTCCAGGCGACCGTCGCCGTCGATGTCCTGAAGGGGATGGGTTAGCTCCACCGCGCCCAAAGCACCCAGCTCCGAGTGGGTGTCGAGATTCGGCAAGTCCAGACCGGGCAGATCACCGGATGCGACCATGTGCACTCCTTCACTGCGACGTGCCCATCATCCTCGCACCCGGGGCGGCGGCCCGGGGGACTTACTCTCGAGTTGTGGATGACTCGCCGGGTGTGGATAACCCTGGTCTGCTATCCCTGGGCGACGTACGGTCCCTTGTTCTTCGGAATCACCAGCCAGAGCACCAGGTAGATGACGAACTGCGGTCCCGGCAGCAGGCAGGACAGCACGAACAGCGCGCGGATGAGATTGGCGTTCCAACCGAAGTACTCGGCAAGTCCACCGCAGATTCCGGCGATCCACTTGTCGCTGGTCGAGCGGGTGAGGCGGCGGGTGGGAGTCGGTGTTGTCATACCTCAACTCTCCCCGCGCGGCCCCGCGTGCGCATCGGTCCAACACCCGATTCGGACCCTGACTTTTCGCCGCCCCCGTCTCAGGGTCCAACCCTGAACAGGGCAGACTGCACCCCGTGAGCGCAACTCTGCACGCCCGCGGGCTATCGGCCGGACACGGCGAACGAACCCTGTTCGCCGACCTCGATCTGGTTCTCGCACCGGGCGACGTGATCGGCCTGGTCGGCGTGAACGGGGCCGGAAAGTCGACCCTGCTGCGCATGCTCGCCGCCGGTCGGGCGGCAGACGGCACCATCGCGCTCAGTCCACCCGACGCGACCGTCGGCTACCTCGCGCAGGAACCCGAGCGCCTGGCGGGCGAGACGGTCATCGCCTTCCTGGCCCGCCGCACCGGTGTCGCGGACGCACAGCGGCATATGGACGCGGCAGCCGTTCGGCTAGCCGACGGCGGCGCGGACGAGTACTCCCCCGCCCTGGAGCGCTGGCTGGCGCTCGGCGGCGCGGATCTCGAACAGCGCGCCGCGGAGGTGGCCGCCGAACTCGGCCTCGCCGACAGCCTGCCGCACGGCCTGGACACGCCCATGACAGTGCTCTCCGGCGGCCAGGCCGCCCGCGCCGGACTGGCCTCGGTGCTGTTGTCGCGCTTCGACATTCTGCTGCTCGACGAGCCGACCAACGATCTGGATCTGGACGGCCTGGAACGCCTGGAGCAGTTCGTCGCGGGCGTGCGCGCTCCCCTCATGGTCGTCAGCCACGACCGGGAGTTCCTGGCGCGCACCGTGAATCGCATCGTCGAACTGGATCTCGCCCAGCAGCGAGTCGACGTCTACGACGGCTCCTACGAGTCGTATCTGGCCGAGCGTGCGATAGCCCGCCGCCACGCCCGCGAAACCTACGAGGAGTACGCCGACACCAAGGCCGGGCTGGAGGCCCGTGCCACCATGCAGCGCAACTGGATGGAGCACGGTGTGCGCACCGCCCGCCGCAAGGCCAAGGACCCACGAAAGCTGGACTCCGACAAGGCCGGCCGCAAGATGCGCGCGGAGTCCACGGAGAAACAGGCATCCAAGATCAAGCAGACGCTCAAGCGCATCGAGCGCTTGGACGCGGTGGAGGAACCGCGCAAGGAGTGGGAGCTGCGCATGGCCATCGCGGCCGCACCGCGCAGCGGCACGGTGGTCGCCACCCTGTCGAATACCACCGTGACACGCGGCGACTTCACGCTCGGGCCGGTCACCGTGCGGATCGACTTCGGTGACCGCATCGTGCTCACCGGCGACAACGGTTCGGGCAAGTCCACGCTGCTGTCCCTGCTGCTCGGAAAGACCCGGCCGGACAGCGGTTCCGCCACTCTGGGCTCCGGCGTCGCCATCGGCGAGGTGGATCAGGCCCGCGGGCTGTTCCGCGGAACCGCCGCGCTCGCCGATACTTTCAGCGCCGAGGTGCCCGACTGGCCGGAGGCCGAAGTCCGCACTCTACTGGCGAAATTCGGTCTGCGCGGCCCGCACGTGCTGCGCCCCAACGACACCCTGTCGCCCGGCGAGCGCACCCGCGCCGCCCTGGCCCTACTCCAGGCACGCGGGGTCAATCTCCTCGTGCTGGACGAGCCCACCAACCACCTCGACCTGCCCGCCATCGAACAGTTGGAGCAGGCGGTGGAATCCTTCGACGGCACCCTGCTGCTGGTCACCCACGACCGCCGCATGCTCGACACCGTGCGCGCCACCCGCCGCTGGCGCATGGAGCGCGGCCGACTGATCGAGGACCACTGACGCGCTGCGGCAACGAGGGGCCGATCACTCCGCTTCACGCCCGCCCTCGAGCCACGGACACGACGGCTGAGTTCTACACGGCCGCTACCAGTTTCGCGAGGTCACCGGCCAGCCGCTGGGCCTGGTCCAGATCGGTGGCCTCCACCATGACGCGGACCAGCTGCTCGGTTCCACTGGGACGCAACAGGACTCGGCCTGTATCGCCGAGGACGCGTTCGGCTTCGGAAACCGCCTCCCGCACCGAGGACGCGGACGCGACGGCCGACTTGTCGCTGACCGGGACATTCACCAGCACCTGCGGCACGGCCTGCACCACGGACGCCAGATCAGCCAGGCCGCAGCCGGTTTCGGCCATGCGCGCCATGAGTTTCAGACCGGTGAGAATGCCGTCGCCGGTGGTGCCGAAGCGCGGGAACACCACATGTCCGGACTGTTCGCCGCCGAGCGAATAGCCGCCGCGCCGCAGCTCCTCCAGGACGTACCGGTCGCCGACCGCCGTGGTGAGCACCGTGATTCCGGCCGCCCGCAGCGCGATGTGCAGGCCCAGATTGCTCATGACCGTCGCCACCAGCGTGTTGTCGACCAGTTCGCCGCTATCGCGCATGGCCAGCGCCAGGATCGCCATGATGGCGTCGCCGTCCACGACCGCGCCGGTGGCGTCCACGGCCAGGCAGCGGTCGGCGTCACCGTCGTGTGCCAGCCCCAGGTCCGCGCCGTGTTCGAGCACCGCGCGACGTACCTGGTCCAGATGCGTCGAACCGCACCCGTCGTTGATATTGCGCCCGTCCGGGTCGGCGTGAATGGCGATGACGGTCGCGCCCGCCTCGCGGTACGCGGTCGGCCCCACCTCGGAGGCCGCGCCGTTGGCGCAGTCCACCACGACCTTCAGTCCGCTCAGGTCCCGCCCGGTGGCCTCCACGAGATGTTCCACGTAGCGCTCGTGCGTGCCCTCCAGGGTGTAGGCGTCGTCGGCGTGGAAGACCTGCCCGCCGAGGCCGGGACGACCCAGGACCCGTCCGATGGCAGCGCCGGTGGGCCGGGCGAAGGAGCCCTCGGCGACGAGCGCCTCGATGCGGTCCTCCACGGCGTCGTCGAGCTTGTGCCCACCCGCGGCGAAGATCTTGATTCCGTTGTCCGGCATGGGATTGTGCGATGCCGAGATCATGACGCCGAGGCACGCGTCGTACACGCCGGTCAGATACGCGACCGCCGGAGTCGGCAGCACGCCGACCGACAGCACGTCCACCCCGGCCGACGTCAGCCCCGCGGTGACCGCCGCCTCCAGCATTTCCCCGCTCGCCCGCGGATCACGTCCCACCACCGCCAGCGCGCGCTTTTTGCCCCGGCTCAGAACCTGTGCCGCCGCGGCCGAAACCCGCAGCGCCAGTTCCGGACTCAATGATTCGTTGGCGAGCCCGCGGACTCCGTCGGTGCCGAACAAACGTCCCATACCTCACCCCTGGTCTATTGACATAGCAAAAAGCAGGCGCCCGGCCGGTCCGAAAACCGTTGCCGGAAGCCTGCTTTCGTACCGGGGATCGCCCCCGCCATGCGGGGAACACGCGGTCCCGCCGCGCCATACCCGTACGAATCGCCGCACCAGACAATACCGTGCCCGGCCCTTCGCGGAGCCGGGCACGGTAGAGCCGTACGGCGCAATATCAGCGCTTCGAGTACTGAGGCGCCTTGCGGGCCTTCTTGAGGCCGTACTTCTTGCGCTCGGTGGCACGGGGGTCACGAGTCAGGAAGCCGGCACGCTTGAGGGCCGGACGATCCTCGGGGGTGACCTCGATCAGCGCACGGGCGATGGCGAGACGCAGCGCGCCGGCCTGACCGGACGGGCCGCCGCCGACCAGGCGGGCGTGCACGTCGAAGGTCTCGGTGCGCTCGACGGTGACCAGCGGGGACTTCACCAGCTGCTGGTGCACCTTGTTCGGGAAGTAGTCCTCGATGGTGCGGCCGTTGAGCACGAAGTTGCCGGAGCCGGGCACCAGGCGGACGCGGACGACGGCCTCCTTGCGGCGGCCGACGGTCTGCACCGGGCGGTCGATGACGACCGGGGCGAAGGGCTCGGCGGTGTACTCGGCGTCGTAGCCGGCACCCTCGTCGACGACCTCGACGGTGGTGTCCTCGACGACGAGGTCGTCGTTGAATTCCTCAGGAGCGGTCACTGGGCCACCTGCTTGATCTCGAACGGAATGGGCTGCTGAGCGGCATGCGGATGGGTCGGGCCCGCGTACACCTTCAGCTTGCCGGCGATGCGGTTGCCCAGCTTGTTCTTCGGGATCATGCCCTTGATGGCACGCTCGACCAGCCGGTCGGGGCGGGTCTCGAGCACCTGGCGGACAGACCGGGTCTTCAGACCGCCCGGGTGGCCCGAGTGGGTGTGGATGAAGGTGCGGTCGGCCTTGTTGCCGGCAATGGAGATCTTGTCGGCGTTGATGATGATGACGAAATCGCCACCATCGACGTTCGGAGCGTAGGTCGGCTTGTTCTTGCCACGCAGCAGATTCGCTGCCTGCACGGCAAGGCGGCCGAGCCGTACGTCAGTGGCGTCGATGACGTACCACTTGCGGGTCACGTCACCAGCCTTGGGGCTGTACGTAGGCACAGTGCTTCCCTGTCTGTCGTCGGTGTTGCCAGCCAAGCATGCGATCGAGCCGATCCCGGCGGCCGGTGGAGACCCGGGGGCTCGTGGGACACACCGGTTGCCCGGCGGTACCGCACGCCAACGGGCCACGATACCAGGGGCGGGCCGATCACCATAAACCGGTCTCCGGCGGGGGCTGACAGCGACCCGGTCTCGGGCCGGGTCCGGCAGTCAACCGGTCACAAGCCACGTCAGGCAGCGAACCGGTCCCCTCGGGCCGAACGGGACGACCGAGTGATCCGCGGCCGGGCAGCGCGGGTCAGATCTGGATGGGCGGGCCCGGGTCCGCGCCCCGGATCGGGCCGGGGATGGAGTATCGCAGGGTGTCGATGCCGCTGGGAGTGCACTCGACCGCCCCGGATCCGTTGATGGCGGCGATGCCGGGGCTGGGCGGGAGGGTGGCGAAGGGGATCACGGCGCACGAGCCCCCGGCCGGTTCGGCGGCCCGCTCCACGGCGGGCCAGGAGCCGAAGTCGCCCACCTGCCGAACGGCGGGCGCGGGGATGTCGTACTCGGCCGAGCGAATGTCGAAGTGACTGGCCGCCGCTGCCGATGCGACGGAACCTGGTATTTCGGCGGCGGTCGGGTTCACATCAGCGCCGGAGGACACATCAGCGGTGCCGGAAACAATGCCAGAGGTGCCGGAAGAGACGCCAATGGTGCCGGATGACGCGTCGGCGGCACCGAACCCGGATGACGCGGCGTCGGAGTCCCCTGTGGTTCCGGCCCCCGGGGCGGTCGCCGCGAGATCGTCGGCGGGGTGTCCGGTGGAGTGCAGGGTGACAGCGGCGAAGGCGGCCGCACCCAGGATGGCGGGGGCTCCGAAGCGCTTGCGCATCAGCGCTTGCCCTTCATCTTGCGCCACAAGCCCTTGCGCTTGCGATCGCCCTCGGCCGCATCGCGATCCGAGCTGTCGGCATCGCGGTCCGGCGATAGCGGATAGGGGGATTGCGGCCCGCTGGACGGCATCGGTCCACCGTACCTCGCTCCGCCCTGGCCCGCCCCGGTTCCAGCGGACGTACCGCCGGGCCCGTATCCCCCGCCACCCGGCCCGTACTGCGGCTGCCCGTACCCGCCGGAAGCACCACCGGAGCCGTATCCCTGCCCCGGCCCAGCCTGCCCGTGCGGCCCCGTGCCCTGCCCCGGGCCAGCCTGCCCGTGGGATCCGGTGCCCTGGCCAGGCGCACCCTGCCCGTACGGGCCGCTCTGTCCCGGCGCGCCGGGAGCTTGTCCATACGGAGCGGCACCTTGTCCGGGAGTGGCGGGGACCTGTCGGTGCGGACCGGTGTTCTGCCCCGGCGCGGTGGAGCCCGGCGAGTACGGCCCCGCACTCCGGTCCGCATAGTTCTGTCCTGAATAGCCCTGTCCCACAGGAGTATCGCCGGAGCCCGGCTGAGGCTGGCCCGAATAGCCCTGCTCGGCAGTTCCACTCGCACCACCACCCGACTGCCCGCCGCTACCGGTGGGCGAATCGCCCTGCCCCGCAGCCTGACCGGGCTGCGGCTGCCGTTCGACCGCGGCGGTCATCCGATCGTCGGCGGGTGTCCCCGGTGGCCGCGTGAACCGCCCGCCCACGGTGGCGAGCCCCGGCGGCAGCCCCTGCGTCGACGCGATCGGCACCTCCCCGCTGGGTGGATTCGAGGCGGCCGCATGTCCCTGCGCCGCGAGCTGCGCGGCCTCGGCCTGGGTCATCCGGCGCGTCTGCCCCTCGGCGGGGTCGATCCCACCGGACGCAGACTGCGCACCCCCGCCGCGGCTCGCCGCCTGCGCCCCGTCCGCCGCAGCACCTCGGGCGACGCGGTCCGCCGCATCGCCCTCGGCAACGCGGTCCGCCGCGGCACCCTTGGCAGCGGAATTCGCCGCCGCGCCACGCCCGACCTGCCCCGCCACGGCCGCCCCGGCCTGCTGGTCAGCGGCGGCTACAGCCTGCTGACCGGCCGCGCCGCCCGGTTGCGCGTACCCGGGCTGTCCGGGTGGGGTGAGGCGTGGGTCCGGTGCGTACCGGTCGTCCTCGATGTCATTGGCCAGCAGATGTGTCGCGCCCAGGACCAGCGCGTGCATGGGATGGTCGGCGACCTGGAGACGGTGGCCGAGATGATTCTGGAAGGCCAGGCGCAGGGCGTCGTTGAAGGCGATGTTCCCGGTGAGCAGCACCGTGGAGGTGTCCGCGCCGATGGTGCGGGCGGCGGCCATGACCTCGATCACCACATTGTCGGCGGCGCGAGCGTCGTGCAGGGCCTGCGGGTGGATGGTCAGGCCCATGGACTCGGTGGGTTCCTCGTCGTCACCGTGCACGGCCACGACGAGACAGCCGCGACCGTCGGAGTAGACCCCGGTCGCGCCGACCACCGGGCCGGGCTCGGGACCGCGCACCAGGTTCAGCGCACGCACGTATCCCGACAGCGCCACCGATTCCGGCAGCGGCTCCACGATCACGCCGAGCTGCTCGACCAGGCGCGCGTATTCGTCGACCTTGGGGTCGGGCCAGTCGTCCGGGAACGGCAGCGCCACCACCGCGGGCGCCCCGCCCAGATGCTTGCCGATACCCGCCAGCGGATTGAACAGCCGGGCCCGGAACACCAGTTCTGCGGGCCAGGTCGCGCCGGCCACCACGATCTGCGGGTGACCGATGATGTCGCGCACATCCGAGATGGCGATACCGACGTCGGGACGCCGGTCCACCCCGGCGGTGTGCAGCCGACCGGATGAATCCGCCAATAGGTACGCGGGCGGTGTGTATGTGCCTTCGACCTGCACCGGGCGGATCGGTGTGCCGCCGCCACCGGCGGCCGCCGTCACCACATCCCACCCGAGATGCACTGCCCCAACTCGAGCCGTCACAGCCACCAGTCTGCCTGTTCACCCGTCGGCACGCGCGCCGCGCCCGTCACGCGGCCGATTTCTTGAGCCGCAGCCGAGACCAGGTGAGCAGCGCGAAGACCAGCGCCAGCACGCCCAGCATGCTCACGTTCAGCACCCAGATCCGGGGTTCGTGCTGCCACAGCTCGTCGGGCTGCGCGGCGGCGAACAGCTCACGGATGTTCACCGTGGACGCACCGGCGGCATAGCCCCAGCGCGCCGGGAACAGCCAGGAGACCTGCTCCAGGACCACCCGGTCGGTCACCTGGATCATGCCGCCCGCCATCACCAGCTGACACATGATGACGACGACCAGCAGCGGCATCACCTGCTCGTTGGATCGGGCCAGCGTGGACAGCAGCAGACCGAGCACCACACAGGTCACCGTGGTCAACGCGATATCGACATACAGCTCGATACTGCCGCTGGGTATGACCGCACCGGCGCTGGGAGCCTTCTTGACCGCCAGCACGATGCCCAGCATGACCGCCGCCTGCAGCAGCGCGGCAATGCTGAAGATGACCACCTTCGACATGAGGTACGCGCCCGAGCGCAGGCCGACGGCGCGCTCACGGAAGTAGATCGCGCGCTCCCCCACCAGATCTCGCACCGTCAAGGTGGATCCCATGAAGCAGGCGCCGAGTACCAGCACCACCAGCAGCTGCTGGGATTCGCTGCCGCCGACGACCATGAAGGAGCCGTCCGGCATCTGGGTGAGCGCGCCCCGCTGGAAGCCGTTCTTGCCCGGCACCACCAGCGACAGTCCGCCGAGCACGAACGGCATCACCGCCAGGAAGATCAGATAGCCGCGATCGGCCAGGATCAACCGCACCTGTCGCCGCGCCAGCGTCGAGAACTGTTTGAAACCACTGGATTTCGGCGGCTTCACCGGTTCGAGCTGTTTTACCGCCGGTGGCGGCGGCGCGAAGGCTTGGCGCGACCGGTAATTCGCGAAGGCGCGATCGGGATCGGCGGCGACCCGGGAGAAGATCTCCGCCCAGTCGCTGGTGCCGAGGAAATCCTGCACCCCGCCCGGATGCCCGCAGAAGGCGGTCTTGCCGCCGGGTGCGAGCAGCAGCACCTGATCGCACATATCCAGGCAGGCAACGGAATGCGTGACGACGATGACGGTGCGGCCCGCGTCGGCGAGCTCACGCAGCATGGTCATGACCTGGCGGTCCAGCGCCGGATCCAGACCCGAGGTGGGTTCGTCGAGAATCAGCAGCGAGGGACCGGTCAGCAGTTCCATCGCCACCGAGGCGCGTTTGCGCTGACCGCCCGAGAGCCGGTCGACGCGGGTATCGGCGTGCTGCGTGAGCGAAAGTTCCGCCAGCACACCGTCGATCACGCGTTTGCGGTCTTCCTTGGTGGTGTCCGGGGGCAGGCGCAGCTGGGCGGCGAAGCCCAGCGCCTGCTTGACGGTGAGCTGGCGGTGCAGCACATCGTCCTGGGGCACCATGCCGATACGGGAGCGCAGCGCGTCGTATTCGGCGTGCAGATTGCGGCCCTCGAAGGTGACCACACCGGCCGACGGCGACGTGGCGCCCGCGATGAGTTTGGACAGCGTGGACTTGCCCGCACCGGACGGCCCGATGAGCGCGGTCAGCGATCCACGCCCGGCCTGCATGTTCACATCGACGAGCAGTTGCTGGTTGCCCTCGACGGTGAATCCGATGCCGTGTACGTGCAGGCCCTGCTCGGCGACCGGCCGCTGCCGGTGGACTAGGGTGCCCTCCTTGACGACGAAATCGACATTGCCGATGGTGACGATATCGCGTTCGCGCAGCTCGACCTGCTGTTGCCGACGGCCGTTGACGAAGGTGCCGTTGGCCGACCCGAGATCCTCGATGGTCAGCCCGCCCTGGCTGCCCGCGATGAGGCGGGCGTGCTTGCGAGAGGCCAGCGGATCGTTGACGACGATCTGATTGTCGGGCGTACGACCGATATTCAGACCGCCCGAGGGCAGCCGATCGGCCCGCGCCACCGGACCTTCGGAGGCCCGGGCGCGCACCGGCGGCAGTGCCGAGACATCGGCCTTGGCCGTCATATTCATGACATCCGGAGCGCCCGCGTGCAGCGGAACGTCCGGCTGCGACGACGGCGGACGCACCTCGGGCTGCGCGGCGGCGGGCGGGCGCACCTCCGGCTGCGGCATCGACGGCGGGCGCAGGTCGGGCTGTGGCATCGACGGCTGCCGCGCCTCCGGATGTGGAGCCGAGGGTGGCCGCTGCATCTGCTGCGACTGCGAGGGCAGCCGATGCTGCGGCGGCTGATGCTGCGGCGGCTGGTGGGAGGGCTGTCGGTGCTGCGGCTGCTGATACGCGGGCGGCTGGTGCTGCGGCGACGACGGCGGCCGATGCTGCGGCGGCTGATTCGTCGGCTGCCGGAAGGCGTGCGGCTGCGCGTACGGCTGGGGCCGCTGCTGCTGCGGCGGCGGGGTGCGCCGCGGTTCCTGAGGTCGCTGCTGCGGCGGCCACTGCTGCGGCGGTGCCGCCGGGTTCGGCATCGGCCCGCTCCCCCCGCGGGCGGCCTGTGGCAGCAGTTGCAACAGCGGCCCCGTGATGGCATCGCCGAGGCGCACCTGGGTGGGCCGGTGGATGGCCAGTGGCATGGTCAGCCTGCGGGCGTCCACGAAGACGCCGTTGGTGCTGCCGTTGTCGGCGAGCACCCACGCGCCGCCCTGAAACGACAGTGTGGCGTGTACGCGCGACACGAGAGGGCTGTCCACGAACAGCGCCACCTCGGGTGCCCGGCCCATGGTGACCTGTTGGCTCGCGTCGAAGACCCGATCGGTTCCTTCATGACGCACGGTGATCTGCTGCGCCCCCGGTAAAGACATGCTGCGGATAGTATCAGCGGGGGTAAAAACCCAGGTCACTCTAGGAATCTCGGATTTCCCCGATGACCCGCCAGAACCCCCGCCATGCAGGCAATTTCAGCGATCGACCGGTTCTCTAGGCGTCTCTCCCTACCGCTCCGGTTCGATTGAGACTGACGGTGAGAATTACGGTCTGATTCCCTGATGATTGCTCCGAGTCCCTCATCATCAACGCCATCCGGTCGCCGTTTCCCGGAGCGACACGCCGCCGAGTGTTCCAGCCCAGCGACCAGGCAGCTACGCCCCACACACAATCATGGACAGTGGGTGAGATCACACCTACGTGGTAGGTCTCGGTATGTCAGTGCACCCGGTTACGCTCCGCTTGATCTTCGTCCTGAGCACCAAGGGGGAAACGCTCCGCCATGCCGCGAGATCTAGGCAAGCCCGGCGACTGGAATCGGACGACCGTACGTGGCGGGCTCGGGCCGCAGCCCCGGCGGCCGTCCGCCGCTATCGGAATTACCAGCACCGCAAGCAATCCGGATGGGTGCACCTGTGGCTGTTTCTTTCACGATGGGCATCGGCGACATCACCTATGCGATCTACATCGAGTCGCAGAATCGGCGATAGACCTCGGCCCCGGAGCGGGAGTGGCTCCGGGGCCGTCCTGTGCGCCTGTCAGACGATCTGAAGCTGCGTTAGCCGGGCATCGAGCCTGCGGGCCGAAGTCGACCCAGGGGCGCGGACGTGGACCAGGTTTCGGGCATCGAGTAGTTGCCCGGACAGCCGCGCCGAACCGTTGTCGGCATCGACCTCCGCACCCGTCGAGATCGACTCAATTCCTGCGTCCAGTTGACCGGCATCGACATAGATCGTGCCGAGCAGGATATGTGAGGCGGCGCGGTCGCGAACCGCTTGAAGTCTCAGCGACTCCCTAGCCGCGTCGATGGCGGCTGGCAGGTCGCCTATCTGACGAAGCGCCTTCGCTCTCATCCGGGCGATATGTCCCGGCGTGCAGAAGTACGCGAGAGATTCATCAGGCGTCCGTGTAGTGCTGACATCGAAACTGTCTGCCCGAGCGAGCGCCGCTCGTGCGTCCGCGTGGTACTCCGGTCCGGACTTCGCCAAGGCCAAAGCTGAGATACCGGCAGCGTGAGCCTGTAGGTGCGGGTCACCGGTTCGGGCAGCGCGGAACTCTGCGGCGGCGGCTTGGTCGGCTGCCTCGATCGGCCTACCAACTTCCTCGGTCATACCCGACCACTCAGCGAGGGCCATAGCGCTTGCCGCATAGTCGCGAGCCTCGTCGGCCACGTCTCGCGCCTTCTCGAAATGATCTACGGCCGATTCCTTCCGGCCGAGGTCGAATAACTGCCATCCCGCAGACGTGCTCACCTTGCTCCGCAACGACATAAGGCGTGACGCGAGCGACCCCTCATAGCCCCGGAGCAAGGCTTCGGTGATGTCCACCTGCGTCAGCGTTGTCCGTATCGCTGCCTGCGGGCCAAGCAAGTCGTCCTGCAACCGTGCGGCGTTCAGGATGGCCTGAACGTTGTCCAGAACGGCCCCGTCCACTCGATTCGGGGAAGCCGCAGCGCGGATGGTTCTTTCCAGCTCGTCGGCGTTCAGTGCGGCCACGATCGCTGGCGACGACGCCGTGAGTACGGCGATAGCCCTCAAAAGCTCTCGACGCTGCACCTCGTCAACCTCCTCGCCTCCCCACCCCAAGAGTAGGTCAGCATGAACACTCGTACCAGTTTGCGACGGTTTCGCGGTCGCAGCGCGGGGGTTGTAGAGCCCCAGCTCAGTAGCAGTGACACCGAAGGCCTTCTCTAGCGCCAAGCGGTAGCCCTTTGTCGGCCACATCAGCGTGCCGCGGGCGATTTGCCGGATCTTGTCGGCGTCGTAGCAGCCTTCTTTACCGGTGATGACTTCGTAAGCGGCGTTCACCATCGCCGCAACCTCGGTCCGCTTCCAGCCCCGTTCCTCCATTAGCCGATCGAATCGGAGGTTCTCCCTTGACGGTTCGCTCATCGGATGCCCTTCCCCACATCTACTCAGAAGGTATCGCGGATCAACACCCCGCGACTTCGTTCGCCTGAACTCGCGGGCCGAAGTTGCGGTTCCGAGACCAACGCTCGGCGATCAGGCTCAACCATGCACCCGCCGCCGGGATGAACCCCGCGCCGAACGACCCCGGCGGCGAGTGCTCCCAAGCATTCGCATCAGGGGGCGCTGTGAGTACAGACGACTTACCGACCTTGCCGCAACGAGTGGTCATGCACGTCGGATTCGGAAGCGGCCCAAAGCATCCCGCAGTCAGCTACACCGAGCCCGCCGACGTTATCGCACGCTTCGCCACTGCTTTGCGCCAGTGGAATCCGGACTACCGGATCGAGGTCGAGGACATCGAATCCGGCGACGACCTGCCGCCCGAACTGCCGACCTGGCGTCTCTTCGCCTGGGACGAGTCGAGCGAGCCGGAATAAGAGAAGAACACCTAAATAGAAAGAATTGCCATGCTGCACAAAATGATCCGCGTACTCGTGTTCGTCGCTGCCGTCTTCGCCTCTGTTGCACTGAGCACTGGTTCAGCCGCCGCCGTCACGCCGCAGCAGTGCGAGCAGGAGAGCGACGGAGAGGTCCGCTGGGTGTTGAAGCCGGACGACCCCACCAAAGCCGTGTGTACGTGCCGGGGCGGCTTCTACGACGGGCAGGACGTGTTCGGGCCACACGTCATCGTCGTTGCCGGTGCCCCGATGGCAATAACCTGCACCGGCCTCGAGATTGATGCCTAGGGTTGCGGCTATGACGAGCGAACACGACGAATGCCGGGTAACCATCGACGGGGTAGCGCCCTCCCTGGTGGCGCTGTTCCGGTCCGCCGCTCGTATCGCTGCCGACCACGGCCGCAACTGGGTGGGCGTGGAGGATATGTTCGCGGCGGTTGTCGCCCACGACGAGGAACACGGCCACCCTCCCGTCTGGTGGCCCCGCGTCGGCAAGCCGCGCATCACCCGAGGATGGAAAGGCGGAATCGGGCTCGACGCCGAAGGGCGCATGCTGACGCCCGAGCTTCAAGGCGAGTCAGCCGCACTGACCTACCCCGAGTTCCGAAAGTTCGTGGACGAGTGGGTACCTGGGCCGTCACCGGCCGGGGTTGGCCCGGCCGAGCCTGCAGCAGTCACGTACGAGATCAGCGGCCCGAACGCTGACGAGTTCCGGGCGATGATCGAACGATCCTGACCGCTCGAGGAACGAAGCCTCCGGCCCAGTCGACCGGGAGCTTTGTCGCGCTGGCTCTGGAGTGGCTGAACCCCCCAAAACTCCGGGAAAGTTACGGAATGGAGCCCTGGGGCATAGGGCAGGGCTGCTTGACCTGCACATATGCCGTCAAGCTGGAATACTGCGGATACTATTCGATTGCCCGGATTTCGGCGGAGCCCCGAGCGGCGAGCTGTCTGCCCACGGGCGGTGAACTGGTCGGCTGGCAAGGGAGTGGATGTGTCGATGCGCCGTACGACCGGCCGATTCTCGCGACGGATCGAATCGGGCGGCCGGACAGCGGCGGCTCTGGCCGTATTCACTCTGGTGGCCGCGCTGCTGGCCGGATGCACATTCACCGTCGAGGGTCGTGCCGTATCCATCTACGACGATCCGTTCCAAGTGGCCGGTCTGCCCACCACCAGCGGCCCCAGCGGTCCCCGCGCCGGCGTGCCCGACTCCACCCTCACCGCCACCAACTCCGACGGCGGCGCCATCGACACGCTGGTCCTCAATGCCCTCGAGGATATCCAGACCTATTGGCAGCAGGAGTATCCGAAGGAGTTCGGCAACGAGTTCACCCCGGTGGACACCTTCGTGTCCTGGAGCGCACGGACCCCGCGCGCCCAGGCGGTGCGATTCTGCGACGAGACCACCTACCGATTGGTCAATGCCGCGTACTGCCGGCTCGACAATTCCATCGGCTGGGACCGCGCGGTGCTGCTGCCGACCATGCAGGACACCTTCGGGCAGATGTCGGTGGTGATGGTGACGGCCCACGAGTACGGCCACGCCATTCAGACCATGGCCAAGCTGGTCGGCCGCAAGGACCCGGTGATCGTCAAGGAACAACAGGCGGACTGCTTCGCCGGGGCGTTCATCCGGCATGTGGCCGAGGGAAAGTCGAAGCACTTCACCATCAACACCTCCGACGGCCTGAATTCGGTGCTGGCCGCCACGGTGGCCATCCGGGATTCCGATCCGGATGATCCGAAGAGCGTGCACGGTTCGGCCTTCGAACGCGTGACGGCGGTGCAGATCGGCTTCACCGACGGGGCCAAGAGCTGCAAGGCCATCGATATGGCCGAGATCGAGAGCCGCCGCGGAAAACTGCCGCAGGACTTCGGCGATGACGCCGACCACGGCGAATCCGAGGTCGGCCAGGGCACTCTCACCGAACTGGCCAAGGCCATGGCGGCCTTCATGCCGATCCCGGACGAGCCCGCATACGACTACGACACCGCGAACCTGAACTGCCGCAACGGCGCCGACACCGTGCCGGTGACCTACTGCCCGGACACCAACACCATCGGCACCGACCTGTCCGCGCTCGCCGATCGGGGTGCCGCCAATGACGAAGACCAGGACGGACTTCCGGTCAAGCTGACCGGCGACTACAACGCCTACGTGGTCTTCATCTCCCGCTACGCGCTGGCCGTGCAGCACGCCGCCGGTCAGCGGCTCACCGGCGCGAAGACCGGCTTGCGGGCCGCCTGCCTGGCCGGGGTGATCACGGCGGAGCTGGCCGACCCGGGCACGCACGCCCGATCGAGCATCAGCCTTTCCCCCGGCGATCTGGATGAGGCGGTATCCGGCCTGCTCACCGACGGTCTGGCGGCCAGCGATACCGAGGGCAAGACCGTGCCGAGCGGATTCTCCCGGGTGGACGCGTTCCGCGCCGGGGTGCTCGGCAGCCGGAACACCTGCGACTCGCGCTACAGCTAGCGGCGGCCGCGCTACCCGAAAGGCGGCGGCGCGACGGCTTCCAGGCGCAGTACGCGGTTGCCGAGCAGCACCTCCGCGCCGTAGATCAGCGCCATGGGCTGGTGGGGTTGCAGGCGCACCCAGTCGTGGTAGCCGGGCAGGCGGACGCGGGTGCCGTTGGTGGAGCCGCGGTCGACCACCGTGACATCCCAGTTCACCAAACGGATTTCGGCGTGCGCGCGCGACATTCCCCCGGAGGCGTCGTCGACGCGCAGCGGCACCAGACCCGCCCGCGCCGCGTCGGACTGCTCCGGATCGCGCCCCACCACCGCATCCGCCGTCAGCATGTAGGTCATGCCGTCGTCGAGCAGCAGCATGCCCAGCGGTGGCCGGATCACCTCGGCCAACGGCTGGGTCTGATCCACCGGCATCCCGCACACCGTGCAGAACGCCGAGCGCGGATCGCTGGGATGCGCACGCGCGCATTTGAATCCGAGCACCTTCACGGTGAGCGCCATGGCCTTGGCCGTGGCATCCAGACGGCGCTGTAGATCCGGGTCCGGCTTGGGCGCGGGGTTGGTGCCGCCCAGCTCGGTCGGGGCGCGATGCGGATCGAAGTCACCGGTATCGGCGGACGGGCCGCCCGGAGCCGACCGCGCCCCGGCGTGGTCGAGGCGCGGCGCGAACTCGGGGTCCGATCCGGGGATCGGACCCCGGCCGTGGCTGCCGCCCGCACCGGAATCCGTGTCGGTGTGCGTGCCCGGCGGCGATGGCGTGCCCCCGGCGAGGTCGACTTCGGCGGGCAGCTGGGTCGAGGTGCGGGTCGGCGTGAGATCCGGATCGTATTCCGGCACCGCGCGATCGGTAACCGGATCGAAGGCGGCAGTCGGCGGCGGCGCGGCATGCCGACCCCGGGGCGTCTCGTCCGCCTCCGGCGCGCTGTGCCGCCCGCCGGCCCCGGATTCCACGCCGCGCGACGGCACTGCCCGACCGTGCGACGGCATCGCCCGCCAACGCACCGGCAGCGGCTCGCCCGCGAACCACACGACCGCACCGCTCGCCTGCGCGATGCCCTCGACGAGCGAACCTATGCCCCGTTCCGGCAGCTCCGGCACCCGTCCCCGGCCATCGTCGATGTAGAGCGCCGCGGCCAGCGCCGGATGCTCGGCGACCCGGTCCACCGTGAAGGCCGCGTCGCTGCCCCGGTAGTACTCGACCGACCGGCCCGCCAACACCGCGGTCACCGCACCGTGCAGGAAGATGGCAACACCCCCGGTATCGGCGGCCGACAGTATGCCGAAGTCCACGGACTGTCCCGGCGAGATGCGCTCGGCCTCCTTCATGAGCCACCGGGTGGCCTGCCGCGCGACCAGCCGTCCGGGTCCGTCGGGGGCCTGCTCGGTGGCCTCGGTGACCAGATCGGTCAGTGCCCGGGCAGCGACGGCGGCCCGGGATTCGGATGTCAGCCTGCCGCTCTCCCGATGCGCCACCAGAATGACGGCACCCGCCGCGCGGGTGAGCACATGATTGCCCGCGACAACCTCGACCTGCCGATCCATCACAGCGATCGGCCCCGCGGCGACGGGTGGCGGACGAGGTTCAGCACAGCATCAGGTTACGTGGCCTCGCGCTGTCCCGTTCGGACCGGATTTCCTTACCGAGCCTCTTCGCGAAGCCGTCCAGTATGCTCCGGACAGCACCAAAGGCCCCGAGTCGACCAGGAGTTCGCGAGTTATGGCGATGAGCCCCGGCACCATCGTCGGCGGATACCGGATCGAACGGGTGCTCGGCTCCGGCGGCATGGGCACCGTCTACTTGGCCAAACATCCGCAACTGCCGCGGATGGACGCGCTCAAGGTCCTCAGCGCCGATCTGTCACGTGACCGCGAATTCCGTGGCCGTTTCGAGCGCGAGGCGAATATCGTCGCGGGACTGGACCATCCGAATATCGTGTCGGTCCACAACCGCGGCGAGGAGAACGGCCAGCTGTGGATCGCCATGCAGTACGTGGAGGGCACCGATGCCTCCGCGGAACAGAAGCGCGACCCGCACGGCATGACCCCGCTGCGCGCGCTCAACATCATCGCCCAGGTGGGCCGCGGCCTGGACTACGCGCACCGCAAGGGCCTGCTGCACCGCGACGTCAAGCCCGCCAACTTCCTGCTCTCCTCGGTCGGCGGGGACGAGGAGGAACGCGCCCTGCTGGCCGACTTCGGTGTCGCCAAGTCCACCGAGGACACCATCGAACTCACTCAGACCGGCAGCTTCGTCGCCACCATCGCCTATGCGCCGCCGGAGCAGCTGGCCGGGCAGCCGCTCGACCACCGCGCCGACATCTACAGTCTGGCCTGCTCCTTCTACAAGCTGCTCACCGGCCAGAACCCCTATCCGGCAACGCAACCCGCGCTGGTCATGATGGGACACCTGCACGAGCCGCCGCCGCGCGCCACGACCGTGAACCGGTACCTGCCGGAGGCCATCGACCAGGTGATCGCCCGGGCGCTGGCCAAGAATCCGGCGCAGCGCTACGGCAGCTGCCGTGAACTCGCCGAGGCGGCGGCCGATGCGCTCACCCCCGGCTACAAGCCGGTGCGCACCACCACCTCGCCCACCTATCCGGTGCAGATCGCCCCGCCGGGCGTGCTGGCGGGGCCACCGGAGTCCGGGCCGCATATGGCCACCCAGGTCTCCCAGCCCGGCCGGGTGGTCGGCTCGTCCGGCAAGCGCCGCCGGAGTCTGCTCCTCGGAGCCGGTGCCGCGACGGTGGTGGCCGCTCTCGCCGCCGGGATCGGTGTCTGGTCACTGCGGGACGACCCCCCGGCCGGGAGCGGAACATCCACGGCGGCAGCGGCTTCCAGTACGGCGGCGATCGCGCTGACCTCGCTGGAGCAGGCCCGTGAGGCGAATCCGGCCTTCCACGGCAAGACCATCACCATGGTGGACGTCACCGAATCGCGGAAGTTCTCCATCTACCTCGGCGGCACGCCGCAGACCCAGTTCCTCGCCGATCTGGGCTTCGTCTACAACCTCGACCTCACCCGGCAGGGCGATGAGCCCTCACCGCGGCCGGCGACCGAGTACGGCGCGCTGAAGACGCCCGCCGACTCCTACATCATCGCCGTGCGCAGCGACGAGAAGGCCGGTGGCGGTGGGCTTCTCGGTCTGCCGCACGAGATCACCGGCTCGCGGGCGGTGGTGATTCCGCTGGACACCCCGGCGGCGGTGGCGGCCGTGCGCAATTGGACGGCGGATTCCGAACGCGTCCTGCTGGCCGAACTCGTACCTGTGCTCCAGAGCCGCGTGAAGTAGGGTGAGGCGCGTTGTCAGCAGCCGAGTCGCGCGCGTCACTCGCGATCCGGTATAGGGAGGGGAGCCCCATGCGCCTACTCGAGCGCGCGCTGTGCGCCGCCGTTGTGGTGGCGGCCGTCGCGCTGACCAGCGCCTGCGGATCGGAGCCGGAGGCATCGCAGCCCCCGGAACCTGCCGTCGACCTGGCTGCCCTCGACGTCGGCGGTTTCACCACCGAACCGAAGCCCTACGGCACCGCCGACGAACTCGAACTGGCCGAACTCGTCGAGGCCGAACGGCTCGCCAACTACCTGCCGCTGCCGTGGGAGATCATGCCCGAGGCGAAATACGCGGCGTCCGCCATGGGCGGGGCCATCCGCCCATTCATCGGCTTCGACACCGCCGCCGTGGGGACGCGCACCACGGCCGACAAGGACGCCATGCACGCCGCCGCGCCGGGATTCGTGGCGGGATTCGTGACCACCGGCCGGTCCGACAACATGCCGAGCCTGTCGTACGAGCTGGACAACCTGGTCATGATCTTCTCCGACGAGCAGGCCGCCACGGCCGCCGCCAGGGCGCTGGGCGAACTGGACATGGCCGCGGCGGAGGACAACACACCGGTGACGATCCCGCGCTATCCGGAGGCCGTCGCCTACACCACCGACGATATCTCCGGCCCCGGGCAGATTCGATCCTGGTACGCCACCGGACAATTCGTCATCTTCACCTACGTCTTCGATTCGATCATGGCCGCGCTGGAGGAGGCGGACCAGGCCAAGCTGATCGAACGCGTGGAACGCAGTATCGAGACCATCTCGCCGCGGGTCGCCGAATTCCCGGTCACCCCGGCCGATCAGCTGATCGGGCTGCCGGTCGACCCCGACGGGGTACTGGCGCGCTCGCTGTTCACCGTGCTGGACGACACTGCGCAGCGCGGGATCCCCGGCGTGTACGAGCGACAGGGCGGGCTGCACATCTCCATCGCGCCCGAACTCGACGCACCGCTGTTCGAGCGGACCGGGGTGGACCGGGTGGCGTGGCGCGGCTCGTACGTCTATCGCACCCGCGACGCCGCGGCGGCTCGGGAGTTCGTCGCCGACCGGGCCGAGACCACCCGGAAGTTCGTCCGCGTCGACGCACCGGCCGGACTGCCGAACGCCCAGTGCCGCCACGCGGTCACCGCGAACGATTTCGAGATCGCCTACTACTGCTACGTCTCCTACGGCCGCTATGCCGCCGAGGTCGCGGCCAATCAGCTGCTCGACGCCCAGCAGCGCATATCCGCGCAGTACGCCCTGCTCGTCAACAGCGAATGACGACGCCGACGGACGAGACCATGCCGAGGACCACCATGCTTTCACGACGTATTCGGCTCACCGCCCTGGTAGCGGCGGCCTGCGCGGCGGCGGGCTGCGCCGCCGTCGACGGCACCGCGACGGCGAGCGAAGTCGATGTGCGCACCCTCGATGTCGGCACCTACCCGACCGAACCGCTGGATATGCGCTACACCTACTACAACAGCCTCAGCGGCGGCACGCAGCTGGCCGTCATGCGACTGGCCGGGCAGGTGGCGAACGGGCTGGAGATCGACGACCGCTTCACCTACACGACCGGCACGCTGGCCATCGCCGACGCCGAGACCGCCACCAAACTCCTCGCCGATGTCACCCAGCCGATACTGGAAACTCATCGCCTGCTGTACGGATACGCGGTCGGCCACGCCTCCCAGGACAAGGACGAGAACGACAAGACCCCGAAGGACGCCGACGCGGTCACCATGACCGTGCTCCAGTTCCCGAGCGACGCGGCGGCGGCCGCGGCCGCCCAGGAGATCGAAGCGGCCGACTTCGCGGTGGCGGCCGCCGAGAACGAACCGGTGACACTGCCGAAATACCCCGAGGCGCACGCGCACTGGCGCCCCGGCGTATCCAGTATCGGAGCGACGGTGGCGCGCTCGAACTATGTGGTGAATCTGCTGCTGCGTGTCCGCGATCCCGACCTCGGCCAGCTCACCGCGCTGAGCGAGAAGGTGCTCGACGCCCAGCTGCCACTACTGGACGAGCTGCCGCCGCTGAGCCGCGAGGACATCCTGCGCCTCGAGTACGACACCGACGGCATGCTGCGGCGCACCCTCAATCCCGATGGATTCGGCCACCCGGATACCAAGACTCAATTCACGGTGGGTGCGCGCGGGTTCCTGCATCTCGCCGAGGATCAGCAGCACTGGTCGCCCATCGTGTCCGAGGCCGGGGTGGACCGGTTCGCGGTGACCAGTTCCATGTCGAGCGCTTCGATGCTGTTCCGCACCCGGGATACCGCGGCCGCCGACACGCTCGTCACGGTGATCCTGGACAAGGCGTATCCGAGACCGGCGGACGCTCCCGCCGAGATTCCGAACGCGGTGTGCGGGGAGAGTCCGATCGAGGACGACTACGACGTCAAGCGGTTCCGGTGCGCGGTGAGCTATCGCCGGTACGTGGCCACGGTGGAGGGCGATCAGCTCGCGGACGCGCATCAGCGAGCCGCCGCCCAGTACGCGACGCTGGCCAATAGCTGGTAGTCGCGCACCGCGATCAGGTGCTGGTCGGTCGACTCCGATGTGGGATTCGTCTCGCGCCGAACCGCCCGAGATTCAGACATCAGGGCTGGTCAGACACCCTGCACGTCGGCTAGGGTGCTGACAAATTGCTGAAACAGGGGTGGAACCGCAGGGCCGTGACCCGCGTCCAAGACTGCGTACGGGTCGTCCGCCCGCGAATCGAAAGGAGGCACCGTGGCAGGTGCATTCGAGGCCAGTAATGAGCTCATCCAGGCCAAGGCGCAGGAGTTCAAGAAGACGCACGAGATGCTGATGGGCCAGATCCGTCAGCTCAAGGCCGATGAGGACGCCATCACCACCGGCTCCAACTGGAAGGGCGGCGCGGCCGACGCCTTCAACGCCTTCATGGAGCGCTACTACTTCCAGGCCGACCGGCTCAACGACAAGTTGATGCAGACCGCCGAGAGCCTCATCAAGGCCGGTTCCAACTACGAGGAGCACGACCTCGACTACGCCGCCCAGGTGAAGGCGCAGGTCTCCAGCCTCGACCTGCCCCCGGTGTAGACAGCCCGGCCTCTTCGACCTCCCCGAGTTTCGACCTCCCGAGTTAGGACACAGCTATGGCAGGCTCCATGGGTCAGATCATTTCCGCCCAGTTCGCGGGCGTGGAGCAGAACGCGAACACCATCATCAAGCGCGCCGAGAACCTGCGCGACCAGCTCGAGGCCTTCCACCGCAATGTGGAGGAGTTCGTCGCCAACAACTGGAAGGGTGACGCCAACGAGGCGTTCGCCGACCTCCAGCGCACCTGGCGCTCGCACACCGACCAACTCAACGCAACCCTCTCCGGCGCCGCCACCCTGGTCCGCACCGGCAATGCCGAACTCCAGGCCAAGGACACCGCCCTCGCGGGCCTGTTCTGAGCAAACGCCCCCGCGTGTGCCCCGGTCCACCGCCGGGGCACACCCACACCAGCCGGGCACCGCGGCACACCAGGCTGTACCGCGGCGCTCCGGCCGCTACCGAGGTGCGCCGGACTCGGTGGACAATCCGCGCCCCGAGCGAAACCGCTTCGGCATCCGCGCCGCGCGGTTTCCATGAAGCACCGGATCGTTCGGCGGTAGCTAGACGCCCGGGTCGCGGGATAGTCGGGCCGCCTCCAGCCAGCGGATATCGGGTGGTCGGCGACCGGTCGTGAGGAGGGCGCGGAGGGTCCGCGACGGGAACGCTTCCCTCGTGCCGAGTACGACGGTGCGCGTCGGCGGGCAGTCGTCCACCGCCCGTTCGAGCAGTGCCGCGAGCCGGTCCGCGGCGGTTGGCTCGAACAGTTCGGCCGCGCCGCCCGACGGTTCGTACGCGCAGCGTTCGATCCGGGCGGTGCCCGGGGTGCGAGCGACCAGGGTCGCCGTGGTGGACGTGGAGCCGACCTCGAGCACCAGGACCCGCTGCTCATAGCCGGTGGTGGGATCCGCGGTGGCGGCACGAGCGGCCAGGGTGTCGAATTCGATTGCCGCGCCGCACCGCCCGGCCGCCGCGTGCAAGGCCGCCAGGGGACGTGCGCCCCAGGCCGTCGGGCAGGCCGCGGTGATCCGTCGGCAGCCGGATAGCCGCAGGCTCGCCAGCACGTGCCGCAGCAGCGCCGCCCAGGCGTCCGTCACGGTCGGCATACCGTATCCACCGCGGCTCGCGTGCCCCCGGGGGTCCGCGACGGTCCGGTGCGCGAAGGCAATTCGATCGGAGTCGGCGAAGGTGACCATCGAGACGCCCAGACTCTGCGGCACACCCGCCATCAGACCGGTTCCGGCGCTGGCCGGGGCGACGGTCGGCGGTCCGTCCCAACACATTTCGCGCGTGCAGGCCCGCAGGCGCGTGTCCGTGACTATCAGGTCGATGGTCATCACACCGGCGGCAGCCAGCCGAGCTGAATGAGCTCCTCGGCGGCACGGGTGACGTAGGTGCCCCGTCCCGGCGGTTGCGGCGACGGGCGCACCGAGCCCACCAGCGTGCCCTCGTCCCGGCTGCAACTCATGATCAGCGCCGCCGAATTGAGTTCCTTCATGCGGTTGAGCGTGGCCTCGTACATGGCGCGCCCCGCACCGCCGGACCGCCGCGCGACGATCAGGTGGAAGCCGAGATCACGGGCGTGCGCGAGCTGATCCACCAGCGCGTGCAGCGGATTGCCGGAGGAGGTGGCCACCAGGTCGTAGTCGTCCACGATGACGTACAGCTCGGGCCCCGACCACCAGGAGCGATCCTTGAGCTGCTGCGGCGTGACGTCCGGACCGGGCGCGCGCTGGGCGACATAGGCGGCCAGATCGGTGGCGTTCTGGGTGAACTGCGGTGCGGTGGAGGCGTATCCGGCCTGGTAGCCCTGTGGAATGGTGCCGAGCATGCCGCGCCGGTAGTCGCCGACGATGAGCCGCGCCTGATCGGGAGTGTTCGCGGCGCAGATGGACCGCACCAGGGAGCGCAGCAGCGTGGTCTTCCCACACTCCGAATCCCCGATGACCAGGAAATGCGGGCTGGTGGCGAAGTCGAGGTAGACGGGGGCGAGCTCGGACTCGTTGATGCCGATCGGGAAGCGCAGGCACTTGGCTCCCGGGTCCACGTCGGCGGGCCAGTCCCCGGCCATTCGGAGCAGGTCCGCGCGCGGCAACCGCGCGGGCAGCATGCGCACCGGCGGTGCGGCCCGCCCGGGGGTGGCTGCGGCGATCGCCGCCACCGCCTCGGCCACCCCGGTGCCCAGGGTCACCGGATCGGAGACGCCGTCGACCCGCGGCAGCGCGGTGAGCATGTGCAGGCAGTCCGGCGTCATGCCGCGACCGGGACGCCCCATGGGCACCAGCGCGGCGAACTTGCGCCCGAGATCCGAATCCATGGGGTCGCCGAGGCGCAATTCGATACGGGTGCCGATCTGATCCTTGAGCGCGGGCCGCGCCTCCGGCCACCGTGCCAGCGTGATGACCACGTGCACACCGTAGGAAAGCCCCTGCCCCGCGAGGTTCATGACGGTCTGTTCCAGCGCCTCGAACTCCTGGCGGAAGGTGCCGTAGCCGTCGATGACCAGGAAGACGTCGCCGAAGGGATCCTCCTGGGCGCCGGCGGCGGCCGGGCTGGCCGCTGGATCGTCGGCGCGCAGCCGCCGGAACTCGGCCATCGACTCGATGCCGAGCTGCCGGAACCGCGCCTCGCGCCGGCGCACCAGGGTCACCATCTCGGCCACGGTGCGCCGCACCTTGTCCGCGTCGAGCCGACTCGCCACCGCACCGACCTGCGGCAGCCCCTCCAATCCGATCAGGGTGCCGCCGCCGAAATCCAGGCAGTAGAACTGTGTCTGCTCGGCGGTGTGGGTGAGCGACATGGCCATGATCAGCGATCGCAGCGCCGTCGACTTGCCGGACTGCGGTCCGCCGACCACCGCCACATGCCCGCGCGATCCGGACAGGTCCACCACCAGCGGATCGCGCCGCTGGTCGTAGGGCCGGTCCACGATGCCGATCGAGGCCCGCAGTGTCGCGACCGGAACGTGCTCGCCGGTGCGCACCGACCGGGGTATGAGCTGGTCCAGGGTCGGGGCGTGATCCAGGGGCGGCAGCCAGATCTCGTGCGCCGCCCGCCCGTGCCCGCGCACCCGCGACACCAGCATCTGCAGGTTCGAGATCTGCTCGGCATCGGGCGCGGGCTCGTCGGGCGCCGGCTCCGGCGCGGCCGGAAGACGATCGGCCGCACGGAAATCCACGTGTGTGGCGGTGAACGGCCGCGCCGTCACATCGACAGCCGGGGACCGGCCGCCGCCGCTCGGCTCGCGGTGCGATCCGCCGCCCACATACGGTCCGGACACGTACGCGGACTGGAAGCGCACGATCTCCCCCGAATCGGACTTGAGGTATCCGCCGCCCGGATTGTTGGGCAGGTTGTAGGCGTCCGGCACTCCGAGCACCTGACGGGACTCGTTGGCCGAGAAGGTCTTCAGGCCGATCCGGTACGACAGGTGGCTCTCCAGCCCCTTGAGCCGCCCTTCCTCCAACCGCTGCGAGGCCAGCAGCAGATGCACGTGCAGCGACCGGCCCAACCGCCCGATCATGGTGAACAACTCCGCGAAGTCCGGATGCTGGGAGAGCAGTTCGGAGAATTCGTCCAGCACCACGAACAGCGCGGGCATGGGGTCGAGATCCGCACCGGCCGCCCGCGCCTTCTCGTATTCGGACACATTGGCGAAATTCCCGGCCGCGCGCAGCAGTTCCTGACGGCGATTCATCTCACCCGCCAGGGCGTCGCGCATGCGGTCCACCAGATCGGCTTCCTCCTCGAGGTTGGTGATGATGGCGGCGATATGCGACACCCCCTCCAATCCGAGGAATGTCGCGCCGCCTTTGAAGTCGACGAGGACGAAGTTCAGCTGATCCGGCGAATGGGTGGCAATCAGCGAAAGAACCAATGTGCGAAGAAATTCCGATTTGCCGGAACCGGTCGCGCCGATACACAATCCATGCGGACCCATTCCGCCCTCGGCGGCTTCTTTGATATCGAGCACCACCGGCAATCCATCGGCTCCCACCCCGAACGGCACCCGCAACCGCTCCCGCCCGTAGCGCGGCCGCCAGGCCTGCTCAGGATGGAAGCCGCCGAGATCCCCGAGACCGAGCAGCTGAGCCCAGGAGGAGATGACCTCGCCCTCCCCCTCGGTGGGTTCGCTTCCGCGCCGCACCACCGGCCGGTACGGGGCCAGCCGTCGCGCCGCCCGCTCCGCCTCGCGCGCGGTGACCCGGTCGATCCGCGCGAAGCGCTCCATGGCCCCGGTCGCTCCCCGGCCGGAACACTCACCGTCCTCGACCACCATCTGTATCCCGCGTGAAACCGCCAGTCGCGGAGCGTAATTACACAGGTCGACGATGGTCACGGCCTCGAATCTGGTCTCCCGCAGCGGATCCTCGTCGGCCTCCAGCAGCCCGCCGTCCACCACGACCACCACCTGTACCAGGGCGGGGTCGGGCGACTGGTTGCGCGAGTAGCGAACCCGGTTGTGCAGCAGCGGATGCAGGCCCGCGTGCGCCTGCCGGATGGAGCCGTAGACCATGCGCTCGGAACCGACCCCGTCACACACCTCCGGATGCTGGCTGTGCGGCAGCCACTTCACCCACTCCCATTCGCGCGCGGTGTCCGGACCGCACACCACCGCGATCAACACCTGGTCAGGACCCTGGAACATGGCCAATTGCAACAGCATCGCGCGCGTCATATCCCGTGCCTGCGCCCGGTCGCCGCCCAACTGGATGCTCGCGAAACCCTTCACGGCGATGGCCGTCGGCAGGTCCGGCACGGTGGAATGGGTGCGCACGAACCGCCGCAGCGAGACCGCGGCGATGGGCTCGAGTTCCTCCACCGGCCCGGTCTCCGGCGCGACCAGCCGGGTGGCGAGCCGCTGCCCGCCCACACCGATGCGCGCATGGCAGAAGTCCTTGTCGCCCGGCCTGCGCTCCCACATGCGGGTGGTCCCAGCCAGCATCCAGACCAGGCCGGGCTCGGGGTGACTCCACTCCACCGCGGCCCGCTGGCGGGCGGCGGTCTCGGCCACGTCCCGGCGCACCTGGTCCAGATAGCGCAGGTAGTCCTTGCGGTCCTCGTCGGCCTCGGCCGCCTTCTGCCCCTTGCCGCCCTGCCCGGCATACATGCCGACCATGGACACCATCATCATCATGGGGAACATGAGGGTCATGGGATTGGCGGCGATCCCGCTGCCGGAGGTGAACAGCAGCACCACCATGCCGAGCATGCCCACGACCATGACGAGCGGCATGAGTTTGGTGAACAGATTCGCGGGAATGTTCCGGGGAATTTCGGGCGGCGGCTGCAATGTCACCTCACCGCCCGGAGAACGCGGAATCTCCCGGCGGGGACGGCGCTGAAACCGGACGGTGCTCATCTGACGGAAATCCCCCATAGGGTTCGTGACCAGACTGGCGAATTCGGCCTCAGTGTACGGCCGGCATCCGATATGACGTACAGTGCGGGCAGCAATTCCGCACATCACGGCGTCGCCGCGAATCGGCGAACTCGCCGATAAAGAGGTGACAGCGAAAGTTGGCGACAGCGTGAACGCGCGAATGGATCAACTCGACGACGCCCGCGGTACCGTCCGCGCCCCCGACCTGGCACGGGTCACCATCCTGGCCAAACACACCCAGGTCGATATGGCCATTCCACTCGATGTGCCGGTCGCGCTCGTCATTCCCAGCGTCGTCGACATGATCGCCCAGCACAGCCGCGCCAACGACTTCGACCATGACGGCGAGGATGTGGAGCCGCACGAATGGGTGCTCGCCCGCATCGGGCAGCCGCCCCTGGCCAACTCGCTCAGCCTGACCGAGCAGGGGGTGCGCGACGGTGAGCTGCTCATGCTGGAGAGCGCCGAACACATCGCTCCCACACCGCTGTTCGACGACATCATGTACAACGTCGCCATCGCCGACGCCGACCGCTACCGAGGGTGGACGCCCCGCACGGCCCGGCTCACCGGGGCGGTGCTGGCGGTCGCCACCATGCTCGTCGGCTGCCTCGGGCTGCTCGCCGCGCCCGACGCGATCCCGGGCTGGGTGAGCGGTGCGGTGGCGCTGTTCGTCACCGTGCTGCTGGTCGCCGCGAGCACGGTGCTCGCGCGCCTGTACGACGACGGCGGGACCGCGGTGGTGCTGGGCGGATGCGCGCTGCCGCCGGCGGCCACGGCGGGCATGCTCATCGTGCCCGACCACTACGGGTGGGCCAATCCGCTGCTCGGCTCGGCCCTGCTGGGCGCGGTGGCGATCCTGGCCTGGCGCGGGACCGGAGTGGGCCCCGGGCTGTTCCTCGGCGTCGCCACGGTGACGGCGTACGCGGTGCCGGCCGCACTGGTCGGACTGCTCACCGAGCTGCCGGTGCGCTCCATCGGGGCGGGTGCGGCCGGGCTCGGGCTGGCCGGACTGGCGCTCGCGCCCCGGCTGTCCATGCTGCTGGCCGGACTGCCGCTGCCGCCGGTCCCCGCGCCGGGCACCCCCATCGACCCCACCGAGGACGATCCCGACGACCATCGCGCACTGCCCAGCCTGGAGGCGCTGCGCGCCGCATCCGAGGCCGCCCGCCGCTGCCTCACCGGCCTGGTCGCCGCCACCACACTGGTCACGGTGAGCGGCGCGCTGGCCGCCGCCGACCCCGCGGGCACGGGCGTCTACTGGCCGGGGCTGGCGCTGGCACTGGTATGCGCGGCGGTGCTCATGTTCCGCAGCCGCACCTACGCGGGCGCGGCGCAGGCGGTACCGCTCGTCGCGGGCGGCGCGGCCATCGTCCTGCTGATCCTGACGGGCGTGGCTCTGCGCATGCAGCAGCCCCTGCTGGTCTTCGGAGCGGCCATGGTCATCCTGAGTGCCGCACTGGTGCTCGGCATGATCCTGCCCCATCAGCAGGCCACACCGCCCATGCGGCGGGCGGCGGAACTGCTCGAGTACGCCTTCGTGGCGGCGGTCATCCCGCTGGTCTTCTGGGTGACCCAGCTCTTCGCCCTCGTCCGCGGCCTCTGAGCGGGCCCGCATGTCGCCCAGCACCTTCCGACCCGGCCGCGCGGCCGCCGCGCCCGACCGAGGGTGCCCGCCCGCCGTACCCCGCACGGCCGCACCCGACCCGCCGCACACAGCCTCGGCTGCCGCAGCATGTACGGCCACACCCACCCGACCGCACACAGCCTCGGCTGCCGCACCCCGCACGGCCGCACCCAGCCCGCCACACACCACCGCACCCATCCCACCGTGCACCGCCGCATCCGCCGCACCACGCATCGCCGCCGACTCGCGAACAGGGCGGTGCGGGAACGCGGTCCGGATAGTCGCCGCCGTTTCCGTATTGGCACTGAGCCTTTCGGCGGGCAGCGGGGTCACCGCCGGGCCCGTGCGGGCGGAGCGGCCGCCCGCGATCGATGCCGGGCTGCTGCCCGCCGGAGGCCCCGCCGCACCGCCGACGGAGACGGAGCATCCGCCCAACGCACCGTGTATCAGCACCCAGGCCGGGGGCGGGGGCCCGACCATCCCACCCGCGCAGCGGTCGCTCGAGCTGGAGCACGCCTGGCGGTTCTCCCGGGGGGCCGGGCAATTGGTGGCCGTCATCGACACCGGGGTGACCCCGCATCCGCGGCTGCCCGGACTCATCGCCGGCGGTGACTACGTGGCGATCGGAGGCGACGGCACCGAGGACTGCGACGCCCACGGCACCCTGGTCGCCGGACTGATCGCCGCCACCCGGGTGGAGGGTCAGGGCTTCGCGGGTGTCGCACCGGAGGCGCGTATTCTGACCATCCGCCAGACCAGCGCGCTGTACCAGGCGAAAGGCGCTGGGCGCGACAAGGGTCCGGACGACATGCCGGACGGCTACGGCAAGATCTCCGCGCTGGCCTCGGCGGTGCGCCGCGCGGCCGACGCCGGCGCGCACGTCATCAATATCTCCCTGGTGGCCTGCCCCACCACCCGACCCGACAGCCGGGAGGCCGGAATGCTCGGCGCGGCAGTGCAGTACGCGGCGCTGGAGAAGGACGCGGTCATCGTCACGTCGGCGGGCAACACCGACACCTGCCGGGCGAGCAACCCGGGTCCGGACCCGCTGCATCCCGACCGCGACCTCTGGGACACCGTCGTCTCCTATGTGGCCCCGGCGCTGTGGGACGAGTACGTGCTTTCCGTCGGTTCGGTCGACTCCTTCGGCCAGCCTTCGGGTTTCACCGTTCCCGGCCCCTGGGTGGGCGTGGCCGCCCCCGGGGAGAACATCATCTCCCTGGATCCACGCAATACCGGCCTCACCACCGCCAAGTTCACCAGGCAGGGCCAGCTGACGCCCTACAGCGGCACCAGTTTCGCCGCGCCGTACGTGGCGGGCGTGGCCGCGCTGGTGCGAGCGCGCTTCCCAGAGCTGAGCGCGCGGGACGTCATCGGGCGCATCCAGGCCACCGCGCACGCACCGGCCGAGGGCTGGAACCCCTACATCGGCTACGGCGCCGTCGATCCCGTCGCCGCCCTCACCGCCGAGGTGCCGGATCAGTTGCCGCCCAAGCACTCCAGCGCCGCCCGCAGCGAACAACTCCCCCTCCCGACGCCACCGCCCCCACCCGACACCACGGCCCGCGACACCGCACTCGTCGGCACCGGCGTGATCGCCCTGCTACTGACCCTGGGCTGGCTGGCGTCCTTTCCACTGCGCCGCCGCCTCGGCACGCGCAGCCGAGGCACGCGCAGCTGAGGCACACGCGGCCGAGGCACACGCAGCTGAGTGGGAGAGCGCCGGGCGATCGCAGGGCGCGCCTCGCGCGGCGGTACCCACACCGGGGACACCATCACCTGCTGGCGACCACGGTGCCGGCCGGGCGGCGCTCCCCGTCGGGCGGGCGTGAGCTCCTACAGTCTCGGCGGCGCGCACGCCCACTGCGTCATCCAGGTAGTCGACCCCGGGGTCGGGCCCCCATCCGGCTCCGGCTCAATTCTGCGTCTTCACCGGCTCTTTCGCCGGATTGGCGTCCGGGGCGACGCCATCGTGCGCCACCATGGCGGCGGCCCGGCTCAGGGCCGGGCCCGGCGCCAGCAGGCCGATCAGCTGCCAGGGCGCGCGCTCCGGGCGGACGCCGTCGGGGTCCATGCCGAGCGCCTTCGCCGCCTCGAGATTCACGATGCCGTAGCGCACCCCGAAATCGGAGATGTAGAAGAGGCTGTCGCGGCGCTCGCTGTCGGGCTCGATGCCGGTGGACTGCACGTACGCGCCCGCACCCGGCCGCATGTAGAAGGCGTCCGCGTTCGGCCCGGAACCGTCGGCCTGGGCGAGCGAGACCAGCCGCGCGCGATCCGGAATCGGCACGGTGTGCCCGGTCAGCACCGTCAGCTCCGCACGCCTGCTGCCCTCGGACTTGTCGGCGACCGGAACGGGTTGCCAGGACAGGCATTCCACGGGTTGGTCCTTGCCGTCGACGATCTCGGGGGCGGCCTCCGGATAGTCCGCGACCCGCAGCGCCGACGAGACGGGGGCCGCCGTCCGATCCGCCTGGGCGATATAGGTATCGGTCGACGTGGCGCGGTAGGTATTGCGGACGATATCGGCGGTCAGCTCCGACACCGGTTGCAGGCCGTCGGCCAGCACCACATAGTGGCTGCCGTCGGTGCGCACCTGCACCACATCGCCGATTCGGTGATCGCCGAGCGAATAGCCCGGTGCCGCACCGACATCCGCGATGGTCGGCGGCACGATGGGCAGCACCTCGGGGATGGCGTTGAGCAGACCCTCGCTGATCGGGCGCGGCGTCATGTCACGAATACCGAGGGCGTCGACGACGGCGCGATCGTTCATGTCCACCCGGGCCCGCCGATCGTCGTACACCAGGTACGTGGCCTCGCGCCCACGCACCAGCAGTGCCCGGCCGGAGGCCAGCGGACCCGCCTGCTCCGCCAGTTCCGGATCACCCGCCAGTACGGCGGTGGTCAGCTCACCGCTGCCGTCGTTGGCCAAGGTGTCGCAGACGGTCCAGGCGCGGCCGTGGCCGCTGTCGTCGAAGTTCAGCGAGGCGGGCGCGCCCGGAATGCCGATGAGCTGGCCGCGCGGCTTCTTGCCCAGTTCCGACTCCTTGACGGTGGCGGGTGCGGCGGCCTCGCCCGCCGCCAGCCGGGCCGAGGCGAGATTGAGCGCCGGATGCACGATGCCGTCGATGACCACGTAGACCGCACCGGAATCCTTGCCGATGAGAATGGCGCTGTTGCCCATCTTGTCCTGCGGTCGCAGGAGGGCTAACACTCCGCAACCGGCCAGGGCGACCAGGGCCAGCACCAGGCCGACCGTGAACGCGCGCGACTGCGAGCGCATCGGGTCGTGCAGCATTCGCACATCCCGGCGCACCAGTGCGTGCTCCATGCGGCGGACCAGGAAGCGGTAGCCGCTCACCTGCCAGCGCGTGGTCGGTTTGGAAGGCATGAATTCTCCCCCGACGGGTCATCGAGTTCGCTCGACACAGTACAGTTCCACCGAAAGCAGATTCCTATCGCACCTGGTCTTTGTCCGAATTCGGCCGCCGCCGGCGGTCGCCGACGGGATGTGGGGACCACGATGGCCGCACCTGGCGAGACAGCGTCGCCTGCCGTTCCGCCGCCGACGCCACCACCGCCGGGCCGCCCACCGCTCGGCTGGATCACCCTGCCGGACCTCGTCAGCGCGCAGCTGGCCGGACTGGCGGCGGGGTTGGCCGCATTCGCCTGCGGCGCGTCGTGGTGGGTGGCTTCGACGGTGGGCCCGGTGGTCGCGGCGGCCCTGCTGATTCCATTGGGCAAACGACCAGTTTCCTCTTGGCTCGCCACCGGGTGGCGCTACCGGAGACAGCGCGCCTACCGCATCGGCGACACCCTCGACTTCCGCGCCGCCGACGGCCGCTCCCCCGGGATCTACCGCGACGGCAGCCGGGTGGTGGCCGTCGTGGAGGTGCTCGCCACCGAGGGCGGACTGACCCGGCTCGGCAGCGGCACCGTGCACGCCTCTCATCTGCTGCCCCTGCCGGAACTGGCGGCCTGCCTGCGGCAGCACGACATCCGGCTCGCCGGGATGGATATCGTCGCGCACGGATTCCGCAGCCGCTCCGGCACTCCCGCCGGTGCCAGCTACGAGAAGCTGCTGGGACCGCTGCCCGCCACCGCACACCGCACGGTGTGGCTGGCCATCGCCTTCGACCCGCTGCGGTGCCCGCAGGCGGCGCGCCGCCGCGGCGGTGGACTGACCGGAGCCTGCCGCGCGGTGAGCATCGCCACCCAGCGCGTCGTGCGCACCCTCGCCGACGCCGGCTGCACGGCACGCATTCTCACCGCACCCGAGATCCGGCAGGCGGCGGTGCAGGTGACCGGCGGCCTGGACCCGCGCGAACTCACCCAGCAGTGGCGGGGAGCCGAGGTCGGCAACGGCGTGAACATCGGTGCGGCGGTCGATCCCCGGCGGCTGGGCACCGACGTGCTCGACAGCCTCTGGGTGCCGCCGACCCGGGGCACCACCGTGGTGGTGCGGTTGCGGCCGGGACGGTCGGAGCACACCGTGCGGGTCGGGGCGGCGTGGCGGCTGACCATGCGCGAGCTGCCCGAGAAACCGCTACAGCCGCACATGATCTCGATGAACGGACGCCACCGCGACGGACTGCTCGCGCACCTGCCGCTGGCCGTGCCCGGCGTCGAGGCAGCGGTGCCGACCGACGAGTTCCCCGTCGCCGACCTCGACGCGCTGCGGCTGCCCTCCTCGGGATGCGGGCAGCTGCTCGGATCCGACGCCGATGGCCGCGGCGTCGCCATCCGTCTGGTCGGACAGGGGATTTCGCGCGTGTACGTGGCGGGCGAACTCTATCTCGCCCAGCAGCTGATCTTCCGTGCGCTGGCCATCGGGGAACGGGTGCTGATCCGCACCGACCGGCCGCACTCCTGGGAGCACCTCGTCACCACCATCGGCAATCCGGAGCGCCTCACCATCGCCACCGAAACCCATCAGCCCGACGCCGATTTCACCGCCACCGTCGTCGACGGCGTGCTCGCACCCGCACCGCACGCGGGCATCACCACCGTCTATCTCACCGGCGACCCGCTCGGCTGGCCGGACACCCGGCCGGAGCTGTCCATCCACCAGCCGGGGGCCGTCGGCAATCGAATCACCCTGCGCACCGGCACCACCCGGGAGGAACTGACCCTGGTGTCCATCCCGAACGAGACCACCTACATCGGCCGTCCGCGCGGGGCGCACGCCCGCACCCGGTGAGGCTCAGCCGGGATACGGTTCGGCCGCCCGAGCGGCCCGCAGGTGCCGGCCCCACCAGTCGAGCTGGCGCAGCAGCCGTCCGGCGGCGTCGACGGCCGCACCGTCCCCGGTCTCGCCCGCCGCGTCGAATTTCCGCTTGGCCTCGTGGAAGCTCACGGTCTCGCGAATCGACACCATGTGGATCTCGGCCACCACCTGCCGCAACTGCTCGACCGCGCGCAATCCGCCCGACAGTCCGCCGTAGCTGACGAAGCCGATCGGCTTGCCCCGCCACTCCCGCTTGGCGGAATCGAGCGCCGTCTTCAGCGATGCCGGATATCCGTGGTTGTACTCCGACGTCACCGCCACGAAGGCATCCGCGGCCGCCACCCGCTCCCGATACGCTGCCGCCTCCGGCGTCTCGCTCAGATCCACGGGCAGCGGCGTATCGAGCAGATCGACCACACCGATGTCGAACCGCCCGTCCGCCCGCGCGGCCCGCAGAAACCACTCCGCCACCACCGGCGCGAACCGCCCCGGCCGCGTACTGGCCACGATCACCTCGAGCCGCACCGGATCACCCATGCGCGCAGCCTAACCCCGAGCGGGAGCCGGGTGCGCCATCGGTGCGGCGGGTCAGGGGTGGGTGCCGGTGGCGTAGGCGGCGAGGCCCCGGGCGGGTGGGATGCGCGGGGTGAAATCCAGGGCGCGGCGGGCGCGTCCGGGGTTGGCGACCAGGTGGCGGACATCGGTGGCGCGGTACCGGCCGGTGACGACGGGGTCGGGGCCGCCGAGGGCCTCGGCCAGCAGGGAGGCGACCTGCCAGACGGTGATAGGCCGCCCCGAGGCGATATTCAGCGGCACGAAGCCGGGCAGATCGTGGCGGACGGCCGCCACCGTGGCGGCCGCGACATCGCGCACGTGCACGAAATCCCGGGTCTGGCCGCCGTCCTCGAAGAGGTGCGGGGCGCGTCCGGCCGCGAGTTCGGCGCGGAAGCGCGCCACCACACCGGTTTCCGCCGTCCGCACCGGGCACACCGGCTCGCCGTACACGTGGTGGTACCGCAAGACGGTGGCCGACACCCCCGGCTGCGCCGCCCAGGCCAGCGCGTAGTTCTCCTGCGCGGCTTTGCTTGCCGCATAGGCGCTCCGGGGCCGCACGGGCGCGTCCTCACCCACCGGCTCCCAGGTCAGCAGATCCCCCGTGCGCGGGGCCCGGTGGTCGAACATCCCCCGGTCCAGATCGCGCCGCCGCCGCATCCCCGGATGGAACACCCCACCCCGCATCCCGCGGTACCGCCCCTCCCCGTAGACCGCCACCGACGAGGCCAGCACCAGCCGCCGCACCCCCGCCCGCTCCATGGCCGCCAGCAAGGCCGCGGTCCCACCGTCGTTGTGCGCCACGAACACCGACGCGCCCCGCATGAGATCCGTGCCGCCGGGCACCCGGCTCGGCTCCACCGCCTCCGCATCGACCACGCCCGGCCCGGCGCCCGCCAGATGGCACACCACGTCGACACCGGGCAGCAATTCCGCCAGCGCGTCCGCGTCCCGCACGTCCACCACCGAAACCCCCTGCGGCGGTTCGGCATCCGCTCCGTGCACGGTCTCCCACATACTGTCGACCGCGATCACCTCGTGCCCCGCCGCCGTCAGCGCCCGCCGCACATGCCCCCCGATGAACCCGGCCGCCCCGGTGACCAGCACCCGTGACCGCTCCCCCGGCTCGACACCCACGCTCATGTCTCCCAGCGTAAGCGAACGGCAACACCCCGAATCGGGCGATCACCCGGCCCATGAGACGACACCGTGTCGCATCCGGCGTCGCCGGTGCGGCACTCGAACCGGCCGGTCCCGGTCCGGGAACTCCACGTGCGGTCGCGTGAACAGCGGTCGGCGCTTCCCACGCGGACTCACGCCCGCCGAGCGCGTCCGCCACCGGGCCCCGCGGACCGGGCAATCGGTTACGGCAGTTCGAACGGCAGCCGCACGCCCGTGCCCGCGTGCACGCGGCAGTGGTCGCAGGTGTCGTCGCGGTCGACGGCGGCGACGGCGCGGCGCACCAGGGACTTGAACGGAACCAGATTGCGTTCGAACTCGGCGAAGACGGCGGCGGCGGAGACGCCATCGCCGGACTCCAGACCGGCGTCCAGGTCGGTGACCAGAGCGATTGCGCTGTAGCACATTTCGAGTTCCCGGGCGAGTACGGCCTCCGGGTGCCCGGTCATGTTCACCAGTTCCCAGCCCTGTCCGGCGAACCAGCGGCTCTCGGCGCGGGTGGAGAAGCGCGGCCCCTGGACGACCACCATGGTGCCGTGGTCCTTCATGGGGAGTTCGGTGACGGCGGCCGAGACGGCGGCCGCACGCAGTTCGGCGCAGTACGGATCGGCGAAGGCGACGTGCACCCCGCCCGCGTCGAAGAAGGTCTGGTCGCGTCCGGAGGTGCGGTCCACCAGTTGGTCGGGCACGGCGACGGTGCCCGGCCCCCAGTCGGCGCGCAGGCTGCCCACCGCGCACGGGCCGAAGATCCGCCGCACGCCGAGCGAGCGCAGCGCCCACATATTGGCGCGATAGGGCACCGTATGCGGTGAGAACTCGTGCTTACGCCCGTGCCGTGGCAGGAAGGCCACCGACCGCCCGGCCACCGTGCCGATGGTGATCGGGGCGCTCGGCGCACCGTAGGGCGTCTCGGCCTCGACCGTGGTCGCGTCGTCATCGAAGAAGTCGTAGAACCCGCTGCCGCCGATAATGGCCAGCGTGGCCCGAGGATCCGAACTCATGCCCCGATTCTTGCGTATCCGTGCATGAGTGTCGGTGTCAGGTGGTGACGCCCCGCCCGCACGTGTACCCTAGGGGGGTATTTGCGGGCAAGGGCCGACACGGCCGGGAGCGAGGGTATGCCGGTGACCGAGGAGAACACCACCGTCGAGGCGGGCGAATCCTGCCACGATCACGCCACGCACGGCTACATCACCGCCAAGGACGACTACCTCAAGCGCCTGCGCCGCATCGAGGGCCAGGCTCGCGGCCTGCAGCGCATGGTCGAGGAGGAGAAGTACTGCATCGACATCCTCACCCAGGTCTCGGCCATGACCAAGGCCCTCCAGGCCGTCGCCATGGGACTGCTCGAGGATCACATCAGCCACTGCGTGGTGGACGCCGCCGTCGCGGGCGGCCCCGAAGCCGAAGCCAAGATCAAGGAAGCCACCGACGCCATCGCCCGCCTGGTCCGCAGCTGAGCCCGCGCGACGACATCGTGCCCGAGGTGTGGGCGCGGCGCTAGGCGCTTTCGCGGCCCACGAGACGGATGCGCTCGGTGCGGGACGGGCCGCGATCGGCACCCGCCGCGGTCGCCGTATCGCGGGAGCCGCGGCGGCGCGTGGCGGCCGGGGCGTCGGCCGGGTCCACCGGCGGCGCGCCGAGCAGATCGCGCAGCGGCGGATCGACCCGGTCCACGCCGAGATTCAGGTCGGCGTAGAGCAGGCCCTCCTCGTCCTCTGCGAGCGGGTGGGCCAATTCGGCTCCGTCCGAGCCGAAGATGCGCGCGTAACCCCCACCGCGGGCCAGCCGTGCGTTCACCCCCGGCACCGACAGTCCGGCCGACCCCACCACCGCACACGGGGCCAGCACGAACGCCCCGCCCTCGATGGCGTACAACCGGCTCGCCGTGGTGGGCGCGCCGATTCCGGCGGTATCGCCGGCGGTGAGGAACCCGGGCCAGGCCGCGACGTGAATCTGCTGTCCGTCGGCGCGCATGGCGCGAGTGAACAGCGGCCGCGAATTCTCCTGCCCGGACAGCGCGCCCAAACGTCCGATGCGGCTGCGGTGCACGGTCGGCAGACCCGGCGTACCCGCACTGAATACGCGCCGCTCCTGGCTGTTGAGCCCGGGTTTGTGGCGCAGCGACAGCACCGCCCCGCCGTCGTCGATGACGGCCTGTGTCATGAATACGCGGCGATCACACCGTTCCACGAATCCGAACACCACGTGTATTCGATGCTCCCGGGCCGCGGCGAGCACCGCACGCATTTCCGCGCCGTCGCGCGTCATGGCGTTGGAGCGGTAGTGCGCAACGGATTCCGCCGCACCACGCCCATCCGGCGACACCCACCACGGGTAGCCGGGTACGAAAGCCTCGGGAAACGCGATCAGTTCCGCACCAGCCGTGGCGGCCGCGCCCATCAATTCGACAATATGTTCGATTCCGGCGCGCAGTTGCCATTTCGGCTCTGCTTGAACGACAGCGACCCGCACTTTCTCTCCCTCGGCAACTCCCGCGTAAACCCCTTCATCTTCGCATTCTTTGTAGGAACGGGTTGTCGCACAATGCCTATCCGTGCCCGGCTACCGACCGTCCGTGCCAGTGCGTCCGCCCACCCTGAATGAGGCGGGGGTCGCACCCTTTTCGACCCGGAAGGCCCGATAGCAATGCCGCTCGGTGAGGAATCCGGATGCCGCGGCGACAACCGCTATGGGCAGCATAGGTTCTCGGGCGAGCATTTCACAGGCGTGTTCCACCCGCATTCGCCGCAATACCGCGGCCGGACCCTCCTCGCAATCGTCGAACACGCGGTACAGGGTGCGGCGCGACATCGCGCAGCCGTCCGCAATTCGATCGACGGTGAGCTCGGGATCGGTGCAATTGCCACGCATGAAGTCGAGCACCCGCTGGCGGGCGAAGGCGTCGGCGGACTGCTCGGACTCCGCCCCGCCGGCGGCCAGGGTGACGGCGGAGGCGAGCAGATCCAGTCCCGGCGTCATGAGCAATCGCGCCTGCTCCGGTTCCCGGCTCTGCAGGTCGGCCAGGTCCCGGAAGTACCGCGCCACCACACCGGCGGGGCTGTCGCGCGATACGGCGGTGGCGGTGGGCAATTCGTCGTCGGCGAGCCCGGTGAGTTCCCGTATTCGAGCCAGCGGCACCCGCACGACCGCCATTTCCCATTCTTCGGGAATCATCCAGCGATAGGGCCGGGTGGTGTTGTAGAACACCAGCGACCCGGGTCCTACCTCGGCGATCCGGCCGTCCTGATACAGCCGCCCGCGCCCACCGAGCTGAACGGTGGCGAGCAGATACTCGTCGCTCGCCCCCGAGATCAGGCTATTCGTGCGCCGCGCTTCCTGCGGCGTCGATCCGACGGTGGACAGGTCCACGTCGTCGTAGTGCCCGAGATCGATCCGCCCGTGGAAACTCCCGGACGGCAGCGGTACGGACGCGAGCGGCACATAGCTGTCTCCGAGCAGTGCCTCCCACTGCTCGAATACTTCCGCCGCCGACTCGTCGGCACCGGATCGCAGCTCGATTCGTTCGAGCGCCAACCGATTCAATTCCGCACTCACCTTGCACCTGGTGTACGTCGATGATTGCGTTGCAGTCTCTCAGATTCCCGGCACCGATCCCAATGACCGCGCTTACGGCCGACTTCCGTTCACGATGAAGCGTGCAGCAGTGGCGCGAGCGTACGCAGCGTCGACAGCGAATCATCGTCGAGTACTTGCAGCACGAGATGGTCGGCGCCGGCGTCGAGGTGGTGAACCAGCTGCTCCACAACCGATTTCGCGCTTCCGTGCGCTACCAGGGCGTCCAGCAGTCGATCGCTGCCCGGTTTCACCAGATCGGCGTCCTCGAATCCCAACCGCCGCAGATTGCTCGTGTAATTCTGGAGATCGAGATAGAACTCCACCCGCGGTATCGCCTGCGTACGGGCGCGCACCGGATCGGTGTCCAGCACCACCTTGTGCTCGACGGCCAGCAGCGCGTCCGGTCCCAGCGTCGCACGCGCACGGCGGGTGTGTTCGGGGGTGACCAGATAGGGCAGCGCACCGGCGGTGCGGTCACCGGCCAGTTTCAGCACCCGCGGGCCGAGCGCGGCCAGGGCGCGACGCTCCTTCGGCACCCCCGCACGGTCCAGCTCGTCGAGGTATTCGACCAGCACCTCGTAGGGCTTGCGGTACTCGCCGGTCATCTCCGGATGGCCCGCACCGAGGCCGAGCAGGAACCGTCCCGGGAAGCGGGCGTCGAGGCGATGGAAGGATTCGGCCACTTCCGCGGCGGGGGCGGACCAGACGTTCACGATGCTGGTGGCCACGTGGATGGTCTCGGTCGCGGCGAGCAGCTCAGCCACGCCGGGCAGTTCGGCGGGCGGCGATCCGCCGAGCCAGAGCGTCCCGTACCCCAGCCCTTCCAGCTCCCGTGCCTCCTCCGGTGTGAACCCCCCGTAGGCACGCCATACGCCAATTCTTCCGAGTTCCGTCATACCGAGAGCGAACTCGTCGGCACACGCGGCTATTCCGCCGTAGCCGCCCCCGCCGCTCAGGCCGCGTGCACCGCGCTGAGATCGAGTTCGATATCTGCGAAGAGAATGCCCTCGGCCCCGCCCGCCAACGGCGCGGCCAGCTCCCGCCCGCCGGGTGCGTAGATCCGGGTGTGCCCGCCCGGCCCGCGCACCAGCCGCTTGCCCGCGTCGGGGCCGCGGTGCTGCTCGCTGCCCGCGACATCCATGACGGCGCACGGCGCGATCACGAACATGCCGCCCACCACCGCGTACCAGAGCGTGGCCGCGGTGTTCACGCGCACACCCCAGCCCACCTCCTTGGCGACAATGAACCCCGGCCAGGACACCACGTGCAGCTGTGCCCCGGCGCGCTCGAGGTCCTGGCGAGCGGGCAGCCGCAACTGCTCGGAGCCACCGTGCATTCCGATCCGCCCGATCGCGGAGCGGAATACATAGGGCTGCAACCGATCTCCGGGCGTGAAGATCATCGCCTCCAGTTCCGTCGGATCCGGTTTGCGCCGCAGTCCGATGAGATTGCCGCGATCGTCGATCAAACCCTGCGACAGGTACAGGTCGTTGCCGGATCGTTCGCTGAACCCCACCACCACGTGAATCCGATTCCGCCGCGCCGCATCGGTGATACGGCGGAATTCGGCGCGGTCCACGATCATCGAATTGGTCCGGTAGCGGGCGAGGAACCCGGGACCCCGACCGACCGAGTCCAACCACAGCCACCACGGGTATCCGGGCAGGAACGCCTCGGGGAAGGCGACCAATCGCGCTCCGCCGGCGGCCGCCTCCGCGATCAGTTCCACGGTCTGCTCCACGCCGGCGCGCAGGTCCAGCCAGCGCGGCTCGGCTTGCACCGCCGCGACTCGCACTTTCGAAAGCACCGCGCCTCCCCTCGACACTCACCGTTGATTGACGGTGCAATCACCCTTCGCCAGGTGAGTGCCGGGGCACACCGACATCTCGTGCCGTGCTACCGACCGTGTGTGCCTGGTTAGCTGTCGCGGTGGAGACCGGTGCGGAATTCGCCCGGCGTCATCCCGGTCTCGTCGCGGAAGGCGCGATAGAAGTGCCGCTCGGTGCCGAAGCCGGAGGCGAACGCGATGGCCGACAGCGGCCGGGAGGGATCGGCGCGCAACAGTTTGCGGGCGTGCTCGATCCGCATGCGCCGCACCAGCGCGGCGGGTCCGCCGAACCCGGCGCACACGCGATAGAGCGTGCGCCGCGAGACCAGGCAGGCGTGCGCGACCTCGTCCATGGTGAGGTCCGGATCGGTGAACCGGCGGCGTAGGTAGGCCAGCACCTGCCGCCGGGTGTAGATCGAGTCGGTGGGCGCGACGGTATTGCCGCCCGTGGCCAGCAGCACCGCCGAGGCGAGCATCTCCACGCACTGGGTGCCGAGTACGTTTGCCGCCCGGTCGCTTTCACCGGGCGGCAGTTCGGCCAGCCCCCGGAAGAACCCGGTCACCACGCCGAGCGCGCCGTCGGTGGGCATCGCCGTGGCGATGGGCAGTTCGTCGCGGGTCAGGCCGGAGTGCTCGAGCAACTGGTCCATGGGGGCACGCACGATCACCGACAGCGCGTTGTCGGTGGTGAGGCTGACCAGCGGCCGTCCGCTGTCGAAGAAGGCGATGGACCCGGTCTCGGTCTCCGCGCGCCGCCCCTGCTGCTCGGTCCAGTTGACCCCGTCGACGACGAAGTTGGCGAGGAAGAACTCGTCGGTGGACTGATCCACCTGCTTGCGCGATCGGATCACCCGCTGCGCGCTGGCACGCATCAGGGTCACGCTGGAGCGCTCGAACTGGGTGCAGCTCAGCTGGCCGTGCCAGTGCCCCTGGGCCAGCGGCGCGACGGTTGCCGGCACCACGGTGTCGGCGACGATGGCTTCCCATTGTTCGAAGGCTTGGCGCGGCGAAACGTCCGAGGTCGATATGACCTCGGCGGTGGCGGCAATCGGTCGGCCCACACGGCTATCTTCCCACCGAGTGGGCCGAAACTCCCAGCATTCCGATCGACGCTATGAGTTCGCTCGCTTCACATTCGCAGACAAGCGAATTGGTTCGGACAAATCGGGCGCGCTTCGGGCGAGGTCGGACATCCGGAACGCCGCCGGGGTGACACCTTTCTCCAACCGGAAGGCCCGGTAGAAATGCCGCTCGGTGAGAAAACCCGACGCGCGCGCGACCGCCGCGATGGGCAGCGCCGATTTCGTCAGCAGCTCGCACGCGTAGTCCACCCGCATCCGTCGCAGCACCGCCGCCGGACCGCCCTCGATCTCGTCGAAGACCCGGTACAGGGTGCGCCGCGACATCAGACAGCCCTGGGCGATCCGATCGACGGTGAGGCCCGGATCGGTGCGGTGGGCGCGCATGTAGTCCAGCACCTGCTCCCGAACGACGGCGTCCGGGGTGGACCGCTCACCGCCGACGGCCAGGTGCACCGCGGAGACCAGCATGTCCATGGCCGGAGCCGCCAGCACGGCCGCCTGCCGCGGATCGGTGCGCTGAATTCCGGCCAGGCCCCGGAAGTAACGAGCCACCACGCCGGCCGCGGAATCGCCGGGCAGCGCCACCACGGTCGGCACCTCGTCCAGGGTGATCCCGCTGTGCTCGCGCAATCGACTCAGCGGAACCTGCACGACCGCCTTCTCCCACCGGCCCTCGATCTCCCAGTGATACTGCTCCCCGCTGCCGTAGAGCACCATCATGCCGGGGCGCAGCTCGGCGACGCGATCCCCCTGATGCAGGCGTCCCTGCCCGCGTACGAAGATTCCGGCCAGGAGATACTCGTCCTCGGCGTCGGCGACCGCCCGCGCGGTGCGGCGCACCCGCTGCGGCGTCGCACCCACCGCCGACAGTTCCACCCCGCCGTAACTGCCGTGGCTGATCCAACCGTGGAAGTGATTCGGCGCGGTGGGCGATACGGCCAGCGGGAAGTACGTCTCGCTCATATGCGCTTCCCAGCGCTGAAACGCCTCCCCCGACGAGACCTCGGTTCCGGAGCGAATCTCGACCTCGCGGATATCCGGCACCCGGCCGGTCACCGTCCACCGCTCCCTCCGGCGGCGGACGCCGCGGCCACGGTCGTCACGACATGGACGGCCGACAACACCAACTCCTCATCTCCCGAACCGACGGCTGCGCGGATCCTCAACTGCCGCAGCAGCCCTCCGCGCCGGGCACGGTGCGCAGTTCGCGCGTCTGAACGTTGCGGGCGGCCAGCTCGGCGTCGGGCGGATAGTCGACCGCCACCAGGCTCAGGCCGTGCGCCGGAGCCACGGTCACCGCGCTGGAACGCTCCCGTTCGAGCAGCAGGCCCGCCACCCACTCCGGCGTGCGCCGTCCCTCGCCGACCGCCAGCACCGCGCCCACCAGGCTGCGGACCATGGACCAGCAGAACGCGTCGGCGCTCACGTGGGCGGTCAGCAGATCGCCGTCGCGCTCCCAGTCGAAGCGCTGTAGTTCGCGCACCGTGGTGGCGCCCTCGCGGCGGCGGCAGAACGCGGCGAAATCGTGCAGCCCCAACAGTTCTCGCGACGCGGCCCGCATGGCCTCCAGATCGACGTCGGAGCGACAGGCGACCACGCTGCGCGCCGACAGCGGCTCCGCGCCGTAGGGCGCGGTGGTGAGGCGATAGGCGTAGTGGCGGCGAACGGCGGAGAAGCGGGCGTCGAATTCCGCGGGCGGGAAGCTCACCGACTTGACCCGCACGTCCTTCGGCAGGAACCGCGCCAGCCGATGCACCAGCCGCGGCCCGTCCACCTCGGCGCGGGTGTCGAAATGCGCGACCTGCCCCTCCGCGTGCACCCCCGCGTCGGTGCGTCCGGCCACGGTCAGCTGCACCGGCTCCCGCAGCACCTTGCCCAGCGACTCCTCGAGCACCCCCTGCACGGTGCGCAACCCGGGCTGGCGGGCCCAGCCGATGAAGTCGGTCCCGTCGTAGCCGATATCCAGCCGTACCCGAACCACGTCCGAGCCCGAATCCTCCACCACCACAGCGACCTCCTGATCGACACGAGTCGAGCCCGCCGCCCCGAAGGGACGACGGGCTCGACATGAGTCCGACTATCGGGGCACCGGGGCGTACCCCGGCTCCCAGGGGTGCGGGGGCGGAGCCTCAGATCCGCCGCGCACCCGGCTCACACGGGGGTGCCGGGGGCACAGCCCCCGATCCCCTCGCGCAGCCGACTCACACGGGGGTGCGGGGGCAGAGCCCCCGATCCCTTCGGAAGAACGAAGACGTCAGTCTTCCTTCTTCTCCTCCGCGGGAGCCTCGGCGACGGCCTCGGTCTCGGCCTCCTCGACCTTCTCCTCGACCTTGGTCTCCGCGACCTTCTGCTGCGAGGCGGCGACGCGGCGGGCACGATCGGCCTCGTTGGTCACGGTCTTCTCCCGGACCAGCTCGATGATCGCCATCGGCGCGTTGTCACCCTTGCGGGGGACGGTCTTGACGATGCGGGTGTAGCCACCCTCGCGACCGTCGAAGGACGGGCCGATCTCCGCGAAGAGAGCGTGCACGATGTCCTTGCGGCGGATCACCTTCATGACCTCGCGACGGTCGGCCAGAGTGCCGGCCTTCGCCTTGGTGACGAGCTTCTCGGCGTAGGGGCGCAGCGCCTTGGCCTTGGCCTCGGTGGTCGTGATCCGACCGTGCTCGAAGAGCGCCGTCGCCAGGTTGGCGTAGATCGCCTTCTGGTGCGACGCCGACCCGCCGAAGCGGGCACCCTTCTTGGGCTTGGGCATTGTTGGAATCTCCTGTGTTGAAGGCCGGCTCGGGGCGCTACACCCCGCGCGGCCTTAGAGCTGTTCGGTTTCGGCGTAGTCCTGCTCGCCGCTGTCGGTGTCGCTGAACGAGCCGCTGTCGCTCCAAGTGCCGCTGGCGGCGTCGTAGCCGACGACGCTGGACGGATCGAAGGAGGCCGGGGAGTCCTTCAGCGAGAGGCCCAGCGAATGCAGCTTGACCTTGACCTCGTCGATGGACTTCTGTCCGAAGTTGCGGATGTCCAGCAGATCGGACTCGGTGCGGGCAACCAGCTCGCCGACGGTGTGCACACCCTCGCGCTTGAGGCAGTTGTAGGACCGCACGGTCAGATCCAGGTCCTCGATCGGCAGCCCGAAGGACGCGATGTGGTCGGCCTCGGCCGGGCTGGGCCCGATCTCGATGCCTTCCGCCTCGACGTTGAGCTCACGAGCCAGGCCGAACAGCTCGACCAGGGTCTTACCGGCCGACGCCAGCGCATCCCGCGCGGAGATCGAGTTCTTGGTCTCGACATCCAGGATGAGCCGGTCGAAGTCGGTGCGCTGCTCGACACGAGTCGCCTCGACCTTGTAGGTCACCTTCAGGACCGGGGAGTAGATCGAATCCACCGGAATCCGGCCGATTTCCGCGCCCGACGCCTTGTTCTGCACGGCAGGGACGTAGCCGCGACCGCGCTCGACCACGAGCTCGATCTCCAGCTTGCCCTTGTCGTTCAGGGTGGCGATGTGCATATCCGGGTTGTGGACGGTCACACCGGCCGGCGGCACGATGTCACCGGCGGTGACGGTGCCCGGGCCCTGCTTGCGCACGTACATGGTGACCGGCTCGTCCTCTTCGGACGACACCACGAGGCCCTTGAGGTTCAGGATGATGTCGGTGACATCTTCCTTCACGCCCGGAACCGTGGTGAACTCGTGCAGCACGCCGTCGATGCGGATGCTGGTGACCGCGGCACCCGGAATGCTCGAGAGCAGGGTGCGGCGCAGCGAGTTGCCGAGGGTGTAGCCGAAGCCCGGCTCCAGCGGTTCGATGGTGAACCGGGAGCGATTCTCGGAAACGACCTCTTCGGTCAGCGTCGGTCGCTGTGAAATCAGCATGGACTGTTCCTCCTTCAAGAGCGCCCGCTATTTGACGCTCACGACATGGATTGCGGGGGACCGACTTGCGGCGGCCCCCCACCAGCGGCGCGGTGAGCGCCTACTTCGAGTAGAACTCGACGATCAGCTGTTCCTGCAGCGGAACATCGATCTGCGCACGCTCGGGGAGCTGGTGCACCAGAATCCGCAGTCGGCCCGGGACGACCTGCAGCCAGCCCGGAACCGGACGCTCGCCGTAGGTCTCACGCGCGATCTGGAACGGCAGGTAGCCGGCCGACTTCTCCTTGACATCGATGATGTCGTACTGGGAGACCTGGAACGACGGCACGTCGACCTTCACACCGTTGACGGTGAAGTGGCCGTGCGAGACGAGCTGACGAGCCTGACGACGGGTACGGGCCAGACCGGCGCGGTACACGACGTTGTCGAGCCGCGACTCGAGCAGACGCAGCAGGTTGTCGCCGGTCTTGCCCTTCTGGCGGTTCGCCTCTTCGTAGTAGCGGCGGAACTGCTTCTCCATGACGCCGTAGGAGAAGCGAGCCTTCTGCTTCTCCTGCAGCTGCATCAGGTACTCGGACTCCTTGATCCGCGCGCGGCCGTGCTGGCCGGGCGGGTAAGGACGACGCTCGAACGCCTGGTCGCCTCCGACGAGGTCGACACGCAGACGACGCGACTTGCGGGTAATGGGGCCGGTGTAACGAGCCATGTTTCTCTACCTTCCTTCCCGCTAGACGCGACGCCGCTTGGGCGGACGGCAGCCGTTGTGCGGCTGCGGGGTGACATCGGAGATCGTGCCGACCTCGAGGCCAGCGGCCTGCAGCGATCGGATCGCGGTCTCACGGCCCGAACCCGGGCCCTTCACGAACACGTCGACCTTCTTGACGCCGTGCTCCTGCGCCTTGCGGGCAGCGTTCTCGGCAGCGAGCTGCGCGGCGAACGGGGTGGACTTACGCGAGCCCTTGAAACCGACGTGGCCGGAGGACGCCCAGGAGATGACGTTGCCCTGCGGGTCGGTGATGGACACGATGGTGTTGTTGAACGTGCTCTTGATGTGCGCGTTGCCGTGGGGGACGTTCTTCTTGTCCCGGCGACGCGACTTCTGAGTCTTCTTCGGGCCAGCGGCCCGGCTCTTCGGAGGCATGCGCTATCCCTACTTCTTCTTGCCGGCGACGGTCTTCTTCGGACCCTTGCGCGTGCGAGCGTTGGTCTTGGTCCGCTGGCCACGCACGGGCAGGCCGCGGCGGTGGCGGATGCCCTGGTAGCACTGGATCTCGATCTTGCGACGGATGTCGGCCTGCACCTCGCGGCGCAGGTCACCCTCGACCTTGAAGTCCTGCGACTCGATGTAGTCGCGGAGCTTGGTCAGGTCGTCGTCACTGAGGTCCTTCGAGCGCAGGTCGGCGCTGACGCCGGTGGCTTCCAGGATCTCCTTGGCGCGGGTACGGCCGATGCCGAAGATGTAGGTCAGCGCGATCTCCATGCGCTTTTCACGCGGGAGGTCGACGCCCATCAGACGTGCCATGGTGGCGATTCCTTTTCTGTTCGGAGGTCTGCTCCCTGTCCGTCCCCTCGTATGGGGCCCCGGCCTCCGTACCGGGGGTGGGCCGCCATCCGCCCCGCACGGGGCTCGACAACGGCGACTGGCGCTGGGAGGTCTTCTTGTGTTGCCAATCCGAACTGCGTTCGGTGCTTGGCTGGTGAGCGACCGGGATTGCTCCCGGCGAGCCCGGCCTTCCGGCCGAAATCAGCCCTGGCGCTGCTTGTGGCGCAGGTTGTCGCAGATCACCATGACCCGTCCGTTGCGGCGGATCACCTTGCACTTCTCGCAGATCTTCTTGACGCTCGGCTGAACCTTCACGTCAGATCCAATCTGGGTCGGTGTCCACTGGCCGTGAACACAGTTGTTCCCCGGCCGGTATGGCCGGGGAAATCTAGGGGCAATCGCCGCGGGCGATTACTTGTAGCGGTAGACGATGCGGCCCCGCGACAAGTCGTAGGGCGACAGCTCGACGACCACGCGGTCCTCGGGCAGGATGCGGATGTAGTGCTGCCGCATCTTGCCGCTGATGTGCGCGAGAACCTTGTGACCGTTCTCCAGCTCGATCCGGAACATCGCATTCGGGAGCGGCTCGATAACTCGACCCTCGACCTCGATGGCCCCGTCTTTCTTCGCCATATCCTCCGCGATCCCGTTTAGGCTGAACCTGGTTGGTTGCAGCGCTCTCGGCTAGCTGTGCGATCACTGGTTTGTCGTGCACTCCAGTCGACCCGGTGCCATACTCACGGGACACGGCATGAGGACATGCCACTGCCACCGTGTAGGCGCACCGCCGACCAAGCTTACTCGTCTTCCCAGTTCGCGCCAAATACGGGGCACTGTGACGTGCGGAGCAGAGCCCCGGTGACGTGCGGAGCAGAGCCCCGGTGATGTGCGGAGCAGAGCCCGCGCCCGGCGGTCGTCCGCCCTCGCGGAACCGACTGCCCCCGACACGTCCTCGTCTGGATCGCTAAACTCTGCGCTGTCCTGTATCAGTTCGGTCCAGCATTCAGGGGGACATGTGAGCCGCAACAACGACGGCCTCCCGATGCTGCCGCCGTGGCTCTCCGAGAGTGAAGTCACCGAGGTCGGCTACGAGGCTCCCGTCGAGAACCTCCCGCACGACGAACTCATTCCCGAGAAGAAGTCCGCCCGCGGCGGCCTGTTCGGCCGCCGCAAGGGCCGCAAGGACAAGGACGCCCCCGAGCCCGACCCCATCCCCCAGCGCGAACCGGTCCGCATCCCCCCGACCCCCGCCTGGAACCAGGACCCGTCCCCCAACGACGCGCACGCCCCCGAATCCGAACCGCCCACCGGCCTCCCCCGCCGCACCCCCCAGGCATCCGGCCACCACCCCGGCGACCAACTGCCCGCCCCCGCCCACGGCTTCGACACTCGCCAGCACGGCGAGCCGGGGACGCGGAGCGAGCACAGCACGCCCGAGCGGCCCGGCGAGGCGGCACACCGTCCGCTGCCCGGCGGCAACCGGGTGCCGCGGCCCCGCGACAACCGAGCGCCGGGGCAGCCGGACACCGATCGAACCCCCTCGCCGCGGTACGAATCCGCCGGAGACGCCCCCCGGCGACTGCCGCCCCTGGAGGAGAGCGCTCCGCACGAGGGTGCGGCGAGCGGACGCCCACCGCTCCCAGGTCCCGCCAACCCGTCGGCTCCGGCCCACCCGGCGGTTCCGGCCCACCCGTCGGCACCAGTCAACCCAGCAGCTCCAGCCCACCCGGCGGTGCCAGTCAACCCAGCAGCTCCAGCGCACCCGTCGGCTCCGGCGCACCCACCGATTCCCACCGCGCCGACGAGCGCGCAACCGCCGAACCGCACCCCCGGCGAGACCGCGCCGGACGCACCGCTCCCGCCAGCACAGCAGCACGCCGCACCGCCGCGATTCCCGCTGCCACCCGCACCGCACCGGGATACACCGCACGCCCCGAGCGCCCCTGCGAACACGGAATTCGCCTCTGGCGGACCGAACTCGGCATTCCCCCCGAGCTCCACCCCTGCCCCGAGTTCCCCCGCGCACCCGGCCCCTGCCCCGAACTCGCCCCCAAGCCCCGCCTCTACCCCGAGTTCCCCCACGAGCCCGGCGTCGACCCCAAGCTCCCCCACGAGCCCGTCCCCTGCCCCGAACTCCCCCGCGCACCCGACGCCCGCCCCGAGCCGGGATTTCACCCGGCCTCCCACACCCACCGCGCACCCGGGCTCGACCGAGGCACCAACGCCCGCCACCAACGGCCCCGCCCCGGCACAGACGGCCCAGCCCACCCCACCGCCGACGTCTCCCGATACCCCCGGCGGCACCGCACCGACTCCCGGCACCGCACCGACCTCCAACACCCAGTCGGCACCGCACTCCATGCCGACGTCGGCTCCCGCGCACCCCGCCACACCGGGCCGAGCGCCGAGCCCCACTCCGGCCCCCGGCACCGCGACACGTCCACCCCTCCCGCCCCGGCCACCCCTCCCGGACCCACCCCCGACGGCCTCCCCGACCTCGACGCCGGGAACCGCCCCCACGCCCGTTCCAGCCCCGCCCGGGCAGCACTCTCCGCCATCCGACGAGGCTCGGCAGGCGACGCACCGCCCACCGCCGCCGGACGCCCCCTCGGCGAACGACCCCGGCCAACGACACTCGCAGGCCGATGCGGACCGACAGGCCGCCGTGGAACGCACGTCACGGCCGGACACCCTGACCGCGCCCCCGACCGGCGAACACCCGCCAGCGCCTACCTCCCCGGCGCAGCGTCCGCCGCTGCCCGACACCGGGCCGGCGGGAACCCCCGCGACCTCCGGTGCGAGCGGTGCCGCCGCACCGGATCGCTCCACGCCGCCGCGGCCGCTCGCGGATGTGACCGCCCCCGCGACCGGCGCTCCTTCCGCCGACCGTACGGCGGCCGGTGGCGATGACGGTGCCGAGCGGATGGGTCCCTCCGCACCGCAACAGGATTCCGCGGCTTCGTCGCGGCAGTCGACCGACGGGGCCACGGACCCGAGCGCCACCGACTCCACGGGGGCGGCCGACTCGCATGCGGTGGGACGACGGTCCACGTCGGTTCCGGATGGTGCCGTTCCCGCACCGCGGCCCTCGTCGGCCGATGGTGCCGTCGACTCCGCCGCGCCGAACGCCGATGCCGACGGTTCGGCCGTGCCCGCCGCGTCCGCTCCCGCCGCCCCGCACCGCCGGGCTCCCAAGGCTCGCACCACACCAGCGGGCGGTCCGACGTCGCAGGATTCCGCCGCACCGGAACCGGCGACCCGCGACACCTCGACCGCCGTTCCCCCCACGCAGCGGTTCGACCTGCCCGCCGCTCCTTCGGGCCACCGCGCACCAACCGCCGAGCCGGTCCCCGACCCGCCGTCCGGTGGCAGGCACCGCGCCCCGTCCACCCCACCGCAGAGCACACCCACGGTGCGCTACGGCACGCCCCAGACCGGCGACCCGCAGCACCCCGGCGCAGCGCATCCCACTGCCCCCGAAGGGATCCCGTCCCCCGCTCGGCCGCACGCACCCGCCGCCGAACAGCACTGGGCCGCTCCCCCGACCGAGCATCCGGCACCGCATGAGACTCGGCCCGACACCGCGCCCGAGTCTCGGTCCCCATACGCGGCTCACCCGCAGCCAGCCGGCCCGCAGGCACCACACTCGCGCTACGCGCAGCAACCCGGCCAGCAGGCACCTGACGCGGCGACCGCGCCTGCGATTTCGCCGAATGCCGGACCGGGCGACGGTGCGCCGCAACCGAATGCGACGAGGTTCCAACCCGAGCAGCAGGCTGCGGAGCATGGATACGCCGCGCCCTATCCGCCCGCGCGGGCACCGATGGCCTCGGAGCATGCCGCCCAGCCGGAACAGCACCGGCAGCAACAACAGCCGACCGTGCACCCCCAGACGTCCGCGCCGACCCCCTACGCCCCGGCTCCGGCGCAGCCGTACTCCACGTACGGGCAGCCCGACTCCACCGCACATCCCGATCAGGGACATCCGGCTCGGGCACGGCCCGAGCCGCCGAGCCAGGGCCAGCCCGACTACGCCAGCCGGATCGGCCAGTCCCAGCCCGACCCCGACTACGGCAACCAGACCAACCAACCTCAGCCCGGTCCCGACTACGCCAGCCGGACCAACCAGCCTCAGCCCGACCCCGACTACGGCAACCAGACCAGCCACTCTCAAACCGGCCCCGGCTACGTACTCCAGCCTGGCTACGACCAGCCCAACCACAGCCAGCCCGGCCCCGGCTACGCACCCCAGCCCAGCTACGACCAGCCCAACCACAGCCAGCCCGGCTACAACCAGGTCGGCTACGGCCAGCCCGGCGCGCCTATGCCGCAGGGTTACGGTCCCGCGGGGGGTGCGCACCGGTACGGCAATCCCGGTGCCGCACAGGGCAACCCGATGCCCTCACTGGATGACGTCCCGCTGCGGCGCGCCAAGAAGGCTCCCGGCTCGGGGTGGCGGCGGGCCGTTCACCACATGTCCGGTGGCGCCATCAATCCGGGCATGTCCGCCGAGGAGCGCCGCCTGCAGGAGCTGGTGGCGCGGATCCGCCAGCCCGTGCGCGGCGACTACCGCATCGCCGTGCTGTCCCTGAAGGGCGGTGTCGGCAAGACCACGACCACCATGGGCCTGGGTTCCATCTTCGCCTCCATCCGCGGCGACCGTGTGATCGCCGTGGACGCCAACCCCGACTTCGGCACCCTCTCCCAGCGCGTCGCCCTCCAGACCCGCTCGACGGTGCGAGATCTGTTGCTGGACGAGCACATCCAGCGCTACTCCGACGTCCGCCGCCACACCTCCCAGGGCACCAGCCGCCTGGAAGTGCTCGCCAGCGAACGGGACCCGGCCGCGTCGGAGGCTTTCAGCGAGGAGGAGTACCGCGCCGTAGCCCGCATCCTGCAGCGCTTCTACAACATCATCCTCACCGATTGCGGTACGGGCCTGATGCATTCGGCCATGGCGGGCGTCCTGGACCTGGCCCACTCCCTGGTCCTCATCTCGTCCTCGGCCATCGACGGCGCTCGCAGCGCCGCCGCCACCCTGGACTGGCTCTCCCTGCACGGTCACGACCACCTGGTCCGCAACGCGGTGGTGGTCATCAACCTCCCGCGCCAGGGCTCCCCCAATGTCGGCATCCAACAGCTCCGCGAGTACTTCCTCGCCCGCTGCCGAGCCGTCCACATCATCCCCTTCGACCAACACCTCTCCGAAGGCGCCGAAATCGACCTGTCCCGCCTGCACAAAACCACCAAGCGCGCCCTGGTCGAACTCGCGGCAACCGTCGCCGACGACTTCACCGCCGAACACCGCCGCTATCGGGGATGAGCGACCGCTACCTGCGGCCACCAGGTATCACCGCAGGTAGCAACACATCCGCGACAACCAGGTGCGGACGCCCGCGAGTGGTTCGATCCGGTTCGCAGTGTTAGATTGACGCCCGACCGGATGGCCTCGACCACCGGTAGCGGTGCAGATCTGAACACACCGTCCGCGAGCAGGCGGCGGGACGAGGGGGGTACATGCGATTCCGGTTCCACCGGATCGCCGCGGTGGCGCTGGCCGCCATAGCGGCGTGTGCGGCCGCCGGATGCGGCGGGGGTGACGGTTCGACAGCGGACAGTATTGCGGCCACCGACTTCGGCCCGTATTCGCCGACGCCTACGGCGCACAGCTATGACAGCGGTCCCAATCGAACGCGCGGCAGGATCGTGGAGTCGCTGCGCCTGGGCGAGCATATCGTCTTCGGCAGTGACATCGACCCCGCAGTGGCTTCGCAGCGCTATGCCAATTCGATTGTCGACGAGCACGGCATGTGGTCGGGTGTTCAGGCTCACCAGATGATGGCCGCGGCACCGTTCAACCCGTATGCCGGATTCATGTCGGAGTCCGCGGAGACCCCGTATCTGGGTGAACACCTGAAGCATCCCGCGGTCAAGGTCGTCCTCACCGCGTTTCCGGATGACCAGTCCGCCGCCGCGGCCGCTGCGGCGATGTCTTCCTCGGATTTCGCACTGAACGATGCGAATACTCCTGTCGCGCTACCCGGCTATCCTGCGGCACTGAGCCATTGGATCCCCACCTACGCCGACATCGGCAGTTGGATGGCGTACCGATCGGTCGTCATCCACGTCCTCGTTCAGGCGCGGGAGCCCAACCTCGACCGGATGACCGCGCTACTGTCCACGGCCTACCGGGAGCAGGTCCGCAGGCTGGAGAACTTCGAGCCCGTTCCACCTGCGGATCTGGACACACTGCCGCTGGATCCTGGTGGGCTGCTGGCCCGCCTGGTCAGCACGGGCGACAGTCGGCCGGACGCCCGTAGGTTCGCGGTCTACGATCCACGGACGTATGCGCTGTTGACCAGTACCGACCCCGCCGAGCCGGCGCGGGAGTACAAAGCGCGCGGCGTCTCCGCGATTGCCGTCTCGGACAACAAATACCTGTTCGAACTGCCCGATGCCGCCGCCGCCGAGAACTTCGCCGGTTACCTGGCCGAGTCACCGACGGTGTCGAAGTACGTCGAGATGGCCGGGGTCCGCGGTGTCGACGACATCTCCTGTTTCCAGGCCACCGCGCCGAATCGCACCGAATCGCAGGCACGCCGATACCGCTGCCTGGTCCGGCACGACAATCTGATCGCAGAAGTCTTCAGCCACGAGGACCGCGATGTGCGCCATCTGGCCGCGGCCCAGCACGCGCTGCTGAAGGACAGCGAATGAGAACGGCGCGGTGGCTCGGCAACCATACGGGGCGCAGGGAGGGATCCGCATGAAGGGTTTGAGCTCGAACGATCCACGCCGGCTCGGCCGCAACCGCCTGATCGCCGTCATCGGTCAGGGCGGCATGGGGCGGGTACTTCTCGGACAGGCACCGAGCGGAAGGCTGCTGGCGGTCAAACAGATTCACCGTCCCCTGGCCCGAAACACCGAGTTCCGGGAGCGCTTCCGCCGTGAGGTCACGGCCAGTGCCCAGGTTACCGGCGCGTACACCGCGGCGGTGGTGGACAGCGATACCGAATCCGAGCGCCCTTGGCTCGCCACCGAATACATTCCGGGTCCGGATCTGCGGACCGTGATCGAGGAGACCGGGCCGCTGTCCCTGGGCGGAATGCGTTTGCTGGCAGCAGGATTGGCCGCGGCACTGATCGAGATTCACCGCGCCGGTCTGGTACACCGCGACCTCAAGCCGGCCAACGTCCTGCTGACCGTCGACGGTCCGAGGGTCATCGACTTCGGCATCGCGCGGGCATTGGAGGGCGACGCACAACTGACCGCGACCGGCTCGGTCGTCGGTTCACCCGCCTACATGTCTCCGGAGCAGGCGCAGGGCCAGCCGTTGGGCCCGGCCGCCGACGTGTTCTCCGTCGGCGCGATCCTGGCCATGGCCGCTACCGGCGACAGCCCGTTCTCCGGCACCGCGACCCCGCAGGTGCTCTACAGCGTCATCCACTCCGCACCCGATGTCTCCCGGGTTCCGCCGCCGCTGCGAGATATCGTCGAGCACTGTCTGGCGAAGGATCCCGCACAACGCCCCACCCCGGAACAGCTGCTCGAGGCCGCGGGGCGGATCGAGGCCGAGCCGGTCTGGCCGGGTGCGGTACGTGACCTGGTCGCGGGCCACCGTGCCGATTCGCAATGGTGGACGGAGACCACCGCGAAGCACGCACGGTACGAGGCGCAACTGGCCGATCTGAGAGACCGCCGCCGCCGGACCCTGCGTACGGCCGCCGCGGCGGTCGGGGCGCTCGTCTTCGTCGCCGGCACCGCTTTCGCGGCCCAGGAGTGGGCGGAACAGCCGGGACACGCCGCTCCCGCGAGCGATCTGTCGATGGCGGTAACCGGCGAGCAGTGGCGAACCCTGGATATCTGTGCCCTGCTCGAGAACTCGCTGAGTCCGGAGTTCGGCGCCCGCACCGGCGACTTCTCGAATGCGATCCTGAATTCGTGTGGCACGACCTTCACCGACTCCTCCGGCACAGAAGTGGCCTTCGAACTGGAGATCGGTTCCGACGATGTCATGAACGACAACCTGTGGAAGCCCTCCGGGGAGGTCGCGGGATGGATGCCGATGTTCGGGCTGTTCACTAACGAAAGATCCTGTGCGCGCACGGTGGTCACGCAGAATCGCCCCCTGGTCTCGGTCGAACTGACGGCGAAGACCTCGGAGACGAGCGGCAACGGATGTCCGGTGGCCGAGCGGGGTCTGCGTGCGGTGGTCAACCGACTGGCCGTCAATCCACCGCGACTCTCGCTGCCGGAGAATTCGATTCGGCCGCTGGATCCGTGCGCGCTGCTGGATGAGAATCTGGTGTCCGAACTCGTCGGGCCCTCCGTTCGACGCACGGTCCGACCGACGTCCTGCCACTGGTCCGGCGACGACTACAACCTCACGCTCACTCTGAACGAGCATGTCCGCCCGGATCGGAATTCGCGAAACAGCGCTGTCCAGGTCGACGGCGCGACCGCGTATCTGCAGGACAGCGGCGGCCGTATCTGCGATCTCGCGTACATGGCCCGTCCGACCCATGATGATCAAGCCGAGGTGGTCACGATCTCGATGGGCGCCTGGCGGGATGGCGTACCGGATACGTGTGACCGGGCCGAGCGCGCGCTGTCCGCCGTACTACCCGGGCTGCCGAAATGACCGTACGCCCGCTCGCCCCCGAGGATCCGCCCTTCGTCGGCCGCTATCGCATCGTCGGTGAACTCGGCTCCGGCGGTATGGGCAGGGTACTGCTGGGCACAGGTCCGGATGGCCGACTGGTGGCCGTTAAACAGGTGCACGCGCATCTGCTGCACGAGGTGGAGTACCGATCCCGGTTCCGTCGTGAGGTCGAAGCCTCGACGCGGGTATCCGGTTCGTTCACCGCACCGGTGATCGATTTCGACGTCGACTCCGAGATTCCATGGCTCGCGTCGGTCTTCGTCGTCGGCCTGCCGCTCGACAAGGCGGTCTCGGCGTACGGGCCGTTGCCGCCGGAGGCGGTGCTGCGGCTGGCCGCGGGGCTGGCATCCGCATTGCGGGCGATCCACGGTGCCGAGCTGATCCACCGGGATCTCAAGCCCGCCAACGTCCTGTTGGCCGCGGACGGTCCGCGGGTCATCGATTTCGGTATCGCGTCCATGACCGAGAATCCGGCCGGTCTCACCGAAACCGGTTCGGTGCTGGGATCTCCCGCGTACATGTCGCCGGAACAGACGCTGTCCGAACCGCTCTCATCCGCCAGCGACGTGTTCTCGCTCGGCTCGGTGCTGGTCATGGCGGCAACGGGTACGGCCCCGTTCACCGCCGCCTCGCTGGCTTACACGCTGTTCAATATCGCGCATACACAGCCGAACCTCGAAGCGCTGCCCCCGGAATTGCGGACCCTGATCGAGCCCTGCTTGCACAAGGACCCGAACGCTCGGCCCACTCCGGCACAGATCCTGGACTTCCTCGGGGATCCGCTGCGGCACGGGACGCCGTGGCCGGAGCCGGTGCATCGGGAAATCGACAGGCAACACACCGAATTGGTGGCGCTCACCGCGGATCCCAACGCGACCTCGGTATTGCCGGGCGGGCGACGCTTCCATCGTTCTGGTCGTCGTCCCCCGGTCGATATCGCACTTCCGCGACGAAAGCGGGGCACCCGCACCGCCGCCCTCATCGGCTTCGCTGTGCTGGCGGTGGTCGCGATCGCGGTGTCGGCCGCGGTCTGGATGCGTGGCGGCGGCGCGCCCGCAACGGCAGCCCCCAGAGTGTTGACACTCGCCCAGGTACGCGCGGCGGATACTTGCGCGTGGCTGAAAGCGGCCTTGGCGGAGCCGATTCCGAATGAGATCGCGCAGAACTTCCCTGCGGACGTATCGGCCTGGAGCTTCGCACCCGACTGGTACCGCTGGGGCTGCACGATGGAAGCCAGCGGGCGGGCCTTCTATCTGAACTTCGATCCGGACAGCTACCTGACCCCGACGGACGTGATGGCCGTAACCGTCCCGGAGGGCTCCTATGGAGCGGGTCGGCCGATCCTGGGGGACGAGGAAGCATCCTCCACCTGCCACCGCGCGATCACGACACCCGAGTTGAACGGGTGGGGATTGTCGGTCTCGACCAGCGCGAGGTACTGCGACCAGGCCGAATACATCCTGCTGCGGCTCGCGGCCGTAGACGAGATCCCGCGCCTGCCGGACGCGACGGCCTCGCTGGCGGCGGTGGACCCTTGCGCGCTCGCCGACCCCGCCAGCCTGCTCCCGCTCATCGGCGCGGTGCCGGAATCCCCGGCGGAGGTGTTCGCGCATTCCTGTACCTGGGAGGGCTCGGCATCGGTGGAGATCTCCACCCGCCGCACCGGAGGTGTCGGCACCGACGATCCGACGATCGACCTCGGTGGTGGGCGGCAGCTCATCGCGCCGACGTCGACCGTGGCGTCGATCTGTGAGCGCGAGTACGTGTTCCGAGCAACCGATCGGTGGCACGAGGTCCTGCAGGTGAGGGTGCAGGGCAATAGCGACAGCCCGAACGAGTCGGTGTGCGCCACCGCGGAGTCCGCCGCCCGCACGGCGATCGACCGGCTGCCGAGCTAGACCGGAACGGACGGCCGCCCACACCTCGGGTGCGGGCGGCCGTATTCGGCTACCAGGCGGGCAACCGCCGCCGCCCCGCCAGCACATCCCGTACCAAATCATCATATGCGTCCGACAATTCGGCCAAATGGTGCCAAGCGGAATGCAGAATTTCGTCATTGGCGTCAAGCGTCATCAACGCGTGATGTGCTCGCACCGACGCTTCCGCCAGCCTGTCGATCACCGAACCGACCGTTTCGGTGTGTAGAGTCGCCCCCAGCCGATGTTGGGGCAGATTGCGCACGACCCAGTCGTCGATCGCCATGACCAATTCGATTCGGCGTCGTTTGTTCTCGACGATGGAGGTTGGGTCCGTATCCGGCCCGGTGCCGCCCCGCCCAACTAGGCGCTTCTCATGCAATACGGCCAGGTCATGGGCGAACCACAGCAGTGATCCGCCGATGACGCGGTGGCCGCGGCATGCACGCAGGAGTAGGTCCGAGGGCGGCAATAGGCCCGCCGTCAGGGGCTGCGACTCGGCGTCCGAATAACCCGGAACGTCGGGAAGGGCCACTACGACCGTATTGGATGTCTCCGAAACTGCCACGTTGCCTCGCGTTCATCGCTGACCAACACGCATTCAGGACGTTCATTACAATAAACCGAGAAATGCGTGTGTCAAGCCTCACACGGCGGTTCGTGGGGCGGAGTAGACTTCGATGCCTTGAAGCAACAACCGAGGAGCGAGATGGCGGACGGTCCGAGGTATCAACGGATCGCAGACCTCCTCCGCGAGGAGATCCGAGGCGGCAAGTGGAAGCCCGGTGATCGACTACCGAGCCACAACGAGTTGGCCGAGCAGATGCAGGTGTCGATCACGACCGCCCGCAACGCCATCCAGGTCCTCGTCGCCGAGAACCTGGTCTACACGGCCACTTCCCGCGGCACCATCGTGCGCAGCCAGGAGGTGCTGGAATCGGTTGTCACCAACCACATCCGCCCGGACCGCCCCCGGGCGGCGCACGACATCTTCGAGGAGATCGCGCGCGCCGCCGGACGCGAGCCATCGAAGCAGTTCACCGCCCGTATGGAGCCGGCGAGCGCGGAGGTGGCGCACTGGCTGGGGATCGTGAAGGACTCGTGGGTGGTGGCGCGTACAGTCGTGCAATATCTGGACAATGAACCGTGGTCCTGGGAGGTGAGCTTCTATCCCAGAGACCTGGCCGAGGCCACCGGCATCGACTGTCCCTACGACATACCGGAGGGCACCACGCGCAGACTCGCCGACCGCGGTCAGGCCGAGACGGCGCACCGCGACAGTGTCGTCGCCCGCCCGGCGACCTCGGAGGAGGCCGCCGTGCTCGGCGTTGGCCCCGGCACCTTCCTGCTCGACCATCTGCGCATCGGCGCCAACCACGATCGTGTCACCCGAGTGACCAGGCATCGTTCCATTGCGGCGCGCAACCGCCTCGCCTACGAACTCGGCGACGACAGCGGCACCGAGATGATCCGCCGCGTCCTCGGCGTCCCCTCGGCACCCGCCAATTCCCACTCCTTCGGCAACTCCCTGCTACCCGGCTCACCATGACGCTCCGCATCCGCCCAGCCCGCCTCGATGATCTCCGGACCATCTGTAGGCTCCGACTCCAACGAACGGCATGGCTGGCGGCCCGCGGCAGTGATCAGTGGACCCGCGAGGGTCGCGGCCTGCCCATCGAGACCTTCGCCGGTTCGGTCGCGCAAGCGATCAGCAATGGCGAAACGTGGATGGCGGAGGTCGACGGCGAACGCGCGGGCACCATCACGGTGAACGACCGCGCCGACGAAGGACTCTGGAGCCCAGGGGAATTGGCCGACGCGGTCATCGTGCACTACATGATCGTGGATCTGCGGTTCGCGGGACAGCGGGTCGGGGAGGCGCTGCTGGCCCACGCGGGATCCATAGCCTGGGACAAGCATCGGGCCTGGGTACGGCTGGATGCCTGGACCACCAACAATGGACTGCACGCCTACTACCACCGCGCCGGATTCCGGTTGGTGCGAATCGCCGGGCCGGAAGCTACCGGGCCGTCCCGGGCGCTGTTCGAGCGGCGGACGGCCGCCTGGGCTCCCGCGCGCACGAAACCGCTCCCGGCCCTTGTCGAACCGGCCCGGCACCACGGTTGATCAGCCGTGTTTTCGGGCCGCGACTCAGACCGACGGTGGGACGTAGGCCACCTGGATCATCTCGAGATCGCGCGTCCGTGAGATCAGCGTGCCACGCCCCGGCGGCAGTTTGCTCGCACGCACATCGCCGTACAACTTGCCCTCGTCCTTGGGCGCGCTCATGAGCAGGCAGTCGACGGAGAGATCCTTCAGCGTGCCGAGCACCTTGTCGTAGAGCGCTCGCGCCGCGCCACCGGAGCGGCGGGTGACCACGAGGTGCAGGCCGATATCGCGGGCCTGCGGAAGGAAAGGCAGCAACGGCTCGATGGGGTTGCGGCCACCGGTCACGACCATGTCGTAATCGTCGACCACGACATAGATTTCCGGGCCACTCCACCAGCTGCGGTCGCGCAGCTGCTGCGGCGTGATATCGGCTCCCGGAATGCGCTTCTGTAGATAGGCGCCGACCTCCTTGATCATGTCGAAGGAAGTCTGCGCCGAGGTCGAGTACCCCGCCAGCTGCTGGCCCTCGATCAGGCCGAGCATGGTTCGCCGGTAGTCGATGAGGATGACGCGGGCCTCGTCGGCGGTCGAGTTCTCGGCGATGCCGAGCACGATATTGCGCAGCAGCGTCGTCTTGCCGTGCTCCACGTCCGCGAAGGCCATGAGGTGCGGCTGGGAATCGAAATCCAGCACCACCGGCTCCAACTCGTTCTCGCCTAGGCCGATGGCGACCCTGGTGCGACCGAGCCGCATACCGCGCCGATGGGCCTCGGCGACCACGTCCTCACGGGGGATCTCCGGCGGGAGCATGCGCACCTCCGGGGCCCGCTCCCGCGGATACAGCTCGTTGAGTTGCAGTTTGGCGGTACCGACGCCTTCGGCCAGGGTGCTGGCATCGGAATCGGAGTCCAGCCGCGGCAACGCGATCAGCATGTGCAGCTTGTCCTTGGTCAGACCCCGGCCGGGTCGGCCCAGCGGCACGAGATTCGCTGTCCGCCGGTCCATTTCGGAGTCCGATGGATCACCGAGCCGCAGCTCGAGCCTGGTGCCGATGAGGTCCTTGACCGCCGGACGGATCTCGGCCCACCGAGTGGCCGCCACCATGAGATGGATGCCGTAGGACAGGCCCTGCTGAACCAGGGCGTTGAGAGCCGGTTCCAGTTGATCGAATTCGGCTCGGATGGTGGACCAGCCGTCGATGACCAGGAATACGTCGCCGAACTCGTCCTCCGACAACGGATCAGTGGCCTGTTCGGCCTCGGGCAGCCGGTGCAGGGCGGCCTTGCGCTTGCGGAACTCGTGGATCGATTCGATGCCGAGGGCCCGGAATCGTTCCTCACGCTGCCGCAGCAGGGCTGCCACTTCCGCGATGGTACGGCGCACCCGGTCCACCTCCATCCGGCCCGCGACCGAGCCGACATGCGGCAGATCCGCGAGACCGGCGAGCGTACCGCCGCCGAAGTCGAGGCAGTAGAACTGCACCTGCCGTGGCGTATGGGTGGCCGCCGCGGCCATGATGACCGTCCGCAGCGCCGTCGACTTGCCCGACTGCGGACCACCGACGACAGCGAGGTTGCCCTGTGCACCGGCCAGATCGACAACCAGCACATCGCGGCGCTGCTCGTAGGGCTTGTCGATGACGCCGATCGGCAGCCAGAGCTGACCATGTCGGTTGGCCGGCGAACGCCAATCCGGGTCGGGCAGGAGCATATCCACCGACGGGGACTCGTCCAGCGGCGGCAACCAGACCTCGTGGGCCGGACGACCGTGGCCGACAAGTCGTTTCACGACCACCTGCAACAGGCTGTCGGGAATGCCCTCGTCCACCGGTGGCGGGGGCGGCAGCAGAGCCAGCGGATCGAACTGCTGCGCGGGTTCGGGGGCCGGCGGGAGTTCGACCGGTCCGGCGGTGAACACCCGCGGCGTCTCGATCGAAGTGCGCTCACCGGTCTGCCGGGTGGCGCGCGGCGCGACGTAGGGGCCCGATACATAGGTTGCGTTGAACCGCAGCGGATCCGACGCATCGCTCTTCAGATAACCCGAACCCGGCACCGAAGGCAGGTGATAGGCGTCGGTGATACCGAGCACAGCCCGGGATTCATTGGCGGAGAACGTACGCAGACCGATGCGGTAGGACAGATGCGCGTCCAGGCCGCGAAGCTTGTTCTCCTCCAAACGCTGCGATGCGAGCAGCAGATGAACGTGCAGTGAGCGGCCGAGGCGGCCGATCATGACGAACAGGTCGGCGAAATCCGGCTTCTGCGAGAGCAGCTCGGAGAACTCGTCGATCACGATGAACAACGCGGGCAGCGGATCGAGCGGCACACCGGCCGACCGCGCCTTCTCGTACTCGACCACGTTGGCGAAATTGCCCGCCGAGCGCAGCAGTTCCTGACGGCGGTTCATCTCGCCGGCCAGCGCGTCCTTCATACGGTCGACCAGCTCGAGTTCCTCCTCGAGGTTGGTGATCACCGCGGCCACGTGCGGCAGCGGTTCCAAGCCGAGGAAGGTCGCGCCGCCCTTGAAGTCGACCAGGACCAGGTTGAGCTGATCGGGCGAATGTGTCGTCACCAGCGAGAGCACAAGAGTGCGAAGGAATTCCGACTTGCCGGAGCCGGTCGCGCCGATGCAGAGACCGTGCGGACCCATACCGTTCTCGGCGGACTCCTTGATATCGATCTCGACCGGTGTCCCGTCCGGGGTGACACCGATCGGCACTCGCAACCGCTCTCGGCCCGCGCGCGGACGCCACACTTTGGCCGCGTCGATCTGCGCGGCGTCCGGAATCTTCAGCAACGCCATCAGACCCGGATCGGTGGTCGTGGTGTTGTCGCCCAGGTTGACGATCTGCGCGGCGGTGGCGATCCGATAACGGGCGAGGTTGCGCGCGAAGGATTCCGCCTCGGGCAGCTCCACTCGATCGGAAGTGGCGAACTTCTCCGAACCGGCAGCGCTCTTGGCGAACACATCACCGTCGGCCGCGACCAGCTGCAGTCCGCGCCGAGCTCCGAGACCGTTCTCAGGGGCGGTCAGGTCGATGACCGTCACCGAATCCAGGCCGGACTCGCCGACCAGGCGTTCGGTGCCGCTGACATAGCCGTCGTCGATGATCACGACCAGATGCAGACGCCCCTGCGTCGGTTGTGGATTGCGCATGAAGCGGCCCCGCTCCAGCAGGTCGTCAGCGAGCGCGGTTTCGAGCTCGGCCAGCGACCGGTACATCATGCGCACCGGCCCGAGGCCGTCCCGTTCCTTCGGATGCTGCAGGTGCGGCAGCCATTTCGCCCAGGACCAGGTCTCGCCATCCGGCTCAGCGCAGACGATCGCGACCGCGACATGATCGGGTCCGTGGAATGCCGTGAGTTCCATCAGCATTGCCCGCACCAGCATGTGCGCGTCCTCGGGCGGGCCCTCGACATTGATGGCGGGGAAGGCTCGCAGCGACACCGCGGTCGGCAGGTGATGCACGACGGAGTGCGTGCGCACGAACCGGCGCAGCGCGACCGTGGAGACCGGCTCCAGATCCTCCAACGGACCTGTCTCGGGCCGCGCGAGTTTCGTTGCCAGCCGGTGAGTTCCGACGCCGACCCGGACATGCCCGAAGTCCGGGTCGTTGGGTCGCCGCTCCCACATCCGTCGGGTACCGACCAGCGACGGCAGGTCGGCCGGTTCCGGGTGGCTCCACAGCAGTGCCTCGGCCTGCTTCGCGCCGGTGCGGCGCACATCCCGGCGGATCTGGTCCAGATAGCGGAAGTAGTCCTTGCGATCCTCGTTCAGCTCCGCGGCGTTCTTGTTGCCGCTACGGCCGTAGCCCATGAACATGCCGACCATCGACATCAGCATCATCATCGGGAACATCATCATGAAGGGATTGGCGAACAGATTCCGCCCCATCATGACCATCATGGAGATCATGCCGACGACGGCCACGACCATCACCACCGGCATGAGCTTCATCAGCAGCGGTGTCGAGACCGGCCGCGGTATCTCGGGCGGTGCGGTCAGCGCGACCTCACCGCCGGGCGCACGCGGCGGCGCGATGCGGGGCCGACGCACGAAACCTTCGGTAGCCATGGGTTCTTCTCCGGTCGTTACTAATCGAGTTCGGGCAGCGCATCGCTGTCGCGCCTGCGGCGGTACGGAATCGAAATGGCGAAACCGAGGGCCAGGATGGTCAGGCAGGTGATGGACCCGATGGTGGCGACGAGCCGCGGCAGACGGGCGGGTTCCGGCGGGCGCGGAGGCTCCGGAAAGGCGCGTGGAACATCGGCGCCCGCACTCACCGGCTCGTCGGGCAGGTGGTCGGTGAGCGCGGCGACGGGGTCTATCAACCCGTGCCCGATACGGTCGTCACGGCCGATGCCGGGTCCGTGCGCGGTCCGGGTGATCCGGTCCATGACCTGCTGCGCGGTCAGTTCCGGAAATCGGGCGCGAACGAGCGCGGCCAGTCCGGACACATAAGGTGCGGCGAAGCTGGTGCCGTCGATCGTCTGCATACCCTGCTGTGTCTGCACCGCGTTCACCAGGCCGACACCGCCGGGTTTGCTGTCCAGCGAGACGATCTTGCGGCCCACGGCCGCGACACCGACCCAGGGGCCGTACAGGCTGATGGGTGACGGGCTCCCGTCCGGCTCGACCGACGCCACCGAGAGGACATACGGACTGAACCAGGCGGGACTGGCCACGGTCTGCACCTTGTCCCATCCGGTTCCGGTGTTCTGGGTGCCACAGGCGGAACCCTCGGAGAAGTTTCCGGCCGCGGCGACCACCACCACATTGCTTTCGTAGGCGTAGCGCACTGCCGCACCCAGCGCGCCGTCCACCATGGTGGCACTCGCGCTGGTACACGCGACCTCGGAGATGTTGATGACGGTTGCGCCCATGTCCACCGCCCGCACTACGGCCGCAGCCAGAGTGAGGACATTGCCGTAGCCGGATGGGTCGATGGTGCCGGGCGGGGTGTCGTTGCGGTTCTCCTTGGTGCGGTAGGCCAGGCTGAGCTGGCGGATGGTGAGGATCTCGGCATCCGGTGCGACTCCGGCGAAGGCATCGTCCGGGCTCGGCTGGGCCGCGACGATTCCGGCCACGAGGGTGCCGTGACTGTCGCAGTCGACGGTGCCGTCGGTATCGGATACGAAGTCGCCACCGGGCTGCAGGGCGCGCAGCCGCGGGTGCGGGTTCACTCCGGTGTCGATGACCGCCACCTTCTGACCCGCTCCCCGACTGAACTGCCAGGCGGCGGGCAGGTCCAGTACCCGCTGCGCGAACGGCGCCTCTCGCAGCTGCCCGCCCTGATAGGCCGGCTCGGCGCATACGCTCTGCTGTTCGGTGGGTTCCAGCGGTCCGGGATTCCCGCTCAGCGCCTGGGCCTCGCCGAGCAGTGCTGGATCGACGTTCGGCGGCGCGACGGTGAGTGCCGGTCGGGCGGCGGCCGGCGTGGCCGGCCCGGCCAGTACACCGCCGAGAACCGCTGCCGCGCAGAGAGTGCGCGCCCAGGTCCCGGCGAGGCGACTCATAGATTCCGTGCCATCGCGTAGATGCCCATGAGCCACAGCAACAAGGGGATGATCGACACGATCAGCATGTACTCGAAGATCTCGTTGAAGCGCCGCGTCACCGGTGTCACCTCGATGTGCGGCCCGATCACGCCGAAGCCGGTCGCGCCCACCGCGAAGAGCAGCAGCAGTCCCACCGACAGCAGCAGTTGATCGGAATCCCCCAGTGCCAACAGGACCAGTAGCGACAGGTAGGTGAGGCAGCCGCCCACGATCAGGATGCTGGCCTGTGCGAGATCGGCGTACGCACGGCCCCGCAGGCACAGGATGATCGAGATGACGACCGCCAGGGTGATGCCCTGCCACTTGGCCGCGCCCAGCGGGTCGGCCGCACCGATCGCGCCTACGATCGCGCCCAGCGTGACACCGACGAGGATGCCTGTCTGATAGAGGTTGGCGGCTCGAGCCCGCTGCCCCAGGCCGTGCGCCGACGGCAGGGCCGTGGCGCCGATCGCGCCGATGCCCTCGAGGGTCGGGCGGGGTTCGTGGTCGGCCGGATCGATCGCCGCGCCCGCGGTGGGCACGGGTGGCACCGGAAGTCGCGCCAGACCGGCCGCCAGCCGCGGCGTCATGGACAGCAGCAGCATCGCGACGATCAGCACGCCTGCCGCGATCTTCGACATCTCGACATCCCAGATCATGCGCACCGCCGCCGCACCGCAGGAGAAGACGATGATCGAGACAACCGCGGCGACGACGGCGGCCCCCACGCCGATGAGGCGGTAGCCGACGATGGCGAACAACAGGGTGGCGCTCGCGCCGAGCAGTGCGTGCGGACTGCCGATCGCTCCGGGTACCGCCAACCCTGCCCCGCCGAATGTCAACAGCAGCATGCACAGCATGAGCACGGTCGCGGTGAGCTCGTCGGCGTACTTACGCACCGCGATCATGGCCGCCACTCCCGCGATCACCGCACCGCCGAGCAGCATGGCGGGGGCCACGAAGGTGTCGCCCGCCCCTCGGCTGAGCGCGGCAAGCCCCAGCGCGAGCAGCACGGTGACCACGGTGACGGACAGGCCCACCCAGCGCGCCGAGACGGCGGACCAGCCGCGGAAGTCGGTGTCCGTCAGCCGTGCCACCGCGTCGATGACATCGTCGAACAGCGCCGGTGCTTCCTTGGCGGCAACGGAGCGCAGCACCAGCAGTTCACCGTCGTAGACGTCGGCATCGACGAGAGTCTGACTGGAGGCGATCGCGTCCCGGCCGAGTTTGGCCAGGGTCCAGTGTTCCGGCTGCACCACCGCCTCGCCGTCCTCGCTGTCCGCGAGGCCGGGATTTCGGGAAGCGATGAGCTTCACCAGATCGCCGATGAACACGGCGATCGGAACGTTTGCCGGCAGACCGACGTCGAGCTGGGTGTTCCCCCCGATGACGGACACACGGCACAATTCGGTTTCAGCGGCACCGAGGCCACTGATCGACTGTGCGGTCACTTGCTGAACTGCTCCTGCCTTCACTCACAGTTGCCCACGCGTGGCGGGTAACCATAATGTATCCGACAGTCCGCTTCTGCGAGATCGCACACCGTGGTGGGGATTGTGAACGAAAGATTAACCAGGATCGACGAATTCGGGGTTCGGCCACTATGATCGACACTCGCCAAGCACAGCGCGCCTTCGACGCCGGTGTGCTGTCCTTGGGGCTCAGCATCGAAGGGCAGGAGTCGACCCGCGATCTCGAGTACGCCAAACTGGCCTTTCAGCGCGCCACCGAGTGGGATCCGACGATGTGCGACGCCTGGCTGGGGTTGGCCGCGGCAGGTGAGATGACGCAGGAAGTGCTGTACAACCTGCACAAAACGAGCACCGTCTCCCTCGGCCGCGAGCAGCGGCGGATCGGCTTGGCGCCGCGTGTCCTCGCGGGACGATTTCTGCCCGGGCTGTATATCGACTATCCACTGGCGAGCTTCACCGAGATCTGGCTCGCGTACGCGTCTCATCTGATCGCCGATAAGCAATACGACGAGGCCGAGCGCGTGCTCGACGAGCTGGACAAGCACCGCAGCCAGCGCCGTTCCGACGATCCGGAATTCGACATCGACGGCCGTATCGCGAGTTATGTGCGCGGGCTGCTGCACTACAACACCCAGCGCTGGCCGGATGTCATGGTCATTCTGTCCGGATCGGCCGAGTGGGAAGATCCCTACCTGGCCGCTGGCGCACATGTGATGGTCGGCACGGCGTGTGCGCAGCTGGGACTCTTCGGGGAGGCCATCCGGCGGATGGAACAGGCCGAGGCCGGTCCGATTCCCGCCGCCCGCACCGCCGCCATGTTCTGCCGCGGCCTGTGCCTACGCGAAACGGGCGCCGCCGATGAGGCGCAGGCACTGTTCGAACAGGTCTATTCGCAGGCGCCGGATTTCGCCGCCAATGCCGCGGCCATGCGCGATCGCACCTACCGCATCACCGTCACCTCCAAGGAGGTGATCGAAGCCCGGACCGACAAATGGGATCCAGAGTCGGCGCCGTCGCTCGCGGAGAAGCAGAAAGCCGAGAACGAGGACCGCGCCAAGGCGATCCTGGCCGAGGCCCGGGCCGATCTGGATAGGCAGATCGGACTGGCCGCCGTGAAGAATCAAGTCGCCAAGCTGCAATCCAGCGTGCAGCTGGCAAAGATCCGCGCGGAGAAGGGCTTGTCCAGCGCCGCGCGCGGCCAGCATCTGGCATTCACCGGGCCACCCGGCACCGGTAAGACGACCATCGCCCGCATCGTCGCCAAGATCTACTGCGGCCTGGGGATCCTGCGGACCGAGAAGGTAGTCGAGGCCAAGCGCAGCGACTTCGTCGGCCAGCATCTGGGCTCCACGGCCATCAAGACCGACAAGCTCATCGACACCGCCTTGGACGGCGTGCTGTTCATCGACGAGGCGTACACCCTCATCCAGACCGGGCTTTCGGGCGGCGACGCCTTCGGCCGGGAGGCGGTGGACACCCTGCTGGCGCGCATGGAGAACGACCGCGACCGGCTGGTGGTCATCATCGCCGGATACGACGGTGAGATCGACCGGTTCCTGGCCGCCAACGACGGCCTGTCCTCCCGCTTCGCCAAACGCCTCCAGTTCCCCTCCTACACAGCGGAGGAGCTGGGTGAGATCGGCAAGGTCATTGCGAGCAAGCGGGATTCAGCTCTGTCCGACGACGCGTCGGCGCTGCTGATCCAGGTGTGCAAGCGGCTGTACGACATGGAGAGCAAGGACCAGAGCGGGCAACCACGCCGCGGTGTCGATCTGGCGGGCAACGGCCGCTTCATCCGTAATCTCATCGAGGCCGCGGAGGAGGAGCGCGAGTTCCGGCTCGCCAACGACGATTCCATCGATCTGCACGATGTGGACGAATCGGTGCTTATGCGGATCGAAGTTCCGGATATGCGCGCGGCGTTGCAGACGGTTCTGACGTCGCTCGGATTGAGTTCCGCCGCGGCATGATCGGATGAGCGGGGGAACAGTGGTGAACGACCTACTCGACGAGCGGGAAACCGGCGACGTTACGGCGGACGGCGGACGACCACCCACCCGGCGGGATTCGGCGCCACCGGAACCCGCGCGGCTCGGCACGGACGAACTGTGGCTGTTCCGAATGCTGCCGCTACGTTTGGTGATCCCCGTCGCGCTGCTGGCGGCGACCGCCTCCGTGGTGGCCGTCGCCGTCGACGCGCCGTGGTGGGCGATCCTCATCGCGGCCGCACTTCCGGCGCTGATCGGACTGACGCCGGTGCGCGGTATCCCGATCGGCCTGCGACTGGGCGGCTGGATCGCGTTCCGTTGGCGGCAGTCGCGCCGCCGCCCACCCGCGGAGGCGTCGCTCATCGATGTTCCGCTGCCCGAGGGCGGCAGTTACGGATTGCGGTGGGACGGCACCCTGCTGACCACCATGCTGCGCATCGACTCCCCACCGGACTCGCTGACCCTGCTGCGCCGGGGCTCGCTGAGCACCGACCAGGTGCTTCCGCTCACCGAGATCGCCCGCTGCTTGCGGCAGTTCGATATCGAACTGGATTCCATCGACGTGATCAGCACCGGCACCCGGACCGCGGGCAGCGAGGCCGTCCTGTCCGGGTACGCGTCCAGTGTCGCGCCACTGGTGCGGATGTACGAGGAGATCCTCGGTCCGCTGCCCGCCATCGCGCATCGGACGGTATGGCTGGTGCTGCGGTTGAACCCGCTCGCGACCTCGAAGGCCGTCGACAATCGGGGCGGCGGCGCGGTGGGCACGCTGCGCGCGGCGGCGATCGCGACGCGCCGGGTGGCCAATCGACTGGCCGCGCAGGGTATTACCGCGTCCGTGCTCACTTCGTCGGAGATGACCAGCGCGCTGCGTGAGCTGATCCGCGGTATCCCGGTCGCGGAGCTCGAGGAGACGCCGACCGCGCTCATCGCCCGCAATACCCATCTCACCAGCTACCAGGTCGGCAGCGAGATGATCACCACCGACGGCCTGGCCATGATCTGGGCGGTCCCGAGTCTGGCGACCACGCTGACGGTTCGCCTGCGTCCGCTGGCAGGCAAGGACACCCGCACCGATGCCATCGAGGTGGACGCGCGGGTGCGCTACGACACGGTGCGGGAACTGGATTCGCCGCCCGTGGCCGGTCTGCAGGAACTCCGGCAACGCCAGATGTGGGCCCTGTTGGACAGCCTGCCGTTCGGAGACCGCGAGAGCCGGGCGCTCACCTATCGCGGCCCCGTGGATGCGCTCGCGGGGGCTCTGGTGCCGACCGGCGGCTGCGGGCAGTTGATCGGCGCCGACGGATCCGGCAGCGGAATCGCGGTACCGCTCATCGGGTCCGGTTCCCGCCGGATCGACATCATCGGCAGCCTGCCGTTGGCACAGCAGGTGATCCTGCGCGCCATCGCCCTCGGCGCCGGGGCGGTTGTGCACACCGCCAGGCCCGCCGCCTGGCAGGACATGGTCGCGAATGTCGGTGCGCCGCATGCGCTGGCACTGGCCTCCTCGATCACCGGCAACGCCCGACACAGCACCTCGACCGCGAGGGCCCCGCATCCGGCCGCGACCGTCGTGGTCTTCGACGGCGTCCCGTCCAGTGCACCCTCGGGCTCGGCCACCGTCGTCACGGTGCTCGACGCGCCGCCCCGCGATTGGCAGCCGGACGCGGATGTGACGATCATCCAGGATCCCGACAGCCCCTACACGGTAACTGTGCGCACCCCGGCAACGACGACCACTGCCCAGCTCGTCACCACACCGACCGAACAGCGCTTCATCGGCTCGGCCTACGCTCGCCGCTGAATCACAACGCGTTAAACGGAGTTCGCAGCCCCGCCTCGTTCCTCCCCTGCGGCGGGCCGCATGCCGCGGACGCGGATTCAGCTTCCGGTAGGCAGGGTGTCGTGACTGACCAGTGCTTCGTCCCTGGACAAGGTGGGTCCGGGCACCATCTGGCTGACGATCGTCCAGGGCGCCAGACGGGGCGAATTGCCCAGTCCGAGCATCTGCGCCGTCTCCAGGTCGGGCACTCCGTAGCGGATGCCGTTGTCGGCCACATAGAACAGGCTTCCCCGGCGCGGACTGCCCGGTTCGTTTCCGGTGGTCTGAACGAACTCGCCGGACGCGGGCCGGATGTACACGCTGTCGATGCGATCACCGCCGCCGTCCGCGGTAGCCAGCTGAACCGGCTTGGCCGACTCGGGCAGCGGCAGGCGGACGCCGATGAGCATGGAGATCTCGGCACGGTCGCTGGGGGCCTCCGTCACATCCGGTTGCAGGATGCCGGTGCCGCGAGCCTTGGACCACTTCATACAGATGATGGGCCCCTGCTGAGCGTCGACGATCGTCGGCATGCCACCGGGGAAATCGCCGACCGGCATGTGATCCACGACCTCGATGCCGTCCAGAAGATCCGGTGGCAGGGACGGGATCTCGCTCATCCGCAACGAGTCCTCATTGCGAATGAGCTGTGCGGTGAACTCCGAAACGCGCTGCACCCCATCGGCGAGTACGACGTAGTACTCGGGCTCGTCCGCACCCACCAGAGCCGTCACCTTGATGATCCCGCCGACGGGTACCGAGCTGAGCGCGCCGGGCCCCGGCTCGCCCTTCCGGTCGATTGCCGGCGGCGTCAGCGGCGCCACCTCGGTGGCCGCATCCAGTAGGCCGGTGCTGATCGGCCGCGCCGGATGCTTCGAGAGCTCCAGTGCCCGCCGCACGGCATTGTTGTTCGGATCGATCTCAGCGCGCTTGCCGTCGTAGAGCAGATAGGTTTTGTCGCCCTTGGAAACGACAAGCGCGGTATCGGCGTCCACCGCCGCCATCTGATCGCTCAGTACGAGTTCGCCCGCGATAACCGTGGTCTTCGTGCCGGACGAGACGATCTCGTTACCAGAATCGGACAACTCGACCGTATCGCAGAGAGTCCAATCGGATCGGTCCCCCTGCGCGGAGCCCGGCAGCGCCGCGGGCGCACCGGGGATTCCGAGCATGGGACCGCGTGCGGTGGACCCGAGCTTTCCGTCCTTGACCGATGTCGGGGATTCGCTGCTGCCTGCGATCAGCCGGGCCGACGACAGATTGAGCACCGGATGCAGCGTCATCTTGCTCTCGTCCTGCTCATCCCTGACGACGACGTAGAGCGCACCACTGTCCTTGCCCATCACGATATTCGCGTCCCCGATCGCCCCTTGGGGACGCAGGAAGGACATGATCGCGGCACCCGCCACCACCAATATGCCCAGTACCGCACCCGCGATCAGCGAACGGGTCTGCGAACGCATCGGGTCGTGCAGCATGCGCACATCACGGCGCACCAGCGCATGGTCGAGTCGACGCAGCAGGAAACGGTACCCGTTGACTTGGGCACGAGTGGTCAGCTGTGCTGGCACGAATCCTCCATCAGCAGTGCGGGTGGCCGTGGATCACGGCAGCCACCGACCCCCGGGCAACGACTCGATGAGCGCTGAAATCGCCTGTGCGATCCGGTGATCGGTACCGGGCGTCAGAGTGGACCATACCTGCTGGTCGAATGCGAGCCCGGGGGCGGCCACTATCCGGCCCTGCAGGGTGTCGTACACCACCACGGCGCCGGGTGAGCGGTCGGTGAGCCCATCCGCATGCGAGTACACGACGATCTCGGCGTAGGTGTGGCAGGACGCGAGCGTCAGGCCATAGCGGGTCGCGTCCCGGTCGTCCACGCCGAGGCTGTAGACGGCGTCGGCGTAGTCCTCCGATTCCGTCGCGGCATCGAGGCGTTCGACCAGTTCGGTGGAAAGCGCGCTGAAGCTCGCCACTTCCGCGGGCGGACACGGACCAAGTGCCTCGATTATCGGCCGGGCCAGCGCGGAGCCCGACCCGTCGGACCAGATCGGGGCGACATCGACACGGTCACCGCGCCGGACCGCGACGGCGTGGCTGTGGCCGCGTCGAGCCAGGCATACCCGCACCCGATTGTCGCCGAAGACACGCATCGCCAACTCGGTATCCGGTTGGGCCAGCGTGTACAGCGCCGCGGCGGTATCCGAGTCGACTTCACCGTGTGGGTCGAGCACATGGTTCGCGGTCAATTCCGCGACCGCACGCTGCTGCGCCGCCTCCCATTCGGAGTACGTGTCCTGCCGCGGGCCGATGTCGAGTACCAGCGGCAGCGTCTGGATCTCGAGGCGCCCCGCCAGCGCGATCACACCGTCGTTGGTCAGTGTGGTCACGTGGCGGCCTCCTGGGCCGTTCCGGATTCGGTGCCCCGCGACGCCTCCGCGTCGGTGCCGGTCGCGGCGATAGCGGTGTCGGTGGGTACCCGCTGTGCGCTGGGATCGAGACCACCCAGCACCGCGGGTGCGACCTGCATACCCGCGTTGAGGCCGAGGTCGCTGTCGGCGGCGGGTGCGCCGATGGGACTGAACTGCGGAGCGTGCTCCTCGCCAGAGGGCTGTCCGCCGCGCGCCATCGCGGCGGGACTGAGCGGCACCGCGGCAGACGGCTGCGCCGTGGTGACCGGGGTGGCCGGGACCGGCTGTCCGGACGGCACGGTCGTCGGCATGACGGCGCGACCGCGATAGTCCGTCTTCACCGGTGCGATATTGATGGGACCGATACCACCCGGAATCCCGCCCATCCCCGTCGGAGTCGCGGTCGGCTGACTTTCCGCCGGTGCGGCGGCCAGCGTCTCTCCGGTGGTGACCACCGGCGGAGCCTGGTGCTCCCACGGGGTGGCCAGTGATTCCGTCGCCGCCTCGTAGGTGCGCATCACCCGCGACGCCACCGCTTTGGCGGCATCGGCCTCACCGTCCACATGCGCGATCTTGGCCAGCATGGGTGCGCCGAGTGCCGCGCCCACCTGTTCCAAGGTCTTCTGGAGATTGTGAATGGCCTCGACCTCACCGGCATCGGGCATGGCCAGCCGCGCGATCTCGTATGCGGCCGCGTGAGCTTCCGCCTGAGCGGCGTTCGCCGCCGCCGCCTGAGCGGAGGAGAGCAGCCAATCGCGTAGAGCGCGAACCCGGTCGACCACCGTGCGACCGCTCTGCGACTCCCAGGCGCTGTCGAGCAGGCTGAGGATCCGCTCGTACTCGACCGCCGCCGCCGCGAAACCCGCACTCAGCCGTACCCAGGCGAGACCGGCCTCGGCCGCTGGTACGGCTCCGGCGCCCCGTCGCCAGGTCGCGAGCGAGCTGCTCCGGCGGCCTGGCCTCCCAGACCGTCCCGGTGAAGCCGGGTTTCGTCGGTTCCAGCATGGTCCGCTCAGACGACGAGGTCCGCGACGCTGCGCTCCTCGGCCTCACTGAAGCGCGTGGACTGCGCGCGCAGCGTGGCGGCCAACTTGCGCAGCTCGTCGACGCCGAGCCCCCCGCGCTCCTGGAAGGTCGCGGCGACCGCGTTCAGCGTGCTGGAGGCACGGACGGACACCTCATCGGCTCCGGCGGGCATGATGTTGAGCTTCGCCTGCTCACCCAGCAGTCCGGCGGACAGTCGGTCGGCGAGCTCATCCAGCTGCGCCGCGACATCGCGGGCGGCCACCGGATCGAAGCTCACTCCGTGGAATTCGTTCGCGGCCATGGCAATCCTCCTGTTACACCCAGTTTTTCAGAGCGTGAGTTCTTTGTCCGGTGGTTCCTGCAGATCGTCGAACGCGCCGACCACGGGGATCGAAACGCCCTCGATCACGCCGACCACTTCGTCGCCGTGCGATCCGGTCACCAGGTTGGTGTTGCTGCGTTCGGCCCCGGCCGCACCGGCGTCGCCCGCGCGGCCCGCCGCGCCGGCGCCGGTGGGCATCATGCTGGGCGAGGTGGTGGTCCTTGCCGTCTGCGTCTGCGCGGTGGTGCTGGACGAGCGGTTGCTCGGTGAACCGGAACCGAGACCACCGTCGCTAAGGCCGCCTCGGGGTCCGCCGTAATTGCTCAATTGGGAAGGCGATCCGCCGGTGGGGATACCGCCGACCATGCCACCGGGGCTGCCGCCACCGCCGTCACCGCCGTCTACCTCGGTCGGCTTACCGTTCTTGTCCTTCTCATCGTTCTTCGTGCCGGTCGGCGTCGTGGTCGTGGTCGGCGTGGTGCCCGACGGGTTGAGACCGCTGATGATCTCCTGACCGGTATTGCTGATCTTCCCGACCACATCCGACGCCGTGGACACCGCGGTGGTGCCCTTCTCCACCACCTTCGCGGCCACCGTGGGCGCGATGCTGGTGAGCGGCTGCACCGCGGCGTTCACCGCGTTCGCCAGCTGCGCCGCATTGGCGGCGAGCGGAGCGCCCGCGACCAGGACCTTCGTTCCGGCGGCGGCGATCTCCATGGTCTTCACGGTGAGTTCACCGCGTGTCCTCGCCACCACGACACCGGCTTCGGCCGCCGCCTCCGTCGCGAGCCCGATCACGAACGGGAGCCCCGCGGGCGTGGGCAGCAGCGGCGCGGAGGCGATGAGCTGCGCGATGAACTTCGAGATGATGGCGGTGACCTCGGCATAGCCCTGGGCCACCACGCGCTGGGCGTCCAGCAGGATCAGCTTCTGCTGCTGTCCCTGCGCGGCCACCACATGCGCGTCCTTCTGCGCTTGGACGCTCTTCGCCTGAGCGGCGAGTGCGGCATCGCTCACCCAGCCATTGCTGACCTGGTTCATCGCCGCGGAACTCTGGGACGCGGCGGAGGTCAGTACGTCGGCCACCGACGAGAGGAGCGTGGCGGGATTGAATCCCTCCCCCAGGCTGCCGGTGCCGAACCCACCCAGCAGTTCGACCACCGGCTGGATCAGTGCCGTCGGGTCGATGCTCGGCAACGCGGGCAGCTGGAACTCCGGGAACCCCGGAATCTCCGGCAGTTGCGGCAGCTGTGGCAACCCCAGGTCGCGCAATACATCCGAGACAGGACGATCCAGGAATGGCCCAGCCGGGCTGCCGCGCACTACATCGAGGACCGTCGGGTTCGCCGCGTCCGTCACAGGATTGTCGACAGGAAGTTGGCCGCGGAGGTCACCTCGGTGGCCGTATAGGTTCCGACAGCCGCATAAGCCGAGGTGGCCGTGCCCGCGTGCACGGCCGCGATCTCCGCCGAAGACAGCAGGTAGTTACCCTGCGCGACCGCGAACGCCGCCAGGAAATCTTGACCGATCAGCCCGAACACCGGTACCGCCGACGCCAGCGCGGTTGCCACGTCGGCGGCCGCCGCCCCCGCCACCTGAGTGGCGATCCCCGCCTCGGTGCTGCCGTACGCGGTGATTGCGGCGAAATCCGCCTTCACGTCACCGGACATGGTTCCCTCCCAATATCTCGATCTTGGATAAGAGTACAGACGTGAAAACGACTGTGCCAGAGTGCAAAGCGTAAACAGTGCTCTAAGTGAGTGTTAAAAGGACAGTTAAGGTGCCAGCTCGTCGGTGAAGCGCCGCACCAGATCGGCCCGCTGTTCGAATGCGGTCCGCGCCGCCGCAGCGGCCGTGCCGACCACGGCCCGTTCGAGCTCATCGGGGGTCAGCCGCGAGATACCGGAGGTGAACGCCAGATCTCGCAACGCCCCGTTACCGTCGACCTCCACGGTGACATTGCCATCCTCGGACGTCTCGCGTCCCCGCACACCGGACATCGCCTCTCGCAGATCCTGCATGCGATAAACCTGCTGCTGGACGCGCGCCTGTAGCTCGTCCATCGAACCGACCACGTGCCCCCTCCTCACAATGTCCGGAGCCAGCTCCGCGGCTCCATATCGTAATCCTGCTCCTCGACCTGTTCCAGCCGTCGCACCTCGGCCTCGGTCGGCAACCCGCTCAGCGCCAGTGTCGCGGCGCTCGCCCCGAGCGCCTCCATCTGCCTGCGTTTCTCCAGCCCCGCCCGATTCGCCGCGCGCTGACACAGCCGCAATACCTCATTGGCCAGATGCGCCGGATCCCGATGCAACTCGGCCGGATCCACCCGCAGCGCGACCGGCAGCCCCTGCTCGGTGGTCCGCACCTTGATCGTTCCGGTGAGCGATATCGCCGTCACCGTCGGCAATTCCGCCGACGGGGAATCACTGTTCGCCGCCCCCGCGTCCGTCATCCGCAACTCCCTCCCTTACCACTGCGTACGAATACCTTAGGCCATAAGGCCGCGCCGGTGGTCATCGATGCGCCGAGCCGCACCGCCTTCACGAATCGGCACCGCGACCGTCCCGCTCTTCCCTGATCACTTTCACCACGTCGGCGATCCGAACATTGATCATGGATGTGAGCCGACCGTGGTCGGCCGATACCGCGACCCAGGGTGCGGCGTGCGCGATGACGTAGCGGCCGTCGTCGGACAGGTCGCGCCACTCCAGCCGGTGGCGGGTGATGCCCCGCGGACCGAATTTGGACATCCCCTGTTCGATATCGATTGTGCCGATCAGCGACGGCGTCGTGCGCAGGAAGCGCCGCGAGCGGCCCGGCAGCGTCTCCTCCGGCCGGAACCGGGTCGGTGAACGGCCGTACTCGTAATCGAGCCCTTCGCGATCGGCTTCCGGCGGCAGCAGCGCGATTTCCGTCGCATCGCCGGGCTCGGCCGTCGGCAAGGCCGCGACTATCGCATCCGCCAACCGCAGCGGATCGCACTCCGCGACGACGAAACCCCCGCTGTGCGTATATGTCTCACCGGGCAATTGAATCGCCACATAGCCGCGATCCCCCTTTCGGGTCGCCAGTATTCGGATACGTGCGTCGGCGCGTTCCGGATCCCTGCCTGCCCAGCCGTCGACGGTAATGCGAATATCCGGTCGCACCATGGATTCGGCTACCGGCGCGATCGCGGCATCCGCACCGGTACGCAACCGCTCGGCGACTTCCCGCTTCTCCCGCAGATAGTCGAAGTACATCGGCGTCCGGCTGGTGAATACGAACGGGTGCGGTAGGCGATCCTCGCCGAACAATTCCCACAGCACCACGAATTCGAGATCGCCGAACGTCCAGGAGCGCGTCATTTCTCAGCGACCGGCGTCACCGCGACGGGCAGGTCACCCACGGCTTCACCGAGATGCTCGCCGCGTTTCAGGTAGTCCGCCGACTTGCGTTCGCTCCCCTGCGCTCCTACGCCTTGACCTGCCGCGCCCATCGGGACGCCACCCATGGGCGTCGAAGCGTTGGTCCCGGTGGTCGTCGTCGGCAGACCCGCGCGGGCGACGGAACTCGTCTCCGTCTCGGTGGCGACGGTCGCGCGCGGAAACAGCTTGGTGGTCGGATTGGTGGTCGGCGGAACGCCGCCGGGTGAGCCGCCGAGCGGGGACCCGCCACCTGTCCTCGTTTGATCCGCGATGGCCGGAATGGAGGGCGTGGTGGTGAGCACCGGCGTGGTGGGCTGGGTGGTCAGATCGCTCACGACGTCTTGGACGGTCTGCTGCACCGATTCCAAGCCCTGTTGGACCGCCTGCGAAATGGTCTCCACGCCGGATTGCACGGCCGCGATGGCGTGCTGCGCCAATTCCGACAGCTGATCCTCGGCGGTGGTGTCGGTCGGACTGTCGTTCCGGGGGGTGTCCTCCTGCGGGGTGGCCGGGGTGGCCGGCGTCGTCGGCGTCGTCGGCGTCGTCGGAGCCCCTGACGGCGTATCTTGATTCGTCACCCGTGCGCCGCTCGGCGTATTCGGCACACCGGGATCGCCGCTGGGCTGTTCCGGCGTCGGCTCGATCGCCGGGACGGCGCCGACCGGGCTCGTAGGCGTTGGCAACGTGACCAGGGAACTGTTGTAATCGACGAGCCCACCGATATACGACACCTCGCAGGCATTCCGAATCCTGCTCAAAGCCAAGCCCAGGCAACCTTTTTCGCTGTCGTCGCTCAGCAACACATCCTTGTACCGAAGTTGATACATATCACCCGACTGCCGGACGTCCGGTGTCGGCGACTCCGGCATCCACTCGCGGGTGGCACGCAGCCAGCCCGCGGCGCGCAGCAGCCCGTTCTCGACCTCGAGCATCGCTGCGGTCAAGGGCGCGGTGTCGTCGGCGTAGGTGTTCACGGCGGATATCGCCGTCGCCGCCGCCGGCCCGCGCCAATTGTTCTGAATGGTGCCGATTCCCGTCCGGAAATGCCCGAAGACCTTGTCGAGCTCCTTACGCATCAGCTCCCAGTCGATGGCGGCGGCGACAGCGATATCCGGCTTGATCGCCTGCCCCAGCCCGTAGAAGGCGTCCCACTGCTTGTGAAACGGGTTCTCCGGCCAGACGACCCGGGGACTGTCGGCGGGCGGTTGGTACTTCGAGTAGTCCACGGCGTCATATGACTGCAGGACACGGGTATTCGGCGTACCGAAAGCGGCTACCGCGTCCGGCACCACGACCCGTCCCGACATCTCTTCGACACTCGTCCGCACGACACCCGGGATATACGGCTCGGTGGGCATCTTGCGATCGAGCGCGGCCCGGAACCCGTCCTCGGACTCCCCCTCTGCCTCCAGGTACTTCTTGGCCGCCGATCGGAAGACCTCGGCCATGGCGCCCACGATGCCGAGATGGGAGGCCACGATGCCCTCCATATCCCGCGCCAGTTCCCGAAAACCCTGGGTCCACTGGATTCCGGAGCTGAACACCCCCGCGGGTCCCGCGAAGTCGGCCAGCCCCGTGACGTTCGCCAGCGTGGTCCGCACCGACAGCAGATGCCCGATCAAGCTGTCGCACTCTCGCAGCGCATCGTCAACCGCCTTGGGCTGGAACTCCAGTTCCCCGTCCGCCACCTTGCCCTGCAATTGATCGAACGACACGGTTTCACCAGCCACGAGCGGCCCTCCCCACTGCGCAGTTCCACTTCCGGCCCCGCCACTCCGGACGCGGCCCGCCCAGCTTGCCCCATCCCCAACCCCCACCGCCACCCGAAGGAGGTCGATCGTGTGCCGAGTCCTGCCCAGGAACAAGAGTGCGCCGTGATCTCTGCAGGGTTCATATCGACACCCAGCCCCCGCTTCCATCCAGCACCAGTTCCCGACGAGCACCATTCGAGCGTGGCCATGGTGGGAATGGTCCGGACAGGCGGGGGCTCGCCCACGTCATAGTGTGGGCGAGCCCATCGCATAATACGAGGTCAGACAGCGCTACGCGCCTGAAAACCCGTCGTAGACAGCCTTGTCAGCCGACTTCGCATTGACGAGCGCGTTGCCGACCGCCTCGGAGAGCTTATTGAGGATGTAGATGGTGGAGCCGGGTTCCGCTCCATCAGCCGAGCCGAACTCCTGGTCCCAGGCATCCTTCGCCTGCTTGAAGGCGACGAAGCCCTCGTTGCCCTCCCAGGCGTTCATCAGGTTGGTCGCAGCGGTCTGCAGTTCGGACGCCTGGCCAACCAGCTTATCCTTGAGTCCGACAAGGGACTCCTGCAGTTCGGTAAGAGCCGCTTCGTTGTACTTCATGTGTCGAATCCTTTCGAAAGTCTATGGCGGATCTTTATCAGAGATTCGTCAGATGCGGCGACGCGGCGCGACCGTGGTTACCATCGGCATTCTTGAAGTAGTCCTCGTTGTCGGCTTCCATCGTCTCGTACTTGGTGTTGCCCTCGCCGACCAGTTCCGTCAGGCGGTTGAGGACGCTCTGGACCCGCTGGGCCTCGTCCTCCCAATTGCTGGCCGCACCGTCGAACGCCTGGTTCGCCGTGCCTTCCCAACCCCGCTTCACGGCACCGGCGGCCTCGGTGACCTGATTGATAGTGACGCGGATCGCGGTGACCGCGTCGGCCATATCCTCCGCGACGCCCTTGGCACCGAACGCCTCGAAGTTAATTTCACCACTCATGTTTTCCACCCTCCTATGGGACAGCTCTATCGGTCATGTGATTTTCGGTCGTGTTCGTACACAGAGGTGGGGCACTCACCCCTCTCCGGGCACGGACGACGGGATCGCATGGGGCATCCGAGGATTGGAGCCGACCGCGCATACCAGTGACGGCGGCCGTGGGCCGGACAGCCTGATAGCTGTCGGCAAGCCGGTTCCGGATTTCATCGTCATGGCACCCCCCGCACTGCGGATCATAGCGTGTCCCGCCCGTTATAGGGCCAGGGCCTGGTCCGGTCGGTCGTCGCCGGATGTGTCAGCGGTGGGCTTCCCCGCGCCGACCACCGGCATTGCGGCCTTGTCGATTTCGCCGACCACCTCGTCGCCGTGTTGTTCGGTGACCAGGTGAGTGCGCAGGCCGTCCGTACTGGAGTCTTCTCCGGCGCGGGCGGCGCCCATGGCTCCGGCCGCCCCCATGGGCATCATGCCGGGGCCGCCGGCCATGGTGTTCCCGCGGAGGCCGCCGGTGGAATTATTGGGGGCCGTCGGGGAGGTCGGGGCGGCACTGGCCGCGTTGAGGCTGGTGTTGACCTGGCGGCCGCCGCCCCATTCGGCGAGGGGGCGCGCCGCGGCGGCGGCACCCGCCGCACCACCGAGTGCGCCGACCGCCGGGGTGGCGAGTGGGGCTCCGCCGCCTGCGGTGATGTCACCGATCTTCTTCTCGTCCGAATCCTCCGGTGTCTTGGGCGGATTCAGGGCGGTGTGGGTGTCGGAGACAGCTTTCACGCCGGTGGTCGCGGCATTGGCCAGGGTCGGCAGGATCGACATGAGCTGCGACATGATCTGGGATGAGTCGACGCCCGTCGGCGCATTGGTGACGGGGACCTTCTGGCCGGTGGCGGACATCTCCGCGCTGTGCGCGGTGAGCTCGGCGCGGGTGATGCCGACGACTGTGAGCGCCTCGGCGAGGGTCTCGGTCGTCGCGGCGAGGACGAACGCCTGGCCCGGTGGTGTGGCGATGAAGGGGCCCGCAGCGGCGAGGGAGGCCATGTACTTGGCCATGATGGCCGACATCTGGGTGGCGCCGCGGAAGACGGTGCCGGAAGCGGCCACCACACCGGCCGAGGTCGCCGCACTCTGCGAGGCCACCGCCGCGGTGTCCTTGCCGGCCTGCGCGCTCTTGTCGGCGGCAGCGTTCGCGCCCATACCCTGCCACAGGCTCATCACCGCCTGCAGGACCGAGGTACCGAGCTGCATGACGGTCTGGATACCGGTGGAAACCTGCGACAGCAACTGCGCGGGATCGACCGGGGCGGCGGTATTCTGCGGTTCGGCGCCCGCCTCGCCGACCGGCGCACCGCTGCCGTCGGTGGTCGGGGCGGGCGCGGCGCTGGGCAGAACTCCGGTACCGAAGCTGCTGGCCAGATTGGTGATCGGCTGCAGCAGCCCGGACAGGTCCAACAGCGGCAGCGGCGGCATATCGGGCAGCGGTGGCATGGCTGTCAGGTCGGGCAACCCGGGTAGGCCCATCTCCTGCAACACATCGCCCACCGGGCGATCGATCATCGGCCCGATCGCACTCTGCCGCAATAGGTCGACGACGGACTGATCGAGCGGCGCATCCATCATGCGCGACCGATCGCGCCGAATTCGGTGGCCGTCGTGTCCTCATGGGTCTGATAGGCACCCGCGCCCCCGTAGGCGGTGGCGGCGGTAGCGGCGTGCACCACGGCGAGCTCACTGACCGACAGCAGGTTGTTGGCCTGGGCGACCGCGAAGGACGCCAGGAAATCCTGCCCGATCAAACCGAATACCGGTACGACGGCCGCCACGCTGGCCGCTTGGTTGGCGGCACCCATGGTGCCGACCTCCACGGCCATCGCTGCGGCAGCATCGCCGTAGCGGCGGATCGCTTCGGGAACTGCGACGATCTCGTTCATCGAAAACCTCTGCCACGCAATCCGATCAAGGTGTCTGTTGGACAATGTATCCGATCATCCGCCCAATCTCCTGGCCATCGGCTGGAGATCACGCGAAGGGCACGTAAAGAAACGGTGACACGCCGAGGTCACCGATTCCGAGAAAGCGACTCGGCGATCTCCTCATTGAACGCGGTGATCAGCTCACCACGCTGCGAGAATGCCTGCGCCGCCGCCCGCTTGGCGGTGGACACCAACACTTCCTCGAATTCGCGCGGCGATAGCCGAGTAATCGCCGATGACAGATCGAGATCGCACATCATGCCGTTTCCATCCACTTCAACGGTCACAGATCCATCGGTCGACGTCTCCCGCACTCTAATGCTGGACATTTGCTCGTTCAGCTCATGCATCCGATGCAGTTGACGCCGAGCGCGGTCCTCCATTTCATCCATGACCCCGCTCATACCGACCACAACCAGCTCTGCGGCTCGACGTCGTAGTCCTGCTCTTCCGCCATCTCCTGCTGCGCGACGTCCTCGGCCTTGGGCAGGCCGGTCAGTGCCAACATCTCGCTCGGCATCCCGGCGGCCTCCAACTGCTCCCGCCGCGCCATGCCCGCCCGATTGCCCGCCTGCCGGCACAGCCGGAGAATCTCACCGGCGAGTTCTCCGGGCTGCCTTCGCAACTCGTCGGCTTCGATATTGATGCCGGTCGGCAACCCCTGTTCAGTGGTGTGGACCGTGATCGAACCGGTCCGTGTACTCGCTGTCGACATGAGGCCCTCATCCATCGTTGTCGTTACCGGCCAGTATAAGTCCGCACAGTGAGCCCTACGCCCGCTCCTTCCGGATCGCCCGCACGACTTCGGCGATCTCCGAATTCACCAGCACGGTCGAGCGTTCGGCGTCCACGCCGGTGGCGACCGGCGGGTCGTCACCGGTGACCGCGTATCTGCCGTCATCGACGATATCGCGCCACCGCAAACGCCGAGCCGACACTCCGTTCGGGCCGAATCATGAACTGCCCTAATCTATTTCGACGGTTCATAAGCCGATCGTCGCCGCTCGCGCGCTCCGTCCCGGCTCCGCGGTCGACGGCGCCTCGACCACCGCGTCCCCCAGCAACAGGGCGTCGTACTCGGTAACGGACATAGCCGCGGCCATGCCAGACCGTCTCATCGGGCAACTGCCGCAGCGAATATCCTTCACCACGATGGCGAACGGTCAGTAAACGGACGGTGCTGCGCGGGTTTTCCCGATCGCCGTCGACACTGCCGGTGACCACGATGCGGGTGTCCCGATGCCGACGCCGTCACTGATCGACGACGCGCCGCGACACCACCTGCGTGCCGCCGATCGCCTCATCGAGGTGCTCCGCCGATTCCAGATAGGCGGCGCGCTCGCGGGCCAAGGATCGGTGACTTCGCTCATTCGTTGCGCCCCTCGTCACTACAACGTTGCCCGCTCATCTTTGATCGCCTGGACGACCACCGCGATCTCATTGTTGATGAGCGTGACCATGCGTTTGGCGTCGACGCCGGTGGCGTAGGGCGGATTGTCGTGGACGACCAGATAGCGACCGTCGTCGACGACATCCCGCCATTCGAGGACGCGAGTCACTCGTCCGCGTGGACCGAACCGCGAAGTGCCCTGCGTGATTTCGATGCCGCCCAAGCCCGTGAATGCGGCCTGCAGGAACTCCTGACCGGCCCGTCCGACGGGATCGTCGAACGAATCCCACAGCATCGAATCGTCGTGGACCATTCGGTCGGCGCCGTCGGCATTCGAGGGCAGTTGGATCTGAGACTTCTGCCCGGACTTGATCTCCGGCAGTGCGGCCACCACCCCATCGGCCAGCGCGAATGGATCGCATTCGGTGATGGTGAACTCACCGCCGTCGTCTGGGGAGTCCCCCGGCAGCTGCGTCAGCACGTAGCCACTACCACCGTAACGGACAGCGTGCATTCGAATGCTGCCCGTCGGATCCGAACGGATATCGCCGTGCAGGCCCCGGATGATCATCCTGATGTCCGGCCGAGCGGCTACCTCCAATGCCTCCCACACTGCGGTGTCCAGTGTGGATTGCAGCCGCTCCCGAACCTCTCGCTTCTCCCGAAGAAAATCGTCGTACCAGTGTGTTCGGCTCCGGAAGACGAACGGGCGCGGTAATAGATTCTCCTTCAGGGTCTCCCACGCCACCACGAATTCGAGGCCGGTCAATGTCCAGGTCTGGTTCATCAGTCGGTCTTCTCGACAACAGGCTTGACCACACGCAATGCGTCGCCGATCGCTTCTTCGAGGTGCTCGGTGGAATCAAGGAACGCGGGCCGTTTGTGCTCCTTGCCTTCACTTCCGGCTCCTCGGCCCGCCGCACCCGCCGGACCGGGGCTACCCGGCATCATGCCGGGCGTGCCGACTCCGCGCGCACTCATCGCGGCGGTACCCGCGGTGACGCCTCCGAGACCAGCACGGGGGAACAGCTTGGAAGCCTCGAGGTTTCGTACAGCCGGTGCTCCGCCTCCGGCCCCGCCGCCGCTGCCAGCCAGCTTCGGATCGGGACCGGGCATGCCGGGAATCCCTCCCGGGTTCGTGGGCAGGCTGGCACGCTGCCTCGCCAACTCCTGTGCGGCTTGCTGTGCGGCCTGTTGAGCGGCCTGCTGTGCCGCCGACAGCGCCTGCTGGCCCGTCGCCATGGCAGACTGCACTGCCTGCTCGGCTCCGTTCAACCCCGATCCGCTGTTCCGCGACTCCTGCTGTTGCGCTTGCCGCCGCGCCGCTTCGGCCGCCTGACGCTGCTGTTCAGCCCAGCGCTGCGCTTCGCGCCGGGCGGCTTCCGCCGCCGGGTCGGAGACTCGCTGTGGGCTGGTACCCGATGGTGAGGCCGCCGATGGCGCGAAGGCCGGAATCGTCGGAGAGCCGCCGGAGGAACCGCCCCCCGTGAACGCACCCGAGCCACCGGCTCCACCCGCACCGGTACCCCCGCCCCCGGACCCGGACCCGGTACCGTTTCCGGTACCGCCCTTGTCATCGTCTTTCTGGTCCAGCGGAGGCAGCTCGGGAATATTCGTGAAGGACGCGATCGGGGACGGCAGCACCGGCACAGCCTTGGCGGCCTTGGAAATCCCCTGGGTATACGTTTCGTCCATGTTCTTCTGGTACTGCCCGGTCGGATCCTCGTAGAGGATCGGCACCTGTGTTCCGCCGTATGTAACGCCCTCCTTATGAAAGTAATGGCCTCCCTCGGTCGTATAGAGACCGGTTTCCTTTCCCGCCGGGTTCGTTGGACTCTGCGGCATGCTGACACGCGTCGCTTCCAGCCAGCCGGAAAGGTCTGCGAGACTCCGCCCGGTCGTGTCCATGGCCTCGACAAGTGGCGTGACGCTGGTGAGATAGCCTTTCACAGCGCGATCAGCGGCTTCCTTTCCCTCGCCTTTCCACTGCTCGAGCTTGGAACCGGTCATCAGATTCGAGAAGTCCGTGAAGGCCGTATTGACACGTTCTGCCAGCCACACCCAGGAATTCGCCACACTCAGTACAGTGTGAGGACGCATATCCTGGCCAAGTTGGTAGAGGGTCTCGTACTTCTGCTCGTACGGATTCACCGTCCGCACATACTGCTCCGAGAAACCACCTTCGAAGTCCGTCACGTCCTCGGACTGGTCCTGGACATCGTGTGCTTCCGGAGGCTTGTTGTTTTTCCACTCCAGATCCTCATGGGAGTTCTTGCCTTCGGCCACCCCAGGAATACTGAGGGTCCCGTACCGGCCGCCCACCATGATGGGTACTGCCACATCTTCGTCGAACGGCTTCGGCTTCTCGATGCCGTCGAACATACTCTCATTGCCTTCTTCGGCACCCTCCATCGTCTTGCCAGCGGCGATGAAGGTGTCGATCATGTCGTTGAGGATGTCCTCATGCTCCTTGAGAACGTCACCCGCCCTGACGCCGGCGTCGCTGAACACGCCGGCAACCGCGACGCCATCACTGAGCTGAGAGAGTTGTGGGACGTCCCCGTTCACACCGATGTACCACTTCAGCGCCTGCACCGATTCCAGCAGCCCGATTGCCGCATTCGCGGCGTCCTTGGCCATCTGGGGTTCGAACTCCAACTCCCCGGCTGCCGCATAGTCACTGATCGTGGGCCAGGGATTGGTAGCGCTCTCGCCAGCCATACGTTGTGCTCCTGACTGTCTCGGGTACATCGGGGCCGCGTGCTCAGCCGTTGCCGCTCTTCATATCCTGACATGTTTCGGCCGACATGGCGCCACCACGTAACGGGCGAACCGCTTCGTCGGCACGAAAACTGCTCGGGCATGGTGCAATACGATGGCAGCGATGAGTCTGCCGGCGGCATAACAGTGATCCAACCAGACATGAACGGCTGGTTGGATCGATCCCATCAGCTGCTTTCATCCACGAACCGGTAGTAGGTCGCTCGGTTTGGGCGCAACAGCGCCCGCATGAAGCCCGGTCCTGCCGAGGCGGGAACTCGACCTGCGGGAGCAGGGATACCCGTTTTGAAGTAATCCCATGCGAGCGCGCCCCACTCGGCGTCGAGAACTGTTAGTGCTACACCATCGGTCGGGTTCCAGGTGAACTCCGCGACCTTCTCTGGGCGTAGGTCGCGTGCGTAAGAATAGAGTACGACGCGGGTCGGGTCGGGCTGGTCCGCGGACTCCCGTCCCTCGGCAGCGGCGAAGATCCGAACCCGTCGGCCAGGGGCCGCCAGCACATTGCTGACGAACAGGCCGAAGTCGAAGTCCTCGAAATCCTCCCGGAACATGCCGAAGCTCGCGTCCTGCCGTAGCTCGTTCAGGGTGGTGGGATATTCGAAGCGACGGGGAGATTCGTCGATACGATGGATATCCAACCGTGCCGTAGCGGGATCCGCTTGCTCCCAATGGATTCGCGTTCCGGGATGTTCGAGGGCGAACGTCTCGTCACCGATGTGGAGAAACAAGCCGGTGGCACCTCGGTAGAACACGGCGGTACCGGCGGCACCGAGTACTCCGAAGCATCCCGCGGGCTCCACACCGTCGGGCAACTCCGCCCGGTCGAATACGCGCAGCGCGCCGGTCTCCGGATCGAATTCGGCCACCTGCGAGTGCTTGTCGAAGGAACTAACGATCATTTGTTCAACCCCAGATCACCGCCGCCCGGACGTTTCGAACCATCGATTATCTGCGCCCAACTGAGCCCCTTCCGCCGCAGGTACTCCACCGTCGGTCCCAGTGGGTCGCCGTACTTCTCCAAGTTGCGTGCCCGGATCCTACTCGCCTGCGGTTCGGGGGTTTCGCCCTTGTAGAACTCGCCGATCTCGCGGCGCTCGTGCTGGAGCGCGCGGGCGATCTCTTCCTCGGTCGCGCCTTCGGCGCGGAGGAAGTCCTCGTAAGCCTGTAGTCCTTCGACCTCGGCTATGTAGTGCTGGCGCAGCGACGGGAGATGTGCGGTGTTCGGGTCGCCGGTGGGCTGTTCCAGGGCCGCTGGGGAGCGGTCGTGCGGAATGTGGGGTGTGTACGCGGTTCCGGCCGGGTCGTCGAGCGGCGTACGGTGGGTGCCCTCGGGATCGTAGACGATCACCATGCGCCGATCCGGCTGCGACGTCGCATCCGCCGGCGGTGGGTCGATGCGATTGCGTGCGCTCGCCTCGCCCGTGTACAGGTAGTTGCGGTTGCCGGGCCCGGGGAACTCGTGAGCGTCCAGGACATGGAAGGCCGCCCGGATCTCCGGCGACATGCGCTGGACCGCCGCCATGAGCAGATCGCCGCGAATATGTCCACGGTCCCCCGGTTCGCCGCCCGGAGACGCCGGTTTCATGGTCCACTGCACCTCTACCCGGCCGCCCGGGGCGAGTACCGCGCTGAGCGTGCGCACGAGCGACTCGTAGGCCGAATCATCGAGGCGCGCTCGCACATTGTTGACGAATACGCGGGCCACGCCGCGGTTGTCGTCGGTGTTCAGCACCGCACCGATCGAAAACATGTCGCCGAAGACGGTGACCGAGCCGGGCGGTGTCAGCGGGGCGGGATCGAGGATGCCGAGATCCCGGCGGCGCTGGGCAGCGAGCACATACGTGTCGGGGAAGGTTTGCAGCAGCAGACCGCCGCCCGCGCGGTCGGCGGCGGGCAGCATCTCGGCGCCGAATCCGCCACGGCCGTCGCCGACTTCGATGGTGTGCGCGCCACGGGCGGCCGCGGGAACGGCTGGACGCGGCGGTGAGAGATACACCGGTTCGTTGCGCGCAGCGGGCAGCCGATGCTGCGGCTGCGGTCGGGACAACAACTCCACCAGGGACCTGCCGTCCACCGGCCGATGGATGACAGCCACGTACTCGACGCTCAGACCACGTTCGGCGGCAACTTGATTGGCGCGGTCGAGGCCACGCAGGAACTCATCCACCGTCGTCTGCTCGCCGACTCGGTGTCCGGGTCCGTCCTGACGCAGTTCGATACGGCCGTCGGCATGGTCGAGCACCGCCGCGCCGAGGTCCGGCCCCACCGCGAAGGTCGCCGCCGCCAGCCGCATGCTGTCGAAGTCGATCAGGTCACGCATCCGCTCGGGCAGACTCGGCGAACGCTCGAGGTCGGCCAGCGCGATGTCGAGCGCGGCGAGCCGCTCGGACCCGGCCAGCCACGGATCGTTCACGGCCGCGTTGATGGCGTCGAGTTCGCGGTACAGGGTTTCGTTGGGCACCAGTCGCCGGATCGCGTCGGCGTTCGGACCCGTGAAGATCGGATCGAAGATGCGACGGGTCAATTCCTCACGCATCCGACCGTGCAGGGTAAGAGATTCGGCGCGGCGCACATCGAGATCCGCTTCGGCGGCCAGGGCCGCGGTGAGCCGGTCCAGGTGCGCGGTGCGGGCGCTGTCGTACTGCTCGGGGGTGAGGTCGGGGCCGAACCGGGGCCGCTCCCCCAGCACTCCCCCTTCCTCGAGCGCGAGCCAGCGCGACAGCGGGGCGGCGAGGGAGGCGCGCCAATCGCCGCTGTCGGGATGGCGATCGAGAGCGGCGACCAGATCCGCCGAATCCCGCCACACGGCGGCCAACTCGGCGCTGCGGGACGGATCGAATCGTGCTCGATCGACATGCGCGGCGAGCACTTTCAGCTCGGCCAGCGGTCCGGCGAGCGGCTCTCCGGTAGCGGCGAGCGCCAGTCGGCCGGCGACCACTCTCGCCACATCCGTATCCCGGGCCCGCGACGACACCGTGATATCGAGGCCACCGTCGGCGCGATCGTGCACCGAGGCCACCACGCCGTCGGGCACCGGTCCGACCCCGACGTAAGCGTCACGTCGGTCCGGCATTACGAAGCACTGCCGCTCCCGATTCCACCGCATGCCGTCTTGAACGACGACGCGCAGGTTGTCGAGCACCTCGGCGCGTACGGCTGCCGGGGTGAGATCCTGCTGCTCGGGTGCCCGGAAGGAACGGGGGATCGGATCGGCCGCCGTTGTGTCCGTGCGTGTCTCGTCGTCGGTGTCGGCTGTGGTCACCGGCTCGTGCGGCACCGTGACGGCGGTGAGGATATGCCCGTCCCGGACGATGAACCGGCCGGTCATCTCGGTCAGCGGCGGCCCGGCATGGGTGGCGCCGTCGACCAGCAGACGGACCCGGAAGGTTCCGGCCTCCATATCGAACGTCAGGTGCGCGTCGCGGAATCCGAGAGCACGTCCGGTGAGCGGGTACCACGCCTTGTAGACACTTTCCTTGGCGCTGAAGAGCACCCGGTCCCAGTGCACTCCACCGTGTTCGCCGACCTCCTGGAGCCACGCCATCTCCTCGGGGAGGGTCGCCATCGACAGCGCGGCTTCCGGCATCGCTTCATGGTCTTCGGCGTCGATGCCGATCGACCGCACATCTTGGGCGTCGGCCACCGCCGCGACATAGTAGCCGTCTTTGTGGGTGATGCTGCCGACCACGCCGTCGGGCCACACCGGTTCTCGCTTGGGACCTTTGAGCACCGGGAAGTCCGGATGCCCGAGGGCTGCCAGCGCCCGCCGTACCGCCGTGCGCGCCTGCGTGACCTCGATCCGACGCTTGGCCGAGGTCTGGTCATCGATCAGCGCCGCACGTTCCTCCGCCAGCAGATAGGCGCCGCGTTCCTGGCCGACGATCTCGGCGGTGTGGATCTCGGCTTCCGGGAGCAGGGCTCCGACTGTGCCGGGTTCGCCGGGTTCGACGGTGCCGAGACGTTCGGGATCCGGGAGGCCGAGCCCAGGCCACGCGTGCCCGGTGATGCGTCCCGCCGCCCGGATCTCGTCCAACCGGGCGAGCATGCCCTCGATGGCGTCGGGTTCGATGCCGAGTTCCCGCAGGTGCGCCCGCAGCATTCTGGTATCCAATACCGAGACATGTTCCAGAACAGAGGGGTCCAGCGACTCGTTCAGCGTCGCGAGTACGAACGGCGATCGGATGCGACCGATGAGCGAGCCGTCCACCTCGTCGGTGAACGTGAACGATTCCGGTCCTTCCGGAAGCACGTCGGTGTTGTCGAACAACACCAGTCGCCTCGGTGCCGCGGGGTCGTCCGGCTCCGACGGCAGCGTCGCCCAGTTCGACGCGTTCCGATCGATGTGTCCGGTGACGTAGTCCAGCACGGCGGCGAGCTGCCGCTGCACGGTCGGGTACTCCTCGATCGGCAGACCGGGTCGATGCGGGACGAAATCGGTCAGCGAGCCTGGGCCGTGCCCGCCCTGCCACAACCGGACCCGCGGTACCAGACCGGCTTCCAGCATGTGGTCGAGCACCCAGGTGGCTGCCTCGCGGGCAGCGAGTCCGGAGGCCGGAATTCGATACTCCGCCATCTCTTCCGAATCGAGTTCGGTGCGGTACACCCGCACCGTGCCGTCGGCGAACTCGACGCGGAAGAGATTCCCCAGGTCGTCCAGCGGTTGTTCGTCCACGATATCGCCGAGGGCCGCCGTTTCCTCCGGACTCATGCGCCACGGCATGCGATCGGCGCTCCCGCCGTCGTCGGCATCGGGTCCCACTTCCGGTGTCGAGGCATCCGAATCCTCACCGCCTGAGGGTGATTCGTGGAGTTCGAACCAGATCGTCTTGGCGAATTCCGATCCCGGATGCACATCCACCCCGTGGGCATGGGACATCAGATCCAGGAACTGCATGCCGCGCCCGGAATCGTCGTCCAGGTCGGCCTCACGCCGGGCGGGTACGGTCGGACTCTCGTCGGACACCTCCACCCGCAGCACCCGATGTCCGGTTTCGCCGACGACGCTCACGACGAAACGGCCGTCGGTCCCGGCATGGCGGGGCACATTGCCGACGAGCTCGGAGGTCAGCAGCTCCGCGGCGTCGCGCTGATCCACATCGGACCAGTCAGCCATGAGATCCTGGATCGCCCGGCGGGAGTCGGCGGTGGCCGTGATGTCGCCCTGCGTGATCGGAATCTCCACCCGGCGCACCGGGCCGCCCGACTGCACCCCGGCCGTATCGGCCGCGCTGGTCCAAGCGTGGGTGAGTTCCCATTCGGCGGCGACCCGCTGAATGTAGTTCGTGTCCAGGACATGTCCCGCCGCCAGCACCGCAGCGATATCGTCGCGGTCCTTCGGGCGTCCGGCCAGCAGCTTGAATATGATGACGTCCTCGATCGAGATCACGCCGTCGGCGGCACGGTCCAAGGCGGCGTGCTGAACCGGGGTGTTGGCCACGAAGATATCCGCCGCCAGTCCGTTTCCATGTAGTCGGATCAGGTAGATGTCGCCCTCGTCATCACGGACGGTCGTGACGCGGAAACCCGCGGCGGAAAGTCGTTCAGGTACGTCACCGAGTGCGCGAATCACCAGATCGATGTCAGCGGTCGGGCGCGGTTCGGCCCGGTACACATTCGCCGCGACTGCTCCGAGTGCGGCTGCCTCACAGTTGAATCCACGCAGTTGTTCGATGAAGGCGGACACCTCGACGGGCAGCGGCCTCCCCGCGGCGGGCCGTCCGGGGTCCGTCGCGCCGATTCCGACATCGATCCGATCGGAGGCGGGCGCGTGCTCGTCGACGGGCCGAACCGGGGTGCCGTCCGGGTGGTACACGACCGCGTACGTGCCCTGGGTATCGCGGGTGGGACCCCAGCTACGGAACGGCTCGATCCGGCCGGTCTCCGGGTCGTAGACCCGGAGACCGTCGGCGTCGTTCGTGATCAAGTACGCGTGCGCGCCGACACCGTGGGCGTCGACGGGGCCGACCAGATGGTCCACCACCAGCACCGCCGCACCCTCGCCCAGTTCGTTGAGCAGGGTCTCGTAATCGTTGTGCGAGCCGAACTTCTGGAGTCGCCCGCCCGCGGCGTTCTCCAGATCGCCCGCGCTCATTCCGGCCGGACCGGGAGGAGCGTCGGGCGGGTCGATCGCTTCGTGCCGGAAGCGATCGAACAGCCGATGCAGGGCGCGCCACGCACAGGTGTTGAAGGTCACCGGTTCGGTATCGATCCGAACGACCCCGGCTCCGGCCCCACGCGGAACCAGCAGGCCGTGCTCCGGATCGGAGCGGTCCAGATCGAGCCAGCTCTCCCCCGTGATCCTGCCGTTGCGTTTGATCTCCTCCAGCCGGGCCAGCGCACCGTCGACCGCCGCCGGTTCCAGACCGAGGTCACGCATCATGGCCGCGAGGTCCGCCGGATCCAGCGCGCGTACGCGGGCCAGCACCGAACGCGGCAGCCGCTGATTCAGCTCGGAGAGCACGAATTCCGACGTCATGCCGTGGCGGTCGAGGGTACCCGCGCCGGCGGGCAGGAATTCGGACGGCTGGTGGAAGGAGTCGCCGTCGACGGGAGCCGTCTGTCCGTGGTCGATCGGGACGACGTCACCGGACTCGGAGGTGAGGTAGTTGCTGCGATTGCGGTCGCTGGCACCCGAGATGTAGTCCAGTGCGGCCATCATGGCGCGCTGCTCGGCCGAGTACTCGCCCGGCAGTCGTCCGGGGCTGGTACGAGGTTCGAATCGCATGAGCGAACCCGGCCCGTGACTGCCCTGGTATGGGATGGTTGGGGGCACCAGTCCGAACCGCAACAGCCGATCGAGGCGGTAGACGAAGATCTCGCGGGCCGCCAGCCCGGATTCGGGGACCACGAGACGAACCCGGTCCTCACCCGCTCCAGGCTTGTACACCCAGACGCTGCCGTCGGCGAATTCCACCCGGAACGCCTCGTGAACGTGCAGGTGCGGACTGAGTGGCAGTTCGTCGACCACCGGCCCTCGGGCCGCCATGGCGTCCTCGTCGGCCTGCCACGGCGCGGCGTCGGCGCGCTGCCGTGGCGCCGATCCGTCGGCGGGCGGCGGCGCGGCGATGCCGTCGGCAGCGTTGCCGCGCACCAATCTGCCGAGCAGCCGCCGCCAGCCCTTCGGCTTCCGCCCGTCCGGTACTCGCGGATCGGTGTCGCCGGGATCGGCGGGCCGTGCACCACCGGGTTCGCCGATCGTCGGCTGTGATGAGGTGGCAGCCGCCGTCTCGGCGGGCGCGGGGGTTTCGATCGCGGGCGGGACATCCGAGATCCGCCCCGGCCACATCGATGCGGTGATCCTGCCTTCGGACTGGATCTCCCGCAGCCGGTCGACCGCGCCGGCGACCGCCTCCGGTTCGACGCCGAATTCGGTCAGGATCTCTTCCAACCGGGTGTGGTCGACCGCGCGCACGCTGGCCAGCACATCGGGGTCGAGCGCGCGGTCGCGATGCTTCGCCACGAATCCCGAACGGATACCCGGCTTGCCCGCGCCGACGAGGAAAGCGGCCTCGTTGTCGATGGGTACGACTCGGCCGTTCGCGTCGGTGAGGTAGTTGAATCCATTGCGGTCGTAGTTCGCGCCGACGTAGTCCAGCACGGCCACCATGTGCTGGTCGGGCAGGGAATATTCGTCGACGAGGCGACGCGGGCGGGTATCGGCGACGAATGCCATGAGCGAGCCGAGCCCGCGGGGGCCTTCCCACAGGATGGTTGGCGGCACCAGACCGAAGCCGAACAGCTGATCCATCCGGTAGAAGGCGGCCTCGCGGATCGCCGGACCGGATTCCGGAATCGGGATCGCGCCGCGGGTCTGCCCCGACAAGGGTTTGTACACATAGGCGCTGCCGTCGGCGAATTCGACTCGGTAGACGGAATTTCCGTGCTCACTGGGGCCGCTGGCCAGCAGCTCCACCCGCACGGGTTCGCCCTTCTCCAGCACGTCCCGCACCGGTTCATCCGAACGGTTGTGCGTCGCGGACTCATTCGGCTCTACCCGCCCGTCGCCCGGGTCGGTCGCACCGATTCGCGTGCGGGGTGCGGGTTCATCGCGCCGGCCGGCAGCGACGAGTTCCGGGTCCCTCGGATCGACCGCGATACCGCTGCGGTCGAAGAAGACGGCCCAGGTGCCCCGGATATCGCGGTGCGTACGAGGTGGGAAACCGTGCGGTTGGGCCGACAGTAGATCGCGGACCACGATCCGGCCGTTCTCGTTGGACAGCACGTACGCGTGCGCGCCGACACCGTGTCGATCCGCGCCCCCGTGGTATTCGTCGACGACGATGGCCTGCGCCCCATCGCCGAGTGCCGACAGCCGGTCGGCGACGGCGCGATGATCGTCCGCCGGACGGAGGGCGCCACCGGCGTGCTCGGCCAGCTGGCTCGCGGACAAGCCACTCGGCCCAACCCCCTCTGGAACCGTGATGGTGGAACTGCCGGTGAGCGCCCGCACCTGCGCCAGCGCCCAGGGCGCACAGTCGTTGTTCGGCTCGGCCGGGGGTGGCAGCACCAGGCCACGATCGGCGAGAACTGCGCGCAGCAGATCGGGACGGTCGGTAATCAGCTCGGCCACACCGAGATCCACGAGCCGAGCCATATCGGCGCGGCTGTTCACGGTCCAGACCGAGACAGGCAGATCACCGGCCTGGCGCATGAACTCCGCGGTCACCATGCTGGTGTCCGGGGACACCAGCGTGGCACCGGCTGCGCGCGCCGCGGCCGGGATGTCACCGCCGAAAGGATGCGGTCGGCGCAGTCGCTGAGCTACCATCCCGCGCGCCCGCTCCAGCAGCGAAACACCCCCGTCCAGTCCGTTCATCCACGCGGGTGTCGCGGTGCGCGGGCTGATCAGGGCGACCCGGTCCAACGGAGGTGTCAGGCCGTCGGGCAGTGCCGCCGCCTCCGCCAGTGCACGCCAGTCGAAACTGCGCACCCGATACGGGACCCCGTGCTGAGACATGATCTCGGCGGTCGCCAGCACCAGCTGCCGGACCCGGGCGTCACTCCACGACGGGTCTATCTTGATCTCCACATCGAGGGTGATGCCACGCCCGACTGCCAGTCGTGCCGCCTCCTCGAGGCTCGGAATCCGACTGCCGCGCAACGGATCCTGCGTAGCCGTGAACCCCTCGTGTGCCACACCGGTATCCAGGGTTCGGATCTGGTCGAAGTCCAGCTCGCTGATCCGCTTGCCGACGTACGGGTGATCACGGTCGTTCGGCCGCACCGGGCCGGTATCGCGGGCGGTACCGCCGTCGATCTTCTGATCGTGGTGGATGACCGGCACACCGTCGCGGGTCATGCCCACATCGAGTTCGATGGAGTCGACGCCGAGCCGCATGGCGTTGTCGAAGGCTCCGAGGGTGTTCTCTGCCCACAGCGCACGCCCGCCACGGTGCGCCGTGACCTGCGGCGGCTGTGGTGATTCCCGCATCGAAGGGTCCGCCCAGGGTGGCAGTGGCTGTTGCCGCCGCGCCTCACGGGTGTTCTCCGGATCGAGAGTCTCCCAGAACTTCACCCGTTGCAGCAGCTTCTTCTTCGGCCGGTACGGCGCGAGCTGGAGATCGTCGCCACGACCGGCGAGGATCTCGGCGACATGGTTGAGCGGCTCGGTGGGGATCTCAGCCGAGCCGTCGTCGTACTGGTAGTACCCGCGGTGAGCATTGACCAGGCCCTTGAACTCCGGTCGGCGCGGCAGCTCGGATTCGAAGCGGCGGGCACCGAACTCCTCGATCGTGGGATCCACGCCGAGGCCGAGCTTCTTCACGAATCGCGCCACCCGATTGGTGACACCTGGGGCGGGGCCGCCGAGCCGTCCGATCGGATCAGCGGTGGAGGTCGCGACATACAGATTCGCCGCACCCAGACCGAAGTCGGAGGCGTGCCGCATGGGTCCCGCACCCGGCGAGGCCAGCAGGACTATCTGATCGACTACACCCGCGAGGATGCCGCCCGTGGCCGCCCAGCTGGTGGTCGGAGTGCCATAGCTGTGCCCTACGATCCGATGCTCGGGCAACGGCAAGCCGTTCGTTTCGGCCAGCGCGGCCCGGCGGGCGTGGAACCCGGTGACGTCGCTGAGCAGACGCAGACCACCCTCCCGTGCCCGGTGCGGTCGGCCGGTATCGGCGTCGATCTCGGGGGTGTGGTAGCCGATCCACACGATGCCCGCGATGTCCTTTCCGGGAGCCTTGCGCATGGCGGCTTCACGGAAGTTGCCTACCCAGTTCACATAACCGTCGAGCTTCCGAATCGTGGTCTTGATGCCCGGTACCAACCAGAAGACGGAATCCGCGGTGTCGATATCGCCGATCGCCACGACAGCCCGGCCGCGGTGGTCGAACGTGGTCGCGTCATAGGACAGCACAGTCACCTTGGGCCTGCCCGGCATGGACTGCGCTCTGGCGTCGGCGACGGCGAGCGCCCTGCGGGTCTCGAGCAGATTGGACAGGTGCGCGCGTTCGTACGGGCTGAGTTCCCCGGGTAGGAGCAGACTTTCGATGGTTCCGCGCTCGGGTGGGCGGCGGGCGAAGAACGCCTCCAGGTCACGGGTGATGCGCAGTCGATTGGCCTGATCTCTGGCGGTCGCGGGCAGCCCCTGATTCTCGGCAATCGCATCGGCGTACACCAGCGGCAGCGCCGCGCGCTCGGTGTCGGTGAGCGAATCCCACCACCGTGCGATCCGATCGGCGTGCGCCCGGGATGCCTCGGTCTGTTCACGTGCCCTCGTCGCGTATGCCGTGACCGCGGCGTCGCTCTGGGCCGCCGCCGAGAGGCCCTGCCGTCTGGCGGCCACGGCGGCGTCCTGGGCGACCCTGGCTCCACCGCTCGGGTCCGGGGGCAAAAGGTCACCCGGCGTCGCATCGGGCGCCCACCGTGCGAGTGCGGCACGGGCGGCTTCGAGCTGCTGTGGCGTGGGCTGGACGACACCACTGCGTGCCATCGCCGGATCGGCGGGCACGTCCGTGATGCGACCGTGGATCTCGGTCGCCTCGTGCGCCCCGGGCCTATGCGCCTCCAGGGTCGCCCGATCGCCGTGCCCGGTGGCGATGCGGGCGAAGTTCGCCAGCGCCTCGGTCGGCGTGGTGCGACTGCGGTCGGTGAACCAGAAGTACTGGATGCGTTCCTGCAGACCGGATACGAACCGCGGATCGGCGGGGAGTTCGGCACGGACCCGTACCGCACCGAAATGCGTTGTGGCCGGGTCGATGCCGAGAAGTCGACGCTTGGCGCCGGTAAGGTCGCCCGCGCTGTCCGCACCTTGCCAGGCCAATCGGTCCACCGAAGCCGTCGCCACATAGACGTTGTCCGCCCCGATGCCGAACTCCCGGGCATGGGTCATCGGCCCCGCTCCCGGCGAGCCGACCATGGTGACGCTGGCGATCTGCCCGGCCAGCAGCCCGTTCACACCGGCACAACCGAGCAGGGTCGATCCGTAGCCGTGACCGAACAGGTGGTTGCCGACCTCGGCGGTGCCGCCGCGCGCGGCGAGGAAACGGCGAGCGGCGTTGAACGCCACCACATCCCGCCACAGCTGCCGCGCGCCCGCTGCGGCGGGGTCGAGCCGCGCGTACTCCGCCCACTTCTGCCGCCCACTGGGCGCGTCGTAGCCCAGCCAGGCTACTGCGGCTACCCGCTGGCCGGGGGCGCTACGCGCGGCCGCATCGTAGTGATTGCCCACTGCACCCAGGCTGGACGGCATCGTCCGAATCGTCGTCTCCAGCCCGGGAACCAGCCACGATACGGTATCGGCGGTATCGACGTCGCCGAACGCTATCACCGCGCGGCCGTCGCCGTGGAAGACCGACGAGTTGTATGAAAGCACCTGCACCGGAGGCGAACCGGGCAGGTCGACGGCCCGGCGGCCGGCGGCGGCCAGCATTTCGGTGACAGCGATGAGATTGCGCAGCTGCTGCTGCTGCGGTGCGGTGAGCGCGCGCAGGAGTTCCTGCAGTGGGGGCGGTCGCTTGAAGATCTTTCCCGGCTGCTTCTCGGCATCCGAGCCCTGCACCATTGTGCGTCCGCCTGCCTCGCTCACCTCCTGGCCGGGCTGGAAGAGCAGCCGCATCACCATCTGCCGCCTGCCCGGATCGAGATCACCGGCGCGTGTACTGCCGAACAGCCGACGCCGCAACTCCGGCGAATCGACCTGCGACCCGAGACTCGCCCATTCGCGGCGAATCAGCAGGCGCAGTGCGTCGTTGCGGTCGCGTGCCGGAATGCCGTCTGCATTGCCCACGATTTCGGGGCAGGCCCGCAGCACGGCGGCCCGCTCGGTAACACTGAGTGCCTGCCACCAGCGGGCGTTGGCGTCGGTATGTTCGGCCACCGCCACGATATCGCCCATGTCGTAGTCCGGGTGGACCAGCAGTCGTTGGGGCGCGGTGCCGGGATCGAGGCCGACCATGGCCGCACGGCGAGCGAAGGCCGTTGCGGCGTCCTGCCATTCCCGTGCGGTGAGGCTCGGATCGCCGGGAAGCACGGCCGCGGTCGGCGCTGCTGCGTGCGGGACCACGCGGTATCCCCGAGTGCCGTCGTCGCTGCCGACGGTGGCGGCCGGATCGACTTTCGGGATGCCGCGGATCACCCGGCTCAGGACCGGTGCGTCGTCGCTGCCGAGACGATGGGCCTCGGCAATGACCGCATCGGCGCGGCCCGCCGCGATACGGCCGAAATTGGCCAATGCCTCGGTCGGTTGCGCCCGTGCCGCGTCGACCACGTCGTAGTACTGCTTGTGATGCTGCTGAGGATCGGAGAAGCGATGCGTTTCCGGGTATTCCGCGGCGAGCCGACGTGCGCCGAAGCCCTCGATGGAGGGGTCGATGCCGAGGCCGAGCCGCGGTCCCGGCCGATTGGCGCCCAACCGGGTGATCGGATCGGTGGACTGGGTGGCGACGAATACATTGGTGAGCCCGATACCGAACTGAGCGGCATGCCCGATGGGTCCCGCGCCCGGCGAGGCGGCCAAGGTGATGGTGGCGACTTCTCCGGCCAGACGGCCGTCGCGGCCCGCGAAGCTCGCAGTGGTGGAGCCGTAGCTGTGACCGAAGACGTGGTTCACCGGCAGCGTAGGCCCGCCCCGGTCGGCGGCCACGGCACGGGTCGCGTTGAAGGCGACGATATCCCGGGCCAGCAGGGCGCCGCCCGCCTCGGCTTGGGTGGTACGGAACGCCTGGGAGAAACCCGCTGGCGCGTCGTAGCCCAGCCAGGCGATGGAGGTCACCGCACCGTCCGGATCACTGTCCAGGGTGGCCTCGTAGTGGTTACGCGCGAATTTCGCGTTCCACCACAGCTCCTGCACCTTGGTCTTCATGCCCGAGACATGCCAGGACACCGAGTGCGCGGTATCGACATCGCCGAAGGCGAGGACCGCGCGGCCCTTGCCACCGAAGACGACCGCGTCGTAGGACAGCAGTTGCACCGGCGGCGGCGTTCGGCCGTTGCGCTGCGCGACCTCGCGAGCGTATCGCTCGGCGTCCGCCAGCGCGGCCACCGTGGTCTCCAGATTGCGGATCCGCTGCTGTTGATCCTTGTCCAGCTTGCCGAAATCCCGCCCGCGCAGTTCGGTGAGGTCGCGCACGATGGCCAACCGGTTCGCCAGATCGCGGACGGCGGCGGGAATACCGTCCGCATTGCCGAGCACCTCCGGGTGTACCGCGAGGACCGCCGCTTGCTGACGCGGACTCAGCGATTGCCACCACTGCACGGTCGTGCGCGCCTGTGCCCGCGCCGGTGCGCACACGTCGGCATCGGAGTGGTCACCGTGCAGCAGTAGCCTTCGCGGCGAGCTGCCCGGGAGCAGTCCAGCCGCGTCGGCTCGCCGGTCCAGGGCCTGCCGCGCGATGTCACGGTCTCCATCGGTGGGGGGTGGGTCGGTCGGCAGCACCGATCCGGGACCCCTGGCGGGCATGCCGGTCTCAGCGCGAGCGGGCGTGCTGCCGGTGCCGCGATGACCGCGGCTGCCGTCGTCGATGCCCGTGTCGGTGGCCGGGTCGATCTTGGGTACGCCGCGCAGCACGCGGGTGAACACATTCGCGTCGCCGTCGCCGGTGCGGCGTGCCTCCCGGGTCGCGGTGTCACCGAGGTCGGCCGCGATGCGACCGAAGTTCTCCAGTGCCTCGGTGGGTCTGGTGCGCGCGTCATCGATGAAGTCGTAGTACCGGGTGTGAATGCGGCCGGGGTCGCGGAACTTCGGCAGGTTCGGGTATTCGGCGGTGACACGGCGGGCACCGAAAGTCGCGACAGCGGGATCTATTCCGACGCCGAACACCCGGCTGAACCATCCGGCTCGGTTACCGCCGATCCAGGTGACCGGATCCGATGCCAGGGTCGCGACGTACACGTTGCGGGCACCGAGACCGAACTCACGAGCGTGATCGACCGTCGCCGCACCGGGTGACGCCGCCAGCGTCAGAGTTGAGATCTCACCGCGCAAGCGGGCATTCGCCCCGGCCGCACTGACCGTGGTGGACCCGAAACTGTGCCCGAAGACATGGTTCCTCGCGGCGGACACCCCGGCCTCCGCGGCGCGTGCGGCCCGTCCGGCATTGAAGGCCGCGATATCCCGGGCCAGCAGGGCGCCGCCCGCTTGCGCCTGGCCGATCCGGAATGCCTTCAGTTTCGACTCCGGTGCGTCGTAGCCGAGCCACGCAATGGATGCCACCGAGCCGTCGTACTTGCCCGCGGTCACCTGGTAGTGGTTGCGCGCGAAGTCGAGATTCCAGGCGAGCTTGCGCAGGCTGGTCTTGACACCGGGCGCGTGCCAAGACACCGAATTCGCGGTGTCGATATCGCCGAAGGCGACCACCGCCTTGCCCTTGCCGCCGAATTCCCCTGATTCATAGGCCAATACATGTACGGCTGGCGCGGGTTCACCGGTGTGCTGGGCGACTTCCGTGGCCATGCGATCGGCATCGGCGAGCGCGGCCACCGTGGTCTCGAGGTTGGCCAGACGTTGTGTGTCGGACTTGCCCAGCTGCTTGGGCGGGCGCCCGCGCAGTTCCGCGAGCTCCCGATCGATGGCGAGGCGGTTGGCACGGTCACGAACAGTGGCCGGGACACCGTCGGCGGAGCCGATGATCTCCGGGTGCACCCGGACCAGCGCTTCCTGGGAGGTGGACAGCCGGCCGGTGGGATCACCCGGCGGGTTGAGCGCATCCCACCACTGGGCGTTCTCGGCGGCACGGCTGCGAGCGGCGGGCATCAGGTCGGGACCCGGATCATCGTGCAACAGGCGGTTCGGCTCGGCTCCCGGGGCCAGCCGGTCCAGAGCGGCTCTGGCGAGCGCCCGTTCGTCCGGGGTGACAGGTCGATCCGATCGCAGGGCTGCGAGTTCGGGATCCGACGCGACGACGGGATCCGACGCCGACCGCGACACGGCATCCGGCTGGGGTGCGACGGGATCCGGTGGCCGGTATGGGGATACGGGTTTGGGAACGGTGCCGTCGGCAGGCTGTTCCTCGTCGGTCTGACCGACGCGACTCACCGGCCGTTCCCCGGGCTGTACGGCCAAGGCCGAACGCGGACGCAGCAGTTCGCCTTCCGCGCCGTAGAACACGCCCCAGGTACCCTGCACGTTCGGTGCGTTATCCGGATCGAATTCGAAGGGCGGCCCGACCCTCGGGTCGTCCACCATGAGCTTGCCGGTGTCCGGATCGTGGTACATGACGTAGGCGTGCGAGCCCACACCGGGTCCGTCGACGGGTCCGGCCTGCTCGTCGACCACCAGCACGGTCGACTTGCCGCCCATATGCTTCAGGCCATCCGCGATCATCTGATGCGCCGAGCGTTTCCGGGTGCCGTGGACCGGGGTCAGATCGCCACCCGCGGCCCGCTGCACCGCATCGGCCGTCATACCCTCCGGACCGATCGAACCGGCTGCCGGCACGGCGATCGCGCCATTGCCGGTGCGCGCGGCCGCGTTCCACAGCGCCAGTTCACCGCAATTGTTCCTCGCCCGGCTGGGTGCGGCATCCGGATCCAGGTCCGGGCCGGGGTGCGAGACCGAACCGGCCTGGTCGGCGGCGATCACATCGAGGCGATACATGGCGCTGGTCGGCACGCCCACCGGCGGTTCCTCGCGATTCGGCAGCACCGGAGTCACCAGACCGTAGAGGCCGTTGACCGCAGTCGGGACTTGCAGTCGCACGTCGTCGCCGAAGTGTGCGGCGTCGATGTCCGGCGCGCTACTCAGACCGGTCATGACCACGTCGTCGGCCAGACCGCCGAGGCGGCCCTCAGCACCCGCAATCTTGGCTACATCGACGCCGTAGTGATGGGCGAAGACCCTAGTGGTGGGTGCGCCCGCACTGTTGTCGACCGTGCGGACGGCATTGACGGCCGCGATGTCGCGTACCAGCAATTCGGCGCCTGCGCGGGCGCGACCGAGGCGGGTGACCTGGATCATGCCGCGGAACGGTCCAGCGCTCGGCACGTCGTAACCGATCCAGGCGACGGTCGCGACGGAATCACCCCCGCGTGAGATGCTCGTCGCGGCGTCGTGGTGCGTCAGGGCACTGCTCAACGGCACGCTGAGATTCCCGACGGTCTGGCCGCGGCCAGGCACGTGCCACGACACATGGTCGGCCGTGCTGATATCGCCGATGGCGATGGCGGCACGGCCCTTTCCATCGAAGGCGGTCGAGTCGAAGGCCAGCACGCGCACATCCGGTCGCGAAGGCATTCGGTCGGCCCGAGCCGCTGCCTCCGCCAGTGCACGCTCGGTCGCCAGAAGATTGCGCAACTGCGCGCGCTGCGCCCGATCGAGAGTGTCGCGCCCCTGCAGATCGGCGAGTTCGCGAGCCACCTGCAGCCGGTTCGCCCGATCGGCCGCGGGCGGGTCGACACCGGGTGCGTTGCCGATGACGTCGGGGTGGGTCCGAATCATGGCTTGCTGGTGGTCGGCGTCGAGCGAGTTCCACCAGCGGGCGTTGTCGCGGGCGCGGTCCGCCGCTCGTTCGGCGGTGTCGGCGCCGGTGTTCCCGTGCAGCAGGTCCGCGGCACGGGCGTCCGTACCCAGCTGGGCCAGCGCGGCTTTCGCCAGGTCCCGCTCGGCACCGGTGGGTCGGGAGTGATCCTTCGGCAGCACGCTGTCACTGTCGGGTCGAGTATCGGCGCCCGCTTCGGTGTCCGGTGATGTCGTGTTCCCCGCGCCGATGTCACCCGAATCGTGGTCGGTATCGAACGCGTCCGGTTCGGTCGTAACGTCGGCGTCTGCCTGCGTGTCGGTATCGCCGTGCGTGGTTCGCTGTCGAACAGCGGCATCCGTCCGTACGGGACCGGCAGCCGCCAGAGGCGGCGGGAGGACCGCACCGTCCTCCGATGTCGCGGCGGGGTCGGCCCCCGGAACGCGCACGCCCGTGTCGTCGATGTCGGGAGCCGACAGCTGTCGCGCCTGTGGCACTTCCGACCCGGTGGATGCGGCCTGGATGGCGGGAGCCGGATCGGCGGGAGCGCCGGGCGGCGCGGCGGAATCCGCCGCAGCGGCTCTGGGCGCAGCCGCCTGGGGACCGGCGGTGGGGTCCGCCGCGGAGCGCGGCGTCGGTGCGGTTCCGGATTGAACCGGGCTGGAACCGGCCTCCGCCGCAGGGCTTCTGCCCTCCGTCACGGGAGTGGCCGGACGATTCGCAGGCTGCGCCGCACTGGCACCGGGGTGCTGGCCGGCAGACGACGGCCCGGCGGAGGTACTTCCGGGCGACGGAGTCGAGGAACCCGGCGACACTGCCGCACCCGCCGCGCCTGTCGCGGCGCTGCCGGGTGCGCCCGCTCCGGGCAATGCCCCGGTGCCGGAAGTCGCGGCGAGAGGGGATGAACCGTCGGCGTTGCCGGCCGCCGCGCCCGTTGGTCCGGTAGGCGCGAAGTCGCCCGACGATGCGGTGCTCGTCGCCGAATCACCGCGGGCACCGGTTCCGTCGCGTTCCGACGCGGAGTGCCGGGATTCCCCGTCGCCTGCGCCGTCGCCACGGGCATCGGGGCCGGAGCCGTTCGTGCCGCCGGTCTGAGCGTCGCCCGATCCGGAACCATCGGATCCGGAATCGCCAGCCGAATTCGTCGATGCTCCGGAATTTGTTGTGCCAGAACCATTCTGGCCAGCCCCGTCGCCGTTGCCGCCGGATTCCGCACGATTCCCGGGTGCACCGGGCGCGGCGGTGTCACTCGACCGCGGTTCGGCGGCCGCGGCGTCCCCGCTGCTCCGGGTGTCGCCGCCTCCGGCACCGGATGGCGGCGAACCGCCGCCACTCCCCGTCGGCGTGGTCGGCGTCATGCCATTCGCGGACGACCCCGACGTGCCGGAATTCGTCGTTCCGCCGGAGCCGTTGCCGGAGTCGCCGGTCGTCCTGGGCGAACCGCCGTGGGATACGGAGCCGTCGGACCCACCGGGAGCGGGACCCGCACCGGCACCGATATTGGAGCCGGGCATGGTGATGCCGACGCGGGGGCCGACCGGCATCGGTCCGCCCCCGTAGTCCGACAGGCTGCGCGCACCGTAGATCATGCTGGGCCCCATGCCGGACAGCGCTCCGCCGGTAAGCATGCGCGGATCGAAAGCCCAATTGTCGGTGATCAATCCGGTGGCCAGGTACGCGCCTCCGGCACCGGCCAGACCGGCCCCGGCACCGGTCACCGCCCCCTTGATCGCGCCCTGCCATCCACTGTCGCCCAACGGTGTCCGGTTCATGAGGTTGTGCATGGCGTGGCCACCGAGCCCACCGGCCGCGCCCGCCCATGCGGAGATGTGGGCGTTCTCCGTGACCGCTCCCCAGTCGACCTTGTCCTGGAAGCCGTCGTCCACGAGCATGTTCTGCACGAGGACTTCCTGCGAGGTGCCCTGAATCACCTCGACAACGGCTTCCTGCACGATCTCGTAGACGAAGCGAGTCAGGAACTGCTTGGCAGCCTCGGACATGGCCAGCCTCGCCAGCAACTGACCGATGAAACGCTCCAGCAGCTGTCCCATCCAGCGGAAGACGAACTGGGTCCTGGCGATGGCCGTGGCTTGGATGAGCGGCCCGCCGGGACCGGCCAGCCAGGCGTACATGAGTTCGCCGAACAGCCAGGCCAGCGAGAAGATCCCGTTCAGCTTGTTGGAGCGGATCTGTGCGGCGAACTTGATCGCGACATCACCGGCTTCGTCATAGCCGTTGGCCAGTTCGCCGAGCGCCGACCGAATCTCCTTCAGCGCTGCCGCCATCTGCTCGACGCCCTCCCCGGCGGGGTACGCGTTCTTGGTCGAGGCGGCGGCGATATCGGCATCGGAGAGGATGCGGTCGCGAATGCGATCGGCGAGATCGTGCATGGACTCGCCCATCTGCTTCTGCAGATCTTCATTGCCGTGCGGCCAATCGGTGCCCGCCACCCATTCGAGCCACTCCAGCCACGGCGGGATGGTTATCGCCATTGTCGACAGGACCTCATGTCACCAGCTGGAATCGGTGACTCCCGGACCCTTTTCGGGTGTGCGGTCGTGCCGGTACTGCTCGACGTCGGTGAAGACCATCGCCGGATCCTCGGCCCTGCGTTCCTCGGATCCGGGCGCTGCCAGCGAGACCGGGGGTTCCAGCGGAACTTCGGCATCGATGTCCGGCAGACCCTCGATGACGTCGCTGAGCTTCGGCAGCCGAGCGCGCCGGTCCAACAGCGGTGCGGTGAGTTCGCTGGCCTTGCGCGTCACCTCGGCCGCGGCTGCCTGTGCGACCTGGGTAATGGTGCGAGCCAGCCCGTCGTAACCCAATTCCTCGACATCCGAGGAGAGTTTGGTCTCGATGACGACACCGTTCGCGTTCACGGTCACTGTTACCCGCTTATCACGTGAGGTCGCACTGGCGGTGAGCCGCACGCGCTGGCGCTGCACCTCCGCGATGGAACGCATCTGCTGCCGGAAACCCTCCAGCAGGTCCGACATCTCCCCCGCACCGTCGCTCACCGCACAACCTCGCTTCCGGCCGGGAACCCAGGCATCCGCACCATGTTCACTCCCGGCTCAACGCACCTGGAAGTTCATGGCTCCCGCGTCGTCGGCATTGTCGAGCGCCTTGGCGCCGTCGTACTGCCCCTTCGCCTGCTCCTTGTAGGAATCGGCCATGCTCCGGGTGCCCTCGAGCAAATTCTTCATCCGAGCCTTGAATCCGTTCGGCCCCTCCGCGAACTGCGCGCCGAACTTGTCATCACCCCAGGCAGCGTTGCCGACCGCGTAGGCGGCCTCGGCCGCGGACAGTACATCGAGCAGGCCGTCCTTCACGGCCGAATTGTCATTGCCCGCCTGCCGTAGCTTCTCCGTGTACACCTCGATGTCGGCCATCTCGAACCTCGCACGCTCGCTACAACATTCAGGAGTCGATCATTACATGAACGGGCGACGAAGCGGGAGTGAACGGGGGATCCAGCTGACTCGTGAGTAACTGATCTCACGCGCGCGGTGCGGACCGCGTCGGCCTTCAGCGCGCCGAAACTCCTGGCCGACGCTGGTCGACGCGGTGCCGCACAGGTTGATTCGGTTCAGGCGTCGACCGCGCCGTGTCGTTCGGCGAACCGGCGCTCGAATTCGGCGATGTACGCCGACGGTGCCACCGAGGACGAGGAATGCTCCAGCACACCGTCATCGGCGATATAGAAGATGGCACGTCCGATGGCGATCTCGCCGGGCTGCGTTGGGACGTACACCATCCAGCCCACACTGATCCGATCCGCGCGCAAATCCTCGAGCGGGTAGCCGGTGGTATCCATGCCACTGTCCCGAATGTGCTCCCGCACCCGGGCTACGGCTTCCTCACGCGACATGGGCTCCGGTGTGGTCATGACGACCCCGGCCATGGTGAGCTGGTAGAACGCGCCATCGATATCGACCTGCTTGTCATCGCCGAACGCGTCGATCAGGGTGTCGAGGGTGACCACACCCACTTCCGCCGCCGAGACCAGGGTGGCGACCGCCGCGCGCCGCCGTTCGGTCGGCTCCTCAGCGATCAGGCCGGACACCAGGTCCACGACGGTGTCCGCGGTCCACATCCCCGGCAGGGCGCTGGCCAGACCCGCGGCGGCGGGCGATTCGCCGCGATACCAGCGGCCGCTCTCCCACCAATAGCAGAAGGAGAGCAGGCCATTGGCGGCGCGCGGGTTCAGCACCGGATTAGCGACCCACTCCGGAGCGCCCGCGAAGAATCGCGGCATCGGACCGCCTCCGTTGTACGCGGCATCCAATTCCGGTGCGTCCCAAACGCCGCCGGACAGCACCGCGCGGCCGCCGGGCAGCGCGTAGAGAGTGGAGCCGCCGCGCTTCGAACCCTCGAACCATCCCAGGGCGGGCAGCACCCGCGGCCCCCACTGGGATCGCTTGGCCACGAAGCAGGCGGAGATCACCGCCCAGCGCGCCCACATCTCCGGGAAGGCCGGGAAATCGCCCTCGGACACTGTCGCTCGGATACCCGATTCTCGGTCGGCCCGTGCCTGGACGGCGGCTTCCTGCGGGGTGCGGGACTGCCGACCCTCGTGTTGAGTGTAGGCCGCGAGCCAAACCGGCAGCCGGGTCCGGGGATACTCCAGCAGGTCGGCGCGGTACGCCTCGGCCGGGAACAGTTGATCGTCCGGAAAGGGTTCATCACCGTAGTCGTAGTCGACCTCGATCTGACCGGACTTGTTCAGCGACAACAGCAATCGCCACCAAGGGCCGTCGCTCAAACGGGCCGACAGATCGCGATGCTCCCGGGCGAGCACCAATGCGCTCGGCGGCGGCTGGACGCGGACCGTACTCTCGCCGTCGGAGAAGAACACCTGTACCACTTCGGCGGCGACCGTGAACGCGAAGACGGCATTCAACTGCTGCCAGCCATGCGGTCCCGCGGCCGCGAGCTCACGGGCCAGACCGTGGGTGAGTTCCCTTGCCTGTTCGGCAATGTCGGCCTCCGGTGCGGTGTCCGGTTCCAGCAGGGTGAAGCCGACGTCGGGCTCGTCGCTGGCCTCGACGAAACTCTCCTTGAACTCCCGCATGAAGTCGGCGTCGGGGTCGCTCGACCCGGCTGCGGCGGCCGGTCGCTCCGTTTCCGGAGCCGGCCCCCCGTTGTCGCGGGCCTCGTCGTCTGGTCTGGTCACGCTGCAGCAGTCTCCTCGTCTGGGCACCCGGCACCGCAGCTCGCGACGGGTGTGGCGACGCCGTCACGCGATAGCGGTGTCATCGCCCATCCTGGCACAGGACCGCCGAGCGTACCCGGCCATTGCCGCCCGGCCGGACGCTACCCGTCGCGGGCGGTACGGCGCTCGGCGAGCTTGCGCGCCAACTCCTCGTGCCAGCGATCGGCATTGCTGCCGTCGAGTTGACCGGCGAAAGCGCGCCGGGCGGCCAGCACCAGTTCATCCGGAATATCCGGGTATGCCCGAGCGATCTCCCACAGCGCGTCCTGGGTGTCGTCGTCCAGACCGGTCGCCGTGCGGACACCCTGCCCGACCATGACCTCGGCCAGCACCGATTCGAAATTCCGCCGCAACTCGTCGTCACTGGGTCGGCCGATGCGCACGCCTGCTCTCCTCCACCTCGCGGTTCCATAGTCAGAGTTCCATATCTCGGCCGAATCCACGGGTGACCGGCGTACGACCGATCGGCGAGCTCCCGGTCATTCGAACATGCTCGCCCGTCGTGCCGGATCGATCAACATGTCGCGGATGAGCAGACCGAAATCGAGGTCACCGCCGATCGAGTGATAGCCGATATCGGCGAGCACCGTTGGACCCGCCATCACCGTGAAACGCGCGGTGCGGTGCGCGGGCTGCGTCCAGTACACCTGCACCGCGGGGTCCTCCACATCGACGGTCCGGTCCCCGAGCCGCAGGGCCAGGCGGCCCGCGTACCGGTAGAACACCGCGCGCAGCTCGCCCACATCACCGAAGACCCCGCCGAGCCTGCGCGAGTCCATGGGCACGACCTGCAATCGGCCGGTGGCCGGATCGAAGTTCGCATACGCGCCGAATCCGGTGAAGGGGCGCACCAGAATCTCACCCGCGCCGGCGCGGGCCTGCGGCCCACCGCCGTGTCCGTCCGCCGCGAAGCCGGGGCGACGCGCGGGTCCCGACGCCGGACCGCCGGGCGCTCCGGGCGTGCCCGGCGGCGAGGTCGGTGCCATGTGCTGACCGAAGGTCGCCTCCGAGCGGCCCGCATCACCCGCCCACGGTGGTACGGCCGCGGAGGGCGGACGAGGCGGGTCCGAATACTCGTGCGGCTGCGGTGCCACCGCATTCACCGGCGGCGTGGGCGACGGAACCGGCGCGCCGGGGTGCCACGGCACATCCGGAGCCGTGGGCGCCTGTGTCCGCTCCGGCCCCACCGGGGCCTCCCACAGCGACGCGGGCATCTCAGACAACTCGGTCGGCCGGGGCGAGACCAGCGGTTCCCGTGCGTCATTGCTCCCGAGCGGGTTGGGCACCTCCGAAAACCCGACGGGCTCCGGCAGTCCCGGAACTCGACGCAACTCGAGACCATCCGGCGAGTTGGGCACGGCAGACGGCTCGGGCAACGTCGTCGCCCGGGGCGAGGTGGGAACCTCCGGCAATTCCGGCAGTTCCGGTCGCTCGGGTAGCCCCGGGGGTACCGGTAGCTCGGGCAACGTCGGCGGTGCGGGCCGCTGGGGCGGGGCAGGAGGCTCCGGCAACTCCGGAACCTCAGGCACGCCCGGCAGCTCCGGCAATCCTGGCGGCACGGGCAATCCCGGCGGCACGGGGACCTCAGGCGGCCGAGGCGGCACAGGAAGCTCCGGAACCTCGGGCAGCTCGGGCAACCCCGGCGGCACCGGAGGTTCGGGTACCCCTGGCGGCTCGGGTTGCTGCGGCCCCCCGGGCGGCTCCGGCAGCTCCGGCAGCTCTGGCAGCTCCGGCAGCTCCGGCAGCTCTGGCGGCTCCGGCAGCTCCGGCAGCTCCGGCAGCTCGGGCGGGTTCGCTGGTTCGGGCGGGTTCGGTGGTTGGGGTGGGGTGGGGGGTGTCGGGGGGTCGGTGGGTTGCGGTGGGGGCGGGAAGGGCCAGGGGGGTAGGTCGGCGGGAGGGATCGCGGCGAAGTCGGGGAGGTCGAACTCGATGTCGTGGGGCGGGTGCGGGATGTGGGAGCGGTAGCCGCGGCGTGGGCGGTTCAGGTCGTGGTCGTCGGGGGCGGACGGATCGATAGGAGGTTCGTCGCCGGTGGGGTCGGTGGGCGGCGGGGTGACACCGTCGCCGGTCGGCTCGGCGGTGGGAAAGTCGAGTGGGGTGCCGCGGCGGTGGTACTCGGCAACCAGGTCCGACAGGGCGCGGATCTCGGCGGCGGCCGTGCGGATCTCGGCGCGGAGCGCGGCGTGCGCGGCTGTCAACTGGGCGGGGGTCAGCGCTTCCCGCTCGTCGCGCTTGCCGTCGCGGAAGTCCTCGTCAATCTGCGTGTACCTTTCCGGGCTGACATCTGTCAGGTCTACGCCGAGCATGCGCGCCCGATCGCGGTCGGGCGCGGGCGTTCCCATCATGGCGGTATCGCGCTCGGCGCGCTCGGCGAGCACATCGAGGAACTGTTCCAAATCACCAAGCAGCTCCGCCAGATATCGCGCGGTGTCCCGGTGCCGCACGTGCATCACGCCATCGACGATCCGGGGATCGCGCGCGAACAGATCCGGCCGCTCTCGCAGGTAGTCGGCGAGCATGTCGAGCCGCTCCGCGAGTTCGGGATACCGGTCCGCGAGAGCCGCGACGCTTTCCATCGGCCGTTCCCGCAGCGAGTTCGGCTCGATGTCGAGTTCGTGGACGAGGTTGTGGACGAGGTCGTGGAAGTCGCTACCCGCCATGGTCCGGGCGTGATCAGCGGGGGCCTCCACGCGCGAAGCGCGTAGCCCGTTGTCGCGCAGCAACTCCCGGTCGGCGGGGTGCGGGCGCGACGGGGCCGATCCGACCACCGACGGGTCGACCTGATCGGACGAGGTACGGCGCGACCCCCGCAGTTCGGCGACCACCTGTTCGAGCAGGCGGGCCAGCACCTTGGCGGGTTCGCTGGCGGCGTCACCGTTGAGCATCACGTCGGCGAAGGCATTGGCCAGCATCTCGGCGCGGTCGGGCCTGCCGTAGTGGTTGCCGTCGTCGAAGCTGTAGCCCGTCAGCGTGGCGAGCCAATCCTCGAACGGCCGCAGATCGCCGTTCCAGCCGTAATGATCGATGAAATACCCGGTCAGAGCGGCCATCGCCCGGTCCCTGGCGGCCATGAACGCATCAAAATCCAGAACGTGCGCGAACTCGTGCAGAATTACGGAGTAAGCGGGCCGTTTGCCGAAGCCGACGGGGTGGAAAGCCCCCTCCTCCGCAGCGGTGAGCGAGACGGCCCACGCCCTGGGGTCAGCGGCCCAGTCGGTCTTCACCACGATCTTCGTGCGCAGCCTGCCGTCATGCCATTGCGGCCTCGCCTCCGCGTACCGGCGGTCGGCCGCCAACGGCTCGATCGCGACGGCGTAGAGACCGGCGTCCGGCTGGCGCGTCATCATGTCGTCGATCGCGCGCGCGATCTCGCGCAGCACCTCGGTGTCTACTCGCGCATTGTCGAAACCGGAGACCTCCAGGTCGAACCGCTCGCGCAGCCGGTCGGCGATCTCGTCGCGATGCAGCCCCGACCAGGTGTCACCGGGGCGCGGCGACCATTCCGGTCCAGTCGCCCAGTCGCTGCCGTCGAAATACTCCGGACCGTCCGCATCCAGCGGTTGCCGCATACTCGGCGGCTCGATGGGCTCGGGCTCGGCGAAGTGCCGCACGGCACGGGCATCGTAGAGGTCCCCTTGAATGAGGACCTGGTCCAGCGCCGAGCCGAGATCGTGATCCAGGATCGGTTTGAACCGCCAGGTAGCGTCCACCGGCGGCCGACCGGTCCGCCACTCCAGGATGACACCGTCGTTTCCGGCGAACACTGCCGCTGTCGCGCGGTTGCGGGACCACGAGGTGGAATCGCTGACGTCCGACCGGGACAGGATGTGTTCTTCGGCGGAGACATCCTGGGTGCCGCGCGGTAACGCGGCACCCAGCAAGGCGGCCGCATAGGCGGGGTTGAGAGTTCCGTCGTCGAGCAGCCGGGGGATGCCGCGGTACAGAGGCGTGCGGTCCTCTCCGTCGGGCAGCGTGCCCTCGTTCATGACCGCACCGTGCTCCGGACGGGTGAATCGGACTACGACCTCGGTGAAGTCGCCCAGCTGACCCTTCGGCTCGGCCTTGACGATGGTTACGTCCGTAAAGCCGTAGCGTTCGGCCTGCTGACCGGTATGGGTATACCAGGCGGCGGCGTGAATTGTGCGACCGTTCTGTATGGAGGCGTCGAAGCTGGCCAGATTGTCGGTGAGCAGGCCGCCGCGCCCGGACCAATTGCCCTCGATGACCTGGACACGGTCGCCGAGCGCTCGCCAGGCGTCGGCGAACATCGCGGAGCCGGATGGGGTGTCCGGCCCCACCTTCACGTCGAGGAACAGCACACCGTCGGCATCGACCCTGGCGAAGATCCCGTAGTTGTCGTCCCCACCGTAACGGTTGACGTAGACGGTCCCGCCCGTGGTGAGCAGTCCGCCACCGGGTACCGGCACCTCCGTATCCGGCAGCCCGTCGGTCTCGGCATAGTCGGCCAGTTCCGCGAGCCGCGCCAACACATCGCGATGCCACTGCTCACGCCCACGCGCGACGAATTCGGGCCGCAGGTCCGCCAGCCGGTCCCGGTATATCTCCAGTTCGACCGCATGCAGTGTGTGCACGACCGGCTCGACGGTGCCGTCGGGACGGCGATGCTGGAAGTATTCCGTGAACGGGCTCAGCGTGTCCGCCGGGCCCGGATCGTTGCCGAAGTTCAGATAATGGCCGATTCCGATCACGGCGTTGTTCGGACCGATCATCCAGCCGTATCCGTCACGGCCGGGAGCGTCGGTGAGGATATTGAGCAGCCCCAACTCAAGCGCGCCCGGCGCGTCCAGGTACAACTCGTGTGCGCTCAGGAACTTGTCCGCGATCACCGTGCCCGGGATCGGCTCCAGGAACAGCACATTCGGCTGCTGGCGGAACACCTGTGGAACTCGCGCGCCGAGCGCCCGGCCGACCATCATGGCCAGTTCCTCGGCGTCGGCATGCCGGATGTCGCGTTGGGACTCCTCGGACGGACCGGTTCGGATGACGACGCGGTCCAGCACGGTGCCGTTGTCGTAGGTGATGCGCTCGGTCCGGCGGATACCGGTCTGGTCGCCGATGGGTTCGCGAGAGCGGATTCCGGAGTCCAGGGCGGCCCGGACCCGGTCGGCGAAGCTCTGCTTACCGTGTGCCGCATCCCATTCACGGCCGTACACGTCGGCTAGCGACTGCTCGCCATTGACCGGACGATGGCCGGCGAGGACGGGGCGCAGCGCCTCGAGGCCCGCCTGATTGGCGACGCGGTCGAGTTCGGCGGCGGGAGCGTCGGGCACCGCGCGCTCGACCTCGGCTCGGGTGGCGTCGAAGGCGTCGGTGTAGATCCGTTCCAGTTCGCTCACCGGAAGGTCGTGGTGGGCGGCGCGCAGCTGCCGCGCCGCGACCACTTCCAGTGCGTAGGCACGGCTCTCCCGCGCGATCATCCGCCGGATGTAGTCCTCGCGGGTGGATTGCAGCCGCCGTTGGGCGACGGTGATCGGGTCGCGGCGCGCCAGATCGGCGTGCACCGCGGCGTGTACCAGGGCGAGCAGATGCTCGCTGTCGGTGGCACCCGGGTCGAGCACGAGGGTGTTACGCGCCGGATCGTATCGAGTCGGCGCGCCGGACCGGTGCAGGACCTGAACGCTTAGCTTCTCGAATGTGTCTCTGGCCCAGTGCAGGTCGGCGTGGTTCGACAGTTCGCCCAGCAGTCGTCGGACGCGGGCGACGGTCGCGACGGCGGCGTGGTTCTTCGGGACGACCTCCGACGCACGTTCGGCCGGGACCGCGTCCGGCCCGTCCAGGGAGTCCACCCCGACACGGCCGTCGTCGTCGATATGCAGCGCAAGCCACTCCGGTGCGTCGATGCGCGAAATCCGTTCGGCGACAGCCGGATCTCGACTCACCTCCGACAGTAGGCGAGCGTGCTCGCCCGCCGGCGCCGCGATCACAACACGGTCGGTCGCGCCGGGGAGAATCGCTACATGGTCGCTGAGCAGTATCCCGTCGGCGGGTAGCAATGCGGTGAGGACGTCGCGGGCGGCGCGCGCCGACCAGTCGTCGGTCTGCTCCTGCAGGTGGAATCGTGACGACTCGTACCGGTCGGCGAGATCGACGGCGGAACGCAGATCGTGGGCGAGTCGGCGCAACTCGGCGCGGCGGTCCGCGGGCGTGGCCACCGCGGCCAGTTCGGCAGCGATATCCGTACCGCGTTCGCGCGCCGCATCCCGCACGGCCGCCGCGCTGGCGTCCGGATCGAGCCCCAGGTTCGCGGCCAGCTCGGACAGCTCGATTCGAGCCATGGTCGCCCGCAGCCGCGCGTCGTGCTGCCGTAGAGCCGAAATCCGCAACTGCCGCCCGATTTCCGGAGTGGTCGGCGAGTGCGGGCGTGGTCCGTCCCGGGTATCCGGATCGGTGCGGGCTCGGTCCCACAGGTCTCGATAGTGGTCGGCATAGGTCTGCCCGTCCGCGGACGTCAATGCGGCGATATCCGCGCGAACAGCATCCGCCGCCACTTCCCGAGCGAATCGATGCGTCGCCTCGGGGTCGCGCGCCAGCGCCGGATCTCGGTGCGCGAACGGTGCCATGGCCGCCTCGCGCACTGCGCGCGCATAGGCGTCGTGGAAGGTCCGCTGGATCCGGCGCACCGCCTCCGACACCCTGATGTCGTAGCCGCGGTCGCGCAGTTCCTGCGCCATTTCGATGCGCCGGACCGCGCCCTCGACCTCCCGGTCGGTCAGCACGCGGACGAACTCGTCGCGGTCCAGGGTCCGGATCAGCTCATCGGTCCCCCGACCGTCGAGCAGCTCCCGCACATGGACCGATTGCTGCGCCATGTCCAGTACCTGCCGCAACCGACCGTTTCCGCTGGTGAAGATATCGACCGGCGCTCCGATGGCGCGGGGCGCGGCGGAACCGTGGTCGAATAGGGACCGGACCGGGGCACTGTCCACGAGGGCCAGGATCTCCGTGCCGATATCGGTCTGTCCCAACAGTTCTCGTAGGTGGATCTCCGAGTCGTCGAACCGTGTCGGAGGCGAGGCCGGAACCGGGTCGGGCGGCGTATCCGCACCGACCACACGCCGCGACGGCTCCGGCGACACGGTGCCGTCGCCGCGCCGGGGCAGTCCCTCCGGCGATCCGCCGGTGGTATTCGTCTGCTGGGCGATCGCGTCCAACATGGCCCAGTACAGCACCTTGGCGGGCTCGCTGGCCGCCTCGCCGTTCAGTTCGACATCGGTGAACGCTTCGGCCAGCACCTCTTCGCTATTGAACTCGCCCCGGCTGAAACCGTAGGTGCTCAAGTCTCGCATCCAGGCGCGGAATGTCGCGACCTGCTCCGGATTGTCGACGTCGACCGGACCGTGGGTCGTGTCGTAGTAGTCGATCAGTGTGTCGATCGCGGACTGTCTGGCACGCATGTTCCCGGCGAAGTCCAGGGCGTGCCCCAACTCGTGCACGATCGTCGAGAAGACCGGGCGCGCGCCGGAGCCCGGCACGATACCGCGCGATTCGTCCCGGCGAAGCAGGCGGGCGAAGGTCTCCGGGTTCGTGGCGAATCGCTCGTTCAGGACTATCCGATCGGTGTACCGGTCACCGGCGGCGTCGGGACGCGAGGGCCAAGCCTCGGCATACGCCTTCGGGTCGTCCGCGATCGGACCGATCACGATGCGGCGCAGGTCGATAGCACCGTACCGGGGCAGGACGTGTTCCAAACCACGGGCGACCTCACGCAGTACCTCAGGATCGACCCGCGCAGTGTCGAAACCGTCCACCTCGATACCGAACTGGCCGCGCAGCCGGTCGGCGATCTCGTCACGGTCCAGCGTGGACCAGACATCGTCGGGGCGGGGTGACCAATCCGGATCGGCAGCGGGCGGGAACTCCTCGGTGTACCATCCCACGCCCTCGAAGTAGTCCGACCACGGATCGGCGTCCTCCGGATCACGCCGCGGTGCCGGTCCTTCCGGGGAGTCGCCCTCTCGTGGCTCGGGATTCGCGATGGATGGCGGCGGGTGCCCGAGCCGGTGCAGGCGATCGAAGACGGCGTCGTAGCGCCGCTCGGTGTCCACCAGGTCCGTAACCCGATCGAGCAGTTCCTCCGACAACCCCCATGCCGCCTGATCCGCGAGAGAGAGCTGCCCAGCCAGTGCGAGCAGATCCTCGACGGTGCGCAGGCCGGTGTGGGCGAGTAGGTCATCGGGGGTGGGCAGGCCGATCCTGGTCAGCCGCAATGCCTCCGCAGCCTCGGCGAGCGCTTCGGCGGCCAGTGCCCGACCTCGGTCGGCACGGCGGCGCGCGGCGCGCGCGTCGTGGTCACCGGCCGGTTCTCGAGACAGGCTCCGGACCGCCTGCTCGGCGGCGACCAGGTGACGCTGGGCCTGATCGAGCCTGCGCTGGGCCACCTCGAGCCGGTTCAGCGACTCCGACGGCGGCGCGTAGTCGGCGTCGGCCCGGTCACCGGTCAGCGGCGGCCGATTCGCATCCCAGTGCAGCCCCTCCGAGGCGGCCACGTGCGCATTGGCCTCCGGCCAGGTCCGTGGGTTGCCGTTCGCCTCATGGGAATGCAAGTAGGCCGCTTCGGCCAGAGCGTCCCGCAGCAGCAGGATGTCCTGCGGGAGCGGTGCGCCGTCGATCAGCCGCTGCCATGCCTCGGCGACATCGGCCACCGCGTCCAGTCGACGGCGAGTCAGGATTCCGGTGTCGGGATCTTCCATCAGGTGTAGATCCCGCATCAGGTGGTTCTTGATCGCCAGGAGTTCCCGGCCGAGCCTGGGCACGTCCACCCGCATGTGCTCGGTCAGCACCGCGGCGATGTGATCGGTGTCCGCGCCCTCGAAAATCAGCTCGCGGACGTGGTCGACAGTCCCTCGAATCAGGTCCAGATCATCTTCGTTGAATCGGTCCCGCCAGTCGTCGGCCACCGAGTCGATGGCCTCCTGAACGGCACGCAACTGCTGGTCGACATCGCCGGTCGGGTCGATGCCGCGGTGGCCGTCCACCAGCGCGCGACGCACATGGTCCACGAATTCCCGGGCGGAATCGGCGCGTTCGGTGCGCCAATGCCGCTCCAATCCGGCGGCGATCCGTAGAACGTCGCTGTCGTCGGAACGGAATCGGGCGTACTCGGCCTCCGCCCACATCTGCACGTCGGCCCAGCGTCGCTCGGCGCGCAGGCGCTGGGTGGCGTAGTCGGGGTCGAGCTGCGGCCGATCCGGGTCACCCGGGTGGGTCCACCGCACCCGCACCATCGGCTGGCTGTCGCGTGCTGTCGATCGGAACCACGGATGGTTCTTGAACTGCCAGCGATAATGCCCCGGGTTGTCCGGGTCCGGCACCCAACCGAAGCCGAACAACTTCTTCAGCTCGGTGAACACCTTGATCACGGCGTACACCTCACCCACGAAGGGCTGCGTGTACGTGGACAGATCGGGGTCCATGAGCGGTCCGCCACCGGGAACGCTCGACAGCAGATGCTCGTTCACACCCTCGACCGGCTGTCCGGTGGCCGGGTCCACCGGTCTGCCCATGATGGCGTCCTGGATCGTGCCGTGCACCGGGTTGAACCCCCAGCCGCCGGCGCCCTCCGGATAATCGCGTTCCTCCGGTGATTTGGGCAGCTTCCCGGTGTCACGGTTGGTGATCCATTGCGGTCGGTTGGGATCGACCGCGTGCCAATTGCCCTCGCCGTCACGCCATTCGGTCCAGCGGGGACTCAATGGATCGGTCGCGAAGTGCCGGACGGCCGGACCTGGGGTGTCCACCACCCGCCAGGTGCTGTCGCGGTCGGCCAGCACGCGCCGATACTCGATCTCGGCGTTCCGATACGCCATGGCATCGGCGGCGCGGGAACTGGTCGACAGCGCGTCCCACAGCGCCGCATCGTGATCGGCGTTCGGACGCCCGATCGCGTCACGTGGTCCGAGCACGATGATCCTGGGCCGCTCGCCGTCGATGATGCCGACCCGATCGGTGAGCGGGTGAGCTCCCGCGTCGGTGAGCGCCTGCCGGTACGCGCCGGCCAGCCGGGCCAGCTCGTCCTGCAACCGCCCGACGTGGTTGTGGGTCTCGTTCACATCTCGGGCCGCGTCGGCCAGGCCCGCGATGTCGTCGGTTCGCCGGGGCTGTTCGGTCCGCAACCGGCGGAGCGTGTCGTCGACGTGCTCGGGTGCCAACCGGGCCTCGTCCACCCGGCCCTGATCGTCGATGACGCCGAGCCGTTCGGCGAGATCGTCGCGCATGGCGCGGCGCGGTTTGATGCGGTTCAGTTCCCGCGCACGCTCGGCCGCTGTCCGGTCCATGTCCGCGGTGGGGGTCTCGGCCCGGACTTCGCCGACATCCAATCCGTTGATCTCGCGGTCGATGGCGGCCAGTCGATCGGAGAGTCGGATGACCTCCTCGGCGGCGGCGACCAGTTTCGCCAGGGTCTCCCGCCGCTTCGCCAACTCCGCCGGGCCCACCTGCTGACGCACCTGGTAGCCGCTGTCCTCACCGATCGCGCTCACGTCGACGGTGCGGTACCCGAGTTCCTCGAACTGCCGCAACTCGGTATCCGCGAGCCTTTCCCGGGTTCCCAGCGCTTCCTCGGGCCGGGCGATTCCCAGGTACTCGGCGCGGTTGTTCCGTTTGACCCGCTGGAACTCCAGTTCCCGCACCACCCGCATGCGTTCCTGCATGAGCTGGTCGTGCCGGGCCTGGGCGTCGTCGCTCGGCTGCTGCGTCGAAGGCTCTGGTGTCGAAGGCTCTGGTGTCGAAGGCTCTGGTGTCGAAGATTCGGAATCGGAGGTGCCCGTGTCCGCGGCGGGCTCCGGGCCGCCCGTCGCGTCGGTGCGCGGCGTGGACTGCGCCTCGCCCGGCACGACGGTGGCCCGGATCAGCCAGTGACCGTCATTGCCGAGATCACGCACCGAGTCGACCCGCAACGACAGGCCGTGCGCGAGCAGCATCATGGGCATGCTGGCTCCGTACGGTGACAGATCGCCGAGGTACAGCGCCGGAGTTCCCGGCGGCAGGACGATCTCGAGGTGAAACCGCGCGCCCAACATCGATGGGAGAGCACCGATCCCGGCCTGAATGTAGCCGTCTACGTGGCGGGTCGTCCCCTCCAGCTCGCTCGGTGGCACGCCGAAGAGGTTCTCCGATCCGGCCACCGTGACCATGAGACCTTCCGGTGTCGGGTGCAGCCTCAGCGCCGCATCGATCAGACCGATGGCCCGGGTGGTCTCCGCTGCGGCGGACTCGGTGTCCCGCAGCGCCGCGTCCACCCGGTCGCGCGAGTTCGGCGCGTCCGCGTCGGCGCGCCCGACGTAGTCGCGCAGAGCGTCACGCTGATCCTGGCCGAGCCGTGCGTGCGCATCCCCCCAGACCTGCTGTCCATACCGCACGCGCGCACCGAGATCGAGCGTGAATTCGTCACCGTCACGGAGGAAGCGGACCGGGGCGGCGGTGTCGGGTTCGGGGCGGGCATCGGAGGTGGGGGCGTCCGGAGGTTCGTTCGGCGAACGGTCCGGTGCTCCGCTCGGCTCCGGGCCCTCGTCGTCCGGACCGTCGCCGAGGCGCTGACGCACAGCGTCGAAGGCCGCCTCGGACTCGCGACGAATGCGGTCGAGGGCTGTCTCGGTCTGCCGTAGCAACTGATCGAAACGCTGGTCGTTGTCGTGCAGTGCCGCGTCGAACCGGTCCAGCACGTCATTCGGATCGGTTGCGGTAGCGGATGTTTCGGCGGGCGAATCGACGTCCGGGACCGCGCCCAGGTCATCGCGGGTCACGGTGATCCGGCCCTGGTCGTCGAATCCGATGAGCAGGCGTTGCACGCGGGCACCGCCGTCGGCGAGATCGGCGAGATTCTGATGGTGCTGGCGCGCCTCATCCCATACGCCGGCGGCATCGGTGTCGGTCCAGCCCACCACCAGAATGTGCGGCGGTCGGCCGTCGACCACCCCCACCCGATCGGTCACCAGCCGGGCTCCGGCCGTGAGCAAGGTGTCGCGTTCCATGGCGACGGCCATGGCGCGGTCCAAGGTGTCGACGCGTTCGTTCGCGGACTGGAAGCGTCGGGCCGCCGCCTCCAGGGCATCGAGTGCGGCCATGCGCGCGGGCATCTCGTCGACCCGCACGGTCGCCCCGCGCAGCGCCTCCACCCTCGGTCCGAGGTCGTCCCCGAACAGATCCGACTCGTTCACCGGCAGTCCGGACATGGCCCCGCGCAACGCGGCCAGAGCGGCATCACGCTCGCGCACCGCCGCCGCACTGTCGGCAGCGAGAATATCCATGACCGCCCGCCGCCGCGCCGCCTCGTCGAGCGCCGCCTGCTCGCTCCGTCCGGCCTCGTTACCAGCCGACTCCGGTTCCGCGGGCACAGGTTTCGCCGCGCCGCCGGACGGTTGGCTGTCCGGCGGACGATTGCCCGGCCCCACCGGTGGCGTCGCGGGCGGCGGCTCGTCCTCGCCGGGCCCGTCCGGTCGGGCGCCGGGATCGAGTGGTGTACTGGCGTCGGCGGCGTCCTCCGGTCGCGAACCGGTCGCCGGCGTGGCACTGTGCGGCTGCCCGGCCTCCGATGAATCGGGTTGCCGTGCCGCGGAATCGGCAGGTGGGCCGACGCGGTCCAGCAGTCCGGTGAGTTCGTTCTCCAGCCGGGCGAGCCGGGCGTCGGCGAGGTGAAGCCGCCGCGCGGCGGATTCGAGGGCGTCGAGGCGGGCCTGGCGTTGCCGCATCTCGTCCGCGCGCATGGTGCGGGTGCGCTGGTATTCGAGAGTGTCGTCGAGGCGACCGGGAGTCAGGTCGGCGGCGTCGACCGGAATTCCGTCCAGGGCGGCGTCCAGGGCGGCCCGCGCGTCGTCACGTTCACGGGCGGCAGCGGCGACGTCCCGCTGCAGCCGGGTGCGCTGCCAGTCCACATCCGCTCGCAGCCGGGACATCTCGGCTTCCAGGCGAGTGATATCGGCGGCGGCGTCGGACAGCCGCCGGACGGCCGCCGCCAGCGCATCGACTCGCACCTGATGCGCGGGCTGTTCGGCGACCGGCACCGTACGGGCGCGCAGCGCCTCCAGGGTGTCGCCGACCCGTTCGGGTGCCAGATCGGCGGCCCGCACCGGGTGTCGCTGTCGTTCCAACTCCAGGGCCGCCTGTGCCGCATCGTGTTCCCGACGCGCGGCGGCATGCTGATCGCGCAGGTCGGCGTAGTCGCGCACCACCGGGTGCACCTGGCGGGTGAGTTGCTGCTCCAGCCTGGCGGCTTCGTCCTCGAGTGCGTGAACGGCGGCTTCCGCGGCACGCAACCGCCGTAGTGCCGCGTCGAGAGCGTCGATCTGGCGGGAACGCTCCGCCTGTTCGGCGACGGGGGTGGTTCGGGCACGCAGATCTTCCAGCGTGTCCGGACGCAGCTCCGACTCGGTCACGGGGTGGCGGGACAGCTCGGTTTCGAATGCCCGACGGGCCGCGTCGAGTTCCGTTCGGGCGTTGTCGATTCGGCCGCCCACATCGATGGCCGCTTCCTCAGCGACACGCCGCTGGTGCTGCTCGACGAGTTCCGCCAACTCGGACAGCCGATCGGCGTGCTGTCGCAGGTCCGCACGCAGTTCGGCCTGGATCCGCGCGAGTTCTGCCGGGGTGACGCCCTCGTGCTTCTCGATCTTGCCGTCGCGGTATTCGGCGAAGACCTTCGCCAACCGCTCGGCGTCGGCATCGGTGACATCGACGCCGATGATGCGAGCCCAGTCCCGTCCCGGCCGTGGGGGCCCGTCCACCCGCTCGAAGTCGCGCCGGAGCGCCGCGTCCCGGAGCGCGTCGACGAACGCGCCGGGATCGCCGACGATATCTCGCACGTATCCCGAGCCGGACGGATCGGAGATCCGCACCTCACCGTCGGCGGCGCGCGGGTCGGCAATCCGGTTGCCGCTCGGGACCTCGGCATACGGATCGGTGTCGAGGAGGGTGCCGGCGAACTCCGCGAGCGCCCGCCGCACCAGCTCGCTGTCACCGGCGCGCTGCCGCAAGGTGACCGCGTCGAACAGCGCACGGGCGTCGAGACCGTTCACGTCTGCGTGAGGCACGAAGATATGGGCGTGCGGCGGCCGGGTTTCCCCGCGCTCCGCGAAGTACGGATCATCGCCTCTCAGGTACCGGCCGGGCCGCAACTGGTCGGGATCGATGCCCAAGTGACGGGCCAACCGGTCTCGGGCGGCGGCCACGGTGTCGGCATCGATGTGCTTCGACACCCGCCCGACGTACTCGGCGAGATCGGCGAGGCGTTGGCGTAGCCGAGAATTCCGCTGATTCGCGGTCGCCAGCGCATCGGCGACGGCCTCGGGGTTCACGGCCCGCGGATCGATGCCCAGCCGGGTCAGCAGCTGCGAGCGGGCCGCGGCGAGGGTGAAGAAGGTCTCGATATCCTTGGCGCTGCGGGCGAAATCGGCGAGGCCCTCGATCTGCGCCGCGCGCAACGCCGTGTCGAGCGTGCGCTCCGCAATGGTGCGTTCGAGCAGTGGATCGCCCGGATCGAGGCCCAATTCCGCGGCGAGATGGTCGATCTCGGCGCGCAGTACGGCGGCCGGACGGTTCGCATCCGCCGGTCGGCGCACGGGCCCCACCGTCTCGGTGTCCGACGTGACATCCGGGTCCGACGTGACATCCGGGACGGACCGCCACGGCCCGTCCCCGTCACGCAGCAGCGTAACCTCCACGTCGCGGGCGTCCACCTCGCCGCGGAAATGCCGGACCTCCGGCGTGTCCGCGGCATCGAGATGCAGCCGCCCGGTGCGATCCAGCCATGCATCGCGGTAATCCACCACGGCGGCACCGCTATTCACCGCGTCGGCGATATCCGGATAGTCGGCCAGGGCATCGGCCAGCAGTCGGGCACGGTCGCCGTGACCATCGAGGACCACGACCCGGTCCGGCCCGCCGTCCGGGTCGGGCAGCCGCACCACGGCGGTACCGAGTGGCTCACCGTTCTGCGCCATGGTCCATTCACCGAGCAGATGAGTGAGTCGCTCGGCGTCCTCGGCACGCAAGTGAGGGGCGGCGACCCGCGCGAAATCCGCTAAAGCCGCGGTCTGGTCCCCGATTTCCCGACGCAGCCGATCCAGGGTGTCGCGCAGTCGCGCCTCGGACAGTTCCCGCTGCACGCGGATCCGCTCCGCGCGGTCCAGCCCGTCGAGGATCTCCCCGCGATCGGCGGGTCCGAGCGTCGCCAACACCTCCCGCAGCTGCGCGGTGTCCAGAGCCGCGAGAATGCCCGCCAGTCGCCGCTCGCCCAGATGTCCCAGCAGCGGTTCCAGCTCGTCACGGCCGAGTCCGGACAGGTGGTCGTACAGGTCCGCCGCGCTCCAGTCCGGAAAGTGCAGCCGGAAGTCGGCGGGGTCCACCCCCGCGAGCACGGAATCCAGGACATCGGCGGGCGCCTGCGACACCAGTTCGGTCAGAAAGTCGATGTAGAGATCGCCGAACAGGCGCAATCGCTCCGACGCGGACAACTCCCGCAGCGCCCGCGCCGCCTCATCGGCGGTCAGATCGGCGAGGTCTCGCGGCCCCAGCCCGGACAGTTCCACCCCGAGCAGCTGTGCCCACACCGAGCGCTCGTCACGGATCTGGTCGCGGCGCAGCGCGTTCTCGAAATGCTCGCGCAGTCCGTCGGTTTCGACCTCGGAGATCTCCCCGCCGCGTGGATCCGCCCAGTGTAGGCCCGGCTCGCCGCCATTGTTGACGCCTTCCCAATACAGCAGCACGTCCCGGTTGTCCGCGGCGGCCAGCTCCTCGAGGAAGCGGCCGAGCGGGTCATTGTCCACATCGGCGATCCGGTGCAGGAACGGCAGGCGGGCGTCCTCGGCGATGTAGCGGCGCGCCGCGTCGGCCAGCCCCTCGATGGCGGCCGCCCGCCGCAAGGCTCGGTATTCGTGCTCAGCGAGAATCCGCCGCACGGTCTCCGAATCAGTGTCGGGCAGCCGGATTCCGGCCCGCTGCGCCGCGGCGTGCAATTGCTCCTCAGGGCTCAGCGGGATGGTGTCGGCATTGTCGCTGTCGGGCCGGTTCGCATTCGAATCATGCTGTGCAGGAGCAATCTCCGGGAGATTCAGGGTGTCCGGGAAGAAGGTGTCGTCGGGATCCATGAGCCCGGCGAGCTTCAGCTCCTCCTCCATCTCGGCCAACAGTTCTGGGTCGGCCTCGTCGATCCAGTACCGGTACTCCTCGCCATCATCGTCGAGCAGCGGAACGTGGTCACCGGCCTGGTCGCGGGTACGCCCGGTGGCGAGCCAGCGCAGAAACGGAATTCGGCGCAGCAGATCCATGAACGGCATGCGCTCACGGTTCTGGCCCATGGTGTAGCCCTCTTTGCCGATCCGCGCCGGATTGAAGTCACCACCCTCGGTGAGCCCGGCCAGGTCGGAAATCGCGGTCAGGCCGCGGGTGTCCTCCCCGGACCCGGACGGATACTTGGGGTTGCCGCCCTCGTAGCCGAGGGTGGAGGCGCGCAGCTGATCACGGAAACGCTGACCGAGCAGCCCGTCGCGCTTGGCGATCTGCCATTCGATCCGCGCCAGCTCCCAGCGCTCGCGCAGGGTGAGCCGCTGCCCGGGATCGGCAAGTACGGTCAGCAATTCGCGATGGCGGGTGTCGAGCGGATCGGCGGGCAGTAGGTCGGGCGCGGGTTCCAGCGTGCCTTCGGACGGATTGTCCGCAACCACGCGCAGTTCGCCGTTCTCATCCGGGCGCAGGGTGACCGTGATGCGGTCGCCGTCCACCGCGAGCATCAATCTTCGGGTGCCGTCGGCGGTTCTATCCGGCGCCCGGGTCCGCACCGCCTCGTCGAGGGCGGCGATATCCTCACCACGCCGCACCGTCTCGGCGCGCAGATCCGCCAGCGTGCGGGCGCGGTTGTCCGGCGTCAACGCACTCGGTTCGAGACCGAGCAACCGCGCCCAGCCGTCGCGGGTCGCTTCGATCTGTCGGCGGTGGACAGCGTCGGTGGCGGTGTCGTGCCTGGCGATGGCATCGCCGAGGGCTTCGATGGCGCCGGCGGTCAACAGGTTCCAGTAGCGCTGTGCGGCGAGGGTGCGATCCACGGCGTCGGCGCGCAGGTCGGCGTCGGTGAGGCCCAGTCGTTCCGCCAGCCCGGCGATGAGATCGGCGGTGGAGGGTACCGGCGTCGGAGTCGAGCCCGGTCGAGGTGCGGCGCCGCCCGGCACCGGCCGGGAATCGCCGTCACCCGACGGCAGTGCCGGACTCGGCGGAGTGGGCGCGGTCAGCCTGCCGAGTCCCAGTGCGCGCAACTCGTCCACCATGCGCTGGCGCGCCTGTGGATCGGCCTCCCGCCAGAAGTCCTCACCGGCGTAGAGTTCATCGACGGTCAGCGGTGCGAAATCGTCCGGATACCGCATGCCGGCGGCGTTGCCGGAGGTATCGAGGAACCCACGGGCGCGGGCCATTTCGGCCAGTTCCCGCAGCGTGCCCAAGGGGTCCCGGTTGCCCACCAGGGCCTCGGTGAGGTCGAGGGCGGCTGCGAGCCGATCGACGTAGTCGCGCTGCGCATCGGTCAGCGCGACCGGGTCGAGCCCGCCCTCTCGTACCTCCGGTTGAGCGAGGAAGCGGCGGATGCCATCCAGGGGGTCACGGTCCGGGTCGCCGGGCCGTGAGTCGTCGTCAGCACCGCCGTGGGGCGGCTCACCCGGCGGATCGACGGGCCCACCGCCCGACGGCGGGGTAGGAGGCGGCTGCTGATCCCCACCTTCCGCGCTCGGTCCGGGAGCCGAATCGCCGACATTGCCATCGCCCGGTGGTGTTTCCGGGGGCGGCCCCGCGGGGACGGCCGCGCCGTCGCCGGAACCCGGCCCCCGCCCGGATGGGCCGCGCGGAGTCGAGGCACCGGGTTCATCATCACCGGCGTCCGGATCCTGTCGATCGTCTCGCCCCTCAGCTGGCGACTCCCGTTGTGGCACTGCCGGTTCAGAAGGCCCACCCGAGCCGCGGAACTTATCGATCGCCGCATCTATCGCCGCGTCGGCGGCTCGGGCGGCCTCGTCGAGCCGCTGATTCGCCTGTCGCGACAGTTCGTCGAACCGCTCGTCGGCGGCGCGCAGGGCGGCATCGAATCCCGCCAGGATGTCGGACGGGTCCTGCGGCGTCGCAGCCGGTTCCGAGTTCACATCGGCCTCGTCCGGCCGCTGTGTTCCGGCATCCGCCACCGAGTCCGGGATGGTCACGTCGGTGTGGGTGACGGTGATTCGCCCCTCGGCGTCGTAGTCGATCGTCAACCGCCGCACCGGTGCACCGCCGTCAACGAGTGCCGCCAGCTCCGGATGCGACCGCCGGGCGCCCTGCCACACCTCGAGCGCGTCGGTACCGCCCCAGTCGACCACGAGCACGACGGGCGGGTCGCCGTCGACTACGCCCACCCGATCGGTGACCAACCGGGCCCCAGCCGTCAGCAGCGTGTCGCGCTCCATCGCGGTGGCCATGGCGCGGTCCAGGATGTCGAGGCGCTCACTCGCGGCGTCGAACCGCCGGGCCGCCGCTTCCAGCGCCCGCACCGCGGCCTCACGCCCGGGCATATCCGCCACCCGCATTGTGCGGCCGAGCAGATCCGCCACTGTATGCGGCAGTCGGTCCGGGGTCAGATCCGACTCGTTCACCGGCAGTCCGGACATGGCCTCGTGCAGCGCGGCCAGAGCGGCATCACGCTCGCGCACCGCCGCCGCACTGTCGGCGGCGAGAACATCCATGACCGCCCGCCGCTGTCGGGCGGCGTCGTCCAGCGTGTCCGACTCCCGCCGCACGGCGGCGTCGATCCGCGCAATCGGATCGCTGTCGGACGAATCCGGCCCCGTCGAAGGCGCTTTCGTCGAACCATCGGACCGCTGGCTGTCCGGCGGGTCCCCGGGCCCGTTCGGCGCGGTGCCCGGGTCGCCAACAGGATCGGACGGACGCGCTCCACCGTCGGAGAGGCCCGGCAGATCGTTCCCCAGGCTGCCACGATCGAACAGTCGATCGAGCTGATCGATCAGATCGGCCAGGGTACGGAGTTGATCCGCCCGCGTGCGGATATCGGCGCGGATATCGGCGAGGGCGGCGGCGAGATCGGCCGGGCTGAGGCCCTCGTGCTTGTCGATCCGCCCATCGCGATACGCCTCGTAGACCTTCAGGAAGGTCGCGTCATCGGCCGCGGCGAGATCGACGCCAGCGAGGCGCGACCAGTCCCGACCAGGCTGCGGGCGAGTGGACGGATCACTGCCGGGCAGCGCATTGTCCGGTTCCGGTTCATCGCCGGCGCGGGCGACCGCGTCGGCGATGGCCCGGCCGAAATCGAGCGGATCGCCGGAGGGCGTGGCGTCGGCGATGATGTCGCGAAGTGCCGGCAGTGCGTCGATATCGTGCACGGCCGCTTCATTGTCCGCGTTGCGCGGGTCGGCGCTGTGATCCCCGCGAGGTATCTCCGAGTAGGGGTCGACGGCAATGAGCGCGGCGGCGTAATCCCGCAGCGCGTCGCGCAACAGCTCGCTCTGCCCCGCCCGCTCCAACCGGAGAATAAGCTTGCGCAACTTCCGCGGATCGAGCCCTTCGGGGTCCGGCACCCGAACGAGGCGTCCTGCCGGATTCTTCGTGTACTTGTTCGGGTACAGATCCGCAGCGTCGACCCCCAACCGCGCGGCCAGCGCGTCGCGGGCGGCATCCACGGCCGCCGGGTCCACGCCACGCAGTTGCGCGGTGTAGGCGACCAGATCCTGGATCTGCTGGATGCGCAGGGCGCGACGCTGTGACCTGTCGGTGAGACCGTCTGCGACGGTCTCGGGTGTCAGCTCCGCCTCCGAGGCCCCCAGCCGCTGCGCCAGCGGGGCGCGTCGCTCGGCGAGGCCGTGGTAGGTCTGAATGTCGTTGTTGGTCCGGATGTAATCGGCCAGCGCCTCGACCTGCCCGGCCCGCAGCGCGTTGAGCAACTTCCGCGAGGCGATGGTGTCGGCCGCCCGTCCCGCGTCCACTCCTGCCGGCGTGATCCCCAGCTCATCGGGACCGAAGCCGAGTTCCCTTGCCAGGTCACCGATGTCGCGCATCAGTTGCTCCGGCGAACGCGGAGGTGCCCCGGCGTCCCCAGCCGGGTCGGTGGGGCCGTCCGCGGCGGGCATGGCCGATACCGGCTCGACGGTATGCGGCACCGGCGTCCATTCGCCGTCTCCCGTCCGCACCAGGGTGACGGTCAATTCGCGCCCGTCGATGGTCTCGCGGTGGTGGTGCACCTCGGGAGTGGGGACGGGATCGAGCTGGGTGACACCGGACTCGTCGGTCCTGACCTGCCGGTAGTCGACCTGGAGTGTGCCGTCGCGCAGATCGGCGGCCAACTCCGGATGCGTGGCCAGGATGTCGGCCAGGACCTCGTCGCGGTCGCGGGGTCCGTCGATGACGACCAGCAGATCGGGTTGGCCATCCCCCAACGGGATTCGCGCGATCTGATCGCCATATGGCACACCCGGCTCCGGCGACCGGTCGGTCTGCGCCAATTGTTCGGCCGCCGCGGCGGCGAAGTCGGCGAGTCCCTCGGCGCGCGCATTGTTCGCCGCCCGCAGCCGATCCAGCGTGGCATCCAGGCTCTCGGGAGTCAGGTCGCGCAGATCGACACCGAACATGGCTGCCCACGTGGACAATTCGTCGGCCAGCTGATCGCGGCGCAGGGCATGCTGGAAGTACACTGGCAGGCCGTCATCCCGGCCCAGTTCGGGATTCTCGCCGACCTTGTTCCACTCCGGCAGCGGGTCGGCGCCATTGTTGGCACCGGGCGTGCCGCGCAAACCTGCGCCATCGCCCATGCCGTTCATCATCTCGTCGACGAAATGACCCATGGGGTTGTCGTCGAAGAAGCTACGCGGTACACCACCGATCGGGAAGGCGCCGCGGTCACGTCCGGCGTTGTCGGTGCCGGGTGCGCCGTCCTCCTCCCGCCACGAGTAGGGGCGGGTCGACTCCTCGTTCAGGCGGCGCGCGGAATCGCCCAACCCCTCGATCGCGCTTGCGGCACGCAGGATTCGGTACTGTTGCTCACCGAAGACCCGGCGGACGGTCGCAGGGTCCTCATCGGGCAGCCGGAAGCCGAGCCGTTCCGCCATATCCGTCAGCGACTCGTCGTTCGGCGGTGCGTCGGGTTCGACAACCGGCTCCACATCGGTGGCTGGCGCCGGGATCGGAGCGCGCTCCAACTGATCGGCCTCGTCCGCGGTGATCAGGCCGCTGTAGAAGAGGTCGTCGATGATCCGCTGCCGGAGGTCTGGGGCGGCGACGGTGGCGAGCAGGTCCAGCAGCCGTGACGCGGCCTCCGCTTGCGGAATCAACTCCTCGTTCGCCAGGTCGAAGAGAATGCGTTGTCGCAGTTCCGGATCGGAGGTCAGCTCGAGCAGCGACTCGAGATCGGCGCGGGCCTGCTCCGGCGTGATCAGGCCGTTGCCGAGGGTGGCGATGATCCCCTGCCTGGCCGCGTCCGGATCGGCGTCGGTGATCCACGGGCGATATTCGTCGCCGTCGGCGGTGCGCAGCGGCATATGCTCCCCCGCCTGTGTCGCCAGCCGACCCGACAGGAGTTCGAGCAGCGGGATGTTCTCGCGCTGATGCCAGAGCGTGAACGACTCCTTCAGAATGCGCGCCAGATTGGGGAAGTCGCCACTGCCGACGGCGTCCGAGGGTGGTGCGAACACCGGGATGTCCGGTGGCGGCGGAGCCGGTGGGGGCGGCGGGCCGAACAGATCGGGGGCGTTCACGGCCGAGTCGCGCAGTGCGGTCTGACCACGACCGTCTTCTCCGGAACCCGACGGGTACTTGGGGGCTTCCCCGTGAAAGCCGCGCACGTGCAGGGCATCGCGAAGCCGATTCCACATCCGGTGCACGGCGGAGCTCCGCCGTGGAGAAGTCGAATCCCTTGTACTGGGCCGATTCTCTCCCGTATCGACACGCCAGCGGTCGGCGCCGTCGGGGACCAGTCGCAGCGGCACCGGTTGACCGTCGACATCGATTGTGGTGGTGCCCTCATCGGCGGGCGGCAGGATAGCGGTGGGTTCCAGCGCCCCGGAATCACCGGACTCACCGTCCGGCTGAGTAGCGCCGGGCGTACCTTCATCGCCCGGATCGTCCGGGGTCGCGGGTGCCCCGGGTGGTTCCGAAGGCGGCCTCGTACCACCTCCGGCACCGGGTGCCGCCGCCGGAGCCTCGGGACCGGAATGCTCACCGACCTGCTGCTCTGGCCGTGGAATCCGCTGGACACCATTGGTTCCGGTGGATCGGTTCGAGTCGGCGGCAGCGGCGGCCAGCGGATCCACCGCGGGCGACGGACCGGACGGTGAGGCGTCCCCGTCGCCCACCGTCGCCGGCATGGCGTCGTCGCCGTTCGGCTGCGCGCGAGTGGCACCGTCGCCCGCGGACTGAGCCGCGTGATCGGGGACGGTTCGCGTCTGGCCGTCCTCGTCCGGCGCGGGCCTGCTCCCGCTCTCCTCATCGGGCGCGGGCCGACTCTCACCCCCCTCATCAGGCTCCGGTGCGCGGTCACCGGTTCCGTCCGGCTCCGGGCGCTGGCTGTCGTCGGCTTCCGGGCGTTGGGCTTCTTCGTCGTCCGGTGGGGATTGGACGTCGGCGTCGTCCTCCTCGAGACGGCGCAGCAGAGAGCGCGCGTAGTAGGCGCGGGTCTGTTCGGTGAGCGGGAAGAGCGGCTTGCCGGCATCGTCGAACAGAATGGCGTGTGAGCTGTCCAGGTCGACAGGGATCGTGGGTGGGAAGGGTTGCCGCGAGCCGTCGGTGCCATCGCGGACGGTCACCTCGCCGCCCTCGTGGGCGACCACGTAGACCCGTGCACCGGCATCGGCCTCGACATCGATCACCAAGGCGAAAATGCGGTCGCTCGCACCGCGCCGGGCGCGGTGGCGTCCCTCGTCCCGCAGCCGCTGGGCCATCGCGTCGTGGTCACGGAACCTGCGCGGTTCGCCACCCGCCGAGAGCACCACCTCCTCCGCGTACATCCCCTCCGGGCCGACTTCGCGGTCCGGAACCCGAATGTCGTCATTGCCGGTGACGTCCCGGATATAGGCGAGGGCCTGTTGGACCTGGTTCGGATGCTCAGGCGGGCCGTCGGATCGCGCGTCACCATCGGAGCCGGACTCCGGACCGGTATCCGAATCTCCGCCATCGGTGCGCGAACCATCGCCCGCCCGTGCGCGGTCATCCGCTGTCGAGTCATCACCGGGCCGGTCGTCGTCCGAGCGCACGTCATCTCCGGCCCGCTCGTCCTCACCGGCTCGAGGATCGGCCTCCGGCCTCGGCTGTGCGGAGGCGTCATCGGCCGCACCGTCGGTGTCGTCACGTCGATTCGACGGCCGGCCGTCGGAGCCCGGCGGACGTCCCGTCGTCCCCGCGTCCGGCAGCGGAGCGGGTGCCGGAGGCGGTACCGGTTCGGTCTCCGGTGTGGCAGTGCGCGATTCACCGTTCTCGGCTTCGTCGGCAGCGCGCCGCGGTGCCTCCGAATCCGCAGTCCCGGCCTGCACCACCGGGGCGGGGTCCGTCGATGCCGCGCCCGAATGCGGTTGAGCCGCACCGGCCCTCGACGAGTCCGACGCAGTATCGGGTCGAACCACCGGTGCGGTGCCGTCGCCGTCGCGCCGATCGGTAGCACCTGCCGAGCTCGATTCCGGACCGGTCCGCGGGATCGGGGAGACCTGCGCGTCGACCTGCGGTGCGGTGCCGGGGCGCGGCGACACGGTGCCCGCCGGGGGACGAATCTCGCCGCCGCGCACCGGTGCCGCACCACGAGCATCTGCCCCCGCGGCACTACCGGCCGTCGGCGCGGGCATCCCGGATACGGGTGCCGCACCGCCGGGCGGCGACTGCGCGGAATCGGCCGAATCACCCGTGTTCGCACCGGCAACGCGCGCCGAACCAGCCGGGGCACCCGTGCCGCCCGCGATGGTGCCGTCGACCGGCGCGGCCGAGGTGCCCGCGAGCGGTGTGACTCCGGTGGTGCCGCCATCCGGCGCTCCGGAATCGGTCGACCGGCCGGAATCGGTCGACTGATCATCGGATCTGCCGGCGCCACGGGGAGTTTCACCGCCCGAACCGGGCTGGCGCTGCTCGGACTCCTCCGCGTCTCGGGCGGCGGAGTCCCCCGCGTCGCGACCGCCCTCGCCGTCCGGCTGCCCAGCGCTCTCCGGAGCGGAGGCCGCCGGTTGCGCACGCGTGCCGCCGGAATCGGCACCGGTCCCGCTGTCGGCGCGGTCACCGGCACCATCGCTGCGCGCATCGGTATCCACGCCAGGGCCGACATCGCTCCCGGGACGCTCGCCCGTCTCTTCGCCCCGGTCCACTGCGCCCTCATCGCGGGAATCGGCGCGGACGCCCGAATCCGGGCCACCCTCATCACGTGCGCCGCTATCGGCCGCGGCCCCGGCGCGGTCATCGGAACCGTCGGACACGCCATCACCGCGATCACCGGCGGTCGCGTCAGCACCGATATCGGTGCCCGTGGTGTCACCGGTGGAGTCGTCCGCACCACCGGTGGGCGCCTGCGTGTCGTTACCGGGGTCCGTGCTGTCGTTCCGTCCGGTAGGCGAGTCGCCCCCCGTGGCATCCCCGGCAGGGATACCCGCGCGGGTGCCGGACGCGTCGCCCGTTCCCGCGCCATTGCTCGAATTCGCGTCTCCTGCACTGTTGTTCGTGCTCGAACCGGCGGAACCGTTGTCTGCGCCGGGAACACCCGCACGGGAATCTCCGGAACCGGCAGGGCTCTGGCCGCCACTCGGATCTCCGGCCCCGTTCTGCCCGGTCGCGGGAGCCGAACCGTCACCGGTCGTGCCTCCGCCTCCCGTCGGCGGTATTCCCGCCGTATTGCCGATCCGGTTCAGGCCCCCCAAATCCGGTGTCGTGTTGTAGATGTCGGGATACTTGTTGTGGTAGTACTGCGTTGCCGCGGCCTTGCTGGCGCCCGTCATCGCACCGCTCAGCACACCCGCTGGCGCCGCGCCGCCCAGGATGGCGTTCCAATCGGACGCGGAGTTCTTGAAGTTCCCCCACGCCTCGTCCCAACTCTTGTCGTAGACAGTCAGATCGAGGGCGAGCTGAGTCCCCGCACCCGCATAGACTCCGACGGTGCCACCCACCAGACCCGCGGTCGCACCGGTGAGGGCACCCGACATCCACGGCTTCATCCGATTGCCGAGCCAGTCGCCCACCTTGTCGCCGATCGGCCCGGCCGCCGCGCCACCGGCACCGGAGCTGACGGCCGTCACGACCACCTGGCCCCAATTCATATCCCGGCGATGGTCCTGGGACATCTGATAGGCCTGGATCCCCACCTCCTGGCCCACACCGATGGCGAAGTCGATGGCCACATGCCTGGCCACGAACCGCAGGATGGTGTGCATACCGGCGACCCGCCGCGCCACCGCCGACATCAGTCGCATGGCGATAGCGCGAATTCCGAAGCGCGTCACGGTGATGGCCGCAGCCGACACCGCGGGCGCGGTCGGAGGGAAGATCCACGCCGCCGCGATCTCGGCTGCCAGCAGGGCCAGCGACGTGATCATCAACAACTTCGCGTAGTCGATTTCGGTTCCGACATCGTCCGCCGCGAGAGCCAGGTTCTCGAACGCCTCCGCCATTTTCTCCAAGGAGCCGTCACCGACGCGCAGGCTGTCGAACAGCTTGCGCATCTCCTCGGAGCCCTCACCTACCGGGTAGGCGGCGAAGGTCGCGCTCTTGGCGTCATCGAGGTACGGCAGGAGTTCGCGGATACCTTCCGCTGCCGCGCGCCAGTCGTCGGCCAGCGCCCACATGCCGTCCTCGTCGCCATGCGGCCACTCCGACCCGGCTACCCACTCCAGCCATTTCAAATAGCCGGGAATATCACCCATTTGCGACTACCCCGCGGTCACCAGCTGGATTCGGTGACCCCGTGCGCGGGCTTGCGGTCGTGATCGCGCGACTCCACATCGGTGAAAAGCATTACGGGCTGGGCATCATCGGCATCCGCCGAGACCGTGCCGCCCTCGGCGGACACGGGATCATCCGTCTCGGTCCCATCGGGCTTGGTGAGCGGCGCGGGCATCGGCGTGGGGACCTCATCGGCGATATCGGGCATGCCCTCGATCAGATCCGTGAGCTTGGGCAGACGCGCCCGCTGGTCGTGCAGCGGGGCCAGCAGATCGCTACCCCGTCGTGCCACCTCGGCCGCAGCCTGCTGGGCCGCTTCGGTGACGGCACGGGCGATCTCGCCGTATCCGAGTTCATCGATTCCCGGACCGAACTTCGTCTCGACTACCACGCCGTCGGCATTGACCGTGACGGTCACCCGCTTGTTGCGCACACTGGCGCTCGCGGTGAGCCGCGCCCGGTCCTGCTGCATCCGAGCGATCATTCGCAGTTGCTCCCGCACATCGCCCAGGACGGAGAGCATTTCCGCACGCGCTTGTTCATTCACCATGGGGCGCATCACTTCCCGGTCACCGGAAGGTATCGCGGTTGGCCAGTTCCTGTGCTTCCAACTTGTCGGCCGCCTCGGTCTGGCCCGTGGAGAAGTTCGCGAAGGTGGTACGGATGTTGGTCAGGCTCTCGAAGAAGTCCTTGCGGGTCTCGAAATAGCCGTCCTCGCCCTGAGTGAACTGGTCACCGATCTGGTCGTCGCCCCAGGGCGCCCCACGGCCGCTCAGCGCGCCTTGCAACGTGGTCAGTACGGTGTCCACCCGATCCCGCACTTCGCCCGTCGCCAGCGCGGCCTTGCGCAGCAGATCCTCGTAAGCCTCCAAGTCGAGGGGTTGCGACATGGACTCCACTCCTCTCATGCTGGCGTGGGCGCCCGGCTGCTCCCCCGCTCGACTCGTACTCCGAAGACGTTGGCAGCCAAGAGCGAATCGTTCGTATCCCGAACTTGAACAAGTGGTGGACGACGGGCGAACCGGCATGACCGGCGCGGTCCCCCACCCCGCCCTCACTCCAGTTAGTACAGTTAACGAATCGCAACTGTTACCGTTGACCGGTGAGCAATCCGGTGGCTGCGACCTTCGATCTACTCGGTGATCGGCTGACGCTGACGATCCTGCGATACGCCTTCACGCAGCGGGCGCGCCGATTCAACCAGTGGCTCGACTACACGGGAGCCCCGCCCGCGGTGCTGACCGCACGGCTCGGCGCGCTGGTCGATGCCGGGGTGCTGGCGCGGGTGCCGCGGGCGGGGACGGTGGATCGGTACGAGTACCGGCTGACCGAGCTCGGGCTCGCCACCTGGGAGATTCTGGTGTGCGTGTGGGCGTGGCAGCGGGAGTGGACCGAGGAGGGGGCGCGGCTGCCGGAGTTCGTGCACGGGGCCTGCGGACATCGGGGGCCGCCGATGCTCATGTGCCACGGGTGCGGGCGCGGGGTCACCACTCACGATACGGCGGTCGAGCTGGCCGGGGATGCGCTGTGGCAGTTGACCTCCGGGCGGCGGCGGTCCTCGCGGGGCGCCGTCGGAGCACGGGGGGATGTGCGGTTCGACGAGATCATGCAGGCCATCGGGGACCGCTGGAGTGCCGCGGTGACCGGGTTGGCGCTGGCGGGGGTGCGGCGCTTCGGGGAGTTCCGGGACGTGCTGCGAATGTCGCCGACCACGTTGACCGAGCGACTGACCCGATTGTGCGAGGCGGGGGTGCTGTGGCGGCCCGAGGACGCGGGCGGGCGGGAGTACCGGCTGACGCCGCGCGGGCGGGGCCTGTTCGGGGTGTTCGCGTTTCTGCTGGCCTGGGCGGATCTGGCGCATCCGGAGGGGCCCGAATCCGGGATCCGGATACGGCATCTGGACTGCGGGGAGACGCTGCTGCCCGCGCTGCGCTGTCGAGGGTGCGAAGCGCGGCTGGGGCGCACGGCCGTGCGTTTCGAGCCCTTGCCGGGGGTTGACACGGAAGAGTGAGACGCGTATCACTTCATTAACTGTAGTGATACGCGGACGGGACTACCCGGCCGCATTCGGAGGCACTCCCATGACGCTCAGGGAAGAACTCATCGCACCGGCCGCCGAGGCCCTGGCGAATCCCTATCTCGAAGGTCCGTACGCGCCCACGGCCGAGGAGGTCACCGCGACCGACTTGCCGGTGCTGGCCGGGGAACTGCCCGCCGACCTCGACGGTGTGTATGTGCGCAACGGGCCGAACCCGCAGTTCGCCCCGCTGGGGCGCTACCACTGGTTCGACGGGGACGGGATGCTGCATGCGGTGCATTTCGACGGCGGGAAGGCCACCTATCGCAATCGCTATGTGCGGACCCGGGAATTCGAGGCCGAGCGAGCGGCGGGAACCGCCCTGTGGCGCGGGGTGATCGAGCCGTGGGAGGGCAACCCGGCCGGGGATCGGCGGGAGCGCAACTCGGCGAATACCGATGTGGTGTTCCACCACGGGAACCTGCTGGCGCTGTGGTATCGGGCGGGCAAACCCTATGCGGTGGACCCGATCACGTTGGAGACGCGCGGCACGGACGAGTTCGGCGGCACGCTACCGGGCGAGGTGTCGGCGCACGCGAAGGTCGACGAGCGCACCGAGGAGTTCGTGTTCTTCGACTACGGAATCCACGCGCCCTACCTGCGGTACGGCGTCGCGGACCCGTCGGGGCAGGTCACCCACTACACCGGAATCGAACTGCCGGGACCGCGACTGCCGCACGATATGGCGATCACCGAGAACTGGTCGATTCTCATGGACCTGCCGCTGTACAACGATCCGCGCGCCGCGGCGGCGGGACGGTTCAAGCTTTTCTTCGATCGCGAATTGCCTTCGCGCTTCGCGGTGCTGCCGCGCCGCGGGGACGGCGCGCGGGTGCGATGGTTCGAGGCGAAGCCGGGCTACATCTATCACACCGTCAATGCCTGGGAGGACGGCGACGAGATCGTCATGGTGGCGTGCCGGGTGGCGCGGCCCAGCCCGGCGTCGGACCGGACGCATCCGCTCGCGCAGCTGCTGGCGTATCTGCGGCCCGAGGCGACGCTGTACCGGTACCGGTTCAATCTGGCGACCGGCGCGACCGTCGAGGAGCCGCTCGACGACGTGAACACCGAATTCCCCGCCATCGATCAGGGACTGACCGGGCGGCGCGGCCGCTGGTCGTACCAGATGCGGCTGTCGGTGGACCGCACCATGCTGTTCGACGCGGTGATCAAGTACGACGTGCTGACCGGAGCCAAGCACACCCAGCCCTTCGGCGACGGGATCTTCGGCAGTGAGCTGACCGTGGTGCCGCGCGCGGATGGCGACGGGGAGGACGACGCCTGGCTCACCATGTTCGCGCACAATGCGCACACCGGACTCGGCGAGGTGTGGATCTTCGACGCCGCCGATCTCGCGGCCGGTCCGGTCTGCCGGCTCGGGCTGCCGGTGCGGGTGCCGCTGGGCTTCCACGCCACCTGGGTGAGCGGGGAACGCATGCGCGCGGCGGCGCGGCCGGTCGCATGAACACCAGACTCAGTGTCAGCCTGCCGTATTGGCAGGACCGCGACCCCATGGACGCGCTGCGGGTGGCCGAGACCGCCGACAAGCTCGGCTACCGACGGCTGTGGGTGGGCGAGATGGCAACCTTCGACGCCTTCGCGCTGGCCACCGCGATCGGCACGGCACCGGGACGGATTCCGCTGTGCATCGGACCGCTGGCGGTGGACGTGCGCAGTCCGGCGACCATCGCCATGGGCGCGGCCAGTGTGGCCGCGCTGACCGGGCGGCGGGTCGGGATCGCGCTCGGCACCTCCAGCACCGTGGTGGTGCGGGACTGGCACGGTCGGGAAAGACGCAGCACCGCAAGGCATCTGGAGGAGTCGGCACGAATCGTTCGCGGTTTCGCGGACGGCGCGAAGGTGGACTTCGACGGGAAAACCGAGAACACGCACGGATATCGGTTGCGCCTGCCCGCCCCGAAATGCGAGCTGACCGTCGCGGCCTTCGGCGACCGCGCCCTGACGGCCGCCGCGCGCACCGCCGACCGCGCGGTACTCAATCTCGTGACACCCGAACAGGTTTCCCGCTGCGCCGAGGCATTGGGCACCTACTCCGCCCGCGCCGGACGGCCCCGCCCCGCACTGTCCGTCTGGGTGACGGCCGCCGCCGACCCCACACCGGAGGTCTACGACAGCGTGCGCCGTGGCCTGGTGTCCTACCTGCGCGCGCCCGGCTACGACGCCATGTTCACCGCCGCCGGATTCGGGGAGCCCGTACGCCTGGCCCATTCCGGTGCGCATCCACGCGACCTGGCGGCCGCCGTGCCCACGGGGCTCGCCGACGCGGTGGGCGCGTTCGGCGACCGGGACACGCTGGCCGAGCGCATCGCCGCCTACCGGCGCGCCGGAGCCGACGAGGTGGTCATCGTCCCGGTCACCACCGCCGAGGACCCGGCGGGCCTGCGCACCCTCGAAATCCTCACGGAGGTGAAGGATGTGTGACACCGGCTCGATACCGGCAGACGCCGGGACGCTGTCCACTGGCTCACGGCCGGGCGCGGTAGCCGCGGAGCAGCCGCTCCACGCTGCGGCGGTCGTCACGCGGGCGGTGGCCCGTGGCTGACGCCTACATCTACGACGCGGTGCGGCTGCCGCGCGGGCGGGTGCGTCGCACCGGGGGCACCCTCGCCGAGCTGCCACCGTACGAGCTGTTCGGCCAGTTGCTGACGGCGCTCGAACATCGCTGCTGCCCACCGGAAGTGGTGGACGATGTGCTCGTCGGCGTCAGCACCGCGACGGGTGAGCAGGCCGGAGACATCGCCCGGGCCGCCCAATTGTGGTCCGGATGGCCGGATTCCGTGCCGGGCGGGGCGGTGTCGCGCCTGTGCTGTTCCGGACTGGACGCCATCGAGAGCGCGGCGGCACGGGTGGCGGCCGGATTCGCCGATGTGATCGTGGCGGGCGGGGTCGAGTCGATGTCGCGGGTGCCGATGCTCTCGGACCGGCCCGCCATCGCCACCGATGCGGATCTGGGCGAACGCACCGGGTTCGTGACCATCGGCGTCTCCGCGGATCTGACCGCCGCCGGGTACGGGATCGGCCGCGCCGAACTCGATTCCTACGCGGTGGCCTCGCATCGCCGAGCCGCCGCGAGCACGGTATCGCGCTCCGTGATCCCGGCCCGCAAGGGCGGCACCGTACTGCTCTACGCAGACGAGGGCGCGCGCCCCGGTGCGGGCACCGACGAATTCGGAGCGCTGCCCGCACTGTTCGGCGAGGACGCGGGCTGGGCACGGGTCGCACGCCGCCTGCCGGACGCTCCCCGTCCGGCGGCGGGACTGCACACCCTGGCGACCGCACCGCAATTGGCGGATGGCGCGTCGGCGGTCGTCATCGGCAATCGCGCCGCCACCGATACCCTCGGCCGCCGACCCCTCGCCCAGATCGTCGGCACCGCGCAGACCGCCGTCCGCTCCCCGCTGCTCACCGCACCGGTCACCGCCGCCCGGAAAGCACTGGACCGCGCCGGTATCCGCGCCGCCGACCTCGATGTGGCGGAGGTCAACGAATCCTTCGCCGTCACGCCGCTGGTGCTCACCCGCGAACTCGGGCTCGATCCGGCGCGGGTGAATCCGAACGGCGGCGCGGTCGCCGTCGGCCATCCGCTCGGCGCGACCGGAGGAATTCTCATCGCCCAGGCACTCGACGAACTCGCCCGGACCGACGGCGAATTCGCGCTCGTCACCATTCCCGCCGCCCTCGGTTTGGGTGCGGCCATGGTGCTGCGACGTCTCCACTGATCACCACTCCCACCTCAGGAACAATGATGTCCGAGTCACCCCGCCCCATCCTCACCTGCCACCCCGATGAGACCGTCCGCCACTACCTCGACCGGGGGTGGTGGGAACCGGAGACGCTGCCGCAGGCCCTGCGGCGGCGGGTCGACGCGACACCCGACGCGGCGGCCGTCAGCGATCCGGCCAATCTGGCCGACCTCACCGGAGCCGCGCCGCGCACCCTTTCGTGGCGCGAATTCGACTCCTACACCGTCGATCTGGCGAGTGCGCTGTTCGCCCACGGCGTTCGGCAGGGTGATACGGTCGCCGTCCTGCTGCCGAACTCGGTGGCGCTGACGGCCGTGTACTTCGCGCTGTGGCGGCTCGGCGCGGTCGCCACCCCGATGCCCGTCTCGTACCGGCGGCACGAACTGTCCGGCATCGTGGCCGCCACCGGCGCGACCGCCGTCGTCACCGTGGGACGGCTGGCCGACCGGAAGCTCGCCCTCGAGGCGGCCGAGGTGGTGCGGACCGTCTTCGCCTTCGGGCCGGATGCGCCGCACGGCGCTGTCGGTCTGGATGAGCCGGACACGGCGGCGCGAGAGCGGATGCGCGACTACGAATCCGGGCTGGCGGTCACGGTCAACGACCGGGTGACCGTCTGCTGGACCAGTGGTACCGAGGCCGCGCCCAAGGGCGTGCCGCGCTGTCACGGGGACTGGCTTGCCATGGCGCGCGGTGTGCAGGACGGACTCCAGCTCACCCCGGACGCGGTGTTGCTCAATCCTTTTCCCATGGTGAACATGGCGGGGTTCGCTGGCTCGTTCCTGCCGTGGCTGCTGGTGGGCGGACACCTGGTGCAGCACCACCCGCTGGACCTGCCGGTGTTCTTCGGGCAGATCGCCCGGCACCGCGTCACCCACACCAGCATGCCGCCCGCGCTGCTCACCATGCTGGTGCAGAACGACGCACTGCGGGCGAGCACCGATCTCACCTCGTTGCGACGGGTGGGCTCGGGCGGCGCGCCGCTGCCGCCGGGGGTGGTGCGCCGCTGGCAGGAGGAGTTCGGGATCGAGGTGCTGAACTATTTCGGCTCCAATGAGGGCGTATGCCTGCTCGGCGCGCCCGCCGACATTCCGGATCCGACCATGCGGGCCCAGCATCTGCCGCGCTACGGGGCTCCCGGGACGCGGTGGTCCACCCGGCTCGCCGAGAGCACGGCGGTGAAACTGGTCGATCTCACCACCGGTGAGACGGTGACCGAGCCCGGCGGCCGGGGTGAGCTGCGGTTGCGCGGCCCGGCCGTGTTCGGAGGCTATCTCCCGGGCACCGCTACGGCGGATCCCTTCGACGCCGACGGATTCCTGTGCAGCGGCGATGTTTTCGAACTCGCGGGCGAGGACGGCAGATATCTGCGATTCGTGGACCGGGCGAAGGAGATCATTATTCGCGGCGGGATGAATATCGCGCCCGCCGAGATCGAGGGGCTGCTCACCGACCATCCCGGGGTTGCGGAGGTGGCCGTGGTCGGCTACCCGGATCCGGTGCTCGGTGAGAAATGCTGCGCCGTCGTGGTTCCCGCCGCCGGAGCCACGGTCACCCTGGCCGATCTGGTGGCGCATCTGCGGGCGCTCGACGTGGCCTCGTTCAAACTGCCCGAACGGCTCGAGCTCGTCGAGGCGCTACCGCGCAATCCGGTCGGCAAGGTGCTGCGGCGGGAACTGCGCGACAGCCTCGCCGCCCGGAGATAGGAGTTCACATGTCCCCCGATGCCGTACACATCCTCGGTGGCAGCCAGACCGACTTCGCCGTCAACTGGCACCGTGCCGGGAAGGAGTTCGACGCGCTGGTCGCCGAAACCGTCTCCCGCACACTGGAAGCCGCAAGGGTCGACGCGGCCGACGTCGGAGTCGTGCACGTGGGCAATGCCTTCGGTCAGCTGTTCACCGGACAGGGGCAGCTCGGCGGCATGCCCGCCACCGTGCTGCCCGAACTGTGGGGCGTGCCCGCCGGCCGACACGAGGCCGCCTGCGCCTCCGGCAGTATGGCCGCGCTGGCCGCCATGTCCGATCTGGAATCCGGGCGCTACGACTGCGCACTCGTGCTCGGCGCGGAACTGGAGAAGACGGTGCCCGGCGCGCAGGCCGCACGCCATCTGGGGGCCGCCGCCTGGGCCGGACACGAGGCGCAGGACACCGACTTCGTGTGGCCGACCATGTTCGCCGCCGTCGCCGACGAATACGATCGCCGATACGGGCTCGACGCCGCGCACCTGCGCGCGATCAGCGAACTCAATATCGGCAATGCCCGCGCCAATCCCCTGGCGCAGACCCGGGATTGGTCGTTCACCGCCGAGAGCTTCACCGCCGACGACACCGCCAACCCACCGGTGGCCGGAATGTTGCGCCGCCAGGATTGCAGCCAGATGACCGATGGGGCGGCGGGTGTCGTGCTGGTCTCGGATCGGTTCCTGGAACGGCGACGCGGCGTGCCGTACGCGACGATCACCGGATGGGGGCACCGCACCGTCGGCCTTCCGCTGGACGCCAAACTCCGTGCCGCCGCGAGCGATCCGTATGTGTTTCCACATCTGCGGCACACCGTGCGCGACGCTCTCGACCGGGCCCGCCTCGCCGATATCACCGAGGTCGACGGCATCGAGGTACACGACTGCTTCTCCATGTCCGAGTACCTCGCCATCGACCACCTCGGCATCACCGCGCCCGGCGAGAGCTGGAAGGCCATCGAATCCGGCGACATCGCCCGCGACGGCACCATTCCGATCAACCCCGGCGGCGGCCTCATCGGCATCGGCCACCCCGTCGGCGCGACCGGCGTCCGCATGCTCCTCGACGCCTACCGACAGGTCACCGGCCGGGCGGGCGACTGCCAACTCCCCGGAGCCCGCCGCTACGCCACCGTCAATATCGGCGGCAGCGCCACCACGGTCGCCAGCTTCGTCGTGGAGGCATACGGGTGAACCGCGCGCTTCCGGCTCACAAACCGGTCGCTGTCACGGCGCTTCTCCGGCCTGATGCGGCTTCTCCGGCCTGATGCGGGTTCGCCGGACGCAGCGCCGTGCACAATCCCGGGAGTCCGCCGACCAGGATCAGGTGCACCGGCCCGCAGATTAGCGGTCACCGCACCGGAGATGAAAAGATCGGTCCGTGCGCATACTGGTGCAGCGGGTGAGTTCAGCGGCGGTTTCCGTCGAGGGCGAGGTGGTCGGCCGGATCGACCCGGCCGACCACGGTGCGCCCCACGGCTTGGTCGCTCTCGTCGGCGTCACCCACACCGACACCGAGGCCACCGCGAAAGCGCTGGCCGACAAGCTGTTCCGGCTGCGCGTCCTCGAGGGTGAACGCTCCGCCGCCGACCTGGGCGCACCCATCCTCGTCATCAGCCAGTTCACCCTCTACGCCGACACCGCCAAGGGCCGCCGCCCGTCCTGGTCGGCCGCCGCTCCGGGACCGGTGGCCGAACCGCTGGTGGACTTCTTCGCCGCCGCGCTGCGAGAACTCGGCGCGACAGTGGCGACCGGGCGGTTCGGTGCGCATATGCATGTGGAACTGGTCAACGACGGACCGGTCACGCTGCTGTTGGAGGGCTGACGCACCGAGTTCGCCAGCACCGCACCGTCGTCCGCCACCTCGGTACTGTGGCGCTCATGCTCGTGTGGATCAATGGCCCCTTCGGCGGCGGCAAGACCCAGACCGCATTCGAACTGCGTCGACGGCTACCCGGCAGTGTGGTGTGCGACCCGGAAATGGTCGGGTTCGGGCTGCACCGGACCATGCCGCCCGAACTACGCGGCGACTTCCAGGACCTACCCGCCTGGCGGCAGGGGGTGTTCGAGGTGCTGGATCTGGTGCTGCGGAAACACGACGGACCGGTCATCGCCCCGATGACCGTGGTGAACCGGGCCTACTTCGCCGAAACGGTCGGACGGCTGCGCGAAAACGGCCACGACGTCAAACACTTCTCCCTGCTGGCCAGCCGCGACACCGTGCTCGAGCGCCTGCGCGAACGCTCCCTCATCCGGCTCGGCCTACGCGGCGACACCTTCGCCGCCGCCAATGTGGACCGCTGCCTGGACGCGCTCCGGCACTCCGAGTTCGCCGAACACATCCAGACCGACCATATCGATATCACCGACGTGGCCGACCGAATCGCAGCCTCCTGCGGGCTCACGCTCGCGCCGAATACCGATGGCCCACTCCGCGCCCGGCTACGGCGCGCCGGAGTGGGCATCAGGCACATCCGTTTCTAGGCGCACCGCTCCCTGGTGGCCGGAACCACCTCGGAGATCCAGCGGCGCAGCTGTGTCTCGTCCTCGGATTCGGGCCGGTAGACGAAGGTGTCGAACCCGGTCTCACGAGCCAGCTCCGCCAGAATGCGGGACCATCCGGCGGCGTCGGTGCGGATGGGGTCCTCACCGCGCATGGTCACCGGGCCGGGAGCGTCGGTAATGGTGCCGACCAACTGCGCCATGCGCGTGATCGCCGCAGGGTACGCGTCCGGAGTCGGCGGCCCAGATATGGTCCGCTGTGCGGCGGGCCACTTCTCGCACAGTAGGTGGTGCGGAATGGGCGGCGACGGAGTGGGTTTGGTGGCGCACCAGTTCAGAGGGCCAGATGCAACCTGAGTGCCCGATCCAGCCTTGTCACCGCAGCTGCGGGAAGGCGGCCCAAAACGCGGCCGACGCGCTCCACGGACACCGACCGCACTTGTTCAGCTTGGGCCTTCGACGGCACCCGCAAACCTGGAATATCCTCGAGTAGCACCTGAAAGGGGAACGTTTTCTCGACATTGCTGGTGACCGGTACGACCGTCACGACGCCACGGCCCAACTCCACCGCCCGCCGGTTGGCCCCATCGTTGCTGACGACTATGGCTGGACGCCGCTTGGCGACCTCATTGCCCCGAACCGGGTCGAAGTCCACCACTACGATATCCCCGCGCCGCATCACGCCAGCCCGTCATCAGCGGCAGTCGACCATACAGACTCCTCATCGGAACCTTCCCACTCGTCCCATGCCTGCTCGTAGGCATCCTCCAGCGCGCGGGCACGCAGGAGCGCGATCGCCTTCCGCACAGCGGAGGATCGGCCAGGCAGCCCGGCTCGACACACTTCCGCATCGAGCGTCGCCAGATCCTCCTCCGTCAGGCTCACACTGAGCTTCATACTCCGATGCTACCACCGGTAGGAATGCCTGGTACCGAGGAGTTGCCGCAAAGAGACGTGCCCGCCTCGACATGAGGCGGGCACGAATGATCAGGATGTCTACTCCGGGCGCAGAGTCAGGATGCGGGGGCCGTCCTCGGTCACGGCGACCGTGTGCTCCCAGTGGGCGGCGCGGGAGCCGTCGGTGGTGACCACGGTCCAGTCGTCTTCCAGGGTCTTGGTTTCCGTGGTGCCGAGGGTGAGCATGGGCTCGATGGCCAGGACCGAACCGACCACGAGGGTGGGGCCCTTGCCGGGCTTGCCCTCGTTGGGGAGGAAGGGGTCCATATGCATTTCGCGGCCGATGGCGTGGCCGCCGTAGCCGTCGACGATGCCGTAGGCGCGGCCGTGCTCGGCCTCGGCGGCGCGGGTGCCGAGTTCGATGGCGTGCGAGACGTCGGTGAGGCGGTTCCCCGCCACCATGGCGGCGATCCCGGCCTCCATGGACATCTTGGTGGCCTCGCTCAGCAGCCGGTCGGCCTCGATGAGGCTGCCGACACCGAAGGTCCACGCCGAATCGCCGTGCCAGCCGTCGAGGATCGCGCCGCAGTCGATGGACACCAGATCGCCCTCGGCCAGCACATCCTCGGTCGACGGGATGCCGTGCACCACCCGGTCGTTGACCGATGAACAGATGGAGCCGGGGAAGCCGTGGTAGCCCTTGAACGACGGGATCGCCCCGGCCTCGCGGATCACCTGCTCGGCCACCTCGTCCAGCTCCAGGGTGGAGACCCCGGGCTTGGCGGCGTTGCGCACCGCCACCAGGGCGCGGCCGACGACAGCGCCGGCCGCCGCCATGGCGTCCAGTTCACCGGCGGTGCGGAACGGCACCACCTTCTTGTGCTTGCGCCCGAAGACCATTCAGCGACCCAGCGCTTTGAGCGCCCGCGCGTTCACGTCGTCGATCTCACCGACGCCCTCGACCGTCACCACCAGCCCGTCGTAATGCTCGAGCAGCGGCTCGGTCTCCTCGCGGTAGACGCGCATCCGGTTGCGGATGGTCTCCTCGTTGTCGTCGGCGCGGCCGCGGGAGAGCATGCGCTCCACCACCACGTCCTCGGCGACCACGAAGCACAGCACCGCGTCCAGCTTCTTGTCGGCCTGGGTCAGCATCTTCTCCAGCGCCTCCGCCTGGTCGACGGTGCGCGGGTAGCCGTCCAGCACGAAGCCGTTCACCGCGTCCGGCTCGGCGATCCGAGCCTCGACCATGCGGTTGGTGACATCGCTGGGAACCAGGTTCCCGGCGTCCATGTACTTCTGTGCTTCGCGGCCCAGCGGAGTCTGCTGGCTGATGTTGGCGCGGAAGAGATCCCCGGTGGAGATGTGCGGCACACCCAGCTTCTCCGACAGCAGAACGGCCTGAGTACCCTTGCCGGCCCCCGGCGGTCCGAGCAGAACAACTCTCACTTGAGGAACCCTTCGTAATTTCGATTCATCAGCTGGCTCTCGATCTGCTTGACCGTATCGAGGCCGACGGACACGATGATCAGCACCGCAGTACCGCCGAACGGCAAGTTCTGCACACCGGTGTTATTGCCCATATTGAGGAAGACATTCGGCAGCACCGCCACCGCACCGAGGTAGATGGAGCCCGGCAGGGTGATGCGGCTGAGCACGAAGTTCAGGTAATCGGCGGTCGGCTTGCCCGGGCGGTAGCCCGGAATGAAGCCGCCGAACTTCTTCATCTCGTCCGCGCGCTCCTCCGGATTGAAGGTGATCGCGACATAGAAGTAGGTGAAGAACACGATCAGCGCGAAGTAGATCGTCACGTACACCGGGTTGCTCGGATTCACCAGATACTTCTGGATCTGCTCCTGCCACCAGGCGGGATCGCCGGTGGTGTCCTGCGTCAGCTGCGCCACCAGGTTCGGCAGGTACAGCAGCGAGGACGCGAAGATCACCGGGATGACACCGGCCTGGTTCACCTTCAACGGCAGATAGGTCGACGAGCCGCCGTACATCTTGCGGCCGACCACGCGCTTGGCGTACTGCACCGGAATCCGGCGCTGACCCTGCTCCACGAAGATGACCGCGACGATGACCGCGAAGGCGGCCAGCACGACCAGGGCGAACTTCACGTGGGAACCGCTGTCCCAGATCATCTTGCCCTCGGCCGGGATGCGCGCCGCGATACCGGCGAAGATGAGCAACGACATGCCGTTGCCGACGCCCTTTTCGGTGATCTGCTCACCGAACCACATCACCAGCGCCGCGCCGGCCGTCATGACCAGCACGATGATGATCATGCCGAAGATGGAGGTATCGGCCAGGATGTCGTCGGGGCACCCGCGCAGCAGCTGTCCGCGCGCTGCGAGCGCCACCAGACCCGTCGCCTGCAGGACCGCCAGCGCGATCGACAGGTACCGGGTGTACTGGGTCATTTTCGTCTGACCCGCTTGACCTTCTTTTCGCAGTTCCTCGAACCGCGGAATGACGACGGTCAGCAGCTGGATGATGATGCTCGCGGTGATGTAGGGCATGATGCCGATCGCGAACACGGACAGCTGCAGCAGCGCGCCGCCGGAGAAGAGATTGATGAGCTGGTAGATACCGGCGGAGTCACCACCGGAGACCAGGTCCACACACTTCTGGATGTTCTGGTAGTCGACACCCGGTGAGGGCAGCGCGGCACCGACGCGGTAGAGCGCGACGAGGCCCAGCGTGAAGAGAATCTTCCGCCGTAAGTCCGGGGTCCGGAAAGCCGACACGAAGGCGGAAAGCACAGATCCTCCTGGCTAACGACATGGGTCAGGCCATGGCTTCAGCGATTGCGGGAAACGCCGATCCCCATGACGGTGTTGGCAGACAACACTTGAACTTTAACAGTGGCACCGGACGAGCTCTCCACTCGTCCGGTGCCGCTGTGTTTTCAGCCTACCGTCAGGCCAGCTCGGTGGCAGTGCCACCGGCCGCGGTGATCTTCTCCTTGGCGGAGCCGGAGAACTTGTCGGCGGAAACCTGAACGGCCACACCGATTTCGCCCTCGCCGAGCACCTTCACGAGCTCGTTGCGGCGAACGAGGCCCGCGGCGACCAGCTCGGCCTTGCCGATCTCGCCGCCCTGCGGGAACTTCGCGGCGATATCACCGACGTTCACGACCTGGTACTCGGTGCGGAACGGGTTGGTGAAGCCCTTCAGCTTGGGCAGACGCATGTGGATCGGCATCTGCCCGCCCTCGAAGCGGACGGGAACATTCTTGCGAGCCTTCGTACCCTTGGTACCGCGGCCCGCGGTCTTACCCTTGGACGCCTCACCGCGACCCACACGGGTCTTCTCGGTCTTGGCTCCCGGGGCAGGACGCAGGTGGTGCAACTTGATGGTCATGCCTTAAACCTCCTCAACCTGAACGAGGTGGCGCACGGCATTGATCAGGCCACGGTTCTGCGGGTTGTCCTCGCGAACCACGGACTTGCGGATACCGCGCAGCCCGAGGGTGCGAAGCGACTCGCGCTGATTCGCCTTGGCGCCGATGCTCGACTTGATCTGGGTCACCTTGAGCTCAGCCATGTCAGACTCCCTGTCCGGCACGCGCACGCAGCATGCCCGCGGGAGCGACATCCTCGATCGGCAGACCGCGGCGGGCGGCCACCTCTTCCGGACGCTGGAGCATCTTCAGCGCGGCAACAGTCGCGTGCACAACGTTGATGGCGTTGTCGCTACCCAGCGACTTGGCCAGAATGTCGTGGATGCCGGCGCATTCCAGCACGGCACGCGCCGCACCACCGGCGATCACACCGGTACCGGGCGAAGCCGGACGCAGCATGACCACACCGGCGGCCGCCTCACCCTGAACCGGGTGGGTGATGGTGGAGCCGATCATGGGAACGCGGAAGAAGCCCTTGCGAGCCTCCTCGACACCCTTCTGGATGGCCGCGGGAACTTCCTTGGCCTTGCCGTAGCCGACGCCGACCAGACCGTTGCCGTCACCCACGATCACGAGGGCGGTGAAGCTGAAGCGACGACCACCCTTCACGACCTTGGAGACGCGGTTGATGGCGACGACCCGCTCGAGCTGGTTGGTCTTCTCGGCAGCCTGCTCGTTCCGGCGGTCGCCGCGGCGACCCCGGTTGTCGCGGTCATTGCTGTTCTGTCCGGCGGGTCCGTTGCCGCCGTCACGCCGCTGACGTCCCGGCATCAGACAGTCCTTCCGTTCACGCAGGCGGGGCCTGCACTGTGCACAGTGTTGATCATCAGAACTTCAGCCCACCTTCGCGAGCGGCATCGGCGAGGGCCGCGATCCGGCCGTGGTAGTCGTGACCACCACGGTCGAACACGACCGCCTCGACACCGGCGGCCTTGGCGCGGGCGGCGAGCAGCTCGCCGACCTTGGCGCTCTTGGCGGACTTGTCGCCCTCGAACGCGCGCACATCGGCCTCGATGGTGGACGCGGCGGCAATGGTCTTGCCGGCCGAGTCGTCCACCAGCTGGGCGTGCAGGTGCCGCGAGGAGCGGTTCACCACGAGACGCGGGCGCTCGGTGGTTCCGGCGATCTTCTTGCGCAGACGGAAGTGACGGCGGGTCTTCGACAGACGCCGCGCGGTCGAAACATCCGTGCCGACCGGCTTGCGCCGAGTCTTCTGGTTTTCGGTTTGTGCCATGGCTTACTTACCCGTCTTTCCGACCTTGCGGCGCACGACCTCGCCTGCGTAGCGGATGCCCTTGCCCTTGTACGGATCGGGCTTGCGCAGACCGTGGATCACCGCGGCGATCTGGCCGACCTTCTGCTTGTCGATGCCGGACACGGAGAACTTGGTGGGCGACTCGACCGCGAAGGTGATGCCCTCCGGGGCCTCGACCGGAACCGGATGCGAGTAGCCCAGGGCGAACTCCAGGTTCGAGCCCTTGGCCTGCACGCGGTAACCGACGCCGAAGATCTCCATCTTCTTCTCGTAGCCCTGGGTCACACCGACGATCATGTTGTTGATCAGGGTGCGGGTCAGACCGTGCAGCGAGCGGTTCTCCCGCTCGTCGTTCGGGCGGGCCACCTCGAGCTCACCGCTCTCGGCCTTGGTCACCACGATCGGCTCGGCGACCACGTGCGAGAGCGTTCCCTTGGAACCCTTCACCGTGACGCGCTGGCCGTCGATGGTCACCTCGACACCGGCGGGAACTGTGATCGGCTTCTTACCGATACGCGACATTGTTCCTACCTCCCTTACCAGACGTAGGCGAGGACTTCGCCGCCCACGCCCTGCTGCTTGGCCTGACGGTCAGTGAGCAGGCCGGAGGACGTGGAGATGATCGCCACGCCGAGGCCGCCGAGCACCTTGGGCAGGTTGGTGGACTTCGCGTACACACGGAGACCGGGCTTCGAGACACGACGCACACCCTGCAGGGAGCGCTCACGGCTCGGGCCGTACTTCAGGTCGACGATCAGGGTCTTACCGACCTCCGCATCCTCGGAGCGGTAGTCGGCGATGTAGCCCTCACGCTTGAGGATCTCGGCGATGTTCGCCTTGAGCTTCGAGTGCGGGGCCTTCACCTGATCGTGGTACGCCGAGTTGGCGTTGCGCAGACGGGTGAGGAAGTCTGCGATCGGATCAGTCATGGTCATAGGTTGACCGCTACCTTTCTCGCCGCGGTTCCCATTCAGCACCGTCACACGGGCGGTCGTGGGCCTACGACAATTCGGCTCGGTCCGATCGGCAGCATGCCGACCGGATGATTCACAGCGGCCCGGAACACGCCGCACGCGGACGCATGCGGACACAGGTGTGCCCGAGCAACCGGTCTAGTGTAGGCAACGCCGCTGGTCTCGCCAAATCCGGGTGTGCGAACCCGACCGGGCGGCTGACCGGCGACGATCCGCCGCCCACGCGGATTGCCGACCGACAACTCCGTCACGTAGTTTCACCCGTCACAAGGGACGCCGCGGATCGGGCTGCGGGCGAGGATGTTTCGAAGGCGGGTGGGGATGACCGGCGACGCGGATCGCGCCGAACGGATCGACGAGGCGATATCCCGGGTGCGGGGGCGGGCGCAATCCAACGGTGGAGCGGTATCCATCGAGGTCGACGCCTACAAGATGATCACGGCTATCCGGATCGCGCCGCACGCCATGAGCGCGGACCCGGACAACCTGGCCCGGGTGATCGCCGCGCTGCACCGCAAGGCGAGCGAGGAGGTGGAGGCCGCCGCCCAGCGGGTGTTCGAGCAGCTGACCGCACCGCGCCCGACCGTTCGCCCCACAGCCGCGGAATGGGACGACGACCGGCCGACTCCGATCACGTACTCGGTGTAGAGGGCAGGCAGGGATGACCGTCGGATTCGACCCGGAGAAGATGCGGGCGCTCGCCACGCATGTCCGCGACCGCGCCAACGCGATCTCCGAAAAGACGCCGGTAGCGGGAACCAGCCGCAATGCCGCCCGCAGCCAGGAAGGGGGCGGGATGGCCCACTCGGCGATCGCCGTCTCCATCGAGGAAACGCTGAAAACCCTCGACACGGTGCTCGAGAACTACCATGTCCGCACCCTCCGAGAGATCGCGGACAAAACCGATGCCTCCGCGGCCGTGGCCGAGGCAATGGACAACAACAACGCGGAGATGATGCCGAGATGAGCGAGGAGTCCAAGCTCACCGTCCCGGTACTGCTCGGGTGGAACTTGAGCCATCTGCGCGACGTCGTGACCACACTGCAGCGGGTCGGCCCGGAGATCGAGCAGGAGATGACCGCGGTGGCGGACGAGTTCGCGAAATCCGACGACTACTTCGTCGGTGACGGCGGCACCGGGGCCAGGGAACGCAGCGCGAACGAGAAGACGGACGGTCTGGCCACGGTCGATATCTACGAGAAACTGGCGGGCAAAATCACGCCCCTCGTGGACACGTTCGAGACCGAATTGGACCGCCTGAAGGAAGCGGTTGCCGAGACCGAGGACTCGAAGTGGGAGCTGTTCTACAGCGACCACGGCGAGGTGAAGTCGCACCAATCGAATTATGAGACAGCCAAGTCGAACTGGTGGGCTCCACTGACCGCTATCGCCGAGAAAGAGCTCGAAATCCTCACGATCGGCAACAAGTTTCGAGAGGCGCTGACGAAGATCAGATCGACAGACGCGGCAACTTACGAGATTGCCGGAGTGGTCGAGGATTTGACGGATCGAGTCAAGTACGGCCTGGCCAACATCCCCACGGATCCAAAGCTGGCCGGAATCCTGTTGGAGAACCAGGTCGGTACGGAGGAGATGGAGGTGTGGCCGAGCGGCGCCTTGCTCGATGCCATCCTCGTCTTCAACCCGAACTTCGTGCCGGTGGCGATGACCAAGTCCGAGATAAGTGCCCTGGAAGACATCGCGACGAAAGCTCCCTGGAAGCTACAGGAATTCTATGACATCAAGACGCAAGCCACGAATACTGCGCAAGAGGTCTTTCCGGACTCCGTCAACGACGGGCAGGGCGACGCTTTTCGGCATGCATACTGGAATGCACTTATGACCACGCAGTTCAGCGAAGAGTTCGCTGCGAGATACGCCACGGCACACGAATATTCCGGTGGTCAACCTTCCCATCGTGAGGCGATGGACCTCCACAACAACGATCTGGGTCGACGGATAGCAGTCGAGAACCCCGACGCCACTCCGGAGGAACTGAAGATGAAGGTGATAGAAGCCATAAACCAGGGCCGCGCGGTCGTCATCGGCTCGAGTACGGACGGAGGGGCTCCACAAATCGGGTGGAGCGGTGGTCCGAACGGAATCCCCGAGCAGAACACAGGTCTGAAGCCTGGTACTTACGTACCGCTCCCGGGACGGTGATGAGGATGCACAACACGAGAATGGGAGTTTTCGCGGCTATCGCGATTGTTTGGCTGAGCGGCTGCTCCGAAACGTCACAGCAAGACCTTGCGGTGCCCAGATGCGAATCGACATTCGACCTGCTCGAGGTTCCCGAATCACTTGGCTCCAGCGACCGCTTCAACGCGGCATTGGAGGACTTCAGCAATCGAGAGGGAAGCTACCACCTGGGCGATATCACCGCGGCGGCGGGATGGACCGAGGACTGGGACCGTGTCGTCGAGGTACGGACGAATATCACCGACGGCAAGCTGAACAGCAAGGCTGAAACGGAAAGCTGCTGGAGAAATCTACCGGAATCCGACGGCGAAGGATACCGGCCGCAGGAGTACTACCTCTTCATAAAGAACAAGGAACCCGTTCAGGTAGTTCCGTGGCCGGACGTGGTCGGCGAGCTCGAGTTCGGTGATCACGGCGCGTTGACGCGAGATTCCCTCCTCTCCTCCGATGGCAACGGCTGGATAGTCGCCCACCCGTAGTAACAAACAGGCGGATGACCGAGGGAAGCGTTCGGGCAACGGCGAAGAGGAAATGTTGAAAGCTCGAAAAACCGCAGTGGCTACTGTAGCGGCGATCTTTATCGGTGGCTGCTCCAGCACTCCGCAGGAAGATCTCGCGGTACCCGTTTGCACATCGACATTCGACCTGCACGACAGGGCCGAGCCATTGGGAGCCGGTGAGCGGCTGAATGCGGAGCTGACGAATTTCATCCGCAGTGCGGAGCCGTTCCTGATGGTAGATGTGACTCGCGCGGCTGGGTGGTCCGACGAGTGGGACAGAATGGTACAGGTATCTACCGGCACAACTGCGGAGAAATTGAACAGGAACGCCGGGACGGAGTACTGCTGGGAAAACCTTCCCACCTCCGCAGGATTCGACGAATCCTATCCGCCGGAGTTCTATCTGTTCACGAGGGACGGGCAGCCTGTTCAGACGGTCCGGTGGCCGGAAGCGGTCAGCATCATTCAGTTCGGCGACCACGATGCGTTGACCAAGGAGTCCGTTCTGACAGTCGACGCCGAGGGCTGGATCGTTCCTCAGTAATAGGGACTACACCGGCGTCCCCCCGTGGTACGACGACAGCAGTCGGCGGCGCGCCTACGTTCGAGGCATGAGCAGGGAGGGTTCGCGGGCAAGGTCGTTGCCGCGTCGCATCGGTCGCTACGCGATGCTCGGGACCGCCGGGCTCACCGTGTGCGCAGTCGTGGTGGCGGCCGTGCTCGGGGTGGGGTCGTGGTGGTGGGGGCGGCGGGACGATGCCAAGGCCCGGATGAGCACGTCTGGGCCATACGAGGCTTCGTTGGGGTCGGTGCGGTCGCATCCGTTGCCCGGCTGGTTCCGGAATGCGAAGTTCGGGGTCATGTTGCATTGGGGGCCGTATTCGGTGCCGGGGTTCGCGCCGGTGGGGCGGACGTTCGCGGACATGCTGCGGGAGGATTACGGGCATGCGGTGACGCGTAGTCCGTATGCGGAGGACTACGCGAATCAGATCAAGGATCCGGGGTCGCCTACCGCGGCGTTTCATCGAGAGCGGTACGGCAATGCCGGTTATGCGGATCTGGCGCGGGAGTTCGAGCGGGGGCTGGACGCGTGGGATCCCGAGGCGTGGGCGAAGGCGTTTCGGGACAGTGGCGCGTCCTATGTGGTGTTGACGGCCAAATATGCCGACGGGTATTCGCTGTGGCCGACCGAGGTGCGGAATCCGCATGCCCCGGAATTCCATTCGACGCGTGATCTGGTCGGTGAACTCGCGCGGGCGGTGCGGGCGCGGGGGATGCGGTTCGGGCTCTACTACTCGGGCGGCGTGGACTGGACATTCCATCCGGCGGTGGTCGAGACGCTCGGCGACTACGCGTTCGGGCCGTACGCCGAGGGCTATCCCGAATACGCGGAGGCGCAGGTGCGGGAACTCATCGAACGGTACGAACCCGATCTGCTGTGGAACGACATCGGCTGGCCGACCGGGCAGCAGCGGCTCAACGCGCTGCTCGCCGACTACTACAACACCGTGCCCGACGGGGTGGTCAACGACCGGTGGGAGACGGCGTCGTTCCTGCGCGAGGTCATCGGACTCGGCCCGGTGCGGTGGATCTTCGACCAGGTCATGCGGCAGGTGCTGGCCGAGCCGGGCGCCGCCGAGCGGGTCACCACGCCACCCGATGTGCCGCACAGCGACTTCCGCACTCCGGAGTACACCGGCTTCGACACATCCAGCTCGATGGAACCGCACGAATGCTCGGCTCCGGAGCACCGGCCCGAGTACGCCGGGTCGGCACGGACACGGTGCTGGACGCGGTGTTCACCGGATCGTTCGCACCGGTCGTGGCGGTCACGACCGAGTGAAACGGCGGGCGTGTGATCGGCCCCTCTCCGTCGATTCGCAGAAACGCGAATCTTCGCAGGAATTGCGAGGAGGGTGGCTGGCAGTTCCCGATGAACCGCCTACGTAGATCCGAGAGAGAGAACTGCTCGGCACTCGACTGGCCGCCATCTGTCGCCGACCGCCACGCGGAGAAGACGACCAGCGGAAGGCGACCAGATCGACCAACGACGACCCACCGGAAAACCGTCGCGGCACTACATTGAAAATGTCAATACCACATGTCTATTACCGTTCTGTCGCAACAGAATTCGCGATAGAATCAATGCATGAATCCGGAGGGGGAAACGCGAGGCGGTGATACCGCGGCCGGGTTGTCGGCGGCGATGGACACCCTGCTGGGCACCGATCTCACCGGACTGTCGGATTCGGCTCTCGTGGATGTGATGCGGGAGGTCGAATCGGTGCGGTGTCGGATGGCGGCGCTGTCGCATCGGATGATCGCCGAGGTCGAGGGCAGGCATCTGTGGGAACGCGCCGGAGCCAAAGGCACGCGCGGGTATCTGATCGATGTGCTGCGCCTGTCGGCCGCCGAGGCCGGGGCGCGGGTACGCGCGTCGGTCCCGTTGCGGCCCCGCGTGTTCTGCGGGGAGCCCGGTCCGGCGTTGTTGGCGACCACGGCGGCGTTGCAGGCCGAAGGCGCGGTGTCGCCCGAACACGCCCGCGTGATCACGCGGGTGATGGACCGTATCCCCAACGCGGTCCCCGCCGAGCGCAAGGTCGAGGCCGAACGACACCTCGCCGAGGCCGCCACACAGATGCCGCCGGAGTACGTCACCAAGGTCGGACACGTGCTGTTGTCGTGCCTGGACCCCGACGGGGTCCTCACCAACGACGACGACCGCGCCCGACGCCGCGAACTGGTCGTGGGCAAGCAACGCGTCGACGGCATGAGCGAAATCAAAGGCGTCCTCGACCCACAACTGCGAGCCCTGGTGGATGTGGTGCTGGCCAAGTGGGCACGCCCGGGCATGTGTAATCCCGACGACCCCGACAGTCCCCGCATGGGATCGGGTGTGATCGACACAGACGCGGTTGATGCCGCCGCGCGGCGGGATCGACGTAGTGCCGGGCAACGTAATCATGACGCGCTCAAAGCCTTCCTGGCCGCGGGAGGCGGACCCGAACAGCTCGGTCGACATAGAGGCGTGCCCGTCTCGGTGATCCTGACCATGAGCGTCGCCGATCTGCAATCGGGGTCGGGGTACGCGCATACGGCGTCGGGGTCGGTGATGTCGATCCCCGACGCCCTGCGCATGGCCGAAGGCTCCTACCCGCTGTTGATGCTGTTCGACGGGAAAGGGTTGCCGCTGCATCTGGGGCGCGGCAAGTATCGGTTGGCGTCGCCGTGGCAGCGGTTGGCGTGTATCGCCGCCGACCGAGGCTGCACCCGGCCCGGCTGTGAAGCCCCGGCCACGATGTGCGCGGTACACCACATGATCCCGTGGCTGCGCGGTGGGCGTACCGACATCGACAACCTCACCCTGGTCTGCGACCGCTGCCACGCCCAGATCCCCGAAGACGCCGAGGACCCGACCGGCTGGGCCACCCTCGGACGCAACGGCAGCACCAGCCTCACCAACACCAGCAGCCGCAGCAGCGGCGGCGGCAGCAGCGGCGGCACCGCCACCGGCAGCACCGGCGACAGCGGCAGCGGCAGCGGCGGGTTCGGTGTCGACGCCAGCAGCACCGGTATCGATAGCGGGCGGTATCCCGGCCGTGTCGTGTGGGCACCCCCGACCCGTATCCACCCCGCCCGCGCTCCCCGCGTGAACCTGCACCACCACCCTCGGCAATGGCTCACCGACCACCACGGCCCACGACCCGGAACAGCCCGGGGCGATCACCTACGCCAATAGGCCGAACCGCGCGCGACCCACTCGCAAACACCACCCGGCCGGATTCGTGAGCCGGGCCAGCAGCACGCCGCACACAGCCGCATGTCGGCGAGAACCGGTCCAGGCGCACCACACTCGCCGGTGCTCTCCGGAATGAAAGACGCCGAGACAACCTCATTCGTTGGGGGACGGGTCATTCGGTGGAACCTGATGCTTGTTGCAATACCGACGGCTTCGGTGAACGCCGCGGCCCCTCCCGAATCGAACTCGGGAGGGGCCTCTCCGTGCCCTCGGCTCGAGCGCCCCCTCATAGGTCTCGAGCACCTCGCGGATCCGGCGCACATCTCACTGCCTCGGAGGTTCCGGTCGGAGAGCTCCCGATCCTGGAGCCTCCGCGGTCCGGAATCCGGCTCATCCGCGCGCGAGCCGGGGCGACGCGGTCAGGCGTCGATGCTGCGATCCTTGGTCTCCACGATCAGCCGGGTGCACACCACGCTGATCACGGACAGCGCCGCCAGCAATACGCCCACCCAGAACGAGCCGGGGCCGGCGAGCAGCTTGGTGGCGATCAGCGGCGGCAGCGCCCCGCCCAGGATGCCCGCCAGGTTGTAGCCCATGCCCGCGCCGGTGTAGCGGTAGCGGGCCTGGAACATCTCCGGCAGCAGCGCACCCGCCGGACCGTAGGCGATCCCGAAGACGGCGAGGGTGCCGAACAACCCGACGGCGAAGGCGGCCGGGCCGCCGATGTCGAGAATCGGGAAGAGCGCCAGGGTCCAGGGCACCGCGACGGCGCAGGAGACCATGATGACGCGGCGGCGACCCACCCGATCCGACCACAGCGCCGAGGCGGCGGTGGCCAGGCCGAAGACGATCGCGGCGAGCATCCCCATGGTGAGGATGTAATCGCGGGACAACTTCAGGGTGCCGACACCGTAGCTGGTGAGGAAGGCCGTGCCCGTATAGAAGAGCGAGAACAGGCTGGTCAGCGCGCCCGCCGCGATCAGGATCTCCTTGGGCTGGTACCGCACGGCGTCCAGGAAGGGCAGGCTGCGCGCGGCCGGTGCCTGCTCGCGCACCCGATCCCGGAACACCGGGGTCTCCGCGACCGCCAGCCGCACCCACAGCCCCACGCCGACCAGCGCGAACGACAGCAGGAACGGAATCCGCCAGCCGTAGTCCAGGAAGGCGTCACTGGTGGTGCCGAGGGTGCGGCTCGCGATCAGGAAGGTGGCGCTGGACAGGAAGAACGCGAAAGCGGGACCGAGTTGCGGGAACATGGCGTACAGCCCGCGCTTGCCCGGCGGCGCGTACTCCGCGGTGAGCAGCGTGGCCCCGGCCCATTCACCGCCGACCGCGAACCCCTGCAGGAAGCGCATGGCAACCAGCAGCACCGGAGCCCAGATGCCGATACCGTCGGGGAACAGCCCGAAGGCCCCGGACTCGTACCCGGGCAGCAGTCCGATGGCGACGGTGGCGAAGCCCATGATGAGCAGCGTCCACACCAGGGTGCGCTTACGGCCGATGCGATCGCCGAAGTGCCCGAACAGAATCGCGCCGACCGGCCGGGCGAAGAAGGCGACCGCGAAGGTCGCGAACGAGGCCAGGGTGGCCGTCGAAGGATCGGCCGCCGGGAAGAACACCGTCGGGAACACCAGCGCGGCGGCGGTGCCGTAGATGAAGAAGTCGTAGAACTCGATCGTGGTGCCGATCGAACTGGCCGCCGCCACCCGTCGCAGGCTGGTGCGCCGCACCGGCGTGGTCGCCACACCCGTCGGCTCGCTCGGTGGCGTGTTGTCTTTCATGGTCGTCACCGTGGGTCTCACTCTCTCGCAAACCCCGGCGCCTCATCACGCCGGGTGCGCCCACGGTAGTTACCTGCGTCACATCCGCTGCACCCCCGAAATGGGGTAGGCCGCTATTCGATCAGGCGGACACTGGAGAAGATCTCGCGCGCCAGTTCCGGGGTCACCTCGCCGGCGACCTCGCGGTCGGCGGCGATGGTGAGCACCAGCATGGGGTGCTGGGGACCGGGAAAAGCGAAGGTGTACACCGAGAATCGGGTGCTGGCGCACTCGGCGCTCTCCGGCGTCCAGGTTCCGGAGGTCTCCGACATCTGCCCGGTGATCCCGCTCAGGGTGGTGACCGGGGAGGCCGGGGAGGTCCGGCGGCCCCATTCCGGGCCCTCGAAACCGAACTCCGCCACCCGGCGTGCCACCTCGGCGGCGGCCGTGGCCGGGTCTTCCTGACTCGATCGGTGGACGAAAGTGACGGTGCGCGTGGAGGACTCGCAGTAGTCCTGGCCGTCGACGGTGGTCCCGGTGCCGGACATGCGGCCGCCGTCGCCCTCGAATCCGCGGATGATGCCCGGCTTGTCCACCGTCCACCCCGCGGGCACGTCGTAGGCCACTCCCCGGGACGCCACCTCCACCCCCTGGTAGCCGGGCAGCACCGCGGCGGTGGTGGCGGGCGTTCGAATGGGTGGCGTCGTGATGGCGCTCGGCGGCGGCGAGGTCGTCCGCGGCACGGAGAGTGCCAGGCGGGTCGAAGGGGTTTCGCGTGTGTCGTCGCTCGACGACGGGGCGTACAGCCCGGCGGCGACAACACCGGCCAGCACCAGCACGGCACCGATCACAGCGAGTACCGGCCCGGCGGAGTTGCGTCGAGGCGGGGGCGGGGGCATCGAGCCGACCTCGGTGTACCGCGCCTGGAACGGATCGCGATGGTCGTCCAGCGCCGGGAACTCGAACGGCTGATACGGCATGTTCTCGAGCGGCGGATACTCGAACGGCCCCGGTTCCGGCATCGGCCGCGCCGGCCGTCCCGGCCCCGGCGACCGCCACTCATTGTTGTGCACCACGGACCCGATTCTGTTCGATCACGCCCGCTCGCGCACTCGACGCTCCTGTCCACAACCTGATCGAGCCCCCTACGGCACCGAGCCCGGGGACGAAATCCATTGCGTTGCTTGACCTGTCACACTCGCGACAGTGTCGAAGCCATGGTCGTAGTGGAGCACGGTGAGGTCGTGCCCGGCCCACGCCTTGCGAATGGACGGGAGGTGCACGAACGCCGCAGGCCCCCGGCGGGACGGATCTCGCCGGGGGCCTGCGGGTGTCGGTGTGTCAGCTCACCAGGAGCTCTTGTGCACGCCCGGCAGCTCGCCGCGGTGCGCCATTTCGCGCAGGCACACGCGGCACAGGCCGAACTTGCGGTAGACGGCGTGCGGGCGGCCGCAGCGCTGGCAGCGGGTGTAGGCCCGCACCGCGAACTTCGGCTTGGCGTTGGCCTTGTTGATCAGAGCCTTCTTAGCCATGTGCTCAGTTCTCCTTGAACGGGAAGCCGAGGTGCTTCAGCAGCGCGCGGCCTTCTTCGTTGTTGGTCGCGGTGGTCACCACGGTGATGTCCATACCACGCGGACGGTCGATCTTGTCCACGTCGATCTCGTGGAACATCGACTGCTCCGAGAGACCGAAGGTGTAGTTGCCGTTTCCGTCGAACTGCTTCGGCGACAGGCCTCGGAAGTCGCGGATACGCGGCAGCGCGATCGAGATCAGGCGGTCCAGGAACTCCCACATGCGGTCGCCGCGCAGGGTGACCTTCGCGCCGATCGGCATGCCCTCACGCAGCTTGAACTGCGCGATCGACTTGGTGGCCTTGCGGATCTCCGGCTTCTGGCCGGTGATCAGGGTCAGGTCGGCGATCGCGCCGTTGATCAGCTTCGCGTCGCGGGCGGCGTCGCCGACACCCATGTTCACGACAACCTTGACCACGCCGGGGATCTGCATGACGTTGTCGTAGTTGAACTCGGAGTTCAGCGCGTCCTTGATCTCGGCGCGGTAGCGCGCCTTGAGCCGGGGCTGGGTCTTCGCGTCGGCGGTGCCGACGGTCTTCTCGGTGGAGGTCATCAGATGTCCTTCCCGTTGCGACGGGAGATGCGAACGCGCTTGCCGTTCTCATCGGTACGGTAGCCGACGCGAGTCGGGTTGCCGTCGGAGTCGATCACCATCACGTTGGAGGCCTGGATCGGCGCTTCCTGCGTGACGATGCCGCCCGAGCTGGCACCGCGCTGGTTGGCGGAGTTCGCGACGTGCTTCTTGATCCGGTTCACGCCCTCGACCAGGACCTTGCCGGTCGCCGGGAAGGCCTGGATGACCTTGCCCTTGGCGCCCTTGTCCTTACCCGAGACGACGAGCACGGTGTCGCCCTTGTGCACCTTCATGGTCAGAGCACCTCCGGGGCCAGCGAAACGATCTTCATGAAACGCTTCTCGCGCAGCTCACGGCCGACGGGGCCGAAGATGCGGGTGCCGCGCGGATCGTTGTCCGCCTTGATCAGCACAGCGGCGTTCTCATCGAACTTGATGTACGAGCCATCGGCGCGACGACGCTCCTTGACGGTGCGCACGATGACCGCCTTGACGACCTCACCCTTTTTGACGTTGCCGCCGGGGATGGCGTCCTTGACGGTGGCGACGATCACGTCACCGATACCGGCATAGCGGCGCGACGAACCGCCGAGCACGCGGATGCACAGGATTTCCTTGGCACCCGTGTTGTCGGCGACGCGCAGCCGCGACTCCTGCTGAATCACTTCAGCTCCTCCTAGACCTGGACGTTATGCACGCCGGATTGCCGACCCGACGGGCATGGTCAGTTGCCCTCTCAGCTGAGCCGTTCGGCCCGCTCCGCAAGCTACGCGGGGCAGCGCCTGCCAGCGGAAACTCTGATCGCAAGCGATCAATCCACTGTGGGTTCGCGGCCGGAGTGCGGGCATAGCTCCCGCAGGCAACCGCCCAAGTGTAGCCAACGCCCAGGTAGCGCCCAAATCGGGGGCGGCCGCAGCCGTGATCCGGGGGCGCCCGCACCCGCGCGACCCGGGCGGGGCTGCGGGCGTCGCCGCACGCTTGCGGCTAGCCTCGACGCCGAGCAACACCCGAGCAATCCATCTGCACTTCCGACCGAGGAGTCCCGTGAGTTCGCCGGAGCAGCCGTTCGCTCTCGACCGCCGCAGCCTGCTGAAGGCGCTGGGGCTGGTGCCCGCCCTGGCGCTGCTGCCAGCCTGCACCACCGATAAGCCCGGCGCGGCGGCGGGGCCGGATATGTCCGGATCGGATCCAGGGGTGCGGCCGCAGGACGATCTCTACCGCTACGTCAACGGCAAGTGGCTGGAGAACTACCGCCTACCCGCCGACAAACCCGCCTACGGCACCTTCGCCGAGGTCGAGGACCGCACGCAGCGGCATCTGAAGGAGATCGTGACCGGGATCCACAATCCCGAGGGCGGCTCCCCGCAACAGCAGATCCGCGACCTCTACGACGCCTATATGGACCCCGACGAGATCGACGCGCTCGGCACGACCCCGCTCGACGAGCTGCTGCGCCGCATCGACGCCGCGCGGTCCAAACCCGATCTGGCGCTGGTGATGGGCCAGCTGCCCATCGACGGACTGATCGGGCTCTCGGTCGGCCCCGACGACCGGGACGCGGCCCGGAATATCGCGTCCATCAGTCAATCCGGGCTCGGCCTGCCCGAACAGAACTATCGGAAGCCGGAATTCGCCGACATCCTCGCGGGCTACCGCGCCTACCTGGAGCGGATCGCCGCCGGAGCGGGCTTCACGGACCCGAAGGCCATGGCGGGACGGGTGTTCGAGCTGGAGCAGCGGATCGCCGCGGGCTTCTGGGACAACGTTCGCACCCGCGATCCGGAAGCCACCTACAACCGCATGAGCCGGGTGGAGCTCATTGCCCTCGGTCCGGAATTCGACTGGGGCCCCTGGCTTTCCGGACAGACCGAGCGTCCCGCCGAACTCTTCGACACGGTCGTGGTGCGGCAACCGTCGTTCGTGACGGCGGCGGCCGGGCTGTGGGCCGCGGTCGATATCGCGACCTGGCGGGACTATCTGCGGCTGAGCCTGGTCCGCACCTGGGCGGAGTACCTGCCGAAGGACATCGCGGACGCGAATTTCGACTTCTACAGCACACTGGTGAACGGCCAGCGGGAACGGCCGGAGCGCTGGCGGTCGGCCATCACCGTGCTGAACACGTATCTGGGCATGCCGCTGGGCAAGCTGTACGTGGCGGAGTTCTTCCCGGCCGAATCCAAGCGCCTGGTGCAGGATCTCGTCGACGATCTCCGTTCCGCCTACCGGGAGAACTTCCGCGCCTCGAGCTGGATGTCACCGCCGACCCGGGAAGCCGCTGTCGCCAAACTCGACAAGATCGACACCAAGATCGGCTACCCGGATGTCTGGGAGGACTGGTCCGGCGTCGTGGTGACCCGCGGCAGACTCCTCGAATCCCTGCTGGCGGTGCACACTTTCGAGGCCCGGCGCATGTTCGACAAACTGGGCGAACCGGTCGACCGCTCGGAGTGGGGCATGCCGCCGCAGACCGTGAACGCCTACTACGAGCCGACGCGCAACGAGATCGTCTTCCCGGCGGCCATCCTGCAAGCCCCATTCTTCGACTCCGACGCCGAGGCCGCGGTGAACTTCGGCGGCATCGGCGCGGTCATCGGCCACGAGATCGGGCACGGCTTCGACGATCAGGGCTCGCGCTACGACGGCGACGGGAACCTGCACGACTGGTGGACGCCCGCCGACCGCGCGGCCTTCGACGCCAAGACCCGGCAGCTCATCGCCCAGTACGACGCCCTGGTGCCGACCGGGCTGCCGCCGACCGCACACGTCAACGGCGCGCTGACGGTCGGGGAGAACCTGGCCGATCTGCGCGGCCTCGGCATCGCCCTGGCCGCCTACGCCATCGCCCAGCGACGCGGGGACACAGCGCAGCCCAGTGACACCGCGCAACCGGACTTCACGCCGGTCTTCCAGTCCTGGGGCCGGATCTGGCGCATCCAGGTGACGCCGGAGTACGCGGAAGCGCTGCTGGCCGAGGATCCGCACGCCCCCGGCGAATTCCGCTGCAACCAGACGGTGCGCAATCTGCCGCAGTTCTACAGCACCTTCGCGGTGGGCGAGGGCGACCGGGAATGGCTCGCGCCCGACCAGCGGGTCACGCTCTGATCCCAGCCGTGAACGTCCGCCCGACCTTGCCGCCGCGCCGCCGGTAGCCTCGTGCCGAAGCACAGCCACGGTGCGGCACCACCGCACGCTCAGAGAGGGGTACCCGTGACATCGTCCGGTCCGGTCCGTTTCGATCGCCGCGCCTTCCTCGTGGCGCTCGGATTAGCGCCCACCGCCGCCTGGCTGGCCTCGTGCAGCAGCGACGACGCGCCGATGACGACATCGACCACCACGCCGCTGAAGGGTCCGGACCTCTCCGGCGCGGATCAGGCCGTGCGGCCGCAGGACGACCTGTACCGCAATGTGAACGGCACCTGGCTGCGCGAATACGAACTGCCGCCGGACAAGGTCGCGTTCGGCACCTTCGACGAGGTCGGCGACCGGGTCGAGGAGCAGTTGCGCGGCATCATCGAGGGCATCACCGAACCGCAGGACGGCACCGAGGCGCAGCAGATCCGCGACCTCTACGACGCCCGCATGGATATCGACGAGATCGAGCGGCTCGGCATGACTCCGCTGACCGACCTGTTCGCCCGCATCGACGCCGCCGACGGCAAAACCGAACTCGCCAAGGTGATGGCGGCGCTGCCGATCGGCGGCATCATCGGACTGGGCGTCACCATCGACCGCAAGAATTCCAGCGCGCACGTGGCCGCGGTCGGCCAGTCCGGCCTCGGCCTCAGCGAGCAGTACTACCGCAAGCCCGAGTACGCCGACAAGCTCGTCGCCTACAAGACGTTCCTGGAGTCCATCGCCAAGGGCGCGGGATTCGACGATCCGGCCGGAATGGCCACGCGCGTCCTGGATCTGGAGACCCGCATCGCCGCGGGCTTCTGGGACAATGTGCGCAATCGCGATACCGACGCCACCTACAACAAGATGTCGTGGAGCGAGATGACCGCGCTCGCTCCGCAATTCGATTGGGATCCCTGGCTCGCCGGACAGACCGACCGGCCGAAGAACCTCTTCGACACCATTATCGTGCACCAGCCGTCGTATCTCACCCACGCCGGAAACCTCTGGCACGACACCGATCTGGGACTGTGGCGCGAATACCTCAAGATCTACCTGGTGCGCGAGTTCGCGCGCTTCCTGCCCAAGACGATCTCCGATGCCAATTTCGAATTCTTCGGCACCGTGATGAACGGGCTCGAGGAGCGGCCGGAGCGCTGGAAGACGGCCGTGGCCACGGTGAGCAGCAATCTGGGCGAGCCGCTCGGCAAACTGTATGTGGCACAGCATTTCCCGCCCGAGGCCAAGGAGCGCGCCCTGGAGATGGTGGACGACCTCAAGGCCGCCTACCGCGACAACTTCCGCGCCTCCACCTGGATGTCCCCGGCCACCCGCGATGCCGCCATCGAGAAGTTGGAGAAGATGGGCGCCAAGATCGGCTATCCGGACAAGTGGGAGGACTACTCCGAGCTGAAGATCACCCGGGGCAAGCTGATCGAATCCCTGCGCGCGGTCAATACCTTCGAGGTCGAGCGCATGTTCGGCTACCTCGGCAAGCCGGTCGACAAGTCCGAGTGGAGCAGCCCGCCCCAGACGGTGAACGCCTTCTACTCCCCCGTCACCAATGAGATCGTCTTCCCGGCCGCCTTCCTGCAGCCGCCGTTCTTCGACAAGGACGCGGCTCCGGCGGTGAACTACGGCGCGGGCGGCGCGGTCATCGGCCACGAGATCGGGCACGGCTTCGACGACCAGGGCTCCAAGTACGACGCCGACGGCAATCTGAAGGACTGGTGGACCCCGGAGGACCGCACCGCGTTCGAGGCGCGCACCCGGAAGCTCGTCGAGCAGTACGACGTGCTGGTCCCGGCGGGACTCGACCCCGAGCAGACGGTGGACGGCGAACTCACCCTCGGCGAGAACGTTGCCGACGTGCGCGGCCTGCAGATGTCCATCGCCGCCCTGGCCATCGCCGAGCAGCGCCGGGGCGTGCAGACGCCCGACTACAAGCCGCTGTTCGAATCCTGGGCGCGCAACTGGCGCGACAAGTCCACCCGGCAGTACGCCGAGAACCTGCTGGCCAATGACACCCACGCCCCCAACGAGTTCCGCGCCAACCAGGTGGTGCGCAATCTGGAGCAGTTCTACACCACCTACGAGGTGCGGGAGAGCGACAAGCTGTTCCTGCCCCAGGACCAGCGCGTCACCTTCTGATCCGCGAGCGCCCGGGCGGGGTTACCCACCGCCCCCGTCCGGGTGCTGTTCCATCAGCTTGCGCGGCGCGGCCTGGGCCCACGAATCGGTCACGATCGCCTCGAGTTCCGCCAGATCGTCGAGGGCGGCCAGGCGCACCCGCACCCACGCGTTGTTCGCCTCGTGCCCCGCGATCCAGAACTTCGCCGGCTCGGCCGCCACCAGTTCGTCCCGGTCCAGGATCGGGCACCGCACGGCCATCGAGGTCTCCCCCTCCGGCAGGGTCAGGAACAGTTTTCCCGCCACTCGGAAGGTCGGCATCTGCCAGTCGAATCCCTCCCGGACTCCCGGCAGCGCAAGCGCAACCGCGCGAGCATCGTCCCCAGTCGCTGTCATGAACAGATGGTCTCAGGCGCGACCGACACCCGCAGCGGCTACTCGGCGGCGTTGGCCAGCGCCGGTTCCAATTTGTCCAGCAGGTAGGGCAGCGACAGCGGGGAGGGCTGGTTGACGGCGCTGATCTCCTGCACGGTCAGGAAGACGGCGGCGTCCTTGCGCACGGCGGGCAGCTCACCGTAACCGGGCAGCTCCCGGTACGTGGCGTCCATACCGGGCGAGTAGCCCGCGAGCAGCAGATCGGCGTCGAGTTCACCGAGCCGTTCCGGCGACAGCGCCAGCCGGCCGCCCGCACCGCCCTGGGCGGTGAGGTGCGCCGGAATGGTCATGCCGAGCTCGGTGAACAGCCGGCTGGAGCCGTCCTCGGGATCGGTGAGCACCATGAGCTGCGTGGGTCCGGACAGCCAGCTGCTGACGAAGGTCTTGCCGCGCAGGCCGGGATTGGCCTGGGCGATGCGTTCGACGCGCTGGTCGATATCGCCGATGACACGGTCGGCGTCGGCGGTCTTGTGCAGGATCTTCCCGAGGGCGCGCACCTGGTCCTGCCAGGGCGTGACGGCCTCGCCGGTGAGTCCGGGCACGGTCGGCGCGACCTGTGAGAGGTTGTCGTAGGTCTTCTGATCGGCGAGGAAGGCGTCGGCCAGGATCAGGTCGGGCTCCAGCGCGGCCACCTGCTCGGTCAGGTCGCCGCCGGTGTCGATGACGGTGGCGGACTCCAGTGCCCGCGGTTCCCACGGCGGCGAATCCTTGCTGAGGACGGCGATATTGTCCACGTAGCCGACCGGGGTGACACCGAGCGACTGCACGGCGTCCAGCCACTGGTTGCCCAGGGCGACGATGCGCTCGGGTGTGCCGTCGACGGTGGTCTCGCCGAGCGCGTGGGTGATGGTCGTGCCGCCCGCACCGGACGCCTCGTCGTCGGCGGAGGTTCCACAGGCCACCAGGCCGAGGGCGAGTACGCCGGTGAGGACGGCGGCGGCCGTGCGCGGCCAGCGGTGGGTTCGCACCGATTGCATCGTGTGATCACTCCTTGCTTTCGGATATCCCGACCGATAAAAGGTGAGCCTAGCCTAATAAGGCCGCGACCAGCCGACCCTCGGCGCGCCGAGTGGATCGGCGCACAGATGTGATGCCCGGGGTACCGCGGCGCAATGCTGTTAGGTTAGGGTTGCCATAGTTTGCGTTGACGATACGAGCGATGGAGAGCGTTGTGCCGGAACTCCTGTCCGCTGTCGAGCGGTACCGACTCGTCGACGAATGGGCCAATGGGGTCGAGCTCTCGGGCTACCCGGCCGTCCCCGCGCTGATCGAGCGCGGCCGTCGCGTGCCCGCGATCCGCCCGGCGCTGCGCTGCGGCGCGGCGACCCTGACCTACGGTGAGCTGTTCGAGCGCATGGCGCGCGGGACCGCCGCCGGGCGCTGCGAAGCCTCGCTCGACGGCGCGGTCCGGCTGCTGGCCGATATCGCCGCGGCCGCGAACTCCGGTGCGGCGCTGACACTTTCCATGCCGACCGGTCCGAACGAAACCGCTTCCACCATCGGGCTGCGCGCCGACGCCCTGGCCGCCGCCGTCGACGACCGCCGCGCCGTGACCACCGACTGCCGTGCCGGACATATCGACCCGGCCCAGGGCACCACGAATATCCGACTGCTCGCCACCGCCTGGACCTGCGCGGACACCGCCGTGGAACTGCTCGCGGCCATTGCCGACGGCGCGACCCTGGTGGTGGCCACCGAGGCGCAGCGGCACGATCCGGCCGCGCTGGCCGACCTGGTCGCCGACACCGGAGCCACCCACGTGGTGGCCGAGGCCGCCGTCCTCGCGCGTTTCGCCGATACGGCCGCCGTCCCCCTGCCCACCGTGCGCCGCTGGGATGTCACCGGAACCCGCTGCCCCGCCATCCTTCCCGACCTGCTGCGCGAACTCGCGCCGGGCTCGGTGGCCGGATTCGCCTACACCGCACCCGAATACGCCGGCGTGGTGGCGCGCGGACCGTTGGACGGCAGCGGCCGGGTGCGGCCGATTCCGGGTGCGCGCGTGCTGGTGCTCGACGCATACCTGCGGCCGGTGGCCCCCGGCCGATCCGGCCGGATCTACCTGGGCGGCACCGCCCTGGCCGCCGAGATCGACGCCGACGCGGCGCCGTTCGTGGCCGATCCGTTCGTAGCGGGTGCGCGCTTGTGCCGCACCGGAATATCGGGTCGCTGGACCGCGGACGGATGGTTGACATTCGCAACCGGCGATATCGTCACCGAACACGAAGCGACCGGTTCGGATCTTGGCGTCAATGCGACCATATTCCCCGAAATCGCCGCCTGATACCGCTCCACCCCCGGTCAGCGAGCCGGCACGGCGGGAAACCGCGCACGAATTCTCCGGCAATATTTACTGATCCGATGATTCGCTGTGATCTCCGGCGATATCGTGTAACTCAGTCACTGGCCGCCGAACGCAATGAGGCGCTTCGGGGTGCCACAGATTATGGTCTCACCGCGCGATAACGGTGACGATCTCATCATCGGTGCTGAAATCGGTCGTGCCGTGTCGCCGGTCTGCCATGAGCGTTGGCACCGGTCGGCGCGACGATCGCCGCGTATGTCCACCCCGCGGGAGCGCTACCCATAACTCGGCTCGCACTCTTCTGCTGCACCGGAGACAGCAGACGAGCTGAAAACGCCTGCGGTACAGACTTTTCGGTCGCCCACCGACCCCGGCCACACTGTTCGGCATCGGGTAGTCGCGATGCCGTCCGACCGGTCCCAGGAAGGTGGGTCATGACCGCAACACCCGCGGCGCCGAGTCCGGCGTCCTCCAACACCCTCGTACCGCCCGAGCACGAGCGGCTCCGCATCGCGATGGTCGTCCCACCGTACTTCGACGTGCCGCCCAAGGCGTACGGCGGCGTGGAGGCCGTGGTCGCCGACCTGGTCGACGCCCTGGTCGAGCGCGGGCACGAGGTCACCCTGCTCGGGGCCGGTGCGCACGGCACCCGGGCCGCGGACTTCATACCGCTGTGGGACGAGATCCAGGCCGCCCGGCTCGGTGACCCCTTCCCGGAGGTGATGCACGCCTTGAAGGTTCGGCGGGCGCTGGAGCGCCTCGTGATGTCGCGCGGACTGGACCTGGTGCACGATCACACCTTCGCCGGACCGCTCAACCTACCCGTGTACCGCGCCCTCGGCCTACCCATGGTGGTCACCGTGCACGGACCCGTCGACGGCGATCCGCACATGTACTACAGCGAACTCGGCGAGGACGCCGCGCTGGTGGCCATCAGCGACCGGCAGCGAGCGCTGGCGCCGGACCTGAACTGGGTCGGGCGCGTGCACAACGCACTGCGCGTCGCCGACTTCCCGTTCCAGCCGGAGAAAGAGGACTACGCGCTGTTCCTGGGCCGGTACACCCCGGAGAAGGCCCCGCATCTGGCGCTGGCCGCCGCACACGCCTGCGATCTGCCGCTGGTGCTGGCCGGGAAATGCGCGGAACCGCCGGAGATACGGTACTTCGACGCACAGGTCGCCCCGCTGCTCTCCGAGCGGGACACCGTCTTCGGCATGGCCGACGCCGCCGCCAAGAAGAAACTGCTCGCCGGGGCGCGCTGCCTGCTGTTCCCGGTGCGGTGGGAGGAGCCGTTCGGCATGGTCATGATCGAGGCCATGGTGTGCGGGACGCCGGTGGTGGCGCTGCGCGGCGGCGCGGTGAGCGAGGTGGTGGTGGACGGCGTCACCGGACGCATCTGCGACCACCCGGACGAACTGCCCGCCGCCATCAAGGAGGTGCGCGACTACGACCCGCAGGCGTGCCGCGACCATGTGCTGGCGCATTTCGGAACGGACACCCTCGGGCTCGGGTACGAGGACGTCTATCGCAGGGTCATCGCGACCCGTCCGTCACGGCGGACCGGCCGGACCACGGTGCACCCGGTGCCCGCCGCCCCGCCGACCCGCACCGCGGGCGAGGGCCCCGGCCGGGCGGCCCCGGCGCCCGCTCGCACCGCGGGCCCCGCCCCCGGCCGCACCCCCTCCCCCGCCGGTACCTCGGCGGCCGGTGGGCCGGGACATGTTCCGAGTACCGCACCCGCGCGTACGACACCGGCACGGCGGACCGGCGCACCACCGCCGCGGCAACGCGGGAAGCGGCTCGGGGCGGGCGCGAATACGGACCCTCGAACACCGAATCCGGCCGCCGCGCCCGCCGCGGCGAACGATCCGAATCTGGCGGACATTCCAAAAGGAACAGTTGCCAATCCGTTCGGAATGACAGAGGCTCCGTCTGGAAGCAGAACAACCCCGTACGGACCTGCGCTCAGGCCGGGTGGACCCGCCACCACCGCGGACCGGGCCGCGGACCCCGGACACCCGAATGATGCTGTCTCGAGCGATGTTCCGAACAAGATCCCACGAATGGAGTCCGGCACCATCGGCGACACCCGCGCGCCGGACTTCGGTTCGGGATCGCTCGGCGACACCGGACCGCGGGTGTTTCCGGATACGGTGACTCATAGCGGGTTGCCCGCCCTCGGCTCGATCACGACGATCCCCGATTCCGGGGAGGCCGTGGAGGCGGCGGCGGGGAAGGCCACGCACCCGGGGGCACCCGGGGGTGAACGCGGGCGGACGCGGCGCGCCGTGGCGCGCTCCGCCGCCAAGCGTGGCCGCGGAGCGAAAAGGGTCGACAAGACAACAGGTTCCGCGTCGAACCCCGATACCGGCAGCACACCGGAGAGCGGGAGGGACGCCCCGACGGGAGGTTCCGCATGATCGGAGAGACGCCCGCCGCGCTCAATGCCGGCGAGCCGTCGCCCCTTGGTGGCGGTGGTGGCGCCGTCACCCTGGTGGAGGGCAGCACCTTCTGCCTTTCGGACCGGCTCGGCGATGTCGAGCCGGACACCCCGTACGGGCTGTTCTATCGGGACGCCCGGGTGCTGTCGCGCTGGGAACTGCGCGTGGACGGGCAGCGGGCCGAACCGCTGTCGGTGCTGAGCCCGGAGGCGTTCACCGCCCGGTTCGTGCTGCGCCGGCCTCCCCGGGCCGGCGCGGCCGACAGCACCGTGCTCATCGTGCGGGAGCGGCTGCTGGCCGAGGCACTGCACGAGACCATCACCGTGGAGAACCTGGGACGCGAAACCACGGCCGTCGCTCTGCAACTGCATGTGGACGCCGATTTCGTGGACCTGTTCGCGGTGAAGGAGGGCCGCACCGGCCACAGCCGGGCCGAGGTGCTGGTGGCCGATGTCGAACTGCTGCTCAACGACCGCTCGGACCGGGCCCGCGGCGTGGTGGTGACCTCCTCGGAAACACCGGTGGTACTGCCCGGTTCACTGTCCTGGCGGGTGGTGGTGCCCGCCGGGAGCAGCTGGCGGACCGAGATCCTGGCCCAGCCGACCATCGGCAGCCAGCCCGTCCATTCCCCGCTGCACCCCGGCGAGCAGTACGAATTCAGCGAACCCAGCCGCAAGATCGCGGCCTGGCGGGACACCGCCACCACCATCACCGCCGCCGATCCGCAGCTGGCCTGGGTGCTGGAACGCACGGAAAGCGATCTGGGGGCCTTGCAGATCCACGACGATATGCGCGGCGGCCGCCCGTTCGTGGCGGCCGGAGCACCGTGGTTCATGACCCTCTTCGGCCGCGACAGCCTGCTCACCGCGTGGATGGCGCTGCCCCTGGACGTGAATCTGGCGCTGGGCACCATGCAGCAGCTCGCGGAGATGCAGGGGAAGCGCGTGAATCCGCTGACCGAGGAGGAACCTGGGCGCATCATGCACGAGATGCGGCGCGGCCCGGCCAGCGGCGCGGTGCTCGGCGGCGAGACGTACTACGGAACCGTGGACGCCACACCGCTTTTCGTCATGCTGCTGGCGCAGGCGCGGCGCTGGGGCGCGGATACCGAATCGGTGCGTGCCCTGCTGCCCGCCGCCGACGCCGCGCTCGCCTGGGTCACCGATTACGGCGACCGCGACGGGGACGGTTTCGTGGAATACCGCCGCGCCACCGACCGCGGCCTGTTCAACCAGGGCTGGAAGGACAGCTTCGACGGCATCAACGACGCGGCCGGACGCGTGCCGCAACCGCCCATCGCACTGTGCGAGGTCCAGGGCTACGCCTATGCCGCGCTGCTGGCGCGGGCCGAACTGGCCGAGGAGTTCGGCGACGCGACCACCGCCGGACATCTGCGCGACCGGGCCGCCGAACTGCGCACCAAATTCGCCGAAGCCTTCTGGTTGCCGGAACGGGGCTGGTTCGCGGTCGCCCTGGACGGCGACAAACGCCGCCTGGACGCGCTCACCAGCAATATCGGGCACTGCCTGTGGTCGGGCATCGTCTCCGACGAGCACGCCGCCCAGGTGATCGAGCGGCTGGCGAGCCCGGCGATGAGCACCGGCTTCGGGCTGCGCACCCTGGCCTCCGATATGGGCGCGTACAACCCGATGAGCTATCACAACGGCTCGGTCTGGCCGCACGACACCGCCATCGCCGTCGCCGGTCTGCTGCGCTACCGGCATCTTCCCGGGGCCATCGAGCTGGCCACCGAACTGGCGGATGGCCTGCTCGCCGCGGCCGGGGCATTCGGGGGGAGGCTGCCCGAACTGTACTGCGGCTTCCCGCGTTCCAGATTCGCCGCGCCCATCCCCTACCCCACCTCCTGCTCACCCCAGGCATGGGCGAGCGCGGCGCCGCTGCTGCTGGTGCGTTCCTTCCTGGGACTCGAACCCGACGTCCCGCGCCGCACCCTCACGGTGCTCCCGCACCTGCCCGCCCGCTGGGGCAGCGTCGAACTCACCGATCTGCGCCTGGGCGGCACGGTGATCGACCTCGCCGTGGAGGGTGATCGCGTCACCGCCTCCAACCTGCCGGAGGACTGGCGGCTGATCACGCACTGACCGCGGCGGCGGTCCGGGTCGCCACGGCCGCCGCCAATTCGGCCACCGTGGGGGTGTCGACAATGGTGCGCACCGGCAGCTCCACCCCGAATTCGGCGCGGATCCGCGCGGCGAGCCGGGTGACGAGCAGCGAGTGCCCGCCGAGGTCGAAGAAGGAGTGGTCGGCGCTGATCCGATCCCGCGCGAACAGGCGGGCGAACAGGGCGCACATGCGGCGTTCGGCGTCGGTGGCGGGTTCGCGGTGCCGACGCCGGGCCGCCGGGTGCGGCGCGGGCAGGGCGCGCTTGTCGAGCTTGCCGCTTGCCGTCCGGGGGATCGCGTCCACCAGTGCGAACGCGCGCGGGACCATGTAGTCCGGCAGCACCGCGGCGGCGTGCGCGCGGACCTGCTCGATATCGACGGTCCGGTCGGCGGCGGGCACCAGGTACGCGGCGAGCATCGGGCCGGTGGCCGGATCGTCGGCGACGACCACCACGCAGCGGCCGACCGCGGCGTGCGCGGACAGCACCGACTCCACTTCGCCGAGTTCGATGCGGTGGCCGCGCACCTTCACCTGCTCGTCGGCCCGGCCGACGAACTCCAGCTCACCGAACTCGTTGCGGCGCACCAGATCCCCGCTGCGATACAGCCGGGCTCCGGGCGTGAACGGGTCGGCCACGAAACTCGCGGCGGTCGGGCCCGGGCGGCCCAGATAGCCGCGGGCCAGCTGCGCACCACCCAGATAGAGTTCACCCACCACACCGGCGGGCACCAGATTCAGCGCCGCGTCCAGCACGTAGGCGTGCACATTCCGATTGGGTACGCCGATGGGCACGATGCCGGTGCCCATCCGTCCGTCCACCGGCATATGGGTGGCGCAGACGACCGCCTCGGTCGGCCCGTAGTGATTGCGCAATTCGGCGTCGAAGACCCCGGCGAACCGGTCGGCCACCTCACCGGGCAGCGGCTCACCGCCGACGGGCACGCGGCGCAGCGCCCGCCACGCACTGATCTCGGGCAGTTGCAGGAAGGTGCTCAACATGGAGGGCACCATGTGCAGCACCGTGACCCCCTGTTCGGCGATCAGCTCCGCGACATAGCGGATATCTTGGAACGCATCGGGTTTCGGCACCACCAGCCGAGCGCCGAGGGCCAGCGTGACGAAGATGTCGAGCAGCGAGGCGTCGAAGCCGACCGACGACGATTGCAGCAGTCGGTCGTCGGAGGTCATCCCCCAATCGGCGATGAAGCTCAGCACATGCTCGGCAATGGCCGCGTGCGCGACCGGAACGCCCTTGGGTCTGCCGGTCGATCCCGAGGTGTAGATGACATAGGCCAGGTTGGCCGGACGCAGCGGACGCACCCGGTCGGCATCGGTGGGCGTGGTCTCCGGCAGCGCGGCGGCCAGCTCCTCCGCCACTTCCAGATCCGCCCGGCTCAGCACCAGGCGCGGACCCGCGTCCTCGATCAGGAAGTCGACGCGGTCGTCGGGGTCGGCCGGGTCGATGGGCAGGTAGGCGGCGCCGGCCTTCAATACCGCGTAGACGGCCACCAGGAACTCGATCGAGGCGCCCGAACGCAGCCCGATCAGGTCCTCGGCGCCGATGCCTTCGCGAATCAGCCAGTGCGCCAACCGGTTCACCCGGCGATCGAATGCGGCGTAGGTGAGTTCGGCGGTGTCGGAGACCAGGGCGATCGCGTGCGGCGCGGCGGCGACGCTGCGCTCGAACAGGGCGACCATGGTGGTGGGCGCGATCTCCGCGACCGCACCGCGCGAAGCGGCGATAACCGCGTCGCGGTCCCGGGCGCCGAGCATGTCCAGGTCGCCGATGCGGCGGTGCGGTGCGGCCAGCGCGCTGTCCAGCAGCCGCACATAGTGCTCGAGCATGGACTCCACCAGCGGGCGGGTCAGCACGTCCACCTGGTATTCGGCCTCCACCAGCGCACGGCCGTCGCCGTCGGTGACCACGGCCAGCGCCAGCGGCACCTGCGCGGTGGGCGCGCCGAGTTCGTCGAGACGGGTGGAGGTGACGCCGTCGAGCGCGAACCCATGGGTGCTCTCCCGGGTGCTGAAGCCGAGTCGCACCAGCTGGTCCATTCCGTCGCGCCCGGCCACCCGTTCCGGGTCGGCCTCGCGCACAATGCGCTCGATGCCGACATGGCGGTGTGCGAGGGCCTCCCGGTGGCGGCGCTCGGTGGCGGCGACGAGTTCGGCGAAGGTCGCGGCGGGATGCGGGGTCAGGCGCAGCAGCAGGGTATTGCCGAAGTAGCCGATCAACCGGCGGGCGGCGGCCGAGCGCCGGTTGGTGACCGGTATCGAGATGAGGAAATCGCCCGCGGCGGTGTAGCGCTCGATCAGCACCGCACAGGCGGCCAGCAGCACCGCGAACGGGGTGACGGCGTATTCGCGCGCGCAGGCGTCGACCCGGTCGAACAGTTCACGGGGCAGCGCGACGGTGGCGCGATCGGCCCGGGTGGACGGATTCACCACGGCCGCACCGGGCAGCAGCAGCGGTTCGGGCAGTGGGCGCAGGGTGGACCGCCAATAGGCGACAGCGGTCGCATCGGTGGTGGCCGCGGTGTCAGTGGCGGCGACGTCGTCAGTGGCGGCTGCGCCGTCGGAGGCGGCCACATCGGTGCAGGCGGCCACGTCGGTGGCGAGAGCGGCACCAGCGGTGTCGGCGTAGACAGCGGGGGCGGCGGGGTCGACGACGGCGGTGTTCGCGGTGTTCGCGGCGGTGTCGGGATCGGCGGGGACCTCGATATCGCGGAATCGCGCTGGCGGTGCGCCCATCTCGTGGCCGTTGTAGGCGGCGTCGACCTCGGCGAAGAACACCGCCCAGGAGTCGTCGTCCCAGCAGATGCGGTGCACCGCGAGCAGCAGCACATGCTCCGTGGCGGCCGTCCGCACCAGGGTCGGGCGCAGCGGGGGCTCCGCGGCCAGGTCGAAGCAGCGCGCGAATTCCCGGCGGGCCAGCACCGCCACCCTCCGGGGGCGGTCGGCCGGGGGCAGACCGCTCACGTCATGCATCTGCCACGGGATCGAAATCCCCTCGGAGCACACCTGATACGGTTCCCCTTCGGCATCCATCCCGTAGGTGGTGCGCAGCACGTCGTGGCGGGCCGCGACCGCGTCGACGGCGGCGCGCAGTCGCGCGGGGTCCAGCGTGCCCGACAAGCGGTAGGCCACGCAGATATTCAGCGTGGTGTCCGCGGGATCGCGAGTCTGGAGGAACCACATGCGCCGCTGGCCCGCCGACAGCGGGTGGCGGTCGAGGGCGGGGCCGACGGTATCCGACATGCAAATTAGCATAGGCTATCCTTACTGACCGAGTGATCGAGGTAACGACCGAACGGAGTTCCACCCCTATGAACCGGACGTACGTGCTCGAGCGCGAGCTGACCGACATTCCCGAGAACGTCCGCACCGCGCCCGCACCCGTCGTTCCCGACTTCGACCATCCCTACGACCTGCGGATCGTCGATGCCGACGGTGCCGACCCCGAACTCATCACCGAGTGGATGCACCGGCCGCACCTGGTCGAGACCTGGGAGCAGGACTGGCCCTCGGCCAAGCGCCGCGACAACTGCGCCGCCCAACTGGCCGGAACCTTCTCCCGGCCATGCATTCTCGGCTACGACTTCACCGCGGCCGACCTGCCCGAACTGGGCCGCCAAGAGGTGGCCTACGTCGAGCTGTACCGGCCCGCCAAGGACGAGATCGGCACCCTGTACACCGCCGACCCGCGCGACATGGGCTTCCACATCGCCACCGCCGAGCCGAAGCTCATCGGCCGCGGGGTGATGTCGGCCTGGATGCGGGAGCTCGCGACCAGGGTCTTCGCCGCCGAACCCGAATGCCGCCGCATGATGTGCGACCCCGACCACCGGAACGCGCCCATGCGCAAGGCGCTGACGAAGAACGGCTGGACACACCTGGGCGACTTCGATATTCGCCCCGATCGCCGTATCTCGCTGTACACCCTGCCGCGCGCGGCCGGGGACGTGCCTGCCCTGCGCTGAACCCGACCGCGCCTCGTCCGCCGCCGCACGGGCGGCGGGCGAGGCGTTTCGCTCATCCGGCGACGGCGGCCCCGGCCCGGACCGGAGTCCGGTGGCGACCCGGAACCGTCCGCAGCACCCGATCCGAAAGTTCGCCCAGGCAGCTGAGATTCGGAAATCCGGGCCCCTGCGCCAACGCCGCCATATTCGGCAGGTACAGCTTGTTGTCGAGTTCGGCGACCGCCAGGTCGTAGCCGATGGCCGCCTCCACGCGCTCCTGCGTGATCGGTCCCCCCACCGCCAGTTCGAGCAGATCGGTCGCGGCGGCGTCCAACAGCTCCAGATACCAGAGCGGATCACCGCCGGTGGCATCCACCACCAGGTCGTAGGTGTGCACCTGATCCGGTCGCAGCTCGTTGCGCAGCGTCACCGCTACGCCGTCGCCTTGATCGACGGTCCGCACCACGCGGCCCTGGAGGTGGTGAACGCGATTGTCCCCCAACAGGGTTTCCTGCACCCGCACCGAGAAGACGCCGCGATCGGTTCGGCGGATCACGTCACGCCGCTCGGCCATGCCCAGCGAACCCCACCGGACGGGGTCGCTGAAGAGGGAATTCTCGAAGTAGCCCTCGCCCCGGGTGTAGATGGTGGCCTTCGGCGTGATCACCGAGATGGACAGCATCTCGTGCCGCACCAACTCGTCGAGCGCGGACCCCGCCGTCTCGCCGCCGCCGACCACCGCCACCCGCGAGGAGGGCGGCAGGCGGCGTTTACCCGCCAGATCCCAGAACTCGGCGATGCTCAATACCTTCGGATGGTCGGCCAGTGCCCGGTCGCTGCGCCCGGGACCGGTGATCATGACCGCGTCGCAATCGATTTCGCAGGTCTCACCCGCGGCGTCGGCCACCGTCACCAGCCAGCCGTCATCGGCGGCGGCAATGGTGCGCACGGTGCCGAGCACCAGTTCGACATCGGTCTTGCGGCCCACCCATTGCAGGTACTTGGCCCAGACGTGGTGCTGCGGGCTGGGGCGGCCGCGGTCGATCCACTCGGCGTAGGTGCCGTGCTCGATCAGGAACGCGGTCCAACTGAAGGCCGTCATGCCCTCGTTGAGCGCCTGATTGTGACCGCGCGCCCAGGTGGAGTGGTAGGGAAAGCCCACATCCTTCTCCGGGCTGGTGCCCAGGCGGTGCTGGCCGTCGGTCCACCCCCCGCTGGGCAACCAGTTTCCGCCCACCGCATGGGCTTCCACCACGACCACCCGCGGCGCGGGCAGGCCGAGCCGCCGCAATACGTGCGCTTTCGCCGCCACCGCCATGGCTTTCGGCCCAGCACCGACCACCAGAAGTGTGTCCACCGGTTCTCCTGCCCTCCTGTTCGGCGTCAATGCGCCGTCTCGCCATCCCACCCCAATATTTGCATAGGCTTACCTTATCTACCGGACTCCCGCTTGCCCAGACCGCCGCAGCGGTGCACGGCGAGCGGAACGACCGGCCGCCGCCGGTACTCCCGCTCGGCGCACTCGCCCCTGAATCGCACCGTCGAACCGAAATCCTGAATATCGGAATCCCTTCCCATGGACCGGCGTTAAGGGTGGAATGACCACTACCGACGCCCGTTCCTCGCATGAGCCCGTCGTAGACCCCGGCACCGAGTTCGGTAAGCACGCCACCGAGCGGTTCCGGAAGGACACCGTGGCCTGGCTGACCACGGTCGGATCGACCGGCACGCCACAGCCGAATCCGGTGTGGTTCCTGTGGGACGGCACCGAATTCCTCATCTTCAGCCAGCCCGATCAGGCCAAGCTGCGCAATATCGCGCGCAATGCGCGGGTCTCGCTGCATCTCAACAGCACCGAGTCCGGTGGTGACGTCGTCATCGTGACCGGTGACGCGCGGATCGATCCCGAGGGCGCGACACCGCCCGAGATCGTGCAGTACACCCGCAAGTACACCCGGGGCCTGGTGGATATCGGGATGACCGACGAGCAGTTCTACTCCGAGTACTCGGTGGTGGTGCGGGTTCGACCCGACCGGCTGCGCGGCTTCTGAGACTCCCGGCCGCGCGGACTCCGCGTGACGCCGTCCACACCCGCCCCCGCCTGCGAGATCATCGCTCGGCCCACACCGATAGGGTCGAGCCGGTGAGACGCAGGCAGCAACCGCCGCTACCCAAGCGGCACGGGCTCGACCCGGCACGGTTGCGACTACCGGAAGACGGCCACTGGGCCACCGTCCGCGACCACCTGGTGGAGCGGCTGCCGCGGGTACCCGCGCACCGCATCGACGAACTGCTGCGCGAGGGCGGGATCGTGGACCTCGACGGTCCCCTCGCCCCCGACGCCCCCTACGTTCCCGGCGGGGCGATCTGGTTCCACCGCGATCTGCCCGACGAGACAGCCGTGCCGTTCGACATCGGCATCGTGCACCGCGACGAGTCGATCCTGGTTGTCGACAAACCGCACTTCCTGGCGACCATCCCGCGCGGACAGCACATCCTGGAAACCGCCCTGGTGCGGCTGCGCCGGGAACTCGACCTACCGGATCTCGTTCCGGCCCACCGGCTCGACCGCGTCACCGCCGGGCTCGTGCTGTTCGTCGTCGACCCGGCCCGGCGCGGGGCATACCAGACCCTGTTCCACCGGCGACTCGTCCACAAGGAGTACGAGGCGATCGCGCGCTTCGATCCGAAGCTGGAGCTGCCGCGCGTGGTGCGCAGCCGCATCGTCAAGGAGCGGCAGGTGCTGCAGGCGTACGAGGTGGACGGCGAACCCAATGCCGAAACCGAGGTGGAACTGCTCGAACACCGCGACGGGCGGGGCCGCTACCGACTGCGGCCGCGCACCGGGCGCACCCATCAGCTGCGCCTGCATATGAACGGACTCGGGGTGCCGATTCTCGGCGACGACTTCTACCCCGAACTCACCGACAAACCGGTCGACGATTTCACCCGGCCGCTCCAACTGCTCGCCTCCGCACTCGCATTCACCGATCCGGTGACCCGGGAGCCGCGGCGATTCATGACAAAACGGACTCTTCAGGCGTGGGACGATCCGCGTGGCTGGGCTGGGCCTGAGAATTAGTTCGCACTTCGCCACATCCGGATGCTTTCTCAGAATATGAACGTAGACTGGCCGCGATGTCTCGAAATGATAACGGCGCGGTCGCCGTCAGCCCGGCTCCGGCGGCCCCGCAGTCCCGGAGGCTGCACGCGTATATCGACGTCGCCGTTGTCATCGTCGTCCTGACCGGCACTAATCTCATCGCGCACTGCACCACCGCCTGGGCCAATATCGTCACCGTGCCCGTTGCCGCGGTGATCCTGCTGGCCATGGTGCGCCGCCGGGGACTGAGCTGGGCCGACCTCGGACTGTCCCCGCGACACTGGCGCACGGGTTCGCTGTGGGCGCTCGGCGCGGTGGGGGTGGTGCTCGCCGCGGTCGCCATCGGTGCGGCGCTGCCGATCACGCGGCCGTTCTTCCTGGCCGATCGGTACGCCACCATTTCCGGCGCGCTCATCGCCTCCATGGTCGTCATCCCGCTACAGACCGCGATCCCCGAGGAGCTGGCCTTCCGGGGCGTACTGCACGGAACCCTGGACCGGATCTTCGCGGCCCGTGGCGTATTCATGGCGGGTTCACTGCTTTTCGGGCTCTGGCATATCGCCTCGTCGCTGGGGCTGACCAGCGGCAACAAGGGGCTGTCGAGTTTCCTCGGCGGCGGGCCGCTGGGGCAGGCGCTCGGGATCGCGCTCGCCGTCCTGGTCACGGCCGCCGCGGGTGCGGTGTTCACCTGGCTGCGGCGGCGCAGCGGCAGCCTGCTCGCACCGATCGCCTTCCACTGGGCCGTGAACGGCGCGGGGGCGCTGGCGGCGGCGGTCGTCTGGCACGTCACGCTGCACTGAGCTATCTGACTGGAACTTGTTTCAGTAATTTTCCGAAAGTGCCGCGCGGCCAACTGGACGCTCGCTAAGGTTCGCTGGTCCGCATCTGATGCGGGTAGGCACCCGAGGAGTTTCCCCCATGACGAAGTCCGTGAACAAGCGCGTCGCGCGACGGGCCGGTGTCGGCGTCACCGCCCTGGCCGGGATGGCCTGTTCGGCGGCGATGACGGCGCCCTACGCGACCGCCGTCCCCACCGGCCTGTCGGTCAATGCCCGCACCATCTACGAGGCGTGCACCTACGAGATCACCGCGACCGTGGACCACTGGTTCGAGGTCTGGTTCCACGACAGCGGCCGGGTCATCCAGGGCAGCCCGGTCGAACCGGTCAACGGCAAGGCCACCATCCAGTGGACGCCGACCTTCGCGGGCACCCACACCCTGGCCGTGCTCCAGGGCTCGGCCTGGGAACTCAAGGTGAACGTCCTGCAACCCACCCTCACCGGCAGCGCCACCTGCGGTGCGTCACCGCTGGGCTTCCTGGGCTCGTAGCACCCCCCCAGACCCGGTTCGGCAGGGCTCGGCCCCCCGAACCGTCCCGGGGGCCAGGTCGGCACATTTCCTCTGTTCCCTCGCCGGCCTGGCCCACCCCCGGGCATCGCACCACAGGTCGGCCCGCCCATCGGGGCGGGCCGTCGCCGTCGCTACCGGAGCGCAACGACACCCTCGATCTCGCAGTGCCGCTGTGCCTTTCGGTTCTCGACCCCGAGGAATCCGCGAACAGTCGGCCGCTCCCGAACTCACCGGACGTAGACGTGCACGTACCACACACCAGGTGGTCGGGACCACACCGCGCACGTACCGTGGTGACCATGGCGCTGACGTTGCAAGATCGACAGGAATTTCTCGCCCAACCGCACATCGGTGCGCTCGCCGTGGCCGTCGCCCCGGACCGCGCACCGCTCAATGTCCCGATCTGGTACCAGTACGCACCCGGTGGCGAACTCTGGATACTGACCGGCGTCGAATCCGCCAAACTTCGGCGGCTGCGCGATGCCGGGCGGTTCAGCCTGATGGCGCAGGTACTCGAACCGACCATCCGCTACGTCACGGCGGAGGGGCCGATCACCCGGGTGGAGCCCATGACCGACGCCATGCACCGGGAGATGGCCGCGCGCTATCTGCCGCCCGAGAAGGTGGACCCGTACCTGAAAATCGCCGAATCACACGGCGACCAGGTGGCCGTGTTCATGCGCCCCGAGAAGTGGCTCTCCGCCGACCTGGGTGACCTCAGCGAACTCGGCTGACCTGGCTGATCGGACCGTTCGACCCGGGCCCGCCTCCCGACCTGGGAGGTGGGTCTTCGCGTTCCGACCGACCTCTTCGCCCCTGCCCTGAGCACGCTCGCCGATCCGACGTAAGCTGCGGTTCTCCCGCTATCGCCGAAACCCCGCGTTTCCCCGCTCGACCACCGTCAGCGAAAGGTAGCCATGTTCAGGATCGTCGCGGCCACGACCGCGCTCGGACTCGCCCTCGGTGCCGCCCTGCTCGGTTCCACCGCGAAAGCCGCTGCGGCAGTGCCGTTTCCCGCCGTCGTGACGCTCGCTTCCGCCGGAACCTGCGCGGGCGAGATCAGCGCGGTGGCGCTGCCGGGTGATGGGGTGGCCGCCATCTATCTGCGCGGCACCTTCATGACCCCGGTGCCCCAGCCCGCCTGTCTGGCGACCGCCACCATCGCCTGGCGCAACCTCGACAGCGGCGCCTCGGGCACCGCCGCGGCCGATGTCAGCGGTGGCCCCGGCGGGCGGCCCGGCCCCATCACGGGCGCGGTGCTGCCCACGGGTCCGGGCCGTGTCGAGGCGTGGGTCTCGACCGTGCCGCTGCCGCACCTGCCCAGCACGGTCAGCTTCACCGTCGGCTGAGCTGCGGTAACGCCCGTACCACCCGATTCGACATACCCTGGGAACTCTCGCGGAGCGGGCTCGTACACAGCCGCCCCACTCGTCGGCACGCTGGGCAGCACCCGCAGCGATGCGCGAGCACGCCGACGACGGCACGACCACACTCGTCAGCGAAAGGCAGGCTCCCATGATCGCCACTCTCGGTCGCACCGCGGTGCTCGGCATCGCCGTCACCGCCGCGCTGGTCGCCACCACCGGCACGGCCTCGGCCGCCACCACCTTCTCCCCCACCTACACCCTCGCCACCGGGTGGACCTGCGCGGGCGAGGTCAGCGGCACCGCCATCCCGGGCCCCAGCGACTACAGCGCCCCCGGCGAGGCCGCCGTCTACCTGCGCGGCACCTTCTGGAGCGTCACCCCCGGCTCCCACCAGTCCGGCTGCTCCGTCACCGCCACGGTGAACTGGCGCAACCTCGACACCGGCGCGACCGGCTCCACAGCCACCGTGGTCGTCGGCGGCCCCTCCGGCGAGACCGGCCCGGCCACAGGCGTTCTGCTGCCCACCGGTCCCGGCCGCATCGAGGCGTCGGTCTCCACCGCGCCCCTCCTGCACCACCCCGGACAGGCCGCCTTCACCGTCGACCCGACCTGATCCACCGGCGGCAACCGCCGAGCCCCACCGACCCGCCGTCGGCGCGGGCCGACCCTCCCGGGTGCACGGTTCAGCGGCTCGGGTCCGTTCGAGCGGGAGCAGACCACTGCCGGGGTGGCACAGTGGTGTGATGAGGTTCGATGATCTGCCTCGCACGGCCGCTTGGCGGCATCGCGGGGCACGCGACGGATTCGAGGTCGTCTTCCCGCGCGTCACGGATTCCGGCGTCCTGCTCGACGGCCACACCACCGCGGTCGAGAACGCGCATTGCTGGTCGGTGGGGTATTCGATCGAACTCGACGCATACTGGCGTACCCGCGCGGCGCGCGTGACCGTACGCGACGAGAAGGGTTGGCGGACGGTCCGATTGGCGGCGGACGGAGAGGGGCGGTGGACCGTCGACGGGCAGCCGGCGCCCGCGCTGGAGGGGTGTGTCGACATCGATCTGGAGGCATCGGCCTGCACCAACACCTTTCCCATCCACCGACTGCCGCTGGCTGTCGGCGTGGATACCGCCGCCCCGGCCGCCTATGTGCATGTGGCGGTGCCGACGGTCACTCGGCTGGAGCAGCGCTACCGCCGCCTGCCCGATGCCGGTCCGGGACACCGATTCGATTACGAGTCACCGGAATTCGACTTCCGGGCCACGCTGGAGTACGACGCGGCCGGGCTGATCGTCGACTATCCGGGCATCGCCGTGCGGGAAAGGTAGCGGGACCTCAGCAGTAGAAGCAGACGCCGTTCGCCGGGAGCTGGGTGAAGCAGGAGGGGCAGACGGCGACGCGGGCTTCCTCGGCGGGCTTGGGCTCGGCCTTGCGGGCGGAGGCGTTGCGGCTGGCGGCGACCTTCGGTGTGAGCGGCGGAATGCCGCCGTCGGCGGGCACCTCGCCGTACGCGGCGTAGCACTGCCAGCGGGCGTAGGCGGCATGCAGTTCGAGGTCGGTGGGAATGGGCAGACCCGCCACCTCGAGGATGTACTTGTAGTGGTCGCCGACCTTGTGGTTCTGTCGCACGCACAGTGCGGCCAGCGGCGGTTCGCCCGCGGAGTGGCAGCGCCGGGTCACCTTGCGCAGAATGGCGTCCATCCAGGTGCGGGTGGGCGCGTCGGTGTGCACGCCGGACATCTCCTGCACACGCTCGGCCAACTCGTTGACCGTTACGAAATGTCCGTATTCCGAGGCGGTTTCGACCAACACCTCGTGCGCGGCCAAGGCCCACGCCACCGAGGCGTCGCGGAACGACACCGCCTCTCCATCACTCGCCCGCCAAGCACCCGAAGCCGTAGTCACCGCAGTCATAGCACCAAAGAAGATAGCGGTCCGGCGCCGCTCGCGCCAATACCACGGCCGGTGTGTGAGAGATCTGCGCGACACGAATGCCCGCGACACGAATGCCGCTGTGCCGGAACGCCCGAAGGCCCGCTTCCCCCGAAACGGGAAGCGGGCCTTCGGATAACGGACAAACCAGTCACCTGGTCCGGGGCCACGGGGCGACGCCCCGGGGTACCCGTGGGGCCGGAGCCCCGCGAGTCCTACTTGGCCTTCTCCAGGACCTCGACCAGACGCCACCGCTTGGTGGCCGACAGCGGACGGGTCTCCATCAGCTGCACGCGGTCGCCGATGCCGGCGATCTCGTTCTCGTCGTGCGCCTTGACCTTCGAGGTGGTCCGGATGATCTTGCCGTAAAGCTTGTGCTTCACGCGATCCTCCAGCTCGACCACGATGGTCTTGCTCATCTTGTCGGAGACGACGTAGCCGATGCGCACCTTGCGCGAGCCACGCTCCTCCTGCTTGGCCGGCGTCTTGGCCGGGCCCTTTACGTCGCTCATGCCTCCACCTCGCTAGCGCTCGGCTCCGGCATGACCGACGCGTCGGCTGTATTCATTGTTCGCTCGCTTCGCTCCCTCATGCGGCGTCTCCCTTGCCTTCAGGACCGGTGGCCAGGCCGAGCTCGCGCTCCCGCATGACCGTGTAGATGCGCGCGATCTCGTGCTTGACCACGCGCAGGCGCCGGTTGTTCTGCAACTGGCCGGTCGCCATCTGGAAGCGCAGGTTGAACAGCTCTTCCTTGGATTCGCGCAGCTTGGCGACGAGCTCGTCTTCGGTGAGCTCGCGCAGCTCTGCAGCCGGAGTTCCGGTAGCCATCAGAACTGCTCCTCCCTGGTCACGATCCGGCACTTCATCGGGAGCTTGTGCATCGCGCGGCGCAGGGCCTCACGAGCGGTCTCCTCGTTCGGGTAAGACATTTCGAACATGACCCGACCGGGCTTCACGTTCGCGACCCACCACTCGGGCGAACCCTTGCCGGAACCCATGCGGGTCTCGGCCGGCTTCTTGGTGAGCGGGCGGTCCGGGTAGATATTGATCCAGATCTTGCCGCCACGACGGATGTGGCGGGTCATCGCGATACGCGCCGACTCGATCTGCCGGTTGGTGACGTAGGCCGGCTCCAGAGCCTGGATGCCGTACTCGCCGAACGCCACCGAGGTGCCGCCCTTGGCCATGCCAGAGCGCTTGGGGTGATGCTGCTTGCGGTGCTTGACCTTGCGAGGCATCAACATAGGTCAGCCCTCCTTGGACTCTGCCGGAGCGTCGGCCACCGCGGTAGCGGTGCCCTGACGCCCGGCCTCGGTGCTGGTCGCCGTGGTGCCCTGGGCACCGGAGCGACGCGGACGGCTCGGCCGCTCACGACGCTCGCGACGCTCACCGGACGGCGCGGCGGTCGCGGTGACCTCACGCTTGCCGCCGACGATGTCGCCCTTGTAGATCCAGACCTTCACGCCGATGCGGCCGAAGGTGGTCTTCGCCTCGTACAGGCCGTAGTCGATGTCCGCACGCAGGGTGTGCAGCGGCACGCGACCCTCGCGGTAGAACTCCGAGCGCGACATTTCCGCGCCGCCGAGACGGCCGGAGCACTGCACACGGATGCCCTTGACGTTCGGCGAACGCATGGCCGACTGGATGGCCTTGCGCATCGCGCGACGGAACGCCACACGGTTCGACAGCTGCTCGGCCACACCCTGAGCGACGAGCTGCGCATCCGACTCGGGGTTCTTGACCTCGAGGATGTTCAGCTGCACCTGCTTCTTGGTGAGCTTCTCCAGCGCGGCGCGGATGCGGTCGGCCTCGGCGCCACGACGGCCGATCACGATGCCCGGACGCGCGGTGTGGATGTCCACCCGCACGCGGTCACGGGTGCGCTCGATCTCGACCTTCGAGATGCCGGCCCGCTCCATGCCGGTGGCGAGGAGCTTGCGGATCGCGACGTCTTCCTTCACGTAGTCCGCGTACTGCTTGTCCGCGTACCAACGCGACTTCCAGTCGGTGGTGATACCGAGGCGGAAGCCATGGGGATTGATCTTCTGTCCCATTTACTTTGCCCCTCCCTTCCGGCGGCTACGAGCTGCAGCGCCGGCAGTGGGCACGCTCTCGACCTCGATGGTGATGTGGCTGGTGCGCTTGCGAATCCGGAACGCGCGGCCCTGGGCACGCGGCTGGAAGCGCTTCATGGTCACGCCCTCGTCGACGTAGGCCGTCGAGATGACCAGGGTCGCCGGGTTCAGACCGAGGTTGTTCTCGGCGTTGGCCGCGGCGGAGGCCACGACCTTGGCGACCGGCTCGCTGGCGGCCTGCGGAGCGAACCGCAGGATGTTCAGCGCGTCCTCGACCCGCTGGCCGCGGACCATGTCCACGACGCGGCGCGCCTTCATCGGGGTCACGCGAACGTGCTTCGCGGTCGCGCGCGCGCAGGGATTCTGAGTTTCAGCGCTCATCGGCGCTGTATTGCTCTTCGCTTCGCTCATCGCCGCTTGCTCTTCCGATCTTCCTTGACGTGGCTCTTGAACGTGCGGGTCGGCGCGAATTCACCGAGCTTGTGCCCAACCATGTTCTCCGACACGAACACCGGCACGTGCTTGCGGCCGTCGTGGACCGAGAACGTGTGGCCGATGAAATCGGGGATGATGGTGGAACGACGCGACCAGGTCTTGATGACCTGCTTCGAGCCCTTCTCGTTCTGGACGTCCACCTTCTTGAGGAGGTGTTCGTCGACGAACGGGCCCTTCTTGAGGCTGCGTGGCATCTTTAACCTCCTCCTTAACGCTTCTTGCCGCGGCGGCGGACGATGAGCTTGTCGCTCGGACGGTTGGGCTTGCGGGTACGGCCCTCGGGCTGGCCCCACGGCGAGACCGGGTGGCGACCACCGGAGGTCTTGCCTTCACCACCACCATGGGGGTGGTCGACCGGGTTCATGACCACACCACGCACGGTCGGGCGGATGCCCTTCCAGCGCATACGGCCGGCCTTGCCCCAGTTGATGTTGGACTGCTCGGCGTTGCCGACCTCGCCGATGGTGGCGCGGCAGCGCACATCGACGCGACGGATCTCGCCGGAGGGCATACGCAGGACGGCGTAGGAGCCTTCCTTACCCAGCAGCTGGATGCTCATGCCGGCGGCACGGGCCAGCTTGGCGCCGCCACCCGGACGCAGCTCCACCGCGTGGATGGTGGTACCGGTCGGGATCGAGCGCAGCGGCAGGTTGTTGCCGGGCTTGATGTCGGCGCCGGTGCCGGACTCGATCTTCGTGCCCTGGGTGACGTTCTTGGGCGCGAGGATGTAGCGCTTCTCGCCGTCCGCGTAGTGCAGCAGGGCGATGTTCGCGGTCCGGTTGGGGTCGTACTCGATGTGCGCGACCTTGGCCGGGATGCCGTCCTTGTCCAGTCGACGGAAGTCGATCAGACGGTAGGCGCGCTTGTGGCCGCCACCGCGGTGCCGGGTGGTGATCCGGCCGTGGGCGTTGCGGCCACCGGACTTGGTGAGCGGACGCAGCAGCGACTTCTCGGGGGTCGAGCGGGTGATCTCGGCGAAGTCCGAGACCGAAGCACCGCGGCGACCCGGGGTCGTCGGCTTGTACTTACGGATTGCCATGAGTTCTTCTCTGCTTTCTGGAGCTCCAGCCGCTTACGCGACCGGGCCTCCGAAGATCTCGATGGGCTTGCTGTCGGCCGAGATGGTCACGAGCGCGCGCTTGGTGCTCTTGCGCTTGCCGTAACCGAAGCGGGTCCGCTTGCGCTTGCCCTGACGGTTGGCGGTGTTGACGCTGGTCACCTTCACACCGAAGACCTTCTCAACGGCGATCTTGATCTGCGTCTTGTTCGAGTCCGGGTGCACCAGGAAGGTGTAGGTGCCTTCTTCGATCAGCCCGTAGGACTTCTCGGAGATCACCGGCGCGAGCAGGATGTCGCGGGGATCGGCGATGGTGGTCACTTGCTCTCCTCCTGTGCAGCTTCGGCGGGGCCGTGCACGAAGGCGTTGAGCGCCTCGACCGAGAAGACCACGTCGTCGCTCTTGAGGACGTCGTAGGTGTTCAGCTGGTCGGGAGCGATCGGGTGCACACCCTGCAGGTTCGCCACGCTCTTCCACGCGGTGAGATCTTCACGGCCGACCACGACCAGGATGTTCTTCCGCTCCGACAGCTCGGCGAGGAAGGACTTCGCGGTCTTCGTCGACGGACTCTGGCCGGGGACCAATTCCGTGATCACGTGGATGCGCTCGTTGCGGGCCCGGTCCGAGAGGGCGCCACGCAGCGCGGCGGCCTTCATCTTCTTGGGCAGCCGCTGGCTGTAGTCGCGCGGCTGCGGGCCGTGCACGGTGCCACCGCCGGCGAACTGCGGCGCGCGGGTCGAGCCCTGGCGGGCGCGGCCGGTGCCCTTCTGGCGGTACGGCTTCTTGCCACCGCCGGAGACCTGGCCCCGGGTCTTGGTGGCGTGCGTGCCCTGGCGGGCCGCGGCCTGCTGGGCCACGACGACCTGGTGCATCAGCGCGATATTGGCGGTCGCGTCGAAGATCTCCGCGGGGAGTTCGACGGTGCCCTCGGTCTTGCCGCCCGGTGCCTTGACCGGGAGGGAAAGATTCGCCTTCTTCTCGGCGTCGGATTTCTTAGTGCTCACAGCGCTCACGCCCGGGCACCACCCTTCACTGCACTCTTGACGATCACGACGCCGCCCTTGCGGCCCGGGATCGCGCCCTTGATCAGCAGCAGGCCGTTCTCGGCGTCCACCTTGTGGACCGAGAGGTTCTGCGTGGTGACGCGGTCGTTACCCATGCGGCCCGCCATGCGCATGCCCTTGAAGACACGGCCGGGGGTGGAGCAACCACCGATCGAACCCGGACGACGGTGCACGGCCTGCGCACCATGCGAGGCACCCTGGCCGCGGAAGCCGTGGCGCTTCATGGTGCCCGCGTAACCCTTGCCCTTGGAGGTGCCGGTCACGTCGACGTAGCTGCCCTCTTCGAACACGTCGGCATTGATCTCCTGGCCGACCTCGAAGGTGGAGGCGTCGGCGACGCGGATCTCCACGATGTGGCGGCGCGGAGTGACGCCGGCCTTGGCGAACTGGCCGGAGACCGGCTTGTTCACCTTGCGCGGGTCGATGGCGCCGAAGGCGACCTGGACGGCGGAGTAGCCGTCGCGCTCCTGGGTGCGGATCTGAGTCACGACGTTGGGACCAGCCTTGATGACGGTCACCGGAACGACGCGGTTCTTCTCGTCGAAGACCTGGGTCATGCCGAGCTTGGTGCCCAGGATGCCCGCTGCCGGGCGGCTCTTGTTGTCAGTCATATCTGAAGTCCCCGTCACTGAATGTTGACGTCGACGCTGGCCGGGAGATCGATGCGCATGAGAGCGTCAACCGTCTTCGGCGTCGGGTCGAGGATGTCGATCAGCCGCTTGTGCGTGCGCATCTCGAAGTGTTCGCGCGAGTCCTTGTACTTGTGCGGCGAACGGATGACGCAGTACACGTTCTTCTCGGTCGGCAACGGCACCGGGCCGACGACACGGGCGCCGGTGCGGGTCACCGTCTCGACGATCTTGCGCGCAGACGCGTCGATCGCCTCATGGTCGTAGGCCTTGAGCCTGATGCGGATCTTCTGTCCCGCCACGCTGAGTGTCCTTTTCTCCGCTTACGTTGTGGCACCGGAGCTTTCGCTCCCGAACCACCCTCATTTGCACAGCCCGAACACACGAAGACGCATCAGCTACCAACTCGACCGGGGCGCACCCCGCTCCGTCACCGCTGTTCATCTGTCATGGTTCTTCCGGTCCACGCGGTCGGGCGTGTCGCTCAGCCGCTCATTCCTCGGCCCGGGATGAAATCCGCTGAGCCTCGGAACCTCGTTCCGGACGCACCCGCGCCGCATTCGGCCGGGCACAAAATTGGGTCCTGCTCACCCGCCACCACCAGCGCCTTTCCGCAGAACAGACACAGCCCGGTGCGGGCAACCCGAACAGTATGCCTCGAGGCGAGGGGCGATCTCAAATCGCCCCCTCCCCGCTCCAGCCGCCGATGGCGCTGGTCACACGGCCGAAGCAATCTCCGAAGGACAGGTTCGCGTGTCGGACAACGGGTAGGCTACAAGGTATGGCAAAGATGACCGTCCGACTGCCCGACGATCTAACCGAAGCAATCAAGACCGAAGCGAACGGGAACGTGTCCGCATGGGTGGCGAAGGTCTGCGAGGAAGCCCTGTTGCGAGCCGCTGTACGCATGGAACTGGCGGCTGAGCGCAGGATACCTACCGCCTTCACCGCTCACGACGACCGCGATGCCGAGATGGAGGAATTCCGGTCTTGAGCCACTCGCGCGGCGAAGTGCGCGCCTATCAGGCGCTCGGCCGCATCCGGAACGTTCTCGTCGTCAGTGCCGACCCGGTCAACACGGAGGGCGCATGCGTCTGCGTCGACGTCACCGATGTCATGCCGATCAGCGAGAACGTGGCCCTGTCGCTCAGCGTCGCAGTGGGAAATGACCTGTACGCGAAGTGTCTGAATGTTTCCCGCGTGAATCCCGACAACCTCCGCGATCTGCTTTTCACAGTCGACGCCAGCGTGATGGACAGCGTCGACCGCACCTTGCGACGACTACTGGCACTCTAGCCACGTGCTCACTTCGCTCGTATCTTACTTTCGAGTAAGATACCGCTCATGAGCAATGAGACCTCCACCCTGCGCGGCTGGAAGAAGCTGCCCGACAATCGGCTGGGCCACGCCCTGTTCTCGCTCGGCATGGTCGCGCGGGTGCCGTACTTCGGCACGGTGCTGCCGAGCGTGGTGCGCCTGGAGCCCGGGTTGTGCGAGGTGACCGCGCCCAAGTGGTTCGGCATCCACAACCACCTCGGCACCTTCCACGCCATCGCCGCCTGCAATCTGGCCGAGGTCGCCATGGGCATGCTCAGCGAGGCCACGGTCCCCACCACCCACCGGTGGATTCCGAAGGCCATGAACGTCCAGTACCTCGCCAAGGCCGACTCGGGGCTGCGCGCGGTGGCCGCACTGCCCGAGGTCCCCGACTTCGACACCATCATCGAGGGGCGGGACCTGATCGTCCCCGTCTCCATCTACGACAAGACGGGCCTGGAGGTCGTGCACGCCGACATCACCACCTGGGTGACACCGAAATAGTCGCGGCGGCGGTCCCCCTCAGATCCCCAGCATTCGCTTGACCCGCTTGCGATCCGCCTTGGCGAAGTCCTCCTCCTTGTTCAACCGCCGCGTCCGCGTGGATGGTTTCTTCTCCAACAGGTGATTCTTGTTCGCCTGCGCCCGCCGCAGCTTCCCCGTTCCGGTCACCTTGACGCGCTTGGAAATTCCTTTGTGCGACTTGTTCTTCGGCACTCGAACCACCATCCCTGAAGCGCCGGACGCCGTGCGGATATCCCTCCAGGGTAGGGCTCGCGGCACCCGGACGAGTCCGAATCCGAAAGCGCCGCTGCGATCTTCGAGTAGAAAAGAATTCATAGGAGATAATTCCGGCAATTCACGTCGCACGGCCGTTGCCGATGACGACCGCGCCGCGAATGACAACCTTGCCGCGAATCACGCACGGGGAGAAGGTCAGGAGGCCACGCAGACGACGTAGCGGCGTTCGGCGTAGACGAAGCCTTGGTCACCCGCGGAGCAGGCGTTGACGTCGGTGGTGTCGCGCTTGATCTCGACCACGCGCACGCGGCCGGGGGCGGCGGCGGTGCAGTCGACGGGGGTGGCCGTATCGCCGGACAGGTCCATGCAGGTACCGGGGACCCAGGCGATGTCGAGACAGAGCGCGTCGTGCTCGCCGTCGGGGAGAGTGCGTCGGTGCGACCGGTCGATGTCACCCGGGCAGGGTGCGCCGTCGGTGGCCAGATGGGTGACGGTGTAGGCGGAAGTGCCGCTGCCGCAGGCGGTTTTCGCCAGGCCGGAGTCCGGGCCGCCGACAGCCACGCAGTCGCCGACGGTCAGTTGCAGCTCCGGGCTGCCCTGGCTGGCGGTCTTGTGCACGAGGGAGGTCGAGGGAGCGGAGGTGGTGGCGGCCGCGATACCGGGCTGCACCACGCCGTCGATGACGACGGCCTCGGTGGTCGCCACCGATGTCGTTGTGGCGCCGCGGTTCTCCACCGCCGCGGCGCGGCGCTCGGCGACCTGGGAGAGGACGGCGGCCAGCGCGCCGGCGGTCGCCAGCGCACCCACGATGACGACGCCCGCGAGAGCGATTCCGGCTCGGGCCTTCCGAGGCGACATTTTCCTGCCCTTCCCTGCAATGCTCCGAACCTCAGGCCCACCCCGTTCGAAGTGTCGACGATAACGACAATCAGGACATGTCATACACCACCCGCCAGGGCACCGTCGAGTTGTGAATGTGCATGTTTTTACAACGCAATTTCGGGCAAATGTCCAGATTTCATTCTGATAACGATGCGGCCTTCGGTCTCGCCAATCTCGTTTGTGGGCACCAAGGTTCGAACGCTGTAAACGTTCGTACATTCGGCCTGCGCGGGTCGAGGGTTTGCCAGAAGGAATTTCCTGAATGAAGTTCGGCCGCTTCGCCACCGTCGCGTTCCTGACCGTCGCCGCTGTGGGAATCACCGCTGGCGGTGTCGGCGCGGCACCCGAGCCCACCCCCCGCGAGCTCGCCGCCAGCGGCGATGACCAGGGCGTCCGCTATCACGCCGTACTCTCCGACTTCTCCCGGACGCTGACCACAGCGGTCTCCGGCGGCAGCTTCGCGGTCGACGACGACGCCACCGCCGTCACCCTCACCTCCGACGCCGGGGAGGTGGTTGCCACGGTGCCGCTGGCCTACGAGATCTCCGGCACCACCGTCGAAGTGGCGCACCACATTTCCGACGACGGACGCGAACTCGCGCTCGAGCCCACGGTGACCGCGAGCGAGATCGGCGAGATGCAGCCGATCAACTCCATGGCCCGGCTCACCAACGAGATCAACGAGAACGTGGTGGGCGTCGTGGCCGGCGGCCTGCTGGGCGGCCTCATCGGCACCGTGCTCGGCATGGGCTTCTTCAGCATTCTGACCGGGCCGATCGGCCTGCTGGTCGGTGCGATCGCCGGTGGCTACGCCATGGGCGGGCAGCCGTTCCTGGACGCGGTCACGGCCGTGGTGAGCGGCCAGCCCTGAACCGCCGCGGCTGACCGCGGCCGGTCCCGGAAGCCGGTGCGGGGACCACGGGCGGTCTGGCGTCCGCCGGGCACGGCTGTTTGAATGCGGGTATGAGTGGCCTGGAGACCGGCAAGGAAGCCGATGTGTGCGTGGTGGGACTCGGGCCGACGGGGCGGGCGCTGGCGCATCGGGCGATGCGGGCGGGGCTGCGGGTGGTCGCGGTGGACCCGCGCCCGGACCGGCTGTGGGTGCCCACCTACTCGTGCTGGGTGGACGAGCTGCCGGAGTGGCTGCCGGACGGCGTCATCGCGAGCCGGATCGACCGGCCCGTGGTGTGGACCACCGCCGAACGCCGCATCGAGCGCCCCTACTGCGTGCTGTCGAAGCGAGGGCTGTGGGATGCGCTGCCGCTCGACGACGCCACCGTGCTGGCGCAGCGCGCCCGTACGGTCGAGGCACACCGGGTGGAACTGGCGGACGGCACCGAGGTCGAGGCCCGGGCCGTCTTCGACACGCGCGGCCAGGCGTCGCCGGGCCGGCGCCGAACCGCCAGCGCCCACGGCATTTTCGTGGACGAGGACCGCGCCGCGCCGATGGTCACCCCCGGCGAGGGCCTGATGCTGGACTGGCGCGACGAGAACGGGGCCGGCCCGGACGCGCCGCCCTCGTTCCTGTACTCGGTGCCGCTCGGCGACGGCACGGTGATCTTCGAGGAGACCAGCCTCGGCCTGCGCGGCGGGATGCCGCAGCACGAGTTGCGGCGACGGACCCTGAATCGGCTGGCGGCGCACGGCATTCGACTACGCGGCGACGAGAAGAGCGAGGCCGCGCACTACCCACTCGACTACGCCCCGCCCACGGCCGGTCCGGGACAGGTCGTCCCCTTCGGCTCCCGGGGCGGGATGATGCATCCCATCACCGGCTACTGCGTCGCGGATTCGCTGTCGCTGGTGGACACCGCGCTGGACGCGCTGCGGCGCGGCGACGACCCGATCCAGGCCATGTGGCCGTGGCGGGCGCGACTGGTGTACTGGATGCGGATGCGCGGCGTGTACGGCCTCGGCCGCCTCACCACCGCGCAGTCCAGATCCATGTTCGACGCGTTCTTCACCCGCCCGCCACGCCAGCAGCGGGCCCTGCTCTCGGCACACGACGACTACACCGCGCTGGGTGCGGCGCTGTTCATGACCGTCGCCACCACCTGGCCCTTCCGCTGGCGCTACGACCTGGTCGGCTGGACCAACCGCAACCGCTGGGTGGGCTACGACTTCGGACGCGCCGCCGACGCCGACGAGATCATCGCGGCCGCCGCGGAACTGCCCGATCACCTGTAGCGCGGCCGGTTCAGACCCAGTTCTCGATCCAGTACTTCCAGATGATGGGCGCGTAGCCCGCCAGCGGCGGCACCTTGATATCGGTTCCGGCCAGCGCCTCGGCGGCGCGCTGGCAGTCGAACCAGCAGGTGAACTCGCTGTGCTCGATGATCTCGGTGGGCACCCCGACCTGGCGCAGGATGCGCCCCACCCCCGGCATCCGCAGCGTCATGTCGAGGGTCTGCTTCGGCATGACCTCGACCAGATGCGGCGCGCCGGCCTCGTCGGCGAAGAGGTTCAGGGCGTCGGCCACGCTCTGGCGGCGCGGATCCACCAGATGGAAGGTGGTCCCGGACTCGGCCTCGGCGTGCGCGATGTGGTCCAGCGCCCGCGCCACGAAATCGACCGGCACCATATTGGTTTCGCCCAGCTTCGGCGCCACCACCGGCAGGATGCGCGGCAGCTGCGCCGCCATGCGCAACAGCCGGAAGAAGTAGTACGGCCCCTCGATCCGGTCGATCTCGCCGGTGCGGGAATCGCCGATCACGATGGAGGGCCGGTAGATCCGCCACGGCACCGGGCAGCTGTCCCGCACCGCCCGCTCGGCCTCGAGCAGCGACCGCTGCCAGGGCGTGGCGAGTACCTGCCCGACCTCGAACATGTCCTCGGAGAAGCGCCCCTCCCAGTCCCCCGCCACCGCCACATTCGAAATATGGTGCAGCGCACCGGCCGACAGCTCCCCCGCCAGGTCCACCACCCGCCGGGTGCCGCCGCCGGTGCCGATGGCGTCGTACCCGCCCGCCAGATGGAAGACGTGCGAGATCGAACCGCGCTGCGCCGCAATCCAACGCGGGTCGACGCCCACACCGGGTGCGCTGAGGTCACCGCGCACCGGCCGCACCCGGTCCCCGGCCGCCCAGCCGCGTAGGCAGCGGTTGAAGCGCAGGACCGAATCCTCGCCCGGCCGCACCAGCACGTAGACCTGTTCGCCGCGTTTCAGCAGCTCCGGTACGAGGAATCTGCCGATGAACCCGGTCGCTCCGGTAACCAGGTAAGCCATGGGCACACCATAGCGTGACCCATGCCACACCCCTGCGGGTGCATCCTCGCGAGCCGGTCATACCGGACGCGTGACTCGCCGTGACCGGGTGCAGATGGACGAACTTGCCCGTCCGGACCGGTGATTCACGGCATGCTGTGCGAGTGAACCTTCGGACTCTGATGGCCGCGTCGGTGGTGTGCGCGGGTGTGCTGGCGACCGGCTGCGGCGGCGACTCCTCGGAAGCCTCCGACGCCGCCCCCGGCACGCCCCGCGATCAACTGCTCCTGACCGGGTCGGAACTACCCGCCGACGCCAAGCCGGTGAACCTGCCCGCGGAACGGCTGCGCGAGCAGCTGACCGATTTCGCGGGGGTGCAGTCGGATTCCACCATCGAACCCGAGGAGTGCCGGGCGCCGCAGCTGGAGCTGGAGGCCGCGAGCAAGCGGGCTCTGGACGAGGCCGCGGTCACCGCGGTGGTCGCCGAGACGGTCATCTTCATCGAATTCGTCTCCGGTGGCAGCATCGACCTGCGCGAGTTCGCCGAAACCGAGGCCCGGTGCGACGAGCTGACCGTGAGCAGCGAGTTCGAGGGCGAGCGGGTGGACTCCCGGGTGCGCGTCGAGAGCCGCACCCCGCCCGCCGCCCTCGCCGATGTCGACGCCATCGCCTCGTATTCGACGAGCACGGCGTCGGTGCGCGATGTCACGCCGACGACCACCGTGTCCTATGCGGGCTGGGCGTCCCTGCGCGGCACCACCGTGGCGGTGCGGGTGACCTCCCTCGGCGACACCCTCGACGAGGCGAAGGCGGAGAAGTTCTTCGCCGACGCCGTGCGCAAGGTCGCGGACGCGCCGTAGGCTGTCGCGTCTGCCCGGCGGTCAGGCCGTCTCGGCGGCGCGCTGATAGCCGCGGATCGCCGGGTAGACGAACAGCACGACCATGCCGATGGTCCAGGCGAGGGTCTTCAGCAGCGGCACCACCACCGGGCCGTCCCAGGCCAGGCCGCGCATGGCGTCGATGGCGCAGCTCATGGGCTGATTCTCGACGACCGGTTGCAGCCAGGTCGGATACGCCCCCACCGGCACGAATCCGGTGTTGAAGAACATGAGCAGATTGCTGACGATGCCGACCATCTGGACCAGCACCACGCCCTCGCTGATCGTCGCCAGCGAGGTCACCAGCACCGCGAAACCCACCGCGAACAGCACCGGAATCAGGACCATGGCGATCGCGGCGAGCGGGCCGTTCCAGAATCGGAAGCCCAGGGCGATGCCGACGATCAGCACGAACACGGTGGTGACCAGGACGCGCACCACCTCGGCGAGCAGGCGGCCGGTCAGCCCGGCGGCGCGGTGGATCGGCATGGTCCAGAACCGGCTCAGCAGTCCGGTGACCTTCTCCACCTTGAAGCCGAGCGCGCTCACCACCGCGCCGGTCATGGCCGCGACCAGCATGACCATCGGCACCTGGCCGTAGATGGCGGGCATACCGGTCGCCTGCTTGATGGATCCGCCCAGCACCACGTCGAACATGAGCAGGGTGAGCGCGGGATACAGCAGCACCTGCACGGTGACCGCGGGATTGCGCGCCCAGCCCATGAGCATGCGCTTGCACTGGATCAGGCTCTGCTCGACGAAGGTGGTGAATGCCCGTTCGGAGCGTGGCGGCACCACCGGCAGCGGGACATCGCTCGGCACCCGGTCGGCCACGGCCGCCGCGGCGCTGTTCTCGACCGTACTCATGACCGCCTCACACTCGCCCAGATCGCCAGTGGGATGAATACCACGGACAGACCGCCCAGCCACACCAGCGGCACCCACAGCACCTCCCAGGTGACCCCGCCCGCGGCCATGTCCCGCAGCGCGAAGGAGAACTGGGAGATGGGCTGGTTGCGCACGAAGGGCTGGATCCACTCGGGGAACCGGGACTCGGGCACGAACCCGCACGACAGCATGCCGAAGATGAGCGTCGGCAGGGTGAGCGCCTGACTCAGCGATTCCGGACTCTTGGTGAGCGAACCCAATCCGTCCGCGCCGATCGCCAGCACGGTGCCGACCACCAGGGAGAAGACGCAGAACAGCACGGCCTGCCCCCACCCGGCGACGAAGCGGAAGCCGATCAGGTGCCCCCAGATCAGGGCGGCGGTCAGCGAGGTCACCGACCGCACCAGTCCGGCGCTGATGCGGGCCGACAGCGGCACCAGCGAGCCGATGGGCATGGTCTGCATGCGGGTGGTCAAACCGGTCATCGCCTCGAAGGCGGCCATTTGCGCGTTCGACATCATGGTGAAGGCCATGGTCTGCAGCACGATGATCGGCATGACGTACTGCGCGTAGTCGACGCCGAGCAGGTTCATGATGGCCCGCAGCGGCAGGTAGAAGCCGACCGTGAACACCAGCGGCGTGATCACGGCGACCACGAGTTCACCCTTGGTGACCATCACCCGCACGATGCGCGCGGTCAGCGCCCACCACTGCGCGAGGCTGGACGGCTGCGCCGCCGGTAGCCCCGCGAACAGATCGGATTCGGGCTCGGCGGCCAGTGCTGTGCTCATGCCTGCCTGCCCGAATGCCCGGTGAGGGCCAGGAAGACGTCGTCGAGCGAGGGCCGCCGCAGCCCGATGTCGGCGAGTTGCACGGACGCGCCGTCCAGGCGGCGCAGCGCCTCGGCGAGGGTGGCGGCGCCGTCGGGGGCCGGGATGGACAGCCGTTCGGCGGTGTCGAGTTCGGCGTGCACGGCGGCCGGGACCAGGTCCCCGAGCGCGTCGGCGACCTTGGCCAGCTGGGCCGGGTCGAGCGGGACGATCTCGCAGTAGCTGCCGCCGGTCTTCTCCTTGAGTTCGTCGGCGGTGCCCTCGGCGATGACCGTGCCCTTGTCGATCACGATGATGTTGTCGCTGAGGATGTCGGCCTCTTCGAGGTACTGGGTGGTGAGCAGCACGGTGATGCCCTGGGTCTTGAGCGCCGACACCAGATCCCACACGCCCTGACGGCTGCGCGGGTCGAGTCCGGTGGTCGGCTCGTCGAGGAACACCACCTCGGGCCGGACCACCAGGCCGCAGGCGATGTCGACGCGGCGGCGCATGCCGCCGGAGTAGCCGCGCACGGCGCGACGCCCGGCGCCGGTCAGATCGAATTGTTCGAGCAGGGTGTCGGCGCGCTGCCGGGCGGCCTTGCGGGACAGTCCCATGAGGCGACCGAACAGCTCGAGATTCTCACGGCCCGAAAGGTTTTCGTCCAGGGCGGCATACTGCCCGGTCATCATGACGGAGCGGCGCACCCCCGCCGGATCCTTGCGCACATCGTGTCCGGCCACCCGGGCGGTGCCGGAATCGGGGCGCAGCAGGGTGGACAGGATCTTGACCATGGTGGTCTTGCCCGCACCGTTGGGGCCGAGGATGCCGAGCACGCTGCCGCGCGTCGCGGTGAAGCTCACACCGCGCAGGGCGTGTACCTCGCCGAAGGATTTGCGGACGTCTTCGACGTACACCGCCGGGTCGTCGCCCACGCTGGCGGTGTTCGACTCCGGTTTGTCCAAGCTCGGCATCAACTCTCCACTATCGGCTACGGCGGGACGATTTCGCCTCCCGGTGGGGATGATCCCCTCCGGCCCGCGTGATGTTACCGGCGCTGCGGATGCTCGTTCGTTGCTTCGGTGAAGCACCCATCGCCGGCCTGTGTCCTTGGTCACAAACCCGACGGTCCTCGGATAGCCGCTGGTCGCGACACAGACCGCCCGGTCCGTGCAGTATTCCGAACCTTGTCGGGTACGCCGAACGGACCATAGTCTGGCCCACGGGGAGACGTTTTTCCGGCCTGCGAGAGGTGATCATGGCCGAGTCCGCGCAGCCACGCACGGCAGCGCACCCGGGAGGAACTGGCCGACCGAAGGTGCTGACGTCCTACGACCCGCGCACCGGCGAGGTCGTGGGTGATTACGCCATTATGGGCTCCGGTGAGGTCACCCGCTCCGTCCGCGCCGCGCACGCCGCCGAACAGTGGTGGGCCGCAATCGGATTCGACGGACGCAAACGTTGGCTGCTGGACTGGAAGCGCGCCGTGGCGCGCGGCACCCGCGAGCTGGTCGAACTCGTCAGCGCCGAGACCGGCAAACCCCGACTGGACGCGGCCATCGAGGTGACCGCCGCAGTGGAGCATCTGCACTGGGCCGCCCGCAACGCCGAGAAGGTGCTCGGCCGACGCACCACCGGAAGATTCCGGCGCACGCGGCAGGCGTCGGTCGGCTACCGGCAACTGGGCGTGGTCGGCGTGCTCGGCTCCTGGCACAACCCCGTGCTGACCGCCATGAACGCCATCGTCTGCGCCATGGCCGCCGGAAACCCGGTGGTGCTCAAACCCAGTGAACTCACCCCCGGCGTCGGCGCCTGGCTGGCCGACAGCTGGAGCCGCCTCGCCCCGAATCAACCGGTGTTGCAGGTTGTCACGGGGGACAGCACGACGGCCGCGGCGTTGTGCCGAGCGCGGCTGGCCGCCATCTCCTACACCGGCTCCGCCGCCGGGGCCCGCGAGGTGAGCGCGCTGTGCGCCCAGCACGCCACCCCCCTGCTCGTCGAACAGGGCGGCCGGGGAGCCATGGTGGTGCAGGTGGACGCCCGGCTGCCCGAGGCCGCCGCGGCCGCCGTCTTCGGCGCCATGGCCAATGCCGGGCAGCATCCGGCCGGGGTGCAGTGCGCGTACGTGGCCGAGTCGGTGTACGAGCCGTTCCTGGATCTCGTTGCGGCGCAAGCCCGTCAGCTGCGCCCCGGGGCGGATCGGCGCGCCTCCTACGGTCCGATGACCCTGGAGTCGCAGACCGACGTGGTGCGCCGCCACGTGCGGGACGCGCTCAGCCGGGGCGGTCAGGCCGTGGTCGGCGGACTGGACTCCATCCGCACGCCCTACATCGAACCGATCGTGCTCACCGAGGTTCCGGAGGTGAGCCTGGCCCTGAGCGGGGACGCGGTCGGGCCGGTGCTGGTGGTGAACAAGGTGCGGAGCATGGACGAGGCGGTGGAGCGGCTCGGCGCCCGCTCCCGCTCGGTCGCCGTCTTCACCCGGGATGTGCGCAGCGTGCCGGAATTCGCCGAGCGGCTGAAAACCGAAGTGGTGACCGTGAACTCGGCTCCGGTCTACGGCACCGACGGTCCGGGCCGGACCCGCGACGAACAGCAGCTGCGGGCCTTCGCCCGACCGCTCACCATTACCGAGAAGCACCGGCGCGACCCGGTCGAGCAGTCCAGCTTCGAACGGCATCCGCAGCACCTGCGCCTGGCGCGCATGATCTTCCGGCTGCGCCACCGGGTGTGAGCACGTAAGTGACCGTCAGTTCCGCACGGGGGCGGTCGCGTCGACGCCGAGCAGCACGGCGCGCATGAGCGTGCTCACCCGCGCGATGTTCTCGGGGCGGGCGTCGAATTTGATGCGCCGCCCCACGTCGATCACCTGGGCGATGGCCGCGTGCACCCGGAAACGCGCCTCCACCGCGTCACCGTCGAGCAGATTGGCCCACTCCAGCACGTTCTGGCGTTGGATGGAGCGCAGCCGATGCTGTTCGGAGGCGGGCAGATTGGAGAATTCCGCGAAGTAGACCGGCAGGATCTCCGGCATGGTGAAGGTCATCCGTGCGAAACGCTCGGCGATGCGCACGGCGGCGTCGGCGCGGCTGGTGGCCTCCGCCAGCGCCTCGGCATTGGCGATGGCCACCCGTTCGCCGGTGCGGTGGAAGGCCGCGGCCAGCAGATCGGATTTGCTGGCGAAATAGCGGTACACGCTGGAGGCGTTGATGCCCGCGGCCGCGCCGATCTCCTCGATGCTCGCCTCGTGGTAGCCCTGCCGTCCGAAGATGCGGATGGCCTCGGTGAGCAGCTGTTCCCGCTTGGAGATGACCGGCAGGCCGCGCGGCACGGGGTCGCCGGTGACCGGCGGCGGCGCGGGCGGCAGGTCGGTACGCAGGATGGACCGGCAGATATCGTCGAGCAGTCCGATCAGCCGGGTGGTGGACAGCGTGGTGCGGTGGTGGGTGACGCTGCCGATGGCGCTGAGGACGGCCGCGGTGAGCAGCGTGATGTCGGCGGGGTCGGCGTCGGGGCGTAGCTCGCGGATCGGCACCGCCACGGTTTTGTGCAGGTCCACGTACATGACCCGGATGCGATCGCGGTCCGCGCGCTCCAGGTAGCGGCGCTCCCAGCGGTACAGGCCGCCCTCGCGTCGCACCTCGATGGTGTACTCGGCGATGCCGCGAATCAGCTTGGTGAGTCGCGGTTCCGGTTCCAGGCCGGGATCGTCCGCGGCCTCGGCGGCGTCGAGCAGTTGCCGCGCGCCCATGTCGGCGGCGGCGACCAGCAGCGCGTACTTGTTCTTGAAGTGCCGGTACAGGGCGGGGCCGGAGATGCCGACCTCGGCGGCGATCTCGTCCACTCCGACCGGGTGATAGCCGCGTTCGGCGAACGCCCGGGCGGCAACTCGCACGATCTGCGCCTTGCGGTTCTTGGGTCGACGCCGGGGCGTCGCATCGCCGTCCGGTCGCGCGGAAGCGAGTCCCGGCTCGCTGCGATCGGCGACCATTCACTACTCCTTCTCGGTGGCACCACCTGTTGACAGTGCCGAACAAGTACACCTAAGTTAACCACAATTCGCAATGCGAGCCACAATGGCAATGCGGACCACATCGGCACCGTCGCCGTTCGCGTACCCAGGAGCACCCATGACCGATATCGCGACCACCCCGGGCTTCAGCGCCGTTCCGGACGGACGGGTACTGCGTATCACGATCACCAACCCCAAGCGGAAGAACGCCATCGATTACGACACCATGGTCGGGCTCGGGGAGACGGTCCGGGCGGCATCGCAGAATACCGCGTTGCGCGTCATCGTTCTGACCGGCGAGGGCGGCGACTTCTGCACCGGGGCCGATCTGGCGGCCGCACCCGCGGCGACGGCACGGGGCGTCACCGCGGAGATGACCATGGACGCCGCCAACGCCATGATCAAGGCCATCGTGGATTCGCCGCTGCCGGTGATCGCGCGGGTCGAGGGGGCCGCCGCCGGAGTCGGCGCGGCCTTCGCGCTCGCCGCCGATCTGACCTACCTCGCCGAGGACTCCTACCTGCTGCTGGCATTCATCAATATCGGCCTCATGCCCGACGGCGGCGCGGCGGCCATGGTCGCGGCCGCCGCCGGTCGCCCGCTGGCCGCCGAAATGGCGCTGCTGGGCGAGCGGCTGCCCGCGGCCAGGGCCAAACAGCACGGCCTCGTCACCGACGTGCTGCCCGCCGACCAGCTCGATGCCCGGGTGGAGGCTGCGGTCGCCACACTGTCCAACGGCCCGCGCCGTGCCACCGAGCTCACCAAGCGCGCCCTCAATCAGGCCGCCCTCGCCGCCTTGGACGGTGCGCTCGCGGCCGAGAAGATCGGTCAGTCCGAGCTTTTGGAGGCACCGGACTTCGCCGAAGGCGCGGCCGCCATGCTCCAGAAGCGCAAGCCGGTGTTCACCGACTGAACCCACCGGCGCCCGCACCCTCACACCGGTCGCGCGCAGCCGCGCAGCGACTCCAGGTAGCGCGTCATGGCGTCGCGGTTGCGGGTCAGCAGGTCGATGCGCTGGCTCATGCGGTCGCGCTGGTGTTCCAGGGTTGCGATGATTTCCGGTGTGGCATCGGCGAAGTGGATGTCGGCGGGGTCGTCGAGGCAGGGCAGGATCTGTTTGATGATGCGGGTCGGGAGACCCGCCTCCAGCAGGCCGCGAATATGCAGCACCTGCTCCACGAAGCGCTCGTCGTAATCTCGATAACCATTGGCGGAGCGAGTGACTCGCAGCAGGCCCTGTTGTTCGTAGTAGCGCAGCAGGCGCGGCGAGGTCTCGGTGCGTTCCGCCAGTTCCTTGATTCGCATATGCCGCACCTCACATCGGCTACCGGTTGACCTTCACATCAATGTCAATGTTCGAGCATAGCGCCATGAGTAAGGACGTCACCCTCTTCGACTACGGCCCCATCGCCGGACGGGAACCGCTGCGCTGGCCGGACGGCAAATCCGTCGCCTTCTACGTCGGGCTCAATATCGAGCACTTCTACGTGGACCTGCCGGGCACTGCCACCTACGAGGGCACAACGGCGCTGACCCCGGACCCACTCAATTACGGCTGGCGCGACTACGGCCCGCGGGTGGGCATCTGGCGGGTGATACAGGCGCTCGACACCCACGGCATCCGGGCCAGTGCGCTGTTGAATTCCGATGTGGGCGAACGCTATCCCCAGATCATCGCGGCGGGCCGGGAGCGCGACTGGGTCTGGCTGGCGCACGGCAGCAGCAACAGCCACCTGCACACCGACCTCGCGCGCGAGGAGGAGCGCACGGCTCTGCGCGAGATCGTCACCACTATCGAGAAGACCACCGGACAGCGGCCGCAGGGCTGGATGGGACCCGGTCTGACCGAAACATTCGCCACCCCGGAACTGTTGGCCGAGTTGGGACTTCGGTACGTCCTCGACTGGACCAACGACGACCAGCCCTACCGTCTGAACGTGCCCGGCATGTTGAGCCTCCCGTATTCGGTGGAACTCAACGACATCGGCGCCTTCGTGAGCAAGGGCCTGACCGGACCCGATTTCGCCCGGATGATGAAGGATCAGCTCGACCAACTCGTCGCCGACGCCGAGGCGGACGACAGCGGCCGGGTGCTGCCCCTTGCCCTGCACCCGTTCGTGATCGGGCAGGCGTTCCGGCACCGCTATCTGGTCGAGGCCCTGGACTACATCACCGGCCATCCGGCCGTATGGGTGACGACGAGCGACGACATCGCCGATCACTACGCGCGCTCGGCCGCCTGAGCGCTGCCGCGCACCCCCGCTCCGGATTGCCCGGAACGGGGGCGCGGCCCTGCGTGCGGCCCCCTGCGCCGCACGAGCGGTTGTGACACCGCGTGGGACACGGTCACCCTCCGGCGACCGTGAGATAGATCAGCGCCACGTTCAGCGCCGAGATGATGCCCGCGACGACCCAGGCCAGGCCGGTGGTGACGCGGTGGTTGACGTCCTCGCCCATCAGCGCGCGATCACTGGTGAAGCGCACCAGGGGAATCAGGGCGAAGGGGATGCCGAAGGACAACACCACCTGCGAGACGATCAGCGCCCGGGTGGGGTCGACGCCGACGGCAAGGACGGCGAGGGCCGGGACGAGGGTCACCACGCGGCGCACCAGCAGCGGCACCGTGCGGTGCAGCAGACCGTCCATGATCATCGCGCCCGCGTACGCGCCCACCGAAGCCGAGGCCAGTCCGGAGGCGAGCAGCCCGATGGCCAGCAGCAGCGCCGCGCCGGGGCCGAGCACATCGCGTACCGCGCCGTGGGCGGCCTCGATGGTGTCGATGCCCTCGCGCCCGCGCAGCGTCTGGGCGGCCATGAGCAGCATGGCCATGTTCACCGTGCCCGCCAGCACCATGGCCAGGCCGACATCGACCTTGGTGATCTTCAGCAGCCGGACGCGCGCCGGACCGGGTTCGGGGCTGCCGTGCCGGTCGCGGGCCAGTCCGGAGTGCAGGTAGACCGCGTGCGGCATGACGGTCGCGCCGATCATGGCGGCGGCGAGCAGAACGCTCTCGCTGCCGTCGAAACGCGGGACCAGGCCGCCCAGCGTGCCCGCCGCCGAAGGCGGTGCGATGACCACGCTGGCCAGGAATCCCACCGCGATGACGGCCAGCATGCCGGTGACGACGCGTTCGAAGGGCCGCTGCCCGCGTCGGTTCTGCACGGCCAGCAGGGCCAGCGACACCAATCCGGTGATGACGCCGCCCATCAGCAGCGGCAGGCCGAAGAGCAGGTTCAGCGCGATGGCGCCACCCACCACCTCGGCGAGATCGGTGGCCATGGCGACGACCTCGGCCTGTGCCCAGTACGACAGGCGGACCGGGCGGCCGGCCTTGGCACGCACCGCCTCGGGCAGCGACATGCCGGTCACCAGCCCGAGTTTGGCGCTGAGGAATTGCACCAGTCCGGCCATCACATTCGCCATGACGATGACCCACACCAGCAGATATCCGAATTGCGCGCCCGCGCTGATATTCGAGGCGACATTGCCGGGGTCCACGTAGGCGATGGCGGCGACGAAGGCCGGACCGAGCATTACCGCCGCGGACCGGGCGCGTTGCCGCGCGGAACGCGGCGGTTCGGTCAGTACGGTAGTGCTCACAAAACAAAGTTTATGGGTTACCGAACTTATCGTTCAGCGAGACCCCGATCAAAGAGACCAATCTCCCTGTTTCCAGGTGAGAACATTCGGCGCCGCACGACAAAGCCCCGCCCGCACGGCAGTGCGGACGGGGCGTCGATCCTCGGTTCGGCTACCGCCTACAGACCCAGGCCGCGGGCCAGCACCGGCCACGAGTTCATGAACTCGTCGTTCCAGTAGCCCCACGAGTGGGTGCCGGAGCTGCGGAAGTTGTAGGTCGCCGGGATGCCGAGCGAATCCAGCTTGTTCTTCAGGTTGGCGGTGCAGTACTGGGTGCCCGCCTCGATGGCGCCGCCGATGATGAGCTGGTTGGCCAGGCCGTACGCACCGGGCAGCGCGTACTCGCCGTTCAGCGTGTCGTACTGGCCGGGCAGGCCGTTGCCGGTGGAGATGTACAGCTCGACGCCGCGCAGCTTGTCGGCGTTGACCACCGGATCGTTCTCGACCCAGGCGGGCGAGTCCGGCGGGCCGTACATGTTCTCCATCTCGCCGCCGCCCCAGACCTCGACGGTCAGGCGCATGAACTCACGGCCCACCGGATCTGCGAACTGGGCGCAGCCCGAGTAGGCGGCGGCGGCCTTGTACAGCCCCGGGGCCTTCTCGGGTAGCTGGAGCACGGTGGTGCCGGAGGTGGAGATGCCCGCGATGGCGTTGATGCCGTTGGTACCGAGGGCGGCGTCGATGAGCGGCGGCAGCTCCTCGGTGAAGAAGGTCGTCCACTTGTTGACGCCCAGATTCGGGTCGGGCTGCTGCCAGTCGGTGTAGTATGACCACTTGCCGCCGATCGGCTGGACCACGTTGACGTTCTTGTCACCGAGGAAGCCGTTCACGATGTCGGTCTTCTTCTGCCACGAGGCGTCGTCCTGACCGCCGCCCGCGCCATTGAGCAGGTAGAGGGTCGGGCGCGGTGCCGAGGTGTCGGCGGGCCGCTGCACATCGACCGGGTAGGTGGCGTCCATGGCGGCCGAGTAGACGTAGAGGCGGATGTTCCGCTCGTCCTTCATCTCGGCCTTGGTGATCTTCGAACCGTCGGGGGCGACGGGATCGGCGAGCAGCTTCTTGTTGTCGATGATCGGGTCAGCGACAGCGCTCTGCGTGCCGATGCCGGCGGTCAGACCGGTGAGTACGGCGGTGGCCGCGATGAGCGCGGCCGCACGCACGCCGCGGCGACGGCCGACGGCAACCCCGTTCCGGACAGATCGACGAATCAATGTTTCACACCTTCGCTTCAATTCGAGTCCTGGCGACCACCCCGACCGTCAGGGATCTCCCGACGGCCTCCACACACTGTGGCCAGAGCACTTCGACAGACCATACGGCCTATGCAGTCGCCACAACAGGGGTCAATGTTACGTATTCGATGTCCGGCCGTGCTCGGCCAGTCCGCCCAGAGCCTGTACCCAACCTTCCACCAATCCCTTCACCTGATCCAAGGACAACACCGCTCCGGCGTAGTCGAATCGTGCGATGAATCCGTCCTGGGTGGTGTCGACGGTGATGTCCAGATGCAGATCCGGCGCGGCCGTTTCCGGATGTACGCGGGCCGGGCGCAGATCCCGGTAGCGGAATCCGATCCGGCCCGCCGCGCCCGCGAGTTCCGGTGCGGGCGTGCCGAGGTGGCGCAGCAGGCCGAAACCCACCCCCTGCGACGGCACCGTCCGGCACATGTCGCGGACGTGTTGAATCACACTTCCGGCGACCGGGCCGCCCTGGCGGATCTCGTCGAAGTCCACCGCGTTCAGCCGCAGCGGCAGCGGATAGCTGGTGGTGAAGGAGCCGATGGCGCGCTGGGTGTCGGGGTCGCCGAACAGGCGGCCGTCGGCGGGCAGCCGGACCACCGAGCCGAGCAGGTCGCTCATGCCGTCGAGGGCGGGCAGGGTGACCGCCAGCGCGGTGAGCAGCACCTCGTCGATGGTGGCCCGGTAGCGGCGGGCCACGGTGTCGACCGCGCCCGCTCCCTCGGCGGTGATGGTCACCGTGATCCGCCCGCGGCCCCCGGCGGGGTCGGCGTCGGTGATCGGCCCGGCCTCCAGGGCGTCGATCCACCACGGCAGTTCGGCCACGATGTCCGGGTGGTCGGCGCGGCGCGCCAGTTCCCGGGCGAGGCCCGCCGGATGGGCCACGGCGGCCGGCGGCGTGGCGTGCCCGCCGGACCAGGAGGCGGTCAGCTCCTCGATGATGGTGCGCCAGGAGGTGTCGTCCACGACCAGGCCGTTGGCGATCACCACCAGCGTGGCGGCCGCCTCGTCGACGGTCTCGGCGACGGGGTCCACCTCCTTGGCGTCGAGCAGCACGAAGCGGACATTGCGCCCCTTGTCGGGATCGAGTTCCGCGGCGGCGGCGCGGATGACGCTGTCGACGAGCTCGCCGGAGGTCTCCCCCGCCCAGTCGAACCGCCACACCACCGCGTCGTCCGGATCGGCGTCCGGATACTCGAAGCTCAGCCCCTCCGCGTCCCGGCGCAGCCGGGCCCGCAGCCCAGGGTGCCGTTCGAACAGCGCGGCCACGGACTGCCGCACCCGCCAGGGCGGGCAGTCGGCGGCGATATCGAGCGTGATGACCCGCAGTACGAGACCGGACGGTTCGGCGGCGAGCACATCCACCGCACCCGGCGGCAGCGGCGACACTTCCAGCGGACCGGACGCCGGGTCGGCGTCCACGTCGCCGCCCGCGCCCGGCACGATCATCCCGTCCACGGGTACCGCGGGACCGAACGGCGAACCGATCACCCCGCTGTCCGGTGTATGGGCCGTGTGGTCGGGCTCGTGGTCCGGCTCCGCCGTTTCGCGGCCCCGCCCCGCTGGTTCGGCCATCGGCTCGCGCTGCGATGCGCGCGATTCCTCCGCCGAATCGAGCAGTTCGGCAATGCGCGGGCCGATCACCGCGAGCGCCTCGTCGCCGGTCATCTGCTCGTGCGGCACCTCGATCGCGTGGTCGACGATGCGGCCGGAGACGTAGGGCTGCCAGTCCGCCGCCGACCACTGCCGCATGGTCTCGGTGCGGTCGACGGTGGCGGTGAAGAACTGGAGGTTGCCCCGGAACATCTCGGCGAGCTCCACATCGGACAATTCCACGCTGCGCATGGCGGTCTGATAGATGCGCCGCAGGCGCTCGGGCGTCATGGCCGCCAGCTCCTGGGAGATGGAGGCGTGCAGCGCGGCCAGTGCCGCGTCACCGAGTTCGGTGAGATCGTCGGTATCCGGCAGGTCCTCGACGGCGACGCCGAGACTGGTGAACGTCTCCCGGATGGCCGCCTTGAAATCGGTGTCGTCCACGCGCGGGTAGCCGTCCAGAACGGCCAGCAGGTCCACCCGCTCGCCCGCACTCTGCAGGCGCGTGGCCACGGCGTGGGCGAGCTTGCCGCCCAGCGACCAGCCCAGCAGCCGGTACGGACCCTCGGGCTGCGCCCGCCGGATCTCGGCCGCATAGCGGTTCGCGATATCGGCCAGCGACTCCGGCGCGTAGTCCGGTTCGGTGAGCGCCGGGGTCTGGATGCCCAGGATCGGCTGCTCCACGGGCAGGTGGCGGGTGAATCCCGAATAGCACCACGACAATCCGCCCAGCGGATGCAGCACGAACAGCGGCGGTCGCTGCCCTCCGGCACGCAGCGGCAGCACCACCGCGAGGGCGGCCGCCACGGCGGCCTCCGCGTCCAGCTCGGCGGCCTCCGCGTCCTGCTCGGACTCCAGCAGGATGCCGAGTTGCCGGGCCAGCCCGGAAACGGTGGCGTCGCCGAAGAAGGCGGCCACCGCGATCCGCGCCCCGGTGCGCTCGTACAGGTCGATGACGACGCGGGTGGCCAGCAGCGAGTTGCCGCCGAGTGCGAAGAAGTCGTCGTCCGCGCCGATCCGGTCCACCCCGAGCGCCTCGGCGAAGGCGGCCGCCACGGCCTCCTCCAGCGGTGTGCCGGGGGCGCGGTACTCCCGCTGCGCCAGTACCGGTTCCGGCAGCGCGGCGCGGTCCAGCTTGCCGACCGGCGTCAGCGGCACCTCGTCGAGCACCACGACGGCCGCGGGCACCATATGCGGCGGCAGGCTGTGCGCCGCGAAATCGGTGAGCGCGTCGGGATCGACGGCACGGCCGGACTTCCCGAGCACATAGGACACCAGCATGGTGGCACCCGCACTGTTCGCGCGGCCCAGGGTGACCGCGAAGTCGACGTCCGGGTGGCCGGCGAGCACCGCGTCGATCTCGCCGAGTTCGATGCGGAAGCCGCGGATCTTGACCTGGAAGTCGCTGCGCCCCACGTAATCCAGCTCCCACTGGATGGACGGCAGCGCGCGGTTGCCGCTGCGGTCCTGTGGTTCGGCGTACCAGCGCACCACATCGCCGGTGCGGTACATGCGCGCACCCGGTGCGCCCCAGGGATTCGCGACGAACCGATCCGCCGACAGCCCTGGACGGTTGTGGTAGCCCCGGGCCAGCGCACCGCCCGCCAGGTACAGCTCACCCGCGACACCCGGCGGCACCGGGTGCAGGCGGGCGTCGAGCACCAGCGCCGACATGCCGTGCACCGGCGTGCCGATGGTGATGTGCCGCCCCGGCGTCAACTGCGCGTAGGACGAGATGATGGTGGTCTCGGTGGGACCGTAGGCATTGTGGTACACCCGCCCCGGCTGCCACTTGGCCAGCAGCTCGGGCGTGGTGACATCGCCGCCCACGGACAGCATTTCGAGCTGCTCGAGCCCCTCCGGATCCATGGTGCCGACCACGGCCGGAGTGATGATGGCGTGGGTGACCTGCTCGGCCCGCATGAGCTCGGCCAGTTCCGGGCCGCCCATGATCTCCGACGGCACGATCACCAGCGTCGCGCCCGTGTAGAAGGCGCACACCCACTCCAGCACCGACGGGTCGAAACTGGGCGAGCAGATGTGCAGCATCCGGTGATCGGGATGCAGGTCGTAGCGCGAGGTGGCGTAGTCGGCGAGGCCGCCCACACCGGCGTGCGTCACCACGACGCCCTTGGGCCTGCCGGTGGAACCGGAGGTGTAGATCATGTACGCCGGATGCCGCATCCGCAGCGGCGCACGGCGATCCGCGTCGGTCACCGGCGCGTTGGACCGCAGCGACACCAGCTGATCGGTGGCCGGATCGTCCATGACCAGCCAATCCACCTCGGCGGGCAGGATATCGGCGTACGCCTTGGAGGTCAGGCCGAGCATCGCACCGGAATCGGTGATCATGTGCCGCACCCGGTCCGCCGGGTAGGTCGGGTCGATGGGCACGTGCGCGCCGCCGGCCTTGCTGATCGCCAGCACCGCCATGACCATGCCGAGCGAACGCGGGAAGGCCACGGCCACCAGCTTTTCCGGCCCCACGCCGCGGGCGATGAGCAGTCGCGCCAGCCGCGACGAGTACTCGTCGAGATCGCCGTAGGAGATGGAATTGCCGCGCCAGCGCACCGCGATGCGGTCGCGGCCGTGCCGCAGCCCCGCGGTGAGCAGATCGGGCAGCAGCCCGGTGGCCATGACGTCGTCGCCGTGCACGTGGGTGAGCAGTTCGTACTCGACCGGATCGAGCAGCGGCAGGTCGCCGACGGGAGTGTCGCGGCGGGTGGTGATCTCCGCCAGCAGGGCGGTGAAGCGCTGCGCGAACACCTCCACCGTGGCCTCGTCGAAAAGGTCACGGGCGTAGGTGAACATGGCGTAGATGCCGGCGTCGCCGGTCTCCCGCAGGGCCAGCGCCAGATCGAACTGCGATGCCTGCGCGTCGGATTCGAGCGGGGTGATGCGCAGGCCGGGCAGGTCGAAGCTGCTGTCGTGCAGGTTCTGGAAGGCCAGCATGACCTGGAACAGCGGATTGCGGGCGGTATTGCGCTCCGGCTTGAGCACCTCGACGAGCCGTTCGAACGGCAGGTCGGCGTGCGCGAACGCGCGCAGGTCGGTGTCCTTGACCTCGGCGAGCAGTTCGTCGAAGGTCAGGTCACCGGCCACCCGGGTGCGCAGCACCAGGGTGTTGACGAACATGCCGATCACATCGTCGAGTTCGGCCTCGCCACGACCGGCCACCGGGGTGCCGATGGCGATATCGGCGGTGCCCGACAGCCGCGCCAGGAATACCGCCAGCGCAGTGTGCACCACCATGAACATGGTGGCGTTGCGCTCGCGGGCGATCTCCCGCAGACCCGCCTGGATCTCGGCGCTGATCGGGAAGCTCACCGTGCCGCCGCGGAAGGAGGCCACCGGCGGGCGCGGGCGATCGGACGGGAGGTTGATCTCGTCCGGCAGATCGGCCAGCGCGGTACGCCAGTAGTCGGTCTGGGCGGAGATGAGGCTCCGCGGGTCGTCCTCGGAGCCGAGCACCTCGCGCTGCCACAGGGTGTAGTCGGCGTACTGCACCGGCAAGGGGGTCCACGCGGGGGCATCGCCATGGGAGCGGGCGGCGTAGGCCAGCATGACGTCACGGGTCAGCGGACCCATGGACCAGCCGTCGGCGCTGATGTGGTGGACGACGAAGACCAGGACGTACTCGGGATCAGCCGCGGGGTCGGCGATCGCACCCGGATCGACGTGGAACAGCTTGGCGCGCAACGGGACTTCCGTTGTCACATCGAAGCCGGTGGAGGCGATGGCGGTGATGCTGTCGCGCAGGTCGGCGGTGGTGACCGGGATCGGGGTGAGGTCGGGGACGGCTCGGGACGGGGGCAGGATCAGCTGGTGGGCCGCGCCGTCGGTGTGCGGGTAGATGGTGCGCAGGGTTTCGTGACGCGCGACCACATCCGCCACCGCCCGACCCAACGCATCCACATCCAGATCACCGGACAAACGCACCGCCACCGGAATGTTGTACGCCGCCGAAGACGTATCGAACTGATTCAAAAACCACATCCGCTGCTGCGCCAACGACAACGGGATCTGTTCCGGACGCTCCTGCGCGGTCAACGCCGTGCGGTCACCCGCACCGGCATGCTGCTCCACCCGCGCCGCCAAACCCGCGACCGTGGACGCCTCGAACAACACCCGCACCGGAACCCGCGCATCCAGGGCCGCACCGATACGAGCAGCGACCTGCGTCGCCAACAACGAATTACCGCCCAGCGCGAAGAAATCATCGTCCGCACCGACCCGATCAGCACCCAGCACCTCGGCGAACACGCTCGCCACGATCTCCTCGATCGGGGTCGCCGGGGCACGGAAGGCCGTGGACTCGAACTCCGGCTCCGGCAACGCCTTGCGGTCGAGCTTGCCGTTGACATTCAACGGGAGCTCGTCCAAGACCACGAACGCCGACGGGACCATATAGGACGGCAACGCCGCCGACAACGCCGACCTCAACCCGGCGGTATCCAACAGCGCGGGCTCGGAGACGCCCGGACCAGTTGTAGGGAACGAGTCCGCTTCCGGGGTGCGCGGCTGCGCTTGCCCACCCTGCGCCCCTGGCGCAGACTGCCCAAGCGCGACAGAAAGCTCGCGGCCGGAGGACGACCCACCGACAACGTCCCGCTCGCCCGACGCGGGGACCACGTACGCCACCAAGCGGTCGCCCGTGCGGGCATCCGACTTCGCCAACACCGCCGTCTGGGCTACCTCCGGCAACGCCAGCAACGCCGCCTCGATCTCACCGAGTTCGATACGGAAACCACGGATCTTCACCTGGAAATCGGTACGACCCCGATACTCCAACCCACCCGATGCCGACCACGCCACCAAGTCACCCGTGCGATACATCCGCGAACCATCGGCCGCGAACGGATTCGCCACGAAACGATCCGCCGTCAGGTCCGGGCGAGCGAAATAGCCTCGCGCCAACTGCGTACCCGCGAGGTAGAGCTCACCCGCGACACCATCGGGCACCGGGTGCAAACGGGAGTCCAGGACATAGACCTGGCTGTTCCACTCCGGGACACCGATCGACACCGAACCCGCATCGGCGTCGGTCACCGCATGCGAGGTGATCGACACCGCCGCCTCGGTCGGACCGTAGAGATTGAACAGCCGCACCTGAGCATTCGCCGCACGGAAACGCTGCGCCACCGCGGCGGGCAGCGCCTCACCGATGGCCAACACACGACGCAACGAACCCGCCAGGGTGCCGCCCGACTCGGTGAGCAGGGCGTCCAACATCGATGGCACGGCGTGCAGGGTGGTGACCTGCTCCCGGACCATCAACTCGTTCAGATACGCCGGGTCGCGATGGCCGTCGGGCGAGGCGATAACCAGGCGGCCACCCGACACCGCCGCCGACCAGAACTCCCACACCGACAAATCGAACGTCGCAGCCGTCTTCAGCAGGACCGCGTCGGCCACACCGAGGCTGAACTCCGCCGTCTTCCACTGCAACTGGTTGACAATGGCCGCGTGCGGCACCGCCACACCCTTGGGACGGCCGGTCGAACCCGAGGTGAAGATGACGTAGGCGGTGTGTTCGGGGCGTAGGGGGGCGATGCGGTCGGCGTCGGTGAGCGCCATGAAATCGACTGTGCCGAGGTCGAGTTCGTCCATCCGCACCAGGGGGGCGCGGTCGGTGTGGAAGTCGGCGGCGGCATTGGTCAGCACACAGACCGGGGCCGCGGTGTCGAGGATGTAGTTCGTGCGGTCGGCGGCCTGGTCGGGATCGACCGGCACATACGCGCCACCCGCGACCGAGACCGCGTACATCGCCACCACCAGGTCCACCGAGCGCCGCAGCGCCAGCGCCACCCGCGCCTCGGGACCGACGCCCAGCGAGATCAGGTGCCGGGCCAGGCGATTCACCCGCTTGCTCAGCTCGGCGTAGCTCACCGTCTCGCCGTCGGGGCCGATGAGCGCGATGGCCCCGGGCACGGTGTTGACGCTGCGGTCCAGCAGTGCGGCCAGGGTGGTGGCTTCGACGCGGCGCGCGGTGTCGTTGCGCGCCCCGAGCAGCTCGGCGCGTTCGGCGGCGGCGAGCAGGTCGATATCGCCGACGCGTACCGAGTCGTCCGCGACCACGGCCGCGAGCAGGCGGGTCAGCCGCTCCACGAAGCCGACCACGGTGCTTTCGTCGAACAGGTCGGTGGCGTAGGTGATGAAGCCGCCGATGCCCGCCGGTGCGCCGTGCTCGTCGTAGGCGTCGGAGACGATGAGGTGCAGGTCGAACTGGGAGACCTCGAGGTCCGCGTCCACCCCGGCGATGGTGAGGCCGGGCAGTTCGAGCGCGGCCCTGGCCATGTTCTGGAAGGACAGGCCGACCTGGAACAGCGGGTGGTGCGCGGTGGTGCGCGGCGGGCTGAGCACCTCCACCAGGCGCTCGAACGGAATATCGGCGTGTGAGAACGCCTGCAGGTCGATATCGCGCTGCCGGGCGAGCACGTCGGCGAAGGTGTCACCGCCGTCCAGACGGGTGCGGAAGACGACCGTGTTCACGAACATGCCGATGAGGTCGTCGAGTTCGCGTTCACCGCGCCCGGCGACGGGGGTGCCGATGGCGATGTCGCCGGAGCCGGACAGCCGCGCCAGCAGCACCGCGAACGCGGTGTGCACCACCATGAACATGGTGGCGTTGTGCTCGCGGGCCAACCGCGCCAGCCCGGCGTGGGTGTCGGCGTCGATGGTGACGTCGACGCGCGCACCGGCCAGCGACGCCACCGCGGGGCGCGGCCGGTCGGTGGGCAGCTCCAGCAGGTCGGGCAGGTCGGCGAGCGCGGTGCGCCAGTAGTCGATCTGCTGCGCGGCAATGGATTCCGGGTCGTGCTCGTCGCCGAGCACGGCGCGCTGCCACAGCGCGTAGTCGGCGTACTGCACGGCCAGCGGCTGCCAGCCGGGCTCGTAGCCGCCGGTGCGGGCGGCGTAGGCGGTCATGATGTCGCGCACCAGCGGCCCCATGGAGGAGGCGTCGGCGGCGATGTGGTGGGCGACCACGGCCAGCACGTATTCGCGCCGGGAGCCGGGCGCGAGATCGCTGATCTCCAACAGCCGCACCCGGATCGGCACCTCGCGGGTGACGTCGAAGGGGGTGGCGGCGAGTTCGGCGACCGCCGCGAAGGCTTCCGCCGAGGTGACGCGGATGGGCGCGAGCCGAACGGCCGCCTCCGGCGATCCGGCGGGCAGGATCAATTGCACCGGGCCGTCGGCTGTTTCGGGATAGACCGTACGCAGCACCTCGTGCCGGGTCACCACGTCGTCGAGCGCGAAAGCCAGCGCCTCGGTATCGAGGCTGCCCGACAACCGCAGTGCGAACGGCAGGTTGTAGGCCGCCGAACCCGCCGACACCGTGCCGTCGCCGAGATCCTCGAAGCGATTGAGGAACCACATGCGCTGCTGTGCCAGCGACAGCGGCAAACGTTCCGGCCGTTCGATACCGCCTAGCTCGTGCGTGCGGCCCTGACGCGTCTGCGATTCCACCGCCGCCGCCAACGCGGTCACGGTCGGCGTCTCGAACAGGGTGCGCACCGGCACCCGCGCACCGATCGCCGTACCCAGCCGCGCCACCACCTGCGTGGCCACCAGCGAATTGCCGCCCAACGCGAAGAAATCGTCGTCCGCGCCGACCCGCTCGATCCCGAGCACCTCGGCGAACACCCCCGCGACGATCTCCTCCACCGGCGTGGCCGGAGCACGGAACTCCCGCCCGGCGAAACTCGGCTCGGGCAGCGCCTTGCGATCCAGCTTCCCGCTCGCGTTCAGCGGGAATTCCTCCAGCGCCACAATGGTCGCCGGGATCATGTACTGCGGTAGCGAATCCGCCAATGCCGCCAGCAGTTCGGTCTGCTCGATCGTCGCGCCGGGTGTGGGCACCGCATAGGCCACCAGTTGGTCACCCAGCTCGGACTGCGTCACCAGCGCGACGGCGGCACTCACCGCGGGCTGGGCCAGCAGCGCGGTCTCGATCTCGCCCAGCTCGATGCGCTGACCACGGAACTTCACCTGGAAGTCGGTGCGCCCGATGTAGTCCAACCGCTCCGGCCGCACCCCGTCGGATTCGCGCCACACCACCAGGTCGCCGGTGCGGTACATGCGCTCGCCCCGCCCGAACGGATTGGCCACGAACCGATCCGACGTCAGGTCCGGACGCCGCACGTACCCGCGCGCCAGCTGATCACCGGCCAGATACAGTTCACCCGCGACACCCGCCGGAACCGGCCGCAACCGCGAATCCAACACGTACACCCGGCTGTTCCACTGCGGCAGGCCGATCGGCACCGAGGACCGCTCGTCCCCGCGCGCCTGCCAGTAGGTGATGGACACCGCGGCCTCGGTGGGGCCGTACAGGTTGTGCACCCGCGCCCCCGACACGGCCCCGAACGCGGCGACCGTCTCCGGCGGCAGCGCCTCACCGATGACGAAGACGTCCTGGAGCGTCGGAATGCTGCCGGGCGTGGTGTGCGCGGCGAAGACGGTGAGCATGGACGGCACGAAGTCGGTGATCGTGACACCCTCGCGGGCAATGGTTTCCGCCACGTACAGCGGATCCCGGTGGCCGTCGTGGGTGCCGACCACCAGCTTCGAACCGGTGCGCAGCGGCATGAAGTAGCCCCACAGCGACACGTCGAAGGTGGTGGCGGTCTTCTGGAAGTAGACGTCATCCGGCGTCAGCGGGTAGGCGGCCAGCATCCAGGTGGTCTGGTTGTGGATGGCGGCATGCGAGACCGCGACGCCCTTGGGCCGACCGGTAGAGCCGGAGGTGAAGATGACATACGCCGGATGCTCCGGCCGCACGGGCCGCAGCAGCTCAGCGGAGGTCACGGGCGCGGCGGCGAACTCGTCCAGCGACACGGTGTCGAGCCGGATGACCGGCGTGCCCGCCGGCACCGGCACCTCGTCGGCGGTGGTGGTGAGCACCGCCACCGGTTGCGCGGTGTCGAGAATGTGGGCGATGCGCTCGGCCGGGTGGTCCGGATCCAGCGGCACGTACGCGCCACCGGCGGTGATGATGGCGTACATGCCGACCACGAGATCCAGCGACCGCCGAATGGCCAGGCCAACCAGCGATTCCGCGCCCACGCCCTCGGCGATGAGCACCCGGGCGAGGCGGTTGACCCGCTCGTCGAACTCGCGGTAGGTGAGTTCCGCGCCCTCGTACACCACGGCGACGGCGTCCGGATGCCGTCGCACCGCGCGGCGGTATTCGTCCAGCAGCAGTTCGGGGGCGATGGGATGTGCGGTGTCGTTCCAGTGGTGCAGGATTCGCTCCCGCTCGGCGGCGTCGAGCAGATCGATCGCACCGAGGGCGGCGCGCGGATCGTCGGTGACGGCGGTGAGCACGCGCACCAGCCGCTGCGCGAACTCCGCCACCGTGACCTCGTCGAACAGGTCGGTGGCGTAGGTGAACACGGCCGTCATGCCGTCGGCCGCGCCGTCGCGCTCGCGCGGGATCACCGACAGCTGTAGATCGAATTTCGCTACCGCACCGTCGAACTCGACGGCCTCGGCGGTGAGGCCGGGCAGTTCCATGCGCGGGGTCTCGATATTGTGGAAGAACAGCGCCACCTGGAACAACGGGTGGTGCGCCTGCGACCGCACCGGGTCCAGGACCTCCACCAGCCGCTCGAACGGCAGCTCGGCGTGCGAGAACGCCGCCAGATCCGTCTCTTTCGCGTGCTCCAGCAGTTCCGCGAACGACGCACCCGCGTCCACGCGGGTGCGCAGCACGAGCGTATTGACGAACATGCCGATGAGGTCGTCGAGTTCGCGCTCGCCTCGGCCCGCGACCGGCGTGCCGATCACAATGTCGTCGGTGCCCGACAGCCGCGCCAGCAGCGTCGCCAGCGCGCCGTGCACGACCATGAACGGCGACGCGCCACTGTCGTGGGCGAGTTCGGTGAGGCGCGCGTGCAGCGCGGCGTCGATCTCGAAGGTGTACACCGCGCCCCGGCCCGACGCGATGGACGGCCGCGGCCGGTCCGCGGGCAGGTCGAGGCGGTCCGGGATGCCCGCCAAGGTCTCGCGCCAGTAGGCGATCTGGTTGGCGGCCAGCGTTCCGGGCTCGTACTCGTCGCCCAGCAGCGCCCGCTGCCACAGGGTGTAGTCGGCGTACTGCACCGCCAACGGCTCCCATGTCGGAGCCTGCCCATCACGGCGAGCGAAGAAGGCGGCCAGCAGATCCCGCATGAACGGTCCCACCGACGCGCCGTCGGCGGCGATGTGGTGCACCACCACCGCGATCACGTAATCGTCGAGCCCGATTTCGGCGAGTTCGATGCGCAGCGGCACCTCGGCGGCCACGTCGAAGCCGCGCAGCGCCAGCCCGGTGAGCCATTCCGCGACCCGCTCCGGCTCCACCGCCTGCGGCTCCAGCTCCGGAATCGCCTGCTCCGCGGGCAGAATCACCTGGTATCCGGTGCCGTCCACGGCCGGGTACACCGTCCGGAGCGTCTCGTGCCGCCGCACCAGGTCACCGATGGCCGCGCGCAGCGCCGCGATATCGAGCGCGCCGGTGAGCCGGATGGCGAACGGGATGTTGTTGGCCGCCGAGGCGGTGTCGAACTGGTTGAGGAACCACATGCGCTGCTGGGCCAGCGACAGCGGAATGCGGTCGGGGCGCGGCTGTGGCGTGAGCGCGGGCCGCCCGCCCGCGCCGACGAGCGGCTCCAGCTGGGCCGCCAGTCCGGCGACCGTCGGCGCGGTGAAGATCATGCGGGCCGGGACGCGCGCGGCGATCTCCGCGCCCAGCCGGGCGGCGACCCGGGTGGCGATGAGCGAGTTGCCGCCGAGTTCGAAGAAGTCGTCGTCCGCGCCGATGGGATCGGTCGGGTCGAGCAGGTCGGCGAAGACGCCCGCGACCAGCTCCTCCAGCCGCCCCGCCGGGGCGCGGAATTCCTTGGTGCGCAACTGCGGCGCGGGCAGGGCGCGGCGGTCCAGCTTGCCGACCGGGGTCAGCGGAATCGCGTCCAGCACCATGATCGTGGTGGGCACCATATGCGCGGGCAGGCTCTGCTCGGCATAGGCGGTCAGCTCGTCCACGTCCACCGACGCGCCCGGGGCGGCGTGGACGTAGGCGGCGAGGATGGTCGCCCCGGTCTCCAGCCGGTGACCGACGGTGACGGCGAAATCCACGCTGTCGTGCGAGCCGAGCACCGCGTCGATCTCACCGAGTTCGATGCGGAAGCCGCGGATCTTCACCTGGAAGTCGTTGCGCCCCAGGTACTCCACATCACCGGAGGGGGTGCGCCGCACCAGGTCGCCGGTGCGGTAGAGCCGGGAGCCGGCGGGATCGAGCGGATTGGCCACGAAGCGCGCCGCCGTCAGGCTCGGCCGCTCGTGGTAGCCGCGCGCCACCTGTGCACCGGCGATGTACAGCTCGCCCACCACGCCGTCGACCACCGGCACCAGCCGCTCGTCGAGCACGTATTCGGTGATGCCGCGCACCGGACCGCCGATGGTGACCAGCTCCCCGGGCACCAGCGGTGCGCTGATATTGGTCATGATGGTGGTCTCGGTGGGCCCGTACCCGTTGTAGAACTCCCGGGTGCCGCCGCCCGCGATGGGAAGTACCCAGCGCCGCACCAGATCCGGTGGGCAGGCTTCGCCACCGGCGACCACCACGCGCAGGTCGTCGAGCCCGGTCGGGTCCACCGATGCCAGCGCGGCCGGGGTGATGAAGGCGTGCGTGACGCGTTCGCGCCGCAGCAGCGCGGCCAGTTCGTCACCGCCGAGCACATCGGGCGCGGCGACCACCAGCGTCCCGGCCCCGCCCAGGGCGAGCAGCAGTTCCAGCACCGAGGCGTCGAAGGACGGGGAGGCGAAATGCAGTGCGCGCGATTCGGTTCCGGTGCGGTAGCGCTCCCGCTGCTCATCGCAGAAGCCGGACAGACCGGCCTGCGTGACCACCACGCCCTTGGGCTTGCCGGTCGAACCGGAGGTGTAGATGACATAGGCCGGATGTTCGGCGCGCAGCGGCCGCACCCGATCCGCCGAGGTGATGGCCTCCTCCGAATACGCCGCCGCCGACCGCGCGAATTCGGCGGTGTCGATGGTCAGCCATTCGACGTCGTCGGCCAGGTCGTCGCGCACCGCGGCGACGGTCAGGCCCAGCACCGCCCGCGAGTCGGTGACCATATGGGTCACCCGGTCGGCCGGATAGTTCGGATCGACCGGGACATATCCGGCACCGGTCTTGGCGACCGCCCACACCGCGACGACGGAGTCGAGCGAGCGCGGGATCCCGATCGCCACCAGATCCTCGGGCCCGATCCCCCGCTCGATCAGCAGCCGCGCCAGCCGCGTGGACCGCGCGTCCAGTTCGGCGTAGCCGAGCGTCGCCAGCGTGCCCGCGGCATCGGCGTAGACAATGGCGTCCCCGCTCGGATTGGCCTCCACCGCCGACGCCATGAGCTGCGGCAGCGTGGTGACCCGGGGTCGACGGGTGCGGGTGGGCCGCTGACGGACCGGCCGGGTCATGCCACCGGCCCTTCCCCTGTCAGCGTGCGCTGCTTTCCGTCTTCCCGACCCATCAACTCCGCCTCATTCTTGCCGTCTACGTCTGCGCACCGCGCGGGCGCACATCCTGCTTCATCGAATCTCTGCGCATCGACCGTTACCCCGGCGGTGGTCGGCCGCCGGAGTATGGGGATTCCGGCTCCACAGCATGCCGGAATGACGGACGGAATGCACTCAGTCCAGCGGCACGACCGCGGGCAGCCAGGGGATGCGCCGCGCCGCGTCCAGGTCCGACCCGTCGTCAACGACGACGGCCGCCAGGTCTTCCAGCGGTTCACCACCGAGTTCGGCCAGTCCCGCACCATCGGTGAACAGATGCGTCACCCATTCGTCGGCCAGCATCTCGCCCAGCGCGCCGTCCGGCGCGGTGACGACCACGGACGCGCCGCCGGCACCGGCGGCGAGCACCTCGACCACGGCGGCCAGCACATCGGGGCGACCGAACCGGAAGGTTCGCGACTCGAAGGTCAGCTCCGTGCGGCCGCTGACCCGGTTCACCAGTTCCGCGAGCTCGTCGTAGCTCAGTCCCCGGTCGGCGGGCGCGAAGGCGAGGTCGCCGCCCTGCAGGGCGCGGGTGCGGTTGGCGTAGGTGACCGGGCGGGGTGAGGCCGCCGCGATCTCCGCGACCAGGGCGGGGTCGGCCAGGACCAGCCAGTCCACGCCGTTGCCGGAGTTCTCGGCGCTCGCGGTGAGGCCGACCTTGACCACCAGGTCGGTGGGCAGCTCGGCATCGGCGGCGGCGACCGGGACCACGGCCGCACCGGACTTGAGGACCGCCCAGGTGGCGACCACGGCGTCGATGCCGCGGTCCAGGCGCAGCGCGACACCGGTGCCCGGACCGCAGCCCCGGCCGATGAGCACTCGCGCCAGCCGCGAGGAGCGGGCGTCGAGTTCGGCGTAGGACAGCGCGTCCTCGCCCCACACCAGGGCCGGACCGTCCGGGTCGTCCTCCACGGCGGCGGTCAGCAGCAGCGGCAGCTGGGTGCCGCGGGTGACCGCGGGCGCGGTGCCCGGGAGACTGGCGGCGGCGGTGTGCGAACGCTGCTGCACGCCACCGAATTCGATGTCCCCCACGCGTTGGCGCGGGTCGGCGGCCACGGCCGCCAGCACACGCTGCAGCCGCTCACCGAAGGTGTGGATGGTGGACTCGTCGAAGATGTCCGAGGCGTAGGTGAGGGCGCCGGCCAGTTCGCCGACCGCGCCGTCCTCCCACTGACGCGGGTCGATGGTGACCTGGAGGTCGAACTTCGCCGACACCGCGCCGGTGTCGAGGGCGCTGATGGACAGGCCCGGCAGTTCGAGGTCGGGGCGGTCGGTGTTCTGGAACGACAGCACCACCTGGAACAGCGGGTCCTGGGCGTTGGCCCGGTCGGGCGCGACCACCTCGACCACGCGCTCGAAGGGGATGTCGGCATTGCCGTAGGCGGCGAGGTCGGTCTCCCGTGCCTTGTCGACCAGCTCGTCGAAACTCGCCGCCGAGTCCACCGCGGTGCGCAGCGCCAGGGTGTTGACGAACATGCCGACCACATCGTCGAGCACCCGCTCACCGCGACCCGCGATGGGCGTGCCGATGGTGACGTCGCCGCTGCCGGACAGCCGCGACAGCAGCACCGCCAGCGCGGCGTGCACCACCATGAACAGCGAGGCGTTGTGCTCGCGGGCGATCCGCTGCAACCCCTCGTGCACCTCGGCGGGCACCGTGAAGGTGGTGGCCCCGCCCTGCATGGTGCGCACCGCGGGTCGCGGACGGTCCAGCGGCAGGTCGAGGGTGCCGACCGCGCCGTCGAGCCGATCCCGCCAGAACGCCAACTGTCCCGCGGCGACCGAGTTCTCGTCGTCGTCGGTGCCGATGACCTCGTGCTGCCAGAGCGCGAAGTCCGCGTACTGCACCGGAAGCGGCGACCACGCGGGCGGATTGCCCTGGCAGCGCGACACATACGCGGTCATCAGGTCGCGAGCCAGCGGCGGCAGCGACGCGCCGTCGGCGGTGATGTGGTGCACCACGACCACGAAGTAGTGCTCGGATCCGGTCTCGCCGTCGGTGCACAGCAGCGCCCGGACGGGAACCTGTGCGGTGACGTCGAATCCGGCGGACAGCACCTCGGTCATGCGGTGCAGCGCATTGCCCAGCGGCTCCACGGCCAGCCCACCCGGGAGCGCCTCCGCGACCGACAGGATGTCCTGGTAGGCGATGCCGTCGGCGTCCACGGGATAGCGGGTGCGCAGCGATTCGTGCCGCTCCAGCACGTCCAGCACCGCCAGGCGCAATGCCTCGATGTCGAGCGTGCCCGAAAGCCGCAGCGCCAGTGGGATGTTGTAGGCGGACGATTCCGGATCGAGCTGGTTGATCACCCACATGCGCTGTTGCGCCAGCGACAGCGGCACCCGCGCGGGACGCTCGGCGCGCACCAGCGGCGGGCGGTTCTCGGCGGTGCCGGTCACTACCCGGGCGGCCAGCGCGGCGACGCTGGACGCTTCGAACAGCTCCCGCACGGCGAGATTCGCGCCCAACGCCTCGTTGATGCGCGCCACCGCGCGGGTGGCGAGCAGCGAATTGCCGCCGAGGGCGAAGAAGTCGTCGTCCACGCCGACCTCGGCGGCGCCCAGCAGGGCGGCGAATTCGGCCGCCACCACGCGTTCGGACTCGGTGCGCGGGGCCCGGTACTCGACGGAGCCGCCGAATTCCGGTGCGGGCAGGGCCTTGCGGTCCAGCTTGCCGTTCGGGGTGAGCGGCAGTACGTCCAAGGCCACGATGGCGTCGGGAACCATGTAGGCGGTGAGGAATTCGCCCAGCGCGGCCTTGATCTCGGCCGGGTCGAGCGCGGTGTCGCCTTCGGGCACCACGTATCCGACGAGCTGGTCGACGCCGTTGTCGTCGCGCACCAGCACCACGGTCTGGCTGATGCCCGGAACCCGCAGCAGCGCCGACTCGATCTCGCCGAGTTCGATGCGGAAGCCGCGCAGCTGCACCTGCTGGTCGCTGCGGCCCGCGTACTCGAGGTTGGCCTCGCCGCCGAATCCGGCCCAGCGGCCGACGTCACCGGCGCGGTACATGCGCGAGCCGGGCGGGCCGTAGGGGTTGGCCACGAACCGCGCCGCGGTCAGGCCCGGACGCCCCAGGTAGCCGCGCGAGAGCTGCGCGCCGTCCACGTAGATCTCGCCCGCGACGCCGACCGGTGCCGGATGCAGGCGCTGGTCGAGCACGCGCGCGCCAAGACCCGGCAGGGCGCGGCCGATGATGCTGCTCGGCTGCTGCGCCAGTTCCTCGTCCAGGGCCAGGAACGACACGTGCACCGTGGTCTCGGTGATGCCGTACATGTTCACCAGGGTGGGCGCGTCCGGCGCGTGCCGGTCGTACCAGCGTCGCAACTGCCGCAGATCCAGTGCCTCGCCGCCGAACACCACATAGCGCAGCGCGTAGTCGCCGGTCCGCGCCGCGGCGGCGCGATCGGCCTCGGCCAGCTGGTAGAACGCCGACGGGGTCTGGTTGAGCACCGTCACGCGCTCGCGAATCAGCAACTCGCGGAACTGTTCCGGCGACCGGGAGGTCAGGTGGTCGACCACCACCACCGCGCCGCCGTTGGCCAGCGCGCACCACAGCTCCCACACCGAGAAGTCGAAGGCGAAGGAGTGGAACAGCGTCCACACGTCGTTCTCGTCGAATTCGAAGTGCGCCTGGGTATTCGCGAACAGCTCCACCACGTTGCGGTGCGCGACGCCCACACCCTTGGGCACGCCCGTGGATCCGGAGGTGTAGATCACGTACGCCAGGTGGTCGGCGCGCAGCGGGGCACGGCGTTCGGCGTCGGTGACGGGTGCGTCGGAGAAGCTCGCCACCTCGTCGAGCAGCACCACCGGGAAGTCACCGGCGGGCACCGCATCCCGCTCGGCGGTCGTGGTCAGCACACAGACGGGCTGGGAATCGGTCAGCATGAATTCCAGCCGCTGCGCCGGGTACGCGGTGTCGACGGGCAGATAGCCCGCACCGGAGATGAGCACCGCCAGCAGCGCGACGGGCAGTTCCTCGGTGCGCGGAACGGCAACCGCCACCAGCGTTTCCGGCCCGGCGCCGTAGGCGATGAGGGCCCGCGCCACCACATTGGCGCGCCGCAGCAGCTCACCGAAGGTGAGCGTGGTGTCGCCGGAGCGGATGGCCGGGGCGTCGGGGCGACCGGCCGCCTGCGCGGTGATGAGGTCGACCAGGGTCAGCTCCGGCACCGGCACGCCGGGCGTATTCCATTCGTGCAGGACGAGTTCGCGCTCCCCCGGCGCGTAGACGTCGATATCGCCGACCACGGCGCGGGCGTCGGCGGCCACGGCCGCGAGAATGCGGCCGAGCCGGTCGGCGAAGTCCAGCACGGTCGCCGGATCGAACAGATCCACGGCGTAGGTGTAGGTCAGGGCCATGCCACGGGTGTCGGTGCGCTCGGTGATATCCAGCTGGAGATCGACCAGTGCGGTGCGCTCGGCGCGCCCCGCCTGCCCGGTGGTGAGCAGCACCTGGAACGGCGGATGCCCGGCCGCCGAACGGATCACGTCGAGCACATCGGCCAGCCGCTCGGAGCCGCCGCCCGCGCGGCCGAACGCCTCGGCCTCGGCGCGGGTCACGGCAGCGAGCAAGTCGGCGAAGACGATGCCCGGGTCGATCTCGGTGCGCAGTGCGACCGCGGCCGAACCGGGGTGCACCGCACCGAGTTCCGGGGACACCGCGCCGACCGCGATCTCCCCGGCGCCGCCCGACAGCCGCGCCAGCAGCACCGCGAAGGCGGCGTGCACGACCGTGAACAGGGTCGAATCCGTCTGCCGCGCCAGCGCTTCCAGCGCGGTGGCGACCTCGGCGGAGACGTCGAAGCGCAGCTCCCCGCCGCGGCGCGTGGGCGACGCCGGACGCGGCCGGTCGGCGGGCAGTTCCAGCTGACCGGGCGCCGCGCCCGCGCGCCACCAGTCCGGCCGCACCGCGAGCGTCTCCTGCGGTGCGCCGACGAAGCGGCCGATGAGCATGCGCAGCAGACCGGCCAGCGCCCGCGCCGCCGGATCGCCGACGGTGTCACGGCGGTGCCAGATCTTGAAGCGCAGGCACGCACCGGATTCCACCACCACGGTCACCGGGTAGTGGGTGAAGGTCACCGACCGCACGCCCGCGACCTCGAGGCCGTCGATGGAGCCGCCGGCGGCCTGCAGGCCCTCGGCGTCCACCGGGTAGGACTCGTAGGCCACCAGCGAATCGAACGCCGCGCCGGTGCCGGCCGCGCTCTGGATCTCGGCCAGGCTCAGGTAGTGGTGTTCGAGCAGGCCCGCCTGCTCGGCCTGCACCGCGGTGAGCAGATCCCGCACGGACTGCTCGGCGTCGAAGCGCACCCGCACCGGAATGGTGTTGACGAACAGGCCGATCATGTCGTCCACGCCGTCCAGCTGCGGCGGGCGGCCGGACACCACCGCGCCGAAGACGACGTCCTCGCGATCGGTGAGGGTGGCCAGCAGCAGCGCCCAGGCGGCCTGCACGACCGTATTGACGGTCACCTCGACGTCGGCGGCGAAGGCGGTCACGGCCCGGGTCTCGGCCTCGGAGAACTCGAATTCGATTTCGCCGTAACCGATCTCCGCCTGCTCCGGGCGTTCCAGCACGGCGGAGACGGCGGTGGGCTGCGCACCGGTCAGGGTGTCGCGCCACGTGTCCAGGGTCGCCGCGCGATCCTGCTTCGCCAGCCACGCCAGGTAGTCGCGGTAGGGCCGCACCGGCGGCAGCGGCGACGAATCACCGTGCGTCGCGTAGAGGACCAGCAGATCCTTCATGAGCAGCGGCAGCGACCAGCCGTCGAAGAGCAGATGGTGCGTGGTCAGCACGAAGTGGATGCGGCCGGTTCCGGTGCGGTACACCGTGAAGCGCATGAGCGGCGCGGCGGCCGGATCGAAACGGGTGCGCTGGTCTTCCTCGAGCAGCGCCGGGATGTCCTCGTCGGCGACGTCCACCAGCCGCCACGGCACCTCGAGGGAGTCCACCACGACCTGCACCGGGGTGCCGTCGGCGGCGGTCACGAAGGCCGCGCGCAGTCCGGCGTGGCGGTCCAGGATGGCCTGCGACGCCCGGTGCAGCCGTTCGAGATCGACCTGACCGGCCAGTTCCAGGGCGAACTGGGTGACGTAGTCGTCGGCCGCGCCCTGGGTGAGCTGGGTGTGGAAGAGCAGACCCGCGCCCAACGGCGACAGCGGCAGCACATCCGACAGTCCCGGATACGATGCGCGCCAACCGTCCAGCTCGACCTGCGTGACCCGCACCAGCGGCACATCCGAGGGCGTCAGGCCGCCGGCGGCGGGATCCTGCGCGTGGCGGGCGACGGCGGTGAGCGCGCGCACCCAGTCCTCGGCCAGTTCCCGCACCGCCGACTCGTCCAGGATCTCGGCGGCGTACTGCACCGAGACCGACATGCGCGGGCCGTCCTCGCCGTCGGTGACGATGGCATTGAGATCGACCACCATGCCCGCGGGCATGGTGGGATCCTGGTCGACGCTCAGCTCGCCCAGCGCGTCGGTGGGCAGCCACGCGGCATCGGCCATGCTCTCGGGCACCTCGCTGGCGGAGACGCGACCGAGGTAGTTGAAGCCGATCTGCGCCAGCCGCCCGTCCAGCTCCGCGGCCGATTCGGGGTCGAGGTAACGCAGCAGGCCGAAGCCGATGCCCTTGTCGGGCACGGCGATCAGCTGTTCCTTCACCGACCGCAGCGCGGCGGCGGTGACCGAGCCGCCCTCGAGCGCGGCGGCGGTGTCGATGCCCGACAGGTCGAGGGCGACCGGGTAGACGGTGGTGAACCAGCCGACGGTACGGGTGATGTCCGCCCCCGGCAGCACGTTCTCCTCACGGCCGTGGCCCTCCAGACGCACCCGGGTGACCGGGGAGTCGACGCCGCGGCGCGCGCGCCAGCCGCGCACGGCCAGGGCCAGCGCGGCCAGCAGGCCGTCGTTCACGCCGCCGCGGTACAGCGCCGGAACCTCGGTGAGCAGGGCGTCGGTGATATCGGCGGGCACCTGGACGGAGAAGCGACGCACCGTGGCGAAAGTGTCCACGGCGGAATCGAGTTCGCGCGCACCCAGCAGCGGGTCCGGGGTGGCGAGCACCTGCCGCCAGTACGGCAGCTCGGCCCGGCGCGCCTGCGAACCGGCCACCTCGCGCAGCCCGTGCGCCCAGCGTCGGAAGGAGGTGCCCACGGCGGGCAGCGTCGGCCGCTGTCCGGCGGCGCGCTGCATCCAGGCGGCCACCAGATCGGCGATGAGGATGCGCCACGAGACGCCGTCGATGACGAAGTGATGGGCGGCGATCAGCAGCACGTCCGCGGCGTCGGGGCGACGCAGCCGGGTACAGGCCAGCATGCGACCGGCCGCCGGATCCAGCGCGTCGAGCGTGGCATCCATGGCGGCGCTGCCGATCCGGGCCAGCTCGTCACCGACGGCTCCGGCCGGGATGTCGCCCTCGGCGAGGAGCGAATCTGCGGACACGGCACCGGCTTCGGGCACCTCGAGCTGGAATCGCCCGTCCGCCTGGACGAGTCGAGCCCGCAGCAGATCGTGATGGGCCAGCATCTCGTCGAGCGTTTCGGCCAGCGCCGCGCGGTCGATGCCCTCCGGCAGCGACAGCACCATGCTCTGCGAGAAACGGTTGTACACACCGTCTTCGAGATAGTCGGCCAGCACCGGGGTCAGCGGAATCGTGCCGACGCCGCCGCCGGGCAGCTCCTCCAGGGTGACCGGCGCGCCGCCGTCGCCGAGGACGGCGACCTTGGCCAGCGCGGCCACGGTGCGCTGTTCGAAGACGTCCTGCGGGGTGAACACGATGCCCGCCGCGCGGGCCCGGGACACCAGCTGGATGGACAGGATCGAATCGCCGCCGATGGCGAAGAACGAATCGTCCGCGCCGATCTCGTGCACGCGCAGCAGTTCCGCGAACAGTTCCGCGATCTTCTCCTCCACCGGTCCGGACGGGGCCCGGGTGGTGGTGGTCTCGAATACCGGCTCCGGCAACGCGTCCCGATCCAGCTTGCCGTTCGGGGTGAGCGGCAGGTGGTCGAGCACCACGATGGCCGAGGGCACCATGTGGGCGGGCAGGCCGCGGCCGACGTGCTCGCTCAGCGCGGCCGGATCGGCGGCGCGGCCCGGCTTGGCCAGGACGTAGGCGACCAGCGCGGTCGCGCCCGAGGGCAGCGTCTTGCCCATGGTGACCGCGAAGTCGATATCGGGATGCGTGGTCAGGGCATTGTCGATCTCGCCGAGTTCGATGCGCAGACCGCGGATCTTGACCTGGAAGTCGGAGCGGCCCAGGTATTCGATGACGCCGTCCTCACGGCGGCGCACCAGATCGCCGGTACGGTACAGCCGCGCCCCCGGATGCCCGGTATCCGCGCCGAACGGACTGGCCACGAAGCGTTCCGCGGTCAGGCCCGGCCGGGCCAGATAGCCCTGCGCCAGCGCCGGACCCGAGAGGTACAGCTCGCCGGTCACGCCCGCGGGCACCGGCCGCAGCCGGGTGTCCAGCACGAACGCGCCGACCCCGGCGATGGCCGGGCCGATGGTGATGGGCTCGCCGGGCACCATGGCCGCGGTGCTGGTGGCCAGAATGGTGGCCTCGGTGGGGCCGTAGCCGTTGTAGAAGGAGCGGCCCTCGACCGCCCAGCGCGCCACCAGCTCGGGACCGAACTTGTCACCGGCCACCACCACGACCCGCAACTCGTCGAGTCCGGTCGGGTCGACCGACTCCAGCGCGGCCGGGGTGATGAGCATGTGCGAAACACGTTCGCGGCGCAGCAGTTCGGCGAGCTCGTCACCGCCGAAGACCCGGGGCGGGGAGACCACCAGGGTCGCGCCCGAGGAGAAGGTGAGCAACAGCTCCAGCACCGAGACGTCGAAGTTCGGGGAGCACACGTGCAGCACGCGCGAATCCCCGTTCACCGCATAGTGTTCGCGCTCGGCGGCCACCAGACCCGCCAGGCCGGTGTGGGTGACCACCACGCCCTTGGGGCGGCCGGTGGAACCCGAGGTGTAGATGACGTAGGCCGGATGCTGCTCGGTGAGCGGGCGCACCCGATCGGTGTAGGAGATGGGGTGCGCCGGATGGGCGTCGATGCGCTCGGCGCGCACCGGATCGTCCAGCTCCACCCAGTAGACGGTGGTGCCGAGGGCCGCGCGATGCGCGGACGTGGTCAGGCCCAGCACCGCACCGGAATCGGTCAGCAGGTACTCGATGCGCTCGGGCGGGTAACTCGGATCGACGGGCACGTAGGCCGCGCCGGTCTTGGCGACCGCCCACACCGACAGCACCGACTCGATGGACCGGGCGATGCCGATGGCCACCACGTCACCGGGTCCGACACCGCGCGCGATGAGTTCGCGGGCCAGTTTCGAGGAGGCTTCGTCGAGCTCACGATAGGTGAGCTCGCGGGCGTCGGCCGGGGCTCCGGTCGGATTGAACCGGATGGCCACCGCGTCGGCGGCCGACTCGACCGCGGCCGTCAGCAGTTGGGCGAACAGCGGGCTGCCCGACCGGCGGCGACGGCTACCACGTGCGGAACGGCGGGCAGTATCCATTCGAGCTAGTTCACCTCTCGCATTCATCAGGTCCGCGCGACCGAACAGCGAATTCGGCCCGCGCCCACGGGCGTCGAACCGGTGTCGTCGCCTGGGCCTGCGGTCCGAGCAATCCTATATGGGGGAAGCGATGCGGCCGAGACCGCCCGAACTCCCTATACCCATCGGTACGAGGGGGCGCAGGTGTTGCACGGTTCCGTCAACGCAGTGACATACGCCACACGATGTGCCGGTCAGAGCCAGCCGCGCCGGGTGGCCTGCACGCCCGCCTGGAAGCGGGTGCTGGCTCCGAGCCGCTCCAGCAGGCTCGCGGTGCGCCGGACCACGGTGCGGCGGGACAGACCCAGTCGCCGCGCGATGGTGTCGTCGGTGGCCCCCAGGCTCATCAGCGTGAGGATGGCGCGATCGCGCTCGTCCAGCGACTCCTGCGGGTTCACCGAGATCGGCGTGGACATGGCCCACAGCACGTCGAAGGTCTTCACCAGCAGGTCCAGCGTCGGGGAGAGGCTGATGCGCAGGCCCATGGGGTCGCCGCGGCGCTCGTCGGTGTGCAGCACCAGGATGGCGCGCCGGTCGTCGGCCACGATCAGCTTCATCGGCGGATCGGGCAGCGTGCGCGCCTGTGCCCCGGCCGCGTTGGTGGCCAGCACGTGCCGCAGCCGCTCCGGATCCTGGTAGATGGTGTCCTGGTACAGGGTCCGGTAGCCGATGCCCTGGGACAGCCGCGCGGTCTTGAGCTCGAACAGCCGCTCCTCGGTCTCCACGTCGGAGAGGTAGGGGCCGCGCTCGATCGTCTTCACGTGGGTGTGCGCGGTGTGCTGCAGATCCTCGAAATCGGCCAGCAACTGCCGTCTTTCATAGACCGCGACGATCGCGCCGTTGGTGTCGGTCGCGCGCCGCACCGAGCGGAAGGTCTCGCCCAGTCGCGCGGCGGCGGCCTGCATGCGCTGCGTGTCGTGATGGCGGCGACGCGATTCGGCCTCCGAGAGGGCTTCCGGCGCATGGGCGTCCCAGCGGACGCTGCCGTCGTGGTCGACGATGCGTACCGCCGCCTGAATACGGCAGAGGGCTTCCAGCGCGGCCTCGGTCACGCGGGGCGGAGCGCCCAGTCGTGCCGCGACTTCGGTCAGTGTGGACCGCGGATGCTGGACCAGCGCGGCGTACGCGCGGCCCGGCAGCGTGGTCGGGTCGAATAGTTCATCCAAGGTCGTCACCGCACCCACCGGGACGCGTCGGTCCGGAAACCGTCCCGGCACGGGCGCCTGACGATCTACAGGCCCGGGCCCCACTGCTGCTGCATGACGACGCCCTTGCTGGCCAACCACGGCAGCGGATCCATCTTGTTGCCCGCGGCATCCCAGATCTCCAGATGCAGGTGCGGGCCGGTGGACTGACCGCGATTGCCGACGGTGGCGATGACGTCGCCCGCGTTCACACGCTGGCCCTCGTGCACCAGCATGTCGTTGACGTGGCCGTAGACGGCGGTGGTGCCGTCGTCCTGCAGGATGCGCACCCACAGGCCGAAGCCGGAGGCCGGACCAGCCTCGACGACGGTGCCACTCATGACGGATTTGATCGGCGCGCCCAGGGCGTCGGCGAAGTCGACGCCGTAGTGCATGGCGCCCCAGCGGCTGCCGAAACCGGAACTGATCTGACCGGCCACCGGCGCTACGGCCGGGGCGGGGGCGAACTGCTGTTGCAGGCTCTTGAGGGTCTGCTCGGCCTGGGCCAGCGGGGCGGCGACCTCGGGCGGCAGATTGCTCAGGCCGAAGGGGGCGGCCTGGCCCGCGATGGGGGCGGCCTGTGCGTCGGGCGCGGCGGGGGCCTCCGGAGCCGGAGCCTCGGCCTGAGTGGCCTGCTCGAAGGTCTGGGTGGCGAGGCTCAGATCGGTGTCCTCGGCGGCGCGCTTCTCGGCGTTGTTGCCGGGCACCGGCGCGGCATTGGCCAGCGCGGGCACCAACTGGCTGGCGCTGCCGATGAGCGCGCCCGCGGCGACCGCGGCACCGGCGGCGACCTTCACCCGGTCGGCGGTGCTCGGCTCGGCACGATGCCGGCGGTTGGCCCGGACGCCACCCGCGTTCTCGCCCAGCAAATCCATAACTGACACGGAGTTCGAGTTCTCTCGGTGCTGAGCCAAAGCTTTGTCCTAGCGTTCGGGTGGTGATGCTTCCGGTAACGATTCGGCATCGCTGTGACGGAAACTGTACTCCGTCGTGACCATTCCGCAACCTTGCTTGGCCGAAATTTGGGTACTCAGTCCTATCCCTTCGTCGGAAACCAACTGGACACATGCCTTCTACCTGCGGTTTCCGCGCGAGACCCGGACACCCGACAAACCGGACGACACGCATCGAGGGGACGGCCCGTGCTGTTACATACCGCCCGCGTACATACCGCCCGCGCCGTGACCTCGAAGTCATCCGGAGCACACTGGGCGCATGCTTCTGGACGAGCTGCGCACCCCCATCGTGTCGGCCCCCATGGCGGGCGGACCCTCCACTCCCGAACTCACCGCCGCGGTGTCGAACGCGGGCGGTCTCGGCTTCCTGGCCGCGGGCTACCTCTCCGCCGCCGACACCGCCGCACGCATCGCCCGCACCCGGGAGCTGACCGCCGCGCCGTTCGGCGTGAACCTCTTCGTCCCCGCCGCGCCCACGCCCGCCGCGGCCTACACCCGCTATCTCGAGGAACTGCGCCGCGACTTCCCCGTCGGCGAGCCGCGCCACGACACCGACGACTGGGCGGCCAAACTCGACCTGCTGACCGACGCGCCGGTGCCGGTGGTGTCGTGCACCTTCGGCTGCCCCTCGGCCGCCGAGATCGCCCGGCTGCGCGCGGCCGGATCCGAGGTGTGGGTGACGGTCACCTCGGTCGCCGAGGCACGACTGGCGGTGGCGGCGGGCGCGGACGCGCTCATCGCGCAGGGCAGTGAGGCGGGCGGACACCGCGGCTCGTTCGCGGACCGTCCGGCAGACGACGCCACCGACCCGCTCGGCCTGCTCGCACTGCTGCAACTGCTCACCGCGGCGATGGAGACGCCGATCGTCGCGGCGGGCGGGATAGCGACCGGCGCGGCCGTGGCCGCCGCGCTCACCGCGGGCGCGGCCGCCGCCCAACTCGGCACCGCCTTCCTGCGCTGCCCGGAGGCCGGTACCCCGGCGCTGCTGCGCGATGCCGTCACCCTCGACACCCCCACCATGCTCACCCGCGCCTTCACCGGCCGCCGCGCCCGCGGCCTACGCAACCGCTTCCTGCTCGACCACCCCGACGCCCCCGCCGCCTACCCCGAAATCCACCACGCCACCGCCCCCCTGCGCGCCGCGGCCCGAGCCGAGCACAACCCCGACGCCGTCAACCTCTGGGCCGGGCAGAGCCACACCCTCGGCACCGACCTACCGGCGGGCGACCTGGTGCGACAACTGTCGGAGGATGCGAAAACCGCCCTGGAGCGGACGCTGTCGAAGCGAATTCGCCCGCTCCACGCTCCCGGCGATCCGCAATCGCGCCGAGACTGACGGCAAGCGCCGATGCGGCGCGCGGGACGACGGTGTCCCGCGCGCCGAATCCTGTGGTGAACACACGCACACGGTGGTGACCCCCCTTCGGACACCACCGGCTCATCGAGGTTCTGATCCGAACCCCGCTCCCGTCAAGCCTGGGATGACACACATTTCGTGTGCTGTGCCCCTGCTCACGGCGCGGGGGCCGATCGCGGAGTCAGCAGGAAGATCTCGTAGTCGCACCAGGGATGCAACGACTGCAGCGAGCGCATGCGCCAATTCGTCTGTCGGCCCGAAGGATCCAGCATGATGACGTGATCGTCGTCGAAGACGGCCGGATCCATGGGGTTGTTCCACATGTATTCGAATCGCGAGTGAGAGCGGCAGGCTTCATAGACAGCGGCTACCTCCGCGGCGGGAACCACACCGGCCGAGAATTCGCGTAGCCCATAGATCATCCGATGCACGATGGGCTCCCAGTTGACCAGGATCTTCTCGGCGCGCGGATCGGTCATCATCTGCACGATCACATTGATCGGCCGCTCCGGCGTGCCCAACGCCGGGTCCAGGAAGGGGCACATCTCATTGGCGGCCGCATTCGCCGCCAGCACGTCGTACTGGGGCACCCGGTGCAGATATGCCGGATACGGCATGGAGTCGATGAATTCGAGAGCGTCGGGCGTGATGGCCTCCGGCGAACCCACGGCCCAGGGCGCCAACTCTCCCATCACGATCGACATCACCCGGCGGCGTTTGTCGTATCGCAGATCGAGCGCGTCGCACCATTGCCGGATCACCGGCACCGTGGGATTGCGTTCCTCGTTCTCGTATTTCTGATACGCGGACTTGGACATGAACAGCGCGTCGGCCACCTGCTTCTGCGTGAGTCCCTGCAACAAGCGCTGCTGCCGCATGTACCCGCCGATGGTCGGGTGCGCCTGCTCGTAGATCGGGGTTTCGGGTGCTGCGTCGGGCATCGTTCCTCCTGTTCTGTCCACCCCGAATCCTCCCATCAGCACCTGAGAACCCCGATCGTGGCAGCCCGCGTGCACCGCGTCGAACACCGATCGCCGCACCCGTGCGGGTGCGGCGATCGTCCTCCCGCGTGGTCAGCAGGGGCATACCGACCACGTGGGCGGGCCGGTGGGACTACTTGCGCGGGGCGGGGGTCATCGGGTTCTTGCAGGCGGGGAGTTCGGGCGGGCAGGGGGAGAGGATGGTGCTGAAGTATTGGAAGGCGGAGAAGAGGGCGAGGGGGCCGCCCACCGTGACCAGGCCGACCATGCCGCCGACGGCGCCGAGGGTGGCGGCGCCCATGACGCAGCCGGCGATGGCGGCGCCGACGAAGGGCAGCAGCAGGGCGATGACCGGGCTGGCGATGGTCGCGCCGGCCGCGCCGCCGACCAGACAGCCGATGCCGCCGCCGACCACCGCGCCGATGACGGCGCTGATGGCGCTGCCGATGGTGAGGCGCTGGGCCAGGGTGCCCAGCGCCGCCTGATCGCGGGGCGTGAGCGATTCCGCGACGGGCGCGGCGGCCCGGTCGGCGGTGACGATCTCACCGGCGGCGATATCGGCCACCGGGGTGCCACCGTCCCGCTGTGGCGTCAGCACCGCGGTGCCGCCGTCGATGCGCGCCGTGATCGGATACGCGGTGTCGTTCATGCGGTAGGTCAGCGGCACGGCCGCCACCGGGGTGCCGTCGGCCGCGGTCAGCACCAGTTGGTCGCCGACGGTCCGCAGCGCGCCGTCGCTGGTGGTCAGGACGGCCGAATCGCCTTGGCGGCCGATCTCGTAGTGCACCTCGGTCTGGGTGGGCGCGGGTGCGGCATGGCCGGGGCCCGCGGCGACCCCGAGAGCGATGGTGGCGAGCGCGGCCGTCAGGACGGTGGTACGGAACTTCATGGTGATCCTCGTTGATCCGGTCGAGAGGCTGAACGGGTTGTAGGGACTGGACGGGTCGCGGGGACGGGGTTATTCGCTGGTGTCGATGACGGGGCCGACGGCGGTCCAGTGGTCGTCCTCGAAACGCTGGATCTGCACGCCTTCCATGGGGAAGGCGTCGTCGGGTCCGGTGGTGAGGGTGATTCCGGGTAGCAGGGTGTCGATCTGCACGCCGGACAGCGACCGCGCCGCGGCGCTGAGTCCTTCGCGGGTGGCGCATTTCGCGGATGCGAAGGTCTTGGCGAAGCTGTCGGCGGCGGCCCAGCCGATCAGGGTGTAGGTATTGGTCGGGTCCGCGCCCGGGGCGTAGGTGGCCAGTTTCTCCCTGTAGAGCGTGATGGCCGGATCGTCGGCCCAGCGCGGATCGGCCGGATCCTTGGTGAACGCACCGGACACCACGCCCTGCACATCCTCCAGCCCGACCGGTTTCAGCACGCTGAGCGAGTTGGACACCATGGACAGGATGTGCAGCGGATTCCAGTCCGGGTTGCGGGCGTCCCCGGCCAGCGCTTGGGAAGCGAACTTGGGTGTCGAGAAGTTGAGCAGCACATCGGCTTTCGAGTTGGCCAGATTCCGCAGCTGCGGATCGACGGTGGGATCGGTGACCTCGTAACTCTGTTCGGCCACCACCCGCACCCCGCTGCCGCCGATGGCTTCGACGAAGTTGTCGCGCAGGTCTTTTCCGAAGTCGTCGTTCTGATAGAGCACGGCGACGGTGGCGTCGGGCCGCTCCTGCTTCACGAATTCCGCGAAGGCCCGGCCCTCGGCCCGATAGCTGGGCTGCCAGCCGATGGTCCACGGATGTTCGGTGTCCGCGCCCCATTTGGTGGCTCCGCCGGCGACGAAGATCTGCGGCACCTCGCGCTGGTTCAGGTAGTCCCAGACGGCGGAGGAGGTGGGGGTGCCCAGGGTCTGGAAGATGGCGAACACCTGGTCCTGTTCGACCAGGCGGCGCACCTCCTCCACGGTTTTGGGCGGCTGGTAGCCGTCGTCGCGCACCTGGTATTCGACCGTGCGGCCGTCGATTCCGCCGTGCTCGGCATTGATGTAGTCGAAGTAGGCCCGCACGCCCTTGGGTATCTCCCCGTAGGCCGATGCCGGGCCGGAGAGCGGGTAGACGCCGCCGAGTTCGATACTCGAGTCGGTGATGCCGACCGTCTGCTGTCCCTTGCAGTCGCCCTGGGCGACGGTGCCGTCACCCTCGCCGCGTCCACCGCAGGCGGTCGCCGCGAGCAGCACGGCCGCCGTGGCTCCGATGACGCGAATGGCCTCAGTGCGCATTGGCTTTCCCTTTCCGAACGAGTTTTCCTGTCCACTGCCCCGCCCGGTCGGCGAGTCCGGCCAATCCGGTCGGTGCGAGGTACATGACCGCGATGAGCAGCAGTCCGAAGACCACGCCGGGCGCGGCCTGATTGACGTCCTGGGCGAGGCCGGGGACGTACATGACGAACAGCCCGCCCAGCAGCGGCCCCCACAGCGAGCCCAGTCCGCCGACGACCAGCCCGGCCAGCAGCGTGATGGACAGGCCGGTGGCGAAGGAGTCGGGCGAGACGAAGGCGATCACCCAGGTGTAGACACAGCCCGCGATCCCGGCGAACATGGCGCTCCAGGCGAACGCGAGGGTCTTGTAGTGCGCGGGCCGCACGCCCATCACCTCCGCCGCCGTCTCGTGATCGCGAATGGCGTTGAGTGCCCGGCCGACTCGCGAGCGCACCACCCCGGCGACGAACAGGTAGCTCACCGCCGCGACCGCGAGGGTCAGCAGGTACAGCCACTGGTCCTCGGCCAGCCCGGTCCACGCGGGCGCCTCCGGCTTGCCCACGGTGAGCCCCATGGAACCGCCGGTCAGCGTTTCGAAGCGCTTGAGCAGCGGTACCAGGAAGATGGCGATGGCCAGGGTGACCAGGGCCAGATAGAGCCCGCGCAGCCGCAGCGCGGGCACGCCGAGCCCGTAGCCGAGCACGAAGGTCAGTGCGGCGGCCACCGGCAGGGTCGCGAAATGCGGTACGTCCCAGCGATCCAGCAGCACGGCGGTGGTGTACGCGCCGATGGCCAGGAACGCGCCGTGCCCCAGCGAGATCTGCCCGGTCTGCCCCACCAGCAGGTTCAGGCCGAGCAGGGCGATGGCGTACACCAGCGCCATGGACAGCTGGAAGGTGTGGAAGGGCGCGAGCTGGAAAGGCGCGTAGCAGGCGACGCCCAGCAGCACCAGCGCGGCCACCAGGTTCCGGTGGCGCACCGGCCAGGCGGTCCGAGGACGATCCGGCGGACCGGAAGAAATTGCGGCCGCGCTGTTCTCGGCCATCACGGTAGTCTCGTCGCTCATACCCGCTCCACCACCGCTCGCCCGAACAGCCCCTGTGGGCGCAGCAGCAGGACGCCGAGGATGATCACCAGCGGCACACCGATCTTGAGTTCGGTGCCGATGGCGTCCACGTAAGCGCCGGTGAGGGTTTCGGCGACGCCGACGATGAGGCCACCGGCCACCGCGCCGCCCGGACTGTCGAAGCCACCCAGCGTGGCGGCGGCGAAGGCGTAGATGAGAACCCCTCCCATCATGTTGGGTTCGAGAAAGAGCACGGGCGCCGACAGCACCCCGGAGACCGCCCCGACCAGGGCGGACAGTCCCCAGCCGAGGGCCAGGACGACGCCGACCCGAATACCGGACAGCCGCGCCGAGACGGGATTGCTCGCCACCGCCCGCATGGCGAGGCCGATCTTGGTGTAGCGGAAGAGCAGGTAGATGAGCGCCATGACCAGCGCCACCACCGCGATCACCCCGAGGCTGCCGTATCCGGCGGTCACTCCCCCGGCGCGTAAAGCACCGTCGGGGAAGGGATTCGGGAAGGACTTCACCTGGTAGGACCAGATCCATCCGGCCGCGGCGTTGACGAAGAAGTACAACCCGACGGTGACGATCACCAGGGTGAGTTCGGGTGCGCCCTCGACGGGCCGGATCACCACCCGTTCGATGAGCATGCCGCCGAGGAACGAGACGACCAGCGTGGCGATGAGCGCCTGCCAGAACGGCATGCCCATCTCGGTGAACTGCCAGGCCAGGAAGGCGGAGAACATGGCGAGCTCGCCCTGGGCGAAGTTGACGATGCCGGTGAACCGATAGATGAGCACCATGGCCAGCGCCAGACCGGCGTAGATCGCACCGGCGCTGAGCCCTTCGATGAGCTGTTGCAGGGGTCCGGACACGATCACACCCGGTATCCCAGGTAGGACCGCGCGACCTGGTCGTCGGCGCGGATGGCGGCGGCGGTGCCGGACAACACGATTCGCCCGGCCTCGAGCACATGCGCGTGCTGGGCGATCTTCAGCGCCAGGTGCGCGTTCTGTTCGACGACTATCACGGTGGTGCGTTCCTCGGCGTTGATGGTGTGCACGATCTGGAAGAGCTCCTGGGTGACCAGGGGCGAGAGTCCGAGGGAGGGTTCGTCGAGCAGCAGCAGCCGGGGCCGCAGCATGAGCGCGCGGCCGATGGCCAGCATCTGCTGCTGACCGCCGGACAGGCTGCCCGCGGGTTCGGCCAGCTTCTCCCGCAGCACCGGGAAGAAGTCGAAGACCCGGGCCAGGTCGGCGTCCACGCGGGTGCGGTCGCGCCGGGTGTAGGCCCCGACCCGCAGGTTCTCCTCGACGGTCAGCGCCGGGAAGGTGCCCCGTCCCTCGGGGACGTGGGCGACACCCAGTCGCGCCACCGATTCCGGTGCGCGCCCCGTTATCTCGATGCCGTCGAGCCGAATCTCACCGCGCACCTTCACCATTCCGCACAGCGCCCGCAACAGGGTGGTCTTGCCCGCCCCATTGGGTCCGAGCACCGCGCACACCTCGCCGCGACGCACCGCGAAGTCGACCCCGTGCAGCACCCGCGCCCCGCCGTATCCGGCGTGCACGTCGTCGACGGTGAGGAACGGCCCCTCCGGCGACCCCACCGACCGCCCGGCGGCGCTCGTCCGTACCCCGCTCATGCCGCCGCCTCGCCGGGCTCCGACCACGCGGCCACCGCTCCCCCGCTCATGCGGCGCTGCCCAGGTAGGCGGCGACCACGGCCGGATCGCGTTGCACGGCTTCGGGTTCGCCGTCGGCGATGACGCGGCCGAATTCCAGGCACACGACGTGCTCACAGGTGCCCATGACGAAGCCCATGTGGTGTTCGACCACGATCACGGTGAGCCCGAGGTCGCGTCGCAGGGCGCGCAGCCGTTCGGCGAATTCGTCGACCTCGCCGTGACTGAGGCCGTTGACGGGTTCGTCGAGCAGCAGCAGCCGCGGCCGCACCGCGAGCGCCCGGGCCAGTTCGATGCGCTTGAGCGTGCCGAAGGGCAGGCCGACGGCGGGCCGGTCGGCCACCTCGGTCAGTTCCAGCCGCTCCAGCAGCTCGTCCACCTCCGCGCGCAGTCGCGCCTCCGCACGGCGCACCCGAGGCAGCCGCAGTCCGGCGGCCAGGAATCCGGCGCGGGCGCGGTGGTGCGCGCCGACGAGCACGTTGTCCCGCACGGACATGCGTGTGAAGAGGCCGAGGTTCTGGAAGGTCCGGGCGATGCCGAGGTCGGCCAGGGCGTGCGGCGGCTGCTCCAGCAGCGACGCGCCCTCGTAGCCGATGGTTCCGGCATCGGGTGTGTACCGCCGGGTCAGGCAGTTGAACAGGGTGGTCTTGCCCGCGCCGTTGGGCCCGATGAGACCGACCATGCGACCGGCGGCGACCCGGAAACCGACGTCCGACAGCGCGGTGATCCCGCCGAAGCGGAGCGTGAGTTGGGAGATTTCGAGCATGCGTCCTCCGGTCCGCCGCGCGGCGGCGGACTGTCGTCGGTATCGGGCGCGAACCGCGCCCGCCACCGCAGGGATAGAACTCGCTCAGCGTAAATTCGCAGGTCAGGGGGCACACTGGATGCGGAGGACCAACTTCGCGGGCCGCATTTGTCTCCCGTGGACATGGTCTGCGTCACAATGACGGCGTTGACACGCCACGGCGAAGCGTGGATTAATCCCGTCCCATGTCCGCTGGATCACAATCGATCGGAGCCGTGCATTACTCCGAGAGCGTTCTGGCCGCCCGCACGCGCATCGTGACCCGGCTGTTCGACCACGTGCACGACATGGCCGATGTCGGCGTCTCCGCCATCATGAGCCGGATTCCCGCCTATGCCGCCCGGGACGAGACCTTCCACGCCGATGTGCACGATCAACTCGCCGAGCTGTGTCGGATCGGGCTGGGCGCGCTGCTCGAGAATCGGAAGGTCACGCCCGGCGATATCGCCTACACGCGGCGGGCGGCGGCCCGGCGGGCGCGGGCCGGGCTCGCGCTGGTCGACTACATCAACGCCTTCCGGCTGGGGCAGCAGGCGCTGTGGAAATCCCTCATGGACTACGCGGGCGATTCCGAGGACGACCGTGAGGCCGCGCTGTCGATGGTGGTGCCGCTGAACCGGTACTGCGATCTGATCAGCACCCAGGCCGCCAACGCCTATCTGGAATTCCAGCGCTACCAGTCCGAGAACGGCCACGCGAGCCGGGAACTGCTGGAGACACTGCTGAGCGGCGCACTGCCGGAAGGGAGTCCGCAGCTGTCGCTGGCGCACGGATTCGGCCTCGGCGTCGACGCCGCCGCACCGCTGGTGGTGATCACCGCCGTGCTGCTCGGCCCGCACGACACCGATTCGGACGCAACGCAACTCACCGCGTCATCACTGGCCCGGGTCGGCGTGAACGGCCTGCGCACGCTGGCGGGGCCCTACCGCGACGAGGTGGTGGCGATTCCGGCGCTCGGCCGGGGCAGCACCGAGGAGCTGTGCGCGCGGCTGCGCGAGACACACGACAAACTGCGCACGGCCCGGATCCGGCTCGCCGTCGGGGTGAGCCCGGTGGTCACCCGAATCGCGGATCTGCCACGGGCGCATCAGGAGTCGCGCTCGGCGCTGGAGTTGCTGCCGGAGGACGGCGGCGTCCTGGCGTTGCCGCATCTCACGCCGTTCCGCTATCTCGTGCTGCGCGCCGACGATACCGCCCGGCATCTGGTGGACCCGCGCATCGCGACGCTGCTGGCCGAGGACCGCTCGCGCGGCGGGGTGCTGGCGGCCACCATCCGCGCCTTCGCCGCGGCGGACATGAATCTGCGCGAGGCGGCGGAGGCGCTCTGCATCCACCCCAATACGGCGAAGTACCGGCTGGGCCGCATCCAGGAGCTGACCGGGCGGAACACGCGCGCTGTCGGGGACCTGATCGACCTGCTGGTGGCGATCGAACTGCAGGATGGGCCGCGGTGACCGGGGTCAGAGTTCACGCAGACGCTTCTTCAACACCTTGCCGGTGGGGTTGCGGGGCAGTTCGTCGAGGAAGACGACCTCGCGGGGAACCTTGTAGCGGGCCAGATTCCGCTTCACGAAGGCTTTGGTGCCGTCCTCGGTGAGAGTGGCGTCGGGACGTCGGACCACGAACGCTTTCAGGCGCGCGCCGAACCGCTCGTCGTCGACGCCGATGACCGCGGCCTCCCGGACCTCCGGATGCGCGTGCAGCAGCTCCTCCACCTCGGCGGGGAAGACGTTCTCGCCGCCGGAGACGATCATGTCGTCGTCCCGGCCGTCGATGAAAAGCCTTCCGGCGGCATCGAAATGGCCGACATCGCCGGAAGACATCAGGCCGCGCACGCGTTCCTTGCCGCCGCCACCGGTATAGCCGTCGAACTGCACCGAATTGCCGACGAAGATGCGGCCGGTGGTGCCGGCGGGCACCCGGCGGCCCCGGTCGTCCAGGATCTCCACCCGCGCACCGAGCACCGGGCTGCCCACGCAGCCGGGTTCGGCGGCCAGATCGTCCGGCGTGGCGATGGTGGCGTAGGCGACCTCGGTGGAGCCGTAGACGTTGTAGACCACCGGACCGAACAGGCCGGTCAGGTCGCGGGCCAGCTGCGCGCCGAGCTGGGAGCCGCCCACGAAGATGATGCGCAGCGCGCTGAGATCCCGGCCGACCAGCGCCCGGCCGCCGAGTTCCACGATGCGGGCGAGCATGACCGGCACCGCGATCACCGTGGTGACCCGGTGCCGCTCCATGCTCTCGACGGTGGCCCGCGGGTCGAAGCGGCGGCGGATCACCAGGGTGGAGCCGAAGCCGAGACCCAGCATGGCGCAGGCGAATCCGAGGGTGTGGAAGATGGGGGCGCAGCATTCGGTGACCTCGCCCGCGCGAAACGGCACCTTCGACAGCAGCGCGCCGAGGGCGGCCAGGGATTTCGGTTCCGGGCGCGGCGCGCCCTTGGGGGTGCCGGTGGTGCCGGAGGTCAGCAGGATCAGGGTGGGCATGGCGCCGGGCGCGGGCGGCGGCGCCGGGTCGCCCTCGGCGATGAGCGCTTCCAGGCAGTCCGGGCGGGTCTTCTCGGTCCAGGCGCGCCAGATGCCGTGCTTCGGCGCGACACCGGCGAGCATGTCCCCGTACTCGTCGTCGTAGACGAGCAGGTCGGCGCCCTCCCGGGTGGCGACATCCCGGATCTGCGGTCCGGCGAAATCAGTGTTCAGCAGGATGATTCGCGCACCGCACTTGGCCGCGGCGAAGATCGCGTCCAGCAGGCCGCGGTGGTTGCGCGCCAGAATGGCCACGCCCTCACCGCCGCGCAGCCCCCGCGCCCGCCAGGCATTGGCGAGTCGATTGGACCGCTCCTCCAGCTCGGCGAAGGTCAGCGACCCGAGTTCGTCGATGACCGCCGTGCGATTCCCGTACCGGGCCGCCGACAGCGTCAGTCCCGCCGCTATGGTGCCGTACCGCAGCATGGCGGTGGCCGCCGCCACCACGGTCGCGGGCGATTCGACGCTCACCACACCGGTGCGCAGCACCAACCGCGCCGATTCGATCTCCGTATACGCGCGATTCCCCACCGCCTTGAGCAACCCGACCGTCACCCGGCCCTCCTCGTCCCGCCCATCCAAGTGCGGGCATCCGCCCGCAACCCCACCGTACGGTGGCCATCGCCGGAACGGAACGACCGCACCCGCCAGACCGGACCCGCGCGCCGGGCAGGACCGGTGGGCACGTGCGACGGTCGCGCGGGCAGGCACGGCGGTCGCGACGGACAGGCACGGCGGTCGCGACGGACAGGCCGGTGGGCACGCGCGACAGTCGCGTCGAGTAGGCGCGGGTGGTCGCGGTGGGCAGGCGCTGAGGCGAGCCGCGCCCAGGTAGCGGCGGACCGCGCTCAGCGGGGATGCACCGAACCCACTCCCTGAGAGTCGGTCGGTGATCCAGGCGCAGTCGCACCTATTCTGTGCGATGTGAGTGAGGAGGCCGCGGGGCCGCTGCCGCGCGGACGGCATCGGCTCAGCCGCGAAGAGGTGACGAGTTCGCAGTACCGCAGGCTGTGTACCGCGGTGCTGGAGTCGGTGGGCGAGATCGGCTATGCCGCGACCACGGTGGCCGATATCGTCGGCCGCGCCAAGGTGGCGCGCCGGACCTTCTACACCATGTTCGGCGGCAAGGACGAATGTTTCGCCGCCGCATACGATCTCGCGGTGCAGGCGGCACTGGACGGGCTGCGCGACACGGTCACCGGCATGGAAGGCGTGCGCTTCGCCGACCGGGTGCGGATCTCCTTCGAGATCTACCTGGCCTTCCTCGCGAGCCAGCCCGGCGCGGCCCGGGCGCTCTACGTGGAAACCCTCGCGGCGGGGCCGGCGCTGATCGCGCACCGCGCCCGCGTGCACCGCATGTTCGCCGACTACATCATGGCCGTGGCCCGGATCGGCGTCCGCGAGGGCGATCTGTCCGCCGACCCGGATCCCGAGGCCATCGACATGCTGCTCGGCGGTATCGACGACCGGGTCCGCGACTGCCTGCACGAGCGGGGCGCGACGGCGCTGCCGCAGCTGGCGCCGCTGTTCACCCGCACCGCCATCGCCCTGGTCCACCCGCTGCCCGACTGAACCCTGTCGCCCGCCACAAACCGTCACCCGCTCCCGCCCGGCCGCTTTGTCTGTTGACACAGCGTGAGTGACATGCGGGTTTCGCGCGCCCTACCGTCGAATTCGGGACAATGACGAAAGGTTTCCGATGCAACGAGGTATTCGGACACTCGTGGGCGCTGCCCTCACGAGCATCACTGCCGCGGCCATGGCGCTGTCGAGCGGAGCGGCCGCCGCCGAACCGGAAATTCCGGCCACACCGGAGGGGCTGGCGCGCTATATCGAATCCGGCCTCGTCCCCGCCGCCGACGGCCGCACCCCGACCTTCGTCGTCGATACCGGCAGCGGCTCGGGATCGTCGTCCACGCGCAGTTTCGCGACCGACACCCGCGGCAGCGGCCCGGAGATGTCCTCCTTCCTGGCGGCTTTCGCGCACGGGCTCACCCAGCCGGACGCCGCGCCGCCCGGCGCGAACGACTGGAGTTGTCGGCCCACCGCCGAACGTCCGCGCCCGGTGGTGCTGGTGCACGGCACCTGGCTGAATGCCTACGACAGTTTCGCCTATCTGTCACCCCAGCTCGCCCGGGCCGGATTCTGCGTGTTCACAACGAATTTCGGTCGACTCGGCATGCTGGAGGGCGGCGGTATCGGCCAGATCATGCCGGGCCGCCACGGTGTCGGCCCCATGGAGGAATCCGCGAAACAGCTCGGCACGCTGGTCGACCGGGTTCTCGCCGCGACCGGTGCCGAACAGGTCGATGTCATCGCCCATTCCCAGGGCGGCCCGGTGACGAGCCAGTATCTGAAATTCGAAGGCGGCCGCGGAAAGGTCGGAAAGGTCATCGGTTTCGGCGCGACGAATCACGGCACCTCATTGATGGGAATTGCCACGCTGGGCCGGACCATCACCAATCTGGGCGTCAATATCATGGGCTTCTACCGACCGCTGCTGGGAACGGCCAATATTCAGCAGGCCGTCGGTTCGCACTTCTATCAGGTTCTCAATGCGGACGGCGATACGGTGCCGGGCGTCTCCTATACCTCGGTCGGCACCCGGCACGACCAGATCTCCAATCCGTACGAGTGGACCTTCCTGCAAGCGGGACCGGAGGCCACGGTCGAGAACATCACGCTCCAGCAGGGTTGCGAGCAGGACTTCTCCGACCATCTGACCATCCTGTACTCGCCCCGCTCGCTCTCCATCGCACTGCGCGCGCTCGATCCGGCCGCCCATCCGGATCTGGTGTGCAGTTTCAACCCCTGGATGCTCGGCGGCGGAGGGAAGCTGTAATGCCGCAGACCGCACCGGCCGTGCCCATCCGGCCGCAACCCGCTCCCATCACCCGGCCGGTGCTCCCCGACGTGGACCCGTTCCACGCCGCACCCGCGGAGCTGGAGCGGTTCGCGCCCGGCGAGATCCTGCGCTCCCGACCGGTCCAGTTGAGCCTGTTCGGAGCCGTGCCACAGCGGATCTCGGCCTGGCAGCTGCTGTACCGGACCCGCGATCTGAACGGCGTCCCGGAGGCGGCGGTGACCACGGTCGCACTGCCCTGGGAGGCCGATCCGAACGCCGGGCGACCGCTGGTCTCCTTCCAGTGCGCCATCGACGCCGTCGCCCCGAAATGCTTCCCCTCCTATGCGTTACGGCACGGTGCCCGGGCGCTCGGCGCCATTCCGCAACTGGAGCTTCCGCTCATCGCCGCCGCCGTGGCGCGCGGCTGGGCGGTCTCGGTCCCCGATCACGAGGGGCTGGGCGGACGGTTCGGCGCGGCCCGCGAGCCCGGCTACCGCGCCCTCGACGCCGCCCGCGCCGCCCTGCGCTTCGACCCGCTCGGACTGAATGCCGGTACGCCCATCGGCCTGTGGGGCTATTCCGGCGGCGGTCTCGCCACCAGCTGGGCGGCGGAACTGGCCGCCGACTACGCCCCCGAACTGGATATCGTCGGCGCGGCCGCGGGCTCACCGGTTGGTGATCCCGCGGCCGCCTTCGTGCGCATGAACGGTTCCGCCTTCGCCGGTTTCGCCATGGTGTTCACCGCCGGGCTGCGCCGGGCCTATCCGCAGCTGGACCGCATCATGCGCACCCGGGTCTCGGCCGAGTACCTGCGGCTGCTGTTGCGCGCGGAGACCAGCGCCACCTTCCCGCTGCTGGCGAAACTGGCCTTCCGCAGTGTCGACGATCATGTCCGCGGCGGCCTGGACGCCTTCCTGGGGCATCCGGAGATGCAGCGCATCCTCGCCGACATCCGTCCCGGCCACCGGGTTCCGGATATGCCCATGCTGATCGTGCAGGGCGTGAACGACGAGGTGATCTCCGTCGGCGATGTCGACGCCCAAGTGTGGCGATACCTCTACGGCGGCGGCCACGTGCACTATCTGCGCGATCGGCTCAGTGCCCACCTGCCGCTGCAGTTCCTGGGCGCGCCGGTCATGATGGATTGGCTGGCCGACCGTTTCGCGCGCCGCCCGCTCCAGCCCGCCGGGATCGATACGGTGTGGTCGGTCGCGACCTCTCGCCGGGCACTGGCCCAGCACCGGGATTTCGCCGAGCTGTGCGCGAGAATGGTTGCCGGCAGCCCGATTCGGGAGCGCGTCGAGATCGCCGCCGATGTCCGGCCGACGGCCCCGCGTCACGACGACTCGGAAGTCGCCCCGGCGTAGGGCGATCGACGTCTCGCGCCCCGGTCCTACTCGCGCGAGGACCGGGGCGCGTTGCCATGTCCGGATGCGTCGTCCACGCCCGCGGCGCACCGCGCTTCTCGAATGTGCCGCAGCCCTGTGCCACAGCCCTGTTCAGATACGCTGGAATTCCTTGCCCAGCAGGTCGATACCGCCCGACCGCGGCTCACCGGCCGCGGACGCGTTCCCCGGCACCGAATTCCGATACGTCCGCGCCACCAGCGAGGAGCGCAGATGCCACAGCCCGGACGGTCGCGACGGATCGAATCCGGTCAGCTGCGCGATGCGCTTGAGCCGGTAGTCCACGGTATTGGTGTGCACCCCCAGCACCCGTGCGGCGCGCTGTCGGCTGTGGTCGCTGGCGACGTAGGTGCGCAGCGTCTCCATGAGGTCGGGATGCTCGTCGAGCGGGTCGAGCAGCGCGCCGAGGTGCTCGCGGCCCGGCCCGGGCCGGGTGAGCTGGTATTCGACCGCCAGATCGTCGAAGCGGTAGAGGCCGGGCGCGCACTGGAGGCGGTGCACCATGTCGAGCAGTTCGTGCGCGCGCTCGGCCGCCTCCGGAATGCCACCGGTGGCGGTTTCCACCACGGTGGCGGTCAGCGCGACCCCGGTGGCCGCGGACAGTCGGCTCACCAGATCCGCCACCGGCAGCGGTTCCGGGGCGGGGACGAGCACGGTGCCGCCCTCGGTGCCGAGCAGCGACAGCCCACGACCGGCGGTGTGCGCGGACAGCGCGGCCTGCACTCGCCGCAGCGTGCGCCGGGCGGCAACGGTGAGATCGAGCCCCGGCCGCGGCTGGGGTTCCGGGATACCCAGTGCCAGAACCGAATACGAGTCGGCTATCTCGACTCCCCCGGAGCGCGCCATGGTCGCCGCGGAGCGTCCGGCCAGTAGCGCGGAGGTGACCGTCTGCACGGCCGTATGGTGTTCGGCCGCGGCCGCCCGGTGCTCGCGCACATAGGCGACCGCGAAGGCCGCGTTGATCAGCGCGAGGATTTCCAGGAACCGCTGGGCGGTGACCATCAGCCGGGCGTAGTCGTCGGGTCCGGCGGCCTCCAGCACCAGTCCGAAGGCGAGTTCCACGCCGTCGCGGACCGCGCGGTGGATGGCCCCGATGGGAATGCCCTCGCGCGCCCATTCCGCGCCCGCCCGGTGCAGGCGTTCGATCTTGTCCTCGACGTCGTGGCCCTCGAGCACGCCGGTGGCGAGTTCCAGGCAGGTGCGGGTGACCGTGGTGACCTCGCCGCGCAGCACCTCACGGGGCAGGTTGCCGATGGGGGTCACCGCCTCGGTGAAGTGGGTGACCAGCCGCTGCGACAGCGCCCGCACATCGTGCAGCGGAGCCGAGATCGTCCGCACCGCCGCGATACCGTCGGATGCGGTGGTCGTTGCGGTATGCCCTCTTCCGATCATGCGCGACTCCACTACAGCTGCTGAAAACGCCGACGTTTAGGAACGCTGACGTTCCCATTGGAGCTCCACTGTAATGGCTGTCACGCGCGGCGGCAATCACGCATGACAGCGCAACCGTGTCACCACGAACGGCGGTGGCGGGTGCGAACGAGAAGTCGCACCCGCCACCGGGATTCGATCGGAACGGATCAGGACAGCTTGGTCACCGTCAGCTCGCCCTCGGCGTACCGAGCGCGCAGCCGCTTCTTGTCGTACTTGCCCACACTGGTTTTCGGCACCTCGGAAATGAACGTCCAGTACTCCGGCAGCTGCCACTTGGCGAACTTGTCGGCCAGGAATTCGCGCAGCTCTTCGGGTTTGGCCGCGGCGCCCTCGGCCAGCACCACCGCGACCAGCGGCCGCTCGTCCCACTTCTCGTCCGGAATGCCGATGACGGCGGCCTCGGCCACGGCCGGGTGCCCCACGATCGCGTTCTCCAGGTCCACCGACGAGATCCACTCGCCGCCGGACTTGATCACGTCCTTGGAGCGGTCCACCAGCGTCAGATAGCCGTTGGGGCTGATCTTGCCAACATCGCCGGTGCGCAGCCAGCCGTCGTGGAACTTGTCCGGATCGACCTGCGCGCCGTCGGGCGAGTAGTAGGAGGCGGTGATCCAGGGGCCCTTGACCTCCAGCTCACCCAGCGAAACACCGTCATTCGGAACGACATTGCCGTCGTCGCCGACCAGCCGCGCCTGCACACCGGCCGGGAAGCGGCCCTGCGTGTAGCGGTAGGCCCAGCGCTCGTCGCCCTCGGTGCCGGTCGGCGGATGCGAGACCGAACCCAGCGGCGAGGTCTCGGTCATGCCCCAGGCGTGCAGCAGCTTCACGCCGAACTTCTCCTCGAAGGCGTGCATCATCGACGGCGGCACCGCCGCACCGCCCACCACACAGGTGCGCAGATGCGAGATGTCCTGCGGCTGCGCGGCCAGGGTGGCCAGCACGCCGCCCCAGATGGTCGGCACGGCCGCCGCGAAGGTGGGCTGGACCGCGGCCATCATCTCCAGCAGCGGTGCGGGCTGCAGGAAACGGTCGGGCATGAGCAGGTTCGACCCGGACATGAGCGCGGCGTACGGGATGCCCCAGGCATTGGCGTGGAACAGCGGAACGATGGCCAGCACGGTGTCGTCGGCGGTGAAGCCCATGCCGTTGGGCGCGCACACCTGGGCGGCGTGCAGCCAGTTGGAGCGGTGCGAGTAGACGACGCCCTTGGGATCGCCGGTGGTGCCGGAGGTGTAGCACATGCCCGCGGCGGAGCGTTCGTCGATGATCGGGTAGTCGAAGCTGTCCGGCTGCGCCGCGAGCAGGTCGGTGTAGGAGTGCACCTGCACGCCCTCGGGGGCGGTGAGCGCGGCGGCGTCGCCGTTGGCCACGATGACGTGGCGCACGGTCTTCAGGCTGGGCAGGTACTGGGCGAACATGGGCAGCAGCGTGCCGTCCACGATCACGACCTGGTCCTCGGCGTGATTGGCGACGTAGATCAACTGCTCCGGGAACAGCCGGATGTTCAGTGCGTGCAGCACCGCGCCCATGGCGGGCACGGCCACGTACGCGACCATGTGCTCGTTGTTGTTCCACATGAAGGTGCCGACCCGATCGCCGATGCCGACGCCGAGTCCACGCAGGGCATTGGCCAACCGCGCCGCATCGGCCCCGATCTCCCGGTAGGTCTGCGTCCGGACGCCCTCCCCGGTCCAGGTGGACACGGTGCTGTCGCCCTGGAAGGTGGATGCGTACTGCAGCAGCGTCGCCAGCGACAACTGCTCATCCTGCATGGTGCTCAACATTTCCAACCGCTCCCTTGCACTTCCCTGAGTGACCGTGAGACGGGTCACTAACCGGCGAGGATAGCCGAATTCGGACATTGTGTGACCGGGGGTACCGAACACGCCCGGAGCCGGGAAAGTGAGGGCAGCGCGCCGCAGATTATGTGCCGACTTGCGGGCGGCGAACCCCACCTTCGCCGCCCGCAAGCCGAATGCCGACACGTCGCCGCCCCACGCAGCGCCGAGCCGACCCGGAGGTCTCAGCACGGCATCGATGGGCAACGACACCCCCTGCGGCGCCGCAGAAAACACCAATCCCGAACCGAGACAAGCAAATTGAAGTAAATTCTTCCGTGAAATATAAGCGTTGCTTTCTGAGCTGTCCAGTCGAGCGAAGACTCGCTGGTTGAGACAGTGACCCGGGGGGGTACTCCGCTGCCCGCACGCACTGCTGGCCGAAAATATGGATTCCATGTCCCGCGATGTCTTCGCTACCGACCGCCCGGCCCTCTACCTTCGGTATATGAGTCGTGAGCCGTCCATCCTGATCATCGGCGCGGGTTTCGCGGGCCTGGGCATGGCGCTGGAACTGCGCCGCCACGGCATAGGCAACTTCACCCTGCTGGAGAAGGCCGCGGATCTGGGCGGCGTCTGGCGGGAGAACACCTACCCGAACGCGGCCTGCGATGTGCCCTCACCGCTGTACTCGTGGTCGTTCGAGCCGAAATCCGATTGGCCGCGCCGCTTTTCGCATCAGCGCGACATCCACGAATACATGCGCGCGGTCGCCGACAAGCATCGCATCCCCGAGCACATCGAATTCGGCGTCGAGGTCACCGACGCCGAATTCGACGAGCGGGCGGGCGTCTGGCGGGTCACCACCGCGGACGGCGCGACCCGCACCGCCGACATCCTCGTTCCGGCCGTCGGCCAGCTGTCCCGGCCGGCCGTGCCGCAGCTGCCGGGCATCGACTCCTTCACCGGTGCGGCCTTCCATTCGGCGCAGTGGGATCACGGCGTCGATCTCACCGGCAAACGGGTGGCCTGCATCGGCACGGGAGCCAGTGCCATCCAATACATTCCGGCCATCGCGCCGACGGTCGCGCACCTCACTCTCTTCCAGCGTTCGGCGGCCTGGGTGCTGCCGAAGTTCGACACCGAGTACTCGGCGCTGCACCACGCGCTGTTCAAATACGTGCCGCCCACGCGGTTGGCGGAGCGCTTCGCGATCTGGTCCTTCTTCGAGGTGCTCGCGCTGGCGCTCACCGATATCCCCGCGATCAAGAAGCCCGTGATCGCCATCGCCGACCGGCACCGCGAGCAGCAGGTGCCCGACCCGGAGCTGCGCGCCAAGCTGACCCCCGACTACGCGGCGGGCTGCAAGCGCGGGCTGTTCTCCAACGAGTACTTCCCCGCGCTGGCGCGGCCGAATGTGGCCGTGGAGACCACCGCCATCGAGGCGGTGACACCGACCGGCATCCGCACCGCCGACGGGGTCGAACACGAGGTCGACGTGATCATCTACGGCACCGGTTTCAAGGGCACCGAATTCCTCGCGCCCATGAATATCTACGGACTGGGCGGCCGCAAGCTGGCCGACGAGTGGGCGGCCGAGGGCGCCCGCGCCTACCTGGGCATGTCCGTGCCGCACTTCCCCAATATGTTCATGATGTACGGCCCGAACACCAATGTCGGCTCCGGTTCCATCATCTACATGCTGGAGGCGCAGGCCCGCTACATCCGCCAGGCCATCGGCTATCTGGCGCGGCGGCCGGGCAGCTTCGTGTCCGCCCGCCCGAATGTCGAACAGTCCTGGGACGATTGGCTCCAGCACCGGTTGAAGGACACCCCCTGGAACTTCTGCTCCAGCTGGTACCGCAATGCCTCCGGACGCATCACCAACAACTGGCCGGGCGCCACCGTGCTGTTCCGCTGGAAGGCGCGCAAGTTCGAGCCGGGCGACTACGAGGTCGCCGTGCGCGCTTGACCTTGTCACGGTGACAAGGTGTTCAGTGGCGGCATGAACACACGAGAGGGACTACTCGCCGGTCTGGCCGCCGAGAACTCGTCCACCCGGCTCGCGGCGGCACTGGCGATCGGCACCCGGCGCGAGCCGGATGTCGTCGACGCACTCGTCGCCCGGTGCGCGATCGAGCCGGACTTCTTCGTGCGCGACATGCTCACCTGGGCGCTGACCCGCTATCCGCCGGAACTCACCGTGCCGCGACTGCGCGCCGAACTCCGGGCGGAGCCGGCGCAGGCCCGTAGTCAGGCGCTGCACACGCTGTCCAAGATCGGGTACCGCGGGGTGTGGCCCGACATCACGACCGGGCTGCTCCGTGACGCCGACGACGAGGTGGCGCGCAGTGCCTGGCGGGCCGCTGTCATTCTGGTACCCGAGGCCGAGCGGGCGGGCCTGGCGACGGAACTGGGTGCGCTGCTCGGCCGCGGCGACCGGGAGCTACAGCTCAGCCTGAGCCGCGCCCTGGTCACGCTGGGCGAGGTGATCGAACCGGTGTTGCAGGCGGCCGCCGCCAGCCGGGACGCGGCGGTCCACGCACACGCCCGCGCCACGCAGCGGCTGCTGCGCGACCCGGACGCCGGTTTCGAGCTCGCCGTCGACGAGGCGCGCCGGGTCGTCGCGCTCGGACCGGATCGGAAGGAGGCGAATGCGTGCTGATCGGTGAGGTGGCGCGGCGGCTCGGCGTGAGCGCCCGCATGCTCCGGCACTACGACTCGCTCGGGCTGGTCCGGCCGACGGGCCGCACGCTGGGCGGCTACCGCGAGTACGCGGCCGCCGACATCCGCCGCCTCTTCCTGCTGGAAGGGCTGCGTTCGCTGGGACTGTCCCTGCGCGAGATCGGCCGCGCGCTCGACGATCCCGAATTCAGCCCTTCCGCCCTGGTCGGCGACCTCATCCGAAAGACCGAGGACCGGCTCGACCGCGAACGCGAACTGCTGGATCGCCTCCGCACGGTCGACGCCGCGAACCCCGACGGCTGGCGCGACGTCCTGCGCATCGTCGAACTCCTGCACGCCCTGCGCTCCCCCGACGCCGCCCGCCGCCAACAGGCCGTCCTCGCCCCCGCCGAGGACACCGCCATGCCCGCCGACCTGCTCGCCGACGCGGTCCTGACCGAATCCGACCCCAATGTCGCGGGCGCGCTGCGCTGGGCGCTGGCCCGCGCGGGCGGTGACGGCGTGCCGCGCGTGGCCCGCGGCCTGCGCTCGGACGACACCGCCACCCGCCTGCGCGCGGTGCTGGCGCTGGCCGAACTGCCCGGTGACGAGGCGACCGCGGCCCTCACCGACGCCCTGGCGGACCCCGACCCGGCCATCCGCCGCCACGCGGCCTTGGCGGCGGGCGCCCGCGGCGTCACCGCATCCATCCCCGTCCTCGTGCACACCGTTGCCACCGGCCCCAACGACATCGACGCCGCCGAAATCCTCGGCACCCTGGCCCGCGACCCCGCCTGGTCCACCCCCATCCTCACCGCCCTCACCAACGAACTAGCCACCCACCCAACAGATCCCGCCCCCCGCATCCGCCTCACCCAGGCCCTCGCCGAACTCCCCACCCCCCTGACGACCCCCACCCTCCGCCACCTCACCCACGACCCCGACCGCACCGTCTCCGGCATAGCCACCGCCCTCCTCCACCGCCCCGACACCCACACCCCCGAATCCCCCTGACCCACCGATAACCCCTGGACGAACACCCCCACCCCCGTGCATGCTGCCCTCACCCCTGTGACCCGGTAGACTCCCCGGCGTCCAGGTAGGCGGCGCCCCGCGCCCCCACCCAGCCCTCGTAGCTCAGGGGATAGAGCACCGCTCTCCTAAAGCGGGTGTCGCAGGTTCGAATCCTGCCGAGGGCACCACCCTGACCTGAGCAGATTCATCCAGAGCATGATCGCGTGCCCAATGCGTGCCCGATCTTGTCGGCCGAGTGGCGCAGCAGTGGACTTCCGACGACACGCAGAAGCGTGTCCGCACCATGCATTGCAGCACTCGGAACGTGGCCGCTGCGGGATCGGGCGAGAGCGTCACCTCCCCTGCGGGAGTCCCGTTGTCCGGGCGGCGAGGCGGCGCGCTCGCCGTCAGCCTCCATTCCCGGGTTCGGGAAAAAGTTCGGCGCAGGTGTCGATTTCGCCGGTGGCTCTTCGTGTAGAAGGTGAGCGGGACGCGGAGGTGCGGTCCGCAGGAGCAAGGGAGAATGATCATGCGCAAAGTCAACGCCACGTTGTCCATCACCCTCGACGGAGTCGTCCAGGGCCTCGGCCGCCCCGACGAGGACACCCGCGGTGGCTTCACCCACGGGGGCTGGGGCGGCAAGTACAACGACCAAGTCATGGGCCACGAGATGGGCAAGAGTATGGCCGACCCGACCGATATGCTGTTCGGACACCGGACCTGGAAGGACTTCATCACCGCCTGGGGCACCCGCACCGACGACAACCCGTTCACCACGCACATGAACGCGGCCACCAAGTATGTCGCCTCCAGAACTCTGGAGAACGCGGACGCCTGGCAGAACTCGATCCTGTTGTCGGGCGACGCCGCTGAGACGGTGGCAAAGCTCAAGGCCGAGCCGGGCAAGGACCTGACGATCATCGGCAGCGCCGCACTGGTCCGCGACCTGCACGCCGCCGGCCTCGTCGACACCTACACGCTGCTGATCCACCCGCTCACCCTGGGCTCCGGCACTCGGCTGTTCGAGGGCCCCGCCCCACTGACCGAGTTCGACCTCACCGGCAGCGTCACCACCACCACGGGCGTGATCATCGCCCGCTACACCCGCAAGTAGGAACCCATGCCGAAATACCTGCTCTCTATCTACCAGCCCGAAGGCGAACCGGACCCCGCGACCATGGCCCGGATCGCGGCCGATCTGCACCGGTTCAACCAGGATTTGCGCGAGAGTGGCTCGTGGGTGTTCACCGGCGGCCTGCACGCGCCGGGCACCGCGACCGTCGTGCGCGCCGACGGCATGGTCACCGACGGCCCCTACGTCGAGGGAAAGGAGCACATCGGCGGGATTTGGGTGATCACCGCCCCCGACCTCGATGTCGCCCTGGAGTGGGGGCGCAAGGCGGCCGCCGCGACCACGCTGCCGATCGAGGTCCGCCCGTTCCAGGACGTGGAACCGTATTGAGTCCGACACCGCAGGAGATCGCAGCCGTGTTCCGCGCCGAGTACGGCAAGGCTGTCGCCGTGCTCGTGCGCGGGCTCGGCGACATCGGCACGGCCGAGGACGCCGTCGCCGAAGCGTTCACCACCGCCCTGCGACGCTGGCCGGCCGACGGCATGCCGCCCAGCCCGGTCGGCTGGATCATCACCACCGCCCGCAACCGGGCCATCGACGAGCTACGCCGCGAATCGCTCCGCGCGCACAAGCACGCCGAGGCTCAGCGCCTGCACTGCCCGGACGAACCCGACGAGGAGGGTCCCGTGCGCGATGACCGCCTCCGGCTGGTGTTCACCTGCTGCCACCCGGCCCTGGCCATGCCCGCACAGGTTGCACTCACGCTGCGGCTGCTCGGCGGGCTGACCACGACCGAGATCGCCCGCGCCTTCCTGGTGCCCGAACCGACGATGGCGCAGCGCCTCGTCCGGGCGAAGGCGAAGATACGCGATGCCAAGATCCCTTACCGGGTGCCCAGCGACGCCGATCTGCCCGATCGCCTCCGTGCGGTGCTCGCGGTGCTCTACCTGATCTTCAACGAGGGATACGTCGCGACCTCCGGCGCCGAACTGGCCCGCGCCGATCTGTGCGCCGAGGCGATCCGCCTCGCCCGGTTGCTGGTGGAACTGATGCCGGACGAACCGGAGGCCGCCGGACTTCTCGCGCTGATGTTGCTGATCGAGGCCCGCCGCGCCGCCCGCACCGACCCGGACGGCGGCCTGGTTCGGCTGGCCGACCAGGACCGCTCACGCTGGAACGCCGATCTGGTCCTGGAGGGCCGCGCGATCGTCCGCGCGTGCCTGCGCCGCGACCAGCCGGGCCGGTATCAGATCCTGGCCGCGATAAACGCCGTGCACACGGACCCCGTCACCGACTGGACTCAGATCCTGGCACTGTACGACCGCCTCCTGCACTTCGACGCCGGTCCGGTCGCGGCGCTCAACCGCGCGGTCGCACTCGCCGAGGTCCACGGCCCCGCAGCGGCACTTCGCGTGGTGGATGACCTGGACCTCGGGAACTATTACCTGTTCCACGCGATCCGCGGTGACCTCCTCGCCCGCCTCGGACGAAGCCGGGAAGCACAGCGGGCCTTCGACACCGCGGCCCAGATCACCGCGAACCAGTCGGAGCGCAACTTCCTGATCGCCCGGCGCGACCGACTCGGCTAGGTGTGTCCTCGAGCCAGCCAGGCCGGGCGCGGAGGTGCACATCCGAGAGGTGCAGATCACCGGCGGCTCGCCGAGGGCACAGCCGGCCCTACGATGTCTCGGCCGGGGAAGTTCGGCCGAGGAGAATTGGGTGAGTCGACTGCGCCGGATCGTTCGTGAGCGGATCGTCGAGCCGCTCCGTACGGCCACCCACGACGCGGGGGCGGAGCATTCCCGAATCACAAAAGCGTTCGCCAGCACGCTCGAGAATGTGGCACGCGATACGAGCGCTGCCGACCGCCAGCCGCCTCACCGAGCACGATCTCTTCGCACTGGACTCCTATTCGGGCCCGGAATTCTCTCGACTGAACGAGGCGCTGCGGGCCGGACGCCTCGATCAGCTGACCCGCGACAAAGTCGAAGCGCTTCGCGCGGCGTTGACCAAGCTGCCCGACTACACGGGAACGGTCTATCGAGGGACCGAGTTGCCGCCCGCGGTGCTCGCCCGTTATCGGCTCGGCAACGTCATCGAAGAGACGGCGTTTCTGAGTACCTCTACCAAAAACGGAACCTTCACCGGCGCGGTGCGCTTCCGGATCGCCTCCAAGCATGGCAAGCAGATCGGCGAATACTCCAGGAGGCCGGGCGAGAACGAGGTCCTGTTCGCGCCCGGCAGCCGGTTCGAAGTGGTGAAACGAAAATACAACCAGCTCACCGCGACAACCTCGATCCATTTGACCCAGATCTGAACCTGTTGCGCCCTAGGCGAATCCATGCGGGACAGTGTCGATCAGGTTCATCGCCGCAGCCAGCTCGTCGGTCCCGGCGGTGCTCGGGCACCGGGAATCGCTCCACGCAAGTAATTCCATTTCGAACGAGGCGGCGGGGACCAGCGCTGCGGCGGAGGGAATCGACTGGGCCGCGGCCACATTCGCACAAGCGGATCGAGTCCGGGAAGTCGAGCGGATCCACATCTAGGGCGCGCGATCGAGCACCGCGTCGAGAAACCTCACGATCACCGCCACCTCGTCGTCATCGAAGCCCGCGAGCACACGGGCCAGCCGATCGGATTGCTGCCGGTACTCCGCCGTCACGTCCGCGAGGCGCTCGTGGTCGAGCTCGACGGTCACGCTCCGGCGGTCGGTGGGCGACTCGCGCCGGTGCACGTAGCCGGCTTCCCCGAGGCGTCGCACGATGCGCGAGACCGATGATCGGGGCGTATGCATCGCCGCGGCCAGCGCGGACGGCGCCATGCTGCCGCCCGCGATCGCCAGCAGGTTCAGGGCCTGCAGGTCGATGACGTGCAGGCCGAGCCGTTGAGCCACGGCGTGATTGTGCAGCACGCCCCCTGTGATCAGGGCGCGGATATTCGACTCGACACGCGGGCGTGATGACATCTGCGATCCTCGATCTGGTCACCGGCCGATGGGCTGCCTCGCGCAGCGCCGGATTTGATGCCAGATTAACATAATTCCATTCTGGGACTACTTTTCGGGCCCGCCTTCCGTCGGTTGGCACGCCACGGTTCGAGGCCCGCCCGTTCCCGCGGTCTCCAGAATCCGGTTCCGATAGGTCCGCAGCGCCGCGATCACCGCGAGCAGCGCGGTGAGAGCACCGAGGGCCAGGCGGACCGCATGGGCGCTCTCGATCTCCCGAGCCGTGCGGCTCAGTTCGTCGATCGTGTACCGGGCGCGATCGTCGAACAGGATCGTCCAGCGAGGCCACAGGTAGAGCATCGACAGCAGGGCGAGTCCCGATACCAGCGACAGCAGTGAGGCAAGCAGCCACAACCGGGCCTGCCCGGCCCACAGGCCGACCGCGACCGCCACGACCGCGGCCAGGGTCAGGGCCGCGCCGAGTGGCCGCATCACACTGCCGACCGACACCACAGCGGTGAACTCGTCGGCCACCACCAGCGAGTTCGGAATGTCGTGAAAGTAGTTCGGATAGAGGAAGACCGTCTCCGCGAGCATGGTGCAGAAGACCACCGTCGCGAGGGCGGCATAGCTGCCGGACGCGATGAGCGGAAGGCGAGCTTTGGCATCTCGCATGTAATTCCAGATTGACACTATTCCATTATGGCACTATCTTCGGGTGTGCCCGCCGCTCCTCGGCGAATCATCCTCCGCACCCACCGGCACGGCCTCGGACGACCACCGAGGCTCGATGTCCCATGCGAAAGGGAAACCATGGAATCCACACGCACGCTCGTCGCCGGGCTGTTCATCACGCTCGACGGCGTCGTGGAGGCACCGGAGAAATGGCATCTGCCGTATCACGACGACGAGATGGATCACCTTGTCGGCCAGTGGTATTCCGAAGCCGACACGCTGCTCATGGGGCGCGTCACCTATGAGACGTTCGCCGCCGCCTGGCCGGATCGGACCGGACCGATGGCCGACACCATCAATGGCATGCGGAAGGTCGTCGCCTCCACCGCGATCGACAAGCCGGACTGGCACAACACCACGCTGCTCGACGGCGACCTGATCGCCGCGACCACCGAACTCGCGCGCCAGCCGGGAAGGACCATCCTGCTCCAGGGCAGCATCAGCCTCGTCCGCGCGCTACTGGCAGCGAACCTGCTCGACGAACTCCGCCTGTTGATCCACCCCCTGGTGCTCGGCGGCGGCGCGCGATTGTTCCCCGCCGGAACCCCCGAAGCGCCGCTGACCCTCGTGCGGTCGACCGCCCTCGCCTCCGGCGTGCTGAACCTGACCTACGCGCCCGTCTGAGTGACCCGAGTCACATTCTCGGACTGTCACACTCTGCCGGGCTGCCTTGTCCCATAGCCGACTCCAGCGAACGACCGACAGGAAGCCCGCGATGAACACCCACACCGCCCACGAGATCGTCGTCCTCGGCGCCGGCTACACCGGCCTGATCGCGACCGCCCGGCTGGCCCGCTACACCCGCAAGCTGAACACCCGCATCACCGTGGTGAATCCCTCGTCCCGCTTCACCGAGCGGCTGCGCATGCACCAGGTCGCCGCGGGGCAGGAACTGACCGACTATCAGATCCCGGACCTGCTGGCGGGCACCGGCGTGGAGTTCCATCGAGCCTCGGCCACCGCCATCGACACCGCCGCCAAGGTCGTCACCCTCGACGATCGAGCGGTCCTGCGCTACGACACCCTGGTCTACGCGCTCGGCAGCGCCGCCGACACCAGCATGGTGCCCGGCGCGGCGGAGCACGCCTGGACCCTCGACGATCCCCGCGCCGCACGCCTGTTCTCCCAGCGACTGCCCGAGATCAACGCCGCGCGCGGCGCGGTCACCGTCTGCGGGGGTGGGCTCACCGGTATCGAGGCGGCCGCCGAAATCGCCGAGGCGTACCCGGAACTGACCGTCACCCTGGTCAGCTCCGGCGAGCCCGGTGCCATGATGGGCGTCAAGGCCCGTGCTCACCTCAATCGTGTGCTGGACCGTCTCGGCGTCGTCCGCATGGTCGGTGTGAAGGCCACCAAGGTGCTGCCCACCGCCGTCGGCCTGGACACCGGTGTCAACCTCGGCTCCGATCTGACCCTGTGGACCACCGGCGTACGAGTGTCGTCTCTGGCCACCCGCGCCGGAATATCCACCGACGCACGAGGACTCATCATCACCGATCCCACGTTGCGCTCCGAGTCCCACCCCGATATCCACGCCATCGGAGACGCCGCGCTGGTGCGGCAGCCCTGGGGACAGATTCACGGCACCTGCCAGAGCGGCGTGGTCACCGCCGACTACACCGCCACGGTCATCGCCCGGCTACTGCGTGGGAAGAAGGTGAAGCCCTTGCGCTTCGGCTACTTCCACCAGCCGGTGAGCCTCGGCCGCCGCGACGCGGTCATCCAGTTCACCAAGGCCGACGACACCCCGAACCGGTGGTACCTCACCGGCAAGGTCGCCGCCTTCTACAAGGAACAGGTCAGCAGCACCCCACCGCTCGCCGCCAAGATGAGCCGCTACGTGAAACTCCCGGTCCAGCTGTCCAAGGGCGGCCGCGCCACCCGCAAGGCAACCCGTGCCGGCACCGGCTCGTCCGAGGGATGACCGCGTCATGCGGATCATCGTTGTCGGGGCCAATGGGCCCACCGGACGATTGCTGGCCGGTCAGGCCGCCCGGCGCATTCCCGCACACGGGCGCATCGCGGTGGCGACGGTGGTAACGGTTCCGACCCGTGGCTGCTCGGGTCGGTGTCCGTGATCGCCGCCGCACTGCTCACCCGGATACGGATATTGAAGAGGACATCATCGTGAAAGTTGTGATCGCCGGTGCTACGGGCGCGATCGGCCGCCCCTTGGTGGCGGCCCTGCACGCGAGCGGCCATGAGGTGCTCGCGGTGAGTCGGGATTCCGCGGTGAACATTCCGAACGCCCGCATCGTGGTGGCCGACGTGCTCGACCGGGACGGACTGCTGCGCGCCGTGCAGGGTCTCTCGGCGGATGTCGTCATCCACCAGCTCACCGCGCTGCGCAAGACACCGGCCAGGTACCGGGATCTGGACCTGACCAATCGGCTGCGGGTCACCGGTACGGCGCATCTGCTGCAGGCGGCCGACGCGATCGGCGCACGCCGATTCCTGACCCAGTCCATGGTGCCCGGATACGGCTACACCGACCACGGCTCCCGGCCGCTGACCGAACGCGATCCATTCGGTCTGCAACGCGGAGACAAGACCGATCCCATTGTGGCGGCACTCGATTCGACCGAGCAGCAGGTGTTCGACGCCGACGGCATCGACGGGATCGCGCTGCGCTACGGCGCCTTCTACGGACTGTCCGGCTCCCAGAGTTTCATCCGGGCGCTGCGGGCGCGCACCCTGCCGGTCCCCCGAGACGGCGGCGGCACCATGGCATGGATCCACCTGGCCGACGCCGCCGCGGCCACGGTCGCCGCCATGGAGTCCGGCAGCGCCGGACGGGCCTACAACATCGTCGACGACACACCGGCGACCTGGGGCGAGATGTTCACCGCACATGCCCGCGCCGGGCGCACCGGTCCGCCCCGCAGGATCCCGAAGTGGGTAATCCGGATGGCGGCTCCGTACCTCGCGACCCTCATGATCGATACGTCCGTGCGGGTGTCCAACGCCAAGGCGAAGGCGGACCTGGGCTGGAAGCCTCGGTATCCCAGCTTCCGCGACGGGGTCCAGGCGCTGCGCGACGGGATCTGATCATCCCGAACGTGGCCGTCAGGCCGTCAATCGCAGGGCGTCGGGGATGGCGGTGAAGGCGTCCCGCAGCCGGTCGAGGAGGCCGGGTCGACCGCCGTCGCCGTCGGCGGCCACCCAGTCGCGTCCGGCGATGCTCCAGGCGGCGGTGGTCATTTCGGCGAGGATGCGCGGGCGCAGGTCGTCGCCGGGAAGATCGAGTGTGTCGGCGAGCTGTGCGGCGATCTGTTTCCGCACGCCGGAACGGGTGTAGCCGACGTGCCCGAGCAGGCTGGGCGCGGTGAGGATCAGCCGCCGGGTGGCGACGTAGCGCTGGTCCCAGTCCTGCGGTAGCGCGAGCGCGGTGTCGATGAGCGCGTCGCGCAGCCCGGCGAGGATCGGTCCGGCGGGTTCGCGGTCGGCCAACGTTTCGAGATAGCTCGTCCAGAGTTCGGTTTCGGCCTCGATCGCCACGTCTTCCTTGGTGGGGAACGCGCGGAAGAAGGTGCTGCGTGAGACCTCGGCCGCGTCCACCACCTCCTCCACCGTGGTTGCGGCGAAGCCCTTTTCGGTGAACAGCCGCAGTGCCGCGTCGGCGAGTGCGCGACGGGTGCGGATCCGTTTGCGTTCGCGCAGCGGCAGGGCGCGGTCGTCGGTGGCCATGCCGGAATCCTAACGCGATACGAACCTCAGGACCGAAAGATACTCAGGCATAAATGATACTTGCGCACTAATGAGACTTAGTGTCAGAATCTACCTCGTCAACGAGCACCCCGATCGAGGAGATCGCGAATGAGCACCACCACCCCGGCCACCTTGACCCCGTCGATCGTCGGCCAGGCCGAGAAGCACCACACCGCGGTCCTCGCCCGGGCGCTGGCCGGCACCACGCTCGACGAGAAGCAGTGGATCACCCTGAACCAGGCCGTCGCCGCAGGTCAGCCAGTCGAGCGGACCGGGCACGGCGTCCGCGTCGCGGGCATGACCCAGTGGGACCCCGCGGATGTCGACCACGCCGTGGCCGCCCTGCTCGAAGCGGGTCTGCTGCGCACCGCGACCGATGACCGTCTCGAGGTCACCGACGCGGGCACGGCCCTGGCCGCCGAGGTGCGCGCCGCGTCCGGCGCGATCGTGCAGGCCGCCTACGGCGCGGTCGCGCCCGAGGACTTGGACACCACGGCCCGCGTACTTGCCACCATCACCACCCGCATGGCCGAGGAACTGGCCCGCGCCTGAGGGAAAGACGCGATATGAAACAGCTGAACCGACGATCACTGCTGCGACTGGCGGGCGCTCTGGCGCTCGTCGCCGGCACCACCATGGCGTGCGCGACACCACCCGAGAAGGGACCATCCGCCGTGAACACCGTCGATGTGCTCGACTCCTATATCTCCTACAGCGACACCGGATCCGGCGACATCCCCGTCGTATTCCTGCACGGCAACCCGACCTCGTCGTACCTGTGGCGCAATGTGATTCCGCATGTCTCGGACAAGACCCGGGTCCTGGCCCCGGACCTGATCGGCATGGGCGACTCCGGCAAACCCGACAGCCCCTACCGTTTCACCGACCATGCCCGCTACCTCGACGCCTGGTTCGACGCCCTCGACCTCGATCAGGTGATCATCGTCGGCCACGACTGGGGCGGTGCGCTCGGTATGGATTGGGCCGCACGCCATCCCGGCCGGGTGCGTGGCATCGCCGTGATCGAGACCTTCCTGCGGCCGGGCCGGGCCGAGGACATGGCACCGCAGGCCCGGGAGCTGTTCGCCAAGTACCGCAGCACCGAAGGCGAGCGAATGGTGTTGGAGGAGAACATGTTCATCGAATTCAACCTGCCCGCACAGGTGACGGATCTGTCCGAGGAAGACCATGATGTCTACCGCGCCCCCTATCCGACACCGGCCTCGCGCAAACCCCTGCTGGCGTGGCCCAGGGAGCTGCCGCTCGATGGCGAGCCCGCCGATGTGGTGGCGATCATCGAGAACTACGGCCGCTACCTGGCGAGCACACCGGAACTCCCGAAGCTGATCATGGCCCTGGAGAACGGCCAGGGCGTCACCGCGGCAGCCGTCGACTGGGCGGCGACCACCTTCGCGAGCGCGGAGAAGGTCATGATCCCGCCCGCCAAGCACCATGCCCCGGAGGACCGCCCACACGAGATCGGCGCGGCCGTCGCCACCTGGATGGACCGGCACGCCTTGCACGAAACCCGTTGAGCCGGAGCCCGAGTCGGGGTCGCGACAGCGACCGGGTGTTCACCCGGCAGGATCGTCGGGCGGCGAACGTGCGACGGCAGCCGAAGACCGGCCGTATCCACCGCGAGATCAGCGGGATGACCTCGGCCGAACGGCTTCGATGACCGTCACGATCACCCGATCGGCCCGGTTTTCGAGACAGCGGATCGCGGCGCGGCGTAGAGTCCGCAATCAGCGCGTTTGATCTTGGTCGCGACCGCCGCGGCGGCTACGAGCCGTGACGGTCGGGAGATGCGGACGAATCGGCATTGTCGACCCGGATCCGACGGCCGCTTCTACGGATCCATGGCCACCGAGATTCTCGGCGACCAGGTCCACGTCATCTGGGCGCTCAACTACCCGAGCTGGGCGGATGCGGATGGGGTGGTGCTGTCGAAGTGCGTGTCGGAGAACTGCACGGTGCAGGCGCGGTTCGCCAACGGCTGCGGCTCCGTCGCGATCCGCAACGGCGTGGTGCTGGGCGGGGCGGGCTTCACCAGGGGTGAGGCCGAGAACGCCGCCATGGCCGCTTTCGGTCCCCCCGATCTCGCGTCGATCAGCGCGGGCGGCGACCCGTTCCCGACCGTGATGCATACGGAGTGCACCGCCCATTCGGGCTGAGCCGACCACTGATTCGTTCGGCCCGCCGTCGCATCGGCTCTCAGAAGCCGAAGCTGCCGGTGGCGGGTGGTGTTCCGGTGGTCGGGACAGTGATCGCGACGAAGTCGGTGAACTGCTCCTCCCACTGGTTCACGCAGCCGCCGCGCACATCGATGGTCGAGCCGGGCTCGAGGCCCGACAGCGTCACGGTGACCGTCTGGCCGACCCTGGCGAGGGTGTCGTTGCCGGCGGGCTCTTCGTAACCGTCCAGGGGATCGCTGTCGCCGAAGAAGACGCGCTGACCACCGATCGACGCCTCCGCCCAGCAGGCGCCGCGGTCGTTGGGGTTGCGCAGGGTGGCGGACACGGCACCGGCGCCGGCCCCGGCGAAGTTCACCTCGGGGGCGTGGAACGGGGTGTCCGCACTCGCGGGCGCGGCGGCGACGGGTGCCAGCGCCGCGGCCGCCGTGACGGCGAGGAGCCCGATGCGGGAAATTCGTCTGTTGATCATATCAACCGATCTTTCCATCAAATACCTTGCGACGCAGTGGCAAGGACGAAAGGCCCGGCCATCACGGTCGCGCATCAGCGCTGCCCCAGCACCGTGCCGCGGTAGTAGGCGGCGATCTCGTCGGTCGTGGTGAGCCAGATGTCCGGTTGGGCGGCAAGGAATCCCAGCGCCTGCTCGAGGTACTTCGTCCGGAACGCCTGGCCGATGACGAAGGGGTGCAGGGCGATCGGGAGAACGCGCGCGCTGCGATCGGATTCGGACAGCAGGACGTCGTACTGGTCCTGGATCATCCGAACGTATTCGGGTCCGGTGGTGGCCTTGGCGAAGATGCCGAGATCGTTGAGCTCGAGGGTATAGGGCACCGAGAGCATGCCGGGGATGTTCAGCGGGTAGGGCTGATCGTCATTGGTCCAGTCGAGGATGTAGTCCAGACCGAGCTCGCGCAGAATCCTCGGGGTGTCGAAGGTTTCGGTGAGGCCGGGTCCCATCCAGCCCTTGGGGCGCGCACCCGTCGCCCCGGCGATGACCTCGACGACGCGCGTGAGGTATTCCCGCTCCTCCTCGGGCGACATTCCCGCCGTCACCTCGGAATTGGTCTTGCCGTGCACCAGCCAGGCCCAATCCCGTTCCACACCCGCCTTGACGATCTGCGGGTTGTATTCCACCACATCGGAATTCAACAACGCGCTGGCGCGAATGCCGTACTTGTCCAGCGCGTCCATCACTCGCCAGACGCCGACCCGGGCACCGTAGTCACGCCAGCCGTAGTTGAGTGCGTCGGGGACCAGATCCGCGGTGCCGGGCCAGATGCTGGTGGAGGGCTTGTCGATGCGGAAGTGCTCGATGTTCAGGCCGACGTAGAAGGCGACCTTCTTACCGCCCGGCCAGCTGAACTCCGGACGGTCGGTGATGGGGCTGTAGTCGAAGAGGGTGTTCTCCAGTTGCACATGAGTAACGTTCGACGGGATGCGCAGGCCGAACAAGGCTGAATTCCGCTACGGTCGATAAGCTGGACTAAACGATCGAGGCCGCCGGGATGGAACGGCACTGGAACGCCGGATCGGCCTTCGCGCGGGCGGGCCGGTCACCGATGTCGACGTCGGTTCCGTGGCCGCCCGGCGAAACGGCGGATGCGGGTCGGTCGAACTCACGCCACGGTGGCGTGGCGAACACTGATGTCGCCGTGCATGGTTCGCGCGTAGACCTGCACTTCGCCGGTGTTCCGCGCATCGCAGACCGGGTCCAGGAGGTTGCGGATCGTGCCGGTCGGGGCTGCGGTCTCCAGGTGCACGGCACTGCCGGGGTGGATGCCGACGTCCAGGTCGCCCATCGAGGTTTCCAGCCGCAGTACCCCGTGGATCGCCGCGCCGACGCGGATGTCACCCCGGGCGGCCTTGGCGGACACGGCGCCGCGGATGCGGTCGAGCAGGATGTCCCCGGCGGAGACGTCCAGGTCACAGTCGCCGAGTTCGCCGGTGGTCGAGAGGCGGCCGACGGCGGCGGTGGCGGACAGGCGGGAGCCGGTCGGGACCTCGATGCTCACCTCGATGGTGGGGTTGCCGCCGAACGGGGTGTAGGTGCGCCAACCCTTCGGGGCGCGCACGGTCAGGGTGTCGTCGGAGAAGTCGACGGCGGTGTGCGCGGCGGCGCGCACATCGCCCTTCTTGGACGCGTCGGCCGGGCGGACCTCGACAATGGTGTCGGTGCGGTCGGAGGCGATGACGGTGACGGTGCCGGACAGCACCTCGGCGGCGACGGTGATCGGATTCGGAGTCCGGAAGGTAGGCATGATGGGCTCTTTCGGGAGTCGGTCGATGAGCGGGGGCGGCATCAAATTCGAAGGCCGCATCCGCCGTGCTGGGTACGTGAACAACTGTCGCGGGCTCCGCTGACACCGGGCTGACAGCCGACTGACACCGCCGTCGCCTCCGCGTCGCGCCTGTTCACCGGCGATTGCGAGGCCGCCGACAGGTCGCCGGGCGAACCGCTGACCGATCACGGCAGAATGTCCGGGTGCAGATCAGAGTGCTGGGACCGCTGGAAATCCGGACGGATGACGGCGGTGCGATCGAGGTGTCCGGTGCGCGGTTGCGGGCACTGCTGATCGCGCTCGCCCTCGAACCCGGGCGCGCGGTGCCGAAAGCACAACTGGTCGACTGGATCTGGGGTGAGCGGCCCCCGGCGGACGCGGCGAACGCGCTACAGGCACTGGTCTCCCGGCTGCGCCGGGCGCTGCCGGACGGCGTGCTCGATGTGCAGGCGGGCGGATACCGGCTGGCGGTGCCGCCGCGGGCCGTCGACGCGCACCGCTTCGAGCGACTGCTCGAACAGGCGCGCGGCGCGACGGATCCGCAGCGGGCCCCGCTGCTGCGCGAAGCGCTGGAGCTGTGGCGCGGTGCGCCCCTGCGGGATGTCGACGTGGACAGCGGAGCGGTCGACGCCGTGGTCACCCGTCTCGAAGCACTGCACCTCGCCGCGCTGGAGGACCGCTACGAGGCGGAGGTCCGCCTGGCCGGGGGTGCGGACCTGGTCGCCGAGCTGACCGAGGTGGTGGCTCGGAACCCGTTGCGGGAACGGCTCGCCGCCGCGCTGATGCGGGCTTTGGCGGCGGCCGGTCGCGGCGCGGAGGCGCTGACCGTGTACCAGCGCACCCGGGAGGCCCTCGCCGACGAACTGGGTGCGGACCCCTCGCCGGAACTGTCCGCCCTGCACGTCGCCCTGCTGCGTGGCGAGGTGGGCGCGCGCGAGGAGGAGCGCCGCACCAATCTGCGGGTCGAACTGACCAGCTTCGTCGGCAAGGACGCCGAGATCGCCGTGGTCCGTGAACTTCTCGCGGGATACCGGCTCACCACCCTGACCGGACCCGGCGGTTCCGGCAAGACCCGGCTGGCGCTGGAGACCGCGCGCACCATGCTCGACGATCTGCCGGACGGGGCCTGGCTGGTGGAACTGGCGTCGCTCGGCCCCACCGGGGATGTGGCGCAGGCGGCGCTCGCCGCGCTCGGACTTCGCGACAGCCTGCTCGGCGGCGCGTCCAACGCGGAACCGATGGAGCGGCTGGTCGCCGCGATCCGCGACCGCGAAGCACTGTTGGTCCTGGACAATTGCGAGCACGTGATCGAGGCCGCGGCGCGATTCGCGCACCGGATTCTCGGCGAATGCCCGGGTCTGCGAATACTGGCCACCAGCCGGGAACCGCTCGGCATCACCGGCGAGGCGATCCGGCGGGTGGAGCCGCTGGGCTCCCCCGTTCCCGACGCCGACCCCGCGCAGATCGAATCCGCCCCCGCCGTGCGGCTGCTGCGCGATCGGGCCGATGCGGTGCGCCAGGACATCACCGCCGACACGCACACCCTGACGACCATGGCGCGCATCTGCCGGGCGCTGGACGGCATCCCGCTGGCGATCGAACTGGCGGCGGCACGCCTGCGCACCATGTCACTCGAACAGCTCGCCGACCGCCTCGACGACCGGTTCCGGCTGCTGACCGGCGGCAGCCGCACCGCGATCCCGCACCATCGGACGCTGCGCGCGGTGGTCGACTGGAGTTGGGAACTGCTCACCGACAGCGAACGGGTCGTGCTGCGCCGACTTGCGGTCTTCGCCGACGGCGCGAGTTCCGAAGCGGCCGAACAGGTGTGCGCGAGTGCGGAAACGAATCCGGTGGTGGAACGGTGGGAGGTGCCGGACCTGCTGACCGCACTGGTCGAGAAATCACTGCTGCGCGGCACCGACGACGATGCCGCACCCGGTCATCGCCCCGGCGGCCCGCGCTATCGGATGCTCGACACGATCATGCGGTACGCCCGCGACCGGCTCGACGAAGCCGGTGACGCCGAATCGGCGCGGCGGGCGCATCTGGCGTATTTCACCGACCTGGCAGCGACCGCGGAACCGCATCTGCGCCGCGCGGAGCAGCTGGAGTGGCTCGCCGTGCTCGAGCGCGAGCACGACAATATCGCCGCCGCCATGCGCGCGGCGCTGGCGACCGGCGACGGCCCCGGCGCACTGCGGCTCGCGGCCGCAGCGGGCTGGTACTGGTGGCTCGGCGGGCACAAGGCCGAGGGCACGGAGTTCGTGACCGCCGCCGCCGACGCGCCCGGTGCGGTGGACGACGAGACCCGTGCCACCGTGTACGGCCTGGCCGTCCACTTCCTGGCTTCCGGGCGCAGCGGCGAACAGCAACTGGCCGAGTTGATCCGCAAAACCTACGACTACGCGCACGGCCGCCGCGACGGCCATCCGGCGCTGCGTTTCGCCGGCGTGCTGGAACGGCTGCTGCACGGGCCGCAGGAATATCTGCCCGCCTTCGAATCGCTGCTCGGCGACGACGATCCGTGGGTGCGAGCGCTGGCTCGACTACAGCTGGGCAAGATGCGGGTCGTCCTGGGTCAGGACGGACCGGAGACCGGGGAGTACCTGACGACCGCGCTGGCCGAGTTCCGGGAAATCGGAGAACGGTGGGGCATCTCGTTCGCACTGACCGAGCTGGCCGATCACCTGGCCACCGGCGGCGAATTCGCCGCCGCCGATGAGCTTTTCGAACAGGCGGTCGCGGTGGTCACGGAGGTGGGCGCGCACGAGGACGCGATTCGGATGCGAGCGCGGCAAGCGCAACTGGCCTGGCTGCGGGGCGATCCGGATGCGAGCGCGGCCGCGCTGGCGGAGGCGCGGCGGTGGGCTGCGCAGTCCGCGTGGCCGATCGCACGGGCCGAATTGGCTTTGGCCGAAGCAGAACTCGCGTGGTGGACCGGCGACGCGGAGCGGGCGCACGAGCAGATCGACATCGCGACGACCATACTGGGCGCGGAGGCGGAGCAGCCGCACACCAGCGCGGTCATCCACGAGCTGCGCGGCTACCTGGCGCAGGATCTCGACGCGGCCCGCACCCAGCACGGCGCGGCCTACCGGGCGGCGACCGAGGCCGGGCATATTCCCCTGCTCGCTCGCGTGCTCGTCGGCATCGCGGATCTGGCCCTGCGGGCGGGTGCGGACGAGCAGGCGGTGCGGCTGCTCGCGGCGAGCACCGCCGTGCGCGGCCGGTCCGACCACTCGCTGCCGGACGCCGCCCGCGTCGAGCGGACGGCACGACAACGCCTCGGTGACACGAAGTACACCGAGGCGTTGCGGGAGGGCGAGCGGGCGAGCCCGCGGGAACTGGCCGAAACTACGCTCGCTTGCTGAAAGTGGCACGCGACCAGAGAAATCCGACAATGGCGAATCCGGCGCACCAGGCCAGCGCCGCGGCGGTGTCACCGCCCGACGGGTTGCCGGAGAGGAATCCGCGCAGCGATTCGATGATCGGCGTGAAGGGCTGATACTCGGCGAACTGCCGGACACCCTGGCCCATCTGCTCGGCGGGCACGATCGCGCTGCTCAGGAAGGGCAGCATGATCAGCGGCACCACGCTCATCCCCGCGGATTCGGGGGTCTTGGCGGCCATGCCCAGGGCGACCGTCAGCCAGGACGCCGCGAACGAGGTCGCCAGCATGACGCCGATCGCGCCCGACCAGTCGGTCGCGGTGGCGTCCGGCCGGAAGCCCAGCGCGAAGGCCACGCCGATCACCGCGGCGATGGCGACCACATTGATGGCCATGGTGGCCACCACATGGCCGATCAGGATGGCACTGCGGGAGACCGACATGACCTTGAACCGGTTGATGATGCCCTTGGCCATATCGGAACTCACCGATACCGCGGTGCCCGACAGGCCGTAGCTGATGGCGAGCAGGATCATGCCCGGGGTCGCGTAGTCGATGTAGTCCTCGCCCACGTCGAACGCGCCGCCGAAGACGTGCACGAAGATCAGCATCATCATCACCGGCATCAGCGCCGCGTTGAAGATGGTGACCGGGTTGCGGGCGATGTGCTTGAAATTGCGGCCGAGCATGGTCGACGAATCGGCCAGTGAGGCGACCGGGGACAGGGTGCTCATGATGCGACAGCCTCCGTGGTGGCCCGCCCGGTGAGGGCGAGGAAAACGTCATCGAGATCAGGGGTGTGGATGGAGACCTCGGCGGCCTCGATCGAGTACGCGGCGAGCCGGTCCAGCAGGTCGCGCAGGAAGGCGCTGCCGCCGCTGCCCTCCACCCGCAGGGCGAGGGCGTCGTCGTCACGGGTGGCGGTGGGCAGTGCGTGCGCGGCCGCCGCCACCTCGGCGGCGGTGGTGAAGCGCAGTCGGATGTGACTGCCGGGAATGCGCCGCTTGAGTTCCTCGGCGGTGCCCTCGGCGACGATGCGGCCGGAGTCCAGCACCGCGATCCGGTCTGCCAACTGGTCGGCTTCCTCGAGGTACTGGGTGGTGAGGAAGATGGTCACGCCGTCGGCCGTGAGTTCCCGGACGATATCCCACATGGTGCGGCGGCTGCGCGGGTCCAAGCCCGTGGTCGGCTCGTCCAGGAAGACGATGCCGGGCTTGGTGACCAGCGTCATCGCCAGATCCAGCTTGCGCCGCATGCCACCGGAGTAGGTGGCGGCGGGCTTGCGCGCCGACTCGGTCAACTCGAAGCGTTCCAGCAGCGCGTCGATCACCCGCTGCCGCCGTGCGCCCCGCAGCCGGTGCAGATCCGCCATCAACCGCAGGTTCTCCTCACCGGTGAGCAGGTCGTCCACCGCGGCGAACTGCCCGGTCACTCCGATGACCTTGCGCACCGCCTCCGGTTCGGTCACGAGGTCGTGTCCGGCGATCCGCACCGTGCCGCCGTCCGCCCGTTGCAGGGTGGTCAGCACGTTCACCGTGGTGGTCTTGCCCGCACCGTTCGGGCCGAGCAGCGAGAAGATCGTTCCCGCCCCGATGTTCAGGTCGATTCCGTCGAGGACCGTCTTGTCCCCGTATGCCTTCCGCAGCCCGGAGGCCACGATTGCCGTGTCGTTCATGGGAACAACGGTCGCGGCGACCCCTGATACCGGCCTGACACCGACCTGATACGCCCGCTGACACAGCGTTACCGCTGTTCAGCGCGTCGACGGGGCGGTCAGCGGCGGTACATGCCCTCGATCTCGTCGGCGAAGCGTTCGGCGATGACGTGGCGTTTGACCTTGAGGGTGGCGGTGAGTTCGCCGGACTCCTCGGAGAGGTCGCGGGGCAGGACGGTGAACTTCTTGATCGCCTCGGCGTGCGAGACGGTGTTGTTGGCGTCGTCGACGGCCCGCTGCACCTCCGCCAGCAGGGTCGGGTCGTCGCGCAGGTCGGCGATGGTGGCGTGGGGCGGGGTGGCGGTGGACGCCTTCCAGGTCTCGAACGCCTCCGGGTCGATGGTGATCAGGGCGCTGATGAAGGTGCGGCCGTCGCCGACCACGATCGCCTGGGAAATCAGGGGGTGCGAGCGGATGCGGTCTTCCAGGGGGCCGGGTGAGACGTTCTTGCCGCCCGCGGTGACGAGCAGGTCCTTCTTGCGGCCGGTGATGGACAGGAAGCCGTCGATATCGAGTTCGCCGAGATCGCCGGTGCGCAGCCAGCCGTCGGACAGCGCCGCGGCGGTGGCCTCCTCGTTGCGCCAGTATCCGGCGAACACCACGCCGCCGGACAGTTCGATCTCGCCGTCCTCGGCGATCCGAACCGCGTTGCCGCCCAACGGTTGTCCCACCGTGCCGATCTTCACCGAACCCGGCACGTTGACGCAGTGCGCGGCGGTGGACTCGGTCAGGCCGTAACCCTCGTAGATCGGGACGCCGACACCGCGGAAGAAATGCCCGAGCCGGGGCGCGAGCGCGCCGCCGCCGGAGATGGCGAATTCGCAGTCGCCGCCCAGGGCCGCGCGCAGCGGCGCGTACACCAGGCGGTCGCACAGCGCGTGCCGCACGCGCAGCAGCGGGGACGGCCGCCGCACGAAACCGCCGGTGCGGTCCAGGTTTTCGCTCCAGCGGATGGCGGTGCGCTCGGCGAATCGGAAGATCGCGCCCTTGACTTCGCCGCCGTCGTGCGCCTTCTTGTCCGCGCCGTCGCGCACCTTCTCGAACACCCGCGGCACCCCGAGGATGGTGTGCGGGCGGAAGCGCGCGAACTGCCCGGTAATGGTCTTGAAGTCCGACCAGTGCGCCTGCGTCATGCCGCCCTCGAGGGCGGCCAGCGAGACCGCGCGGGCCAGCACATGGGCGAGCGGCAGGAAGGTGAGCATGCGCTGCCCGGGGCGGGCGACGTCGCCGATGCTGGCCTTCAGGATGCCGCGCACCTCCGCGAGGAAGTTGCGGTGGGTGAGCATGCAGCCCTTCGGGCGGCCGGTGGTGCCGGAGGTGTAGACCAGCGAGGCCAGTCCGTCGGCGCGCAGCCCGTCGAGCCGCTCCCGCAGCACGTCGTCGGACACGTCCGTGCCGTCGGCGATCAGGGTGGCCTCGGCGTCGTCGTCGATGACCAGCATGCGCCGCAGCGTCTCCGGCGCGGCGGTGACCAGGTCCTTGTGGCGGGCGGTCTCCACCACCGCGAGCGCGGCGCCGGAATCCTCGAGGATCCAGCGCACCTGGTCGGCCGCGGAGGAGTCGTAGACCGGCACGGTCACCGCGCCCGCGGCCCAGATCGCGAAGTCCAGCAGCGTCCACTCGAACCGGGTCGCCGACAGCAGCACCACCCGGTCGCCGGGTTCGATGCCATTGGCGATCAGGCCCTTGGCGACGGCCGAGACCAGGCGCGCGAACTCGGCGGCGGTGACATCGCGCCACTCGTCTCCGGCGGGCCGGGAGAACAGCACCCGGCTCGGATACCGCTCGGCCTGGGCGTAGACCGATCGCACGATGGTCTCGTCGTCGGCGATGGTGAAGCTGGGTGCCGCGGTGAACTCACGCATGCTCGTCTCCAGTGGTCGGGTGGGGGTGACGGAATCGCCGGAGCGCGGCGGCGAAGTCGGAGACTTCCCGGGAAGTCCAGTCGTTCATGCGCTCGCCGAGCAGAGCCAGATCCCGGGCGACCGCGGACTCCAGCGCCCGCCGTCCCGCCGGGGTCAGGGTGAGCGGGTATCCGGCGTGCAGGCTGCCCTCCCCCGCCGCCACCCAGCCCGCGTCCATACAGGACCGCAGCTGCCGCGAGACCGTCGACCGGTGCACACCGAATGCCTCGGCGAGCTGCGTGGCCCGGCACCCCGGATTCCGCTCGATATAGGACAGCGTCGACTGCTGCGCGAACGACGGCACGCCCTCGGCGGCGGGGCGGCCCGCGATGATCTCGCGGACGATCCACGCGAGCTCGTCGTGAACCGCGACGAGCCCGGGGGAAGCCCCGGCCGACTGGTGTTGCATAGCGCAACTATAACGCCTGGCTCCGGGGCGACGGCGGCCGCCCGCTAGCGTGAGGGGTCCGGGCCGGGTTGTGACCTCGGCCCGGCATTCGGCCATGGCGGCCCGATTTGCCCTATCCTCGATGCCACCCGTCGATCCTGGAGAAAGCAGGTCATGAAGCGACGTTCGCGCCGCCACCGAAAATCCGTACCCGGTCGAAGTAGGCGACCCCGACGAGGGGAGCTGACGTGATCACCGCGGTGAGCATTCTCATCGGCGTAGCGGTCGTCTTCGCCATCACCGCTTTGACCGGCTACTTCGTAGCCCAGGAATTCGCCTATATGGCGGTGGACCGGTCCCGGTTGAAAGCTGCCGCGGAGGCGGGGGACACGAGCGCCGCCCGCGCGTTGCGGGTGACGCGGCGCACATCGTTCATGCTGTCGGGGGCCCAGCTCGGTATCACCGTCACCGGGTTGCTGGTCGGCTATGTGGCCGAACCGCTCATCGGACGCGGGATCGGGGATCTGCTCGACGGTGCGGGGGTGCCGCTCGCGATCGGCGTCGGCATCGGCGCGGTGGCGGCCGTGGTGTTCTCCACCCTCGTGCAGATGGTGTTCGGCGAGCTCGTGCCCAAGAACCTCGCCATCGCCCGGCCCGAGCCGGTGGCCCGCTGGCTGGCCTGGTCGACCACGCTGTACCTGCGCCTGTTCGGCTGGCTCATCACGCTGTTCGACCACGCTTCGAATCTGCTGCTGCGCGCGGTCCGCATCGAGCCGGTGCACGATGTGGAGCATTCGGCCAATCCACGCGACCTCGCGCACATCGTCGCCGAATCCCGCAATGCCGGTGAACTGCCCGCGGATCTGTCCATGCTGCTGGATCGGATGCTCGACTTCCCCACCGGCAGTGCCGAACACGCCATGGTGCCGCGGCCCCGCGTCGACACCGTTCGCGCCGACGAACCCGTCGAACTGGTGCTGGAGCGGATGGCCACGGGCCACACCCGCTATCCGGTGACCGGCGAGACCAGCGACGACTTGGTGGGCATCGTGCACCTGCACGATCTGCTCGACACCACCGCGACCGGGCCGGTAGCCGCGTACACCCGACGTGCGGTGGTGGTGCCGGAATCGCTGGCGCTACCCGAGGTACTGGCCAAGCTGAACGACGCGGAGGATGAAATGGCGCTGGTGGTCGACGAATACGGCGGCTTCGCCGGCATCGTCACCATCGAGGACATGGCCGAGGAACTGGTCGGCGAGCTCGCCGACGAGCACGACCCGTCCACCGATCCGAGTCAGGCACAGCGGCTGGACAACGGCTGGCTCATGCCGGGCGGCCTGCATCTCGACGAGGTCGCCCGCGAGCTGGACCATCGGCTGCCGTCCGGCGACTACGAAACGCTCGCCGGACTGCTCATCGCCGTCAACGGTGATCTGCCCGATGTCGGCGACACCGTCGAGATCGAACTGCCACCGGATCCGGCCACGCTGATCACCGACGCCCCGCCGACGCCCCGGGTGCTGCACGCCGAGGTTCGTGCGGTCGACAAGCATGTGCCCGCACAGGTTTTCGTGACCGTCGCCGAGTCGGAGGAGGACGGCCGTGGATAACCCGTGGATCGTCGTCGCCGTCACCGTCGGGCTCATCGTGGCCAGCGCCTTCTTCGTCGCGGTGGAATTCGCGCTGGTCGCCGCCCGCCGCTACCGGCTGGAGGACGCCGCGCCGCACAGTGCCGCCGCCCGCGCGGCCCTGCGCAGCGCCTCGGAACTGTCGGTGCTGCTGGCCGGATCGCAGCTCGGCATCACCGTCTGCACCCTGGCGCTCGGCGCGATCACCAAACCGGCCGTGCACCACTGGCTCACACCGGCCTTCGAGACCTGGGGCGCGCCACTGTGGTTGGCCGATGTCGCCGGGTTCGTACTCGCCCTGCTGATCGTGACGTTCCTGCACCTGGTGGTCGGCGAGATGGCCCCGAAGTCCTGGGCCATCGCGCATCCGGAGCGATCGGCGATCATGCTGGCGCTGCCCATGCGTGCCTTCATGTGGCTGACCCGGCCGCTGCTGACCCGGCTCAACAATCTGGCCAACTGGTGCCTGCGCCGGGTCGGCGTGCAACCGGTCGACGAGGTGTCGGCCGGACAGAACCCGGAGGCGCTGCGCCACCTGGTGGAACACTCCGCCACCGTCGGCGCGCTCGACCCCGACGATCATCGGCGGCTGGCGGCCGCGCTGGAACTGGAGAGCGTCACCGTAGCGGACCTGATGCGGGCCGATCCGAACCCGAGTTCGGTGCCCGCCGATGCCGACCCGGCACAGATCCAGACCGCTGCCGACACCACCGGGCATCTGCGCCTGCTGGTCACCGGTCCCGGCGGCATCATCGGCGTGGTCCATGTCCGCGACGCCCTGCGCGCATCGGCCACCGCGACCGCCGCCGAGCTGGCCCGACCGGTACTGCGCCTGGCCGCCGACACCCCGGCCTACCAGGTGCTGCGCACCATCCAGGACTCGCGCAACCACCTGGCCGTGGTGTCCGACGGCGACGGACGGCTGCTCGGCGTGGTCACGCTCGCCGACATCCTGCAACGCCTCATGCCGACAGCCAGCAGTCCGGCGACCTGAGCGGGCGGGGCACGCCACCCCGGGCCGTCGATGTCGTCGACGGCCCGGGGGCAGCGGTCAGGCGATGAACCTGCTGTCGAGCGGCGCGTCGCCGAGCAGGCGGGAGATGCCCCGGCCCGCGGCGCGCAGGGCCGGGATCGCACCTCTGGCGGCGAGATCGTTGGGCAGCACGATGGACAGGGCGGCGACCACGCGCCCGCCGACGGCGCGGACCGGAACCGCGATACCGGTCGCGCACTCGTCGACATGGCCCGGGCAGTAGGCGATTCCGGTGTGGCGGATCTCCGCCAGCGCGGTGCGCAGCGCGGCGGGGTCGGTGATGGTGTGCGGGGTGAGCCCGCGCAGCGGCCCCGCCAGCACCGACTCCTGGAACTCGTGCGGGCCGTGCGCCAGCAGCACCAGCCCGGCCGAGGCGGCGTGCAGGGGCAGCCGTCCGGCCAAGCGCACCCGATTGCGGATGGTGCGCGAGGACGAGAGCCGCTCGACGTAGAGCACTTCCCGGTCGTGCAGCACCCCGAGTTGGACGTGATGGCCGACGACGGCGTGCAGGTCGGACATGATCGGCATGGCCGCCTCGTGCAGGCCGAGGGTCGGAGCGGCGCGGGAGGCCAGCTCCCACATGCGCACGCCGACGCAGATCCGGCGCTGGGCGTCGCGGCGCAGCCAGCCGTAGTCGATGAGCTCGTTGACCAGGCGCGAGGCGGTAGCCAGCGGGAGGTCGCTGCGTCGGGCCAGTTCGGACAGCGTGACCGCGCGGTGATCGGGGCCGAATGCCTCGTAGATGCGCACGACTCGGGACATGAGCGATTCGCCGCTCGTCGACCTGGCCATATGCCGCCACCACCATTCCAAGATTATCAGGATTGCTGATATATATGTGTTGTGTACCACTCCGCGACAACACCCGTCAACCGCGCGACCGGCCTCGACCTCGACCGGATCACCGCGATCGACGTGCACACCCATATCCACGCCGACCACCACGGCAACCTCGCGTTGGACCGCGAGCTGCTGGAAGCCGCCGAGTCCTACTTCCGGGGAACCGATACGGCCCGCCCGACCGTCGACGACCTCGCGGCGCACTACCGCGCGCTGAATATGGCCGCCGTCGTGTTCAGCGTGGACGCCGAGGCCACCACCGGACATCCCGCCCTGAGCAATGAGGCGATCGCGACGGCCGCCGCCGCGCACCCCGATGTCCTCATCCCCTTCGGGTCCATCGATCCCGCGCGGGGGGCGGCGGGCGTGCGGGCGGCTCGGCGACTGGTCACCGACCACGGGGTCCGCGGCTTCAAATTCCATCCCAGCCTCCAGGGTTTCGAACCCAATGACCGGCGCGTCTACCCGCTCTACGAGGAATTGCGATCCCTCGGCGTCCCAGCGCTTTTCCACACCGGGCAGACCGGAATCGGGGCGGGCCTGCCCGGCGGGCGCGGGATCAAACTGCGTTATTCCGATCCCATGCTGCTCGACGACGTGGCCGCCGATTTCCCGGAACTCACCGTGATCATGGCGCACCCGTCGGTGCCGTGGCAGGACGCCGCGATCTCCATCGCCACCCACAAGGCCAATGTGTTCATCGACTTGTCCGGCTGGTCGCCGAAATACTTTCCGCCGCAGCTGGTGCGCGCGGCCAACGGACCGCTGGCGGACAAGGTGCTGTTCGGCTCGGACTATCCGGTCATCACCCCGCAGCGCTGGATCCGGGACTTCGAACAGCTCGAGATCGAACCGCACATCCGGCCGAAAATCATGAAGGACAACGCTATTCGCGCACTCGCATTGCGCTGAACGCGGCTCATAGCCGGTTGCTCCCGGTGTGAGCCAGTTCTCTCATTGAACGGAAAGGCGTATTGAGCGCACGTGCCCGATGTCCTTTCCTGTTCGGCGATTCAGCCATTGATCGAACAGGAGCGGGTTGATGCCCAACCAGCCCAGAGACGGCGCCTCGCCGGTGACTCCCGAAGCGGCTCGAAAGGCCGCCACCGCGAGTTTCATCGGCACCGCCATCGAGTGGTACGACTTCTTCCTCTACGGAGCCGCGGCGGCGCTCATCTTCGCACCGCAATACTTCCCGTCGAGCAATCCGGCGGTGAGCCAATTGGGCGCCTTCGCCAGTTTCGCGGTGGGATTCCTGTCCCGGCCGCTGGGCGGGGTGGTCGCCGGTCACTTCGGCGACCGCATCGGCCGCAAGCAGGTGCTCATCGTGTCGCTGCTGATCATGGGCGGCTCGACCGTCCTGGTCGGGCTGCTGCCCACCTACGACCAGATCGGCATCGCCGCACCGATCCTGCTGTTCGCGCTGCGCCTGCTCCAGGGCCTGGCGGTCGGCGCGGAGTGGGGCGGCGCGGCGCTCATGGCCATCGAACACGCACCGCCGCGACGGCGGGTGTTCTACGGGGCCTCGACACAGCTGGGCGTGCCCGGCGGCGCGATTCTCGCCTACAGCACCATGCTGCTGCTGTCCGCTCTCACCGGCGACGCGTTCACCACCTGGGGTTGGCGGATCGCCTTCGTCGCCAGCATCGTGCTGGTGGTGTACGGCCTCTACATTCGCCGACGGCTGAGCGAGAGCCCGCAGTTCGCCCGGGCGGCCGGTGCGCGCGGAACCACGCGCATGCCGATTCTGGAGGTGCTGCGGAAGTATCCGGCGGGGGTGGTGGTGGCCATCTTCGCCGCGGGCGCCAGCCCGGCCTTCGGGTACATCGTGCTCACCTACATCCTGTCCTACGGCACCAAGGAGGTCGGCTACTCGCGCGACAGCCTGCTCGTGGTGGTCATCGTGGTCAGCATCGTGCAGTTCGCCGCCACCTTGATCCTGGCGACCATGGCCGACCGTTTCGGCCGCCGCGGGCTCATGCTGATCGGCTCGGTGTTCCAGGCGCTCATGGCGCTGTTGTTCTTCCCGATCTTCGACACCGGTCTCGTCGTGCTGGCCGCGATCGGCGGATCGCTGGCCATGATCGCCAATACCACCCAGTACGCGCCGCTTCCGGCGGTGATCAGCGACCTGTTCCCCACTCACGTGCGCTACAGCGGCTCGTCGATCGGCTACCAGTTCGGCGCGATTCTGGGCGGTTCGCTGTCCCCGATCATCGCCACCGCCATCTTCGCCGAGACGCAGAACTCCGTGTTCATCGGTGTCTACCTCGCCGCCATGACGGTGCTGTCGGCCGTCGCCATCCTCATCGCGCACAGCCCGCGGCTACAGCCGCGCGCGGACCGGACCGCATCCGGCGTCACGGTCGGCTGACATCGCCGTGCCGCCGGGCCACCGGCGGCACGGCAACACGGAAGCCGCCCGGTGCAGTGCGCACCGGGCGGCTTCGCCGTCGGCCATGCGCGGCGGGCCCGCCGTGCGGCTCTCAGCGGTGACGAGTTGCCATGGGACGCCGCACGGATACGCCGGAAGGCCGGTCCCCGGAATGCGGGACCGGCCTTCGTCGGTGCGTACGGCGGCTCAGGACCGACCGTGGCGCGCTCTCACCTCGGCCTTGCGGATCTTGCCCGAGCCGGTGGTGGGCAGTTCATCGGTGAACGCCACATATTTGGGCACCTTGAAGCCCGCCAGCCGTTCGCGCAGGAATTCGAGCAGCTCGCCGGAGGTGGGACGGTGGCCGTCCACCGGCACCACCACCGCCTTGCCGACCTCGCCCCAGCGGTCGTCCGGGACGCCGATGACGGCGCAGGCGGCGACCGCGGGATGACGGCACAGCTCGTTCTCGACCTCGGCGGGGTAGATGTTCTCTCCGCCGGAGATGATCACGTCCTTGAGGCGGTCCACGATGTAGACGTAGCCGTCGGCGTCGACGGTGGCCACATCGCCGGAGTGGAACCAGCCGTCGCGCAGCACATCCGCGGTGGCCTCGGGCCGATTCCAGTAGCCGCGCATGACATTCGGCCCGTGCACCACCACCTCGCCGCGCTCCCCCGGCCGCACCGCCGTCCCCTCCGCGTCGACCACCCGCACATCGGTGAAGAACGAGGGCACACCGGCCGATCCGAGCTTGGACTCGGCGTGGTCGCGATCTAGCACCAGCACGCCCGGCGCGGCCTCGGTCATGCCGTAGCCCTGGACGAAGCTCAGGCCACGGTCGAGGTAGCGCCGAATCGTGCTGTGCGGCACCGGGGATCCGCCGCACAGCAGGGTGCGCACGCTGGACAGGTCCGCCGCCGCCCAGCGCGGATGCGCGGCGAGCGCGTCGAACATGGTCGGCACGCCGAACATCCGGGTGACGCGCTCACGCTCGACGAGTTCCAGGACCGTCGCCGGATCGAACTTGCCGAGCAGCACCACCCGTCCGCCCTTGAGCAGGGTCGGCAGGCACACCATGCCCAGCGCCGCCGCGTGGAACAGCGGCGCGGCCACCAGCGTCACCTCGTCGGCGGCGACATCGCTCTCGACGAGCACATTGACGCAGTTCCAGGTGAGATTGCCGTGGGTGAGCACCGCCCCCTTGGGCCGACCGGTGCTGCCGGAGGTGTACATGATGAGACAGTCGTCGTCGAGGGCGACCGGCTCGTCGATCGGCTCGACGGACGCGGCGGCCAGCAGTTCCTCGTAGCCGCCGGGCCCGCCGACGCGCACGATGCCCGGGCGGGCCGCGCCGGGCAGGGCAGCCACCAGGGCATCGTGCTCGCCGGTGTGCACGAGTATCGCCGCACCGGAATCGGTGAGCGCGTACTCGAGCTCCGCCGCCGCCGACCGGGTGCTCAGCGGTACGAAGACCGCCCCCAGCAGGCCGGTGGCGAAGAACACCTCCAGGTAGACGGGATGATTCGGACCCAGATAGGCGACCCGGTCACCGGGTGCGACCCCGAGCCCGCGCAGCGTCCAGGCGGCGCGGGTGGCGCGTTCGGCCAGTCGCCCGTAGGTCAGCGAGTCGTCGCCGCCGGTGACGGCGACGGCGGCGGGTGTCATCCGGGCCCGCCGCACGGGCCAGGAGCCCAACCCTCGATTGCGCACGTTCGCCCCTCTCCTAGGTCGCGGCGGGAGCCTATTTCGACCGGTCGAACGCGCCGAGCCCGGGGCGGTAACTCTTGTCGTCGAGGAACTGGCTCATGCCCTTCTCCCGGCCGTGCTCGGGATCCAGCGCGCGGGACTGGTCCAACTTGGCATACAGGTAGTCCTCGGACTGCGCCCAGGTCATCTCGGCCGCGAACCTGTAGCCCACCTTGGCGGTGTGCAGCACCACCGGATTGAGCGAGGCCAGCTTCAGCGCCAGCTCGCGGGTGCGTTCGCGCAGCCGCTCGGCGGGTACCGCCTCGTTGACCAGCCGCATCCGCGCGGCGCGCACGCCGTCGAAGGGCTCGCCGGTCATGATGTAGTACAGCGCGTCGCGCTGGCTGACGGTGGCGGCCATGGCCTTGGTGACCAGGCTCCCCGGCGGGATGCCCCAGTTCACCTCGGACAGGCCGAACTGCGCGCGCTCGTCGGCGATGGCCAGATCGCAGGCCACCAGCGGGGTGAACGCGCCGCCGAAACACCAGCCGTTGACCATGGCGATGGTGGGCTTGCTGAAGAACGCCAGCCGCCGCCAGTGCCATTCCACGCCGGTGCGGCGCGCCCGCAGCTGCGCCGCCACACTGCCGGTGGCCTCGACCTCGCGGAAGTACTCCTTGAGGTCCATTCCGGCGGAGAAGGATTCGCCCGCGCCGGTGAGCACGAGCGCGCGGCAGCGGTCGTCGTCCTCGAGGTGGTCGAGGGTGCGCACCATCTCCTCGTTGAGGGCCGGGTTCATGGCGTTGCGCTTGTCCGGGCGGTTGAGGGTGACCCAGGCGATGCCCTCGTCGAATTCCACCGTGACGGTGTCGCCCCAGGGTTCGGTGCCGGTCAGGGTGTCCATCACCCCTCCTTTATCAGTATTGCTGACAATTACCGGCACAGGGTCGCCGCGCCGACACCCGGGAGTCAACCGCCCCTACCAATGAATGGAAGCCGGAATACGTTCAGCCACCGGGCAGTTCGGCGACCTCGCGCCTGGCCGCCTCCTCCGCCAGGGCGGCGATACCGTGCCGCAGCACGCCGCGGAACGCGGCCCCGCGCTGTTCGCTCACCCCGTCGAGCAGCCGCTCCTCGATCGACCGCACCAGCGGAGCCGCCTCCCGCAGCACCTCGCGGCCGCGCTCGGTCAGGGTCGCCACCAGCACGCGGCGATTGGCCGGATCCCGGTCGCGCCGAATGAGGCCGCGCTCCTCCAGGGTCTGCACCATCACGTTCATGGTCTGCGGCCGCAGGAAGGACCGCCGCGCCAGCTGCGCCGAGGACAGACCGCTGCGGCGCTCCAGCACTGTCATCGCCGTGTACTGGAGCGTGGTGAGGCCGAGCGGGCGCAGGGCGTCGTCCATCAGCGCCCGCACCGCCAGCTCCAGCTGTTTGATCAGGTAGAGGGTGGAGGGCCGGGCCTCGCTGTCGTCGTCGAACGTGCCGGTCACCCAGTCATCTTCGCACCGAACCCCGGGAAAGCACGCCACCCGTCGGCCCGTCTTCCATTCAATGAAATCGCGGTGGTGGCGCGGGACACAGCGGAACCATCCTCGGTCCACCGATACCCAACGACTCGCGGACCGCGGCCCGTCCGACGGTCCGCCGCGCTCGAATGAGGAACTTCCACATGGCAATCGCACGTGCGCTGCTCATCGGCGGCAACGAGACCCCGGCCCGCTCCGGCCGCACCACCGATGTGATCAACCCCTACACCGGATCCGCCTACGCCACGGTCGCGGCGGCGTCCGCCGCGGATGTGACGGCGGCCGTGGACGCGGCGCACACCGCCTTCCCGGCCTGGGCCGCGCTCGACCCGTTCGAGCGGCGCGCCATCTTCACCCGTGCCGCCGATCTGCTGGAGAGCCGCGCCGACCGAGCCGCCGAATACATGGCGGGCGAGGTGGGCGGGGCCGCACCGTGGGCCGGATTCAATGTCACCCTGGCGGCCGCGGTGCTGCGGGAGGCGGCCGCCGCCGTCACCGCACCGCGCGGTGAGGTGCTCACCTCGGGACAGGCCGGGGTACTCGGACTGGCCGTTCGCGAACCCCTCGGGGTCGTGGCCGCCTTCGCGCCGTGGAACGCACCCGTCATCCTGTCCGCGCGCGCCGTCGCCGCACCGCTGGCCGCCGGAAACACGGTGGTGCTCAGGCCGAGTGAGGCCGCTCCGCTGTCGAGCGGACTGCTCGTCGCCGATGCGCTGCGCGCGGCCGGGCTCCCCGACGGGGTGCTGAACGTGGTGACCAACGATCCCGCCGACGCCGCCGAGATCGCGCGCACCCTCATCGCCGACGAGCGGGTGCGGGCGGTCAACTTCACCGGATCCACCGGAGTCGGGCGGATCATCGGCACACTGGCCGCCGAACACCTCAAGCCCGCGGTGCTCGAACTGGGCGGCAAGAATTCGATCATCGTGCTGGACGACGCCGATGTCGACTACGCGGTACGCGCGGCGGTCTTCGGCGCGTTCGCCAACTCGGGACAGATCTGCATGTCCGCGGACCGGATTCTGGTGCACGAATCGCTGGCGGCGGAATTCCTCGGCAAGTTCGCCGCGATCGTCGACGCGCTGCCGACCGGCGATCCCGCCGATCCACACACGGTAATCGGTCCGTTGGTGAATACCGCCGCCGCCCAGCGGGTTTCGGCCCTGATCGCGGATGCGGTCGCACGGGGGGCGACGGTGCGGGCCGGTGGCGATGAGCCGCGCGGCGCGGTCCATCGCGCCACCGTGCTGACCGAGGTGCCGCCCGCCGCCGAGATCCACTACGCCGAGGCGTTCGGGCCGGTGTGCGTGGTCGACACCTTCGCCGACGACGATCAGGCGGTGGCCATGGCCAATGACACCGAGCACGGCCTGTCGGCCGGGGTGATCACCGAGAACGCCACCCACGGTCTGCGTGTCGCGCGGCGGCTGCGCACCGGCATCGTGCACATCAACGACCAGACGGTGGGCGATGAACCGCAGGCGCCGTTCGGCGGGGTGCTGAACTCCGGGTACGGCCGATTCGGCGGCCGGTGGGGCATCGACGCCTTCTCGAATACGCGCTGGCTGACCGTCGCCACCGAGCAACTGCCGTTCCCGGGCTGAACGGCGGTGATGAGGGGAAAGCCCGGCCCCGATGGGGGCCGGGCTTTTCACCGCGATCCGTCGGTGCGGATCACCCCGGGTGGGCGTCGGCGTCCGCGAGCACCCGGCTCGCCACCGCGAAAGCGGTGTTGGCCTTGGGGATTCCGGCATAGGCTGCGCAATGCAGCAGCACCTCGCCGATCTCGTCCCGGGTCAGGCCGTTGCGCAGCGCCGCGCGCACGTGCATGCCCAGTTCCTCGGGACAGCCCAGGGCGGTGAGCAGCGCCAGGGTGATCGCGCTGCGGGTGCGGCGGTCCAGGCCGTCGCGCGTCCAGATCGCACCCCACGCGGCGGTGGTGATGTATTCCTGGAAGGGCCTGGTGAATTCGGTGGTTTCGGCCTGCGCGCGATCCACGTGCTCGTCCCCGAGGACGGCGCGGCGGACGGATTCTGCGGCGGAGTGGTTCACGGGTTCGTCCTCAGCTGGTCGATGATCAGGGGAAGGAAGCGGTCGGGACGTTCGACGGTGCCCAGATGTGCGGCGGCATCGATAATTTCGAGGCGTGCGCCGGGTATGCGGTCGGCGATCCACCGGCCGTGCTCGGGCGGGAAGGCAGGGTCGGCGGCGGCGGCGATCACCAGAGTGGGCGCGGTGATGTGCGGCAGGGCGTCGGTGAGGTCCAGCCCGGACAGGGCCGCGCAGCAGGCCGCGTAGCCCTCGGCCGGGGTGTCGGCCGTCAATCGCCGCATGCGCTCGGCGGTTTCGGGGTGGGATGCCCGCCAGTCCGGGGTGAACCAGCGTTCCACACTGGCCGCCGCGATGGCGCGCATTCCCCCGGTCCGAGCCAGCGCGGCCCGCTCCGACCACATGGCGGCATTGCCGGGGCGCGCCGACGTGCAGCACACCACCAGACCGCGCACCCGCCGGGGGCGGTGCCGGGCCAGCCAGAGCGCCGCCATACCGCCGAGCGAGATGCCGGTGAGATGCGCGGCCGCGACGCCGAGACGGTCCAGCAGTGCCTCGACATCCGCGCCGAGATCGGCCAGCGCGTACGGCCCCTCCGGCACCGGCGAATCACCGTGGCCCCGCATGTCGTAGCGGATCACCCGGAAACCATTGTCCACCAGCGGTTGTACGTACACGTCCCAGATGCTCGCATCGCTGCCGAGCGCATTGAGCAGGACGAGTGGTACCCCGTCGGGATCACCGTGAACGTAGCTGTGGACCCGCACGGACGTCGGCGCGGCAGCATGCGCGGCCCCGCGGGCACGAGTGCGGTCGGCGACGGCAGCGCCGCCCGCATCCGCCGCGGATTCCCCCTCGGCGTCTCGAGGCCATCGGGGAACGCGGGCTCGGTCCGCGTCGTGGGCGGTCACGGCGCGACGCACGAAGGTGGCCGTGCTGCCGAGATAGGACGCGGGCTCCAGCAGCGCTTCGACGCGGGCGAGGTCCAGGTGCGGTGCGAGCAGCGGGTGCGCGGCGAGCAGGTGCGCGAACTCGCCCTCACCCGCCGCGGCGCGGGCCGCGCAGGCGGTAACGGCGTCGTGGGCCGCCAGTCTGCCGACCACGGGCGTCAGGGCGGTGGTGACGCGTTCGGCCAGCAGCAGGCCGCCGGTGCGGGTGAGGTTGTCTCGCATGCGCTTCGGGTGGATCCGCAGGCGGGACAGGCTCGTTCGCAGCCAGTGCACCGCCGCGCCGGTGCTGCGGAGCAGTTCGGTGAGCGGACGCCATTCGGCATGCCAGGACCCGGCGGCGCGCTGGTGCTCCTGGGCTCCGGCCGCGAGCAGGGTCGCCACCAGGCCGGGGGCCTGCGCGGCTCCGGCCGCGGCGGTGACCGCGGCGATGGGATTGTGCTTGTGCGGCATGGTGGAGGACCCGCCCGCACCGGCCGCGTACTCGCTGACCTCGCCCACCTCGGTCTGCGCCAGCAGGGTGATATCGCGGGCGATCTTGGCCGTCGCACCGGCCAGGGTGCCCAGCGCACCGGCCAATTCGGCGATGCGGGTCCGATCGGTGTGCCAGGGCAGCTCCGGCGCGGGCAAGCCCAATCGCCGCGCATAGGCGGCCAGCACCTCCGGACCTGAGTCACCCAGCGCGGCAAGGGTTCCCACCGCGCCGCCGAGCTGCGCCGCCAGCCGCTTCCGCCGCACCCGGTCCAGCTGCGCGCTCGCGGCCCGCAGCGCCGCCAGCCATCCGGCGGCGGTGAACCCGAAGGTCACCGGCAGCGCCTGCTGCAACAGGCTCCGCCCCACCTGCGGGGTGCGGGCATGCTGCACGGCCAACTCCGCCAGCCGGTCGGCACACGCCGCGACATCATCGAGCAGCACCGCCAGCGCCCGATCGGCGACCAGCATGGCGGCGGTGTCCATGATGTCCTGGCTCGTCGCCCCGACATGCACCGACCCGGCCGCGCCGCCGATGGTCGGGGCGGTGTCGACCGGATCGACGTTCCGCGCGGCGGTCGTCGCGGCAGCGGCAGCGCCGACGGTGGCAGTGACCTCGGCGTCGGCGTCGGTCGTGTCGGCGGCGACACCGGCGTCGGCCGCACCCGTCCCGGTGGCGACCGATCCCACGGCGGTATCGGCACTGCCGGGGGGCAACTCGTCGATGGCCGACCGTCGACCGGCCGCCTCGGCGTCGGCCACGCGGGCGGTGAGCGCGCGGACGAGGGGGGCGGCGGGATTGCCGATCGCGGTGGCCGCCGCTCCGAGTTCGGCGGGGTCGTAGAGGTCCGCGCGACAGGCGGCGGCAATGGCGGCCGCGTGGGCGGGCGGGATCAGGCCGGTGTCGGCCTGGGCCCGGGCCAGGGCGGCTTCGGCGTCGAGAAGGGCTTGCAGCCAGGCGGTGTCGTCGGTGGCTGCGGCCACCGGTCCGGCGGCCTGTAGCGGGCCGAAAAGGTCAGACATCGAAGAACACGGTCTCCCGGTCGCCTTGCAGGCGGATGTCGAAGCGGTAGCCGTCGGCGGTCGCGGTGGCGATCAGGGTGTCGCGGCGTTGCCAGGGAAGGGAATTCAGCACCGGGTCGACTCGGTTGGCGGCCTCGAACTCGGGAAAGTAGACGCGGGTGACCACGCGGCGCAGCAGACCGCGGGCGAAGACCGACACGTTCAGGTGCGGCGCCTGCGGGATGTCGGCGGGACCGGGCAGAGCGCCGGGCCGCACCGTGTGGATGGCGTATTCGCCCGATGTGGTGTCGCTGCGGCCGAATCCCCGCCAGGCCGTTCCGCTTCCGTGCGGGTCGTCGGGATGGGCGAAACGGCCCGCCGGATCGGCCTGCCAGGTCTCGACCAGCGCGTCGGGGATCACCTCGCCCCCGCCGTCGATGACACGGCCACGCAGCCAGCAGGCCGACGGCGTGCCCTCGGGGACGACATAGGCCCCGTCCGGCCAGGTCAGACCGATATGCAGATAGGGGCCGACGGTCTGCGACGGCGTCGGGCGCAGGGCGGGTTCGACGCTCGCCGCCGGACGCACGGTGCGTGTGGTCGGCAGCGGAGCCGGTTCAGTCATCATGGGGCTCCTCGAACGGGGTGGCGTTCCGGCCGCGCAGCACGATGTCGAATTCGAAGGCCAGTGCCCATTCGGGGCTGGTGCGTTCGAGGCTGAAGCGTGAGATCAGCCGCGGGCGGGCGGACTCCGGGACCGAGCCGAAGATCGGGTCCTGGGCGAAGAGCGGATCGTCGGGGAAGTACATCTGAGTGACCAGCCGCTGGGTGAACGCACGGCCGAAGACCGAGAAGTGGATATGCGCGGGCCGCCAGGCATTGTCGTGATTGCGCCACGGATACGCGCCCGGTTTGACCGTGGTGAACTCGTAGCGTCCCCGCGCATCGGTCAGGGTGCGGCCGACGCCGGTGAAGTTGGGGTCCAGGGGCGCGGGCCAGCGGTCGTTCGCGTGCCGGTACCGCCCGCCCGCATTGGCCTGCCAGATCTCGATGAGCGAATCGGGCACGGGCCGCCCGTCGCCGTCCAGCAGCCGCCCGAAGACGATGATGCGCTGGCCGACGGGTTCACCGGCGTGCTGTGCGGTGAGGTCGCTGTCGGTGGGCGCGACCCGGCCGGGGCCGAGCAGCGGCCCGGTCACCTCGGTCAGCAGCTGCGGCAGCAGTGCCAGGGGCTGGGTGGGATGCCGTAGCGTGGTGGCCCGGTAGGCCGGAAAGTGCAGCGGCGGATGAGTATTCGGCGGGTCCGGTCGATACCCCGGCACTACCCGATGTGGTGTGGTCATCAGTCTCTTCCGATCGTCATGCTTCCAGGACCACGGCCAACCCCTGCCCGACGCCGATGCAGAGCGCGGCCAGGCCCCAGCCGCCGCCGCGCTGCCGCAGCCTCCGGGCCAGCGTGGTGATGACGCGCGCCCCCGACGCGCCCAGCGGATGACCGATCGCGATCGCGCCGCCGTGCGTATTCACCAGGGCCGGATCCAATTCGGGCCACTCCGCCAGACATGCCAGCGATTGCGCGGCGAACGCCTCGTTCAGTTCCACGGCGGCCAGATCCGACCAGCCGATACCCGCGCGGCGCAGGGCGATCTCGGCCGCCCGGGTGGGTCCGATGCCGAAGACGTCCGGATCTACCCCGGCCGCGCCGCGTCCGGCGATGCGCGCCAGCGGTTCCCGCCCGAGCCGGGCCGCCGCGGTGGCGTCGCCGAGCAGCAGCGCCGCCGCGCCGTCGGTGAGCGGTGAGGCGTTGCCCGCCGTCACCGTGCCCGCGCTCCGGAACGAAGGGCGAAGGGCGGCAAGGCGGTCCAGGGTGGTGTCGGCCCGGACGGGCTCGTCGCGGCGCAGGTCCACACCGGGCGGCGCGGTCACCTCGTCGTCGAAGAAGCCCGCTTCCCAGGCGCGCGCGGCATCGCGATGACTGCGCAGCGCGAACTCGTCCTGGACCGCACGGTCGATCCCGTACCGCTGCGCGAGCAGTTCGGTGGCCTCGCCCAGCGCGACGGTCCAGCGCTGCGGCATCCGGGGATTCACCAACCGCCATCCGAGTGTGGTCGAGTGCAGGGTCTCCGGCCCGGCGGGAAATACCCTGTCCGGCTTGCTCAGTACCCACGGCGCACGGCTCATGGACTCCACGCCGCCTGCCACCGCCAACTCCGCGTCGCCGACCGCGATGGTCCGGGACGCGTGGAACACCGCGTCCATACCCGAGCCGCACAGCCGGTTCACGGTGGTACCGGGCACACCGGTGGGCCAACCGGCCAGCAACGCGGCCATTCTCGCAACATTGCGGTTGTCCTCGCCCGCCTGATTGGCCGCACCGAGGACCACATCGCCGACCTCGGCCGGGTCCAGCCCGGTACGCTCGGCGAGCGCGGCCAGCGTATGGGCGGCCAGATCGTCGGGCCGCAGCGCCGACAGCGCGCCGCCGTAGCGTCCGAACGGCGTTCGCACGCCGTCGATGACGAAGACGTCGGTCATCGAAGCTCCTCCCGTCCGCGCGGAGCCCGCGCACCGACCGTTCCGCGGACGCCGGTCATCGCGCCGCCTCCAGGGCGCGCAACGCGGCCAGCTCCGCGGCGGTCGGCGGCGGGGTGGTCGTCACCTCGGGGGCGGTGCGCAGGTCCCAGCCGGTGGCCGCGACCACCCGCTCGACGGTGACGCCGGGATGGACGGCGGTCAGCACCAGTTCCGCGGTGCGCGGATCCGGCCGCAGCACACCGAGATCGGTGATGACCAGGGTCGGCCCCGCCCCGCGCAGTCCGAGCGCGGCGCGATCGCCCGGGCCGCTGCCGTGCCCGACCGAAGTGATGAAATCCACCCGCTCCACGAAGTTGCGCGGGCTCTGCCGGGTCACCACGAACACCTCACCGCAGGAGGCGGCGATCTCCGGCGCACCGCCCGCGCCGGGCAGCCGCACCACCGGATCGGCGTAGTCGCCGATGACCGTGGTGTTGATATTGCCGAACCGATCCAGTTGCGCCGCACCGAGAAAGCCGATGTCGATGCGTCCGGCCTGCAACCAGTAGTTGAACATCTCCGGCACGCTCACCACCGCGTCGGCGGTCTCCCCGAGCATGCCGTCGCCGATGGAGGCTGGCAGCCGGGCGGGTTTCGCGCCGATGGCACCCGATTCGTAGATGAGCACCAGTTCCGGGGCATGGGTGCGGCGCGCCAGATTCGCCGCGGTGGAGGGCAGCCCGATGCCGACGAAGACCCGCCGGTCCCCGCCCAGCGCGCGGGCGGCGGCAATGGACATCATCTCGTCGGCGGAGTAATCCCCGGGTGCGCATTCTCCCCCGACGGGTTCCGATGTGCTCACGATGCGACCTCCTCGGCCTCGATGTCCTGGAGCCAGCGCAGGAATGCGCTGCGATCACGTCCGATCGGATCCCAGTGGGCGTAGGCGTCGTTGTCGCGCTCGTAATAGCCCTGGGCATAGGAGGGACGCGCGCCGCCCGGCACCACCGCGACGGCACTCACCACCCAGTTCGGCAGCACGACCGCGCCGGGCACGGGTGTCAGCTCCTCGACCACCTCCTCCACGGTGACCAGGCTGCGCCGGGCGGCGAGCACGGCCTCCTTCTGCACCCCGAGCAGCCCCCACAGCTGCACATTGCCCGCGCGGTCGGCGCGCTGGGCGTGGACGACCGTCACGTCCGGGCGGAGCGCGGGCACCGCCGCCAGCCGCTCACCCGTGAACGGGCAGGTGATGAAGGCGATGGTCGGGGTGACGGCCGCCAGATCCGTTCCGGCGTAACCGCGCAGCACCGCGAACGGCAGTCCGGACGCACCGGCCGCATACCGGTTCGCCATCCCGGCGTGGCTGTGCTCCTCGATCTCCAGCGGCCGCGGCCAGCCGTGCTGGACGGCTTCCCGGAACCGGTGCAATGAGCCCACCCCGGGATTGCCGCCCCAGGAGAAGATCAGCTTGCGCGCACAGCCCGCGCCGATGAGCTGGTCGTACACCAGGTCCGGGGTCATGCGCGCCAGCGTCAGCTCCCGTTTGCCCTGCCGGATGATCTCGCGCCCGGCCGCCATGGGAATGAGGTGGGTGAAGCCCTCCAGCGCGACCGTCGATCCGTCCTCCACCAGTGCCCCGACCGCTTCGGACAGGGACGTGAACTCAGCCATGGTCGCCTCCCGGAATCGGAAGTCCCGCGTAGTTCTCGGCTAGTTCCCTTGCTGCCGAGGGAGATTCGACAACCCGGTGCAGCTGTGCGAGTTGCAGCCGCGCGTCGAAATCGTCGCCGTGCCGGTGCAGCATGCTGGTCATCCACCAGGAGAAGTGGGTGCACCGCCACACCCGCCGCAGTGCGGTGTCGGAGTACGCGTCGGCGAGTTCGCTCGCACCGTCGCGCAGCAGTGCCGTCAGCGCCCGGGCCAGCACCGCCACATCGGCGACCGCGAGATTCAGTCCCTTCGCGCCGGTGGGCGGCACGATGTGAGCGGCGTCGCCGGCGAGGAACAGGCGGCCGTGGCGCATGGGGGCGGTGACGAAGCTGCGCATGGGCAGCACACTCTTCTCGGTGATCGGGCCGGTGCGCAGCGTCCAGCCGTCCACTCCCAGACGGGTCGACAGCTGCTCCCAGATCCGGTCGTCGCTCCACTCCTCGATGCGCTCGGCGGGATCGACCTGGAGGTAGAACCGGCTCACCCGGTCCGATCGCATGCTGTGCAGCGCGAACCCCTCGGGATGCCAGGCGTAGATCAGTTCGTCCGTGGACGGCGGCACCTCGGCCAGCACACCGAGCCAGGCATACGGGTACGACCGCTCCCACGTCCGCCGCAACCGTTGCGGGACAGCCTGTTTGCTGGGCCCGTGGTAGCCGTCGCAGCCGACCACCGCCTCCGCGTCCACCCGCTGCGGGGCACCCCCGGCGTCGGTGAAGGTGATATGCGGCCGGTCCGTCGCCACGTCGTGCACCGCGACATCGGAGACCTCGTAGTACGCCTGCTGTCCGGCCCTCGTCCGGGCTTCGAGCAGATCCTTGGTGACCTCGGTCTGCCCGTAGACGTACACCGACCGCCCGGCCAGCGCGGCGAAGTCCAGATGCCGTCGTTCTCCGGGCCATTGCAGATAGATGCCGCGATGCTCGATGGCCTCCCGTGACAGCCGCTCACCCACCCCCGCCCGCCGCAGCAGCTCGACCGTTGCCGACTCCAGGATTCCGGCTCTGATCCGGGATTTCACATGGTCGGCGGACTGGCGTTCGACGAGCACCGATTCGATGCCCGCGCGGTCGAGCAGCTGCGAAAGCAGCAGCCCGGCGGGGCCGGATCCGATGATCGCGACTCGGGTTCGCACTGTTCCGAACTCCTCATCTGTGCTGGTGAAGTGAGCACAGAATCGGTCACGCGGAGCGGGTCGGACTACGGCCGTTTCCATTCAATGAAAGGGCTCGGGCCGGGCCGGGGTCGCCGCTGATTGACTGTGACCCCGGGCACCCCAGAGACCTACGAATACGGAGACAGACCGATGCCGGTTTCCCGAACAGGCGTGACGTCGTTCGCGCGCGCCGCCACGGCCGTCGCCGCGGCGGCGACCCTGTTGAGCCTCACCGCCTGCGGGTCGGAGAACGCAGCGCCGCAACCGCTTTCCCTCGCCGCACCCGCGGGGCCGGAGGGCACGCCGTTCTGGGACGTCGAGGACACGCCACCGGCCGATGCCGTACCCGGCGACATCCTCCGGGTGCAGCCGCGCTCCGACGCTCCGGCGGGCGCCCAGGGGTGGAATGTCGTCTACGTGTCCGAGATCGCGCCGGGCGTCCAGAAGTACGTCTCCGGTGAGATCTACGCACCGCTGAACCCCGGTGACGGCCCGCGCGACATGGTGTTGTGGAATCACGAAACCACCGGCCTGGCCGACAACTGCGCGCCGTCGCGCCGCAGCCTCTACGACGGCGACACCGCCCGGGTGCCCGGCATCGCGGCACTGCTCGACGCCGGCTACATCGTGGCCATGAGCGACTATCCGGGACAGGGCCTGCCCGGTCCGGCCTACTACATGGTCGGCGAGGTCAATGCCCGTGCGTCCCTGGATATCCTGCGCGCGGTACAGCAACTGCCCGAACTCGACGCCTCCCGGCGCTATGTGGAGTACGGCTGGTCCCAGGGCGGGCAGACCACCATGGTGGTGGAGGCCGTCGCCGGGTCCTACGCCCCCGAATTCGAAGGTCTCGGGGCCGCCCTGATCGCGCCCGCCGTGCGCATTCGCGATCTCACCGCCAACTCCATGCGCGGCCCGGAGAACGCCGGATACGTCATCGCCACCCTGCCCGGCATCAAGGCCGCCCACCCCGAGCTGCGCTACCGGGACTTCCTCACCCCGTCCGCCATGGAGGAGCTGCCGGTGCTGGCCGACGGCTGCTTCGACATCTGGGCTGCGGCCGCGCCGCTGCGCGACGCCTACCGGCCCGAGGCCATGGCTCCGGGCAGCAGCTGGTGGAACGCGCTCACGGCGATCGACGACTTCCGCCCGGCCGGTTCCATGCCGTTCACCATCTTCCAGGGGGCGCGGGACATCACCACGCCCGTGGAGCTGACCCTGCGCGAACGCGCCGCGCTGTGCGCGGCGGGCGCGGCCGTCGAGTACCACGAATTCCCGGATATGGACCACGAGACGGTGGTGCCGACGGCGGCGGAGCGCTTCCCGGCCTGGGCCGCGGACCGCTTCGCCGGACGCCCGGCCGCCGACAACTGCCCGGCCGACTGACCGCGCGCACCGGGCCCCGGCACCAGCTGCTCACGCACACCGGGCCGGAACCATTCGCCCGGTTCCGGGCCCGGTGTGCGGTGCGTCAGGACTCGGCCCGGCGCACCAGGTCGGCGATCCGCTGCTCGACGGCCGGGGTCAGTTCGGTGAGGGCGAAGGCCGTGGGCCACATGGGGCCGTCGTCGAGGTTGGCGATGTCGTTGAAGCCGAGGGTGGCGTAGCGGGCCTTGAACTTCTCGGCGCCCTGGAAGAAGCAGACCACCTTGCCGGCGCGGGCGTAGGCGGGCATGCCGTACCAGAGCTTGGGGCTCAGGGCGGGGGCGTTCTCCTTGACGATGGCGTGGATGCGTTCGGCCAGGGCGCGGTCCGCGGCGGGCATCTCGGCGATCTTGGCGAGCACGTCGACCTCGGGATCGGCCTTGGGGCCGCGGCGGGCGGCGGCCTTCAGCTCCTGGGCGTGCTCCTTCATGGCGGCGCGCTCCTCGGCCGAGAAGCCGGCGGTGGACTTGGTCTTGCGGGTGCTGGTCATGGTGGTTACCTCTCTCGGTGGTCAGTGCGTACGGTCTTGGAGCAGGCCGAGGACATTGCCGTCGGGGTCGGTGACGGTGGCGACCAGGCGGCCGCCGCCGACATCGCGCACCGGTTCCCGCACGGTCGCGCCCGCCGCGAGCACATCGGCGAGCGTGGCCTCGATATCCGGTACGTGCCAGTAGGCGACCGGTGCGATCATCCCCTGCGGCCCGCCGTCCGGGACCAGACCGATGTGCTGCCCCGCCACCTCGAAGCCGACGTAGAAGAGGCCGTCGACCTCGGGCTACGCCCCGAGCAGCGCGCTGTACACCCGCTTGGCCGCCGCCAGATCGGAGACGGGATGCAGTACGGTCCTGATGCCGGAGTGGTCGACCGTTCGTGGTGCTTCCATGGCGACAACGCTAGGGACGGCGCGGACCGGTGCCATCCGTGCCGACTACGGATCTCACCACGTAATCGAGTCCGTGCGACGGATCGCCACCGATGCGGGAGGATGGGTGGCGTGTCGAAGCAGAAGGTCTCCGCCGGGATCTCGGAACGGGAGGCCGAGGTGCTGGCCCTGGTGGGGCAACACCGCAGCAATGCCGAGATCGCGGCACAGCTGTACATCTCGGTGCGCACCGTCGAAACCCACGTGTCCTCCCTGCTGCGCAAGGTCGGCGTCCCCGACCGGCGAGCGCTCGCGGGCCGCGCGGCCGAGCTGACCGGGAAGGAGCCGACCGAGGAGGCGGCCACGCTCCCCTCCCCGCTGACGTCGTTCGTCGGCCGGACCAGCGAGCGCGTCGCCCTGCGCGAGGCCGTCACCGCGCACCGGCACGTCACCGCGCTCGGCCCCGGCGGCGTCGGCAAGACACGGCTCGCGCTGGCCGTGGCCGCGGACCTGGCCGGTGCGTTCGGCGGCGGCGCGTGGTTCGTGGATCTGGTGCCGGTGACCGATCCGGAGATGACCGGCTCCGCGGTGGCGCGCGCGCTCGGCCTGGGCGAGCAGCAGGGGCGCGGTCTGGACGATTCGGTGTTGTCGGCCCTCGCCGACCGGCACACGCTGCTGGTGCTCGACAACTGCGAACATCTGCTCGACGGCGTGGTGCCGTTCGTCGAACGCCTGCTCGCGCACTGCCCGCGGGTGTCCGTGCTGGCCACCAGCCGGGCCCGGCTCATGGTGCCCTTCGAACAGGTCTACCCGGTGCCGCCGCTGTCGGTGGACGGCGGCACCGCCGATGCCGTCGCACTGTTCCTGGACCGGGCCGCGGCGCTGGGTTCGACCGTGCCCGCGGAGCAGCTGGATCAGGTCTCCGAGGTGTGCCAGCGGCTGGACGGGCTGCGCGCGAGCCGGACCGCCGAGTCGTCGCCGAGCACGACACGGTCACGGCCGCCGCGATCGCGCTGGCCCGGCGGGCGGTCGAGTTGGCGGAGCGGACCGGAGAGCCGTTGGCGCACAGCGCCGCTCTCGACGAGGCGCTGGCCCGGCTCGCGGCTCCGCCCGAGGAGTTGGATGTGGAGTACGTCTGGGTGTGGCGGCACTGGTACACGGCGCTGCGCGCGGAAGCCGCGACGCTCACCGGCGATCCGCGGGCGTCCGAGTTCCTCACCGCGGCAGGCACCGTGGTGTCCGGGAACCCGGTCGCCAGCGCCATTGTCGACCGGGCCGTCGCGCTGCGCGACAACGACCTCGGTCGTCTGCCCGCGGTCGCCGCCGCCTTCGAGGCCGCGGGCTGCCCGTATCAGCGGGACCGCACCCGGTCACTCGACGGCGTCTAACACGGTCGACCGCGCGCCACACTGGTCATCCGCCGCCCTGTCTGCCCGCGCCGCCGGTCAATAGCGTGATGGAGCATGGGAATTCGATATCCACAGCTGGTAAGGGTCGCCGCGGCGGCCGTGTGCGCGGGCCTGTTGGGCGTCGGGGTGGCGGGCGCGGAGCCGCCCACACCGGGCGGGCCGACGCCGCCCGCCGAGGCACCGGTCGACGGACCGGAGAATCTCGACGGGCTGACGGTGCACGTCCGGCCGGACGGCGGTTACCTCACCGGGGTCACCGTGGAATTCGATCGGAGCAGCCGTACCGCGAGCGGGGAGAAGCCCGCCGCCGCACAGCAGTTCGTATTCCTGTTCGATCGGTCGGTGCGGATCAACGCGGAGCGGTTCCCCACTTGTGCGCGTGCGGTGCTGGCCGCGCGGGGACCGGCGGGGTGCCCGTCCGGTTCGCAGGTCGGGGCGGGCGCGGCGGAGATCTATCCGGATCGGGCCGCGGAGGTGCTGGTGTTCAATACCCGCTACGAGAACGGCGATCGGGGCGTGCTGATCACCATTCCCGCCACCGGCGGCATTCTGGAGAACACCCTCGAGCCGGTGTCCGACGGCTACCGCGCCGACTACGGTGTCGCCTTCGACGAACTGCTGCCCTCGCCGCTGCCCGCAGGCCAGCGTCCCGCCACCACCCGCTTCCGCGTCACCTTCGGCGCGACGTACACCGATCACACCGGCACGCACAGCTACCTGGAGTCCTTCGCGCTCCCGGGCACCCCGCTGAAGTTCGGCCTCTGGAGCCACTTCGTCACCGGCCAGATCATCGAACCGACCGCCTACGCCCCGCGCCCGCTGAGCCCACTCGGCTGACCGGCTGCCTCGGCCGCGGGGCCACCGATGCCGCTGGCCCCGCGGGACCGGCACGCTGCGGTGACCGCGATTCGGCAGTCGGTCGCGGAGGTGAGACGGCTCAGTTCTTGGGGCCGCCCGCGACGTAGAGCACCTGCCCGGAGACGAATCCGGCCGCCTCGGAGACGAAGAACGACACCGCGTTGGCGATATCCGCGGGCACGCCCGTGCGGGCGACCGGGATCATGGCGGCATTGGCGGCCTTGAAGTCGTCGAAGCTCATGCCCACCCGCTCGGCGGTGGCCGCGGTCATCTCGGTCTCGATGAAGCCGGGGGCGATGGCATTGGCCGTGACGCCGTACTTGCCGAGCTCGACGGCGAGGGTCTTGGTGAAACCCTGCAAGCCCGCCTTGGCGGCCGAGTAATTGGCCTGGCCGCGATTGCCGAGCGCGGAGGTGCTGGACAGGTTGACGATGCGACCGTATCCGGCCTCCACCATGTACTTCTGCACGGCCCGGGTCATCAGGAAGGAGCCGCGCAGATGCACGTTCATGACCGAATCCCAGTCGGCGGCCGACATTTTGAACAGCAGATTGTCCCGCGTGATGCCCGCGTTGTTGACCAGGACGGTGGGCGCGCCCAATTCTTCGGCGACCCGCCGCACGGCGGTCTCGACGGCCTGCTCGTCACTTACGTCGACGCCGACCGCGAGGGCCCTGCCGCCCGCGGCCACGATCTCGTCCACCACCGGTTTGCCGGCGGCCTCGTCCAGATCCAATACGGCGACGGCGAATCCGTCGGCGGCGAGGCGGCGGGCGGTCTCCGCGCCGATGCCGCGGGCGGCTCCCGTCACAATGGCGATGCGCTCGGTCATAGTCCTCGTTCCTTACCTTCCGTCCGTTCCGACCGGTCGGCCTGAGCCTAGGTGAGGAACCGCGCCATCTGCCCCACCGCTTCCACCGGATGCTCGGCGTGGATCGGCACCCCGAGCGCCTCGAACCGCCACGTCCCATCGACCGGGAACAACCTGCCAACGACGAAGCCCGCGTGCTCGGCGTCGATCAGGTCGTAGTTGGCGAGTTCGGTGCCGCGCACCCCGTCCACCAGACGGCAGAAGGCATTGTCGATCTGGTCGAAAGCCTGCCCGGTATAACAGGTCACCAGGAATACGACCGTCGTGACCCGGGTGGACAGCCGGGTCAGATCGACGGTGATCACCTCGTTGTCGCCCCGGCCCTCACCGGTCAGGCTGTCGCCGTGGTGACGCACCGCGCCATCCCGCGAGGTCAACTGTTCGGAATAGACGACATCGACGATATCGCCGCCGACGAACAACAGCGCCGCCGCATTGAGGTCGATATTCCGGCCCCGCCCGCCGAATACGCGCCGCTGGGCCGGATCCCAGCCCAGCGCCAACTCGATATAGGTCAGCGCCGCCTCGGTCTCATCACGCAGAGTCATTACACGAGCTTGCCAGTAATCAGCGCTTGCGTCCGACGCCACCCGCTATACAGTGCCGAACCGATTCGAGCGGACGCAGCCGGGGGCCGTCCGGCCACCATTCGTCGCACAGCACCAATCCGGGATCGACCATTTCCAGACCGTCGAACATGGCCTCGATCTGCGCGCGGGTGCGGAATCGTCCACTGCCCATGGGACTGTGGACGAACTTGTCCTCCATCTTGCGGGCCAACTCGCTGTGCTCGGGCGTCTCCGGATCGAAGAAATGCGCGATGGCGACATACGAGCCCGACGGCAGCGCATCGACGTAGCTGCGCATGAGCGCGCCCACGTCGTCATCGAGATAGTGGTGCAGGGTGCCGATCTGGAACAGCGCGATCGGCTCGTCGAAATCGAGACGGGCGCGCACATCCGGATGGTTCATCACGTCGAAGGGCCGGAAGATATCCGCTCCCACGATGGCGGTGCGGGCCGCGCTGTCCAGCAGCGCCCGCGCATGGGTGAGCACCATGGGGTCGTTGTCCACGTACACGACCCGCGAAGCCGGGACGAGACGCTGCACCACCTGATGGGTGTTCTCCGCCGTCGGCAATCCGGAACCCAGATCCAGGAATTGCTCGACCCCGGCCTCCCGCGCCAGGAAGCGGCATACCCGAATCAGGAAATCCCGGTTGGCCCAGGCCAATTCGGCGACCTGCGGGGCGACCGCGCGCACCTGCTCCAGAACCTCGCGGTCCACCTCGAAGTTGTCCTTGCCGCCCAGCGCGGCGTCATAGACGCGCGCGATACTCGCGCGGGTGATGTCCACCCCGACCGGCGCCGCGCTCGGATAGGCGGCGAAGTGTTGGGACATCTCGAACTCCTCGCGTCGGTTCGGCATCGACACGAAGATTTTCCCGCATTCCTCGCATCCTGTGGGCGTTACGGCCTTACCTATCTGCGACGTTCCCCGCCGCGGCCCGGCCACACCCGCTCGAGCTGGGCGAACGCCATATGGCGAACGCTAATTCTGATACGGATTCCGCAACAGGTGGTCCACCACGCGGCGGCCGACGGTGTACTGATTCTCCAGCGCCAGCGCGAAACCCGGCCCGGAGTGGTCCAGATGCGCCACCACGGACCGGCCGGGGAAGGGCTGGTCGAAGTTACTGACGGTGCGCAGCGACAGGTAGCGGTCGAGGTAGCCGAAACCGTTCAATGCCGTCGCGGTGGCGTTGTCCTCCATCTGGGTGGTGCAGTACACGCCCTCGCCCTTGCTGCGCACGCCCATGATGTAGCGGGCGGTATCGGAGGGCACCTTGCCGGAGAAGTAGTCGTCACCGGTCATGGTGTCGCAGATCCGCACATCCGGGGTGCGCCCGGCCTGGCCCGGGTACTGCGCGCGTTCGGCGGCGGCCTCGGGACTGTCGGCGAGGGTGGCCTCGCGGGTGAGTTCGTAGGCGGTCTCGACGAGGGCGTCGTCGAGGCGGTAGGCGGCGGTGTTGTAGTCCTCCACCGGGAGGAAGCCGAACGGCACCTCGGGTGCCTCGGCCGGATCGAGGTGATTGCCGAGATCGAAGTCCACCACCCAGCGGGCCCAGGCCGCGGAACCGAGCGTGCCCTGATCCGGCGGCGTGCCCGCGATTCCGGCGGTCAGGAACCAGGCGTGCGAGAAATCGAACTTCGGGCTGGCGAGAATGGCGGTCATGGTGGTGGCGGCATTGGATTTGCCCTGCCCGGTCTCGGCCACGCACAGACCGTCGCCATTGCATGTGACCGGTTTGTACGCACCGGGCACCTCCACCGTGGTGGACGGCTGCTCGCGCCGCAGCCATACCTCGGACTCCGGGTCGAACATGGTGATCACCAGGACGCCGACCTCGACCCGGTCGGGGCCGTCGTCGGTTCCGGAGCAGCCGGTCAGGGCCAGCACGGCCACGCCGAGGGCGATGGCGAACTTTCGGCAACGGTGCGTCATCGGGTCAGCATAAGCACACCGAGGCGCGGCGGCGGGGCACGCCACCGCGCCGATTCCGACGATTCAGACGATTCAGACGCGTTCGGTTTCGCGCACCTCGTGCTGGCTTCCGGTGCCCCAGCCCACGTGCGCCTCCGCGCGCATGCGGTCGATCATGTGCGGGTAGTGCAGCTCGAACGCCGGGCGCTCGGAGCGGATGCGCGGCAGCTCGTAGAAGTTGTGCCGCGGCGGCGGGCACGAGGTCGCCCACTCCAGGGAGTTGCCGTAGCCCCACGGATCGTCCACCGTCACCACCTCGCCGTAGCGGTAGGACTTGAAGACGTTCCACACGAACGGCAGCACCGACGCGCCGAGAATGAACGATCCGATGGTGGAAATGGTGTTCAGCGTGGTGAACCCGTCCATCGGCAGGTAGTCGGCGTAACGGCGCGGCATGCCCTCGTTGCCCAGCCAGTGCTGCACCAGGAAGGTGGCGTGGAAGCCGACGAAGGTGGTCCAGAAGTGCCACTTGCCCAGGCGTTCGTCCAGCATGCGGCCGGTCATCTTGGGGAACCAGAAGTAGATGCCCGCGTAGGTGGCGAAGGCGATGGTGCCGAACAGCACGTAGTGGAAGTGCGCCACCACGAAATAGGTGTCGGACACGTGGAAGTCCACCGGCGGGCTGGCGAGCAGCACACCGGACAGGCCGCCGAAGAGGAACGTGACGATGAAGCCGACCGCGAACAGCATCGGCGTCTCGAAGGTCAGCTGCCCCTTCCACATGGTGCCGATCCAGTTGAAGAACTTCACACCGGTGGGCACCGCGATGAGGAAGGTCATGAACGAGAAGAACGGCAGCAGCACCGCGCCGGTGGCGTACATGTGGTGCGCCCACACCGCCACCGACAGCGCCGCGATGGCGATGGTCGCGTAGATCAGCGTGGTGTAGCCGAAGACCGGCTTGCGGCTGAACACCGGGATCACCTCGGAGATGATGCCGAAGAACGGCAGCGCGATGATGTACACCTCTGGATGCCCGAAGAACCAGAACAGGTGCTGGTAGAGAATGGTGCCGCCGGAGGCCGGATCGTAGATGTGCCCACCCAGGTGCCGGTCGTAGTACAGCGCCAGCAGGGCCGCGGTGAGAATCGGGAAGGCCAGCAGCACCAGGATGCTCGTGACCGCGATGGTCCAGGTGAACACCGGCATGCGGAACATGGTCATACCCGGGCAGCGCAGGCAGACCACCGTGGTGAGCATATTGACGCCGCCGAGAATGGTGCCCAGACCGGAGACGGCCAGACCGAGAATCCACAGGTCCGCGCCGACGCCGGGCGAGTGCACGATGTCCGACAGCGGGATGTAGGCGGTCCAGCCGAAGTCGGCCGCGCCGCCCGGTGTGATGAAACCGGCCGTGGCCATGGTCGCGCCGAACAGGTACAGCCAGTAGCTGAAGGCATTCAGGCGCGGGAAGGCGACGTCGGGTGCGCCGATCTGCAACGGCAGGATGATGTTGGCGAAGCCGAACACGATCGCGGTCGCGTAGAACAGCAGCATGATGGTGCCGTGCATGGTGAACAGCTGGTTGAACTGTTCCGCCGACAGGAACTGCAGGCCCGGCCGCGCCAGCTCGGCGCGCATGAGCAGCGCCATCAACCCGCCGATCAGGAAGAACGAGATGGCGGTGAACAGGTACATCTGACCGAGCGTCTTCGGATCGGTCGTGGTGACCGCGTCACGCAGGAACCCGCCCTTCGGCCTGCCGCGCCGGGGGAACGGCCTGGCGGCCTCGAGGTTCTGTTCGGGTTTTGGAGCTACGGCAGTCACGCACATCCTCCTCGGGAGGGTTTTCGTTGCGAACGATCCGATCGGCACCACAGCAAACGCGGGCACAGCGTACCCACAGCAAATAGATCTTCGCGGAAAACACTCCGATTCGGAAGAAAAGCAACCGAACTGGAAGAAGGGGCCCGTGCCGGTGATGCGCGCGACGGCGCATCACCCGCGCTGGGCGGTCAGGCGCTGAGGGGGCGCCGGAGGCGGTTCTCGGTGAAGCGGTCGGCCAGGAAGGAGAAGGCCCGGGGCGCGAAGCCGAAGGCCCCGGTGAGGTGTTCCAGGCGCGGCATGGTGTGCATCGTGACGTCCACGCCGAGTTCGCGCCAGTCCTCGTAGAGGTTGGCGGTCTGGCTGAACGGGACGATCTGCTCCCCCGTCCCCGCGCCGAGCAGGATCGGCGCGGCGGGCGGAATGGAACCCAGGCGGTTCTCGCGCACGCGGGCGAGGACCTCCGGCACCTCGAGCGGGTGGCGGTGCACGAAGCGCGCCGACTGGGTGGGCAGCACCGCGCCGTAGGCCATGCCGAACGCGAAGCCGGGCACCACGTGGGCGCGGCGCAGCACCGCGGCCAGCATCCGGGCCGAGGGCTTGAGGTGGGAGAGCACCTTCAGTTCGGGGTAGGCGGCGTCGATGCCCATGACCGCCCAGAACAGCAGGAAGGCGAACAGCTTTCCGTCGTGCGCCTCGAACATGCCCTCCAGATCCGCGGGCGGCGAACCCACCGCCCCGCCGACCAGCGGCAGATCGGGCGCGTAGCCGGGCTGCAATTGCAGCGCCCAGCCCGCCGCGCAGCCGCCCTCGGAGTAGCCGCAGATGGCGAGCGGGCCGTCCGGATCCAGTCCCGCGTCCGCCAGTTGCCGGGCCGCCCGCATGCTGTCCAGCACCGACGGACCCAGCGCCCGCCCCATCACATACGGATGGGTGCCGTCGCTGCCGAGCCCGGGATAGTCGGTGATGGCCACTGCCCAGCCGCGCCGCAGCGCCTGCGCGATGAACAGCGATTCGTACTCCAGACCGCGGCTCAGCTGCCACGACGCGGCGGCCACGAAATCGGCCAGCCCCTGGGTGCCGACCGCGTATCCGATCAGCGGCCGCGGCCCGTCGGTGTGCGGGGCCCGCGGCACCAGCACGGTCCCGGTGACCTCGATGGGCGCGCCCTGCGCATTGGTCGACATGTAGCGGATGTGCCAGGCGCGGGCTCGATGCCGCAGTCCGGGAAGCAGATACGCTTTCATCCGCCGCGCCTCCAGCAGTCGCCCGGGCGAATGCTGGTGCGCGGTGAAATCCGAGGTGTTCGGGAACGCGGTCATCATCGATCCGCCTTTCACATCCCGGGCAGGCATGTTCCCCATGGCCTACCCGCCGTACTGCTGTCGCAAGGCCGTGCGGTCGATCTTGCCGGCGGCATTGCGGGGAATCTCCCCCGTGATCATGATGTCACGGGGGCGTTCGAAACGAGAGACGTTGGGATACAGATACTCTCGCAATCGGGTGACGGACGGTGACGATCCGGTCGCGGCCACGACATACGCCACCAGCCGCTGACCGTATTCCTCGTCGTCCACACCCAAGACCGCCACATCCGATACATCGGGATGGGCGGCCAAAACGTTCTCCACGGCTTGGGGATAAACGTTCTCCCCGCCGGAGATGATCATGTCGTCGGAGCGCCCGACCACGAACAGCCGACCCGCGGCATCGAATCGCCCCAGGTCACCGGAGTCGATGAGCCCGGCCACCCGCTGCTTGTCGTGCCCGCTGGAATAGCCCGTGAACCCCTGTGCGCCACCGACGCAAATGCGCCCCGTGCCGCCCGCCGGAACGCGACGACCGGCGGAGTCGAGCACCGCCACCGCGGCACCCGCCACCGGTCTGCCCACGGTCCCCGGCGCGGCCCGCAGCTCCGCGGGCGTGGCCAGCGCGGCGATGCCGATCTCGGAGGAGCCGTAGCCGTTGCACAGCACCTCGCCGAAGACGTCCATGAACCGCTGCGCGAGTGCGGGAGTCAGCGGGGCGGCACCGCACAGCACGGCCGCGAGCGAAGCGGTGTCGTACCGCGCGCGCACCTCCGGCGGCAGGTCCAGCACCCGCTGCAACATGACGGGCACGACCGCCCATGCCTCCGCGCGCCGAATGTCGGTGGCGGCCAATGCCGCCTCCGGGTCGAAGCGGCGGCGCAGCACCAGGGTCCCGCCGAGCGACAGCCCGAGCGCCAGCACCGCCAGCCCGAAGCCGTGGAACAGCGGAATCCCGACCACGATGGTGCTACCTCCGCGCAATCCCAGCCGGTGCAGCGCGCTCAGCCCCGGGCCGAGGAACGACCGCACCGACGGCCGCCGTGGCACGCCCTTGGGCGCACCGGTCGTCCCGGAGGTGAGAATGACGATGCGCCCCGGCCGAATCCGCCCCGGCGCGCGATGCCCCAGCCGGATCAACTCCTCCAGGGTGCACTCCGCCCCACCCGCGCCGACCAGAAGAGGGCCGCGATAGCCTGCGGCGCGGACCTTCTCGATGAATTCCGCATCGCATATCAAGACCGAGGCGCGTTGCTCGGACAGGGTGCGGCGCAGCGCGTCGGCGTGGAATTCGGTATTGCACAGCACCATATCCGCGCCGCACAGGGCGGCGGCCAGCGCGGCTTCCACGAAGGCGCGGCCGTTGCGGCACATCACCAGTACCGGATCGCCGTGGCCGACACCGTATTCGGTGCGCAGGCCGCCCGCGAGGGCCCGCACCCGATGGTGCAGGGTCGCGAAGGTGAGCGGGCTGCGCTCGTCCACCAGGGCGATGCGGTGCGGCCAGCGGGCGGCCGAGATACTCAGCAGGGTGGCGATATTCGGCCCGCGCCATACCGCACCTGCCATGCGTGCCAGCGCGGGCGGAGTCATCGGGGCCAGGATGCCGGATCTGGTGACCGCCGCGGCGACCTCGGCCAACGGCGCGGTCATGACGACTTCCCAAGCGCCGCATCGGTATCGCGGGTGAACCGGGTCCAGCCGCGCATGAGCAGGTCCATCGCGCCCGGCGCGGCGGCCGAAGCCACCCCGGCGGGCCACACCCACCACGGCTCGATACCGCGCGGCCGCCGCACGATGGCCCGCGCCACGATCTGCGCAGCCTCGTCCGGGAACAGGCCGGGCAGGGCACGCATGATCGGCGTGGGCGCACTCATCCGGGTGTAGATGAGCGCCATATAGATGGTGGTCACGGTGACCCCGTCGCGCCGGATCTCCGGGCTCACGCTGCGCAGCCAGGTGTCGAAGGCCCCCTTCGACGCCTGATACGCACCCCAGCGCGGGCCGGGCGCGATGCGCACGCCGATGGTGGAGACGTTCACGATGTGCCCGCCGCCGCGCTCCCGCATGGCGGGCAGCAGCCCCAGCAGCAACCCGATCGGGCCCAGATAGTTGATGTCGATGGTGCGTTCGAAGTCGTGGAATCGGTCGTATTGCAGATGCAGGGAGCGGCGCAGGGATTTGCCCGCGTTGCTGACGATCACGTCCGGCGCGCCGTGCCGCTCGGTGATCGTCTTGGCCAGCTCCGCCACCGCCGTCTCGTCGGACAGGTCGGCCGGACAGGCGACGGCCCGGCCGCCCTCGGCCTCGATCTCGGCGGCGAGGGCTTCCAGCCGGTCGGCGGTGCGGGCCACCAGCAGCACCGTGGCACCGGACGCGCCGAGCAGCCGCGCGGTGGCCGCGCCCAAGCCGTACGACGCGCCGGTGACCAGCACGGTCCGCCCGGATACCGCGGCGCGCAATGCTTCCGGGTCCCGCAGCCGCGGCGGGTTCACCACCCGGTCGGCCGCGCCGCGGGCGGTGTGGACGACGTTGTCCCACAGACTCATCGCTGTCTCTCCTCGATGGCGCGCTCCCCCGCCGTACCGGCGAGCCCGACGGCGAGGGTGCGCGCGGCGAACCGCACCAGTTCCTCCCAGCCGTAGGCGTGCAGGTACTGGCGGACGCTGGTGAAGTGATCGGCCAGGCCGTTGATCGAGGACCACAGCAGCACCAGCGCCGGGCCGAATTCGTCCTCGGGGGTGTCGTGGCCGCCCAGCCGCACCACCGCCCGGCGGGTCACGGCGAGCACCCGTCCCGCCGCGGCGGCCAGCACGCCGCCCACCTCCGGGTCCAGGTGGACCTCACCGGCGAGCACGCTCCAGACGTTCAGTTCCCGCCCGTAGACCCGGTAGACATCGAGGTATTCGGTGGCGACGGCGACATACAGGTCCTCGGCGTCGTCCGCGGCGGCGCACACGGGTTCGATGGTGTCGGCGAATTCGTGCAGGCGCTGCGCGTAGAGCGCCGCGTACAGCGCTTCCTTGGTGGCGAAGTAGGTGTACACGGTGCCGGGGCTGATCCCGGCGCCCTTGGCCACGTCCCGCATCTGGAGGGCCCCGAAGCCGTGTTCGATCAGCAGGGCGCGCCCGGCGTCGAGAATGTCGCGTCGGCGCGCGTCGCGGTCACCCCATTTGGCCATGCCGCCGCTCCGTTTCTGAACACGGTTCATATTGAACAAGGTTCAGAATGCCCGTAACCGGGCTTCACGTCAACCCCCCGGGCCACCGCACACCGGCCCGGCCACCCGCGATCGTGTCGCGATACAGAAGGTCGTGGGTAATTCTCATATTCCTTGTCGGGCAAGGAATTACCATTGAATATGTGCACAGCACACTGGAGGCGGCACGCCGTCATCTGATCGGAGTGGATCCGGACGCACTTCTGCATTCGCGCAACCGGCTCGCCGAAACCGGTATCGCGCGTCTGGGATTCCTGCTGCCCTATCGCGTGAAGCGGGCGCTGGCCGCGGAGGCGCTTGCCCTCGTCGAGCACCACCGGCGATGGGGCGAACAGCTGCCCATCGAGTCGGCGCCGACGTCGTACGGCATCGACATCCCGGCGCGGACCATCGACACGCACGCCGTGCTGATCCCGCAGCTCTACGACTGTGATGCGCTGCGGCACAAGCTTTCCACGGTGGCGGCCGAGACGGTGCTGCCCCGCCCGGACGCACCCCGCTACGCGATCGCCCGGCGGCACCACGACGAGCCGTGCCAATGGCATTGGGACGACTACTCTTTCGCCTTCGTTCTGGTGGTGGAATGTCCGCCGCTGGCGGAAGGCGGATTCGTCCAGACCGTCGCGCACACCCGCCGCTCGCACTATCGCGAGGACATTCATCGCACCCTCACGCGAAATCCCATTCGCTCCTGGGAATTGCAGCCCGGCGACCTGTACCTCATGCGCACCGCCAGCACCCTGCACCGCGTATATCCCTTCGAGCACGGCCATCGCACCATCGTGAGCATGAGCTTCGCGGCGCGCGGCGATCCGGAGCGGGTGCGCACCGCGCGGGCGAGCGCCCGCCCCGCCCCCGACACGCCCGGACCAGGTTTGATCGCGGGTGAAGCGGCTATGACGAATCAAGTACCGTGATAGCCTCGTTCACTGATACGCAGCGGGGGGCAGTGTCGCCGAACCGTACTCCCGGGCAACATCTGCCCCACCCGGCACAGGCGATGACACATGGATCTTCTCAACCCCATCGACGCGATCTTCCTGGGCATCGAATCCCGTGAGCACCCGATGCACGTGGGCGGCTTGCAGCTGTTCGAACCGCCCGCCGACGCCGGGCCGACGTTCACCCGCGACGTGTTCCGCCGGATGACCTCGGCGACCGACGTGCGCACCCGCTTCCGCCGTCATCCCAGCCGCGGTCTGTTCGGCGGCTTCTCCAGCGTGTCCTGGCACCACGCCGACGAGGTGGACCTGAGCTACCACCTGCGGCGTTCGGCCCTGCCCGCGCCCGGCGGCATGTCCGAACTGCTGGACCTGACCGCCCGCCTGCACGGACAGCTGCTGGACCGGCACCGGCCGCTGTGGGAGGCGCGGCTCATCGAGGGGCTCGACGACGGCCGGTTCGCGGTCTACATCAAGATCCATCACGCCCTCATCGACGGCGTCTCCGCCATGCGCCTGCTGCAACGCACCCTCACCGATGATCCGCTCGATACCGAACTGCGGGTGCCGTGGACCATGGGCGCTCCGGCCCGGCCGCACGCCGAACCGGTGAGCCCGTGGCAGCAACTGCGAAAGGCACTGCCGCGCACGGTATCCGGTGCCCGCGCCGCCGTAGGCCCGCTGCGCGGCGTGCTCGACGGCCGCCTGGAGCTGCCCATGACCGCGCCGCCCACCATGTTCAACGTGCCGATCGGCGGAGCGCGCCGGATCGCGGTGCGGTCATGGCCGATGGAGCGGATCAATGCGGTGCGGACCGCCACCGGCGCCACCGTCAACGATGTCGTGCTGGCCATGAGCTCCGCCGCACTGCGCGAATACCTCATGGACCACGACGCGCTGCCCGACCAGCCGCTCATCGCCATGGTGCCGGTGAACATCCGCACCGAGGCCGAGACCGACGGCAATATCGTGGCCGCCTGCCTGTGCAACCTCGGCACGAATATCGCGGACCCGGTCGCCCGCCTGGAAACCATCAGCACCTCCATGCGCGACGCCAAGCAGATCTTCACCCAGCTTCCGCAGCTGGAGGCCATCGCGCTGTCGGCCCTGCTCATGGCGCCCCTCGGCGTCTCCCTGCTGCCCGGCTTCGACGCCCTGCCCCGGATGCCGTTCAATCTGGTGATCTCCAATGTCCCGGGACCGCGCACCCCCGTCTACTTCCAGGGCGCGCGCCTGGACGCCAACTACCCCCTCTCGATCCCCTTCGAGAGCCAGGCCATGAACATCACCCTCAACACCAATGGCGACAACCTCGATTTCGGCATCGTCGGCTGCCGGCGCGTCCCGCACCTGGACCGGCTGCCCGAACATCTGGAGAGCGGCCTGGCCGAACTCGAGAAGGCGGTGGCCTGACCCGGCGGCCGGGTGTCCGGCTGCCGCCATCCGGGCTCGCCTACGCTGTCCTGCGTGGATGTGGAGTGGGCCGATCTGCGCGAACAGTGTCTGATCACCGAGGACGACGCCGTACTCGCGCTGAACAAGCCCGCCGGGATCTCCGTGACCGGGGAGCGGCACGACACCGACATGGTGGACATGGCGGCGGCGCAGGGGGAGAAACTGTACCCGGTGCATCGGATCGACAAGGTCACCTCGGGGCTGGTGCTGCTGGCCAAGGACCTGAAGGCGCACGGGCAGCTCACCCGGCAGTTCAACAAGCGGACGGCCGAGAAGGCGTACCTGGCGATCACCGCGACCACCGGCCTGCCCGAGCACGGTGTCATCGACCTGCCGTTGAGCGTCGGGCGCAAGAACCGGGTGCGGATCGCCGCGCCCCGCGAGCGCATTCGGTGTGACGCGGACACCTGGACCGTCGATGCGGCGGATGTGCTGGCGGGCAAGAACTATCCCTCGGTCACCGAGTTCACCACCCTCGCCGTGACCGATGCGCACACGGTGCTCGCCCTGCGGCCGGTCACGGGGCGACGGCATCAGATCCGGGTGCATCTGGCCTGGATCGGGCATCCCATCGTGGGCGATCCGCTGTTCGACCGGTCGGGGACGCACCCGCGCACCCATCTGCACTCGTGGCGGCTGCGGCTGGACGCCGACTGGCGCACCCCGCCGGTGCTGGATCTGCGGGCACGGCCGGACGCGGATTTCTGGACGGTCGGCGGGGCGCGCGTCATCGCCGATCCCGAGGCGCTGTGGGCCGCGGAATAGCTCGACGACCGGGCGGTAGCCGACACCTATAAGCGGTGTCGAGGCTCACCGAGACCTGGGGAAACCGGGTCAACTACGCTGGAAAACGTGCCTCCCGCGGCACGTCGGGCGCAATGGCGCGATCCACAGCAGAAAGCGAATGCCGATGGTTCTGTTGGCACACCTCAGTGACACCCACTTCGATACCCGAGGCCGCAACAGCGAACGCGCCGAACGTGTCATGGCCTTCCTCGCCGAGCTGCCGACGCGCCCCGACGCCATTCTCGTCTCCGGCGACATCGCCGACGAAGGCACCGCCGAGGAATACGAACAGGCGCGCGCCGTGTTCCACGGCGCCGACGTGCCCGTTCTCCTCCTGCCCGGCAACCACGACGACCGGGGCACCATGCGCGAGATCCTGTTCGGCGAGGCCCCCGGCTACCAGCCCATCAACCAGGTGCATCGCGTCAAAGGGCTGACTGTCGCCATGCTCGACTCCAGCATCCCCGGCAAGAGCGAGGGCCTGCTCGCGGACGAGACCTATGCGTGGCTGGCGAATCTGCTCGCCGCCACGCCCGCCGACGACACCGTGGTCATCGCCATGCACCATCCGCCGGTGCCGATCAAATCCACGGTGGTGGACCCGATTCCGCTCACCAACCCGCAGCGGCTGGCCGAGATCGTCGCCGGGGACGACCGGATCGCGGGCGTGCTCACCGGGCACGCGCACGTGCCCGTGCACACGATGTTCGCCGGGAAGCAGCTGGCGATCGCGCCGAGCGTGGCCTCCTTCATCGGGTGCGAGTGGGAGGTCGGCGTCCCCGGCCGGGTGCCGATCGATTTCGCGCCGGAGCCCTCGCTGTACTTCCACGCCGTCGAAGACCGCCGCCTGCTGACCTCGCTGCGACCGGTGCCCATGGGCGGCCGGCTCACCGAACCGCTGTAGTGACCCGGTTGCGGCGGTAGACCGACGGTGTCGTGCCGGTCCAGCGCTTGAAGGCGTGGATGAAGGTGGACGCCTCCGCATAACCCAGTCGAATCGCCACGTCGCTCACCGAAAGCGGTGTGGCGGTGAGCATTTCCTCGGCCAACGCCCGCCTGACCTCGTCCAGCAGCGCCCGGTAGCTGGTACCCGCCGCATCCAGGTGCCGGCGCAGTGTCCGGGTGCTCATATTGAGATCTCGTGCCACGGAGTCGATTCCGGGCGGCGTGGCGAATCCGTCCACCCCGCCGCGCGGCACCAGCCGCTCCCGCACCTCCGCGGCGATACCGGTGCGGGCGCGCCGCCGCGACACCAGATCCCGGCACTGCGCCAGGCACATGGCCCAGGTGGACTCGTTGGCCTGCGGCAGCGGCTGTTCCAGCTCCACCGGATCCAGCGCGAACAGGTTGTGCGGCTGCTCGTACGCCGGTGTCACCCCGTAGATGTCGGTGATCAGCTCGGAACCCGCGGGGGCCGGGAAATCGAACTCCGCCCGCACCAGGGCGACCTTGCGACCCAACAGATCGCAGAGCATCTGATGCATGGCGGTGACATCGCGCTGCACCAGAAACCGCCGCACATCCGCGGGCACCCGCTCATCGTGCACCCGGGCGACGAACTCACCGGGCCGCCACCGCGCCACCGGAATGCAGAAGGTGAAGCTCAACTCCAGATACCGCAGCGCGAACGAGATCGCCTCCCCGAGCGTCGGGCTGCTGACGCAGGCGAACCCGAAGATCCCGAACGTCGTGATCCGATACCGCCGCCCCACGTCCACCCCGAGCAGCGGCTCGTCCCCCAGCTCCCGCACCAGATTCCGCACCACCGCCAGTTCGGTCCGGGCGTCGATCTGCAGATCCGGATCGGCCAATGTCGCCGCGGTCAGCCCGGTCCCCCGCAGCATCCGCTCCTCGGCCACCCCCCGCTCCCGGGCATACCCCACCATCAACGCCGCACTGGCGACTCCCCGCGGAAAGTCCCAGTCCCGAATCTCCGGCTCCTGCACCGTGCCCATCCGAGCATTGTGGCCGAAAGTCTCAATCAGAACTAGTCCGGGTGGGAGTGTCGGCGGGCGATCAGCCGAGCAGCGCGTGCGTCGCGGTGTAGCCGAGCAGGGTCGCGCCCAAGCCGACGGTGACGTTGACGGCGACATTGCGGGCGGCGTGGCGGTAGGCGCCGGATTCTGCGAGGCGGAGGGTTTCGTAGCTGAAGGTGCTGTAGGTGGTGAGGGCGCCGCAGAGGCCGGTGGACAGGAACGCCGTCCAGGGGGCGGCGAGCGCGGCGGCGGTCAGGACGCCCAGCAGCAGGCAACCGGTGAGGTTGACCGTCGTGGTGCCCCAGGGGAAGACGGTGGCGTGCCGGGATTGGACGGCACGGTCGGTGAGGTAGCGCAGGGGCGCGCCGAGCATGGCGCCGAGGACGACCAGCAGCGCGGTCACGACATCACCCGCCGCCGACGGACGATTCGGTGGACCCGGCGGGTCAGCACCACCGCGGCCGCCGTGGCGGCCAGAGCGCAGAGCAGGGTCAGGGCGAGGTAGGCGAAGGCCGTCGCGACCGTTTCCGGGGTGAGCAGGACGCGGAAGTCGTTGGCATAGGTGGAGAAGGTGGTGAAGCCGCCGAGGACGCCGACGCCGAGGAAGGGACGCAGCAGCGGGTGGGCGGGGCGGATCTCGGTGATGACGACCATCAGTACGCCGATGAGGAAACAGCCGAGGACATTGGTGGCGAAGGTCGCCCACGGGAAGCCGCCCGGCGCGGTGGGCCAGAGCTGAGCCAGCGCGTAGCGCGCCAGCGCGCCGATACCGCCGCCCAGGGAGACCGCGATCAGGACCGCGCCGTGGGAATGCGACAGTTCGCGGCGCTGCTCGGGTTGGCGGATGTCGACATCGGGGTCGATCGCGTCGTACGCGGTCAGCTCACCGGACACAGGCGTCTCCTACTCCATCACCGCAGGGGTGTCTCTGGGGTAGGGACTGTTGGTGGAATCCACGGTTGTTCGGAGCCGTTCGGCCCGAGCGGCGAGCCCCACCGCCGCAATGCGAATCAGCATACCGCGCGACCCCCGGGTGGGGGTCGCCGGTGGGTGAGATCACCGAAGCGCGGCTCCCGGCAGATTGGCCGAACTTCTCGATCGGCTCGCGCCAGGTCGGATTCTAGAGTGGAGAGCAACCTAGTGTGAGGAGCGCCACAATGCCGTCCGTGATCATCATCGGGGCTGGATTCGGCGGGTTGGGCATGGCGATCGAGTTGCAGCGCAACGGATTTCGCGAGTTCACCATCCTGGAGAAGGCGCAGGACCTGGGTGGGGTGTGGCGGGAGAACACCTATCCGGGGGCGGCGTGCGATGTGCCGTCACCGCTGTACTCGTTCTCCTACGAGGCCAAACCGGATTGGCCGCAGCGCTATTCGGGGCGACGCGACATTCATGCCTATCTGTGGGAGGTGGCGCGGCGGCACGGACTGCTGGAGTCCATCGTGTTCGGCGCGGAGGTGACCGAGGCCGAGTTCGACGAAGCCAGCGGCCGGTGGACCGTGCTGACCGGCGACGGCGTCGCGCGGACCGCGGATGTGCTCGTTTCCGCGGTGGGACAGCTGTCGCGACCCGCCTGGCCCGCGATTGCGGGGATCGACACCTTCGCGGGCGAGTCGTTCCATTCGGCGTTGTGGGATCACGACGTGGACCTGAACGGCAAACGAGTGGCCTGCATCGGCACGGGAGCCAGTGCGGTGCAGTACATTCCGGAGATCCAACCCGCGGCGGAGCGGCTGACGCTGTTTCAGCGGACCCCGGCGTGGGTGCTGCCGAAGTTCGACACCGACTACACGCCGGTACATCACCGGGTGCTGCGACGGATTCCGGGAATGCCGCTGGCCGAGCGGGTTTCGTGGTGGCTCGTCGGGGAGACGGTGGCGCTCGGGCTGGTGGAGTTCCCGGGCATCGCGCGGTTGGTGTCGCGGATCGCGGAGAAGCACCTCGAGGAACAGGTGCCCGATCCGGAACTGCGCGCCGCGCTCACGCCGGACTATCCGATCGGCTGCAAGCGGGGACTGTTCTCCAACGACTACTACCCGGCGCTGACCCAGCCCAATGTGGAGCTGGTGACCGCGCCGATCGCCGAGATCGTGCCGGAGGGCGTGCGCACCGCCGACGGCATCCTGCACGCCGCCGACGTGATCATCTACGGCACCGGATTCAAGGGCACGGAGTTCCTGTGGCCGATGAAGATCCGGGGGCGGGGTGGCCGGAACCTGGCCGATGTGTGGGCCGACGGGGCACACGCGTATCTGGGGATGACGGTGCCGGAGTTCCCGAATCTGTTCCTGGTGTACGGCCCGAACACCAATCTCGGCGTGGGCTCCATCATCTACATGCAGGAGTCGCAGGCCCGCTACATCCGCGGTGCGATACAGGTGTTGGCCGAGCATCCGGGCTGCACCCTGGAGGTGCGGCCGGAGACCGAACGCGCCTTCAATATCGCGCTACAGCAGCGGCTGGCCCTGACGCCGTGGAACTTCTGCACCAGCTGGTACCGCAACGAGGCCGGGAAGATCACCAACAACTGGCCGGGGACGACGCGCAGCTATCGGCGGCGGACCCGGAAGGTGCTGCCGCAGGACTACCTCCTCACCCGGGTCCGCTAGCCGCCGAGGTCACCGCCCGCGTTCACCACGACAACTCGGCGCACCGGCGCGCCGAGTCCGCGCCCTCGACCTGCAGGGTCGCGTGCTCGATGCGGAAATCGTGCGCCAGCACGTGCTGGGCGGCGAGCAGCACGTCGTCGCCGGTGTGCCCGCCCGCCACGGTGATGTGCGCCGAGGCCACCTCCATGCCGGAGGTCAGCGTCCACACGTGCAGATCGTGCACATCGGCGACGCCGGGCACGGCCTGCAGGGCGGCGGCGATCTGCTCCACATCCAGATTCTCGGGGCTGTGCTGGAACAGGATGCGCAGCGATCGGCGCGCCAGCACCCAGGTGCGGGGCAGCACCCACAGGCCGATGGCCACACCGATGATCATGTCCGCGTAGCGCCAGCCGGTGGTGAGGGTGATGACCGCCGAGATCAGCACGCCCACCGAGCCGATGAGGTCGGCGAACACCTCGAGATACGCGCCGCGCACATTCAGGCTCTCCTTCGCACCGGATCGCAGCAGCAGCGCCGACGCGATATTGGCGAACATGCCCAGCGTGCCCACGATGAGCACCGGCCAGCCCGGCACCTCCGGCGGCTCGCCCAGTCGCGCGATGGCCTCGTAGAGCACGTAGATCGCGACGCCGAACAGCAGCACGGCGTTGGCCAGCGCCGCCAGCACCTCGGCGCGGTAGTAGCCGAAGGTCCGGGTGTAGGTGGGGCGGCTGCGCTTGGCCAGCAGGATCGCCGACAGCGCCATGCCGACGCCGACGACATCGGTCAGCATGTGCGCCGCATCGGAGAGCAGCGCCAGCGACGAGGTCCAGAAGGCGACCACGAACTCGGCCACCATGAAGACGACCGCGATGCCCAGCGCCATCACCAGGCGGCTCAGATACTTCCCCGACGCGCTCTCCGGCGCGATGCCATGCGAATGATCGTGTCCCACGATGATCCAAACTATGCATAGTTGCGCATGAATGCAACACCTACGGCCGAACGAATTCGGCACACCCGCCTCCCCGGCGACCACGGCGGACAGGCCGGGCACGGGTCGGTACGTGCACACCCGTGCACACGGCAGACTGGGTGCGTGACTGTTTCGCCCGGAGCTCCCGTACCGCACGGCCCGCTGCGCCCGATCGAACTCGCCACCGGTGCGGTGCTCGGCGGGGCGACCGTCGGCTTGGTGACCGTCGGGTCGGTGGTGCCGTTCGCCGCCGCGCTGCAATTGGTGGCGGCCGTGCCGATGGGACTGCTCGCATACCGGCACCGGGTGCGGGCGCTGAGCACCACCACGGTGGCGGCCACCCTGGTGACCTTCGTGGCGGCCGGCATCGTCCCGGCGCTCAACCTGGCGTCGGTGGCGGTGATCGGCGGCATCATCGGCGTGGTGAAACGGCGGCGCGGCGGACTGCTCGCGGTGCTGGGACTGTCCACCCTGGCGGGACTGGCTGGGGCATCGTTCTCCATCGGATTGCTGCTGCTGTTCTCCCGGGCACGCCAACTGTTGTTCGACACTATCCGCAATACCGCCGCCGGACTGGAGAAGATCTTCGCCAGCGAGTCCACCCTGGCACCGCTCGGCCACGCCATCGCCGATCTCACCGATACGGTGCTGCGCTGGTGGTGGGCGTGGATCGCGGGCGGCGTCCTGGCGGGAGTCGTCACCAGCGGCCTCATCTCCTGGTACGTACTCGGCTCGGTGCTGGAGCGGCTGTCCTGGCTGCCCGGCCGCGACCTGCTGGACGCCCCCGCCGACGACCGCCCCGTCGCACCGCTGCCGGTCAGCCTGCGCCAGGTGTCGTTCCGGTACCCGGGTGCGCGCACCCCCGCGCTCCAGGACATCGACCTCACCGTGCGGCTCGGCGAATTCGTGGCGGTGGTCGGGCACAACGGCTCCGGCAAATCGACGCTCACCCGGATCCTCGCCGGACGGCCGCCGACCTCCGGCAGCGTCACCCGCCCCGGATCCGCGGGCCTGGGCGTCACCGGCGGCACCGCGCTGGTGCTCCAGCGGCCCGAGAGCCAGACCCTCGGGGTCCTCGCCGCCGACGACGTGGTGTGGGGACTGCCCACCGAGATCGCCGCCACCGTCGACGTCGAGGGACTGCTGGCCGAGGTCGGGCTCGGCGGGATGGGAGACGCGGAGACCGCGACCTTGTCCGGCGGACAGCAGCAGCGCCTGGCCGTCGCCGCCGCCCTGGCACGCCGCCCCACCCTGCTCATCGCCGACGAGGCCACCGCCATGATCGATCCGGGGGGCCGACGCGAACTGGTCGCTCTCCTGGCCGACCTGCCGAAGCGACACGACATGGCGGTGGTGCTGGTGACCCATCACGAGGCCGACGCCGCCGTGGCCGATCGCGTCGTGCATCTGCGCGACGGCCGCGCCGTCGACCACCTGCCCGCCTGGCCGCGCCCCGTCCGCGAGCCCCGGCGGCGGCCCATCGGCGAACCCATCCTGCGTCTGCGCGGTCTGCGCCACACCTACAATCGCCGAACGCCTTGGGAGGCACCGGCATTGCACGGCATCGACCTCGACGTGTATCGCGGGGAGGCGCTGCTGATCGTGGGCGGCAACGGATCCGGCAAATCCACCCTCGCCTGGATCATGGCCGGACTCACCGCGCCCACCGAGGGCACCTGCATGCTGTTCGAACCCACCGGCCCCCGCCCCACCCACCGCCGAATCGGAGCCGTGCAGTTGGCATTTCAGCATTCCCGCCTGCAATTGCAGCGCCAGACGGTCGGCGCGGAGATCGAGGACTGGGGCGGACACGGCACCCTCGCCATCGGCCGCGCCCTGGACGCCGTGCGGCTGGACCGTGCGCTGGCCACCCGCTCCATCGAGGAACTCAGTGGCGGACAGGCGAAACGGGTGGTGCTGGCGGCCATCGCGGCCAGCCGCCCCCAGGTGGTCGTCTTGGACGAACCACTGGCGGGACTCGACCCCGAGGGGCGCGCGGACGTGGTGGAACTGCTCGGGCGGCTGCGGGATTCCGGGCTCACGCTGATCGTCATCTCCCACGATGTCGACGACATGGCCGTACTGTGCGACCGCACCGTGCATCTGAGCGGCGGGCGGATACTCGAACCCCCCGCTCCCCCGGCGCGATCCGCGCCACCGCGGCACCCCTACCCGACGAACCAGCCGGAGGCTTGGCGATGAGCGGCCCGATCCTGCGCGAAGTCCCGGTGGCGAGCCCGGTGCACCGACTGTGGGCCGGCACCAAGATGATCGCCGCCTTCGCCGTCAGCATATTGCTCATGTTCATTCCGTCCTGGCCGGTCCTGGGCATCTGCGTGGCCTTCCTGGCGGCGGTGTGGATCACCGCGCGGCTGCCGTTGGGCACCCTGCCGCGCTTTCCCTGGTGGTTCTGGGCCGGGCTGCTGCTCGGCGCGCTGATCAACCTCCCCATCGGCGGCGCGGCGGTGCTGCGCTATCTCAATGTGGCGGTATTCGGGCTCATCCTGCTGAGCGCCTCCTTCCTCATCGCCTGGACCACGCCCATGGGGGAGATCGCGCCCGCACTCGCCAAACTCGGCGCGCCGCTGCGGCGGATCGGGTGGACGCGGCGCGGTGTGCGGCACGCGGTGCCGGTGGACGAATGGGCGGTCGTGGTGGCGCTGACGCTGCGCGGACTGCCGCTGCTGCTGGAGGAGATGCGGATTCTGCGGGCCTCCCGGAAACTGCGGCCGAGCAACGGGATGTTGCAGCGGGCCGCGAACCCGCTGGTGGATATTCTCACCGCGGCGCTGGCGGTCTCCACGCGGCGGGCGGGCGAACTCGGCGAGGCGATCACCGCGCGCGGAGGCACCGGAGAACTCACGGCGCGACCCAGCGCGCCGGGCCGAAGGGATATATACGCGCTCGCTATCGTCGGTGCCGTCTGCGCGGGTGCGATCCTGGTCGACGTGCTGGTCTGAGTGGATTTCGCGGCGGTGCAGATTCCGCTGCATCCCAAGCGTTTTGTCCACTGACCTCGGTCTGGGCCGAAAATCATACGGCGTGTCGGTGGGGCGCGCTACCGTTGGCGATTGAAGATCGGATGAGGGATCACGATGCGATTCGCATCACGGTCGCATGCGCGCGAGGGGTGAGGAAATTTCAGCGCGTGCGGCACGCGTTGACAGAACAACCTGATGAAGATTGGACAACCGCAGATGTACCGCAAGATCACGGCTGTTGCCGCACCGGTAATCACCGCCCTCGCCATCGGCACCGGCGCCATGGGCACCGCGCAGGCCGATACCGTCGCGCCCGATATCGGGTACGAGGCCACGTTGGTCGGCAACACCGTCGTCACCACGCTCACCAACGGAACCTTCCAGCTCGCCGGTAACACGGTGAATGTCAACGATGCGGCGGGGCGCACCATGGTGAGCCTGCCGCTGTCGTTCCAGCAGGACGGCACGGAATACGCGCTGCCGCACAACATCAGCGCCGACGCGACCACGCTGTCGCTGACGGCGATCAAGGACGAGTCGACGGCTCGACCGGCCGCGATCAAGCCGGTCGCCTCGCCGAGGGAGAATCTGCTGGCGCAGCAGACCTTCGCCAGCCAGTTCGGAATCGCCACCGCCATCGGCGCCTTCATCGGCACCGCGCTCGGCGCGGCGGTCGGGCTCATCGTTGGTCCGCCGACAGGCTTCTCCAGTGTGATCGCCGGTGCGGCCGTCGGCGGCATTATCGGCACCCTGGTGGTGGGCGGTCCGACGCTGATCATCGCGGGGATCGACCTGATCAACACGCTCATGGCCCCTCCGGGCACCAGCAAGTTCGCCGGGGCCAACTGACGGCACCCGCTCCGCTGGCGGGCAGGCCCGCCCCCGCTGCGTCACTTCTCGGCGCACTCGCGGGGAGCCGGGCTGCCCGCGAAGCGTTCCGACAGGTAGTTCATCGCGCCAACGGATTCCACGAGGGCCGCGGGATTGTGCCCGGGGACCCGCGAGTGCACGGCGACCAGCGTCGCGCCGCCCGCGCAGTATCGATTCCGGAGCGCGGTGAATCCGGCAATGGGGATGACGTCGTCGCCGGTGCTGTGGTAGAGGTACAGCGGCACGTCGGGGGTGGATCCACCCAGCTCCTTGGGTCGGGCGGTCGCCTCAAACACCGGGTGTGACAGGAGATTCGGGACCGCCGAGTAGTTGTCCACCCGGTCGAACGGGTGCCGGACCACCAGGTCCGCACCGCAGGCTTCGGACTCCTCTGCGAGCGCCGCGCGGCCGCGATCGCCGAGCAGGTCGATCAGACCCGAGGCGGGGTCGTTGCGGGCCAGCGACAACACGATGAGCAGGGCAAGTCCGGCCTGGAGGGTGCCGTCAACGCCGCGGGCGACGGCCGGGATGTTCGCCGGCACACCGCCCGCCGTGACCCCGTGCAGCCAGATGTCGGGTGCGTAGGCGGCCCGGAGCTGTGCGGCCCAGAGGGTGGCGAACGCGCCGCCCGAGTAGCCCCAGGCCCCGGTCGGGCTGTCGGAGGTCAGACCCAGCGGGGCGAAGTCGCGGGCCGCCCGGATACCGTCGAGCACACCGCGTCCCGAGGTCACCCCGTCGAAGAAACGCGATTGCGGCCCTTGGTAATCCGAGACCACCACGGCCCAGCCGCGATACAACGCGGCGGCCAGGAACGGAATGTCCAGAAGGGTGTTCACGATGGAGAAGTCGCGGCCGCCGCGCAGGGCGTAGGAGGGCGCGCATCTGGTGCCGAGACTGTCCTCCGCTATCTGGTACGACAGCAGCGGGCGTCCACCGGGATTCGTCCACGCCCCGGGCGGCAGCACGACCGTGGCGACATTCGCGATCGGGACGCCCAGCGCATCGGTACTGCGGTATTGGAGCTGCCAGGCGGCCACCGGCAGCGGTAGCCCGAAGACCGCGATGGGCCGCGAATCCAGCACCGCCCCATTGGCATAGGCCGACAGGTTCACCGGGGGCACGTAGAACGGATCCTCGTCCGGCACCGGGATCTGCGGTCTGGCCAGCGGCGCGACCACCGCGAACACAGCGATCACCACCGCGATCGGGAATGCCCACCAGCCCCTGCCGCCCCGCGCGCATCCTCGAATCCGCGCGCCGCCCTGCCGCATTACGCCTCCAGCGTCGTATCCCACCGACGCTCCAGCTTCATCAGGCCCGTGATCGCCGTACGTACTCCCGGCGCATCGGAGACCCCACGGTACTGCGGACCATCCGGCCTGGTCAATGGACATGCGTGCGCCATCGGCGCGTCTCGCGATCCGGGCGTGGCGGGCGTACGCCGACCGCGGTCCACTACGGAACCGGCTGATCCGCCATACCCGGTGGAACGACCCACTCGACCGGCTGGCCGGTGATCTCGGCGATGCGGTCGAAGTCGTGGTCATAGTGCAGCACTGTCAGACCGTGATGCTCGGCGACCGCGGCGATGATCAGATCCGGAATCTTGACGCTGCGGTGGAGACTGCGGGCGCACAGCTGCTCTTGGACCTGCCAGGCCCGCTCCCACACCCCGTCGGGAGTGGTCAAGTACTGCAACGCATATCGGCGCGCATCACCGAGAGCCCGGTGGTGCTCAGGAGATCTCGCCGATACCCCGGCCTCGAGATCGGCCATCCCACAGGTGGCGAGCAGCCCACGCTCGAGCAGTGGGCCGACGCGTGCGTCGACCACCTCGATATGCATTCGAAATCCGGCGGATTTATCCAGCAGGTACCGCGTCGTCATGGATTCCTTGCCTGATCATCGTCCTCCCACATCGCGTTGACCACGGCCTCATGCGCCAGCCCCTGGCGGTCTCCGGTCATCATGGTCCGCAAGTTGCGGGCTGCGCTCTGGCGCAGTGCGGCCCGTAGGGCCGCATGGACGGTGTCCTTTTTGGTCGTCGTACCCAACTCCTTGGCGGCTTTCGCTAATAATTCGTCGTCAAGGTCGATCATCGTCCGCGTCATCCCTCAAGCATACGTGCCTTATGCATCGTAGATACACATAGACGATATGCGCAGGAGCTGTGGACCAACCGGCGCGCCGAGAATTCAGTCCGAGGCGGGGATCCAGGCCGGGTGCCACAGGCGTCCGGTCTCGGTCCAGTTCATGAACCGCACCGTGCCGGTGAGCTTGGGCGTCACCCACACCGCGTCCTTGCGCTCCTCGGCGGTGAGTTCGTTGTCGAACGGGCTGGTCTTGCGTTCCAGGCGGCGCAGCTTCGCGTCCAGCTCGCTCATCTCCTGGTCGCTGAAGCCGGTGCCGACCCGCCCCAGGTAGTACAGCCTGCCCTCATGCTCCACCCCCACCAGCAGGGAGGCGAAGCGGCGCACGTCCGAGCGGCGGTAACCGCCGACCGTCACGGTCAGGGTGCGCCAGTTGCGGGTCTTGACCCAGGACTGCCCGCGCTTGCCGGGCAGGTACACCGAATCCCGGCGTTTGGCGACCACCCCCTCCATGCCGTGCTCCTGGCTGTAGCGCAGCGCCTGCGCTCCGGAACCGTCCAGGCGCGGCGGCACCACCAGCGAGGACGACCGCCCGGCCAGCGCTTCCAGCACCCGGCGGCGGTCGTCGTAGCGTTTGCGCAGCAGTGCGGTGCCGTCCAGGTAGAGCACATCGAAGGCGACGAATACCGCCTGCCCGGCGTGGTTGCGCAGCAGTCCGAGGTTGGCGGTGCCGTGATCGTCGAAGACCACCGCCTCCCCGTCCAGCACGATCGAATGCCCGGCCAGTTCCACGCCCAGCCGCGCGATGGTCGGATAGCGGCCGGTGACGATATTTCCGGCGCGGCTGCGCAAGGTCACCGCGCCGTCGTCGATTTCGGCGATGAGGCGGAAGCCGTCCCATTTGGTCTCGAAGGCCCACTCGTCGGCCTCGAAGGTGGAGACGTCGCCGGGGGTGGCGAGCATGGGGGTGAGCCCGCGCGGCAGCGGCACCGGTTGCCGTGGCGGCGTGAACATCCGCGCTCCCTCGCCGACCGCCTCGCCGTCCGTCCCCGGCCGGTCGAGCTCCGGATGCTGGTCCTTCATCAGGTGCATGAGCCACTGGTTGCCATTGGTCCGGATGAGTGCGTACCGGCCGTCGAGCCGTTCGCCGTGCAGACGCACGATCACCTCGTCGTCGCGCCATTTCTCGGTCTCGTAGGTGCCCGCGTCCCAGATGGTCATCTCCCCGGCCCCGTACTGGCCCTTGGGAATCGTGCCGTGGAACTCCAGATATTCGAGGGGGTGGTCCTCGGTGTGCACGGCGAGGCGGTTCTCGTTGGTGTCGGTCGGCGGACCCTTGGGCACCGCCCACGACACCAGCACGCCGTCCCGTTCCAGCCGCACGTCCCAGTGCAGCCGCCGGGCCCGATGCTGTTGGACCACATAGCGATTGCCCTCGGTAGGCGCGGGCCGATCGGCGGGCACCGGCTCCGGGGTGCGGTCCGGATCACGCATGGAGCGGTAGCGGGTGAGCCGGTCGGGCCGATGTTCCGGCGGCGGCGCGTCCAGCGCGGCGATCAGATCGCCGTCGGATCGCCAGCGTTCCAGTACTTCCTCGAACCGCAAGTGCCGCAACTTCTTCCGGTTCTCGATCTCGTCCCAGGCGCGCGGTGCGGCCACGGTCGGCTCGGCGCGGCCGCGCAGCGAGTACGGCGCGATGGTGGTCTTGGCCGGGTTGTTCTGACTCCAGTCCAGCAGCACCTTGTCCGCGCGCGCCGCCTTTGCCATATTCGCGGTGACCAGATTCGGGTACAGCTGTTGCAGATTGGTGGCGACCTGTTTGGCCACGGTGGATGCGCCGCCCGCGCTCAATCGCCGATCGAGCGGGACATAGACGTGGATGCCCTTGCTGCCGCTGGTCACCGGAAAGGCGTCCAGGCCGACATCACGCACCACATCGCGCAGCATGAGCGCCACCTGGGCGCACTGCGGCAGCCCGGCCCCCGGCCCGGGATCCAGGTCGAACACCAGCCGGGTGATGGGGCCGCGCGCGTCACCGTCGAATATCCACTGCGGCACATGGATTTCCAGGGCCGCCTGCTGCCCCAGCCAGGCCATGCCCGCAACCGAGTCGATCACCGGATAGACGACTGTGCGGTCGGAATGCTCGAGGCGATGGCGCTCGATCCACTTCGGTGCGTGGTCGGGCAGGTTCTTCTCGAAGAACGACGGCTCGTCCACCCCGTTCGGCCAGCGCTTGCGCGTCACGGCCCGCCCCGTGATATGCGGCAGCAGGGCCGGGGCGATGGCGGTGAAATAGTCGATGACCTCGCCCTTGGTGGTACCGGTGGCGGGATACAGCACCTTGTCGAGGTTGGTCAGCGCCACCTCGACTCCCCCGAAACTCCGCCGGGATCCCATAACGCCAGTCTAGAGGCGGGCATCGACAATCAGCTGGACCCGAAAAACCAACGGACCGTTCGGGTCCCCCCGCGGGCCGCGGGAGGACTCGAACGGTCCGGATACCGCACTCGGTCGGTTCAGGGCCGCGCCCTGAACCCTGTGCCGTACCGGGCTGCCCCGGTCGGCCGTGCTACGGCGTCGGAGGCTTCTGCTCCCCGGGCGGCTTCTCACCCGGCGCGGGTTCGGGAGCCGGTTCCGGCGCGGGCGAAGCCTCCGGAGCCGCGGCCGCACCGCCCTGCTCGGGAATGGCCTTCTTCACCGCCTCGGCACCCTTGTCGATCTGGCCGGAGTACTTGCCTCCGGTCTTCTGATCGATGAAGCCCCCGGCCTTGTCCACCGCGGACTCGATCTTCTCGGCGTTCTGGGCCGCCACATCCTTGCCCTTGCCGACCAATCCCTTGAGCGTGTCCAAAAGACTCACAGCCCTGCTCCTTCACACTCGGTCTTCGGTCATCGGTCGATATCTTTCCACCAGGTCTGTCCTGGTGGCACGCCATTGCGGTCGATCCGCTGTCCCGGTTTCGGGACGGCGACCGCCGTGCCCGCCGCCGCGGCCGCCGCGACCATCCGCTGTACCGGCTCCGACCAGCCGTGGAAGGCCAGATTGAAGGTCGCCCAGTGAATCGGCACCAGCAGTCCGTGCGCCGCGTTTCCCAGATTCAGATCGGCGTGTGCGCGCACCGCCTCCTCCGGATTCATGTGCACATCCGGCCAGGCGGCGTCGTACGCGCCGATGGGCAGCAGCGTCAGATCGAACGGACCGAGCCGCGCGCCCGCCTGGGCGAACGCCTTGGTGTAGCCGGTGTCGCCACCGAAGTACACCCGGTGCTCGGGACCGGCCAACGACCAGGACGCCCACAGCGTGGTGTTGCGCACCAGACCGCGGCCGGAGAAGTGGCGGGCCTCGGTACACGTGATGGTCAGATCCGCACCCTCGTGCGCGCGTTGCAGCGTCGAGAGCGAAACCGAGGTGCCCCAATCCATTTCGACGATCCGCTCGTCCGGCACCCGCCAGTGCCGCAGATGGGCCCCGATACCGAGCGGCACGATGAAGACCGCGCTCTGGCTCTCGACCAGACCCTGCACCGTATCGCGGTCCAGGTGGTCGTAGTGGTCGTGCGAGATGATCACCGCGTCCAGTGGCGGCAGCTCGTCGAGCCGCTGCGGCACCGGATGCTGGCGGGCCGGGCCGATCAGCGGCGACGGCGAGACGCGTTCACTCCACACCGGATCGGTGAGCACCCGGTAGCCGTCGATCTCGACCAGCGCGGTGGCGTGGCCGTACCAGGTGACGGCCAGATCCGCGGCCTGCTCCGGCAGCTCCGGGGTGACCAGCGGGATCGGGCCGGGGGCCCGGCCCAGATTGCGTTTGGTCAGCACCGAGTTCAGCAGCGAGAAACCCGACCCGGAGGCGATCTGGCTGCTCGGCTCGGTGTTGTGGAACTGGCGGTTGCGGTAGCGGACCGAGGCGGTGGCGGTCGGCTGGATGGCCGAGATGCCGGCCCCCATGGCCGAGGGCAGGCCCCACGCCGCGCGTACCAGCCAGCCGATGCCCACGGCACCGGCCACCGCACCAACCGCGGTGCGGGCCGCGCCGGTGAGCCGGCCCCGCACCGCATCGATATCCGTTGTCCCGGTAACTCGTTCGGCATTCATCGTCCGGTGAACCTCGCTGTACGCTTCTCCTTGCGCGCCACGCGCGCCTCCTGTGCGTCCTCGCTCGTCCATGCCGCCCTCAGCGCCTCTCGCTGCTCGATGGTGTCGGCCTCACGGGTGCCGTCGTCGTTGAACACCAGTTTCATATGCCGCAGCGACAGCGGCGCCAGCTCCGCGATGGATTTGGCCCACGCCTGCGCGTCGGCGAGGGTGCCGAGACGGTTGGCGAAACCGAAACCGTAGGCGTCGGCGGCGGAGATCGGCTCCGCGCCCAACAGCATGGTGCGGGCCGGACCGGATCCGATCAGGGAGGCCAGCCGGCGCACCGTCCAACGATCCACGGAGATACCGAGTTTCGCGGCCGGAATGGCGATGTAGGAATCGGGGCTCAGCACCCGCAGGTCCGAGGCCAGCGCCAACTGCACACCCGCGCCGAGCGCGCCGCCGTTGACGGCGGCGATCACGGGCACCGGCACCGATTCGACGGTGCGCAGCATACCCATCAGGCCGTCCAGGAACTCGTCGGAATAGACGCCGTCCAGATCGGCCCCCGCGCTGAAGATCGGCCCCTGACCGGTGAGAACGATCACCCGCGCGTCGGCCGCCGCCTCCTGGAGAGCGGTGCGCAACCGGCCGACCAGCTCGAGGTTGAGTGCGTTCCGGCGTTCCGGACGCTGCAGTTCGATGGTGACCACCTCACCATCGCGGCTGACTCCGAGCATCTGTCCCTTCCCCACTGTCGGCACCCTGGACACCTTCACTCTAAGCGGGACCGACCGGCAGTTCCGCGCTCGACGCGGCCGTACGTACCAACCGGTAACGCACCGTCGGTACTGTCTGGACGGTGAGCGCGACACCCGATGTGGACATCCTGGTGATCGGTGCGGGGCAGGCCGGTCTCTCCGTCGGCTACCACCTGCGGCGACTCGGGCTGCGGCCCGAGCAGGACTTTCTCATTGTCGACCACTCCCCCGGGCCGGGCGGCGCCTGGCAATTCCGTTGGCCCTCACTCACACTGAGCACGGTCAATCGTGTCCATGACCTACCGGGCATGGGATTCGCCGAAACCCTGCCGCCCGACGCGGCGGACGCCCGGGCGGCGACGGCGGTCCCGCACTACTTCGAGCTGTACGAGAAGCGGTTCGACCTGCGCGTGCACCGACCGGTCTCGGTGGCCGTGGTGTGTGATCGCGCCACCGCCGCGACCTGCCCGAACGCGGAGGTAGACGGTTTGCTGCACGCGGAGACACGGGTGGGTGGCGAGCGGGCCGCCGGAGACCGCGGCGGCGGCGCCGCTGGTCCGGAAACCGACCACGCTGTCGATTCCGGTCCGAGCGACGCCGCCACCTCGCACACCGAACGAACCGCTCCGGCCGCCGCCTCCGACCTCGGCGGGGGCGTTCCTCGTCGGGTGCCCACCCCAGGGGCCGCGCTGCGTGTCCGTGGCTTGATCAACGCGACGGGCACCTGGGACAAGCCATTCATTCCCTATTACCCGGGCGCGGAAACATTCGCCGGGCGACAACTTCACGCCCACGACTACCGAGCGGCCGACGAGTTCGCGGGACGGCATGTCGTGGTGGTGGGCGGCGGGATCACGGCCGTGCAGTTGCTGGATGAGATCTCGCAGGTCACCGGCACCACGTGGGTGACACGACGGGAGCCGGTGTTCCGGGACGGCGAGTTCGCGCCCGAGGACGGACGGGCGGCGGTGGCGATCGTCGAGGACCGGGTGCGCAGGGGCCTGCCGCCCGGGTCGGTGGTGTCGGTGACCGGACTGCGCGAGGACGACCGGGTGCGGGCGGCGCGGGCACGCGGCGCGCTGCGCCGCCGCCCCATGTTCGACCACATCGAACCCGAGGGGGTGCGGTGGGCGGACGGCGAATTCCAGGCCGCCGAGGTGATTCTGTGGTGCACCGGTTTCCGGAGTGCCCTTGACCATCTCGCGCCGCTGCGGCTGCGCGGACCCGGAGGCGGAATCCGGATGACCGGTCGGCTGGCCACGCAGGTCGCAGCGGATCCGCGGATACATCTGCTCGGGTACGGGCCATCGGCCAGCACGATCGGAGCCAATCGCGCGGGCCGGGCGGCTGCGGTGGAGCTGACGGAGTTTCTGGGGGTCGGACGCGGGTAGATCCGAGCAGGAATTCGACCGATCGGTCGGGTCGCGGGCGGGGCGGGTACCGGGCCGGATTACCGACTGCCGCGCGGGAAGCGCCGCGCGGGGCGGGCAGAGCGACCGGTGGCGTCGCTCCCGCGCGGAGGGTGCTGCGCTCGCCCACCCTGCGTCCCTGGCGCGGACTGCCCCAAGCGCGGTGGTTCAGGCGCAGACTGCCCAAGCGCGGTGGTTCAGGCGCAGACTGCCCAAGCGCGGTGGTTCAGGCGTGGACCGGCCGGGCGCGGCGGTTCGGGTGGGGGTGTCTCACCCCGGAGCGCCCGCGGTGAAGGTGTCGGGGTCCGGGCCGACCCGGGAGCCCTTGTCCAGCGCCGAGATTCGCGACATCTGGTCGTTGGTGAGTTCGAAGTCGAAGACGGCGAAGTTCTCCGCGATGCGGCTGGGGGTGACCGACTTGGGGATGACGATATTGCCCAGCTGCAGGTGCCAGCGCAGGATGACCTGGGCGGGGGTGCGGCCGGTTTCCTCGGCGACGGCGACGACGGCCGGATCGTCGAGCAGGGTGCCCTGACCGAGTGGGCTCCAGGCTTCGGTGGCGATGCCGTGATCGGCGTGGAAGGCGCGTAGCTCGGGCTGGGTCAGGCGGGGGTGCAGTTCGATCTGGTTCACCACCGGGGTCTCACCGGTTTCGGCGATGACGCGCCGGAGGTGCTCGCGGGTGAAGTTGGAGACGCCGATGGAGGTGATGCGCCCGGCGGCCTTGAGCGACTGGAATGCCCGGAAGGTGTCCACGTACAGGCCGGAGTCCGCGATCGGCCAGTGGATCAGGTACAGGTCCAGGTAGTCCAGGCCCAGCCGTTCCATGCTGGCGTCGAAGGCGCGCAGCGTGGCGTCGTATCCCTGATCGGAATTCCACAGCTTCGTGGTCACGTAGACCTGGTCGCGCGGCAGGCCGGAATCGCGGATGGCGCGGCCCACCTCCGCCTCGTTGCCGTACACCATGGCGGTGTCGATGCTGCGGTAGCCGACCTCCAGGGCGGTGGTGACGGCGTCGACCGCCTGTTCGGGCGTCACCTGGAAGACGCCGAAACCGAGCTTCGGTATCACCTGCCCGTCGTTCAGCACGATCGAGGGGACGGCGCTCGTTTCACTCCTGAAGGTCACGTTCCGACCGTAGAAGCGGTTTGCCGCTTGGTCAATCAGCCCCTTCGCTGTGTTGGTCACGGCTTGACAGGATATTGTGTTTTTACAACACTCTGTTGTGTGAGCCCAGTGCGAAGGGGTAAAACCCTACCGATCTACAACCGCATCGCGGTGCTGCGAGCCGAGCATCGCATGAGCCGCGCGGCGCTCGCCGAGGCGGTCGACGTGAATGTGCAGACCATCGGGGCACTGGAGCGCGGCGACCACTACCCGAGCCTCGACCTGGCCATGCGCATCTGCGATGTCTTCGGTGTGCCCGTCGAGGCCGTGTTCTCTCGCACCGAATTCACGCCGCTGTCCGCGGAGTTCTACTCGAAGGGGAAACCATGACCACCGCTACCGGCCTCATCGACCGCTATCAGGCCTACCGGGTCCGCCGCTGGCTGGTCCACGAACAGCGCATGGCGGGCATGCTCCCGAAATGGCGCACCCGGCGCAGGCGACGGGCGCTGGTCGTCACCGTGACCGTCGGCCTCGTCGCGCTCTTCGTCGCCGGCGTGCTGTGCGCATTCGATCTGGAATGGGCGACGCTGCTCATCCTCCCGGTGGTCCTGATCTTCCTGGTCGCCTGGACCATGCTGCGCATCGTCTCCCAGGGCCAGGACAACGCACCCGCCGAAATCCTCGACGAACTCGAGATCGCGCAGCGAACGGCCGCCCGGTCCATCGGGCTGTCGGTGACCCAGTGGCTGACGCTGCCGCCGCTGTTCTACCTGATCTGGGCGCCCGCGCTCGCCTCCGACTCGAGCGCCTTCCAGACCTCCTACGCGGGCGGCGTCATGATCCTGGCGACCTTGCTGGGCGGTGGCTTCGCCCCCGCCATGATCCTGGCGTGGACGCGGCCGGAGCCGGAGCCGGAGAGCTGAGCCGCCGGGGTGCGGGCACGTCCCGTCGAGAGTGCGGACGCGTCCCGCCCGGGGCATCGACGATGACCCGTGCACCGAGTCCGCCCCGCCCGCCGACTATCGGTCGAGCTGTTGGTCGAGCACGGATGTGTCGCCGAGGCGGCGGTATCGGAGGTGTCGGGCCGCGCGCAGTTCCGCCACCGGGCGGGCGGTCAGGTCGGCCAGTTCCCGCGCGATGACCGCCACCATGCGGCGGGCGAACTCCACCGGTTCGGCCGCCGCATCCGGGCGTTCGGGGACGATGCGGTCCACGATGCCGTCGGCGAGCAGGTCCACAGACCGGATGCGCTGCGCCGCCGCCAATTCCGACGCGTGCTCGGTATCGCGGAAGACGATGGCGCTGGCTCCCTCTGGCGGCAGCGGCGCGAGCCACCCGTGCGAGGCCGCCAGCACCCGGTCGGCGGGCAGCAGCGCCAGCGCGCCGCCGCCGGTGCCCTGGCCGAGCAGGACGGAGATGGTCGGCGTGTCGAGAGTGACGAGATCGGCCAGGCAGCGGGCGATCTCGGGGGCCAGCCCGCGCTCCTCGGCCTCGCGGGACAGTGACGCACCGGCGGTGTCGATCACCAGCACCAGCGGCACCCGCAACTCCCGAGCCAACTGCATACTGCGGCGCGCCTCGCGCAGAGCGGCGGGGCCCATGGTCGTTTCGGTGGTCTGCCCGGAGCGGTCGTGGCCGAACACCACACAGGGCCGGCCGCGGAAGCGGGCCAGCGCGTGCACCACCGTCCGGTCGGATTCTCCCTGGCCGGTACCGCTGAGCGGCACCCGATCGGTGACCTGACGCAGCAGTTCGCGGATACCGGGGCGGTCGGCACGTCGCGACGTCGATACCGACTGCCAGGCCGGAATAGCTTCCAACGAACCGTATTCCGCCGGAGAACAATCCAAAGTGGCTGGATCCCGCGAATATTCGGCATGCCCGACAGCGATTCCACTGAACACGTTGAGGGCTCGGTGCGCGATACGACGGAAAACCCGCACCGGGACCACACCGTCGATGACACCGTTGCGATAGAGGTTCTCCGCCGTCTGCACCCCCGCGGGGAAATCACGCCCGTACAGCGCCCGGTACACCCGCGGCCCCAGAAAGCCGATCAGAGCGCCGGGCTCGGCGAAAGTCATGTGCCCCAGCGAACCCCAGGAGGCGAACACGCCGCCCATGGTGGGATTCCGCAGGTAGACGAGATACGGGAAGCCCGCCGACTTGTGCGCCGCGACCGCCCCGGCGATCTTCACCATCTGCACGAAAGCGACTGTGCCCTCCTGCATTCGGGTTCCGCCCGAGGTCGGCGAGGCCACCAGCGGCAGGCCCCGCGCGGTGGCGCGCTCCACGGCGGCGACGATGCGCTCGGCCGCCGCCACACCGATCGAACCCGCGAGGAAGCCGAACTCGCACGCGATCACGGCGACCCGCCGCCCACGCAGCATCCCCTCCCCCGTCAGCACCGCCTCGTCGAGACCGGTCGCGGCCTCGGCCGCCCGCAACTCGGCGCGGTACTCGGCGGAACGGGGAATCGGCAGCGGAGGCCGATCCCAGTTCACGAAGGAACCGGGATCGAGCAGACCGCCGAGGAGATCTCGCGCCGAAATACTCACGGCGCGAGAATAGCTGTACCGAAGAGGGTCGCCTCAGTACCCCTGCACGACCTTGCGCAGGGCGTACTCGGTGACGGCCACCAGGGCCTGCTTCACCGGCTCCCGGCGACGGGCGTCCATCGACAGAATCGGCGTATCCGCCGGGACCGCGAGGGCCTGGCGGATGTCCTCGATCGGGTAGCGAGGCGCGTCGTCGAATTCGTTGATGGCCACCAGGAAAGGTAGGTTCCGCGCCTCGAAGTAGTCGACGGCGGCGAAACTGTCCTCCAGTCGCCGGGTGTCGACCAACACCACCGCGCCGATGGCGCCGCGGATCAGGTCGTCCCACATGAACCAGAATCGGTACTGGCCGGGCGTACCGAACAGGTACAGCACCAGGTCATCGGCAAGGCTGATCCTGCCGAAGTCCATGGCCACCGTGGTGGTGGCCTTCGATTCGACGCCACTGAGGCTGTCGACGCCGACACTGGCGTTGGTCACCAATGCCTCGGTGCGCAGCGGAACGATCTCCGAAACGGCACCGACCAGGGTCGTCTTGCCCACACCGAAGCCACCGGCCACCACGATCTTCGCCGACGTCGGCTTACTCGTGCGTGTGTCGACCTGTGTCGTCGAATCAAATACGCCGGAGTCCACTGAGAACCCTTTCGATCAGCTCGCGACGTTCATCGTCGCTGGAATCGTCTTTCAATGTCGCCGAAACCTTCACGTGGCCGGCTTCGATCAAGTCGGCGACCAACACCCGGGCTACCCCGATCGGGATGCCCAGGCGCGCTGCGACTTCGGCGACAGACGGCGATTCTCTGCACAACTCCACGATTGACGTCTCGATATTGGTGAGTTCGAACTGCCGCTCGAAGGCGACCGGATGCGATGCGACGAGCGCCTCCAACGCCAATTCCACCTTCGGCCGCGTGCGGCCGGCGGTCAAGGAATACGGGCGAACGAGGCTGGGCTCGGCGCTCCCCAAGCGCTGATTGTCTATGTCCATCCCACCATCAGGAACCCATCGTGACGCGAGGTGTGGCCTGGACTGTCTGGCCCACCCGCTCGACCAACAAAGCCATCTCGTACCCCACCTGGCCGATGTCACACGAGGTATTCGTGAGCACGGCGAGGTAGGAACCGTCACCAACGGCCATGAGCAACAGGTATCCGTGCTCCATCTCGACAACGGACTGCAGCACGGTGCCGCCCTCGAAGAGGTTGGACACGCCCACCGAGAGGCTCGCGAGCCCCGCGGTCACCGCGGACAGCTGTTCGGCCCGATCGACGGGCAGCTGCGCGCTGGCAGCCATCAGCAGGCCATCGGCCGAGACAAGCACGGCATGCGCGACGCCGGGAACCTCATTCGCGAAGTTCGAAACCAGCCAATCCAGCTGTCGCTTCGTACCACCTAGATCGGGGTTCATCGGTCTCCTTTATCTCCGGTTAGGTTCATTGCTTGCTGTGCACGGCCATCCCGGACGCCCTGCTGGTGACGACTCAGGCTGGACCTGATGGATTCCGGATCCCGGCGGGTGGTCCGATCGGCGTTGCCGTTCACGCCGCCCGGCACCAACCGGTGCCCCGGATCACGCTGCGGCAGACCGGCTGCCGTTCGCTTCTCCGGCTGAGATTCCACCGCACGACGGGCCGCTTGCCAACCCTCGTCCCCCGGTGATTCGAAGGAGGCGGCCACCTGGGACCGGTCCGCGTTCGGATCCTGCAGCCACGCCGACATCATCTCGGCGAAGATCGGAGTGCCGAACGACGAGTCGTCTTCGCTGGCAGGCTGCAGTCGAGTCTGGAAGAACGACGCCGTCTTCTGCGGATTGGAGCGGAAGCTGTGCTTGCCCGGACCGGCGGGCGCCTCCTCGGTGGAACCGCCCGCGGAATTGCCGCGCAGCCCCGGCACCGGAGCCGGACGCTGCGGCAGACCCGCACCCGGATCGCGCTGTGGCAGGCCGGAAGGACTGGGCCGCTGCGGCATACCACCCGGAGCGGTGCCCGGCTGTCGCTGCGGCAGACCGCCGCCCGCACCGCCGTCCCGCTGCGGGAGCAGGGTGTTGTCCCGCTGCGGCAGCGCCGACTCGCGTTGCGGCAGCACGGTATCCCGCTGGGTCAGGCCGGTGGACGCGGCATCGCGGCGCGGCATCGCGCTATCGCGCTGCGGCAGACCGCCGTCGCGCTGCGGCAGACCGCCGTCGCGCCTGGGTAGGCCGCTGTCCCGCTGCGGCAGCCCGCCCAGCGCCGAATCACGCTGCGGCGGCGCACCATTGCCGCCGGGCGCGCGCTGCGGCAGCCCACCGGGGGCCTCGCCACGCTGGGGCAGACCACCCGGGGCCTCGCCACGCTGCGGCAAACCACCCGGCGCATCGCCACGCTGCGGCAAACCACCCGGCGCATCGCCACGCTGCGGCAAACCACCCGGCGCATCGCCACGCTGCGGCAAACCACCCGGGGCCTCACCACGCTGCGGCAGCCCGCCCGGGGCGGCCTGGCGCTGCGGCAGCCCCTTGCCGCCCTCGCGCGGCGGCGCGCCATTGGCGCCCGGATCACGCTGTGGCAACCCGCCCGAGGCCGCGCGCTGCGGCGGACCGCCGG
>NZ_JASITE010000002.1 GCF_030767025.1 Nocardia sp. CC227C | reverse complement strand
GCGGCTTTCGCGCCATCCGCGCGAAAAACCGGGGGTAGGACAGCGATTCGGCCGGCCATCCAGCGGATGGCCGGCCGAATCGGTTCGCGCGACGGGCGGCGCACGACCGCCGGACGCTACCGGGTGTACGCCTCGGGCAGCGGCATTCCCTTCTCCCGCATCACCTCTCGGGCCCGATTCGGATAGTCGGTGATGATCCCGTCGACGCCCTGGTCGATAACCGTTGCGAGGGCCGCCTTGTCGTTGACGGTCCACGGGACCACCCGCAGCCCCAACTCGTGCGCCCGCGCGACGTAGGCGCTGTCGGTGACGAGGGTGAAACCGGCGTCGCCGACCTTCGCGTCGCTGTCCCAGGGGTCGACGTAGCTGGGGGAGGCGATATCCGCGCCCAGCGCCTCGATGGCGCCCAGCGGATCGTCCCGGTAGTCCTCGTAGGTGATCGGCCCGAGCCAGCGGCTGCCGGAGGTGAAGGTGGAGTCGTCGTAGAGGGCGACGGTGGGGATGGCCGGATTCTTCGCCTTCACCAGCGGCAGGCTGCGCCAGTCGAAGCTCTGGATCTCCACCTTGTCGGCCGCGCCCGCCGCGTCCACGGCCGCCAGGATGACGTCGACGAATTCCTCGGGGGTGGCCGATTCGTCACGGTCCTCGGCCTCGATCTTGGTTTCGATGTTGTAGCGGAGGCTCTCGAAGGCGCCCGGGTAGGTCTTCACCAGGTCGAACAGTTCGGGCAGGGTGGCAATGCGGTTGCCTGGAAGTTGCTGGGCTTCGGGGAAGTCCTCCAGCTTCTTACCGCAGTCCAGGGTCTGGATCTGCGGGTAGGTGAGCTCGTGGACCAGCTTGCCGACGTAGGGGTACTGCGGGTCGTCGGGGCTCGCGGGCGCGGTGTCGGAGCACTTGGCGTTCTCGATCTCCGGGTCGTGCCAGATGAGCGGTACCCGATCCGCGGTCAGCACGATATCGAGTTCCAGTGTGCTGACCCCCAATTCGATGGCCTTGGCGAATCCCGGCAGCGACTCCTCGACGGTCATCCCGCGCCCGCCGCGATGGGCTTGGAGATCGAAGGGTCGGTTCGGGTCCGCCGCGGTCGTCGTCGCGCCGGTGGTCGGCGCGGCGGTATCGGGGTCGTCGGAGCCGCAGGCGGTCATGGCGACGGCCGCCACCGCGACGCCGAGGGCGGCGACCGTGCGCCGTGTCGTCGTGGACCTGGCGTGGAGGGAGGTCATGATCCGGGATGGTAGCAACCGAATAGCTATTCCGAGTGGTCGAAGCGGTGAATCCTGCGGTCACCCGCACCGCCTTCGCCGGTATTGGGTACTCTCGCGGCCATGGGAGCGTTGGTTGCGGTGGAGGGTCTGGACGGCGCGGGCAAGCGCACGCTCGGCGATGCCGTCGTGGCCGCGTTGCGGGCGCGTGGTCTGCGGGTGGCCACGCTGGCCTTCCCGCGTTACGGACGCAGCGTCCACGCCGACCTGGCCGCCGAAGCCCTGCGGGGCGGACACGGCGACGTCGCCGCGTCCGTGAATGCCATGGCGCTGCTGTTCGCCCTCGACCGGGCCGACGCCCGCGACGAGATGTCGAAGCTGTTGATCGACAACGACATCGTGCTACTCGACCGCTATGTCGCCTCCAATGTGGCCTATTCGGCCGCCCGGAAGGAGCAGGACGCCCGGGGTGAAATCGCGCGATGGGTCGAGGAATTGGAGTTCGGCCGTTTCGAACTCCCGGTGCCGGATCTGCAGGTCCTGCTGTCGGTGCCGACCGAAGTGGCGGAGGAGCGGGCTCGCAGGCGCGGTGCGGCGGACACGGCGCGGGCGCTGGACGCCTACGAAAAAGACGGTGGATTACAGCGTCGCACCGCTAAGGTCTATTCCGAACTCGCCGAAACGCAGTGGCGCGGACCATGGTGGGTGCATCGGAGCGGTGACGATCCGGCAACACTTGCCGCGCGTCTCGCGGAAATTGTTGCTGGATAGGGTTGGATGTGCGCCGGAGTAATCACGACTGTCGGCGAGGCGACCCGATCAGAGCCGGAAGGGTGACAACATAGTACTTATGAAGCCGAAGATTCTGGTCGTCGACGACGATATGGCGCTCGCCGAGATGCTCACGATCGTCTTGCGCGGCGAGGGGTTCGATCCCCATGTCGTGGGCGACGGCACGCAGGCGCTCACCGCGGTCCGGGAATTGCGTCCGGATCTGGTGTTGCTGGATCTCATGCTGCCCGGTATGAACGGCATCGACGTGTGCCGGGTGCTGCGCGCGGATTCGGGCGTGCCCATTGTGATGCTGACGGCGAAGACCGATACGGTCGACGTCGTCCTGGGTTTGGAGTCGGGGGCTGACGATTACATCGTCAAGCCGTTCAAGCCCAAAGAACTGGTCGCTCGGGTGCGGGCCCGCCTGCGCCGCACCGAGGACGAGCCGCAGGAACTGCTCTCCATCGCCGATATCGTCATCGACGTGCCCGCGCACAAGGTGACCCGCGGCGGACAGCAGATCTCGCTGACTCCCTTGGAATTCGATCTGCTGGTGGCGCTGGCCCGCAAGCCGCGTCAGGTGTTCACCCGTGAAGTGCTCCTGGAACAGGTCTGGGGTTACCGGCACGCCGCCGATACCCGCCTGGTCAATGTGCACGTGCAGCGGTTGCGCGCCAAAGTGGAGAAGGATCCCGAGAACCCTGAGATCGTGCTCACCGTACGAGGCGTGGGTTACAAGGCCGGACCGCCGTGATCGCTGGCTCCAGAAACCGCGTCGAGCGGTGGCTGGCGGCGATGGTGGCCTGGTTTCGCAATCTCGGAGAGCAACTGGGCCACATCTGGCGGCGTTCGCTGCAATTGCGCGTCGTCGTGTCCACACTCACCCTGTCACTGATCGTGATCACGATTCTGGGCGTCGTGCTCACCTCCCAGATCACCGACAGGCTGTTGGACGCGAAGATCGGCGCGGCCGTGGAGGAGATGAGCCGCGCCCGCAATACGGTGCAGTCCACCCTCTCCGGTGTGCACGATTCGAGTACCCCGCTGGTGCGGCTGGACGACGCCCGGCGCGCGTTGTCCGCGGGGAGTAGCACCAGCGGCGGAAGTGGCGGCGCGGCGGGCAGTTACGACTCCGCGCTCGCCATGTACGGGGACAATCACCGCGAACTCACCGCGGGCCCGATTCAGGAGATCCCGCCGGAACTCCGGCATTTCGTGCAGTCGAACCAGGTGAGCTACCAGTTCGCGACCATCGCGGATCCGGAGGGGCACCGCGGTTCGGCGCTCATCATCGGCAGCCCAGTCGCCGAGCTCGATTCACTCGAGATCTACCTCATCTTCCCGCTCAGCAGCGAGGAACGCAGTCTGTCGCTCATGCGCGGCACCATGCTCATCGGCGGCGTGGTGCTGCTCGTGCTGCTGGCGGCGATCACCGCGCTGGTGACGCGACAGGTGGTGTTGCCCATCCGATCCGCCGCGCGCATCGCCAGCCGATTCGCCGACGGCCGCCTCAAGGAGCGCATGCTCGTCCGGGGCGAGGACGATATGGCGCGCCTGGCCATGGCCTTCAACGAGATGGCGGAAAGCCTCTCCAACCAGATCACGCAGCTGGAGGAATTCGGGAACCTCCAGCGCCGCTTCACCTCCGACGTCAGCCACGAGCTGCGCACCCCGCTCACCACGGTGCGGATGGCCGCCGACCTCATCCACGGCTCCAGCGACGACCTCGATCCGGCGCTGGCCCGCTCGGCCGAACTGCTCGTCAACGAACTCGACCGCTTCGAGGGACTGCTCAACGACCTGCTCGAGATCAGCCGCCACGACGCGGGTGTGGCCGAACTACAGGTGGAATCGCTGGATGTGCGCATGTGCGCGCGGGCGGCGGTGTCCACGGTGCGGCATCTGGCCAAGGAGACCGGCGTCGAGCTGGTGGTGGACATGCCCGAGGAACCGCTTGTCGCCGAGGTGGATCCGCGCCGCGTGGAACGCGTGCTGCGCAATCTGCTGGCCAATGCCATCGACCACAGCGAGGGCAAACCGGTGCTCATGCGGGTGCGCGGCGACGCCGACGCCAATTCGGTCGCCTTCGTGGTGCGCGATCAGGGTGTCGGCTTGCGGCCCGGTGAGGAGAAGATGGTCTTCAACCGGTTCTGGCGCTCGGACCCCTCGCGGGTGCGGCGTTCCGGCGGAACGGGTTTGGGGCTGTCGATCAGCGTGGAGGACGCCAATCTGCACGACGGCAAGCTGGAGGCGTGGGGCGAGACCGGTGTCGGAGCCAGCTTCCGGCTGACCCTGCCCCTGGTGCGCGGCCGCAAGCTCGGCGCCAGCCCGCTGCCGCTGGAACCGCCCAAGCGCCGCGGCGGCACACCCGCCGAACCGCCGCCCCCGGAGGTCGGAAACTTGACGGAGGCGGCCGGATTCGTCTCCGCGGGCCCCGACGTCCCCACCCGTCCGATGGCCCGGATAGCCGACGAGTCCGCCTACCGCACCGACTCCTTCCCCCACCTCGGCACGGAACAGCTCACCCCGCCGGAACGCCCCGCCTCCCAACCGGATCCGTCCGCGACAGCATCCGACGCGCCGAACCCCCAGCCGGACGTGCCGGATACGCGTTCGGCCGAACCGGGAGCTGAGCCGGACACGGATGGGCCGGAAGCTGGGCCGGACGTGGATGGGCCGGAGGCCGGGTCGGACACGGATCGGCCGGGCACGGATGGGCCGGGAGCCGGGCCGGATGCGGATGGCCTGGATGCCGGGCCGGATGCGGCGGTCGCGCGGTCGGACGCATCCGGACACGGCTTCGACCCGTCGGGCATTCGGGCGGACGCGGCGGACAGCGACCCGAATCCCACCGGTTCGTCGGCGGACGTGGCACCGGATTCCCTTGGTGCGTCGGACCTGTCGGATGCCCGGCCGGGTTCGACGTCGACGCCCGACACCGCGCCCGGGGCGACCGGGAACGCGTCGGACGCGCGAACGGACTCGGCCCCGGCAGGCGCCGCCTTCCCGCGGGGATCGGCGGCCGCCCCCGCCGACGCGGCGGGTGCGCACCCCGATGTCCCCGCTTCCCGGCGCGCGCACGGGCGTGATCCCGGTGCCGGCTCCGGTCGGCAGCGGCCTCCGGACGCGGTCGGCTCGGGGTCGGACGGCCCCGATGACAGCGTGCTCACCGAGTCAGGGGACGGGAAAGCATGAGATTGCGCAGAATCGGACTGCTGGCGGTACTGGTCGGTTCGCTGGCGGGGTTGGTCGGCTGCGCCCAACTGCCGGACTCCTCGGCCCCGCAGGCGCTCGGCACCCTCGACCGCCAGCCCACCAGCACCGAACCGGCCCCGCCCATCGCCGGTCGCGAGCCCGAGGCACTGTTGCAGGACTTCGTGCAGGCCACCGCCGACCCGACCAACCGGCATCAGGCGGCGCGCCAGTTCCTGACCCCGGCCGCGGCGGTCAACTGGGACGACGCCGAGGGCACCACCATTATCGAGAAGCCGGACACGCTGCGGGAATCCCGCACCGAGGACACCGCCACCTACGTCATCCGCACCCGCAAGATCGGCGAGCTCGAGGCCGACGGCTCCTACCGCGTCGCCGACGGCACCCTCGAGGACAAGGTCAAACTGATCAAGGTCGACGGTGAGTGGCGCATCGACGACCTGCCCACCGGCGTCCTGATCGAGCGCAGCGCCTTCAACAAGTCCTACCGGCGGCACGCGCTGTACTTCAGCAATCAGGCCGGGACGGTCATGGTGCCCGATCTGCGCTGGATCGCCGTGCCCAAGGACCAGTTGACCCAGAAGCTGCTGGGCCTGCTCGCAGAGGGGCCGCAGCCCGCGCTCACGCCCGCGGTGAAGAACGTGCTGAGCGGCCCGGTCAGTTTGCGCGGTCCGGTCACCAAGGCCAATGGCGATGCCGAAGCCGTCGGTGTCGGCGCGGGCGGCGTGCAGATCGACTTCTCGGGCGCCGCGGGCCTGGACACCCGCGCCAAGGAACTGCTGGCCGCGCAGGTGGTGCTCACCCTGTCCGAGGCCGAGATCTTCGGTCCGTTCATGCTGCTGGCCGACGGCAAGCCGCTGGACGAGCGGTACGCCCTCAATGGCTGGACCCGCCAGGACGTCGACGCGCTGAGCCCGGCCGCCGCGGCGCGCAACCGCATCGGACTGCATGCGGTGCGGGACGGTTCGCTGGTGCGCGTCACCGAGAACGGGATCGTGCCCGCACCGGGCTTCTTCGGCTCCACCCGCACCCTGCAATCGGTGGGGCTGTCGCCGGACGGTCAGCTGGTCGCCGCGGTCGCGGATTCGGGCCGCCCCGAACCGGAACCGGGCCGCACCCTGATCATCGGCACCTACGACGGCACCGGCTTCCCGGTGGCGACCGGCGGCCAGATCTCCCGACCGTCCTGGACCTCCGACGGCAGTTCGGCCTGGGCGGTGGTGGACGGCGAGCGGGTCATCCGCGCCGTGCACGATCGCGCCAGCGGGAACGTATCGGTGCAGGACGTGGACATCTCGGCCCTGATCGCACCGGTGGCGAGCAGCACCGGCGCGCTCACCCCGCGCCTGCCCATCACCGATCTGCGGATCTCCCCCACGGGAGTGCGCGCCGCCCTCATCGCGGGCGGCAAGGTGTACCTGGCCGTGGTGGAACCGCGCCCCGAGGGCCGCTTCGCCCTCACCTCGCCGCTGCCCATCGCCCCGGAGCTGAGTACCGACGCGGTCTCGCTGGACTGGCACACCCTCAGCACCGAGATGGACAGCATCATGATCGCCCGCGAGGGCACGGTCGACCCCATCGTCCGGGTGCCCATCGACGGCTCCGGCCTGAACTCGGTCACCAGCCAGAACCTCACCCCGCCGTTGCGCGTGGTCGCGGCGTCCTCCGACCGCCAGTACGTGGCCGACGCCCGCGACGTCATGGAGCTCACCAGCAGTGCCGAAGGCGGCGAACGCTATTGGCGCGTGGTGCCGGGTCTGGGCGCGAACGCCGTCCCGGTGCTACCGGGCTGAGTTAGTTGGTCGCCGTGACCCGGTGGGGCCGGGCTGAGTTACTCGGTCACCGGGACCGGGTAGGACCCGGGCTGCGGTTCTCGCGACGCGGCCGGTGGGGACGCGGCCGGGGCTTTGTGTAGCTGTGCCGTGCTGCGCTGTGTAGCCGTGCCGTGCCGTGCTGCGCTGTGTAGCCGGGCTGTGCTGCGCTGCGCCGGTGGGCGGCACCGTCCGCGGTCCGGCGGGTACGCGGCTCGAGCTCGCCTCGGCACGCCCCCGCTCCCACCCGGCGGGCGGGGCATGACCCGACGCGCTCGCGGTGGGTCGAGCGGCGGGCCGATGCCCACCCCGCTAGACGGACAATCGCGGCTGTCGGTGGCGAAATCGCGGGTAGACAAGGCCGTCGCGGGTGACACTGGGGGGCATGGGGGAGCTGCTCGATCTGGTGCTGCCGCGCACGTGCTGTGGATGCGGTGCTGGCGGTGTGGCCTGGTGTGCGGAGTGCGCCGCGACGCTGGCGGGTCCGCCGGTGCGGGCGCGTCCGCGCGCCGATCCCGGGGTGCCGTGCTGGGCGCTGGCGCCCTATGCCGGTCCGGCGCGGCGCGCGGTGCTGGCCGTCAAGGAGCAGTGCCGCCGGGAGCTGGCCGAGCCGCTGGGGCTGGCGGTTGCCAGGGGACTGGACCGGTTGCGCGACGACGCGCGGCCGCTGGTGCTGGTGCCCGCGCCCAGTCGTCGATCCGCCGCGCGGCGGCGCGGCGGCGATCCGGTGGTGCGTACGGCGCGCGTCGCAGCGAGTTGGCTGCCCGATTGCCGGGTGGCACGGCTGTTGCGGACGCGGCCGGGTGTGCGAGATTCGGTCGGCCTGTCCCCGGGCGACCGGGAGCACAACCTGCGCGGCCGGATCATCACCGCCCGACCGTCCCGGCATGCGGTGTCGATTCCGGCAAATGCCGAGGTCGTGCTCATGGACGACGTGCTGACCACCGGTGTCACCGCCCGTGAATCGGTGCGCGTCTTGATCGGTGCCGGTGTGCCGGTCCGAGCCGTGTTCGTGACCTGTCGAGCTTGACTGACAGAAATTAGCGTGAACACTGGCGGAACGATCGCTGGCGTACTAGCGTCGCGATCAGACACCCGAACTGAGAGTTTGGAGGTGGCGCCTCGGACATCACGTGCCGAGCGAGTCTTCGATCGGCACACGTTTCAATCCCGCCGCACGAGCGGTTTGTGCGGCCAGATCCGGGAGGTACGCGTGACGACTTCTTCACGACCTTCAGTGAAAGACGCAGACACTGCGGTGCTGGAAGCCCCTGTCCCCGACGATGCCCCCAAGGGCATGAAGGCGGATGTGGTGGTCAAGGGACGCAATGTCGAGGTTCCCGACCATTTCCGAATTCACGTCGCGGACAAGCTTTCCCGTTTGGAACGCTTCGACCCGTCGATCTTCCTCTTCGACGTGGAGCTGTTCCACGAACGCAACCGTCGTCAACGCAAGAGCTGCCAGCGGGTGGAGATCACCGCGCGTGGCAAAGGCCCGGTGGTACGGGCGGAGGCCTGTGCCGACAGTTTCTACGCGGCACTCGATTTGGTCGTCGCGAAACTCGAGAGCCGACTGCGCAAGTTGAAGGACCGCCGTCGCGTCCATCACGGGGAGAAGACCCCCATTTCGGTCGCGGAGGCCACGGCCGGTCTCATCGATGATTCCCTGTTCGCGTCGTCGAACCGGAACGGTGCCGCGAAGGCCCACGACCATGCCGCCGAGGCGGTGGACGAGGGCCAGGAGTACGCGGGACCCGGCCATATCGTGCGCACCAAGACACACCCCGCGATTCCGATGTCCGTCGACGACGCCCTCTACCAGATGGAGCTCGTCGGCCACGACTTCTTCCTCTTCCACGACAAGGAGTCCGACCAACCGTCGGTCGTCTATCGTCGCCACGCCTTCGACTACGGCCTCATCCGGCTCGCGGAGTAGAACGGCGTTTTCCCACCCGCTACCGGCCGGGGCGCAGCGCCCCGGCCGCTTGCTGATACACGCTGTATCGCCTTTCTTCTTACTTTCCAGTAAGTTGGTGGTCACAGGATTCGCTGGAAAGGAAATCCCATGGCTACCAAGGGTGCTCGCCGTGCTGTCATCGTCTCCGGGGCTCGGACGCCGTTCGTCAGGGCGTTTTCCGACTACACCCGGATGGATTCCATCGATCTGGCCGATACCGCGGTCCGCGGACTGCTGACCCGTACCGGGCTGCCCAAGGCCGCCGTGCAGGCCATCGTGTGGGGCGGGGTGATCCTGCCCGGCGCCGCGCCGAATATCGCCCGCGAGATCGCCCTGGACCTGGAGCTGGACCCCGGCTGCGAGGGCTACACGGTGACCCGCGCCTGCGCCTCGGGATTGCAGGCCGTCACCTCCGCCGCCGCCGCCATCGAACGCGGCGAGTACGACATCATGATCGCGGGTGGTTCCGATTCCACCAGCAATGCCGAGGTCAAACTGCCGCAGAAGGTGGTGCACGCCGCCGCCCCGCTGGCATTGGGCAAACCCAAGCCGAAGGACTACCTGGCGGCCGTCGCGCAGCTCGCGCCGTTCGTCGACATCGTGCCGCGCCGCCCCAAGATCCAGGAGCGCACCACCGGCGAGGTGATGGGTGAATCCGCCGAGAAGATGGCGCGCATCCACGGCATCACCCGTGCCGCACAGGACGAGTTCGCCGCCCGCTCGCACCACCGCGCCGCGGCGGCCATCGATTCCGGCCGCTTCGACAGCGAGGTGCTGTCGGTGACCACACCCGAGGGGAAGACCGTCAGCCGCGACGGCCTGGTCCGCCCCGGCACCAGTGTCGAGAAGCTCGCCACGCTCGCACCGGTGTTCGCGAAGGACGGCACCGTCACCGCGGGCAATGCCAGCCCGCTCACCGACGGTGCGTCCGCGGTGCTGCTGATGAGCGAGGAGAAGGCCCGCGAACTCGGCTTCGAACCGCTCGCCGCCTTCCGCTCCTGGAGTTACGTCAGCGTGGACCCGCGCGATCAGGTGCTCATCGGCCCGGCCATCTCCATGCCCCGCGCCCTGGACAAGGCGGGAATGTCGCTGTCCGACATCGACGTGGTGGATATCCACGAGGCGTTCGCGGCCCAGACCCTGTCCGTGGTCTCGGCCCTGGCCAGCACCGATTGGGCCAAGACCCGCCTGGACCGCGACACCGCCGTCGGCGAGATCGACCCCGCCACCCTGAACGTGCACGGCGGCTCGGTCTCCCTCGGCCACCCCTTCGGCGCGACCGGAGCCCGCATGGTCACCACCATGGCCAACGAACTCGCCCGGACCGGCAGGTCCACCGCCCTGCTCGGCATCTGCGCGGCGGGCGGCATCGGCGCGTCGGCGGTGCTGGAAAGGGTCTGACCCCCTGACATCCCGTCGCGACGGGGTCGATCGGCATCGACCCCGGAACGCCGATATCAGCGGGACGACATCCCCGCCGATCCCGTGGCGAGGAACTGCAGCCAGTCCAGCAGCGTGCCCGGTTGGCATGCCCCCGCGCTGAACCCGTACACCGGAATGCAGGTGGAGCCGACCACCGGTCGGGCATCGGCGCTGTCGGCTCGGGCGGCGGGTGCCGCCGCGGTCAGCACGGCGAACGCCATGGCGGTCGTGACGGCGAATCGCTGCATGAGAACTTCCCTCGAGGTCTCGCTGGTCCGCCCGGTCCGCTGCCGTGCGGTACCGATCACGCTAATCTCGAGCCGGTTGGGTTCCGAGACAGGACTTTTCGGGGCGCTGGACGCTCATGTCCGCTGCTCGCGGCTCGGGAAGCGCTCCCAGTGCACGGCCGCCTCGAGGGGGCGGCGGTCGCGCCAGCCGAACCGTTCCAGATCCGGGATCCGCTGGAATTCGCGGACCGGGCCGACGCACAGCCAGGCCACGGGCTTGACCCCCTCGGGCACGCCGATGAGGTCGGCGAGGTACGCGGTGTCGTAGAAGCTCACCCAGCCCACGCCGACGCTCTCGGCGGTGGCGGCCAGCCACAGGTTCTGGATGGCCAGGATGGTGGAGTACAGGCCGGTTTCCGGGACGGTGGCGCGGCCGAGCACATGGGAGCCGCCGCGCGCCTGGTCGTGGGTGACGACTATGCCGGTGCCGGACTCGGCAATGCCCTCGATCTTGATCGGGTCGAAGGTCCGGGCGCGGTCCTCGGGCAGCGAGGCGTGGAAGGCCCGCCGCTGGCCGGCCACGTGGTCGGCGAAGGCGCGCAGCGTGTCCGCGGCGCGCACCACCACGAAATCCCAGGGCATGGAATTGCCGACGCTGGGCGCGCGGTGAGCGGCATCCAGAATGCGCAGCAGGGTCGCGTCGTCGACCACCTCGCCGGTGAACTCCGCGCGCACATCCCGACGCAGGCGGATCACGTCGTAGACGCTCGGATACTCGGCGGGGGCAAGCGGACCTTCAGCACACACGCCCACCAGTGAACCAGGAGGTTTGCCGAGCGGCGCGCCCAGCCTCCGCAGTCCGCCGCGTAGCACGCCCAGCGCTCTCCCGGTCGTCGTGTCCAGCCTCCGCTGCTCGCCGTGCGCTGTCCGGGCGGCGCGCCCAGCCTCCCCGAGCCCGCATGCCGCCCGCTGTACGCGCCCAGCTCCCAGTCCGGAACCGGCGCACGTGGTGGTCGTGTCCACGGCCCGCTCGCCACGACGCCCCCTGTCGAGAGACAGGGGGCGTCGGGATTCGATCCGGAACCGCTCAGCCGACCGGGGCTGGTTCCCTGCGGCGGGTGATGCGTCGGCGGCCCTCGGCGAGGGCGGTGCGCAGCCCACGGCGGCGGCCGGTCGCCGGGTCCACCGTCGGTGCGCCGCCGAACGCCTTCTCCGACTTGGTCTCCGGGGCGTCGTCGGTGGTGTGGCGCAGGTACTTGTTGGGCAGCGAGAGCTTCATGATGGTGCGCCACGACTTGGCGTACTGCACCGGCAGCGAGCCGGTGGTGTAGGGCAGGTCGTACTTGTCGCACATGGCCCGCACCCGCACCGCGATGGACGCCAGCCGGTTGGAGGGCAGGTCCGGGAAGAGGTGGTGCTCGATCTGGTGCGAGAGGTTGCCGGTCATGAAATGCAAGAGCCGTCCGCCGGAGATGTTGGCGCTGCCCAGCATCTGCCGCAGGTACCACTCGGCCTGCGTCTCGGTCTCCACATCGCGGCGGGTGAACTTCTCCGCGCCGTCGGGGAAGTGTCCGCAGAAGATCACCGCGTTGGTCCACACATTGCGAATCACATTGGCGGTGAAGTTCGCGGTGAGTGTGCCGAAGAACGCCGGACCGGTGAGCAGCGGGAACAGCAGATAGTCCTTGCCCGCCTGCTTGGCCATCTTCTTCAGCACCAGTGCGCGGTCCTGCTCGAACTGGATGCGCTCGGGGCTGCCCGGCTCCCACTTCTTCTTGGCGACCTTGCCCAGCTCCAGATGCTGGATCGCCACTCCGTATTCGAAGAACATCTGCAGCAGCAGGTTGTACACCGGCTGGCCGAGATAGAACGGCGACCAGCGCTGATCGCGGGTGACGCGCAGCAGTCCGTAGCCGATGTCGTCGTCCATGCCCAGCACATTGGTGTACTTGTGGTGCAGGAAGTTGTGGGTGATCTTCCAGTGCTCGGCCGGGCCGACGTTGTCCCATTCCCAGCTGGTGGAGTGGATTTCCGGATCGTTCATCCAATCCCACTGGCCGTGCATCACATTGTGGCCGATCTCCATATTCTCGATGATCTTGGCCGTGGACAGCAGGGCCACGCCGGCGAACCAGGCGGGCGGGAAGAGACTCGCGAACAGCACCGCGCGGCCGCTGATTTCGAGGCCGCGCTGCAACCGGATCACATTGCGGATGTATTTGGCGTCGCGTTCGCCACGAGAGGATTCGATCTCGCGGCGAATCGCGTCCAGTTCCGCGCCGATGGCTTCGACATCCTCGGGGGTGAGATGTGCGTATTCTTTGACATCCGAGATCGCCATGGCGGTTACACTACCGTAGGTTACGGTCCCGTAGGTTACCTACGAATGAATCTCTAACGTGTCGAAAAACGCATTGTTTTCGAGATGTCGATATGTTAGGGATTCCGTCGCAGGAAGCGTGACAACGACCTGCCCCGCTCGCTGTTGCGCGCCTTCTCCTGCAGCAGGGCCTTCTCGTGCTTGGCCTTCTCCTTCAGCGCCGCCTTGGCCTCACGCAGCACTTCCTTCTCGTGCCGCGCCTTTTCCCGCAGCGCGACCTTGGCCTCGGCCATGGCCGACCGCAGGCCCTGTCGCTTACCGGTGGCCGGGTCGACGGGCCAGTGATGCTCGACCAGCCATTCATCGCTCGGCATCGACGGCATCGACGGCATCGTGGGCAGCGTGATACCGGCGAACTTGCGCTCGGACGAGGTCTCCGGTGCGTCGTCGGCGGTGCGCTTGAGGAATCGGTCCGGCAGCGCGAGCTTGTGAATCGTCCGGAATGCCAGCAGATACTGTTTGCCCAGCGAACCCGTGGTGTAGGGAAGGTCGTACTTGTCGCACAGTTCGCGCACCTTCACCGACACCTGCGCGTACCGATTGCTCGGAATGTCCGGGAACAGGTGGTGCTCGATCTGGAAGCTGAGATTGCCGCTCATGAACGCCATCACCGGACCCGCCTCGAAATTGGCGCTGCCCAGCATCTGCCGCAGGTACCACTCGCCCCGCGTCTCGTTCTCGAACTGCTCCTGGGTGAACTTCTCGGCCCCGTCCGGGAAATGGCCGCAGAAGATCACGGCGTACGCCCAGAGATTGCGGACCAGATTCGCGGTGGCATTCGCCTTCAGCGTCGGCTTCCACGCCGGGCCGGTGAGTGCCGGGAAGATCACGAAGTCCTTGGCGACCTGACGCCCGGCCTTCTTGAAGAACTCCTTGTTGGGCTCCGAGAGCACCCGCCGCTGATCCACCCCGGCATGCTCCTTGGCGATGGACAGATCGTGCAGGGCGATGCCCCACTCGAACAGCGCCGCCAGCACCAGATTCCCCACCGGCTGGGCGAGATTGCGCGGCCGCCATTCCTCGTCGCGGGTCATGCGCAGAATGCCGAAGCCCACGTCGTGGTCCATATCCACGATATTGGTGTAGGTGTGGTGGGAGTAGTTGTGCGCGGCCTTCCACTGCGCCGACGTCGCCGTCATATCCCACTCCCAGGTGGTGGAGTGGATTTCCGGGTCGTTCATCCAGTCCCACTGCCCGTGGCTGATGTTGTGCCCGAGCTCCATGTTCTCGATGATCTTGGCGACCGAGAGCAGCGCGGTGCCGGTGACCCAGGCCCAGCGCTTCTTGGAGAAGAACAGCGTGGCGCGCCCGGCGGCCTCCAGCGCCCGCTGGGCCGCGATCGTCCGGCGGATGTACTTGGCGTCGCGTTCGCCGAGCGAGAGCTCGACCTCACGACGAATCGCGTCGAGCTCCTGGCCCAGGGTCTCGATATCGGCTTCCGTCAGGTGTGCGAAAGCTTTGATGTCGGTGATTGCCACCGGCGGATCCTTCCATGATTCGAATGCCCCGAACCGGGACGCGCGTCGCAGATCGCGCCGTGTCCGGCACCGTGCTCGACTGTCATCGAGGGTACAGGCGTCGGCTCACACTTCCAGGGTGCAGTCGCCGGCGGCGGCGGAGATACAGGTCTGCACCTTGTCACCGGCGCGATGTTCGTTGCCGTTGCGCAGATCTCGCACGTGACCATCGGTAATGGTCACCACGCAGGTCTGGCAGATGCCCATGCGGCAGCCGAACGGCATCCGCACGCCCGCGCCCTCACCGGCCTGGAGCAGACTGGTCGCCCCGTCGATCTCCACGCTGCGGCCGGTCTTGGCGAAGGTGACGGTGCCGCCCTCGCCGACCGCCGAGCGTTCGATCTCGAAGCGCTCCACATGCAGGCGCTCCGGGATACCGGCGGCGGCCCAATGCTTCTCGGCGGCGTCCAGCATGGCGGCCGGGCCGCAGGCCCAGGTGTCGCGCTCCCGCCAGTCCGGCACGCGCCGGTCCAGCTCGGCCAGGTCGAGCTTGCCGTGCTCGCCGGTGAAGTGCGGGTCGACGGTGAAACTCGGGTGCCGGTCGTGCAATTCGCGCAGTTCCTCGCCGAACATGACATCGTCGGGGGTGCGGGCGGAGTGCACGTGCACGACATCGGGCACCACACCGCGGCGGTCCATGGTGCGCAGCATGGCCATGACCGGAGTGATGCCCGAACCCGCGGTGAGGAAGAGCACCTTCGCGGGCGGCGGCTCGGGCAGCACGAAACCGCCCTGCGGTGCGGCCAAGCGCACCACGCTGCCGACCGGAACGCCCGACACCAGGTGGCTGGAGAGGAAGCCCTCCGGCATGGCCTTGACGGCGATGGAGATGAGCCGCTTGGACCGGTGGCCCGGATCGGTCCAGTCCGGGGGACAGGTCAGCGAGTAGGAACGCCAGTGCCAGCGGCCGTTCACCAGGACGCCGATGCCGATGTACTGGCCCGGCTCGAACTTGAAGTCGAACCCCCAGCCCGGCTTGATCACCAGCGTGGCCGAGTCGACGGTCTCCTTGCGCACCTCCACGATGCGCCCGCGCAGCTCACGCGCCGACCACAGCGGATTCACCAGATGCAGGTAATCGTCCGGCAGCAGCGGCGTGGTGATGCGGGCCGCGGCCCCGCGCAGCGCCTCCATCCGGGTGCGCCCCGCGGGCTCGTGCTCGGTGACCGGGGCCTCCAGCCACTCGCGCAGCCCTCGCACGGACATACCCCCAACTTTCAAACCCATGATCGCGGACGCTCTTCCTCGTCATCGTGTGCGCGCTCTCGAGCGCTGTGGTTCTCTTCGCGGCCGACCTCGTTGCCACCGCCGCGGCGCAATCGGCGCGCATCCGCACGCCTCTGCCGCCAAGGTTACGGCATCGTAGGTTACGGGGCCGTCGTCACCGAGGGAAGAGGTCGTTCATCACCTCGCGACGGGCGGCGGCCCCACCCGCGGCACCGCCCACTCCGGCTCTACAGCAAATCCAGCAGGAACGGCAGTTCCTGGGTGGCGTACCAGGCCAGCTGATGGTCCTCCGCGTCGCCGAGCACGAATTCGGCGTCCGGATCGCCCATATCGGCGGCGTCGATGACGTCGACGGCCTTGGCGACGGCGGGTTCGGCCTCCACCAGGTCCACGTGCACCGAGGCGACGCGGTTCCAGGTGATGGGGCCGCTCAACCGCACCACCGCGTCGTCGAGGTCCGGGCGCAGCGTCGCCCCCTCCACATCGGCGGCGACGACGGCGCGGCGGTAGACCGGGCGGCCGGTCCCGTCGGCGGCGGCAGCAGTGTCGGCGAGCGCGGGATCCAGGACCGCGTCCGCGCCGCCGGCACCTTCGGCGTCGGCGTCGGCATCGGTGCCGTGCAGTTCCGCCGCGGCCCGGTCGTCGGCGAGCAGCCGCAGCGAGGCCCGCGCGGCCTCGCCCATGGCGACCTCCGCCAGTTCCTCGTCATCGCCGGAGGCGTACGCCTCGCGCAGGGCGGGGGTGAGCGCGAAGGCGGTGTCGTTCACCGCCCGCAGTTCCCGCTCGGTCACCAGCTCCCGCAGCATGGCCACGGTGACGGGCACATAGACCCGTAGCTTCCCGGATACGGCGCGGTGGGACGACTCACTGGACGCAGGCACCGAGCATCTCCTCCATCGACTCGTGCACCGACGCGGTCAGCACCGCGATATCGGCCATCGCGTCGCGATCGGCGTTGAGCCCGTAGAACACGCGCCCGTCGTAGGACGTGATCCCGATGCTCAGCGCCTGAAAGCGCAGCAGTGGCGATACCGGATACATCTCCAGCATCCGCGCGCCGCCGACGTACATCGGCCGCTGCGGACCCGGCGCGTTGGTGATCACCAGATTGAACGTGTGTTCTGCGAACGTACTCGCTGCCCGCACACTCATGGCATGCAGGCTCGCCGGGGCGAATCCGGCCATGTGCACCAGGGTCCGCGCGCGCACGCCGTGCTGATGCTTGGTGTGCACCTCGGTGGCGTGCTTGAGGTGGGAGAGCCGGATGACCGGATTGGGTTCTCCGACCGGCAGGTCCACCAGCAGCGAGGCCACCCGACCGGCCGGTTTCAGCTCACCGTCGGGCCCCTCGGCGTACACGCTCATCGGCACCACGGCCCGCAGCGCCGAGGACTCGGTGAGCACCTCGCCGCGGGAGAGCAGCCAGTTGCGCAGCGCGCCGGTGACCACCGAGAGGATCACGTCGTTGATCGAGCAGTCGAATCGCCGGCGGATCTTGCGGTAGTCCTCCAGATCCGTGCGCGCCACCTCGAACCGCCGATTGCGGGAGGTCCGCGTGTTCAGCGGGCTGTCGGCGAATCCGACCGCCGCGGCGCGCACCATCGACACCATCTTCCTCACCGCCTTGCCGGTGGCGTCGACGAAGGCGAACGCCTCCGCGCCCTGGTGGCGGATGACCTCGAACGCCTCCCGCGGCTGGGTCGCCAGGTGCAGGATCGCGCCGATCAGCAGTTCCAGGTCGGCGGGTTCGCGGTGCGGGGTCCAGGCGTCGTCGGCGAGTTCACGGGGCGCGGCGGAGGTGTCCAGGATCACATGCCCGATCTCCAGGGCGACGTCACCGTCCACCAGCGCCGAATGCGATTTGGTGAACACCGCGCAGCGGCCCCCTGCCAGTCCCTCGACCAGGTACATCTCCCACAGCGGCCGGGTGTGGTCGAGCGGATGCGAGGCCAGCCGGGCGACCAGGTCGTGCAGCTGCGCGTCGGTCCCCGGTTCCGGCAGCGCCGAGCGGCGGATGTGATAGGTGATGTCGAACCCGGCGTCGTCCACCCACACCGGACGGCCGAGTGCGAACGGGATCTCGCGCACCTTGCGCCGGTAGCGGGGCACCAGCGGCAGCCGGGCCTCCACCAGTTCGACGAGTCGGTCGTAATCCAGCGGCCGCCTGCCGGAATTCCCGGTGGAGCCGGGATTTCGCAGAATCGCGAGAGAGCCGATATGCATCGGGTTGCTACTCGATTCGAGCCGGTAGAACGACGCGTCCTGCGGCGTCAGTCTGGTGATCACGCTGCCCGCTACTCCCTGCTTTTCCCTGCCGACCCGCACCCATCCTGCCGCTCCCGTCAGCGGTATGCGTGCCGGTTCCGTGCGCAAGCGATCCGGATCACTGGGGAGAACGGGCGTCGATGCCCGGCCCCCTGCGCCGTCGCCGAACCCCTCTGGAGTGCGCGAGAACGCGCACCCACGCGACGGACGCTCACCATCCTACGCCAACGCCGGTGAAACAGGTTCTGCGCCAAAGTCATTCGCTGGATGGTAGCTGTGGCCGGGAAATCGGCGCCCGGCGAACTCCGGCGGTCGCCCGGGTCGCCGCCCGGTCGCCCGCCTGCGCACTTCAGCGCATACGATCGGGACAGCATTACCATGGGGTTTGGCCGTGCATCCGCGCGGCCCGAAACCCTCCGGGGAATCAAGACCGACACACCTACCAGAGGACTGACTGAGCCCGTGCCTGCGCTGACACTTTCGAGGTTGCTACGGATTGGTGAGGGTCGCACGGTCAAGCGGCTGTCGCATCTGGCGGACGAGGTCATCGCCCTCGACGAGGAAATCGAGGCCCTCAGCGACGCCGAGCTGCGCGCCAAGACCGACGAGTTCAAACAGCGTTACGCCGACGGGGAATCCCTCGACGAACTGCTGTTGGAAGCGTTCGCCGTGGCCCGCGAGGCGTCCTGGCGCGTGCTCAACCAGAAGCACTACAAGGTGCAGGTCATGGGTGGCGCGGCCCTGCACATCGGCAATATCGCCGAGATGAAGACCGGTGAGGGCAAGACCCTCACCTGTGTGCTGCCCGCCTACCTCAACGCGCTCAGCGGCGCCGGTGTGCACGTGGTCACGGTCAACGACTACCTGGCCCGGCGCGACGCCGAATGGATGGGCCGCGTGCACCGCTTCCTCGGTCTCGAGGTCGGCGTGATCCTGTCGGGCATGACCCCGGCCGAGCGCCGCGCGGCCTACGCCGCGGACATCACCTACGGCACCAACAACGAGTTCGGCTTCGACTACCTGCGCGACAATATGACCCACTCGCTGGACGACCTGGTCCAGCGCGGGCACAACTTCGCCGTGGTCGACGAGGTCGACTCCATCCTCATCGACGAGGCCCGCACCCCGCTCATCATCTCGGGTCCGGCCGACGCCTCCTCGAAGTGGTACGCGGAGTTCGCCCGTATCGCCCCGCTGCTCAAGAAGGACCTGCACTACGAGGTCGACATCAAGAAGCGCACCATCGGCGTGCACGAGGCGGGCGTCGAATTCGTCGAGGACCAGCTCGGCATCGACAACCTGTACGAGGCGGCCAACTCGCCGCTGGTCAGCTACCTGAACAACGCCATCAAGGCCAAGGAGCTGTACACCAAGGACAAGGACTACATCGTCCGCAACGGTGAAGTGATCATCGTCGACGAGTTCACCGGCCGCATCCTGGTGGGGCGTCGCTACAACGAGGGCATGCACCAGGCCATCGAGGCCAAGGAGGGCGTGGAGATCCAGCCCGAGAACCAGACCCTCGCCACGATCACGCTGCAGAACTACTTCCGCCTCTACGACAAGCTCTCCGGCATGACCGGTACCGCCGAGACCGAGGCGGCCGAGCTGCACCAGATCTACAGCCTCGGCGTGGTGCCCATTCCCACCAACAAGCCGATGGTCCGCAAGGACCAGCCCGACCTGATCTACAAGACCGAGGAGTCCAAGTACGTCGCGGTCGCCGACGACATCGCCGAGAAGCACGAGGCGGGTCAGCCGGTGCTGGTCGGCACCACCTCGGTGGAGCGCTCGGAGTACCTGTCCAAGCTGCTGACCAAGCGCGGCATTCCGCACAACGTGCTCAATGCCAAGTTCCACGAGCAGGAAGCCACCATCATCGCCGAGGCCGGTCGGCCCGGCGCGGTCACCGTCGCCACCAATATGGCCGGTCGCGGTACCGACATCGTGCTCGGCGGCAACCCGGACATCATCGCCGACATCCTGCTGCGCAAGCAGGGCCTGGACCCGGTGGAGACCCCGGACGAGTACGAGGCCGCCTGGCACGGCACGCTGGAGCGGGTCAAGCAGCAGACCGAGGCGGACGCCGAGGCGGTGCGCGAGGCGGGCGGGCTGTACGTGCTCGGCACCGAGCGCCACGAGTCGCGGCGTATCGACAATCAGCTGCGCGGTCGCTCCGGCCGTCAGGGCGACCCGGGTGAGTCCCGCTTCTACCTGTCGCTGGGTGACGAGCTCATGCGGCGCTTCAACGGCGCGGCGCTGGAGTCGATCATGACCCGGCTCAACCTGCCCGACGACGTGCCGATCGAGGCCAAGATGGTCTCGCGGGCCATCAAGTCGGCGCAGACGCAGGTCGAGCAGCAGAACTTCGAGATCCGCAAGAACGTCCTCAAGTACGACGAGGTCATGAACCAGCAGCGCACGGTGATCTACGCCGAGCGCGCCCGCATCCTCAGCGGTGAGGATATGGAGGGCCAGGTGCAGGAGATGATCACCGACGTCATCACCGAGTACGTGCACGCGGCCACCGCCGAGGGCTATGTCGAGGACTGGGATCTGGACAAGCTCTGGACCGCGCTGAAGACGCTGTACCCCATCGGCATCGACTACCGCGACCTGGCCGGTGAGTCCGAGGACGGCGAACTCGGCGACCTCGATCGCGACGAACTGCTGGACGCCATCCTCGACGACGCGCACACCGCCTACGCCAAGCGTGAAGCCGAGATCGACGGCCTCGCGGGCGAGGGCAGCATGCGCAATCTGGAACGCCAGGTGCTGCTGAGCGTGCTGGACCGCAAATGGCGCGAACACCTCTACGAGATGGACTATCTCAAGGAGGGCATCGGCCTGCGCGCCATGGCCCAGCGCGATCCGCTGGTGGAGTACCAGCGCGAGGGCTTCGACATGTTCACCGCCATGCTCGACGGTCTGAAGGAGGAGTCGGTCGGCTTCCTGTTCAACCTCCAGGTCGAGGTGCAGGCGCCGCAGCCCGCCGGGGTGAACGTCGCCGCGGGCCTGCAGTCGCCGGTCGGCTCCCGCCCGCAGCCGGTCGACCAGCCCGCCCCGGCCGCCAACGGCGCTCCGGCGGCACTGCGCGCCAAGGGAATCGACGACTCCGCCGGGTCCCGCGCGTTCAGCTACTCCGGTCCGGACGAGGGCGGCCACGCGGCCGTCCACAGCGATGCCGAGGAATACGGGCACGCCGGGACCACCACCGGCACCCGCCGGGAGCGCCGCGAGGCCGCCCGGGCCGCGAGCAAGCACGACAAGGCCCCGAAGTCCAAGCGCCGCCGCTGATCCCACCGACGACGAGGGCGTCCGAGCTGCGGCTCGGACGCCCTCGTCGTTTCCGGTATGTGCGCGTACCGGCCCGTTCGCGCGGTGCGCGGCCCCGCACGCGTGACGAACCGCCCCTCGGCGTCGTACTCGCGGGTGAGTTCGGGCCCGTACCGGAGTGTGATGCGGCCCGGCGGGCGTATTGCGGACGATGGTGACCGCTCGGCGATCTCGTGCCGGGGGAGAAGGGGTTACCACGTGAGACAGCCGGCGATCGCAGCGTCCGCGACACTGCTGTCGGCGGTGCTGTGGCACCTCGGGACCGGACTGCATCCGGTGCCCGGGTTGGCGTTGCTGGCGCCGCTGCCGGTATTGCTGGTCGCGCCCCGCCTTTCGGTTCCGTTCGCCACCGCGACGACCGCCGACCAGGCGCGACCGTGCCGCAGCAACACCGACATCAGGGCGACCAGCACACCGAACCACAGCGCGGAACCGCCGAGCAGAACGACCGTCGCCGGCACCGGCTGCGCCACCGTCCCCGTCAGGTACGGCCACAGCCACACCGCACCGCCCAGCCAGGAGCATGCGCCCGCGAGGAAGGCGGTGTGCTTCGATCTGGACCGACCCGCCCTGGTCCGGGGAGAACCGTCGCCTCGGAGCCACGCTGCTGCTGGTTCCGGCCCTGGACTTCACCGACGACCACTGGCTGCACAGCCGTATGGCGGTCATCCGCGGTGTCGAATCGGGGATGGGCGTGGCGCGGACCGCACAGTTGGGTGAACTCGTCGCGAGCGACCCTCGGGGGCGGGTACTGGCTTCGGCGCGAACGGATCTCACCATGACGACATCCGTGCTCGCCGACATCCCGCTGACCTCGGAGCCCACGGTCTATGCGCGTTTCGGCGACTGGTCCGCCTGGACGACGGTGGGACTCTTCGTTGTCGTGGTGACTCTCAGCCGTAGACCGCGCTGAGAACGGAACCGAGACAGCGCCGCTCCCATCGAGACATCGCGGGCGTGTTCAGGGGCGAGGACTCGCCGGGGCGCGGCCCGTCGCCGCCGCGAGCAGGGCGGTGAATCCGAACAGACCGCCCACCACCATGGCCGATGCCACGCCGAGGTGATCCGTCACCAGCCCGCCGAGCAGCGCGCCCGCGGCGATGGCCGCATTGAAGACCGCGACGAACAATGCCGATACGCTCTCCCGCGCCGTGGGATCCGCGGCCGCCAACCACATCTGGGCGCTCACCGAGACGCCGCCGTACGCCAGCCCCCACACGGCCACCAGCACCACCGCGGCTGGCAGCGCCGCACCCAGCACCGGCAGCAGCAGCACCGTGGCGCCGAGCGTCACGGCGATGGCCATCAAGGTGCGGCGCGGGGACCGGGCCGCGAGCGCGCCCGCGGCGAAATTGCCCAGTACGCCCGCGATTCCGTAGACCAGCAGCAGCGTCGACACCAGACCGGCGTCCGCGTGCGCTCGGCTCTCCAGTACCGGGCGGATATAGGTGTAGGCCGCGAAATGCCCGGTCACCAGGAAGGCGACCACCACCAATCCGGTGCGCACCCGTGGAACTCGCGCCCGGCCCAGCGCCGCGCGCAGCGAAACGGCCTGTGCGGCAGGCAGGTTCGGCAGACAGATCAGCATGGCCGCGCCGACCAGCAGGGCCAGGCCCGCGACCACCGCGAAGGCCGCCCGCCACCCCGCGACCGCGCCGATGAACGTCCCCGCCGGGACGCCGAGCACCGAGGCCACCGCGACACCGCTGAACACCAGCGCGGTGGCGGCCCCCACCGACCGCGGCGGCACCAGGCGCACGGCCAGCCCCGCCGCGATCGCCCAGACTCCGCCCATCCCGATGCCCACCAGTACGCGCGCCACGATCAGCGCGACCGGACCCGGAGCCCACGCGGTGCCGAGATTGCCCAGCAGCACCACCGCCATGAGCACCGCCAGCATGGTGCGCCGATCGAACCGCCCGCCCCATGCGGTCAGCAGCGGCGCCGAGACGGCGGCGACCAGGCCGGTCACGGTCAGCGACAGTCCGGCGGTGCCGGCGCTGATGCGCAGCGCCTCGCTCATCGGCGTCAGCAGTCCCACCGGCAGCATCTCCGCGGTGACCACCGTGAAGGTGCCCCCGGCCAGTGCCGCCACCCCGGCCCATTGCCGCGGCCCCGCCGAATCCCGCGGGGCTACAGCCGTATTCGCGACTTGCTCGACATGCTCCATGTCGTCCAGCCAACTGTCCGCGACGGCGGGGAACAACGGCGGAGCCCTCATGGTTCCATGAGCCGGGCTAATGAATCGTCGGTGTGGGTCGGGAGGACTTATGGGCAGCCTGGATGTGCGTGAACTCGAGGCCTTCCTTGCCCTGGCCGACGAACTGCACTTCGGCCGGGCCGGGGAGCGGCTCTACCTGTCGCAGAGCCGGGTGAGCCAATTGCTGCGCTCGCTCGAGCGGCGGGTGGGCGCCACCCTGGTGGAGCGCACCAGCCGCCGGGTGCGGCTGACACCGCTCGGCGACGCGTTCCTGGCCGAGGTGCGGCCCGCGTACACCGCCCTGCACGCCGCCCTCGACACGGCCCGCGCCGCCGCCCGCGGCGTGTCGGGGACGGTGCGCCTCGGCTTCCAGGGCGCGACCAATGAGCATCTGATGAGCGCCATCGCGCTGTTCACCACCCGCTATCCGGACTGTGCCATCGAGCTCACCGAGATTCCGCTGTCCGATCCCTTCGGGGCGGTGCACCGGCACGAGGTCGACGCCGCTGTGGTCCTGCTACCCGTCCGCGAGCCCGATATCGTGCTCGGACAGGTGTTCTCCCCACAGCCGGTGTCGGTGGCGGTGCCCCGCGGGCATCCCTTCACCCGCCGATCCGGTGTCACGCTGGAGGATCTGACCGCCACGGCCCTGATCGGCGTGCGCGGCCCGGCCCCGGACTACTGGCGCGCGGTCCAGGCCCCGACCGCCACCGCGACCGGCCGCCGAATCCCACCGGGCCCGGCGGTGAGCACCCTGGAGGAGGGCCTGGCCCTGGTGGCGGCCGGGCGCGGCGCACTGCTGCTGTGCGATCCCACCGCCGAGTACCACGGCCGCCGCCTCATCCGGTTCGTCCCGGTCACCGGCTTGCCGCCGTCCCGCCTCGGCCTGATCTGGCACCGCGACCGGGAAACGGCGCGCCTACAAGCCTTCTCGCAGGCACTGGCCGCCACGGCACCGGCGGACAACGCTCCGAGGACGGCCTCTGCATCGGCGAGGTCGCGGGCATGAGTTTCGCCGGACCCATCCGCCCCACACCGTCGATGCGTCTTCCGATACGCCCGACCCTATCGCATCAGCGCTCGCGCTATCCTGTGACGAGCGCGATATCCGCTGTAGCGGTAAGGCTTTGCGCCCACAGGGTTCGCCCCGTGCCCGGGTGAGTTGACTCTCAACCCGTGGAATCCGAAGGCGTGGCCAGGTTCTACTTCTCCTGTCGTCAAGGAGGATCCGACATGAGCCCGACCAATCCACGCGCAATGACCGCCGCGAGCGCCGTCCCGAACAATAGAGCCTCGTATGTGGGTTTCGGACTCACCTGGCTACTCGGATACGGTGCATACGCTCTGACCGAGGGTGACGATCCCATGCTGGGGATACCTGCCGCCACCGGTCCGGTCCTCCTGATCGCGGGAATGTCGACCGCCTCGATCATCACGGCGGTGGTCATGATCCGGGCGCAGCGCGGTGCTCGTGGCCGCGAGGCTGTCGTCGGCTACATGCTGGCCGCCTCGTGGCTGATCGGTTTCGTCGCGTTGTATCTCCTCATCACGGCGCTGAGTGCTGTGATGGACCCTGAGCAGGTGCAAACACTGTTGTGGCCCAGCGGTTCCGGACTCGTCGTCGGAATGATCTATCTCGCTGGCGGAGTCGCCTACCACGACATGCCGCAGTTCACTCTCGGCGCGTGGCTCGCGGTGATTGCCTCGGCGGCACTCTTCTTCGAGGGGGCGAACCTGTACTGGGCGCTGGCCGTGGCAGGAGGCGGCTATCTCGTCGCCGCGGCGCTGCGGCCGCGCGGCACCGCGACGGCGACGGTCGGAGGGGGATCGACGAACCGATACATCACGAAGTGATGCGGGAGGGCTAGTCGCGCACGCGGTCGTAGATCACCGCCACGACACCCGATTCGCCGGTCTCCTGGAAGGTCAGCGCCCATTTCGACGACGGCAGTCCGTCCTCGAACAGCCGCTGGCCGCCCCCGGCGATCTGCGGGCAGATCACCAGGTACAGGCGGTCGAGCAGGTCCGCGGCGAGCAGTGGTTTGATCACACTCGGGCTGGTGTTGACGAGAATGTCGCCGGTGCCCTCGGCCCGCAGTTCCGCGATCACGTCGGCGGTCGGGGCGTTCCGCACGCGGGTGCGTTCCCACGGGGCTTCGGCCAGTGTGCTGGAGAGGACGACCTTGTCGGCGTCGACCAGCCACTTCGCGTATCCGCGGTCGCGCGGATCGGCGTTCTCGTCGGCGGCGACCGAGGGCCAATAGCCCAGGAAGCCTTCGGCGCTGCCCCGTCCGAGCACCGCCGTGGTGGCGTTCTCGCACATGCGCGACATCTGGTCGCGGGAAACGTCGGTGCCCGCGTAGGGGACGATCGCGCTCAGATCGCCGGGGCCGCCGGGGCCGTTGTAGCGTCCGTCGAGGGTGAGGCTGATATTGGCGGTCACGGTGCGAGTGGTGCTCATGGCTGTACTTCCTTCGTGAGTCGAGCGGCGATGGTGTCGGCGAGCCTGCCGAGCACCTGGTTCCAGCCGGTTTCGATCCCGGCTATGTAGGGGGCGGCAGCGACGGCCGTATCGGTGAGGGTGAGGTCGAGCCGCAGGCGGGTGCCGTCCGCGACCTCGGTCAGGGTCAGGTCGTAGTGGCCGGTGAAGGAGACCGCTCCGGCCGCGTCCAGGACGGACAGGTCGAAGACGAGGTGTTCGGGCTCGGTCGCGGCCTCGACCCGGCCCGTGGAGCGGTAGTGCGTGCCCTCGGCGTCGCGGTAGTCGAGGACGACGTGGCCGCCCGGCTCCGGTTCGAGCACGCATGCGGCGATGCTCAGCGACGGTGGCGACCACCAGGAGCCGAGCAGATCGGTGTCGGTCCAGTACCGCCAGACCAGATCGCGGGATGCGGCCAGGGCGCGCTCGAACCGGAAGGCGCGCCCGTCGGCCCACCGATCCCGCTGCGCGGCACGAGTTTCCGTGTCGATCGCGGTGCGGTAGTTCGCCAGTGCGTCGCGTTCGTCGGCATGCGCCGCCGCGATGTCGGCCAGTTCCCGCAGCCGCTGTGCCAGGTCGTGCAGCGGCGATGTCTCCAGCGCGTAGACGCGCCGCTGTCCGAGCGGGAACACCGTGACGAGACCCGCTCGGGCGAGGGTTTGCAGATGTTTGGTGGTCTGCGGCTGCCGCAGACCGGTCAGCTGGGCCAGCTCACCGACGGATCGCGGCCGCTCGGCCAGGAGTTCGACCATGCGCCAGCGGGCCGTGTCCCCGAGTACCGATGCGATCCGATCCATGCCCAGAAGTATTCGCTGAAGGGAATATTCTTGTCAAGGAATATTTTGATGCAGTTCCTGGGCGACGAGCGAGTCCGTGAGTTCGTCGAGTTCGTCGACCAGCGCGGACGCACCACCGCCGTGGGCCAGATTGCGCAGCTCCAGCGGGTCCGCCACGCGGTCGTAGAGCTCGTATTCGAATTCGGTTCGGGGGCCGTCGATCCGGTCGGGCGTGGAGTAGCGGGCGAGCAGGGGCGGTGGTGATGCCCCGCGCTCGATTCAGCCGGACTGACCGCGGAACCAGGGATCGTTGGCGTTGATCGCGGTCAGCAGCAGCCGGATGGCGGCCACTCGGCGTTCCTTGCCGGGCAGCTGGTCCAGCGCGCATTCGGGATCGGCGGGCGGGCCGAGGTGGGTGCAGCCGCGCGGGCAGTCCTCGATGGCCTCAGACAGGTCGGAGAACGCCTTGATGACGTCGTCGGGGGTGATGTGCGCCAGACCGAAGGAGCGCAGGCCCGGAGTGTCGATGACCCACCCGCCGTCCGGGAGCGGCAGCGCCACCGACTGGGTGGAGGTGTGGCGTCCCTTGCCCACACCGGACACCGTGCCGGTGGCTCGATCCGCGTCCGGGACAAGGCGATTCACCAGTGTCGACTTGCCGACCCCGGAATGGCCGATGAAGGCGGTGAGTTTGTCGTGCAGCAGGTCTCGCACCGGGTCGAGCGGATCCTCGATCCCGCCGTAGACGATGGTCAGATCCAAATCCTCGAAGGCGGCCGCGAATTCGGATTCCGCCACCAGGTCATGTTTGGTCAGGCACAGAATCGGTTGCAGCCCACCGACGTACGCGGCCACCATGGCGCGCTCCACGAATCCGGTGCGGGGCGGCGGATCGGCCAGTGCCACCACGATGAACAGCTGTTCGGCATTGGCCACCACCACGCGTTCGAACGGATCGGTGTCGTCGGCGGTGCGGCGCAATACCGTCGAACGGTCGGCCACGCGGACGATGCGGGCCAGCGTGTCCGGCTTGCCGGAGAGGTCGCCGACCACGTCCACCTGATCGCCCACCACGATCGGGGTGCGCCCGAGCTCCCGGGCACGCATGGCCACGATGAGCCGCTCCGGATCGCCGTCGAGCACGCAGCCCCACCGGCCGCGGTCGACCGAGACGACCATGGCCGGTGCCGCGTCCAGATGGCGGGGCCGGGTCTTGGTGCGGGGACGGGAACCCTTGCCCGGGCGCACCCGGACATCGGATTCGTCGTACTCGCGCCGCCTCAGCGGACCACTCCCGAGTCGGCCAGCATGCCCTCCCAGAGGGCCACGAAGTTCGGCAGGGTCTTGGCGGTGGTACCGATGTCCTCGATCTCGATACCGGGCACCGCCAGGCCCAGAATCGCTCCGGCCGTGGCCATCCGGTGGTCGGCGTAGGAATGCCAGAGGCCGCCGGAGAGCGGGGTCGGGTCGATGATGAGCCCGTCCTCGGTCTCGGTGACCTTGCCGCCGAGTCGGTTGATCTCGGTGGACAGCGCCGCGAGCCGGTCGGTCTCGTGCCCACGCAGATGCGCGATGCCGCGCAGCCGCGACGACGAATCAGCCAGGGCGGCCAGCGCGGCCACCGTCGGGGTCAGCTCGCCCACGTCGTGCAGATCGATATCGATGCCCGCCAGGCGATCCGGGCCGCGCACGATCAGGGTGCTGTCGTAGAAGCGGGCCTCCGCGCCCATCCGCACCAGGATCTCGCGAATCACGTCACCCGGCTGGGTGGTGAGCCGCGGCCAGTGCGGAATGCACACCTCGCCGCCGGTCACCGCGGCCGCGGCCAGGAACGGGGTGGCGTTGGACAGATCCGGCTCCACCTCCCAGTCCACCGCGCGAATCGGTCCGGGCGACACCGTCCAGGTCTGCGGTCGCCGCGGATCCTCGGGCGCGTCCACCCGCACATCGGCCTGCCGCAGCATCTGCACGGTCATCTCGATATGCGGCATGGACGGCAGCGGCGCACCCTGGTGGTTCACCGTGATGCCCTGCTCGAACCGCGCCGCCGACAGCAGCAGCCCCGAGACGAACTGCGAGGAACCCGACGCGTCGATGGTGACCGGCCCGCCGCGCAGCGTCCCGGTGCCGTGCACCACGAAAGGCAGTGCGCTGCCGTCGATGTCGACACCCAGCGCGCGCAGCGCGTCCAGGATCGTCCCGAGCGGCCGCACCCGCGCCTGCTCGTCACCGTCGAAGGCGACGTCACCGCGCGCCAGCGCCGCCACCGGCGGCAGGAACCGCATGATCGTGCCCGCCAGCCCGCAGTCCACCGTGGCGGAGCCCAGCTCCGCCGCGGGCGTCACCGTCACGGTGTCGGCGTCACCCTCGATGCCGACGCCCAGCGCCCGCAGCGCCTCGATCATGAGGTTGGTGTCCCGGCTGCGCAGCGCACCGGTGATGGTGGACGGCCGATCGGCCAGCGCGGCGAGAATCAGCGCACGGTTGGTGATGGATTTCGATCCGGGCAGGGTCACGGTCGCATGCACGGGGACATCGACATGGGGCGCGGGCCAGAAAGTCACCAGTCCATCTTCGCATTACCGCATCCTTGTCCGCCTCTCCGCGTACTCAGCGCGCGGCTGGAAGCCGGTCCGCCTCTCCGCGTATTCCGCGCGCGGCTGGGAGCCCGGTTCGCCTCTCCGCGTATTCAGCGCGCGGCCGATAGCCGTTGATCGTCAGGCGCGCGTGCCGACGGCCGGGTGGTGGTCCGACGCCGGGCGTACCCGGTGAGTTGCCCCGAAGGATGCGAGACCAGTCGTCGTGGGGAGTGACAGGGTGCGGTCGTCCGGCCGGCACAGGGCGATGCCGGTCCCCGCGGGGACCGGCATCGACTGATCGGCGGCAGGTGGCCGGGCTCTACTTGTGGCGGCCGTGCAGGAAGGGGACCAGCTTGCGGAGGAGCTTCATGGTGCGGTCGGTGCGGCTGTAGGAGAGCAGGGCCATGCCGGGAATCGTGAAGCGCTGCACCGCGATCGAGTGCGGGCGGGTGAATTCCAGCATGCCGGGCGCGCCGTGGATGCGGCCGATGCCGGAGTCGCCGACGCCGCCGAAGGGCAGGGCGGCAATGGCGGCGAAGCCGAGCACCGAGTTCACCGAGGTGCAGCCCACGGAGAGGCGGCGGGCGATCTCGAGGCCCTGCTTCTTGGAGTAGACCGCCGAGCCCAGGCCGTACTTGTTGTTGTTGGCGAGTTGGATCGCCTCGTCGATGCCGTTGACCGTCTTGATGGTGACGGTCGGGCCGAAGGTCTCCTCGCGCACGGCATCGGAGGATTCGTCGGCGTCCACGATGACGACCGGTGCGATGTACGGGCCCTGGACCGATTCCGGCCCGCCGAGCACGGCCTTGCCGCCGTTCTTCAGCGCGTCCTCGATATGTCGGCGCACGATGTCGACCTGCGAGGGCATGGTCATCGGTCCGTAGGACGCCTTGTCGTCGGAGCCGGGCTTGATGTCGGTGAGAATGCGCTTCACCTCGGCGACGAACTCGTCCGCGATCGAGGAGTCCACGTACACGCGCTCGACACCGGCGCAGGTCTGGCCGCTGTTGGCGGTCGCGCCCCAGGCCACGGCGTCGGCGGCGGCCTTGATGTCGGCGTCGGCGGCCACGATCACCGCGTCCTTGCCGCCGCACTCCAGTAGCACCGGGGTCAGCGTCTCGGCCGCCGCGGCCATGATCTTCTTGCCGGTGGCGGTGGAACCGGTGAAGGCGATCTTGTCGACCCCGGCCCGTACCAGCGCCGCACCGGTCGCGCCGTAGCCGTTGACCGTGGTGAACACCCCGTCCGGCAGTTCCGGGTTGGCCTCGGCGAAGGCGGCGGCGAAGAAGTTGCCGATCCCGGTGGAGTACTCACTCGGCTTGAACACCACCGTGTTTCCGGCCGCCAGCGCGTACGCGATGGAGCCGTTCGGGGTGTAGACCGGGTAGTTCCACGGACCGATGACACCGATCACGCCGAGCGGGCGCTGCTCCAGATGCGCGGCGAAGTTCGCCATGAGCGCGCCGGGGGAGACCTTCTTGGCCTTGAGCACCTTCTCGGCGTTCTTGGCCGCCCAGGAGATGTGCTCGAGCGCCAGCATGAGTTCGAGGAAGGCGTCGTCGCGCGGCTTGCCGTTCTCGGCGTGGATGAGTTCGCACAGTGCATCGGACTTCTCGACCAGTTTGCTGGTCCAGCGCAGCAGGTGCTTCTTGCGCTCGTCGTAGGAGAGCGCCCCCCAGGTGGCGGCGGCGGTACGGGCCTTGGCGACCGCCGCCCGCACGGCGTCCTCATCGTCGATCCGGTACGTGGCCAGCGTTTCGCCGGTCGCCGGGTTGACGGATGTCAATGATTCGTCCCGCTCGGTGACGGCGGTTTCGGTAGTAGACATGATGTGCGGCGATCCCTTGGTGAGAATGTGATGGGGAGAACGTCTCACACCCGCCAACTGAAGTCAATTGCCATCAGTTACGTGTGCCACATCTACGGTACGCCCGATGACCGGAATCTGTCGGTGTCCGATGGCAGCATGGTCCACATGTGCGGTAGGTACGCGACTACGACGAATCCGGCGTCGCTGGCCGTCGAGCTCGACGCCATCGACGAAACCGACGACACCGGCACCCCCAATTACAACGTGGCTCCCACCAATCAGGTGGTCACGGTGGTCGAGCGGCACGACCGCGACCATCCGGAGGAGGCCGCCCGACTACGCATCCGGACGATGCGCTGGGGGCTGATCCCGCCGTGGACCAAGGCCGCCGAGCCCGGGGTGCCCGCGAAGGGCAAGCCGCTGTTCAACGCCCGCGCCGACAAGGCCGCCACCACCGCCTCGTTCCGCGACGCGGTGAAGAAGCGGCGCTGCCTGGTCCCCATGGACGGCTGGTACGAGTGGGTCACCGAGGTGGACGCGCAGGGCAAGGCCGTGAAGCGGCCCTTCTTCATGTCGCACGCCGATGGTGAGCGGCTCTACATGGCGGGCCTGTGGTCGGTCTGGCGCGACCGCGAGGTCCGGGATTCCGAACCGCTGCTCTCCTGCACCATCCTGACCACCGACGCGGTCGGCGACCTCACCGAGATTCACGACCGCATGCCGCTGCCCATGCCGCGCGCGCACTGGGACGCCTGGCTGGACCCCGACCATCCGGCCCCCGCGGAACTCCTGGAAACGCCCGCCCCACAAGACATCGCGGACATCATCGCGCGCCCGGTGCCGATGCTGGTGAACAGCGTGAAGAACAACGGCCCGGAACTGCTGGGGCGGGTGGACGAGCAGGCCGGACAGACCAGCCTGCTCTGACGGTGCCCGAAAACCGGGCGGCCTCGACGCGGCCCGGGCAGGCGAGCTGCTTCAACGCGCCCGGCATCCGCGGCCCACACGACTGTGCCCGCCGCGGGAGGCGGCGGGCACGAGCATGCGATCAGCCCCTCAGACCTTGCACTTCACGGACGGCAGCGCGAAGGAGATGCCGCACTTGGTCACACCCGCGATGGTGTCGATGACCTTGGTGGCCAGTCCGCCGCCCAGGTTCTCGGCCTTCTCGATGTTCTTGTCCTTCTTCGGCTCACCGGACGGGCCGGGATCGCTGCCGAGCGGGTAGTTCGGATTCGCCGGGGCGGTCAGCACCACCCCGGGTGCCGCGTGCGCGGCGGCCACCGATCCGGGGCCGAGGGCGAGGATCGCCGCGCCGCAGACGGCGAACCCGACGGTGCGTACACGCTGACGGGGGGACATACCGCATCACATCCTCGGGTCGAACGACTGTTGTCGGTGAACTGCGAGCGGAACTGCGAGCGCGTCCTCAAGTAACGCACACATCCGGCGCGAACCCGAGGATTCGCGCCGGACGCGTCGTATTACGCCATGGACTCGGCCGGCTAGGCGATGGTCTTCGCCGCCGCCGCGATCTCCGCCTCGGCTCGCTCGTCCTCGGTGCGCGCCTGGATGCCGCCCGCCGTGCGCAGCGGCACTTCCTTCCAGAACGCCACCAGCAGCAGCGCGATCACCGATACCCCGGCGGCCACCAGGAACACGGTGTCCATGGCATCGGCGAAACCGGCCTTGAACGGTGCGGCCAGGGTCGGGTCCAGCTGCTGGATGATCGAGCTGTCCTGCATGACCTCACCCGCCGCCGAGTGATCCTGTCGCGCCAGCCCGGTGGCCAGCGCCCGGTCGGCCGGGTTGTCGCTGCGCGCACCGGCCACCACCGCGGCCTGGAACTCCGGCCGCGCCGACGCCGCCCGCAGCTCATCGGAGATGTTCGGGGTGAGCTGCGAGAACAGAATGGACAGGAAGATCGCCACGCCGAGCGTGCCGCCGATCTGCCGGAAGAAGGTGGCGGCCGCGGTGGAGACGCCCATATCCTTCGGCGGCAGCGCGTTCTGCAGGGCCAGCATCAGCGGCTGCATGAGATTGCCCAGCCCCAGGCCGGTGATCGCCATGAAGACCATGACCACCCAGAGTTCGGTGTCGGCCGAGACCAGGTGCAGCAGGAACAGGCCCAGGGTCACCAGCACCGCGCCGATGGGCGGGAACCAGCGGTAGCGCCCGGTGCGCGAGATGAGCTGGCCGGAGATGATCGATGCCGTCATCATGCCCAGCACCAGCGGCAGCATCTGCATGCCGGCCAGCGTCGGGCTCGAGCCCTGCACCACCTGGAGGTACTGCGGCAGCAGCGTGATGCCGCCGAACATGGCCATGCCGACCACGAACGAGATCACCACGCCCAGCGCGAAGGTGGAGTTCTTGAAGGTGCGCAGCGGAATCAGCGCGGCGTCGCCCTGCCGGGCCTCCACCGCGATGAAGCCGAGGATGCCGAGTGCGCCGATGACGTAGCAGGCCAGCGAACCTCCACTGCCCCAACCCCATTCGCGGCCCTGCTCGGCCACCACCAGCAGCGGCACGATGCCGATGGCGAGCATGAGCACGCCGAACCAGTCCACCGGCACCTTCGACCGTTCCACCTTGGGCAGCCGCAGCACCCGCGACACCACGGCCAGCGCCACCAGGCCGATCGGCACGTTCACCAGGAACACCCAGCGCCAGCCGGTGATGCCGAGGATTTCGCCCTGTCCGGAGATCAGACCGCCCAGCACCGGCCCCACCACGCTGGAGGTGCCGAAGACGGCCAGGAAGTAGCCCTGGTAGCGGGCGCGTTCCCGCGGGCTCACGATATCGCCGAGGATGGTGAGCGCCAGCGACATCAGCCCGCCCGCGCCCAGTCCCTGGAACGCCCGCGCCGCGGCGAGCTGGTACATCGACTGGGCGAGGGTGCACATGAGCGAGCCCACGATGAACAGGCTGATGGCGGCCAGGTAGAAGGGCTTGCGCCCGTACATGTCCGAGAGCTTGCCGTACAGCGGGGTGGCCAGCGTGGCGGTGATCAGGTAGGCGGTGGTCACCCACGCCTGGAGCGAATATCCCTGGAGGTCGTCGGCGATGGTGCGGATGGAGGTGGAGACGATGGTCTGGTCCAGCGCACCCAGCAGCATGCCGAGCATGAGTCCGCTGAGGATGGTGAGGATCTGTCTGTGGGTGAATCCCGCGGAGTTCGGTGTATCGGTGGTGGCTGTCACGAATGTCTCTCTGCCGCTCGAGAAGTCGGGTAAAGGCTGGTGAGCAGGGCGCTGCGGGTGGTCTCGTAGTCGTCAACGAAGCGCCGCAGCAGGGTGGCGAAGGTTTCGCGGTCGGCGCCGGTCCAGTCGGCCAGCATGAGTCGCAGCGACTGATTGCGCCGGGCCCGGATCTCGGCCGCGGCGGCGTGCCCGGCGTCGGTGACCGACAGCACGCTGACGCGTCCGTCGGTGGGGTCGGCGCGGCGTTCCAGGAAGCCGCGCTTCACCAGATTGGCGACCTGTCGGCTGACCGTGGAGGCGTCGGAGTAGAGCGTCTCGGCCAGCGCGCCCGAGCGCATCGGCCCCTGGCAGATCAGCTGGAACAGGATGGCGAAGGCGGCCGGTTCGACCTCGCCGTCGCTGGCCGCGGCGATCTGGGCGTTGGTGCGGTCGCGCAGGCGGTGCAGGCGGATGAGCTGCCGGGCGACATCGTCGATGAGCGCCTCGGGGATATCGGCTGACGGCGCGTCGACGCCGGGAGCCGGGGGTACGGACATGTTTCGGCACACCTCCTTTGCTTGGGCTGTGCAACTATTTGTACCAGACAACTAGTTGTAGCAAGCAAATATGTGGGGAAATCCATGCCCGGCCAGCACGGGCACGGACCCGCGGGCGACTCAGCCCGTGGTGACGGACGCGGTCACCGCTCCCGTCAGGCGCACCAGATCCTCCGGGGCGACCTCGATCTCCAGTCCGCGCTTACCGGCGCTGCACAGCACCCGGTCCCACCGCAGCGCGGACTCGTCGATCACCGTCGGCAGCCGCTTCTTCTGGCCCAGCGGGGAGATGCCGCCCAGCACATAGCCGGTGGTGCGCTCGGCCCTGGCCCGATCGGCCATGCCCGCCTTGCCGCCGCCCAGCGCCGCGGCCGCCGCCTTCAGCGACAGCGTGTTCGGCACGGGCAGCACCGCGACCGCCAGGCCCGCGCCCACCTCGATCACCAGGGTCTTGAAGATCTGTTCGGCACGAACGCCCAACTCCTCGGCCAGCGCCGCCACCGCCTCCGCCCCGAAGGAATCGCTGCGCGGATCGTGGTGGTAGGAGTGCACCCGGTGCTCGACCTTCGCCTGCACCAGGACACGGATCGCGGGAGTGGAAGCGGCGGCCATGGCCGACCAGCCTAGAACGCCGCGCCCCGGCCGCGACACCGGTTTTCCGCGTCCCGGGAACACGGCGACCACCCGGCATGTTGCACGCCATGCGCGACCGAAACGACCCGGTCGGCGGAGTGTGCGAAGGAGATGCCCCGGTGACCGTTCTGGTGGACACCCGCCCGCGGATGGCGCAGGCCCGCTCGACCGGGACCCTGCCGCTCGTCCGCATTCCCGGGTCCGCGACCGATGCCGGTTTCGCGGTGCTCACCCCGCTCGCGGTAGATTCACAAGCTACGGCGATCGAAGGGATGAGCGTGACGAGCGACGACGAAATGGCTGTCGATCGCCCAGGCGATGACGATACGGCCATGAACGAGGGCATCGACGACCCGGTGGTCGACGACAACGACGAGGAATCCGGCGCGGTCCGCAGCACCGCCAGTGACGCCGATCTGGCCGCGCGTTTCGAACGCGACGCGCTCCCGCTGCTCGACCAGCTCTACGGCGCGGCCCTGCGCATGACCCGCAATCCGGCCGATGCCGAGGATCTGGTGCAGGAGACCTTCGCCAAGGCGTACCAGGGTTTCCGCTCCTTCCGGGAGGGCACCAACCTGCGCGCCTGGCTGTACCGCATCCTCACCAACACCTACATCAACTCGTATCGGAAGAAGCAGCGCCAGCCCGCGCAGTATCCGACCGACGAGATCACCGACTGGCAGCTGGCCGCCACCGCCGAGCACACCTCGACGGGCCTGCGCTCGGCCGAGATGGAGGCGCTCGAGGCGCTGCCGGACGACGAGATCAAGCGGGCTTTACAGGAGCTTCCGGAGGAATTCCGGATGGCGGTCTACTACGCGGACGTAGAGGGCTTCCCCTACAAGGAAATCGCCGAGATCATGGGTACCCCGATCGGCACCGTGATGTCTCGCCTGCACCGCGGCCGCAAGCAGCTCAAGGGTCTGCTCGCCGACGTGGCGCGGGAACGGGGATTCAACCGATCGGGTAGCGCGCGTCAGGAGGTAACCCAGTGAGCGACGATATGGACCTGGACTGCTCGGCGGTACTCGCCGATGTGTGGCTGATCCTGGACGGTGAATGCGATCAGGCCACCCGCGACCGTCTCCAGCACCATATGGATCACTGCTCCCCGTGCATCGAACAGTACGGCCTGGAGGAGAAGCTCAAGCGCCTGCTCAACCGCAAGTGCGGCGGCGACAAGGCCCCCGACACCCTGCGCCAGCGCCTCACCATGGAGATCCGGACCACGTACACCCAGGTGGAGACGCGGCGGGTCGACTCGGGGGAGTGACTTCCTCCTCGAAAAGCTCGAGCGGCACGTTTTCCTATCGGAAAACTGTGCCGCTCAGTGCTTTTCGACGCTAGCCGACCACTTCAGGCGTTCGGCCGCTTGCCGTGGTTGGCGCCGTTCTTACGCCGGCTGCGCTTCTTACGTCCACGCTTACCCATCGGTAGTCTCCCTTCTGATTGAAGGCCATTCTTTCACGTGTGGTTGGCTGTACCTTCAGCGGTACTGCGGTATCGCGGGCCGACCGGAGACAAGGGGTGTCATGGCTGAGGAAGTCCTCGCGGAGATGGTGTCGACCGTCCAGGAGATCCTGGTCTCGGTCGGCGACAAGGTGAAGGTCAACGACCCGGTCATCATGCTCGAGTCCATGAAGATGGAGATCCCCGTGGTGGTGGAGTCCGACGGCACCGTCGCCTCCATCGATGTGACGGTCGGCCAGGTGCTGCAGAAAGGCGACCTCATCGCCACCATCTCCTGAGCGAACCCCTTCCCGGACAAACCCTTCCCGGGGCACGCGTGGGAACATACACCCGACGCGGGTGAAGGAGCGTGGGTGAATTGTCGACACTGAGCGAGCTGCTGGCCGAGCATACGGATCTGCCGGGTGCGGCCGTCGATCATCTCCAGCGGGTGGTGGGTGACTGGCAATTGCTGGCCGATCTGTCGTTCGCGGACCTGACGCTCTGGGTCGGCGCCGGGCCGGTCTCCGACGGCGCGGACGTGGTGTGCGTCGCCCAGTGCCGTCCGACCACCGCCCCCACCGTGCACCCGGAGGATCTGGTCGGCGGCCTGGCCGCCAAGGACGACCACCACCAGGTTTTCGACGCCCTGGCCAGCGGCGAGATCGTGCGCGTCGATGCCGACAGCGAGGCCACCGGCGTCTACCATCCGCATCCGGTGCACGCCGTCCGCGAGGCCATTCCGGTGCGGGTCGGCGACGATGTGATCGCCGTGCTCGGCCGCGACACCGACGTGCAGCGCCGCAAGATGCGCTCCAACCTCGAGGTGGCGTACATGTCGTGCGCCGACGACCTGTGCCAGATGGTCAACGACGGCACCTTCCCCACGCTCGAGGATCGCACCGGCTCGCACTCCAGCCCCCGTGCGGGCGACGGCTTCATCCGGCTCGACACCGAGGGCGCGGTCGTCTACGCCAGCCCGAACGCGCTCTCGGCCTATCACCGCATGGGTTTGCAGAACGATCTGGTCGGCCAGGATCTTGCGCTCACCACCCGCTCACTCATCACCGATCCGTTCGACGCGCAGGAGGTGGTGGGCGACATCCAGGCGGCACTGGCCGGAAAGGCCGGGCGCAGAATGGAAGTCGAGGCGCGCGGCGCGACCGTGCTGCTGCGCACCCTGGTGCTGCGCCCGCACGGGGAGCTCGCCGGGGCGGCGGTGCTGGTGCGCGATGTCACCGAGGTGAAGCGGCGCGATCGGGCGCTGCTGTCCAAGGACGCCACCATTCGCGAGATCCACCACCGGGTGAAGAACAATCTGCAGACGGTGGCGGCGCTGCTGCGACTACAGGCGCGCCGCACCGAGAACGAGGAGGCGCGGCTGGCGCTCACCGAATCGGTGCGGCGGGTCACCTCCATCGCGTCGGTGCACGAGATGCTGTCCATGTCGGTGGACGAAGAGGTCGATCTCGACGAGGTGGTGGACCGGCTGCTGCCGATCATGGCCGATGTGGCCACCGTGCACACCGCGCGGATCAAGGTGCGCCGCGCCGGATCGCTCGGCGTATTCTCCGCCGAACGGGCGACACCGCTGGTCATGGTGCTGACCGAGCTGGTGCAGAACGCCATCGAACATGCCTTCGACGCCGGGGAGGACGGTGTCGTCACGATTCGCTCCGAGCGTTCCGCCCGCTGGCTGGACGTGATCATCAGCGATGACGGCCGCGGTCTGCCGGACGGATTCAGCCTCGAGGGCTCCGACCGGTTGGGCCTGCAAATCGTCCGCACACTGGTCACCGCGGAACTCGGCGGCTCCATCGGCCTGCATCCGGGGAAGGATGTCGGCACCGACGCGGTACTGCGGGTCCCCCTCGGCCGCCGCTCCGCCCGGTGAAGTGGAGCGGCGGTGCCGGCACCCATAACAGTGCGTTCTGTATAAGCGAATTCGCATAATGGCTGACAGCCGAATTGCGATGGATACCGTGACAACCGATTTTGCCGCGATGCGGGTAACTCATCGGGAACGTCCGAAATAGATTCGGTAGGCGACCGCCTGTACGCGTGTGGGATGGTCGACGGCAATCAGTCGTGCGCCGAAGCCGCGGAACGGCGGACGAGCAGTCGCCGAGAGGCGAGAAAGCCCGGCACCTCGTAGGGGGTGCCGGGCCGAAATGCGTCCATGCCGTCGTGGGGGCTGCGGCGGTGACGCCGGTCGTCCGAAGTCAGACGACGGTGCGGGTGCGCGTACGCGCGTTGCGACGCTTCAGAGCGCGACGCTCGTCTTCGCTCATACCGCCCCAGACACCGGCATCCTGCCCGGACTTCAGAGCCCAGGAGAGGCAGTCGGCGGTAACGGGGCAGCGCGCGCAGACCAGCTTCGCATCGGCGATCTGCGCGAGCGCAGGACCACTGTTACCCACCGGGAAAAACAGCTCGGGGTCCTCGTCGCGACAGATGGCCTTGTGGCGCCAGTCCATTCCTCTGCTCCTTTGCTAGGGCATGCGCAGACGCTGCCCTTCGGGTTTGTGGTCCGTTCACTTGTGCGACTCGAATGTTTCCGCACGGTTGCTTGTGAATGCTTTCACGAACACCGTAGATGTCAAGAGATGTGTGGTGCACCGTGGGGAAGCTCACGCTGTAAGACCCCTACATCGAGGGTCTGCCTGATCATTTGTACTCGCTCGTTCGGGTTTTCGCAGCCCAACGGCGATGTTTCTCAGGTGTGTCGGGTCGACTACGGCTGCGGCGCGACGACTTCCAGTACATCGGGCACCGCTGTGAAATTCACCATGTTGCGTCGGCCGATGAAGTCACCATCGATTTGCAAACCGATCGGCTCGCTCGCCTCGACCCGCACCGAGGGGCTGTCGTCCACGCGAAACAATTTGTCCCCCTTGGGGTTTCCATTGGGGGCCAGCAACTGCCGAGCGATGCCGAGGGTCGGCAGCAGGCGCATGGTGCGCATGGCAAACACCCCGAGGCCGGTTTCGAAGGAGGTGCCCGGGTTGGTTCGCACCGGTGTGTTGTTCAGGTAGGTCCACGGGCTCGCATTGGTCACGAATGCGTAATGCACTTCCGTGACCGGTTCGTGACCTGGAATCTCCACGCGCACCATGGGATCGCGTCGCTTGGCCTTGAAGAACTGTTTGACCGTGGTTCGCAGATAGCGGCCCGGCGTAGCGGCATGTCCGTTGGCGCGCTTGGCGTCAATGGCCTCGCAGACATCGGCGTCGAGTCCGACACCGGCGCTGAAAATGAACCAGCGGTCGTCGGCGACGCCCAGACCGATACGCCGGTCCTTGTGCACGCTGAGCAGATCGATCAGCTGGTTGGTGGCACGCACCGGATCCGGATCGATCCCCAGGGCACGGGCGAAGACATTCGCGGAACCGCCCGGAATGATCCCCAGCCGCGGCAGCCGCTCGCGCTGGTTCGCGGCTCCCGGCAGCGGCAGGAACCCGTTGATCGTCTCGTTGACCGTGCCGTCGCCGCCGTGCACCACGATGAGATCCATCTCGATATCGGCGGCCCACTGCGCCAGCTCCGCCGCATGCCCCCGGCGTTCGGTGTGCACCACGGTCAGCTGGGTGCGGCTCTCCAGTGCGTGGGCGAGCAGATCGCGGGTCTCGGGGGTCGTGGAGGTGGCATTGGGGTTCACGATCAACAGCGTCCGCACGCTGAGGAGCCTACTGAGCGAACCGATGTGCGAACCGCCCGCATGCCTCGTACCGGGATGATCCCGGTCGTTAGGCTGGGCGGGTGGCTGAGCAGAACTCCGGTGCGGAGAACGCGGGCGCGACCGATGTCGTGCCGATGACGGTGCGGGTGGCGGGCGCGCTGGTGACCCTGGAGGGCGCATTGGGCCTGGTGGCCATGGTCGCGCTGGTGGTGGCGGGCATCGACGGCTCGGCGCAGAACTCCGGCAACAGCTACCTGACCGCGGCGTACGCCGCGATCGTCGGCGGCGCGGTGTTCGCGGCCGGTGTCGGCCTGCTGCGCGGCAAACGCTGGGGCCGCGCCATCGCCGTCCTCACCCAATTGCTGCTGCTCGGCGTCGCCTACTACATGTTCACCTCCGACCGCCCCGAACTCGGCGTCCCCTTGGCCCTGGTCACCGTCGCCGCCTTGGCGGCCCTGTTCGCCCCGGCCTCCACCCGCTGGATGGCGGCGGGCTACGACCTCTCGGAGTAGCGGCCGCTCCCGGACGGGCCGAAATGGCCTCTGATCGCCACGCAGACGGCTTTTGGTCGCTTGTCCAGTAGTTTGGGCTACTCCGAATAACCACGTGCTCGACGGACGTCGTTCTGCGATGCTCGCCCGATGTCCGACGCACGACGTGAACTGCTGCGCTGGCAGTTCGACCTGACCTGGGCGCTGTTCGACCACCACCGCGAGCTGCTGCGGCCCGACGACCATCGCTGGGAGCCCGCACCGCTGTGCTGGACGGTGCGGCGCGACGGCGCCGGACAGTGGATCCCGGACTGGGCCGACACCGAACCCGATCCGATCCCGGTGCCCACCATCGCCTGGCTCACCTGGCATATCGGCTGGTGGTGGTCGACAGCGCTGGATCATGCGCACGGGCGCACACCGCGCGAGCGGACCGAGATCACCTAGCCGGGGCCGGAAGCGGCGGTGGAGTGGCTGCGCGGATTGCGCACCGACTGGGCGGAACTGCTGGACCGCGCCGATGCGGCCGACCTGGACGCACCGGCGCGCTTCCCCTGGGGCGACGATCCGGAGAAGACGCTGGCGCACACCATCGCCTGGGTGAACGCCGAACTCATGAAGAACGCGGCGGAGATCGGACAGCTGCGGCTGCTGCGCGCGGCAGCCGGGGCTTAGCGCGGCCGCCGGGATCAGCGCCGCCGGGCCAGGCGCGGCCGCGGCTTGACGCGGCGTTCGGGCTCGGAGCAGCTGCCGGGCTCGGCACGGCCCGGGGTTTAACGCGGCCGCCGGGGATCAGCGCCGTCGGGGCCAGGCGCGGCCGGGGCTTGACGCGGCCGTCGGGCTCGGAGCAGCTGCCGTGGCTCAGCGCAGCCGCGCCAGCTTGGCCGCGAGATACCGTCGCTGCGGGGTGTTGTCGGTGAGCAGGATGGCCTCCTCGTAGGCCAGGCGGGCCGCGTCGGTGCGGCCGAGTTCGGCCAGGAAGTGGGCGCGGGCCGCGGGGAGGTACGGGTAGGCGGCCAATTGCGGTTCGGCGGTGAGGGGTTCGAGGGCCGTCAGTCCCGCCTGGGGGCCGTCGGCCATGCCCACCGCGACGGCGCGGTTGAGCGCCACGACGGGCGAGGGCCACCGTTGGATCAGAATGTCGTAGAGGCCGAGGATGTCGCGCCAGTCGGTGGCCGCGTAGCTGGGGGATTCGGCGTGCACGGCGGCGATGGCGGCCTCGAGTGCGTAGCGGCCGGGCGGTGTCGGATGCGGCTCGGCCCGGTGTTCCGCGTGGTCGGGTGAGGTGTCGCCGTCGGGCGAGCTCGACAGTGCCGCGCGAACCAGGGCCAGACCCTCGGCGATGCGGGTGCGGTCCCAGCGGGTGCGGTCCTGGTCGGCCAGCGGCACCATGGCGCCGGACTCGTCCACCCGGGTCTCCCGGCGGGCGTCGGTGAGCAGGATGAGCGCGAGCAGGCCCGCCACCTCGGCATTGCCGGGCAGCAGCAGGCGGAGCATGCGTGCCACGTCGGTCGCGCGTTCGGCGAGGTCGCGGCGGATCAGGGCGTCTCCGGACGGTGCGGTGTGGCCGGTGGTGAACAGCAGGTGCACGACGGCCAGCACGGCGTCGATGCGTTCGGGCAGTTCGGCGGGGGCGGGGACCCGGTACGGGATGCGCGCCGTCGCGATCTTCTTCTTGGCCCGGGTGATCCGGGCCGCCATGGTCGGCTCGCTGACCAGGAAGGCCCGCGCCACCTCCGCGGTGGTGAGCCCGCACACCAGCCGCAGCGTCAACGCAACCTGCGCCTCGATCGACAGCGCCGGATGGCAGCAGGTGCAGATGAGGCGCAGGCGGTCGTCGGGGATCTCCGCCGCGGCGAGGGCCGCCTCGGCCGGATCCTCGCCGGTCTCGTCGGACACCAGCAGCGGCAGCCGCCGCAGCAGCGTGGACCGGCGGCGCAGCAGGTCGAACGCCCGGTTCCGGGCGGCGGTGGTCAGCCAACCGCCCGGTCTCGCGGGTATCCCGTCGTCCGCCCACCGCGTGAGCGCCTGCGCGTAGGCGTCCTGCACACACTCCTCGGCCAGATCCAGATCCCGGGTGACCCGCACCGTCGCCGCCAGCACGAACGCCCACTCGCGCCGATGCGCCTCCGCCACCGCCGCCGCCACGTCCGTTTCGACACCCACCGGGCGACGCCCCCGCCCGGATTGCGCACCGCCACCGAGATTCGCGGTGCCGGGACGGTCACCCGTGTTCACTGTGCCGGGAAAGCCCTCCGCACCGGCGATGTCGTGGAAGTCGGCCGCGCCGGTGGTGTCGCGGGAGTTTCCGGTGCCGGTGGTGTCGCGGGAGTCTCCGGCACCGGTGGTGTCGCGGGCGTTACCGGCACCGGCGGTATCGCGGGAGTCACCCGCGCTCGCGGTGCCGGGGCGGTCACCCGTGTCCGCGCTCCCGCGACACTCCGCCGCGCGGCCGTCGGCACCGGGCGAACCGGGCGGGTGCCGGTCGCCCTCCGAGCCCGTGTCCGGTTGCCCGGTGTCGGCGGGGTCCACGGTCAGTAGTCGAGGACCGGGCGGACTTCCACACCGCAGTCGGGCTGTATGGGGATCTGCTTGGCGATCTCGATGGCGGCGTCCAGGTCGGCGGCTTCGAGCAGGTAGAAGCCGCCCAGGTTCTCCTTCGTTTCCACGAAGGGGCCGTCGGTGACCAGGAAGCCGCCGCTGCCGTCGGGCCGGATACTGGTGGCGGTGGTGTGCCAGGCCAGCGCCTCACCGCCCAACACGGCCTCGCTGTTGCGCTTCTCGAACTCATGGTGCTGTTGCAGCACCGGCTCCAGCATGCTGGGTTCGGGATTCTCCCAACGCGCGTCGTCGAAGATGAGTGCCATGTACTTCGGCATGGTGCCCCTCCTGTGTTGTGCGGTCCGCTGTTCGGACCATCCACCTCTTCGACGCGCGAGGGCAACCGAAATCGACGAGCCGGTGCGAATTTCTCAGGATTCGGCGGCCAAACCGGCCAGCGCGTCACCCTCGAGCCGGTAGCCGATCCACTCCTTCTGCCCGACCGCGCCGAGCGACTCGTAGAACTCGATGGACGGCGTATTCCAGGTCAGGACCGACCAGTCCACCCGCCCGTACCCCTGTTCCGCGGCCTCCCGCGCGAGCGCCACCAGCAGCGCCCGGCCGAGACCGCGCCCACGTGCCTGCGGCTTGACGTACAGATCCTCCAGGTAGATCCCGTGCACGCCCCGCCAGGTGGAGAAGTTCAGGAACCAGATGGCGCAGCCGACCACGCCCTCCGGGCCCTCGGCCACATGGGCGAACAGCGCGGCGGCGGGCCCGAACAGCGCGGTCCGCAACTGTTCCTCGGTGAGGTGGCACTCCTCGCGCGCCTGCTCGTATTCGGCCAGGTCGTACACCAGCTCCACCAGAGCGGGGATATCGGCGGGAGTGGCGCGGCGGATCATCGATGCCCTTTCACAGGTCGTCCAGGTGTGCGATCAGATTGTGCGCCCGCAGCGTACGCGCATCGTGATCGTGCCCCAGCACGCTCACCCCGGCGGTGGACATGAAGAACCGGCGGCCCTCCCGCACCTCGAGGTCCAGCCAGCGGGCGATGAGGGCGCGCGAGAAATGGCCGTGGCCGACCAGCACCACATCGTGGTCGCGCAGTTCCGGCCGTACCCGGTCCAGGACGCGGTCGGCGCGCGCGCTCACCCGTTCGGCCGTCTCGCCGCCGGGAACGGCACCGGTCCAGATGGTCCAGTCGGGGTCGTGTTCCCGGATCTCCGGCGTGGTGATGCCCTCGTAGTCGCCGTAATCCCATTCGGCCAGGTCGTCGTCGACGCGGTCGGCGGGGAATCCGGCCAGTTCGGCGGTGCGCACGGCCCGCTGCCGGGGGCTGCTGATCACCAGGGGATCGCGCAGCGCCAGCCCCTCCAGGGTCTTGGCGGCCGTCCGAGCCTGTGCCTCCCCGGCGGCGGTGAGCGGCAGGTCGGTGCGGCCGGTGTGCTTGCGGGCCCGTGACCATTCGGTCTCACCGTGCCGCAGCAGGACCAGGCGGTGTTCGTTGTCGGCCATGAAATCGATCATGCCTGACGACCGTTGGGCGCGGGGGACGGTGGCGCGTTACGGAGCGTCCCCGCCGAGGGCGTACAGCTGTCCGCCGCGACGCTCCAGAACGGTCGGACCGACCACCGCGACCGAGATCGGTTCGCCGTGGTAGTCGCTGCGCCGCACGGAAGTCAGCGAACTCGTCGCGCCGGTGTCGGGTGCGACGGCGGCGAGGCCGTCGGTGACCGGGACCAGCAGTCGGCCCGACATGAGTGCCGGTGTGCCGAGCACACTTTCCAGAATCCAGGTGGGCGTCAGGGTGGTGGAATTCAAGGCGATCAGGCTGTTGCCGGTGAACGCGTAGACGGTCGAGCCGATCCGGGTCGTGCGTGCCCCTTCGGTGAAATCCGCCGGGAGCGGGTAGTTGGCGACCGGGTTGCCGGAGATGTCGAACAGCGCCAATCGTGGTTCGCTGGAACCGCTTCGGGGCAAATAGAGCGCGACCCGGGTGTCGGAGACCGCCAGCACGCGAGCGTTCTCGTCCGCGCCGCCGGGCGCGGTGAGCACGTGCGAGCTGTGCACATCCGGCACCGTGGCGTCCTTGGGGGCTGGATTCAGTACGGTGAGCCGGTCGGCGTCCTCGCCCGGACAGCGTTCCAGCACCGCCAGATTCTTGGAACTCGAAGCGGCGGAAAGGAATCGGCATCCGCTACGAGGTTGGGTATTCGGGTTCACCGGGGCATCGACGTACCCGTACTCGAGGGTGCGCACCAGATCCGAGCGCCACATCTCCAACCGGCGCGGGCCGAGCGCCAGCACATAGGTGCCGTCCACCGTCAGCTCGACGCGATCGTCCATGTAGCTGGAGCGGGCGGTCTGCCGCGCACCGGTCTCCCCATAGAGCTGGGTGGTCTGGCTGCACCCGCGATCGTCGCGATAGGTGGCGACGACCATGCCGAACTGCGTCTCCACCCCGCACAGGGGCAGATCCCGGCGGTACATCCACACCTGTTCGCCGGTGCGGGGATCGCGGCCGGTCACGGTGCCGCCGTCTGCGGTCACCGCGACCCCGCCCACCGTCAGCGCGCGCTGCGCCGCCCCATCCGGGGCGTGCCAGAGTTCGCGGAGGCCGGAGGGAGGACGATCCGGGGTGGGCGGTGAGGTGAGAGTGCGGTCCGCGGTGACCGATTCGGTACTCCGCGCCTCGCTGGTCCACCACACCACGACCGCCGCGATCGCCACCAGAGCGGCGATCGCGGCGGCGATGACGATATCGGCGCGCGTCCGCCGCTCTGGTGCGAGCACGTCTGCGAGACTATCCGATCCGCCCGACTAGGCCGTCGCGGCGACGGCGGTGTCGGCCTCGGCCATTACGACCTCGCCCTCCTCCGCCTTCCGCCGACGCCGCCGCGGAGCGGGTGCGGCGCCATCCGCGATGGAAGCGCCGGACCCGGCCGCATCGGTCGCCGCCGACCCGTTGGACGCTGTCTCGGCCGTGGCGGCACCCGCATCGGCCGCGGTGGCATCCGCCTTGGCACGGCGGGTGCGGGTGCGCTTCGGTGCCGCGTCGGCTGTCGCGTCCGAGGTATCCGTGGCGGAGGCACCCGCGGCATCATCGGCGCTGCGGCCCGTTTCGGTTGCGGCGGAATCGGCCTCGGCCGCGGCCTTGGTTCGACGCGTGCGGGTGCGCTTCGGCGCAGCCGCGTCCGCGGCACCGGTCGCAGCGGTGCTCGCAGGATCCGATCCGCCCGCCGCATCAGAGCCGCCCTCGGCACCTCGGCTCGTTTCGGTTGCGGCGGAATCAGCCTCGGCCGCAGCCTTGGTCCGGCGAGCCCGCGTGCGCTTCGGTGCCGCCGTGCCGGTGGCGTCTTCTGCCGCCGTGCCCGCGTCGGCTGTCGCGGAGCCCGCGGGGGCGGCGGCCGCCACGCTCGCGTCGGCCGCGCCCGTGTCCGCGCCCGTGGTGGCGGAGCCGTCCTGAGCCGCCGCCGCGCTCGCGTCGGCCGCGGTCTTGCGGCGGGTGCGCTTGCGCGCCTCGGGCTCCGGCTCACCCTCCGCGCCGGTGCCGCTCGAGCTCGGTTCGGTTGCGGCCGTGCCGGTTTCGGTTGCCGCCTTGGTCCGCCGCGTGCGGGTCCGCTGCGGTGCCGCGGTATCGGCGTCACTCGCCGCCACGGCCCCGTCGGTCCCCGCGTCAGCGGGTTCCGTCGCCGCGCCCGCCTCGGTGGGTGCGCTCGTGCCCGTGGTGGTGGCGGCGTTCCGGGTCGGCGCGCCCGCCTCGGCCGTAGCCTTGCGCCGGGCGCGCTTCGGAGCCGGGTCATCGGCTGCCACGGGGGAGACCGCTGCCGTGCCCGCGTCGCCCGATGCGTCCGCGTCCGTTCCCGTGGCGGCCGCAGCCGCCGGGGTCGTGGCCGCGCCCGCTTCGGCCGTGGCCTTGCGGCGGGTGCGAGTGCGCTTCGGAGCGGCCGTCGCGGTGTCGTCCGCCGTCGAAACCGCTGTCGATTCCGTTGCGGCGGAACCGGCTTGGCGGTCGGAAGCCTCGGCGGTGCCAGCCGTCTCCGAGGTGGCACCGGTTTCGGTCGCCGCCGCCGGAGTGGCTGCCGCCGGAGTGGCTGCCGCCGTCGGCGCGTCCGCGCCGGCCGCCGCGGTCTCCGCCTTGGCACGGCGGGTGCGCTTGGGTGCCGTCGCCGTTGCGTCAGCACTCGGCGTGGCCGTGGCGCTCTCGGTCACGGAATCCGCTGCGGCCGAGCCATTCTCGGCGCCACGGGTGGTGGCGTCCGGGGCCGTGTCCGCGGCGTCGGCGACTGCTGCGCCGTTGGCCGCGCTCGATTCGGCCGCCGTGCTCTTGGCGCGGCGGGTGCGGGAGCGCTTGGGAGCGGCACCTGCCTCGGCGGCGGGTGTGGAGACATCCGTCGCGTCGGTGACCGCAGCGTTCGTCGCCGACGTGTCCCCGTTCGGGGCCGCGGTCTCGTCCACGGCGGAGTCGGCGTTCCCGGAGCCCGGTGCCGCCACGTCTCCGGCGTCGGGGCGGTGATCCGCAGTCCCTTCGGCGGTCACCGAAGCGGCGGCGTCGCCGCTGTCCGTGCCGGTGGCCCGGTCGGCACCGCCGCGACGACGGCGGCGACGGCGGCCGGGACGGTCCGCTCGCGTCTCGTCGGAACCGGTCGCGGACGGCCCGTTGTCGCTCGAAACCGCTTCGGCGGCATCGGTATTCGCCGCTTCGTCGGTGGTCCGCGCGGTACCCGCGGCCTCGTCGGAACCGCCGCGTCCCCGGCGTCGGCGACGGCGGCGGCCGGGCTTGTCGCCCTCGGCATCGCCGGTGCCGTCGGCGCTGGAGCCGGTGGTCGAGTCGGGGCCGGTGGTCGTGGTCGCCGCGTCGTCCACCGGCTGCCCGCCCCGGGTGCGGCGGCGGTTGCGCTTGCGCGGGGCGCGTGCCTCGCGCTCCACCACCACGGCGTCGTCGTCGCGTTCGGGCTTGCGCGTGCGGATCACACCGGTCACGCCCTCGGGAATGCCGAGTTCGGCGTACAGGTGCGGGGAGCGCGAATAGGTTTCCACCGGTTCGGGGATGCCCAGGCGCAGCGCGGAATCGATGCCGCTCCACCGGTTCAGCTCATCCCAGTCCACCAGCGTGACGGCGACGCCGTGGCGGCCCGCACGGCCGGTGCGGCCGATGCGGTGCACGTAGGTCTTCTCGTCCTCCGGGCACTGGTAGTTCACCACGTGGGTGACGTCGTCGATATCGATACCGCGCGCCGCCACATCGGTGGCGACCAGCACGTCGATCTTGCCCTCGCGGAACTTCTTCAGCGCCTTCTCACGCTGCACCTGGTTCAGGTCGCCGTGCACCGCGCCGACCGCGAAGCCGCGCTCGGCCAGATCGTCGGCCACCTTCTGCGCGGTGCGCTTGGTGCGGGCGAAGACCATGGTCGCGCCGCGGGTCTCGGCCTGCAGGATGCGCGAGACCAGTTCGCTCTTGTCCAGCGCGTGCGCGCGGTAGACGAACTGCGAGATGCGTTCGGTGATGGTGGTGGCATTGGCTTCCTCGGCCCGGATATGGGTGGGCCGATTCAGGAAGGTGCGGGCCAGGGTGATGATCGGTCCCGGCATGGTGGCCGAGAACAGCATGGTCTGCCGCTGCTGCGGCACCATGTTCAGAATCCGCTCGATGTCGGGCAGGAATCCCAGGTCGAGCATTTCGTCGGCTTCGTCCAGCACCAGCACGCCCACCTTGCCGAGCACCAGATGCTGCTGTTCGGCCAGGTCCTGGAGGCGGCCCGGGGTGCCGACGACCACGTCGACGCCCGCGCGCAGCGCCGCGATCTGCGATTCGTAGGGGCGGCCGCCGTAGATCGAAGTGACCTTCAGCGGGCCTTTCTGATTGCGCAGATATTTGCTGGCGTTCTCCAGATCCTGGGTGACCTGGATGCACAGTTCGCGCGTCGGGACGATGATCAGCGCGCGGGGCGTGCCGTCCAGGGGGGTGGTGCCGGAATCGGTGGTGGCGATGCGGTGCAGCAGCGGCACCCCGAATCCGAAGGTCTTGCCCATGCCGGTGCGGGCTTGGCCGATGAGATCCTCACCGGCCAATGCCAACGGCAGGGTGAGTTCCTGAATGGCGAATGTCCGCTGGATGCCCATCTCGTCGAGGGCGCGGACGATTTCGGAGCGTACGCCCAATTCCGCGAAAGTCGGAGCGGTGTGGGTGTCGTCCAGTTCTGCTGTCAGCAGGGTGTCGGCCACGCCGGGTTCCTGCTCTACGGTGATCTTGCTCAGGTTCGTGCCTTCCTCGTATATCGCGTCTCGCGCGCACGAGGGTGTGGGGCGGGCCCGGGCGGCCCGCGACGACCACTGATCCGTTCGCTGTCATCGGCCGCTGCGGGATACCCCAAGGCCGGTCGTTGGTGACCGATTGCTGGCATCTACCTGGCGCGGCGCTCGGGATGACGTGGATCCGGTGCGCGCACATTTTCCAGGACTCCGGCGACCCCTGCCCGTTGCGGGTTCACGCGTGTGGGCAAACCAGGTCGGGCGAAAATTTCCGTTGTCCGGGGAGATTGTAGCGTGATACGGTCGTCCACTCTTTTTCCGCCACCGCAATTGTGCGGTTCTATTGCCGTATCCGCATGGTTGCTGTCCGCTTCAACCGGTGCGCCCGTTCCGCGTATTCCCGGCGGCAGGTGCTGCGGCGCAGCATAATTCGATCTTCCAGCGTGGTGATTCCGGCCGTTCGGCAGTTGAGTTCATCACATAGGTGATACACGCTGTACCGGCATGTGCGAAGTTGTGCGGGTGAGTTTGGCAGACACCGTGACCCTCGCCGCGCGCAATGCGTGGGCCCTGACCTTCGGCGCGGGCATCGAAGCCCCCGAGCCCACCCCGTCGACGGTGCTCGACGATCGGCCGCACCGTCTGCTGCACCGCTACGACGGCGCCGCCCCCGACGCCCCTGCCGTCCTGCTGGTGCCGCCGCTGGCCGCGCCCGCCTTCTGCTTCGATCTGCGGCCGGATCAGAGCCTGGTGCGCTTCCTGCTCGATTCCGGCCGCGCGCCCTATCTGGTCGACTACGGCGAGATCGGATACGCCGACCGCGGCATGGGCTTCGAGACCTGGATCGACGACATCCTGCCCGAGGCGATCCGCCGGGTGTCGGCCGATCGGGACGGGCGGCCGGTGGATCTGGTGGGCTGGTCCATCGGCGGGGTGCTGGAACTGCTGACGGCCGCCGCGGATCCGACGCTGCCGATCCGGTCCGTCACCGCCGTCGGCGCGCCGCTGAGCTACGACCACATGATCGGCATGCCGCAGCTGCGCCGGCTCGTCGAGGTGACCGGCGACCGGGCCGCCGTGGCCGCGGTCCGGCTGGCCGGCGGCGTGCCCGCCCCGCTGACCCGCATCGCCTACCGCGTCACCGCCTGGGAGCGCGAGGTGAAGCGTCCGTGGTTCATCGTCCGCAATCTCACCGACACCGCCACCCTGGCGCGCATGGAGACCATCGACCGCTTCCAGAACGCCCTGCCCGGCTATCCGGCGCGCTTCTACAACCAGCTGTGGCGGCGCTTCATGATGGCCGATGACATCGGCAAGGGGGTGGTGCGGCTGGGTGAGCGCCGGATCGCGCTGGCCGATATCACCGTCCCGGTCCTGTTGGTCGGCGGACCAGACGACGCCATCACCGCGGCCGCCGCCGTGCGCCACGGCACCCAGACCCTGACCGGTTCGCCGGAGGTTCGCTACGAGACGGCCCGCGGCAGCCACCTCGGCATCCTGCTCGCCCGCGACACCACGTGGACCTACCTCGACAAGTTCCTCCGCGACCTGCCCTGACGCGCCGGAAGCTAGGGTGTAGAGCATGGGAGCTGACACGTCTGCCGCGCTGGGTGTTTCGGAGGTTTCGGGAAAGGTCGCCGCGGACGATCCGGGGGTGATCGACCTGTTCGCGGTGCTCGCCTACGGCGAGATCTCCGCGTTCTACCGTTTGGCCGAGGAGGCCAAGCTGTCGCCGACCCTGCGGGGCAAGGTGGCCGTCGCCAAGATGGCGGGCGCGGAGATGGACCACTTCAAAACCCTGGAGAAGGCGCTGGCCGAGCGCGGGGTGGACGTCTTCGACGCCATGGCCCCGTTCGTGCGCGCCCTGGACGCCTACCACGCCTCCACCGACCCCTCCACCTGGCTGGAGTCGATGGTCAAGTTCTACGTCGGTGACGGCATCGCCGCCGACTTCTACACCGAGATCGCCGATGCGCTCGCTCCCGGGGTCGCCGAGGTGGTCCGCGACGTCCTCGCGGAGACCAGCCATTCCGAGTTCGTGGTGGAGGAGGTCCGCACCGCGGTGGCCCGGAACCGGTCCGAGCGCGACCGGCTCACCCTCTGGGGCCGCCGCCTGCTCGGCGAGGCCATCACGCAGGCCCAATACGTGATGGCTCAGCGCGACGAGCTCACCGATCTCGTGCTCACCGCCACCGGCGACCTGAACGGCATCGCCACCCTCTTCGAGCGCATGCAGAACAGCCACACCGAGCGCATGACCGTACTCGGATTGGGCTGAGCGCGAACGGCGGTCAGCGCGGGCCGACCGGGGAGATCCGCTCCGCCCCCGGCCGCAGGCTGAACCGCCGCCGCCGGAAGTCCCACCAGCGGTAGATCGGCCATTGCGCGGTGTGCCCCAGCCATGCCGTGATGATCATGATCCGGTGCAGCGGGCGCACGATGAACCCGTGCTCCTCGATGGTGCGCAGGCCGAGTTGCTGATATCGCCACCAGCGCAGGGGACCGGTGCGTCGTCGGCGCGCGGAGGTCCGCGCCCGCAGCCGGGTCGGCTGGTCGATGCGTAGTCCCCGTTTCGACAGGCACAGCGCCAGATCCAGGTCGTCGACCACGTCCACGCGTACGCGGGTGTCGTCGCGGACCTCGAGCCAGGCGTCGCGTCGGATGGCCATATTCGGCCCGTACAGGTTTCCCACCTGTCCGCCGAGCACGCCGAGCCGCAGCAGCAGCCGCTGCCCCGACCACAGCAGGAATCCGATCGGCGAATCGTGATAGGTGCACAGTCCGGTGACGGCGGCGGTCTCGGGATGCTCGGCGAGGAAGTCGAGGATCGTGCGGGCCCAGTCCGGGGCCACGAGCGTATCCGCGTCGGTGCGTGCGATCACGTCGCCGCGGGCCTTGTCGAAGCCGCAGTTGCGCGCCGCCGCGATACCTCGGGTCGGCTCGTGCACGAGTGCGAGTTTCGGGTGGTGTTCGGCGATCCGGTGCACGATGTCGGTGGTGGCGTCGTCGCTGCCGTTGTCGACGACGATGATCTCGTCGATCTCCGCCTGGGGGAGCAGGCGTTCGAGCGTCCGGCCGATCGACGCGGCCTCGTTGAGGGCTGGAATGACCACCGACAGGGTCTGCCGGGGGGTGGGATGTGGCATCAGGGTGTCCGTTTCGCTATCCCAGGTGTCGACTCAGCGCTCGATCCTCGCAGGGTTCGAGCCGTCGCGCATCCCCAGGAATGGGAAATCCCACCCGTCGCGCACTCGGCGAATATCATTGCGTCGCATCGCCGTTGAGTGGTGCGCACCTGTGACCGAAGCGCTGAGAGCGGATTTCATGAACAACGCACCACCACCGACCGCGCGCACACCCGAGCTGGTGTCGATCATCATCCCGGTCCACAACGGGCTGCCCGATCTCGACGAACAGTTGAGCGGGCTGGCGGAGCAGGATTACCCCGGCCGGTTCGAGGTGCTGGTCAGCGACAACGGGTCCACCGACGGCCTGCGTGCGCACATCGCGAATCATCCGGTGCGCGAACGGCTGACGCTGCGCTATATCGACAGCTCCGCGAGACCGGGCGCGCCGTTCGCCCGCAACAACGCGGCGGCGGTCGCCGAGGGCGACTTCCTGGTGTTCATCGACCAGGACGACCGCGTCTACCCCCATTGGCTCGGCGCGCTGGTCCGGGCCGCCGCCGACTACGACGCGGTGGGCGGGTCGATCGAGGCGGACACGCTCAACGACCGCGGGTCCGCCACCTGGCGGCCCGTGCCCGCGCCCGCCGAGGGCTTCGCCACCCACTGGCTGCCGTTCGCGAACGGGAACAATACGGCCTACTGGCGCACGGCCTTCGAGAAGATCGGCGGTTACGACGAGAAACTGACCACCGGCGGCGACGACGTCGACATCTCGTGGCGGGTGCAGCAGGCCGGGCTTTCGTTCGGGCACGCTCCGGACGCGCTGATCGCCTACCGCCTGCGCGGGGAGGTGCGGGCCGCGTGGCGACAGTGCGTCGGCTACGGATACGGCTACGCCGAGGTGTGCGTCAAACACCGCCCCCTCGGCTGTCCGCGGATTCCGGTGCGCGCCGCCCTCACCTCGCTCGCGGTGGCGGTGCTGTGCAATCCGCTGAACCCGTTCACCCGCCGCCTGGTCCCGCCCGGGCTGTGGATCATGCACACCGCCGGTCTGGTCGGTCGGCTGCGCGCGAACCTGCGCTACCGGACCTATACCGGCTGAGCGGGACCGGCCGTGGTGGGCGCACACTGTTCGCTGACAGCGCAGGGCGGTCCCTGACGGACCCGTCGCGGCCTGCATTAGCCTGGTTCGGACAGCACAGGACACTACGTTCGGAGGTTGGCCGTGGAGGTCAAGATCGGTATTTCGGATAGCCCGCGTGAACTGGTGATCGCCAGCTCGCAGACCCCCGAAGAGGTCGAGGCGCTGGTGACCGGTGCGCTGCAGGGCGACGGCGGCGTGGTCGCGCTGGTCGACGAGAAGGGCCGCAAGTACCTGATCCAGGCCGCGAAGGTCGCCTACGTCGAGATCGGCACCTCCACCAGCGGCCGCGTCGGCTTCGCCGCGGTCTAGCAGCAATCATGACGATGCCCCGTCGAGAATCTCGACGGGGCAACTGATTTCGCGAGGGTCCGGGTGTACACCGGGAGTCGCGGTCGCCGTCGACCGTGGGCACGCGTGCACGACGGTCGACGGCTGTCCGGCTATCCGCCGAAGTCGCGCAGCGGCGGGGAAGCGTGCAGGGGGACGTGCTTCAGGCCGCCCCAGCACAGGGCGACGGTGGTGTCGACCGCTTCTTCCTTGGGAATGGGCCGGTCCGCCTCCAGCCAGTAGCGGGCGCTGAACTGGCTCGCGCCGACCAGGCCGACCGCCAGCACCCGGGCGCGGTAGGGGTCCAGCCCGGAATCGTGGGCGACCAGGTCGAAGACCGCGTCCACGCACGCCTCGGTGGCCTGTTCGACCCGTCGCTGCACCTGCGGTTCGCTGGTGAGGTCGGATTCGAAGACCAGCCGGAAACCCTGGGTCTCGTGGTCGACGAAGTCGAAGTACGCGTGCACGGCGGCCTTGACGCGCTGCTTGTTGTCGGTGGTGGAGCGCAGTGCCTGCCGCACGCTCGACACCAGGGCGTCCACATAGTTCTGCAGCACCGCCAGATACAGTTCCAGCTTGGATGAGAAGTGCTGGTACAGCACCGGTTTGCTGACGCCGGCGCACTGCGAGATCTCATCCATGCCCGCGGCGTGATAGCCGCGCATCACGAAGACCTCACTGGCGGCGGCGAGTAGCTGAGCGCGGCGGGCGTCACGGGGCAGGCGGGTTCCGCGCTTACTCGGCGCCATGGCCTCGGACGAACTGCGGCGCGCAGTCATCCGGTCCACGAGGTCTGTCATTATCCGATCTCCCAGTTGATTCCCGGACGTGGAGGATGTGCGCCGGGTATCCATCGAACGATACTCGCACGGGACACCGCGGGCGATCCTGGTTCCGATTTTTGGTGTGCTGGATGTTGTCGCGCGTCACAGTATGTAAGAACGACTACCGCTTTGTGAGATCTGCCGCAATCTTCGGGTGAGATATATCGCAGCGTCACAGTGGGCCGTGCGGCCCGTCCAGCCGGGTTGTGCCGCTGTGAGACGCTGGAGTGCGTGACCGACCATGGGGGCAGATATTCCGGCGGGCGCGATTCACGCCGCCCCGTGGGAGCTGCCACGCCGCGCGCTCTCGGCGGCTCGAAACGCAAAGGCAAACCGACCGGGCCGGTTTATGACCCGCTGGGGCTCTATTCCGGCGATGGCGGCGTCACCGCGCGCAGCGCCGACGACGAGGGGCCGCCGCTCCCGCATCCCTATCAGCCGCTGCGGGCCCGCTGGGATCCGACCGCACCGCCGGAGGACGCCCGCCATCGCTCCAGACCGCAGCGTGCGACCAAGAAACAGAGCGCGCTGGGCCGTTTCGTCTCCACCTACGGCTGGCGCGCCTACGCATTGCCGGTGTTGTTGTTGATCACGATTCTGGTGGTCTGGGACGCGGTGCGCGGCGGCGGGCAGAGTGCCGGGTCGGCGCCCGGTTTCGGGCGATTGAGCGAGCGGTCCGAGGAAACGGGTATTTACGGCGCACCACCCAAAGGCGACGGGAAATTCGCCGCCGACCTCCCCACCGGCGCATTGCCCGACGGCGGCCCCTACGCGGTGCGCGGCGCGGGCACCTGGCACGTGGTGCCGGGCACCACGCAACAGGTAGGCACCGGCACCGAACGGGTATTCGTCTACACCGTCGAAATCGAGGACGGAATGGACACCGCCGGAATCGGCGGCGACGAATCGGTGGCCGCCATGGTGGAGGCCACGCTCGCCAATCCCAAGAGCTGGACCCATGATCCGCGCTTCGGCTTCCGCCGTGTCGATTCCGGCGAACCGGATTTCCGCATATCCCTCACCTCCCGCGAAACCACTCGCACCGCGTGCGGATTCGAGATCCCCATCGATTCCTCCTGCTACAACTCCGATCTGGGCCGCGTGGTGCTGTCGGAGGTGCGCTGGGTGCGCGGGGCGCTGTCCTACGAGGGCGATATCGGCTCGTATCGGCAATACCTGGTCAATCACGAGGTCGGCCACGCCATCGGCTACCACGAGCATCAGCCGTGCGAGACCGACGGCGGCCTGGCCCCGGTGATGATGCAGCAGACCTTCGGCATCGAGAACAACGAGATCGCCGCACTAGATCCGCACGGGGTGGTGCCCATGGACGGCAAGAAGTGCCGCTTCAACCCCTGGCCGTATCCGCGCGGCTAGTGCCGCCTAGGCTGGGGAAGAACGCCCCGGTCCGCCGTGTTGCACTACGGTGTGCTGCCGTGTCGCGGCAGGCGTGATCGGTGAATTCGATTCGAGGAGTCCAGGACGTGTCATCCACCAAGTCCCTGCCGCCGCTCGTCGAGCCGGCCGCGGAGCTGACCCGGGACGAGGTCGCCCGCTACAGCCGCCACTTGATCATCCCGGATCTGGGCGTGGACGGGCAGAAACGCCTGAAGAACGCCAAGGTGCTGGTGATCGGTGCGGGTGGGCTCGGCTCCCCGGCCCTGCTGTATCTGGCCGCCGCGGGTGTGGGCACCCTCGGCATCGTGGAGTTCGACGAGGTCGACGCCTCGAACCTGCAACGGCAGATCATCCACGGCGAGTCCGATATCGGCCGGTCCAAGGCCGATTCGGCGCGCGAGTCCATTCTGGAGATCAACTCGGGCATCACGGTGAATCTGCACAAGATCCGCCTGGAACCCGAGAACGCGGTGGACCTGTTCGGCGAATACGACCTGATCGTGGACGGCACCGACAACTTCGCCACCCGCTACCTGGTCAACGATGCCGCCGTACTGGCCGGGAAGCCGTACGTGTGGGGTTCGATCTACCGCTTCGAGGGCCAGGTCTCGGTCTTCTGGGAGGACGCCCCGGACGGGCGCGGCATCAACTACCGCGATCTGTACCCCGAGGCCCCGCCGCCGGGCATGGTGCCCTCCTGCGCCGAGGGCGGCGTGCTCGGCGTGCTGTGCGCCTCCATCGGGTCGATCATGGTCACCGAGGCCATCAAGCTGCTGACCGGCATGGGTGACCCGCTGCTGGGCCGGCTCATGGTCTACGACGCACTGGACATGACCTACCGCACCATCAAGCTGCGCCGCGACCCGGACCGCCAGCCGATCACCGAGCTCATCGACTACGACGCCTTCTGCGGCGTGGTGTCGGAGGAGGGCCAGGCGGCGGCCATCGGTTCCACCGTCACCGCGCGCGAGCTCAAGGACATGCTGGACGCGGGCAAGCCCGTCGCCGTCGTCGACGTGCGCGAGCCGGTGGAATGGGACATCGTCCACATCGAGGGCGCGACCCTCATCCCCAAGGACCGCATCCTCTCCGGCGAGGCCCTCGCCGAACTCCCGCAGAACACCCCCATCACCCTGTACTGCAAGACCGGCATCCGCTCCGCCGAGGCCCTCGCCGCCCTGAAGAACGCGGGCTTCTCCGACGCCACCCACCTCCAGGGCGGCATCGTCGCCTGGGCCAACCAGGTCGACACCTCCCTGCCGGTGTACTGACCCCGCCCGCCCGGCCCGCCGATCCCGCACGCCCTGCGGCCGATCACCCGGGCCGGGCGCGCACGATCGCTCGGTGAGCGGGAGAGCCCTGAGGTCGATGGCGGATCTTCACACCGCTCGGGTGCGTAGAACGCCATCCCGCCGCCCCACACCCGCGACTCAGCGCTGAAGCAGACGCACCCGGGCAGCGTCATCGGCACGGTGCGCACCGGCGGCCGCCGGTTCCGGAAACCGGAGTACACCCGGGTGGTGCCGTCCGGCGTCCCGCCCTCGCGGTAGTAGCGAAACCGCGCGGTCAGCAGATTCGACCCGTACGCGGCGTACCAGACCAGGGTGTCACCGTCCGGGCCGAGGTCGTGGCCGTTCGTGGGCACCCTCCATCGTGCGGTCTGGAGCGGTTCGGCGCTATCGGGGCCGGTATCGGGCGCTGACCGCGCGCTGCCGGACATTGCGGTCACAGTGCGATTGCGTGCAGGTTCCGACCGGGCGGTGTGTCCGGTGTGGCTCCGTTTTTCGGTTCCGTTGCGCGGGTACGGTACGCGCGTGACCATGACTGCTGTGGAACCTCCCGAGCATGTTCGCGCCACCTTCGGGCTGCGCGAGGTGGTGCCGGTTCCGCTGGGGACCTGGGACGGCGGCTGGCGCTGCGCGGATGTGGTGCTCAGCCCGGTGACCGATCACGCCCGGGCGGCCTGGAGCGCGAAGGTGCGGGAGGGGCTGCGGGTGGACGGGTTGCGCCTGGCACGGCCGGTGCGCGCCACCGACGGCCGCTATGTCGTCTCCGGATGGCGCGCGGACACCTTCCTGGACGGGGTGCCCGAACCGCGCCACGACGAGGTGGTGTCGGTCTCGCTGCGACTACACCAGGCGACCGCGCAGTTGGAGCGTCCGCGTTTCCTGGCGCAGCCGCCGATCGCGCCCTGGGTGGACGTGGACGTCTTCGTGGCCGCCGACCGCGCCGCCTGGGAGGCGGTGCCGCTGCGCAGCCTGAAGATCGGCGGCATGCTGCCCGCCACCTCCCCGGACGGGGAGCGCAGCCTGGAGCTGATCGGCCAGCTGGCCACCCTCCGCAAGCCGGTGACCGCGGCCCCGCAGCTGGTGCACGGCGACCTGTTCGGCACCGTGCTGTTCTCCGGTTCGTTCGCTCCGGGGCTGACCGACATCACCCCCTACTGGCGGCCGCCGTCCTGGGCCGCCGCCGTGATCGTGGTGGACGCGCTGTCCTGGGGCGGTGCGGACGACGGTCTGCTGGAGCGGTGGTCGAGCCTGCCCGAATGGCCGCAGATGCTGGTCCGCGCGGTCATGTTCCGCCTCGCGGTGCACGCCCTGCACCCGCGCTCCACCCCGGAAGCCTTCCCGGGCCTGAACCACACCGCCGACATGATCCGACTGCTGCTCTGACCACAGGGCGTGCGCCTGGTCCCAGCATTCACCGATTATCTTGCGCCACCACGTGTTCGGCGTGAGCGCCCCGGCCCGTGTGGTGGTGGCGATACCGACGATCAGCGCCGCCGCGCAGCACACGGTGAGGGTCGGACCGCTGATGGTGGCGGGCCGCTCGAACGCCTCCGCCGAGCTGAGCGCCGAGGTCACGCCGCAACGCCCGCCCCGTCGAGGGTTCGACGGGACGGGCATTGCCGAATCACGGGGCGGGGCGGCCAACGAGGGGGAGGCGACGGCCGCCGCCGCGCCCGGATATGTGATACGGACGCACTTCGTATCACACGTCGGGGCTGGCGATCACACGCTCGCGTAGGCCAGGGAGGGAGCCTGCTGGACCGCGAACGAGGTGCGCAGGTAGTACCACCAGGTGACACCGGCCATCACCAGGAAGGCCGCCGCGTAACCCCAGAAGGCGGGCGCCATGCTGCCGAAGTTGGTATTCGCCAGGCGCAGCGCCTGCTGGAGCAGGAAGCCGCCGAACGCGCCCACCGCGCCGATCACGCCGATCGCGGCTCCGGCCTGTCGTTTGGCCGAAGCGGTCATCTCCTCGACGCTCATGCCGAGTTCCTCGGCGCGTTTCTTGGTCTCGGCGCTGAAGATCATCGGGATCATCCGGTAGGTGGAGCCGTTGCCGATGCCGGTCAGCACGAACAGCGCCAGGAAGGACAGCAGGTACAGCGGGAAGCTGTGCAGTTCCAGCGACGCCATGATGCAGGCGATGCCCACCGCCATGCTGACGAACACCCACAGGGTGATCTTGGCGCCGCCACCGATGCGGTCGGAGAGCCAGCCGCCGAACGGCCGCGTGAACGAGCCGACCAGTGCGCCCAGGAAGGCGAGGTTGCCCAGCGCGACCAGGAGGCCGACATCCTTCAGTTCGGGGAAGTTGGCCTTGATCAGGGTGGGGAAGGCGAACGAGAAGCCGATGAAGGAACCGAAGGTGCCGATGTAGAGGAACGCCATCACCCAGGTCTGCTTGTTGGTCATGGCCAGCTTGTAGGACTGCCCGTCCGGCTTGGCGGCGGTGATGCTGTCCATGTAGCGCAGCGCGGAGAACACGGCCAAGGCGATGAACGGCACCCAGAACAGTGCGGCCAGGGTGAGTCCGAGGCGGTATCCGGCCGGGTCCTTGGCCAGGATGGTGGTGCCGAGGGCGATGAGCAGCGGCAGCGCGAGCTGTGTCACGGCGACGCCGAGGTTGCCGCCCGCGGCGTTGATGCCGAGCGCGGTGCCCTTCTTGCCTTCGGGGAAGAAGAAGGAGATGTTCGCCATCGACGAGGAGAAGTTGCCGCCACCGAAACCGGCCAGCGCGGCCAGGATCAGGAAGACCGCCATGGGGGTGTCGGGCCGGTTGATGAAGAAGGCCAGGCCCAGGGTGGGGATCAGCAGCATGCCCGCGCTGAACGCGGTGAAGGCCCGCCCGCCGAACTTGGGAATCGCGAAGGTGTAGGGCACGCGCAGCGCCGCGCCGATCAGCACGGGCGCGGAGGTGAGCAGCAGGGCGTTGGATACGGCCTGCGGGTTCTTGTCACCGAGGCCCTGCATGAATGCGAAGCCCGCGTTACCCATATTGGTGACGACGATTGTCCAGATCACCCAGACGTTGAATCCGAGATGTTCGGACAACACCGAGAAGGTCAAATTCTTCCAGGCGGTCCGTTTTCCGCCGTTCTCCCAGAATTCCTCGTTGTCCGGCTCCCAGTGATCGAGCCAACGGCCTCGCTTCTGATACTGGAAAGTGTTCGTTTCCGGCGTTTCGGGCGCGGCTGTGGATGTCATGGACGCATTCCTCTCGAGATGTGACCAGCCCTCATCGGGAACTCCGGGTGCCGGTGAGAAAATCGGCCCGGAACGGTTCCTCGCGGTCGCATCCACCGTACGAATCACCCGTTACAACGACGTCGCTTTCGGTGACAACCGGAGTAATTCCGGCTCACTTCTCGCACATCGCGGTGGTGACCTGTCGGTTACCTGACGTCCGGATACTCCGCGAGCAGGGTCGACAGGAAGCAGTCCGCGGCGGCGGCGGCGCGTTCGGGATCGCCCGCGATCACGGCCTCCACCAGTTCGACGTGTTCGGCCTCGAAGGAGCCGCCGGATTTCGCTGTCCGGGAGCGGATTCCGGCTTCGATGACCGGGAGCAGGGAATCGTAGAACTCCAGGTATACGGCATTGTGGCTGGCCGCGACGATGGCGCGGTGCAGCTGTAGGTCGGCCTCGATGGCGACGGGATTGTCGTCGTCCCAGGAGAGTCGCCGTTCTTCCAGCAGCCGCCGCAGGTCGGCGATATCGGCCTCGTCGCGGCGTTTGGCGGCCAGGGCGGCCGCGGTGGTGTCCAGGGCGCGGCGCAGCTCGAGGATGTCGCGTTCCTGGGCGTCGGCGAAGTACTGGTTCAGCGTCGCGCCGAGGTTCGAGGTGGAGATGACATAGGTCCCGGAGCCTTGGCGGCGCTCCAGCATGCCCGCGTGCACGAGCGCCTGGACGGCCTCGCGCACGGTATTGCGGCCGGTTCCGGTGAGCTCGGTGAGCTCCGGTTCTGTGGGGATGCGGGAGCCGACGGGCCAACGGCCGGAACGGATTTCGGCACGAAGCTGCTCGGTCACCTGGGCGATGAGGCTCGTGCGCCGGACTGGTTGCACGCATGACAGCGTACCGTGCCTCACATTCGTTGCATCACATCATCGGGTCATCCTATGATTTCTCGGTGACTGCGACCCTGGATGAGACGACCCTCGTGGTCGGAGACCGACCGACAATCGACCGCATCGCCAAGCGCCACCTCACCGAGGGGCGCTTGCTCGTGCTGGCGGCGATCGTCATGTCGGCGCTCACGCTGCGCGTCGCCGTCACCGCCTTCACGCCGCTGGCCACCCAGATCGGGGAGGACATCGGCTACTCGACGGCGATCATCGGCGTGTTCGGCATGATCCCGACCGCCATGTTCGCCGTCGCCGGGCTGCTGACCCCCGTCCTGGTGCGCCGCTTCGGCCTGGAGAGCACCGCGCTCATCGCCATGCTCATGACCGGCGTCGGTTCGGCGATCCGCGCGCTGGTGCCGCAGACCTGGGAGCTGCTGGCCTTCTCCGCGCTGGCGCTGACCGGTATGGGCATCGGCAATGTGGTGATTCCGCCGCTGGTCAAGCGCTACTTCCCGGATCGGCTGGCGCTGCTGTCCTCGGTCTACATCGTCATGGTGCAGCTGGGCACGGTGATTCCGGCGCTGGTCGCGGTCCCGGTGGCCGAGGCGCACGGCTGGCGGATCTCGCTGGGCCTGTGGGCGCTGCTCGGATTCGCCGCCGCGCTGCCCTGGCTGGGAGTGCTGCGTGACCGGCGCGGTCACGCCAAGGCCGATGTCACCGCCCTGCCGACCACGGCGCAACCCGATGGCAAGGTGTGGCGCTCGCCGGTGGCCTGGGGGATGGCCTTCATGTTCGGCATGACCTCGCTGATCACCTATTCGGTGTTCACCTGGCTGCCGACGATCCTGCACGACGCCGGGGCGAGCCTGGCCTACGGCGGCAGCATGGTGGGCGTCTTCGCGCTCATCGGCCTGGTGGCGGCGCTGGGCGCGCCGCTGGTGGTGGGCCGGGTGGCGAATCCCTTCCCGGTCGCCGTCGTCTGCGCGCTGTGCTACTTCGTCGGTTTCGCCGGTCTGCTGATCGCGCCCATGACCGCGACGCTGGTGTGGGTGCTGCTGCTCGGCCTGGGGCCGTCGACCTTCCCGATGGCGCTGACCCTGATCAATATGCGCACCCGCACGTCCGCCGGTTCGGCCTCGCTGTCGGGGTTCACCCAGGGTGTCGGCTACACCGTGGCATGTGTCGGCCCGGTGGTCTTCGGCCTGCTGCATTCGGCGACCGGGGGCTGGAAGATTCCGTTCGCCATGCTGTCGGTCGCGGTGTTCGCCATGCTGGCCGGTGCGTGGCACGCCTGCAAGCCGCGCATGCTCGAAGACAGCTGGAATTGATTCACCGCTCGAGTTGCCGACTCGTGAGGTATCGGAGATGCTGGTGACGGCCATCTCACCTCACGGTCGGCCATTCGGGATTTCCGTGTTCTGTGACACGCGGAAACCGTTGTGTCACATGGGCGAAACATAGCGGTAGTTCTCACGGCCGAATCCGGAGAATCGTGAGCAACCGTTGATTCTCCGGTCATTTGGCGCAGCATTCGCGCAATACCGGTTTCCTACCTTGGGGCCTATCCAGATTTCAGGAGGCCCCTTGTTCCGCACGTTGACGCGCAATCACGACATCGAGCACTGGGATGCCGAGGACGTCGCCGCTTGGGAGGCGGGCGGCAAGGACATCGCCAAGCGCAATCTGATCTGGTCGGTCTTCGCCGAGCACATCGGGTTCTCGGTGTGGTCGATCTGGTCGGTCATGGTGCTGTTCATGCCGACCGAGCAGTTCGGCATCGACACCGCCGGCAAGTTCTTCCTCGGTGCGGTCCCCACGCTGGTGGGCGGCATCATGCGCATTCCGTACACCGTCGCCACCGCGAAGTTCGGCGGTCGCAACTGGACCATCTTCAGCGCGCTGGCGCTGCTGGTGCCGCTGCTGCTGACCCTGTACTTCGTCAACCAGCCCGGCACCTCGTACACCACGTTCCTGATCGTGGCGGCGTTCGCGGGCCTGGGCGGCGGCAACTTCTCGTCGTCGATGTCGAATATCAACGTCTTCTACCCGCAGCGGCTCAAGGGCTGGGCGCTGGGCATGAACGCGGGCGGCGGCAATATCGGCGTGCCGGTGATCCAGCTGATCGGCCTGGCGGTCATCGCGACCCTGGGCAACGCCTACGGCAGTGCCTCGGTGGTCTGCGTGGTGTACCTGATCGCGGTCGTGGTGGCGGCGCTGGGTGCGGCGCTCTACATGGACAACGTGAAGAACCAGAAGGCCGATATGTCCTTCATGATCACGGCGCTGCGGGTGCCGCAGTCGTGGGCCATCGCCTTCCTCTACATCGGCACCTTCGGCTCGTTCATCGGCTACAGCTTCGCCTTCGCGCAGGTATTGCAAATCAACTTCAAGGCGGGCGGGGCCACCCCGGCGCAGGCCGCGCTGCACGCGGCGTCCATCGCCTTCATCGGTCCGCTGCTGGGTTCGCTGGCCCGCCCCTACGGCGGCAAGTGGGCCGACCGCATCGGCGGCAGCCTGGTGACCCTGTACATGTTCGGCGCGATGACCGCGGCCACCGTGGTGGTGGCGAGCTCGAGCGCCCTCGGCGACGGCGCGGGCGGCCTGACCGGCGGCGTGCTCGGGGCCATGATCTTCGGCTTCGTGGCGCTGTTCATCATCTCGGGCCTGGCCAACGGCGCGGTCACCAAGATCATCCCGTCGGTGTTCGAGGCGAAGTCGCGCAGCCTGCCCGGTGACGCGAAGTCCCGCACGCAGTGGGCGCAGAACACCTCGGGCGCGCTCATCGGCTTCGTCGGCGCCATCGGCACGCTCGGCGGCGTCGGCATCAACCTGGCGCTGCGCTCCTCGTACGCCGCCACCGACTCCGCCACCACCGCGTTCTGGGCGTTCATGGTCTTCTACGTGGTGTGCGCGGCGGTCTGCTGGGCCGTATTCCTGCGCCGCCCGACCCCCGGCCGCGATGTGGTCGCCGAGGCCGAGGCGCTGGTATTGGCGGCCGAATCCGACTCCGCCACCACTTCGTCCACGTCCACGTCGGCGCGAGCCTGACCGGAACCCACCCACCGAAAGGACAGACTGTCATGACGCACACAGTCGAACGCAAGACCGCGGTGGTCGTCGGCCACGGCATGGTCGGACACCGCTTCGTGGAGGCGCTGCGCTCCCGCGACGAGGCCGGGACCTGGCAGGTCGTCGTGCTCAGCGAGGAAGCGCTGCCCGCCTACGACCGCGTCGGTCTGTCCTCCTACGTGGGCAGCTGGCAGGCGGGCGATCTCGCCCTGCCCGGCAATACCTACGACGGTGACGTGCTGGTCGATCTGCGCCTGGGGGTGCGCGCCGACAGCATCGACCGCGAGGCCCGCAAGGTGGTCACCTCCACCGGCGACGTGATCGCCTACGACGCACTGGTGCTCGCGACCGGCTCCTACGCCTTCGTGCCGCCGGTGCCGGGCCACGATCGCCCGGAGTGCTTCGTCTACCGCACCATCGAGGATCTGGACGGCATCCGCGCCGCGGCCGAGGCCGCCGGTCCGGGCGGGGTCGGCGTGGTGGTCGGCGGCGGTCTGCTCGGCCTGGAGGCGGCGAACGCGTTGCGGCTCATGGGCATGACCCCGCACGTGGTCGAGTTCGCCCCCCGGCTGATGCCGGTACAGGTGGACGAGGGCGGCGGCGCGATCCTGGAGCGCCTGGTCACCGACCTCGGCCTGCACGTGCACACCGGTGTCGGCACCGCGGGCATCGCGGCGGCGGAAGACGGTGCGGGCCTGCGGGTCACGCTGTCGGACGACTCCGTCATCGACGCCTCGCTGGTGGTGTTCTCCGCCGGTATCCGGCCGCGCGACCAGATCGCCCGCGACGCCGGGCTGGAGGTCGGCCCGCGCGGCGGTGTGATCACCGACCTGGGGCTGCGCACCTCCGACCCGCACATCTACGCCGTCGGCGAGGTCGCCGCCGTGGAGGGCGTCTGCTACGGCCTGGTCGCTCCCGGCTACACCACCGCCGAGATCGTGGCCGACCGCCTGCTCGGCGGCGCGGGCGAGTTCCCGGGCGCGGATCTGTCCACCAAGCTGAAGCTGCTCGGCGTGGACGTGGCCAGCTTCGGTGACGCCTTCGGCACCACCGAGGGCGCGCTGTCGGTGGTGCTGCACGACGCCGCCAAGGGCACCTACGCCAAACTCGTCGTCTCCGACGACGCCAAGACCCTGCTCGGCGGCATCCTGGTCGGTGACGCGTCGGCGTACGCGGCGCTGCGCCCGCTGGTCGGCAGCCCGCTGCCCGCCGATCCGGCATCGCTGATCTCCCCGGCCGGTGCTGAACTGGGCGCGGACGCGCTGCCCGACGACGCCCAGATCTGTTCCTGCAACAACGTCTCCAAGGGTTCGATCTGCGGCGCGATCGCCGAGGGCGCGTGCGACGTGCCCGCCATCAAGAGCTGCACCAATGCCGGAACCTCCTGCGGCGGTTGCGTTCCCATGCTCAAGAAGCTGCTGGAGCAGTCGGGCGTGGAAGTGTCGAAGTCGCTGTGCGAGCACTTCGCGCAGTCGCGCGCGGAACTGTTCCACATCGTGCAGTCCACGGGTATCCGCACGTTCTCGGAACTGATCGCCAAGCACGGCACCGGCACCGGCTGCGATATCTGCAAGCCGACCGTCGCCTCCATCCTGGCGTCCACCTCGAGCGATCACATCCTCGACGGCGAGCAGGCCGCGCTACAGGACACCAACGACCACTTCCTGGCCAACCTCCAGAAGAACGGCACCTACTCGGTGGTGCCGCGCATGCCCGGCGGTGAGGTGACCGCCGAGCAGCTCATCACCATCGGCGAGGTGGCCAAGGAGTTCGGCCTGTACGTCAAGGTCACCGGCGGTCAGCGCATCGACCTGTTCGGCGCGCGGGTGGAGCAGCTGCCGCTGATCTGGAAGCGCCTGGTCGACGCGGGCATGGAATCCGGTCACGCCTACGGCAAGTCGCTGCGCACCGTGAAGTCCTGTGTGGGCTCCACCTGGTGCCGCTACGGCCAGCAGGATTCGGTGGGCATGGCGGTGCTGCTGGAGAAGCGCTACCGCGGCCTGCGTTCCCCGCACAAGCTGAAGCTGGCCGTCTCCGGCTGTGCCCGCGAGTGCGCGGAGGCGCGCGGCAAGGATGTCGGCGTCATCGCCACCGAGAACGGCTGGAACCTCTACGTGGGCGGCAACGGCGGCCTCACGCCCAAGCACGCGGTGCTGCTGGCGGGCGACCTCGACGACGAGACCCTGATCAAGTACATCGACCGCTACCTCATGTTCTACATCCGCACCGCGGACCGGTTGCAGCGCACCGCGCCCTGGCAGGAGGCCCTGGAGGGCGGGATCGACTATCTCCAGCAGGTCATCTGCGAGGACAGTCTGGGCATCGCCGACGACCTGGAGGCCGCCATGGCCTCCCACGTCGCCGGATACCGCGACGAGTGGGCCGCGGTGCTCGACGACGAGGAGAAGCTGTCGCGCTTCGTATCCTTCGTCAACGCCCCGGACGAGGCCGATCCGACCATCTCCTTCGACGACAGCGGGGAGCGGAAGGTGCCCGTCCTGCTGGGTATGCCGGAGATCTCGTCGGAATCTCCATCCGCCACGTCGGGGAAATGACTGCTTAACCGCATGGAAACAGGACGCCGGTACCAATGGGTAAGGCGTTCGGAGGAGAGTTACCGATGACCGTTATCGACACACCCAGCTCAGCAGTCACCACCACCATTGCCGGTTGGACGCAGGCGTGCCGACTGGACTACCTCATCCCCGGCCGCGGTGTGGCGGTTCTGTTGAAGGGTGGCCGACAGGCGGCCCTGTTCCTACTGCCCGACGGCTCGCTGTACGCGGTGGGCAATATCGACCCCTTCGGCCGCGCGGCGGTCATGTCCCGCGGCATCGTCGGTGACCGCGGTGGTGTGCCGGTGGTGGCGTCGCCGCTGCTCAAGCAGGCATTCTCGCTCATCGACGGGCGCTGCCTGGACGATGGTTCGGTGGCGCTGCCGGTGTACGCGGTGCGGGTGGCCGACGGTGTGGTCGCGGTATCGAACGAGCCGCTGGACATTCCCGGTGGTACCGCATGACCGAGCTCGATTCAGCTGCCCCGCTCGCCGGGTTCACCATCGGCATCACCGCCGCGCGGCGGGCCGACGAACTCGCCACCCTGTTGCAGCGGCGGGGTGCGAATATCGTTACCGCACCGGCGATTCGGATCATCCCGCTGTCGGACGACACCGAACTGGAGCGGGTGACGCGCCAGCTGGTGGCGGAGCCGCCGCAGATCGCGGTGGCCACCACCGGTATCGGCTTCCGCGGCTGGATGGAGGCCGCCGAGGGCTGGGGCCTGGCCGAGGAACTGCGCGAGACGCTGTCCTCGACCCGGATGCTGGCGCGCGGACCCAAGGCCAAGGGCGCGATCCGCGCCGCGGAACTGCGGGAGGAGTGGTCGCCCGCATCGGAGTCCTCGGCCGAGGTGCTGGATCACCTGCTCGCACAGGGCGTCGAAGGCGTGCGCATCGCGGTGCAGCTGCACGGTGCGACCACCGAATGGGAGCCGGTGCCGGACTTCTGCGAGGTGCTGCGCATGGCCGGGGCCGATGTGGTGCCGGTGCCCGTCTACCGGTGGATCCCACCGGAGGACCGCACCCCCATGGACCGGCTCATCGAGGCCGTCGTCACCTCCGGCCTGGACTGCGTGACCTTCACCAGCGCGCCCGCCGTGGCGTCACTGCTCATGCGTGCCAAGGAGACCGGACTGCTCGAGGCGGTGCTGCACGCCCTGCGCGGGCGGGTGCTGGCCGCCTGCGTCGGACCGATCACCGCCGCGCCGCTGGAGGAGCTTGGCGTGCCCACCTCCATGCCCGGCCGCGCCCGTCTGGGCGCGCTGGCCCGGCACGTGGCCGAGGAACTTCCACGGCGCGCCAATCGAATTCAGGCCGGTGGGCACAATCTGAGCGTGCGCGGCGGCTGCGTGGTGGTGGACGGCCAGGTGCGCCAGCTCGCCCCCGCCCCCATGGCGCTCATGCGCGCGCTGGCCCGTCAGCCCGGACGCGTCGTCTCCCGCGAGGACCTGCTCGCCGCCCTGCCCGGCGGCGGTGAGGACACGCACGCCGTGGAGACCGCCATCGCCCGCCTGCGCGCGGGCCTGGGTACCCCGAAAGCCATTCAGACCGTGGTGAAACGCGGCTACCGCCTGGCCCTGGACCCCACCGAGAGCTACGACGATCCGCGCCCGGCCGCCCCCGCTCCCCGCCAGCCCTATCCGGGCCGAGGTGCGAATCCCGGTGCGCGCCCGGTCTTCCCGACTCGCCGCGGCCCGGGCACGGACCAGTCTCCCGCATCGGCCGGCTTCCGCCAGGCCCATTCCGTCGCCGCCCGCACGGAAATCGCTGCCGCCCCGGCCCGCCCGGCCAGCGCCCCGGACGCTGTCGGCGCACCGGCTTCGCCGCGCTCGGCCCGTTCCGCGGATACTCCGGCTCGTCCGGTGGACGCCCCGGCGGCCTCCGGTGCGACGCGTTCCGCGGATCGTCCGGCGGCACCCGGTGCCCGCCCGGCGGACATCTCGTCCGCGTCGGCGCGACCCGGCGTCCCCGACAGCTCGGCGGGTGCCGCACCGGCCCACAAGAATCCGCCGGTCACAGGTGCCGCCGTCCGGCCCGCCGACATCTCGGCCGCGACCGGATCGCCGCGACCGTCGCACCGTGCTCGTTCCGCGAGCATCGCACCCGGCCAAGGACTTCCGCCGGTGACGGGGTCGGGCTCGCCGGTTCGCCCCACGCGTCCCGCACCCAGCCTGGGGGCGTGGTGACCACCCCGGCCCTGGTGCTGGTGGCCCACGGCACCCGCAGCACCAAGGGCGTCCAGATGATCGCCTCCCTGGCGGAGGCCGTGGCGCGCGAACTCGGCGCGCCCCCCGAGACCGGTGCCGGTGCCGTTTTCGGGGCGGCACCGGCACCGCTGGCCGAAACAGCCGCCACCACAATGCGTTCCACCCGCACGACGCGGGTCACGGGGCCGGATCGGTCCGCTGCCGACGCGCCGCGGGTGCGCACGGCGTTCGTGGATGTGCTCGGGCCGTCCCCGGCCGAGGTGTTGCGGAATCTGGATTCGGTTCCCGCGGTGGTGGTTCCGGCGTTCCTGGCGTCGGGTTACCACGTGTACCAGGATGTGCCGCGAGAGGTGGCCGCGAGTGCGCACGACGCGGTCGCGGTCACCCACGCGATGGGGCCGGATCCGGCGCTGGCGGCGATCATGCGGATGCGGTTGCGCGCCGCGGGGTGGCGGCCGGGTGACGCGGTGGTCTTCGCGGCCGCCGGGTCGTCGGACGCCCGGGCCCGTCAGGATGTGCGCCGGGCCGCGGGATTGCTCGCGGAGCAGATCGGCAGCCCGGTGCGGCTGGCCTACATCGCCACGGGCGCGCCCCGGGTGCCGGAAGTGGTCGCGCAGGTCCGCGAGTCCGGCGCGCGCCGCGTCTTCATCGCCTCCTACCTGCTGGCCCACGGCCTGTTCCACCAGCGCCTGCACGAGTGCGGCGCGGACGGCGTGGCCGACCCGATCGGCGTCCACCCGGCCGTGGTCCGCCTCATCGCCGCCCGCTACCGCACCGCGGCCCGCACCCTCACCGCGGTGCGCGCGGCCTGACCCGATCCCGAACGCCGCGATTCCCGGTGGGAGCCACCGGGAATCGCGGGCGGGAGCGCCGACTAGTGCGCACCGTGCGGGCCGGGCGCGGCGCTGCCGCTGTACTCACCCAGGTCCGCGACCAGTTGGGTCAGCTGCGGATCGCTGTCGTAGCGGCGCTGGTGCAGGGCGGCGATCTTGGCTCCCATATCCGGGTCCGGGTCGTCGGTGATGTCGAAGCTGGCGAACCTGTCGACCAGTGGCAGGCCGACCTGGTCGGTAGTGCGGTGCGCAGGGTGGATCAGGTACTCCCAGTAGCCGTCCAGATCGTCGATGGCGAAGACCGCGCCCCATTCGTACTCGCCGCCGAAGTCGCGGCCGACGACGAAGGATCGCACCGAGGGGATGACGCGCCCCTGGTTGCGCAGGCTTTCCAAGGCTTCCTCGACGGCCTCGGGAGCGGCGTCGGCGCGAAGCGTGAAGCGGTTGCCGTGATAGATCATTTTCTCTTCCTTCTCTGTGCTGAAACCGCGGGTGCGGATTCGGATTACCTGGTACGGATCAGGGCCGGGGCGGCCAGCGCCGCGCCCGCGACCATGGCGAGCCCGGTCCAGCGGAACGCGCCGTCGATGCCGGTGACCGTGATGAGCGGCGCGACGACCAGCGGTGAGAGGAACTGGCCGAGGAATATCCCGGAGACCAGACCGCTCAGTACGCGACCGCGCCGGGCGGCGGGAGCCAGTTCGCTCAGCCGCAGATTCAGATTGGGCACGGCCACGCCGACGCCGAAACCGCCGATCAGCAGGCCGGCCACCACCGGGTGCACCGTCGCCGCGGTGCCGACCAGCAGCCAGCCGAGGCCGAGCAGCGCCACACTGGCCGCGGTGAGCACGCCCGTGGTCCAGCGTCGCCGCAGCGCGGGAAAGGCGAGCGCCCCGAGGACGCTGCTGAGCGTGGTCACGGCGATCACCGTGCCCACGACCGCCGGACCGGTGCCGAAGTCGGCCAGCAGGAACGGCAGCTGGGTCGGGGACATGTAGAACGCCAGCGTCACCCCGAAGGCGAGCAGATACAGTCCGGCGACCGGCCCGAGGATGCGCTGCCGGGTGCCGCCCGCTGTACCGGCGTCCGCACGGGATCCGCTGTGCCGCGGCGTCTTCCGCAATGCCACCAGTGCGAAGGGCACGATGACGGTGGATGCCGCGTAGATCCAGAACGGGGATTTCCAGTTCGAGGCCGCCAACAGGCCCGCGAGCGGCAGGAACACCACGCCGCCGATACTCGCGAAGGCCTGCTGCAGCCCGAGGAACGACGCCCGCCGCGGACCGTCGAACCAGTCGGTGATCGTGGCGCTGACCGCCGTCATGATGCTGCCGACGGCCACCCCCAGCAGGGCCCTGGTCGCCAGCAGCACGGCGAGGTCGTCGGTGAGGAATCCGCCGACGCCCGCGACCGCGTACAGCGTCAGGCCGCCGATCAGCAGTGGTTCGCGCCCGACCCGGTCGGCGACCGCCCCCGCCAGTGGCGCGCTGATGGCGATGGCCAGTGAGGTGATGGTGAGGGCGAGCCGCACCAGCACATCCGCCCCGGGCGTGTCCGCGAAGACCGCCCGCATGGCCGGCAGGCTCGGGGCGATGACGGCCGGCGCCATGATGGTCAGCATGGCGGCGGCCAGCAGGGTCGTGCGGGCGATCCGCGTCGGTGCGTCCGCGCCGCGCGCCGGGATCGTCTTCGGTGCCGCGGTCATGATGTGCCTCCCGGATCTGCCGTGTTCGGCGTGTCGATATCGAGAGTTCCAGTGGGGCGGCGGCGCTCGCGTCGGCGAAAATCGCCTATGTCCCTACAATCCGGTCATGGCGCTGGATATCGGACTGGTGGGGCGGCAGGAGTCGATCCGCTGTCTGGATGGCGTGATCGCGTCCGCTCGCGCGGGTTCGGGGGCCGCGCTGCTGCTGCGCGGCGACCCCGGTGTCGGCAAGAGCGCGCTGTTGGCCGCGGCCGAGCGCCGCGCGGGCGGCTTCCGAGTGCTGCGGTCGGCGGGGTCGGAGTTCGAGGCGGAACTGCCCTTCGCCGGGCTGCACCAGTTGTGTGCGCCGGAGCTCGATCGGCTGGCAGCGCTGCCCCCGGTGCCGCGCCGTGCCCTGGAGGCCGCGTTCGGTCTCGCCGACGTCATCCCCGACCTGTTCGCCATCGGCGTCGGTGTGCTGGAACTGCTCGGTGCGGCGGGCCGGGAGCGGCCGCTGCTGTGCGTTGTCGACGACGCGCATTGGCTCGACGATGCGTCGGCGCGGGTGCTGTCCTTCGTGGCGCGGCGCATCGGCTCCGAGTCGATTGCCGTCCTGCTGGCAGCCCGGATGTCCGGCCGGACAGCGGCTTTGGACACGTTGCCCGTTGTCGAGGTGCACGGGCTCGACGATGCCGACGCCCGCGCCCTACTGGCCGCCGGTGCGCCGGGGTCGTTGGACGACCGAGTGCGCGAGCGCATTCTGGCGGAGGCGCGCGGCAATCCGCTCGCCCTGCTGGAACTACCCCGAAATGGGGTTATGGCAGGTGGTTTCGCCGTCCCGGACGAGTATCCGGTCACCGCCGCCATCGAGCGTGGATTCCGCGCCCGGCTGCTGGCGCTGCCGGCTGCCCATCGGCTGCTGCTGACGATCGCCAGTGCCGATCCGACCGGTGATACCGGGTTGCTGTGGTCGGCCGTCGACAGCGCCGGTCTGGATCCGTCGGTCGCCGCGGACACCGGCGGACTCGCGGATTTCGATGTGCGCGTGCGCTTCTGCCATCCGCTGGCCCGGTCGGTGGTCTACCGGGCAGCCGATCCCGAGCAGCGGCGGGCCGCGCACGGGTGGTTGGCGGACGCCACGGACGAGATCACCGATCCGGATCGGCGGGCGTGGCACCGCGCCCTGGCGTGCGCCGGTCCCGATGACGAGGTCGCCGCCGAACTCGAGGTCGTGGCCGGGCGCGCCGAGACGCGCGGCGGGGTCGCGGCCGCCGCGGCCTTTCTGGCGCGGGCGGCGGCCCTGACCCGTGACCCGGATCGGCGGGTGGACCGCATTCTCACCGCGGTGCGGGCCCGGCTGGCGGCCGGTGCGGTGGCGGCGGCCGCCGATCTGCTGGCGACCGTGGACGAGGGGCGGCTCGATGTGGCGCGGCGGGCTCGCGTGGATCAGCTGCACGGCCGGCTCGCCTTCGCGCGCGATGCCGACGGTGCGGGACCGGCGTTCATGCTGCGTGCCGCGCACCGGCTGGCCGCCGCGGATCCGCGGCGCTCGCGCGCGTACTTCCTGGACGCGCTGGAAATGGCGCTCGAAGTCGGCCGGGCCACCGGTGTGATGGACATGGTGCTGGAGGCGGCCCGTGCCGCGCCGCCCGCGCCCCCGCCGTCGGGCGCATCGGACGCACTGCTCGACGCCATGCTGTCGTTGTCGGCCGGGGACCATCGCACCGCCACCGCACTGCTGCGGCCGATGCTGTCCGAGGGTGCTGCCGAGATGTGGACGGAGCGGCCCGCACTGGGCGTCATGCTGGCCGCCGAGCTGTGGGATATCGACGCGCATGCCCGGCTCACCGCCCAGCTGCTGCGGGTGGGCCGGGAATCCGGGTCGCTCCCGCTGCTGCGGCTCGGGCTCACCCAGGTGGCCACGGCCGCGGTGCACCGCGGCGATCTCGACGCGGCGGCCGCGGCGATCGCCGAGGAGGAGGCGGTCGCCGACGCCTTCGGTGCGGCGCCGCACCTCTATCCGCGACTGCATCTGGCCGCGTTGCGCGGCCGTCGCGCGGAGTTGGCGGCCCTCGCCGACGCGGTGCGGGCGGCGGCTCGGCAGCGCGGTGAGGAGCATCTGCTCGCCAATGTCCATTGGGCCACGGCGATATCGTGCAATGCCGTGGGGGAGTACGCGGCGGCGCTGGACGCCGCCCGGCGGGCGACCGCGCACCGGGCGCTCTTCGTCGCCGGTATCTCGCTGGCGGAGTTGGTGGAGGCCGCCGTGCGCTCGGGGGAACCTGCCGCCGCGCGGATCGCCAGCGCCGAGCTGACCGAGCGGGCCGCGGCGGCCGGTACCGCGTGGAGCCTGGGTGTGGCCGCTGCGGCGCGCGCCCTGGTCTCGGACGCGGAGGACGACTATCGCGAATCCCTCGTCCATCTGGACGCCGCGCCACTGCTGCCGAGTCGCGCGCGGGCGCGGCTGCGCTACGGCGAGTGGCTGCGCAGACAGGGCCGCCGCAAGGAAGCGCGCGAGCAGCTGCGTGCCGCCCACGAATCGCTGTCGGATATCGGGATGGCGGCCTTCGCCCGGCGGGCCGCGGCTGAACTGCGGGCCACCGGCGAATCGGTGCGCAGCCGCACCAAACCCACCTACGACCAGCTCACCATGCAGGAACTCCACATCGCGCGCCTGGTCGCGACCGGCGCGACCTCGAAAGAGGTGGCCGCACAGCTGTTCTTGAGCCCGCGTACCGTGGACGCCCATCTGCGCAACATCTTCCGCAAGCTCGGCGTGACCTCCCGCAGACAGCTGCGCACGCTTCCTGACCTGGTTCCGAACTCCGACACGTAGTCCGCCCGGACTCGGCTCGGCAATCCGGCGAACTCCCGGCGAATCCCTCGCATACCTGGCATCCTGGAGTGCGAACACCATGATCCGCACCGGGAGGGGACAGCCATGAAAAGGTTCACCGCCACCGCAGTGCTCCTCCTGGCCACCGCCGCCGTCTCGCTGACACCGGCCACCGCCGCCCAGCGGCCCAGCCCCTGGGTGCGGGATCAGATCGACTGGGCCAACTGTATGCAGTCAGGCCACACCGCCGCCGAATGCCGCGAGATCCTCGACGGCCCGGCCACCCGGCCCGCCCCGCGCTGAGTTCCGCCACCACAACCCGCGACCCGGCCTGCCCATCCCCGAGGCCGCTTGCGCCCCGACGAGTCGGTGGGAGTGCGTCCCGCGATGTGTCGGCAGGAGTGCGTCCCGCGATGGGGCGGCGAGAGCGCGTGTCCTGCGCGACGGGGTGCCGGAGCGGGTGTGGCCCCGAATTCCCGGAGCAGGCGTGCGGGCGTCGCCGATGTGCCGCCGTCCGGCGCACTCGCACCGCGGCCGCCGCGGATATCGCATCGGTCGCGCGCTGTCGAGGGCGACCGCCGCTGAGCGGACGTGTCCGTCCGCGCAGCGGGCTCGCACCGTGCCGGTGGCTGCGGTCGCGGCGAGGATGGCGTCATGGCCGAACATCCCGCCCGCCGTGCCGGTCTCGCCTCCCAGTCCGCCGTGCGCGGGCAGCGCCGGGACGAATGGCTCGCGCTGTTCGCACCCGATGCCCGGGTGGAGGATCCGATCGGGGTGTCGCCTTACGACCCGACGGGGGAGGGGCATCGCGGCCCCGACGCCATCGCGGCGTTCTGGGACAAGGCCATCGCGCGCAGCGCGATCGAGTTCCGCCACGCGGACTCCTTCGCGTGCGGGGACGAGGCGGCGTTCGTGACCACCATCCGCAGCACCCGCGACGACATGACCGTGGAAGTGGACGCGGTGGTCACCTACCGGGTCGACGCCAACGGCAAAATCCTTGCCCTGCGGGCATTCTGGGAGCTGGAGCGGGCGCGCACCGGCGCGCCGTAGCTCACAATCCCGGCGTGCGCAGCGCCGGGAACCAGATGTCGGTCAGCACCTCGGCCGCCTGCTCGGCGGTCACGTCGATGGTGCCCTGCATGGCCCAGCGGGTGAAGAACCGCTCCAACTGCGCCACCAGCAACTCGATGCGCAGCCGCGCCTCGTCCTGTTGTGCCTCGGGCCAGCGGGACAGATACGACGTCATCACGTTCGGCAGCGCCAGGATGCCCTCGCGGGCGATCTCCCGGAATTCCGGCTCCAGCGCGGTCGCCTCGTCCCAGGCGGGCAGCAGGTCCTTGTATTCCTGGAACCATTCGATCGCCCGCCGCATCCAGGCCGCGAACTCGGTGCGCGAGCCGCTGTCGAGCACATGGTCCAGATCCTCGTAGAAGTGCTGGACGCTGGGCAGCGTGCCCTGTTCGGCGATGGCGCGCAGCACATCGGGTTTGCCGGTGAAGTGCAGGTAGAAGGTGGCGCGGCTACAGCCTACGGTGGCGGCGATGTCGTCCACCCGGACCTGGGCGTAGCCCTGGGTGACGAACAGCTGGGTAGCCGCTTCGATCAGTCGGTTGCGGGTCAGTCGTTTCTGTTCGTCGCGCAGCGAGGTGCGCCGCGCGGGTGCGGGGGTCTGCTCGTCGGTCCGGGTCACGCCCCCATGATAGACGTTCGGTTACTCACTAGACGCACTGTCCAGTGAGTGTTAGCGTGTGTGGCACATCACGTCCGGCCCGACGGTGCGACCGCGCGGCCGAACAGGGAGAGTGAATTGGATACACGCGTATTGCCCCGGGTCTGCGTGATCGGCGCGGGCCCGTCCGGAATCACCGCCGCCAAACGGCTCGCCGAGTACGGCATCCCCTTCGACTGCTACGAAGCATCCGACGAGGTGGGCGGCAACTGGTACTTCAAGAACCCCAACGGCATGTCGGCGTGCTATCAGAGCCTGCACATCGACACCTCGAAGTTCCGGCTGGCATTCGAGGATTTCCCGGCCCCCGAGCACTGGCCGGACTTCCCGCACCATTCGCAGCTGCACCGGTATTTCAAGGACTATGTCGACCATTTCGGGCTGCGCGATCGAATCATCTTCAACACCAAAGTGATCGGCGCTCAGCGCGATGCGGACGGCCTGTGGACCGTCACCACCGACACCGGCCGCACCGAGGTCTACGACGCGGTGGTGGTCTGCAACGGTCACCACTGGGACCCCCGCATGCCCGACTACCCGGGCGAATTCGACGGCGTCCTCATGCATTCGCACGCCTACAACGACCCGTTCGACCCCGTCGACATGCGCGGCAAGCGCATCGTGGTGGTGGGCATGGGCAATTCCGGCCTGGACATCGCCACCGAACTCTCGCAGCGCTTCATCGCCTCGGAGTTCTACCTCTCCGCCCGCCGCGGCGTGTGGGTGCTGCCGAAATACGTGAACGGCAAGGTCGGCGACAAGGCGTCCATGCCCGCGTGGATGCCGCCCAAGCTCGTCCTCAAGCTCAAGCAGCGCTTCGTCGTCAAGAACCGCGGCCACATGGAGGATTACGGGCTGCCCAAACCGGACCACCTGCCGTTCGAGGCGCACCCCTCGGCCAGTGAGGAATTCCTGCACCGGGCGGGCTGCGGTGACATCACCTTCAAACCGGCCATCACCCGCCTGGACGGGCCGCGCGTGCATTTCGCCGACGGCAGTGTGGCCGAGGTGGATGTGATCGTCTGCGCCACCGGCTATCACATCTCCTTCCCGTTCTTCGACGATCCGGCGCTGAAACCCGACGCGCGCAACGTCTTCCCGCTGTTCCGGCAGATGATCGAGCCCAGCGTGGACAATCTCTTCTATCTGGGTCTCGCACAGCCGCTGCCGACCCTGGTGAATTTCGCCGAGCAGCAGTCCAAGCTGGTGGCCGCCTATCTCACCGGCAACTACCACCTGCCCTCGCAGGCCGAGATGCGTGCCGATATCGAGGCGGCCGAGGCGCGGCGCACCGGTCGCTACTACGACTCGCCACGCCACACGATTCAGATCGAATTCGAGCCGTACGTGCGCGATCTCATGAAGGAACTGGAGCGGGGGGCCAAGCGCGCCGCCGCCTCGGGCTACTCGCTGCCGGTTCCGGCGCGCGCCGCGAGCAGGGTCTAGGAGGCGGACATGGGCACTGTCGCCGGTTTCTGTACGGACGAATTCGAAGGTGTGCGAGCGGCTTTCACCGATCAGGTGGAATCCGGCGCGGAGTTGGGCGCGTCGCTGTGCGTCACGGCGGACGGTGAGCCGGTGGTGGACCTGTGGGGCGGCTGGGCCGATCCCGGGCGGTCCCGGCGCTGGGGTGCCGACACCCTGGTCAACACCTTCTCCATCACCAAGACCATGACCGCGCTGTGCGCCCTGCTGCTGGTCGATCGCGGTGAGCTGGACGTGGACCGGAAGGTGGCGCACTACTGGCCCGAGTTCGCGGCCGCGGGCAAGGCGGATATCGAAGTGCGCCATCTGCTCTCGCACACCTCCGGGGTGTCGGGCTGGGAAGCGCCCATCGAGCTCACCGACATCTACGACGTGGCGGCGGCACAGCAGCGGCTGGCCGCGCAGCCGCCGTGGTGGGAGCCGGGCACCGCCTCCGGCTATCACGCCCTCAACTACGGGCACCTGGTGGACGCGCTCATCCGCCGCATCGACGGCCGCACCCTGGGTCGCTTCTTCGCCGAGGAATTCGCCGGACCGCTGGGGGCCGACTTCCATATCGGCACCGCCCCGGAGCATTTCGACCGGATCGCCACCCTGGTGCCGCCGGACTGGATGCAGTTCGACCAGTCGCAGCTGCCCCACGACAGCGTGCTGTACAAGACGCTGTTCCAACCCCTGCTGGATTTCGACGCGGTCGCCACCCCGGGCTGGCGGCAGGCCGAGATCGGCGGTGTGGGCGGGCACGGCAATGCCCGCTCCATCGCCCGCGTGCAGTCCATCGTGAGCAATGGCGGTGTGCTCGGCGGCCGGAAGTTCTTGTCGCCCAGCACTATCGACCTCATCTTCCGGCAGCAGTCCGACGGCGTGGATCAGGCGATTCTGCTGCCGCTGCGCTTCGGCATCGGCTACGGTCTGCCGCAGCCGCAGACCGCGCCGTACGTTCCGGAGGGCCGGGTGTGTTGGTGGGGAGGTCTGGGCGGGGCCATGGTCGTCAACGACCTCGACCGCCGCATCACCGTCGCCTACGCCATGAACCGCATGGCTACCGGCCTGATCGGGTCGGAGCGCTGCGACGCCTATCTGAGTGCCGTGTACGCGGCCGTGAACGACAGTCGAGGACGTGACTCATGACGCATGCCGTCGATCTCCAGGCACTGGCCGCCCAGGTGGCCGCCAAGCTGACCGGTCCGGGCGGACCGTTCGAAATGACCGTCGAAGAGGTCCTGGGCGCGCCCGTCCCGCTGGTCGTGAACCGGGCCCGGTCGATGCTGGAACTGCTGGAAGCCTCCCGCGCACACGGTGATCGCGAGTACCTGGTCACCGCCGAACGCACCGTGACCTTCGCCGAGCACGCCGAGGCGGCCGGTGCCCTGGCCGCCGCCCTGGCACAGCGCTACGGCATCGGCAAGGGCGACCGCATCGGCATTCTCGCCGCCAACGACCCGGACTGGGTGCTCACCTTCTGGGCCGCCCAGTGCCTGGGCGCGATTCCGGTGGGCTACAACGCGTGGTGGGCACCGCGCGAGATCGCCTACGGGCTCGAGCACACCGAGCCGGTGGTGGTGATCGCCGACGCGCGGCGCGCCGAACTCCTGGCCGAGAGCGGAACCCGCATCCCGGTGCTCACCATGGAGGGTGATCTGCCCGCGCTGGTGGACGAATACCGCGGTGAGTTCCCGAGAACCGCCGCGGCCGAGGACGATCCCGCGGTCATCCTCTACACCAGCGGCACCACCGGCCGCCCCAAGGGCGTGGTGCACACGCACCGGAACCTGGTGGCCATCAGCAACTACCACCGATTCACCGACGGCATGCTGGACGGCTTCATGGGCCGCGACTACGACCCCGCGCCGCGGGGCCGTCGCTACCTCATGACCTCGCCGCTGTTCCACATCGCCTGTCTGCACAATCTGGCGGTGCCGCGCATCGTCACCGGTGACACCGTGGTCGTCTACCAGGGCGCGTACGACGTCGACCGGCTGTGCCGCCTGATCGAAGCCCAGCGCGTCACCCACTGGGCGGCGGTGCCCACCATGGCCAGCCGCATGCTGCGGCACGATCTCTCGCGCTACGACCTGTCCTCACTCACGGCCTTCTCACTCAACACGGCCCCCTCCTCACCGGCCCTCCAGGCGCGCCTGCGGGAGCGGCTGCCGGTGGCTCAGGTCGCGCTGACCACCAGCTACGGCTGCACCGAGAGCGGCACCGCCGCCACGGTCGCCAATCCCGTGGAGCTGGCCGCGCATCCGGAGACGGTGGGCCGCCCCATCGTGGGCGTCACGGTGGAGATCCGCGATCCCGACGGCAAGGTACTGCCCGATGGGGAGCCGGGCGAGGTCTGCGTGCGCAGCCCGTATGTCATGCTCGGCTACTGGAACGACGAGGCCGCCACCACCGCCGCCATCGACGGACAGCGCTGGCTGCGCACCGGCGATTTCGGCTTCCTCAGCGAGGGCAGGCTCCAGATGGCCGGTCGGCGTTCGGATCTCATTCTGCGCGGCGGGGAGAACGTCTATCCGACCGAGATCGAGAATGTCATCGACGAACATCCGGCGGTGCTGGAATCGGTGGTGCTCGGGCTGCCGAACGACGATCTGGGCGAGCAGGTCGCCGCCGTGGTGGTGGTCGCCGATCCGGTCGCCGTCACCGAGGACGAACTGCGCGAATTCGTGGCGCGGCGCCTCGCCTACTTCAAAGTTCCGGCGGTCTGGCGGATCACCTCGGATCCGCTGCCGCGCAATGTGACCGGCAAGGTGCTGCGTCGCGACGTGACTATGGGGTGAGTACCGTGTTCGACACCGTCATCAAGGGCGGACGCTGGTTCGACGGCACCGGCGCGCCCTCGGCCATCCGGCATCTGGGCATCCGGGACGGCCGGGTCGCGGCCGTCAGCGCCGAGCCGCTGGACGAATCCGGCTGCGACACCGTCATCGACGCCACCGGCAAATGGGTCATGCCCGGCATGATCGATATCCACACCCACTACGACGTGGAAGTGCTGCTCGATCCGTCCCTGTCGGAATCGGTGCGGCACGGGGTGACCACGATCCTGCTCGGCTCCTGTTCACTGTCCACCGTTCACGTGAACGGGTCGCAGGCCGGTGACCTGTTCGGCCGGGTGGAGGCCATTCCGCGGCGGCATGTGGTCGCCGCCGTCGACAGCGCCAAGACCTGGAACAGCGCGCACGGCTACCTGGCGGCGCTGGAATCGCTGCCGCTGGGGCCGAATCTGGCGGCCTTCATCGGTCATTCGGATATCCGGGTCGCGCTCATGGGACTGGATCGGGCCACCCGCCCGGACGTGCGGCCCACCGAGGTGGAGCTGCGCGCCATGGAACACCGGCTCACCGAGGCCCTGGACGCTGGTTTCGTCGGAATGTCCTCGCAGCAGCTGCTGTTCGACAAACTCGACGGCGAGGTCTGCCGTTCCCGCACCCTGCCCTCCACCTACGCGACCACCCGGGAACGGCGGCGGCTCAATGCGATTCTGCGTCGCCGCGGCCGGGCGCTACAGGGCGGCCCGGATGTGGCGCGGCCCCGGAGCCTGGTGGCCATGGCGGTGAGCAGCCTCGGCATCATCCGGCCCCGCCTCAAGGTCAGCCTGCTCTCGGCGGCCGATATCAAGGCCATTCCCGGTGTGGTGCACATCTTCCCGTGGATCGCCCGGGTGCTCAACGCGCTCGGCGGCGACTTCCGCTGGCAGCATCTGCCGGTGCCGTTCGAGGTGTACTCCGACGGCATCGATCTGCCGGTCTTCGAGGAGTTCGGTTCCGGTGCGGCGGCGCTGCACCTGGCCGATCAACTGGAGCGCCGGCAGGAGCTGTTCGGCCAGGAGGAGTACCGGCGCTGGTTCCGCGCGGACTACGAGAAGAAGTGGGGGCCGCGGGTGTGGCACCGCGACTTCTTCGACGCCGAGATCACCGAATGCCCGGACGACAGCGTGATCGGCAAGACCTTCGGGCAGGTGGGCGTCGAGCGCGGTGAGGTGCACCCGGTGGACGCCTTCCTGGATCTGCTGGTGGAGTACGGCTCCAAGGTGCGCTGGCGCACCACCATCTCCAACCACCGGCCCGAGGTGCTGAACCGGCTGGCCGCCGATCCCGGCGTGCAGCTCGGCTTCTCGGACGCGGGCGCACACCTGCGGAATATGGCCTTCTACAACTTCGGGCTGCGGCTGTTGCGGCGGGTGCGCGACCACGAGCGGGCCGGGCGGCCGTTCACGAGCGTCGAATACGCGGTGCACCGGGTGACCGGGGAACTCGCGGACTGGTACGACCTGGACGCCGGACATCTGCGGGTGGGCGACCGCGCCGATGTGCTCGTCCTCGATCCCGAACGGCTCGACGACCGGCTCGAGGAGTACGCCGAACACGCCGTGCCCGAGTACGACGGGCTGTCGCGCATGGTGAACCGCAATGACGACACCGTCACGGCCGTGCTGGTGAACGGACAGTACGTCTTCGGTGCGGGGCGGCGGTCACCGCTGCTCGGCGTCGAACGCACCGGCCGCTTCCTGCGCGCCGGACGACGAAAGGACAACGCGTGAGCACGGGTGGATTCGACGGGCGCACGGCGGTGGTGACCGGTGCGGCCTCCGGTATCGGCGCTGCCGTCGCGACCGCCCTGCTGGCCGCGGGCGCGCGGGTGGTCGGGCTGGATATCGACGAGGGCGGTATCCGGAAGCGGGCGGCCGAATTCGGCGACGCCTTCGTGCCCGTCGCCGCCGATGTGACGGTGGAGGAACAGGTCGAGGCCGGGATCGCCGAGGCGGCGGCGCGTTTCGGCGGCCTGGACATGGCCTTCAACGTGGCGGGCGGCTCGCGTATCGGCGCGATCACCGACATGTCGGTCCAGGACTGGGATTTCACCGTCGACCTGGTGCAGAAGAGCGTCTTCCTGTGCACCAAACACGAGGCCCGGCTCATGCGCGACACCGGGCGCGGCGGCAGCATCGTGAACATCTCGTCGCTGGACGGCCGCATCCCCATGCCCGCGGGCAGTGCCTACTCCACCGGCAAGGCGGGGGTGGTGATGTTCTCCAAGAGCGCCGCGTTGGAGCTGGCCCCGTACCGGATTCGCGTCAATACGGTGCTGCCCGGACTGGTGGACACGCCGCTGGTGGCACCGGTGCTCGCCTACGAACCCGCCGAACGGATGTTCCTGGAACGGATTCCGCTCGGGGCGGCGGCCACCCCGGAGCAGATCGCCGCACCGTGCCTGTTCCTGGCGAGTGACGACGCCTCCTACATCACCGGTACCGAACTGGTGGTGGACGGCGGCTGGGAGATCAGCAACTTCCCCAACCTGGCGAAACTGTCGTCGGCCTGAGCGGTTCCGTCGGCATCGGCCCCCGACCTGTCGGTGGTAGCGGCTACCGTCGACAGGTGGCCGAGACCGTCGCATCCGAGAGCGTAATCGATTCCCTGCGAAACGATTTCGACGCGCTGCTGGATGCCTGCTGGGCGGAGATCGAGGAGACGGCCGCGCCCGGGCTGCTCGCCGCCCTGCACGCCGACGTATTGCGCGAGCGTCGCGTCAACGCGCTCTACTACTGGGAGACGCTGCTCATGCGCGACCTGTGCCTGCTCAAGCTGCGGCGCGGAAACCGCCGGGAGCGTGGCGAACTCGCCGAGCTGGAGCACCGCGCGCAGGCCCTGCGCGTCGCCGCCCTGGCCCGCCTGCGGGAGGGGCGACGCACGCCGCGGCGCACGGGTCCCAAAGGCTACGAACAGGTCTGCGCCTGGGTGCTGTCGCTGCTGCTGCCGACCGAGTACGAGGCGGCGTTCGCGAATGCCATGAGCGCCTGCGGTCTCGATCCGCTGCGCACCCGGCTGCCGTCGCGCGATTGGTGGCGATGGGCCGTGACACACGGATGGCTGACCGAGACGCCGACACCGGAGGCGCGGCGGCTGCTGGCCCTGGAGGAGGCGGGATTCGCGGCCGTGGTGCGGCGGGCGCTGGGCGGCGCACGGGTGCCCGGCTCGGACCATCCGGCGGTGGCGGAGCGTTGGTACGCCACCTTCAAAGCGCTGGAACTCGTGCTGCGGGCGGAACTCGACGACGCGGTGGCGGCGGCACGCCCGCTGTCGGGTGCCGCGCTCGAGGCCGCGCTGCCGCGCGTGGTGGAGCGCTACGACCAATTGGCCGAACTGCGCGTGCAGCGGCGGGAGGCACTGCGCAGATATCTGGACTCGCGCGACACCATCGTCGAACTGGTCGACGCCGCAACCGATTCCGTGCGGAAATGGTGCGGTACGGCCGCCGCCGAAGAGGTCGGGCGGGTGCACCGGGCACTGTGGGAACGCGTCCGCCGGGTGGTGTGGGAGCATCGCGACAGCTGGGACCGGGCCGAATTCACGCTGTTCGGCACCGGCGGCGGTGAGCTGGCGGACCGGCTGCGGCTGGCCGTGCGGTCGACGGTGCCGCCGCGACCCGCGCCCGACGGGGAGCCGACCGCGCCGCGCCCGGTGGCCGGGATACCGTCCGGACCGCTCACCGTTGCCGCCGACGCCTCCGGATACGGGGAGGTGGGCGGGTACGGCTGGGCGGCCGAGGACGGGCGCAGCCGCAGCGGGCGGTGCGTGGACGGGCGGAGCTCGGTGGAATCGGAGATCATCGCGATCTGCGAAACCGCCGCCGCACCCGAGCTTTTCGAGCGGGAGCTGCACATCCTCTCCGATTGCGAGCAGGCCGTGACCGCGGTCAACACCGCGGTCCGACGCCGTGCCGCCGACGGGGTGCCCTTTCCGGTGTCGGATCGGGTGCTCGACCACGTCGACCGCGCCCTGGGCAGGCCGCTGCCCTTCCGGGCGCAGTGGACTCGCGGCCACGGCGGTCACCCGCTCAATGAGCAGGCACACCGGCTGGCCCGCGCCGCCCGCTGGTGAGCACACCGGCCGTTCACCGGGTGTTCGTTTTCCGGCAAGGTGGCAACGGCAATTCCTATGCATGGCGTACACGGCACGGTGGACGCCGACTCCGAACTGGTTCAACTGCCGGAGTTCGCCAATGACACAGATTCCTGTCGACCATGCCGCGCATGCGCGCGGCGATCTCCCTCACGATCAGAAAGCCGCACTCGAGGCCGCCGTCGTTCGCCTGCTGCGGGAGTTCGGCGACCACATCGACGAGCAGACCGTCGACCACCTCCTGTACTCCACCTATCGCCGGGTGGCGCGACAGGCCAAGGTGGAAACCTTCCTCCCCCTGTTGGCCGAGCGGTCCACCAGGGAACGGCTGCGAGTCATGACCGCCCCCGGCTGAACTTCCCGACCGCCAGCGGGGTTCGTCCGGGGCGCTATGGGCTACGACCACTCACAGTGCCGCGCGAATATCCGTGTGCACGAAGTCTTTTCCCTTGTATAGCAGCGGTTTGTCGGTGGCAACCGCTAGGGCGTAGGCGAAGCAGTCGCCGAAGTTCAATTGGGCCGGGTGCCCACTGCCCTTGCCGAAGTCACGATAGGCGTTGCGGGCGATGGCAGCCTGCTCGACGGATACCGGCTGGAGTTCGATCCGCAATCGCCGGACGAGCTGATCGGTGCGACGCGCGAAAACCGGATCCGCATGGCGATCCGCCTTGATGACGACTTCGAGATGGTTGACCACGGACATCATCGGTTCGGCCGCGACCAGGATCGCGTGGGTGAAGTCGGCGCACTCCGGCTCATCGAGCAAGATGGCGAGCAAGGCTGACGCATCTATGATCACGCGGGCATGCCTTGCTCGTCATACAGATCGTCCGTCGTGAGCACGGTGCGGCTCTCCGGTGTCAGCCGCGAATGCAGGTCGGTCAAGATGTCCTCGACCTCCTGCCATTGGATGGCGGCGGTGACCGCGGTGCTGGAATCGAGTTCCCGTAGCAGACGCCGCATGGCCTCCTCGACCACGCTGGTCTGCGACATCCCCGTGCGGCGCGCGGCCTCGCGCACGAGGGCGTGTACATGTTCGTTCTTGATATTGAGGCTCACCGCGTGTTCCTCTTTCCCACGTCTCGGACGCGTTTCTACCATTCTATACCGCTGAGGTAGAAGTATCCACGCCCGTGGTGACGGCTAGCGCGGCGGCAGGACCGGGGAGTCCCAGGCGCGGGCGTAGCGGCGCTTGTCCGAGGCGGTGTCCGGCTTGCTGCGGTAGACGACGTAGGGGCGGACGAAGTAGCCGATCGGGGCGCTGAACATGTGCACCAGGCGGGTGTAGGGCCAGACACCGATGAGGGCGAGCACGATCAGGCCGTGCGCCTGGAAGGTCCAGGGGGTGCCGACCATGAGCTCGGGCTGCGGGTGCAGCGTGAAAAGGCTGCGGAACCACGGGGATACGGTCTCACGGTAGTTGTAGGTGCCCCACAGCAGATTGCTGCCGACGGTGTTGAGCATGCCGGTGACGAGTGCACCCGCCAGCAGGACGTACATGAGCTTGTCGTTGCGGGTGGTGGCCTTGCGGACGGCGGGCACCGTGATCCGGCGGTAGAGCAGAATGCCGATGCCGACGATCACCGCGACGCCCGCCACCGTTCCCGCGGAGACGGCGACCACGTGGTACATGTGGTCGGAGATGCCGATGGCGGCGGTCCAGGACGCGGGAATCAGCACGCCCACCACATGTCCGCCGATGACGCCGAGCATGCCGAAGTGGAACAGCGGGCTGCCCAGCCGCAGCAGACGCGATTCGTAGATCTGCGAAGACCGTGTGGTCCAGCCGAATTGGTCGTTGCGGTAGCGCCACAGGTGTCCGAGCAGGAACGAGGTGAAGGCCACGTACGGCAGGGTCATCCAGAGGGTGGTGGTCATCGGCGGCCTTCCGATCCGGCGAACATGGTGGGGTCCATGGCGAAGGGATCCAGTCCGGCAGGAGCGGAGCCTGCGGAGCGACCGAGGCCCACAGCCTCCTCGGGCGGACCCTGGGCGGCGAGTTCGGCGATGCGGCGGCGGTCGGCGGTGGTCACCGGGGGCAGCGTGGCCGTCACGGCGGCGAGAACGGCCGCATAGGGAGAACCGTTGTCCGACAGTGACAGTCGCAGCAGTTCCAGGACCGGCACGTGTTCGCCGAGCAGTCGTTCACCGCCGACGGGGTCCACCGTGGCGGCGAATTCCAGCAGCACCGGGAGGTGGTCGGGCAGCTCCTCGTCGCCGAGTTCGACGCCCGCGTGCCGGTAGGCGTGCTTGAAACGCAGCAGCGCCATACCGCGCTTGCGGGTGTCGCCGTAGGCGTAGAAGGTGAGGTGCAGGCTGGCGCGGCGGCGCATGTCGAAGGTCTCGACATAGCGCTGGGCCAGTTCCAGCGGATCGGTATCGCGCAGGTGGGCGAGGAACTCGTCGAGCTGGGCACGCACCTCGGCGGGCAGCTCGGCGGCGGCGTCGCCGAACTCGCGCACGGTGCGCAGCATGTCCTCGGACGGGTAGTCCAGGAGCAGGGCCGCCAGCCGCCAGACCAGGCGGCGGTCGCGCTCCGACATCCGGACCACCGGCTCCGGCCGTCGCCGCAGGGTGAGCAGCTTCATCGGTGGGCTCCACTCGGCTCGGGTGCGGGGTCCGCATCGGTGTGCGCGCCATCGCCATCACGGCCATTGCCGTTGTTGCGGCCATTGTCGTTGCGGCCATTGCTGTTGCGGCCGTCGCCGTTGCGGCCATTGGCCGGGTGCCCGGTGCCGTCGGCGGCTCCACCGTTGCCGTCGGCAGCCCCGTCGCCGCCGTCGCGACTCGGCACCAGCCCGTCGGTCCGCTTGCCGTCCCAGTTGAGCAGGTTGATCCGGTTCGACTTCTCCTCCGGCGCTGCGCCATTGGTATCGCTGAGGCCATCGCTCAGGTGGAACTTGTCCGCCATGTAGTCGTAGGCCGTCATGCCCGGCCCGCCGTCGGTGTCCAGACTGCATCCGGTGGCCAGCGAATCCAGCTCGTGCGCCCGGGAGGTCGCGCCGCTGGGGATCACGTACCGGTGCTCGTATTTGGCGATGGCGAGCAGCCGGTACATGGCCTCGATCTCCTCGGGCTCCAGCCGCACCGCCTCCGGAATCGACAGATCCGGTTCCTGCCCGAGATTGATGGACCGCATGAACGACCGCATCCCGGCCAGCCGTTGCAGTGCCGCCCGCACCGGTCCGACCTCACCGGCGGTGAACAGCTCCGCCAGGTATTCCACCGGAATCCGCAGCGCGTCGATCGCCCCGAAGAGATTCGAGTGGTCCTCGCCGTCGTGCCCGGTCTCCGACAGCACGTCCACCACCGGTGACAGCGGCGGCACGTACCAGACCATGGGCATGGTCCGGTATTCCGGATGCAGCGGCAGCGCGATCTGATAGTCGACGATGAGCTTGTAGACCGGCGAATCCTGCGCCGCCTGAATCCATTCGGTGGAGATGCCCGCCCGCTCGGCCTCCGCGACCACCCGCGGATCGTGCGGGTTCAGGAAGACGCCCAGCTGCGCCGGGTACAGATCCTTGTCGTTCTCGACCGAGGCCGCCTCCAGCACCGCGTCGGCGTCGTAGAGCATGACGCCGATGTAGCGCAGCCGTCCCACGCAGGTCTCCGAGCACACGGTCGGGATGCCGACCTCCACGCGCGGATAGCAGAACGTGCATTTCTCGGCCTTGCCGGTCTTGTGGTTGAAGTAGATCTTCTTGTACGGGCAGCCGGTGACGCACTGCCGCCAGCCGCGGCACTTGTCCTGGTCCACCAGCACGATGCCGTCCTCGGCGCGCTTGTAGATGGCTCCGGAGGGGCACGAGGCCGCGCACGACGGGTTGAGGCAGTGCTCGCAGATGCGCGGCAGGTAGAACATGAAGGTCTGCTCGAATTCCAGCTTGACCTGGTCGGACAGCTTGGACAGCAATGGGTCCTTGCCGACCTGCTCCGGGCCGGAGCCGAGGTCGTCGTCCCAGTTCGCGCCCCAGGTGACCTTGGTGTCCTCGCCGGTGATCAGTGATTTGGGCCGCGCCACCGGAGTTGTATCGATTTGGGGTGAGGACAGCAGATTGTCGTAGTCATAGCTCCACGGATCGTAGTAATCGCTTACCGTGGGAAGGTCCGGGTTGGCGAAGATGTTCAGCAGCCTCTTCATTCGCGACCCGGACTTCAATGTGAGGCGGCCCCTGCGGTTGAGCGTCCAGCCGCCCTTCCACTTCTCCTGATCCTGGTACTGCCGCGGATACCCCTGTCCCGGACGGGTTTCCACATTGTTGAACCAGACGTACTCGGTGCCGCCGCGATTGGTCCACGCCTGCTTGCAGGTGACGCTGCACGTATGACAGCCGATGCACTTGTCCAGGTTCATGACCATGGCGAGCTGTGCCATGACGCGCATGTCAGTACTCCACTTCCTGATTACGCTTTCGAATGGTCGTTACTTCGTCGCGCTGATTTCCGGTGGGGCCGTGGTAGTTCAGGGCGAAGGACTGCTGCGCGTAGCCGCCGATGAGATGCGAGGGCTTGATCATGATGCGGGTCAGCGCGTTGTGGATGCCGCCGCGCTTGCCCTTGCCGACGAAGCCGTTCGACCCGGAGCCGTTCGAACCCGAGCCGTTCGAACCCGAGCCGTTCGACCCCGAGCCGTTCGACGCGGCCCCGTCGACGGTCGGCGTGCCCTCGATGCGCGGCACGTCCACCGCACGGTCCTGCGCGTGGTACATGAACACGGTGCCCTCGGGCATGCGGTGCGACACGATGGCGCGCGCCACCACGACGCCGTTGCGGTTGATCGCCTCGATCCAGTCGTTGTCCGCGACACCGATCTTGGCGGCGTCCTTGTCCGACATCCAGATCGACTGCCCGCCGCGCGAGAGCGTCAGCATGTGCAAGTTGTCCTGGTAGGCGGAGTGGATGGACCACTTGGAGTGCGGCGTCAGATAGCGCACGGTGACGCCGTTCTCGCTCACTTTGCCGACCCCGGGCTCGCTGAACAGCGCCGTCATGTCCAGCGGCGGCCGGAAGATCGGCAGCTGCTCACCGAGTTCGATCATCCAGTCGTGGTCGAGGTAGAAGTGCTGCCGCCCGGTCAGCGTGTGCCAGGGCTTGAGCCGCTCGGTATTGATGGTGAACGGCGAGTACCGCCGCCCGCCGGTCTCGGAGCCCGACCATTCCGGCGAGGTGATGACCGGCACCGGCCGGGCCTGGGTGTCGGCGAAGGAGATTCGTTTGCCCTCGTGTTCGGCGGCCAGATCGGCCAGTTGGGTGCCGGTGCGCTGTTCGAGCGCGTGGAACCCCGCCACGGCGAGCCGGCCGTTGGTGGTGCCGGACAGCGCGAGGATCGCCTCGGCGGCGTGGGTGTCCTTGGCCAGCGACGGGCGTCCCTGCGCCACACCGGAAACCACGGTGCCGTTGACGCCCTTCAGGTACTCCACCTCGGCGTCGGGGATGGTGGTGACACCCTTGACGGTGAGGCCCTGCGTTTCGACCAGCGGCCCGAGCGCGGCCATCTTCTCGCCGACGCTGGGGTAATCGCGTTCGACCACAACCAGTTTCGGCATGGTCTTACCCGGAATCGGCTCGCATTCCCCGGCCTTCCAGTCCAGGACGCGGCCACCGGCCTGGGCGAGCGCGTCGGCGCTGTCGTGCTGCAACGGCACCGCGACCAGATCCTTGCGCTTGCCCAGATGCTTCTCGGCCAGCCAGGAGAATCCGCGTGCGATGCGGTGGAAGGCGTCGAAGTCGGTCTTGGCCTCCCACGGCGGGGAGATGGCGGGGGAGAAGGCGTGCACGAACGGGTGCATATCCGTGGAGGACAGATCGTGCTTCTCGTACCAGGTGGCGGCGGGGAAGACGATATCGGAGAACAGGGTGGTGCTGGTCATGCGGAAGTCCAGCGACATGAGCAGATCCAGCTTGCCGGTGGCGGCCTGCTCCCGCCACACCAGTTCCCGCGGCCGCACCCCGGTGGTGTCGGTGGTCTGGAGGTTGGAGTCCGCGCCCAGCAGATGCTTGTGGAAGTACTCGTTGCCCTTGCCGGAGGAGCCGAGCAGATTGGCGCGCCACACGGTCAGCACGCGCGGGAAGTTCTCCGGCGCGTCCGGGTCCTCGCAGGCGAAGCGCAGGTCGCCGGAGGTGAGGCCGTCCACCACATACTCGGCCGGTGTCTTGCCCGCGGCCTCCGCCTCGTCCACCAGGTCGAGGGGATTGCGGTTGAGGGTCGGGTAGCTCGGCATCCAGCCCAGCCGGGTGGCGAGCGCGATATTGTCCGCGGCCGTGCGTCCGGCGAAGCGGCCCGCCCCCAGCGGCGAGGCGAACGACTCCGCCGTGAACGGGTCGTAGCGCCACTGGTCGTTGGACAGGTACCAGAACACGGTGCCCTGCATCTGGCGCGGCGGGCGCTGCCAGTCCAGGCCGAAAGCCAGGGTGGACCAACCGGTGACCGGTCGGCACTTCTCCTGACCGACGTAGTGCGCCCAGCCGCCGCCGTTCACGCCCTGGCAGCCGGTGAGCAGGGTCAGGGTGAAGAAGGCGCGGTAGATCTGATCCGAGTGGAACCAGTGGTTGGTGCCCGCGCCCATCAGGATCATGGAGCGGCCCTGGGACTTCTCGGCATTGTCGGCGAATTCGCGGCCGATGCGCTCGGCCTGCTTGGCCGGAACGCCGGTGATGGCCTCCTGCCAGGCGGGGGTGTACGGCTCGCTCGCATCGTCGTAGCCGGTCGGCCAGCTGCCGGGCAGGCCCGTGCGCGCCACGCCGTACTGGGCCAACAGCAGATCGAAGACGGTGGTCACCGTCTTGCCCGCGATGGTCGTGGTGGGCACGCCGCGGGTGATGACGCCCGCGGTGCCGTCGTCGAAGCGGGGAAGCTGCACGGCGGCAGCGGTGTTCCTTCCACCCCTCTGCCCCCCCGTTTCGGTGCGACCGTGCAGCGTCAGCAGGGGATCGATGTCCCCCAGGTCCAGATTCCACGTGCCCTTGCCCGCCTCGGTGAAGCGGTGGCCGAGCGAGCCGTTGGGTACCACCGGGTTTCCGTCGGCGTCCAACAGCACGGTCTGGAATTCCACGGCCTCCCCGGTGTGTCCGAGGTCGGCGGCGGTGAGGAACTTGCCGGGTACGCACACGCCGTCCTGGTCGTCCAGCGTGATCAGGTACGGCAGGTCGGTGTAGCGCTTGACGTAGTCCCGGAAGTACGGGGTGTCGCGCTCGACGAAGAACTCCTTCAGCACCACGTGGCCCATGGACATGGCCAGCGCCGCATCGGTTCCCGGGCGCGCGGGCACCCATTCGTCGGCGAACTTGGTGTTGTCGGCGTAGTCGGGGGAGACCACGACCACCTTCTGACCCCGGTAGCGCGCCTCGGTCATGTAGTGCGCGTCCGGGGTGCGGGTCACCGGCACATTGGAGCCCCACATGATCAGGTAGCCCGCGTCGAACCAGTCGGCCGACTCCGGTACGTCGGTCTGATCGCCGAAGACCTGCGGCGAAGCCACCGGGAGGTCGGCGTACCAGTCGTAGAACGACAGCATGGACCCGCCGATGAGCGAGATGAACCGCGCGCCCACCGCGTGGCTGACCATGGACATGGCGGGAATGGGGGAGAACCCGGCGACCCGGTCCGGCCCGTACTTCTTGATGGTGTGCACGTGTGCGGCCGCCGCGATCTCGGCGGCCTCCCACCATTCGGCGCGCACGAAACCGCCCTTGCCGCGGGCGTGCTTGTAGCGCTTCGCCTTGTCCGGGTCCTCGACGATGGACTCCCAGGCCAGCACCGGGTCCTTGAGTTCGGCCTTGGCGGCGCGGTAGAGCTCGAGCAGGACGCCGCGCACATACGGGTAGCGCACCCGCGCGGGTGAATAGGTGTACCAGGAGAAGGACGCGCCGCGGGGGCAGCCGCGCGGTTCGTACTCCGGCTTGTCCGCGCCGACGGACGGGTAGTCGGTCTGTTGCGATTCCCAGGTGATCACGCCGTCGGAGACGTAGATCTTCCACGAGCACGAGCCGGTGCAGTTCACGCCGTGCGTGGAGCGCACCACCTTGTCGTGCGCCCAGCGATCCCGATAGAACTCGTCGGCATCGCGCCCGCCCACCTTGTGGACCGTGCGCAGGTCCGTGGAAACCTCACCGCGGTTGAAATACTTTCCCAGTCGAAGCAGTGCATCGGCGGACGATCGATCGGTCCCCGGGTTTGCCATGACGCCCCCTTCGAGCTGTGGAAATTGGGCTGCTGCATCGACTGTAAAGACGTCATAGCGGGCGTCAAAACGATCCTCTCACAGTGCTCGAACCCGCGTTGTGAGTTGTGAGGTCGCCGCAACGTGGCGGTCACTGTGCGATAGCGGCCCGCCTCCCGTCGATGCCGTTCTACCTGCGTGTATCCATGATGACCGGCTGAAACGCCTCGCCCCGAGAGGGTTTCGGGGCGGTGTCGGTGATGCTTTGGAAACGTTCGGTTCTCGGCCGCTTAATATTTGTTAACACACTGATGGTGACGGGTGGCACGCGATTATCCGCCATTCCAGCTAACTTCGGGTGCCTTTCCGACCAGCGCGTTCCCGCCTCGGTTGCCTGGTTTGCCGCGCGATCGCTGGCATAATCCGCCGACCTCTCGACGGGTGCGCGATATCGTGGATTCCATGCTGCGATTCGAGGGGACGATCCGGTCCGCCGGAGGTGGCGGGGCGTATATCCCCATTCCCCCAGAGGTGGTCGCCGGGCTCGGCGGCGGCGGCCGCATCCCGGTGACCGCCACCTTCGACGGTCAGCCCTACCGAGGCTCGGTCGTGAATATGGGCGATGGTCCGTGTCTCGGTCTGCTGAAGTCCATCCGTACCGTGCTCGGCAAGCAGCCCGGTGGCACGGTCACGGTCACGGTCGCCCGCGATACCGACGAGCGTGCAGTGGAGGTTCCCCCTGATCTGGCCGCCGCGCTGGCGAGGGCGGCGCTGCGCGACGCCTTCGACAAGCGCGGCTACTCGAAGCGTCGTGCGTGGGTTCGGGGTGTCACGGCGGCCAAGCGTCCCGAGACCCGGGCGGATCGGATCGCGAAGATCGTCGACTCGTTGCGGGCGTGATGCCCGCCCGGATGGCGGACGGTCCCGGCGTGCCGTCAGTCGTCGGCGCTCGGACGCCATTCCGGGTGCGCCGCGGCGAGATGCCGGGCCAGGGCCGACTTGACGCGCGCCTGCCAGACCTCCGGCGGGCTGTCGGTGCGGTCTTCGTGCCGATGGGGGCAGCCGGGGACCGGGCAGGCGAAGGTGTAGGCGCGCTGCATCAGTCTGTCTTCGGTGTCGTAGACCCGGCCCGCGAGGAAGGGGAGGTCGGTCGGCTCGGTGCGCGCGTCGTCACCATCGACTGTGCCGCAGTGCTCGTCTCCCACGAGCACTACCCGACCACATCAGCCCCTCCGCCAACCACTCGCAAACCGGTTGGTATGCAATAGGTTTCTCGGCGCACACGGCCGCAAAGGCACGGGCCGCACCCCATTCCAGCGGTCGCGCCGCCCGCCGACCCGCCCCCACCGCAGTGGTCGAACTCACTGCGCCCGCGTTCCGGCCGCAAGCCACGTCGCCACGCGGTCGTCGCCGACCGGACCGACCGCACCCGAGGCGGACGGGCACCCGGGGCGGACGGCCATGCGGTTCGGTCTGGGGATCGTGCCGTCCGAGTCGAGGGGATCGCGCGCTCGGTATGGGGACGACGGCTCGGAACAGGGGGGAGGCGCGGAAAGCCCGCGTGATGTGGCGGATGGCGCGGCGGTGCGGTGGCGCAGCGGGGTGGCGGTGGCGTAGCGGGGGGCGGTGGCGCAGTGGGGTGTGCGGTGGCGCAGTGGGGTGGCGTGGGGGTGCGGCGACAATGGCGCAGCGGGGTCCGGTGGCGTGGGGGTGCGCCGGTGCAGGAAGCGTGCGGTGGCGCGGCGGTGCAGCGGGGCGCGGCGGTGCAGCGGGCTGCGGCGGTGTGGTGGGGGCGCGGCGGTGTGGTGGGGGCGCGGCGGTGTGGTGGGGGCGAGGCGGTGGTGGGGGCGAGGCGGTGCCGTGGGGCGCGGCGGCGCGGCGACTGGTCAGTTGGGAAGTGGCAGGAACTGCACCGGGTCGCCGTCGCGGGCGTCGGCGGGCACCACCACGAGGCCGTCTCGGTGCAGGAGCCCGGCCAGATGCGCGGTGCGGATGCTCGCGTCACCCACCCAGCCGCCTTCGGGTGCCGCGCGGGCGGGGACGATGCGCGTCACCGGGCCGGAGACCTCACCGGCATTGGCGAGCGGCCCCAGCAGGACGCGCTCATGCGTGGCGCCGGTCAGGCCGGACACCAGGGCGGGGGTCAGTGCCAGCAGGGTGGCGACGGCGGCGAACGGATTGCCGGGCAGGCCGAGAACCACTGCGCCGGAACGCAGTTGCGCCACCACCGTGGAACCGCCCGGTCGCAGCCGCAGCCTGCGCACCAGCACGCTCGCCCGCGCGCGGCCCAATGCCGCGCGCAGCTGATCGGCCGCGCCGCCACCGGTCGCGCCCACGATCACCAGCAGATCGCAGTCGGACGCCGCGGCCAGCACCTCGTCGAAGGCGTTGGCGGCGTCGCGCAGATGGACCCGGTCCTGGGTCCGCACGCCGTGCCAGGCCAGCAGATCGGGCAGGATCGGGCCGATCGAATCGCGGGTCTGTCCGGCGTGCAGCGGCCCTTCGCTGCGAATCTCGTCCCCGGTCATGACGATTCGCGCCCGCACCGGGCCGCGCACCAGTACCGAGCGCACCTCGGCGCTGGCCGCCGCCGAGATCAGCGCGGCGTTCACCGGTGTCCCAGCGGGCGCGATCTCGGCCCCCGGCTGCCAGTCCTCGCCGCGGCGGCGCACATCGTCGCGCAGCGGGGTGTCCGGCAGGCGATGCAGCACGCCGCCCTCGTCCACCCGCACGAATTCGTCGCGCACCACGGTGGTGGTGCCGTCGGGAACGTGTGCGCCCGTGGCGATCCGGACGGCCTCACCGGCCAGCAGTCCTACCGGCCGCTGTCCGCCCGCGAAGCCGATATCGCGGCGCACCTGCCACGGTCCGTCGCCGGAGACGGCGTAGCCGTCCATGGCCGAGACGTCGAAGCGCGGCAGGGCGTCCGCGGCCAGCAGCGGCTCGGCGAGCGCGGCGCCCCGCGCCGCACGCACGGTGACGCTGTGGGGAGTGAGCTGGGATACACTGTGGCGCAACACACTACGCGCCTCGTCCAGGCCCATCGGGGCGTTTGCCGCGGTGTGCTCGACCGCCTCCCGCGCATGGCGCACCTGGTCGGGGGTATCGCAGTCGGCGACCCCCGCCAGCGGCACCATGACGGTGTCCACCGGCACCACCGCCTTCATGGGCTGGTTCACCAACGACTCCAGCCGGCTCACCGCCGCGGTCAGCGCCTCGCGCCGCCACACCCCGACCAGATACTGCGGCCGCCCCGACTCGTCGGCCGCGAATACCGCGTCACTGCCGGATTCGAGTGCGTGCGTGAGGAGCTCGTCGACCGCGGGCGCGGTGAGGAAGGGCATGTCGGCCGCCAACACCACGATCAGCCCGGCGGGAAAGTCGCAGTCCGCCAATACGCCCAGGCCAGCGGCGATGGCGGCGACCGGTCCGGCCCCGGCCGGAATCTCTTGCGCCTGCAGGATTTCCGGCGGCAGCTCGGGTCGCTGCGGCCCCACCACCACCGTGCGCGCGCAGCCGGCGACCGCGCCGAGGGCGGCGTCGAGCATGGACTGCCCGCCGACCACGATGGCGGGTTTGTCCACCCCGCCCATCCGGGTGGCGCGCCCGCCGGCGAGCACGATCGCGTCGACGGTCGTCACGGGGCGCGGTCCGGAACGAGGCTGGTCATGGCTGCCGATGGTAGCGGGCGGGCGATGGCGGGCCCGAATTCGACGCGGATCGGCGGTTGCGGATTCTCGATTGCCCTATGTTCGCGGGCTACTGTTCGAGATGGACCCGCTGCCGGCGACACAGTAAAGAAACAGCCATGTTTTGGTCTTATGTACAACAAAATGTGGCACTATCCCGAAGCGGAACTGACGACGGGTGAGGCAATCACCGCAGTTCTTCGACGTTGTGGTTCGGGTGTCCGGCTGACTGCGCCGCCGGGTCCGCGCTGGCATCGAACGTGATTGCTGAGAGTTTGTGGAAGGGGATAGTCGTGGTTACGAGCGCGAAACCCAGGCGTGACTCGGAGAATGTGCGCCCGCCGTCGTTCGGCCTGCTGCTGCGTCGCCTGCGCGACGACCGAGGAGTATCCCGGGAACGCCTCGCCTTCAATGCCGGGGTCAGCGCCAGCTATATCAGCCACCTGGAAAAAGGTGACCGCGACCATCCCACCCGCGAGGTGGTCGACGCGCTGGTGCGCTATCTCGACCGCATCGACGCTCTCTCGCAGGTGGAGCGCCGACATCTGCTGGACCTGGCCGGTTTGGGCGCCGGGGAATTCCCGTCGGTCGACCGACTGCGCGCCGACGTCGGCCCGGATATGCGTCGCGCGCTGGAATTGCACGAACCCCATCTGGCGGCCTATATCGACACCCGCTGGAATGTGCTGGCCTGCAATGACAGCTACAATCGCGCATTCCCGGGATTGGCCGAGGACGTGAACATGCTGCGCTGGTTCTTCGCCAATCCGAACTCCCGGCGGGTCATGGTGGAATGGGAAGCCGAGGTGCGCACCACGGTGCGCTGGCTGCGCGGGCTCATCGGCAGCACCGGCGACACCGCCTGGTCCACCGAATTCCTCGCCGAACTCGGGCGCTACGACCTGTTCCGGGAGCTGTGGGACGAAGGGGTGGCGGCCTACGGGCGGGATCGGCCCATCATGCACGTCCGCGACGCCGAGACCGGGCACTGTCGCTCCCTCGCCGTGCAGCTGTTCAAGGTCTACAGCGCCAGCAACCCGGACCAGATCCAGATCTTCCTCGGACTGCCCACCTGGTGTCCGGAGCAGACGCATCTCGTCGACGTTCGGTCCTGAGCGCGGGCGCGGTGGCAGCCCGCCGCATCCGCGTTCCGGTGCGGGCGGGCATCAGATGGCTATGGCGGCAGGCGGCACGGCGGTTCGCGCACCGCGGTTCGGTGCGGTCCTCGGCGTGCGCATCGGATCGACGTCGTCCGCCACCCGGCGCATCAGCTGAATCAGCAGGGGCGCGATCGATTCCGGATGCGTCCACACCGCACCGTGGCCCGCGCCGGGGATCGTGACCGTGCCGTCGGCTCCCGGCAATTCCGCCGCCAGTGCCTCCGATTTCTGTGCGGTGCTGACGCCGTCGTGACTGCCGCGCAATACCAGCGCGGGCGCGGTGATCTCGGGCAGCCGATGCAGGAGTGAGCGGCGGTCCATCAGGCAGCGCGCCGCCGCGCCCACGGCCGCGCGATCGGAATCGCTCCAGCGCACCGTCCATTCCCGCCAAGCACGCGGGTCCTGGCCGCCGATGAGGAGCGGCGCCAATTCCGCGATGAGCGGCGCGAGTGGTTCGGTTCCACACCAGCGTTCGAAGAATACGCGGTACCAGGCCAATTCCGCCGGTGTGCACTCACCCGCCTCGGTATCCATCAGCGCCAGGCCCCGAACCCGGTGCGGTGCGGCGAGGGCCAGGCGCAACGCGGCGAAACCGCCTTGTCCCATGCCGCCGATCACGGCCCGGTCGATATCGAGTTCATCCAGGACCGCCAGGATATCGGCGGCCATATCCCAGTAGCTGAAGATTTCACCCTCGGGTGTCCGCGTGCGGCCGTGGCCGCGCGCGTCGATGGTGACGAGGTTTATCCCGGCCGCCGCCAGTGGTTTGCGGAGCGGTTCGAACACGGACCCGTCCAGGAAGAATCCGTGTGCGCCCACCAGGGTGGGCCCCGATACCTCTGACGTGCGGAAGTGGACGGTTGCCGAGCCCGTGTGAACATATGGCATGAGGAGACCGTAAGGTCTGAACGCGGTGCGCGACAGTGTTTGCCGAAAGGGTGCCGTTCTCCTTCGAGTGGCTACTCGCATCGGTACCACCACTGGTCAGTGTGAGTACTGCTAGGGGTTTGCTCAAACCCGGGCTGCGGGTGGACAAGTCGGTCATGTCGCTTTTAGATCAATCACATGCATTGAAGCCGCAACCAGAAGCGGTTCACCAGAATGCATTTCGATGATCCGGGCGGTCACGTCATGGTTTTGCGGGGCGGCCGTGTTTCGAAAGCGAGTTACCGATGTCGAGAATGATCAGGCTGGTACCGCATATCGCGGTCGCCGCTGCCCATCCACGCGGCCCCCGGGTGGCCGCCGGCATGGCCGCCGCGTCCCGCGCGGTGTGGTTGGCCGGGCGGGCGTGCGCCGAAACCGGCCTGCGCCGGGCCGATGTGCGGCTCACCGTTCCCGATCGCGAGGTGGACGCGGCGGTGCTGTTCGGCATGGCGACCATGGCGGGAATGACATTGCGGTTGCTCTCGACCACCGACAATCCGGCACAGGACTGGCGCCGGGTGCCCGGTCGCCGGGATTGGCGGCCGGGAACATTGGCGGCGCTCGTGGAATACCGGACCACCGCGGCGGAGACCGCGCCCGGAATTCCGGCCCTTCAGGTCGAAACCCATTGTCTACCTTGATTTCTATTCCTGCGTGAGTTGTTGCGAAAGGAACGTCATGTTCGAGTTCACCACCGCCGAGCGGCGCACCGATTTCCGAGTCGATCGCGGCGCGGGCCTGCGGGATGCGCTGGAGGGCCTGCTGCTACACAACGGCATCGGACTGGATGCCCGTATGCGCCATGCCATTTCCGCCGTCGTCCACCTCGCCGTGGACGCCCCGAACGGCCCGCCGGAGGACGCCGAGGAATTCCTCGGCCGCCTCGACGCCGCCTGGCTGCTGGCCGCCTGGGCCGACCACGACACCGAGATGTCGCTGCTGGGCACGCTCGCGGGCGGCGAGGTGCCCGCGCTGTCCTGGTGCGAGCTGATGTTCACCACCGCCCTCGCGCCCTGGTCGTCCAGCCCGGCCGCCGTGCACGCCCGCCGCATCTTCGCCGCCGGTGAGCCGTCCCGTCCGCTCAGCGCGGTCGGCGATTGCGCCATGGGCCGCTAGCCCCCGTCGAAACCACCGCTGTCGCTACGCATGCTTGGAGGCACACCATGAAGTTGATGTTCACCAAGTTCGACGCCGCGTTCGAGGCTCTCGCGGACAACGCCGAATTCGACGATACGGATTGGCGGGAGCGCGGACTGTGCACCCAGACCGATCCGGAGGCGTTCTATCCGGAGAAGGGCGGCTCCACCCGGGAGGCCAAGCGGATCTGCTCCGGCTGCGAAGTGCGCGTGCAGTGCCTGGAGTACGCCATGGCCAGGGACGAGCGCTTCGGCATCTGGGGCGGGCTCTCGGAGCGGGAGCGGCGGCGGCTGAAGAAGGGCGAGGCGGCCTGAGGTCGTGCGGCGTCCCTGAAATCGGCGGCGGCTACCTCGTCGGCGAGGTCGGCGGGGGCGTCCGGTGCTCGAGGTCGGCGGGGCGTCCGGTGCCGTGATCCGGCGGCCGCGGTTCGCTACTCGTTCCGGTAGCTGAGGTTCGGTGCTCGTTCCGGTGGCCGAGGCTCGGCGCCGGGGGCTCGCGCCGGTGACCCGCCACAGGTCAGTCGGCGGGCGCGCGTAGTAGGCAGAACTCGTTGGTCTCCGGATCGGCGAGAACCGCTATCTGGGCATCGGACTCGCTACCGCCGGAGCTGATCGGCGTCGCGCCCGCGGCGCGCAGCCGCGCGGCCTCCGCGGCCGGATCGTCGGTGGGAAAGGCGACCAGATCCAGGTGCAGGCGGCCGCGGTCGGGGCACACGGCCGGGGTGCGGAGGAACTCGAGCCAGGGTCCCTGCCCGGTCGCCGAGCGGATTCCGGCGTAGCGCGCGGTGTCGTGGGTGAGCGGCCATCCCGCCGCGGCCGACCAGAACTCGGCCAGCCGCAACGGATTTCGGGTGTCCACCACGATAGCGGCCACCGCGCCGGTGTCGACGTACTGCTCACGCGGCTCGAGGACGCAGAACTCGTTGCCCTCGGGATCGGCCAGCACCGTCCACGGCACCGCGCCCTGACCGACATCCAGCCGCCGCGCACCCAGTGACAGCGCCCGATCCACCTGCACCCGTTGATGATCCAGCGACCGGCTGGCCAGGTCCAAGTGGATGCGGTTCTTCGCCGCCCTGGGGTGCGAGGTGGCCAGGAAGGTCAGCGCCACCTCCAGCCCGTCCGGGTCGGGTGCGGCCACGTCCACCCCGGCGGGCCGGTCCAGCGTTATCTCCCAGCCGAGCAGTTCCGCCCAGAATCGAGCCGCCGACCGGGGCTCGGTCGCATCGAACACCACGCATGCCAGACGGGTGGACATGAATCCACGGTAACCGCCGCAGGGGGTGGCGCGTATCGGGTTTCGCCGGATGTGGTCGCCGAACGGCCGGATGTCGGCCCGAACGATCGGCTCGCCCGGTCGGATCGCTCGGCGTCCGGTTCCCGCCGGTCGCGGGGTCCGGAACCGGTGTCGCCGCGAGCGGGCCGCCGGCGGATCCGGGCCGCTGCGAGTTCTTCCGGCGGATCCGGGACGAGGGCATGCCCGCCTGCGGTCGGCACCGGCCACTGCTGTATCCGCGCGATCCGGAAACCGCGTGCCGTCGAACGGTGGCGGTGCGGATGTTCCGCGCGGACTTCCCGGACCGCTCCGACAGCGTGCAGGTTTTCTCGGTATCGCGACCGACCGTGATCAGTCGCCCGACGACCGATCGGCGGCGAGATCGAAACGGGCGCGACGCAGGTCCACGCGGTCGTCGAGGATCGGGCACCCCTCCGCGGCCAGGCGTCGCAGCTGCCGACCCGCCAGGTGCGGGGCGGGGCGGCCGTCGGCGCGCAACACCCGGTGCCAGGGCAGGTCGGCGGAGTCGGTGCGCATGATCCAGCCGACGGTGCGCGGGGTGGACAGGCCCGCCGCCGCGGCGATATCGCCGTAGGTGGCGACGCGGCCGGGCGGAATCAGGGCCACCAGTTCGCGGACTCGCTCGATCTCGGCATCGGTCGTCGCCATCGCCTGCACCCCCGGTCGTGTCGGAATTCGTTCGTGGCTGCCGCGTTCCGCGCCCGGCCGGTCACGTGGTCGCCAGCACGGCGCGGATGAGCGCCGCGGTCTCGGCGGGACGGGCCTGGGGCACCATATGGTCGCAGTCGAAGTCGTGCACGGTGAGCCGGTCGCCGAGCTGCTCGGTGAGCGCGGCGCGGAAGGCCGGCGGCACGAACGGCGGGCGCACCTTCGCGGCCTGCACCAGGACGGTCGGCAATCCCGCGGGCGGCAGCACGAAATCGCGGGCCAGCTGCCCCCAGTACGACAGGATGGCCGGAGCGAACACCCGCCAGCCGACCCGGCCGCCGCCGGTGGGCACCAGATGTTCGGCCAGCTCGGCGTCCAGCAGCCGCGGTTCCACCTCGGCCCAGGCGGTCTCCAATTTGTCGAACCGCGCGGCCTCGACACTCTCGTAGTCGGGGTGTTCGAGCGTGGAGCGGGCGATGTCGTGCAGCAGTACCGGATCGATGCCGATGGCCGGATCGAGCAGGACCAGCCCCCGCACCAGATCGGGGCGGGCGCGCGCCAGGTGGATCGCCACCGCCGCGCCGAACGAATGCCCGACCACCACCGCGGGTTTGCCGGTCTCGGTGGTCAGCACGGTGACGAGATCGGCGACGACCGTTTCGAAATCCCACGGCGGCAGCGAGGTGGATCGGCCGTGTCCCCGCAGATCCGGAGCCACCATCCGGACCTCCGGCAACTGCTCCTCGGCCAACGCCCGCCAGCGGCTCCCGTGCCCGGTCAGGCCGTGCAGCGCCAAGACGACCGGACCTGTCGAGGGCCCGAAACGATGTACCTGGAGATCGACCACCGCCCCATTCTGCCGGGTGGGTACGACAGACGGCGGGTCGGCGGAGTGTGCGAGAACACTCGGCGAAGACCGGGCAAACAACAGTGTCGGGGGCGTCTGTTGAAATAGCCGGCGTGATGCGATCGGATAGCCCGGTGCGATTGGTGCGCCGGGTGCAGACCGCGTCCCACTCCCCGGAGTGGGACGCCGACGTCCGGGAGCTGTTCGACTGGGTGGGGCCGGAGCCCGGATGGCGGCCGTGGCAGGTGCTCGGCGGTCCCGGGACGGGGAAGACCGCGCTGCTGGTGGATCTGGCGGCGGCCCGGATCGTCGCGGGGGAGAACCCGGAGTCGGTGCTGGTGCTCACCTACTCCAAGCGGGCGGCCACCGCGGTGCGCAACGCACTGACCCTTCGCATCGCCGCGCTGGCCCCGGAGCTGGGCGGGGTGCCGGGCGCGACCCGGGCGCCGCTGGTGCGGACCGTGCACTCCTACGCCTTCGGCATGCTGCGCACGCACGCGGCGACGCACGGCAATCCGCCGCCGCGCCTGCTCACCGGATCCGAGCAGGACATCGTGCTGCGCGAGCTGCTGCGCGGCGAACTCCAGGACGGCGCGACGTACTGGCCCGAACGGCTGCACCCCGCCCTGCCCACCAGCGGATTCGCCGAGCAGTTGCGGGATCTCATGTTGCGCGCCACCGAACGCGGACTCGGCCCCGAGGACCTGGTGGAACTGGGACGCGCCCAACAGCATCCCGAGTGGGTGGCCGCGGGCCGCTTCGCCGAACGCTACGAGCAGACCATGCTGCTGCGCTGGTCGGTCGGCATGGAGACGCCGGAAGCCAGCGCACCCGCCCTGGACGCCGCCGAACTCGTCGGCGCCGCGCTGGACGCCCTGGTGCTGGATCCGGAACTGCTCGCCGCCGAACGCGACCGCGTCCGGCACCTGCTGGTCGACGACGCCCAACACCTGGACCCGCAAGCGGCCCAACTGGTTCGCGCCATCGGCAGCGGCCCCGCCACCGCGGTGGTCGCCGCCGACCCGGACCAGTCCGTCTTCACCTTCCGCGGCGCGGACCCCCGCTTCGCCGCCGACCCCGGCGCACCCGAGGACCGCCGCATCATCCTGCGCGCCAACCACCGCAGCGCCCCCGCCATCCAGGAAGCCCTGGCCCGCATCACCGCCCGCCTCCCCGGCACCGGCGTCCACCGCACCCCACCGGTCACCCTGCGAGTCGTCGACACCACCCCGGCCGAACCCGACCCGGCCCGAGACTCCGCGCAGGCCACCCCACCGGCCAGCCCGGGGACCGACCGGGTCGCGGGGCGTGGTGCCGATCGAGCTGCGGGGCGTGGTGTCGACCGAGCTGCGGGGCCTGGTGTCGACCGAGCTGCGGGGCCTGGTGCCGACCGAGCCGTGGGACCTGGTGCCGACCGAGCCGTGGGACCTGGTGCCGACCGAGCTGCGGGACCTGGTGTCGACCGAGCCGTGGGGCCTGGTGTCGACCGAGCCGTGGGGCCTGGTGCCGATCGAGTCGTGGGGCCTGGTGTCGACCGAGCCGTGGGGCCTGGTGTCGACCGAGCCGTGGGGCCTGGTGTCGACCGAGCCGTGGGGCCTGGTGCCGGGCGATCTGCTGGGCTCGGTGCGGGGCGGGCCGCCGAGCCGAGTATCGACCGAGCCGCCGGGACGGGGCCGGTCGGGGCTGCCGGGTCGGCGGTCGCCCCCGGCTCCGAGGCGAACGCCCTGCCGGTCACCGGAATACCCGCGGATTCGGATGTCGGTGTGCGCGGCGACCGTGCCACCGCGTCGGACTCGGCGGCGCGTGCCCACCCGGATGCCGACCGCACCGCGGATACGGACGTCGGCCGCCGTGCCGGAGCCGGTGCGCGGCAGTCCGGCCAGAGCCTCGGCGAGAGTGCGGCCGTCGAGGGTGAGGTGCAGGTCCGCGTCCTCACCACGCCGGCCAAGGAGGCGGCCCTCATCGCCGACCAGCTGCGCCGCGCGCACCTCACCCACGGTGTCCCGTGGTCCCGGATGGCCGTGGTCGTCCGCTCCATTCCGCTGTCGCTGGCCCCCCTGCGCCGTGCGCTGCTGGCGGCGGGCGTGCCGGTGCGCCAACCCCCGCCGGAGGTCCCCCTCGCCCGCCGCCGCGGCGCGTCCTGGGCGCTGCTCACCCTGCGCGCCATCATGGCCGGCGACCCCAGCCGCCACCCCGGCCCCCGCCCCGACGCCTTCACCGCCGACGACGCCCTCGACCTGCTGGCTGGCCCGCTCGGCGGCGCCGACCAGATCAGCCTGCGCCGGCTCCGCCGCGGCATCCGCCGCTCGGTCCTGGAACTCGGCTACCCGAACCGCCGACCCGAGCCGGACACCGACGCCTCCGGGCACGCTGCCGCGTCGGGCGATGCGGCGTCGGGCGATGCGGCGTCGGGCGATGCGGCGTCGGGTGATATCGGGGCGCGTGGCCGTGTGACGGACGATACGAACCAGAGTGGGGCCGCGCCCGGTGAAGATGCCGGAGCGCGCCGTCGAACCGCCGGGGTGGATGCGTCGGGCGGCGGGGTCGTGGATACCCAGGACGCGCACGCGCGGCAGTCGCCAGGGTCCGCCACGGTGGCGAATGCCGGGCGAGCGGAGGACGGAGTCTCCCTACCAACGCCGAGCGGCGACACGGACGACACCGCGGTGCGCGATTCGGGGTCGGTGAGTTCCTCGACGAATGGGCAGGACCCGGTGGCGCGGCCGGATGAGATCGCGCCTTCGGCGGACGGTGCCGCGGGCGACGGTTCGCTACCCGACTCCGGCGCGCCGCCGCTGGACACCGGCGAGCGGGAGGCGGCGGAGCGGTTCGCCGATCTCGATCGGTCCTCGGCGGAGATACTGCGGGATCTCATTATCGGCGTGGGGGATCGGGCCGTGCTGGGGCGGCTCACCGAGGTGGAGTCGGCTCCGCTGCGGCGGGTATTGAAGGCCGTGGGGCGGGGTCGGGCGGCGCGGCGGCGCGGGGAGGGCCTGGAGGAGACGCTGTGGGCGGTGTGGACGGCGTCGAACCTGGAGCGGCGGTGGGTGGGGCAGTCCGAGCGCGGGGGAGCGGTCGGCATGCAGGCGGACCGGGATCTGGACGCGGTGGTCGGGCTGTTCGAGGCGGCCGGGGCGTATGTGGACCGGCTGCCGCACGCCACCGTCGAGGGATTCGTGGAATACCTGGAGCAGCAGGAGATTCCGCAGGACGGCGCACCGCACACCGATCCGGGCGAGGCCGTCACCATCGTCAGCGCGCACGGCGCGGCGGGACGCGAATGGGATACCGTCGTGGTCGCCGGTGTGCAGGAGGGCATCTGGCCCAATCTGCGCCCGCGCGGCACCCTGCTCGGCGTCGAGGAACTGGTGGATGTCATTGCCGGAGTGGGGGATACGGGAGAACGCGTGAGCCGTGCCGCGCCCCTGCTGGCCGAGGAGCGGCGGCTGCTGCTGGTGGCCTGCGGCCGGGCCCGCCGATCTCTGCTGGTGACCGCGGTCGAATCCGTCACCGGTGACCAGGATCTCACCCCGTCGCGCTTCCTCGCCGAACTCGACGCCGATACCGACTACGGTGAACCGGGCCGCATTCCCGCCCCGGTCGATCCGGGTCGCGCCCTCGCCATGCACGCCCTCATCGCCGAATTGCGCGGCGCCGTCTGCGATCCCGAAGCCGAACCGGATCGTGCCGACCGCGCCGCCCGCCAACTGGCCCGCCTCGCCGCCGCCGGCGTGCGCGGCGCGCACCCCGACGAGTGGTACGGCACCGCCGACATCAGCTCCGAGCATCCGCTGTGGGAGATCGAGGACGGCGCCATCGGCCTCTCCCCCTCCACCGTCGACCAGTTGAAGACCTGCCCGCTGCGCTGGGCACTGGAACGCCACGGCGGCCAGGACGGCGACAACGTGCACGCCCTCAAAGGCAATCTCGTGCACACCCTGGTCCAGGCCCTGGCCGGCCAGGTCGACGAGGCGCAGGTGAAGGCGGCGCTGGCCAAGGCGTGGAAGAAGGTGGACCCCAGCTCCCGGGAGGGCGAGAACTGGCATTCCCGGCAGGAACTGCGCCGCACCGAGACCATGGTCGACACCTTCCTGGCCTGGCTGCGCAATACCCGCGACGAACTCACCGCACTGGGCGTCGAGGTGCCGATCGACCTCACCCTGCCCGCGCGGGGTCCCGACGAACTGCCGGTGCGCATCAAGGGCCGCGTCGACCGCGTGGAACGAGATGCCCTGGGCCGCTTCGTGATCGTCGATGTCAAGACCGGCAAGACACCGATCTCCAAACAGGCGGCCGAGGACCACGCCCAGCTGGCGACCTACCAGGTCGCCGCCGCCGAGGGCGCGCTCGGCGACGGCGAACCCGGCGGCGCCCGCCTGGTCTACGTCGCCAAACCGTCCAGCAAGGAGGGTGCCACCCAGCGCGCGCAGCCACCCCTGGACGAGGCCGGAATCGACCGGTGGCGCGGCGTGATCCACGACGCGGCCGCCGCCACCCGCGGCCCCAGCTATCTCGCCATGCGCAATGACGGCTGCCGCCACTGCAAGGTCTCCGGCAGCTGCCCGGTGCAGGACACCGGTCGGCAGGTGACCGACGAGTGATCACGCCCCGGCAACTGGCCGACGCGCTGGGCCTGCCCCCGCCCACCGACGAGCAGGCCGCCGTCATCGCCGCCCCGCCCGGCCCGACCCTGGTCGTGGCGGGCGCGGGCGCGGGCAAGACCGAGACCATGGCCGCTCGCGTGGTGTGGATGGTCGCAGGCGGCCTGGTCGAACCCGAACAGGTGCTGGGACTCACCTTCACCCGAAAAGCCGCGCAGCAGTTGACCACCCGCATCCGCACCCGCCTGGCCCGGCTCGCCGGCGCCCCGCTGGTACGCGACATCGACCCCACCGGGCGGCTGCGCGCCCTGCTCACCGGCTCCGAACCGGAGATAAGCACCTATCACTCCTACGCCGGCCGGCTGCTCACCGAACACGGCCTGCTGCTGCCGGTGGAACCCAATGCCACGCTGCTCAGCGAGACCCAGCTCTGGCAGCTGGCCTATCGGCTCGTCTCGACCTGGGACGGCGACCTCGACATCGACCGCACTCCGGTTTCGGTCACCGAAGCCGTGCTGGCGCTGTCCGGGCAGCTGGCCGAGCACCTGGTGTCGCCGGACCAATTGCGTGACGCCCACCGGGAATTGGATCGCCTCATCCACACCCTGCCCGCGGGGCCTAAACAGCGCGGCGGACCCAAGAAGGCCCTGCTGGACCTGCTCGCCGTGCAGGAGGAGCGAATCTCGCTGCTGCCCTTGGTGGAACGGCTCGCCGAGGAGTTGCGCCGCCGCGGCGCACTGGATTTCGGTGCGCAGATGTCCCTGGCCGCCCGGCTGGCCGCCGAACACGCGGAGGTCTCGACCGCCGAACGCGAGCGCTTCCGCCTGGTGCTGCTCGACGAGTACCAGGACACCGGGCACTCCCAGCGCATCCTGCTGGCTTCCCTCTTCGGCGGCATCGGGCCGGATCGCGACACCGACGGCGATCCGGCCGACAGCGAACGACTCGCGGTGACCGCGGTGGGCGATCCCATGCAGTCGATCTACGGGTGGCGCGGCGCGTCGGCGGCCAACCTGCCCCGCTTCGCCACCGACTTCCCCTGCGCGCCGGGCATTCCCGCCCCGGTGCTGCCGCTGCTCACCAGTTGGCGCAATCCGCCCGAGGCGCTGGAACTGGCGAATCTGGTGGCCGATCCGCTGCGGCGGCGGGCGGCCGAGGGCGGCGGCGTCACCGTCGACGCCCTGCGGCCGCGGCCCGACGCCACCGACGGCGTGGTCGCCTTCGCCCTCACCGAGACGGTCGCGGGCGAACGGGACTGGGTGGCCGAGCGCATCGCCGCAGAATGGGAGGCCGCCGCCGATCTGGGGGAGCAGCCGCCCACCTCGGCGGTGCTGGTGCGCCGCAACGCCGATGCGGCCCCGCTCGCGGAGGCACTGCGGGAGCGGGGACTACCGGTGGAGATCGTCGGGCTGGGCGGGCTGCTGCACACCCCCGAGGTGGCCGATGTCGTGGCCACGCTGCGGTTGATCGCCGATCCGTCGGCGGGCAGCGCGGCCATCCGCGTACTCACCGGCGCGCGCTGGCGCATCGGCGTCGCGGATATCGCCGCCCTGTCCCGGCGCGCCCGCGAGCTGTCCATCCGACAGCCCGCCGGACAGCAGGACGCCATCACCGACACCGCGGCCCTGGACGACGCGCTGCGCGAGGTCGCGCCGGAGCCCGCCGAGCAGGCGGGCCTGGCCGACGCCATCGCCGACCCTGGTGCGGCGGAACAGTATTCGCCGCAGGGGTTCGCTCGGATCAACGCCCTGGGCGCGGAGCTCACCGCCCTGCGCGAGCGGAGCGGACAGCCGCTGCCGGAACTGGTCGCGGATGTGGAGCGCACCATCGGGGTGGGCGTGGAGACCCAGGCCCGGCGCGCCACCGCCGGTGCGGGCGCGGGTCGCGAGCACCTGGACGCCTTCGCCGAGGTGGTGTCCGGCTACGCCGCCGACCATCGTGCCTCGCTGACCGGGCTGCTCGCCTTCCTCGCCGCCGCCGAGGAGGTCGAGAACGGTTTGGAGCCCGGCGAAGTCGAGGTGGCCCGCGACCGGGTGCAGGTGCTCACGGTGCACGCCGCCAAGGGACTGGAATGGGAGGTGGTGGCGGTCCCGCACGTGGTGGACGGCACCTTTCCGTCGGGTACCGGCACCACCACCTGGATGGGCGCGCTCGCCGAACTCCCCACCGCGCTGCGCGGTGACCGTCGGCGCGACGACGCGGGCGACGGCGTCCCGGTGCTCGACCTCGCCGATATCTACGACCGCGCCGATCTGGAACGCGCCCTGGACGCCCACAAGAAGGCCCTGGCCGCTCGCCGCCTCGACGAGGAGCGCCGCCTCTTCTATGTCGCGCTCACCAGAACCGAACGCGCCCTGTTCGTTTCGGCGCACCACTGGGCCGAGACCGGGTCCAAGCCCAAGGGGCCCTCGGACTTCCTGCTCGACCTGGCCCGCGCCGCCGAACAACCCGGCTCGCTGGCCCGCGCCGTCCGCATCGACCGCTGGGACGATCCGCCGCCCCCCGACACCCCCAACCCCTTCACCGACAACCCGCCCACCGCCACCTGGCCCCGCGACCCCCTCGGCAAGCGCCGCGCCGATATCGAGCACGGTGCGGCGCTGGTCCGCGCGGCGCTGGCCGAGCTGCGCGAGGAGCAGCGGCGCGCGGCCCGGGGCATCCAAACCGAACTCGACCTCGGCTTCGACCTTCCCGCCACCCCAGCCGATTCCGCCACGCCGACGGCGGTCGAGTCACGCGGCGTGAGTTCGGAACACGGTGCGGCCGGTGCGTCGGAACGAGTGTCCGACGCCGCCGGTACCGGTGAGGGGCCAGCGTGTCGAGCGGCTGTTCCAGCCGAGCGCGGCACCCCGCTTTCGCGGGTGAGTGCCCGGGACGGTGCCGGTACAGCCGGGCGCACAGCCACCGCGGGAGCGAGCCAGGATACCAGTCCGCCGCACCAGCGTGCCGATTCGCTCGCCGACCTCGAAACCGGCGCGGGCGAAACAGATCCCGACGACGCCGACCCCGAGGGCTGGGCGGCCGACGTCGACGCGCTGCTCGCCGAGCACGCCGCCGCCGAGCGCGCCGCCCGGGATGTCGAACTGCCCGGACAGCTGCCCGCCACCGCCCTGGTCGACCTGCATGCCGACCCGGCGAAGCTGGCCGCCCGGCTGCGCCGCCCGCTGCCGTACCCGCCCAGCGCGTTCGCCCGGCGCGGCACCGCCTTCCACGCCTGGCTGCAACGCTGGTTCGGGGCGACGCGGCTGCTCGGCATCGACGAGCTCCCCGGCGCGGCCGACACCGGCGACACCGACGCCGACCTGGTGCGCCTGCAGGAGGCGTTCCTCGCCTCCCCGTGGGCCGACCGCAACCCCGTCGAGGTCGAGGTCTCGTTCGAAACGACGCTGGCGGGCACCGTCGTTCGCGGTCGCATGGACGCCGTCTTCCGGGAACCGGACGGCCGCTGGGTGGTGGTCGACTGGAAGACCGGCGCGGAACCGAAACCCGCCGAGGAAGCCGCCGTCGCCGTGCAGCTGGCCGTCTACCGGGTGGCCTGGGCCCGGCTGCTCGCCCAGCGCACCGGCGCCACCGAGACCGAGATGCTGGACCGGATCGGCGCGGCCTTCCACTACGTGCGCACCGGCCGCACCATCGCCCCCGAACATCTGCCCGGCCCAGGCGAATTGGCCGGACTCATCGGTGCCGCCGCACCGCTCGGCGAACCCGACACACCGGAGGGTCCGGACCGATCTCCGGACGCGCCCCGTCCGGACAGCACATCCCGACGGTCGGGCCGGTAGTCTGCCGTCCTGTGCCGCAGCTAGACGCTTTCGGATGGGCCGGTGGTTTCCATGTTCGGTGATTCCATGCCCGGCCCGGGCAGACTCACCGAGCGCCCCGACTTCGCCCTGGTGGGCGTCCTGCGCATCCCGGAGGCACAGACCAGCCCCTGGCGGCTGCTGTGGCGCCGGATCGGCATGGCCGTGCTGCTGCTGGCCATCGCCACCACCGTGGTCTACATCGGGCGTGACGGCTACAACGACAACGCCGACGGTGAGGTGTCCCTCATCGACGCGCTGTACTACTCGACGGTGTCGCTGTCCACCACCGGCTACGGCGATATCGCGCCCGTCACCGACAAGGCCCGGCTGGTCAATATCCTGGTCATCACCCCGCTGCGGGTCCTGTTCCTGATCGTCCTGGTCGGCACCACCCTGTCCGTGTTGACCGAGCGGTCCCGGCAGGCTTTCAAGATTCAGCGATGGAGGCACACCGTGCGCAATCACACCGTGGTCGTCGGCTACGGCACCAAGGGCCGCACCGCGGTCGACGCCATGCTCGGTGACGGCGTGCAGCCCGCCGAGATCGTCGTCGTGGACACCGACGCGGACATGTTGGAGCGCGCGGCGAACGCGGGCCTGGTGACGGTGCACGGATCGGCCACCCAGTCCGATGTGCTGCGGCTGGCCGGTGTGCAGAACGCGGCCTCGATCGTGATCGCCGCCAACCGCGACGACACCTCGGTCCTGGTCACCCTGACCGCCCGCGAACTCAACCCCAAGGCCAAGATCGTGGCCTCCATCCGCGAGGCCGAGAACACCCACCTGCTGCGCCAGTCCGGCGCGGACTCGGTGGTGGTGTCCTCGGAGACCGCGGGCCGCCTGCTCGGCATCGCCACCACCACCCCCAGCGTGGTCGACATGATCGAGGACCTGCTCACTCCCGAAGCCGGTTTCGCCATCGCCGAACGCGACGTGGAGCCCGAGGAGGTGGGCGGCTCGCCCCGTCATCTGCGCGACATCGTCCTCGGCGTGGTCCGCGAAGGCCAGCTCATCCGCGTCGGCGAACCCGAGGTGGACGCCCTCGAAACCGCCGACAAACTCCTCTACCTCCGCCGGGCTTGAGTTCGTATCGGTATCACGTTCGGGGTCCCGGTCCGGCCGCCACCGCTTCCGGTATCCACGAAGGCCGGTCGCCGTAGGCCTGCGGCGACCGGCCTGAGTATGAGGACGGCTCCACGATTGCCCTGCCGACACGCTCGGGCGCATTCTCGGTCGGTTGGTGCACGGGTATCCGGTCACTCTCCTGATTCGCGGCGCGTCCCGGTTCTGGACCGACCGGAGCGGAGGGAGGGAGGAACCGGGACTTTCAGCGCCGCGAATCCGCCCGGAGCGGAGCGGAGGGCAAAATAGGCACTGTGTCGGTTTTCGATCTCCATGCCGTGCCCGTGCTCTCGCGTTCCGCGCTCGATCGGGCGGAGCATCTCCGCGCCGATGAGCAGGCCCTGAAGGAAGGGTGGGAGCGGGCGAAGCTGGTGCGCATGAACCGGCGCGGCCAGGTTCGCGTCGAGGGCAATACGGTGGTGCTCGAGATGGCGGTATCGCTGTCGGCCGAGCCGTCGCCGCACGCGGTGTTCCTGGGCGTGGACGGCGACGTCCATCTGTGGGCGGTGCGCGACAACGACATCGAGGGTGAGCTGACCGATCTGCGCGCCGTGGGGACGACCCTGGAACTCGACGATTTCGGCGCGGGGCTGCTCTCCACCGCCATCGCCCTGCTGAACTGGCACGACAAGGCCCGCTACAGCGCGCACGACGGCACGCCGACGCGCGCCTCGAATGCCGGATGGTCGCGCACCAGCGATTCCGGCCACCAGGAGTTCCCCCGTATCGACCCGGCCGTCATCTGCCTCGTGCACGACGGCGGCGAGCGGGTGCTGCTGGGCCGCCAGCACACCTGGCCGGAGGGATTGTTCTCGCTGCTGGCCGGTTTCGTGGAGGCCGGGGAATCCCTGGAGCGCTGTGTGGAGCGCGAGATCAAGGAGGAGGTGGGGGTCGACGTGCGCGAGATCCGCTACCTGGGCTCGCAGCCGTGGCCGTTTCCGCGCTCGCTGATGCTGGGTTTCGCCGCGCAGGCCGATCCCGAACAGCCGCTGCATTTCTCCGACGGCGAGATCGCCGAGGCGCACTGGTTCACCCGCGCCGAGGTGCGCCGAGCGCTGGCGGCCGGTGCGTGGGGCAGCAGCAGCGGCGGCGGTGATACGCGGCTGCTGCTGCCGGGGTCGATTTCCATCGCGCGCACGATTGTCGAATCCTGGGCTGCCGCAGAATGATTCCCACTATCCGGAACTTATTGGACAAATTGGACTAATCCCCGTCAAGATCGCTGCAGCGGCTTTCACGTCGGAAGCCGTTTTCTGATGGGGAGATTTCTCGATGGGTTTTCTGAGTAAGGCCGCCATGAGCCTGGTTGTCTCGGCGGCCGCACTCACGTCCGTCGGCATGGGCACCGCTGCGGCGGAGCCCGGCCCGGACGGATACTGGGGTGCCATCGCCGTCGGCGCGTTCAGCGACTTCACGTCCTACGGTTCGGCCTGGAACTATCCGGACCGCGCGGCGGCGGAGCAGGCCGCGCTCGCCGAATGCGGATACCAGGGCTGTGAGGTGCTGGCCAGCTGGGCCAATGGCTGCGGCGCGGTCGCCATGAGCGAGGACAAGATGCGCTTCCACGGCGGGACCGGGGTGACCCGTCCCGAGGCCGAGCGCGCGGCGCTCGACAAGCTGGCGGCCGTCAAGCCGCCGCTGCCGTTCCCGTTCACCGGCAGTTCCAGCCCGGAACGCGGTGTGATCAAGGAATCGGTCTGCACCGACTGATCCGGTAGCGCGAAAGCCGCACATCCCGTTCGCGGGATGTGCGGCTTTTTTCGTTGGACCGCCCGCGTCGAACCCGGTGCGTGCCGGATCAGCCGATGGCCGCGAGGGCCTGCCGCACCGCGGCCAGGCTGGGATTGGTGGCGGTGGATCCGTCCCGGAATTTCACGGTCGGCACCACGTGATTGCCGTTGTTCACGCTGCCGACGAACTCGGCCGCCGCGGGATTCTCCTCGATATCGATCACCTCGTAGGTGATCCCCGCCTCGTCGAGCTGCTTGCTGAGTCGGCGGCAGTAGCCGCACCAGGTCGTCGAGTACATGGTCAGGTCCGTTGCAGTCACGGGTCGTGCAACGCGCCGGGTGCGGGAGGTGTTCCCGGAGATCCGCGGTGCGAGGGGGACGTGCGGTGTCGGAGGCGGCTGCCATGATGGAGCGCGTGCCGGCCACCACCACCCAGTCCAGCGATCGCCTGCTCGCCGACCTCGATCCGGAGCAGGCGGCGGCCGCCCGTGCCCCGCGCGGTCCGGTCTGTGTGCTAGCGGGGGCCGGTACCGGCAAGACTCGCACCATCACCCATCGCATCGCCCATCTGGTCGCGGCGGGCCACGTGCGCGCCGACCAGGTGCTGGCGGTGACCTTCACCGCGCGGGCCGCGGGGGAGCTGCGCGGGCGGCTGCGCACGCTCGGCCTCGGCGGTGACGCCACCCAGGTGCAGGCCCGGACCTTCCACGCCGCGGCGCTGCGGCAGCTGCGCTATTTCTGGCCGCAGGTCGTCGGCGATGTGCCGTGGAAGCTGATCGACCGCAAATTCCCCGTCGTGGCCCAGGCCGCCCAGCGCGGCGGCCTACCCGCCGACACCGACAGCGTGCGCGATCTGCTCGGCGAAATCGAATGGGCCAAGGGCACTCTCGTCGCCCCCGAGGACTACGCCGCCACGGCGGCCCGCCGCCACCGGGAGACACCGTACGACGCGGCCAAGGTCGCGGCCGTCTACGCGGCCTACGAACAGCTCAAGATCACCCCGGACGGCATGCTGCTGGACTTCGACGATCTGCTGCTGCACACCGCCGCCGCCATCGAGGACTTCCCGGCGGTGGCCGAGGAGTTCCGGGGCCGCTACCGCTGCTTCGTGGTGGACGAGTACCAGGACGTCACCCCGCTGCAACAGCGGGTGCTCGACGCCTGGCTCGGCGAGCGCGACGACCTCACCGTGGTCGGCGACGCCAACCAGACCATCTACTCCTTCACCGGGGCCAGCCCGACCTATCTGCTCGACTTCTCCCGCCGTTTCCCGGAGGCGACGGTGGTGCGGCTCGAGCGCGACTACCGCTCCACCCCGCAGGTGGTCTCGCTGGCCAATCGCGTCATCGGCGCGGCCCGCGGCCGCATCGCGGGCACCCGTCTGCAACTCGTCGGCCAGCGCCCCGACGGCCCGGAGCCGGGCTTCGCCGAATACGACGACGAGCCCGCCGAGGCGGCGGCCGTGGCCCGCGCCATCGCGAAGCTGCTCGGCAAGGGCGTGCCCGCCGCCGAGATCGCGGTGCTCTACCGCATCAATGCGCAGTCCGAGGTCTACGAGCAGGCGCTCACCGAGGCGGGCATCCCGTATCAGGTGCGCGGCGGCGAGGGCTTCTTCCTGCGGCCGGAGGTGCGTCAGGCCGTCAGCACCCTGCGCCAGACCGCCGGGCGCGACGATCTGCCCGATGCCCGCGGCGCGGATCTGGTCACCCTGGTGCGCGCCGCACTGGCCCGGCTCGGGCTCACCGCCGAGGAGCCCACCGGCGCGCAGGCCCGCGAACGCTGGTCCTCCCTGGTGGCCCTGGTGCAGCTCACCGAGGAACTGGCCGCCCACGACCCGGATCTGGACCTGCCCGGACTGCTCCGCGAACTCGCCGCCCGTTCGGAGGCCCGGCATCCGCCGACGGTCCAGGGCGTCACCCTGGCCTCCCTGCACGCCGCCAAGGGCCTGGAGTGGGACGCCGTCTTCCTGGTCGGTCTCGCCGACGGCACGCTGCCCATCGCGCATGTGCTCGGTCCGGACAACACCGTCGCCGACGAGGCGGCCCTCGAGGAGGAGCGGCGGCTGCTCTACGTGGGCGTCACACGGGCGCGGGAACATCTGCGGCTGTCGTGGGCGCTGGCCCGCACCGAGGGTGGCCGCAGGGTGCGCCGCCGCTCCCGCTTCCTCGCCGGTCTGGTCCCCGACGACTCCCCGGCCTCGCGTATCGCCCAGCACACCACCGACCGCCGCGGCCCCAAGCGCGTGCACCCGACCTGCCGGATCTGTGGCCGTCCGCTGCTCAACACCACCGCGACCATGCTCGGCCGCTGCTCCCGCTGTCCGGCCGATCTGGATCCCGCACTGCTGGAAGCGCTCCAGGAATGGCGCAAGGAGAAGGCCGACGAGCTGTCGCTGCCGCATTTCGTGGTTTTCAGCGATACGACCCTGACCGCCATCGCGGAACAGCGGCCGACCGACGACCGCGCGCTGGTCGCCATTCCGGGCATCGGTGCGAAGAAACTACAGGCGTACGGCGCGGAGGTGATCGCCATCGTGCGGTCGCGGCTGGGCGCCATCTCGTAATTCGCGCGGCGATGCCCCCAGCTTCGGGGGCTTGCCTCGCAAGAGGTGCGACAGGGCACAAAAACGCAGGTCAAAAATAAGTTGTGCACTGATGTATCACCCGCTTAGGGTGGTTGGCATGCACCGGGGGTCCACCCGCGTGCATGAACACTTTCGATCGCAACGAGTTCAGGAGGGAGGCAGACGATGACCACGAACGCAGTGTCGACGACTTTGTCGATGGCAGCTATCGCGCCGTCCGTCGTGTCGGCCTCCCGGGGGATCCTCGCGCAGGGGATTCGTCTGTCCAGCGTGAGCGGCAGTGGTATCGGCGTCTCCGAATTCCGCAAGGTTTTCGAAACCGGACGTTATGCGCCCTCGCACATCGTCATGCAGGACAAGCCCAAGGGTGACTGGCAGCCGACCGCTGATCAGCCGATCGCTGATTTCGCAGTCCTCGGCGCAGCCGCAGAGGCCGGACTCCGTCCGGTGCGTCTGCCGGCGGCAGCCCGCACCCGCAATGCCCACCCAGCGACCGTGATCAGGCGTCGACACCGAAGTCGACCCAGGTAGGGAACACTCCCTGACCTCCGGCCACGGATCGCCCCGAAGCGAAACCGTGGCCACAGATTCAACGGCCCTTCAGCCACAGGCACCGGTTTCGCGGAAGAACCGCAACGACCGCTGCACGAGCTGAAGGAGAAGACGTGTCCACCACGGTCATCCGTGAACGCGCGACATGCCGAAACGTGACCCCGACCACCCGCACCCGCCGGGCAGTCGCCCTCAACATCCCTTGCCGGGTCGGCAACCCCGACCTCTGGTTCGCGGAGAGCCCCGCTCAGCTGGAAGAGGCCAAGGCGCTGTGCGCGTCCTGCCCGATCCGTCAGGGCTGCCTGACCGCCGCCCTGGATCGCGGCGAGCCGTGGGGCGTGTGGGGCGGCGAGATCTTCGACCAGGGTGTCGTGATCGCCCGCAAGCGGCCCCGTGGCCGCCCTCGCAAGGTCGCGGTGGCGTGAACGGCTCCGGCCCGGAGGCGGCAGCTTCCGTAACCACGCGGGGCCGTCGTTCACGCCGAGTCGGATGGGGCGCGAGCCCCCTCCCGAACGGGGGAAAGGAAAACATACGACCCGCTCACTTCGCAGTGAGCGGGTCGTTTTTCGTCGCTGTCAGCTGGCCCGGCGGTTCTCGGCGTAACCCGGCACCCAGTCGTGCATGAGTTTCATGAACGGCACCTCGGCGTCGAGCTGGGCGCAGATGCCCACCGAGCCGCCCAGCACCCGGAAGATCATCACGTGCTCCGCCGGAAGCTGCAAGGCGCGAGCGGTTTTCATCTCCGCACTGGTGATGTCGGTGGCCTTGCCCGCCACCCGCTGCATCCAGCGCCGGGTGAAGTGGAAGGTCTCGGTCTGGATGGGATCGGTGAACGGCCGCAGATAGTCCTGAATCTCCTGATGGCTCAGGCGCTTTCCGGGAATCACCCAGCCGTGGGCGTGCAGCAGTTCGGTGAGTTCGTCGAAACGATCCTCCACCGCCAGTGCCACCATCTGTCCCAGAATCGGCGGAAAGCCCTGCGGCAGCGGCGCGCACGCGCCGTAGTCGATGACCGCGAGACGGCCGTCGGCGAGCATCATGAAATTGCCCGGATGCGGGTCGGCGTGCAGCAGCCCGGCGATCGCCGGTGCGGAGAAGTGGAATTCGCCCATCAGCCCGGCCACGCGATTGCGCAGTTCCAGGGTGCCCGCCGGATCCTCCTGTCCCTGCTTGATGATGGTCGAGACCGGGGTGGCGTCGTCCAGCCATTCGGTGACCACCACCTTGGGCGCGCTGGCCACCACCTTCGGCACCAGGAAGCGCGGATGCCCCTCGAAGGCCTTGGCGAACTGCCGCTGATTGCCCGCCTCGATGCGGTAGTCGAGTTCCTCCTCGGTGCGCTCGCTGATCTCGGCCAGAATCGGCTTCACGTCCGCGCCCGGAATGAGCGAACCGATCATGCCCGCCATGCGGTTGAGCGTCTTGAGATCCGCGCGCAGTGCCTCGTCCGCGCCCGGATACTGCACCTTCACCGCGACGACGCGGCCGTCGGACCATTCGGCCTTGTGCACCTGGCCGATGCTGGCCGAGGCGGTGGGCGCGTCGTCGAAATGCTTGAACCGCTGCCGCCAGCCCGTGCCGAGCTGCTGGTCCAGCTGTTTGTGCACGGCGGCCGCGGGCATGGGCGGTGCGGCGGCCTGCAACTTGGTGAGGGCCTCGCGGTAGTGCTCGCCGAACTCCTCCGGTACGGCGGCCTCCATGACGCTCAACGCCTGGCCGAACTTCATCGCTCCGCCCTTGAGCTCGCCGAGAACCGCGAACAGCTGTTCGGCCGCGCGCTGGTTCAGCTCGGCATTGATTTCCTTCTTGTCGCCCCCGGCGAGCTTGCGACCGAACCCTACGGCCGCCCGGCCCGCGATACCGAGTGGAATCTTGGCCAACTTGGCATTGCGGGAGGAGCGGCGGCTCACAATCTCAGACACGTCCCCATCATTGCCGACGTACCAGCCGATGTGCCATGGGAATTGGCTGATCTTCATTGACTCCATAGACAGTGTCCTCCATCACACTTCGGCCTGAACTGGGGTTTTCCGGCAATGGCAGGACGGGTGGGGCGGCCAGGCGCGGTGGTCGAGCCGTCGGGAATCCAGATTCAGCTCGAGGGTGGCGTTCAGCACGGTGGGCGGACGGTCGGGCTCGCCCGCCGCGACGGCCTCGACCTCGGCCAGCGCCAAGCCCGCGGTGGCGGCGATACCGGCGGCACTGGCCTGGCCGACCCGGCCCAGCAGCTGCGCCGCCAGATGCGGCCACTCCGGTTCGCGGTCGGCTCGATACCGGTCCGCGCACGACAGGCAACTGGTGACACCGGGCAGCACCAGCGGGCCGATGATGCCGCGACCGTCCCGAACGCAGACCCGCACATGCGGGATGCGCAGTCGCACCAGTCGTTCCACCAGATCCGGTGCGGGCACCAGGGTGTCGGCCAGCACCACCAGGTGCGGTCGCCATGCGGTGGGCGGTGACTGCCCACGGGAGTGACTGGGACGCATGCCCATCCGCCGCAGACCGAGCAGCAGGGCGTCGGACAGCGGGCCACGCCCGTGCAGATGCACCCCGCCCAGGAGCCGGATGCCTCCGACCCGCTCGGCACCGGCGCCGGCGAGCAGCCCGGCCGTCCGCATCTCCGCCAGCACCCCGCGCACGGTATCCGCCTCGATGCCGAGTTCGCGTGCGCGCCACAGAATGCGCGGATAGGTGCACAGTCCGTCCAGCAGTCGCAGGAAGGCCAGCACCCGCTGGGTGTCGACACCGGGGAGCCGCAGGATCAGCGCCTGACCCGGGTCCCACCCGACCTGAACCCCGCCGTCGCGCCGGACCAGCACCGGATAACGCGGGTGCAGCATCGGCCCCTGGACACGCATGTTCATGCCCCGAAGTATGCGCGCCCCGGCCCCCACGACGGTCGGTGAAAACACCTCCTGACCAGGTGCTCAAACGGCTATCCACAGGTCGGTAGCCCGCCCGGGACAGTGTGCACAACTCCGCCCGCCCCGGGGGTTTCACCCACTCGCACGCCGCATGGCGACGGCCGCCGCGCCCGACGCCCGATACCTCGCTCCGGCGGGCATACCTCACGCTGCCCGCCGCGCCGCTCGCCACCCTCCCCACCCGCCGCGCCGCTGCGCCGCCGCGCTGCCGCGCTGTTCGCCACCCGCCGTACGCTGCCGCGCTGTTCGCCGTACGCCGCCGCGTCGCTGTGCTGCCGCGTCTCTGTGCCGCTGCGTCGCTGTGCTGCCGCGTCGCTGTGCCGCTGCGTCGCTGCGTCGCTGTGCCGCTGTGCCGCTGTGCCGCTGTGCCGCTGTGCCGCTGCGCCGCCGCGCTGTTCGGCACCCGCCGTACCCCGCGCGTAGGTCCCTGTTCCACACGGCCGTCACTGTCGCCGTCCGCTGAAAAGCGAACGGCCGGAGCGCTGTTCGCTCCGGCCGTAGTCGCTGTTGTCAGGCGTCGTCGTTGTCAGGCGTCGTCGTCACCCTTGCGCATGTCGATATCCCCGGCGTCGCGGTCGTTCCCGCCGTCGCCCTGCTTCTCGTCGCGCTCTTGCTTCTCCCGGGCCTCGGTCTCGGCCAGCTGCGCCAGCGGATCGTCGAAGGTGGCGGTGCCGCCGCCGATCACCGAGTCGATGAATCCGGCGGGGGAGTCCAGGTCCGTGGAGTGCGGTAGCAGGTCCGGATGCGCCCAGACCCCGTCGCGCTTCTCGATGCCGGCATCGGTGGTCAACCGCCGCCACAGCGCGGCCGCCTCGCGCACTTTGCGCGGGCGCAGCTCCAGGCCGACCAGGGTCGCGAAGGTCTGCTCGGCCGGGCCGCCGGTGGCGCGGCGGCGGCGCAGCGTCTCCGCGAGCGCGCCCGCGCCCGGGAGCCGGTCGCCGACGGCATCGGTCACCACGACCTCGACCCAGCCCTCGATCAGCGCCAGCAGCGTCTCCAACCGCTCCAGCGCCGCCTTCTGCTCGGGCGTGGTCTGTGGTTCGAAGGTGCCCTGCGACAGCAGCTCCTCCAGCTTCGACGGATCCGCCAGCGACATCGGGTCGATGCTCTGCGCGGCCTGCTCGATGGCCGAGAAGTCCATGCGGATACCGCGGGCGTAATCCTCCACCGCGCCAAGCACCTGCTGGCGCAGCCACGGGACGTGCGCGAACAGTCGCTGATGGGCGACCTCGCGCGCGGCCAGGTAGACCAGGATCTCGCTCTCCGGCCGCTCCAGCCCCGCGCTGAATTCCGAGATGGCGGCGGGCAGCAGCGCGGCGGTGCCGTCCGGGCCGAGCGGCAGGCCGATATCGGTGGAGGTCAGCACCTCCTTGGCCAGCTGGCCCAGTGCCTGGCCCAGCTGCGAGCCGAAGGCCAGCCCGCCCATCTGGCTCAGCATGCCCATCATGGGTCCGGCGAACTGCTTGGCCTCCTCCGGCAGCGTGGAGGTCCACATGCCCGAGATCTGCTCGGCCACCGGATCGCACAGCCGTTTCCAGGTGGGCAGCGTCTCCTCGAGCCAGTCGTTGGCGGTCCACGCGACGGCCTTGGTCGCGCCCGCGGGCAGGGTGGTGGCGGCGTCCAGCCACAGCTCGGCCAGATGCGCGGCATCGGTGACGGCGCGGCGGGTGCCCTCGGTCACCGGACTGACGCCCGCGCCCAGCTGCTGGCGGGCCAGCCGCTTGGCGACGTCGTAGTTCACCGGACCCGACTGCGAGCCCGGCTGGCCCATCCCGCTGAACATCGCGCCCAGCTGGCTGAGCATCTGCCCGAGTTGGGACGGGTCGAAGCCACCCGCACCGCCCGGTCCGCCGATCATGAAGGCGAACGGATCGTTCGATCCGGAACCCGACTCGTCGCCCGGCTTCTTGCGCTCCGGATCGTCGTCGCGGTTCGAGAATCCGAACGGATAGTCACTCATACCCACTACGGTACTGGAGCCCGGCCGAAGGCAATCCGCGCAGCGGTGCGTCGCGATCGCATCCATCACCAGTACCCTTGGCCCGGTGAACCGTCGGATATTCACCCTGCTCGCCGCCCTGATCCCCCTGCTGATCCTGGGGGCCGTTGGCAGTGCCGTCAACGTCCCGTTCGTGGCGCTCGGCCCTGGCCCGACGTTCGACACGCTGGGGGAGGTCGGTGACAAACCCGTGGTCGAGGTGCGGGGAGTCCCGGTCGACGAGACCACCGGGCAGTTGAATATGACGACGGTCTCCGTTCGCGACGGGCTGAATGTTTTCGAGGCGTTCGGGCTGTGGCTGAGCGGTCAGCAGGGCCTGGTGCCGCGCGCGGAGGTGTACCCGCCCGGCATCTCCCGCGACGAGGTGGACAAGTCCAACAAGCTGGATTTCCAGCGGTCCGAGGACGATGCCGAGCTGGCGGCGCTGCACTATCTGGACATGCCGACGGTGGTGGCGGTGCGCGCGGTATCGGAGGACGGCCCCTCCCGGGACGTGCTGAAGGAGGGTGACGAGCTGATCAGCATGGACGGCAAGCCCCTCGCCGCGGTGCAGGACCTGCTGGACGCGGCGTCGTCCAGCAGGCCCGGGTCGACGGTGCCGATCGTGATCAAGCGCGACGGCACGGAGCAGACCGTCCAGGTCACCGTCGGCGCGCGGCCGGACGACGCCGAGAAGGGCTACCTGGGCGTCACCCCGACCGAGACGGCGGTGGGCCCGCTCGAGGTGGACTTCAACCTCTCCGAGGTGGGCGGCCCCTCCGCCGGGCTGGTCTTCAGCCTGGCGCTCATCGACAAGCTCACCCCGGGCGAACTCAACGGCGGCAAGTTCGTGGCGGGCACCGGCACCATCGACCCCGAGGGCAAGGTCGGCCCCATCGGCGGCATCCAGTACAAGATGATCGCCGCCCGCGAGGCCGGTGCCGAGACCTTCCTGGTCCCCGCCGCCAACTGCAATGAGGCCAAACAGCGCGCCCCCGACGGGCTGCGCCTGGTTCGTGTCGAAACCCTCAGCGGCGCAATCGAATCCCTGGACAGCATCAACGCGGGCAAGGACTTCCCCACCTGCGAGTAGGCGCGTCGCCTCCGGACGGTCGGCGGAGCACGGCGTCGCCCGCGGTACGAGCCCGATTGTTCGAATGCCCTGCGGCGCGCCTTCCGGTACCGGCGACGACACGGCGGTCCGGAGACGAGCCCGCGACGAGTCGACGGTGATGACCCTGCGACGTGGTGACGCGTACGCAGGTCGTTGATATCCCTCGGTGCGGCGGCGCGCTCGCGACGAGTCGGCCGTCAGTCCTCCGGCTCGTTCTCCAGGGTGTGCCGCAGCGCCTCGATGATGTTGGGGGCGAGGTTGGGCGTGGTGCGCAGGTCGAGGTCGCCGAACGGGTCCTCCTCGTCCTCGGTGGGACGCACGTGCAGCAGCGACAGCGAGGTGCCGTCGCGGAGCACACCGGCGAAGAGGCGGGCCTCGCGGCGGTCCGGATGGTTGTCGGCGGCGCGGCGGGCCGCGGCATCGGCGGCGTCACGGTCGGCGAGCAGCGGTGCGATGGCATCGTCGAGGGTCTGCTCGGCGGTGGGCGGCAGCACCAGGATCTCCTGCACCAGCACCACCCCCTGCACCGCGGGCGGCCAACTGGTGGTGGCCAGGAATTCGTCGAGCGCCATGGGATCCCCGGACACGTCCTCCGGCAGCGGCTCCTGCGCGATGGGGGTGAACGCGTTGCCGCCGTCGAGCTGATCCAGCAGCGCGGGCTCCGCCGCCACCAGATCCTCGGTGGGCACCAGGGCGAACAGCTGCGGCGGCCGATCCCAACCCTCCCCATCGACGAACTCGGCCACTTCGCGGACACACCGGTACAGGGCAGACGCTAACCATTGCTCGGGATTCACACGCCCAATCCTCGCACCGGGTACCTGTTGTCCGATTCCGGGGTCGCGTGCCCTCACCCCTTTACTCGCGTCTCGCGCTCCCCCCGCCGTCAGGCATCGACAGCGCGGTGATTTTCCTCCGGGACGCGTGTACGGCACGCGAACATCGGGTGTGCCCCATCGACTGCCGGGTGTTTTACGTAGAGTGGTGCGCGAAAGGTCTCGTGGGACCACCATCGATCACCGGACTCAGGAGCGTGGCACCGTGGGCATGCGCCCCCCGACAGGCTTACCTTCGCTGTCTCGACGCAGTCGAGTACTGCTGGTCGCAGCACTCGTTCTGGCCGCACTGCTGCTGGTGGGGCCGCGGCTCACCGACGCGTACACCAACTGGCTGTGGTTCGGCGAGGTGGGATTCCGCGACGTGTACCACCGCGTCCTGCTGACCCGGATTCTGTTGTTCCTGGTGGTCACCATCGCCGTCGCCGCCGTCATCTGGGTGGCGCTGCTGCTGGCGTACCGAACGCGTCCGGTCTTCGTGCCGGTCGCCGGGCCCGGCGACCCGATCGCCCGCTACCGCACCACGGTGATGAGCCGACTTCGCCTGTTCGGCATCGGCATTCCACTGGTGATCGGTCTGCTGTCCGGCCTGGTCGCGCAGTCGAGCTGGGTGACCGTGCAGCTGTTCATGCACGGCGGTTCCTTCGGCCAGAAGGATCCGCAGTTCAATCTGGACATCGGCTTCTACGCCTTCGACCTGCCGTTCTACCGCTGGGTCCTGAACTGGCTGTTCGTCGCCGTGCTGATCGCGTTCTTCGCGAACCTGGTGACCCACTACGTCTTCGGCGGCCTGCGATTGACCGGCCGGGAGGGCTCGCTGAGCACCGCGGCGCGCGTGCAGCTGGCGGTGCTGGCGGGAATCTTCGTGCTGCTCAAGGCGATCGCGTACTGGTTCGACCGCTACGCCCTGCTGTCCAGTCAGCGCAAGGAACCCACCTTCACCGGTGGTTCCTATACCGACATCAACGCGGTGCTGCCCGCGAAGCTCATCCTGCTGTCCATCGCGGTGATCTGCGCGGTGGCCTTCTTCGCCGGCATCGTGCTGAAGGATCTGCGGGTTCCGGCGATGGCGGCGGCGCTGCTGGTGCTGTCCTCGGTGCTGGTGGGCGCGGTGTGGCCGCTGCTGGTGGAGCAGTTCTCGGTGCGCCCGAACGCGGCCACCAAGGAGTCGGCCTACATCGAGCGCAATATCGAGGCGACCAGGCACGCATACGGAATCACCGACGACAAGGTCGAATACGTCGACTACAAGGGCGTCGCCCAGAACACCAACGGCAGCACCATGTCCGACGCCGACCGTGCGACCATCGCCAATATCCGCTTGCTCGACCCGAACCTGATGCAGGCCACCTTCATTCAGCGCAACCAGCAGCTGCAGAACTTCTACGGCTTCCCCGATCCGCTGGACGTGGACCGCTACGAAGTGAACGGTGAGATGCGCGACTTCATCGTCGCGGCCCGCGAGCTGCAGCCGCAGAACCTCTCCGGCAACCAGACGGACTGGATCAACAAGCACACCGTGTACACCCACGGCAACGGTTTCGTGGCCGCGCCCGCGAACCGCGTGAACGTGGCTCCGCCGCAGGAGTCCGAGCAGGCACAGCAGGCGGCGGGCGAATCGGGCGGCTACGGTTACCCGGTCTTCGACGTGGACGGCCTGTCGACGGTCAGCGACCTGTTCATTCCGAAGGAGCGGCAGGCGATTCCGGTCGATCAGCCGCGCATCTACTACGGCGAGCTGATCTCCAAGTCCGATGCCGACTACGCCATCGTCGGCGCGAACGGCCAGCCCGCCCGCGAATACGACAAGCCCGACTCGCAGTACACCTACGAGGGCGCGGGCGGAGTGCCGCTGGGCAACTGGGTCAACCGCCTGGCCTTCGCGGCCAAGTACGCCGAACGCAACATCCTGTTCTCCGGTGTGATCGGCCCGGATTCGAAGATCATCTTCAACCGCAATCCGCGGGACCGCGTGGAGCAGGTCGCACCGTGGCTGACCGCCGACAGCGACGCCTACCCGGCGGTGGTCGACGGTCGCATCGTGTGGATCGTCGACGCGTACACCACGCTCGACAACTACCCGTACGCGCAGCGCACCTCGCTGGACGGCGTGCTCGAGGACAGCATCGACCAGACCACCGGGCGGCTGCTGCCGCGCAAGGAGGTCAGCTACATCCGCAACTCGGTGAAGGCGACCATCGACGCCTACGACGGCACCGTCAAGCTGTACGAGGTCGACTCCACCGATCCGGTGCTGCAGGCGTGGCGCGGGGTGTTCCCGGACGCGGTGACGCCGGAGAGCGAGATCTCGCCGGAGCTGCGGGAGCACTTCCGCTACCCCGAGGATCTGTTCAAGGTGCAGCGGGAGCTGCTGTCGAAGTACCACGTGAACGATCCGCGCGAGTTCTTCACCAACAACGCCTTCTGGTCGGTGCCCAATGATCCGACGGTGGAGGGTGCGGCCGGCAACGCCCATCAGCCGCCGTACTACCAGCTGCTCGGTGATCAGGAGACAGGTCAACCGACCTTTACGCTGACCAGCGGCATGGTGGGCTTCCGCCGCCAGTTCCTGTCGGCGTACATGCAGGCGCACTCGGATCCGGAGAACTACGGCAAGATCACGGTGCTGCAACTGCCACCGGGTTCGGAGACCCCCGGCCCCGGACAGACGCAGACGTCGATGACCACCGCCGACGAGGTCTCCCGTGACCGCAACCTGCTCACGGGCGGCAACGTCAACAAGATCCGGTACGGCAATCTGCTGACCCTGCCGGTCGGCGACGGCGGCATCCTCTACGTCGAGCCGTGGTACCTGGAACGCAATGCCGGAGCCGGCGCCCCGACCTTCCCGCAGTTGGTGAAGGTGCTGGCCAGCTACCGCGACAAGGTGGGCTACGGCTCCACGGTGCAGGAGGCCCTGGACAAGGTGTTGCCCGGTACCGGCAGCGCCGCCACCAACCAGCCCGGCCAACAGGGCACCGCCCCGCCGCCCGACCAGGGCACGACCCCGCCGCCGGATCAGGGCAGCACGCCACCGCCCGCTGGCAGGGACGCCGCGGTCGCGCAGATCGACACCGCCCTGAGGTCCGTGCAGGACGCCCAGAGGTCGGGTGATCTGGGTGAGCTGGGCCGCGCCCTGGAACGCCTGCAACAGGCCGTGGACGCGTACGAGAACTCGGGCCGATAGGCACTATTCGCCGCTGACCGAGCAAGGTCGCTGACCGAGAAGGGCGCTGTCGTCGATGGACGACAGCGCCCTTCCTCGTGCGTGGGAGCCTCGTGCATGGGAGGCGATGATGCCGGAGCCCGAGGGTTTGGCGGCTGACCGCAGGGGCTGCGCGGCTGACCCTGGGGACTCGGGCGGCTGACCGCGGGGACTTGGGTGGCTGACTGTGGGGACTTGGGCGGCTGATCGTGGGGACTTGGGTGGCTGATCGTGAGGGCTGGGCGGCTGACTGCGGGGGCTGGGTGGTTGCGTGGGGGCTCGGCGGCCGCCCCCCAGGGAGTCGGCCGGCCGCCCGTGCGGCACCGTGGTTCGGACGGTGTCGAAGGCTCGCCCGAGTCTCGCCCCCACAGAGCCCGGTCGGGAGCCTTCCCGGGCACACACAGAGCCCGGTCGGGAACCTTCCCGGGCAGCGGGGCTACTCGGGACGGCAGAAGGTGCTGGGAACAGCAGAAGGCGCTGCCATCGCCACGGTATGGCAGCGCCTTCGCGAGTCCGCTGAAGCGGGAGGAGGTCCGCTTCCGGGACGGCTGTGCGCCGGGAGCGGCGACTTTATCCGCCGATGGACTCGATGAGCCCGGCGTTGTCGGTGAGGATCTGGTGGTACTGACCCTCGACGCCGAACTGGCGGGCCAGCTCGCCGCCGGCGGCCTTGGCCTGCTCGATGAGGACCTGAGTGTCGTCGACGGGAGCGGGGGCCGGAGCGGGTGCGGCCGGTTCCGGGGCGGGCTCCGGCTCGGGAGTGCCCGCGCGCAGGTACTGGCCGCACACGGGCCAGGCGCCGACGCCCTGAGTCTGGAGCACGTTCTCGGCCACGCGGATCTGCTCCGCCTTGCTGGCCTGGTGGGCGTAGCCGGTGCCGCCGTTGGCGACCCAGGTGCTGTGCGAGAACTGCAGGCCACCGTAGTAGCCGTTACCGGTATTGATTCCCCAGTTGCCGCCGCTTTCGCACTGGGCAACACCGTCCCAGTCGTGGGTCGGCGCGGCCGACGCGGAGGCGGAAAGACCGAACGGGACGGCAACAAGGGCGCTGGTGACGGCCGCGAGGCCCAGAGCGCGAGTGTTGATCTTCCGGTTCTGTTTCATGGTGGTGTCCCTCCCTGCGCCCACCGACTCCGCCGGATCGCTCCGTCGTGTCCCTGTCCCCAGGAGGTCGGGGTGCCCGTACCGCGGGACAGGGTCTCCGGCGTGCGGCGGTTCGGGTCGGCTGCCCATCACGGTTTGATCCGGGCCGGACACGACCATAACGAGTAAATCTCGACAGATCACGTCTTGATAACTCTTGAATTGCATGATGCGAATAACGCGAAAAACGGCGTTGATGCAGGCTAGCTATGCCGCATTCGCAAATCCCAAACGGTCTGTTATCTACTCGTGATGTGTTCTATATCACTCCGAAATTGTGACATGCTTCACGTTTCCGGCGGTGTCGCGCCTGGGAACCACGCGCGGGCGTGCGAAAGATCGTGCGAAAGATATAGCCCCTATCGCTCACCCCCTCCCGCGAAGCCCCTCGCGGCACCTCCTCAACCCCCCGGATTCGCACACCCCAGCCCCGTCTGTGATCATCTTCGGAACCCAGAAAATCCACCCTGACCAGCCGATTTGCATCCCTCCAGCAACCGTGTGTAATGTTGTGTTCACCGACGCGGGGTGGAGCAGCTCGGTAGCTCGCTGGGCTCATAACCCAGAGGTCGCAGGTTCAAATCCTGTCCCCGCTACTAAGGGAAGCGGCCCGGAACCAGTAGGTTCCGGGCCGTTTTCTTCCGCTTCGGCATCATTAGCCAAACTCAGTTTCAGGTATGCGCTGCCATCGCAGGGTTTAGCGGCGTCCCGGCATGTAGCTGGCGGCACGGGCGGCGTCCTGGGCGCGCCCGGCCATGACCACCGGCAGAGGGACTCGACCGGATCGAACGCCTCGGCACCCTACAACGCCGCGCCCCATCATGGTTCCCAGCTATCACATTCGATATGCGACGGCCGACGCCGGAAGAAGGTGAACTACCCAGCCAATGCGTGGAAATTGCGTTTCCTCCGACCGTGGAACCCCCGACTGTTGTCGTTGGCGACGGGTTCGACGTCTACCCGACCCCGATGGGTTTGCCGAAGAACGACGCGAACGCTTCTCCGAAGGTTCGCAGTGACAGGGCGGTTCCCTCCGGGTCCAGTGCCAGCCATCCGGCGTCGGTGGTCGAGCAACCCGGTTGTGCGGGGATGCCGTTGAGGCGGTCGCGCAGCCACAGCATGGCGGGGCCGCCGCCGGACAGTTCGGTGGTGATGTGTTCGGAGAGATGCTCGCGGGTGTATCGGACGGTGGCCGACGGGTCCTGGCAGTAGGTGTCGACGAGGGTGTTGACCGGGCCGACGGGGATGAGTTCGTCGGGGTTTCCCTGCCAGATGTACATCGGCATGTCCGGCACGGATTTGCCCATACGCGTGATGTCCAGGACCTCGCGGACCACCGGATGGTCGATGGGGTCGCCGGCGGTGCGCAGCAGGCCCTTCACGTTGAGGAACGGTGCCAGGGCGGTGTTCCACTGGACGCACAGGCCGCCCTTGACGGTGGCGAGCGCTGTGCCGAGCGGGTCCAGGTCGCGGTTGAGAAGTGCTGCTAGTTCCGGGTATTCGCGGCTGAGTCCGATGACCGCCGCCAGGATCATGCCGGACCAGATTCCGTTGTTGCCGTTCTCCAGGACGTAGCGCAGGTCTGCGGGTACGCCGCCTTCGGCCGCCCCGACGATATTCAGTTCCGGTGCGTAGGTCCTTTTCAGCTCGGCCGCGTGGCCGGTCGCGATCGCGCCGCCGGAGTATCCGTACATGCCGACGCGGGTGTCGGCCGGCAGCCGCATCGGTTCGAACGCCAGTGCCGCCCGGATTCCGTCCAGCGTGATTCGCCCTGCGAGCGGTCCGGCCGCGTAGGCCTCGTTCGGGCCCTGGTGATCGGGGATCACCACGCCCCAGCCCTGCTGGAGCGCGCCCTGCGCGACGATGAACTCCAAGGGAGCGACGACCTGCCCCAGCGCCGTCGCGGCCGACCACTGCTGCACCGCGTAGGAGGGAGCGCAGTAGGCGCCCAGGGAATCGGCTGCGATCTGCATCGACATCAGTTTGTCGGGTGCCGACCCCCGTGGTTTCAGGACGGTCGCGACCGCAGGCGTCGCTTCGCCGCGACTGTTGTTCGAGCGGTACGAGACCTGCCAGGCGTCCACGTTGAGCGGGATCAGTCCGAAATTGGCGACGTTCACCTGTCGAGCCGCGATGATCTCACCCTCGGCCGCTGCCGCCACACGGTCGGGGGCGGGACGGTAGAAGCCCGGATCCAGTTCGGGCGGCAGGGGGACAGCCGCGGCGGGTGCGACCGCGACGGGCGCCGGATCCGCAGTGGCGATTGTGCCCGCGTTGGCAGTGAGCAGTGCGATCACCGCCGCACCCACCGCGAGTAGTCGCCGCCGTCCTGCCGCTGTCTGTGTAGTCATCATCGACCCCTCGTACCGGATGTGAGACTATTTGGTCTCACTTGAGGGAACTATGGCATGACCGTGACCTGGATCGCAAACGGACTCTCGGATTCCCGCGCGCGGTTCGCGCGCGGCACGTCCCGGCGCGTCGGTGGGTGGATACGGAATCGGCTCGTCCGGCGACACGGTTGTCGCCGGTGGCGTAGGCCTCGATCCGGCCGTGCTGATCGTATTTCGGGTCGGTGACCGAGACCTGGAGATCAGCGATACGCGAGTCCCCGCAAGGTGTCTCGCGTAGGCGGTGCCGCATGATGAATGGGCTAAGCTTCGTGAGAGGTCCTTTGAGGGTGGGACTAACGGACCTGCGTGGGCGGAAGGCATGGGGGACTGTGAGAGTGCGAAGGTTTCTGCTTCCTGTTGCGGCAGTCATCGGGGTTTATGGCTGCTCGTTGATCAATCAGCCGACGTATTTCAAAACTGAACCGTCGGAATACAATTCGGTCGAGCTGTGTGACCGTTACCGCCAGTTCCTCCGCAGTACGCTGGCCATGAGCGACGCGGAGATCGACAGCCCGGTTCTAGGCGAGGAGGACGGCACCGTCGGCTGGTCGGTCATATGTCAGAGCGAGGGTGGGGATGGATTGATCGGCGCTCTGCAAGTGCACCTACCACGTCTTGTGCACACGGATATACCCGATGAACCGCCATCCGGTTATCGGCCTGTTGCGGGTTTCGAAGACAAAGCTTGGACAGGAGCCCCACTGCCATATTGGACCGAGGTCGAAGTCCGGGATCGGAACTGGAAAGCTCAGATGAGGTTCGTCAAGGACAGTCCCGAGCAGGAGTTGCTCGGGCCCGCTGACATCCAGAGCGTGGCCGAATTCCTGGTGCAGGTGGCCGAAGACTTGCGAGGACGCTGACGTATTGGAGAACGGCCGCTGCCCGTCTACACCATCGGACCGACGATGCTGTTCGTGGCCGTCATGCTGCCCCTGGTCGGCTTGTGGGCAGCGTGCGTTCTTCTCCATGACGAGATCGAGCTGGGCACGATCGGGTCGCCTCGGAGCTGAATATTGCCGACACGCTGGAGGATTGGTGTTTCAGTGCTGGCCGGCCGTGGACCTCCGCATGCTGGTGTCGAAGATGTCGTTGGCGATCGCGAGCCCCAGGGGTAGTCCGCCGGTGCCGAGGGGGTCTCGGGGCGAAGTCGAATTCCCAGTGGACGCCCAGCCGGATTCGGCTGCGGCCGTTCTCGACGATCATCTGGTGGAGGCCGACGGGGATGGTGCGGACGTGGCATGGCCGGACGGCGACCTCGCCTGCGGTCGGTCCCAGCGACGGGTCGTGCTCGCGGATGGCGACCACGGGTCGCCACAGGTCGTGGCGGTACTTCTCCTCCCATCCGACCGGCGTATGGGCCGTAGTCGTCGGCTGTGCGGTGACGCGGGCTGCCTCAGTGGGCGGGCGTCAGGAGCAGGGCCAGCATCTCGCGGAAGGTGGCCATGCGTTCCGGGCCGAGTCGCTTCTCCCAGTCCTGCTCCAGGGCTCGCATGCTGCTTCCCAATACTCGGGTCGCCGCGCGACCGCGGGGGGTGAGGCAGACCAGCTTGGCGCGGCCGTCGCCGGGGTCGTCGATGCGGGTGACGTAGCCGGCGCGTTCGAGCGTTCCGATGACCTGCGCCGCGGCTTGGCGGGAGACCCCGAGCCGGGTCGCCAGATCCGATGCACGCAATCCGCCGCCCAGTAGCAGCGGAAACAGCTGCAGTGCGTGACGCGGGAGCAGGTCGGCCATGCCGTGCGCGATGAAGTCATCGGTCAGCTTCGCGCTGTTCGACTGAGCAAGAAGGTAGACCAAGGCTGGCGGAGTGGGGTGTGCTTCAACGGCCGGATTCTTAGTCATTCCCCGTATTCTGCCACTTGAAAATTGACAAGGGCCTTGCTTAATATTGGCGCACCCCGATGGAGCCGCTACCGCGGAACGACATCCCCCGACTCCTGCGCAAGGGATACTCGATGATTCGCTCGAAGAAGCCTCTCCGTGCCGTGCCCGCGATGGCCGCCCTCGTCCTTGCCGCGACACCGGTAGCCGGTGCCGCGCCGGGCACCGAGGCGCAGCCGCGCTCCGGCGAACTGTGTTCGTCGGTCTACATGCTCGTGGCTCGTGGCTCCAATGAAGATCCAGGACCAGGGGCGATGGTGCGTTTGGTGAATCGCATCAAGGAAGCGACCGAACGGCCGATCGAAGATGTCGCCGTGGACTACCCGGCAACCGCCGAATCGATTCCCGACTATGCGGACAGCACCGCACAGGGCGCCGCGGAGGTGCGCAGGTTACTCACCGAGGCCGTGGCCGCATGCCCCGATCGTGAGATCGTGATGCTGGGCTACTCGCAAGGCGCGCACATCACCGGAGACGCCCTCGCGGGCGGTGGCGGTGGAAGGCTGGGGCCGGAGACGGCGCCGGTGCCGAGCGAGGTGAGCGACAACGTGGTAGCGGTGGTGCACATGGGTGACCCGCGTTTCATGGTCGGCGAGCCCTTCGATGTCGGCACGGCGCACCGGGACGGTCGCTTCCCGCGCGGCGAGAACCAGCGGTTGACAGCGTTTGCCGCCACGATTCGCTCGTATTGCGATGCCGGCGACGTCTTCTGCGATTCGGGCAAGATCTGGCCGGTGCACTACGTCTACCTCCCGAAGTACGGCGACGAGGCAGCCCGGTTCGTCGTCGACGCCATCGGAGGATGAGATGTCGGCGTTCTCGAAGGCGGTCGGGTGCTTGATCGTAGGGTGTGCGACGACATTGCCGATGGCGGCGGGACCTGCGCCCGTCACGGCCTCCCCGGTTGTGGATGCCAGCACGAATCTGGCGTGTGGGTGGAGCCCGCGTATCGGGGCGGGCACGCTGAACTTCGCCTACCCGGACGCCTTCGCCAACTACTGGGTGACGTTCGTGCCCGCCATCCCCGGCACCACGCTGACCATCCGAGGCAGCTTTCCGCATGCTCGATATATGTCGTTCACCGCCTACACCAGGCTCGGGCACGTCTCGGGTGCGCTGAACGATCAGCTCATCACCGCCGATCCGGGTGGCTCCAACCCATTCCTCGACGGAGGCGACCGGGATGCGGGCGGCCGTGAGTACACCATCCGTGTCGTAGTGGGGGAAAGGCCGCCGCAACCGGAACCCAACACCCTCTACACCGGCGACTCGACAGGACTCGTCCCGGTCGTCTACCGGGTCTACCGCCCCGACGCGGAATTGGATGCCACCGGCGGCGCGGGATTGCCCCGACTCACGGTGGACTCGGCGAGCGGGTCGAGGCTCGATCTGTCCGAATGCGGCGCGACCGATGCGGCCTTCGACCCACACGTGACGTACCCACCCGGTCGACTGAGGTATCCCTCGCTGGTGCAGGTGCCGAAGGCGCCGGATTGGCGGTCGGTGGCCGGTGGGGGTTATTTTCCCAATCCGGACAACAAGTATCTTGCCACCCTCCTCGATCCGGGCCGGATCGCCGTTGTCCGGGGCAGAATGCCGACTTTCGCGCCTACGTATCAGGGCCGAGCGACGATGCAGTCCGGAGAAGTGCGGTACTGGTCGCTGTGCACGAATAATCCGATATCGACGGCTGTCACGGCGTGCGTGGTCGACGACGAGTTGGACGTCGACGCCGCAGGGTTCTATACCGTTGTCGTGTCTTCCTCGTCCGATCGACCGGTCGGCTGCGGCATCGGATGGTTGCCCACCGATGGTGGATCGGACTTGCTGATCATGCGAAATCTGCTGCCGGACAGCGACTTCGTACATTCGGTTCAGGCGGCCGACCCGGCTGATCCACGAGCGACGATGGGACCTTACTACCCGGAGGTTCGTTACGAGTCGCGGGACGAAATCGATTCGTGGGGCTGCCCGTCGGAATGAATCGCAGGGGTTTGTGCCGCATCACCATTGGCGCGACAGCGCCGGTCGGGTCGGATCCTACCGAAAGCCCTCCCTCGCCGCCGATCTCCCGACTGGAGAACGCGGTCTCTCGCGTTTCGAGCCCTGCCCGTCACCTACCGACCTCACCTACCGTGGAAGGCGCACAGACTGTCAGAGGGCATCGGAGCCGAATATGGTTGTCAACCTGGAGGATTGGCCGTGGCCGGAGCGCACCTTCATGGCGCGGTTGAGCCCGCAGTCGCGAAAAGCTCTGCTCACGTTGGGCACCCAGGTCTACTACGAACCAGGCCGGGCGGTGATGCAGCAGGGGGCGTTGGGCACCACGACCTACCTGCTGCGGTCGCAGGACACCCGCCTGACCGCCTGCGCCAAGATCACCACGGCCGATGACAAACTGCTCGGGATCCGGGTCAGCGGTGACGTCGTCGGATATCTGGGTGCACTGGATCCCACCGCGCGTCGTTCCTCGACCGACACCACCTGCACCGCGACGATCGTGCACCACATTCCCGGTGAGGTGTTCGAGAACTTCCTGAACCACCACGCCGACGCGTGGCAGGCCCTGTGCCGCACCATCGCCGACCGGCTCGCCTGGTCCGAGGCGCGACGGCTGGACTTCGGCGATCGCCCGGTCAATCTCCGATTGGCCCGGCTGCTGGTGGAATTCGCCGAGGCTTACGGCCGGTACACGACGAGAGCGGGTGCTGGTCGGCCGGAAATCGAGATCACCATCCGGCTGTCCTACGAGGAGGTGGGCGACCTCATCGGCGCCGGTGTCGACGCGGTCGGCCTGGCCATGCGCGACCTGCGGACCGCGCAATTCGCCCAGTTGCGCAACCGCCGCCTGGTCGTCCAAGACCTGGAGGGTCTACGGAAATATGCCGAACTGGCCTGAAAAATGCGGCCGGAACCGCCGCGAAAACGGTGATCACCGGAAAAATCCGGCGTCCACCCGGCGGCCCGCTGCCACCCTCGGCCCAGAGACAACTCATCAGCCCAGGGAGGTCGCCAATGTCGGCATCGCATCATCGGCCCGAACCGATCACAGCTGATCTGCTGTACTTCACCCTGATCCAGGCACACAGCCCCTACGCCGCCGCCCTGATGGCGGCCGCCGCTGGATCCGCACGAACGTAACCGACGCTGTGCGATTCGCCAGCGATGGGAATGTCGGTTACGCCGCCAGGGAGGTGCCCGGCGCGTGTCGCGGACCGAGCGCACAGCGACGCGAACCTGCGAATGCTACTTGCCGGGCGTGATCGACCCGCCCGCGTCGTGGGAGTTCCCACGAGCGGTCCGGTGCAGGTTGTGATCCGCGATCGGCTGGCCTACCGTACGAGCCCTATCGACCGACGGCAGCGCTGGTCTTCCCTGGCTGGGCGTCGTCAGCGCGGGAGTTCGGAGGTGACGGTCGTGCGCGAAGCGTCGAGTGGTGGCATCCTGCTCGGCCCGGGTGGGCCGGCGCGGGCGGCGGCCATCGTGGCCGGCCGGCTGAGTTCGACCTTCTCCCAGGCGTGTACGAGCGTTGGGGGGCGGATGCGCGAGGCCGTTGGCGGGTTGGCCGGTAGCGGTGGTGCGGTGCCGAGGCTGCGCGGAGCGGATCACGGAATCGCCCGGGTATTGCGGGCTCCCATCGATGACGTCGGCCCCGATAAGGATATGAAGAAGGATATCGGGGGAGTGATCGGCGGGGTCGGTGTGACGGCGATGATCGCCGGGGTCGCATTGAGCGGTCGGAGCGACGACGAGCCGGGCGGCGGCGGTGGGCAGTCGGGAGATGATGTCTCCGGCGATGCTCGGGACGACAGCGCCGACGCGGAGACCTCGAAGCGTGAGGAGCCGTTGCGGACAGGGCTTCCCGCGTATTACGAACGGCTGCTGAACAGAGTGGAGGGATATCCGTCCACCAAGGAACGCATCCGTGAGTTCTGTAGCAATGGCTGGCGGATCAGGTTCACCGAGCCCGACACTCTGCCGAAGGCCGGGAACACCGGTGACCACCGGAAGACCTATCTGGATTGGGATCATGTGGACGACCGTGGCCGACACACGATGTGGTTGTCCACCGAACTCATGAACCAGAAACCCGAGGACCTGCTGCAAACCATTGCCGAAGCCATCCCATGATGAGCGCCGATCGATGGGGTGCCCTACGGGGCCAAGTTCTCACTGCTCGCAATATCCGCGGCGGTCCGTTCATCGATTCCGTTACGGGAACCCATCGAACGCAATGACGAGGTGACCGCGTGAACCCACTGCGGACCGCGCTGGCGGGCATTATCCACGACAACCCCCGCCACCGCGACCACGCTGTCGAGTATCTCGGCGACCTCCTGCGCGGCACCTTCCTCGACGAAGCCGACGCCGTAACAGCTGTCAGTCACCTCGTCACACTTCTCACCACCGAGACCGACCCCACCGTGCAGGAAGCCGCGCTCAACGCCATCGGCGAGGCATTCGACCATCACCGCCTCGGTCTGAGGTTGTTCCAGCCCTTACTCGCCCTGCTGGACGCAATGCCGACGACCCTGCTCGATCACGCCCTCATGATCCTCGCAGCCACCCACGACCCGGGCGCCCGCCCGACAATCGAAACCTTCCTCGACCACCCCAACGTCGCCGTACGCGCCTCTGCCGCCGAAGCCCTCATCGAACTCCCCGGACGCACCGTCCCGTAGACCGCCGTCCACGACAATGGGCATCGTTCGGCTGAGGGCAGAGGCGACCGCGATGCCGATACCCGATCCGGCGGCGATATGCGTCTCGCATTTCCGATGTTTCGGCTGCTCGCGGCTTCCCAGCGCTGGGGTGTCCGGTGGAATTGCCGACAGCATCACGGCCTGCCGCCCGGTGCGCAAGCTCGCTAGGGGGAGTTCCTCGCCGGCGTACGGGTGAGGTGCGGTCCTGCTGCTGGCGTTCGAAACGTCCGAAGCTGGCGAAAGTTCATGTGAGCGGTGAAAGATTCCGCCGACGAGCGGTAGCGAATATTGTGCACAGCGGACAAGGCGAGGTGTATCGAATGGCGTGCTCGCACAATATTCTCCGGGAGTTGTGCCGCCAGGAAGCACCATGACCCTGGTGTCCGTACTCTGAGCGTATTCGGCGCCCCGAATTCCGGCTGGCATGTGGCCGGTCTTTTTCGAATCCTCCAGCGGACTGATTCGAGGTGCCGATGTGCGAAAGGAATCGAGAGGTTGAGCACGATGGCTGGTTCGGGGCATGCGATTGTCATCGGGGGAAGTATTGCCGGAATGTGCGCTGCGCAGGCTCTGCGCGATCGGTTCGACCGGGTCACGATTCTTGAACAGGACAGCCTGCCGCGGAATGGACAGGGTCGTCGCGGAACGCCGCAGGCTTGGCACAATCATTTCCTGCTCGACGTGGGTCGGGAGGCAATGGAGACGTTGTTTCCCGGTTTCACCGATCTTCTGCTGGCCCACGGTGGCGCACGACTGGATCCGGGATACGATGCCGCGACCTGCTTCGTGACCGGGTGGATGCCGCGGGCGCGTACGACGATGTCGACACTGTTCGCATCCCGGGGGACTCTCGAAGCGACCATCCGGCAACTGCTGCTGCGCGAGCCGGGAGTTGCTGTCCGAGAGGGTGTTAGAGCCGTCGGATTACTGTCCGAACGCTCGGGGTCGGTGTCGGGTGTGACCGGCGTGTGCTACATCGAGTCGGCCACCGGCACCCGTGGTGAACTCCGGGCCGACGTCGTGGTCGACGCGTCCGGACGTGGCAGCCAGGGCACCAAGTGGATGCGGCAACTGGGCCTCGAGGTCGACGAGTTGACGCTCGACGCGAAGGTCAGCTATTCCTCGCGCTGGTATCGGCTGCCGGACGAACCGATCTCCTGGTGGAAATGGATGCTGGTGCTTCCGGAATCCGACCCACGGGTCGCGGAATCGCACCGGTACCTGTGCGTCATCTTCCCGATCGAAGGCAACCGCATCATCGCGATGATGGCGGCGTGGGGGCTGCCGACACCTTCGGACACGGAGTCGTTCGAACGGTTGGCCCGGCAGACCAGAACGAAGGAATTCGGCCGGGTTCTCGACGCCGCGCAGCCGCTGACCGGCGTCCACAACATCCGGTCGACCCGGAATATCTGGCGTCGATTCGATCGGTTGCCAGCCCCGCCGAGGGGTTTCGTCACGGTGGGTGATGCGGTGGGGGCGTTCAACCCGATCTACGGCCAGGGGATGTCTGCCGCGGCGGTCTCGGGCCTGATCCTGCGACGAGTCGCTCAGCGTATCGACCCGGCCGCAACAGCGTTCCCGGCTGTTTTCTACGCGGAGCAGGCCCGCTTTCTGAAGCGTCCGTGGACGTTGGCTATTACGCGCGACCGCGGCTACGAACATGCCCGTGGTAGCGAAGCGATCATCGACGGACCACACAAGACGCTGTTGCGTCGGATCAACTGGCCGGCATTCCAGTTCTTCGCGGAGGCGGTGTGGCAGGACAGCGTCGTCGACGCCCATTTCAACCGGCTCATCAACGTGCGGGAGTCCCTGCCTCGATTCCTCACCAATCCACGGGTTGTCGGTGGCCTCGGTCTCTACGGCGCGAAGAAGCTGCTGCGGGTGACGCGCGTACCGCCAACGGTTCCCGCCGAGCTACCACCACCCGAGACCGACTACTCGTTGTCGCGTGGCATGGCCGTGCACGAGTCGGGAGTTCTCCGGTGACCGCGCACACGATCACCGTCCCGCCCGAACGGGATGTCGACGAGCTGCTCGACCAGGCCCGAATGGCCGTCGGCCCGGCTCTTCGCATAGCGATCGACCGACTGCCGGAGGCCGTCAGAGATGTAGCCGCTTACCATTTCGGCTGGTCGGAGATGAATGGTGACGGTGGGTCAGGCGGGGAACGCGGCTGGGGCAAAGGGATTCGCGCGGCCTTGGTGTTGGCGTGTGCCCGGGCGGTCGGGGGGACGGCCGCCGCGGCGGTACCCGCGGCGACCGCGGTCGAGCTGGTGCACAACGCATCGTTGATCCAGGACGACCTCATCGACGAAGACGCGGTGCGGCGGCACCGGCCCGCGGTCTGGGCGGCCTACGACGCCCCCACCGCAATGCTTGTCGGTGATGCGCTGTTGGCGGCGTCGGTGCGGACACTGTTGGATGGACCGGCCCGGCACATCGCTGATGCGACCACGGCATTTCTCGACGCCATCCAACGGCTTATTGCGGGCGAGATGGCAGACAGCTCATTCGAGTCGAGTAGCGATGTGTCGCTGGAGCAGTGCACGGCGATGATCGCGGACAAGACCGGGGCGCTGATCGAAGCCGCGTGTGCGCTCGGCGCCCGATACGGTGGCGCGTCTCCCGAACATATCAGCGCCATGGGGCTTTTCGGCCGCCACCTCGGGATAGCGTTCCAGGTGGTCGACGATTGCCTCGGGATCTGGGGTACCTCCGACATCACCGGAAAACCGGTCCTGTCGGATCTGCGGCGTCGGAAGAAGAGCCTGCCGGTGGTGTACGCGTTGACCGCGGGCACACCGGAGTCGGCCGAGTTGGCCGAACTGCACCGGCTTGACCATCCGCTGTCCGATGCGCTCGTCGAGCGGGCCGCCGAACTGGTCGCGCTGACCGGCGCGCGGCGCTGGGCGAACGAGTACGGCCGTCGGCAGATCGACCGCGCTCTGGGGCATCTGGCCGAGGCCAAGCCAACCGCCGACGGCAGCGCACAGCTCACGGCTCTGGCCGACCTCGTGCGTGACCGCGAAGCATGACCCACCCGAGAGGATGTTATGAGTGGCTCCCCGCCTGCTGGTATCGACGTGGCGAGGGCCATGGAATCGGTGCCGCGAGAGTTAACCGTATATTGTCCGATTCTCTTGCCGGGCAACCCATTCGATGTGGACAGTATCGAACGGCAAGCGGTCGAATGGTGTGCGGAACACGGCCTGGGGCGGCCGGGCAGGGCAGCGGCGACGATGGACGCCGCGGTCGGCATCACATCCGCGTTGCCGTCCGCGTCGGAGAGCATGGTGGTCGCCTCGACCAGATACTTCTACTGGGGTGCGCTGCTGGATGATTTCTGGGACACGCTCTCCGGCGACCTACCGCGGCTGGCGGCGCATGCCGGTGAGCTTCAGCGCGCCCTGTTCGCGGCTCCCACCGCACCACTGCCACGAAATGACCTGTGGGCGGCCGGTCTGCGCGATCTGCGTGCGCAATTCGCAGCGGTGCTGGGCACTTCATGCTTCGCGGCGCTCCAGCACGAGAACGCCGTCTGGCTGAACGGCCAGTTGTGGTATGCCGCCGCCCGTCGGCGGGAGTCCCCGCCCGAGGTCGGGGAGTACCTGCGCATGCGGTGGGTCAATTCCGGTGTCGGCACGTTGATTCCGTTCACCGCGGCCGCAGCCGGTTGTCGTGGGCTCGACGCGTGGCAGCTCGGCGACCCGGTGGTCCGGGCTTTCGCCGAGGCCGTGATGTTCACGTGCGCGTTGCTCAACGACCTGTTCAGCATTGCCAAAGAGCTTGTCACCGGCACCGCCGCTACCAATCTGTATTCCGTCCTCGCACAGGCCGAGGGTCTCGATACCGCGGCGTGCCTGGTCAAGGGCTGGCAGCTCTACGAACGGCTCGTCGCCTTGGTGGTGCGCCTGCAACGGCAACTGCTGGCCGATCCTCGCCCGGATGTCGCGCTGCTCGCCGGTGATCTGCCGAACTGGATACCGGCCGCGATCGCATGGGCCAGCACCACGTCGCGCTACGTCCGGGTCGATCATGAAGGTCAACACACCCGGTTCACCCCGCCCGCGCTGGTCGTCTCGGAAACGCCGACCATCTGGGATCCCGAGAACCTCACGCCACCACCGTATCCGGAGATCGCATGGTGGTGGTCGACGATCGGGCCATGACTCGGGTGCCGCCTCACCCCCGCAGATGCTCCGACAGCAGGCGGCTGACCAAGGCCGGGTGTTCCTCCTGTACCCAGTGTGAGGAGCCGGGCACGTAGTCGATCCGGAACGGTCCGGAAAAGCGGCCGGGCAGGTCGCGCGCCAGCCCGTTGCCGAGCGCGATGTCGTTCTCGGCCCAGACGACCAGGGTGGGCGCGGCAACGGAGTCGATGCGATGCAAGGCAGGGAAGTCGCGGAACGCCGCCCGGTAGTAATTGACCATGGCCGTCGCGGAGCCGGGGGCGAGGATATTGCGCCGGTACTCGGCGAGGTCGGCCTCGGTGAAGGTGCCCGCACGTACGGCCATATCCCGGAACATCGCGTCGATCAGGGGGATGCCGTCTCGCCGCCGCATGGTCAGTTCGGGCAACCGTGGCAGTTGGAAGAAGAACATGTACCAGCTGCGCAGCAGCTGGCGGGGGTCGCTCCGCAGCGCCTTGGCGAACAGCACCGGATGGGGATAGTTGAGCAGTCCGAGCCGGTCGACCATATCCGGAAACCGGATCGCGAATGCCCACGCCACGATGCCGCCCCAATCATGGCCGACGATATGTGCTTTCCGCTCTCCGAGCGCGTGGATCAGCGCTCGGACGTCCGAGGTGAGCGCCGCGATGCGGTAGTCCGCGACGGCCGACGGCCGGTCGGTCCCGCCATAGCCGCGCATGTCGACGGCCACCACGCGGAAGTGTCGTGCCAACGCCGGAATCTGGTGCCGCCAGCAGTACCAGGACTGCGGAAACCCGTGGAGCAGCACGACCAGCGGCCCCGATCCGGCCTCGACCAGGTGGAACCGAATTCCGTTGGCCCGGACGTAGCGGTGCCGCCAGTCCGCTGCCGGTGCGTCCTGTGTTGCGTAGCGGTCGTTGTCGGCGGACATATTCGGACTCCTGTCGTGTCCCGGCTCGGGGTGCACGTGGTGGTCGGTCGCGAGACCGCCGTGCGACGACGCTACCGGTTGTGATGCGAACCGGTCCGGCTCGGACTTCCCACCGATGGGACCGAGCGAAGATCCCCATGGAGGTGTTGCCACCATTCGTCCCGTATCGGACGGTGAAGATGTCGCCCGCCCTCGAACCACCGACCCGATTCCGTACCGCCGCCAGAACGGTGGCGATTACGCCGCAGCCCGGGATCTGGGCATCGGAGCTTGCCGACAGCGGCGAGCTGTTGACAGGTCTGGTCCCGGCGGACTTGAAAGCCTCGAACAGCGGCACGAAGCCGTGGGTTCCAGAGCTGGATATGGCCGCCGCTCGGGATCGAGGGTGTGCGTTCCCAGGGGTGGGGATGTTCGACAATGGGTTGGTCGGAAAGGAAGTCAGGTGTGGCCGGGATCGGTCGCGTGAGTCACGCGCTGCCCCAGGCTATGCGGTCGACACAGTCCTCCACCGGGACGGATCAGGAACTGCCGATGACTCGAGACCGTGACGGGATCCCCGGGGGAACCCGCGACGTTCTCTCGCGGGGCGAGGGTCCGACGGACGCCACCGGTTGGGAGCCGGTCGTCACCTGTGACGCGTCGGCGTATCGCGCGGCCGCGGAAGAGTTGTCGCGCTCGGGGGAAGTATCGCTCGGCTTCGGAGGGTTCGGTCACGGTGCATCGCACGCCGGGGATAGCGTCTGGCGGCCGTCGTTCGCCCTGAACTGTTCGACCCAGGGCGGGTGAGCACATGGGTTTCTGGGACGGGGTCGGCGACTTCCTCGGTGAGTACGGTGACGACATTCTGGTCGGAGCCGCTGGCGTAGGCGGGTTCCTCATCGGCGGTCCGGCCGGTGCCGCGCTGCTGGGTGGTGCTACCGCCGGGTTCGTTTCCGCCGCGCAAGGCAACAGTCTCGGTGAGGCGCTCGGGGACGCTGCGCTGGGTGGAACATTAGGTCTGATCGGCGGCGGGATCGGTTCGCTAGGTCTAAGGGGGGCGTTCTCGATGGCGGGGGGCCGTGCCCTGGCCAGGAGTGCCGCGTTTGCCGGAAGGGGGGCGGTCGGTAACGGCTTCCGCGGAGCGATACCTGGGGCGGTGAGGGGTTCCTATAGGGGCATGGATGTCAATGCCTTCAGATTCGCCACAGGTGGACTCGGTTCTGGGCTCGGCGCGTGGGGAGGATTCAACACCAGGGACACCTACGGCAACCTTCAGGCCGGAGGTGACGCCGGGCCGGTCCCCACGATCGACTACACGTCGAAGCTCATCGAAAGTGGTCGGCTCACCGTGGACAGCGCCTACACCGCCAACGTGTACGGCCCGGATCGCTCCAGTCCGAGCTGGCCGGACGGACTGGAGTTGCTGTCCACCGGTGGTGAGAAGAACTACGAGGACTTCACTGAAAGCGTTTACACCAGTTGGGAAATGTTCGGCCGAGGTGATACGGAGGATGCTCCCGCTCGAGCCCGCGTCGAGCAGACTTCCGGTGAGGACAGTGCCGCGATCATCAGCTACGTGTCGAGTGCCCAGGAACTGAAGACGAAGTACGACGACCTCTTGGCCGCGGACGCGACGCTCGGTCTGACCGAGGAGGAGCAGTCGGTCCTGCTCGAGGAGGTGGCCCGGATCTCGACGACCTCGCGGACTCAACTCGAATCCGCGGTCGCCGGGTTGCGGGACTTCGCCACCGCCAATCCGATGAATGTCGAGCAGTTGTCGTTGTTGGTGTCGCAGGGGGCGATCGAGCGGGTGATCGGTCCGATGGAGGAGGACGAGTTCGTCGCGCAGTTGATCGACACCCACCTCGCCGCGATCACCGGAATCATGGACGCCGCCACCGGAGAACTCCAGGCGCTCGCGGCCGAAGTCGAAATGCTCACCGCCGACGATCCCGGGACCGACGAGGACAATGACGGGAACAAGGACGACGGTGACAAGGAACCGGGCGACCCCAACAACAACCCCTACCCCTACCCGTATCCGTACCCGAATCAGAACCCGTACCAGAACCAGAACCTCGGCGGCACGACGGGCAGCACCTTCCGGCCGACCGATTTCGGCCTGAACGGGACACCGTCGGGTGCCGGTGACACCGGTCGAATCGGCGGTTCGGACGATCCGAGCGCAATCCCGGAGGGTATCGGCGGCGACGATCGCATCCCCTCGAACGCTCCGCCGACAGGATCGACCTCGCCGACCACATCGAGTCCGGCACCGACGCAGATCCCGACTCCGACATCGACCGCCGCGGCACCGTCGACCGGGACGGGATTGGATCCGCTGTTGCTGTCGAGTCTGCTGAACCAGAATCAGCGCAACGACCCGACCGAGGGCGACGAACGCGAGTCGCGTGACGCCGATCCCGGTCCGGAACCTCCGGGGGTCGTGCAGTCCGGCCCGGCCGCGCCGCCGCAACCGGCGTCCACCACGAGCCAACAGCAACCGGCTACCACGACGGCGAACACCCCGGCAACGAACACCTCTGCGACGAACACCTCGGCCACGACGCCACGCACGCAGGTCTCCAGCAGTCAGCCGATGCTTCGGCCGACCACGGACAAACCGTCGGTGTACACCTTCCCCGACGGGCGCACCCAAGAGGTGTCGTCGGTGGTCTACGCCGCGTTGGACGCCGCGTTCGACAATGCCGCGACCACCGACGCGCGGGCGGCCTACGAGCGTGCCGCCGTCACGCTGAACGAGCAGCAACTCGGTGCTCCGGTGGACCCGTATCAACTGATCACCGGCGATATCGCGACATGGGATCAGCGAACCGCGCTCGTTGTCGCATTCGATACGGAGAGCAGTGGGACCCTGGAGGTGATCGTGGCCGGTGAGTTGCTCTCGTTCTCCGCTGAAATGCGCGATAACCAAGGCGATTTCGGGCCGTTCGCGGGCTTCTTCCACCCGTCTGGAATCGATATCGCCGCTTCATCGGATCGGTCGACGGGAACGGCGCCGGAGGCCGATGCCTCGGCCGTCGCTTCGGTTCCGGCATAGGAGGCTCCATGAGCTGGGGAACGGTAGTCGACATCGGCGTCTCCACGGTCAGCGCCGCCTTCGGGCCGGGCTGGGCCGTGGCGGGTGGCGCGGCCGGCGGATTTCTCGGCAGTTGGATCGACGGGGGGAGCTACTCCGACAATCTCACGGCTGCCGCGGTAGGTGCTGGGGCAGGTCTGGTCGGTGGAGCACTCGGCTCGGGCGCAGCATGGGGAACTCGTGCGCGAATCGGCAGACACGTGACGAAGGCGGACGACGCTCTCGGCGTCGCGCGGAACAGGGTCAGCCCACTGCAGAACAATGCAGCCGCAAGAGAGGCTGATTTGAATAGTGCCAATTCTGCCTATTCGGATCTCTTTGCGCCAAGGGAACCGAATATACTCTCTCGCGGTTGGAATCGATTGTCGGGTCGGCAACCCAATCCGGCCGCCGTGCGCAGGCGTGGTGTAACCGACGATATGATCAAGAAGAAGCACGATGAGATAGAGAATGCGAAGACAAAGCTTGAATCGGCTAAAGCCGACGTCACGGCGGCTGAGGCCGACGTAAAGAAGGCGGAGGAACTGGTCGACAAACTGAAGGCGAGGCAAGGGTGGTTCGCAAGCAAAGACGCAGATAAATGGTACAAACGGGGTAGGCCGGGAACCAAGGCATGGGGGAGTCGGGGGCTACAGGCACTGGGAGGCTTCGGCTTCGCTGGCCTTCGGCATCTGTCGGCTCCGGGAGCGGATGGTGGCTCCGGCGACGGGAGTGCCAACCCGGAGACCGACCGCGTTGCGGCGCAGGGGATCTGGGTCGGTGGTCACGTAACATCCATGGGAGAGGGACAGTTCAAGCCGGGGCCGGGCAGCGGTCCACCGGGGCAACCGGTGGGGTTTCTGTTTCAGCCGGAGGGCATTGCCGCCGATTTGCAGAGTTGGTACGGGGCTCCGGGCGGTCTGGACGGTAGCGGTTCACTGGCCGACGGTCTGAGCGACAACTGGCAGTTGTTCGGCGACACAAGCAATTTCGAGACAGATAAGGCGACCGTGCCGCCGTTGCCGACGGTGCCCATGCAGATCGGCGCTCAAACGCCCGCCGCCTATCAGGAGGCGGCCAGCAGGCTGGTGCAGACGGCGGGGCGGTTCGACGCCATCCAGGAGGAGGTGGCGAAATCGATCGTCGAGACCGCCGAGAACACCGAACTCGGCCGGGAGCAGATCTCCGCCCTGATTCGCGGCATCAATCTGAAGGCTCAGACATCGGACGGCACCGATGCGAGTTTCGTCGATCTGCTCGGGCAGGCGTTCGCCGAGAATCTGTCCACCATGGAGGAGCGTTCCGGCACGAGTTCCGAGATCGCGAAAGTGGTCGCGGATATGGAAGCGCGGATGAACGAGCAGCAGGAGGAGGATCGGAAGGCGCTCGAGGATGCCATGAAGAAGTGGCAGGACCTGCCACAGAATCCGGGCAATCCCTACAACCCCGGAGTGCCTCCCGGGCAACCGCAACCGAACGATCCGAGTTCCCCGCTGCCGAATCTGCCCACGCCGAATATCCCGTCCCCCTCGGATCCTTCGAGCCCCTCCGATCCCGGCCGCATTCCCGGTACTCCGGGTAGTCCGTCCAACCCAGGCACGCCCGATCCCGTCACCCCCGATCCGGGCAGGCCGAACGACCCCGCCAAGCCGTCGGTCCCCACACCGGTGACGCCACCGACCGGTGGCGGTATGGGGTCGGGTCTGGCCGGCATGGGGTCGAGCCTGATGAGTTCACTGTTGCCGCTGCTGATGGCGCAGAATGGATTCGGCCAGCGCGGGCCGTTGGGCAACGAGAACGATCCGCGTCGCCTCGATCGGGAGCGATTGTCACCGATGCAACCGCCGCAAGTGCAGCCGCCCCAGGTGCAGCCGACGACACCACCGGGACAGCAGAGCCCCCAGGGCACGGGCACGCCCCCGGGCCAGCCCACACCGCACACCGGACCGACGCCGGGTGCGACCGCCCCGCAGGATTCCGGAACACCACCGCGGCCCACCCGTTCGGATGGCAAGGTGCTCTACGACTTCAAGGACGGCCGTACCCAGTACGTGTACCCCAAGGTCTACGACGCGCTGGAGGCCGCGTTCGCCGACACCACGGGCACCGACGCCCGGGCCGCCTACGGCATGGAGTCCGGGAAGTCGGGGGAACCGAAGGACAAGTATCCGGGCAGCCGGGTCGATCCGAACCAGTTGATCACCGGCGATATCGCGATGTGGGAGGACGGCCGGACGGCGCTGTTGGTGGTGTTCGGCGACGAGAACGGCGGACCGTCCGGAGACGGCACGCTGGAGGTGATCGTCGACGGTGTGCTGCAACCGTTCGGACCCGAGATGAGTGACTCCGAGGGTGATTTCGGGGCGTTCGCCGGATTCTTCCACCCGCCGGGCATCGAGGAGGGCGGGTCCGATTCGACGGCGGTGGGTGCCGTCCCGGCGAGCGACCCGACGGTGCAGCCGGTGCCCGCGATGCCGATTTCGGCGGTCGGCTGACGTCGGGTTCCCAGTGCTGGGCAGACCCATAGAATATCTCTATGGTGCAACCGACACCGTGGGGATCGAAGGCGGTTCAGCACTCCCCGGAACAACCGTCGGGCCGGCGAATCAGCGGAGCCGCACTGGCGCGGGCCGGCCATCCGGTACTTCGCGTGCTGCGTGCCGCGTTGGCGGGTAAATGGGGTTATGTGCTCGCGGTGGTCGGCAGCATTATCACCTTCCTGTTGCTGTTCCAGCCGTGGATCACCGCATCGGGTCCCGGCGGAAAGGTGCGCGCGAACGCCTTCGGTCGGATCGATGCCTCCACCAATTATCTGACGGCATGGTCGCAGCTCAAATCTCCCACCGCGAACGTCACCGGAATGTGGGCGTTGTTCGCCAGCGCCGCCCTCATTATCTCGGTCGCCACGGTGCTGATCCATCTGCGTCTTCGATCCGACCTGATGGATCGCCTTGCGACGATCGCCACCGCCGCCGCCGCGGTGTTCGTGCTGGCGACGCTGATCTACCTCAACAGCAAGGGGGCCGACATGAAGGCCATGACGACCCGCAGGTGGGACCTGGGCGGCCAGGTCGGTTCCCTGATGGCCTGGGCCTTCGGGAACGGGCAGCTCATCCTGCCCGGCATACGCGAAGTCGGGTACTCGTCGGCGAGTCTCACGCCCGCCGCGATATTCGCCAGCATCACCTCGATCGGCTCGGCCCTGGCGTGCATCAGCCAGCGTATTCTCGGTCGCAAACCGAATAGTTACCGGTCGCCGGAAGGTGATTCCGAAAAAAGTTAGCAGGCCGGTATCCCGATTATTCGGGCTACTGGCGAGTAGAATTCGGATGCGTTGTGACCGGGGTCGCAAACTGCTTGTTAGGCCAGTCACAAGCGTCGTTACCTCCTTGTTAACGGGCGCGAGCAGGGCTAACGTAATTCAATGTCAGTGGCCGATGGCGCCCATTGCAACACAAACTATTCGAAACTCGAGTCGGTGTTCATGATGGTGTCGCAATCGTGACAATTGCGGAATATCTCATCGGCGCGGGTATTGCAGAGCCTGGAGAAATGTCCACTCAAACGCCTTGGCAAGTACAGGAAGCCCGTCCGTACGAGGGTGACGACGAGTTCGTTCGAGCGGTGACGGTGCGCCGCTTCGATCTCCGATCCGGCTGGGGCTATCTCTGTACCGCGGTGGCGAGTCTGATCGCCCTGCTCCTGCTGTTCCAGCCCTGGCTGTCGGCGACGGGACCCAACGGCACCGTCACCATCGACGCCTTCGGGAATGTCATCGACTGGCCGATCGCCTACGGGCGTCCGGACGAGAACATCGGCGGCGCATGGGCTTTCCTGGCCGCCGCCGCGTTGATCGCGACCGTGGCCGCGGTCCTGCTGCGCCTGTGGATCCCGGTGCGAACGCTGTCGCGCCTGGTGCTCGCCTCGGCCTCGGTATCGGCGCTGCTCGTCGTGGCCGACCGGTACTACCTCGACAGCAAGGCGTCCGAACTCCGCTCGCTCACCGAACGCAGCGATGCCCTCGACGGCAGCCTCGGTGACCTGCTCGACACGCTCCTCACCGGCGATCGGAACCCGGTGGCCGATCCGGCCGCGCCGAACTCCGCCGGTTCGGGCTTCGAACTCGCGGCCACGCTGAGCTGCGGCACCGCGGCGGCCGCCGTGTTCATCGCGTTCCTGACGGTGCTGTGGCATCCGGGCCGATCGGTCGCCACGGTCCGGTCGGCCGAAGCGCCGGAGCGATTCGACTACGGCGAGCCCGGCGGGTCCGGAAACGGGGCGTCGGGAAATCGTAAGTCCGGCAACCGCATCGAGGCACCGATGATCAACTCGGCGAGCATGGACCCGTCCGAGTACCGGACACCGCGCACGAAGACCAGAGCGCCGGGCCGCACATCCGAAACCTCGGTTCCGGCGAGGACGAAGACACTGGTGTCGGCATTCGTGTGAACCGCGGTCGAACCGCCGTTGACGCCCCGGACCCGCAACAGCGCGCCGTCGGCCGCGACCACCGTGCCCAGCGTGCTGCCGCGACCCGTCGGAACCGGTGTCGCGTCCGGTCCGCCGGATCCATCGCTGGCCCAGCAGCCCACGGCGACGATCAGCAGGGCCACGACGATCCCGACGATCGAAACCCCGGCACGCCAAGCCGTTCCCTGCGGGCGTCCGGGCGTCGACGGCGCATCCGGACCCGGCCGCGCGGTCTCCGGCGTCCCCATCGTCCCGCTCTCGTCCCGTCCCTCGCGCAGGCGCGACCACGGGGTCGGGCTGGGATGACTCATGGGAATCGACGGTAGCCCGCGGCGGCCGCGCACCTGTCACCATCGACGGGAGCACCGGTTCGCGCGCGGACCGGCGCGGCGGCGGCCACTTCCGCGATGCCACCGGCCCGGTCGTGATCGGCGTTCCCACGGTTGGGGATGTTCGACAATGGGGACGTTCGGATGAGGAAGCCAGGGAGTGGCTCGACGGATCAGGAACTGCTGATGGCACGAGACCGTGACGGTGTTCTCCGAGAGGCTCGCGACATCCTCTCGCAGAGCGAGGATCTGGAGCGCAAGGCCGGCCTGGCCGTGCAGTTGCACGATGCCGACCTGGCCTATCACGAGGCCGCCGAACGGTTGTCCGCCGCCTACGACGCCGCCTTGGACGGTGGCTGGTCACCCGCGCAGCTGGGCGAGCTGGGACTGTCACGTCCGCGTCACCCCGAGGCCATCGGGAAGCGTCCGACGCGGATAGCGAGGCGGCGATAGGCGGAGGAGGACGCCGTGGTGCTCAATGTCGACCCGGAGGAGCTCGTCGGAGCGGCCGCCGAAATCGCCGACATGGTGCGGGTGACCGGTGCGGCCGTACCGGCGGAGTGGGTTACCCCCGCCGGCTCCGATCCGATCTCCGCCGGAATGGTTCCGCAGCTCAATCAGGAAGCGGCGCAACTGCTCAACGGAATGCGGGGCCTGTTGAGCGTGCTGCAGCGGTCCGCCCACGAGGTCGGCGCGGCGGCCGTGGACTACGCGGCCACCGACTCGACCAACGCCCAACTGCTCGGCGGGACCTCCGGCACCGGCGTCGGCAACCCGGCGGAGCTACCCGGCAACGTGCCGATGCTGGTGCCGCCCGTCATCACGTTTCCCGATCCCGGCCTCGCCGTGGACCCGCTGACCTTCGCGCAGCAGTTGCACGCCGGGCCCGGCGCGGCGGCACCGGCCCGATTCTCGGAGGTGTTGCGCGCCTTCGACGCCGGGCCCGCCACCGACGCCGGCCGCCGCGTCGGCGCCGCCGCCGAAGTATTGCGGAACTGGACACCGGTCGGCGCGCAGGCGTCGGCGGAACTCACCCGGCACAACGACTGGATGGATCGAATCCGGCGGCGGCTGAGCCGACTCGCCGACCGCGTCGACGCCTACAGCGACGCGTTCCGGATCGCCAAGGACAAACACCCCACGCCGTCGGAGATCATCGCCGCCCGCAAGGAACTGCTGCGTGCCATGCGTTCGAAGAACGAGGCCGCGACCTCGGCCGCCCTGGCCAAGTACGAAGAGCTGAATTTGCGGTCCGCGGAGGCGATCGGCGGATACGAGGGGAGCATGGCCGCGGACGCCGCCCAGGGCAATGGCGAGGGCGGCGAGGGTGATTCCAGCATGTTGCAGGCGTTGCTGCCGGCGCTGCTGTCGGCACTGAGCCAGGGCGGAATGATGGCCGCCGACCAGACGCTCACCGAGGGCTCCTACGACGACTACTACGACGACTATCCCGGTGGCTACGGTGATTACGGCGACTATGGCGACTACGGCGGCGTCTCGCCGAGCAGCAGCCCGCCGGGGTCGTTGGACGGCTACGGGCCGGGCGTCAATCCGGCGTACACGCTCGGGCCGATGCCGATGAGCGCCGCACCCTCCGCCACGTCCGGGGGTGGCGCGGGTACCCCCCGCGCCTCGGCCTTCGAACCCATCCGATCCGGATCCTCCCCAACCGGGAACATGATGGGCCGCGGTGGCTATATGCCGATGATGCCGATGATGCCGGGCGCCGGTGGCGCCGGAGCCGGTGGCGGCGGCGGGGATCGCGGCCGGGTCGTCGCCTGGCATCCGGACCGGCTCATGTACGTCGACGACACCCCGCACACCGAATCGGTGATCGGCGAACGACCGGTGATCGCCCCCACCGTGACCCCGCCGACCCCGGCCCCGGCTTCGCAGACCCAGAACAATGCTGGAGGCTCCGCATGAGCGAAATCCATCCCGATGTGCAAGCGGCCCTCGACATGGCCCGCAATCTGCGCCACCGCATCGCCGATATGCGGGAACGGATCGACCAGATCCGCGCTCGCAGGCCCTCACCCGGAGGTGATGTGATCCCGGAGGTCGACGCCATGGGCCGGCTCACCGACCTGTATCTGGCACCCGGCACCACGATGCGGTACACCAGCGACGAACTCGTCCAGGAGATCATGGCGGCGGTCACCGAGAGCACCGCCGACGCCGCGCGTCAACACCGCGCCGTCATGGACAGCACCGTGACCGAAGACAGTGGTGCGGAAGTGGAAACGGTGTCCGGGGCCGCGGGGCCGCGGTCGTGACCGAGGTCGGCGGGACCGTGACGGTCACCGAGACCCTGCGGTGGCTGTACGAGGAAGGGTTGCAGCGGCTGGCGGGTGTGGGTGCGCGGCAATCGAATCCGATCGCCGCGTACACCGTGTCGGTGGCCACCGGCACGGTCACGGTGCATCCGGCCACCGGGGGCGGGGGCGGCTCCGACGCGATCACGCTGTCGGCCGAGGATCTGCCGCATCCGGCGGACAGTTCGCGGCGGCTGGTGGTCGTCGGGATCACCTCGGCGGAGGCGGCGCTGGTCGTCGACCTCGAGACCACGCTCGGCATGGCGATCAACGCCGACCGCCCCGAGTGCGCGGCCCGCTCCTGGGCCATGCAACTTATGCTCAATCCCGAGATCACGCTGACCACCAACAGCGCCGCCACCGCCATCGGCGGCAGCGACCGGTACCGGCACACCTTCATTCCCGGTGGCGGAGCCACCCTCATCAATATCGACGACGCGCGGCCGCCGATCACCACGGTCACGCTCAACCCGACGGCCGAGAGCCCCGATCGACTCGACGTCGAGGCCGACGGCAGCGGGGAGTGCTATCTCGGCACCCGGTTCTGGCGGCTGCGCAAGGTGATGACCATCGACGACACCACCTGGTCGGCGCTGTCGGCGACCCTGGACCCACGACTGGCGGAGGACAACAGCTGATGAACGACGCACACCTCGGCGAATCCGAGGAGGAGACCCCCGCGGCTCCGGACTGGGGCAAGCGCATCTACGAGGTGTTCAACCCGGACAACACGGTCGGTGTCGCCTGCAATCGCGACGGTGAGATCGTCGGCCTGCACATCACCGACGACGCCCGGGAGTACGGGGAGACCTGGCTGTCCGCCGAAGTGCTCAAACTGGCGCGGTTGGCCCATCAGAAATCACGGGTCGGGCTGCGCGCCGAGATGGAATACAAAGGGGCGCGACCCTACACCATCGACGCGTTCGATCTGCCGACCGAGGCGGCCTACCGCGCCATGGAGGACGCCGAACTCGGCACCAGGTCCTGACCGAGCACGCCACCGAGGAACGGAGTAGCCGATGTCGGACAGCGGCGGACCGATACTGGACATCGACGACGCGCCGGAGATCAACTCCGCCGCGGGCAGATTCACGACGGCCGTGCACACGGCCACCGAGGCGGCGCACGGGTCCGCGGCTACCTTGCGACCGGAGACCAAGCCGGTATCCGACCTCGACCGCACGATGTGCGATCAGATGGAATGGGTCCGGTCCACCTTCGCGGCGGCCGCCCGATCCAGCGCCGGCCGTGCCGACGATGTCCTCGTCGACGCCCTGTTCGGCACATCCGAGCTGGAAGCCGCGGATGTGCACAACGGATCCCGGACGCGGTACGAACCGATCTGATGTACGTGCGGTGACGGCACCGGAACAGCAGAGCGCGCACTGGGACGACATCGTCGGCGGGAATTGGCCCGCGATCGGCCCGGCGGAGTGGAGTGCGCTGGAAGCAGCCGCTCGGGAGGCATCCCGGGTGATGAACACCGACGACGCGGCCCGAGCGCGTCTCGACTTCGATGAGCGGGTGCGCTCGAGTGGCCGGTTGCAGTCGGTCAAGGACCGGATGCTGGCCCAGCGCAATGATCCGCAGGCATATTCGGATGCCCTCGCGGCCACCGCCGATGTGCTGCGCAGCTACTCGGATGTGGTGTACCGGACCAGGAATCAGATCCTCGATATCGTCGAGCGCGCGGACCGCGATATCCGCGCCGAACAGCGAGCCGCCGCGGCGGAGGCCGAGGACGACGAGGACGAGGACGGCGAATCGGAGGCGGACCGGGCGGCCGAGCGGGCGGAGCGGATCGCGGCCGTCCTCGCGCGGGCTCGTGCGGACGTCGACGATATCGCCGCCGCCGCCCTGAACTCGATCAGCCCGGTCTCGTTGCCCGAATTGACCGCTATCGCCGACCATTTGGGGCAGCCCGGGCCGCTGGCACCGACTCGGCCCGTGGCACCGGTACCGCCGTCTCCTTCGGTCACCCCGTCGGTGGAGACCCCCGAACCGGATGTCGAGGACCCGCCGATGCCGGACGCGGCCGGACCCCCGGGGGAGTCGCGCAATCCGTATGCCCGAGTACCGCATGCGGCGTTTCCGCTGCGACCGGAGGGCGGGGACGAGCCGGATTCCGCGCGGCCCATCGGTGACGATGTGCGTGCCGACGAGGATTCGCCGGACCCGCCGGAACGTCGGGGTCCCTCCGGGCCGACCGCCGAACCGGCGGGCGGGCAGCCGTCGATCGGCCCGACACCGGGTGCGCCGCCCGTGGGGCCGTGGCACGACCCGCCGGTCGGTGCGGGTACGGGGGGTCCGACCGGATCGGGGATCGGCCGTGCGGTCGCCGCCGCCGACTCCGAGCCGAACGATCGGGAAACGCGCTCGGACACCGAGGATTCGGCCGTCGGCCGGGTCGGTGAGCGCGCTTCCGGAGCCGACGGCGGCACCGACCGTTCCGACAACCCAGGCGGCACCGAAGGTTCCGGAGACAGCGGCGGTCATGGTTCCGGAGACATCGGCGGCGGCGAGTCGGCGTTCGGCCTGGACACGACGCCGGACGCCGGGACCCTCCGGTCCGACGGAGCCGTCGTACCGGGCCAGGTGTCGCCGCCCGCGGTGGTGACCGCGCCACCACCGATGCCGGTGGTCGCCTCGCAGTCGACAGCGGTCGCCACCGGTTCGGCGGGTGCCGCCCCGTCGGCGGCATCGGCCAACTCGGCCGGTGCGGCCCCGCGGCCCGGGGTCGGCGTATTCGGACCGAATTCGGCTGTCCCCCAAGGTGCTCCGGCGGGTGTGCCGCCACAACGGACCGATGCCCGGCCGGACCGGCCGTCGACCGCGATCGGGCGGGACGATGCGGCAGCCGAGCGTGACGAACCACAGCGCGCCGAAGCGGTGGTCGGTGCAGCCATGGTCGCCGCCGCCGCGCCGTCGTTCCTGGTGGGCGAACGCGTAGACGGCGACCTGGTGCTGGCCGAGACCCTGCTGGCCGGAGTGCTCGCCGCCGTCGGCCCCACGGTTCTCGGCCTGGACTGGGCGGTCGCCACCCTGCGTGGACCCGGCGGCCTGAGCGCCTTCCTGACCTCGAACGAGGGGCGTGGCTGGCTGCCCAGCGGGCTGTTCCTGCCGGAGGCGGTATCGATGCCGTGGCTCTGGGCGGAATCCGAACGGGCCGGTGGCGGCTGGGAAGGGATCGCCGATCCGGCCCGGGTACTCGTGGAATTCGGTCTGGCGTGGGGGCAACGCACCGCGGCGGGACTCACCGCGCTGGTCTCCTCGCGGACGATCGGTCTGGATCTGCGCGCCCGGTTCCGTGAGCTGCCGATGGCGGATTCGGTTTCGGCGTCGACGCGGTGGGATCTGCGGTCTCCGGCCCCGGGCCTGGTGGACCGCCTCGGCGCGGTCGGTGCGCGGGAACTGTCCGCGCGGGCCGACGCGATTCCCGGTGGTGAGGTCGCGGCACGGTGCGCCGGGCTGGCGTGGGATGCGCATACGAAGGTCGGCGCGACGACCGCGCCGGGGCCGGAATCGACCACGACTCGCGAAGTGCGGCAACGGATACTGGCGCTCGTGCGGCGGAACGAGGCGGTGCCGCCGGAGCTGTGGGACGAACTGCGCGACGCCGACGACCTGCTCACCGCCGCCATGATGTCCCGGCGGATGGACGCGTCCCGGGTCGACCTGGGTGAACTGAAGACCGGACCCGAGAGTGCCGTGCTGCGCGCCATGGTCTTCGAACGCCGCTGCGACGAACTGGTGCTCCTGCTCGCGGAGACCGCCGCAACCTCCAATGGTCCGGCGGCCAGGCAGTTGATGCGGGACGCCGTGTACGCCCACGCCCAGGTCATCGGGCATCCACGGTTCGTCCCGGATGCACCCGCCGGTCCCGCCGATCCGGGTGGTGGGCGACCGGTCATCACGGCACCGCCGCGCTGACCCCGCGCCGCCGCCTCCCACGACTGGGAAGGTCGGAGAATGTAGGCGACAGGCGCGGGAAAGGACAGAGCGAGCATGCCGGACCGGATGGATATCGACCCGGAAGTGTTGCGTCAGCTCGCGAATCAGCACGATCGGGTCGCCCGCGACACCCGGGAGTGGGCGCGGCCGCCGTCGGCCTGGCTCGACAACTTCCTGCCCACCTACGGCAAGATCGCCTATCCGGTGTACAACGCCCTCGTGCGGTACTACGACGCGCGCCAGCGCGCCGGGGAGCGTCTGGCCGATCAGCACGACCAGACCGCCGCGTCACTGCGGGCCGCCGCGAACGGCTACGAACGCACCGACGACGACATCGCCTCCGGACTCCGCCGGGCCGGAGACGAATTCGGTGCGCCGTCGCAGGCGCCGGGGACACCGGGGATCGGTCAACCTGCTCCGGTCAACGGCGCCCCGTCGGCCGATGCGCCCGCCGTCACCACACCGGGCGGCACGAATGCCGACGCCGGCCTGAACGGCGCACCGGTCGGCGATGGACTCGGTAGGGGTGCCGCCTCGACCACACCAGCCGCGGAACCCATGGCACCCGCGGCGACCGCCGCCAACCCGGCGGCCACCGCTCCATCGACCACCGGCACTCCGATGGCACCCGGCGACACGACGCAGTCGTCCGCCCCGGCCACCACTGGCACCGGCGCGCAACCGTCCGGAGTCCCTTCCGGCGCGTCGACCGCACCCGGCGGCGTGGTGCCGCCGGCGGTGGTGACGCCCGCCGCCGCTTTCACCGGCGGCGCGGACCAGAGCGCATCCGGCACACCGGCCGGATCGAACGCCAACGCCGCGGGCCTGCCGCTGATGCCGATCGCGCCGTTCGCCTCCGCACTGGCCAATGCCAGGGACAAGGCCGCCGGACCGGACTTCGTGGTCGGTGGGCGGCCGGATGACGACCTGGTGCTCGCCCGCACGCTGCTCGGCGGAATCCTTTCCGCCGTAAGGACTTCCGCGCTCGGCCTGCACTGGGCGGTATCGGTGCTGCGCGGACCCGGTGGCGCCATGGTGCTGGTGACCTCGAACGAGGGCCGGGGCTGGCTCCCCGCCGGGGTTTTCGTGCCGCAGGGCACCATGCTGCCGTGGACCGTGGCCGGGGCCGAGACCGCATGGGAGGGCATCTCGGATCCGGCGCGGGTGCTGGCCGAGTTCAGCCTCACGGTCGGCGCCGCGTCCGGTGCCAGGCTGACGGCACTGGTCTCCTCGGCGGAGATCGACTCCGGACTGCGGGAACGCTTCGGTGATGTCTCGATGCAGTCCGCGGTACCGCCCTCCGACGAGGTGGATCTCAGTGTGCAGACGCCGGATACGGTGGACCGGCTGGCGCTCACCGGCATGCCGCAGTTGCAGGACAAGGTCGGCGCGGTGCCCGAGGACAAGCTCCGCGACCGCTGCCTCGGGCTGGCGATCGACGCCCACTCCCGGGTCGGGCAGACCAGCGCACCGACACCGGAGTCGGCCGCGGTGCGCCGGTTGCGCACCAAGATCCTCGATCAGCTGCGGGAAGGCGCCGAAGTACCGCGCGAATGGTGGGACGAACTGCGCGACGCCGACGATCTGCTGGCCGCGGCCATGCTCTCGCGCCGCGTCGATGTGCGTCGTGTCGATCTCGGTGAGCTTCGGGTGGACGACCAGGCCGCGATCCTGCGCGCCCTGGTATATGAACGCCGCTGCGACGAAGTGCTGATGCTGTTGAGCGAGAACGTGACCCGGCAGGAACTGCGCGACGCGGTGTACGCGCACGTGCAGATCATCGGCCACCCGCTCTACACCGCGACACCGGAGACCGTGGCCGCGCCGGACGCGGTCGTGGCGCGGTCGTACGAGGTGCTCGTATCCGAGGCCGATCTCGTGGGTGGCGACACCGGGCAGCCGACCGTCAGTGCCGGACCGCCGGAGGCCGCCGCCACGCCCGGTCCCGCTGCCACGCCCGCTGCCACTGTGCCGCCCGCGTCCGTGCCCGCTCCGGGGGTTGCGCCGCCCACCGCGGCCGCGCCACCCGCCGGCGCCGTTCCGCCGGTATCCACCACGCCCACGGCGGGAGCCGTCGCACCGGACCTTCGCCGCGACGATCGCGGTTCCGGGAAGAGTGGCGAACGGTGACCGCTGGGCGTCGCCCGATCCATCCCGATGTGCGTGCCGCGCAGGCCATGGCGCGGGAACTGCGACACCGCGCGCTGGCGATGCGGGAGAAGTTCGAGCGCATCGTCGCGCGGCGGCCGTCTCCGTCGGGCATGGTGATTCCCGAGGTGAATGCCAAGGGGCAGTTGCTGAATCTGTATCTCGCGCCCGGAACGTGTGCGCGTTTCGACAGCCGGGAGTTGGTAGCCGAGATCATGGCCGCCGTAGTGGAGAGCACCAACGACGCGCGGCGGCAGTACCGGATCGCGATGAACGATCCGACCGATCGGCAACGGCCGCTCGGCGAGATCATGCGGGAGTGGCGTTCCGGAAACGGTCCGAAGGATCAGATTCCCAGCTTTGGGAAGCAAGGAGAATGAACGGCAGGTACGTCAGCGGAGGGAGATACCGGGATGGTCAACCAGCTGCGGGTTGATCCGGACAACCTACGCGCGCTGGCGGACCGGCACGATCGGGCCGCCGCCAAAGCCCGTGAGGCGGGCCGGATTCCGCACGGCTGGATCGGCCGTTTCGAATCCCAGTACGGAACCATCGCAGAACCGGTGCGCGCCGCGCTGGCCGACTATTTCGACCGGCGTCACCGGCGGTCGGAACGCCAGGCCGCCAGGCATGAGCGGACCCGCGACATCCTGCGGGCGGCGGCGAACGAACTCGAACATCGAGACCACGACTCCGGGCGGAATATCGGTGATCGCGGCCGCGGTTTCGACCCCGTGCTCACATCCGGTGGGCCGGTGCCGGTTTCGACGCCGCCCACCGCCACGAACCCGGTAGTGGCGAATCCGGTGGTCACGAACCCGCCGACCGTGAATACCGGACCGTCGGCATCGAATTCCGTGCCGACCGTGCCGATTCCCGGTCGATCGGTTGCGCCGCAAAGCATTCCGGAAGACGACGGACCGGCCCCCGTGGTGACGCCGACGGCGAATACGCCGAACCGCTCCGATCCTCAGCACCCCGGATGGTCGGTGCTGCCTCCCGTGGTGGGCGAACACCCTCGGGCACAGGAGAACATCGGCCGGGCGGGCGGCGGCGGGACCGCGCCACCACCGGGTGGCCCCGCCGGGCTCGGTTCACCGGCTCCGGCCGGGGTTACCGTCTCCGGTCCGGGAGCGGGTCCACCTCCGGTGGGCGGGCTCGCGGCCGCCGACGCCCGCTCCGGAGCCCAGCCCGCCGGAGTCGCCGCGCAGGCATCGCCCACAGCCGTCGGGGCGGCCGCGACAACCGATGGCAACCGGCGGCGCTCACGGCCGGCCCACGAGGAGACCGACAGTGTCGACCTGACGGCCGCCCGCACCCTGCTCGCCTCGATACTGCATGCCGTCGGGTCCACGGCGCCCACCGTGGCATGGTCGGTCGCGGCACTGCGCAGTCCGGTCGGCATGGCGCTGTGCCTCACCACGAACGAAGGCCGGGGCTGGCTGCCGCCCGGCCTGTACCTGCCTCGCAATCTGTCCACGCCGTGGCGGCACGACGATGCGGTGGGCGTTGGGGAATCCGAGTGGGCCGTCTGGGAGCAGTACACCGACCCGGCCCGGATTCTGGTGGAGTTCGCCCGGATCTTCGGGCCGAAAGCGAATGCCAGGCTCACCGCGCTGGTGAGCTCGGAGCACATCGATCCGCGATTGCTAGCGGATAATCCGGACGCGGCGGTCGGTGAGCGGGTCGAGCCCGCGAACGAAGTGAATCTGCGTAGTCCCGGACCCCGTACCGTCGATCGATTGGGCTTCGCCGGGTCCGCTGACGCGCTGGCCGAGGTATTCGCCGTGCCCCGTGCGACGCGCGCGGCCCAGGGACTCGCATTGGCTGTCGACGCCCATCACCGGGTGCGGCGTGCCGATGCCACGCCGGTGGCCGCGGTGCCTGTCGAACAACTGCGGGAACAGACACTGGCACTGCTCGAAGCCGGGGAGCCCGCGCCGAAACAGTGGTGGGCCGAATTGCGGCAGGCAGATAACGCTCTCGCCGAAGTGATCCGATCCCACGCGGCCGGGGACCGGGAAACCATACGGTCTCTGGTATTCCAGCGCCGATGCACCGAACTGGTGCTGCTGTTGGACGGAGAGCCGGGATATCGCCGGCTGCGGGACCAGTTCTACACATACGAGCAGATAGTGAAGCATCCGGCATTCGCCGATGCCCCGGTGGTGTCCGTCGGACCGGTGGGTGAAATCGGTCGACCTGTCACCGTCCCTGACCTCGGTGTCGGATCGGACAGTGGACTGCTGCGCGCCGAGTAGCGAGGAGAGATCATGTCGGATGATACCTATTACGCGGTATACGGCAGCGATGGTGAACGTAAAGACAACAGTGATACTCGCCCGGAAGAGGGATTTTACTACGCTCAAGACGATCCGGAAGGGGAGCTCACCCTTTACGAGGTCGTGGACGGACACCATGTTCCGATCGACTCATGGCCCACATCCGGCGATGTCGACTACCGTGTTTCCGAGGACGGAACCGCGTACTCGGCCGAGGAAACGGACATAAGTGGCGAGGACCACGGTTCGTATCAAACCGATGGCGACAGTCCGGTCGAGGAACACGATATCGAGCAGAGCGATACCCTGGCCGATCTGGATCTCTGGGGTGAATTCGGCGAGCAGACGGTCCTGACTCCGGAGGGCGAGCGCGTCGAAGTGGTGAACCTGCCCATTCCACGGGGTGCCAGTCCGGATCTGGTGCTGTTGATCAGGGATACCCAGGGCACCATGCAGGAAGGCTTCGACTCGATCGGCGTAAGCGATCCGGAGTCGGCTCCCGAGTTCACGAACGTCCTCGCGGATATCGCGACGACGACCGGCTGGAAGGAGGTCATGGGTATTGAGGACCAATCGTCGACCAATGACGAACACGAGACGTTCGCCGATCGAATGGATGAGCGGCAATCCCTGTTCGACGACAAGAACGACACTGTCAAGATCGATGTCGACGACCTCCCGGCCAAGAAGGAAGAGATCCTGACGGCCCTGCGGAGGATCAAGAATGTCCTGAAGTCGGATCTAGAAGTGGATCTACTCGAGTACATGGAGGATCGCGAAAATTCGACGATCAGAGTCGATGACGATGGAAATATCGTCGTAGACGGCTACGAGACCATCGGCAACTTCCATCGAGAGTATTACACCAATGTCGTGTACGAGTTGACCGAAAACGAGTCGGGTGCACGGCAGTACCAGCTGCATCCGGATAGGGAGCAGATCTACTACGTGCAGAAGATCATCGATGCCTCCGAGGCGTGGGAAACGGAATATGACAAGGCGATCGAGGAGTTCCAGGATGCTAGCGCTCGAGTCGATGACGATCCCGACCCCGATCCCGACCCCGACCCTAACCCCGATCCCAACCCCAACCCCAATCCCAACCCGAATCCGAACCCCAACCCGAATCCGAACCCCAACCCGAATCCGAACCCGAACCCCTTCGCCGGCAACGGTCTGAACAACGGCGAGGATCTGTTCGGAGATCTGATCGGTGGCCCGAACGGCGAGACCGGTGCGAACGGCGAGACCGGGGGCGGCAGCGGGATCACCGCCGAGAAGCTGGAACAGATAATCAGCGATCTGGAAGCGTCGCGGGAAACCGATGGTCCCGGGTCGGGTGACACCGGAAACGGTTCCGACGGTTCCGGTGCGGGTTCGGGCGACTCCCCTGACCCTGCCCCCGCCCCGAGCGCCACCCAGACCCCCGCGCCGAGCAACAGTTCCGGCATGGGTGGCTTGGACAGCATGCTGCCGATAGCCGCGCTCATGTCGGGGTTGTCCGGCAACAACAGTCCGTTCGCGCGACGGGAACCCGAGCCCGAGCCCGAAGAGGACCCCCGCGACACCGACCTCGGTGCGAATCCGTACGCGCCCGACCAAGCGGCGGTGCCGGTTCCGGGGAGTGAGTTGCCCGCGCCGGTGACCGCGCCCGACGGTGTCGGTCCCGCGCCGCAGACCTTCACCCCACGGGGTGGGATGGTGGACGTCAAGCTCCCGGACGGTACGACGCAGAAGGTGCCGTCGGTGGTCGCCGAGGCGGTGAACAAGGAGCTGCACAACCCGAACGGCAGTGACGGGCGGGGCGCTTACGAGGGGACGGTCGCGGAGGCGGCGGCCGGCAGTTCGTGGATACCCGTGGGTCCCACACCCGAGGGAACCGATACCGGTGACGAACCGCGCCCGGGCATCCAGACCGGCGATGTGGTGCAGTGGGAGAACCGGACGGCGTTGGTGGTGGTGACCGACGAGGGCCTGAAGGCCATCGTGAGCGGGCAGCTGGTTCCGCTGGATCCGAACAATCCCCCCGATGACGGCAACGGGCCGTACGGTGACTTCGTCGGCTACTTCCACCCGACCGGAATCGACCAGACCGCACCGAATCCCGACCGCACCGACGATGCGGCCACGGCCGAACCGCCGCCCGTCACCGCGTCGGACCGGACCGCGCCGGAACCGCCCGCCGTGGAGGCTCCGACGCTTCGGTGAGGTCGAAATCGGTTGCGCTGGCGGCGATCCGGTTCTCGTGGCTGCCCCGAAAGGTCGACAGGCTCATCCTTCGCCCTTCGATTCATAAGGTGACGGGTATTTGATGTACTCCGGTGGTTCGACGGTGCCGTCCGCATCGGATCCGACGCGGACGCCCAGAAACGATTCGCGTCTGTCATCGGACATTTCGAGGATGGGCGTGCCGGATCCGGCATACACATCCTGAATCATCCCGCCGTTCGTGCGAAGTGATTCGACCGTCAATGGCACGGCTGGTCCGGTCCCCGCTCCGGTGGAGAGCGGCCGACAGTAATAGCCTGGCTGGGCTCATTGCTCGATCTTCATACTGGCAGCCCTCCGTAGCCACAAGGACATGGCGATCGTACGGGTGCCGGAGCACTGGACACCTGGTGCATCCGGATTTTTAGTTGTTCGGGCACATTTCCGACCAATTCTGTTGTACGGTGTGCACACAACCTGTGTGTGCGCTGATGGCTTGGATCGGTGTGTTCACTGAGTCGGGCTCGGCCGTGCCGGATCAGGGCTCGTGGCTGTGGTCGTGGGCGAATCGGTCCGGATTTCCGGAGGCGGTCTCGTCGCTCGCGGCAATGGTCCACGATTACGGTGTCGCTCATGATGTCAACGAACCGACGCCGGCTGACCATCGATTCACCGGATCTTCGGCGTCCCGGAACTCGGCGATGTGATTCGCAAGGTCAGCAGTGGCTGTACGCGGGTCGAGGGCCGATCCGGCGCGAGTGGCGTTTCACGGCACGGATCAGAAATATGGGTGCTGTCAGGCAGAACGCCATGAGTGCTGTCCCGCCGAACAGCTTCCAGCGCCAGTCGTAGTCGGTGGTGTAGGCGACGGGTGAGCGGGCGTCGTCGTGCAATTCGATGCCGGTACGGCTGAATTCGCCGTCGTGGCTGATGAAGTCTCCGGTGAAAGCGCAGCCATCCTTGCCGCATCTGCGGTCGGTCGGGGTGAAGGTGCCGGACGGGCCGCCCGTGAGGTTGCCGTGCGCGGATAGCGTGTCCAGAGTTCGGGTATTTCGTACCCCGGAAACAATTCGAACCACCTTTCTTGTCGTCTTCGCACGATATCCGCACTGGTTTCGATGATTCACCGATTCACAGCGGATGCTGTCTGAATTCTGCGGTGGAGGGTTTTCATGAAACACGAAAGGTTCACTTTATGTCTCGCGCTGGCGAAGTCCGTCGGACGGCGGCCCGACTCGGTGGAATGCCCCAGTGACCTGCAAGGAAACAAGGGGAGAGCATCCGGTGCGTACTGTACGCGGGCTCGGACAAAATCGGTGTGACCGCGACGGTCACCTCCGCCGCGGTCGAGAACGGTAAACTCGACTACCGCCTCGACGTGATCGTGCGGGCGCGGGCGAAATCGCTAATCGTAACGAATTCCCCTTGATGGGAAATGTTGTGCGGTTGGTACGATCGCTCCGCTTCAACTTGCTCGTTCGAGAGGTCAAGAAATGCGAACCGTTCTCGCGCGTATCGCTGTGCGCAAAGAAGAACTGACCGGTCATCCCTTCCTCGAGTACATTGCGGATTCGTCGGTCGACCCGGCTGAGAGATTGAGCTTCGCGCCCTGCATAGCTCCTTTCGTTCTGGGATTCGCCGACGTGAACGTCCTGGGCCTTCGCGACCTCGACGCCGACCATGACCGTGTGCAACATCTCGTCAACGAACACACCTACAAGGGCGATCACCGTTGGCCCATGTTCCTGGATGATCTGGAGACCATGGGGCTCAATCACGCGACGGACCGGGTGTCGATGCTGCGCGAACTCTGGGGTCCGGATCGGCAGGCCGGTCGTCAGCTGGTCTACGGTCTGATGCGGCTCGCCGTGACCGCTGAACCGGTCGAGCGGATCGCCGTGGTCGAGGCCGTGGAGGCCACGGGATATGTTGCCTGGCAGTCGTTTCTGACCGCTTCGGGCGACTACTTCGATGCAACGGGGCGACAACTGCGGTATTTCGGTCCCGAGCACGCCGCATTGGAAACCGGTCACGCCATGGGTGGCGAGGATATCGGCGTGGAGCTTCAGCACATAGAGCTCTGGGATTCGCAACGCCGTCGCGCGCTGGACATGGTCGACGAGGTATTCCGGTTGTTCACCGCAATGTTGACCGAACAATTGAACTTCCTCGCGGTTGCGGATCGAGTGAAGCGGTGGCCGAAGCCGGGTGTGGGCACGTTCAGTTGGATTTCGGCGGACGGTCCTCGGGCGCGGTGACGTCGGGTGGTCCGGCGGAGTCGACCGGGTCGCCGCCACGGCTCGACACCGCCGGTGGCCGCCGATCGGCCGCGACCGGCAGTACGGGGTCGGGTGCGGCGGGCCGCGCGGAGACGGTGACGCCCGGCGGCGAGGTCGGCTCAGTCCTCCGGGTGTCGGATCCGTCCCCGGCGAGCGCGACTTTCGGTGCGGGACGGGCGGTTTCGGGCACGGAGACCCGGGCGGGCGTTTCGGTGGCGGGACGGGTTCTCGACCAGGGGGTCGCGAGAGGGGTGCGCTCGGCGTGCGGTGCCGGGGATGGGGTCGGGTCCACGAGGCCCGGCTCCGGTGGCGTCGTGCTCGATCCGGCCGGTTTCGCGATGCGTGCCCACGGCGTTGCCTTCGGGGAACGCTGTTGACCCGCTCCGGCGGATGGCGCGAGGTTCCCGAGACCGCTACCGGCCCGCTGGCCATCGGCGGATGCCGGTGCCGTCGCCGATGTCGATGCTGATGGAGTGGTGAATGCGGTTGTGTCGGAAAGGGAACCGGCACCGCGAGGGGCGGCCGGATCGGATATCGCGGTGGCCGTGGGCGAATCGGTGGCACGGATATCGTGCTGCCCGTCGGACCGTGGTTCGGCACCGGGACGCTGGCCGACGGGCTCGGAGGAATCGGAGATCGCTCGGGCCGGTGCTGGCGTGTCCCCGGCCGATTGGTCCGCCAGGCGTCCGGCATTGCCGCCGTTGCTCGCCGCGGCGGGGTCGCCGTTGTCCACCGCGGCCGGTTGTTCCGGAGTGCCGCTGCCGTTCCGGTCCGGTGTACCGGTGCCCTGCCGCGCGGCCTCGGTCGGCTGATCGCCTCGACCCGTGCCGTCCGGCGTGGCGGTCGTCGGATGCTGTGCCCGGGACTCGGACGCCGAGGACGCCGCGGATGCCGCGGCGGATTCCGATGATGTTGTGCCGGACGGTTCGCCGGGATCGATCGTCGCGGGTCGCGCCGCCTGTGCTTCCACGGTGGCCGGGGAGGCGGCCGTGGGCGGGCTACCGGAATACGGCGAGTCCCCGCCCGGATTCGGATCCGGTGCGCCCGCTCCGGGGTCGGGCGAGGCCCAGGTGCGGGGGATTCCGGCACGGTCGTCCACTCCGTCCGGAGTGGTGAAGTCCAGGTCGGCGACATTGTTCGCGAAATCCTGTGCGTGCCGGGTGATGTCGGCCGCGTGGTCGTCGAGGACCTGTGCGTATCGCAGTACCTCGTCGGGATCGATGCGGAGTGTCTGTTCCTGCCCGGCATCCGACGGGACGCCGAGGGCGCGGCGGGCGGACTCGTAGGCGAATCCGTTGACAACCCTGGCGACCGTCTCCTCGAGGGGTTCGACCGCGCGGGCGATCACCTCGGCGAGGAGGTAGCTGAGCAGGGTCTGCTCCATGGCGACCAGCAGCCGCCGGGCCGCCGCGGCGATGGCCGGAGTCATGGTGGCGGACAGCCCGGACGTCGCTACCGCGGCCGACATGGCGGTGGCGTAGGCGACCGCCAGTGCCGCGAGTTCGGTCAGGACGGCGACCTTGACCGTGACGATCACCACCGCCGCGGCGTCCAGCGCGGTGGCGACGACGGTGCACGCCTGGTCGAGGTCGGCCATGTTCGTCGCGCTCATGCGCGCCCAGGTGGTGACGAGCTGTTCGTAGGAGTACCCGGAGTAGACCGACCCCATATCGTTGATCGCGCCGGTCGCCGCGGTGTGCGTATCGCGTACCTTCTCCGCGAAAGTGCGAACCTGGTCGGCGAGTTCGCGCACATGGTCTTCGTTGATATCGGGATAGGGAAATCCCAAGAAGTTCAGGAAGAGCGCGACTTCGCTCGGAATCTGAATCGCCATGGGTGCGGCCTCCTGCGGCCCGGTTACAGCACCCGCACGACGACGGAGTTGCGGTCCATATCGGACCAGCGGACGGTCGCCCCGGAGTACGGCGCCTCGATCACCTTGCCGCCGCCCGCCGCGAGTTGCACATGTTCGGGACCGCGGGCGCTGAAGGAACTCCCGGGGAACACCAGATCACCCGGTTGGGCATCGCGCGGGTGTATCCGGACGCCGCTGTAGATCTGCTCGTAGGTGGTGCGGGGCAGCACCACCTCGCCGCCGGACGCCTGTGCCACCGCGTACTGCGTCAACCCCGAGCAGTCGAAGCCGCCGCCGCTCGGGCCGCTCGCGTCGCCGCCACCCCAGACATACGGTGTGCCCAGCCAGCCGCTGGCCGCGGATACCGCTGCACTTCCCGGTGTTCCGTCCGACTGCTGGCGCGGGTCGCGTGGAGCGGGATGAGAGCCGAGTGCCGCGGCCACCGGGCGGATGCGCCGCCGCCGTCGCACCCGACGTACCCGGCGGTCCGGGGGCACGGTGCGGGGGCGGGGCGGCGGGACCACCGGCGGCATGATCTGCGCGGCCAAGCGGCGGGCGGCGTCCACATCGGCGGTGACCTGTCTGGTCGCCTGCGCGATGCTCCGCTGTGCGGTGTCGAGCAGGGCGGGGCCGCTGAACCGCGCATCACCCACCGATACGAGGGCCTGCACCCGGGTCCGGAATTCGGTGAGCTGGTGTGCGAGTTGCTGTCTGCCGACCACGATGCCGTCACCGGATCGGGCCACGGAAGTATGTACGGTGCCGTCTCGGCGGGACTGGCTGTCGGCGACAACGGTGTGCGCGCCGAGGGCTTCGGTGTATCCGGCCAGGCCGGACGCGCTCTGTGCGCGCATACCGGCGGCGATATCGCGCATCATGACCGTCGAATGACCGGTCGCGGGCCGTCCTTCGCCGTACAGGGCGGCCAGCGTACGCAGTGTTTCGTCCACATCAGCAGTCAATTCGGACACCATTCGATCGCTTCACCGCCGCCCACCTCTCGGATCGCCCCCGGTTCATTGTCGGTCCTTCCCATGGTGGGGGATAACCGACAATGGGCAGACGGGGCAGAGAGGTGGTGGCGTCGAATGGCGGCTGAGCTGACCGACGAGCAGGCAGCGGATCTCGAGGAACGACTGTTCGCGCTGTTGGCCGAGGAGACCGAGGGCTCCGAAGGGAAAGAGGACAAGAACTTCTGGACCGTCGAGCTCGTCCGGCCGCCCGGCGCGTCGACCGGTCTGCTGGCCTACATCGCGCTGGCGGAGGCCGCCATCCAAGGCTGTGTGAATCTGCTCGGCATCGGCACGACCAAACCGCCACCGATCGTCGACGACCTCATCCGCCCCGTGGTCTACGAGAATCTCGGCAAGAGCGAGTCGACCGAGGACTACCAGGACACGCTGACCAAGGTCGAGGCCCGCCAGGGCGCGTTGCTGCGGGCGGACCGCAATGTCGTCGAGATCGCGAAATATGTCTCCAGCGAAGAGGATCAGACGCTACGCGCCATCAAGGACATCGTCGGTGACCTCAACGGCAAACTCGAGGCCGTCGGCAAGAGTGAGCTGAAGCCCGCCCAGGAGATGGAGCTGCTGCGCCATCTCGCGGAAGCCGTCGCCGCGGTGCAGAACAAGCTGACCGCTGTCGCGGAGCTGAACAAGGATATGGCCGGTTCCGAGGGCGACGGCGAGGCCGAGCCCGGCAGCGGCGGCGGTGGAGCGGGTGCCGGTGGCGGGGGCGGTGACGGCGGCGGAATCGCCTCGATGCTCCCGATGCTGGCCATGCTTCCCATGATGGCCATGCCGCTGCTGAACATGGTGCCCGACCTGCTGGAGAACCTCAACGGCGAACCGGAGGACGGTGAGGGCGGCGCACAGGCTCCGGAAAGCGCACCCGCGCCGAATGATTCGCCCGCTCCGACCGATCCCCGGAACTCCGAAGCGGAGCAGCCGAACCCGGACGGGAACGAGGCCGGGGGCGAACCGGAGTCGCCACAGCCCGATTCGTCGGCGACGGGCGAAGCGGTCGGGCAACCGGCGGCCGACCCGCTCGGGCCGCTCGGACCGGTGGTCGGCGCACTGGGCCGGACCGTCCGTTCCGCGCTGCAACCGGCGGCAGCACGACCGGCATCGGACGCCGAGGACGGGGAGGACGACGCACGGTCGGCCGACGATTCATCCGAAGACGGCCTCACCGAGATCTAGCGGCGCGGGTCCGCGCGGCCATCGCCGCACGTCCGGACCTGTTCCCACCGGTGGGAATGAGTCCGATGAGACGTTCGGCTGGGTGACTTATGGTGCGGGGGAACGAGATCGGCGGAAGGGACGGGTCGAGTGTCAGGTCCGGAGGACGCGTTCTACACCGGTGTGCAGGCTTTGGGCCTGATCGCCGGCGGTATGCGCAATGAGGAGCACGCGGCAGCCGCATTCCGGGCGGCGACAGATCTGGACCCGGATATGTGCGACGCCTGGCTGGGCCGCGCGATGGCGGGTGAGGTCACCCCCGAGGTGATCTACGGAGCCTACCGCTCGGTGCACAACCTGTACCGGGACCAGCAGCGGGCCGGGCTGGTCGATCGGGCGCTCTGGTGCCAGGTCGAAATCGGGATGTACGGGCTGCGGGTGGCCATGGCCGACCGCGACCAGATCGCCATCGCGCAGGCCGCCGCCTACGGGGAGGCGGGGGAGTGGCGGGAGGCCGCCGCGATCCTGGACGAGGTGCCCGGTGACGAGGTCGCCGAGTTCGTCCGGATGTCCCTCTACTTCCGCACCGAGCGCTGGCCCGACGTGCTGGAGCTGCGGACGCGTCGGCCGCAGCTCGACGACGGCCTGCTCGATATCGCCGCCGAACTGATGGCCGCCCAGGCCATGGCGCATCTGGGCAGGTTCGGCGAGGCCCTGCCGCGGGCCCGGCGACTGGTCGAGGACAGCTCGTCGGGCAACCAGTCCTACATCTGGGCGGACGCGCACTTCCTGTACGGCATGCTGTTGCGGCACACCGGTGAGCACGAGGCCGGCGACAAGGTGCTGAAGGGTTTGCAGGGCTCCGGACTCTGGTCCGCGCGCCCGGAGTGGCAGCGTGCGGTCGAGGACAAGTCCTATCGGCTGGCGGTGACCACGCCGGCCGTGATCGCGTCCCGTACCGACGAATGGGATCCGAAGTCCGGTGACGACCCGGTCGAGGTCGCGGCCGCCGCGGCCCGGGAGGAGCGGGCGTCGCTGCTCGCCGAGGCATCGGAGCTGTTGCGGGCGCAGATCGGCATGGAATCGGTCAAGGAGCAGGTGGACCGGTTGAAATCCGGTGTGCAGATGGATCAGGTCCGCGCCAAGCGCGGCCTGGCCGTCGACTCCAAATCCCAGCACCTGATCTTCTCCGGGCCGCCCGGTACCGGCAAAACCACCATCGCGCGGGTCGTGGCCAAGATCTTCGCCGGGCTCGGGGTGGTCGAGAACGCCGATGTGGTCGAGGTGTCCCGCAACGATATGGTCGGCACCCACCTCGGCCACACCGCACCGAAGACCAATGCGCTGATCGACTCGGCGCTGGGTGGGGTGCTGTTCATCGACGAGGCGTACACGCTGATCCAGGAGGGCCTGTCGGGCGGCGACGCGTTCGGCAAGGAAGCGGTCGACACGCTGCTCGCCCGGATGGAGAACGACCGCGACAAGCTGGTGGTGATCATCGCCGGGTACGAGGACGAGATCGACCGGTTCCTGGCCTCCAACGAGGGCTTGTCCTCACGGTTCACCAAGCGGATCCGCTTCCCCAGCTACGACCCGGACGAACTGGTGCAGATCGCGGATCACATTGCCAAGAAGAAGGATTCGCTGATATCCGAGGACGCCAGGGAGATTCTACGGGAACGGTGCGCGGAGATGTCCCGGCGCGACGCCGGGGGACGGCGCATGATCGATCTGGCCGGCAACGGTCGTTTCGTTCGCAATGTGGTCGAGGCCGCCGAGGCCGAGCGGGACTACCGCTTCACCCGCGACAATGTGGATATCTCGGCCATGACCGATCAAGAGTTGATGACCGTCGACGCGTTCGACATCACGGCGGCCCTGGCGGGTTTGACACCCACCGCACCGAGGTAACGCAGTGGCCCGCTTCCGGGTGGTGTCCAAACACCAGGTTTCCGGATGGCGCTTCCTGCTCCGCCGGATCGAGCACGCTCTGGTGCGCCGCGACGCATCGATGCTGGACGATCCACAGCGCGGTCGATCGACCGCGCTCATGATCGGCCTCGCGCTGGCCTGCGTGGGTGTCGCCGGAGCGGCGGTGCTGGCGTTCTTCTCGCCTGCGAAGAAAGTGGGCGACTCGCCCATCGTGGCCGACAAGGACACCGGGGCGCTGTATGTGAACATGGGCGGCCGCATGTATCCGGCGCTCAACCTGACCTCGGCGCGGCTGATCACCGGGCAGGCGGCCGACCCGGTGCGGGTGGACGCGGGCGAGCTGGCGAAGTACCCGCGCGGACCGTGGGTCGGCATTCCCGGCGCACCGAGCCGCATGGTGGGCAGCACGGATCGCGACTCGTCCTGGGCGGTGTGCGACCGCGCGCGGGGCGGGGCCGCCGCTCCGGTGGATCCGGAGACCGGAGTGCCGACGGCGACGACCGCGCCGGTCCACACCACCGCGATCGGCGGCCCGCTCACGGTGGACGACGACGCGGTCCGGGAGTTGGAGCCGGACGAGGCGCGGCTGATGCGCAACGGCCGCACCATCTGGCTGGTGTACCGCGACGGCTCGAACGGCGCGGTGCGCGCCATGATCGACCTCGCCGATTCCGCGGTGACCCTGGCGCTCGGGCTCGACGCCACCGCACCCGTCATGCCCGCGTCCGACGGACTGATCGAGGCCATACCGGAGGTCCCGGCCCTCCGGGTGCCCGAAATCCCCGACTTCGGTACCAGCATGACCTTCTCGACCGGGTTGACGGTGCCGGTCGGGTCGGTGCTGACGGTCTCACAACCGGACCGCGGCGCGGAGTACTACCTGGTATCGGCGTCGGGTGCGGTCCGGGTGAGCCCGGTATTGGCGGCGATGGTCCGCAATTTCGATGTGCGCGGGGCCATTTCGTCGCAGACGGTGAGCCCGAGCGTGATCGCCGCGAATCTGCGGCCGGGGGACTGGCCGGGGACCGAGCACTACCCCCGCCGTCCCATCAGCCTGGTGGACACCTCGACGCACGCGGTGACCTGCCTGTCCTGGGAACGTCTCGATACGGAACCGAGTGCCATGATCGATCTTCTGGTGGGCCGCCAGCTGCCGCTCGCCCCCGATGAACAGCGGCTGCCGGTCGGACTGGTCACCGCCGCCGGCTCGGCGGGCACCACCGCCGATGCCGCCTACCTGCCGCGCACCAGCGGGCGGTTCATTCAGGTGACCGGTGATGATCCCGAGTCCGGCCTGCGGGAATCGCTGTGGTGGATCTCCGACAGCGGAGTCCGCTACGGCATCGCCGTGGAGCCCGGTCGATCGCCGTCGGCGGATCCGACACTGCGGGCGCTCAACCTCGGTACCCCGGTGCCCGCACCGTGGTCGATCGTCTCGCTGTTCGCGGTCGGGCCCACGCTGTCCGAGGTGGACGCCCGGGTCCAGCACGACGGCATTCCATCCAACGACACCGGTGCCGGCTTCGGTGGGGACGGCCGATGACCACGACGCGACGGTTCGTGCGGCCGGCCAGGATGGTGACCGGGCCGAAGGCCCCGGCGGTGGCCGAGCTCAAACTGCAACCCCCGACCGAACTGCCCCGGCCGGTGCCGCCGTCCAAGCTGAAGATGATCCTGCCCGTCGTCATGGTGGCCGCGATGGTCGGCATGATGGTGATGATGTTCCGCGGCGGGCGGGCCATGTCGCCGATGATGCTGTTCTTCCCCATGATGATGATGGTGTCGATGGTCGGCATGATGAGCGGCGGGCTGGGCGGAGGCGGCAACAAGGGCTCCTCCGCCGAGGTGAACGAGGACCGCAAGGACTATCTGCGCAGCATCACCGACCATCGCAAGACCGTGCACGACGCCGAGGCCGAACTGCATCGCTTCCTGCGGTATTCGCATCCGGGACCGGACGAGGTCGGCAAGCTCGTCGGCGGCAAGCGGATGTGGGAGATCCAGGCGCCGCACCCGCAGTTCCTGCGGGTGCGGATCGGGTTGGGGCGGATCGCCAATCAGGTACGGGTGATCGTGCCGGAGGCGGCGCCCACCTCCGATCTCGATCCGGTGGGCGTCGTCGAGATCACCCGGTTCGCCAAGGCGTATTCCACCGTCGGCGGGATGCCGGTGGCGATGAATCTGCTGTCCACTCCCCAGGTGATCTTCGACGGTGATTCGGACGCGGTGGCCGCGCTGGTTCGGTCGATGCTCGCCGAGATCGTCGTGCTGCACGGCCCGGACCAGGTGGCGGTGGCCGCCGCGCTGCGGGATCCGGACGCGCCGGAGTGGAGTTGGCTGAAATGGCTGCCGCACAGTCAACATCGCGACGCCACCGACGGCATCGGCTCCGGCCGGATGGTCTACCGCACCGTCGGTGAGATCAGGGCCAAGGTGCTGGCCCAATTCAATCGGGGACCGTTCTCCACCACCGCCGAACCCGCGGTGGACAAGAAGCATCTGGTGCTGATCGTCGATGTCGGCGGTTCTGCCAACGAACGCGATATATCCGGTATCGACGGATGCACCTGGATCCGGATCGGTGCGACGGAACAACCGCTGCCGCGGTCGCTCCGGTTCACCGTGGACGCCGACCGGACCATCCGGGAGGTGACCGCGCGGTCCACCCGGCAGGTCGGCGTCGCCGACCGGATATCGGTGTCCGCCATGACCGCGCTGGCCCGCAGCGTCTCCCCCTACCGGCTGTCGTCGGTGGTGGAGGCCGTGGCGGCCGAGCAGGCCAGCGGCGGCACCTCGTGGCAGGAGATGGTCGGCATCGCCGACCCCGGGGCGATCCGCATCGACCGGCAGTGGCCGCCGCGCCGGGACAGCGACCGGGCCAGACTGAACATTCCGTTCGGCCACGATCCGGCGGGCGCGACGGTATTCCTCGACATCAAGGAATCCGCCGAGGAGGGCATGGGCCCGCACGGAATGTGCATCGGCGCAACCGGGTCGGGCAAATCCGAGTTCCTGCGCACCCTGGTGCTGTCCGCCGTCGCCACCCATTCGCCCGATACCCTCAACCTGCTGCTGGTCGACTTCAAAGGCGGCGCGACCTTCCTGGGCTTCGACCGCCTCTCCCATGTGACGGCCGTGGTCACCAATATGGAGGAAGAGTCCGACCTGGTCACCCGTATGGAGGACGTGATCAACGGCGAGATGGCGCGTCGGCAGCGGATTCTGCGCGACGCGGGCAATTTCGCCAATGTGGCCGACTACGAGAAGGCCCGCGAACAGGGCGCGGACCTGGCGCCCTTGCCCACCCTGTTCATCATTCTCGACGAGTTCGCCGAATTGCTGGAGCAGTACCCGGATTTCGCCAAGCTGTTCGTGGCGATCGGGCGGCTGGGCCGGTCGCTGCGCATCCACCTGCTGCTGTCCTCGCAGAAGGTGCCCTCCAACCGGATGGGTGAACTCGAGGCGCACCTGTCGTACCGAGTGGCGTTGCGCACCAACCAGACCAGCGACTCACGCGATGCGATCGGCACCGCGGACGCCTACCACCTGCCGAAGAAGCCCGGATCCGGATACCTGCGTGTCGGCGCCGGTGAACTCCAGCGGTTCCAGGCCGCGTACGTCGGCGACCCGTGGACCGCGCCGTCCCCGACCTCGGCCGGGTCCGCGACCCCGAATCGGGCCCGCAGGCCCGGCGGGGGCTACCGGCCGCCGCAGCTGTTCACGGCGGCCGCCGTCGCCGACATCCGGCCGCCGGTGCCCGAACCGGAGCAGCCCGCGACGCCGGAGCCGGAGCCGGAGGGCGAGCCGGTCACCGTGATGGAGACGGTGCTGCAACAGTTGGCCGGGCACGGCCGGCCGGCGCACAAGATGTGGTTGCCGCCGTTGAACGTGGCGCCCACGCTGGATCGGCTCGTTTCCGCCGTCGAGCCGGGCGGCTTGCGGGTACCGCTGGCGATCGTCGACAAGCCGCGCCAGCAGCGCCAGGACGTGTGGTCGATGGATCTGTCCGGTGCGGGCGGGCACGCGGCCATCGTCGGCGGGCCGCAATCGGGCAAGTCCACCGCGTTGCAGACGCTCATCCTGTCCGCGGCCCTCACCCACACCCCGGAACAGGTGCAGTTCTACTGCCTGGACTTCTCCGGTGGTCTGGCGGCGCTGCGGAATCTCCCGCACGTGGGTTCGGTGGCGCTGCCCCGGGACGCGGACCGAATCCGGCGCACCATCGCGTTGGTGAACAATCTGCTGGCGAGTCGGCAGGCCCTGTTCGCCGAACTCGGCATCGACAGCATGCGTGAGTTCCGGCGGCGATTGGCCGCGCCGGAGACCGCGGCCGAGTTGACCGCCCGCGATCAGCACGGCGACGTCTTCCTGGTCGTCGACGGCTGGGACATCGGGTTCACGATCACCGGGCCGTACTACGACGAGTACATGCCGACGCTGGAAGCCCTTGCCCTGCAGGGCCTGAACTACGGCATCCACCTGGTGATCAGCAGCTCGCGCTGGGCCGCGATCCGGCCCGCGATGAAGGACATGCTGCAGACCCGCGTGGAACTGCGGCTCGGCGATCTCACCGACACCGTCTTCAACTCGCACCGGAGCCTGGTCGCCGCGATTCCGCCGAACCGGCCGGGGCGCTGCATCTCCGTCGACGCCCTGCACATGTTGACCGCGCTGCCCCGGATCGACGGGGTGAGCGAGGCCGACACCGCGGCCGAGGGCTTGACGGCCGCGATCGACCATCTGTCCCGGGTCTACGCCGGACGCAAGGCACCCGCGGTGAAATTGCTGCCGTCTCGGATCGGCTGGAACGAGATCCACGCCGACCGTCCGGCCCCGCAGACGCTCGCACAGCGGCTGGTGCTGCCGTTCGGGGTGCGGGAATCCGATCTCAGTGTCGCGGCCGTCGATTTCGGGGTGTCCACGCACATGATCGTGCTCGGCTCCTCCGGCAGCGGGAAGTCCACGGTGATCGCGGCATTCCTGGAATCGATCCGGCGGCAGTTCACCCCGGACCAGGCCCGCGTGCTGCTCGTCGACTATCGCCGTCGGCACATGGATGCGATCAGCGATGAACAGCGGATCGGATACCTGACCACGGAACGCGATCTCGCCGACGGGCTGCCGGGATTCGCCGCCAAGATGCGCAGCCGCCGCGCCCCGAACGACGTCACCTCGCAACAGCTCAAAGAGCGGTCCTGGTGGAGCGGGCCCGAGATCTTCCTGGTCATCGACGATTACCACATGGTGGCGCAGCGCGGCATGATGAATCCCCTCGACCCGATCAAGGACATCATCGTGGACGGCCGCGACACCGGCCTGCACGTCATCGCGGCACGCAATATCGCGCAGGCCGACTCCGCGCTGTACGACAACATTCTCGGTCAGATGAAGAACCTGAACTCATCCGGCCTGATCATGGACGGATCCAAGCTCGACGGCATTCTGATCGGCGACGTGAAGCCCACGAAACAGCCGGCCGGCCGCGGGATCTTCGTCGAACCTTTACATGCGCGCAAAGACCTGGTGCAAGCGGCCTGGGAGCAGGAATAGGAACGACGAGAACCGATTTCGCGCGCGATTCGCGGAACTATCCCCACTGTTGGGGATGCCTTAACGTTCTGACTGTGCAGCCCGAAAGGGGCAGCATCCGTCGATAGGAGTTCATGCGATGACGCTGCACATTTCTCCGGAGCATCTTCCTGTCACCAGTGCCGAATTAGCCGTCGCGGAGACGACTCTCGTCGGCTCCATGTCGGCCGCCGCGGCGGTCGCCGCGCCTTTTCCCGCCGCCGTGGACCCGGTGAGCGTCCTGTCGGCGGCGGCGTTCGCCGGCTACGCCGCCCCGTTCTTCGAGACCACCGTGACCGGAGCCGGACATCTGCTGGCCGGTGCGCAGGAGCTGGTGCCGATCAGTGTCAACTACCAGGGCACGGATACCACCGGCGGCGCGGTGGTCACACCGCGCGGCGCCGCCTTCAACGGTTGACCTGGAGTGTCCCGTGGGCTTTCCGCTGACCTTCCTGTTCGCGGCGCTGCCGCCGGAATTCAATTCGTACATGCTGTCGACCGGTCCGGGACCGTCGCCCATGCTCGCCACCTCGGCTGGATACCGGCAACTGGCCAATGTGCTCGCTGGTACGGCCGCGGCCTCCGACGGGTCGATGAATTCGATGTCGTTCGCGTGGGCCGGGCCCTCGGCGACGGCCGCGTCGACCGCGTTTCGCACCCACGCCGCCTGGCTGCGGCAACAGGCCGTGGTCGCCGAACAGGTATCGCAGCATGCCGCCGGCGTCGCCGGGGCATATGCGGGAGCCATGGGGACGATGCCGCCGCTGCCGTCGATCCTGGCGGTCAAGGCGGTGATCGAGACCTGCAGGGCGGCCACTCTCGCGGGGGCGGCCTCGGCCCCGACCACCGCCGTGCTGGCGGCCGCCGAAGCGGTCTACGCGACCATGTGGGTCGCGGCGTCGACCTCGATGATCAACTACAGCGGGCAAGCGTCCGCCCATGTGGCGGCGCTCCCGCCACCGATCCAGCCACCGCCGATCGTCGCCGGCACCGGCCCGGTCTCCCCGTACATGTCCACGGCTCCGACCATCGGGCCGGCACCGGCTCCCGGGCCTTCCGCCACTCCGAAGACGACCGTCGGTCCGGGCGGCGGGTCCACCGCCGGTAACCCGACCGGCGGCAACTCGGGCGGTGGTCAGAGCGGGTCCTCGCCGAACACCGGCGATCCGGGGCAAGGACCCTCGCAGTCGACCCCGCAGGCCGACAACCCACTACCCGACGTCGAGCAGGCGGTGTCGTCGGCGGCGGACCAGATGAACGAGCCCGGACTACCCGACATGGCCGATTTCGGAATTTCGGAACACGGCGGTGAATCCATGGGCCAGCCGGGTTTTCCGGGCACGTCGATGGGGTCGACCACCCTCGCCGCCTTGAGTGGCGGTGCGGGCGGCATGGTGGCGATGGGACTGGTCCGGGGCGGCTTCGGCTCCATGTCGGGGCTGGCGACCGGATTCCGGATGCCGTCCAACTGGCCCCCCGGCGTCGGCACCGCCTTCGGGGCACCGGCTGCGGGTGCGTCGGGCGCACCGGCCTCCCGCAGTGCACCACGCCGCGGGGTCACCGCGCCCACGGCGAGAATGCGTCGTCGTCGCGACGACGAGAAGAAGTCGAGCAAGGCATACGTCCCGGGAGAACCCCAGGAGGTGCCGATCCTCGAGAAGCCACCCGTGATCGGCGTCATCGAGTACGCCGGCGACGAGGCCGACTCGTCACACGAGGGCGTTCCCGGTGACGTACACCGCGGCCTAGTGGTAACAACAGAGGAAGGAAAGCCCAATGGCACTTAATGCTGATCCCGATGTACTGATTCCCGCCGCCAGGAGCGCGATGGCCCTGCAGGGAAATCACGAAGGCTATCTGAAGGCGCTGCTCGGCGTACAGGACGAGCTGGCGGCGGCGATCGTCAGCGAGGGTGCCGGTACGGCCGTTCGGGAGGCCATGACGAACGCGCACCAAAAGGGCCATGATCTCGCCGTGAAATTGCAGGAGATCATCCAGACCCTGCAGGACACCGGCATCAGGATCGATGTCAGCGACATGGACGCGGCCGCCCAGGTCCGGAATGCGACATCGCTCGGCACCAATGGCGTGGTGGATGTCGCAGCACCCTCCGGCAGCACGTCAATAAATTACAACTGGTAAGGCCGAACCCCTTCACGAACCGAACATTAATTCACGAATAGCATACGAGGTCGATTGTCATGGCAATGACATACAACTATCAAGCCGTCGATACCACCACCTTGACGTTCCAGCAGATCGCGGGAGCGATCGACGAGAACAATCGGAGCCTGATCAGTCTGGAGAGCGGGCTCAAGGGCTCCTTCACTGGTGAAGCGGCGGAGAACGGCTGGCATCCGCAGATCGATCTGCTGCTGAAGAAGATCGGCGAATACAGCGCGGCCCTGCAGTCGCTGAGGACGGCCATCGCAGCGGCCGGTGGTGCGGGCGGTCTGATGAACATTACGGACAAGGACGCGGGATCGAGGTTCCTTGCTATCGGCATCTAGGCGCGATGGCATCGACCACCGGGTGGCGGAGTGGAATCGGATCCGGTAGCGGTAGATCTGAATGTCGATGCCGCCCTGCTGCTTCAGCAGTTGGTCGGCATCGACTCCTACCCCGTGGTGCTCGCGCTGATGCCCAACATCTACCGCGTCGAGGATCGCGACCGGGTGCACGCGGTCGTGCGTGAGCAGCTCGCCGAGGCGGGCGTGCTCCTGGGCGACCGGGTGCACCCACAGGTCGCGCACTGGCTGGAGTGCCTGTACCGACCGGACGTGGAACTCGCCGCACGGATCATCGACACCGGGGCCGACGAGGTTCCGGCGGGTGTGCTGCGCATGTCGCTGGTCCGCCGGGACGAGACCCATGTGCTGGCGTTGCGGTACGACGACCACGTGGTGATCCAGCCGGTCTTCAATGAAGCCCGCGACCTGCGCGCGGTGGCCGGTGCGTTGCTCGCGGCGTTGGGGTCGTGCCCCGCACTGGAATTCGAGCCGGTGACCGCCGAGCCGGAGGAATTCGTCGGTGAGTCGTCCGACGGCGCGAGCGAGTGGAAGCAGCGATTGCTGGAGTTGGGCGCGGTTCCGCATACCGCGGGTGTGCTGAGCCGGGTGTTCGAAGAGGTGCTGCGGCGGGCGGAGGTGGTGGTCGTCGAACATCACGACGGCGGGTCCACCGAGACCGGCGTCTGTATGAGCGTTTTCGACACCGAGTTCGGCCGGGTCGTCGCGACACCCGGAGTCGGTTACGACGGGCAGCAATGGGCGACCTTCGCACCGGGTGACGACGCCACCGTCGCGGCGGGGGTCGCCGCCCTGGTCGAGATGCTGCCGGGCCGCAGCTGGTTCGACACCAGCCGGGTCTGAACGGGCATCGGCGAGGGAACGAATGAACGTGCGAGGAAGAGGCACATGGTGAATCGACCACCGACTGTCAACGGGCGGGGGGCCGACTCGGGTCGTCCGCTGGGCGGGTACGGCACGTACCTGCTCCCCGATTCCACCGGTTCCGATGCCGCGGGACAGCGGGCGGCTCCCACGGGACCGGGCGACACCCGGTCCGGTGCCGACGCGTCCATCGCCCCGGATGTGTCCGCCGCGCCGTCGAGTCCGCAGCAGCCGAACCCGCAGCAGCCGAGTTCACAGCCGCAGAGCCCGGCCGGTACCGCGGCTCTCACGTCCGCACAGGCGATGGCGCCGCAACACTCCACCGTGCGGGCCCCCGCGCAGGGCGTGGCGCAACCGCCGAATCCGACCGGCGCCGCCACACCGGCATACGCCGGGTCCCCCGTGCATGCGTCCACCGCGCCACCGCCCACCGGGGCCTACCAGCAGGGCCGCGCATCGCGAGACGCGGACCACGGCGCGGTCGGGTCCGGTGGCGGGTCCGCCGCCTCGACGGCCGGTACGGCCGCGTCGGAGGCTTCCGGCGCCGCCGAGCAGGCGGGACGAGACGTGACGAAGTGGTCGGCCGCCGGTGGACTCGAGCCCGAGGTCACCATGGGTGTGGAGCCGATCGGGCAGCGGTCCGAGCCAGCGGGCCGCGTAGAGGTCATCTCGGCCTCGCAGGCCGCCTCACACCTGCTGGCGGAGATCACCGCGACCAATCGCGCCACCCTGCGGGCATCGACCGGCGTGCGCGGCGCGCTCAACAAGGTGGGCTTCCGTTTCGGACTGTCACCGGCCGAGCAGCGCGCCGAGGACCGGCGCACCCGCATCCGGCGGCAGATACCCGGCACCTACCAGATCGCGGTGGTCAGCGTGAAGGGCGGCGTCGGCCGGACCACGACCGCGGCGACCCTCGGATCGACCTTCGCCTCCATCCGCTACGACCGGGTGGTCGCGGTGGACGCCAACCCGGACTTCAGCGACCTCGGCACCCGGACCGTCCGGCATCCGTACGGGCTCACCCTGCGCGATCTGGCGCAGGCCCGGGACCTGCGGGCGTTCTCGGCGGTGCAGGCGTACACCACCACGAACAACGCCAATCTGGTGGTGGTCGCGTCGCCGTGGGCGACCGACGCCACCCGGCCGCTGAGCGGGGAGGAGTACGCCGCGGCCGTGCAGACCCTGCGCGTGCACTACAACCTGGTCCTGGTCGACTGCGGTACCGGTGTTTTCGACTCGGCGACCAATAGCGTGCTGGCCAGCAGCGATGCCGTTCTGGTGGTCACCCCGGCCACGGTGGGCGGGGTGACCGGTGCGGTGGCGACACTGAACTGGCTCGGCTCGCACGGCCTCGAGCGTCTGGTCCACCGGTCGAGCGTAGCCATCGTGCACCAGCACCCGGTGAAGCCGAACGTCGACGTGGCCGCGATCGAGCAGCTCTTCGCGACCGCGGAACGGCCCACGTTCACACTGCCCTACGACGCGCATCTGGCCGAGGGCGGCGAGATCGATCTGCGGCTGCTGGGCAGCGACACCGTGCTGGCCTTCGAGGAACTGGCCGCGGCGCTGTCCGACGGGTTTCCGACATTCCGGGGGGCGACACGGTGACCGCCGTCGCCTCGCCGCCCGCGGACGCGGCGACCTCGGCGGAAGTGGCCCGGGTACGGGTGGCGGTCATGGTCGCCACCTACCAGGTGGATGTCGTGGTACCCACCAAGTTCGCGGTGGAGACCTTCATCGACGATCTGCTCGAGGTGCTGGCCGCGGCGGTCGAGGACGACGACGTCGACTTCACCCCGCCGGTCGGGCAGTGGAGCCTGGCCCGGCCCGGGCAGTTGCCGATTCCGCGCTGGCGCAGCCTCGCCGACCACGACATCGCCGACGGCGCCGTGCTGGTGCTGACGCCGGTCGAATCCGCGGAGGTGTTCCGGCCGATCGTCGAGGACATCACCGACGCGCTCGCCCTGATCAACGAGCGCGAATTCGCCGAGTACGACGCCGGAACATCGGCGGTGGTCGGCTTCGGAGTGCTGGTGGCCGGTGCGGCGTCGATCGCGGGCATGTTGACCTGGTCGTGGTTGCAGAGCGGATCGATTCTGTGGTGCGCGGTGCCCGCTCTGCTGCTGGGCGCGGCGTTCTGGGGCGCGGCGGTCGTCGCGGGCCAGCGGTTTGCCGCACCGCGCGCCTGCCTGGGATCGGCCCTGGCGGCGCTGGTGCTGCTGTTCGCGGGCGGCGCCATGCTGGTGCCGACGGAATACGACGAGACCGGACGGTTCACCGCGGCCAATCTGGCGGCCGGCGCCGTGGTCGCGGCCGTCGCCGCGGCGACCATGATGCGCGTGACCCGGGTGGGGATCGCGACGCTGGTCTCGGTGACCGCACTCGGCATCGTCAGCGCCGTCGCGGCGTTGCCCGCGGCCTATCTGGAGCTGTCCGCGAGTCAGGTGGCGGCCGGGGCGGTGCTGGTCATCGTGATGCTGCTGGGCTCGGCGCCGCGGGTGGCGGCGGTGATCGCCCGGATCCGGCCGCCCGATCTGCCCGACCCGGGCAACGAGGTGGCGCCGGCGACGCTCACCGACATCTTCGACGCCGAATCCGGTAACGAGAGCCAACCGGACGACCCGCAGCGGCGGCGCATCGAGGCCACCTTCGAATCCCGGGCCAGGCTGGCGGTGACGAGCCTGCGCGGGCTGGTCGTCGCGCTGTCGCTGTCGTTGTCCGTCGCCACGGTGCTGACGGCCGCGATGCACCCCGGAAAGATCCGTGAGATCGTGCTCGCGCTGGCGGTGGCGGGAATTCTGGCGATGCGGGCGCGCTGGTATCCGGATCGCGTGCAGGCCATCGCGCTGGTGACCGGATCGGCGGCGACGGTGATCGGGCTGGGCATCGTGCTCGTCGGCGTGCACGACACCGTCGGCGTCCGGCTGCTGGTCGCGGCCATCGTCCTGGTGGCGGCGGTGCTGGCGTGTCTCGCGGCGGTTCGGCTGCCGAATGTCCGGCTGTCCCCGGTCACCAGGCGCGTGACCGATCTGTTCGAATACCTGCTGTTGCTGCTCGTGCCGATTCTGGCGTTCTGGATCATGGGCATCTACGCGGCGATGAGGGCGATCTGATGCGCACGACCGGATGCGCGGTGGCGCTGGTGGCGGCCGCTCTGTTCACTGGTGCGGCGCCCGCGGCGGCCGTCGAGCCGCCGCAGGTCGTCGTCGGCCCGCCACCGGCGGAGGAGCCGCCGAGGCCGGAGTTCCCGATGAAACAGGACAAGGGCTGCGTGGCCGCCGGTCTCCTGCCCGGAACCGATCCGGCGCGGCAGCCTCCGGCCGACACCGCCCTGAACCTGTCCCGAGCCCGGGAATTGAGCCGGGGCGCGGGCGTCACCGTTGCCGTGATCGATACCGGGGTGAAGCCGAGCCACCGGCTGCGCGACGTCGTCGGAGGCGGGGACTACGTCGCCGACGGCGGCGAGGGCCTGTCCGACTGCGACGCGCACGGCACCCTGGTGGCCGGCATCATCGCCGGCACCGCCGACCCTACCGACGGTTTCACCGGCGTCGCCCCGGAGGCCCGGATTCTGTCCATCCGGTACCGGTCCGCGGCGTTCACCGCCGAGGATCCGCAGCACTTCCGGCCGGCCGCGGAGGCGGCGGTGCGGGTCCGCGCGCTGGCCCGTGCCATCGTGCACGCGGCCCGGCAGGGTGCGGGTGTGATCACCGTGGCGCTGCCGATCTGCGTGCCGGTGCGGGAGGCGGTCGATCAGTCCGAGCTCTCGGCGGCCATCGGCTACGCCGTCCGGGTGCGCGGCGCCCTGATCGTCGCCAGCGCCGGTGATACCGGCGGCCCGAAATGCAATCAGCAGAATCCAGGGGTCGACCCCACCGATCCGGTGGACCCGCGCGGCTGGCGACGGGTGCAGACCATATCCACACCCGGATGGTTCACCCCCGAGGTGCTCACCGTCGGCGTCACCACCACCGCCGGCGCCGCGCTGGACAGTTCGCTCGCCGGGCCCTGGGTCTCGGTGGCCGCACCGGGTACCGGAATCGTGTCGCTCGGTCCCGGTGGCGGCGTCGTCAGCGGGGTCGGGGATCCGGCCGCGCTGTCCGAGATCGGCGGTGCGTCGTTCGCCACCGCCTACGTCAGCGGTGTCGCCGCGCTGCTGCGGTCGCGGTTCCCGGGCGAGACGCCGGCCGAGATCGCGACACGCCTGCAGGCCAGCGCTCACTCACCGGCGCGCGGTGTGGACAATGTGGTCGGCGCCGGGCTCATCGATCCGCTGGCGGCGCTCAGCTATCGGTCACCGCCCGGCAGACCGGAAGGACTGTTCCAGTCCGCGCCGCTGGCCGTGGAACCGCCCGAACGACCGCGAGACCTGCGCCCGGCGATCACCGCGACAGTGGTCATCGCCGGTGCCGTCCTGCTGGGTCTGGCGGCGAGTTTCGGCCCCGGGTTCGCCGGGATCCGGCGATCCGGAACACAGTCGACGAGGTCGCGGTGACCGTATCGTTCCGCGGCGCCGGTCCGAGCGGCAACCCGGCCCCGCGACTTCCCTTCGGCGCCGAACCCGGACCGGTCGCCGGGGCGGTGTTCATCGCCGTCCTCCTGGTGGTCGTGCTGTCCCGCACCCACCCGTGGTGGGTCGCCGCGCTCGTCCTGGTGCTGTGGTCGACCGTCGTCGTGGTGCCGGTGGGGCAGCGCACCGGCTACCGGTGGCTGCGCGACTGGATCGGCTACCGCGCCGGTCGATCGGCCCGCTCGCACGAACTCGTGCGACCGAAGCCGGTGGTGGACGTGCGCGTGGCCGCGGGGGTCTGCGGCATCCGGCGTGGGGACACCTCCCTGATCGCGATGATCCAACTGGCCCCGAATCTGGATCTGCCGACGATCATCGGCGCGGGCACCACCTATACCGAGGACACCGTGCCGGTGCCGGTGCTCGCCGAAATGCTCGACCAGTACGGCATCACGATCGATATCGACATCGTGACTACTGGCCGCCGGGTCCGGTCCGTGGGAAGCTACGGCATGCTGTACGACCAGCTGATCGGCACCGACCCGGCGGTCGGGGACCGGCTGACCTGGCTGGTGCTGCGCCTGGACGTCGAACGCAACCTCGAGCCGCTGGCACGGCGTGGTTCGGCGGCGGCCGCGGCGCCGAAAGCGCTTGCCTCCGCGGCACATCGAGTCGCGGCCCGGCTTCGCGAGATCGAGATCGCCGCGCACCCGCTGCCCGCCGAGGACATGCAGGCGGCGACTCGGTTGCTGCACACCGGATTCGAATTGACCGACCTGCGGGAGAGCTGGCGCATGCTGGTCGGCCCGGTGCCGACCCGGCACGTCACCAGCTACGAGATCGATCTCGCGCGGATCGACGATGCCCTGGATTCCTGCTGGACGTGGCACACCGGCCGGACGACCCTCACGGTGGCATTGACCAGCCGGGCCGGCGGGTCGGGCACGGGTGCCGCCGAAGACCGCGAGGTCGAGGTGCGCGCCCTGGCCCGCTATGTCGGCCCGGGGCCGGAGGTGGGCCGCCCCGGGTACCTGCATCCGCTGACGGGTCGCCAGGGCGCCGCGCTACTGGCATCGCTGCCGGTCGGCGGCCGCGATCAGCTGCACCGTATCGGCCGCCCGCGCCGCGTCGATCCGGTGGTGTGGCGGGTCGGGGCGGAGCTCGAGGAGGCGGCGGCGCGACTGCGCATGCCCATCGGCCCCAGCGGGCAGATTCTCGGTGCGATCAGTGGCCGGTCCGAACACAATCTCGCACTGCCCCTGTACGATCCGGTGCGGTACAACCAGCGGCGGCGCACCGTCGACGTGCACGCGGAGCTGCTGATCGCCCAGCAGATCGTGCTCCGTACCGTGGCCGTCGGCGCCGATGTCGAGATCCATTCGAGCCGCCCGGCGGAGTGGCAGCATCTGGTGGACGCGGTCGGAGATCCCCGGTCGTTGCGCCTGTCCGGTGCGCACGGCCCGATCGGGGCGCGGGGCGGCGCGGAGCCCGGAGTCGGCCCGGCGACCGTGGCGGTCTTCGACCAGCTCGTGCCGGATACCACGGCAGCGCCCACCACGATCGTCATCAACGCACCCGGTGGACCGCGGCAGCGGTCCGCCGACCTGTCCATCGATCAGACCGGCGAGGCCGCGATCGATGTCGGTATCCCGATGCACACCGTGCGGATCGACCTGATCGCGCCGATCGGCGAGGACCGGTTCCTGACCGGTGTCGACGAATCCGCCGGTACCTCGTTCCCGGACCGGCAGGGTCCGGTACCCGAACTAGCGGGCGCCCGTTCCGCGTCCAGCTCGGATGGAAAGTAGGTCGAATATCGTGTCAGCGGAGGCGGAACCCCGAAATGGTGGCGGCGGTGAGGAACTGACGCCCCGACAGTTGGCGGCGTCGGTGTTCTCGAAGCGGCTCGCCGAACTCGTCGCGGAATCGGTCGTGTCCACCGAGGACGACGGTCCGGTGCGGTCGCTGACGTTGTATTCACTGGCACAGCACTTGGAGCTGGCCTACCCGGACGTGCCGATATCGCAGTCCGGCCTCTACCGCCTCATCCACGGCGAGGCCATCCCGCGCTTGGATCTGATCGTCGCGCTGGCGCGCGTATTCGATGTCGCGCCAGAGTATTTCATCACCGACAGCAATCCGTAGCCGGTGGCGTTCTCACGTTTGGGAACGGGCGGCGACCGGGAGATCGATACGATTCTCGGCATGCCCGACGAGGAACCGGGAGATGTCTTCCTCCGCCATCGGAGCGTGGTCCTGGCCGCGCTGTTGCCGGGCTCGTCCGGGTCGAAGCCGGCACCGGAACAGCAAGTGCCCGAAGCGGTTCCGTCGGGCTCGGCCGCGCCGCCCCCGGATGCCGCGGACCGCGAGCTGTCGGAGGCGGAAACCGTTCCGGAACCGCGCCGGTCCACCGGGGCGGGGAGCCCGGCTGCGGTCCGCCCGCGTTCGGCCCGGAGGTCCTCGGCCAGTGAGCAGATCAACGCGCTGTTGAACGGCTCGGGGCCGATCGAACCCAGAGCACAGGATTTCCCCGATCCGGTCCGGGTGCCGCCGGAACGCCGCGATACCGCGGCACCGCCGAAACGGCCGGCGGAGCCGGTCGGCAAGGACCGGTTCGACGACCTGCTGCGGCCGGCGGCCGGCGGTCGGCTGGGTGCGTTGACCCAGCGGATCGCGCCCCAGCTGCGTAAACCCAAGGTGCTGCTGTCCGTCGGTGCGGTGCTGGCCGTCCTGCTGCTGGTCGTGCTCATCACCACCGGCGGAGAGCAGCAGTCGGGGCAACCGCTGGTCGTGACCTCGGCGGCGCCGACGCCCGCGCCGGCGCCGGCCGAGCCGACCGAGGAGGTGAGCCGCGGGAAGCCGATCGAGGTGGCGTCGGCGACCAGCCATTGTCCGCCGGGCAGCACCGACGGCATGGACGCCTTCTCGGGTGAAGCGGGCAAGGCGTGGTCGTGCGTGCGGGCCTATCGTGTCGACGGTCAGGTGCTGACCATCGACCTGGGCGGGACCTATCTCGTCGAATCCATCTCGATCGTGCCCGGCTGGGACCACATCCGCGCCGACGGTGTGGACGAATGGGCCAGGCACCGGACGGCGAGCAGGGTGTCGTACCAGTTCGACAACGAGAACTTCACCACCTACACCCAGGAGACCCTCGATCAGCGCGGCGTCGTGACCACCGAGATCGACCCGCCGGTGCGGGCATCGGAGGTCGTTCTGACGATTCTCGAATCGAGCGGCGATCGATCGCTGAACGACACCGCCGTGTCCTCGATCGTGATCACCGGAAAGAAGCAGGGGTAGGTTCGGATGCCCGCGGTGACGTGCGGCTACTGCTCGCATCGCAATGACGGCGACCTCGCGCGCTGTGCGAACTGTGGTGCGCCGCTGGCCGCACCCGCTCCGAAGTCCGGACCGGCGGCGGACCCGGGGCCGAGCGAGGCGCCGCCGAGTCCGGACCACCGGTACCCGGCGCTGGGCGGCGCCGTCGCCCGCATCGGCCACGATGCGGAGTCCGCGGCCCGTTTCGGCGGAGCCGCACTCCGCCACGGCGCGGACGCCTTCCGCACGGTGGGCGCCGTGGAGCACGGGGTGGCCTCCGGGCTGCGTACCCTGACCGAGCGGAAGCGGTATTCACCGCGGCACTGGCTGATGGCTGTCGCGGGGTTGGCTGTGCTGCTGGCGTGTGGCGTGTTCGTCGCGGGCCGGTTCTCGCCGCCGGTCGCGCCGGTCGCCACCACCTCCTCCGCCCGGCTGCCCGAACCACTGCGTGCCGCGACCTGCCGGCCCTACCACGCCGAGCCCGGCGAACGGTGCGTGCTCGCGGCCGGTGACCCGCTGTTGCGGGGTTTGTCCGCGGGCCGGGATCTGACCTTCCACGTGCGCACGCCGACGCCCGATACGCTGGCGGCCACCGTCGAGCGGTGGCGTGCGAGTGCGCGGATGATCGTCGCCGACGGCGACGTGTTCGCGGCGGTGGGTCCCTCGGCCACCGTGCACTACGCCGACACCGGGACCGGCGTCGTCCTGGAGACCGGGGCCTTCGACGGGGACCGGAGCGCCCGGAGCTTCCTGGAGCGGTCGGGCCTGCTCGATCAGGACTCTTCGTGACGTAGTGCCGCCGTCAGATCCGCCGGATCGTCGTAGAGTTCGGCCAATTCCGCGGTGTCGTCCTCCAGATAGCGCAGTACCAGCTGGCTCACCAGCGCCACGGTCGCGCGCCCCGGAACCACGCGGGTCGCGGCCAGCTGCTCGGTGACCCTGGCCAGGTCGTCGGGCGTGCGCTCGGACTGCTGGAAACGGGCCCAGCCCATCCGGTGGAAGAGGTCGACGTGCCGGCGTGCGATGCGGTCGCAGTCGGCGTACAGGTTCTCCAGCTCGTCGACGACCTCGCTCAACGGCAGCCCGGCCTCGGTGAGCCGACTGCCGATGGTGATCAGTCGAGGGTTGGCGATCCGGTAGGTGATGGCGTCGACGGGTTGGTAGAGCCCGATGGCGACGATCCGCGCGAGGCCGTCGGGGACATCGCGGTATCGCTCCTGCAGTTCGGCGGCCGAGATGGTCTCATTGGGGAATTTGCCGGATCGGGCGGTCGTCTCGTCGATGACGCCGAGCACGTCGGAGAGCCCGTCGCCGCGGTCCCATGCCTTCAGCAGTTCCTTGATCCCGCTCAGCTTGATCCCTCGGTTGAGCAGGCGGCTGATGGTACGCACCCGGCTCAGATGCTCGGGGCTGTAGTAGCCGGTTCGGCCCTTCACCATCGGTGGGGGAAGAATGCCACGCTCGTGATAGACGCGCAGGCTGCGGACGGTGGTGCCGGCTTCCCGCGCCAACTCGTCGATCGTGTACTTCGCCTCGACTGCCATCCCTCAAGGAAACCACAGTGACATTTCCTTGAAAATAGAACGACACGATATTCAGCGGTACGTCAGAAAGTGTCACACCAAAATCCAGACTGGTTGGGTCAACAGTCGGCCGATCGGGTGCCGCACGCACCGCAGAACCGGGCGTCGGGCAGCAGCGCGGCCCCGCAGCCGGTGCACGACCGCTCGGTGCTCATACGCTCACCGCAGCTGGTGCAGAACGCCGTCGACGTCGGGTGCACGGCCCGGCACCGTGGGCACGCGGGGCCGGTGTGCCCGCCCTCCGTGTTCCCGGAAGCGCTGTAGTTCCCGGAAACGCTGTAGTTCCCGGAAGCACTGTAGCGTGGCCGCGCCGCGAGTTGCGGGTGGACGGCGCCCAGGCCCAGCCCGGCGCCGAGGAATGCTCCGCCGACGGCCGCGTCACCGCCGCGCGCCATACCCTGACCGGCGCCGATCGCCAGCTCGCCGGCCGCGTACTGCCCGAAGTCCCCCACGAGTTCGAGGTATCTGGTGTCCTTGGCCAGCCGTTTGAGCCGGTCGGCATCGTCGGGCGCCAGGTTGATGTCGAAGTTGCCCATGCGGGTGATCAGCAGCCCGTACCTGCGCAGCTGCCGGTTCGTCACCGCCAGCACCTCGGCGTCGATCTCGGGCATGTGGGCGGAGAGGCCGAGCACCGGCCACCGGCCCCGGGTGACTCCGGACGTCACCGCGATCTTCATCGAGCGCAGCAGCAGGTCGGAGCACCATGCGGTGACCTGATCGGGGTCGGCCAGATCGACGGTCCCGATCAGCCCGGTGACCAGGGCCGCCGGGTCCTGGACCGTCAGCGCGTACTCGCCGAAGACGCGCAGGGTGACGATCTGCTCGGTGCGGGGATCCAGGATGTCGTCGAGCCGTCCGCCGAACTTGTTGCCCGGGAACTCCCTGGTTCCCACGAAGTACAGCTCCGCGCGGTAGGCGTTGCCGCCGGTGACGGCGTCCAGCAGGGCGCCGAGACCCGGCAGTTCGGTGGCGTCGACCCGGTGCCGGCCGGGGGTCATGAGACCCGCGACCTGTCCGGTGTGCACGAACAGCGCGACCTCACCGGAGTTCACGATCACGCGGGAGAAACGCCGGATGTTGACGTCCGGCCATTTGTAGACAAGCTGGTTCTTGCGGCTGTCGGGAACCGCGATGAATTCCCGCTCGAACCAGGCCATGTCGTCGAGGATAGGGCCGCGACCCGTGCCGGCCGGTGCGTCTATTCCCACGGTGGGGAAGAGCCGCGTGGCGCATCGGTGACCGGGCGGCGCAGAATGCCGAGCACACGCCGCCGAGGCAGACCGGGAGGGGGCCGAATGCTCGACCACGGCACCGATACCGCACCAGAGCTGTCCACCACGGGGTTGGTCGCCGCGCTCGACGACGCGGGGCTCGGATCCGGACGCGGTCCGAGGTCACGGCCGAGCGTCCGACGACTCGGCGGGGGCTGGGTCGAGCTGCCGCCGGCCGAGCCCATCGATCCGCGTACCGCGGTCCTCGCCGAACCGGTTGTCCGAGAAGAGAAGCGGTTCTGCTGGCGTTGCGATGAGCCGGTCGGCCGTTCCACCCCGGCAGTGCCGGCCACGGCGTCCGGCGAATGCGAAATCTGTGACGCGCCATTCGATTTCCGGCCCGCACTGGCGGAGGGAGATCTGGTCGCGGATCAATACGAGGTGCAGGGCTGCCTCGCCCACGGCGGCATGGGCTGGGTGTATCTCGCGATCGACCGCAATGTCAGCGATCGGTGGGTGGTGCTGAAAGGGCTGATGACCTACGGCGACTTCGAGGCCCACGCGGTCGCCGTCGCCGAGCGCCAGTTCCTGGCCGAGGTGTCGCACCCCAATATCGTCAAGATATACAACTTCGTTCAGCATCAGCCCCCGGGCGGGCAGCCGTGCGGCTACATCGTGATGGAGTACGCCGACGGCCGGTCGCTGGACGACATCCTGCACACCGCCGCCCCGCACCGGTTCTCGGTCGCCGAGGCCATCGCCTTCGTGCTGGAAATCGTTCCGGCGCTGGAGTATCTGCACTCGTCCGGCCTCGCCTACAACGACCTCAAGCCCGGCAACATCATGGTCGGGGACCGGGTCAAGCTGATCGACCTGGGTGCGGTGGCCGCCATGGATTCGGCCGGATACCTGTACGGCACACCGGGTTTCCAGGCTCCCGAGCTCACCAGCACCGGGCCCACGGTCGCCTCGGACATCTACACGGTCGGCCGCACCCTGGCCGCGCTGACGCTCGACCCGTCGGCCCGCCGTGCGCGCGGCGGCAACGATGATCTGCCCACTCCGATCGAGCAGCCGGTGCTGCGCCGCTACGAGGCTTTCTACCGGCTGCTGCTGCGGGCGACCGATCCCGATCCGGCACTGCGGTTTCCGACCATGCAGGCACTGCACACGCAGCTGACCGGCGTACTCGCCACCGTGCTCGCGACCGACACCGGTGAGGAGTACCCGCAGGCGTCGACGCTGTTCAGCGCGCAGCGCACCAGTTTCGGCACCACGGCACTGATCGCGCCGACCGACAGCCTCGCCGACGGCGTGTACCGGCACGGGACCCTGGACGCGTCCAGCGTGGTCGCGGCGCTGCCGGTGCCGCTGACCGATGTCGACGATCCGAGCGTGAATCTGTCGTCGCGGTCGTTGCCCAGTGATCCGCAGCAGGTACTCGACACGCTGCGGATGGTCGCGGAGTGGTCGCAGGCCGGCAAGATCGACACCCCCGCGTCGTACGAGCTGGAGGGCGCGCTGGCCGAGGTGCGCGCGCATCTCGACATGGGCGATCCGGTCGCCGCCAGGCAGCGGCTGGACCCGATCGAATCCGCCGGTCGGGCGGACTGGCGTATCGCCTGGTACCGGGGTGTGGCGGCGCTGCTGGCGGAGGACTTCGACGAAGCGTTCACCCGATTCGACACGGTGCACACCAGGGTGCCCGGGGAACTCACGCCCACCCTGGCCCTGGCCGCCACCGCCGAACTCCTGTTGCAGGACCGGATGGCGCGGTCCGAATCCGACCCCGCCGCCGAGGACATCGGGCGCTGGCACGAGGTGGCACTGCGCTACTACACGATCGTCTGGCGAACCAACCGCAGTGCGGTCAGCGCCGCCTTCGGGATGGCCCGCCGCCTGGCGGCCGACCGTGATCCGCTCGGCGCGGTGGCGGTCCTGGACGAAGTGGCACGGACCTCCAGTCTGCATTCGGTGGCGCGGATGACCGGCTGTGTGCTGCTGGTGTCCCGCCCGGCGGCAGAGCTCGAGGAATCCGACCTGCATGCCGCCGCGACCCGGGTGCGGGAGCTGCCCGCGGATGAACCGCGCGCACAGCAGATGCGCGTGCTGGTGCTGAATGCCGCGCTGATGTGGCTGACCACCCGCCGCGGCCCGGAACGCCCGGATACGACGCTGCTCGGTGTGCCGTTCACCGAGGACGGCGTGCGGCACGGCGTATCGGAGTCCCTTCGGCTGCTCGCGCGCAAGTGCGACGACCGGATGCACCGCTACCACCTCGTCGACCTGGCCAATCAGGTGCGGCCGCGCACCTGGTGGTAGCGCTGGGGATCCGATGACACGTCTGATCGACTACACCTTCGACGGAACCTGGCTGACCTATGTCGACGAGCGGCAGCTGTCGGCGCGGCTGCGACAGCGGCTCGGCGAGCGGCGGGCCGCCGGGTACCCGCCCGTCCATCAAGGGATCGCCCGGGGTAACGACGCCGCCGTCGTCCTGGGCGCCGTCGGCGTGCTCGGCTCGAGTGTGCTGATGCTGCTGTTCCTGACCGGCACGGGACCGCTGTGGTTGCGGGGCGTCGTGCTCGCCGCGGTGGTCGCCGCCGCCGGTGCGGCGGTGCGGCGGGGCGCGCGTTCCACCGTCTCGTTGACCGCGCGTGACCGGCGCGACGTGGCCGCCGCGACCAGACGCCTGTATGTGCCCGATCCGAGCGATGATCGGGCGCTGCGGGCCGATTCGGCCGAGGCGTTCCCGATTCCCGACCTCATCGCGCGAGCCGTGGAACTGCGGGACAGCATCGCCGCTTCACCCGCCTGGCAGAGCGGCTACCTGCTGTCGCATCGAATGCGGCTGGACCTGGACGCCGAACTCGACGAGATCATCCAGCACGCCCTGCGGCTGGAGTGCGCGTCCGGGCCGCTCGCCGACCCCGTCGGCGATTCCGCGGCCGCGACGACGGCGCGGCGGGCCGCCGAGAATACGCACGCCTCTCTCACCCGGGTGTGGACCGGTCTGGTCTCCCGGGTGAGCGCGCTGACGGCCTACCGCGCGCATCTGGCCGAACTCCAGGCGGAACTGACCAATGCCGAGATCGCCGAGCGCACAGTCGGTGTGGGACTCGACATCACCGAACTGATGGCGGTCGCGACCGACGCGGAACTGGCGGCCGGGCACATCGAGGGGCTGCGGGAGGAGGTCCGGGCGACGGCGCTGGCGATCAACGAGATCGTCGAAACGCTGAACGGCGACCTGGACACCCTGGCCGCGCTCTCGGCGGCGCGGGCATGAAACCGAGGACGAACAGACGAACAGCTGGATGGGAGCACAAGCAATGACGGTTCTGGCGTTGGAGATCGGCCCGGCCAGGTTCGCGGCCGGCCGGGTGGCACCGGACGGGCGCGTGCAGGATGTCCGGGCGATCCCGGTGACCTCGCGCGCGCCCTGGAACAGCTGCCGCGACCTGCTGGTCGAGGTCGCCGCCGGTGGCGATGTCACCAGCGTGGGCATCGGCACCACCGGACCCATCGACATGGCCGCAGGAGTGGCGGCGCCGCCGGATATCGCCGAGTGGCAGGTCGGCTTCGGTCTGGTCGAGGCCACGCGCAAGCAATTCCCTTCGGCCGCCGTGGGAATGGCGCTCGACGGCGTCTGCGTCGCGCTGGCCGAGCAACGCCACGGCCTGCTGCGCGGTGTCCCGGACGCGCTGGTCGTGTCGGTGTCGTCCCGGATCAGCGGCGGCATCGTGGTCGGCGGTTTCGTGGCGGTCGGCCGTACCGGAAACGCGGGGAACATCGGCCATATGGTGATGTCCGGTTACGACGATCTCTGCGACTGCGGCGCCCGCGGGTGCGTGCAGGCCATCGCGAGTACGTCCGCGGCCGTGCGTTGGGCCGAGAAGCGCGGCTGGCATGGAGACGGTTTCGCGGCGCTCACCGCTGCGGCCGGAGCCGGTGACGCGATCGCCGCCGCCGCGGTGGAGCGCATGGGAACCGTTCTCGGACAGGCGGTGTCATCGGTGGCGTCACTGTTCGACGTCGATCGCGTCGTGGTCGGCGGCGAGGCGGCGGCGGCCGGTCCCGCGCTCTGGAAGTCGCTGGGTGCGGCGGTCGGCGCGCATGCGCGGATCGGATTCCTGTCCGGTCTGCGGGTGGTGCCCTCACAGTTGGGCGATACCGCGGTGCTGACCGGTGCCGGATTGCTCGCGCTGCCGCCGGAGAAGCAGTAGCGACAGGCCACGGCGCTCGATGTTGTTGTGTGCCAGCACAGCTGCCGCGGTCTGCGGGGACGGCAGCTGTGCTGGCGAGGCCGGTGGTGATGAGGGGAACCGCCGCCCGACACCTATGTTATCGGCATATGTCGGCACAATCAATACCGTGCACTCAAACAGTGGCAAGAAAATTGAATAGTGCTGGCACCGATGCCCGGTCGGCGTCCTCGACGCCCGGCCGTGAAGGGTTCCCGGCGCTGGGAATCGGGGAGAATTCCACTGAGCCGAGCGGGAATCGAGTCCGCACCTGGCTCGAGGACGGCATGTTCGAGGAAGGACGGACACGACGTTGCGCAGCCGCGGGAATCACGAATCGCGAGCGACAACGCTGGGTTGGCCCCCACCGGCTCGCATCCGGCGCCTGCTGGTGGCGCTGGCCGCGGCGGTGTGCGGCACGGCGGGCACGCTGTTGCCCGCATCGCACGCCCAGGCCACCGATCCGGTGGTCGTGGTGCACCCAGGATTGGCGATCCGGACCACGACCGAGGAGGGCGGCAAGGTCGTCGGCTTCCAATGCACCGTCGGTTTGACCGGATTCGTCGGGAAAGCGCGCTACGCCGTCACGGCCGGGCACTGTCGGCGGCCGGGGGTCGTCACCGACGCCGACGGCAATCCGATCGGCTGGTACGAGTCGTATCAGCCGGACCGGGGACTCACCCTGGGGTTCGGGCTGATTCGCCTGTACGAGGGCATCGGCGTGTCCGCGTCCATGGGGGCCTTCGGTCTCAGCTCCGTCGACGTCGACCCGCGCCGCGGCCAGCAGGTCTGCAAGATCGGGGCCACCACCGGCTGGAACTGCGGCACCATCACCAAGGTCGAGGACGGCGTCATCTACACCACCCGGGACCTCTGGTTCGAACACGGCGATTCGGGTGGTGTCGTCTACCGCCAGACCGCCGACGGGCACGCGGCTTTCGTCGGCATCGCGATGGCCTATGTCAACGACGGTGACCGCGAGGCGATCGTAGAACCGGCCGGTTGGCTCTTCGACCAGATCCGGCGCTACGGCCCGACCGCGAACGAGCCGTTCAAGTGGTACCGGGTGCAGTGAGAACGCCGAATAGAGTTCGGCGCGAAAGGAGTTGCGCCGGTCCGGTGGGCTCGGCTCGCGCCGTCGCGGCTCTTCCCAGCTCCGGGGATGCACGAGACTTGAATGGTCGGAGGAGTCGGGCCGGATGGTGGCGCCGATGAGGCCGACGAGTCGATCGAGGAGCTGAGCATGCTGATGATCGTGTGCGCGCCGGCCACGGGCTCGTCCGGATCCGAGAATCGGATGCCGTCATGGTCGTGACCGGCCAGGACGGGACGGTGGCGCACTATCGAGGCTGGACCGTCGAGCTGCCGCATCCGGCCGGTGGGTCCGCGGGCCTCGATTCGGTGATCGACGCCGCCGAGTTGGCGATCCAGGTCTCGGTCGATCTGTTCGGGTCCGGAGCGGGGGCACAGGCGCCGGATCTGGTGGAGCGGTTCGCGGAGCGAGGGCTGGTCGACGATTCCGGGAACCAGTCGGTCATGGCGGACGATTACGCGTCGAATCGGGACGAGATCGACGAGATCGCGACCGAGCTGCGCAGACAGAACAAGGAGGTGGACACCTCCGCCTACACGACCTCCACCAAGACCAGCGCGGCGATGTCCGATATCGACCACGAGGTCGACGGGCTGAAATCGACGCTCGCCGCCGAGGGGCCCGTCGCGGGCGCGGAACATCTGTCGATGGTGGCCGAAGCTCGGCTCCTGCGCGCCATCCTGCGGACCGTGGACGAAGTCTCCGAGATCGTCGAGGAGGCGTCGAGGGGCGTCGTGGAAGAAGCTGAGCGAATCCACTATTCGTCGCCGACCTACGGGGCTCCGTATCCATCGATGATGATGAACACCGGCGGCTACGGCGGCTACGCCCCCGCCGGGAGTGATTCCGGCGGTGGCGGATACATGCAGCCGGTGAGCGCCGAGGGGATTCCTGGAGGGCAGCACGCCCGGGTGGACGAAATGTATCAACGGCTGCTCGACAACGGGTTCACACCGGCACAAGCGGCGGGCATCCTGGGTAATCTCCAGGTGGAGTCGAGTTTTCGCACCGATGCGTGGAATGCGGGTGAATCTGCCCTGGGCTTGGTGCAGTGGCGAGACGATCGGCTGGAGGGCCTCCGCCAGTTCGCCGCCGAGCGCGACGGGTCGGTCACCGACTGGCGCATCCAGATCGACTACATCTCGCATGAACTCAAGCACGGCGAATCGGCGGCGTACGCGCATCTGCGGAACGCGCAGACACCGGGTGAGGCCGCCGCGGTGTTCGACCAATACTATGAGCGCAGCGACGGGTCGGAGCGTGCGCAGCGCATCGCGAATGCGAACAGCATCGCGAGTTCCATGACGAACAGCATTTCGGTGTAATCGAATTCGGCTGTCATCGAATTCGGCTGTCATTGACCTCGGCGAAGCCGGCCCTGCCGCATCCGGTTCGCGGACTTGGGCCGGCGTCGGCGATTCAATGCTTGTGTTCGAATGTGGCTCGGTGGGAGGGTGATTGGCCTTCCAAACGCTCGTGCAGCGATCGGGCGACCAACTCCGCGGTGGCCGCGACCGCCAGCTGCCGAGCGTGCTCTGCGGCCTGCTCCGGCCCTGCCGTACCGGCATCGGACGATGGTGCCGCCGGGTGGTCGGTGAGACGGCGGATGATCTCGGCCTGCCGAGCGGCGATCCGGCTGCAGTCGGCATGCAGGCGGATGAGCGGCCGGAATATCTCGTCGGCGGGTAGCCCCGCGGCGATCAGCCGTGCGGCCAGCTCGTGCAGTCTGGGGTGGGTGGCGCGGAGCGCGCTGACATCCGGTTCGGTCCCACCGGTCGTGCGCAGCCGCTGCAGTGCGTTCGCCAGTCGGGTGTCGTCGTCGGTGGATCGGCGGTGCGGCGTGCCGTCCCCGAGCGCATTGCTCCGCACCTGTAGGACCTCATCGAGTCCTTCGCCGCGATCCCAGGCGTCGAGGAGCTCTTTGATGCCGGTCAGTTTCATGCCCTTGCGCAGCAGCTGGCCGATGGTCTGCAGCCGGACCAGGTGCTCCGGTCGGTAGTAGCCGATCCGGCCGCGGACCTGCGGGGCCGGTAGCAGACCGCGCTCGTGGTAGACGCGCACGCTGCGCACGGTGGTGTGGGCGGCGCGGGCCAGTGCATCGATGGTGAATTCGGACTCCGTCGTCATAAAACAAGGAAACCACATCGCATAGAGGTACACTAGATAATGTGCCGCTAAATGGCGGGACGCTAAGGGTTGCTCGGCGGCTCGGGATTGGGCTACTGTTCACGAACAGCTCATCCGCAGCTGGTTTCCGGGGACTGTTGAGCAGCCCTGATGAAGGACTTGCGCTTACTCGCGCGCTACGGGGTCGGCATCGCCCGATGCTCCCCGGCGTACCCGGAGACTTGCCATGACTGTTACGCAGCACCGTTCAATGGACCGAGATATCCACGCGGAGAACAAATCGATACCGCGTCCGCCGTGCGCTCAGCATCCCGACAACTGGGACCTGGACACCGGCACGCCGGACGCCTGGCGCCAGGCCGTGGCGGCCTGCCACGAGTGCCCGCTGCTCGTCCAGTGCCAGCGAATGGCGGCGGCCCTGGTCGAATCCGGTGAGGGGCCACGGGCCATGATCTGGGCGGGCGTCGGTTACGACAATTCCGGAAGGGTCATCCAGGATCTGGATCGGCACCGCATCGCTCCCGCCGACCGTCAGCGCCCCACCAGAATCGTTCGTACGCAGGCGGTCTGCAAGAAGGGTTCCGCCGAGCAGCTCACCACGTCCCGGTCCGCGCCCAGGACGCCCCGGGGTGGAATTCAGCGGCAGATCGTGCTCGGCCGCAGCGTGATTCGCTGTTCGGACGGCGAATAGCGGGATCCGACGGCCAGCGGCCGGTGTCGTGTCCCCGGACACGACACCGGCCGCTGCCCGTCAGGCCCGTCGCTCGAACTCGGCCGGGCCGCTCGCCATGCTTCTGATCTGCCGGGCCGCCACCGACAGGGTCGCGAGATCGTGGCCCGGTCCGGAGTGGATCTCGTCCAACATGGCCCGCGCCCGGGCGATCCTGGAACGGTGCGTGGATTCCCAGTGGGCGATCTTCTCCGCCGCTGACTCGTCCGGACCGGTGAGGTCGAGGACCGTGATGGTCAGCGAACGCAGTGCCGCGTAGATGTCGTCGGAGACGGCCAGCCGGGCCAGTGAGGACCAGCGGCCGGCCCGTTCCAGCCGGCGCACCTCGTTGAGGAGCTGTTCGATCTTCAGATGATCGTCGAGAACGTAATGGATCTCGGCCACTTCGGAACGGTCCCGGTGGGTGATCTCCGCGATGTCGATGACGTCCAGCAGCGGGAAGAGATAGATCAGCCGGCTCACCTCGGCCGCCAACTCCGCGGGCGCCCCCAGGTCGATGGCCGTACGCGCGCGCGAGGTGAGGTCGGCCCGGTGGTCGGCGCCGAGCCGGTCGGGCACCGCGGGAGCGAGCGCGCGCACCCCCGGTGCGTACCGGTCGACCTCCGCGGTGATATCGAGCGGCTGTGGCCGATTGCCGAGCAGCCACCGGGAAGCGCGGTCCAGCGTTCGTTTGGTCTCCATCTCCAGCGCGTCCCGGGCCGCCGTCGGCATCTCGGTGGTGCGGATGCGCTCCCACAGCTCGTGCAGATCGAAGATCTGTACCGCGACGCCGAAGGCCCGCACCGCGTCGGCGGTGTCGGCGCCCGCCTCCTCGGACTGCCGGAACGGGTAGGTGATCCCGCCGAAATCCACGACCTCGTTGGCCAGCACGGTTGCCACGATCTGCCGGCGCAGCGGATGCGCGTCGATGGCCCGGCCGAAACGTTGCCGCAGCGGGGCCGGGAAGTAGGTGTGCAGTCGATCCGCGAACAGCGCGTCGTCCGGCAGGGATCCGGCCAGCAGGTCGGCCTTGACGGCGAGTTTCACCTGTGCCATCAGTGTCGCGAGTTCGGGCGAGGTCAGGCCGCGTCCCTCGCCGCCGCGGCGGGCCAGTTCGGCATCCGACGGCAGCGCTTCGAGCTCACGGTCGAGGCCGTGGCCCGACTCCAGCGCCTGGATCGTGCGTCGGTGCAGGTCCAGTGTCTGCGCCGCGTCCGCGCGGGAGAGGCCCATCAGGAAGTTCTGCGCGATATTGTCGCTCAGGACGAGGTCGGACACCTCCTCGGTCATGGAGGCCAGCAGCCGATCACGTTCGCCGGCATCGAGTTCGCCGGCGGCGACCACGCGGTCCAGCAGAATCTTGATGTTGACCTCGTGGTCGGAGCAGTCCACGCCCGCGGAGTTGTCGAGTGCGTCGGTATTGATCCGGCCGCCGGACCGGCAGAACTCGATCCGGCCCCGGGCGGTGGCGCCCAGGTTGCCGCCTTCACCGATCACCTTCACCCGCAGCTGATTTCCGTTCACACGCACGGCGTCGTTGGATTTGTCGCCGGCATCGGCGTCGGTCTCCTCGGTGGCCTTGATGTAGGTGCCGATGCCGCCGTTCCACAACAGGTCGACCGGTGCCAGCAGGATCGCGCGCACCACCTCCGGCGGTGACAGCTCGGTGACGCTGTCGTCCAATCCGAGCGCGGTACGAGCCTGCGGGCTGATCGGGATGCGCTTGGCGGTGCGGTCCCACACTCCGCCGCCAGCACTGATCAGCTCGGCATCGTAATCGGCCCAGGACGAACGGGGCAGGGCGAACAGCCGCTTGCGCTCGGCGAACGAGCGGGCGGCGTCGGGGTCCGGGTCGAGGAAGATGTGCCGGTGGTCGAAGGCAGCGACGAGCCGAATGTGTTCGGAGAGCAGCATGCCGTTGCCGAAGACGTCGCCGCTCATATCGCCGATGCCGACCACGGTGAACGGTTCGGTCTGGACGTCGACGTCGAACTCCCGGAAGTGCCGCTTCACGCTCTCCCAGGCGCCTTTCGCGGTGATGCCCATGGCCTTGTGGTCGTAGCCGACCGATCCGCCGGAGGCGAAGGCGTCACCGAGCCAGAAGCCGTATTGCCGGGCAACGTCATTGGCGATATCGGAGAAGGTCGCCGTGCCCTTGTCGGCGGCGACCACGAGATAGGTGTCGTCGCCGTCGCGGCGCACCACCCGGTCGGGCGGCAGCACCGCGCCGGTGCGTTTGTCGATATTGTCGGTGAGGTCGAGCAGCCCGGAGATGAAGGTGCGGTAGCAGGCGACGCCCTCGTCGCGCAGGGCCTGCCGGTCCGCGGCCGGGTCACCGGTCGTAGCGGGCGGATTCTTCACCACGAAGCCGCCTTTCGCGCCGACCGGAACGATGACCGCGTTCTTGACCGCCTGTGCCTTGGCGAGGCCGAGGATCTCGGTGCGGAAGTCCTCTCGTCGATCCGACCAGCGCAGGCCGCCGCGGGCGACCGCGCCGAAACGCAGGTGCACCCCCTCCATACGGGGCGAGTAGACGTAGATCTCGTACTGCGGCTTCGGTTTCGGCAACTCGTCGATCCGCCGCGGGGCGAATTTGAAGGCCAGATGGTCGCGCGACACCGCCGCCTGCGACCGCACCGTGGCCGGTGATCCGGTCATGTAGTAGTTCGTCCGCAGCGTGGCGGCGATCAAGCCGAGGAAGGCGCGCAGGATCCGGTCGGCGTCCAGGCTGGTGACGGCATCGATGCGGGCGCGCAGCTCGGATTCGATGCGCTGCGCCCGGGCGGGATCGCTGCGATCGGGGTCGAAGTACGCGCCGAAGAGTTCGACGAAGGCCCGCGCCGCGCCGGGTTGCCGCAACAGGACTCGCGTGATGTTGCTCTGACTGTAGGCGAATCCCGCCTGGCGCAGATATCTCGCGTAGGCGCGCAGGACGGACACCTCGTGCCAGTGCAGTCCGGCGCGCAGGACCAGTTCGTTCAGTCCGTCGGTGTCGGCGCGGCCGTGCCACATGGCCGCGAAGGCTTCGGGGAACCGCCGCTGGGCGTCGGTGACCACCGCGGACAGGGCGTCGGCGGTGGTGAGCGCGGAGTCGATGGCGCCGTCCAAGGCGGTGTCCAGCAGGTCTCGCGGTGCGTGCAGGTTGAACCGGTAGATCCAGCGCGGCCGGGAGTCCGGCAGTTCGATCGGGTAGGGCCGCTCGTCGTGCACGTCGACCCCCAGGCTGTGCAGGATCGGCAGCACCCGGCTCAGCGATACGCCCGCGCCGCTGACGTAGAGCGCGAACTGCCAGTCGTCGACCGCGGCGTCGGCCGCCCGGGACAGGTGCATGTCGATCGCGTTGTCACCGAGTTCCTCGAGTCGCTGGATATCGGCCAATGCATGCCCGGGGGTGAAGCTCTCCTTGTAGCCGTCGGGGAAGCTGTCGGCGTACCGCTTGGCGGTCCTGGAATCCACGGCAGCCGTGGCCGCGGCCTCGGCCACCAGCCGATCGGCCCAGGTGTGGGTGGTGGCGAAGAGCAGGTCCTGTAGGTGCTGTCGCCGTGGCTCGGAGAGGTCCGCCGGTCCGGCGTGTTTGCCGCGGTGCACCGTGAAGTAGATGTTGACGAGCTCGGATTCGGTGGCTCGCGCGGAGTAGGCGATGTGTTCGCCGCCGAATTCGGCCAGCAGGATCTGCTGCATCCGCTGGCGCACGGCCGTGTTGTATCGGTCCATCGGCAGATAGACCAGGCACGACACCGTCCGGCCGCGCGGATCGGGTCGCAGGAACAGCCGCACCTGCCGTCGCTGGCCGAGGGTGAGCACCGCGGATGTGGTGTCGAACAGCCGCCTGGTATCCGAGGAGAACAGTTCCACCCGCGGGAAGGACTGCATCACCTCCAGCATCGATCGACCGGAGAACGAATTGAGTTCGAACCCGGCCCATTCGACGACCTGCCGTACCCGGTGTTCGATCACCGGAATGTCCAGGATGTTCTCGTGCAGTGCGGTGATGGTGAAGGTCCCGACGAACAGCTGCTCACCCACCACCCGGCCGTCGGTGTCGTACTCGGCGATGCCGATGAGATAGGGGTTGATCCAGCCCGGTGCCGCGGATTCGATCGCCCCCGGCGCCAGCCGCAGCAGGCCGCGATCCGGTCCGGGTGCCGGGACGTCGATCCTGGTCGCCGAGCCGGCGCGGAGTATGCCGAGCCCGGTGCCCGGCACCGGGCGCAGGGCGGCGGAATCGGCGGGGTCCGCGTTCTCCGCGACGGCGTAGCGGGCGTATCCGAGCAGCACGAAGCGGTCGTCGGCGAGCCAGCGCAACAGCCGTGCGCACTCGCGTGCCTCCGAGGCGTCGGCCCCACCGTGCGGATGAGCGTCCGAGTGGAGCTGATCGGCGAGGTAGGACTGCCGGCGTTGCATGGCGACGGTACTGTCCGCGATCTGGCGCAGATCGGCGAGCAGGGGCGGCAGGACGGCCGCGATCGTCGCCAGTACGCCGTTCTCGGTCGCGGCGCCGAGCTGGATGTGTATCCAGGATTCGCGGGTCGCCCCGCCTGCGGGGTGTGCCGCCGCCCCGTCGCCCTCGTACGGCGCCAGCGAGAGCAGCCGTCCGTTCGGATCGCGAACGACCTCGAAGATCGGATGGATGACGTCGGTGACGGTGGCGCCGAGTCGCCGCAGCGTCGCCACCAGTGACTCGACCAACAAGGGCATATCGGTATTGACCACCTGGACGGCCGGCCCGATGCCGTTCGCTTCGTCCGGGTGGTACACGCGGGTGCTGGCCGTTCCGGAGGTCCGGGTGGCGGCGAGGGCCAGGTGCCGACGGAAGACGCGTTCGGATTCGCCGGGATCCGGCAGCGCGGCGCCGGAACGCACCTGGCGGAAGTACGCCATCTGCAGCGATGTCGGATCACCACCGGGGGCATCGGGACGTGCTGTGCGCGCGGGCAGTTCGGTAACGGAGGTCGTGGTGGTGGCTGATCGGCGTTGCGTCGGCCGCATGGTCAACGCACGCCTTCCCGATGGCTCGACACGGTGTGAGCTCCTGACTGATGTCGATCGGCTGAGATTACCTGAGTGATGTACCGCTAAATAGCGGCACAATACGGTACGCTACACCTGCGTGTCTGCCGGTGGCAAGGAGTCCCTGCGCATTGCCCATCGGACGTCACGTGACTCGTGATCGGTGCGCGGGAGGTTTGCGATGTGCGATGTTCGGATGGGAAAGCTTCGGTTCCGCCGATTCCGGTCGGACACGTGTTCTAGGTTCAACCCATGACGCCTCAACGGCATTGGTGGCCTCAGAAACTCGGTGGACTCGGGAACATTCCCGCTCGGCGGGCTGTTGCCCCGGAAATTATGGGCTCGACTATCGGTGCATCCGTACGGTCGGCTCGGTCGTGGCGGCGGCCGGACATGGCGACACCTGCATATTTCAGCCTGGCATATTTCAGCTTGGTAACCGTCCCTTTTCGACGCGCCGCTGGCTATCGGGCCATCGTGTAGGTTCGCATGGAGCGGTACGGGTGTCAGGCATTACGGCAGCAATAGGCAACTGAGGAACCGATGACGGAATCAGGTCGGGCGATACCGTGGGTGACGGTGGAGACATTGGCTCCCGGTGCCATGTCGGTCGCGACCGTGGGTGGCGAGCAGCGAGCCTTCGCGAACGTGCGCCGCGTACTCCAACGAGTACTCACCAGAACGCCTGCCGTATACGACAGCATCACCACGCGCGGAATCATCGACATCGTCCGGGCCGCACGGCAGCGGGCCGAGCCGGCGGACCTGGAGGTGCCGACGGCCGCCGGGCAGCACCTGGTTCGGGCTCAGCCGGTGCTCGGACCCACCGGCGGCGTGCATGCCGTGCAGTTGTGGATCGGTCCCGTCGGCGCGGCCACCCCGCCGCCTCCGGCGGTGGGCGCGGTCTGGGATCTCGACAGCCAGACGGTCCGCCAGCCCGGTGCGATGACCACCCTGCGCGGTGTGTCGGCCGACGAACATGTGCCCACCATGTCCATCACGGAACTGTTTCATCGGGCGGCCGCGTTCGATCGCCACGGTGAGGTGCTCGATCTCCTGTACGACCCGGGGCCCGAGGACAAACTGCAATTCGATGTGGACGTGGGGCCGCTGGCCGGCCGGTCCGCCGGCCCGCTGGGGCGATGGCGGGTCGCGGCTCGCCCCCGGGATCGCGGCGCGTGGTTGCTGATCGAGGACATCAGGGAGCAGTCGGTGTCACCGGCCTGGCCCACGCTGGAGCAGGTCGGCCTGCGAGAAGCGCACCGGCGGGCCGGAACCCATCTCGCCGTAGTGCAACTCGAGCACACGTCGATCTCGCACTGGCTGACGGATCCGGCGCCCTGGGTGCGGTGGGAGTATCTGTACCGTCCCGTGGACGTCTTCCATCCCGACGACCGCGATCGACTGGTCGCCGCGCGGGACGGCATCCGAGCCGGGGAGACCGCGGAGGTGACCGTGCGAACGCTCGGCTACTCCGGCAGCTATCTCGCGACGCGGTTGCGGCTGTACCCGTATCCCGGCTACTCCCGCAGCCAGCTCGTGATCGGCGAGCTACGTCTGGCCGACGACCTCGGTGAGAGTCCGTCGAGCCGGGCGGGGCCGGGCCGGCTGCCGGAGCCGCTCGGATACGACGAACATTTGCGCCGCCACATCTCCGGGCGGGACCGGTTCGACCGGGCGTCGTGAACGGCTCCCCAGCGGTGGGAACAACGCCGCGGCTCGGGCTTCGGCGTCTCATTACGCTCGGACGGGTGAGGAAAGCAGCGGACGCACGGGTGGATTCGGGGGATGCGCTGCTACGCCGCATGGTCGCCCGACGCCGCCGCGACAACGTGGTCTTCACACTGCTGGCCGGGCTCGCGATACTCGGCGGCGGGCACGCGATCCTGAGCCTGTTCTCCGAACCGCCGCCCGGCCCGTCGGACGATTCGACGGTGGCGATCGTGGGCAATGCCCAACTGGCCGGATCCTTCGCACAGGAATTCGTGGTCGCCTATCTGGGCGCCACGGCCGGGGACCAGGATCGGATCGCGGATTTCGTCGGCGGTGGCGAGTCGATCGCGCTGCCCGCGACCGCTCGGCAGGTCTCCGATCCCGTCGTGGTGTCCGTGCGGCGGACCAGGGCTTCGACGCCGATCGAGATCTGGTCGGTGACGATATCGGTCCGGCCCGAGACCGCGACCAGGACCACGGGCGGGAAACAGACCTCCGCCGCTCCGCCGCCGGAGTACTACCGGGTGGGCGTCGCGGTGAATCACGGTCGGCTGCGCGCCCTTTCGCGGCCGTGGCTGGTCGCGCCGCCCGCCGAGGGGCACGATCTGCTCACGGTGTACTCCTCGCCCTGCGGTGAGGAGTCCCCGCTCGCCCACGTCGCGACCGGCTTCCTCGACGTCTTCCTCACCGGTTCCGGCGACGTGACCCGGTACACCAGCCACGATTCCGGTATCACCGCCCTGCGCCCCGCGCCGTTCGCCGAACTCGAGTCCATCGCGGTATCCGCCCAGGACTCCGGCTGCGGCACAACAGGATCGAGCGCGCTGGTGCTGGCGACGGTGACCCCGGCGGTCGGCGGTGAGACCCTGGCGCCGCTGGACTATCCGCTGACGATGGTGCGCGTCGAGGAGCAGTGGCAGGTGCAGACCATCGATTCCATACCGGCACTGCCGGATCCGATCACCGTCGTAGCCGGCGACGTGGCCCCGAACCCACAGCGGAGTTCGGTACCGACCACCGCGCCGTCGACATCGGTCACCGTACCGCCCGCGACGCAGAACTGACGGGAGCGACCATGGGTAGCAGTCTCACCAATATGCTTTACGGCATATTGCTGTTCGTTCGCTGGGCCGGCCTCATCCTGATCGCGATCGTGGGGATCGGCGTGCTGATCAGCGAAGCCGTCAAGGAGCGCCTGTCGCCGGGGAAGGTCTTGGCCGTCGCCGGCTCGGCGATTCTGGCCGGAGTCCTGATCTGGGTCCTGCCCACGCTCATCAACTACTCGCGTGCCGAGGTCGGTACCGTCATTCCCGATCGGCCCGTCGGGGGCTACTGATGGCCGAGGTCATCCGCGTCTTCACGCCGATCAAGCGCGTGCCGACCGTGATCGGCAAGGCGCAGAACGGGCAGAAGATCCCCTTCGGGCCGTACACGCTGCCGCAGGTCGCCGCGGGCGTCGTGCTCATGCTCGCCACGTCGATCGCCGCCATGTCCATTCCGGGCAATCCCGCCGTGTTCTTCATCATCGGCCTGGTGGTCACCGTGCTCGTGGTGTTCGCACTCGGTCTGGTCCCGGATACCGGGGTGCGGCTGACCTCCCGAATACTGTGGTTCGGCCGCCTGATCCTGATCCGGAAACCGGTGTCCGCCTCCGGAATGCCGGTCAGCCCGGACTCGGCGCGCTATTCGGTGTACATCGAGGACTCCGTCGTGGTCATCCTGCCCGACCCCGACGGGGCGCCCCGACCGGAGCCGCCGGCTCGCGAGCTGGCGAGCGGAATACTCGAGCTGGCCGCCGCGCGGACCGTCGAGCCGACTCGGGAGGAATCCCGGGATGACCTTCGGGAAGAACAGTGATGGCGACCGGGCGCGATATCCAGCCGACCGCGGCGATCCGCGGGAACCTGCAGTTCACCCACGCCGGCCTGGTGACGGCGACCTACTTCATCGAACCGCTCGGCTACGGCCTGCGGTCGCCGCGCGACAAGTACGACGTGAAGCTGGCGCACCACGCCCTGATCACGAATGTGCCCAATGGATCGCTGCTGCTCGGCATCCAGGCCCGGCTCGAGACCCTCGACGTGCTCCGGAAGATGGTCGAGGGTGTCGACCTCGACGAGTGTGAGGACTACGCCGCCGAGGTCGTCGCCTCCTACGAGCGCATCCAGGCGATCGTGCCGCAGACACGGATCTATCTGCTGTCCGTTCCGGTGGGCTCCACCGGGACCGGGATGTCGTCCCTGACCGGATTGTGGCGTGGCAGCAGCTCCGTCGATGTCGCCGCGGTCTCGCGGGCCGACCTGGCCTCCTACGACGAGGAGGCGAGCAAGATCCTGTCCCGGATCGGCGGCGACTTCCGGCCCACCCCGGTCCCGGCCGCGCTGTTCCAATGGCTGTGGGAGCACTACCTGTCGCGCGGGGCGGTCGGCGATCCGGCCGCGCCCACCCGGGTCGGGGTGCTCGAGGACGCCACCGCGGCCGTATTCCGTTCCGCCGCATTGGACGAGGGCGCGCAGGCCGACAACACCCGCCGGTTCCGGCCGTCGTTCACCCCGGTGATCAAGGTGGTGCAGCCGGACAGCGCCGACCGCCCGTCCTATCAGTCGGTGCTCACACCGCGCTCATTTCCCTACGGCGGCATGACTTTTCCGGGCGGCAGCGAATTCCTCGACATGCTCGACGGTCTCGGTGACGTGACGGTCGACTGGGGCATGCGGGTGTCCACCAGATCCGCCGACGAGGTGCTGCAGAACAACGAACTCGGCCTCCGGCGTCTCGGCGAGCAGATGGAACAGCGCGACACCGAGGTCTCCTTCGCCCAGAACACCTTGATGTCGAAGGCGCAGCTGCTCAACGAGTACAACCACCACTTCGAGGTGAACGGCGGCGAGTCGGAGGTGTCCTTCACAACCGTCATCGCGGTCGGCGGTCCCTCCCGGGAGGCGACACTCGATGCGGTCAACGCACTCAAACGGCGCTACAAGCGATTTCAGGTCGAACTGACGGCGCCGGTGGGGGCGCAGGTGGACCTGTGGTCGATGCTGATCCCCGGCAGCCCCGTGCGCCGCGCCTACGAGGATTTCGCCCATATCGTCCCGTCCGACATGTGGGCGGGTTTCGTCCCGTTCACCTCCAGCGATATCGGCGACGACAGCGGCCCGGTGATCGGGATCAACCTGCTGTCCGGGCAATACGAGCCGATCCACTTCGGAATCATGGAGGCGGCGCTGCACGACCTGTCCGCGTCGTTCGCCGTGACGGGGGAACTCGGTTCCGGCAAATCGTTCTTCCTCAAGCTGATGGCGGTGCTCGTGCACGACATGGGCGGTCAGTTCCTGGCCATCGATCGCAGCCAGGTCGGGGAGTGGGCGCACTTCGCCGCCGCCATCGACGATGCGGTGGTGATCGACCTGACCACCCCGACGGTGTCGCTGGATCCGTTGCGGCTGTTCGATGCCCGGGTGGCAGGTGAGCGAGCGCTCGACTCACTGCTGCCGATGCTCGACCTGTCGCCGACGGCGAGCGCCGGCGCGGTCGTCAGCAATATGCTCACCGAGAAGGGACGCGCGGAGCACGGCATCCACACCATGCTGGATCTGGTGCGGGCCGCCCATCGACTGCGGGACGAGCCGGGTTCGGGTCCGGAGTACGCGGATCTGGCGGCTCGGCTCGGTGCCGTCGTGGACCGGGTTCCGGTGCTGTTCGATCCGACGCTGAAACCGCTGCGGCTGACCGCTGCGGCGACCGTCGTGCGCAGCCACGGCCTGGCGTTGCCCACCGCCGAGGAGCTCACCACTCCGCATCTGTACCACCGGCTGCCGCTGACCAAGCGGCTCGGTACCGCGCTCTACGAACTCGTCGGGGTCGCGGCGCGGGAGGCGTTCCTCACCGACAACGGCAGATTCGGCCTCCTGGTCGGGGACGAGGCGCACCACTTCACCCAGACGCAGGTGGGCGCGGCGGTCACCTCGGACTTCAGCCGCGACGGCCGCAAGCATCTGGCCGCCATCGGATTGGCCTCGCACGACCCGGCCACCGACTTCCAGGGCGCGGCGCACAATCTGATCCCGAACCGCTTCGTTTTCCGGCAACGGGACGAGACGCTGGCCCGCAACAGCCTGGAATGGCTCGGCGTCGATCTCGACGAAGCGCCGTTCCTGCTGCAGATCCTGCGGGAGGAGACCTCGCCGCCGGTCGGCCCGGGGCGTCAGGTGCCGCCGCAACGGCGCGGGGAGATGTTCATGCGCGACGCGCTCAGCCGGATCGGCCGCGGCAAGATACTCGGCCCCGCCCGCGGCGACCGGGCCGAGGCCATCACCAGCACGCCGACGGTGTCCGGCCAGTCCGCGTCGCTGGAGCGCCGGGACGCGCGATGAGTACCGACCGGCGTCGGGATACGGCCTGGGAGTTGACCTTCTGGGATATCGAGCGATGGCGGCCCCGAGCGGTCGCCCGGCGATTCCGCGGCTGGCTGGGCGGCTCGCCGTGGCGACGCCGGACGGCGTGGGCGCTGCTCGTGGTCTTCGTGACGCTGGTGCTGCCCGCCCTGCTGGGCGCGGTGGCCGTCGCCCAGTCGGACACCCTGGCCCAGGGCACCGCCAACAGCGGCCTGAGCTGGATGGATGTGCGCGACTCGGATGGCGTCCTGCTCTCGGACTACCGCTTCGTCACCGACCACGGCAGCGTGCTGGAACCGGGCAAGACCGCCTTGGCGCTGGTCTTGGAGCTGGAATTCGCGGGCTACATGGTGTTGGTGACCACCGCCATCTGGCTGATCGGCTACGCGCTGAGCTTCGGCTGGCTCGATATATTCGCCAACGCCCTGACCGGCGTTGCCGACGCCCTGACCGGTCAGATCGCCACGCCCATACTGCTGGTCACCGCGGCGACCATCGGTGCGTTCTTCGTCGGCTGGTTCGTCGTCCGCGGCTATCACGCCAAGGCGACCATGCAGGTGGTGACGATGCTGGCGGTCGGGGTGTTCGGACCGCTGTTCCTCGCGGAGCCGCTGGCGGATGTGCTGGCGTCCGACGGCTTGCTCGCCAAGGGCCGCGACATCGGCATCTCGGTGGCGGCGGGACTGAACGGCCACCTGAACCCGAACCCGGGCACTCTGGTGGCGACGATGCAGGGCGATCTCGCCGACAGCTTCGCCCGGAAGCCGCTGCAGGTGTGGAACTTCGGGCACGTGATCGACGATCGGATGTCCTGTCGCGCGGAATGGACTTCGGGGATGCGGGTCGGCGACTCGGGGCAGGTGAAGGAGGGGCTGAATAAGTGCAACGACACCTATGCCCGTGCGGCGGTGGACAATCCGAGCGCGGGACAGATCGGCACCGGACTGCTGCTGCTGATCTGCGGGGCCATCCTGCTGCTGTTCGCCGTGTACCTGGGCCTCAAGGTGATCAAATCGGCGCTCGACGCCATCTATCACGGCTTCATGGCCATCTTCGGTTTCGCCGCGGGCGGATTCGTATACGGCCCGACACAGACCTTCCTGATCCGTAATCTCGTCGACTCCGTGATGGCGGTGGCGCAGATGGCCGTGTGCACCGTCTTCCTCGGTGTCTATGTGCTGTTCCTGTCCAATGTGTTCGATCAGGCCAGGGGACAGGTGATGGCGGTCTTCGTGATCGGTGCCATTGTCGAGCTCGTGGCTTTCAGCCAGCTGCGTCGGCTGAGCAAGGGGCTGCGCCGGGGCAATGACTGGGTGGCCAATCGCTTCGCCCTTGCGACCCAGGGGCAGATAGGCCAAAGCGCCGGGGGAGGAGGCGGTGGTGGTGGCGGCCGGGCCCTGGGCATGGGCGAGGCCGCCGCCGCGGGTGCGGTGGGCGGCGGGCTCGGTGCCCTGGCCGGTTTCGCCGCGCTGTCGACGATCAGCAGCTCGCCGGCGACCGAGTGGCTGTTCGGCCGCACCTTGAATCCGCTGGCACCTTACGCCCGCCAGCGCCAGCGCTCCGAACTCGCCAGGATGGAATACACGCCGTGGCTGCTGCACCGGCAGAAGTGGCTGTTGCACAATCGGGAATCGTGGCTGCGGGCGGCGGAACGACGCGCGCAGCGGGCCGGTGGCGTGGACGATCCGCTGAAGGTGGCCAATATCATCGACGGACTTTATGATTCGGGCATTCCCAAGGCGGAGCTCAACGGTGCGCTGGCCGAACTCCGGTACAACGGCAAGACCGTGGATCCGATGGACGCGCTGCATGTCGACCGGGCCGTCGCGGTCATGAACGCGTCGAAGTCGCAGAACCCGTACGGATTCGCACCGCTGCAGAAGGCGTTGGCCGCGTGGGAGTCGGTGAACAACCACCCGATCGAGCCGGGGCGGAGTCTGCGCGAACATCGGGCGTTCGTCGCGCAGGCGCATGTCGCCGCGACCAACTTCGCCAGGCATTCGCGGGTGCCGCACTTCATCGACGGCCGCGCCGACATCGACTGGGCGTTCGTGAACGACGTACGGCAGAACTGGGATTCGGCGGCGGCCCTGCAGGCGGCCATCTCACCGGCCCGGTGGAACCAGGTCGGGGCGAACACCCGCCATCACATCGGATCCGAGCTGGCGAACCAGCACCGGGACGCCGTCCTCCGCTATTACAACCACCCCGTCGAGGCGAACCGGCAGCAGGTCGACCAGATCGCGCGGCGCATCTCCAATCTGGACCACCTGGATCCGGAATCCGGTCTGGACCCGTGGGACTCGTGACATGGAATCGAACGACAAGCGCCGACTGACGTTCCTTGTCGCCATGGTTCCGTTTCCGGTCCTGGTGATGATCGTGTTCGCCCTGATGATCATCGGGGCGCTGCTCCTGGTGAGTCTCGTGATCGGAACCGCCGGTCAATCGGCCTCGGCGGATCTGCACTATCAGTGCGACACCGCCATCGGGCCGGACCCCTCGCTCACCGAAACCCCGGTGACGTCCCCCGTGACCGCGACCGCCGCGGCCACGGTCTCCGCGCCGCCTTCGACCAATCCGTACGCCGCCATCACCCTGGACCCCGACGACACCGAAGTCTCCCAGTGGCAACGCGATTGCGTCGAGGCCATGCGCTCGGCCCCGTATCAGCTCCCCGCTCTGCGGATGCCCAACACCGACCCCACCGGGGCATGTGCCGGGCAGCTCGCGATGACGCTGGACGGCAGGCGGTGGGGGGCGGGGGCCGAGGGTGTGTCCGGTGCCGCCGACCTGCCCCGGTCCGTCGTCTATTCGGCCGAGCTTTCCGCGACCACCGGTACGTGTGCGCTGGTGGCCGCGCCCACCCCGGACCCCAGCCGGTCCGGCTGCGCACCCGTGCTGCCGATTACGATCGCCGGGCAAGGGCTGTGCGGGCAGCGCGTGGACCCGTCCGCGGTTTCGGCGGGTGATCTGGTGTTCTGGGAGTACCGGAACAACGCGCCGACTCGGGTCGGTGTGGTCGTCGGCGACGGATGGATCGTCACGGGCGATCCGTCGGCCGGTGGGTTCGTGCGGCAAGCCGTCCCCGATGGCGACGACGTCCGGGTGAAGCGAGTGCTCGGCATGGCAAGTGGTTCCTGAATTTCCGCCGAACTCCCGCTGAATTCTTCGCTGCGAATTTACTGATTGTTCGTTTCTGCGACAATCGCGAGCCCTGTAATCCGCCGCTGTCCGTCGATACGTTATTCGCGTGTACATTACGCCGGATATTCGGCGATGGATTCGGGAAAAGCCATCGCGGCGTCGCGCGGCGTGGATGACGTCCTGCTTCCTACTGCTGGTACTGGTCCCCGGCGCGGTGGGCACCGTCGCGACCGCACAACCGGGCACCGCGCGGGCGAGCGCCGCGGTGAACAGCGGGCTCGGCTGGATGGAAATCCGGGACACCTCCGGTGTGCCGTTGGCGGAATACCATTTCGCGACCGATCACGGGTCGTTGCTCGAGCCCGGAAACGGGATGTGGGCACTGCTGATCACCCTGGAATTCGCCGGTTACATGGTCATAGTCACCACGGCGATCTGGCTGATCGGATACGTACTGAGTTTTCGCTGGCTCGATCTCTTCGCCGACGCGCTGACGGGTGTGGCGGACGGGGTGGCCGCGCAGTTGGCGACTCCGACGGCACTGCTCACCGCCGCCACGATCGGGGCGGTCGTCGTGGCCTGGCTGCTCGTGCGCGGGTATCACGCCAAGGCCGCGGCGCAGACGATCGCCATGCTCGTCGTCGCGGTATTCGGCCCGATCTTCCTCGCCGAACCGCTCGCGGCGGTGCTGTCCTCCGATGGAGTGCTGGTACACGGGCGCGATATCGGGCTGTCGGTGGCGGCGGGACTCAACGGCGACGGCAATCCGCAGCCGAGCGGAGTGGTGGCGGCGGTGCAGGGCGACCTGGCGGACAACTTCGCGCGGCGGCCGCTACAGGTCTGGAATTTCGGGCACGTCGTGGACGGCCGGCACAGCTGCCGGGCGGCCTGGTCCGCGGGAATCCGGTCCGGTGAAGCGGCCGAAGTCGCCGACGGTCTGCGCGATTGCGGGGATACCGCCGCGCACGCGGCCATCGGGAATCCCGGTGCGGGTCAACTGGGTACCGGGTTGTCACTGCTGGTCTTCGGCTCGCTGCTGCTGGCGTTCGCGGCCTATCTGGGCCTGCAGATCATCCGGTCCGCGCTGGACGCGGTGTATCAGGGATTCATGGCGATCTTCGGCTTCGCGGCCGGGGGATTCGTCTACGGGCCGACGCAGACCTTTCTGATCCGCAATATCGTCGACATCGGGATGGCCGCCGCGCGCATGGTGGCCTACACCGTGTCCCTCGGCGTATACGTGCTGTTTCTCGGAAATCTGTTCCGGCTCGCCGGGGATCAGGTCTTGGCCGTTCTCACCATCGGCGGGGTCGTCGAGATCGTCGCGATCTGGCAGCTGCGGAAATTGAAGCGGGGCCTGGATCGCGGTGCCGGGTGGATAGCGAATCGGGTCGCGCTGACGGCGCAGGGCGGCGCCCCGGCCGGTTCCGGTGCATCCGATCCGGCGGCTCTCGGCATGGGGTCCGTGGGCGCGGCGAATTCGCTGTCATCCGGAGCGGGGCTGCTCGTCGGGCTTGCCGCCATGTCCACGGTCAACAAATCGCCGGCCACCGCGTGGCTGCTGGGCAAGACACGGAATCCGTTGTCGCCCTATGCACGCAAGCGCAGGAGGGCCGCACTCGACTTCATGGCGTACACGCCGATGACACTGGAACGGCAGCGATGGTTGCGGGCGAACCGTGACTCCTGGGAGCGTGCCGCCCGCTTTCGCGCCGCGAAGCACGGCGGTGTGGAAACGCCGCTGGCCGTCGCCGAGGTCATCGACTCGCTCATGGATTCCGGGATCCCCAAGGCGGAGCTCAACGGTGCGCTCGCCACCATCGGGGTGCGTCCGGACGACATGTTGCACGCCGACCGCGCCATCGCCGTGCAGAACGCGTCGATGTCGCAGAACACCTATCTGCCGAACCGGGTGCGACAGGCCCTCGCGGCCTGGGAATCGGTGCACAACCATCCGGTCGGGCCACAGCGCGAGATGCGCGAGCATCTGGCCTTCGCCGCGCGCGCACAGGTCGCGGCGCGCAAGCTAGCCCGGGATGCGCCGGGGCCGCGACCCGGTGCGGAGTCGGAGGTCGACTCGGCATTCGTCGATCTCGTGCGCCGGCACTGGGACTCTCCGGCGGCGCTGCGCACCGTCATCCCCGCGGACCGGTGGCGGTCGGTCGGCGCCGCGACCCGGCACGTCATCGGCACCGAGGCGGCCGAGGCTCACAGCGCGGCGGCCGCCCGGTACTACGAAGCGCCCACCGCGCGGAATCGTGCACTCGCCGACCGCACCGCGCGCAGAATCGCCACTCTCGGCCATGGACACCCCGATGAGGGGCCGGGTCCGTGGGATCACTGAGGGCGGGATCACCGAGGGTGGGATTACCGAGGGCCGACGCAGGCCACCATCGCGCCGTGCGCTGACGGTGGCGGGAATCGCGCCGTATCCATCTGTCCGGATTGATCCTTGTCGAAAGTACTCTGCGCTAACGGAATTCGGGCACGTTCTCGATCGATGAGGCAGGTCGGACCCTGTCGTCCGAGCCAGCCGCGGCCCGGTTGGTCGTGTGTTCCCAGTGGTGGTGGTCGGGATGGCGGCGGGAGTGGTCAGGATGGTTGGTGGGCGGTTTCCCGAATGGGTCGAGGAGGCATCGGATGGCCGTGTGGGCGGTGGCGTCGGACGGGGCGGGGGAGTGATGACGGTGGGTACCGAATCGGGGGCCGATGTCGAGATCGTCCCGGAGGCCACGGGTGAGCCGGACCCTTCGGTGTCGGTGGGGTTCGACGAGGACGGTGGCGCGGGACAGGTATCGGCGACACCGTGGATGCCCAGGCGGAACCACCCCGGGGGCACCACCGCGCCCGCGTCGGCACCCACCGCGCCCGTATCGGCGGCCGGGCCGGGCTCGGGCACACCGGCCGTCGCACCGTCGGCGGTGACGCCCGCGGCCGGTTCGGGTGTGCTGCCGAACGCGGGTGTGGCGCAGCCCGGTGCGATCGTGCCCGTGGCGGCGGTGACCGGCCCGGATACCGCGGTGCCGGTGGCCGGGGCCCCGCTACCCGAGGATCTCGGCGTGCCCCGCGAGCGGTCGAGCCCGGGTCTCGACCGAGACGACGCCTCCGATGCCGACACCTCCGATGCCGATGCCGATCCATCCGGTATCGGGGACGCCTTGGCGCAGCTGCTGCCCGCCCTGTCACAGGCCCTGTCCACACCGGACACCCCCACCACCCGGGTGACCGGCCCCGACACCACCGATTCCGACACCACCGATTCCGGCACCGGCACCGGCATATCCGACACCACCGTCACCGGACCCGACGACGAACCGGTCACCGTCGGCTTGTCCTCGCCGGCCGAGCGGGCCCTGCGAATCCTGAAGGTACTGGCCGCCCTCTACGGCGCACGCGAAGCCGCCGCCGCACCCGACACCGGCCTCGACTCGGCCAGCGGCAATACCGGCGGCGCCGGTGCGACAGCCACCGGCCACACCGCCGCCGCCCTGTTCCAGCGGCACGCGGCCACCGCCTTCACCAACCTCGACAACCGGCTCGCCAACTACGTCTCCAACCTCGCCGGCGCCAACACCGTGGACCGCGCCCAACTCCTGCATCTCATCCGCGAAACCAATATCGCGCTCGCCACCCTCGGACCCGACACCTACACCCCGGCGGGCCAGCGCAAAGCCCATCAGATCCTCACCCGCGCCCTCCAGTACGCCCACCAGATCGTCGGCACCGGCCAGGCCAATTCCGCCGAGACCGCCACGCACATCAACCAACTCACCAACCACTACCTCCACAACCTCGCCGGACAGAATCCGGCCACCAGCACCGGTGTCGGCGGCGGCGCGGGCAGCGGCCGCTTCGCACTCCCCGCCCAAGGCACCTTCACCTCCGGATTCGGTCCTCGCTGGGGTAAGCACCACGACGGCGTCGATATCGCCAATGCCATCGGCACGCCGATCCTCGCCGTGGCCGACGGGGTGGTGGTGGCCGCCGGACCGGCCAGCGGATTCGGGCAATGGGTGAAGATCCGGCACGCGGACGGCACCGAGACGATCTACGGGCACGTCGACAGCTATTCGGTCCAGCCTGGGCAGCAGGTCAGCGCCGGGCAGCAGATCGCCCGGATGGGCAATGAGGGCCGTTCCACCGGCCCGCACCTGCATTTCGAGGTACGGCAGAACGGTTCGGCCGTGGATCCGCAGCCCTGGCTCGCGCAGCGTGGGATTCGGGTGGCATAGCTCGGCTCCGTGCCCGCCACGTGCCCGCCGACCGGCCTCGGCACAACTCGCGGCCGCAGCGCTACCGGGCCGTTTGTGCTCTGTGCACAACACGCCCCGCCGACTGTGGTGTCCGGGTACGTTCCCAGGGCTGCGGTAGGCCGTTAGCGTTCGACTTGCTGAGTACGGAACGGATGAGGGTCGTGTCTGTGGCTGTCGATCATTTTGTCTGGCATCGGGCCGAATTCGCCCCGGGCGCGCCCAGTCTCGAAGACCATCGTCTCAGCTGGGGATATCGCGAATTCGTCGAGCGTGTCGATGCCGCGGCCGCCCACCTGGCCGTTACGGGTGTTCGGCGTGGTGCCACGGTTGCGATCGTGCTGCCCAATCGGCTGGAGTTACTGGTGGCTCTGATGGCGGTGTGGCGGCTGGGTGCGATCGCGGCACCGCTGGACCCGGACGGCGGCGAGCCGCTGGTCGAAAAGCAGATCGTCGCCGCCGACGCCGTGGTGGTGCTGGATGATCGCCCGGTGCCCGACGCTCCGCATCGGATCGCCGGGATTCCGCGCTTGGCGGTCGAGGTCCTGGCGCGACCGGTGCCCGTCGGATGGGTCGCTCCGCCGGAACCGACGGGCGAGGATTCCGCTCTGGTGTGTTTCGGGTCCGGTGCCGGGCCGGATTGCGGCGAGTTTTCCCACGGGTGGCTACACGAGGTGGCGGCCGATACGATCCGGTGTCTGGGTCTCACCGGATCCGACCACTGCAGGATCTCGCTGCCGTTGGCCCGAGCCGATGTGATCGGAATGAATTTCGTTGCGGCGATGGTGCTGGGATCTCGGCTCAGCCTGGTCTCGGCCCGGACACCGCCTACTCGGACACCGCCGACGAGAGTGTCGGCGTGCTCGGGTTTCGCGACATTCGGGGCCCAGGTGCCGTAAGGCCGAGCCCCGCGCACGATCCTGCTGAGAGGTCCAGCTCGATGACTGTTTCCGCGCTCCCACCCGAACATCGAGCCGCCGTGTCGTCCGAGCCGTCACCGGCTCTGGTAGCCGGTGTGATCGAGGAGATCGGGACGGCGTTGCGGGCGCGGGAATCGGAAGTGGTCGAGGAGATGACCCTCCGAATACTCAACGAGAACGACTTCACGCGCGCCGATCCGAGAATGGAGAAAATGCGGATCGCCGCGATCCACTCGAATGTTTCGACCATGATCGAGATCTTGGCCAACAACATTCCGCTCGAGCACATGCAACCCCCGATCGCCGCGGTCGAGTCCGCGCGCCGGGCGGCGCAGCGCGAGATCCCGTCCAACCTTCTGGTGCGGTCGTACCATATGGGACAGAACTCGATCATGCGCACCCTCCACGAAGAGGTGGAGCGCAGAAGGCTGCCGGTCGAATTGGGGCTGGCCGTGGTCAAGCTGCTCAACGACAGAATCTACGCCTATGCCGACTGGATCACCTCGTACGTTTTCGAAACCTATGAGGCCGAACGCATTCGGTGGATAAATGCTCGCGGCACAGTGAATTCCTCCACCGTTCAGGGTCTGCTGTCCACGACGGCTCCGGATCAGGCCGCTTTCGAGGACGCCACGGGTTACCGCTTGGACCGAACCCATGTGGCGGCGTTCCTCTGGTACACCGGCGGAGACGAGTCGACCGTGCTGAACGTGCTCGGTTCGGCGGCACGGGCGCTCGCCCGTGACCTCCAGACCGATGGGCCACCATTGGTGACCGCGGTCGACCGGCGCTTGGTGTGGGCATGGCTGCCGTTCGGGGAGCATCGCCCGGCTGTCGAGATCCCGGAGTCGTGGGCGGCGGGTGGGCTGCCGGCCGGGATCCGGCTGGCCTCCGGGTTGCCCGGTCGGGGACTGTCCGGGTTCCGACGCTCCCATCAGCAGGCCGAGGCCACCTATTTCGTGGCCACCGTCCCGGACTCGCCGCCCAGTCGGTCCATGAGCTTCGGTGACCCGGGCGTGGCGGTGGTGTCACTGTTGACTCAGAACCTGGATGCGACCCGGGCCTGGGTCCGAGAGGTGCTCGGGGAACTCGCCAACGATACCGAGCAGGCCGCGCCCCTCCGGGACACCCTGCGCACCTACTATGCGACCGGCGAAAGCCATCTGCACACCGCGCAGCAGATGATCCTGCACCGCAACACGGTCAAGTACCGAATCACCAAGGCGCTGGACATGATCCAGGACGGCAGCACACCGCACAGCAAGCTCGATATCGCCGTGGCCCTCGAGGTCTGCAGCCTGCTCGGGCGCAAGGTCCTGCGCGCACCCCAGCGCTAGCCAGCCGCCCCGGTGAGCGTGCGGTACCTTCGGCACCGGGCATATGAGGTGGGCACCCGGGCATACGAAGCGGGCGCTGAGCGGGTGCCCCCGTCTCAGCGCCCTGTCTCGTACCGGATCAGCCGGTCGCGACCTGATCCTTGGCCGCCGTCGGCGTTCGCTGTCGTCCGAAGTACAGCATGCCGATCGACAGCGATGCGACGAGTAGCACCAGCATCGGGCCGAGCACCCATCCGACCCCGAAGTTGGCGATGATCGGAATCACCCCGGCCGTGACCAGCCCGCCACCGAAGAACGGTTCCAGCAGGAGCTGCTTGTAGCCGAAGGCGGAGTAGGCGGGTGTCTCCAGGTTGGGGTCGACCACGCGGAGCAGGATGAGCCCGGTGGAGGTGACACCCAGCGCCTGGCCGGTGTCGGCGATGCCGCGCTCGAACCAGAAGTTCGGCAGCATCCGCGGCGCCAGGAAGATGAAGGCGCCGATCGTCCAGGCCAGGCCCGCGCCGGCCAGCAGCAGGAACGGTCCGATGTTCGACGCGATGGCCGACAGCGACAGCGTTCCGAGTGCCGCGATCACCAGCACGTCGAGCGAGAATCCCTGCAACCGTTCGATCAGCTGCTGATCGACGATCTCGTCGCGGTCGAAGGCCTGGATGGCCAGCTGGACGATGATGCCGCCGACCATGGCGATCGGGAACAGCGGGACATAGGTGAACAGCTCGAAACTATCGGCCCACAGCTTCGATTCGACCCACTGGATGCCGGTGAGCAGCAGCCAGCCGATCAGCACGCCGAGCGCCAGCAGACCGAAGTGCAGGGTGAGCGTTTCGATGGATGCCGGCTGCACCGTCAGGGTGCCCGCGGCGCGGCGGCGCTCCTTCTCCACGATTCCGGCCTGTTCGGCCACCGAGGGCGAGGCGTCGCTGTGCAGGATCTGGGTCTTGTCGCGACGCACACCCCAGTTGATCAGGGCGATGCCCACGATGATCCCGGACAGGATGCCGATGGTGGCCATGCCGAGGGCGAGGTCCTGCGCCTCCGCGAATCCGAATTCGGCGAAGGTGTCGGCCATTCCGGCGGCGGTGCCGTGGCCGCCTTCGAAGCCGATCTCGATCAGTGTGCCCGTCCATACGGGCACATCGAACAGCGGGACCAGTACGAGTATCGCCAGCAACAGGCCGACGACGTACTGACCGCTGGCGATGGTCATACCGAAGGAGATCTGCGGCCCGGCGATGTGCAGGGCCTCCTTCGGCGACGGCAGGCGATGTCCCATGAACAGCCCGGCGAACACCAGTGAGATGAGCAGGCCCGGCAGGCTGCTCCAGACATCGAGGATCTCCGAGGTGAACAGGCCAGCATCGGCCATCCCGTCGAATCCCACCGCCGCGGCGATCCGACCGAGCACATCGGGGCCGATCAGCAGCGCGAGCACACCACCGATGATCGAACTCGGTATGAACAGCTTCTGCGCCAATCGCCATTTCACTCGGATGATCTTGGAAACCAACATCATCACTCCGATGAGGAGCAGCGCGAAACCTATTGTGTTCGCAGACATCAAGACCCTTTCAGCGCGGCTCCGGGCACCCGAGGCAGATGCCCGGCAGCGCGTATTCGTCACGACGGTGGCACGACGTGTGTAACGGGCCGCCATCGGCGGCGACAACCCGAGACAACTTCCCTCTAAGTACCGTGCCGCTAATCAGCGGTACGTTATTGAGTGTGTCACAGGCATCGGACGTCCCTTCCCGGCAGTGGGAAGCCCCACCGATGCGTCTCGGGCCGCCGTCGTCCTCAGGCGGGGCCGTCGGTGCTCGGGGCGTCGCCGAGATGTAGCGAGACCGCAGGGCCGATGCGGGCGACCAGGCTGTCGCGGGGTTCGGAGGCCACTGGCTCGACCCGCAGGACGTAGCGGAGATAGGCGACGCCCACCAGGTGTGCCATGGCCAGGTCGATACGCAGTTCCGCGTCGGAAACCGGTAGGGCGGAGGCGATCTCGGAGTAGACGCGGCCCTGGATGAACTGGCGGACCAGTGCCGCGGACTCGTCGTGGGTGGCGGCTCCGCGCAGGATGGCCAGCAGCGGAGCCCGGGTGTCGGGGTGATCCCAGATCTCGAAGAAGGCGCGCGTCAGGCGTTCGCCGAGGAGTTCCGGAGGGCCGTCGGTGATGCGGGCCGCGATCTCGGCGGGTTCGAACGGCCACCCCATGGCGGCGCGGAAGAGTTCGGCCTTGCTGCCGAAATAATGGCGGATGAGGCCCGGGTCGACGCCGGCCTCGGCCGCGATCTCGCGCACGCTGGTTCGCTCGTAGCCGGTGGCGGCGAAGCGGCGGCGGGCCGTGGCCAGCAGGACCTCGCGGGTATCGGTTTTTCCTGGTCTGCGTCCGATGGGGGGCATGGTGTCGGAAATTCTACAAGCGTTGACTTCTGGGGTGTGGCGGCTCTAGTCTGTGGAAAAGAATTCCACAGGTGAGGAGTTTTCGAGAATGCCTGCTCCACGCTGGGTCGCTCGCCTCAACAAGGCCGGGCTCAACCGCATCACGAGGTTCATCGCGCCGTGGGCTCCCGGGTGGGCGGTGGTCGTGCATCGCGGCCGCAAATCCGGCAAGGTCTTCCGCACGCCGCTGTGGGCGTTCCGCCGCGACGGCGGGTTCGTGATCGCGCTGACCTACGGACCCGAATCCGATTGGGTGCGCAATGTGCTCGCGGCCGGACACTTCCAGCTCGAGACACGTCGGCGCACCTACGAGGTCAACAGTCCGCACGTCTACCGTGACCCCACGGCCGCCGATATGCCCGCCTTCATTCGTATTATGCTCCGGCACGTGATCAAGGCGCCGGACTTTCTGAGCGCGAACGTGGTCCGCGAATCGACGCCCACCGCCGACTGACCGAATGGCTGGGAACCGTTGTCGCAGGACTCCTGCACAGGTTGATCGCCGAGGGGTCCGGTGAACTGGAATGATCGCCGACCACAGCACTTTCCCGCAGCGCTCGCCGTCATAGCAGAGTCGGTTCGTCCGGAGCCGCTACATGCTTGCGCACTGCGTCGGGCACCGGCAGCACACCCGCGTCCTCGAGTTCGGTGACCGTGAGGCACGGCCCCGAGCAGATCCGATCGAGCAGTTCGGCTTGGACTGAATGCAATTCGATACACCGGCCGACCACATTCAGCAACTCCAGCAGTTCGGTGGTGAACCGAGCCGGCCACTGCTTGGGGTTGATGTCGTCCAGCGGTGAGGTGCGTTTGCCGCCGGGATTGCGTTTGCGGTAGTCGAACCAGTGTTTGACCACCTTCAGTCCGGATACCTCGTACTCCCAGACCGTCCGCGGCACCGGGGCGATGCGGCCGGATCCGATGTGCAACGTCTCGGTGGCCGGCTCGTAGGTGATGACGTCCGGCATTTCGGAGGTGCTATCCGGTATGGTTGCGGTGACTCGGGGTCGTCGGTGCGCGTCGAGCCGCGGCGTGCTGTGCGGGCGGCCCGCATCGGGGTCGGTGTAGCGATGCCCGAATGTATGCAGCCAGAGCACTTCCCGGCCCAGCCGGACCGCATCGGTCCAGCTTTCAAGATCTGTGGTGAGTGGGATTCGAACACCGGGATTTCGCAGATCCTGCGCGAATCGTGTCGTGTAGGCGGGATGGGCCGTGACCGCTGCGACGTACGCGAGCAGGTCCTCGGCGTTGACCGGCGTTCCGAGACGGGAACCCACACAAGTATGCAACCCGGGTGCGGTGTTCGGCATCAGCCCGGCCGCATCGCGGTACAGCGGGAGCACTCGGCCGCCGCGGCCGTTGAAGTGGTGCATGCTGGGGACCAGATCGGTGAACACCAGCGCCGGGCCGGCGGTTATCGGATGGGCATGCTGTTCGGTGACGTAGATTTGTTGTGGGCCACGCACTTCCCAGAGCGGTCTGCGAGCGAAGTCGATGACTCGTGCGTCATAGATGAGGTGCTGACGATCGAAACTGCGGAGGGCGATGGGCTCGATCGTGGGATCGGTACGAGTCTGTTCGGCCAGTGGCGTTCTCGGCGGCTCGGCTCCGGGCAACGCGGGAGGATTACTCGTCAGGCCACGATCTCGGGTCGCCTTCATCAACTCGGCCTTTTCCGTGGCGGTACTTCGAATCAGGCGATCCCACCTACGGACCAGGGTGACCCGATCCGGCGCCTGCACCCAGTTTCGATTCGGCTTCACGCCGGTCTGCGACCACGGTAGCAGGTCTCCGACCAGCGGGTATCTGTCCCATTCACCGGTGCCGGCCGGGCTGAACGGGGCATGCCAATCGTCGGCGGTCGGGATCCACCGCGGCCCGTCCGGTCCCAAATCCGCGAGAGCCGCGAACTTCTCGGAACGCCGCCCATGGACGGCGGTGTAGTGGACTCGTGCCGCCCGACTGGGATCAGAGGTGCCACGGCGCACGAAAACACCTATGCACAAACGGTGTTGAACGCCGGGAAACACGCGGGTGCCGACCGGCGGTTGATGCTCGCCCTCCGGCGAAACGTCGATGATCCACCCCTCATCCGCCGTGCGGCGCAGATATTCACGCATTCCGGAGTAACCCCGCCCCGTCGTGAAGGAGGACGGAGTAATGAAGGCGACGATCCCGGCGGGTGAATCCGGGTGCGCGTCGAATACCTTCCAGGTCGCCCACCGCCAGAAGTACACGTACAGATTCGACAGCACATACTCGTACCTCCCGAATCCTGTGGCGCGGAACGCATCCAGCGGCGCACGCACCCCCCGATGACCGCTGCCGGACTCGACCCACCCGCCCATTCCCTTGGCGCGCTCCCGATACGGCGGGTTCGCGATCACCACCAGTACGCGCGACTCGCGCTTGACCTTGTTCGCGTTGGCGCGGGACCGGGCGATCGGCTCCAGGATCGACGGTATGTAGGTGTGCTCGACGCCCGGGTCGTCGAGGGTGTCGGCGATGAAGAACCTGACCTTCTGCTCCGGGATCTCGGCGCCGTGTTTCGACTTCAACGCTTGGTGCACCCGTAGTTCCGCGACCGCGAACGGGCCGGTCTGGCGCTCGAACCCGATCAGCCGTGTGAACAGAGCCTGTAGCTGCGGTCGCACCGCGCCCTCGCCCTGTTCCTCCGCAATGGTCCGCGCTACCCGGTCGACGATATTGAGCAGGTAGGTGCCGGTGCCCATGGCGGGATCCACGATCTCCACCTCGTCGGTTGCCAATCCCCACTCCCTGCCCAGCCGATCGCGTAGCAGGCGATCGACGAAGCCGACCATGAACGACACGACTTCGTTCGGGGTGTAGTACGAGCCGCTCTGTTGACGCAGCGCTGGGTCGTACTCCTCCAGAAATCGTTCGTAGAAATGCAGATAGGTATCGGTGTTGCCGCGGCTCAATGTGTCCCAGTCGACGGCGCCGACGACACGTTGCATGGTCTTGACGACGACGCTGCGCTCCTCGACCCCGTGACCGGTGAGCACTGTCAGGGAACGACCCATGAGCGAGTGCTTCTTTCCGAGCAGTTCCGCGATTTCGGCCAGGGTGCGCTTCTCGAAGGAGATGCCGTCCACACGGGCGAGCAGCAAGGCGAAGGTCACCGTCTGCGCATACGAATTGGCGAACTCCTCGTCCGTGAGTCCCGGGAACATGTACTGCCGCCAGTCTTCGGCGAGCCCGGTGAAGATCGGGTCCTCCTCACGCCCGTCCTGTTCCCGGGCGAGAGTATCGGCTACCTCGGAACGCAGCAGCCGGCACAGATTGGCGACGGCGTGGACCAATCGGGACACCGAGCGCGGCGGATCCGGCTTCCAGAGCAGGAAATCCGCGACCACCCTGATGAATTCATCGTCAGCCGGCCGGAGCTTGGCATCGGCATGGTGCAGGTCGCCGGTGAACCGGGCGACCTCGCCGACGCGTGCGCCGTAGCGGAACACAGCCCAGTGCGTGCCATCGCTGTACAGCACATTGGGCAGCAGCGTGAGCTTGTCCCATTGCTCGCGTTCGCGCTTGTCCGGATGCCACAGGGTGGGAACCTTCCGACCCGGAGCCTTCAACTCCGCGTATCCGATGCGCGCCCCCTCCACATCCACCATGAAGTCGGGACGGACGCCCAGCGCGTTGAGAGTCGTCTCGGCCACGGTGAGAACCTTGACGCCGAGCTTCGCGCCCACCTCGGTGAGCAGGTCACAGAATGGACCGCTGAGCTGATGCTCGGCCCCGCCCGCCCTGCTTCTGAGCCGAGGTCCGACTGCCGCGCCGAACGTGGCTACGGCAACGGCTATCGATTGTGAGAACTCCTCGGAGTCGACGTATTCAGTTCTCTTCCCCACAGCATTCCCCACAGCTCTCGAACGCACTCGATGAACTGAATGTTCGCACAGGGCAGACGATTTCGTTGTGAAGTTCGGTCAAGGAGTGCGCAATCGAAGCTGGCCGTGCCGGTGTGCGTGCGGGTCGGCGGTGAGGACAGTCAGGACTTTCGGTCGCGAGGTGCTTCCGCTGTCGGCTGAACACGGGCCGAGGTGAGCTGACCGATCGGCATGCGGCGTCGCGGCACGTATGTGAGCATTGTTCGTCACACACACGCGCATTACCGGGGGAGAAGTGGGTCCGTCTCGAAAAGACGGGCAGCTGAAGGCAATTCGTGAGCTGCTGGCGGATGAACCGCTGACAACGGATGAGCTGCTCGGCCGGCTCGAAGCCAGGGGAATTCGGAGGCTGGACCCTACGGATCTGTACCTGCTCCTTCACGAGAGCCGGGTCGCGGAATTCGATAAGGCCACCGGGCGCTGGTATGAGCCAGGTCGCCCAGCCGACGCGGGGAACGATCGAACAGGCAGTCGCGAACAGAGCGCCGATTCCGGGGGCAAAGCGGGAAATACCAACGCTGCGTTGCGCCGCGAACTGCGCAGCCTGCGAGAACGGACTGTGCGTGATGCCGAGGCGCCAGGCCCACAGACCGTGCCGATGGCGGACGGCTGGAAGGAGATCGCGGCTGCGGCGCGGTCGGCGCTGACCTTCGAGCGACAGGCGGCAGTCAGCAAAACGGCGTGGCAAAACACCGAACTCGTCGACGGGGAGATCTTGGAGGAGACTCCCGCGCGGCGGATCGTGCGATACGAGATTCAGGGCAGCGACAGCGTGCGGGAGGGAACCACAGCGACTTTGCTTCCGCCGGAAGGGATGCTCGGACAGCACAATGGCGGCGTCGACGTCGCCGTGCTCACGCAATACGGATCCGAGATCACCATCGATATGGCTGCTGATCACCCGTTCTGGGAGCGCGCGCGGCTCCGGTGCGATCTGTCCTACCTGGTCACCGAGCAGAGCTGTCGATTCTCCGAACTGCTCGCAGGACCGGTGCCGGGATTCGACACCGCCGCCGCGCTGCAACCGGTGACCGCAGACGGCGTGCTCGATCAGGTGCCGGATGTCGAACCGTATACCGGTGCAGGGCTGAATGATCGGCAACGCCTGGCGGTCGCGCACGGACTGTGTACCCGACTCACCTGGCTGTGGGGTCCGCCGGGCACCGGCAAGACGACGACCCTGGCCGCATTGCTGGCCGAGCTGCTCGACAGGGGAAAGACGATCCTGCTGGCCGCTCCGACCAATGCCGCGATCGACGTGGCACTGAGTGCTCTGGTCAACCGCCGCCCGCAGTGGCCGAGCGGTGCGGTGGTGCGAATCGGTCCGACGGACAACGATGTCCTCACCGGGCGCAAGCCCGCCGTTCTGCTCGATGAGATCGCCGCCGAGCAAGGTGCCGAACCCGCGCGCCGACTCGTCGAGATCCGCGGCGAACTCGCGGCGTTGCGCGACCTGCATCGAACCGTCCCCGACAATGACCCGAGCCGTGCCCAGGAACGGACCGCACTGGTCCGCAAAATCCGCGATCTCGAAGGGTTCGTCAAGGGGCTGGTCGAATTGCTCGGGGATGTGCGTGACCAGGTGATCACGCGGGGACAACTCATCGCGTGCACATCGCACCAGATCGTGCTGAAAGAAGTGGTGCGGCGCAAAGACTTCGACGTGGTCGTCATCGATGAAGCCAGTATGATGACCGCCGCGATGACGATGCTCGTCGCGGGGACCGGGGCCGGCCACACGATCGTGGCCGGTGACTTCCGCCAGCTGCCGCCGATCGTGCAGTCCGCGGAGAGCCTGGCGCGTGAATGGCTGGGGCAGAGCGCATTCGAGAAGTCCAGTGTAGCGAGAGCGGTGGGCTCCGACAGCTCGCCCGCCAATCTGGTCGCCCTCGAAACCCAGCATCGGATGCGACCGTCGATCGGGGGGATCATCGGCACCGCCTTCTATCCCGAGGTGGGACTCGCGACCGCACCGTCCGTGCGGCACCGTCCAACTCGGACGATCTCCGACGACGAGCCGCAGCTGCTTCTGATCGATACGTCGGACCTTCGCGCGCCCTTGGCTCGCCGTGAAGGGATGTCGTCCCGCTACAACGTCATGCACGCACAGCTGGCGGCCAATGTCGTCACCGCGCAACTGCGCGGTGCGACTGAGCCGGGAAGTGTTGGGCTGATCAGTCCGTTCGCGCCACAGGCCAGGTTGCTGCACGCGCTCGCACCCGAGCGCGACTCGCGGGTTCTCGCCTCCACCGTCCACCGGTTTCAAGGCGGTGAGACCGATGTGGTGCTCTACGACGCGGTGGAGAGCAGCGGTAGCGATCTGCAGCCGCACAGTTGGTTCACCAAGACCCAAGCGGGCAGTGAAGGTGCGCGTTTGCTCAACGTCGCGATGAGCCGCGCTCGCGAGCAGGTCATTCTGCTGGCGGACATGGGGCGCATCCACCGCGGTCAACCGGCCCAGCCCACACCGGTGCGAAGGTTTCTGAACCTCCTGAAACGCGAAGCACAAGAATGGACGTGGCGCGCGGTTGCGCAGGGCCCCGGGCCGACACGGGTCGAGAACGACCTGAGGGCACTCGGCGACGATCTGGCGAGTGCGAGCGAATGCGTCGAGATCTTCTCGGAAACGGTGGATGGACCCGAGACGCGCTGGATACTCGACATACTCAGCGAACTACCCGAGACTGTGAAGGTCGGATTCTGGTTCGGCCGTGCGGGCATCGGTTCGGTTGTCGAGCAGGCGCTGAGCAAACACCACACCACACTTCATCCGCTGCGCCGGTGCCGGGAGTCGTTCGTGGTCATCGATTCCGTGCTGTGGTCGGCACAGTCACCCATTCTCGGCCGCGCACCGGGCCTCTTGCTGCGCACCGGTCATTCCGGACTCGCCCGAGCAGTACGACGGCAGTCGTTGCGTCGTACTGTCCGCGGTGTGCCCGGCACAGGCCAGAGCGCGGAACGCTGCGCCTGCGGGTCGCTGCGGATGCGCGCCGAGATCAACGGTGGGCCGCGCGCGGGCATCCACAGCCTGTGCCCGCGCTGTCGGAGCTGAGGTCACAACGAACCGAGGATCCGGGCAGGCGCATCACGCGCATGATGCCGACGGGACAGAGCTCGATCGTCCATGTCGTGTAGATCGCGATGAAGCAGACCGGTACACGACTCGTGCCGATGTCGGCTGTCAGTCGGCTCTCACGCCTGATAGTGGTATTAACAGTTTGCAGATGTGGTTGTGGAGGTCAGAATACTCGCACCCGGTCGATGCAGGCAGGTGAAGTAGCAGATCGGGTAGAAATCCGATGTAGGCAACGCGGTGCCCGTGCGACAGTCCCGGCAGTGCGCATTGTCATGCGCATTGCCCTGTGTGGTGCAACGCGCGTAGCATCTGGCCCTGTGCAGCGAGACGATTCTCGCCCAGCTGGTTGATACGGAGAAGTTCGATGTCCCAGTCCGTCCGAGTTCTACTGATGCTGATCGCCACCCTGTTCGGTGTGATCGTCGGGCTCATCGCCGGAATCCTCACCGTTGTCGATGGTGGCTCGCTGTCCTCCGCGGTCGTTCATGGCGCGGCTGGGTGCGCCGGCGCGAGCGTCTTCGCCCTCACGATCATCGCCTTCCTGTTCGGGTTCCGGCAGTGAGCGGCATCGAGAACCGTCTGGTCTCTCGGAAGGAGATCGCCGCCTTGGCGGGCGTCAGCAGGGCGATCCTCTCGACATGGCAGCGGCGGCACCCCGGCTTCCCTCGCCCACGAACCTCGGACCAGCAGGACTTCTTCGTTCTCGCCGATATGCTCGAGTGGCTGAAGACCCGCCCCATCCCCGAGCGTCGTCTGTTACCGACCGAGAAGAAGGGCAGCACGTACGGGGATCGGGCAATCCGGAACGCACGTAGACAGGTCGCTGGCCGATCGGGACCATCTGGTACTCGGGATGGTTCAGGGCAGCGAATCTCCGGCTATGCCGGGGCCCTTGCCGAACTGTTCGGGCCAGTGGCCCAACGAGTGTGCGGTAGCGGACCGCAGATGGACTACTTGCAGCTTCTGCTGTGCGCGGTCTTCGTACGCGTCCAAGCTCCCGGGCAGTGGGCGCGGATCATCGATCTCTCCACCACAGCTGGTCGAGAGCAAAGCGATCCGGCGAAGCTACTGGACTCGATCGGGGCGATCGTTGACGCGGTACTGCGCGAGCACGGTGTGCTGCCGGGTATGCGGCCGGTCTTTGCGCGGCTGCGGCCGGACGCGGTCGAGGACGTGGCCCAGGTCCTACGGATATGCCATGATCTGGGCCGCGATTCGTTTCAGGCGATACTCGATCGTTTCGCGGAGTGGGGCCAGCGCGACAGCAGCGAGTTCTTTACACCATCGAGCATTGTGGGGCTGGTGACCGAGATCCTGCTCCGTGAGGTCGCAGACTCTGTACGGTGCCACGATCCCTATCTGCGGTTCGGAGAATTTCTCTCGGGGACGGTATCTGCTGTCGACGCTGTCGAGGTGACCGGGTACGGACGTCATCCGGAGCAGCTTCGCCTCGCGGCGATGAATATCGCGGTTCATGGCGCAGATGTCGGGAACCTGCTACCCGGCGATGCCTTGGCCGCCGGGGACCTCGTGGCGCGAGCGGTGGAGGCGGACATCGTCGTATCCAATCCGCCGTTCAACCAGAAGACGTCCGGCGAATGGCCTGCGCCCGAGGGAGGCTGGCCCTTCAACGCGCCGCCGAAGAAGAATGGCAACTTCGCCTGGCTCCAGCACGTATTCGCTTCGCTACGCGATGGCGGACGAGCAGGGGTGGTCATGCCGAATCAAGCCGCCGTGTCCGAAGACAAGGACGAACTCGCCATACGTGCCGCAATGGTCGAGAAGGGAGCCGTGGAATGTGTCATCGCCCTACCTCCAGGGCTGTTCGCTGCCACGCCTGTCCCCGTGAGTGTTTGGATTCTCACCCGTCGCGAGCAGAGCAGCGAACCCGTCCTCCTGATCGATGCCCGAGCTGCGGGTGAGAAACAGACCGGGAAGCGAGTCCTGCGCGAACAGGACCAGCGGGCGATCACCGAATGCTACTTCGAATGGCGTTCCAATCCAGCGGAATTCGATTCGAAGGAGCTGGACCAAGGGGGTGTCGCGATTGCTGTCAGCCGCGCCGACATCAAACGTAATGCGTACTCCCTCAGCCCCGCTGACTACCGCGCGATCCCCGGGGCGATCCCAGGCGACAATCGGGTCCCCCTCAGCGCCCTGTGCGAGATCCAGGCAGGCCCCTCGAACAAAATCATCAACAACATCGAGCCCGTGGAAGACGGGATCCCGATTATCGCGCCCAAACAACTGCGGCATCGCAGGATCACAGACGAACATACGCGGCGGATACCACCGGACGTCGCTGCCAGGATGGGAAAGTTCCAGCTCAGGGACGGAGACATCCTGTGCGTCAGGACTGGGACACCGGGCCCCTGTGCGATCGCCGATCGAGGCAACGAGGGCATGCTGTTCGGCACGGGACTGTTGCGGCTACGCGTTCACGACCCCGACTCAGCGGACGCACAGTATCTCCTCGCATTCCTCTCGCTTCCGTCTACCAAGACGTGGATCGAGAACAAAGCCGCTGGCACCAGCATTCCGTCCATAAGTTCAGCCAACCTCGGCAAGCTGCTCGTCCCCCTGCCATCCCTGGATGAGCAGAGGCGAATCGGTGCCGAGGTGGCCACTGCGGATGCGGACATCGCCGCCCTGCACAAGCAGATTCAGGCCGCCGAGGAGAAACGAACCAGAGCAGCCGCCGCCCTCTTCGCGAGGATGGCATCGTCACTTGACGACCACCAACATGATGCCGCCCCGACGGACAAGCGAACCTGAGGGGCAGCCGGAGGCGAACACCTGCTCGTTTCGGCCAGGGATATCACACCGAGCGCAGCGCACCCCGAGTCCATAGTCCAGATTCGAGATCGACAGTAGTTGTGGCGCACGAAATCTGTCGATGAGCCGAACTCGGGCTGCGGGGTGCGCGGTCATCGGAGGGCTGACAAGCTGTCGCACAACGTAATTGCCGGATGCTCGACCACGGGGTCCGCTACGGGATCGAGTCCATGACTCCGCCTCCCGTCGAGTCCCTTCCAGTCCTGTCAGCGCCCCGCGGAACCGCTCATCAGCGCCTTGAACGGCAGTGGCGGCGTGCGGAGGTTGGCGTCGGGGACGCCGGTGCCGTTGGGGTCGAGCAGGCCGTCGTCGTCGGCGTAGGCGCTCTCCCCGGGTGCGGCGTGCAGGGTGGTGACGTACTTCCACAGGCCGTCGGCCAGGGCCACGCCGCCCACCGTCAGGGTGCCGAGCAGGCCGCCGCCGGCCGCGAACGCCATGACCGCCGCCGGTGTGGTCGCCAGGCAGCCCGGACCGACCACCAGACACGATCCGAGGCCGAGTGCCGCGCCCACCAGCGCGCCCAGCACGAACCCGCCGAGAGTGCCGACCAGAGCGCCCTTGGTCATATTTCCGGCCCACTCACCCAGCGCCAGTTGGTTTTCCAGCGGTGAGGCGACCGGGCGCGGGCCGGTGTCGGGGGTGAGCACCAGCGTGTGGCCCGCATCGTTGATGTGGTGTCGAATCGGGTGCACCGTGCCGTCGAGTTCGAAGGCCAGTGGCAGGCTCAGTATTTCGCGGCCCGCCGTGTCGTGGACGAGTACCGTTCGTCCGTCCGCGGCGAGGGCGAAGGTCGCGTGGTCCAGGGTGGTGGTGACAGATCCGTCGGCGACGACGGAGCTGTAGTGTGCCGTCGGCGGTTCGGCGGCGGCGGGCGCGGCCGCCACGCCCATCGCCCCGGCGGTCACGATCGCGGCGAAAGCCGTTGTGCGAATGCGCATCATCGGTTCCCTCCGGTCAGTTCGCGGACGCCGGGACACTCGGCTTGCCCTGGACGAACGGGGCGTACTTGCTCTGGCCCGGCGCCGCGTTGAGCGTGGTCCAGTAGTCGAAGGCCGCCGCTGCCGCGGTGGGTCCACCGGCGAGGATGAGCCCGGTGAGCCCGCCGGCCGCGGCGACCATGCTGACAATGGGCAGCACCGCCACCACACAGCCCAGGCTCAACACCAGGCAGGACGCCCCGGCCAGCGCGATGCCCACGCCGACGCCCGCGACCGCGCCGATCGCGGTGCCGATCAGGCTGCCGACCGAGGTGCCCAGGCTGACCGCGTTGATGAGATCGTTCATGGCGAGCTGGTTCTCCAGCGGCGAGGCGACCGGTCGCAGCGCCGTGCGGTCCAGGCCGTCGAGCTCGGGGGTCAGCCGCAGGGTGCGGCCGTCGGCGGTGATCTGCTGCCGCAGCGGCAGCCGCTGCCCGTCGATGGTGAACGACAGCGGGAACACCTGGAGCGGACGTCCGGCGGTATCGCTGATCGTGACCGACCGGGTATCGGCGGCCAGGGTGAAGGTCCCGTTCTCTAGGGTGGTGACCACGGTGTCGTCGGTCAGGTTCGCCCGGAAGGAGACCGGTTCGGCGGCGGTCTCCGGTGCGGCCGTCGCGGTCGCGGTGCTGGTGACGACGCTCGCGGCCAAGAGGGCCGTGGTCAGGGCTGCTCGACGAATACTCATCTGTTGTTTCCTCATCATGGGTGTTGCGTGCCGTCCTGGATGGACGGCCGGGGTTATGCCTCGACGGCGAGTTCGGTGCGGGCGGCGGCGACCATGGCGGCGGTGGCCGCGGGCAGGGTCCGTTGCGGATCGGGCGCGAAGTGCGGTGAGTGGTTGGCGGGGATGTGCTCCGGCAGGGTGTGGTCCGCGAGCATGACCGCGCGGTCCGATTCGGAGAATCGATCGAGGGGATATCCGCCGATATGCCAGAACACCGAGGGGCAGTCGGCCGCGGTGCCGAGCACGCCGAAGTCCTCGCTGCCGGTCTGCGGGTGCGGCAGGGTGAGCGCGGGAAGTCCGGCGGCGGTGAACGCGGCGAGCACCCGGTCGGTGTCGGCCGGGGTGTTGACCGTGACCGGGAAACGGTCGTAGCACTCGATCAGCGGCGCTTCCGGAGCACCGGCGGCATCCGCCTCGGCCCGGGCGAGCCGCTCGATCCCGTCGAGCATCAGCTGCCGCGCGCTGTCGCTGAAAGTCCGCAGGGTCAACAGCATTTCGGCGGTCTCGGGGATGATGTTGGGCCGGGTGCCAGCGTGCAGCGCGCCCACGGTGAGCACCGGTGACGACGGCCGGGCCGTCTGCCTCGCGGCCAGCGATTGCAGGCGCAGCACCAGCGACGCCGCCATCGACACCGGATCCACGGCCAGGTGCGGGGTGGACCCGTGCCCGCCCTTGCCGCTGAGCACGATGCGCACCGAATCCGAGGCGGCCATGATGGGACCGCCCTTGCTGGCGATCAGTCCCGCGGGCAGGGGGCTCACGTGCTGGCCCAAGCAGATTCGCGGTCGTGGCACCCGGTCGAGCAGGCCGTCGTCGAGCATGGCGCGCGCCCCGCCGCCGGTCTCCTCGGCGGGCTGGAAGATCGCCACCACGGTGCCGGCGACCGGCCCGGCGGCGAGCTGCGCGCAGGCGGCGAGCAGGGCGGTGACATGGATGTCGTGCCCGCACGCGTGCATCACGCCCGGGTTGCGCGACATGTAGTCCAGTCCGGTGTCCTCTTGCACGGGCAGCGCGTCCATATCGGCGCGCAGCCAGATCACCGGGCCGGGTCCGCCGTGCAGCACGCCGACCACCCCGGTGCCGCCGATGCCCTCGGTGACCTCCCAGCCGGGCATGGCGCGCAGCTCGTCGGCGACCAGGCGGGCGGTCTCGAATTCCGCGCCGGACAGCTCCGGGTGCGCGTGCAGGTGTCGGTACACCTGCTGCCAGTGCGGATCGACGGAGGCATCCGGCGCGGTGAAGCCGTTGCGCAGCAGTTCGTCCGGGGCGGTGGTCATGCGAGGGTCTCCTTCGGCTCGGGAGCGGATGGTTTCGGCAGCAGGGCGCGGAAGGCGTCGGCGGTCTGCGGCACCACGGTCGCCGCCGCGATGGCCAGCAGCGGCCCGATGGTCAGCGTCGCGAAGGCCGCGGCGTACCCGACGTGGTCGGTGACCGCGCCGAACAGCAGGGGGGTGACGACTCCGGCGAGCTGGCCGCCGAAGATGATCACCGCCGTGGCCGAGCCCAGCAGTTCGGTGGGCAGCGCCCGCAGCGGGACCGCGAACGCGGGCATATAGCACAGCGACGCCACCGTCCCCAGCACCGTGGCGGCGATGACGAACACGAGCACCGAACCGGCGTGCGGCAGGGCCACGGCCAAGGCGGCGGTGACGATCATGGCCGGTATCACGATCCGCCGGGGCCGTCCGCCGATGCGGTCCGACAGCCGCGCGCCCGCCACCGTGCCCACGGCCGCGAAGACCGTCGCGGGCAGGCCGATCAGCGCGGCCGTGCTGGTCGAGATGCCGTGCTCGTCGTGCAGATAGGTGGGCATCCACGCACTCAGACCCCACACGATCGCGTCATAGCCGAAGAAGATGACCGCGTACCCCAGCAGCGCCGGTGAGCGCATGACCAGCCGTCGCATTCGGTCGTCGCGTACCGGTGGGGCGCCGGGCGCGGTCGCCTCCGGGAGTGGCTCGGGCATCCAGCGTCGCCAGGCCAGCAGCACCGCGACGCCGAGCAGTGAGATGAGGGCGAACATGATGCGCCAGCCCACGGTGGGCAGCAGGACCGCGGCGACCAGGGCGGCCAGCAGGGTGCCGACCGCATTGGAGGCGTTGGTCCAGCCGCTTGCGGTGGTGCGCTGCTCGGGCAGGCTGCGTTCCGACAGCGCCTTGAGTGCGGCGGGCGGGAAGACGCCCTGCACCAGACCGAACAGGAAGCGCATGGCGAGCAGAGTGGAGAACGACCAGGCCACCGCGGTCAGGCCGGTGAAGACCGACCAGGCGAGCAGGCCGATGGTGCCCATCGTCAGTGCGCCGTAGCGGTCGGCCAGCAACCCGGCGGGGATTTGCATGCCCGCGTAGGCGAGGAAGAACACCGACACCACCATGCCCAGCTGGGTGTGGTCGAGTTGCAGGTCCTCGCCGATCGCCGGCAGTGCGAAGTTGATGACTATGCGGTCGATGTAGTCGGCGATCCAGGCCGCCGACAACAGCAACACCGTGATTCGAGTGGTACGCAGCAATCCCGTGGTTCTCCCGTGTGGCGTGATAGTGCTGTCACAATGGGTCATGTGTTCCACAGCACATCGGAAACGCCGGAATCCGACATCGGTAACAGCCCTGCGCAGAGTTTCGACGCGGCGGTCGAGTTCGGGGAGCGCGATCTGGATCTGGTGAACGCGCTGCAGATCAGCCCGCGGGCGTCGTGGTCCCTGATCGGCGCGTCCCTCGGCATCGACGCCACCACCGCGGCCCGGCGCTGGCAGCATCTCACCGATCACGGCCTGGCCTGGACCACCGCGTACGCCCCGGAGTTCGCCACCGTCGGCTACGTGCGGCTGCGCTGCCGGGCCGATACGGTGGCCGAGGTCTCCGCGCGGGCCAGTGCGTACGGCTGCGTTTTCGCGGTCGACCGGACCAGCGGGCGTTACGACCTGCAACTGTCCGTCGCCGCCGAGTCACCCGCGGCGCTGGACGACTTCCGCGTCCGCTGGCTGGCCGAGCATCCCGGCGTCGAGGAGGCCCGCCTGGCCGTGGCCGTGCACCAGTACTCCGACGGCAGTCACTGGCGTCCCCGCGCGCTGGACCCGACCCAGGAGGCGCTGCTGACCGAGGGTGACGAGCGTGCACCCGGAGCGCCCCGCCGCCGCCGCGGCGACCGGGAACTGGTACTGGCCCTCGGCGCCGACGCCCGCCGCAGTGCGGTCGAACTCGCCGCCGACACCGGCCTCAGCGACGCCACGGTGCGCCGCCGCATCTCGGAGATGAGCCGCTCCGGACGCCTGATCTTCCGCTGCGATTTCGCCCAGCAGGCCGCCGGTTGGCGGGTGAACACCAATATTCGCGCGCGTATCCCGGCCACCGAACTGGACGCGCTCGGGGCCGCCCTTCCCGACTGGCCGGAGATCCGCCTCTGCGTGGTGACCGCCGACGATGAGAGCAACGTCCTGCTGATCGCCTGGCTACGCACCCCTCAGGAACTGATCACCCTGGAATCCCGCCTGCTGCATCATTTTCCGACGCTGCGCATCACCGAACGCTCCTACACCCTCAGCGCCCTCAAACGCATGGGCCGCCTCCTCGACCTCCGCACCGGCACCGCGGTCGGGCACGTTCCATTCGACGTCTGGTCCTGAGCGCGATCAACCGCAGCGGGTACCCGCGTCCGATGACCCGGCCCCTTCGCCGGCGAACGGGTCCGGGAACAGAATCTTGTCGGAGAACAGTTCGAGTTCGACGATGACGCCGGTCTCCGGGTCCTTGATGCGATACCGGCCCCGGACATGCGGGAGTTGGCTGCCGCGGGACCGATTTCGAAAGCACGGACCTGGGAAGGCAAGCAGCCGTGGCTGATCACCGGATAAGCCGAGGGGCTCAACACCGACGGAACCGAGCACGCGCGCTTCCGCCGGATGCTGGCCAAGACGGTATGGTCGCCAAGACGGTATGGTCTTCGACCTCGCCACCGCCAACCGCGATCCGAATGTCTTCTCCGACCCCGACCGGCTCGACCCGGAGCGTTCGAACGCCGCCGCGAACGTGGCGTTCGGTTCCGGCAGGCATCAGTGCATCGGCCTTCAGTTGGCCACGATCGAAATGGGTCTGGTGCTGCAACCCTGTTCCGTCGCATCCTCGGCCTGCGCCTGTCGGCGCCGGTAGCGGAGATCGAGTTCGAACGCGAGGCGATCGTCTACGGCGTCCGCTCACTCCCGGTCGAGTGGTGAGCGTCTGTTGCAGATCACCGGCTTGTCGTCGACTTCCTCGCGATGGGTGACGGGGAAGTCCACGGTGATGGCCGGATCGGCTGCCGCAGCGAGGGTTTCGAAGGCCGCCGGGCTGAAGTGCCGCAGGCAGGTGATGTAGAGGTCGCGCACGGTCCCCGCCACCCCGGGACACGGGCACGCCCAGCCGCACCAGAATCGTGCCCACGATCGGGCTGTCGCGCTATTCGCAGCCCACCCCGTCGCGGTCGCGGTCGAGCCCGTATTCGTCCGGCCCGATGACCCGCACGGGTCCTTGCGTGTACACCGGCCCGTTGCCGCTCCCACCGGCGCAGTCCACATCGCTGACGATCGGCAGGCAGGGGTCGTACGAGGGGTGGCAGCTGGATTGTGCTGGCGCGGGGGCGATTCGGGTCACGGGTGGGGGAGGAGGGGCGACCGATCGCGTCTCGGCGGCGGGCGGTGGCTCTGCCTTGGTGGTGTCCGGGGTGGTCGCGGGCGGTGGCTCTGCCTTGGTGGTGTCCGGGGTGGTCGCGGGCGGTGGCTCTGCCCGGGTGGTGTCCGAGGTGGTCGCGGGTGGCGGAACAGACCGCGAGAACTGCGCGGCCGTGGTGGTATGCCGTGCTGTCGTGGAGGTGTCCTCGCCGGAGCCGGTGAGCAGGACGGCGAAGACCGCACCGATCACCACCACCCACGCCGCGACGGCGAGACCGGCGATCACCATGAGGACGGGGTATACCGCGCTGTGACGCGGTGGTCGCGGCGGATGTTCGCGGGGATATGACATTGTGTCCGCCTCGAACGCTGGAGGGTCGCGGCGCGACTTCGGCCGTGTACCGGCCTATCGCCCCCGCACCCGGGGCGTTACCCGATGGGTCGGCGTGCGCGGGTGTCCCGTCTCGGCTTGCAGTCGCTCGCGGGCGATGCGGGCGGCGATGCTGTGCACCGACCAGGTGTCGTGGCCGGCCAGGTGCGCCGGGTGCGTGGTGGTCAGGGAGGTGATGATCCAGGTCGTCATGACGCCGAGGCCGATTCCGAACAGAAACGGCAGCAGGAGGAATGTCATCTCGGTCTCCTGTTCGAGAGGGGTGGGAATCGTGTGCGTGGTGGGGGTATGCGGGGTCGTGGCTATCGGGTGCCCGGCAGTCGGCGTCGTCCGGTGGCGACCTCGTCGGTGAGGTCGTCGTAGCCGACGGCGAGTTCGGCGAGCCGCTGCCAGGCGTCCCACAGTTCCCATTCGTCGGCGGTGGCGAGGGCCGCGAAGGCGCAGGCGGTGAATTTCGACAGGCGGTCGATGACGGCCCCGAGGCTCTCGGTGTGGATGCGGGCGCAGCCGGGTGAAGGCGGTAGCCGCGCCGCGACCCACTGGTCGATGGCGCGGATCAGTGCGGCGCGTTGCTGCTCGATATCGTTGTGCGCCACAGGATTCGCGGTGATCCGGCGATGGTGTACCTCGGCCAGCTCGCTCGCCCAGCGCAGGACGGGGTGATCGCCGTGGACGGTGCCACGGCAGGCGGCGAGTACGCGATCCTTCGGGGGCAGCGTATCCATCAGCGCACCCGCCCTTGCCGGGCGGAGCGGTGTGCCTCTCGGTATCTCGGCGGGTTCGCTGTGATGGTCGGTCCGCTCATCGTTCCTCGATTCCCTCCGGAGATCCGAAGTGCCCTGGTGGGTGTGCTATGTATCACACGCTACGCCTGGTTGTAACAACTAGTCAATACGCATAGCGATACTGCTCTGAATGCCGGTGTTGTACGGTATTTGCGGCTCATTCGCAGGAAGGGGATCGGCATGGCAGAGACGTCGCCCGCAGTCGCGAACTGGGAGTTGATGCTGCGCCTCCGCAGTCGGGCAGACGAGCGCGGAGTGAAAACCGGAGCGATCGCGAAGGCGCTGGACGTCAGCCAGCAGTATTGGTCGGCGCTCACCAGAAGCCGGGGCACGCTCAGCGAAGACAAGCTGAAGATCCTGATGAACCTGCTCGAGTTCGAACCCGACGAGCAGGCGGAGTTACTGGAACTGCGCGATGTGGCGAAGGGGCGTAACCCGTACGCCGAGTACTCCGCCCTCTTCAACGATCAACTCATGCGGTACTACGGCTTGGAAGCCGGAGCGCAGAGCATTCGCAGCTTCGAGAGCGGCGTGATCCCGGGTCTGCTGCAGACGGAGGACTACATCCGGGTCTTGATGAAGGCCAGCGTAACCACCGGTCGGCCAACCGAAGTCGAGCAACGCGTCAGCGCGCGGCTGCGGCGACAGCGGCGACTTGATAGCTCCGACCCTCTCGAACTGTCGGTAGTGATGGGTCAGGCGGCGTTGATGTACCAGGTCGGTGGTAAAGACGTGCAGCGAGAGCAACTTCGGCACGTGATCGCACTGGCCGAGCGGCATCCCGACACTCTCGATATTCGCGTCATCCCCTACGAAGCCGGTGGCGCGATCGCAAGTCTCAACTCCGCCACCTTTCATCTCCTGGATTTCAAGAGCGCACGACTGCCCACGGTGGGTTGGGTCGAGTCCGCCGCATTCGGCGAGATCGCCGACGATCCCAAACGTGTGACCGCACTCGACTACCTGTACAACCAGGTTCAGGCGATCGCGCTCGACCGGAAGCGGTCGCTCGAACTGATCGACCGCGTTGCGAGCCAGCAGATAGGGTAGCGGTGTGAGCACCGAGTTCTTCAAATCCACATTCAGTGGCGGCGACCAGACCTGCGTCGAAGTCGCCCACCGCGCCGATTCCGTGCTCATCCGCGACAGCAAGTTCACCGGATCCCGTGCGCAACAGCCGATCCTGTCGATCGCCCCCACCCGCTGGCGCGCATTTCTCGACCTGGTCCTGACCGGCGATTCGGGAGCCATCGGCCCCGTGCGAATCACCGTTCACCCCGACGCCGGTGCCACCATCGCCGACGAGGTGGTCGCGTTGACCTACGACACCGAGGAGTGGGACGCGTTCCGCAAGGGCGTCGCGGGCGGGGAGTTCGACCGCCCGGAAGCGCTCTCGTGAACCTGGCTGCGGGGCCGTACACCCGATAGGACGCTGGCAGATCAGGTCTTTGGCCCGAACGCCTTGCGTGTGCTGGGCCTAGCCGTCGTCGGGGAGGACCCGAAAGTACTCGAAGTCGGTCAGCGGGCGCATCGCGCGGAAATCGCGTCGATCCAGCGTCAGTACCGCGTCGGTGTCGTATTCCGCCGCCAGCGCAACATTCACGGCGTCTGCCAGATCCAGTGCGAGGTCGCGGTATCGCTCTTCGACCGCTCGGGCGACCTTCAAGGTGTCGAGCCGAGCCTCTGGGATGGTGAACCGCATCCGTTCCACCTGCGTGAACAGATAGTCCATGAGGGTATTGCGATGGGCAAGGCCGAATCGCTGTCGTGCGAGATGGTCGACCTCGGTGAGTACCAGCTGTGAGATCACGATCAAGCTGGACTGTTCCAGCTGTTTACGACAGTCGGCGTGCTCGGGGGCGTTGCGATCGGCTGCCGCGATGATGCCCGAGGTATCCGCGATGACGATCAACGGCGCTGTGCTCCGTCGGCCACGGACCGCGCCACCGCTTCCTTGGTTATCGGCGTACCCGGGCCATCGAATGACGGGAAGTCCAACGGCTCGGACCACATCCGCAGTTTCTGCGCCGCCCGATGGATAGCTTCACGGATGATCTCCGCTTCGGAAACGCCACGGCGAGCAGCCGCATCCCTGATGACGGCAAGATCATCGGGGTCCGCGTAGACATTGGTTCTCTTGAGCGACATGTACCTATGCTAGTCCACGTTCTGAGGTGCGCGAATGTGGATAGTGACGAGAATATGCCGCAAGCCCGAGCGCGCCGGATCCGCCCGCGTGTATCCCGAGGTTGCCGCAGCTCGTCCCGCCGGTCGATCCAGGGGGTTCGTGATCACCCGTGATGGTGTCGTGGTCTATGCAGTGCCGGGACTGTATTGTCTGCTGTATGACCACGCGCTTGAACATAACGCTACCCGATGCGGTGGCCGAGAAGCTTCGTGCGGCGTCGGAGAACAAGCCGAGTGAGTACATCGAGCGGGCGGTGATCCGGCAGATGCTCGCCGACGATCTTCGCAAGCTGGCTGAGTGGGAGCGCGAGCATCCGGAGGACCCCGGGTGGGGTCGGACGAACGATGAGACCGCCGAGGCAATTCTGTTCGGGTCCGCCGGGTGAGTCACGCGCAAGGACAGATATGGAAGACCGAGAGCCGCCTCACGGGCGCGGTGGGGCAGGTCGTGATTGTCGACAGCGATCTCATTGCCGAGGCTCGGCAACGGATAGCCGTCGCTCCCGTGCGCCCGGCCCGCGAAATCCCTCGATCGCTACAGCTGCTCACCGCGACCCTGCCCGGCGGTGACGCGGTGGCGGTCTACGACCTCGCGGTGGTGCCGAAGAACACCCTCACCGAGAGTGTCGGGCACATCCCGGCCGACGCGCTGGACCAGGTGAAGGTCGCGCTCCGAGCCCGCTTCGACCTCTAGGCCGGGCTGGCCTGTGCGGCGGGGAGTTCGACCGCTCGGCGGCGGTTTCGTGATGCGAGCTGCGGGCTGGGCCGCTACTCCCACGGCCGCCGGGTTCCGTGCGAGGACACGGTATCGCCGCCCGACGCCGAGTGGGAGATACGGCCGCACGTGGCGGCGTTCGCAGGGGGGCGGCCGTTCCGCGTCTCGGTCCGGGGTGGGTGGCCTAGTCCGGTTGGGTGGGCCAGCCCGGGTATGCGGGTTGCACCGGCGGGGGTGTGTCGCTGTATGTGATCTCGTCCTCGACGGGTGCGTCGGGGTACAGGCTCAGGGTCCATTCATCGCATGATGCGTCGCTGACGACGTAGGAGATGGTCCATCCGGTGAACACGTTGTAGGTGGGTGCCTGCCAATGCATCCGGTCGGGTGCCGGGCTCGGTGTGGCCGTGGGTGTGGTGGTCGCGGGGGCGGGTGCGTCGTTATTGCGGGTGAACTGGGCCGCGAGGGAGACTCCTCGGCCGTACCACCTCCTGTATTGGCCGTCCTCGAGTTGACCGTAGGCGTTCGGTAGGGCGCAGAATTCGATGAGGTACCCGTCTCCGGTGTCCTGGATTCGCTGGATGTGGCGGAGCACCGTTCCGGCGATGGTTCCGCGGTAACGCTCGACCTCGTAGCGGGTCGTGTATGGCCGGTCCAGGGCTTTGGCGTAGCCGGGGTAGGCGTGGTCGAGTCCGGCGTAGCTGCCGATGATGTCGGATTCGTTTGCGGCTCGCATCAGTGTGGCGGGGGTGGAGAACAGGTCGATGCCGGGTTCGGCCGACCACACCACGGTTGCGTTGCGGACTTCGTCGGGTGGTTCGTATACGCCGCTCGAGGGGGGCGTGCTGGTGCTGGTTGTCGGGGTGTCGCTGATGTCGGTTCGGCCGCATCCGGCGAGGAGGAGTAGCACCGCGCCGATGGTCGCGGTGAGTCGTGCCGGTGTTTGTCGTGTCATCCTGCGGGCCATGAGTTCGAGGAGTCCTTGGGTGCGGCGAGGCCAGCGAGTACATCGTTGGCCGATCTCGCGCGATCGAGGGAAGAGATCTGGTCGCCGAGTGCCACGTTCTCACCGTCGTCGGCTCTCTGGCCGTAGGCGTCGAACTTCGTCGTGTCGATGCCGACCTGAGTGAGTAGTGCGTTCACCCGATCTGTGGAGAGGGTCCGGTCTTCCTGCGACTTGTCTTGGGTGTCGGCGCTGTAATCGGTGTAGGTCTTGAATCGTTGTCCGCTGGCGTCCTTGTACTCCGGAGGCACGTCATTGATGTCGATCCTGCCTTGGTTGGTGAGTTCCAGCAGGGCGTTGTACTTGCGGTGGTCCGGGTCGCCGAAGGTGGTCGCGCCGAAGTTGCCGCCCTCGGTGGTCAATGGGCTGTGCGGGCCGACCTGGTCGGGCCGGAAGTTGTACTTCAGTGGATCATTCGGGTCGACCTGTTCGGGGTCGAACGGGAACACGCCCAGCTTGAACGGTTCGGATGCGGCCGCGACCGCGGCCCCGCCGGGACCCAATCCACCGGTCAAGATCTGCGCGCCGGTGTAGGCGGCATTCCAGTTCGCGGTCTTCTCGCTGGCGGCGTCTCTGGCCTCGCCGGTGCGTTCGGAATACTCGGTCGTAAGCGCTTCGGTGACCGCCCATTCCATCCGGTTGGCGTACCGGCCGATATCGGGATCACCGGCGCCGGGCATACCGGGTGTGACGAATACCTTGTCCATCCGCTGGGATTCCGCCAGGGCCGCGCCGTTGATGATCTGACTGGCGTCGGGGTCGGTGGACAGTACGCTCAACACCCGCACCGTTTCTCGGGGGCCGAAGTCATTGCCGAATCCGAGGGTTCCGGACAGATCATCGGGCATGCCGACCAGTTTGCCGACGAACGGTTGCAGCGCCTCGGCGACCTGCTTCGAGGCATCGGGTGACATCCCGGCATTGTCCAGCGTGCCGAGATCGTCGGGGTTCTGACCGGACAGCAGCACCTTGAAATTATTGGTGCCGTCGGCGGAGTCTGTGGTGGAGATGATGTCGGCGAGTCCGCGTGCGGCTCGCCCGGCCTGGGCGGCCTGGTCGGACTGGGCTTGATAGTCGGGGTGACCCGGCGGCACGGTGACGTGCGCATCCTGTGGGATCCAGTCGGTCATCGCCCCGAGCAGCGGACTGTTCGGGTCGCTGGATTCGCGTTGCAGCAGCGACAGCATCGCGGTGTCGGGGTGGTAACCGTCGCCCAGGATCTCCGGTCCGCCCTCGCCGGTGAAAATGGCGGTGGTGCCCTCGTGGTTGCGGGAAGCGATCTCGATCGCGTTGGTGAGCGAATCATCCAGCGGGACGGCGGAGTCCGGACCCAGCTGAATGTTGTGCGATTCCAGCCAGGCCAGATGCATGCCCTGTCGGTGCAGTTCGGTCGACAGTTTCGTGCCGGGCTGGTAGCTCTGGTCCGACTGTGCGAGAGCGTCGAGGAATCGGCCCTGCTGGGTCAGGAACGTCCCCTGGTTCGCGATGCCCGGCAGCCCCATGTCGGGGTACTGGCCGGCATTGTCGTCCGGTGCCGCGCCGCTGAGGCTCACCCGGGTGGAGATCATCCGCTGGGCGTCGGCGGGTAGGCGGTCGTAGCCGCCGGGGGTCTGGGTGCCGTCCGCTCCGACGCCGACGACCTTCTCGTTCGACAGCAGCATGACCGCGTTGCCGAGGGCCTGCGCCCGCGCTTCGCCTTCGGGCCCCTGCGCCCGCAGTTGCTCGCTGAGTTCGGCGAAGCCCTCCGGTCCGGCGCTGTCGAGGAGGCGTTGGGTGAACTCGAGGGTGGAGGCGGGGACGACGACGGTCGCACCGGCTGCCAGTGCGGCCTGGTCGTCGCCGGAAAGGTTGATCTGGTCGAGGGCCTGCTCGATGCGGGTCATGGCCTCGGGCGGGACCGGGCCTTCCTCGGCGATTTCCGCGCCGAGGTCCGCGCCGGTATTGCCGTCGACCGATGGCACGGCACCGTCTCCGGCATCGGTCAGCTCCGCGAACGCGGTGTCGATGCCGGTGACGACGCTCTGCGCGGCCGTCGCCGCCCCGGACAGCCCGGCTTGCAGGGCGCGGGTGTAGTCATCGGCTTGGCGTTCCAGCGCCGCGAGTTTGATGGTCGCGCTGTCGGCATCGTCGTCGGAGAGCGCGTTCGCCACCTGCGCCAGCGACAGCGTCACGGTGCCGTCCTCACTCCAGAGAAAGCCGCCGGAGGTGATCGCAGTCAGCAGTGTGGTCACCGTTTTCTGGGCGAACCGCAGGGGCTCGAGACCGTTGCCGATGGCGGTACCGGCCGCTTGCAGCGCTCCGACCGTCCGGTAGCCGGTGTCGCGGACGGTCACGCTCTTGTCCCGCAGGCCGTTGCCGAACTTGCCGACCAGGTAGTCGGCGGAGTTGCCGATATCGTTGTAGGCACCGTCGAGTTCGGTCTGGAATGTGCTCGCCTGCCGGGTCCAGAAACTGCCCTGCTGCTCGAGCTGTTCGAGTTGCCAGTCGCGTACCTGCGACACGGTGGGGGACTCGCTCATCGCTGGTCCTCGTTACCGGGGGAATCGGCTCGCGGAGTCGGCTTCCTGCGCCAAGACCGCGGCGAGCCCGTTGCCGGTGCGCACGGCCATCACCCGGACCTGCTCGGTGGTCGCCGTCATGGCGGTGGTGGCCCGGGTGGAACCGGCCGTACACGCCGCGTTGATCCCCGTCCCGGGCAGCAGCGGGGCCATGGTGAGCAGCGAGGACAGCGTCTGGTCGTCGGCGCGGATCGCGCCGAGCGTCTCCGCGGCGGTGTTCATCGCCGACACCAGGCCACGAACTCGCTCCGGATCGACGAAGATGAATTCGTCGGCGTCGTAGCTCATCGGCCGATCCCCCTCGGGTCGATCTGGGCTGCTTCCGCGGTTACTCTACTGGACGCGGATCGCGGGATTCCCGCGCCGAATCGTTTCGTCAGTCGGCCGCGATAGGCGACTTCGGCCGCAGCGGGTGATAGTCCTCATCGTCCTCGTCGCCGCGGCCGTAATCCATGCGCGCGGGTGGCTGGGTGGCCGCCGGTGGCAGGTCACGCTGGGGCGCGTCCCCGATCTGTTCGACGATCGCCGCTGTCCGGGGATCGTCGCGCACCTGGCGAACCAGGTCTTCGACCTGCGCCTGTGCCTGCTCGCGGGCGCTGTTGAGCAGGCGCGTGAGCAGCGGGCCCAGCCGCCGCCCACCCGGAAACGCGTCTTCGTCGATGTGGACGGTGGTGACCCGGCCGTCCGCCTTGACATCGACGTAGACGCCGTCGGCTCGGACGGCGGCATGCCCCTCGGTCAGCGCCTCGGCCAGTCTGTCCAGCTTCGTGCCCAGCGACTCGGCGGTACCGAGCGAGTCCGATCCCGGCCTGTTCACCCATCCCCTCCTTCGAACGATTCGTACGAGAACAGTACCCAGTGGGATCGCGGGCCACGTCTTTCGCGTGTTTCGCCCGTAGAACCCGGGGCTTGTTCGCCATCACCCGCGATGGTGTCGTGTGTCTACGCGCGGTGCGGGGTCGGGAGGAGCCCGCCGCGGGAAGACGGCGAGAGGGAACATTCGTGGGAGACCTGGAGCGGGTCGAGACGCGACGTGCGGAGCTGACCAAGGAGCTGCTGGCCTACTTCGGGTCGATGGCCGAGATCGAATTGTCGCCGGATGACGATATTTTCGCGCTCGGGCTGGTGAATTCGCTGCGGGCGCTGGAGATCGTCGTGCACGTGGAGAAGACGTACGGGATCGCGGTCGAGGTCGAGGATCTCGAGCTGGACAATTTTCGGAGTGCGGCGCGGGCGGCCGCATTCGTCGAACGCAAGCGGGGCGGGGACAGCCGCTCGTGATCGCGGTGGACGAGCTGGTACGGGCCGCGGCCGTGGAGGGCGCGCGGTGGGACCGCGACGGACTGCCCGATGCGATGGTCGAGCGGGCCGCGCGGGCCGGGATTCTCGGCGCGGATCGGCCCGTGGCCGTCGGCGGTGCCGGATGCGATGCGCGCGAGCTGGGAGAACTGGCCGCGACGCTGGGGCACGCGTGCACCAGTCTGCGTTCGCTGCTGACGGTGCACGGGATGGTCGCCGCGGCGGTGGACCGCTGGGGCACGGCCGCACAGCGCGACGAGTGGCTGCCCCGGCTCACCTCCGGTGACCTCGTCGCCGCGCTGGCGGCGACCGAGGCCGGTGCGGGCACCGAACTGTCCGCTGTCGCTACGACTTTCGAACCCGACGGCCAGGACTTCCTGGTGACCGGCACCAAACTGTGGGTCACCTTCGGTCAGCGCGCGGACGTCTATCTCGTGCTCGGCACGAAGTACGTGTCGTCCGCTTCGGCGTCCGGGCCGACCACGCCCCCGGGCGGACTGTGCGCGGCACTGGTGGATCGGCGTCGTCCCGGTGTCGTGGTGGAGCCCGCCGACAGCGGTCTCGGCCTGCGCGGCGCGCGGTTGGCTACCATCCGGTTCGACCGGGTGCGCATCCCCGCCGCCCAGGTGATCGCACCGCCCGGATTCGGCCTCTCCCACGTCATCGGCACCGCGCTGGATCACGGCCGCTACACCGTCGCCTGGGGTTGCGTCGGGCTGGCGCGCGCCTGCCTCGACGATGCCGCCGCCCACGCCGCCACCCGCGTCCAGGGCGGCACCGCACTGGTCGAACACCAGTTGATCCGCGCCACGCTCGGCCGCGGCTGGGCGGAGGTCGAAGGGGCGCGGGCACTGTGCGAACGCGCGGCCGACGCCCGGATCGCCGGATCGCCGGAGGCGCTGATCGCCACCGTCACCGCCAAATACGCCGCCGCCGCGGCCGCCGCCACGGTGAGCGAGCGCGCCGTGCAGGTGCTCGGCGCGGCGGGCTGCGCACCGGACGGTCGCGTCGGCCGGTTCTACCGCGACGCCAAGGTCATGCAGATCATCGAGGGAGCACAGGAGGTCGCCGAGGTGACCATGGGTGAACATGTCGTGCGGGGTGCGCGATGACGCACGACCGCGTACTGCTGGGCCCGGTCGCGGCCTGGTTCCCGGATACCGTGGCCGAGGTCGCCACACTGGCGGAACTGGCCGAGCTGCCCGCCCACCGCCGCGACCACGCCCTGGCCCTTGGCATCGACACGGTACGCGCGGCCGACGACATGACCGAGGGCGATCTCGCCGCCGAGGCGGCGCGCATCGCCCTGGACGAGGCCGCGCTCGACGCCGCCGATCTGGACGCGCTGATCCTGGTCACCGGCCGCGCACCGCGCTACCTGCTGGCCTCGGAGGCGACCCGGCTGCAACACCGGATCGGCGCGACCCGCGCCTTCACCACGGCGGTCGGCGATCTCGGCTGCGTCTCCGTCTCCGCAGCGCTCACCCTGGCCGCCGCGTTGGTGCGCGCCGAAACGCGGTGCCGCACAGCACTCGTGGTCACCGCGGCCAAGACGCCCACCCGCCACCGCTACCGCGCCCCCATGACGCTGCTCGGCGACGGTGCGGCGGCGGTGCTGGTCACCACCTCCGGTGCGGGTCGTTGGGAGTTCGTCGACCAGATCGTGCGCAGCGAAGGCAAATACGCGGACCTCTTCCGCGTCGACTACCGCGATGTCGACGCCGACGACTGGGTGGAGGAGTGCGCCGACGAGTCCGTCTACTCGTTCCGGCTCGCCGTGGAGAGCAAGAAGCGATTCGACGCGATCATTCCGGAACTGCTGTGCCGCAACGAAGTGCCCGCCGACGCACCGGGAGCGCTGATCATGCAGAACCTGTCGGCGGGTGCCTTCGCCTTCTGGGAGGAGGCGCTCGAGCGCCCGGTCGACAAGGTCTGCCGCGCCAATCTGGCGGCCTACGGCCACCTCGGTTCGATGGACATGCTGGTCAATCTCGAAGCCGCCGCACCCACCCGCGCGACCGATGAGTACGCGCTGCTGTTGAACAGCAGCCCGGTCGCCGCCTGGAGCGCCGGACTGCTGCGGAGGCTGTGATGACGACAGTGAAATGCCTGGTCTGGGACCTCGACGACACCGTATGGCCCGGCGTCGTGCTGGAATCCGACGGCGGCGCACCGAAACCAGAAGTGCTGCGAGCCATCCGCGTTCTCGACGAGCGCGGCATCCTGCACGCTGTCGCGAGTCGCGGCGAACCGGCCGCCGCCACAGCGCATTTGCGCGCCCACGGCATCGAGGACATGTTCTCGGCCGTCGAGATCAGCTGGGGCCCCAAGTCGGAGGCCGTCCGCCGCATCGCCGCGGCCCTGAATATCGGCCGCGACACTGTCGCCTTCGTCGACAACGATCCGGTCGAGCTGGCCGAGGTGGCCACGGCCCTTCCGGAAGTACGCTGCTACCCGGCCGATCGCATTGCCGAACTGCCGGAGCTGCCCGAATTCACGCCCGCCACCACGACGTCCGAGGCGCGCCAGCGCCGCGCGCTGTATCGCGCGGAACGGGAACGCCGGGAGTCGCAGGCCGAATTCCGCGGTTCGGACCAGGACTTCCTCGCCTCGCTGGATCTGGTCATGACCGTGCGCCCGGCCACCGAGGCCGATCTGGTGCGCGCACACGAGCTGACCGAACGCACCCACCAGCTCAATACCACCGGCGTCACCTTCGACCTCGGCGAACTGCGGGCGCTGTGCGCCTCCCCGCGCCACGAGGTGCTGGTCGCCTCGCTCACCGACCGCTTCGGCGGCTACGGCACCATCGGGCTGGCGGTGACCGAACGGCGCGGGTCCGATGCGGTGCTGCTCCTGCTGCTCATGTCCTGCCGGGTCATGTCGCGCGGCGTCGGCACGGCGTTCATCGCCGAGGTGGTGCGGCGCGCCGAGGCGGCCGGTTTGCGCCCGGCGGCGGAATTCGTTGCCACACCGATGAATCGGGTCATGCTGGTGACGCTGCGTTTCGCGGGCTTCGATGTGGAAGAGCGCGACGGTGACCGCATCCTGCTCGTCTGTACGACCCCGGCCGCGAGTATCGGCGGCGCCGATCATGTCGAGGTGGTCCGATGAGCACGGATCCGCGGAGCGACCGGCCGGGTGCCGACCTGCTCGACGGGCTCCTGCGCCAAGTCGACCGGGTGCCCGATCGCACCGCTCTCGTGGTGGGGGAGCGCTCGGTCACCTACCGCGAACTCGACACCGCGACAGCGTCGCTGGCGCGTCGACTGCTCGCGGCCGGGGTGCGTACCGGGCAGACGGTCATCGTCTACCAGCAGCAGAGCCTGGATACCCTGATCGGGATGCTCGCGGCCCGGCGCGCGGCGGCGGCCTGGTGCGTGATCGAACCCGGCCACGGTGGCGAGGCGTCCCTGGGCGCGGTGCTGGCCGCGGTGGACTGCGGGGCCGTGATCATCGACGGTCGCGATCCGCTCACCCCGGGCGGCATGGCGGCGGCACCGGCGGACACGACGGGGGGTCCGCCGGTGCTCGACATCGCCGTGCCGGCGGATTCGCTCGAGATACCGCTGCCGAGTCGGTCGCTGCCTCGAGCGCCCGCCTACGCCATCACCACCTCCGGCTCCACGGGGGTGCCCAAGGTGGTCGTGGTGTCCCGCGCGAATCTCGCCACCTTGATCGGGTCGCGCGACTACCCGTACACCGATGGCGAACTGGTCACCTTCTCGGCCATGCGGCTGATCTGGGACGGCTCCCTGATGGCGCTGGCCTGGGCACTCACGATGGGTGGCACGAGCGTGCTGCCCGACGCCCGGATGCTGCGCGACGCGGACGCGGTCGCCGCACTCGCCCGTCGCCACGCGGCGACACATCTGGTCGCCACCCCGTCGTTCTATCGACTGTTGCTGCCGCGCCTGGTCGAGTTGCGGTCGACGCTGCGTATCGTGACGCTGGCCGGGGAGGCGCTTCCGGCGCGTGTGGTGGACGAGCACCGCGAGATCCTGCCCGCCGCCGCCCTGCGCAACGAGTACGGCCCCACCGAGGCGACCGTCACCTGCATCGTGCACCCCGTTGCGGACTCCCCGAGACAGGTGGTGCCGATCGGCAGGCCGACCGCGGGCAGCACGGCGCATCTGCTGGATGCCCGGCTGCGGCCGGTCCGCGGTGGCACCCGGGGCGACCTGTACCTCGGCGGCGGACAGATCACCGATGGCTACGCCGCCCGTCCCGGCCTCACCGCAACCCGTTTCGTGGCCGATCCGTTCGCCGCCGAACCGGGTGCGCGCATGTACCTGACCGGAGATCTCGCTCGCACGGACGCCCGCGGCGATATCGAGTTCCACGGTCGCGCCGACAGCCAGCTCAAGGTTCGCGGCGTGCGCATCGAACGCGGAGCGGTGGAGACGGTGCTGGAAGCCCACCCCGCCGTGCGCGACGCGGTCGTTCTGCCGGTGACCGATGTCGACGACACCGTGTACCTTGCCGGGTTCTGGGTGCCCGTGGACAGCACCGCCGTACCGCCGGCGTCGAGCGCACTGGCCGAATTCTGCGCCGAACGTCTGATGCCCGAGGCGGTTCCGGCACGCTTCGTCCCCATCGACGCCCTGCCGATCGCGGCCGGCAGCAGCAAGCTCGACGAGGCCGCTCTGCACGCCTTGCTGAGCAAACCCGCTGACCGGCAGCCGGTTTCGCGGGACGACTGGTCCGACACCGAGCGCGCGATCGGCGAGATCTGGTCGGAGGTGCTGCTGCACGACGAATTCGACCGCGAGGACCGCTTTCTCGACGTCGGCGGCAACTCCCACCGCGTGGTCGCCCTGCATATGCGGCTGGAGGCGCGCTGGCCGGGCGCGATCTCGGTGGGCCTGCTGTTCGATCTGGACACCGTGGCCGCGCAGGCCGCCGCGCTGCCCGCGGATCCGGCGCACACCGCCGAACCCGCCGCGGCGGCCGATACCCCCCTGGCATTCGAGGTGTGAAGGACATCGTGACCACCCCAGCATTACGCGACGACGACATCGCCGTCATCGGTATCGGTGCGCGCTTCCCGGACGCGGCGAACCTGGACGAGTTCCGCGCCAACCTCGCCGCCGGGCGCGATTCCATCGGCCCCATGCCGGAATCCCGCGCCGAGGCGACCGGCCTGGACCGGTGCGTCCGGTATCTGCCGATGGGCCACCTCGCCGATATCCACAGCTTCGACTACGCCTTCTTCGGGCTGTCCAAACGCGAAGCGGCGCTGATGGATCCGCAGCAGCGAATCGCCCTGGAACTCGCGTACCGCGCCGTCGAGGACGCCGGATACGCGCCCGACACCCTGCGGGCGGCCAGCACCGCGGTGGTGTTCAGCGCGCCCATGCCGAGCTATCACGCCATGGCCGTCGATCCGGGACCGCTCGCCATGCTGGGCAATCTGCCCTTCGGCACTCCGGCCCGGATCGCGCACCTGCTGGGGTTCGACGGCCCCTGCTACGCCGTCGACAGCGGCTGCAACGCCTCCCTCATCGCCGTGCACCACGCCTGCCGGGAATTGCGCGGCGGCGACGCGGATTACGCGCTCGCCGGGGGAGTGAGCGTGCGCGCGAACGGTTCCCCGGCCTGGACCGCGCAGACCATGACCGAGATCGCCTCGCCCGGCAGCAAGGTGCGGGCGTTCGACGCCGACGCCGACGGCACCGTACCCGGTGAGGGCGGCGCGGCCCTGCTGCTGACCACCCTGGCGCGCGCCCGCGCCGACCGCGCGCCGGTGTACGCCGTCATCCGGGGCAGCGCCGTCCTGCACAACGGACATGCCGCCGTCACCATCAGCACCCCGAGCGCCGCCGCGCAGGCCAAGGTCATCGACCGTGCCTGGCGCAAGGCGGGAGTCGACCCCCGCACCGCCGGTTATCTCGAGGCGCACGGCTCCGCCACCCGCCTGGGTGACGCCGTCGAACTCGAGGGCCTGCGCACCGCCTTCGCCGACCGTGCCGCCGCGCTGCCGATCGGCTCGGTCAAAACCAATATCGGCCACCTCGATCACGCCGCCGGAGTAGCGGGCCTGGTCAAAGCGGTCCTCTCGGTCTCCGACGGCCGACTCTTCCCCTCCCTGCACTTCCACCGCCCCACCGGCGATCTCGACCTGGCCGCCGCCGGAATCGAAGTCGTCACCAGCCCCCGCCCCTGGCCGGGCGACGCCCCCCGGCTGGCGGGCGTGAGCTCCTACAGTCTCGGCGGCGCGAACGCCCACTGCGTCATCCAGGAAGCGCCGGACACGCATCCACCCCGGCCCGGACCCGTGCCGCACGCGGCCGCGGTGGCCCGACCGGCATCCGAAACCCTTGCCCGGCGCGCGGAGAACGCCGCGCCACAGCACGGGGCCGGGTTTGCGCAGGCTGATGGCGATCGGGTGGACGGTGAGCCGGTTCGACGGCTCGTCGGAGTGTCGGCGCGGACTCCGGCCGCCTTGGCCGAACTGTGTGGCACGCTCGCGCGGTATGTGCGGGACGGTGCGGCCGAGTTCGCCGATGTCGCGTTCACGCTCGGCCGGGGGCGGGCGCACTTCGGTTACCGTGTCGCGGTAATCGCCTCCGGCAATGCGGAATTGGCCGATGCGCTCGAGAGGCGCGGTAGCGCCGTCGATCCGGCCGGTGCACGGCCGGTCGCGCCGCGGGTGGCATTGCTGCTCTCGCCGGGTGCGATGCCGGTTGATCCGGTCGCCGGGATCGGTGCGGGACCGGCTGCTTCATTCGCTACGGATCTCGATGGAAGCGCCTCAACCACTGCGGACTCCGGCGTTGAACGCGGGACGGCCGGGTCGGATCGTGCGCACTCGGCGCTGCCCGCGCACTCCGCGCTGCCCGCGCACTCCGCGCTGCCCGCGCACTCGGCGCTGCCCGTGCTGCCCGCGCAGTTGCCTGCCGTCGGGACGGCCGCCGAGGTGCTCGCCGGGCAGCTCGCGGCGCATGACCTGCTGCGCGACTCCGGGACTCGATTCGCGGCGGTGCTCAGCGGGGGAGCGTCGAAGTTCCTCGGCCGCTATCTGCTCGGCTCCCGCGAGACGGTGGATGCCGGGGACCTGGCCGCCGCCGCGTCGACGCCCACGGTCGATCGGGCACGATTGTTCGCCGCCGCGCAGACCTTGTTGCGGGACGGCGCGGTCGTTTTCGTCGACCCCAGCCGCGACGGTGTGCTGGGCCGATACCTCGCCGCGGATCTCGCGGACCGATCCGATGCGGAAGTCCTCTTCGGCGCACCGGATTCCGGTGGATCGCTCGGCATCCTGGCTCGCCTCTACGAGCGGGGCGTAGACCTCGATTGGGCCGGGATGCGGCCGGGCGAGGGCCGCCGGGTGCGGCTGCCCGGACATCCGATGCACAGAACTCGGTGCTGGGTCGACCTTCCCACCGCCACGGCTCCCACCCCGGCCGGTGCCGCTACCACTCCCGGCGAGCCCGATGATGCCGCGTCCCACGCGACGGTGACCGGTGCCGCTGCTTCCCCCGTGGCTCCGGCCGGTGGTGGTGCTTCCCGTGTGGCTCCGGCCGGTGGTGGTGCTTCCCGTGTGGCTCCGGCCGGTGGTGGTGCTTCCCGTGTGGCTCCGGCCGGTGGTGGTGCATCCCGTGTGGCCTCGGCCGGTGGTGGTGCGTCCCGCGTGGCTTCGGCCGGTGACGGCGCTTCTCACGTGGCTCCGGCCGGTGCCGGTGCGTCCCACGTGACCACGACCGCTGTCGCTGCGTCCGGCGCGAATTCGGCTGGGGCCGTCGCCGATGTATTCGGGTCCGGTGCCGCGAACGCGACTGTGGCAACCGCCGTCCCGGCATCCGGCTCGACCGCCCCCGCCCGGCGGATGCCCGTGCCCGAGGATGCGACCGCGTGGCTGAGCGGAGTGCTGGGCGAGCTGCTGCACGCGGAGACCGAGATCGGCCCGGACGACGACTATTTCGACGTCGGCGGCAATTCGATCATCGCCGTGCAATTGGTCGAGCGGGTGGAGGAGGCGTTCGGGTTCCGCCCCAAGCTGCTCGATGTGTACGAACGCCCCACCGTCGCCGATTTCGCCGACCTGTTGCGCGCCGGTGCGCGCACGGCGGAGCCCGAGGCGAGCCCGGCGGCGCGCGGGGTTCCGCCCATCACCCGCACCGACGAGCTGGTCATGTCGCCCGGGCAGGAGCGCATGTGGTTCCACCACCAGCTCGTGCCCGATACCACGCTCTACAACTATCCGGTGGTCAACGTGCTGCGCGGGCCGATCGACATCGACGCCGTCAAGGGCACCTTCGAGGATTTCGCCGAGCGTCACGAACCGCTGCGCTACAACCTGGTCGAGGAGAACGGTCACCCGGCGGTGCGGGTGCGGCCCGCGCTGGTGGACTTCTTCCGGGTGGTGGATGTCTCCGGCGACCCCGAGCCGGTCGCCCGGGCACGCGAGCTGCTTCAGGCGGCCGCCGTCCGGCCGTTCGACCTGGCCCGCGACCCCATGGTGCGGGTGCTCGTGGTGACGTTGAGCCCCGATACCCATGTGCTGCAAGTGGTCTGCCACCACTGTGTCACCGACGGCCAGACCCCGGGGATTCTCGCCCGCGAGATTCCGGTGCTGTACGCCGCGCGACAGGAGGGGCGTACGGCCGAGCTCGAACCGCTGCCGATCCGCTACCGCGACTACGCGCGCTGGCATCGTGAACTGCTCGATTCCGGCGCTCTCGACCACGAGCTCGACTACTGGGTGCACGTGCTGCGCGACGCGCCGAAACTGCGGCTGCCCACCGACTTCCCGCGCCCGGCCCGCAAGACGTTCACCGGTGAACTGGAGCCGTTCACGGTGCCGGCGGCCCTGCTCGCCACCGCCCGCACGGTCGCCAAGCGGGAGTCGGTCTCACTGTTCGTGGTGCTGCTCGCCGCCTTCTATCTGCTGCTCGCCCGGCGCAGCGGCCAGCGCGACCTCGTCATCGGCACGCCGACGACCGGTCGGACCCGCCGTGAGCTGGAGGGCCTGATCGGCTTCTTCAACAGCACCGTGGCCCTGCGCGCCAACCTCTCCGGTCCGGCAACGCTGGCCGATGTGCTGGAGCGGGTGCGCGGAATCGTGCTGGGCGCGTTGGAGAATCAGGAGATTCCCTTCGAACGCGTCGTGCACGCGCTCGATGATCAGCGCGACCTGTCGCGCACCCCGATCTTCGATGTGCTCTACGTCCACCAGGACCTCACCAGCACCGGCGCGGCCAACCCGCTCAGCGGCGCGGAGACGGAGTTCTTCGACCTGGAGCACTCGATCCACAACGCCTTCGGCGGATTGCCGCCCGGCACCGCGAAGTTCGACCTCAGCCTGATCACCTACGACCGCAGCGACGATCACGACATGCTGGCCTGCTTCGAGTACAGCACCGAACTGTTCACCCGGCGCACCGCAGCGAGCTTCGCGGCCGCCTACCTCGACATTCTCACCGAAGTCGTGGAGTCGGTCCCGGAACGGTCGATCGAAGAACTGATCGCCCCCGCCCCGGCACCGCCGCCCGAGGTGGAACAGATCGCGGCACTGGACATTCCGACGGACCGTCCGCGTGGCGGCGGCACGGGACCGTACACACCGGGTGTGGTGCGCGTGCGGCCCGATGCCGACTCCACGGACGCGGACCTGCTCGCCGCCTGGGTGACGCTGTTGAGCTGGTACTCCGGTTCGGACGAGGTGGCCGTGGCGCTGTCGACCGGCGCGGCGCGGATGGACCTCGCCGACGAGCCCACCGGATCCGCACTGCGCGCGCGGGCCGCAGCGGCCTTGGCCGCACCGGCGCGACCTGTCGGTGTCGCGGCCCCGCGCTTCGGCGATACCGGCTCGGACGCCACGGAATTGGCGCTCGCTCGTGCGTCCGGCGACCCCGCCGTGCTGGAACTGACCTACGCCACCGAGCTTTTCGACGAATCGACCGCGCGGCAGCTGCTCACCGATCTGGTTCGCCTGCTGCGCGGCCTGTTGGAGACGCCGGAGGAACCGGTGCCGGATATCGCGGTGCGCCGCATCGCCGAAGCGGAGGTGACCCGATGACCGGAATGGTGGGCGTGCTCGGCGCGGGCATCATGGGTGCGGGCATCGCGCAATGCCTCGCGCAGGCCGGGCGTGAGGTCGTCGTGGTCGAACCCGATCCGGGGGCCGTGGAGCGGGCGCGTCGCGGGATCGACGAGGCCGTCCGACTGGCCCTGCTGCTGGGCCGGGGTGATCGCCGCACCGCGCTCGACACCGCCCGCCGGGTGCGCTGGACCGACACCGTCGACGAACTCGGCGCGGTCGACTTCGTCATCGAATGCGCGGTGGAGCGGATCGAGCTGAAGGAGAAGCTGTTCGCCGAACTCGACCGCGTCTGCCCCGCCGACGCCGTCCTCGCCTCCATCACCTCGGCCATTCCCATCGCCCGGTTGGCCGCCGCGACCGGCCGCCCGGACCGGGTGCTCGGCCTGCATTTCATGAATCCGGCCCCGCTGACCGATGCGGTGGAGGTGGTGCGCGGCGCGGCCACCTCGCCCGACACCATGGCGCGCGCCACCGATCTGCTCACCGCGCTGGGCAAGACGCCGATCGTCGTCGGCGACCGGCCCGGCTTCGTCCTGAACCGACTGCTCATGCTGAGCATCGCGGAGGCGGCCGCCCTGCTCGACGCGGGCGAGACCGCAGCCACCGTCGACGCCCTCTTCGAACAGTGCCTGGGCCATCGCATGGGCCCGCTGCGCACCGCGGATCTGATCGGCCTGGACAACGTCGCCGACACCATCGAGGTGCTGCGCGGCGAGACGGGCGCGTCGCACTACCGGGTGCCGCCCGCGCTCGCGGCGCTCGTCACCGCCGGACATTTCGGCCGCAAGACCGGACGAGGATTCCATGACTATCGCTGACCTGCCCGCCGCTCCCGCCGAGACGACATCCACCCGGGCGCCCGCGGACGCACCGCGCGCCGTACCGGCCACCGGTGCCGACACGGTCGACCTGTACCTCGAATTCACCGGCTCGCTGGACGCGAACGAGCTGAGCCGCGCCATCGACGCCGTGCTGGCCGATGTGCCGCTGCCGCACAGCGCTTTTCGCTCCGACGTCGATGCGGCCCGGACGCCCGCGAACCCGCCCGCACCGACCCCGGTGTACACCGACGCCGATCCGGCCTTCATCGCCGCCTGGATCGCCGAGGAGCGTTCGCGCCCAGTGGATGCCGCGAACGGACCGCGGTACCGCCAGGCCGTCTTCCGCCTCGCCGACGACCGGTTGGCCTGGTACCAGCGCTACCACCGCTCGGTCACCGACGCGGCCGGGCCCCTCGTCGTCCTCGGCAGGGTCCGCCACGTCCTGAGCGGCGCGAACGCGACGGCCGAGGCGACCCCGCCGTTCCGCGCGACCGCCGACCGCCTGGAAGACGAACGCCGCTACCGCGAATCGGGCGCGTGGGCCGCCGACCGCGACTACTGGGAGCACGCCCTCGCCACCGCCGCCCGCCCCGACCCCCTCCCCGCGCCGGTGACCGGTGGGCCAGCGTCCGGTGCGGGGGCCGCGCCGCTCTGGGCGGCGGTGGAGGGGGCGCGGGAGCTCACCGGACTGGCGCGGGCATGCGGCGGTGGCACACCCGCGGTGGTGCTGGCCGCGCTGGCCGTGTACGCGGCCCGCATCGCCATGGCCGACTCCGCTGTGATCGCACTGGACAACGGGGAAAGCGCTGTACCGCTGCACATTCCGGTGCTGCCGAGCGATCGGTTCGACGCCATTGCCCGGCTGGTGGGGCGAGAGCTGCGCAAGGCGCGCAGGCACCGCTACCTTCCGGATATCGACGAGCCGTGGCCGGACGCGCCGGTGCACGGGCGGTGGCCCCTGGCCGTGCGCATGCTGGGCGGCGCGGCGACCGATGGACTCGATGCGGCACGGATTTCGGCGTGGTTCGGTCTCGGCCACGCGTTCACCGTGTGCGTGGACGACCGGGCCGAAGGCGGCTGGCGGATCGCCGCCCCCGGCGCGCCGCGCTCCCACCGGGACCGCCTGGCCCGGCTGCTGGGACAGCTGGCCCGCGCCCCGCACCTCCCCATCGCACGGGTGGATATCGCCGCGCCCAGCGAGACCGACCACTTCGTCGGTGAGCGCCCCGCGACCGAGAGCGCGACCCCCACCACCCTCGCCGCCCGGTTCGCCGCGCAGACGGCCCGCTCACCGGAGGCGCTCGCGCTCGTCGGCCCCGGCACCCGCATGACCTACGCGCGGCTGCACCGTGACTCGAATCGGCTGGCGCGCACACTGATCGCCCTGGGAGCGGGGCCGGAACAGCTGGTGGCCCTCGCCATCGGCCCGTCGCCGGAGCAGATCCTCGCACTGCATGCGGTGGTGGCGGCCGGTGCCGCGTATCTGCCGCTCGATCCGGAGCATCCGCGCGCACGCCACGCCCGCATCCTCGATATCGCGCGCCCGGTCTGCGTCCTCACCACGCGGGAGGCCGGATTCGAGGCCCCGGCCGGAGTCCGCGTGATCCACATCGACGAACTCGACCTCGCCGGTGCACCGGACACCACCGTCGCCGATGCCGACCGCATCGCCCCGCTGCGTCCGGACAACCTCGCCTACGTGCTGTTCACCTCGGGCTCCACCGGCGAGCCCAAGGGCGTGGGCGTCACCCATGCCGCCGTCTGCGCCCATCTCGACTGGATGCGGCGGCTGCACCCGCTGGACGACACCGACGCGGTGGTGCGCAAGACCGCCCTGACCTTCGACGTCTCGGCCTGGGAAGTGCTGTGGCCGTTCACCGTCGGCGCCCGGCTGGTGATCGACGGCACGTCCGGTGACCCGGCCGAACTGGCCCGCGTCATCACCGACCACGACGTCACCACCGTGCAGTTCACACCGTCCACGCTGACCGCCCACCGGCGCGCCGTGGCCGCACCGCTGGCACCCAGCGTGCGCCGGGTGCTGCTCGCGGGTGAGGCGCTGACCCCCGCCCTCGCCGCCGCGCTGCCCGCGGTGGCACCGGGGGCGCACGTCGACAATCTCTACGGCCCGACCGAGGCGACCATCGCCGTCACCCGCCACGCCATCGGCGAGCACGACACCGCCGCGGTGCCGATCGGCGCACCCGCCTGGGACGTCCGCGCCCGTGTGCTCGACGCCTGCCTGCGCCCCGTGCCGACGGGTCTGCCGGGCGAGCTGTATCTCGGCGGTGCGACTCTCGCCCGCGGTTATGTGCGGCGGGCCGGGCTCACCGCGGCCCGTTTCGTCGCCGACCCGTTCGGCGGTCCCGGCCAGCGCCTGTACCGCACCGGCGATATCGTCCGCTCGACCGGGCACGGCGAGCTGGAATTCCTCGGCCGCGCCGACTTCCAGGTGAAGCTGCGCGGTATCCGCATCGAACTCGGCGAACTCGAATCGGTGCTCGCCGCACAGGAATCCGTGGCCCAGGCGGTCGCGGTCGTACACGGCGGCCAGGCCGGGGGCCGACTGGTCGCCTACGTCGCCCCCGCCGCCGGTCACCGCATCGACACCGCCGCCCTGGAACAGCGATTGCGGGAACTGCTGCCCCGGCACCTGGTGCCCGCGACGATCATCGGACTCGCGGAGTTCCCCGTGAACCGCTCCGGCAAGGTGGACCGCGCGGCGCTGCCCGCCCCGGACGCCGAGCCGGTGGCCTTCCGCGCCCCGCGCACGGACACCGAAACCGCGCTGGCCGCGGCCTATGCCGAGGTGCTCGGCCGCGACAGCATCGGCGTCGACGAATCCTTCTTCGCGCTCGGCGGCGACAGCATCATGTCCATTCTGCTGGTCTCCCGGGCGCGGGCGCGCGGCGTCGCCGTGACCGCGCAGCAGGTGTACGAACACCGGACCGTCGCCAGGCTGGCGGCCATCGCCGAAACCGCCGGCGTTGTCGATGTTCCACCGCTCGCCGAGCTGCCGGGCGGCGGCGTCGGCGAACTGCCGCTCACTCCGGTGATCCGGTTCCTGGTCGAGCGCGGCGGCAACTTCGACCGCTTCTGCCAGTCCATGACCCTGGAACTGCCCGCCGGAATCGACCGTGCCGCACTGGTTTCCACCATCACCGCAGTGGTCGACCACCACGACATGCTGCGCTCGCGCCTGTACCGCGACGACGCCGGCTACTGGCATGTGCTGGTCACACCGCCGGGCAGCGTCGACGTGGACTCCCGCATCGACCGGGTCGTGCATGCCGCCGATCTCGGACACGACGAGCTGCTGGCGCTGGCCACGGCCGAAGTGAACCGGGCCGTCGACCGCATCGACCCGTCCACCGGCGAGGTGCTGCGATTCGTCTGGCTGACACCGGATTCGGACACCGACTCCGGTCTGCTCATCGTGGCCGCGCACCACATCGCCGTCGACGGCGTCTCCTGGCGCATCCTGCTGCCCGACTTCATTGCCGCCTGGTCCGCGGTCGCCAGCGGCAGCACGCCCCGGCTGCCCGCGGTGGGCACGTCCATGCGCCGGTGGGCGCACGCCCTCGTCGACATCGCACACAGCGAGTCGGTGGCCGCCGAACTGCCGCTCTGGCGCGAGATCGTGACCGGTCCGGATCCGTCGTTCGGCGACCGGCCCTTCGACCCGCACCGCGATCTGGCCGCCGAGGTGACGCACACCAGCGTCGAACTCGACGAGGCCGACACCGAGGCCCTGCTGACCGCCATCCCCGACCGCTACCGGGCCCGGGTGGTCGACGCCCTGCTGACGGCGCTCGCGCTGGCGGTGACCCGCTGGCGGACGCGGCGCGACGAGCACGAGCGGTCGGTGCTGCTGCGGCTGGAGGGCCACGGCCGCGAACAGGACGCGGTACCGGGCACGGAACTGTCCCGCACCGTCGGCTGGTTCACCTCCATCGTCCCGGCCCGACTCGACCTGAGCGGGGTGGACCTGGACGACGCCTTCGCGGGCGGACCGGCGGTGGGGCACGCCCTCAAAGCCGTCAAGGAACAGCTGCGGGCGGTGCCGCACAACGGGTTCGGCTACGGGCTGCTCCGCTACCTCGACGCGGACGCCGCCGCCGCGCTGCCGCCGGGCGAGCCGGGGCAGATCTCGTTCAACTACTTCGGGCACATCACCGGTCTGGACATTCCCGCGGAGCTGGCCGGAATCGGCTTCCTGCCGTCCACCGAGTTCGGCAGGCTGATCATCCGGCCCGATCCCCGGCGTGGCGCACTGGGCGCGGTGGAGGTGGACTCCATCGTCCTCGGCAACCGCCTGGTGACCAGTTTCGGTTGTGCGCGAGGCATATTCGATGCCGCCGATGGTGCCGAGCTGGTCGAGTGGTGGCGGGCGGCGCTGCGCGCCGTCGCACGGCACGCACGCGGTCCGCGGACCCGGGGCGGGCACACCCCCTCCGATTTCCCGCTGACGGCGGTGTCCCAGGGCGATATCGACGGCTGGGAGGGCCGGTACCCGACGCTGCGCGAGGTGTGGCCGGTGACGCCGCTACAGGCGGGCATGATGTTCCACGCCCTGTTCGATCCCGGCGCGGTGGACGTGTACACGGTGCAGCTGGTGCTGAGCCTGGAGGGCGCGGTGGACGCGGCCCGGCTGCGGGCCGCCGCCGCGGCGGCACTGGAGCGGCACGCCAATCTGAGCGCCGCCTTCGACATCGCGACGAGCGGCGCACCGGTGCAGATCGTCACCGGCGACACGGTACTGCCGTGGCGGGAGGTGGATCTGACGACGACGGCGGAGGACTACGATCGTCTGCTCGACGCCGATCGCACCGTGCCGTTCGATCTGACGGATCCGCCGTTGCTGCGTTTCCTGGTGCTCCGCCTCGGTGACGGGCGCACCGAGTTCGTGGTGACCTGCCATCACCTGCTGCTCGACGGCTGGTCGATCCCACTGCTGCTGCGCGAGATCATGGTCGGCTACGCCGGTTTCGACATCGAGCCGCCCCGGCCGTACCGCCACTATGTGGAATGGCTGGCCCGGCAAGACGATTCGGCGTCCCGGCAGGCGTGGACGCAGGCACTGTCGGGACTGGAGGAGCCGACGCTGATCGCGGGTGACGCCACCGGGCACGCGCCCGCCACCCTGCCCCTGGAGCGGTCGTTCGATCTGGACGAGGCCCGGACCCGCGCGGTGACGACACTCGCGGCCGAACTCGAAGTGACCGTCAGCACCATCGTGCAGGCGGCATGGGCGATCCTGCTGGCGCGCACCGTCGATCGCCCCGACATCGTCTTCGGCACGACGGTCTCGGGCCGTCCCGCCGAGCTCGCGGGCATCGAGAACATGGTCGGGCTGTTCATCAACACGATTCCGGTGCGGATTCGACTGCTGCCGGGGGAGTCGGTGGGCGCGCTGCTGCGGCGCGTGCAACGGGAGCAGTTCGGGCTGACCGCGCACCACCATCTGGGCCTGCCCGAGATCGGCGCGCTGGCCGGGCTCGGCGAGGGTGGACTCTTCGACACGCTCCTGGTGGTCGAGTCGTACCCGGTCGACCCGGAGAAACTGCGAGCGGATGCCCTCGCTCACGCCGATCTGGCCATCACCGGAATTCGGTCCCGGGAGGCGACGCACTACGCGCTGACCCTGAACATCCGGCAGACCGACCGGCTGCTGGTCCTGCTCGGCTGGCGACCCGACCTGGTCGACGAGGCCACCGTGGCGCGTCTGGGCGAGCGGTTCGTGCGGGTGCTGGAAGGGCTCGCCGCGAACGCGTCGGCCGAGGTGAGCGAGATCGACGTGCTCGGTGCGGCGGAACGCCTTCGGGTGCTGCGGGAGTGGCAGCGCCCGGAGGTGCGGCTGCCGGAAGCGACCCTGGTCGGACTGTTCCGCGACCGGGTGGCCGCGCACGGCGATGCCGTCGCGGTGCGGTGCGGCGATCGTGCCCTCACCTACCGTGCTCTCGGCGCGGCCTCCCGGGCGCTGGCCCGCGCGCTGGCCGACCGCGGCATCGGGCCCGGAGCGCTGGTGGCCGTGGGGGTTTCGCGCTCCGTCGGACTGGTCGTGGCGCTGCTCGGCGTGCTCGAGTCCGGCGCGGGCTATGTGCCGCTCGATCCGGGCGATCCGTCCCGACGGCTGGAATTCGTACTCTCCGAAACCGATCCGGCCTGCGTCGTCACCTCCGTGTCCGACCGCGACGCCCTGCCCGGACACGGACGGACGCAGCTCGTACTCGACGACGCGGGCGAGCTGCACCACGCGGGCGCGCCCGGCGGCCCGGAAACGCCCAGCGGCCCGGAAACGTCCGGCGCTGGTGCGACGACCGGCGCGTCGGAGGAAGACCGCGGCGGGACGGCGGAAGTCGCCCGCGCTCTACGCCTCCCGCACCCGGATGACGTCGCGTACGTGCTCTACACCTCCGGTTCCACCGGCCGCCCGAAGGGCGTGAGCGTGACCCACCGCAATGTGGTCGCCATGCTCGCCGCCACCCGGACCCTGGTCGACACCGACCACACCGACGTCTGGACCATGTTCCACTCCTGCGCCTTCGATTTCTCGGTGTGGGAGATGTGGGGCGCGCTCGGCAGTGGCGGCACCCTCGTCGTCGTGGACGACGATCTCACCCGCTCGCCGGGCGGGTTCGCCGAACTCCTCGCCCACGAGGGCGTCACGGTGCTGAGCCAGACGCCGTCGGCCTTCACCGCATTGCTGGACAGCGGTGTCCGCCGCGCCGCCGTACCCGCATTGCGGCATATCGTGCTCGGCGGCGAGGCGGTGGACCCGCGTCGGCTGCGGGTCTGGTACGACACCGATCCGGCGGGGAACACCCGGATCTCGAACCTGTACGGCATCACCGAGGCGACCGTGCACGCCACCCACTTCGCGATGGACCGCGCGCACGCGGAATCCGCCCGCGCCAGCGTGATCGGTCGCGGTCTGCCGGGAATGACAGTGCGCGTGCTGGATTCGCGATTGCGTCCCGCGCCGGTCGGCGTCCGCGGTGAGCTCTACCTGGCCGGAGGTCAGCTCGCCCGCGGCTATCACGCCCGTCCGGTGACCACCGCGGAACGCTATGTCGCCGACCCGTTCGGGGCTCCCGGCGCGCGCCTGTACCGCACCGGGGATCTGGCGCGCTGGAACGCCGACGGACAGCTCGAGTACCTCGGTCGCGGCGATCAGCAGGTGAAGATTCGCGGCTATCGCATCGAGCCGCGGGAGGTCGAAGCCGCGCTGCTGGAACACGACTCGGTCGCGCGGGCAGCCGTCGTGGCCCGCACCGCCGAGTCCGGCGCGGCGCGGCTGATCGCCTACGTCGTCCCCGCTCCCGGACCGGCCCCCGCCGTGGAAGATCTGGAAGTCCATATCGCACAGCGTGTTCCGGCGTACATGCGGCCGCTCGCCATCGTGCCGGTCGACACGCTGCCGCTGACCGCCAACGGCAAGCTGGACGTCGCCGCCCTGCCGCGGCCGGTGCTCACCCCACGCTCGGACCTGGCCCCGCGTACCCCGGCCGAGGGGATCGTGGCCGACCTGTTCGCCGAGGTGCTCGGCATCGACCGGCCGGGCGTGGACGACTCCTTCTTCGTCCTCGGCGGCGACAGCATCATCTCCATCCAGCTCGCCTCCCGGGCGCGGGCGCGCGGTCTGCACGTGACGCCCCGGGAAGTCTTCGAACATCGCACCGTCGCCGGAATCGCGGCGGTGGCACGGCCGTTGGCGGCGGACGCCGAACTGCCGCGTCAGCTGCCGGAACTGCCCGGCGGCGGCATCGGCGATATGCCGCTCACCCCCGTCGTCCGGTGGCTCACCGAACGCGGCGGCGGCTTCCGCCGGGTCAACCAGACCCTGACCGTCGAGCTGCCGGTCGGCGTCGGACCCGACGCCGTGATCCCGGCCGTCGGTGCGCTGCTCGAACGGCACGATATGTTGCGGAGCAGGCTGTTCCGCGACGATGTCGGCGAATGGCGATTCGAGACCGCGCCGCCGGGCGCGCTGAACGCGGTCAACCTGGTGCGCCGGGTCGGGTTCGGCGACGACGCGGATGCCGCCGCCCTGCGGGAGATCCTCGCCGTGGAACGCGACGCCGCGCTGGACCGTCTCGATCCGGCGGCCGGGGTGATGGCGCAGTTCGTCTGGCTCGATCCCGAGGACGGGAGCGTTCCGGGACGTCTGAGCATCTGCGTCCACCATCTCGCCGTGGACGGCGTCTCGTGGCGCATCCTGCTGCCCGACCTGTTCACGGCGCTCGCGGCGACCGCGAACGGTGCCGTGCCCCAGCTCGATCCGGTCGGCACCTCCATGCGCCGGTGGGCACACGCGCTGGTGGACGCGGCCTACGCGCCCGAGCGGATCGCCGAACTCGATCGCTGGCGGCGGATCTGCGCGACGCCGGAACCTCCGCTCGGTTCCCGGCCGCTCGATTCGGTCGTGGACACCACCGCGCGACTGGCGACGGTGGAGGTCGCCGTGGCCGACACGGTCACCGAGGCGCTGGTCGGCACCGTCACCGCGCGCTTCCACGCGGGCGTCGACGAGGTGCTGATCGCCGCGCTGGCTGTCGCGCTCGCCGCCTGGCGGGCCGGACGCGGAGTGCACGCCCCGGCGGCGCTGCTGCGGCTGGAGGGGCACGGCCGGGAGGAGCAGGTCGCGCCCGGGGCGGACCTGTCCCGCACGGTGGGCTGGTTCACCTCCGTCTACCCGGTGCGGCTCGACCTCGGCGATATCGATCCCGCGGCGGCGCTGGCCGGAACCGACGCGACCGGTGCGGCGCTCAAGACGGTCAAGGAACAACTGCGCGCCGTCCCCGATCACGGCATCGGCTACGGCCTGCTGCGGTATCTGAATCCCGATACCGCCGAACAGCTTCCGGCGGCGATGCCCGGCCAGGTCGCCTTCAACTACCTCGGCCGCGTCGACGACCGGGGCGGCGATGTGCTCGCGACACCGCAGTCCCACCCGGACCCGGACCTGCCCGCGGCCGCCGCCATCGAGGTGAACGCGTACGTGGCGGGCTCCACCCTCCGTGCCGGACTCACCCATCCGACCACGCTGCTCTCCGAGGCGGAGGTGTCGGAGTTGGCGCGGCTGTGGGCGAGTGCGCTCGGTGCGATCGCGACCCACGCACGCGACGAGCATGCCGGTGGGCATACGCCGTCGGACTTCCCGCTGGTCCGGGTGTCGAGCGCGGACATCATCGGCTGGGAGCGGCAGTACGGCCGGCTGGCCGATGTGTGGCCGTTGGCGCCCTTGCAGTGGGGGCTGTTCTTCCACGCCACCGTCGCCGCGCCGACCGATGCCGCCGTCGCCGACGTCTACAACGTGCAGACGGTGGTCCGGCTGGGCGGAGCCGTCGACCGCGATCGGTTGCGCCGGGCCGGACACGCCATCCTGCGCCGCCATCCGGGGCTGCGCGCGGCCTTCGTCTTCGACTCCTCCGGCACACCGCGCCAGGTGGTGCCGGAGACGGTCGACCTGCCGTGGCGGGAGGTGGATCTGGCCACCGCGGACGAACTGGCCGAGTTCGCCGCGCAGGATCGCACGCGCCCGTTCGATCCGACGCGTCCGCCGCTGGTGCGCTTCACCACGGCCCGCGTCGCCGACACCGAGCACGTGCTGGTCGTCACCTACCATCACATCCTGCTGGACGGCTGGTCGGTACCGCTGGTGCTTCGGGACCTGCTGGCGCTGTACGCCGCCGACGAGCCGCTGCCCGCGCCCGCGGGTTCGTTCCGCGACTACCTCGCCTGGAACCACGGCCGCGATCTCGCGGCGACCATGCGAGCCTGGCGGCGGGCGCTGGACGGCGTGACCGCGCCGTCGCTGGTCGCTCCGGCGACCCGCACCCGCGACAGCGCGGTCACGACGGCGACCCAGCGCTGGTTCCTCGACGCGGAGACCACCGCCGCGCTCGGTGCGGTCGCCGCGGACGCCGGGGTCACGGTCAATACGGTGCTCCAGAGTGTGTGGGCGATTCTGCTGGGGCGCAGGCTCGGCCGCAACGATGTGGTGTTCGGCGCGATCGTCTCCGGGCGTCCGCCCGCGCTGCCCCATGTCGAGTCCATTGTCGGGCTGTGCATCAACACCGTGCCGGTGCGGGTGCGCTTCGGACCGCGCATGCCGGTCGCCGACCTGCTGCGGGTGGTGCAGGCCGAGCAGGCCGAGTTGATGGAGCACCATCAGCTCGGGTTGACCGAGATCCATTCCGCCGCCGGGTTCCGGGACGTGCTGTTCGATACGGTGCTGGCCTTCGAGTCCTATCCGACCGATGCCGAGGGGCTCAGCGCCGCGTCCGCCGCCGTCGAGGGCATCGCCGGTTCGGGGCTCGAAGTCACCGGTACCGCGCATTACCCGCTGACGGTCGTGGTCGATCCGGGCCGGGAGTTGGGGGTGACGATCGGCTATCGCAGCGAGTTCCTCGACGCGGAGCAGGTGTCGGAGATCAGCGCGAGCATGCGAGCGCTGCTCACCGCCATCGCCCGTGACCCGGGCGCGCCGGTCGAGGAGTTGGAGTGACCGCCCGCCTGCCGTTGACCCGTGCCCAGCAGCACATCTGGGTCGCACAGCAACTCGACGACACCGGGCGGCGCCTGATCGTCGGCGGGTACGTGCACATCCACGGCACGATCGACGACGCGGTCTTCGAACGAGCGCTGCGAATCGTCGTCGCAGGAGCGGAGACCCTGCGGGTGCGCTTCGACTCCGCCGCCGACGGCGCCGCTGTCCAGGTGGTCGAGGAGTTGCGGGACTGGCCGTTGTACCGCACCAGCTTTCGCACCGCCACCGATCCGCACGGTGCGGCGTTGCGCTATATGGAAACGGCCCTGGAGCGGCCCTTCGACCTGCGCCGCCCGCCACTGTTCGAACACCATCTGCTCGACCTCGGTGCGATCGGCACCCTGTGGTTCATCCGCTCCCACCACCTGGTCCTCGACGGAGCGTCCTCGGCCGCGTTCATCCGTCGCGTGGCCGACACCTATACCGCGCTGCTGGGCGGGCAGCGGGTGGCGGAGGCGGTGTTCGACCGGGTGGCGGACCTGGTCGCGGAGGACGAGCGGTTCCGCGCCTCCGCGCGGTTCGCCGCCGACCGGGAGTTCTGGGCGCACCGACTCGCGACCGAGCAGCCCTATGACGCACCGCAATTCGCCGGAGCGCCGACGACTGCCGACGGCAATCGATTTCTGCGGCGCGCCGGGGTGCTCGGCGAGGCCGACTGGAAGGCGCTGCGCGCCCGCGCGGAAGCGTCGGGCACACCGTGGCCGGTCTGGGCCTTCGCGGCCAGCGCCATACTGCTGCACGCGGATTCGGGTGTCCGCACGGTCACCCTCGGTCTGGCCGTGCCCGCCAAACGTTCCCGGCACGCGCTCGGAATGACCGCCAATGTCCTCCCGCTGCGGATCACGGTCGATCCGGCGGCCACGGTCGGCGAGCTGCTGGCGGCCGTGCGCGCCGAATCCCTGGTCATCCTGCGCCACCAGCGTTTCCAATACGGTGAGATGCTCGCCGACCTGGGGGGCAGCGGACTCGACGGTGGCATTCTCGGACCCACCGTGAACGTCATGCCCATGCAGAAGGATCTGCGCTTCGGCTCCGAACCGGCCACCCTGCGCCATCTCGCGGCCGGGCGATCCGACAATCTCAACATCAGCCTCTACGACAATGGCGATCCGACGCTGTCGGTGGTGCTCGAGGCGAATACGCTGCGCTATTCCGAATGCGACCTGGCCGCACACCACGGGCGGCTCACCGAAACCCTCGCCGCCCTGGCCGCCGCGCCGCGGGAGCGTCCGCTGGCCCGGCTGCGGACCGCACCGGACCCGGCCGGACCCGCCGCCACCGTCGCACCGGCGGACACCCTGGTCGACCTGTTCGAGCGCACGGCGGCCGCACACGCCTCCGCCGTCGCCGTGGCGCACGGCGACACCGCGCTCGGCTACGGCGAACTCGATCGGCGCGCACAGCGGCTGGCCCGGGTGCTCGCGGGATACGACGTCGGCCCGGGGCATTTCGTGGGTCTCGCGCTGCCGCGTTCGATCGATCTCGTGGTGGCGATGGTGGCGGTGCTGAAGACCGGCGCGGCGTATGTGCCGCTGGACCCGGGCTATCCGGAGCGGCGACTGCGCACCATCGTCGACGACGCGACGCCGACGGTCGTCCTCGCCGGTTCGGCGGTGTCGCTCCCGGAATCCCTTGCGACGCAGTACGTACTGCGGATCGGAGACCCGCCACAGGTCGCGCCCCGGCAGCCACGGCGACCGGGGCCGTCGCACCCGGCGTATGTCATCCACACCTCCGGCACCACCGGGACGCCGAAGGGCGTGGTGGTCACGCACGCCAATGTGGTCCGGCTGCTCACCGCGACCCGGCCGTGGTTCGACTTCGGCCCCGATGATGTCTGGACCCTGTTCCACTCCACCGCGTTCGACTTCTCGGTCTGGGAGATATGGGGTGCGCTGGCGCACGGCGGCAAGCTCGTCGTGGTCGACGCCGAGGTGGCGCGGTCGCCGCGTGACTTCCTCGAACTGCTGGCGGCCCAACGGGTTACGGTGCTCAATCAGACGCCGTCCGCCTTCGGCATGCTGGTCGACGCCGAGGCGGACCGACCGATCGACGGCGACCGGCTCGCCCTGCGCCACGTCATCTTCGGCGGGGAGCCGGTGGAGCCGTGGCGGTTGGCCCGGTGGTGGTCGCGGCACGATCCGCGCCGGCCGCGGCTGATCAATATGTACGGCATCACCGAGACCACGGTGTTCACCACCGGAACGCCCTTGGCGGACACCGCCGCGGCGGGCGATATCGGCACGCCCCTGGCGGATCTGGCGGTGTACGTGCTCGACGCCGCGTTGCGGCCGTGCCCGCCGGGGATGCCCGGGGAACTCTATGTGGCCGGTCCGGGTGTTGCCGCCGGATACCTGCGACGACCGGGCGTCACCGCGGCGCGATTCGTCGCCGACCGTTTCGGCGCGCCCGGCGCGGTCATGTACCGCAGCGGTGATATCGCGCGGTGGACCGCGGCCGGGACGCTCGAATACCTCGGGCGGGCCGACCGGCAGGTCAAGATCCGCGGCTTCCGGATCGAGCCGGGCGAGATCGAGGCCGCGCTGTGCGCGCTCCCGGCCGTGCGGGCGGCGGTGGTGCTGACCGTGGCGCACCGGCCCGGGGATCGGCGGCTGGCGGCCTTCGTCACCGGGGACGGCATCGATACGGGTGCGGTGCGGGCGGGTGTCGCCGAACGGCTGCCCGCCCACGCGATACCCGCCACGATCGTGACCGTCGACGCGATTCCGACCACCCCCAACGGCAAGGTCGACGAACGGCGGCTGCGCGCTCTCGCGACCGGCGCGGGCCCGGCCGACGCCCGGCCGCGCACCGACGCCGAGGCGCGGCTGCACGCCGTATTCGCGGAGGTGCTCGGGCACGACGGCTTCGGGGTCGAGGACGGGTTCTTCGCCATCGGCGGCGACAGCATTCTCGCCATCCGGCTGGCGGACCGCGCCCGCGCGGCCGGATTCGACCTCACCCCCCGGGATGTGTTCGAACAGCAGCACATTCGCGCACTCGCGCGCAGTGCCGGGGCGCTCCCGCCGACCGCCGCCCGCCCCGCCCCCACCCCGCCGGACGGCCGCACCCTCCTGCCGACGACCCCCTTGCAGGCCGGGCTGCTGTTCCACTCGCTGCTCCAGGCGGGGGAGGGCGAGGACCCCTATCTCGTCCAGGCCGTACTGACGCTGAACGGTCCGGTCGACGCGCAACGACTGGCCACCGCCCTGCGCACGGTCCTCGACCGGCATCCGCACCTGCTGGGCCGCTTCGTCATAGACGGCGAGAGTCCGCGCTACGAGATCCGCACCGACCCGGAATTACCCTGGCGCGTAGTAGATCTCACCGCCCGCGCGACCGCTGGCCGCCCACCCGCCGAGTGGGACGACGCGGTGCGTGCGGCACTGGCCGAGGACGTCCGCATGGATCCGCTGGCGGCCCCACTGCTGCGCGCCACGCTCGTCCGCACCGGGCCTCGGTCGGCCACGCTCCTGGTCACCCATCACCACGCGCTGCTCGACGGCTGGTCGCTGGGCATTCTGCTGCGTGAACTGCTGCTGACCTATCACGGGTGCGAACTGCCCTCCGCCCCGGCCTTCGCCGCGTTTCTCGACCTGTCCGCCACCCTGGACCGCGAGCGTGCCCGCGCGGCCTGGGGTCGGGCGCTGCACGGGGCCGAACCCGGCAAGGTCGCCCGCGTCGACCGGCACGGGTGGCGGCGGCCCGTCGAACACCGGTTCACCCTGCCCGCCCCCGTCGTCGCCGCGCTGCGCGAACGCGCCGCCGCGCACGGCCTGACGCTCAACTCGATGGTTCAGGCCCTGTGGGCGCTGGTGCTGGCCGATCTCACCGGCAGCGACGACGTCGTCTTCGGCATCACGGTCTCCGGCCGCGACACCGGCGACCTGCACGACACCGTCGGGCTGCTGATGAACACCGTGCCGCTGCGGGTGCGCCGTCATCCCGCGCAGACGCCGCTCGAACTGGCGTGCCGGATGCAGCGCGAACGGGTGGCGCTGATGGACCACGACCATCTCGGCCTGCCCGACATCATGGCGGCGGCCGGGGTGAGCGACCTGTTCGACACCTCGCTCGTCTTCGAGAACTTCCCGCTCGACACCGCTCTGTCCGACACCGCCCTGTCCGGCACCGCACTGTCCGGCACCACGCTGTCCGGCATCTCGGACGCCGTGCGGGTCAGCTCCGTCGATGTCATCGGCGGAACGCACTTCCCGCTCACCGTGGTCGTGGTGCCGGGGGCCGAGGAGCTCGGCTTCCGCATCGGCGCACGGCTGGACCTCATCGACGCCCTCGCCGATATCGACGAGCTGTGGTCGCGCATCCGCACCGCCGCGGCGGCGCTCGCCGCGCCGTACCCGTCCCCGATCGGGCGGCTGAACCTGCTGCCGCCCGCCCGCCTGACCGAACTGCTCGCCGCCGGACGCGGCGCGGACACCGATATCGAGCACGCGAGCCTGGCCCGGTGTTTCGAGGCGACGGTACGGGATCACGCCCACGACATCGCCCTCTGGTGTGACGGAACGGAATTCACCTACGCCGAGGTGAACTCGCGTGCCAACCGGGTCGCCCGGTGGCTGCGCGCCCGCGGCGCGGGACCGGGCGTGCCGATCGGTCTGGCGCTGCCGCGTTCGGTCGACCTGGTGGTCGCCTTCCTCGCCATCGCCAAACTGGGCGCACTGTGCGTGCCGCTCAGCGACCGCTATCCGCCCGCGCAGGTGCGGCAGCTGCTGGCCTTCACCGAAACCGAGCTGGTGCTGCACGAACTCGACGGCGCGGCGGCGGAATTCGATGACAGCGACCTCGGCGTCAGTGTCTCGCCCGATGCCGTCGCCACCCTCATGTTCACCTCCGGGTCGACCGGTGTGTCCAAGGGCGTCGAGGTCACCCACCGCAATATCGTGGCCCGCGCCCGCGACCGGATCGGCCGCGGCGACGGGCACCGGCGCATGCTCATGCACCTGCCGCACAACTGGGACATGGTGGTCTGGGAACTGTGGCTGCCGCTGCTCACCGGCCGGACGACGGTCATCGCCCGCCCCGGCGTCCTCGATGTGCACGACTACACCGAGATCCTGCGCGCGGTCCGGGTCACCTCGATCATGCTGCCGGCGGGGCTGTTCGACCTGCTGGCCGAGCGGATACCGGACGCGCTCGCCGGACTGCGGATGATCGCCTCCGCCGGTGACGTGCTGCCGCCCCGCGCCGCCGCGACGGTGCGGCGCGGTGGGCGGCCGCCGGTGGTGACGAATCTGTACGGACCGGTGGAGGCGACGAGCTACGCGCTGGGCTTCGCGATTCCGGCGGACATGTCGGCGGATCGGCCGGTACCCGTCGGCCGCCCGGCCGACAACACCCGGGTCACGGTGCTGGACACGGCGTTGCGCCCGGTCCCGGTCGGTGTCGCCGGTGAGATCTACCTGTCCGGGGCGGGACTGGCCAACGGATACCACCGCGCCCCGGCCCACACCGCCGAGCGCTTCGTGGCCGACCCGTTCGGCCCCGCCGGTGAACGCATGTACCGCACGGGCGATCTCGGGCGCTGGGACGCCGACGGTCTGCTGCACTTCCTCGGCCGTGCCGATCGGCAGTTGAAGGTCAACGGTTTTCGCGTCGAACCCGGTGAGGTGGAGGCGGCGCTGCGCCGCGAACCCGGCGTCACCGCCGCGATCGTGACCGCGCGCCGCGCCGCCGGCGGGCAGTCTCTCATCGCGCACATCGTCGCGGCCGACCGGGTCGACACCGCCGCACTGCGGACCCGGCTGGCGGCGACGCTGCCGTCCTACCTGGTGCCCTCGGCCATCGTGGTCCTGGACGAACTGCCGTTGACTCCGATGGGAAAGATCGACGTGGGCGCGCTCCCGATGCCCACGACCGGCGAACGAGTACCGCCCCGCACACCGCGGCAGCGGATCCTGGCGAGCGAATTCGCGTCGGCGCTGGGCATTCCGGAGATCGGTGTCACCGACGACTTCTTCGCGCTCGGCGGCAGCTCACTGTCGGCGATACGGGTGGTCGCGGCCCTGCGGTCCGCGCTCGGTGTCGCCGTATCGCTGCGCGACCTGTTCGAGTCGCCGACCGTCGCGGCCCTCGAGCGGACCCTCGCCCACCGCGAGCCCGAACGCCTGCCGAACGACCTTGCCGCCGTGCGTCGTACCGATCCGATTCCGCTCGCGCCCGCCCAGCAGCGCCTGTGGACCGTGAACTACCTCGGCGGCAACCGCCCCGACTATCTGATCGCCACCGGTCTCGAGCTGTCCGGGCCGCTGGATCCGGCGGCCGTGGCGGCGGCCGTCACCGACCTGGTCGAGCGACACGAGATCCTGCGCACCGTCCTGCCGTACGGCACCGACGGACCCGTGCAGCACATCCTGCCGACGGCGTCCGCACGCCCGGACTTCCGGATCGTCGAGCTGCCCGACGCCGAAAGCATCGGCCGGGCGGTGGATTCCGAACTCGGCAACGGCTTCGACCTCACCGCGAGCCCGCCGCTGCGCATCCGCCTCTACCGCACCGGTCCCGAACACCACATCCTGCTCGGCGTCCTGCACCACGTCGCGGGCGACGGCGAATCCCTGGCCGTGCTCCAGCACGACCTGCTCACCGCCTACCGCGCGCGGGCGGCCGGTCACCCGCCCCGATGGGACGCTCCGGCAACCCAATTCGCCGATTACACGCTGTGGCTCCGGCAACTGCCGCACGCCGACGGCACCCTCCTCGAACGGCAAGCGCGCTACTGGCGGACCGCACTCGACGGCCTGCCGCCGCACCCGGTGCTGCCCACCGATCGTCCCCGCGACCGCCGCCGCGACAACAGCGCGGCGGCGATCCCCATCCACCTGGACGCCGCCACCCACCGCGACCTCGCGCGCGCCGCCCGCGCCCACCGCGCCAGCGTCTACATGCTCGTCCACGCCGCCCTCGCCCGCGCCCTGCACGCGCACGGCGCGGGCCCCGACCTGCCCATCGGCGTCGCCCTGAGCGCCCGCGACACCGCGGGCCTGCAAGACCTGGTCGGCTGTGTGGTCGACACCGCGATCGTCCGCGTCGACCTGTCGGCCGCCCCCACCCCCGCCGACCTCGTAGCGCAGGTCCGCGAACGCGTCCTCGCCGCCTACGACAACAAGGAGTTCCCCTTCGACGACCTCGTGGCCCTGCTCAACCCCCCGCGTTCCCGCACCCACCACCCCCTGTTCCAGGTCATGGTGACCTACCTGCGCGGCACCGAGATCGATGCCGCCGACACCGGACTCACCATCCGCCACCACCCCGTCCCGGTCCGCCACACTCCGTGGGAGCTCCTGCTGAACCTGCGCGAGGAATACGGACCGGACGGGGAGTGCGCCGGTATTCGTGGCGAACTGATCTATGCCGCGGAGCTTTTCGATCGCGGCACGGCGGCAGCCATGGCTGCCGCCATATCGGCCGCCGTGGACGCATTGTGTGCCGAACCGCCGACGGATATGGACCGGGGCGTTCCCGGGTAGCTCCCGGTCATCGCAGCGGCACGGCGACGACCGGCTCGGTGGAGGGCTGCGGCGACCCGCCCGCGGGTTCCACCGACAGCGCGAGTCCTTCGGCGCGGTCCAGCAGTACGACCAGGGGCTCGGTATCGGAGGGCAGCGCATCGAGGACCGCGGCCGAACGCGGTCGGCCGTCGGCCGGTACCAGCCACAGTTGGTAGACGTGTCCGGGCGGAGCCGCCGACACGGCCGCGAAGGACACCGCGGCCGCGTCCAGTTCCGCCGATGCGCTGACGGTCGCCGTGCCGCCGCCGCCGACGACGGCGGTCTCGACTCGGGCGTCGGCATGGGCGCGGATCTGCTGCGCGGTGACGCCGGGCTCCGGCGTGGGCGCGCGCAGCAGCGCCACCCCGGTTGTGGCCGCGATCGCGACCATCACCAGGGCCGCCGCCAACCACCGCAGCGACGGTCGCCGCGCCCCACGACGCAGGACCCTGGGGCGTGGCGCGCCCGCGTCCAGTGCGCGTCGCAGTGCGGCCTCGATACGCGCGGGCGCGGGCACCGCGTCGAGGACCGTCATGGCGGCCATGGCTTCCCGGACGTCGCGGACCACGTCGCGGAAGCCCTCCGCGACAGCCGGATCGGCCGTGCCGAGCGCGTGCTCGACCGCACGCCGATCACGCTCGCCGAGCGCGTCGAGCGCATAGGGGTATGCCAACTCGGGTAAATCCGCGTCGTCCGGAATCGCGTCGTGGAGGTCAGACATCGGTCACCGATCCTGTCGAACAGTTCCGCGGGCGCTCGAGCCCGTCACGGATGCGGGGTTTCACCGTCGACTGCTGGCGAGCGACGGGTTGCGCGCGGGGTAGCGGGCAGGCGGCGCGGGGCGGGGCGCGATCCGGCGGCTGCACACGGCAGCGGTGCGTCGTCCGCGTCTATCTCGATTTCGGCGCGCTCGCCGCCGCGGTTTGGTGTGCGCTCGGACCTTTGTCCGATTCGGCGGCCACCCGAAGAAATCTTCTCGGGCACCAAACCGTGAGTGGGAGCTGGGCGAAGTCCTCTCGGTACTCGTGGACGGTCATGAGTACTCGGGGTCTCAGCACCCCGCGGTTGGACGTCACCGGTCGCTGCCGCCCCCCGACCCGCGGCCGGTGACCCCGGCGAAGGACCGAGCGGGAAGGACACCAATCCGACCGGCATGTCTGGCCGAAGTCCCTCCCGTCCGAATTCCGCGGCCGCGCAAGCGCACCGCACGACGAAAGAAGATGATCATGAAGATGTCGCAGCGCACCCTCGCGGTGGCCGTCGCCCTGGCCACCGCCACCGCCGTCGCGACCGGGTGCTCCGATGACCAGTCCGATTCGACCGCCGCGACCTCGCCGACCACCACGACGGCGGCCGCGACGACCACCGCCGACGCGGCCTCGGATCTGGTCGGGCCCGGGTGTGCGGAGTACGCCGAGCAGGTGCCCACCGGCGCCGGTTCGGTGAGCGGCATGGCACAGGATCCGGTGGCGGTCGCCGCCTCCAACAACCCGATGCTGACCACCCTGGTGGCGGCGGTATCCGGCCAGCTCAACCCGGAGGTGAATCTGGTCGACACCCTGAACGGCGGGCAGTTCACCGTCTTCGCACCGGTCGATTCGGCCTTCGCCAAGATCCCGAGCGAGACCGTGGACGGTCTGAAGACCGATTCGGCGACGCTGACCAAGATCCTCACCTACCACGTGGTGCCCGGCCAGATCGCGCCCGACAAGATCGCCGGAACGCATCAGACCGTCGAGGGCGGGTCGGTCACGGTCACCCGCGATGGCGACGACATCGAGGTCGGTGATGCCTCGGTCGTGTGCGGTGGGGTCAAGACCGCCAATGCGACGGTCTACATGATCGACACCGTGCTGATGCCGCCCGCCTGAGCGAACAGTCCGATACGCCATGGTCGCTCCCGTCTACCACGCCGCCAGGAAGCGAGAGGCTGATGCCGACGCCGCGAATCCCGTTCGACCCGGCCGAGTCCGGCGGAATACCGCAGGTACCGGCATGACCGACGACGAGCATTCGACGGTTGTTCCACTGTTCCGTGATCTCGAGCAGACCGCGGCGGCGCGGCCGTCCTGTCCTGCCGACCGCCCGGAACGGGACAGGGAACTCGCCGAACGTCTCATCGGGCTGCTGGCGGCGGTGGGAGGCGGCGACCGTGCGGCATTCACCGATCTGTACCGCCTGACGAACCACCGGGTCTACGGCTTGGCGCTGCGCATGCTGCGCAACCGGGCCACCGCCGAGGAGATCACCCAGGAGGTGTACCTCCAGGCGTGGTCGCTGGCGGGGCGCTACGACGAGCGGATGGCCAGTCCGATGGGATGGCTGATGATGCTGACCCACCGCCGGGCCGTCGACCGCATCCGCACGGAGCGGTCGGCGACCGGGCGCGAAACCGCCTACGGCCATCTGCATCTGGGTCGTGACCACGACGTCGTGCTGGAAGCCGTGGAGCAGAGTCTCGACGAGGGGGCCGTTCGCGGGTGCCTGGAGACACTCACACCGTTGCAGCGGGAAACCCTCGCGCTGGCCTATTACAGCGGCCGCACCTATTCGGAGGTCGCCGACCACCTGGGTATGCCCTTGTCCACCGTGAAAACCCGTATCCGCGACGGGCTCAAGCGCCTGGCGGCCTGCTTGACAGGAGGCGACCTGCGATGAGCACCACCGAGCGGCCCGACCTGGACCTGCTCGAACTCGCCTACCCGTACGCGATCGACGCCGTGTCCGATGCGGAACGCGCGGCCATCGAAGCGCGCCGGGAACGGGCGGACCGATTCACCGCCGCCGAATTCGACGCCACGGTCGTCGCCCTCCGCGACACCCTGGCCGATCTCACCACGGTCGACTCCGTGCCTCCCCCGGCGGAATTGGAAGGTCGGCTGCTGCGCGCGCTCGACCGTGTCATCCGAGCCGCCGGTGGGGGGTTCCGGATACACGGTGGCCTGGGGCCGTTCTCCCGCCTGGACTGGTTCGCGGCTGCCGTCGTCCTCGTGATCGCCCTCGGCGCGGGCATCGGCTTCGTCGTCCAACGCCCCTGGGAGCCGACCGGTTCCGGTGAGGTGACGGCAGCGATGATCGAACGGCAGCCGGACGCGGTGACCCGCACCGCTCCGATTACCGGCGGCGGTGAGCTGCTGGTGCGCTCGTCGGCCGTGTTGGGGGCCGCGGCGGTCGACCTCCGGGACGTGCCGGTTCCGCCCGTCGGCCGCTGCTATCAGATCTGGCTGGTCGAGCTGGGCGGCGAACCACGGTCGGCCGCCGTCGTGGACGCACTGTCGACCATGCCGGTGGTCACCGGCTTCCGGCTCGCCGACACCCTGGCCGTCACCGTTGAACCGTCCGGTGGCTCCCCTGAGCCGACCACCACCCCGGTGGTCAGCCTCAACCTCACCTGAGCCGACTCGATCCGAAGGAGTCGTCATGTCGAAAACGCCCACTTCCGCCGATGACTCCCAACGGAATTCACCCCTCGGCCGGATCGGCAGGGGAAGGGCCGCGGTGGCCGGGGTACTGGGCTCGGCGACGGTGCTCGGGGTGGGTCATCTCATCGCGGTATTCATCGATCCGGCGTCCTCGCCGTTCTTCGTTCTGGGCGCGACCATGGTCGACAATACCCCGACCGCCTTGAAAGAAGAGGCTATTCGACGCTTCGGCAGCAATGACAAACTGGCCCTGTTCATCTCCATGGCCGTGGTGATGGTCATCGGCGCGGCGATCGCGGGCCTGCTGGAACGCCGACGGCCCATCGGCAGCGCGCTGCTGCTCCTCCTGGGCGGCGTCACGGTGGTGGCGGCGGTGCAACGGCCCACCGCCACACCGTGGTTCGCGCTGCCCACGCTGGTGGGGATCGTCGCCGGAATTCTGGTGCTGCGCGCGCTCGTCTCGTCCGCGGCACCCCGCGCCGGGGAATCCGACGGGCTGTCGCGGCGACGTTTCCTGGCCGGTGCGGTGGCGGCGGGCGCGGTGGCGGCGGGTGCGGCGGCGACCGGCCGCTGGCTGGGCGCTCGCCTGCGGGACGTGGTGGCCGACCGGGCGCGATTCGTACTCCCCGCGGTGCGCCGCGCCGCGCCGCCCATCCCACCGGAGGCCGACCTGCCCGTTCCGGGCATCACCACGCTGCTCACCCCCAACGACCGGTTCTACCGGGTCGACACCGCGCTGCAACTGCCCGCGCTGGTCAGCGACGACTGGCGACTGCGGATACACGGAATGACCGACCGCACCGTGGAATTCGACTTCGACGAGCTGCGGCGACGTCCTGCCGTGGAGCGTGTCATCACCCTCACCTGCGTCTCCAACGAGGTCGGGGGCGAACTGGTCGGCACCGCCCGCTGGCTCGGCTACCCCCTGGCCGACCTGCTCGCCGAGGCCGGGGTTCGGCCGGACGCCGATATGCTGCTGTCCCGCAGCATCGACGGGTTCACGGCCGGAACTCCGCTGGCGGCGGTGCTGGACGGCCGCGACGCCTTGCTCGCGATCGGCATGAACGGCGAGGCCCTGCCGATCGACCACGGTTATCCCGCACGCCTGATCGTGCCGGGACTGTACGGCTACGTCTCCGCCACCAAGTGGGTGGTGGATCTCGAGGTGACGCGCTTCGACCGCGCCCGGGCCTACTGGACCGAGCGCGGCTGGGCCGACCGCGCCCCGATCAAGATCGCCTCCCGCATCGACGTCCCCGCGGCGTTCGCGACCGTCCCCGCCGGACCGGTGACGGTCGCCGGCGTCGCCTGGGCGCAGCGCCGCGGTATCGACAGCGTCGAGGTGCAGGTCGACAACCAGCCTTGGCAGCCCGCCACCCTCGCCGCCGAGTATTCCGTGGACACCTGGCGGCAGTGGACCTGGGAGTGGAGCGCCACCCCGGGCACCCACACCCTGCGGGTGCGCGCCACCGACCGCACCGGCGAGCAGCAGGCCGAACAGCGCACCCCACCTTTCCCGGACGGTTCCACCGGCTGGCACAACCGGGTGATCACGGTGCGCTGAGGACGCCTTCCGCGCCGCGGTCGCGGTGGCGGGCGACCGCGTTCGGTGAGTAGCGCCGCGGTTCCGTTCGAATCGCGACGCCTGCTGTGTATTTGTCTGAATTGTGGTGGTTGCCAATTCTTTCAGCGAACCGACCAATCCGTCCGGCCGTTCGGTCCGACTTCCTGTCTAGCTCGTTGCAGGGAAGTTGCTGCCATGTCCGGAGATTGTCCACGGTTTCTATCGGCGATTGGAGTGTTTTGATGACCGCCTTGGCCTCGGAGCCCGCAGGTCGTGACGCATCGAACACCACGTTCTCTTTCCCCTTGTCAGAGGCCCAGATTGGGATCTGGAACGCACAACACATCGCTCCGCATGTGCCGTTGACCGTGGCGCAGTATGTCGAAATCCACGGCGAATTCGACGCCTCCGTCCTCGGAGAGGCCATGCGGTTGTGCGCTGGGGATTTGCAAAGCCTGCGTCTGCGCATCGTGGAGGTGGCGGGCTCACCTCGGCAGTTGGTCGGTCCCGACAGTCCGGTCGACGTCGCCCGGCACGATTTCCGGTCCTGTGACGACCCGCGCGCGGCGGCGATGTCGTGGATGCGACGCGACGCGGCCGTACCGATCCCGATCCTGGGCGATCGGCTGTTCTCGACCGCCGTGCTGCGTGTGGGCGACGACGAATTCCTGTGGTACGCCAAGATGCATCACATCGCCATCGACGGCTACGGCGCGATGCTGCTGGTCACCCGGATCGCCGAGCACTACACCGCGCTGATCGGCGGCACGACGGCGAGCCCGGCCGTGGCCAAGGACCTGCACTCGATCTACGAGTCCGAGCGCGACTACCGGGAGTCCGAACAGTTCGAGCGGGACCGGCAGTTCTGGAGTGAACGCCTGGCCGCCATCGGCTCCGAGTTCAGCCTCAGCGACCGCCATGGCCCGGTCGGCGGCGACCGGTTGATCGAGGGCGGGCTGCTCGATCCGACTGCGACCACCGAACTCGGCATGGCGCGTGCGCGATTCGGCGCGTCCCGGCCCGCCGTGCTGACCGCCGGGGTGGTCGCCTACGCGGCCGCGGTCACCGGCCGCCGAGATGTCACCCTGAGTCTTCCGGTCACCGCGCGCACCACCGCGGGGCTGCGGATGTCGGCGGGCTACGTCTCGAATGTGGTACCGCTGCACTTCGATATCGACGACGGTCATTCGATCGCGGATCTGGTCGGCCAGGTCGACCCCGGTATCCGCGACGCGCTGCGGCATCAGCGGTATCGGCACGAGGATATGGCGCGTGATCGCGGCGCGGCTGGTGCGGACCGCGGCTTCCTGGGCCCGGTGGTCAATATCATGCTGTTCCACAACGGCATTCGATTCGGGAACGCGGCCGCGACCATGCATCTGCTGTCCACCGGTCCGGTCGAGGACCTGTCGGTGAATATCTACAACGGCTCCGGCGACGGCGAGCTGCACATCGACTTCATCGGCAATCCGGAGCGCTACACCGTCGATGAACTGCGGGCACACCACACGCGCTTCCTGGCCTTTCTCGGCGACTTCCTCTGCGCCGCACCGCCGACGCCGCTGGCGGAGCTGTCCGTTATGGGCGACGCCGAGCGGCGGTTGGTGGCGCGGGACTGGGCGCTGACTCCGGCGGTCGCCGCCGACGGCGTCTTCACTCCCGACGCCACGCTCTCGGACCTCTTCGACACCGTCGTCACCGCGCACGGCGCCGCTGTCGCGGTGACCGGCGACGGCTTCGCGCTGACCTACCGGGAGTTGGACAAGCGGGCGAATCGACTGGCCCGAACGCTGATTCGGCGGGGTGTCGGCCCCGAAACCCTGGTCGCCGTGGCGCTGCCGCGCTCGCCGGAGTTGGTCGTCGCACTCTTGGCCGTGATCAAGGCTGGCGGCGGATACCTGCCTGTCGATCCCGACTATCCGCCCGACCGGATCGCCTACATGCTCTCCGACGCCCGCCCGACCTGCGTCGTCACCGCCGGCGCGCTGGGCTTGCCGGTGCCACCCGAGCTTCCGGTCCTCGACCTGGACCGCCGCGACGCGTACGAGGCCGACTCCGCTCCCGTCGCCGCCGCCGATCGGCTGGGCTCGCTGACACCGGGGCATATCGCCTATGTCATCTACACCTCGGGATCGACCGGACGCCCGAAGGGCGTGCAGATCCCGCACGCCAATGTGGTGACGCTATTGCGAAACTCTGTTCCCGCCTTCGGGTTCGATCACCGTGACGTGTGGACGCTGTTCCACTCCTACGCCTTCGACTTCTCGGTGTGGGAACTGTGGGGTCCGCTGCTCACCGGGGGAACCGTGGTCGTCGTCGACTATCAGACGTCGCGGTCCCCGGACGCGTTCCTGACGTTGCTGCGGCGCGCGCGGGTGACCGTGCTCAACCAGACACCGTCGGCTTTCCACCAGCTCGCCGAGGCTGAACGCGCCGAACCGGTACCGCCGCTGGCGCTGCGCTACATCATCTTCGGTGGTGAGGCGCTGGACCCGCGCCGGCTCTCCGACTGGTACCGCCGCCATGACGACAGCGCGCCGCGGCTGGTCAATATGTACGGCATCACCGAGACCACGGTGCACGTCACTCACCGCGCCCTCGACCGCGACGCCGCGGCGTCCGGCGGCGGTATCGGCCGGGCCCTCCCCGGACTGGGAATCCTGCTGCTGGACAAGCGCATGCGGCCCGCTCCCCTCGGCGTAGTGGGGGAGATCTACGTGTGCGGCGGCCAGCTCGCGCGCGGATACCTCGGCCAGCCGGGGCTGACCGCCGCGCGGTTCGTGGCCGATCCGTTCGGTCCCGCCGGTGCGCGACTGTACCGATCCGGTGACCTCGGCCGCTGGACCGCCTCCGGTGAACTCGAATACCTGGGCCGTGCCGACGAACAGGTCAAGCTGCGCGGCTTCCGCATCGAGCTCGGTGAGATCGAGGCGGCGGTGCTGGCCGATGCCCGGGTGCGGCAGGCGGCGGTGGTCCTGCGCCGCGACAGCCCCGACGAGCCGCGGATCGTGGCCTACGTGGTGCCCGAAGCCGATGTGGCGCTGGAATTGTCGGAATTGCGCGCGGGCGTGGCAGCGCGGCTTCCGGAGCATATGGTGCCTGCGGCGTTCGTGCCGCTGGAAGCCATTCCGCTGACCGTGAACGGCAAGCTGGACCGTCGGGCGCTGCCTGAGCCGGTCGCGGTGACCGCCGCCTACCGTGCCCCGGTCAGCCGGGCCGAGCGAGCCACCGCCGCCGTGCTGGCGGAAGTCCTCGAGGTGGAGCGGGTCGGGTTGGACGACGGCTTCTTCGCACTGGGTGGGAACTCGCTGAGCGCGACCCGGGTGGCCGCGCGCCTGGGCGCGGAACTCGGTGTCGCCGTGCCGATCAGACTGGTCCTGGAGGAGTCGACGGTCGGCGGTCTGGCCGAACGGGTTTCGGCGCTGCGCCCCGAAGCCCGAGACACGCGGCTGGCGGTCCGGTCGCGCCCCGCCCACATTCCGCTGTCCCCGGCACAGCAGCGCCTGTGGTTCATCAACCGATTCGACCAGCGCGCCCACACCTACAACATCCCGTTCGCGGTGCGCATGTGCGGCGAGCTGGACGTCGACGCGATGCGTGCGGCCGTCGCCGACCTCATCGCCCGCCACGAGCCGCTGCGGACCGTCTACCCGGACGGTCCGGACGGCCCGCGGCAGTTGGTGCTGCCGGTGGAAACGGTCACCCCGACCCTGGACGTTCGCGAGGTCCCCGCGGCGGAAACGGACGAATGCCTGCGCGCCATCGCCCGTGTCGGGTTCGACCTCACCACACAGCCGGGGCTGCGGATCGAACTGCTGCGCGCCGCACCCCACGATCACCTGCTGGTCGTCGTCATTCACCATATCGCCGCCGACGGATGGTCGTTGGCGCCGCTGTTCGCAGACCTCTCCACGGCGTACGCCGCACGGCTGTCCGGCCGTGATCCGGACTGGGCCGCGCTGCCGGTCCAGTACGCCGACTACAGCATGTGGCAGAGCGAGGCGCTCGGCGACGCCGCCGATCCCGACAGCGCTGCCGCGGCGGAACTCACCTACTGGCGCGACCAGTTGGCCGACCTGCCGGACGAATTGTCGCTGCCGTACGACCGGCCGCGTCCGGCGGTGCAGTCGTACCGGGGCGCGACGGTGGACGTGGCGGTCGATGCCGCCGTCCACGCGGAACTGTTGCGACTGACCCGCGACACCGACACCACGCCGTTCATGGCCGTGCACGCGGCGTTCTCGGTACTGCTGGCGCGGATGTCGGGCACGGCCGACATCGCCGTGGGCACACCGGTGGCCGGTCGCGGCGAACGCGATCTGGACGGCTTGATCGGCATGTTCGTCAATACCGTCGTCTTCCGGGCGCGGCTGGATCCGAACGAATCCTTCCGGGCGTTTCTGACTCGGCAGCGGACCGTCGACCTGGCCGCCTTCGCGCACTCCCGGCTGCCGTTCGAACGACTGGTGGAGGAACTGAATCCGGTCCGCTCCACCGCCCGGCATCCGCTGGTGCAGATCGGTTTCTCGTTCCAGAACCTGGGTGCGGTCGCGGTCGAAATGCCCGGCCTGACCGTTTCCGGATCGGCCATCGAGACCGGCGTCGCCCAGTTCGACCTGCAACTGGTGCTCACAGACCACCACGACGCCACCGGAGCGCCCGCCGGGATCGACGGGCATATCGTGTACGCCACCGACCTCTTCGACGAGGCAACCGCCGCCGACCTGGGGGCGCGGTTCACCCGCGTGCTCACCGACGCCGTCGCCCGCCCGCACCTGCCGGTGGGCGACCTGGATCTGCTCGACACCGTCGAGCGGGTGCGAATCCTGCACGAGTGGAACGCCACCGACCACCCCCTACCGGCCCGCCAGACGCTCGCCTCGATGTTCGCCGCGCAGGCCGCCCGGACCCCGGCGGCCGTGGCCCTGGTGGTGGATGCCGGTACCGACGCGGAGCCGCTGTCTCTGACCTACGCGGAGTTCTCCGCACGGGTGAACCGTCTCGCCCGCCACCTGATCACGCTGGGCGTCGGCCCGGAGCGGCGGGTGGCGCTGGCGGTGCGCCGTTCGACCGAGCTGATAGTCGGCATGTACGCCGTGCTGGTGGCCGGGGGCGCGTACATCCCCGTCGACCCGGGCCAGCCCGCGGAACGGCTCGACCGGGTGCTCCGCGTCGCCGATCCGCACCTACTGCTGAGCACCGCCGACGATTCCGCCGGTCTGCCGCCCACCTCCGCGCCGGTGGTGGAGATCGACGCGCTGGAGCTGTCCGCGCTGCCGCGCTACCCCGTCCTCGACGGTGAACGGAACGCCCCGCTGCGCCCGGAGCACACCGCCTATATCGTGTTCACCTCGGGGTCCACGGGCCGTCCGAAGGGCGTGGCGGTGCCCCACCGCGCGGTGCTGAACCAATTGCTGTGGAAGCAGGCGACATTCGGCCTGGACAGCGATGACACCGTGCTGTTGAAGACGGCCGCGACCTTCGATCTGTCGGTGTGGGAACTCTATTCGGCGGTACTGGTCGGCGGCCGCACCGTGATCGCCGCCCCGGAGGGCCACCGTGACCCCGCGTACCTGCGCGCACTCATCGACGCGCAGCGGGTGTCCGTGCTGCATCTGGTGCCGTCCATGCTGACCGCCCTGCTGGCCACCTCGCCCGCCGAGCTGCCCGCCATGACGCGGCTGGTGCTCGCCATCGGTGAGGCGCTGCCCGCGGCCACGGCACAGCGCTTCCGCCGGGTCAACCCCCATATCCAGCTGTGGAATCTGTACGGCCCCACGGAAGCCGCGGTGTCGGTGACCGCGCACCGGGTGGACGACTCCGACAGCGCGACCGTCGCGATCGGCCGCCCGGAATGGAATACCCGGGTCTACGTCTTGGACGCGCGGTTGCGGCCGGTCCCGCCCGGTGTGGTGGGCGAACTACATCTCGCTGGCGTCCAGTTGGCGCACGGCTATGTCGGGACGGGGGCGTTGACGGCGGAACGTTTCGTGCCCGACCCGTTCGCCGCGCCGGGCGAACGCATGTACCGCACCGGGGATCTCGCGGCGTGGACACCGGCGGGAGAGCTGGAATACCACGGGCGCACCGATTTTCAGGTCAAGGTCCGCGGATTCCGGATCGAGCTGGGCGATATCGAGGCCGCCCTGCTCGCGCAGGAGGGCATCGCCGCCACGGTGGTCGTCACCCGCCCGGACGCGGCGGGCGGCGACCGGCTGGTCGCCTATCTCGCCCCCGCGCCGGGCCACACCCCGGATCCGGAGGACGTGCGGGCCCGACTGTCCGCCGTGCTGCCCGCCTACATGGTGCCCGCCGCGCTCGTGGTGCTGCCCGCACTGCCGATGACGGCCACCGGCAAGGTCGACCGTGCCGCGCTGCCGGATCCGGTCTTCGCACCCGCTCGCTTCCGAGAGCCGCTGACCCGGGTGGAACGGCTGGTGGCGGCGGTATTCGCCGAGGCACTCGGGGCGGATCGGATCGGCCTCGACGACGACTTCTTCGCCCGCGGCGGCAATTCCCTGCTCGCGACGAAGGTGGCCGCCCGCCTGAGTCGGTCACTGGATGCGGTGGTCGAGGTCAGGGCGTTGTTCGACGCACCGACGGTGGCGGGGTTGGCCGCTCGGTTGGAGACGGTCGCGGGCACCGGCGGTCGGCTCGCGCTGACGGTCGGACCGCGGTCGGGTCGGATACCGCTGTCGTCGGCACAGCGGCGGCTGTGGTTCCTGAACCGCTACGACGTCGAGTCGGGCGCGTACAACATCGCTGTCGCGCTGCGCTTGTCGGGCCGGTTGGCGATCCCCGCCCTGGAATCCGCCGTCTCGGACGTGGTGGCGCGCCACGAGGTGCTGCGCACGGTGTTCCCGGAGGACGCCGAGGGCCCGCACCAGGTGGTGCGGGCCGCCGCCGAGACGCCGATCGCCCGTATCGCTTCCGCTCCCGCGACCGCCGACGCCGATGCACGCGAATTCGCCGCTGCCGGTTTCGATCTGACGGTGGACACGCCGATACGGGTGGGCCTGCTGCGGCTGGCGCCGGACGAGCATCTGCTCGTGGTCGTCGTGCACCACATCGCCGCGGACGGCTGGTCGCTGACGCCGCTCGCCGGGGATCTCGCGGCGGCCTACCGCGCCCGGCTCTCCGGCGTCGCGCCGGAATGGCCGCCGCTGCCGGTGCAGTACGCGGATTTCGCGGTGTGGCAGCAGAATTCGCTGGGCAGCCCGGACGACCCGGGCAGCCTGGCCGCCCGGCAGCTGAACCACTGGCGTGAACGCCTCGCGGAGCTGCCCGAATGTCTGGATCTGCCCACCGACCGGCCGCGACCGCCGGTGGCGTCCCAGCGCGGGGATACCGTGCGCACCCGGCTCGCAGCGCCGGTGCACGCCGCGGTGGCGACGGTGGCGCACCACCGGGGCGTGAGCGTCTTCATGGTGCTGCACGCGGCTCTGGCCGCGCTGCTGGCGCGGCTCGCCGCCACCGACGACGTCGCCATCGGCACCCCGGTCGCGGGGCGCACCGATCCCCGGCTCGACGATCTCATCGGCATGTTCGTGGGCACCCTGGTGCTGCGCACGCCCGTGGACACCGCCGCGCCGTTCGCCGCCCTGCTGGATACGGTGCGCGACATCGATCTGGACGCCTTCGCCCATGCCGATCTGCCATTCGAGCGGCTGGTCGAGGCGCTGGCGCCGGTCCGGTCGTCGGCGCACCATCCGCTGTTCCAGGTGATGCTGTCCGTGCACGGCGAGGTGGCCGATACGGTGGAGTTGCCCGGACTGCACACGACCGCGACAGCGCTCGACACCGGAACCGCCCGGTGGGATCTACAGTTCACCCTGGTCGAAAGGCGTACGGCCGCTGGTGCTCCGGCGGGCATCGAGGTCGAGCTGACCTATGCCACCGATCTCTTCGCGCCCGACTCAGCACGCCGGTTGGTCGAGCGCTACACCGCTTTGCTCACCGCCGCGACGGCCGATCCGGAGCTGCCCGTCGGCGAGCTGCCGCTGCTGACCGTCGACGAGACCCGCACCCTGGCACCGGCGCACGGCGCGGCGGCCGCACCGGTCCGCACGCTGGCCGAGATCTTCACCGCCGCGGCCGCGATCGACCCCGCCCGAGCCGCCGTCCGGGCCGGGGCGCGGGAGCTGACCTACGGCGAACTGGACCGGGTGTCCAATCGGCTCGCCCGGCTGCTGATCGCCGTTGGTGTCGGTCCGGAAAGTGCTGTCGCGCTGGCTATCTCACGGTCGGTCGAATCCTTGTGCGCCCTGGTGGCGGTGGCCAAGGCGGGGGCGGCCTTCCTGCCGGTCGACCCGACCTATCCGATGCCGCGCAAGCAGCACATGCTCACCGACTCCGCCGTCGGGGTGGGCCTCACCGTCACCGCCCATCGTGGCGAACTGCCCGACGGTGACGTGGAATGGCTGGTTCTCGACGACCCGGCGGTGACCGATGCGCAGGCGCGGCTGTCCGACGCCCCGGTCACCGACGCGGACCGGGTCGCGCCGCTGCGAATCGGGCACGCCGCCTATGTGATCTACACCTCCGGCTCCACCGGAAACCCCAAGGGCGTGGCGGTCACCCATACCGGGCTGGCGAACTTCACCCGCACCATGGCCGAGCAGTTCGGCGTCGAATCCAGCGCTCGGACACTGCATTTCGCCTCACCCAGCTTCGACGCTTCGGTGCTGGAACTACTGCTGGCCTGGGGTGCGGGCGCGACCGTGGTGGTCGCGCCGCCAGAGCTGTACGGCGGAGACGAGCTGGCCGAACTGCTGGAGCGGGAACAGATCAGCCATGCTTTCCTGACTCCCGGCGCACTCGCCACCATCGACGCCAGGCGCTGGCCGTTGCCCGGACTGCGCGCCCTGATCGTCGGCGGCGACGCCGTGAGCGCCGAGCTGGTACGGCGCTGGGGACGGGACCGGACGCTGTTCAACGCGTACGGTCCGACCGAGGCCACCATCGCCGCCGTCGTCTCCGCGGCGCTCTCGCCGGGAGAGCGAATAGTCCTGGGCGGCCCGATCCGCGGTGCCGGACTGGTCGTACTCGATCGTCGCCTGCGTCCGGTCCCGCTCGGGGTTGTCGGCGAGCTGTATCTCAGCGGTGCGGGACTGGCGCGCGGTTACCGGGGTCGTCCAGGCGCGACGGCGACGCGCTTCGTGGCCGACCCCTGCGGTGGTGCGGGGGAGCGCATGTACCGCACCGGTGACCTGGTGCGCTGGACCCGGGGTGGGGAGTTGGTGTTCGTCGGCCGCGCCGACGACCAGGTGAAGCTGCGTGGCTTCCGCGTGGAACTAGGCGAGATCAGCGCCGTTGTCGCCGGGTTCGCTGGAGTCCGCTTCGCGCACACCGAGATTCGCGACGACGACGGCGGGCGCGCGCGGATCGTCTGCTACGTGCTCGGCGATGCGGTGGATCCGCGGGCGGTGCGTGCGCACGCCGCGGCGCGGCTGCCCGCCCACATGGTGCCGTCGGCGGTCATCCCGCTGGCGGCGGTGCCGTTGTCGCCGAGCGGAAAACTGGACCGTCGCGCACTGCCGAAACCCGTGTGGGACGCCGACGAACCCGGGCGCGCACCCGCGACCCCGGCCGAGGAGCTGGTGGCCGCCGAGATGGCGCGCATTCTCGGTCGGGAAAGAGTCCACGCCGATCATGCCTTCTTCGACCTGGGCGGCGACTCGCTGTCGGCCACACTGCTGGTATCCCGGATCGCCGCCGCCCACGGTCACCGGCTTGCCGTCCGGGACGTGTTCGAGCATCCGACCCCGGAAGGGTTGGCCCGCATCTTGGACGGAGCCGCGGGCCGGGCGGTCGCGCCCCGACCGAGGCTGCGCCCGGGCGCGGCACCGGCCCGGACACCGCTGTCCTCCGCACAGCAGCGGCTGTGGTTCCTCAACCAGCTCGACACCGATTCCGGCGTGTACAACATCCCGGCGGCGCTGCGATTGCGCGGCGCGCTGGACGAGGCGGCGCTGCGCGCGGCGCTGCTCGACGTGATCACCCGGCACGAGATCCTGCGGACCCTCTATCCACAGGACGAACACGGCCCGCACCAGGTGGTCATCCCCGCCCACGACGTGCCGATGCCGCTGACCCGCCTGGAGGTGTCGCCGCTCGAGGTCGAGTACGACGTGGAGGCCTTCGCCGAACCCGGGTTCGATCTGACCACCGAGCTGCCGTTGCGGGCGGAGCTGATGCGCAGCGGCGACGCGGACTTCACCCTTGCCCTGACCGTCCACCACATCGCCATGGACGGGTGGTCATTGACTCCGCTCTTGGCGGATCTCATGACCGCCTACACGGCGCGCCGGACCGGACACGCCCCGGAATGGTCGCCGTTGCCCGTGCAGTTCCGCGACTTCGCGGTGTGGCAGGCGGAGCTGCTGGGCGACGAGCGCGATCCGGACAGCGTAGCCGGACGCCAGCTGCGGTACTGGCGCTCACGATTGGCAGGACTGCCGGACTGCCTCGAGCTGCCGATCGACCGTCCGCGTCCGGCGGTGGCGACCCATCGCGGTGCGGCGGTGCGGCTGCCCGTGTCCGCCGCGTCGCACGCGCGGCTGCGGGCCTTCGCGCGCGACCACGACGTCACCGAGTTCATGGTGTTGCACGCGGTCGTCGCGCTGCTGTTGGCGCGGCTGGGCGGCGGATCCGACATCGCCATCGGCACCGCGGTCGCGGGCCGCACCGAACCCGAGCTCGAGGAACTGGTCGGCGCGTTCGTCGGCACCCTGGTGTTGCGCACCGCGGTCGATCACGACCGGAGCTTCCGCGAGCTGCTGCGCGAGGTGCGCGAGACCGACCTCGGTGCGTTCGCGCACGCCGACCTGCCGTTCGAGCAGCTGGTCGAGGCGCTGAACCCGGTGCGCTCCACCGCGTATCACCCGCTGTTCCAGGTGAGCCTGTCGGTGGACGATCTCGTGCCCGCCGCGCCCCGACTGCCCGAACTCGAGGTCTCGATTCTGCGGGTCCACCTGACCGTGGCCAAGTTCGACCTGCAGTTCGCTTTCGGTTCCCCCGGCGACGGCGGGTTCGAACTGTGTCTGACCTACGCCACCGACCTGTTCGACGAGGCGACCGCGGCCGGACTCGGCGCTCGACTACTGCGCGTACTCGACGCGGTGACGGCCGATCCGGATGTGCCGGTGGGCGTCGTCGACATCCTCACCCCGGAGGAAACGCGCGCGCTGTCCCCGGTGCACGGCCCGGAGTCCGACATCCTGCTCACCCTCCCGGAACTGTTCGCGCTGGCGGCGGCCGATCCGGACCGTGTCGCGCTGGTGTGCGAGGACCGCGCCCTGACCTACCGCGAACTCGACGAATGGTCGAACCGGTTGGCGCGCCTGCTCATCGCGCGCGGTGCCGGCCCCGCAACGGTGGTGGCGCTGGGAATGGCGCGGTCGGTCGAGTCGGTGGTCGCCACCGTCGCGGTCGCCAAGACCGGCGCCGCCTACCTCCCGGTCGACGTGCGACATCCGATCGAGCGGATCCAGCACATGCTCACCGACTCCGGCGCGCGATTGGGGGTGACCACCGCGGCCGATCAGGGACATCTACCGGCCGAACCGGCGGTCGCCTGGTTGTGCGTCGATGCGGTTCCGGAGTCCGGATCGGACGCGCCGGTGACGGATTCGGACCGTCTCCGGAGCGTACATGTCGATGACGTCGCCTATGTCATCTACACCTCGGGTTCGACCGGGGTACCCAAGGGCGTGGCCGTGCCGCATCGCGGGCTGGCCGGATTCGCCCAGGAGCAACGCACTCGCTATGGTGTCGAGTCCACCAGCCGGACACTGCATTTCGCATCGCCCAGCTTCGACGCCTCGGTGCTGGAACTGCTGCTGGCCTGGTGCGCGGGGGCGACCATGGTGGTGGCCCCCGCCGACAGCTACGGCGGTGACGACCTGGCGACCCTGCTCAAGGGGCAGGCGGTGACGCACGCGTTCCTCACCCCCGCGGCCCTGGCGAGTATCGACGCGGCCCGCTGGCGCTTGCCCGCGCTGCGCTGCCTCGTCGTCGGAGGCGAGGCGGTCGGCGGTGATCTGGTAACCCGCTGGGCCGCACACCGCGCCATGTTCAATGCCTACGGACCCTCGGAAGCCACTGTGGCGCCGGTGATCTCGGCGGCACTGCCGACGGATCAGCCGGTCGTGCTCGGCCGCCCGATTCGCGGTGTGGCGGTCGCCGTGCTGGACACCCGACTGCGCCCGGTGCCGGCCGGGGTGGCGGGAGAGCTGTACGTGGCGGGCGCGGGCCTGGCGCGCGGCTATCTGGAGCGTCCGGGGCTCACCGCGGAGCGTTTCGTCGCGAATCCGTTCGCCACGACGCCGGGCGAGCGGATGTACCGCACGGGTGACGTGGTGCGGTGGTCCGCCTCGGGGGATCTGGTCTTCGTTGGACGCGGGGACGACCAGGTGAAGATTCGCGGCTTCCGCATCGAACTCGGCGAGATCAGTTCCGTGGTGTCCGCCATCGCGGGGATCGGTTTCGCGCACACCGAAGTTCGATACGATCGGGCAGGTACGCCCCGGCTCGTCGTCTACGTCACCACCACCCGGCCGGTGGACGTGCGCGTGGTGCGCACCCACGCCGCTGCCCGGCTGCCGGGCTACATGGTTCCCGCCGCCGTGATCGCGCTGGACACGGTTCCACTCTCGCCCAGCGGGAAACTGGATCGGCAGGCACTGCCCGAACCCGACTGGGACGCGGTCGAGGGTGGCCGCGATCCAGAGACGCCCAGTGAGATCCTGGTGGCAGCGGCCATGGCCGAGATCACCGGTCGCGAGCGGGTCTGCGCCGACCACGACTTCTTCGAGCTCGGCGGCACCTCGCTCACGGCGACACGACTGGTCGCGCAGATCGCCACCGCGACCGGTCACCGGCTCGGGGTGCGCGCGGTGTTCGAGCACCCGACGCCGGAGCGGCTGGCTCAGCTCGTGGACGAGCGCCTGGCACAGGGCGAACCGGCGCTGCCGCGCCTGTGCCGCGGACCTCGCCCGGACCGGGTGCCGCTGTCCCCGGCGCAGCAGCGCCTGTGGTTCCTCAACCGATTCGACGCCGATTCCGGCGCCTACAACATCCCGATGGCGCTGCGTCTGCACGGTGCGGTCGACGTGGCGGCCCTCGGCGCGGCGCTGCGCGACGTGGTGATTCGGCACGAGGCGCTGCGCACGGTGTTTCCGCAGGACGCGACCGGGCCGCATCAGGTGGTGCTGCCCGTGGACGAGCTGCGGTTCGAGCTGCCCGTGGTGGACTGCGCCGCCGAGGAGTTGGCGTCGCGGCTGTGCACGCTGGCCGTCGCGGGATTCGATCTCGCCACCGAACTGCCGGTACGCGCCGAACTGCTGCGGGTCGACGGCGATCGGCTGCTGGCGGTGGTCGTGCACCATATCGCCGCCGACGGCGGTTCGATCGCGCCGTTGGCCGCGGATCTGGCCGCGGCCTACACGGCACGGCGGCGAGGGCAGACGCCGACATGGCCCGAACTAGCGGTCCAGTACGCCGATTTCAGCATCTGGCAGCGGGAGCTGCTGGGCGACGAGGAGGATGCGAACAGCGTCGCCGCCCGCCAGCTGAACTACTGGCGGGACACGCTCTCGGGTGCACCCGAATGCCTCGAACTGCCCACCGACCGCCCGCGCCCGGCGGTACGGGACCAGCACGGCGCGGCGGTCGTCGCCCGACTCGACGGCTCCGCGCACGCCGCGCTGCTGCGGGTCGCCCGCGATCACGACGCGAGCCTGTTCATGGTGCTGCACAGCGTCCTCGCGGTCCTGTTGGCCCGTCTGTCCGGCACCGACGACGTAGTGGTCGGCACGCCTGTCTCCGGTCGCGCCGACGCCCGGCTGCACCCGCTGATCGGCATGTTCGCGGGCACGCTGGCGCTGCGCACCCCGGTCGACCGCGCCACCGCTTTCACCGACCTGCTGGCCGCCGTGCGCGATCGTGATCTGGATGCGTTCGCGCACAGCGATATTCCGTTCGAGCGCTTGGTCGAGGCACTCGACCCCAGGCGGTCCACCGCGCATCACCCGCTGTTCCAGGTGATGCTGTCGGTCCACGACGCGCTGCCGGGCGCACCGCGGCTCGATGACATCGAGGTGACGATCGAGGAGATCGCGCTCGACACCGCGAAGTTCGATCTCCAGTTCACCTTCACCGAAACACAGACCGCCCAGGGCGATCCGGACGGTATCGACATCCGGTTGACCTACGCCACCGATATCTTCGACGCCGGGACGGCCGAGCGTCTGGCGGGTCGGTTCCTGCGGCTGCTGGCCCAAGTCAGCAGGAGTCCGCACAAACCGGTCGGTGATCTCGATCTGCTGTCGGTGGCCGAGCGCGCCAGCCTGGTTCCGGCCCGGGGCGCGCCCGGACCCGTGGCGGCCACCCTGCCGGAGCTGTTCGCCGCCGCCACCACCGACCGCGACCGCATCGCCCTGATCGCGCCGGACGGCGAGTCGCGCTACGGCGAGCTGGACGACCGGTCGAACCGGGTGGCGCACGCCCTGATCGCGCACGGCGTCGGTCCGGGTGACACGGTCGCCCTGGCCCTGCCGCGCTCGGCCGCGTCCGTACTGGCGACGGTGTCGGTCACCAAGACCGGTGCGGCTTTCCTCCCCGTGGACCTCCGCTATCCCGCCGACCGCATCCGGCACATGCTCGCCGATTCCGGCGCGCGCTTGGGCGTGACCGGCGCGGCGGCGGGCGCGGAACTGCCGCCGGACATCACCTGGCTGTCCCTGGCCGAACTGGAGCGATTCGGCTCGGGGGAGCCGGTATCGGACACGGACCGGGTGCGCTCGCCGGGCATCGACGACATCGCGTACGTCATCTACACCTCCGGGTCCACCGGCCGGCCCAAAGGCGTGGCGGTGACCCACCGTGGACTCGCGGGGTTCGCGCTGGAGCAGCGCATCCGGTACGGCGTGGAATCCGACAGCCGGACACTGCATTTCGCGTCGCCGAGTTTCGACGCGGCGGTGCTCGAACTGCTGCTCGCCTGGGGGGCGGGAGCGACCATGGTGATCGCCCCGCCCGAGGTGTACGGCGGCGACGAACTGGCGGCGCTGCTCGACCGCGAACGGGTCACCCACGCGTTCATCACCCCGGCAGCGCTGGCCAGTGTCGACGTCGACCGCTGGCCGCTGCCCGCACTGCGTTGCCTGGTGGTGGGCGGTGAGGCCGTGGGCGCCGAGCTGGTCGCCCGCTGGTCGCCCGGACGGGCGCTGCACAACGGGTACGGCCCGACCGAGACCACCATCATGAGCGCCATCTCCGAACCGCTGACGGATGCGGCTCCGGTGGTGCTCGGACGCCCGATCCGCGGTACCGCCGTGGCCGTGCTGGACCAGCGGTTGCGGCCGCTCCCGCCGGGGGTCGCCGGAGATCTGTACATCGCAGGTGACGGCCTGGCGCGTGGCTACCGGCTGCGCCCCGGGCTCACCGCGCAGCGCTTCGTGGCGAATCCCTACGCCACCGTGCCGGGCGAGCGCATGTACCGGACCGGCGATGCGGTGCGGTGGACGGACGAGGGCGAGCTGATGTTCCTGGGCCGCGGCGACGACCAGGTGAAGATCCGCGGCTTCCGCGTCGAACTCGGCGAGATCAGCGCGGTGATGGCCCAGCTCGACGGTATCCGCTTCGCGCACACCGAGATACGGCGCGATCCGACCGACACCCCGGCCATCGTCTGCTACGTCGTGCCGGACGGCGAGGACGCCGCCGCCGATCCGGCGCGGCTGCGGGAGGCCGCGGCGCGGCGACTGCCCACTCACATGGTTCCGGCGGTGTTCGTGCCACTGGCGTCGATTCCACTGTCGCCCAACGGAAAACTGGACCGTCGAGCGCTGTCGGAACCGGTCTGGCCGACCGCTGCTCCCGGCCGCGCCCCGCGGACACCCACCGAAGCGCTGGTGGCCGGGGTCATGGGTGAGGTGCTCGGCCGGTCCGATATCGGGGCCGATCAGGACTTCTTCGACATCGGCGGCAACTCGCTCTCGGCGACCCAGCTGGTCGCGCGGCTCGCAGCCGTCGGCGGGCGACAGCTCGCGGTGCGGTCGGTCTTCGACCACCCCACTCCCGCCGAACTGGCTGTCCTGCTGGATGATTCGGGATCGGGCGGGCGTCCGGTCCGTCCGGCGTTGACGGCGCGCGAGCGGCCCGTCCGGGTGCCGCTGTCCTCGGCGCAGCAGCGCCTGTGGTTCCTCAACCGATTCGAACCCGGCTCCGGGGCCTACAACATTCCGATCGGACTGCGACTGCGCGGGCGCTTGGACATCGACGCGCTGCGTCTGGCCGTCGCCGATGTCGTCGCACGTCACGAGATCCTGCGCACCGTATTCCCGGAGGACGCCGACGGACCGCATCAGGTGGTCCTGCCGCCGGAGACGCCGGTGCCGGTCGTGTGCGTCGTCTCGAGTTCTCGCACCATGGCCGACGACGCGATCGAGGTGGCGCGTGGCGGGTTCGATCTGAGCGCGGAACCGCCGCTGCGCGCGACCCTGCTTCGGGTCGGCCCGGACGGTCACGTGCTGGTGGTCGTGGTCCATCACATCGCCGCGGACGGGTGGTCGCTGACCCCACTGGCCGCGGATCTGGTGACGGCGTACGAGGCGCGGTGCGGCGGCCGCGTCCCCGAGTGGTCACCCCTGCCGGTCCAGTACGCGGATTACAGCCTGTGGCAACGGGATGCGCTGGGCGGCGAGGACGATCCGGACAGTGTCGCAGCGGCGCAGGTGCGGTACTGGACCGAGCGGTTGGCCGGACTGCCCGAATGCCTGGAGTTGCCCGCCGATCGTCCCCGCCCGGCGGTGGCCACCCATCGCGGGGCCTCGACCTCGGTGCGGGTGGACGCGCGGCTGCACGCCCGCGTGACCGATATCGCGCGGGCGCACGATGTGAGTGTCTTCATGGTGCTGCACGCGGTCTTGGCGGTGCTCATCTCCCGGACCGCCGGGACCGGCGACATCACGATCGGCACGGCCGTGTCCGGGCGCGGCGACGCGGCGCTCGACGATCTGATCGGCATGTTCGTCGGCACGCTGGTGCTGCGGACGCGGATCGACGGCGCGGCCGACTTCCCCACCGTGCTGGCCGCCGTGCGCGATACCGATCTCGACGCCTTCGCCCATGCCGACCTGCCCTTCGAACGGCTGGTGGAACTGCTCAATCCGGTCCGTTCGACCGCCCATCACCCGTTGTTCCAGGTCAGCCTGTCGCTCACGAATATGGGTGTGCCCGCGGTGCGGCTGCCGGAGCTGGAGGTGTCGGGCCTGTCCGTCGACCCGGGCCTGGCGAAGTGTGATCTTCAGTTCACCTTCACCGAAACCCGGACGCCGCACGGGGATCCGGACGGCATCGACCTGTGTCTGACCTATGCCACCGACCTGTTCGACGCCAGTACGGCGGACCGGCTGAGCCGTCGCTTCGTGCGGCTGCTCGAGGGCGTGCTCGACGACCCGCGTGCCGCGGTCGGCGATGTCGACCTGCTCAGCGCCTGGGAGCGGTCGGTCCTCGCACCCGGGCGCGGCGAACCCGCGGCGCCCCCTATCGGCTTGCCGGAACTGTTCGCCCGTGCGGTGGATGCCGCGCACCCGGCGCTCGTCGCGGCTACCCGCACGGTGACCTACGGTGAGCTCGACGCCTGGTCGAACCGGCTGGCCCGCAGGCTCATCGCGGCCGGTGTCGGACCCGGCGACGTCGTCGCGCTGGGTCTGGCGCGATCGGTGGAGTCCGTGGTCGGATCGCTCGCCGTCGCCAAGACCGGGGCGGCCTTCCTGCCCGTGGACGTGCGCCACCCGGTGGACCGCATTCGGCACATGCTGACCGACTCCGCCGTACGCTGCGGTCTGACCGTCGAGTCGGACCGGGACGCGTTGCCCGACGGTCTCGGCGTGGAGTGGCTGCCGGTCGACGCCGCGTCCGAGTGGTCCGACGCACCGATCGACGACGGGGAGCGCACGCGGCCGCTGCTGCTCGACGAGGTCGCGTACGTGATCTACACGTCCGGCTCGACCGGACTGCCCAAGGGCGTGGCCGTCACGCACCGCGGCCTGTTCAACTGCGCCGAGGTGCAACGGGTCCGATTCGGTGTGGACCGCTCGTCGCGCACCCTGCACCTGGCCTCGCCGAGTTTCGACGTCGCTGTGCTGGAACTGCTGCTCGCCTGGTGCGCTGGCGCGACGATGGTCATCGCCGCGACCGACATCTACGGTGGCGACGCGCTGGCCGAACTCATCGAGAGCAGGGCGGTGACCCACGCGGTGATCACCCCCGCCGTGCTGGCGAGCATCGATGTCGATCGCTGGCCGCTGCCACGGCTGCGCACCCTGGTCGTCGGAGGCGAGGCGTTCGACCGGGAACTGGTGGAGCAGTGGGGACGCGGGCGGGCCATGGTGAACGGCTACGGCCCGTCCGAGGCGACGATCGCCACCACCTTCTCCGCGCCGATGCGTCCCGATCGCCCGATCGCCCTGGGCCGTCCGATACGCGGCGTGAGCGCGGTGGTGCTGGACGGGCGGCTGCGTCCGGTGCCGCTGGGCGTGGTCGGTGAACTCTACGTGGGCGGTACCGGCGTCGCGCGCGGCTATCACCGTCGACCGGCGCTGACCGCCGAGCGCTTCATCGCCGACCCGTTCGGCGGCCCCGGAGCGCGGATGTACCGCACCGGCGACCTGGTGCGCTGGAACGCCGAGGGCGAACTCGTCTTCGTCGGCCGTGCCGATGACCAGGTGAAGGTGCGCGGCTTCCGGATCGAACTCGGCGAGGTCACCGCCGTCGTCGGCGAATGCGAGGGAATACGGTTCGTGCACACCGATATTCGTCGCGACGACGCGGGACGGGCGCAGCTGGTGTGCTATGTGGTCGCGCTGGACGGCCGGACCGTCGACCCCGGAGCCCTGCGTGCCGCCGCCGCGGAGCGTCTCCCGGCGCACATGGTGCCCGCGCTGTTCGTGGTGTTGGACTCGATCCCGCTGTCGCCCAACGGAAAGCTCGACCGCCGGGCGCTGCCCGAGCCGAGCTGGGCGGTGGCCGACGGCGGCCGCGCACCTCGGACCGACGGGGAGCGGCTGGCGGCGGCCGCGATGGCCGACGTGATCGGGCGGGACGGAATTCTGGCCGAGCACGATTTCTTCGAGCTGGGCGGGAACTCGCTCTCCGCCACCCAGTTGGTTGCGCGGATCGCGGCGACCTCCGGAATCCGGCTCGAGGTGCGGGCGGTGTTCGAGAATCCCACCCCGGCCGGGTTGGGCGCGGTGCTCGATCGCTCCGACCGTCGCGATCACCGCCCCGCGCTGGCGGCGCGGGTCCGCCCGGCGCGGGTGCCGCTGTCGCCCGCGCAGCAGCGACTGTGGCTGCTCAACCGATTCGACACCGACTCCGGCGCATACAACATTCCACTGGTACTGCGGTTGCGCGGCCCACTGGACGAGACTGCGCTGTGCCGGGCGGTGGCCGATGTGGTGGCGCGGCACGAGGTGCTGCACACCGTGTTCCCGGCGGACGCCGAGGGGCCGCACCAGGTGCCGGTCCCGGACTCGACGCCCTCGGTCCCGGTCATCGACATCACCGACGACCGGGTGGCAGAGTTCGTCCGCTGCTGTGCCGCCGCCGGATTCGACGTCGCCCGGGAGATCCCGATTCGCGCGCAGCTGCTGCGGCTCGCGGCAGACGAGCATGTGCTGGTACTCGTGCTGCACCACATCGCCGCCGACGGCGGCTCGGTCGAGCCGCTGGCGGCCGACCTGGCGGCCGCCTACGAGGCGCGCCGGACGGGCACGACGCCCGCATGGGACGGCCTGCCGGTGCAGTACGCCGACTTCAGCCTGTGGCAGCACGAGATTCTCGGCAGCGAACAGGATCCGGACAGTCCGGCCGCCCGGCAGCTGGCCTACTGGTCCGACCGATTGGCCGGTGCGCCGGAATGCCTGAACCTGCCCGCCGACCGGCCGCGCCCCGCCGTGCCCTCGCATCGGGGTGCGTCGGTGTCCACGCGCATCGACGTCGAATTGCACGGTGAGCTGACCGAATTGGCGCGCCGCCGCGGCGTCAGCGTGTTCATGGTGCTGCACGCCGTCACCGCGGTGCTGCTGAGCCGTCTCGGCGGCACCGCCGACATCTCGGTGGGCACGCCCATCGGCGGGCGCGTCGATCCGAGGCTCGAACCGCTGGTCGGTATGTTCGTGGGCACGCTCGTATTGCGTACGGCGGTGCCGTCCGACCGATCCTTCGCCGACCTGCTGGACACAGTGCGGGAAACCGATCTGGATGCCTTCGCGCACGCCGACATTCCCTTCGAACGCCTGGTGGAGGCGGTGCAACCGAGCCGGTCCGCGGCATATCACCCGCTGTTTCAGGTGATGCTGTCGGTACACAGCGCGGTGCCGCGGGCGCCGCGGCTGGGGGCGGTGGACATCGTCGCCGAGGACCCCGGTATCGACGTGGCGAAGTTCGACCTGCAGTTCACCCTCACCGAATCGTGGACGGACCGGGGCGCTCCGGACGGCATCGACCTGTGCGTCACCTACGCCGAGGATCTCTACGACGCCGACACCGCGCATGAGCTGTGCCGCAGGTTCCATCGGGTGCTCACCGCCGCCGTGGCCGCACCGGATACGGCGGTAGGCGATCTGGACCTGCTCGATGCGCGGGAGCGACGCGACCTCGCACCGGTGCGAGGTGCGATGTCGACCGGCGCGACGCCGTTCCCCGCTCTTTTCGCCGCCGCCGTGGCCTCGGGTCCCGGCACCGTCGCGATCCGCGATCACGAGATCCAGATGAGCTACGACCAGCTCGACCGGGCCACCAACCGGCTGGCCCGGGTGCTGCTGGAGTTCGGTGTCGGGCCGGAATCATATGTGGCGCTAGGTATTCCGAGATCGGTCGACTCGGTGCGGGCCATGTTGGCGGTGATCAAGACCGGAGCCGCCTTCGTGCCCGTCGATCCGTCCTACCCGGCTCAGCGCATCCGGCACATGGTGTCGGACGCGGACGCGCGGATCGGCCTCACCGTCGCCCGCTGCCGCGACGCCCTGCCCGACGGGACGCGGTGGCTGGTGCTCGATGACCCCGCCTTCGCGGCCGAGCTGCGGACATACTCGGACGCGCCGGTGCGCACCGCCGAACGCGGCGGCGGACCACGGCTCGACAATCCGGCGTACCTGATCTACACCTCCGGATCGACCGGCGTGCCCAAGGGAGTGTGCGTGACGCACGCGGGACTCGCCGACTTCACCGCCGAACTGGCCGAACGCGGCGGGGTGACCGGCGATTCGCGGGTGCTGCATTTCGCCTCACCCAGTTTCGACGCCGCCGTCCTGGAGGTGTTGCTCGCGCTCGGCTCGGCCGCGACACTGGTCCTCGCCGACGCCTCGGTCTACGGTGGCGACGCACTGCGAGAGCTGCTGCGCGCCAACGAGGTGACCCACGCCTTCAGCACTCCGGCGGCCCTGTCCACGGTCGACCCCACGGGACTCGACCAGCTCGAGTTCGTCATGGTCGGCGGCGATCGCACCGATCCGGAACTGGTGCGGCGGTGGGTGGACGACACCGCCGCGCCCCGCCGGACCATGCTCAATGCCTACGGTCCGTCGGAGGCCACCGTCGCCGCGACAATCAGCGGCCCGCTGCTGCCCGGTCCGCCGATCACGATCGGGGGGCCGCTGCGCGGGTTCGCCGTCGTGGTGCTGGACGATCGGTTGCACCCGGTGCCGGTGGGTGTGCCCGGCGAACTGCACCTGGCCGGAAACGCGTTGGCGCGGGGGTATCACCGGCGACCGGGACTGACGGCGACGCGATTCGTGGCCGATCCGTTCGGTGCGCCCGGCACCCGCATGTATCGAACCGGTGATCTGGTGCGCTGGCTGTGGCGTGACGGCCGGTGGGAACTCGAATATCTCGGGCGCACCGACCATCAGGTGAAGATTCGTGGCTTCCGCATCGAGTTCGGCGAGATCGACGCCGTACTCGCCGCCCATCCGGAAGTGGCCGCCGCCGCCACCATCGGCTACGACCTGCCGGGTGGTGCGACCATGCTGGCCGCCTATGTGGCTTGTGCGCCGGGCGCGCACCCGACGGCGGGGGAGCTGCGCCGCCACGTCGCCGCCAAGGTACCGGGATACATGGTGCCGCAGGCGATCACGGTACTGGCGGAGCTGCCGCGGACGCCCGCGGGGAAACTCGACCGTGCGGCGCTGCCGGAGCCGGTGCTCCTCGCGAGTGCCGGTTACCGGGAGCCGGGCAACCCGCTGGAAGCCCGGGTGTGCGCCGCCTTCGCCACCGTGCTGGGATCGGACACGGTGGGCGTCGACGACAACTTCTTCGAACTGGGCGGCAACTCCCTGCTCGGCACCCGGCTGGTGGCGGAGCTCCAGGACACCCACGGTGTGCGGATTCCCATGCAGGCCCTCTTCCTGGACCCCACACCGGCCGGGATCGCCGGATACGTCGCGGCTTCGGGGGGCGACGTCGCCGCCGTCGCGGCCGCGCTGGACCCGCTGCTGCCACTGCGGGCGCGGGGCGCGCTGCCGCCGCTGTTCTGTGTCCATTCCGTCAGCGGCGTGGCCTGGAGCTATGCGGCCCTGCTGCCGCACCTCGAACCGGAGCGGCCGGTGTACGGTCTGCAACTGCCGCATCTCACCGAGGACGACACCGGCATCGACTCCATCGAGCAATTGGCACAACGCTATATCCGTGAGTTGCGCGCGGTGCGTCCGCGCGGCCCCTATCACCTGCTCGGCTGGTCGCTGGGCGGATTGATCGCCTACGAGATGGCGGTGCAACTCCGCGCGGCGGGTGCGGAGGTGGGCCTGCTGGCCCTGCTGGACAGCCGAGTGCTGGCCGACGAGCCCGAACCCGCCGATCCCAGTGCGGGCGAACTGCTGGCCGCGTTGCTGGGGGACGAGAGCTTGGCGGCGCGGCATATCACCCCGCAGCACGCCGCGCGACTGCTGCGCGAGCGGCAGGGCCCGCTCGGCGCTCTCGACTCCGATCGAGTGGAGCGACTGTACGCGGGGTACCTGGCGGGGACCGCCATGGGCCACCGGTACCGCCCCGGCGCGTATGCCGGAGATCTCGTGTATTTCACGGCCACCGAACAGGTTTCGCCGGAGGCGGGTGCCGCGATCCCGGACGGCGGCGTGGACCCGTGGCAACGTGTGGTCGGCGGCGCGGTCCACGAACACCTCACCGCCTGTTCGCACGTCGACATGGGCTCGCCGCGGGCACTGGGCGAGATCGGGCCGATAGTGCGGAGTTACCTCGACCGATCACCGACGGACGACGAATCACCGACAGAAAGGGATGACCGATGAGCGAGACCAATCCGTTCGACAACGACGAGGGCCAGTTCTCGGTACTGCGCAATGCCGAGGGGCAGTACTCGCTGTGGCCCGACTTCGCGCCGATCCCCGAGGGCTGGCAGGTCGTCCACGAGGGTGACCGCCGTGACTGCCTCGATTACGTGGAGCTGCACTGGACCGATATGCGTCCGAACAGTCTGGTCGCGGCCCTGGGCTGTGATGGGCACCGTTAGCGACGGGCAGCGGCGTCGGGTGGCACCGGTGTCCTGGTGGGGCCTCTCGATTCTGGTCATCGCGGTCGCGGCGGCGGGGGGCGGGCAGATCCGGGCGGAGCACCGGGCGGCTGACCGGGTGCCGTACGGGCATGCCCGTACGGCACAGCAGTTCACCGTATTCATGCCGGTGGCCAGCGCGTTGGGCGAACTGGACGCGGGGACGGCACCGCGGTTGCACACCGACCGTGCCGCCCTGTTGAGAATCATTGCCTATCACACGGTTCCGGTCGGCCTGCCACCCGAGGCGATCGGCGGAAGCTACCGCACGCTCGCCGGTCACGCGCTGACCGTCACCCGTGGTGCGCGCGGCATCGAGGTCAACGACGCGAAGGTGATACGCGGCGGTTTCCGAACCGCCGACGCCACCGTCTACGTGATCGACAGGGTTCTCACCCCGCCGTCTCCGCACCCACACCTGCCCGGACCGTAGTGATGGGCCGGGCAAGAGGTCCTCGGCCCGCACGTGAACGATGCCGGCGGGGCGGACCGACCCACGGTCGAGGCGTCGGCGATGGCCGCCCGGCACCGGGTCAATGGTGCGCGGCTTCCCGCACCGTACCGAGACCGTTGTCGGCGAACCGGTAGGAGACCGTGGCGTAACCGGATCGAGATCGGGTAGTACCGACGATGATGGTTGCGTTGTGCGGGGTGCGCCGATGACAGGGACGTGGCCGCTGGGGGTGGCGGTGGCGGTGTTCTGTGTCGCAGCCGCCGTGACGGTCGCCGGGTCGTTCCGACTGGCGGCCCTCGGCGACGAGTTGGCCGATCGGACCGGGTGGGGCGAGGCGTTCTTCGGTGCCGTGTTCTTCGGATTGATCACCTCGCTGTCGGGGATCGTCATGACCGCCGTCGCCGCCGCCGACGGTCACCCGGAGCTGGCCTACAGCAACGCTGTCGGTGGGATCGCGGTGCAGACGCTCGCGATCGTCGCCGCCGATGCCGCCTACGGCCGGGCCAATCTCGAACACGCGGCCGCGTCCACCCAGAATCTGCTGTTCGGTTGCCTGCTCATCGTCTTGCTGAGCACGGCGCTGTTGGCATCGTTCAGCCCCGACGCCACCGTCGCCGGCGTACATCCGGCGTCGCTGGTCATGATCGGGCTCTACCTGGGCGGCTTGCATCTCATTCGGGGTCAGAAGCAACCGATGTGGCGGGTGGTGTCCACTCGCGATACCCGGGAGGACCGGCCCGACCGGCACGGCGGGTCCGGTGAGCGTTCGGATGCCTCGATGTGGGCGGATTTCGCGGCCTGCGCCGCGATCGTGATGGCCGGAGGCTGGGCGGTTGCCCGCGCCGGCGAGAGCCTCGTCGCCGCGACCGGGCTCGGCGCCGGTTTCGTCGGCGGCGTCTTCATGGGGCTGGTCAATGCGCTGCCCGAGACCGTCACCGCCATAGCGGCTGTACGGCGAGGTGCGCTCACCCTCGCTGTCGCGGCGATCATCGGCGGCAACAGTCTCGATGCTCTCAATCTCGTCATCGGAGACATCGCCTTCCGTGACGGGTCACTGTTCCATGCCGGTGGCACCGATCAGCTCTTCCTGACCGCCGCCGCGTTGTTGATGACGGCGGTGCTGCTCGGCGGCCTGCTCGTCCGGCAGCGGTACGGGTGGCTGCGCCTGGGTTTCGACGGTGTCCTGTTGACCTTGGTCTACCTCGGTGTTGTCGTCACGCTCGCGTTCTGACCGCATGTGTTTCGTTGTCCCCTGCGTGGCAAGCGAACTCGGTCGACGGCGAGGCGCCGGTTCCAGCACTTACCGCGCATCGCGATCTGTGAGATGCTCGCTCTGCCACTGTGCCGGTCGCCGAAGGTCCGGCGGCCGTGCGCGTTCTCGAGATGAGGAGGAACGATGACAGCAGGTGGTTTCGGACCCGATTCGGGGCATTCGATCGGTGTGGCGGGAGCCGGTATCGGCAGACGCGCCGTCGCCAGGTTCATCGATTGGATCATCGCGGGCATCGTGGGCGCCATTCTGTTCTGGGTGTTGGGGCGCGTGGCGGATCTGCCCGGATGGATCTCCATCCTGCCCGGCGCCGGTTTCGGGTTTCTGTACTTCGTGCTCTTCGAGGTCGCCACCGGCTCGACCCCCGGGAAGAAGGTGCTCGGCCTGCACGTGAACGGCGCCGGTGGGGCGGACCGGCCCACGGTCAAGGAGTCGGCGATGCGGAATGCGTACATGCTGCTCAACCTGATTCCGTGGATAGGAAGCATCCTCTGGTTCTTCGCCGCCATCGGCATCGCCGTCACGGTCGGTGCGAGTTCGACGAATCAGGGCTGGCACGACAACTTCGCCGGTGGCACCCGGGTCATCAAGCGCTGATCTCCGGCGGCTGCGCGGGGTCGGCCAAATATCCTCCGAGGGAACGCTTTTCGCGATCCGGTCGGTAGTTCCGAAGGATAACCATACAGTTGTGCGTGCTAGTGTTCGGTAGCCTCGACAGAGGCGCGGAGCTGCCGACATCGGCTGCCGCGACGACGATCGATAGGAGAAGCTGGTATGGGTGTGAGCCTGTCCAAGGGCGGCAATGTGTCGCTGACCAAGGCGGCCCCGGGACTCACCGCTGTTGCAGTGGGTTTGGGCTGGGATCTGCGTACCACCACGGGTACCGACTTCGACCTGGACGCCAGCGCCATCGGCCTGGGTGCGGACAAGAAGGCCGTGTCGAACGGGCACTTCGTGTTCTTCAACAATCTGAAGTCACCCGACGGCGCCATCGAACACGCCGGTGACAACCGGACCGGTGAGGGCGAGGGCGACGACGAGGTGATCAACGTCGATCTGGCCAACGCGCCGTCGACCATCGACAGCATCGTGTTCCCGGTCTCGATCTACGACGCCGAGTCGCGTAGCCAGAGTTTCGGGCAGGTCCGCAATGCCTACATCCGCGTGGTGGACCGTTCCAACGGCACCGAGCTGGCCCGCTACGATCTGACCGAGGATGCCTCCACCGAGACCGCGATGGTGTTCGGTGAGCTGTATCGCAATGGCGCGGAATGGAAGTTCCGTGCGATCGGCCAGGGCTACACCTCCGGGTTGAGCGGTATCGCCGGCGATTTCGGCGTCACGGTCTGACCGATCCCGACCCGATTCGGCTCGGGACATGGTCCCGAGCCGAATCACTCTCCGTGTCAACCGATCTCACGAGGTCAACCGATATCACGAGGGTTACGGACAGCTGTGCTGTGCTCAGTGCACCGCTTCGGTGGCCTGCTCGGGTGCGGTGGATTCGCCCTGTCGCCGGGCGCGGGCACGCTTGGCCACCTCGACGACGATCGGCAGCACCGACACCAGCACGATGAGCAGGAAGATGAGGTCGATATTGTCGCGGACCACGGCGATCTGGCCGAGCAGATAGCCCAGATAGGTCAGGCCCGAGCCCCAGAGAATCCCGCCGATAATGTTGTAGGCCAGGAATATCCGATAGCGCATTCCGGCCGCGCCCGCCACGACCGGCGCGTAGGTCCGGACGATCGGCACGAACCGGGCCAGCACGATCGTGATCGGCCCGTGCTTGTCGAAGAAGGCGTGTGACTGATCGATGTAGGACTTCTTGAACACCCGGGCGTCGTCATGTTTGAACAATGCGGTTCCGCCGCGGGCCCCGATCATGTAACCCACCTGATCACCGGCGATCGCCGCTATCGGGATCAACAGCAGCAGCACCTCGATCGGCGCGAACGGTGCGATCTCGGTCGATTTCGAGGCGGCGATGAGACCGGCGGTGAACAGCAGCGAATCGCCGGGCAGCAATGGGAACAGCAGGCCGGACTCGATGAACACGACCAGCAGCAGCCCCGCCAGCATCCATGTTCCGAAGGAGTTGAGCAGGTTCACCGGATCCAGGAATCCGGGCAGCAGGGCCAGGTGTGCGGTGGTCGATCCCTCGATCATTTACTGCCCGCCGCCCACTTCATCCCCCAGCCGTAGGCGCGGTCGAGATCGGATTGGTTGCCGGTGATGTAGTTGACCTCGCGCTGTACGGTCAAGCCCCGTCCGGTATTGGTCACCAGCGCGATCGCGCAGATCCGAGCGCCTTCGACCGCGGAATCCAGGCGTACTTCGATCTGGGGGCCGGAGGTCGGGTACATGGTCACCACGCCGTCCACGGCCGCCCAGTTCGCGGCACCCTCGTAGATCATGGCGAAGATCAGGATTCGCCGGAATGCCTCCGGTCGGGCCAGGTTGATGTGCAGGTTCTCACCACCGGCGGCGGCACCGGTGCGGTCGTCGGCGTCCAGACCGATGAAGGGCGGGGCGTCCACCGCGCCGAAGCTGTTGCCGAGTGCCTGGATCACGCCTTTGGAACCGTCTGCGAGCTCGTAGAGGCAGCCGAGATCGAGATCGATGCCGCCGCCGATTCCGGCCAACCTCGCCAGGAACCCGGTCTTGCGCGGCGCGCCGCTGGACCAGTTCAGGTTCACCCGCATGACGCCTTGGCTCTCACCGGATTTGGTGAGATCGACACTGCGTTCGGTCTTGGTGAGGGTGAGCTTGTTCAGGCTCACCGCCGGGGTGGCGTTCGACGGCGGGTCGGCCGCGGCATCCGGCTTCTTGGTGTAGTCGATTCCCACGTTCGTGTCCTCCAGTTGTGTTCGTTACCAGTGGTGTTCGTTACCTCGGAAACTCACGCCCAATTCGATCGGCGGCTCGACCATGCGCGTCCGTCTACGGCGTCAGGGGGCGCGACGGTGGCCCTGGTACCGGCGGCGCGTGACATCGAGTCTCACAGTAACACGCGCTGCTGTATGGTTTTGGCGATGGGCGGGCCGCCGTCGGGCAGGTCGACGCCGCATTGTGAAAATCCGGTGCCGGGTCGAATTCCGGCCGGCGGCACGGGCCGCTGTATCGTTTGATATCCCTTGACGGACGGAGGTGCTGATGTCGGAGACGCTGGTGAGAATCGGAGAACTCGCCGCTCGCGCCGCGGTCAGCACCCGCACCATCGACTACTACACGAGTCTGGGCCTGCTCGAACCCGCACAGCGATCCGCGGGCAACTACCGACTCTACGATCCTGCCGACGTGGATCGCGTGCAGCTCATTCAACGGCTGGAAGCACACGGCATCTCGTTGGAGGAGATCGCGACCGCACTCAGCGCGCAGCCTGTCGACCTCGGTGAGGTGCTGACGCATATCGACGACGATCTGAAGAATCTCCATGCCATCGCCGAGGCCGCCCCCGGTGAGGTCAACGGTCTGCTCGGAGTCATCGCCGCCCGCGTGCATTCGCTGATCACCGTCGCCCTGCAACTCCCGCCCAATGTCCTTATGCTCTGACGCAGTTCATTCCGCCGCTGCTGGACGGCGAGCGGCGCGCGACCATGTCGCGCTGACGTGATCCGGGTCACCGGCAAGCTATGATCTTGCACGGTCTTTTCAGCTGCTGTTCCGTCTAGCCGCTGTCTCCCGGGTCGATGGCGTGTCCGGCCCGGGAACAGCCGAGGATCCGGAAGGAGCCGGGCGTACATGGGGACCCCTCCCACCCTGGTGGATATCGCATCGGCACGAGTGACCGACGACCCGCACAGAATCGTCTTTCGGTTCTCGAGCCACCGGGAGGACACCGAGGAGATCGACTTCCTCCGGCTGTGGGAACGGGTGGCCGCCGTCGCGCGGCGGCTGGGCGACACGACCGTGCCCGGTGACCGCGTGGTGCTGCTGTGCCCACCCGGCCCGGATTTCGTCCACGCGTTCTTCGCGTGCTTGGCGACGCGCCGCATCGCGGTGGCCGTACCGCTGCCCACCTCACCGAGTCAGGTCGACTCGGTCACGGCGATCATCCGGGACAGCGGCGCGGCCGCGGCCATCGCGCCACTGTCGGCGGTGCCCGTCGACGCAACACTGCTCGGCGGCGACATCCGGATCATCGACGTCGATTCGATCGCCGCGGGTTCGGATATCGACATACCCGGCGCGGCGCCCGAAGCCGACGACATCGCCTTCCTCCAATACACCTCGGGCTCCACCGGGTCGCCCAAGGGCGTCGCGGTGCTGCACCGGAACCTCGTGCACAACCTCGAGCTCATCACCGCCGATTTCGGTCTCACCCAGCGCAATTCGCTGGTGTCGTGGTTGCCGCCCTTTCACGATATGGGCTTGATCCAGGGCATTCTGCTGCCGGTGTTCGTCGGCATGCGGGCCACCCTCATGTCGCCCATGACATTTCTGCGCGATCCGCTCACCTGGCTGCGGGCGATATCGGAGAGCGAGAACGTCCTCGCCGGAGGCCCGAATCTGGCGTACGGCCTGTGCACCAAACGGATCTCACCGGCCGAAGCGGCGCGACTGGATCTGAGCGGTTGGGATATGGCCTTCGTCGGCGCGGAGCCGGTCGATCCGAAGACCCTGCGCGCCTTCGCCGCCGCCTTCTCCGGCAGCGGCTTCCGCGCGGAGAGTTTCGTGCCCACCTACGGTCTGGCCGAGTCCACCCTCTACGTCAGCGGCGGTCCGGTGGGCACGGGTGCGCGCCCGCGCGTGTTCTCCACCGACGAACTCGAACGCGGCGTCGCCATCGAATGGCCCACCGGCAGGGAGCTGCTGAGCATGGGACCGGTGCGAGCGGAGCACGTCGCCGTGGTCGACCGGGCGACGGGCGAGCGCTGCCCGGACAACCGGGTCGGCGAGATCTGGCTGCGCGGCGGCAGTGTCGCCGCCGGATACTGGAACAAGCCGGAGGAGAGTCGCCGCGCCTTCGAGGCGAAGATCGCCGGAGAGGACGGGACGGAATACCTGCGCACCGGGGACCTCGGTTTCGTCTGCGCGGGCGAACTGTACGTCTCGGGGCGCAGCAAGGAGCTGATGATCGTCCACGGCCGCAATATCTTCCCGCAGGATGTCGAGCGGACCATCGTCTCCAGCCACCCCGTGCTGCGGCCCGGCGGCTGCGCCGTCTTCGCCGCCACCGTCGACGACGAGGACCGCATCATCGCGGTCCAGGAGTTGAACGACACCCTGGAGCCCGGCAGCGCGGCGGCCCTGGAGGGTTCGATTCGCGACATCGTCAGCCGCGTGCACGCCATCAGCCTGCATCGGGTCGTCTTCGTCGAGAAGGGCGGGGTGCCCAAGACGACCAGCGGCAAGATCCAGCGACAGCGTTTGCGTGAAACATACTCGGCCGCAACGGCATTGGAGGAGAGTGCGCGATGAGCAGTGCGACCGGCGATGCCGCGGTGGTGGACTACTTCGTGGACTGGGTCGCGCGGCGGCTGGAGCGTGACGCGGTCGACCCGCACGCGCCGCTCACCTCCCTGGGCCTCGATTCGGTGCAGGCCGCCGAACTCATGACCATCCTCGAGGACCGATACGACACCGAGATCACCGCCGAGGAGATCTTCGACGGGCTGAGCCTGGCCGATATCGCGGCCAAGGTGAATGGATCCGCCGCGCGGAACACCACGCGCACCATGGATTTCAGCCTGTTGTTCTTCGCCAGCGACGCCCAGCGCGCCGCCGGGGAGCGCTACCGGCTGCTGCTCGAGAGCGCCCGCTTCGCCGATGCGCACGACTTCAAGGGCATCTGGATTCCGGAACGCCATTTCCACAGCTTCGGCGGCCTCTATCCGAACCCGGCGGTACTGGGCGCGGCGCTGGCCTCGGCCACCGAGCGGGTGCGCATTCGCGCCGGGAGCGTGGTTCTCCCGCTGCACAATCCGGTGCGCGTGGCCGAGGACTGGGCGGTGGTGGACAATCTGTCCGACGGCCGGGTCGACGTGGCCTTCGCGACCGGATGGAATGTGGACGATTTCGTCCTCGCCGACCACAACTACGCCGATCGGGTCGAGGTCACCCGGTCCGGTATGGACACCGTGCAGCGGCTCTGGCGCGGCGAATCCGTCGAACTGCCCAATGGGGTGGGCGAACAGCGCTCGGTGCGGATCTTCCCGACCCCCGTCCAACCCGCGCTGCCCACCTGGTTGACCTGTAGCGGCGGTGTGGAGCGCTTCGAGATGGCAGGCGCACTCGGCGCGAATGTGTTGACCGCCTTGCTCTTCCAGGAGGTGGACGAGCTGGCGGAGAAGGTGGCGGCGTACCGCAAGGCACGGGTGGAGCACGGCCACGACGCGGACGACGGCACCGTCACCGTCATGCTGCACACCTTCGTCGGCGAGGACGAGGCGCGGGTCCGGCGTACCGTCGAGAGTCCGTTCAAACGCTATCTGGAGGATTCCGTCGACCTGTGGCGGCGGGGCTCGACCGCGCTGGAGAGCCTGGACGAGTCCGCGCGGACCAAGGTGCTGGACTTCGCCTTCGAACGCTACTACCGCAACAACGGGCTGTTCGGCACCCCGGATTCCGCGTTCTCGATGGTCACCCGGATGCGGGAGATCGGTGTGGACGAGATCGCGTGCCTGATCGACTTCGGCATTCCCGACGCCGACGTGCTGGAAGGTCTCGCAGCACTGGCTCGACTCGAGAAAAGGGCAGCATAGTTGACCGTCCCGCGATCACTGCCGTTCCCGTTATCGGCCGCCCAGCAAGGGATTTGGTACGCACAGCAGTTATCCGGCTCGACCCCGATCACCAATTCGCTCTGCATCGACCTGCGGGGCGACCTCGACCCCGATCTGCTGCTGGCCTCGTTCTGGCTGGTGGCGGGGGAGTTCGAGGCCGCCCGCCTGCGCCTGATCGAAACCGACGGCATCCCGATGCAGGTGGTCGACCGGGAGCTGGACGAACCGGCCCGGTGCCTGGACCTGCGCCGCGCCCCGGACCCGGTCGCCGCCGCCCACGAGTGGATGCGCGCGGAATACAGCGAGCCGGTCGACCTGTACGCCGACCGGCTGATCACCACCGCGGTGCTGCGGGTGGAGCAGCACCGCTGGTTCTGGTACCTGCGCGCCCACCACATCGCCATGGACGGTGTCGCCGCCATGACCCTGCTGACCCGGGTCGGCGCGGTGTACTCCGCCGCGGTCGAGGGCGCCGAGCCCGCGCCGGCACGGGTGCACGGGCTGGCCGAACTGGTCGCCGAGGACGAGAAATACCGTGCCTCCGAGCGTTTCGACAGCGACCGGGAGTACTGGCGGGAGCTGCTGGACGGACTGCCCGCGCCGGTGAGCCTCGCCGGTCGCACCGGTCAGGCCGACGCCCACCCGATCTCGGTGAGCGGATTGCTCTCCGCCGAGACCACGCAGCTGCTCGACGCCGTGGTCAAGAAGCACGCGACCACCCCGGCCACCCTGATACTCGCGGCGTTCGGCCTGTACCTGGGCCGCATGACCGACAGCGCGGATGTCGTCGTGGGCCTGCCGGTGTCGGCGCGCGTCACCACCTCTGCACGGCGGTCGGGCGGCATGCTGGCGAACACCCTCCCGTTCCGGATAGCCACCGGCCCGCACGACACCGTCGGCGCGCTCATCGAATCGGCGCGGCGGCAGCTCATCGACGCGCTGCGCCGCCAGCGCTACCGCCAGGAGGACATGTTCCGGGATATCGGCCGCCTCACGCCGCAATCCCAGGTGTTCGGACCCTTCGTGGACCTGATGATGTTCGACACCAAGATCGTCCTCGGCTCGATCGTCGGCCAGCTCCAGGTGCTGACCCCGGGACTGGTCTCGGATCTGTCCGTCAGCTGCTACTCCGGTGCGGGCGCGGAAGCCACCCGCCTGGACTTCGTCGGGAACCACGACCTCTACACACCGGACGAACTCGCCGCCCACCATCGCCGATTCCTCGGCTTCTTCCACGACTTCCTGCGGGCCGTCGTCACCGACCCGCACACGCCGATCCGGCTCGTCGACGTGATCGACGGCGGCGAACGCGATCGACTGCTGCGGGTGTGGAACGACACCGCGCTCCCGGTGGACTCGGACCGCACCCTGGCGGACATGTTCCGGGCGCGGGAGGCCGAAGCCCCGGACGCGGTCGCCGTGGTATCCGATGGCCGGGAATACACCTACGCGCAACTCGGCGCCCGCGCCCGGAGCCTCGCCGCCCTGCTGCCCGAGCGCGGCGTCGCTCCGGAAACTATTGTCGCCGTGGCACTTCCACGCGGCATGGAGCTGATCACCGCGTTGCTGGCCGTGCTCGAGGCCGGTGCCGCCTACCTGCCCCTCGATCCGGCGTCTCCGCCGGAACGCCTCGCCTACATCCTCGCCGATGCCGCGCCCCGTCTCGTGCTCACCGACGCCGCCACCGCGCACCTGGTCGACCACGAGCAGGTGCCGTGCCTGCGCGTCGATCAGGTGCCGCGCGACGGCGGCGGGCCGCGCGTCCGATCGCCGCGGGTGCGTCCGGACAATGCCGCCTACTACATCTACACCTCCGGCACGACCGGAAACCCCAAGGGCGTAGCGGTAACCCACGCCAACGCGGTATCGCTGTTCGCCGGTACGCGGCCATGGGGCGGTTTCGGCCCCGACGACGTGTGGGCCTGGTGCCATTCGCAGGCGTTCGACTTCTCGGTGTGGGAGATCTGGGGCGCGCTGCTGCACGGCGGCCGGGTGGTGGTCGTGCCGCGCGAGGTGGCGTACTCGCCGCCGGAGCTGTGGGAACTCGTCGTCGCGCAGGGCGTGACGATCCTCAACCAGACCCCCTCGGCGTTCTACGCCCTGATCGAATCCCATTGCACGCGTGCCGATGACAAGAGCGCACTGCGGATGGTCATCTTCGGCGGCGAGGCCCTGGACCCGGCCCGGCTGCGGCGCTGGCCGCTGCTGGAGACCGCCGCCGCTCCCGTGCTGGTGAACATGTACGGGATCACCGAGACCACCGTCCATGTGACGAAACAGCCGCTCACTCGCGAGCAGTGGTGCGGTGAGCCCGGTATCAGCCCGATCGGCGTGCCCCTGGCGAATCTGCGCGTCTACGTCCTGGACGCGTGGCTGCGCCCGGTCCCGATCGGCTCCGCCGGCGAGCTGTACGTGGCGGGCGCCCAGGTCGGCCGCGGCTACCATGACCGACCGGGGCTGACCGCCGCGCGATTCGTGGCCGACCCCTACGACGCGGGTGGCGGCGGACGGCTGTACCGCAGTGGCGATGTGGTCCGCTGGACCGGGGCCGGGGTGCTGGAGTACCTCGGCCGCGCCGACGAACAGGTGAAGATCCGCGGCTACCGCATCGAACTCGGCGAGATCGAGGCCGTGCTCGCCGCCCAGGACTCGGTGGCGCGGGCCGTGGTCACCACCCGCCCCACCGCGACCTCGGATCAGCTTGTCGCCTACATGGTTCCGGATCGCCGGGTCGCGCCGGTGGCACAGCGCTGCCTGGAATTGCGGCGCGACGGCGTCATCGCCGCGAACGAACTGCACGAGCTGCCCAACGGCATGCCGGTGGTGGGCCGCAACCGGTCCAATATCCGCTTCCTGTACGAGGAGATCTTCGAGCGCGCGGAGTACTGCGCCTGCGGTCTGACCATTCCCGAAACCGGCTGTGTGGTCGATATCGGTTCGCACGTCGGCATGTTCTCCCTCTACGCGCAGAGCAAGTCGCCGGAGCTGAGGATATTCGCGGTCGAGCCGATGCCGGAGCTGCGGCGCATGTTCGCGGCGAACGCCGCCCTGCACGGCCTGAACGCGACCCTGGTGCCCTATGCGATCGGCGCGGCGGCCGAGCAGGATACCTTCACCTATTACCCGGAGATGTCGGTGCTGTCCGGGCGGGGCAGCGACAGCCGTGTGCAGCGCGACATCCTGGAGTCCTATCTGCACAACGAATACCGCGGTGAGAGCGATCCGGGGGAGCGCTACGTCGATCAGCTGATCGCCGACCGGCTGGAGTTCGAACAGGTCGACGTGCCCATCCGCACCCTGTCGCACATCATCGGCGAATACGGCATCGACCACATCGATCTGCTGAAGCTCGATGTGGAGGGCAGCGAACTGGATGCGCTGCGCGGCATCGCCTCCGACGACTGGTCGCGCATCGACCGCATGGTCATCGAGGTGCACGATATCGAGGACCGCCTCGCGTGTATCCAGAAGCTGTTGCGGGAGCGGGGATTTCAGGTCGCCTCACGGGTGTCGCCGAAGGTGGAGGGCACCGATCTGCACATCGTCTACGCGGTCCGGCTGGGCCTCGATTCCGATGTCGACGGCGATCGGGTGAATGTGCTGGAGCCGCGGACGCGGTGGATGTCGCCGTCGTCCCTCGGCACCCGGGTGCGGCAGCGGCTGGGGGAGCGGCTGCCCGGCTACATGGTGCCGGACGTGGTCATGGTGCTCGACAGCCTGCCGCTGACGGTGAACGGCAAGGTCGACAAGGCCGCCCTGCCCGACCCGGTGCTGACCCGCACGGTCTACCGCGCGCCCGCCACCGCCATGGAGGAGGTGGTGGCCGGGGTCTTCGGCGAGGTACTCGGCATCGACCGGGTCGGGGCCGACGACGACTTCTTCGAACTGGGCGGCAATTCGCTGTCGGCGACCCGGCTGGCGGCGCGGCTGGCCGACGGCGTCGGCGTCGCGGTGACCGTGCGCCACATCTTCGAGGCGTCCACGGCCGGGGCGCTGGCGGCGCTGCTCGACGAACGCGTCGCGGGCGCGGATGTGGCGCGGGTGGACGCCGGTCCACGCCTGGCTCCGCGGCCGCGTCCGGAGCGGGTGCCGCTGTCGTACGCGCAGCAGCGCATGTGGTTCGTGAACCGATTCGACCCCGACTCGGCGGCGTACAGCATCCCGATGCTGCTGCGGATCGAGGGCCGGGTGGAGGCGGCGGCGCTGACCGCGGCGGTGCGGGATGTGCTCGTCCGGCACGAGGTGCTGCGGACCCGGTATCCCGATGCGGACGGCATCCCGTACCAGGTGGTCGTGCCGGTCGAGGAACTGGCCGAGGCCGCCGACGTGGACCTCGCGCCGCACGCCGTGGACGAGGCCGGTGCCCGCGCGGCGATCGTCGGCGTGGTGGCGACGGGTTTCGATGTGGCGCGGCGCATTCCGCTGCGGGCACGGCTGCTCGCGGTGCGTCCCGACGAATTCGTGCTGGTGCTGGTGGTGCACCACATCAATGCCGACGGCTTCTCCATCGCGGTGCTGGCCCGTGACCTGGCCGCGGCATACGCGGCGAGATGCCGTGGGCGGCAGCCGGAGTGGGCTCCGCTGCCGGTGCAGTACGCCGACTACACGCTGTGGCAGCGCGAGGTGCTCGGATCGGTCGCCGATCCGGAATCACCGCTGGCGCGGCAGCTTCGGTACTGGGTACAGCAGCTGGACGGGCTGCCCGATGTGATCGCGCTGCCCACCGATCGCCCGCGCGCGGCGGTGGCGTCGCATCGCGGCGCGAAGTACGCCTTCGCGGTGGAACCCGACGTGGTCGCGCCGTTGCGGGCGCTGGCGCAATCCGGCGGCGCCACCGTGTTCATGATCTTCCACGCCGCCCTGGCGGTGGTGCTGTCCCGACTGTCGGGCAGCCGGGATATCGCCATCGGTTCGCCGGTGTCGGGGCGCGGTGTGGCCGAGTTGGACGATCTGGTGGGCATGTTCGTGAATACGATCGTGCTGCGCACCCGGGTGGACGAGGCGGAGCCGTTCACCGATCTGCTGGAGCGGGTGCGCGGGGTGGACCTGGACGCGTTCGCGCACGCCGAGGTGCCGTTCGAGCAGGTGGTGGAGGCGGTCGACCCGCCGCGCAGCCGGGCGCATCACCCGCTGTTCCAGGTCATGCTGGCCTTCCACAATCTGGACGAGGTCCGATTCGACTTCCCCGGACTGGTGGTGACCGGATCGGGAGCCGACACCGGGATCGAGCGATTCGACCTGACCTTCACGCTGAGCGACACACCGGACGCCACCGGGGCCATACCGGTCGAACTCGGCTATGCCACCGACCTTTTCGACCCGGCCACGATCGCGGCGCTGGCGCGGCGACTGCGCACGGTGTTGCGTGCGGTGGCGCACGACCCCACCGTCGCGATCCGCGATATCGATGTGCTGTCACCCGCGGAGCGGCACCGGCTGCTCGACGACTGGGGCCGCAACGATCACGCCGTGCACGGCGCGCTGCTGCCCGACCTGCTGGCCGCCGCGGTGTCGAGCAATCCGGACGGCGACGCGGTGGTGGACGGGGACCGGCGGCTCACCTACCGGGCTCTGGATGAGCGCTCGAATCGGCTGGCGCGCTGCCTGATCGATCGCGGGATCGGCCCGGAGGCCGTGGTGGCCGTCGGGATGCCCCGGTCGCTGGAATGGGTGCTCGCCGTGTGGGCGATCACCAAGACGGGGGCCGCCTTCCTGTCCGTCGATCCGGAACATCCGTTGGAGCGCAATCGCTTCGTCTGCACGGATTCCGCTGTGCGCGTGGGTATCACGGCCGCTCGATACACGGCGGCACTGCCCGCCGACGGCATCTCCTGGCTGGTGGCCGATGATCCGGCCGTCGTCTCCGATATCGAGCGGTGCGCGGGGACCGCCATGACCGATGCGGATCGGATCGCGCGGCCCCGGCTGTCGACGACGGCCTATGTCGTCTACACCTCGGGCTCCACGGGTCGTCCGAAGGGTGTGGAGGTCACCCACAGCGGTCTGGCCGCGCTGGTGGCCGACCATCGGCGGCGCGCCGGGGTGGCCGCCGATTCGCGTGTGCTCGCGGTCGCCGCCCGCACCTTCGACGCGGCGATACTGGAACTGCTGCTGTCACTGTCCGGCGGCGCGGCGCTGGTGCTCGCGCCAGAGGACGTGTACGGCGGGCAGCCGCTGGCGGATCTGCTGCGGGCACAGCGCATTACCCATGCCTTCCTCACCCCGTCGGTGGCGATGTCGGTCGACTCCGACGGACTCGACACCGTGCGGGTCGTCATGACCGGCGGCGACCAGTGTGGACCGCAGCTGATTTCGCGCTGGTCGGGTACGGATGCCGGGCGGCGGCGCACGGTGCACAACCTCTACGGTCCGGCCGAGGCGAGCATCTGGGTCACGGGGACGGAACCGGCTCCGGGCCGGTCGGTGGGTATCGGCGGCCCGATCGCCGGGATGTCGGTCGCGGTGCTGGACGAGTGGCTGCGCCCGGTCCCCGCCGGTGTCGTCGGCGAACTGTACGTCTCGGGACCCGGCGTGGCACGCGGGTATCGGGGGCGGCCGGGCCGCACGGCGACGCGGTTCGTGGCCGACCCGCACGGGCGACCCGGCGAACGGTGTTATCGCACCGGTGATCTGGTGCGCTGGGTCGACGGCGCGGCGGAGTCGGGCGCTGCCGAACTGGCCTATGTGGGCCGCGCCGACTTCCAGGTGAAGGTGCGCGGTCAGCGGTTGGAGCTCGGCGAGGTGGAGACCGCGCTGACCGAGGCCGACGGGGTCGAGCAGGCGGTCGCCGTCACCCACGCCACCGCTGCCGGGGTGCGATTGATCGCCTACGTGACATCATCCGGCTCCGGGCTGGACGCGGCGGCGGTGCGGGAGGCGGCACGCCGCCGCCTGCCGGGCTACATGGTGCCGGATGTGGTGACCGTGCTCGACGCGCTGCCCTTGACCAGCAGCGGCAAGGTGGACCGGCGTGCCCTGCCCGAGCCGGTGCTCGACGCGCCCACCTTCCGGGCGCCCGCCACACCCGTCGAGGAGACCATCGCCCGGGTCATCGCCGAGGTCCTCGGCGTCGACCGGGTGGGAGCCGACGACGACTTCTTCGTCCTGGGCGGCGATTCGATCATCTCCATCCAGGTGGTGGCCAAGGCGCGCGAACGCGGGGTGGTGTTCGGCCCCAAGGATGTGTTCGAACAGCGCACCCCCGCCCGACTGGCGGTGATCGCGCGCACCGCCGAGCCGGAGTCCGCCCGCGACACCGCCGACGGCGGCGGTGAGTTCCCGCTGCTGCCGGTCGCCCGGTGGATGGTGGAGTGGGGCAGCGGATTCCGGCGCTTCGATCAGCACGTGGTGCTGCGGCTCCCGGCCGGTGTCGACGCGGCCGACCTCGAGGCGGCGGTCGGCGCACTGCTGGACCATCACGACGCATTGCGGTCCACGCTGCGGCGCAACGGCTTCGGCGACTGGTCACTGGTGGTGTCCCCGCCGGGCAGCGTGCCCGCCGCCGAGGTGCTTTCCCGGCGGGCGCTCGGCCCCGAGACCGACCCGGAGACCGAATCGGGGCGGACAGCGGTCACGGATATCGCCGCCGCGGAACTGGATTCGGCCCTGGCCGCGCTCGATCCGGCCGCCGGGTCGATGGTGCGGTTCGTCTGGCTCGATCCCGGAGACGGGGTGCCCGGTTGGCTGCTGGCGGTCGCGCACCACCTGGTGGTCGACGGCGTGTCCTGGCGGATCGTCATACCCGATCTGCTGTCCGCGCTCACGCAGGCGGGGGCGGGGCGGCCCCCGATGCTGCCGCCGGTCGGAACGTCCCTGCGCCGCTGGACGCACGGCCTGCACGCGGCGGCGACCACCCCGGCGCGGCGACGCGAACTGGCGCTCTGGCAGCACATGACGTCCGGCCCCGACCCGCTCTGGGGCGGACGCGATCTCGATCCGGCCATCGACACCGCCGCCACGCTCGACGAGGTGCGCGTCGAGCTACCGCCGTCGGTGACCCGTGCCCTGCTGTCGCGGGTACCGGCGGTATTCCACGGCGGCGTCGACGACGGGCTGCTCGCGGGCCTGGTGGTGGCCGTGCGCCGCTGGCGGTCCCATCGCGGTATCGACGAACCGTCGGTGCTGGTCCGATTGGAGGGCCACGGGCGCGAGGAACAGGTCGTGCCGGGGGCCGACCTGTCGCGGACGGTGGGCTGGTTCACCTCCATGTACCCGGTGCGCTTCGACTCGCCCGGCGTCGACCTCGACGCGGTGGTGCGGTCGGTCAAGGAGACGCTGCGCTCCATCCCGGACCGGGGCATCGGCTACGGCCTGCTGCGCTACCTCGACGCGGACACCGGCGACCGCCTGCCCCGTCGCATGCCCGGCCGCATCGGCTTCAACTACCTCGGCCGCCTGGCGGGCCTCGGCGACGACGGCATCCACGGCGGGCTGGGTGAGCTGTCCGGAACCCCGGATCCGGAGCTGCCGGTGACCCTGGCCGTGGATATCAGCGCCATCGTCAGCGGCGACCGCCTGCACGCCGCCTTCCGCTACCCGCGCACCCTGCTGCACCGCGCGGACGTGCACGAGCTGGCGTCGGCGTGGTCGCAGGCATTGACGGCCCTCGCCGAACACGCCGAACTGCCGGGCGCGGGCGGGCACACCCCCTCGGACTTCGGGCTGCTGCGCCTGACCCAATCCGACGTCACCGCACTGGAATCCGCCTACCCGGCGCTGCGCGACGTGTGGCCGGTGACGCCCTTGCAGGCCGGTCTGCTCTTCCACGCCGAACTCGACACCGGCGTGGACCGGTACACCGCCCAGCTCGTCCTGCGGCTGACCGGTGCGCTGGACGCGGATCGCCTGCACGCCGCGGCGCGCGCGGTACTGGACACCCACCCGAGCCTGCGGACCGCGTACACCACCACCGGCAGCGGCGTCAGCGTGGCTGTGGTCCTCGACCATGTCGAACTGCCTTGGCAGGTAGTGGATCTCACTGAGCGGCAGGGCGGTGGGTCTGCCGCGACGGACGCGACCGCCGCCGACCTCACGGAGCTGGCCGCCGCGGAGCGGACCCGGCGCTTCGACCCGGCGGCCGCGCCGCTGCTGCGCTTCACCCTCGCCCGGCTGGCCGCGGACCGCTGGGCGCTCGTGCTGACCAACCACCACGTCATTCTCGACGGCTGGTCGTGGCCCCTGCTGCTCACCGAGCTGTTCACCCGCTACGCCGACGCCGATCCGGACACCCGTGCCCTCGGCGCGGCCGGATCGTATCGGGACTTCCTGGCCTGGCTGGCCGCTCGGGATCTGGACGCGGCCCGGACGGCATGGCGCGAAACCCTGCACGGCATCGAACCGACTCTGGTCGCGGGAAGCGCCGAACCCGATTCCGGCGCGGTGGCCGACCACGTCCTCGACCTCGACGACGCCGACACCCGGGCGCTGCTGGCCACCGCCGCCGCCACCGGGGTGACGGTCAACACCGTGCTGCAATCGGCCTGGGCGCTGCTGATCGGGCAGCTGACCGGCCGCGACGACGTGGTGTTCGGGTCGACGGTGTCGGGCCGCCCCGGCGATCTGCCCGGTGCCGAGCGCACCATCGGTCTGTTCATCAATACGGTGCCGACCCGGGTGCGGCTACACCCGGCCGAGCCCCTCACCCGGCTGTGGCGGCGCATGCACGACGAGCAGGCGACACTGCTCGAGCATCAGCATCTCGGACTCACCGAGATCCATGCACTGACCGGCTGCGACCGCCTGTTCGACACGGTCATGGTGTTCGAGTCCTATCCGCTCGACGCCGCGCACATTCGGGCGCTCACCGGCCGGGTGGGCATCGACATCGACGGCGTGGACGCGACCGATTCCACGCACTACCCGCTGACCTGCAGCGTCACTCTGCAAGAGACGCTGCGGATGCGGTTGCAGTATCGGCCCGAGCTGTTCACCGAGGCCGCCGTCGCCGCCTTCGCACAGCGCCTGCGGCAGGTGCTCGGCGCGATCCCCGGCGATGCGGGCCTTCCGCTGCGGGCCGTGGACACCCTGCCGTCGGTACAGCGGCAGCTGCTGTCGCACCGCGGCCGTGGGGTTTCCGTCGACCCCGGCTCGCGCGAGGTGACCCTGCCGCTGCTGCTGGCCGCTGCCGTGGCGGGCAATCCGGGCGGGGACGCGGTCGTGGACGGGGACCGGCGGATCACGTACCGGGACCTGGACGAGCGGTCGAATCGGCTGGCGCACTTCCTGATCGGGCGCGGAATCGGTCCGGAGTCGGTGGTCGCGATCGGGCTGCCGAGGTCGCTGGAGTGGGTGGCGGCGGTCTGGGCTGTGGCCAAGACCGGCGCGGCCTTCCTCTCGCTCGATCCCGCGCATCCGGTGGAACGCAATTCCTTCATGTGCGCCGATTCCGCTGTGCCGGTGGGGATCACCGTCGCTTCGCACGCGGCGGCGCTGCCGAGCGAGCGGACCCGCTGGCTGGTCGTCGACGATCCGGCCGTGGCGGCCGAGATTCGGCACCGCCCGGCGACTCCGGTCGCGGTCCGGCCGCACTCCGGCACTACCGCCTACGTCGTCTACACCTCGGGCTCGACCGGCCGACCCAAGGGTGTCGCCATCACCCACACCGGACTGGCGGCCCTGTGCGCCGAGCAGCGCCAGCGCTTCGGGGTGACCCCGGACGCCCGGGTGCTGAGCGTGGCCGCCCGCACCTTCGACGCCGCTGTCTTCGAACTGCTGCTGGCGCTGTCGGGCGCCGCGACGCTGGTGGTCAGCCCGCCCGACGTCTACGGCGGCCGCGCCCTGGCCGATCTGCTGCACGCGGAACGGGTCAGCCATGCCGTGCTCACCCCGGCCGTGGCCGCCACCGTCGACCCCGTCGGGCTCGACGACCTGGAGGTGCTCTCCCTCGCCGGTGAGGCGTGCTCGCCCGCCCTGGTCGCCCGGTGGTCGCACACCGACAGCGCGGGTCGGCGCCGGGTGCACAACCTGTACGGCCCCGCCGAGGCCACGGTCTGGGTGACCGGCAGCGCCGACCTGCGTGCCGGGGCGCCGGTGCCCATGGGCGCGGTCATCGCCGGAATGACGGTGCGCGTACTGGATTCGTGGCTGCGGCCGGTTCCCGCCGGTGTGGTGGGCGAGCTGTACGTCTCGGGCGCCGGTCTGGCCCGGGGCTACGCGGGCCGTCCGGGGGCGACGGCCGCCCGGTTCGTGGCCGACCCCTTCGGCGCGACCGGACGGCGCATGTACCGCACCGGCGACCTCGTACGCTGGACGGTCGGCGAAAACGGCTCGGACACGGATGAACTGGAGTTCATCGGGCGCGGCGACGGCCAGGTCAAGGTACGGGGCCAGCGCCTGGAGCCGGGCGAGGTCGAAGCGGCCCTGACCGACCTCGCGGGCGTCGACCAGGCCGTCGTCCTGGTGCACACTCCCGCGGACGGCACCGGTGCGCGCCTGGTGGCCTACGTGGTGGCCGACCCGGGCCACCGGCCTGACCCGGCAGCCGTCCGGGAATCCGTGGGCCGACGCCTGCCCGGATTCATGGTGCCGGACGTGGTGATGGTGCTCGACGAGCTGCCGCTCACGGTGAACGGCAAGGTGGACAAGGCGGCGCTGCCCGCACCGGAGTCGAACCGGGCCGTCTATCGCGCTCCCGTGACGCCGGTCGAGCAGCGGGTGGCGGCGATCGTCGCGGAGGTGCTCGGTGCCGACCGCATCGGCCTCGATGACGACTTCTTCGCGTTGGGCGGCAATTCGCTGTCGGCGACCCGGCTGTCGGCGCGGCTGGCCGACGGGATCGGCGTCGCGGTGGGCCTGCGCGATATCTTCGCGCGGCCGGTGCTGGGCGAGCTGGCCGCATCGCTCGCCGCCCGCGCCGCGGAATCGACCGTGGTGGAGGATGTTCCGCCGCTGCGGCCACGGCCGCGCCCGCGGCGGGTGCCGCTGTCCTTCGCGCAGCGGCGGATGTGGTTCGTGAACCGCTTCGCACCGGATTCCGTCGCCTACAGCATTCCGATGGTGCTGCGCCTGTCCGGCCGCGTGGACGTGGCCGCGCTGTCGGCGGCGGTATGGGATGTGCTGAGCCGCCACGAGGTGCTGCGCACGCGCTACCCCGACGCGGACGGCGTTCCGTACCAGGTGGTGGTGCCGGTCGCGGAACTGGCCGCCGAGGCGGAGGTGGACACCACACCGCGCCCGGTGGCCGCCGCCGACGTCGAGGAGGTCGTCGCCGCCGAGGCGGCGGTGGGATTCGATGTCGCGCTGCGGGTTCCGCTGCGGGTGCGGCTGCTGTCGGTGGGGCCCGAGGAGTTCGTGCTGGTGTGGGTGGTGCACCACATCGGCGCGGACGGGTTCTCGATGGGTCCGCTGGCACGCGACCTGGCCGTCGCCTACCGGGCCAGATGTGCCGGGCGGCGGCCGGAGTGGGCTCCGCTGCCGGTGCAGTACGCCGACTACACGCTGTGGCAGCGTGATCTGCTCGGCGCTGCCGACGACCCGAACTCGCTGTCGACGCGGCAGCTCCGGTACTGGTCCGAGCAGTTGGACGGGCTCCCGGACGTCCTGGAGCTGCCGACCGACCGCCCCCGCCCGACCGTGGCGTCGCATCGGGGAGCCACCCTCCACGTCACGGTGGACCCGAGCGTGGTCGCCGGACTGCACGACACCGCCCGCACCCGGGGCGTCACGGTGTTCATGATCGTGCACGCCGCCCTGGCGGTCGTGCTGTCGCGGTTGTCGGGCAGCGCCGATATCGCCATCGGGTCACCGGTGGCGGGACGCGGCGCGGCCGAACTCGACGGTCTCGTCGGCATGTTCGTGAACACGGTGGTACTGCGCACCCGGATCGACGAAGCGGCCTCGATCGCCGACCTGCTGGCCGAGGTGCGCGGTGTCGACCTGGAAGCCTTCGCCCACGCCGAGATTCCCTTCGAGCAGGTGGTGGAGGCGGTCGATCCGCCGCGCAGCGAGGCCCGGCACCCGCTGTTCCAGGTGATGCTGGCCTTCCACAATCTCGCCGACGCCGAAATCGCGCTGCCCGGAGTCGATGTCGTCGCCTCGGGCGCGGACACCGGCGTGGAACGATTCGATCTGACCCTCACCGCCGCCGACACCCCCGACGAACTCGGGGCCATGCCGATCGCGCTCAGCTATGCCGTCGATCTGTTCGATCCGGCCACGGTCTCCGCGCTCGCGCAGCGGCTGCTCCGCGTGCTGAGCGCCATCGCCGCCGATTCCGGTCGCGCCGTGCGGGATATCGAGATCTTGTCGCCGTCCGAACGACACAACCTGCTCGCCGAATGGGGCCGCGCCGACAGCGGCCCGGATTCCGGCGGCGGTACGCTGCCCGAACTGCTGGCGCGGGCCGTGGCGGCGAATCCGGACGGGGACGCGGTCGTCGCGGGCGAGCGCCGACTGACCTACCGCGAGGTGGACGAACGCTCGAATCAGCTGGCGCGCTGTCTGATCGAGTGCGGTATCGGCCCCGAGTCGGTGGTCGCCATAGCCATGCCGAGGTGCGTGGAATGGGTGCTCGCGGTCTGGGCCGTCACGAAGGCCGGGGCCGGATTCCTCTGCCTCGATCCGGCGCATCCGGCCGAACGCAATCACTTCCTGTGCGCCGATTCCGGTGTGGGAGTGGGTATCACGCTGGAGTGCCATCGTGCGGAGCTGTCGGATGCGGTGCACGAGTGGCTGATCGTGGATGCTCCGGACGTGACCGAACGGGTCCGGAACCGCCCGGCGACGCCGGTGACCGACGCGGATCGGCGCGATGCGCCGCGTCCCGACGCCCTCGCCTACATCGTGTACACCTCGGGGTCCACGGGCCGTCCGAAGGGCGTCGAGGTCAGCCATGCCGGACTGGCCGCGGTCGCCGCCGCCCAGGCACACCGGTACGCGACCGACACCGAATCGCGGATACTGGGCGTGGCCGCCCGCACCTTCGACGCCGCCGTGCTGGAGATCCTGCTCGCCGTCCCCGTCGGCGCGACACTCGTGCTCGCTCCCGCCGACGTCTACGGCGGCGAACCGCTGGCCGAACTCCTTCGCGCGCAACGCGTCAGCCACCTGTTCTGGACACCGGCGGTGGCGCGGTCGGTCGACCCCGAGGGGCTCGACGCGCTGCGGGTGGTCTCGGTCGGCGGCGAGCACTTCCCGCCGCGGCTGGTGGCGCGATGGTCGCGCACCGACACCGCGCGTGCGCGCCGCTTCTTCAATGTCTACGGCCCCACGGAAACCACCGTCATCGTGACCGTCAGCCCCGAACTCCGCGCTGGTGATCCGATCACGCTGGGCACGGGAATCGCGGGTATGTCCATGCGGGTGCTGGATTCGTCGCTGCGGCCGGTGCCGTTGGGTGTGGTGGGCGAGCTGTACGTGTCCGGTCCCGGTGTGGCACGGGGATATCGGGGCCGCGCGGGGCTGACCGCGGGACGCTTCGTCGCCGACCCCTACGGGCGGCCCGGTGGGCGGCTGTACCGCACCGGCGATCTGGTGCGGTGGGTGCACGGCGGCGAATCCGGCTCCGCCACAGGCATTCTGGAGTATGTCGGCCGCTCGGACTTCCAGGTGAAGGTGCGCGGTCAGCGCCTGGAGCCGGGCGAGGTCGAGGCGGCGCTGACCGGGGTGATCGGTGTCGAGCAGGCCGTCGCGCTCGCGCACGGGACCGAGGACGCCGCCGGTGCACGACTGGTGGCCTACGTGGTCCCCGTGCCCGGAACCGTGCTGGACCCGGCGGCGGTGCGGGAGTCGGTGAGCCGACGCCTGCCCGGCTATCTGGTGCCGGATGTGGTGACGGTGCTCGACGAACTGCCGCTGACCAGCAGCGGCAAGATCGATCGCCGAGCCCTGCCGGAACCGGTGTTCGCCCCGCGCGAGTTCCGGGCGCCGACCACACCCGCAGAACAAGTGGTGGCCGAGGTGTTCGGCGAGGTGCTGGGCCTCGACCGGGTCGGCGCGGAGGACGACTTCTTCGCCCTGGGCGGTGATTCCATCGTCTCCATCCAGGTGGTGGCGAAGGCCCGCGCCCGGGGCGTGGCCTTCGGTCCGCGCGACGTCTTCGAACAGCGGACGGCGGCGCGCCTCGCGGCCGTCGCCGACACCACCGCCACCGTCGCACTGGCGGAGCTGCCGGGCGGCGGGGTGGGCGAGCTGCCGCTGTTGCCGGTGGCGCATTGGATGATGCAGTGGGGGAAGGGTTTCCAGCGCTTCGACCAGCATGTGGTGCTGCGGCTGCCCGGCGGGGTGTCCGGGGACGGGCTGCACGCCGCGCTGGGCGCGCTGCTGGACCGCCACGACATGCTGCGCTCGGCGCTGCGGTGCGATGCGTCCGGACGGTGGTCGATCTCGGTCGCACCGCCGAGCGCGGTGGTCGCGGCGTCGTTACTGCACCGGCGGCCGATCGGTCCGGACGCCATATCCGACGGTTTGGAGGCGGTCACGGATATCGCCGCCGCGGAGCTGGATTCGGCCCTGAACGCGCTCGATCCGGCCGCCGGGTCGATGGTGCGGTTCGTCTGGCTCGACCCCGGGGACGGGGTGCCCGGTTGGCTGCTGGTGGTGGCGCACCACCTGGTGGTCGACGGGGTGTCCTGGCGCGTGCTGGTGCCGGATCTGCTCTCGGCATGCGAGCAGGCGCGTGCCGGGGTGACCCCCACCCTCGCCCCCGTGGGCACCTCGATGCGGCGGTGGGCGCACGGGCTCGTCGCGGCGGCCGCGGAACCGGCGCGACTGGCGGAACTGGAACTCTGGCAGGCCATTGCCGCCGGACCCGACCCGCTGTGGGGCGGAAGGGAACTCGACCCGGCCGTCGATACCGCCGCGACGCTCGACCAGGTACGCGTGGAGCTGCCGGAGGCGGTGACGCGCACCCTGTTGGGCACGGTTCCGGCCGTATTCCACGGCGGCGTCAACGACGGGCTGCTGGCGGGCCTGGCCGTGGCCGTGCGGCTCTGGCTGGCGCGTCGCGACGTCGACGAACCGACGGTGCTGCTGCGCCTGGAGGGGCACGGCCGCGAGGAACAGGTGGTGCCCGGTGCGGACCTGTCCCGCACGGTGGGCTGGTTCACCTCGATGTTCCCGGTGCGGTTCGACCTGACCGGCATCGACCTCACCGACGTCGGCGCGGTGGTGCGGTCGGTGAAGGAGACCCTGCGCGCCATTCCGGACAAGGGCATCGGCTACGGCCTGCTGCGGTACCTCAATGCCGACACCGCCGCCCGGCTGCCCGACCGCATGCCGGGCCGGATCGGCTTCAACTACCTGGGCCGGATCTCCGCCGCGGACACCGGCGACGACGGAGTGCACGGCGGCCTGGGCGAACTGGATGCCGCACCGGATCCCGATATGCCGGTGACCGTCGCTGTGGACGTCAGCGCGATCGCCATCGACGATCGGCTGCGGGCCACCTTCCGTTTCCCGCGTACGCTGCTCGGCCGGTCCGAGGTGGAGGAGTTGGCGCAGTTGTGGTCGCGGGCGTTGACCGTGATCGCCGAGTATGCCGAACGGCCCGGTGCGGGTGGGCATTCGCCGTCGGATTTCGATCTGGTGCGGCTCGCGCAGTCCGAGATCGACGCGCTCGAGCTGGCGTATCCGTCGTTGCGCGATATCTGGCCGGTGACTCCGTTGCAGGCCGGGCTGCTGTTCCACGCCCAGCTGGCCGACACCGACGCGGACGCCTATGTCGCGCAGCTGATTCTGCGTCTGCACGGCGAACTGGACCTGCCCCGCCTGCACCGCGCGGCCTCCGCGCTGCTGGCCCGCCACGAGGGCCTGCGCACCGCGTTCCCCACCACCGACAGCGGCGTCACCGTGGCGGTGCTCCGTGACGGCGTCGAACTGCCCTGGCGGGTAGTCGATCTCACCGACGATCCCGATCCCGACACCGCGGTGGCGCGGTTGGCCGCCGCGGAGAAGGCGACCCCCTTCGACCCCGCCGCCGCACCGCTGTTGCGGTGCGTGGTCGCCGCGCTGCCCGCCGACCGGTGGGCGCTGGTGCTGACCAACCACCACGTCATCCTCGACGGCTGGTCGTGGCCGCTGCTGCTCACCGACCTGTTCGGCCGCTACGCCGACGCACCCGCCACCGCACCCGGCTCGTACCGGGACTTCCTCGCCTGGTTGGCGACCCGCGACCGGGACGCGGCCCGCGCGGCGTGGACCGCGGCGCTCGACGGCGCCGAGCCCACCCTCCTCGCCGCCTGCGCCGAGCCCACCCTCCTCGCCGCCTGCGCCGAGCCCACCCTCCTCGCCGCCGGGGCCGCGCACGGCACCGGCCCGCTCGCGGTGGCCGATCACGCGATCACGCTGGACGGCGGCGCAACCCGGGAACTGGTGGCCGCCGCCGCGGCTGCGGGCGTGACCGTCAATACCGTCCTCCAGTCGGCCTGGGCCATCATGACCGCACGGTGGAGCGGTCGGACCGATGTAGTCTTCGGGGCCACCGTCTCCGGGCGTCCCGGCGACCTGCCCGCCGCCGACCGCACCATCGGCCTGTTCATCAATACGATTCCGACCCGGGTTCGCCTGCATCCCGACGAAACCGTGCCCCAGCTGTGGGCTCGCATGCACCGGGAACAGGCGGTGCTGCTGGACCACCACCATGTCGGCCTGCGCGAGATCCACGCGCTCACCGGGCACGACAGCCTCTTCGACACCCTCATGGTGCTGGAGTCGTACCCGGTGGACGCCGACGGCATCGAACACGCCATCGGCGACGGCGGCCTCACCGTCGAGCGCATCGTCGCCGACGACGCCACCCACTACCCGCTCACCTGCACCGCCACCGTCCAGGACGCGCTGCGCCTGCGAATCCAGTACCACACGGCGGTTTTCGACGCCGACACCATCGCCGCGTTCGCGCGGGGGCTGCGGCAGGTGCTGCGCGCCATCAGCACCGAGCCCGCCGGCACGGTGCGCGACATCGACCCGCTGGCGGAGCGGGACCGGCATCCGTCGCCGTGCGCCGGAGACGGCGGCCTTGCCGAGGCGGGCGCGCCGCTGCCGGATCTGCTGGCGGCGGCCGTGGCGAGCAATCCGGATGGCGAGGCGCTGGTGGACGGCGACCGCACCCTCACCTACCGGCAACTGGACGAGCACGCGAATCGCTTGGCGCGCTTTCTGATCGGCCGTGGCGTCGGTCCCGAGTCGGTGGTGGCGGTGGGCGTACCCCGCTCCCTGGAATGGGTGCTGGCGGTCTGGGCCGTCACCAGGACCGGCGCGGCGTTCCTGTCCGTGGATCCGGGCCACCCGCTCGACCGCAATCGCTACGTCTGCGCCGATTCCGGGGTGCGGGTCGGCCTCACCGTGACCGCGCACGCCGCCGGCCTACCGGCGGAGGGGACGTCGTGGCTGGTCCTCGACGCGCCCGGCACCGCGCACGAGATCGCGGCCTGTGCGTCCGCACCGGTGACGGCCGCGGACCGCGGTGCGGTGCGGCCGTCCACCACGGCCTACGTGGTCTACACCTCCGGCTCGACCGGCCGCCCGAAGGGCGTGGAGGTCACCCACGCCGGACTGGCGAACCTGGTGGCCGATCACCGCGACCGCGTTGCCGTCGAACCGGATTCGCGCGTGCTGGCGGTCGCGGCCCGCACCTTCGACGCGGCCGTGCTGGAACTGCTGCTCGCGGTCTCCGCCGGTGCCGCGCTGGTCGTCGCGCCCGAGGAGGTCTACGGCGGGCCGCCCCTGGCGGAGCTGCTGCGGTCGCGGCGCGTCACCCACGCGTTCCTCACACCCGCGGTGGCGCTGTCGATGGACGCCGACGGGCTCGACGCTCTGCTGGTGGTGCTGACCGGCGGCGATCGCTGCCCACCGCAGCTGGTGGCGCGGTGGTCGCGCACCGACGCGGCCCGGCGGCGGCGCGTGCACAACCTGTACGGTCCGGCGGAGGCCACCATCTGGGTGACCGGCAGCCGGGCACTGCGCCCGGACGCGCCGATCACGCTGGGCGCGAACATCACCGGCATGTCGGTGGCGGTCCTGGACCCCTGGCTGCGCCCCGTGCCCGCGGGTGTGGTCGGTGAACTCTACGTCTCGGGACCCGGTGTGGCGCGCGGCTATCGGGGCCGGGCGGGCCTCACCGCGACCCGGTTCGTCGCCGACCCGCACGGGCTGCCCGGACGGCGGCTGTACCGCACCGGCGACCTGGTGCGCTGGGTCGATGGCGAATCCGACTCCGGTGCAAGGGAACTGGTATTCGTCGGCCGCGCCGACTTCCAGGTCAAGGTGCGCGGTCAGCGATTGGAACTCGGCGAGGTCGAAGCCGCGCTGACCGGAGTGGCGGGCGTGGGCCAGGCCGTCGCGGCCGTGCGTCATCCGGCGGACGACTCCGCCGCGGCGCGGCTGGTGGCCTATGTCGTGGCCGCGCCCGGCAGCGTCCTGGACCCAGCGGGCGTACGGGAATCGGTGGCCCGGCGGCTGCCCGCGTTCCTGGTGCCGGATGTGGTGACGGTCCTCGACGAACTGCCGTTGAACAGCAGCGGCAAGGTCGACCGCCGTGCCCTCCCCGCGCCCGTCCTCGCGCCGCGGCACTTCCGCGCGCCCGCCGGTGCGACCGAGCAAATCATCGCCGAGGTGTTCGCCGACGTGCTCGGTACCGACCGCGTCGGCGTGGACGACGACTTCTTCGTCCTGGGCGGCGATTCCATCGTCTCCATCCAGGTCGTGGCCAAAGCCAGGGCGCGGGGTGTGGTGTTCGGCCCGCGGGAGGTGTTCGAGCAGCGGACCGCGGCGCGTCTCGCCACGGTGGCCCGGGCCGCCGAGGACGCGGCCGCCGCCCTGGCCGAGCTGCCCGGCGGCGGCGTGGGCGAGCTGCCCCTGCTGCCGGTGGCCCGGTGGATGGTGGAGTGGGGCAAGGGTTTCCAACGCTTCGATCAGCACGTGGTGCTGCGGCTACCGGCCGGTGTCGACGAATCGGCGCTGCTCGGGGCCGTCGGCGCACTGCTGGAGCGCCACGACGCGCTCCGCTCCACGCTGCGCCGCGACGATTCGGGGGAGTGGTCCCTGCTGGTCGCCCCGGCGGACGCGGTGACCGCGACGACCGTGGTGCACCGGCGTGCGCTCGATCCGGCCATCGACGTCGACTCCGAGCGTGGTCGCCGGACCGTCACCCATATCGCCGCGGTGGAACTGGATGCGGCGCTGCGGCGGTTGGATCCGAGCACCGGCGACATGGTGCGGCTGGTGTGGCTCGAGCCCGCCGACGGCGCACCCGGATGGCTGGTGATCGCGGCGCACCATCTCGTCGTCGACGGTGTGTCCTGGCGGGTGCTGGTGCCGGACCTGCTCTCGGCCCTGGCCCAGGCCGGGACCGGTGCCGCACCGGCCCTGCCGCCGGTGGGCACCTCCCTGCGGCGCTGGGCCCACGGCCTGCTGGCCGCCGCCGCCGAGACGGCCCGCACGGCCGAACTGCCTGTCTGGCAATCCATGGTGACCGGTCCCGACCCGGTGTGGGGCGGGCGCGAACTGGATCCCGGAATCGATACGGCCGAGGTCTTGGACGAGGTCGGCATCGAACTGCCCGAGCAGGTGACCCGCGCCCTGCTGTCGACGGTGCCGGCGGTCTTCCACGGCGGCGTCAATGACGGATTGCTGGCGAGTCTGGCCGCGGCCGTGCGCATCTGGCGACACCGGCGGGGTATCGCGGAGTCGTCGGTGCTGGTGCGCCTGGAGGGCCACGGACGCGAGGAACAGGTGGTGCCCGGTGCGGACCTGTCGCGGACGGTCGGCTGGTTCACCTCCATGTTCCCGGTCCGCCTCGATACGGCCGCGCTGGACCCGGACGGCCCGCTCACCGGTGACGCCGGTCCGGTCGCGCTGGTGCGGTCGGTGAAGGAGACCCTGCGCGCCATTCCGGACAAGGGCATCGGCTACGGCCTGCTGCGGTACCTCAATCCCGAGACCGCCGCCCAGCTGCCGGACCGGATGCCCGGCCGCATCGCCTTCAACTATCTTGGCCGCCTGTCCGAGACCGGCGGCGACGAGATCCACGGGGGCCTGGGCGAACTCGCGGTGGCACCCGATCCCGAGACGCCCGTGACGGTCGCCCTGGACGTCAGCGCGATCGCGGTGGGCGATCGGCTGCGGGGGAGCATCCGCTTCCCGCGTACGTTGCTCGGCCGGTCCGAGGTGGAGGAGTTGGCGCAGTTGTGGTCGCGGGCGTTGACCGTGATCGCGGAGTATGCCGAACGGCCGGGTGCGGGTGGGTATTCGCCGTCGGATTTCGATCTGGTGCGGCTCGCGCAGTCCGAGATCGACGCGCTCGAGCTGGCGTATCCGTCGCTGTGCGATATCTGGCCGGTGACTCCGTTGCAGGCCGGGCTGCTGTTCCACGCCCAGCTGGCCGACACCGACCTCTACGCCGCACAGGTGCTGCTGCGGCTGTCCGGCGACCTGGACACCGACCGGCTGCGCGAGGCGGGGGCCGCCGTGCTCGCCCGCCACCCGAGCCTGCGCACCGCGTTCCCCAGCGGCCGCGGCGGCACCACCGTGGCGGTGGTCTGCGAGGACGTCGAAATACCGTGGTCCTACGTCGATCTCACCGACGAGACCGATCCCGAAGGCGCGCTCGCGGCGCTGGCCGCCGCGGAGAAGGCGCGGCGCTTCGATCTCGCGGCGGCCCCGCTGCTGCGCTGCACCGTCGTCACGCTGGCCCCGCGGCGGTGGGCACTGATCCTGACCAACCACCACGTGATTCTCGACGGCTGGTCCTGCCCGCTGCTGCTCACCGAACTGTTCGCCGCATACCTGGGCGAGGACGCGCCGACGGCTCCCGGCTCGTATCGAGACTTCCTGGCGTGGCTGGCGACTCGCGATCGGGATGCCGCCCGCGACGCCTGGGCTCGCGCGCTGGACGGCGTCGAACCGGCTCTGATCGCCGGTGCCGCCGCCGACACCGGGACCGTCGCCGACCACTGGATCACGCTCGCGGACAACGAGACCCGGGAACTGACTGCCGCCGCCGCGGCGGCGGGCGTCACGCTCAACACCGTCCTCCAGTCGGTGTGGGCCGTGCTGATCGCGGGGCTGACCGGCCGCGGCGACGTGGTGTTCGGGTCGACGGTGTCGGGCCGCCCCGGTGACCTGCCCGGTGCCGAGAGCGCCATCGGGCTGTTCATCAACACGGTGCCGACCCGGGTGCGGCTGCGCCCGGCCGAGACCGCCGCCCGGCTGTGGACGCGCATACACGACGAACAGGCGTCCCTGCTCGACCATCAACACTTGGGGCTCACCGAGATTCACGCGCTCGCCGGCGGCGACGCGCTGTTCGACACCGTCATGGTGCTGGAGTCCTACCCGGTCGACGTCGACGCCGTGCGACGCCTCACCGGCCCCGGCGCTGTCGCCGTCACCGGTGTGAGCGCCGCGGACTCCACCCACTATCCGCTCACCTGTAGCGTCATCCAGCAGGACGGCCTGCGGATTCGGTTGCAGTACCGTCCGGACGCGCTGGACCGGACCGCCGTCACGGCGTTCTCCGCCCGGCTGCACGAGATCCTGCGCGCGGTCGCCCGCGACCCGGAAACGCCGGTGCGCGCCCTCGGACTGCCGTCGCCCGCCGAGCACGATCGACTCGTGCGCGGCTGGGGACGCTGCGGCGGCCCCGTCCCGGCCGCCGTGACCCTGCCGGAGCTGCTGGCGGCGGCGGTGAGCCGCAATCCCGACGGCGGCGCGGTCATCGGCGGCCACCGGACCCTGACCTACCGCGAACTCGACGAGCGCTCGAATCGGCTGGCGCGCCACCTGATCGGCCGGGGCGTCGGTCCGGAGTCGGTGATCGCGATCGGCCTGCCCCGGTGCCCGGAATGGGTGCTGGCGGTCTGGGCCATCGCCAAGACCGGTGCCGCGTTCCTCTCGCTGGACCCCGGGCACCCGCTCGACCGCAATCGGTTCGTCTGCGCCGATTCCGTTGTGCGCGTCGGTATGACGATCGCGGCGCACGCGACGGCGCTGCCCCGCGACGGCGTGGCCTGGCTCACCCTGGACGACCCGGACACCGCCGGTGCGATCGCGGCGTGCGCGCCCGCGCCGGTCACCGACGCCGACCGCCGCCACGGCATTCGACTCGGCAATACCGCCTACCTCGTCTACACCTCCGGTTCCACCGGCCGCCCCAAGGGCGTGGAGGTCACCCACGCCGGACTGGCCGCGCTGGCCGCCGCGCAGCTCCGCGACCACGAGGTGCGGCCGGATTCGCGGGTGCTGGCGGTGTCCGCGCGGACCTTCGACGCGGCCGTCCTCGAATTCCTGTCGGCGGTCTCGGGCGGTGCGCTGCTGGTGATCGCGTCCGACGACGTGTACGGCGGCCCGCCGCTGGCCGAGCTGCTGCGCGCCGAGCGCATCACGCACGCGTTCATGACGCCCGCGGTGGCGCTGACCGTGGAAACGGAAGGGCTGGATGAGCTGCGCATGGTCATGACCGGCGGTGATCGCTGTGCGCCGCAGCTGGTTTCGCGCTGGTCGCGGACCGATACCGCGCGTCGGCGCACGGTGCGCAATCTGTACGGCCCCGCCGAGGCGACGGTCTGGGTGACGGGCGCCGAGCTGACGCCCGGCCGCCCGGTGGTGATCGGCGGGCCGATCCCGGGCATGGGTGTGGTGGTGCTGGATTCGTGGTTGCGGCCGGTACCCGCCGGTGTGACGGGTGAACTGTACGTCTCCGGACCCGGTGTGGCGCGCGGCTACCGGGGGCGCGCGGGCCTGACCGCCTCGCGCTTCGTCGCCGATCCGTTCGGGTCGGCGGGCGAGCGCCTGTACCGCACCGGCGATCTGGTGCGGTGGTTGCCCGACGCGGATCCCGAGTCCGGTGCACTGGAATTCGTGGGCCGGGTCGACTTCCAGGTGAAGGTGCGCGGTCAGCGGCTGGAACCCGGCGAGGTCGAGACGGCGCTGACCGAGCTGACGGGCGTCGAACAGGCCGCCGTCGTCGTGCACACCTCCAACGGCGCTGCCAATGCTCGCCTGGTGGCCTATGCGGTCGCCGCCCCGGGGCACCGGCTCGACCCGGCGGCGGTGCGCCGGGAGCTGGGCCAGCGCCTGCCCGGCTATCTGGTGCCGGACGCGGTGACGGTGCTGGATCGGCTGCCGGTCACGGTGAACGGCAAGGTCGACAAGGCGGCGCTGCCCGAACCGGCCTGGGAGCGGGCGGATTACCGCGCCCCGGCCACCCTGATGGAGGAGCTGGTGGCCCGGGTGTACGCGACCGTGCTCGACATCGAGCGCATCGGCCGCGACGACGACTTCTTCGCCCTGGGCGGCAATTCGCTGTCGGCGACCAGGCTCGCGGCGCGGCTGGCCGACGCGACCGGTCTCGGCGTCGGCGTGCGCGATGTGTTCGAGCGGCCGACGGTCGCCGAGCTGGCGGCGCTGCTCGGCACCCGCACCGCCGGAGCGGCAGTGGACGTGCCGCGGATCGCCGCGCGGGTGCGGCCGGAGCGGGTACCGCTGTCGTTCGCGCAGCAGCGCATGTGGTTCGTCAACCGCTTCGCCCCCGAATCCGCGGCCTACAGCATCCCCCTGGCGCTGCGCCTGTCCGGCGCGGTGCACGCGTCGGCGCTCGCGGCCGCCGTCCGAGATGTGCTGGGCCGCCACGAGGTGCTGCGCACCCGGTACCCGGATGTGGACGGTGTGCCGTTCCAGGTGGTCGTCCCGGTGGCGGAGCTGGCCGCCGTGGCCGAGGTCGACCTGACGCCGCGAGCGGTGCACCCCGCCGCCGTGGCCGCCGCCGTCTCCGCCGCCGCGGCAATGGGATTCGATGTGGTGCAGCGGGTTCCGCTGCGGGTGCGACTGCTGTCCACCGGTCCCGACGAGTACGTGCTGGTGTGGGTGGTGCACCACATCGCCGCCGACGGATTCTCCATGGCCCCGCTGGCGCGGGATCTGGCCACCGCCTACGCCGCCCGGTGCGCCGGGCGGCAGCCGGACTGGACGCCGCTGCCGGTGCAGTACGCCGACTACACGCTGTGGCAGCGCGAGCTGCTGGGCGCGGCGGACGACCCGGATTCGACGCTGTCCCGACAGCTCGACTTCTGGACCCAGCGGCTGCGTGACCTGCCGGAGGTGCTGGAGCTGCCCACCGACCGTCCGCGCCCGGCCGTGGCCTCCCACCGGGGCGCCGGCCACCGGTTCGCCGTGGACCCGGCGGTGGTCACCGGCCTGCGGGAGCTCGCGCACGCCCGTGGGGTGACCGTGTTCATGGTCTTCCACGCGGCCCTGGCCGTGCTGCTGGCGCGGTTGTCGAGCAGTGACGACATCGCCGTGGGCACACCGGTCGCCGGGCGCGGCGCGGCCGAACTCGACGATCTGGTGGGCATGTTCGTCAACACGCTCGTGCTGCGCACCCGCGTGGACGAGTCGGTGCCCTTCACCGAGTTGCTGGCCGACATCCGCGGCGTCGACCTGGATGCCTTCGCGCACGCGGAGATTCCCTTCGAACAGGTGGTGGAGGCGGTGGACCCGCCGCGGACCCAGGCCCAGCACCCGCTGTTCCAGGTGATGCTGGCCTTCCAGAACCTGGCTCCGGCCGCCGTCGAACTGCCGGACGTGGTGGTGACGCCCGTGGCGGCCGATACCGGCATCGAACGGTTCGACCTGACCCTCACCCTGACCGAGACCCCCGATGCCGACGGTGCGATCGGAGTGCACATCAGCTATGCCACCGATCTCTTCGACGCGCGGACGGTCGCCGCTTTCGCCGAACGGCTGCTACGGGTGCTGCGCGCCATCACCGCGAATCCCGCCGTACCCGTGCGGGATATCGACATCCTCGCGGTCCCGGAGCGGCAGCGCCTGCTGGCCGAATGCGGTCACGGGACCGAACTCGACCTCGCCACGATCACGCTGCCGGAGCTGCTGGACACCGCGGTGGCGGGGCATCCCGAGGGCGACGCCGTCGTGGACGGTGACCGGCGACTGTCCTACCGCGAGCTGGACCACCACTCGAACCGGTTGGCGCGCTGCCTGATCGGACGCGGCATCGGACCCGAGTCGGTGGTCGCCATCGGTATCGCGCGCTCGCTGGACTGGGTGCTGGCGGTCTGGGCCGTCGCCAAGACCGGCGCGGCCTTCGTCTCGGTGGATCCCGCGCATCCCGTGGACCGAAACCTGTTCGTGTGCAACGATTCCGGTGCGCGCTGTTTGCTCACCGTGGACGATCCCGGCTTCGCCGCGCCCGGTGTGGAGACGATCCGCCTCGATGCGATCGACCTGACGCGGTTCGACGCGACCGCGGTGGCCGACACCGATCGCCGCGGCCTGCTGCTGCCGTCCAGCACGGCGTATGTCGTCTACACATCGGGCTCCACCGGCCGCCCGAAGGGGGTGGCGGTCCCGCATACCGGCCTGGCCGCCCTGGTGGCGACGGATCAGCGCGAATACGATGTCGACCCGGATTCGCGCGTACTGGCCGTGGCGGCACGGACATTCGACGCCGCCGTGCTCGAACTGCTGCTGGCGTTGTCCGGCAGCGCCACGCTGGTCGTCGCGCCCGCGGACGCGTTCGGCGGCCAGCCGCTCGCGGAGATCCTGCGCGCGGGGCGCGTCACCCACGCCTTCCTGACACCCGCGGTCGCGCTCTCGGTGGACCCGGACGGGCTCGACGACCTGCGGGTGGTGCTCACCGGTGGGGACCGGTGCCCGCCCCAACTGGTGTCCCGCTGGTCGCGCACCGATACGGCGCGACGGCGGCGCGTGCACAACCTGTACGGCCCCGCCGAGACGACGATCTGGGTGACCGCCAGCGCCGAACTGCTGCCCGACGCCCCGGTCGCTCTCGGTTCCGCGATTCCCGGGGCCGCGCTGCTGGTGCTCGACGCCTGGCTGCGCCCGGTGCCCGCGGGTGTGGTCGGCGAGCTGTACGTGGCGGGACCCGGTGTGGCACGCGGCTATCGGGGCCGGGCCGCGGCGACGGCGACCAGATTCGTCGCCGACCCCTACGGCCCACCCGGTGCCCGCCTGTACCGCACCGGCGACCTGGTGCGCTGGACGACCGACTCTTCCAACGCGTTCGAACTCCGCACGAGCACGGGAGAATTCGCCGCCGCGGGCGGTTCGGCGGCAGACCGGCCCGGGGTGCTGACCTTCGTGGGCCGCGCCGATTTCCAGGTGAAGGTGCGCGGCCAGCGGTTGGAGCTGGGTGAGGTCGAAGCGGCGCTGAGCGACCTGGACCACATCGAGCAGGCGGCCGTCGTCGTGCACACCCCCGACGACGCCGCCGGGGCGCGCCTGGTGGCGTATGTGACGGCGCGGCCGGACCACACCGTGGACCCGGACCGGGTGCGCCGGGAGCTGGGTCGGCGCCTGCCCGGCTACATGGTGCCCGACGACGTCATGGCGCTCACCGCCCTGCCGATGACCGCCAGCGGCAAGGTCGACCGCCGCGCGCTGCCGGAACCGGTGATCGCGCCGCGCGCCTTCCGCGCACCCGCGACCGTGACCGAGCGATTGGTCGCGGCGGTGTTCGCCGAGGTGCTCGGGGTCGACCGGGTGGGCGCGGACGACGACTTCTTCGCCCTCGGCGGGAATTCGCTCAGCGCCGTGCGGGTCGTCACGCTGCTGCGGTCCCGTACCGGCAGGCAGCTGCGGTACGGCAACCTGTTCTCCGACGCCACCCCGGCCGCGCTCGCGCACGCCCTGGACGGCGGCGCGGACACCATGGACATCTCCCTCGGCGTCCTGACCCCGCTGCGCTCCGCGGGCACCCGCCCGCCGCTGTTCTGCGTTCATCCCGGCGGCGGCCTGGCCTGGGTGTACGGCTCGCTGGCCGGCCACCTCGACGCCGACCGCCCCGTGTACGGCCTCCAGGACCCGCACATCGTCGCCGACGAAACCCGGCTGGAATCGGTTGGCGCGTACGCCGATCGGTACGTGCGCGAACTCCTCGAACGGTTCCCGGACACCACCTACCACCTGCTGGGCTGGTCCCTGGGCGGCCAGATCGCCCACGCCATGGCCGCGCGACTCCAGGAACTCGGCCACTCGGTCGGCCTGCTCGCCCTGGTGGACGCCGGAATCGCCACCGAGCCCGTCGAGATGCCGGCACCCGAACCGCGGGAGGTGGCCGAGACCGTCGGCCGGATTCTCGGCGGCTGGCGAGAGGCCCTCGGCCTGTCCGACATCCCCGGCATCGACCGGGTCGAGGACTTCTACGCCCTGGTTTCGGATCGGATCAGCCGAGCCGGAATCCTGACGGCACGGCAGGTGGAGCGGGTCATCGAGAGCTTCTCGCAACCGCTGCCCTACAGCCCGCGCCGCTTCACCGGCGACGCCCTGCTGTTCACCTCCGCCCGCGAGCCGAACCGGGACGGATTCACCGAAACTTGGCGGCGGTACATCACCGGACATATCGAGGAGATCCCCGTCGACGCCTGGCACACCGGAATGCTGAACGCCGACAAGGCAGCCGAGCTCGGGCCGATCCTGCAGGCCCGGCTGCGAACCCTGGAGAACGGCTCCCCGGCAGGTCAGCCGCCCAACGGCCGGTTAGGTGACAATCCGATCACATAGCAACTACACAGGCAATTCTGGCGCGGAACACGGCTCGAGGCTGTTGACTATGGTTGTGCTGATCGGCAGCACCGCGAGTCCGAGGAGGTCGGGCATGCACAGCGCAGCCATCGGGGTCGGAGCCGTCACGCCGGTAGGTCCGGACGGGGAGGGGCGGGCGGTGCGGGTCGCGGGGGAAGCGGTCAGCAAGCGCGGACGGCGCGAGATCAACGCCGATGCGGTCGCGACGGTGACCGATCGCCGGGTCGGTCGCACCGCGGTGGTCGTGGCCGACGGTGTCGGCGACCATCTGGGTGCGGCGCGGGCGGCCCGCATCGTGGCCCGCACGGCGGCGCGGGTGGCGGTCACCGAGGGTGCGCGCGCCGGAATTCTCGCCGCGCGAACCGAACTGGAACGTGAGCTACCCGAGACCGGCGGCGACAGCGTGCTGGCGGTCGCGGTGCTGCCCGCCGACGGTCGCCCCGACGGCCCCTGCGATATCGCCTGGGTCGGCGACTGCCGCGTCTACCGCTGGAACGGCCGCGTTCTGCACCAGATCACCACCGACCACACCGTGGCCGAGTACTTCCGCCTCCGCGGCCACGAACCCCTAGCCGGCATGGGCCATCTGGTCACCACCTCCGCCCGCACGGCCCGCCCCGAGGACATCGGCCAGGCCGCCACCGGCTCCAGCACCGGCCGCTTCCTGCTCACCACCGACGGTATTCACAAACCCCTCGACATGACCACCATCAAATCCCTGCTCACCCACCCCACCACCCCCGGCCTCACCGCCGACTCCCTGGTGGAGACCGCACTCACCACGGGCGGCACCGACAACGCCACCGCCCTCGTGGTGGACGTGCGCGCCTGATTCCCCCCACATCTCCCGCGGCGACGCGCCGCCCGCGATCGCGGACCACCGCGGTATTCAGCACTGCCGCACCGTGAGTTGTCGTTCGACAGGGAACTTCGCGGGCGCATCCACCGAACGTCTGATCTGGTCTGCTGGCCGCCGACTTCCACGTCGAGCACGGTCCCCGGATCTCGACTCGTCGTGTCGCACAGACTCTGTGGCCCGATCCTTTACCTGTGCGGGAGGGGAAACGGCCCGGAGAGCAGGAGGGCTCTCCGGGCCACGGCCGTCCGGTGGGCGGTATGTCGTCCTACAGGAGGTTCGCCAAGCCGGACAGCGGTCCGGGGAGGGCCGCGAGGTGGTTCTTGATGCCTGTCGCCACCGGGTTGGGGGTTTCGGCTCGGAGGCGGTCGAGCTCGGTCTGCATGGTGTGCACCGTTGATTCGTAGTGAGCGTCCACCGCGGCTGTGTTCTCGGGATCACCGGGTTCGGTGGACCAGTCCAGGGGCGGTAGGAAGCTGACGTCGACGGTGGCGGGGAGGGGCAGTTGCGGTATGACCGGGGCGATGCCGAACGGGACGCCGACGGTGTAGGGGAACACCTTGGCGCGGAACAGCTTGTCGAGCCGCAACAGTTTGGCGGTGCGCTCGCCGCGGCTGAGGACGAAGATGGAGTCGTGGCCGCCGTTGGCGACCGCGGGGATGACCGGCACCCCCAGTTTCAGGGCCAGCCGGATGAATCCCTTGCGCCCGGCGAAATCGATCGTGCCGCGCTCGGTCCAGGGACGGCACGCCTCCCAGTCGCCGCCGGGGTACACCATAACCGCGCCGCCGTCCTTCAGCCCGGCCGTTGCCGCCTCCTGGGAGGCGGGAATCACGCCGAACTGCCGCAGACTCTCGCCGAGGAACGGTGCGCGCAAAAGGATTTCGTGCGCGACACCGAATGTCGGCTCGGTGGGGCGGCGCTGCATCATGGCCATGAAGGTGATCCACACCTCGGGCGCCCAGTAGATGGAGGAGTGATTGCCGATGACCAGCGCCGGACCCGAGGCGGGCAGATTCTCCAGCCCACTCACCTTCGGGGTGAAATAGCTCGTATAGGCCCGCGCGAGGGGGAGCAGCGGGTGATTCGGATCCGGAACCTGCGTGGTGGTGCTCATGTACCCATTCCTGTCTATCGCACTGGCGGTGGACGGGCGGTGCGAGACGGCCTGCGCCGATGCTCGAAAAAGCCTCGGGCGGAATCGAATTGCCCCCGGTACATCCCCATTGATAGTCCCCGAACGACCGCGCGAACGCGGACCGGTACGGCGCTGCGGTGCTCCATCGTCGCCGCGCTGCGATCGATGTCCGTCACCGTCCTCCTGCCCTTTCGACGTTAGCAGCCAAGCATTTGCTTGGTAGGAAGTGTGCGGAATCCAACAGTCGCGGGCACCCCCGGCGAATCCGCCCGCGCCGTCCTAGGATTCCCCGGCCGTCCCCCGATGCCAATCCGGCAGCCGCTCGTCGATGAAAGTGGTGAGATCCTTACCCGCCGCCTCGTTGCGCCGCACATCCGTGAGATAGGCGCGCATGGCCTCTCGCGTCTCCGGCTGCGAGGCGGCGGCCAGGAACCCGGCCCGCTCCACATGCAGTCCGGCCTCCAGCCCCGCCGAGCCTCCCTCGTGCACAGCGCGTTTGACGGCGGCGACGGCCACGGGGGAGCGCCGCGCCAACCGCCGCGCGGTATCGAGCGCCTCAGCGAGCAGCCGATCCGGATCGACCAGTCGGTTCACCAGTCCGATATCCCGCGCCGCGGCGGCGTCGATCGGCGCGCCCTCCAGGCACAGTTCCAACGCCCGCGCCGCCCCGAGCGAACGCGTGAGCAGCTGGGTGCCGCCGCCGCCCGGAATCAGCCCGACCAGGATCTCCGGCTGCCCGATGCGGTACGGCCCGTCGGCCATGAGCCGGATATCGCAGGACAGCACCAGCTCGCAGCCGCCACCCATGGCGTGGCCGTTCACCGCGGCGACGAACACCTTGTCCGATCGCCGCATCAGGCGGCACACCTCGTGATAGCGCAGGATATCGGTGAGCCCCGCGGTCATCCCCCGGCCGAGCACCGCCTGTGCCCCCGGCAGCCGGTTGGCCGCGCCGGTGGTCCGCAGCGCCGCACCGGCCAGCGCCGGACTCAGCGGCAGCGGGCTGGCTTCGGCACCGGCGAGAATCTCGGCCACGTCGTAGTGGCTCACGAATACCCCGGGGAGCGCGCTGGTCACCACGACCGCCCGCACCGTCTCGTCGTCGGCCAGCCGGTGCAGCAGCGCTTCCAGTTCCCGCATCATCTCGCCGGTGAGGAAGTTGTAGGGCGGATTATCCAATTCCACGGTGAGGACGGCATCGTGCCGCCGGGTGCGAATCGCATTCATCCGCCCACGATATGGACGCCGAAGCGCCCGGCGGAATACCCGCGCGGGCGCTCTTGTCGCCTGCACAGTTCCGGCCGGCGATTCCGGGCAGTATGCCGGGTCACCGCACCGGCGGCAGCGTCCGTTCGTCCGGATCGACGCCCGTGGGCTGATTCGCCCCATTGTCGGGCACATTCGGCCGCGGCGCATTGCCCGATCCGCGGATCTGTTGGTCGGCGGGCGGATTCACGCAATAGTTCCAGCGGCGGAAGGTGCTGTCCTGCACCACGTATTGGGGGGTCTGCTTGGTCGGATACTGGCAGAACGGGCGCGGCCAGATATCGACGATGGTATAGAACTCGCCGTCGTGCGCGGGAACGCCCATGGCGGAGGTGCCGATCAGCAGCGATGGAAACAGCGCCCGCAGTGCCGGAATCCGCAGCTGAGCCGCGCGGACGACGGCACTGAGATTGGTGGCCAGGCTGGTGATGGGGTCGGCATTGCGGTCCAGCGTCCGCGCCGTCACCTCGATCATGCCCGGCGCGTCCTCGAGCAGCGCCCGGATCTCGGCGTCCGCGGCGTTGACCTGGTCGATGAGAACGCGCGAATTGCTGGTCAGCGTGCCCAGATCCGGCTGGGCCTGGGAGGTGGTGGCGGCGATGGTGCGCAGGCTGGTGATGAGATTGGTGGTCTGCGGCAGCAGATTGTCCAATCCGGCCACGGCCAGGCTGATGCCGTTCACGAAGGCGCGGAACTGGTCCGGCCCGCCGCTGAGCGCGATATCGAGCTCGTCGAGGATGACGGCGAACTTGTCCGGATCGATCTGGGCGATGAGTTCGCTGGAATTGATCAGTACCTCCGACAGCGGCACCGGGGTGGAAGTGCGGGAGGCGTCGAACGGCACCACCGCCCCGTCGTCGAGGTACGGCCCTCGATCGGTGTCGGGCACGAAGTCGATGTACTGCTCCCCGGCGGCGGACAGCGCGTGCACGTGGACGGCCGTATCTCGCGGAATCCGGTACCGGTTGTCGATCTCCGCGCGCACCGCCACCGCGGCCCCGGCGTGGGTGAGGTCGACGGCCGTGATCTCGCCGATCCGGTAGCCGCGCCAGGTGACGTTGTTACCCACCTGCAAACCGCCCGACCGGTCCAGTTGGACGGTCACCGTGTAGGCCGATCCGGGCGCCCGCACCCGCATCACGTCGAACAGTAGATAACCGCCTCCGACCAGCACTCCGAATGCGAGGGTGAGACCGCTCGCCAGAAACCTGTGACGCTGGGAATTGCTCACGAGCCACCTTTGCCGCCGAGTACCGGAACAGTGCAACAGCTAACTCTTGGCGAAAACGTCGCCAATAGTAGCGGGTCCGCGTGCGTCGATTGCGTGATTGCGACACGACCCTCGCGTCATGTGACGACACGCCGGTGTGGTGGGGTACTCTTCGCGCAGCTAATGGACGGCAACCGAGGTTCGGGGGTCGGAAGTGTGCTGGGGAAAGGGAGATTCGATGATCGCCCGCTGCGTGTGGTTGGCCGGTGTCGCAGGTGCGTGTGCGGTCCTGGCGTCGGGATGTGCCGGCCGGGACGACGCCACCGAGGCGTTCGGTGCGGAACCCGCCGCGACGGACGCCTCGAACGCGCACCGCAGCGTCTTCGTCACCGAGTGCGCGGGAACGGCGGCCGGTTGGCGGGCGGCCGGGGTGGTGAGCAACCGCGACGACGTCGAGCACCGCTACTCGGTGGTGGTCAGCTTCGTCACGCCGGAATCGACGGTCCTGGAGCGCACCCGAACCGAGGTATCGGTGCGGCCGGGGGCGACGGAGAACTTCACCACGGAAACCCGGCTCGACCCGGTGCGGCGGCCGGATACCGTGGCGTGCGTGCTGCGGGATGTGGAACAGCTCTGAACTCGGCCGACCGATTGCCGGGAAGCCGCCGCGGGCTCGGCGCGAACTCGTCCCGGCGGGGCCGCGCGGCACTTAGGATCGGCGGGGGGCCGGACTCTCCGTTGTGGATTTGTCGGTGCCATGGTGCATGCTCTTGGGCACGCAAGTGTCCACCACCGCTCGGAGTGCCCCATGTCGTCCCGCCGCACCAAGCCACAGCCCTTGTCGGATAGCGAGATACGGCAGATCGCCACGGATATCGAGGCGGGCCGTCCGCCGATGGTGTGGTTCACGGCCGCGGCGGTCGGGGTGCCGGAGGGGAGGTCCGGGAAGGTGCTCGCGCTCGGCGATCCCTCCGAGGGTGATTTCCTACAGATAAAACCGACCGGCTCGAAAGATGTGATGGCCTTCGGCCCCACCGAGGTCACCCTGATCAAACCGGCCCGGCCCCAGAAGGACGCCGCGGCAGGGAAGAAGGCGACCGCGGCGAAGACCGCGGCCGCCGCGACAACGACCGAAGCGAAACCGCCTGTAGCGAAACCGACAACGGCAACCAGGAAGGATTCCACTGTGACGATGTCGTCGCCCGCGACCATGCCATCGGCCCAGCCGAACGTATCGCCCGCGCCCGATCCCGCAGCGGCACAGCCCGGCTCGGCGCCGGAGCCCGCGGGCACCGCCACCACCAACGGCGACACGGCCAAGGCGGCCAAACCCGCCGGTTCCCGCCCCGCCCGCAATGCCGCCGCCGCATCCCGCAAGACCAAGGCCCCGGAGGTGACCGTCACCCTCTCCGGCACCGCCGACGGTGAATGGACCCTCGATGTCGTCAATGGCAAGAAGCGCACCATTCGCGGTCTCTCGGTGCCGAGTTCGTCGGTAGCCCAGGCGGCCAAGATCCTGCACCCGGAGGTGGCCGAAGTGGTCGACTCCGTACTCGAGGCGGTGCGGGGCGCCCAGCGCGCCAAGGTGGAACAGCTCCAGGCCGAACTGGAGAACGCCCGCCGCCTGCTCGACGAGCTCGGCAGCGACTGACCCGCCGTCCCGCCCGGTCCCGTTGCGCCGCCGCGCGAACCGGGTTTGGGCGGGACACCGCGCACGTCCGGCCGGGTGGGCCGCTCAGACCGCCGTTTCCCGCTGCCAGACCGGTTGAACGGCCGGTGGGCCGGGGCTCGACTCGTCCTGGAACACACAGCCGAGCGAGAACTCCTTGGCCTGGTACATGGCCGAATCCGCCTCGCGCAGCAGGTCGTACACGGTGGTGTCGCTGCCTCGACCGCCGCTGCACGCGACGCCGATACTGGCCGCGATCCGCACCTCGGCCGCGCTGAGTTCGAACGGCTCCCCGAGCGCGACCAGCAGTCGCTCCGCCAGCAGCGTGGCCTCCTGCCGACCCACCGGGGTGAGCACCACGAACTCGTCACCGCCGTAGCGGGCGGCGGCGTCGTCGCGGCGGATGATGCGCCGAATCCGCGCCGCCGCATTGGCGATCAACTCGTCGCCCACCGCGTGCCCGTAGTTGTCGTTGACCCGTTTGAACCCGTCCAGATCGATGAACAGCAGCGCCAGCGGCGCCTCGCCCCAGCGCTCGCGATTGCGGTACAGCGTCCGCAGCAGCGCCGCGCGGTTGAGCAGTCCGGTCAGCATGTCGTGATCGGCCTGGTACTGCGCCCGCCGCTCGCTGCGCGCACTGCGTTCGATGGCCCGCTCACTGCGCAGCAGCATTCCGGCCAGCAGCAGCGCGAACAGCGATGACACCACCAGTCGGTCCACCGGATCCAGACTCGATCCCACCACCGGCACCAGCGACGCCACGATGAGCACGATGGCGATGATGCTGGCCCGCTGCCGCGACCGATGCGACAGGATTCGCCGCGGTTCCCCGAGCGTGACCATGGTCGGGTGCAAAGCCGCCACCCCGATCAGCGTATAGGCCAGTTGCAGTGGCACCAGCAGGATCTCGTGTCCGATCACCGCCGATCCGGCCGTCTCCAGGTTGTAGCCCAGATTGGCCGCCAGAATGATCAGCATGGCCAGGTGCACCAGGCGCAGGGAGTATTCCGAGCGCGCCGAGGTCACCGCCGAATGCGCGACCACGGTCAGCATGAGCGCGTCCACCACCGGGTAGGTGGCGGCGGTCAGCGTGGTGAACGAGATCCGCTCGGCCGCGTGCAGGATCGGCGAGATGAGGAAGGTCCACGAGGCCAGCAGCGCGCCCAGTCCGATGAGCGCGGAATCCAGCAGCAGGTCGTGATCGATGCTGCGCTTGCGGGGCCGCAGCCACAACACCGCCGCCGCGCCGATGCCGCAGTATCCACTGAGCGTGAACAGGTCGTCGAAGGGGTGCGACTCCCAGTGCGTGACGTCCCGCAGCACCGTCCCGGTGGTGAGCTGCACGGCGGAAATCGAGAGCAGATACCACGGCAACGGCTGCGGCGGTGAGTAGCGGCGCAACCCCACCCCGATCATGGTCACGCTGGCGATGACGGAAACGCTGAGCGTGAACGCCCCGAGGGAGCGGGAAGCAAGGAGCAGCAGGGTCAGCAGGCAGAGCAGAAGACCGAACAGCACGCTGCGCCAACGGAATCCGAATAGTCGACCGGACCTCTCCGTTGGCCCTGCCTCCCTGTCCACCAGCCGCCCCCTTTGTCCGCTCCGTCCCCGATGAAGCCGCCACTACATCGTAGGCCCGCGATTCCTCCGCCATGAGGTCACCCGGTGCGCACTGGGCGCGGCTCGTCGGGGTGAGGTGAACCCCGTGTACGGCCATACGGTCCCGGGTAGCAGAGTCGATCATGTCACGAAAACAAGCTTCCCGTATCGGACTTGGACGAACGCGTAGGTCTGCTTTTCGCAAGGTTCGTTTTGCATGCTGCACACGAGGCATCGGCTTCCGGGTGGCTGGGGCGCGCGACCCGCTGACAGGCGTGTCCCCGGGCGATCATCACCGGGCCTACGGACTGGACAGTTAGTATTCGCCGCACGGTTGTTCGTCTCCGCCCGATTGCTTCGTCAGGAGAGCTGTATGCCGTTCCACGCCGCCGGTTCCGCCGACACCCTGACCGCTGTACTCGCGGACGGGCAATTGCGGCTGGATGCCGATCCCGTCGACTACGCGCTGGTAGCGCTGTATTTCATCTTCGTTCTCGGCATCGGTCTGCTGGCCAGGCAGCGGGTGTCGTCGAGTATCGACTTCTTCCTGTCCGGCCGGTCGCTGCCCGCCTGGGTGACCGGTCTGGCCTTCATCTCCGCCAATCTCGGTGCGGTCGAGATCATGGGCATGTCCGCCAACGGCGCGGAGTACGGCATGCCGACCATGCACTACTTCTGGATCGGCGCGGTTCCGGCCATGTTGTTCCTGGGCGTGGTCATGATGCCGTTCTACTACGGCTCCAAGGTGCGCAGCGTCCCGGAATTCATGCGGCGGCGCTTCGGACCGGGCGCGCACCTGGTCAATGCGCTCAGCTTCGCGGTGGCGCAGGTGCTCATCGCGGGGGTCAACCTGTATCTGCTCGGCACCATCCTCAATGTGCTGCTGGGCTGGCCGCTGTGGGTGTCGGTGATGGCGGCGGCGGTGATCGTGCTCTCCTACATCACGCTGGGCGGCCTGTCGGCGGCCATCTACAACGAGGTGCTGCAGTTCTTCGTGATCGTGGCCGCGCTGCTGCCGCTGACCCTGGTCGGTTTGCACAAGGTGGGCGGCTGGGATGGCCTGCGAGACAAGGTGACCGCCGGTCCCGGCGGCGCGCAACAGGTCGAGGCGTGGCCGGGCAATGAACTGTCCGGCTTCGCGAGCAACTTCATGTCCGTTCTCGGCATCGTGTTCGGTCTGGGCTTCGTGCTGTCCTTCGGCTACTGGACCACCAACTTCGTCGAGGTGCAGCGCGCCATGGCGACCCACTCGATCTCCGCCGCGCGGCGCACGCCGATCATCGGCGCGTACCCGAAGATGTTCGTCCCCTTCATCGTCGTCATTCCGGGCATGATCGCCGCGGTGCTGGTGCCGCAGATCGTCGACCTCAAGGCGCAGACCACGGCGAATCCGGACTACAAGGGCGACACCACTTACAACCAGGCGCTGCTGTACCTCATGAAGGACACGTTGCCCAACGGGCTGCTCGGGGTGGGGCTGGCCGGACTGCTCGCGGCGTTCATGGCGGGCATGGCGGCCAATATCTCGGCGTTCAACACCGTGTTCAGCTACGACCTGTGGCAGCAGTACGTGGTCAAGGACCGGGAGGACGGGTACTACCTGACCGTGGGTCGCCTGGCCACCATCGGCGCGACCGTCGCCGCCATCGGCACCGCGTTCATCGCGGGCAACTTCGGCAATATGATGGACTACCTGCAAACGCTGTTCAGCTTCTTCAATGCCCCGCTGTTCGCGACATTCATTCTGGGCATGTTCTGGAAGCGAATGACCCCGGCAGCGGGCTGGGCGGGCCTGGTGGCCGGAACCGCCTCGGCCATCGGCGTTTTCATCCTGCACGAGGCCGGTGCCTTCCAGCTGTCCGGGCAGGGTTCGAGTTTCGTGGCGGCGGGTGTGGCGTTCGCGGTGGATATCGTGGTGAGCGTGGTCGTCACCCAGGTGTCGCGGCCCAAGCCCGCGGCGGAACTGGTCGGCCTGGTCTACTCCGAGACCCCGAAAGAAGTGCGCACCGACCCGGAATCGGACACCCTGCCCTGGTATCAGCGTCCCGTCCTGCTGGCCGGTATCGCGCTGGTCATCGTTATCGCCCTCAATATATTCATCGGCTGAATCCGCGCCGGACAACCGCATTCGCCGGATAGGAAAGGCCCGCCATGCTGTTCGATATCCGCACCATCGTCGGCGCACTGCTCGCCTGCTACGGCCTCATTCTCCTGGTGGCGGGTCTGACCTACGACGCCGCCGAGCAGGACGCCAAGACCGGCGGCATCGACATCAACCAGTGGACCGGCATCGGCATGCTCATCGCCGCCGCCGCCTTCTTCACCTGGGTCCGCCTGCGCCCCGTCCAGGTGCCGCCCACCCCGCCGGAGGACGAGAAGCCCGCCGAGTGACGCTGCGCCGCAGGGTGCTCCGGGCCGCCACGGCGTGTCGTGTGCGGCATCGGTAACGAACGATCCCTCCGCTCCCGACACACAGTCGTCGGACGGATGACGATGCGGTCCTCGTCCCCGCCGCCGGTCGGCACCGTGCCACCGGGAAGCACCACCGAAGGTGAGCCAATGGAGTACTTCGCGCCCCGCTCGCTCGAACTCGTCGACTGCTCGGTCGAATTGGAGAACCTGACCAGACTGGACCTCTCGAACGTCGTCGCCTTACACCGGGACTGCGATCCGGCCGCCTGTTCGCTGCACTCCCGCGCGGCCGCACTGCTCGGCATCGGCCACGCACCCCCGCCCCGCCGCTACCGACGCGAGCCCCATCGCTGAACGTATGAACGACCGTGCGGGACAGCGCAACCCGGATTGACGCCACTGTGATTGAAACCGGGTGTCCGGCACGGAATGTCACGCCGCTGTCGGAACGGACCGCGGCGGAACGGCGGTAGTCGCGGATTCCCGTCACTATCAGCGCAGCGTGGTCCGGTGTGCGATCGAGCAATGTGACCGTTGTGGCACAGTGGTTCTGGCCGTGAAGTCGAGCGCGCCGTGGCGGGGCGGCAACCCTCGCCGAACTGCTCGACATCACCCACATCCTGTGGTGCCGACCCCTATGCCGACAACCGTTTCGGGCATCGTGCCGAGGTTGCGGCCGTGCGCGAATAGTCGTGGTCGCCGGTGGGCGATATTCAGTGGGGCAGCGTGGACTTCCGGTCCGGCGCGAGAAGCGTGAGGTCGGTGCGGGCGGGTGCGGCGCAGCAGTCGCAGCTCGGCGCGGTCGCCGCGGGTGGAACGGCCGGGGTGTCGACGGGGCGGAGTGCCGGTGTGCCGGGGAGGCGGGCGGCGCGGATGCCGTTGGCGATGACGAAGACCTCGGCGAGTTCGTGGATGACGACCACGGTGGCCAGGCCGAGGACGCCGGTGGCGGCGAGCGGGACCAGCGACAGCACGATCGCGGCGGACAAGCCCATGTTCTGGAGCATGATCGCGCGGGCGCGGCGGGCGTGGTGCACGGCCCGCGGCAGCTGCCGCAGATCGTGCCCGAGCAGCGCGATATCGGCGGTCTCGATGGCGACATCGGTTCCCATGGCTCCCATGGCGATTCCGATATCGGCGGTGGCCAGGGCGGGGGCGTCGTTGACGCCGTCGCCGACCATGGCGACCGCGCCGGGGCGCTCCCGGCGCAATCGGGCGATGTGTTCGGCCTTGTCGGTGGGGCGCAGTTCGGCACGGACGTCGTCGATACCCGCCCGTGCGGCGAGCGCGGCCGCCGTGCGGGTGTTGTCGCCGGTCAGCATGGCCACCCGCACTCCGGCCCGGTGCAGGGCGGCGACGGTCTCGGCGGCCTCGGGGCGCAGCTCGTCACGGATGCCGACCAATCCGATCAGGGTGTGATCGTATTCGAGGAGCGCGACCGTCACACCGGCGTCCTGGAGTCGATCGACATGTTCGGCGAGCGCGCCGGGCGGAATCCAGCCGGGTTTGCCGAGGCGGGCCGCCCGCCCGCCGACGGTGCCCTCGATGCCCGCGCCGGGCACCGTGGTGACGTCCCGTGCGGGTACGGCGGATGCGGGTGCGTCGGCCAGAATCGCGGCGGCGAGCGGATGTTCGCTGCGCGCCTCCAGCGCGGCGGCGAGGGTGTGGACCCGGGCGCGGGAATGGCCCGCGACGGGCACGATCTCGACGACCGTGGGCCGATTGCGGGTCAGCGTGCCGGTCTTGTCGAGCGCGATCGTGCGCACCGCGCCGAGCGCTTCCAGTGCGGCACCGCCCTTGACCAGCACCCCGAGCCGGGTGGCGGCGCCGACCGCGGCGATGACGGTGACCGGCACCGAGATGGCCAGCGCACACGGGGCGGCGGCGACCAGCACCACCAGCGCGCGTTCCAACCACAGCGCCGGATCGCCGAAAGCAGCGCCGAGAGCGGCGATTCCGGCGGCGAGCACCATGACGGCGGGTACCAGCGGGCGAGCCAACCGGTCGGCCAGCCGCTGCCGGGAACCCTTGTGCCGCTGCGCGTCCTCGACCACACGGACGACCTTGGCCAGCGAATTGTCCGCCACGGTCGCGGTCGCCCGCACCACCAGCGCGCCGTGCGCATTGATCGACCCGGCGAACACCGCGTCCCCCGGGCCGACCTCCACCGGTACCGACTCCCCGGTCACCGCGGCGGTATCCAGACTCGAACGTCCCTCGCGCACAATGCCGTCGCTGCCGATCCGGTCACCGGCCCGCACCAGCATCAGGTCCCCGACCCGCAGTTCACCGGGTTCGATGGTGGTCTCGTGCGTATCGCGCAGCACCCGCACCCGTTCCGGCACCAGGGCGAGCAGCGCCCGCAACCCCTGCCGGGTGCGCGCGAGCGAATAGTCCTCCAGGGCTTCGCTGATGGAGAACAGGAATGCCAGCATGGCCGCCTCGGCGAACTGCCCCAGCGCCAGTGCCCCGACCAAGGCGATCGTCATCAAGGTGGCCACGCCGATCCGCCGCCGCGGCAGCGCCCGCACCGCTCCCGGCACGAAGGTCGCCCCGCCGACCGCCGCCGCGGCCAGGTGCGCCGCGACCGCCGTGGACTCGAAGCCGGACCAGCCCGCCGCGAAACCGCCGAGCAGCAGCACCCCCGCCGCACCGGCCAGCCGGAGTTCCCGCACCTGCCACAACCGCCGCGGGCGTTCACCCCCGGCGGGTCCCGCGGTTCCGGTCCCCGTGGGTCCCGCGGTCCCGTGCTCGTCGGGTCCGTCGTCGATGCCGCAGCAGGCGTCGCTCATCGTCGCATTCGCTTCCGTGTTCTCAGCAGCAGTCCTGGGTTTCGGCGGCGGGGCAGCACGCTGGGTCCACCGCCAACACCAAACCCAGCAGATCCCCGAGCGCCGCGGCGATACGCCGGTCGGCAAGCTCGTACCGATTGCGCCGCCCCTCCGGCACCGCCACCACCAGCCCGCATCCCCGCAGGCAGGCAAGGTGATTCGACAGAATCTGCCGCGAGACCCCGATGCGTTCCGCCATCTCCGACGGATATGCGGGGCCGCTCCGCAAGCTCAACAGGATCTGGGTACGCGTCGGATCCGACAGCGCGTGCCCGAACCGAGCCAAGGCATCCGAGTGCAGCAGAGTCTCCATACTCGAACGCTACATCAGATTCTGTATACAGAAAAGTATGAACAATACGCGTCCGTCGCGGATCGACGGCGTGCCCCGGACCGGCCGGCCGCTCTCGGGATCGCGGACGGTCGGCCGAACGCGCGATGAATGGGTAGGGTCACCGCCGGTGAGGGAAGAATCGACCGGCGGACCGGGGCGGTGGGCGCGGTGGTCGACGGCGGTCGCACTGCTGGCGTCGGCGGCCGCGGTGCTGCTGGGACGCGTGCTGATCGCCGATCACGCCCGGGAGATCGCCGATGCCACCCGACCCTGGCGGGCATCGACGCGGTACGGACCGGCGGAGCCGGCCGGACTGCTGTGGCCGTGGTTGGTCGCGGCGCTGGTGGCGCTGCTCGCGGTGCGGCACAGCCCCCAGCTCGGCTGCGGGGTGGCGTGGTCGAACGCCGCCGACGCGGTGCGGCTGGCCGAGCAGTGGCCCGAGGATCCCCGCCGATGAGCGGTGACCCCGCCCGGTCGGGCCGGGCGGGGTCGGGTCGTGCTAGTCGGCGGGCTGGGGTAGCGGTGCGTTGATGGTGTTGAAGTAGTCGATGATCGACGCCACCGCCACCGGGGCGGTGATCAGCACCGTGCCCGCGATGCCGATGAGGCTCGCCCCCGCGGCCGCGCCGACCAGGCAGCCGACGACCGGTCCAACACCGAAGAGGGTCGCGACCACACCCGTGACGACGCCGGCCGTGACCGCGCCGAGGGCGCAGCCGACGAGACCACCGAGCACGGTGGTGGTCAGACCCGAGAGGGTGCCCGCCAGACCGATCCGGGAGGTCATACGGGACCAGGCGGCCTTCTCCCGGTCGTATTCGTTCTTGAATTCGGCCTTGTCCTCGAACGGCAGGGCGACGGGCTGGTACACGGCGTGGTCGCGATCGAGCTGCGGTGTCAGTGTGGCGCTGCGGCCGGAGATCTCGGCGGCGATGGGGAAGACGAAATCGTCCACCCGCACCTGGAGGGGAGCGCCCGCCATGACCGTGCCGTCGGCCGACTTGATCGCCAGCGCGCCGTCGGCGACCTCCAGCGAACCGATATCGGTGGAGAGCGTCAGGCTCCGCTCGTGCGCCTGGTAGGAGACGTTGACCGGCGCGGGACCGCTTGGTGCTTCGGCGTGGCCGGTGCCGGTCGCGACGCCGAGGGCGGCGACGAGCAGGGCCGAGGTGGCGGCGAACGTGTTGATCTTCATCGGGTGTATTCCTTCGGTAGTCGCGCAGGGTCCAGCGCGCCGCCTCCATGCCGGTGAACAGGCGACGAGACCCTGAGAATGGGTGGACCGCACCGGCGGCACGGCGCGGATGCCGTGTCGCTGCGGTGAAGTCGGAATCGAGTCAGGCCGAGGCGCGGCGGCGTGCGATCAGACCGACCACCACGTCCACGACGAGGAAGCCGAGCACGCTGAGCCCGATGAGCGGAGCGAACCAGCCCACCACCACGGCCGCGACCGCGAACGGCAGCAGCAGCCACGGCGGCGTCTGCCGCAGCGCCCCGCGCCGCGGAGCCTTGCCGACGGCGAATGCCTTGGCGTCCTTGGTCGGTCGCCGCCGCCACCACATGAGGTAGCCGCGCACGATCACCGTGATCAGCCCGACCATGACGGCCAACAGCAGCAACTGGTTGAGCAGGCCGAACATCAGGCCCATATGGAACTGGATGCCCCAGTTGGTCAGTTTGGCGGCCAGTGACCAGTCGGAGTACCGCAGCTCGTCGGTGACCTCACCGGTCGCACCGTCCACGGCGATGGAGTCGACGGTGAGCACCCCGGGCATCCGGCGTTCCTTGGCGGTGAACGCCACGCCTTCCGCCGCCGGAATGCTGATCTCCACGGGCGATTCGATGCCGTTGGCCCGCACCACGCCGTAGACCAGATCGGCCTGCTCGATCGCCTTGTCCGATGGCGAGACCGCCGCCGGATCCGGCATGGCGTGGTGGGAATGCTCACCGGCGGGCATGGACGTCGCCGCCGCGCCGGGCAGCTTCGCACTCACCGCCGGGGTGGTCCAGCTCATCTCCTCGCGGACCTTCTTGATGTTCTCACCGGCGTATGTCGACCAGGTCATACCGGTCACCGAGAGCAGCAGCACGATCGGCAGAATCCAGACGCCGACGGCCGCATGCCAATTCAGCGAACGGCCACGCGGGCGGGAACGATCCGGCCACAGCAGCCAGCGCGCGGACCGGCGCTCGCGCCGTGCCCGCACCCGCCGGATCCACAGCACCAGCCCGGCCAGGGCGATCACCCACAGCCAGGAGGCGGCCAGCTCGCTGTAGAGGCGACCCGGTTCGCCGAGGTGCAGGTCGCTGTGCAGCTGGCTGATCCAGGTGCGCATGGGCAGCGCGCCCGAACTGCCGTAGACGACGCTGTCGCCCAGTGGCTCGGCGGTCACCGGATCCACGAAGACGGCGCGTCGTTCGGACGACCCGAGCGTCGGATCGGTGAAGATCACCCGCGTGGTGTCCCCGGTGCCCTGCGCCGGGGCGACGGCCGCCAGCGCCAGGTCCGGCTGCTGCGCGGCGGCGGCGCGGATCTGGTCCGAGAGCGGCTTGACCGGTCCGGTCGAATCGGTGTGCAGCAGTCCCCGGTTGGTGATGTTCTCCAGCGTGGGGGCAATGGCGTAGAGCGCGCCCGTGACGGCCGCGATCAGTATGAACGGGGCGACGAAAACGCCCGCGTAGAAATGCAGTCGCAGCATCAGCGCCTGAAATGCGCCGCTTGCCTTCTTTTTACCGCCACCCGCGGATTCGGCGGATGAATCCGTTTCCGGGGTAGGCGAAATAGGCGGTGTCGTCCCGACACCGCTTTCCGTGGTGGTCACTAGCGGACTTTCTGTTCGAGGGGCAGCCCCGGCGCGCGGAATACCGCATGCCGCATCGGCATTCGCGGACAGCGCGATCACACGGACGGGAAAGTCCGTGTGCCGGGGAAGAAAGGAGAATCAGCCTCGAACGAGAACGGGTGGCCCGCGGGTGCGCAGCGCGTCGGTTGCGAAGACCCGCAGCACGATCCGATCGCGGTGCTCGATGGGCAGGGCGGGCGGACCCGCGAGCACCGGCAGCACGACGGGCACGGGCAGCACCCGCGCCACCACGGCGGTGACGATCCGATAGGCGGCCTCCGCGCCCAGGATCACGAACGCCGCGGCGATGGCGGCCACGATATGCGCCATCAGCATGGACGGCGTCCACACCGACTGATGGTGGTGATGCCCACTCCCGGCGCCCCACGACATGGCGAGGTGGCCCAGCAGCTGTCCGCCCACCAGCGCGCCCACCAGCCCGACGGCGGTGGTGCGCAGCGAGCGCACCCCGGCGGTCAGCGCGCCTACGGCGGCGCAGCCCGCGATGAGCAGGGTCAGCGCGCCGGAATCGGGGGCCATGGCGCCGGAGGCCCAGCCGTGCGCGGCGACGGCCAGCGCCCCGGAAATCGAACCGGCCGCTCCACCGCGCAATACCGCGGCATCACCGCGGAAATGCGCCGAAGAGCGGCCGGACTCGAAACTCACCCGCTGATAATAGCGGTCCCGGGATCGAGGTCTTCACACCCGCTACCCACCGGGATGCCGATGGTGTGATCGCGCTGAATTACTCCGCCGGGACTTCCATGTCGACCAGCGGCTTGCGCAGCAGTTTTCCGGTGGCATTGCGCGGCAGCTCGTCCAGGAAGATCACCTCGCGCGGCACCTTGTAGCGCGCCAGGTTCTCCTTCACGAAATCCTTGATCTCCTGGGCATCGCGCTTGGAGTCCGGCCCCGGAACCACGATGGCGCGCAAACGCTTTCCGAAGGCGGGGTCGTCCACGCCCACCACGGCCGCCTCCAATACGTCGGGACGGTTGGAGATGAGGTGCTCCACTTCCTGCGGGAAGACGTTCTCGCCGCCGGAGACGATCATGTCGTCGTCGCGGCCGTCGATGAACAGCAGGCCGTCGGCGTCGAAGTGGCCCACATCGCCGGAGGACATGAGGCCGTCCACGAACTCCTTGGTGCGGCCGTCGGTGTACGCCTTGAAGGAGTGCGCGTTGCCGATGAAGATGGTGCCCGTCACGCCCGGCTTGGTGATGGGCTCGCGGTTCTCGTCGTACAGGGCGAGGGTGATGCCGACCGGCGGGCGGCCCGCGGTGGTCGGCGACTTGCGCAGCTCATCCGGGGTGGCCACGGTGATGACCGCGCATTCGGTGGAGCCGTACAGGTTGTAGAGCGTCGGCCCGAAGTAGTCGAGGCTGCGGGTGACCACGTCCGGCGGGATGGCCGATCCGGCGGCGAAGATGACGCGCAGGGATGCCTTCGGGTTGTACTCGGCCAGCACCTCCGGCGGCAGATCGAGCATGCGCTGCAACATGGTGGGCACCACGGTCAGGCCCTGTGCCCGGTGCTTCACGATATTGGCGATCGTGAGCTCCGGGTCGAAGCGGCGCTGCTGGAAGACCACCCTGTTGCCCAGGGCGATGGACAGCGTGAACTGCGACAGGCCGGTGCCGTGGAAGATGGGCGCGGCCATCACCATGGTGCCGTTGCGCGGCAGCGGGATTCGGTCCAGGAACTGGGCGGAGATGAACGGGCTCACCTTGTCGCGCGGCGCGCCCTTCGGGGTGCCGGTGGTGCCGGAGGTCAGGATGACCATGCCGCCCGGCTTCTCCGGGGGTGCGATCGGCGCGCTGGACTGTCCCTGTGACACCGACTCGATGGTGGGAATGTCCGGATCGGCGTTGTCCTGCTCGTCCACCCAGGTGAGGATGCGCGGAATGTCCCCGGGAATGGCGCTCATGAGCTCGAAGAACTCACTGTCGTGCAGTACCGCCTTGACCTGTTCGCGGGCCGCGACATCGGCGAACTGCGGCTTGGCGAAGCCGGTGTTCATGAGGACGGCGCGCACCCCGAGCTTGCCGGTGGCGAGCAGGCTCAGCACCATGCCGCGATGGTCGCGGGCCAGCACCGCCACCACATCGCCGGGCCGCAGGCCGCGGGCGCTGAGTCCGCGCGCGAAGGCGTTGGACAGCTCGTCGAGCTCCTTGACCGACAGCTCACCGCGCTCGTCGATGATGGCGGCGTGCGGGTTGGTCTGCGCGGCGTGCATGACCACCCCGGCGAACGGGCCGAACTTGAGCACGTTCAGCGCGGACTTGACGGCGTGATCGGGCCGCAGTGGATTGAACAGGCCCCGCTTCATCATGGCGTTCACGCTGAGCGCCGTGTCGCTGACCTTTTTCAACGTGCTGTTTGCCGTCGGACGGGCAACTGACATGGGTACAACCATTCCCGCGATCACCGTGCCGGACGAGTCGGACGGTGGACCGCGACATCGAGATCCAGTGCGCTTGCAGCCTAGCAAGCGCAGGCAGAAAGGTTGTGGCCCAGGTCTCTGTAACCCCAAGTTGCGCTTAATTCGTTCGGAATGTGACCCTCGGCTACACCTCGTACTCGACCAGCACGCGACGCAGCAGCTTGCCCGTGGTGTTGCGGGGCAGATCGTCGAGGAAGACCACCTCGCGCGGCACCTTGTAGCGGGCCAGATTGCCCTTCACGTACGCCTTGATCTCCTCGGCGTCCGGACTCGCGCCCGGTTCCGGGACGATGAAGGCGCGCAAACGCTTTCCGAACTCCACATCGTCCACGCCGACCACCGCCGCGTCGAAGACGTCCGGCCGCTCCAACAGCAGGTTCTCCACCTCCTGCGGGAAGACGTTCTCACCGCCGGAGACGATCATGTCGTCGTCGCGGCCGTCCACGAACAGCAGGCCGTTGTCGTCGAAATGCCCGACATCGCCGCTGGACATGTAGCCGTCGATGATCTGCTTGTGCCGCCCGTCGGTGTAGCCCTCGAAGGGCGCTCCCGAACGGATGAAGATGCGGCCGGTGACGTTCTTGGCGTGGATGCGCTTGTCGTCGTCATCGAACAGGGCGACCTCGCAGGTCAGCGGTGATTTACCGGCCGTACCCGGAGCCTTCGCCAGATCCTCCGGCCGCGCCACCGTCGCCACCGCGCATTCGGTCGAGCCGTACAGGTTGTACAGCACCGGCCCGAAAACCTCCTGGGTGCGCACGCTGAGCTCGGGCGACAGCGCCGAACCGGCGATGACGATGCCCTTCAGCGAGGAGGTGTCGTACTTCTCGCGGACGGCCGGATCCAGCTCCACCATGCGGTGCAGCATGGTCGGCACCGCCACCAGCATGTCGGCTTTGTGCTCGTCGATCAGCCGCAGCGTGCGTTCGGCGTCGAACCGGCGGACCAGCACCACCTTGTTGCCGAGTGCCGTGCCGACCAGCCAGGTGCCCATGCCGGTGCTGTGGAAGATGGGGGAGACGATCACCATGGTGCCCTGGCGTGGGAAGTCGATGCGGTCCACCATCTGCACGGTGCCGATCGGGCCGACCTTGGTGCGCGGGGCGCCCTTGGGCAGGCCGGTGGTGCCGCTGGTGAGGATGATGAAGCCGCCCGGCTTCTCCGGGGCGGGCAGCCGCTCGGTGGAATTCTCCGCCACCAACGTGTCGAGGGTCGTCGCCCCCGCCGGGACCTCATGCCCCTCGTCCACCCAGGTGAGCACGCGCGGCAGCTCGGGCGGCAGGGCGTCGAGCAGGCCGAGGAACTCGCTGTCGTGCAGTACGGCCTTGACGTTCTCCCGGGCGCACACCTCCGCGAACTGTGGTTTGGCGAATCCGGTGTTCATCAGGGCAGAGCGCACACCCAGCTTCCCGGCGGCGGCCAGCGAGAGCAGCAGGCCGCGGTGGTCGCGGGCCAGGATGCCGATCACCATGCCCGGCTGGATGCCCATGGCCTGCAGGCCCCGGGCCACCGCCGTCGACGCCTCGTCGAGTTCCCGGTAGGTCATCTCGCCGCGTTCGTCGGCCAGGGCCGGGCGGTCCGGCCAGACTCGCGCGGCATGCTGCACCATGGTGGCCTGCGGCCCGAAAACCTTGGCCTCCCGCATGGTTCGCAGGGTTTCCATGGGGTTGCGGGGATCGCTGACGCCGACCTCCCGCAACCGTCCCAGACCCTTGATCACCTCTCCGGTGTGGGTCAAACGCTGCTGCACCGAGTGCAGAATCGAGGCCATCTCGATCAACCTCCGAACTTGTGGTCGTGTCGGTGCACCACCGCACGACACCCTGCGATTGGCGCAACCGTAGCAGCGGAGTGTGACCGGCGTTACAGGAATCCGGTCAGATCGGACAGCGCGGCCGGGTGCGTCCACCGACCAGGCGTGCGTAGCCGTGGCGGAGCGCCGGTGGTTACATGGACCAGGTGACCGAATCCACGGAGTTGCTCTTCGGCGTGTACGCGGCGGGTCAGGTCAGCACGGTGGCCGGGCCGCCCGACGACCGCGCCGCCATCTCGGACCTGGTGCGGCGGCTACAGGGGGACGCGCCGTTCGTGGTGCGGGAGTACCTGCACTACCTGGGGACGCCGCCGGATCCGGAGCGGGCGGCGGTGCTGCATCCCGACCGGGTCTACGGTGAGCTGACCATGCCGGACCGGTGGTATCTGGACGGGCACCGGCAGCTGGATCTGGTGCTCTGCTATCTGCCGGTGACCGCCGATGTTGAGGGCTGGCTGCGTTTCATCGACCGGGCCATCGACCGGTACGGACGCCTCGTGCGCTACCTCCAGATCACCCTGGAACCCAACTTCGACATCCCGTGGATCGACGGCAGTTCCCCCGGCGTCGTGGAGGCGCTGGTACGCGGAATGGCGCACGCGCGCAAGGCACTCGACACCGTGGGCCTGGACGCGGTGCGCATCGGGTTCTCGGTAGCCGAGTCGCCGGACTGGATGGGAGGTGACGCGGCGTTCTGGGAGCAGCTGGCGGCCGTCCCCGCGCACGAATTCGCCGATCTGGTCGACTATGTGGGGCTGGCCCTGTACCCCGACGCCTTCTCCCCGGTCGCGCCGCACGGCACTCCCGGCGATATCGATTCGCAGGTGAAGCACGGCATCCGGCAGCTGCGTGAGGAGTCACTGCCCAAGGCGCACATCGGATCTCACGTGCCCATCCACATCTGCGAGTGCGGCAGCATCACCGGCGCGGAGCGCACCCCCGAACATCAGGCCGACAGCATCGACCACCTGGTGCGCGCGGTGGCGGCGGTCCGAAGCCGCTACCACGTGACCCATCTCGAGTTGTTCGGCCTGCGCGACGCGGACTCCACCCAGCCCGAACCCATGGCGCAGCTGGGCATTACGACCAGCGACTACCGCCCCAAGGCCGCCTTCGACACCTATCGGCGGTTGGTGGAGGAGTTCAGCGCCTGACGCTCGGCCCCGCAACCCCGGTGCGCTGAAACTCACCGCCGCCACATCGGATTGCTCCAGGCTCGCGCACCCGCGTCGTCGGTGACCGTCACCCGCACAAACGGGCTGCGCGTGAACATGTCCAGCGGCAGCGAACATTCGGTGAGCCCGTCGCCCGCCCGCCACTGCGCACCAGGCACCGACCCGGTCACCACGATCTTGCGCACCGGCGAGCACCGCACCGTGATCCGGCCGTCCCCGATCTCGATGCCGTGCATCTCCGGCCCCGTACTGGAGTAGTAGTGCCCGGCCTTCAGCGCGCTCAGCAACGCATCGGGATCGAGTGATTCGGCCCGCACCCGCACCCAGGCGTCACGGCCCGGCGGATCCTGCGGCTGAAAGTGACAGTCGTCGGCCGCGTACGCGTCGAGCCGATGCCCACGCCCGAGCAGCACATCGTAGAGATGCAGACCGTCCCCCCGGTCCTCCCGCGCGGCAAGCGAATTGAACACCTCCACCGCATGAGCCGCATCGAGTGTGGCCGCATCCTCGACGGTCAGCAACGCCGCGGCCGGATGCGCCATCCCGATGAACGCCCCCGCCGCCCGCGCCCGCCGCGCCAACTCCGGCCCGGTCTCACCCGGCTCCGGCGGCACGAACCCCACCGGCAACCCCACCGCGACAATGTGCCACTTACTCGCGAACTCCGTTCGCGGCGCCTCCAATTCAGCCCCCAACAGCGTGGTGAACCCGCCATCGCGCACCCCCCGCGTATCGGTCACCGGAAACCCGTACTCCGCCCGAAAATGATCCGTCACCGCCACGAAGTCGTACCCGGCCTCCCGATACCGCCCACACACCTCCTCCGGCGACAACGCCCCATCCGACCGATCCGAATGACAATGCAGATTCCCCCGCCAGAACCGGCCGGGCACGTCGAAGGTCAGCACCGCCCCATTGTGCGGACACCGGCGCGAGACGAAGCCTCGCGCCGGTGCCGTTGTCGCAGTGCTTACTTCAGCTTGTCGCTGCTCAGCCCCAGTACGCGGCGGGCCACGATGAGCTGCTGGATCTGCTGGGTGCCTTCGAAGATGTCCAAGATCTTCGAGTCGCGGCCCCACTTCTCGAGCAGGGTGCGCTGGCTGTAGCCGAGGGGGCCCGCGAGTTCGACGGCCTTGAGGGTGACGTCGGTGCCCATGCGGCCGGCCTTGGCCTTGGACATGGACGCCTCGAGGGAGTTCGGCTTCTTGTTGTCGGCCATCCAGGCCGCACGTAGGGAGAGCAGGTAGGCGGCTTCCCAGTCGGCTTCCAGGCGGAGGTATTCCGCGGCGGCGGCGTGCTGGTTGTTCGGCGGGGTGTCGTAGGAGATCTCGACGCCCGCGTCGGTGAGGACCTTGCGCAGTTCCTCGAGGGCGGCGCGGCCGACGCCGACGGCCATACCGGCCACCAGCGGGCGGGTGTTGTCGAACGTCTGCATGACGCCCGCGAAACCCTTCTCCACATTGACTTCCGGCGAACCGAGGATGTTGTCCTTGGGGATGCGGCAGTCCTCGAAGCGGATCTCCGCGGTGTCGGACGCCTTGATGCCGAGCTTGTGCTCGAGACGGGACACGGTGAGGCCCTTGGCATCCCGGGGCACCACGAAGGACTTGATGGCGGCGCGGCCCTTGGACTTGTCCACGGTGGCCCACACCACGATGTGGGTGGCGCGCGAACCCGCGGTCACGAAGATCTTGGTGCCGTTGAGCACCCACTCGTCACCGTCGAGCACCGCGGTGGTGGACACCGCGGCCGAGTCGGAGCCGAAGGACGGCTCGGTGATCGCCATGGCGGCCCACACCTTGCCGAAGCGCGCCAACTGCTCGTCGGTGGCGACGGCGGCGATGGCCGCATTGCCCAGCCCCTGGTAGGGGATGGAGAGCATGAGGCCGACATCGCCCCACGAGGTCTCCAGGGCGTTCATGAGCGCGGACATATTGCCGCCGTTGCTGTTGCCCAGCAGTTCGGTGGCGTGGCCGTCGTCCTCACCCTCCTGAGCCTTGCGGCCACCGGTGGCGCCGGAGATGTCCTGCGCGCCGGAGTCGGACAGGCCCTCCACCATGGCGGCCATGGTGTCCAGCTCGACCGGGTACTCGTGCTCGGCCAGATCGTACTTGCGAGAGGTGGGGCGGAAGATCTCCGCGGCGACCTGATGGGCCTGGTTGGCGCTGGCCCGGAGCTTCTTGGGGAGTTCGAGATTGATCATAGTTGGTCTCCGTGTGTGAGGAATCGGCCCCGCGACGCGCAGCGTCTCGATGCAAGGGCGGCGGCGGGGCCGAGGCGGGCCTAGACGAGGACGACGCCTTCGGCGACGCCGATGCCGCGCAGATCGCGGTACCAGCGCTCGACCGGGTGCTCCTTGGTGAAGCCGTGGCCGCCGAGCAACTGCACGCCGTCCAGGCCGATCTGCATGCCCTTGTCGGTGGCCAGCTTCTTCGCCAGCGCCGCCTCGCGGGCGAACGACAGCCCCTGCTCGGCGCGCGACGCGCCGCGCAGCGTCACCAGGCGCATGCCGTCCAGCTCGATCGCCATATTGGCGACCATGAACGCCACCGCCTGCCGGTGCGCGATCGGCTCACCGAACGCCTCGCGCTCCTTCACATACGGGATCACGTAGTCCAGCACGGCCTGACCGGTGCCGACCGCCAGCGACGACCAGCCCAGCCGGGCCAGCCGCACCGCGTCGGCGTAATCCTCGGCGCGCTGCGCCGCGTCGGCATCGCCCAGGACGGCGGTGGCCGGGACCGCGACATTGTTCAGCAGCAGGCGACCCAGGCCCGCGGCGCGCAGACCCATCGCCGGATCGGCCTCGATCACCACACCGTCGGTATCGGATTCGATGATGAAAAAGGCCGGGCGGCCGTCGAGTTCGGCGGCGACGATGAACAGCTCGGCGTCACCGGCGGCCGGGACCAGGCTCTTCACACCGTTGAGGCGGTAGCCGCTGGGGGAGCGGGTCGCCTTGGTGCGCAGTGCGAAGGGGTCGAACAGCGGCTGCGGCTCGCTGATCACGACCGACGCCTGCGGCACGTTCTCGCCGGTGAAAGCGCCCAGATAGGTCCGCTGCTGGGCGTCGGTTCCCCACTGCGACAGCGCCACGGCCACGCCGCTGGGGGCCAGGATGGGCAGCGCGAGTCCCATATCGCCGTGCGCGAGCGCCTCGGCGACCAGCGCGTTGGTGACCGCGCCGCGCTCGGAGGCCGCGCCGTCCAGCTCCTCGGGAACATTGATCAGGGTGATGCCGAGTTCCGCGGCCCGCTCGAGCAGGTCACGCGGGGCCTTGGCGGCGTTGTCGGAATCGTAGGCGGCCGGGCGCAGGATCTCCTCGGCGAATTCCCGCACCGTCTCGACGATCATCTGCTGTTCGTCGGTCGGGGTCAGGTCGAAGTAGTCCTTGCCCCGGGACTCGTTGGCGGGCAGCCGTTTCGGAGCGCCGCCGCCGGACACCTTCTCGAAGGCCCGGGTGGCCGCGCCGAGGGTGCGGAAGCCGGTCTTGGTGCCCTCGTAGGTGAGCCGCTCGATGGGCTTGCGCAGCTTGTACTTCTCGGCGAGTTCCGATCCCGTGATCGTCGTCATGACCCGCATGGCCGCGCCCATCCAGTCGCGCTTGACCGGGTTGAGTCCGACAGCGGAGGTGTCCCGCTTCGTTGCGGTGTCTCGAGTACTCATAATCACCAAATTTCTCGGGTGTGTGGGGTGATCCTGCCCAGCAATCTTACTCCTGAGTAAGACTATCTTACTTTAGAGTAAGAAAGCCGTCGAGAGTTGTCGAATCACCTGGTCGTCGGTGGAGTGTCGAACTCGCGGCGGCTAGTGAAACAAAACTGCTTCAGAAAGTGGCGGGCTGGGCTACCGTGGGTGCGCATCATCCGCCCCCGCAAGGAGGTCGCACCCATGAAGAGACTCGTGGCCACGGCCGGCGCCGTCGCCGCCCTGACCCTCGCCGTCGTGCCCGCCGCATCCGCCACCATTCCGCTGGAGCCCTATCAGCCGCTCCGGACCCCGGCCGAGGCGGGCCCCATCGGCACCGAATTCGGCAGCAGCGGCAGCGCCAGCGAGGTCGGCTCCAACTCCGCGCTGCCCACCCCCGGTGGCGGCGACACCGACGTGGATGTCGGCATCGACACCAACTCCGCCGGATTCGACCTGATTCCGGACTGACCCGCGCGTACCGGCGACGGCACCGCAGCTGGCGCGCCGGTACCCGCGCCGAGCCGCACCGGTGTGGGACGGTAATCGTGTGTACTGGGTAGCGGGAGTTTTCGCGGTCGTGCTGGGGGTGTTCGCCGATCGGTACGGCTACCACCGCGACGAGATGTACTTCCTCGCGGCGGGGCGGCGACTCGACTGGGGATACGCCGACCAACCGCCGCTGACGCCGCTGCTCGCCAGGGCCGTCTCGGCCGTCGACGCGGATTCGCTGGTGCTGCTGCGGCTTCCGGCCATCGTGGCGGCCACCGTCGTGGTGATCTGCGCCGGGCTCGCGGCACGCGAACTCGGCGGCGGGAAAGCCGCGCAGGCGCTGGCATCGGCCTCGGTGGCGGCCGCGGCGCTGGTCATGGCGGCCGGGCATCTGTTCGGCACGACGATCATCGATCTCGCGGTGTGGTCGGGCGTGGTCGTCCTGCTCTTGCGACTGCTGCGATCGGAAGCCGACCCGCGGCTGTGGCTCGCGGTGGGGGCGCTGGCGGGGATCGGACTGCTGAACAAGGCGCTCATCGCGGTGCCGCTGGTTGTCACGGCGGTGTGCTTCGCCGCGATCGGGCCGCGAAAGATATTCGCCACCAGGTACTTTCCCTTCGCTGTCCTGCTCTCGGTGCTGCTGGTGACGCCCTACCTGGTCTGGCAGGCCCGGCACGGGTGGCCGCAATGGGAGGTGAGCAGGTCGCTGGCGGGCGGATCGTCGGGCACGTCGGACACGGCGCTCACCTTCGTCCTCCTGCAATTGGGGTTGATCGGCCCGCTGCTGGTGCCGCTGTGGGGGTTCGGCCTGTGGTGGCTGTGGCGGCGGCCGCCGTATCGCGCTTTCGTGCTCGCCTACGGCGTGCTGTTCGCTGGCTACGCGGTCGCCGGCGGGAAGGCGTACTACCTGGGTGGAATGTATCCGCTGTTGCTCGCCGCCGGGGCGGTGGGACTCGAGCGGTGGTACACGGCACGTCGGGTGCGCGCGGTCGGCGTCGGCGCCGTGGTGGGGGTCGGCGCGGTGGGGTCGGCACTGCTGTTCCTGCCGGTGCTGCCGATCTCCGCGCTTGCGGAATCGCCGGTGCCGGTGGTGAATTACGACGCGGGGGAGACCATCGGCTGGCCGGAGTTCGTGCGGCAGATCGCCGAGATCCGATCCGAGGTCGCGCCCGACTCCGAACTACTCACATCCAACTACGGGGAGGCCGCCGCTCTCGAGCGCTTCGGAGCGGCGTACCGCCTGCCGACGCCGCACAGCGGGCACAACGCCTACTGGTGGTGGGGTCCGCCCGACGACGGCCGATGGGTGTTCACGGTGGGTATTCCGCGGTCGGAGCTCGAAAGTCTTTGTCACGAACCGGAATCGGTGGGGCGGATCGACAACGGATTCGGTGTCGACAATGACGAACAGGGTGCGGAGCTGTTCCTGTGCCGCGATCTTCGCAGGTCATGGGATGGCATGTGGTCTATGATGCGTCATCTCGGATAAGGTTCGAACACAACGCAATTGCGCTCGCAGGTACTCGAAACCCCTTGTTTTCAAAGTGATTCGCTGCGTTGCAAGATCTGTATAACGAGGAGTTTCGTTCGGTTATTTCGATCTCATCTCGTCAACTGTCAAGGGCCGCTACGTTTTTCACCGAGGCGAAAGGAGGAAAGTCATGTTGTCAGGACTCGTCTCTGTAGTCGTTGGTCTGCTCGGTGGTCTCGTCGGGGTGCTGATCGGCCCCATGGATGGTGGCGGCACCGGATCCGCCTAGTTACCTCCGGACAGTGGAACGCCCCCGCGACGGAGCGGGGGCGTTCTTGTCGTTCCCGGCGTGAACTCAGCTCGCCAGCGCGGCCAGCACCACGTCGTGCAGCAGACCGTTGGTGGCCACCGCGCTGCCGCCGTGCGGGCCGGGGGTGCCGTCCAGAGCGGTGAAGCGGCCGCCCGCCTCCCTGATGAGGATGTCCAGCGCGGCCATATCCCACAGGGACAGTTCGGGTTCGGTGACGATATCCACCGCGCCCTCCGCCAGCAGCGCGTATCCGAAGAAGTCGCCGTAGCCGCGCACCCGCCACACCTCGTCGGTGAGCGTGATGAGCTGATCCCGGCGGCCGATATCGCGCCACCCCGACAGGCTGGAGATCGCCAGGCTGGCCGAACCCAGCAGCGGCACCGCCGACACCGAGATCGCCTTCGGCTCACCCGACTCGAAACTGCTCCACGCCCCCGCCCCGCGCGCCGCCCACCAGCGCCGCGCCAGTGCCGGAGCGCTCACCACGCCCACCACCGGCTCGCCGTCCTCCAGCAGCGCGATGAGCGTCGCCCACACCGGCACCCCGCGCACGAAGTTCTTGGTCCCGTCGATCGGATCGACCACCCACTGCCGCCCCCTGAACTCGGCCTCCCCGCCGAACTCCTCACCCAATACCGCGTCGCCCGGCCGCTCCGCCGCCAATATCGCCCGGATCTCCCGCTCCACCGCGAGATCCGCATCCGACACCGGCGTCAGATCCGGCTTCGAGTCGATCTTCAGATCGAGCGCACCGAACCGATCACGGGTAATCCCATCGGCCGCATCGGCCATCCGCAGGGCGAGTTCGAGGTCACTGGAATACGAGGTCACGCCCCAAACCGTAACCTGTCACCCGCCACCGGACCTGTCGGCCGGCCTTCCCGATGACGATCGATAGGTCACACACTCGCCGGCTGCGTACGGGCGGCGGCCAGGGCGGCCGACCACCAGTGGAGTTCGTCGAGCATGGCGGTCGCGGCTTCCTCGGGGCCGGTGGGGTCGAGCAGCTTTCCCTCGGCGTCGAACAGCAGGTAGAAGCGGGGGAAGGAGACGTAGCCGCGGACGGTGTGGGCGTGGAGTTCGTTGAAGACCTGGCGCAGGTGTTCGATGGCCAGGATGCCGCCGCTGTTGCCGCTGTAGCCGACGAAGGCGATGGCCTTGCGGTTCCACTGGGTGAAATGCCAGTCGATGGCGGCCTTGAGGGAGCTCGGGTAGCTGCGGTTGAACTCCGGGGTGACGATGACGAACGCGTCGGCCGCGCCCAGGCGTTCGGTCAGGTCGACCATGCCCGCCGGGCGGGGCGGGTCGGGATCCATGAGCGGGGAGACCGCGGGCAGGGCGTGTGGCAGGTTCGATTCCGCCAGGTCGATCAGATCCACCTCGAAACCGCCGTGTGCGCGGGCGTACTCGGTGATCCAGTTCGCGACCACCGGGCCGAAGCGGCCCTCGCGAACACTGGCGATGATCACCGCGAGGCGCAGGGGAGTGCCGGACATGAGAGCTCCTTGACGAGTCGAGTGGCGTTGGCGGCCGCGGGTGCGGTCGGGCAACCGAGCGCGTGCCGGCGCTCGGTGCGCGGTTGCCGAGTTCGACTCTGCCGCCGCTCGGGCGCGGTGGGGAGGCCGCGCCGAGAGTGGTAGCGGCAGGGCCACTCTCCGGGGTGCGGGCGCTGTTACGTTCGAGAGGTGAGCGACAACGAGATGGGGCTGTTCCTGCGTAGTCGGCGCGAGGCGGTCACGCCCGCGGCGGTGGGGCTGCCGGCCGGATCGCGGCGGCGCACGCCCGGCCTGCGCCGCTCCGAACTCGCCACGCTGGCCGGGGTGAGCGTCGAATACCTCACCCGGTTGGAACAGGGACGGGACCGGCATCCCTCGGCGGAGGTGCTGTCGGCGCTGGCGGACGCGCTGCGGCTGACCTCCAGTGAACGCATTCACCTGTATCAGATGCAGAAGGGCGGGCGCGGCTTCCACTGCCTGGGCGGCGCCCTGCCCAACCGGGAGGTGCGCCCGGCCGTGCTCGCCATCCTCGACCGGCTCGAACCCGCGCCCGCCGCGGTGCTCAACCGACTCGGTGAGGTGCTGGCCTGCACGGAAGGCTATCGCGGGCTCATGGAACCTTCGGGCCTGCTCGATTCCGGCCTGCCCGCCAACTTCACCCGCTACGTCTTCGCCGATCCCCGCGCCCGCACCACCTACCCGGACTGGGCGCACCTGGCCGACGCCGCCGTCGCCACCCTGAAAGCCGGTCCCTTCCGCTCCGATGCCCTGGTCGCGGCGCTGGCCGACGAACTCGCCGTCACCGTCGGCCCGGAATTCACCGACCGGGTGCTCTCGGTACCCGGTTTCGCCGCCGCCAACGGCATCCACCGCCTGGTCCACCCGGAGGCCGGCGAACTCCGCCTGGCCTGGGAGCGCCTGGATCTCTCCGTCGACGACGACCAGCATGTTCTGGTCCACCTCCCCGCCGACGACCCCACCGCCGCCGCCCTGGACCGGCTGGTCGGACGCCGTCCCGGCGGTCTGCGTGCCCTCGGCTGACGCGGACCGGGCGGCCCGTCTCGGTAATCCCTTGGGCGGGAAGCTTTTCCACTCGTCAGCGATGCGGACTCGGCGTACCATGTCACCGTGACCGATCGAAGCGAATTCCAGGAAGCCGTGTCGCGCGCCGCGCGACGGGGCGTCGACCAGTCGCCGCGTTCCGAGGTGTGAAGAGAACCGGCCGCGCCGGGCGATCCCGCGGCCGACGGCTTCCCATCGACTCGCCATTCCACCGTCCGCTGCGGGCCATCGCGCCCGAGGGCGGGCACCTCATCGAATTCCCGCGGTCCCGGATCGGCTCCCGACCGGCGATACGCGTGCAAAACCCCGTCGCGGCACCCGAGCCGGGCGCTTAAATTTCGGAGAGGCGGCCCTGTAGCCTTGAACACCGTGCATCCTGACGTCTCCGCTGATCTTGCCGAACTCGACGCGACCCTGAAGACCGTCGAGTCGGTGCTCGATATCGACGAGTTGGTCCGCCGCATCGACGAGCTGGAGCAGCAGGCCGCCGACCCGGAGCTGTGGAACAACCAGGAACACGCCCAGGCCGTCACCAGCGAGCTCTCGCACGCCCAGGGCGAACTGCGCCGCGTGCGTGACCTGCGCCAGCGGCTCGAGGACCTGCCCGTGCTCTACGAACTCGCCGAGGGCGAGGAGGGCGAGGCCCGCACCCAGGCCGTCGCCGACGCCGACGCCGAGCGCGCGGCCCTGCACGCCGATGTGGAGGCCATGGAGGTCCGCACCCTGCTGTCGGGCGAGTACGACAAGCGTGAGGCGCTGGTCAATATCCGCTCCGGCGCGGGCGGCGTGGACGCCGCCGACTGGGCGCAGATGCTCATGCGCATGTACGTGCGCTGGGCCGAGCGGCACAAGTACCCGGTGGAGATCTACGACACCTCCTACGCGGAAGAGGCCGGTATCAAGTCGGCCACCTTCGCCGTCAAGACCCCGTACGCCTACGGCACCCTGTCGGTGGAGATGGGCACGCACCGCCTGGTGCGTATCAGCCCGTTCGACAACCAGGGCCGCCGCCAGACCTCCTTCGCCGAGGTCGAAGTACTGCCCGTGGTCGAGACCACCGACCACATCGAGATTCCGGACAACGAGGTGCGCGTCGACGTATACCGCTCCTCCGGACCCGGCGGTCAGAGCGTCAACACCACGGACTCGGCGGTGCGCCTCACGCACATCCCGACCGGCATCGTGGTCACCTGCCAGAACGAGAAGTCGCAGCTACAGAACAAGATCTCGGCCATGCGGGTGCTCCAGGCCAAGCTGCTGGAGCGCAAGCGGCAGGAGGAGCGCGCGCAGATGGACGCGCTCAAGACCAACGAGGGCGCGTCGTGGGGCAACCAGATGCGGTCCTACGTGCTGCACCCATATCAGATGGTGAAGGATCTGCGCACCAACTACGAGGTCAACAATCCGTCGGCGGTGCTGGACGGCGATATCGACTCCTTCATCGAGAGCGGGATCCGCTGGCGCATGCAGCAGAATCAAGATGCCTGAGCGCGGGCGGCATCCGCTGGCGGATGCCGGAGCACGACCGGCAACCCTCCGCGGCACGATCACTGAGCGCTGACTCGAGGTACAACCATGCAGATGCTGCTCGCCGCGAGTACCGCCGCGGATTTCGGCAACTGGGTCCGGTCGAGCGGACTCGAGATCGTGCTGCTGATCGTCGGCGCGATGCTGTTCAGCCGGTTCGTGACCTACGTGCGCGACCGGGTGACCCGCCGGATCGACGCCGGATTCCACAGCAGCGATTCGCTGGTGCGCTCGGAGGCGGCCAAGCATCGGCATGCGCTCGCCCAGGTGCTCACCTGGGTGGTGTTGTCGCTGGTGTACTTCCTGGTCGGTTTGGAAGTATTGCAGCGCTTGGGATTTCAGCTCGGTGGTCTGGTCGCCCCGGCGGCGGTGCTCGGTGCGGCGCTCGGTTTCGGTGCGCAGCGCATCGTGCAGGACATACTGGCCGGTTTCTTCCTCATCACCGAAAAGCAGTACGGCTATGGTGATGTCGTCAGCATTGCGGTAACGGGCTCATCACAGGATGCTGAAGGTACGGTAGAGGACGTCACCTTGCGTATCACCACGCTGCGCAACGCTGACGGCGAAGTGATCACCGTACCCAATGGTCAGATCGTGAAAGTTGTCAATCTGTCGAAGGATTGGGCGCGTGCGGCCATCGACGTGCCCGTACCCGCCAGCGCCGACATCAACCGGGTCAACGAGATCCTGCACGAGGTCTGCAGCCGCGCTTTCGCCGATCGCAAGCTCAAATCGCTGTTGCTCGACGAGCCGACGGTCATGGGTGTCGAAGATCTCACCGTCGATCAGATGAACATCAAGATGGTCGCCCGGACGTTGCCGGGCAAACAGTTCGAAGTAGGGCGCGAGCTGCGGGTGCGGGTGGCCGCGGCGCTGCGCCGAGAGGGTCTGAGTGAAACTGCGTAAATCACCGGGCTTCACGCTGAAAGCCCGCAAATCCACAGCGATCCTGATGACCGTGTGGGTCGCGACATTCGTGCTGTACATCCTCGTCAAGCCGGAAGACTCACAGCGACCGGCGTATACCCCCATCGTCAACTCGGTGCTCAACAATGACGCGACCGGCGGTGTGGCCCCGCCGCCCCGCTGAACCCGAGGCCGCGCGGCGCGCCGGTGTGTGCGGCGCGCCTGGCTACACTGGCTCCCCGTGATAACCCTGCGGAACGTCACCAAGTCCTACAAGACCTCGACGCGACCCGCGCTGGACAACGTCTCCGTCGATATCGGAAAGGGCGAGTTCGTCTTCGTGATCGGACCGTCCGGTTCCGGCAAATCGACCTTCATGCGTTTGCTGCTCAAAGACGAGAAGCCGACAGCGGGCGAGGTCTGGGTGGCGGACTTCCGGGTGGACCGGCTACCCGGGCGCAAAGTGCCGAAACTGCGGCAGCGTATCGGCTGTGTCTTCCAGGACTTCCGGCTGCTGCAACAGAAGACGGTCGAGCAGAATGTCGCCTTCGCCCTCGAGGTGATCGGCAAGAAGGGCTCGTTCATCAATCGCGCGGTGCCCGAGGCGCTGGACATGGTGGGGCTGTCCGGCAAGGCCGACCGGCTGCCGAGCGAACTCTCCGGTGGTGAGCAGCAGCGCGTCGCGCTCGCTCGCGCCTTCGTGAACCGGCCGCTGGTGCTGCTGGCCGACGAACCCACCGGCAACCTCGACCCGGATACCAGTCAGGACATCATGACGCTGCTGGAACGCATCAACCGCACGGGCACCACGGTGGTGATGGCCACCCACGACAACACCATCGTCGACGCCATGCGGCGGCGCGTGGTGGAACTCGATCGCGGTCGCCTGGTGCGCGACGACGAGACCGGCGTGTACGGGGTGGGCCGGTAATGCGCATCGGCTTCCTATTCGGTGAGGTGTTCACCGGCCTGCGCCGCAACATCACCATGACCATCGCCATGATTCTCACCACCGCGGTGTCGCTGACCATGCTCGGCGGCGGCCTGCTCGCGGTGCGCATGGCGGACAAGATCGAGAACTTCTACATGGACCGCGTCGAGATCCGGCTGTATCTCGACGATGTCGTCTCCAGCACCGACCCGGATTGCCTCGCCGAACCCTGCGCATCGCTGCAGGCGGACCTGAAGGCGAACGACATGGTGGCGAGCGTGCAGTTCGTCAACAGCGAGGAGGCGGTGCAGGAGGTCAAGGAGACCACCTTCAAGGATCAGCCGGGGCTGGCCGACGAGGTCACCAAGGAGGGGCTGCCCGCGTCGTTCCGGGTGAAGCTGACCGACGCCGAGAACTATCAGGCCATCTACGACGAGTTCGCGACGCGGCCGGGCGTGATGACGGTGCTCAACGACAAGGACATCGTCGACCGGCTGGTGAGCTTCTTCGTCGGATTGCGCAATGCCGCATTCGGTTTGGCGCTGTTGCAGGCGTTCGCGGCGCTGCTGCTCATCGCGAACATGGTGCAGGTGGCGGCCCTGGCCCGCAAGACCGAGGTGGGCATCATGCGTCTGGTCGGCGCGACCCGCTGGTACACGCAGCTGCCGTTCCTGCTGGAAGCCGTGCTGGCCGCGCTGGTGGGGTCGGCGCTGGCGGTGGCGGGACTGTTCATGGCCAAGCCGCTGGTGATCAACCGGGCGCTGGGCGACCTGTTCGACAATCGCGTGCTGCCGGGTATCAGCGGTGACGACATCGCGGCGGTGTCGTTCGTCATCCTGCCGGTCGGTGTCGGATTCGCCGCGCTGACGGCCTATGCCGCACTGCGGTACTACGTGCGGGAGTGATCGTCCGCGAACAAACGGTGCGAAGTCTCGCGGGGACCGGACAACGGGGTTCCCCTGTCGGCGTCGATCCGTAGGATTGCCGGGGTGAGTGCCCCGGAGATCGAGACCATGTCCGCCACTGGTGCCGACGTCGGCAGTGACGCCGCGCACGAGGTGCTACGCCGGGTATTCGGTTACGACAGTTTCCGGGGGCCGCAAGCGGCCATTGTCGACCAGGTGATCTCCGGCGGTGACGCGCTGGTGCTCATGCCCACCGGCGGCGGCAAATCGCTGTGCTATCAGATCCCGGCGCTGGTGCGTCCCGGCGTCGGCGTGGTGATCTCACCGCTCATCGCGCTCATGCAGGATCAGGTGGACGCGCTCAACGCCCTCGGCGTGCGGGCCGGGTTCCTCAACTCCACCCAGTTTCCCGACGAACGGCGCACGGTGGAGGCGCAATTCGTGGCGGGGGAGCTGGATGTGCTCTACCTCGCGCCGGAACGACTGCGGCTGGACGCCACCGCGCAACTGCTGGACCGCGGCAAGATCTCCGTCTTCGCCATCGACGAGGCGCACTGTGTCTCGCAGTGGGGCCACGATTTCCGGCCCGACTATCTGGCGCTGTCCATGCTGCACGAGCGCTGGCCGGATGTTCCGCGCATCGCGCTCACCGCCACCGCGACCGAGGCGACCCGCAAGGAGATCGCCCAGCGGCTGGATCTGACCGGGGCGAAACACTTCGTCGCGAGTTTCGACCGGCCCAACATCCAATACCGGATCGAGGCCAAGAACCGGGCCGACCAGCAACTGCTGTCGTTCATTCGCGCCGAGCACGCCGGGGACGCGGGCATCGTGTACTGCCTGTCCCGCAACTCGGTGGAGAAGACGGCGGCCTTCCTGACCGCCAACGGCATCGAGGCCGTGCCCTATCACGCGGGGCTGGACAATCGCACCCGGGCGACCAACCAGGCCCGCTTCCTGCGTGAGGACGGTTTGGTCGTCTGCGCCACCATCGCGTTCGGCATGGGTATCGACAAACCCGATGTGCGCTTCGTCGCGCATCTGGATCTGCCGAAATCGGTGGAGGGCTACTACCAGGAGACCGGTCGCGCCGGACGCGACGGGCTCCCGTCCACGGCGTGGATGGTCTACGGGCTCAGCGATGTCGTGCAGCAGCGCAAGATGATCGACCTCTCCGACGGTGACGCCGCGCATCGGCGGCAGTTGCAACTGCACCTCGACGCCATGCTGGCGCTGTGTGAAACGGTGGAGTGCCGCCGCACCCAGCTGCTCAACTACTTCGGTCAGGCCGGGGAGAAGTGCGGCAACTGCGATACCTGCCTCACCCCGCCCGAGTCCTGGGACGGCACCGTCGCGGCCCAGAAGGTGCTGTCCACGGTGCTGCGCCTGAAGCGGGAACGCGGCCAGAGTTTCGGCGCGGGCCACATCGTCGACATCCTCATCGGCAAGCGCAACCCCAAGGTCGAACAGCACGCCCACCACGAACTCAAGGTGTTCGGCGTGGGCAGCGAACTGCGCGATATCGAATGGCGCGGCGTCATCCGCCAGCTCCTCGCCCAGGGGCTGCTGGCGGTGCACGGCGACTACGGCGTGCTCACCCTCACCGAGGCCAGCAATCAGGTGCTGTTCGAGAAACGCCAGGTCAAACTGCGCCGCGAACCCGAACGCAGCAAGGCGGCCCGCACATCCAAGTCCGGCAAGGCTTCCCGGCTCGCCGCCGCGGACATGTCCCCGGCCGACAACGAGCTGTTCGAGAAGCTCCGGGCCTGGCGTGCGGGTGTGGCCAAGGAGCAGGGCGTGCCCGCCTACGTGGTGTTCCACGACGCCACGCTCCGCGAGATCGCCGCCCGCAAGCCCGCCTCACTCGCCGATCTCGGCGGTATCTCGGGTATCGGTGAGGGCAAGCGCGCCAAGTACGGCGAGGGAGTGCTGGAGGTCGTGGCCGGAGCCGGCGCGTCGGCGCTCGCGCCCGGAGATCGTGCCCCCGGCGCGGGTCGGTCGGGTGTGCCCGCGGGTCACACCGGGTCGAACGCCACCGGATCGCGGTCCGGTGCGACACCGGCCCGCACCGGTCGAGCGGCGGTGTCGGCATCCGACGCTCCCGACGACATACCGCTTCCCGAGCCGCCGCCGGAGTACGACGAGCTGCCGCCGCCGGACTGGGAGTAGGTCGCTCCGCCGGGCGGCACCCGCCACTTCCCCGCAATCCCACGATTGGGTACCGAACCGGCGTCGGAGGCATAAAACGCCCTGGCCGGGGATACCTTTCGGGCATGGATTCCAGTAACGGCGCTGGTGACGAACTCGACATCGAGAGCCCACCGGAGGCCGAGGCGGCGGATGCGGGCGTGGTCCCACCGCCGCGAGTGCACGAGATCGTGGATTCCGGCTGGCTGGGGCGGCGACGCGCGCCGCGCCGCGGCCGACCGAGGTGGACCACGATCGTCCTGTCCGCCCTGTGGATCGGTACCCTGCTGCTCTACCTGTGGCTGCAACGCGGCGGGTAGTGCGGGCCCGACCAGGGAATAATCCCGTTGCCCGACCACTTAGAGTGGTGCTGTGAAAGAAAAGGGTCGCAAGGTCATCGCCACCAACCGCAAGGCGCGGCACAACTACACGATCCTGGAGACCTTCGAGGCCGGGGTCGCGCTGGTGGGCACCGAGGTGAAGAGCCTGCGGGAGGGCAAGGCATCGCTGGTCGACGCCTACGCCACCATCGACGACGGCGAGGTCTGGCTGCGCGGTCTGCACGTCCCCGAATACGGGCACGGCACCTGGACCAATCACGCCCCGCGACGCACCCGCAAACTGCTGCTGCACCGCCGCGAGATCGACAAGCTGACCGGCAAGACCAAGGAGACCAGCCTCACCCTGGTCCCGCTGTCCATGTACTTCAGCGACGGCAAGGTGAAGGTCGAACTGGCCCTGGCCAAGGGCAAGCAGGACTACGACAAGCGCCAGGACCTGGCCCGTCGCACCGCCGAACGCGAGGTCACCCGCGAGATCGGCCGCCGCATCAAGGGCATGCGCTGACCGCCGCCCACCTGCACCGATCCTGTCGGCCACGCCACGCTGACACCGTCAGCCACGCCACAGCGGGATAATGGAATGATCCGCCGGTCGCGGAGTGTTAAAGTTACAAGCCCGGTCGCAAGATCGGGAGTTCATCTGGATCGATGAACACAGACGGGGCTGAACGGTTTCGACTGCGTACGTTGATTCAGGGGAAGCGTGTCGGTGCAGGCAGGAGACCACCGTATAAGCGTCGCTGTAACCCTATAAGCGCCGATTCTCATCAGCGCGACTACGCTCTCGCTGCCTAAGCAGTAGAGCGTGTCTGTCAGCCCGGGTTCGCCCTCGACCCGGTCCCTGGCATCAGCTAGAGGGCTCTACCGTCCGCTGCGGCCGCGGCGTCGGACGGGACACCAAACAGCGGCTGGGATCGTCATCTCGGCTTGTTCGCGTGACCGGGAGATCCGAGCAGAGACACAGCGAACTGCACACGGAGAAGCCCTGAAGATGCGGCGGAGGACCCGGGTTCGATTCCCGGCAGCTCCACTGAGGCCCCTCACCTGAACCGCAGGTGAGGGGCTTTTTGCCATGTCAGGCACTGCCCGAAACCTCCGTGGACACCCAGACGGGCGGCTATCCGTGGTGCGTGCCCGTAGACGGGTCGAACACCTTCACGCCCTTTCCGACGAAGTCCTTGACGTTCTGAGTCGCCAGGATCGCATCATGAGCTAAGGCGATAGCCGCTATTTGTGCGTCGAGAACTTCCCCTGCCGTCGGTCTGGGGCGCTTCACCATCAATGTCGCATAGTAGAAGGCAGCGGCGTAGTCGAATGTCAGAACCCGTCCGGCTGCCTCGAGGGGTGCGAATACGGCATCGGCCGCAACATCGAGCGCGGCGCGCTTCTTTCCCTTATCGAGCGCGTAGATGCCGTTGAGGGTCTCCATGACGGTGACGGAAGTCGTGTAGATCGTCGGCTGGGTGACCAACCAGGCGGCCACGATCGGATGTTTTTCCGGAGTCATGGCCGCTGCGATCACACTGGTGTCGAGGATGAGCACTACTTGGTACCTTCGTGCCGGACACCGATTTCCGGCACGTCGCCATCAAGTGCTTGCCGAAGCTCAGCCAGCCTGGCAAGCAGGGCGGCCCCAGACAGAGGGCTGGGTGTAGAGGTGTCGTCCTCGGCGGCAGCGCGAGTGAGTATGTCCCGTATTTCGGCTTCCATAGACCGACCGTGACGCGCGGCCCGACGCTGAATGGTTGCCTTGATGACGGGATCGAGGTTGCGGACATTCAGATTGGTCGGCGTCGCCTTGGCGACCGCGTCTTTGGCAGTCGCCTTACGTGCCTTGTGGGTCTTCGGTGTCTTGGTCGTCGCCATGAAGTCAATGATATCGGAACGCTCTCAGATTGCACTCATGATCTCGACCGGACCGAGCCAGCGGGCGCGCGCGGTTGATCGGCCGGGTCGATCCGGTAGCTCGCGGTGCCTACCATCGGCACATGTCCTACGAGGAGAGTCGCCGGGTGCAGCGGGAGGCCGTTGCGGAGTTTCGGGCCAATGGGGGGAAGTTGGGTGGGGTGTACGAGCAGTTCGATGTGTTGTTGCTGACCACCGAGGGGGAGGGAGGGGAGCGGCGGACTGTGCCGGTGGGGTATGTGCGGGATGGGGAGCGGCTGGTCGTGTTCGCGGCCGACAACGGGCGGGAGCGGGGGCCGAATTGGTTTCACGAATTGGTCGCGCGGCCGCGGGTGGAGGTCGAGGTGGGGCGTGAGGTGTGGTCGATGGTCGCTTCGGTGGCGACGGGGGAGGAGCGGAAGCGGTTGTGGGATGGGCAGATCGAGCGGTGGGGATTCCTGAAGGATATGCAGGCTGAAGTGTCGTGGGAGATTCCCATCGTGGTTCTCACCGTGTGCGATGAAGATGTCGAGGGTGACTGGACTCACATCGACCGTACTCGCTGAATCTCATGTTAATAACAGGCCAATAAATGGCATTCGCTGTTCATTCGCGCCAACTGTTTTTCCCGGTCGTGGGCATGGCTGTGCGCTGTGGGAGCCGTATTTATTTCGTACGATTTGATTATTGTGATCAGCGGCTACCTTTTACGGATTCCACGGGTTGTCGGCCGCAATTGCCGGTGTTAGCTTTTCTCACGTCCCCCCGAAAACCCTCTCATCAGTACAGGTGGTTCAGAAATGATTAACTTCGTCAGCGGAATCGATGCTGGTTCCTCGGTGCTCAACAGTGGTTCCGGTGTGCTCGGGAGCGGCTTGGACCTGGGTACCGCGATCATCAAGCTGGTCGGCTCGATCGTCGGAATCTTCGCCTGATCCATCGTGAATGCGGCGGTGCATTGCCATAGGGCATGCACCGCCGCATTCGTATATTCTCCGTAAATTCAGGCATTCGGGTCGCCGTAGGCCGCAGCTATTTCCCTGGAGCTGTTCCAACGGCTGAAGGTGGGCGATTGGGGCCAGCCCGTGGGGGAGTCCTGCCATTCTTCCTGGCGGCCGTAGGGGAGCAGGTCGGTGAGGGCGAAGGTGTAACCGAGTTGTTCGGTGCCGCGGCCGGTGGTGTGCCAGGTGCGGTAGACGGTGTCGCCGTCCCGAAGGAAGACGTTGATGGCGAATCCGCCGCCGGGCGGTGCGCCGACATCGGCGCCGAAGGAGCTGTCGGCGGTGGAGTACCACGGCATCGTGTTGCCGACCCGGCGCTTGTAGGCGAGTGCTTCGTCGATGCGGCCCTGGGTGACGATGACGAAGCGGGCGTCGTAGTTCGCCAGGAACTCCAATCGGGTGAATTGCGAGGTGAATCCGGTGCAGCCGTCGCACTGCCACGCCTCGCCGGGGAACCACATGTGGTGGTAGACGATCAGTTGGGACTTGCCGTCGAAGACATCCGCCAGGTGGATCGTTCCGTCGGGGCCTTCGAGGGTGTAATCCGGCATCTCGACCATTGGCAGGCGGCGGCGTTGGGCGGCTATCGCGTCGAGTTCCCTGGTCGCGGCCTTCTCGCGGATCCGCAAAGCGTCGAGTTCGCGTTGCCAGGTATCGGAGTCGGCGATCGGCGGCAGGGCGTTCGTGCTCATGGGTCCTCCAGTGCTCACAGCTTTCAGGCTGTAAATACAGACTCCGTTGGCGGGTGGAATTCATCGGTGACGGACCTACGGACTGATCGGTTCAGAATTGAGACGGCAGACGGGGTGGGCCGGTCGACCGCCTTGTCGGCCGCCCACACTCGCAGCCGCCCCCGCGGCCGGATCGGACGATCCGGAATTCGCCGCGCGGGCGGAAGCTTTCGGCAATCGCATGCTGGGGGGGCGTGAACGACGGCTTCCTGGCGCTCATGGTCAGCATCGGTCACCAAACCGAGCTGTTCGACGTCATGAGCACCATGCCACCGGCCACCAGTGCGGATATCGCCCGCGCCGCGAATCTGCTGCCGAGCGATGGGGTGGCCCGCGTTGGCGTGCCGCCTCGTCCGGCCCAGCCCGCGACTATCTGGGACCGCTGCGGGAGGTCGGCCATCGCGCCGTCTACGTACGGGCGCAACGGATTCCGGGCGACCCGGAGCGACTGGCCGTGTACTGCTCGCTGTGGCGCAGCCTCGCCGATCCGCGCTGCGATCTGGTCGCCGAGGCCCCGTTGCTGCCGCACACCCCGGTCAGGTGGTGTGGGGCACCCGGGATCCGATCAACCCGTGGCCGCTCAACCGGCGCGGTATCGCCCGCGCGTTGCCGCACGCCCGCGTCGCTACCCTGCCCACCGGGCATGAACCGTTCAGCGAGAACCCCGCCCTGTTCCTGGACGCGGTGCGGCCGTTTTCGCGACGACTACATCCTCGCCCTGCACCGGACCTTTCACGACCACCTGTTCGAGCGGGTGCGGGACCGGATCGCCGACCATCGGCCCGGGCCGAACGCCTCGCCACCGGTATCCAGGTCTACCTCGACGGCTGCCTCGCAGAACCCGCCACCAAGGCCCTGCTCGTGCAGGCCCGCACCGAGGCGGCGCTCGGTGACGAAGTGGCACAGCGCAATCGGCAGGCCGCGGACGTCATCACCGAGGATCTCTCCGCGATCGGCTGGACAGACCCCGAACCGGTCGCGTCCCTGCTCGTCGCGACCATCGCGGAAGCCGCGCTGATGGAACTGGTCGATCGGAGCCCCCGCCCCGACCTCCGTGACGCGCTGCTCCGCTTGGCCGCGCGGGCCGTGTGACCTCAGTGGCGGGCGTCGGCCCGCTCCGCACGGAGAATGAGCAGTGTGATCTCGCTGGGGGCGAAGACCCGCAGCTGCGGACCCCAGAAGCCGGTGCCGCGACTGGTGTAGAGCTGGGTCGCGCCGTGCCGGGACAGGCCGGCCACCACCGGTTGGTCGAGGCGGACCAGGTAGCGGAAGGGCCAGATCTGGCCGCCGTGGGTATGGCCGGAGATCTGCAGGGCCACACCCGCCGCCTGCGCCTCGGTGATCTGTTTGGGCTGGTGGGCCAGCAGGATGACCGGGAGTTCGCGGTTCGCGCCGCCCAGGGCGGCGGTGAGGTTGGGGCCGTGGCCGGGGAGGGTGGTGCCGGTGGGGTCGTCGATGCCCGCCAGGACCAGGCTGTCGCCTCCGCTGGTCAGCACCTCGTGCTGATTGTGGAGCGGCTGCCAGCCGATCGAGGTCATATGCTCGATCCAGCCCTGTGCGTCGCCGAAGTACTCGTGGTTGCCGGTGATGTAGTAGCGGCCGAGCCGGGCCTGCACCTTGCCGAGCGGATCCACCTGCGGGTGCCGCTTCTCGACCGAGCCGTCGGCGAGATCGCCCGCATGGCAGGCGATATCGGGATCGAGCGAATTGACCACCTCGACCACGCGCTCGGACCAGCGCAGCCGATCGGTGGCGGCGTAGTGGGTGTCGGTGACGACCGCCACGCGCAACCCGTCGAGCCCGGCACCCAGGCCGCGGATGGGGACCTCCAGGGTGCGCACCCGGGGAACGCGCCGGGCTTCGACGACACCCCAGACGCTGAGCGCCACGGCGACCGTGAGCACGCCAGCCGCGACGATGCGCGAGCGTGCCGGATCATCCACCCCCGCCACGGCCAGCCCCAGCCCGGCGACCAGGCCGATGGCCGACCAGCTGAACAGAATCCACATCACGCCGAGCAGGGTGTCGCCCGCGATGGCCGCCGCATCCGACTGCCTGCGCCCGTGTCCGAGCATCAGGGTGATCGGCAGCGCCACATAGCCCAGTCCGACGACCGCCGAACCCAGCCAGAACAGCGTGCTCGTGCCCTCGGTGGGCGCGGCCACCAGCGCCCACCAGGGTAGGAGGAACAGCAGGGCGGGAATCGCCAGGAACAGGACCAGTCGGGGCAGATATTTCACGGAAGGACCATTCTCGTCGGCGCGGCGCGAGTGGGGGAGTGCCGCGCCGGTGGTCCCACCGAGATTAACAGCGTCGGACCGTGAGGCGTTCGAGCTGTCGTAGCAGCTCGGAGGCCGCGACCGGCCCCAACGCCCCGAAGACGCCGCCGCTGATCTCCACGCCGAAGATGCGCAGTTCGTCGGGGTCGTCGTGGAATCCGCCCCGAATGCCGTGATCGAGGGTGAGCGTCACCTGGTGGCGAGCGTCGACGCGGCGGAACGCGCGCCGGTCGGCGAGCACCCACCCGTACTGCTGAAGCCCGAACACCCGGCCGGTGGGCACCCGTCGATTGTCGAAGCGGGCCAGGCGATTCGAGGCCGCCTCCGCCGGGGTGAGGGCGTACACCTCCCGATCGAGCTGGGCGAACGGTTGCGACAGCCCGCGGTCGGCGAAAACCGCGCGCCACCGGTCGAGGGCGGCGAGTTCGAGCGGATGCGCGATCCGGACGAGTGCGTCGTCCGGCGGTTCGAGCGGCCGCCCGTCCGGGTCGACGTATCCGCCGTCGCCCTCGATGCGAAACGATTCGGTGACGGTGTCGTCGGCATCGACGACCGCCCAGACGAGCCGCCGCGCCAACTGTCCGCGGTCCTGCTGTGCCACGACCGTCTTCCGATGCGCCCCCACCCGCCAGCGTCGACCGTCCACCATCGCCCCCTCGAGGTACCGAATCTGTTCGGTGGACATCTGTCAGCTCCTCGGCGCGGGGTGCGGGAATCGGATACGCGCAGTCGATTGCGGGCACGCGTGCGGAGCCTCAGATGTGTCCCAGGACCATCTCACCCCGCGGACGAAGACCAGCCCGGCGGTGTACATCTCACAGCGCGCACCGCTACTCACTCCGTGAACCTGACGACGCCGTCCACGGGAGGGTAAGCGTCACGGTAGCCGGATTCCTCAGAAGCGAGCGGACTGACGGCCCCGTAGGGGAGGTCGAACTCCGCCCAGTGCAGCCGCGAAGCAATCACATAGCTCTCCACCGAACCTCGCTCCAGGTAGAACACGACGCTGCTCGGCCGGATCGATCCGATGCGCTGTGCGAGCTCGGCGCGTTCTGCGCCCTCCGCGCGGCGGACATCGATCGGACCTAGATCCTTCCAGCACGAAATGCGCTCAACACCAGCGAAGAACAGATCGAGAACCTGTACGGGAGAGCCGCCGGGAGCGTCGTCGTCGAGCTCTGGGAACCCACGGATCACCGCGTAGCTGTGGCCATGTCGGTAGTCGACCAGGCTGTACTGCCGCCGATCGGCGATGTCCAGCTCAGCGCGGATCGTCCTCATTTCAGCAACCCCCAAGTACCTGGCCTGTTGTTCCAACGATAGAGGTCCACCCTGGCCATGAGGCCCGCATGGTCGATCTGGATCAGCTCGCACTGCGTATTGGCCGGACTCGCCGCCTCCAGGGCTCGTCGTAGGCCATCTGCGCGCCTTGCCGTCCATCGAGCATGAAGAAGATTCGACCCTCTCCTCGCCCGAGTCAGGCGATCGCGCATGGACATCAGCACCGGGGCGAAACTACCTGTGGCTGAACGACATCGTGTGCATCGGGTCGGGCTATCCGGTCGAGAACGGGGGTCGACTACCGGGCATTCGAGGTGCTCTGACGCATCGAGGGCGCGAGCAGGGCGTCCAGGGCGCGGTGCACCCGCAGCACGTTGCCGCTTTCCGTGCTCACCAGCAGATCCCCGCCCGGGCCCGCGGCGACGGCCGTCATGGGCTCGCCCGCCAGCACGGTGCAGGTGGTGTGGGTGTCCGGATCGACGCGCACCAGGTGGCCGCTGGTGGTGGCGACGTAGAGGCGGCCGTCCGGGCCGACGGCGAGATCGTCCGGGAGCGCGGGGGCGGTGAACGGGGCGGGGGCCAGGTCGGCGGCGACGGTCGGGTGGCCGGGATCGGCGAGCGGTACGCGCAGCACCCGGGCGGCCGGACTGCCCATGAGCGTGACGTACACCGAATCACCGTGCACCACAATGCCGTTGACGGCCAGGCCATTGTCGCTGACGGTCTTGGGGGCGCGGTCGGTCCAATCGGCGTCGACGGTGCCGTCGGGCCGGATGCGGACGACCCCGGCGGTGGTGTCTCCGACGTAGAGATTGCCCGCCGCGTCGAAGTCCGCGCCATTGGCCATGCCGAGGCCGCTCACGAAGGGCTCCGGCCGGGGCGCGGCGGCGCTCGGGTCCAGGCGGACCACACCGCCGGTGCGGGTGATCGCGGAGAACGGCGCATTGCCGGTGTTGACGTACAGCAGCCCGTCGGGGCCGAAGGATATCGCGCCGGGGAAGGCCACGGGAACCGTCGCGGTGAGTTCCCCCGAGGGGCTGTAGCGCTCCACCGCGTTCCGGTACGTGCGGCCCACCCACACATTGCCCCGATCGTCGACGCCGATGCTCTCCGCCCAGTCCAGCACCGGAATGCGCAGCGGCAGAGCCGTTGTCGTGACGGCGGTGCATCCGCCCGGTGCGGCGCTCGCCGGAGCCGGGGCGACGGCGATCACGGCGGCCAGCGCCGCGCCCCCGGCCGCGAGGGACAGCCGGACGGCGGGGCGTGCTGCGGTGGCGGCGTTGCCGCGGTGGCGTTGCATGGACTGTGGTACTCCCGTTCGACTATCCGACCCGGAGTCAGGCTAGCGGTTCGCCGTCGTTGCCGCGCCGGCCGATTCGCCCGGCCGGTGACCGCCGGGTAACCTTCGGCTCGCACAAGATCTGAAAGGACCGTGGTGAAGACTTCGGGCTCGGAGGAAGCGACTGCCGAGCGCGTCGTGGACGTCTTGGTGGTGGGTTCGGGAGCGGCGGGGATGAGTGCCGCGCTGACCGCCGCGACCCACGGCTTGTCCACCGTGATCATCGAGAAGTCCTCGTACTGGGGCGGTTCCAGCGCACGGTCCGGTGGCGGCGTCTGGATTCCCGATAATCCGGTGCTGCGTGCGCAGGCCCCGGCCGACGATCTCGAGGACGCCCGCCGCTATCTGCACGGCATAGTCGGCCCGCACGCCGATCCGGCGCGGATCGACGCGTACCTGGACCGCGGCGCGGAAGCCCTGAGTTTCCTCATCGACACCGCCCCGCTGCATCTGGAATGGGTGCGCGACTACGCCGACTACTACCCGGAGGTCCCCGGTGGCCGGGCCGCCGGCCGCTCCTGCGAGCCGCTGCCCTTCGACACCCGACGACTCGGCGCCGACGCCGCCACCATGCACCCGCCCTACAGCGCCGCACCGACCAACCTGGTGGTGAAGCAGTCCGAATACCGTTGGCTCAGTCTGGGATTGCGCACCTGGCGCGGCCCCGCCGCCATGATGCGGGTCGGCGCGCGGGCGGTCGGCGCCTACCTGCGCGGCCGCCGCCTGCGCGGTCTCGGCGCGGCCCTCATGGGCGAGCTCATGCTGGGCGTGCGGGCGGCCGGGGTGCCCGTGGAACTCGATACCGCACTCACCGAACTCATCACCGAGAACGATCGCGTGGTGGGGGTGCGGGTCGACCGCGACGGCCGCTCCGAGGTGTGGCGTGCGCGGCACGGAATCGTGCTGGCCTGCGGCGGTTTCGAGCACAATGCGGAGGTGCGGCGCAAGTACCAGCGTGAGCCCGTCGGCTCGGCGTGGACCACCGGCGCGCCCACCAATACCGGCGACGGCATCACCGCCGCGTTGAAACTCGGTGCGGCCGTGCGCCTCATGGACGACGCCTGGTGGGGCCCCGCCATCCCGCTACCGGAGGGGCCGTGGTTCGCGCTGACCGAACGTTCGCTGCCGCGCAGCATCGTGGTGAACGGCCGGGGTGAGCGGTTCATGAACGAATCGCTGCCGTATGTCGAAGCGGTGCACCGGATGTACGGCGGTGAGTTCGGGCGCGGCGACGGTCCGGGCGAGCACATTCCCGCCTGGCTCGTCTTCGACAAGAAGTACCGCAACCGGTACATGTTCGCCACACTGCCCGGCCGTGCCCCGCTGCCCGCGTCCTGGTACGAGTCCGGCGTGCTGGTACAGGCCGCCACCGTGGCGGAGCTGGCGCAACGGATGGAGGTGCCCGCGGACGCCCTGCTGGCCACCGTCGAACGTTTCAACGCCTTCGCGGAGAACGGCGTGGACGAGGACTTCCGGCGCGGCGAGAGCGTCTACGACCGCTACTACGGCGATATCGCCAACAAGCCGAATCCGAGCCTGGGGCCGCTGACCAAGGGCCCGTTCTACGCGGTGCGCCTGGTGCCGGGTGATCTCGGCACCAAGGGCGGCATCGACACCGACGTCGCCGGGCGCGCGCTGCGGGCCGACGGCTCGGTCATCGCGGGCCTGTACGCGGCGGGCAACACCAGTGCGCCCGTCATGGGCCACACCTACGCTGGCCCGGGGGCCACCATCGGACCCGCGCTGGTGTTCGGGTACCTCGCGGCACGCGATATCGCCGACCGGGCGCGCGGCTGACACTCCGACAGCGCGCGCCACGCCACCGCGGGGCCGGGTATCGGTCATTCTCGACCGTGGGTGGACAGGGTGGTTCCGAGACCGGATTCGAGGTTGCGGTGGCGCGCCGCAGATACCGAAGGGGGCTTCATGGGTGGCGTGGGCAGGTGGCGGGCGGCGGTGGTGGCGCTCGCGGCGACGGTGATCGCGGCGTGCGGGGCGGCGGACGGCGTGCGGGATCCGCACGTGTGGCTGGAGGAACTCGACAGCCCGCGGGTGCGGACGTGGGTGTCCGACCAGAACGCGCGGACGCTCGGTGTACTGGAACAGCATCCGAACTTCCCCGGCAATCTCGAGGTGGCGCGCGAACTCGGCGATTCCCCCGACCGGATTCCCATGCCCCGGCTGGAGCACGGTCAGGTCGGCAACTTCTGGCGGGACGCCGACCACCCGCGCGGTATCTGGCGCGAAACCACCCGTGCCGATTACGAGTCACCGCAACCGAAGTGGACCACGGTGCTGGACCTCGACGCGATCGCGCGGGCGGACGGCAGGAATTGGGTGTGGAAGGGCATCGACTGCGACCCGGTCCGGCACACCCGGTGTCTGGTGCGCCTCTCCGAGGGCGGCGAGGACGCCGTCACCGTCCGGGAATTCGACCGCGCCACCGGGAAATTCGTCGACAATGGGTTCACGCTCCCGCGCGGCAAGCAGTACGCGGCCTGGCTCGACCTCGATACGCTGCTGGTCTCGCGCGAGTGGCGGCCCGGTGAGGTCACCGCCTCCGGCTACCCCTATATCGTCAAACAGCTGCGGCGCGGCCAGCCGCTCGACGCCGCCGTGGAGGTGCTGCGCGGCGACCCCGCCGACGAACTCGCCACCCAGCCGGTGCTGCTGGAGGACGGCGCGGGCGGCCGGATGAGCCTGATCCTGCGCGGCACCACCTTCTTCGAACATCAGGTGAGCCGTTTCGACGGCAGCGGACCGGAACTGCTCGCCGTCCCGCCCAAACACGATCTCGAGGGACTGCTCGGCGATCGGCTGCTGATCGGCCTGCGCCAGGACTGGACGGTCGCGGGCGCCACCCATACCGCCGGAAGTCTGCTGTCGCTGTCGGTGGCCGAACTCACCGCCGATCCGAGCCGGGTGCGGCCGGTGCCGGTCTACGTGCCCGGACCGCAGGAGACGCTGGGCAGCGTATTGGTCACCCGCGACCGGATCGTGGTCACCTCGCTCGACGATGTGCGCGGGCGCGCCACCGTCTACACGCCGCGGCCCGACGGAACCTGGTCCGCCGCGCCGGTTCCCGTACCCGAGAACGCCACCGTCGACGCCGTGGACGCCGATGCGACGGGCGATACCGCCTATCTGGCGGTCACGTCGTTCCTCACGCCGACCACGCTGCTGAGTCTCGATGCGGCCACCGGCGCGGCCAACCCGGTGAAAACGGCTCCGGCCCGGTTCGATTCGTCGCGTTTCGTGGTGGAGCAGCGCAAGGTCACCTCGCCGGACGGCACCGGTGTGCCCTACTTCGTGGTCCGGCCCGCCGAGATGGCATTCGACGGCACCAATCCCACCGTGCTGTCGGCCTACGGCGGCTTCGGTGCGGCGTCCACACCCGGTTACGACGGGGTGCTCGGCCGCCTGTGGTTGGAGCGGGGCGGCGTCTACGTGCTGGCGAATATTCGCGGCGGCGGTGAATACGGTCCGCAGTGGCACGAGGCGGCGCGCGGGGTGCACCGGCAGCGCGCCTACGACGACTTCGCCGCCGTGGCACAGGATCTCATCGCCCGCGGCATCACCACACCGCGCCACCTCGGCATCCAGGGCGGTTCCAACGGCGGACTGCTGGTCGGCGTGCAACTCGTGCAGCGCCCGCACCTGTGGAACGCCGTCGACATCGCGGTCCCGCTGCTGGACATGCTGCGCTACGAGCAGATCGCCGCGGGTGCCTCCTGGGTGGACGAATACGGCACGGTGGCCGATCCGGAGCAGCGCGCCTTCCTGGCGTCCATCTCGCCCTACGCCCAGCTGCGGCCCGAGGCGGTCTACCCGGAACCGCTGGTGTGGACCACCACCACCGACGATCGCGTCGGCCCCCAGCATGCCCGCAAATTCGCGGCCCGGCTCGCCGAACAAGGCCACCCGTACCTGTTCTACGAGGCCACCCAGGGCGGCCACGGCGGCGGCTCGAACAATGACGAGCGGGCGCACACCACCGCGCTGGAGTACACGTATTTCCAACGTCAGCTCATGTGAGCGGTTCGCGAATGACGCAGCCGCGAGATCGGCGGTGTGCAGCGGGTGAACGCGAGGTCAGCGGTCGATGAGCGCGACCGCGATCGGCACCAGCAGTTCCACGAGCTCGTCCACCGGCGGGCGGGGCTGCTCCAGCAGCCATTCGTGCGCCAGGCCGTTGATCGCGCCGATGAGGGCGCTGGTGGCCAGGGCCGGATTGCCGCGCACCCGCGCACCGGATCCGGCGATGGGCTCCAGCGCCGCCAGCACCACCCGGCCCCAGGCGTGGCGGCGGGCGCGGCGGTGCCGTTCCATGCGCTCGCTCACACCGACGACCTCGATGAAGGCCACCTTGGCGCGGTACGGGTCGGAGTCGATGGAGGCCAGATACGCCGCCAGTACCCGGGTGACCGCGGCGGTGGGGTCGCCGCCGGTGAGATCGCCCAGCGCCGCGGCGATGGCGGCCCCGGCCTCGTCCTGGATTCGGTCGTAGGCGGCGACGAGGACGTCCTCGCGGGTCTCGAACTCCTCGTAGAACTGCCGTTTGGACAGTCCGGCCACCGCGCACACATCGGCCAGCGAGCAGTTGGCGTAGCCGCGTTCGGCGAAGATCTTGGTCGCGGCGTCCAGGAAGCGCTGCCGGCGTTCGGCCCTGCGCTCGGCCACGGCCCGCCCGCGGTACTGCCTGCCCTCCACTGTCACGTCACACACCGTAGCCGGGCGGCTGCCGGGGACGGGAACCGCTCAGGGGCGTGGACGCAATCCGTGGGTGAGATGGCGAACCATATCGGTCAGCAGCTGGTCGGCGTCGTACTCGGTGGTGAAGTCCGAGGCCACGATGGTGGCGACGCCCTGTAGTGCGGCGATGGCGGTCAGGCCCAGGCGTTTGGGATCACCGGCCACGATCTCGCCCTCGGCCTGCCCCACGGCGATGAGGTCCACCGGCACTTCGAAGGCGCGCTGCACCGCCTCGGACAGTTCGGGGGAGGTGGAGCGCTGCTTGCGGGCGAACATGAGGGCCAGCAGTTCCGGATTCTCGACGGAGAAGCGCAGATAGGCCCGGGCCATGCCGTAGAGGCGCTCGGTGACCGGGCCCTCGATGGCGGTTCGGGCGAAGCTTTCGCCCAGCCGGTCGAAGCCGGTGGCGGCGAGCTGGTCGAGCAGTGCCTGCTTGTCGCGGAAGTGGCGGCTCGGGGCCGCGTGGCTGACGCCGATATCGCGGGCGAGCTGGCGTAGCGACAGGCCGTCCACCCCTACTTTGCGCAAGGTGGCCTCGGCGCGTAGGAGCAGCGCCGAGCGCAGATCACCGTGGTGGTAGCGAGAACGGATGGACATGGTCCGCACAGGATATCCGACACATCCGGAATGTTGGCATTGACTACTTTGTAGTCACTGCCTACATTTGCGAGTGCTATGACGAACCAGAGCGCCCCCGAGGCGAAAAGCGGTGCGCACGTGGATGAGACGAACGCACCCCAAGACCAACCCGCCGCCGCGACGGCCCCCGTATCCGGACGCCACCTCTCCCCGCGCGGGTGGATCTTCCCGATCGCGGTCGTGAGCCTGCTCGCCGCGCTGCTGGGCACCATGTACCTCGGCTACACCGCCGACCCGGAGAAGAATCTGCACGACTTCCCGATCGCGCTGGTCAATCAGGACGTCGGCGACACCATCGACGGGCAGACCGTCAACTTCGGCGACCAGATCACCGCGGCCATGGTCGAGAAGATCCCGGACGACAAGATCGACCTGCGTCTGCTCGGCATCAACGAGGCCCGACGGCAGCTCCAGCACGGGCAGGTCTACGGAGCCATCATCATTCCCGGGGACTTCACCAAGCGGATGTCCATTCTCGGCGCGTCCGCCGTGGTGCCCGGCGAGGTGGAACGCCCCATCATCACCGTCGACACCAACCCGCGCGCGGGCACCTACGCGGCCTCGATCATGCAGCGGGTGACCGATCGCGCCATGCGCGAGGTGAACACGGCCGTCGGCATCCAGCTCACCGAGCGGGTGGAGGCGCAGCTGCAACCGCCGCCGGGCAGCGAGACCGCGGCCGCCGCGCTCACCGGGGCCGCACGCCTGCAACTCGCCGAGCCGATCAATATCGACATCGCGCCCTACCGTCCCCTGCCCGAGGGCACCGGACAGGGCCTGTCGGCCTTCTTCTACACGCTCATCCTGCTGTTCGCGGGCTTCAGCGGGGCAATGATCATCCATTCGCTGGTGGACTCCTCGCTCGGCTACGCGCCCGCGGAATACGGTCCCTACTACCGGAATTCGCCCCCCGCGCCGATCAGCCGCTGGCGCACGCTGCTGCTCAAATGGGGTGTCGCGGCGGTGGCCGCGCCCATCGTGTCCGCCATCTTCCTCGGCATCGCCACCCTGCTGGACATGCCCGTCGACCATCCGCTCACGCTGTTCCTGTACGGCACCCTGGCCGTGGTCGCGGTCGCGGTGACCGGGCTGTCGGTGCTGGCCGCCTTCGGCACGCCGGGGCTGGTGGTGAACATGGTGCTGTTCGTGGTGCTCGGACTGCCGTCCTCGTCCGGATCCATTCCGATCGAGGCGACCCCGCGCTACATCGCCGACCTGGCCGCCTTCGAACCCATGCACCAGATCTACCTGGCCGTGCGCGCGATCCTGTTCTTCGACGGTCATCTGGAGGCCGGCCTGAGCCAGGGCATCTGGATGACGATGCTCGGCCTCGGAATCGGCCTGTTGTTCGGGGCGATCGCCACGCACACCTACGATCTGCGCGGCCTGTCCCGGCTCGGCGTCGCGCACCGCCCGGTCGCGGAGTCGTAGCCGCACCGAAACGAACCGACCGATCGTGCTGTGCGCCGGGGACTTCCGACTCTGGACGGGCCGGGCTACCCTGCGGATACTGGCTGCGAACAAGGCGTTGTGGGTGGTTCGGTGGGATGGGTGCTGCACAGTTCGATCAGCTGACCGGACAGTTCCTCCGGTCGGTTCGCGACGGGGGCGGCGGGCTGGTGGCCGTGTGCGGGGCCTGCGTGCACGTGCTGCCGGTACGGCGGGCGGCCATAGTGCTCGAGGAGCGCGATGCCGGACTGCAACCCTGGTGCGCCAGTGACGAGATCGCCGACCGGGTGGAGGCCGCGCAGGCCACCGCCGGGGAAGGGCCGGCGGCGACGGCGGTGGACGACGGTGTGCCGGTCGCCGTTCCCGACCTGGCGACCGGGGTCGAACGCTGGCCGGGATTCGCCGAGGCGCTGGGTGACGCCGCCCCGCGCGGATCCCTGCTGGCGATTCCCCTGCGCCTGGGCGGCGCCCGGCTCGGTGCGCTCGACCTGTACCGGGATGCGATCGGGCGGCCCGGGCCCCGGCTGGTGACGGCGGGCCTGCACATTGCCGACCTGGTCACCGCCAGTCTCGTGCTGGCCGCCGAGGGGGCCGCGCGGCGGTGGGGGCAGCCGCCGTCGAGCCGGTGGATTCACCAGGCCGCGGGGATGGCAAGTGCCCAACTCGGCATCGAGGTGACCGACGCCTACGCGCGGATGCGCGGATACGCCTTCTCCCACGGGCTTTCGCTGGCCCAGGTGGCGCGGGGCGTGGTGGATCGCAGCATATGTTTCGAGCCGGAATGAGACGGCTATTCCGTTGCGGCTTCACGTTCTCATACGATGGGAAGTTGGGCGGCGCGGCACGGAGTACTTTCGCGGCGGAGACGTATGTCCGGCGAGCGGGGTGATGGCGGGTGTCAGACAGTGAGCTGCTGGTGCTGCGCAGCGCCATGGGGGTCCTGGAACCCGACGCGGTCACCGTCGCGGTCCGCCTGCCCGATCAGCCCGAGTTGTTCGGTGCGCTGCCGGAGGAACTGCTGGAACTCGAAGCCTGCCAGTGGGAAAGGCACGACGGTCCCGGTGCGGTCTCCTTCTCGTGCCGCGCACCCATGACCATCACCGAGATCGGTCGCTACCGTGACATCTGGCCGGAGTACGCCGATCTGGCGCGGCGGCACGGCATCAGCGCCGTGGCTGCCATCCCCATGCGCGTGGACGACACCGAAGCGGGTGTGCTGAGCCTGTATTCGCGCGAACCGCGACCGTGGTCGAGGCGCGATGTGCATCGTGCCGCGCTATTGGCGGCCATGGCCGCCGAGCACATTCTCAGCAGACATCAGGTGCGGCAGCATCAGCGCACCACCGCCGAACTGCGGCACGCGCTGACCTCGCGGATAGTGGTGGAACAGGCCAAGGGCGTCATCGCGCACGCCCACGGCACCACGACCACGGCGGCGTTCGAGCTCATTCGCGCGCATGCCCGGCGCAATCGGGTCACCGTGCACGCCGTCGCGCGCGGCATCGTGGAACTGGGTCTGCGAATCTGAGTGACCCGGCGAAGATCTCCGATGTGAACTTCGCCGACGGAGTAGCCTGAGCACTGCGGAGCCGAGATCCCCTGTCCCCGGATGGAATCCGTAACTGGTAGGCGAGCGTCCCGATCCTCGACGCCCGACCGAGATCCTGCACATCCACCCGGGGGCTTCACTCATGTCACAACCACCGTGTACCACGGCGGCGCCCGCCGCCCGCCCGACCCGCCGCGGCAGCGACTACGACGATCTGCTCCGCCGCGTCGGCGAACGCGACCGCGACGCGTACGACCGGCTCTACCGCGCCACCCGCACCCTGGTGTTCTCCCGGGTGCACACCATCGTGCGGGACACCGGATACGCCGAGGAGACCTGCCACGAGGTGTATCTCCAGGTCTGGCGCAGCGCCGCCGCCTTCGACCCGGCCCGCGGCAATGCCCTCACCTGGCTGTGCGCGCTGGCCCACCATCAGGCGGTGGACCGCGTACGCCGCGAGCGCACCGCCTACGGGTACGAAAACCGCTGGGGTGCCAGCGATTACCGCCGCCCCGCCGACGTGGTGGCCGAGGAGATCGTGCGCCGCCACGAAGAGCACGCGGTACGAACGGGTTTGACCGCCCTCACCCCACGCCAACGCGAATCCGTGGTGCTGGCCTTCTACTGCGGCCTCACCTACCGCCAGGTCGCCGCCCGCCTCGGCATCGGCGAACCCGCGGCCAAGGCACGCATCAGATCCGGCCTGGCCCAACTGAAGACGGTGCTGCTGGCCGACACCGCCCTGCCCGCCCGCGGCTGAGAACCGTATCCGGTCCGATGCGCGGCTCAGGTCCAGCGGACACGGCCGCCGCTGAGGCAGACTCCGATGGCTAGGCCATTTCACCGCGGCCGATTTCGATGGCTCGGCCACTTCACCGCGGCCGATTCCGATGGCTCGGCCACTTCACCGCGGGCGACTCCGATCGCTCGGCCGCTTCCCGCGGCGGATCTGACTGTGTGGCCGCATGGGGCTGATCCGGGCATCATGGGGCGCGGACGGACACCGGCCGGGGCACCGACCTCGCCGGGTCGGGTGCCACTGCCGCATCGCGGCGGGCTGCGGAGGTCGCGCCGCCGGCATCGGCCGACCGCCGGTCCGGCATCGTAGCCGTCGTGGCGGGCATCGGCGCGCTCGCGCGGCGCGAGCGCGGGTTCACCGTCGGCGGCCGTCAGCGCTCGCGGTGCCGGTCAGTGGCTGGCGGTGGCCTTGAAACCGCGGGGCACGAGGGCCATCGTGAGCAGGGCCACCGTGCCGACGAGCGCCACCGAGATCCACGCGGTGGTGGTGAGGGCGAGGTCGAAGGCGTGGCCGGTGGCGGCGAGGATCTGCTCGGCGATCGCATCGTCCGCCCGGTTCGCCACATAGACCGCACCGCCGACGGAGCCCCGCGCGGTATCGAGATCCTCGCCGGTCAGCGGCAGTCCGGTCATATTGGCGGCGAAGATGCGGGCGTGGATGCTGCCGAGCAGCGCCACGCCGAGACCGATGCCGAGTTCGTAGTTGGTCTCCTCGACGGCTCCGGCCTGGCCCGCGCGCTCCGGCGGCACCGCCGCCACCATGACCGCGGCCGCCGTGGTGACGGCGAGCCCGTCGCCGAGCCCGAGGGCGACCAGCACCAGCGCCACCACGGGGTACTCGGTGGGCTCCGGCGAGATCGCCAGCACCGCGAAACCGGCGGCGAGGGCGAACAATCCGAGACCGAGCACGGTGCGCACCCCGACGTGGCGCAGCAGCCACGGCGTGGCCAGCGAACCCAGCAGCGTCGCCACCGCCGCCGGAATGGTGCGCACACCGGCCTCGAGCGGCGAGTAGCCGTGAATGTACTGCAGCCACAACGAGATCAGGAACAGCGCCGCGCCGATGGCGAGCATGGCCACCAGCGTCGCCAGCGCCGCCGCGAGGAAGGTGCGATTGCGGAACAGCCGCACATCCAGCAGCGGATCGGCCGAGCGCAGCTGCCGCAGCGCGAACAGCGCCAGCAACGCCACCGCCACCAGCAGCATCGCCGCGTCGAGCACCGTCACGCTGCCGGTGGCGAGATGTTTGATGCTCCAGGCAAGCGCCACGACACCGGCGATGGACAGCGCCGCGCTGGTGAGATCGAGGCGGCCCCGCCGCGGTGCGCGGTACTCCGGCAGCAGCGCGATACCCGCCGCCACCGTCACCACGACCACCGGCACATTTATCCAGAACGCCGCCGCCCAGCCGAAATGCTCCACCAGCACACCACCGGCGACCGGTCCGACGCATGCGCCCGCACCGGCCACCGCCGCCCAGATGCCGATGGCCAGCGTGCGTTCGTGGTCATCGGTGAAGATGGTGCGGATCAGCGACAGCGTGGACGGCATGACCATGGCCCCGCCGATTCCGAGCAGCACCCGTCCGAGAATGAGCTGCCAGGGCTGCTGCGCCGTCGCCGCGACCACCGACGCGAGGCCGAACAGCACGAAACCGATGAGGAACAGCCGCTTTCGCCCCTGCCGGTCACCCAGTGCACCGCAGGTGATGAGCAGGCCGCCCAGGACGAGTCCGTAGATGTCGATGATCCACAGTTGTTCGATCGGGCTGGGCTGCATGTCCCGGATGAGCGAGGGCAGCGCCACATTCAGGATGGTGGCGTCCATGGCCACCAGCAGCAGGCTCGCGCACAGCACCGCCAGCATGGCCCAGCGTCCGGGCGGTGCGGCCTCCGCGCTGTCGGAATCGGGCGCGGGCGGCTGCCCGTGGGGGACCCGGCCCATCGTCGCGCCTCCTCGCCTCACGTGTCGGCAATGGTTCGGCTACCAACGATAGACCGCGCCGGATGGGATGGCCGCGCCGGACGCGGCCGTCGCCGCTACTTCGTGGCCGAATCGCCGTTCGGTCCGTCGGCGCCGGAACGCGCCGCCAGCGCGTGCTTGCCATCACCCGCGGCGCGCTGCGCCACCAGCAGGTCGCGGATCTCGGCGAGCAGTTCCAATTCGGTGGGGTCAGCCTTGACCTCGGTCGGGGCGGCGAACCGCTTCTTCAGATGGTTCATGGGCAGGATGAGCACGAAGTACAGCACCGCCGCCACCATGACGAAATTGATGGCCGCGCTGATGATCGGCCCCACCGCCACGAAGGTGGCGGGTTTGTCGCCGACGATCTGAAAGCCCAGGCCCAGTTCACCATTGGTGCCGAGTATCGCCAGCAGGGGTTCGATCAGACCATTGGTGACCGAGGTCACGATGGCGGTGAACGCCGTGCCCATGACGACCGCCACCGCCAGGTCGATGACGTTGCCCCTCATCAGGAACTCTTTGAAACCCTTGAACATGATCCGCTGTATCCAATCCGCGCCGGTCCACTAGTGCCGGGCGCAGTCTATGGCGGATCGAGCCGTGATTTCGCCCTGACGACCAGGTTTATTAGCTGTGAAGTTGCCAACCCCGGTGGGGTGGATCGTGACTCAGCCCACCCCCGCGCGTTTCGGCGTCCGGACGGGGCGGATCGCGCGGTCGTCGCGGAACGTGCGCACCAGGGCCACGCACATGGCCAGCATGACCACGCTGAACGGCAGGGCGATGAGCACCGCGACGGTTTGCAGCGTGGTGAGCGCCTGCGCGCCCTCGCCGCTGGCCACCAGCAGCGCGATGGCCACCGTGCCCATGGAACATGTCCAGAACACCCGGCTCCACACCGGCGGTTCCGGATTGCCGCCGGAGGAGATCATATTCACCACCAGCGCACCGGAATCGGCGGAGGTGACGAAGAACAGCACGATCACCAGGATCGCGATACCCGCGGTCAGCGCGCCGCCGGGGAGCGTGTGCAGCAGGGAGAACAGCGCACTGTCGCGATCGGGGCCGTCCGGCCCGACGAGCCCACCGCCGCCGAACATCTCCCGGAACAGTCCCGCACCGCCGAAGACGCTGAACCACAGGAAGGTCAGCAGTGTGGGCACCAGCAGCACTCCGGCGACGAACTCACGCACGGTGCGCCCCCGCGAGATACGGGCGATGAACACGCCCACGAAGGGAGCCCAGGAGATCCACCAGCCCCAGTAGAAGACCGTCCACTGCTGCGTCCAGTCGGTGCCCTTCGGCCCCTCGGTCGCGCCGGTGTAGAAGCTGACCTTGGGCAACTGCTGGAGGTAGGTCCCGAGGTTCTGCACCAGGTCGTTGACGATGAACAGCGTCGGACCGACCGCGAGCACGAACAGCAGCAGCAGGCCCGCCAGCCCCATATTGATCTGCGACAGCCATTTGATGCCGCGGTCCACGCCGGTCACCACCGACACGGTGGCCAGCAGGGTGACGGCGATGATGAGCACCACCTGAAAGCCCTTGCCGGGCTGGTTGATCCAGCCCTGATAGTTCAGGCCCGCCGAGATCTGGAGCACGCCCAGCCCGAGCGAGGTGGCCACGCCGAATACGGTGCCGATCACCGCGACGATATCGATGAGGTCACCGCGCCACCCGCGAATGCGTTCCGGAGCGAGCGATTCCAGTGCCCATCGAATGGACACCGGACGCTTCCGGCGGTGGATCGAGTACGCGACGGCCAGTCCCACCACCACATAGATGGCCCACGGGTGAATTCCCCAGTGCAGGAACGTCTGCACCATGGCGGCGTCGGCGCGCTCGGCGGCCGAATCACCCACGCCCGGGCGGGGATCGTCGTAATGGAACAGCGGTTCGGCCACGCCCCAGAACACCAGGCCGATGCCCATTCCGGCGGCGAACAACATGGCCAGCCAGGCGGTGATCGAGTACTCGGCCGGTTCCCCGTCCTCGCCGAGAGTGATGTCGCCGAATCGACCGAGCCCCAACCAGATCGCGAACACCACGAACAGTGACACGATGACGATGTAGTACCACCCCATTCCGCCGATCACATTGTCCTGCAAGGCTTTCGCCTGCTCGGCGGCGGTGTCGCGGAACACGATGGCATACACCGTGAACGCCACCACCACGATGGCTGCGGGCCAGAACACCCGGGGTTCGACGGCGGATCGAGGGTGAACCTCGCTCGTATCGGATGAAACCCTGCTCGGTGCGCTCACGTACTCCGTCCTCTGTGCTGTCGGCGTATCCCCTGCGAATCCCCCATACACACGTGTTCTCGACCCCGGCCCGCAGACGGTCGGGGTCGAGAACACGCGATGCTACGAATCGCCCATCTTGTTCTTCAGGTTCGCGACGATCTCGTCGAGCGCCCGCATGGCGTCCGCGGCAGCGCCCTCGAGATTCGCCCGAGCCTGTTCGAGCGATTTCTGGATATCCTCACCCGCGAGTCGGTCGGCCAATGCCTTGGCCATATCCGCGAATTCGGCCGCGGCCGTCTGGGCGCGGTCGGCGAGTTCGGCGGCGGCGCTGCTGGCCTTCTCGGCCAGCTGCCCCGCCGCGTCCCCGGCACGATCGGCCCACTCGCCAGCGGTATCGCTGATGTTCTCGGCGAGTTCGTCGGACGTCGCGGTGAGATTGTTGTCCTCGTCGGTCACGCGTGCTCCCGCCTACCGGCCGCCGCCGAGCTTGTCCTTGGCGTCGCGCATGGCGCCTTCGGCCTTGTCACGTGCCTCGGTGGCCCGGCGCTTGGCGTCACCGCTCGCCTCGTGGAACTTGGATTCGAACTCGTCGGCCTGATCCTCGATCTTGTTCCCCATGCGGTCGGCCTGCTCCTTGGCCTGCCGCGCGGCCTCCTTGGCCTTGTCCCTGAGCGACATCGAAACCTCCGTAGGTCTGGCACGCCCGGACCGGGCGTGCACTGGTTCGGGGTACTTCGACGAGCGATCTTTCAGCAAACGATCCTACGCCCGTTCGGCATGAAAAAGCCCGGTCGGTCCGGAATAATCCGGAACCGACCGGGCTGGAGGGGGGTGCCGCAGGTCAGCGTGCCGGGCCGAGCACCCGATCGAGATAGGGATTGGCGAAAAGGCCGTTCGGGTCGAAGCGGCGGCGCACCGCCGCGAACCGCTCCCACTCCGGATACCGCTCGGCCAGGGTCGCCGCCGTCTGGAAGTGCCGCTTACCCCAGTGCGGACGGCCGCCGTACCGGTCGAAGACCGCCTCGCACGCCCGGAAGTACGGCTCGTACTCCATCCCGGCGTACTGGTGCACCGCGATGTAGCAGGTCGCACGCCCGCCGGCGGGGGATAGGAAGGCGTCGTCGGGCGCCACCCAGCGCACTTCGATGGGCATGACGGTGTCGAACCGGGCCGCCACTTCCTTGATTTCGCGAATGACGTCCACGGAGTGCTCGCGCGCAACGGCGTACTCCATCTCGGTGAAGCGGAACAGGCGCGGGCTGGCGAACACCCGGTAGGAGCGCTCCACCTGGCGGCGGTAGCTGCCCGCCAGGGCCGAGAAGCGCTGCACCCGGGGGATGAGCGCGGGGGTGCGGCGGGTGAGGCGGCACAGCAGGTCGAACATGTGGTTGTTGATCAGGACGTCGGAGAACCATTCGACGCCCCGCCCGCGCGGCTGCTCCGGCAGTTCGACCGTATTGTTGCGCTTGGTCATGGCGATGTCGCTGTGGGCGAACATGTAGAACTCGAAGTGCTCGTTGCCGTCCACGTGCGAATCCAGATCGGCCAGCACGTCCTCGAGCGGGAGTGGCCGCTCGATGCCCTCGAGCACGAAGGAGGGCACCATCTGCAGCGTCACCGCGGTGACCACGCCGAGTGCGCCGATATTGACCCGCGCCGCGCGCCAGCCGTCCGGATCTGTCTGCTCGTTCAGCTCCACCCGGCTGCCGTCGGCCAGCACCATCTCGATCGAGTGCAGGGCGGCCGAGAGGTTCTGGAGTTTGGCGCCGGTGCCGTGGGTGCCGGTCGCGGTCGCGCCCGCGATGGTCTGCACGTCGATATCGCCCAGATTGGGGAAGGCCAGGCCGAGCGGGTGCAGGGAGTTGCTGGCGGCATCGAGCGTGAGACCCGCGTCGACGCGGACGAGTCCGCTGGTGCGATCCACCGTGTGGATCCGGTTCATCTTCGACAGCCGCAGGAGGGTGCCGTCGGTGCACACGGTGTCGGTGAACGAGTGGCCCGATCCGGCCACGCGGACGGTCTGCCCGGCGGCCTCGGCCCGTGCGAGCAGTGCGGCGACTTCCTCGGGCGAGCCCGGTTCGGCGATGGCTGCCGGAGTACAGCGCTGATCCCCGGCCCAGTTCACCCAAGAGTTGGTCATGCGTCCAACTCTAAACCGGACATGTGATCGGCGCTACCGTTTCCGGTTCATGCACATCGCCGCCTTGCCCCGCTCCACCTCCTCCTCGGTGAGCGGCGGCACGTCGAGGGGGATGCGCGGGACCGCGTCGCCGCGCACGCCGTTGAGGATGAGCGCCATGTAGCGCCGCCAGACGTCCGGGTTGACCGGCCGGGCGAAACCCGCGACGGCGTCGACCATATTGACCATGGCGAAGAAGTCGCCGGACTCGATCTCGGGCCGCAGCGCTCCGGCGTCCTTGGCGCGCTGCACCACCTGGAACATGCCGGGCCGGACGCGATCGCGCATGCACTCGAAGCGCTCCATGCTGTCCTTCATCTCGAGCAGCACCTCGCTCAGGCCGCGATTGGTGGCCATGTGGCGGCAGGCGTACTCGAACAGCTCCACCAGGCCGGTCCACGGATCGGGATGGTGCAGCGCGGTTTCCACCGCCGCGGCGAACTCGTTGACGTTCTGGTCGAACACCTCCGAGATCAGTTCCTGTTTGTTGGCGAAACGGCGGTACACGGTGCCCACGCCGACCCCCGCCTTGTCGGCGACATCATCGAGGGTGATCTCGAGCCCGTGCTCGGCGAACAGCTCGCGCGCGGCGGCGATGATCCGCTGCTGATTGCGGGCGGCGTCGGCGCGCAGGCGACGGGCGGGCTGCCCCGTGGCGGGACGATCCGAGGGGGTCGTCCCGGCCGCTGCGGCCGTGGTGGTGGCGTGATTCACACCCATATGCTAGCAACCTTCGGGATTAAGTGGAGGCGATATCTCCGTTTTGATGGTAACTTCTGCAATGAAACCGGAGGGCCTTCCTCCGCTAAGTGTACGGGACAAGGACACCGCATGACTTCCACCATCGACATAGCGAAACCGGCTCCGCCGACCGGTCGTCGCGGCTCCCATGCCCTGCGCTGGTGGGTGCTCGCGGTACTCGGCGTCGCACAGCTCATGGTCGTGCTCGACGCGACCGTCGTGAACATCGCCCTGCCCGAGGCGCAGGCCGACCTCGGCTTCTCCAATGCCGACCGGCAGTGGGTGATCACCGGCTACGCGCTCGCCTTCGGCAGCCTGCTGCTGCTCGGCGGGCGGCTCTCCGACCTGTTCGGTCGTCGCACCACCTTCATCGTCGGCCTGGTCGGCTTCGCCGTCGCCTCCGCGGTGGGCGGGGCCGCGGCGAACTTCGAGATGCTGGTCGCCTCCCGTGTCGCCCAGGGTGTGTTCGGCGCGCTGCTGGCCCCCGCGGCGCTCTCGCTGCTGACCGTCACCTTCACCGAACCGGGTGAACGCGCCAAGGCTTTCGGCATCTTCGGCGCCATCGCCGGTGCGGGCGGCGCACTCGGTCTGCTGCTCGGCGGAGCGCTCACCGAATGGGCGTCCTGGCGCTGGGTCATGTACGTGAACCTGATCTTCGCGGCCGTCGCGCTGATCGGCGCGGTACTGCTGCTGGCCAAGCACGTCACCACCGGGGAACGGCCGAAGCTCGATATTCCGGGCACCATCACCGTGACCGCGGCGCTGTTCGCCGTCGTCTACGGCTTCTCCAAGGCCGAATCCGACGGCTGGACCGACTCGGCCACGCTCGGCTTCCTGATCGGCGGCGCGGTGCTGCTGGCGGTGTTCTTCTGGATCGAGCAGCGGGTGGCGCATCCGCTGCTGCCGCTGCGGGTCATCGCCGACCGCACTCGCGGCGCGTCCTACCTCACCGTATTCGCCATCGGCATCGGCATGTTCGCCATGTTCCTGTTCCTCACCTACTACATGCAGCAGCAGCTGGGATACACGCCGATCGTGACCGGCGTGGCGTTCCTGCCCATGGTGGTGGGCATGGTGATCGCCTCCACCACCGTGCCGTCGCTGGTGCTGCCACGGGTCGGGCCGCGCGTGACGGTGGTGTCCGGCTACCTGCTCGCGACCCTGGGCATGGTGCTGCTCACCCGCATCGGGGTGGATACCGGCTACGCCAGCCACATCCTGCCGAGCCTGATCATCATGGGCGTCGGCCTCGGTGCGGCCATGTCCACCGCCTTCGCCGGCGCCACCGCGGGTGTGCAGCACACCGACGCGGGCGTCGCCTCGGCCATGGTGAACACCAGCCAGCAGGTCGGCGGCTCCATCGGCACCGCCCTGCTGAGCACGCTGGCGGCCAGCGCCTTCGACGGCTACGTCGCCGACCACCTGCCGCCCGACCCGGGCGTGCTGGCCCAGGCCGCCGTGGCGAGCTACACCACCACCTTCTGGTGGGCGGCGGGCATCTTCTTGGTCGGCGCGGTCATCACCGGTCTGATCATGCCGAACTCGGTGCCGGTTCCGGCCGAGGGTGAACCCGTGCTGGCGCACTGAGTCTCGCCGTCGCACGGCGACAGAACGGTGCCCCGTCCACGATCGAGGACGGGGCACCGATCGTTCGCGCGGCCCCGGATTCAGCAGTTGGACGGGGCCGCCAGGCCCGCGAAGCGATCCGCGAGGTAGCTGAAGGCGCGCGGCGCCCCGGCGAAGATGGCCGTGCCGTGATCGGCCCCGGGGATCACCTCGAACAGCACCGGGGTCCCGGCGTGGCAGTAGCGTCCCGCCACGCCGAGTGCCAGATCCAGCGGCACCTGGTCGTTACCGCCGTGCCACTGGTAGACCGGCGCGCGCGGCGTACCCGCGTGGATCTCCAGGCTGTTCTCGTGCAGGATGCGGATATTGTTGGCGCTGGCTTCCATTCCGGGACGGAACATCTCGCCGATGGAGTGGTTCGCGCCCGCGCTGATGATCTCGTTCACGCAGGCATTGGCGATCTGCGAGCGCAGCGCCAGACCGGCCGGGCTGAGCGCGTCGTCGAGATTCATCTCCGCCGGGTACTCGCGTTCCAGTCCGACCGCCACCGCGAAGCCGAGCCCGAACAGCGGATGCGGCGCATTGCCGATCTGCAGGGCCATCTTGCCCGGATTCACCGGTACGCCGCCGATGGCCACCCCGACGATCGGCAGCTCCGGCGCGTACTCCGCCGCCAGCGCCGCCGCGAAGCCGGTCGCCATGGCGCCGCCCGAGTACCCGGCCAGTCCGACCGGCGAATCACCCAGTCCCGCAGGGGCGAAGCGCTGCACCGCCCGAATGCCGTCGAGGGTGATCTGTCCGCCCATGCGGGCCGCGCCGTAGGCACTGGTCGGCCCGAGATGATCCGGCACCGTCACCGCCCAGCCCCGGGCCAGCAGCAGGTTCAGGGCCGGAGCCTCCTGCAGGCTGCCGTCGAACAGGCTGTGCGACGGAGCGCATTGCGTCCCCAGGGAGTTCACGAACGGCTGATACGACACGATGGGCCGCGGTCCGCCGCCGCCGGGCACGATGAGCGTGGTCACCGCGGAGATGGGAGCGCCCGCGGAGTTGGTGGAGCGGTAGTTCAGCTGCCACACCGTCGCACCCGGATAGCCGTGGGCGGGCACGATGCGGCTGTTGATGACATCGCCGGGGGCGAAGGCGCCGATATTGCCCGGTGGCGCGTAGAACCCGTCCGGGTCCGGAATGGGATAGATGGCGCCGTGGGCGGCCGGGGCCGCGCCGAGAGTGCTCGCCAGAGCCGCCGCTACGGCTGCGGCGATAACCGAGCTCCGGACCAGCAACCTCCTGGTCGATTGCCGTACCGTCAACTTCGCTCCTCCAGGCCGATGGGACAACGCTGAGATGGCGGCACTATCCTCGCAGTCCCGAGGTGTCGTTCGGCCTCAGCAACACGCCGAATAGCAACGAATTGGCTATCGAGGTGGAGGGGTGGTGGTCAGCACGTTCGCGCGATCCGACGCACCGGCCCTCGCCGCCATCGCCGCGGGCGGGGCGCTGGGTTCGAGCCTGCGCTACGGCGTGGCCGTCTGGTTGCCCCGGCGCGGCGAGATCCCCTGGCAGACCCTGGCCGTCAATGTCGTCGGCTGCTTCGCCATCGGCGTACTCATGGTGTGCGTGACCGAGATCTGGGTTGCCCGACGGCTACCGCGGCTCTTTCTGGGTGTCGGGGTCCTGGGCGGATTCACCACCTTCTCCACCTTCAGCGTGGAAGTTCGTACACTGCTCGAATCGGGCCGGACGGTTTCCGCGTTCGGTTACCTCGGGGGAACGGTGGTGGCGTCGGTGGGCGCGGTCGTAATCGGGGTGGGCGCGACGCGGTGGTGGAGACGGACCGGGACAGGCACGGCGAAAGGGGGCAGGTGATGAACGAACCGACGGGCGCGCACTGGCGGCCCGCCTCGCGGCTGACGGTACTGCTGAGCGAGGACGACCGGTGGCAGCATCGCCCCCGCTATCACGAGATCGTGCGGCGTGCCCGAGATGCCGGATTGGCCGGGGCCAGTGTGTGGCGCGGCGTCGAGGGATTCGGAGCGTCGGCGGATATCCACACCACTCGACTATTGGATCTCGCCGACCGCCTACCGGTGCTGGTGATGATCATCGATGACACCGACGCTCTGCGGCAATTCGTGGAAACCAATGCGGACCTGCTGAATTCGCTCACGGTGGCGCTGTCTCCGGTGGAATCCTGGCAGGGGGAGCGCGCGTGACGATGCTGCTCGTGGCGCTCGGCGGCATGGTCGGGGCGCCGGTTCGCTATCTGGCGGATCGCGCGATCGCCCGTCGATTCGCTAGTGTCTTCCCACTGGGCACATTGACGGTGAACGTGACCGGGTCGGCGATTCTGGGCGCGCTGATCGGCGCGGGAGCAAACCACTGGCTGCTCGCCGTGGCCGGAACGGGCTTCTGCGGCGCGCTGACCACGTTCAGTACGTTCGGATACGAGACGGTTCGATTGCTCGAGGAGGGCGCTTACAGCTATGCGGTGGCGAACGTCGTGATCGGCGTTGTGGCGAGCCTGGCCGCGGCCTTCCTCGGTGCCGGTGCCGCCCAGTTGTCCCTGGGCGCGGCGCACGGGGGGTTGCCGTGATCCTGATGACCAGCCGGGCACAGGCGATACGGAAGGGAGGCCCGAGCATGGCCCACGATCGAGCCGGTCGACCGGCCCGGGCCGCGGACCTCGTCGACGTCGCGCACCTGGTGACGGCCTACTACAGCCGTATCCCGGATCCGGCGGATCCGGCGCAGCTGGTCGCCTTCGGCACCTCCGGGCATCGCGGGTCAAGTCTCGACAACGCCTTCAACGAGGCGCACATTCTCGCCATCACGCAGGCGATCGTGGAGTATCGCGCCACCCGCGGCATCACCGGGCCGGTGTATCTGGCCCGCGATACGCACGCCCTGTCCGAGCCCGCGTGGACCACCGCGCTCGAGGTGCTCGCCGCCAACGACGTCACCGCCGTCATCGACGCGCGCGACCGCTACACGCCCACACCGGCCTTGAGCCACGCCGTGCTGCGGCACAATCGCGGCGGCACCCGGCATCAGGCCGACGGCATCGTCGTGACGCCCTCGCACAATCCGCCCCGCGACGGCGGATTCAAGTACAACCCGCCGCACGGCGGCCCGGCCGACACGGTCGCCACCGACGCCATCGCCGCGCGGGCCAACGATCTGCTGCGCAACGGCCTGTCCGAGGTGAAGCGCACGACCTTGGCGCACGCGCTGGCGGGCCGGGTGGAGCGCTACGACTACCTGGACCGCTATATCGCGGATCTGCCGAACGTGTTGAACCTGGACGCCATTCGCGGTGCCGGCATCCGGCTCGGCGCCGACCCCATGGGCGGCGCGAGCGTGGACTACTGGGAGGAGATCGGGCAGCGCTACGACCTCGAACTCGAGGTGGTGAACCCCTTCGTCGACCCCACCTGGCGGTTCATGACGCTGGACAGCGACGGGCGCATCCGGATGGACCCGTCCTCGCGCTACGCCATGGCGTCGCTGGTGTCGATTCGCGACGACTACGACATCTCCACCGGCAACGACGCCGACGCCGACCGGCACGGCATCGTGACTCCCGATGCGGGACTGATGAATCCGAACCACTACCTGGCGGTGGCCATCGAGTACCTGATCGCCAACCGGATGGGGTGGGACGCGCTCACCAAGATCGGCAAGACGGTGGTCACCTCCGCCATGATCGACCGCGTGGTCCGGGTGCTGGGCCGCGACGTGTACGAGGTGCCGGTCGGCTTCAAATGGTTCGTGCCCGGATTGTTCAGCGGCAGCCTGGCATTCGGCGGTGAGGAGAGCGCCGGAGCCTCCTTCCTGCGCAGCGACGGCACCGTGTGGACCACCGACAAGGACGGCATCCTGCTGGCGCTGCTGGCCGCCGAGATCACCGCCGTCACCGGGCAGAGCCCGTCCACGCGCTACACCGAGATGGAGAAGCGCTACGGCAGCCCGGCCTACGCGCGCACCGACGCCGACGCCACCCCGGAACAGAAAGCCCGGCTGGCGGCGTTGACGCCGGATGTGATCACAGCGACCGAGATCGCCGGGGAGCAAGTCACCGGCATTCAGACCCGCGCGCGCGGCAACGGCGCGGCGCTGGGCGGGGTGAAGGTAACCACCGAGAACGCCTGGTTCGCCGCCCGGCCCTCCGGCACCGAGGACAAGTACAAGATCTACGCGGAGTCGTTCGAGGGCCCGGAGCACCTGGCCCGGGTACAGGCGGCCGCGGAGGAAGTTGTGCGACAGGCGCTATCGGAGTGAGCAGATCCAAATCCCTGCCGGTCGAGATCTGGGTGCTGGTGGGGGCGGCATTCACCATCGCCATCGGATTCGGGCTCGTCGCACCGGCGCTACCGCAGTACGCGCGCGGCTTCGGAGTGGGCGTCGCGGCGGCCTCGGCCATTGTCAGCGCCTTCGCACTGATGCGACTGCTGTTCGCGCCCATGAGCGGGCGGCTGGTGCAGAAACTGGGGGAGCGGCCGGTCTATCTGGGCGGGCTGCTGATCGTGGCGGTGTCCACGGGGGCGTGCGCGCTGGCGCAGAGCTACTGGCAGTTGCTGATGCTGCGATCGCTCGGCGGTATCGGGTCGACCATGTTCACGGTGTCGTCGTTGGCGCTGGTGATCCGCATGTCACCGCCGACGGAGCGGGGTCGGGTGTCCGGGGTGTACTCGACCAGCTTCCTGATCGGTTCCATCTCCGGTCCGCTGGTGGGCGGTGCGCTGGCCGGGTGGGGGTTGCGCGCGCCGTTCGTCATCTACGCCGCCGCGCTGCTGGTGGCCAGTGCCATCGTGTATGTGGCGCTGAAGGATTCGCCGCTGGTGCGGCCGGAGGCGGCGGGTGACACGCCGGTCATGACCTTTCGGGAGGCGGTGCGCAAGGCCGAGTACCGGGCGGTGCTGTGGTCCAACTTCGGCAATGGCGCGGCGGTGTTCGGGGTGCGCATGGCGCTGGTGCCGCTGCTCGTGGTGGAGGTGCTGCGCTACGACGCCGCCCTGGCCGGGGTGGCGCTCACGGTGTTCGCGGCGGGCAACGCGGTGGTGCTGTTCCAGTCGGGGCGCTGGTCGGATCGCCTGGGCCGCAGACCGTTTCTGATCTGCGGCACGCTGCTGTGCGCGGTCGGCACGGCCGGACTCGGCTTCGCGGGGAACCTGCCGTGGCTGCTGGTCGCCTCCTTCGTCGCGGGTCTCGGGTCCGGCATGTTCACCCCCGCCCAGCAGGCCGCGGTCGCCGATATCGTCGGCGCGGGACGGCGCGGCGGACCGGTGCTGGCGGGCTTCCAGATGTCGGCGGACCTGGGCACGGTCCTCGGCCCCTACGCGGTCGGCCTGCTCGCCGAACACCTCTCCTACGGTTTCGCACTCGCGGTCACGGGCGCACTGCTGGCCTCGGCGGCGGTGGCGTGGGCGATCGTGCCGGAGCCGTTGCAGCGTAAGCCGCTGGTGGAGACGACGGCCGCAGCGACGACCCGCCCTCAGGACTGAGCGGGCTCGCGGAGGTCGGGGTGGACGCGCGGAGGTCTGGGTGGATGCGTTTTCGGACGGGTTGCGTACCCACGCGGCTCGGGGTTGGGGCAGAGTGGTGGCCGTGAGCAAACCGACGACGAACTACACCCCGCGTCCGGTGTCCAACAAGACCACCTATGCCCTCGGGGCGGTGGCCGTGGTGGTGGTCGCGCTGATCGTGTTCGCCCTGTTCCAGTGGAGCGGCGGCGACACCGAGATCCGCAATGACGGTTACGGTCCCGCGCACGACCCCGCTGTCTCCGTGGCCCTCGACTCCGACGGCGCGATCGTGCTCGGCAAACCCGATATCGCCAAGACCGTCGAGATCTACGAAGACCCGCTGTGCCCCGCCTGCGGCTCCCTGGAACGCATCTACGGCCAGGAGATCGCCCAGCAGATCGACGAGGGCAAGATCGCGGTCCGCTACCGCCTGGTCAACTTCCTCGACGGGAAGTCCGGCAGCAAGGACTACTCGACCCGCGCCGTCGCCGCCAACGAATGTGTGGCGCAGGAGGGCGACGGCCCCGTCTACGCCAAGTTCCACGAACTCCTCTTCACCGACAAGCAGCCCGCCGAGGGCAGCGGCAACCTGGACAACCGGGAACTGGCCGCCATCGCCGAGGAGGCCGGAGCCCCCGAATCCGCCCAGCAGTGCATCATCTCCGGCGACCGCGTCGACTCCGCCCGCAACCACGCCGAAGCGGCCATCGCCGCCCTCGAGGCGGCCACCGGTGGCGCGGCGGGCACCCCGTCGGTCTTCCTGGACGGCCGCGAGATCGACGTCAACAACAAGGACTGGGTGCTCGACGCCGCCGAGTGAGCGGTGCCGGCGCATCGGCGTCCGCGCGCGGACGGCCCTCGCCACGCCGCCGATGCGGGACGCTCGTAGCACCGATCCCGAATCCGCTTGCCGCACAGCATCGGACGGATGCAGCGGCACTGAGCGGGGACGGCCGCAACGAGACCGCACGAGCGAGCCGCAGGCACTGGACCTGCGGCTCGCTCTCTGTGCCGGACAAGCTGTGTTCAGTTCCGTCGCGCCCCACACCTGTGGGCCGCGGGCAAGGCAGCCGTGCCAGATCGGCGGCTGTCCGCTGCCGCACCCGTCGCATCGGACGACTCGCTGTGCTCCCCATGGTCGGCGCGTGACTGCCTGCGCGCAGTGAGGCGCGTGGTCAACGGCGGAACGACGCGGTGTGGTTCACCGGTAGGTCGTCGGGGATGTCGTTGTCGGGAGTGCAGCGGGACAGCTGCGGGTGGATGAGGGCGTGCCCGTCGATCGGGTAGGCGAGATCGGCCGGGACGGTGCGCAGTGGCTGCGGCGGTCGCACGTGTACCCGCTCGTACGGTGTCGGCGGCACGGCGGGAGCGTCGATATCGGTGTGCGGGAACAGATATCGCGCACCTTCGCGCGTGGTGGTGTGGGTTTCGCCGCTGGGGTCGGTCCATTCGATCCGATCGGCATCCGCGCGACGCACCCGCCACGCCTGACTTCCTCGATCCGCCAGCATCTTCAGCCGGTGGTGCCGCGTGCACAACGCTGCCACGTGCGCCATACCCGGGAGCCGCGGCCGGGCGTTCGTCGCCTCGACATACGCGAGCTGGGCATCGGTGGCGGGCATGCCGCATCCGGGAAATCGGCACACGCCGTCGATGGCCCGCACCTCCTCGGGCGACTGCGTCGACGACGGCCGCCGCGCTCCCGCTTCCGGTGCCGGAGGCTCCGACACCACCTCGAACCGCGCGTACTTCGCGATCTCCCGAGCCAATGTGGTATCGATCGGCCCGTACCCGACCAACATGGCGGGATCGTTCCGCAGCCCCGCGAGGGTCTCGGCCGAGACCCCGATCTGGATCAACGGCTGCCGTGGCCCATGCGATTCCGGCCGCACGGGTGCGGCATCGCCGCGAGGGTCGGTGGGTTCGGTCCGTCCCGGTGGTGTGTCGCGAGTCGCAGCGGGTCCGATCCGCGAAGGTGCCGTGTCGCCGCCGGTCGTCGCTGGTTCGTGCGGTGCCGCTCGGGTGTCGCCCTGAGCCGCTGGGGTTTCGCCCTGGGTCGGTCGGGCGTCGTCGTGGGTCGCTGGGGATTCGTCCGGGGCTGGTCGGGTGTCATCGCGGGTCGTCGGGCGTTCGGTCCGCGCCGGGGGAGTGGTGTCGCGCGTCGATGCGAATTCGGCTCCGGCCGCGGTGCGGTCGCTTGCGGCGTGGGACCCGACTGTGGTGTCGCCGCTGCCGGACGCGGCGTGACCGGTGTCGCCGTAGGCATGTGCCGGGTCGAACGTCGCCGATGCGGACCCGCCACCGGCTCCGGCCGCGGTCGTCGACTTCGGACAGCGCGCACCGCGACCGCACGCACACCACAACCGTTGCGATCCGTCCGCCAGCGCCACCAGCGCGTCGGCCCGGCGCTGCGGCATGGTGCGCGGGTCCTCGGCGCATACCTGCCCGCACAGTTCCCGCAGCCGATTGGCCACGGTCTGCGCACCCACCGCGGGCAGCAGCCCGTCGAATACCGCCATCCCGTCCTGCACCGCGCGTATCCGCACGTCTCGGTCGTGCTCGCGCTCCTCGCGCCGTTCCCGCTCGCCGTCCGGATCCAACCGCGCCACCCACCGCCGCGCCGTCTGCCGCAGCCGCACCGGATCGTAGCGCGTCGCCGCGTCGATCAGCTTGGGCTCCACCGTTTCCCGCACCTCGCGTGCCAGCCCGCGCGTGGTCTCTGCGATCACCTGCACCCGCGCCAGGTCGATCCGCCCGTCTCCGAACGCCTTCCGGGTGCCCGGTAGTTCATCGAGGGCGAGTCCGATATCGATGAGCGCCGCCGCCACCGGCTCGGTGATCTGCACCGCCACCGCCACCTCGGCCGCCGCGAACTCCCCGGCCCGCACCCCACCGGGCCCCGGCGTCGCATTGGCCGCCCGATGCCGCCGATACAGCTCCCGCACGGCTGTGATCTCCGCCGCCTGTGCGAATGCGGCGGCTCCGTGCGCCCTCCGCAATGCGTCGACCAGCTCCTCGTCACCCATCACCCGGACCTCCCTGCTGTCGAACATATGTTCGAGCCTACCCCCGAAGATCGCTCTTGTCACCCACCTATCCAGGCGATTTGGTCCGCACGACAGCGGTGGTGTAACTTCGTTCAAGCCAGCGGGGAACACCCCGCTGACACAAAACTGAACACGGGGCTATGGCGCAGCTGGTAGCGCACCACACTGGCAGTGTGGGGGTCAGGGGTTCGAGTCCCCTTAGCTCCACTCCACCACAGAGCCGCAGGTCATTGACCTGTGGCTCTCTTGTTCTTCCGGCAATGCACGAATCCGGTAGATGCCCTACGTAGTACCCTACGTTCATGAATTGCGGTTGTCTCGCCGCTGGTGCTGGATGAGGTCGATCATCTGCTCGTGGCGCGGTTCGGAATGGATCGCCGCACAGCCGATCTCGTCCTCGATGACTTGCTCACCTCGGCAGAGGAGGGCGCGGTGCTCGTGCCGCAGGTGGACCGTGATGACCTCCGAGTCGCCCAGAAGATCATCGAGCAGTACCGTGGCCTCCGCCTCGACCTGGCCGACGCGGTCACGGTCGTGCTCGCCGAGCGCTACCTCACCAATGACATCTTGACGTTGGATGAGAAGGACTTTCGCGCCGTGCGCCCCCTGACGCCCGCTCATCCGTCGTTCCGGCTCTTGCTCCAGGGCGATTGAACCACCGACAGCCGCGGTCGGTTAACGCTGTCGGCCACGACCTCTATGGACACGCCCCGCGGCCGAACCGGATTCGCGACGTCATCCGCGGGGCCGATGTGCGGTCCCGATCGCCGTCGTACGGTGGAAAGGGTCTTGTCCGTGCGAAAAGGGAGGCGCCGTGCGGGATCTGCGCGACAAGGTCGCCGTTGTCACCGGGGCGGCCAGCGGAATCGGGCGGGGCATGGTCGAGGCGTTCCTCGATGCCGGAACGCGGGTGGTCCTCAGCGATGTGGAGGAGGACGCACTCGCGGCGACCACGGCGGAGTTGCGGTCAGCCGGTGGGGACGTGCTCGGCATCGTGACGGATGTGTCGAATCCCGACGAGGTGGCGGCGCTCGCGGCGGCGACCCTGGAGAGGTACGGGGCCGTGCACATCCTGTGCAACAACGCCGGGGTGGCCGGGGGCGGCGTGCCGTCGTGGACGAGCTCGCTCGACGACTGGGCCTGGGTGCTCGGGGTCAATCTCATGGGAGTCGTGCACGGTCACCGCAGCTTCTTGCCGATCATGATCGAGCAGGACGAGGAGGCACACATCGTCAACACCGCGTCGGTGGCGGGCGTGGCGGGCGGATCCGGGGTCTACGGCGCGACCAAATCCGCGGTGGTGGCGCTGTCGGAAACGGTCCACATGGAACTCGTCGGCAGCGGATTGAAGCCCCGGATCTCCGTGCTGATGCCGGGCGTGGTCGATACGCGCATCCTGGACTCCGACCGCAACCGCCCCGACCGCTTCGCCGATGTCGGCCCGAGCCAGCTCCCGCCCGAAGTGAGCATGGACGACCTGCGGCAGTTCTTCGCCCACGGGACCAGCCCGCGGATCGTCGGCGACCAGACGCTGCGCGCCATCCGCGAGGAACGCCTCTACGTGCTGACCCACCCGGAGTGGAAGGGGCACATCGAACACCGGATGAAGGCAATCCTCAACGGTGAGAACCTGACTCCGCTGCCGCCGCCGGAGACCGAGTAGCCGATGCGGGTCGCGGTCGGTCCGTGCCGCACTGCTATACTCGCCATGATGACTACCGGGACGGCCTTGTGCCACACACGGATTGGTGACCCGGTGCTCCGCTGAGCGCCGCGCGGGCAGTGCGCTCGCGTCCGACCGTCCGGCGAGAATCCCGTGCCGATGCGCGGGCCCCACCCTGTTTCGTGACGATCACCAGCTTCGACAGATCGATCACGACAGGAGGATTCATGTCCGCACGTTTCAATCACACCATCATCGCCGCCAAGGACCGTCGCGAGTCCGCGGCGTTCTTCCGGGATATCTTCGAGTTCGCCGACGCGCCCTCGTGGGGAGTGTTCACCAACCTGCTGTGCGAGGACGGGGTACTGCTCCAGTTCGCCGAACCGCCGTTCGATATCCAGATGCAGCACTACGCGTTCCTCGTCGACGACGCGCTGTTCGATCGCGCGTACGCCAAGCTGTCCGACGGGGGCGTGGAGCACTGGGCCGATCCGCACTTCCAGCGGCCCGGCGAGATCAACTCCGAGCACGGCGGGCGCGGGGTCTACTTCCGCGACCCCGCCGGTCACGGCATCGAGATGATCACCCGACCCTATCTGTGATTCTCGAGGTCGCAGAGCGCCTTTCGCATGGGGGCGCTCTGCGCGACCGGCCGGATTACCGCAGCGCGTGACGGGGCGAGTCGTCGAGTCCGCCGTGGGCGGAGGTTCGGGTGCGGTCCGACGAGCGTGTGTTCGCCTGTCCCGCTCGGAATCCAGGTGACCGATGCTTTGCCGTCCGGTCCCGCGGTGGCGTAGTCCGGATTCGTGTTCCGCCAGGACTCGTGGTCCGGCCAGATATCGCGGAAGCGCAGCTGAGTGCCCGGCTCCGCGCGCACCGTGAGCGTGTACGAGCAGCCGGTGCCGTAGGAGGCCGACGACCCGAAGCTGAGCCTCGGCTCCACACCGACCCCGGAAACGGTGGCGGCACCCGCCTGTGGAGCCGCCACCGCGACCGCGGTGGTCAGCGCACCGAATGCGGGCTGTTCCCGGACTTCGTGTGGCGATACTGAGTGTCAGCCGCCGGTTTTGCCGCCACCCTCGAGTTCCTGGATCCGTTTGGTGGCCTCGGAGAGTCGCTTCTTGCGGGCCGCCGCGTCGGACTTCTTCAGCTCTTCGTACACCTCTTCGTCGGAATCGCTGAACCGCAGGATCATGCGCGGGATGCTCAGGGTGATGATGAGCGAGGGCCAGATGATCCAGGCATAGTCCCAGCCCACGATCACCTGGAATACGAGGAAGGTGATGAGGGTGATGCCGACGATGATCCAGTCGAGTGAGTCGATGGTGTTGCCGCGGGCGCGGAGCGCGGCGAGTTCGGCCGCCGCGTTGTCGCCACCCGGCGCTGGGGGGTTGTCGTTGACGGGGACCTTGGCCACCTGTCCGTTGACTCGCGTCAGCGGCACGCCGCCGGGCAGGCCGCTGAACGCCTCCCCGAGCGAGCCCAGGGTGCGGGCGGTGGCGATCGCGCCCGAGCGGTCGTAGAACTCGGTGCTGTCCAAGCGTCCGTCGGCATAGTGCTTGCCGAGCGCGTCGAGGGCGTGTGTCCGCTCGTCGTCGCTGAGGAACAGGTCGTCGGGGTCGGGATTGGCGGCCATGGCGTCGGTGTTTCCTTGCGCGAGCTGAATTCGTCGGTACCTCTCCAGTGTGGCACTCGGTGGGCTGCGCGGGTGCCGCTCGGGCTCATCACCGCCCATATCGGCGTCGGCGGACTCCGTGTGTCATGAACGAAAGCCGCGGATCGGCGATCCGCGGCTCCGGTGAGTACCCCGTCGCACGACGCGGTGTCGATCATCGCTATTTGACGGTGCGGTCCTCTCGGTAGTGGAAGTTCTCCGCATGGTCTCCATTGCCGGTGTAGAGGGCGCGAACCGCTCCCTCGAACGCCGCTTTGCGGGTGGTGTTCTCGTCGGCGTGGTAGAAGCCGAAATTGGGTTCGAAGAAGACGACTTCGGTGCCGCCACTGGTGAGGACGACGGCCTCATGGTTCTGGTGCTGGGCGCTGTCGGGATTCTTGCCGTTCTTGCCGAACCAGAGGCCGACGCGATAGACCTTGTTGGCGGCCAGGTCGGCGGGGATCTGGTGGTAGGTCTGCTGGGCTTTGCCGTGTGCTTCGCCGCCCTTGTCGCGCAGGTTCTTGGCCTTGCCCGCTTTCACGATCGTGGCGGGCACCGCGTTCTTGGCGACTTCGACGGCTTCGGAGAACTTCTTGACCCCGTTCCACATGCTCTCGCGCACGTATTCGCTCATGTAGTAGCAGATTCCGCCGCTCGAATAACCGACGTCGCCGAGCCAGAGTTCCTGGGGGCATTCCTTCAGTTTGGTGGTGGGCATCGTATTCATCCTCCGATGGCGGGGTGGATCGTAATATGCTCCGCTGCAACGAATTATACGAATGACCAAGAGCATGTACTTGACAATGCAATCTCCAGGAAAATTGTCGGATCAAATCCGACTGGTCAGAACTTGACCGAGGCATGGTTCGGTTCGTGCCCGCCCCGGTCGAGTCTGCTGCCGGTAGCGACTGCTGCCCGTTCGCTGCCCCTCGCGCCGTGAGAAGCGGCCGGGTTCCATACTGGTCGCTACCCTGGATTGACAAGTAGGACGGTGGTTTGCGCCAGGCGCGGTGCCGAATCTCGGACGGGGTTGGATAGGTGAAGCCGGAGCTGGTTCTGACGCCGCTGATGAGCGAGCTGATCAGGGATGTCCTCGCGGTCCCGGAGCGACTGTCCGCCATGGTGGACGCGCTCGGTTCGCCGCTGAATATCATTGTACCCGAACAGATCACGGCCAACGCGGCGGAGTACCGCGCGGTCTACGACAGGCGGCGGCTGAGCGGCGCGGTGTACTTCGCGCACAAGGCCAACCGGTCCAGTGCGCTGATCCGCGAGCTGGCGGCGGGGGAGTGCGGGGTGGACGTCGCCTCGCTGGGCGAACTGCGGCATGTGCTCGCGGCCGGGTTCGGTGGGGACCGGATCATGGCGACCGGACCCAAGGACGCCGAATTCCTGTGGCTCGCAGCCCGGGTGGGGGCGGTGGTGAACGCCGACTCCCGCGCGGAACTGCGGGAACTGGCCGCCATCGTCGACCGTTTCGGCCTGCCGCCGGTGCGGGTGATGATCCGACTCTCGGCCTTCGATTCGCCGGGGGTGCCGATTCTGAGCCGCCCCAGCCGATTCGGGGTGCACGCCCGCGAACTCGCCGACGTGCTGGACATTCTCGACGAGCACCGGGCCGCGCTGCGCTTGCTCGGTGTGTCCTACCACCTGGACACCACCGGCATCGAGGAGAAGGCGCTCGCCCTCGAAGGCTGCCTGCTGGCCATGCACGAGGCCCTGGGGCGCGGCTTCGCTCCCACCGCCATCGACATCGGCGGCGGTTTCGGCGTGAACTATCTGGCCGACCGCGGCGAATGGGAGCGCTACACCACCGAACTCGGCACCGCCGTCCTGGGCCTGCGGCCACCCATGACCTGGCAGAACCACGGCTACGGCCTGCGCGCCGAGGCCGGAACCCTGCGCGGCGCCCTGGGCGTGTATCCGGCCTACCGCGACACGGCCGGCGCACGGTACCTGGACGAGTTGCTCGATCGCGAATCCGTCGGCCTGGAACGGCCGTTCGCCACCCTGCTGCTGGAGAACCTCTACGACCTACACATCGAGCCCGGACGCGCGCTGGTGGACCAGTGCGGCCTCACCCTGGCCCGGGTCGCCGAGGTGCGCACCACCCACGGCGGCGACCTGCTGGTCCGGCTGGCGGCCAATTCTCGCGATATCAGCGCGGAAGATCATGCGGTGCTGATGGATCCGGTGCTGCTGCCGTCGCGACCGGGCACGCCGACCGGCGTGTACCTGGCGGGCAATCTGTGCCTCGAGGACGACCTGATCACCCGCCGCCAGGTGACGCTGCCCCGCCCGCCGGAGCCGGGAGATGTGCTGGCCTTCGTGAACACGGCGGGCTACTTCATGGATTTCGCGGCGGATCACGCGCTGATGCAGCCCATCGCCCGCACGGTCGCGGTCCATCGCGCCGCGGGCGGATGGGCGTGGTGCCTGGACGAACAGTACTGGCCGGTGAAAGGGAACCGCTCATGAAGTACGACAGCATTCTCGACGCCATCGGGGATACGCCGCTGGTCCGGATCGACCCCACCGTGCACGGGCTGCGCCATATCGACCTGTACGCCAAGCTGGAGATGCTCAATCCGTTCGGCTCGGTGAAGGACCGCCCGGCCTGGAATATGGTGCGCGAGGACCTGCCCGCGGCCATCGAGCGCGGCGACGCCATCGTGGAACTGTCCAGCGGCAATACCGCCAAGGCGCTCGCGGTCATCGCGGCCATGCACGGCTTGTCGTTCAAGAGCGTCACCAACCGCATGCGGGTGCCCGAGATCAAGGATCTGCTGCTGTTGCTCGGCGCGCAGATCGAGGAACTGCCGGGGCAGACCGAATGCCTGGACCCGACCGACACCGAGGATCCGCTCACCCGCATGTACCGGATGCTCACCGAGGAGGGCAACGGCTACCTGCACACCGATCAGTACTTCAATCCGCGCAATCTGGACGCGCACCGGGTCGGCACCGCCACCGAGATCATCAAGGATCTCGACGGCCGGGCCCCGGATGTCTTCATCGCCTGCGTCGGCACGGCCGGGTCGTCGTCGGGGGTGGCGGGCGTGCTGCGCGAACACGATCCGGCCGTCTCGGTGATCGGATTGGTCGCGGCCAAAAGCGATTTCATCCCCGGCATCCGAAATATCGACGAGGTCAACGAGGTCGGGCTGTTCGACCCGGACAACTACGACACGCTCGACGCGGTGAGCGCCGCCGAGGCCATCGACGGCATGCTCACCCTCAACCGCCGCTGCGGCATCCTCGGCGGACCCACCGCCGGTGCGGCGTATTTCGGTGCCCTGCGCCACCTCTCGGCCCTCGACGCCACCCTCACCGAGCGCCGCACCGCGGTGTTCATCGTGTGCGATCGGGTGGAGAGCTATATGAGCTACCTCCGCAAGCGCCGCCCCGACCTGTTCAAGCAGCCGCCGCGACGCAACTCGCTGGACACGCTGACCGACGCCGAGATCGCCGCCGCCGTCCAGGTGGACGTGCCCGCGGCGCGTGAGTGGATCGACCGGGAACGCCCGCTGGTGGTGGACCTGCGCGGCGGATTCGCCTACACCGCACTGCATATCGAGAACTCGATCAATATGGTCGACGAGCTCTTCGACGAACTGCTGCGCGGCGGACTGCCGTTCGGTTCCGCCCGGCCGGTGTTGCTGGTGTGCCCGGTCGGCGAGAAGTCCGCTCGCTACGCGGCGCTGCTGACGAGAATGGGGCATCGGGACGCGCGCAGCCTGCGCGGCGGCATCGTGGCCTGGCGGGACGCGGGCGCACCGCTGGTTCGGGACTGATGCCATGACCACCATGACGAATCCGGGCGAGGTGCTGCACCGCCTCGTGGACTGGCAGCGGGGGTTGCGGGCGCAGTTCCCGATCATCGCGAACAATCCGGGACTGGCGTATCTGGACAGCGCGGCCACCACACAGAAGCCGACGGCGGTGCTCGATGCCGTCACCGAGTATCTGACCACCGGCAACGCCAATGCCGGGCGCGGCTCCTACCCGTGGGGCACCGCCACCGGCCGACGAATCGACGCCGCCCGCGACCGCATCCGGCAGACGCTGGGCGACAACGGCTCCGAGTCGACGGTCGAGTTCGTCGACGGCACCAGTGCCGGGCTGCGCGCGGTGGCGCGGGACTGGCTGGCGGAGCTGCTCACCGACGGTGACGAGATCATCGCCCCGTTCGGCGATCACGAAGCCAATCTGCGGCCCTGGCTGGACCTGCGGGACAGCCTGGCGCGCAGCGGTATTCGAGTCACCGTGCGGCCCATGCCGGTGGACCCCACGTCCGGGGACTACGACCACCGGGCACTGCCGTCCATCGTGACCGACCGGACCCGCTTCGTCGCCGTGACCCATGTGCACCATGTGTTCGGCGTCGACCTGAATGTGCACCGGGTGCGCGCCGCGGTCGGCCCGGACGTGCCGATCTGCCTGGACGCCGCGCAGAGCGTCGGGCATCGGCCGGTATCGGTGGCCGACCTCGATGTCGACTTCGTCGTGTTCTCCGGGCACAAGTCGCTGGCGCTGCCCGGCGTCGGCGCGGTGTGGGCGCGCAACCGGCGCGGCCCCCGCTTCGCGCTGCGGGGCTGGGCTGGCACGCCGAATACGACCGGCATCGTGAGCCTGGCGGCCGCCTTCGACTGGCTCGACGCGGCCGGACCGGCCGAAGTCGGGGCTTGGAACACCGCCCTCGCGGCCCGCCTCACCGACGGCCTCTCCCGGCTGGCGGGGGTGCGGGTGCTTGGCTGTCAGCGCAGTCTCGACGCCGATTCCCCGGTGCAGCGCCGAGAGGGCATCGTGACCTTCCGGCATGCGCGGGTCCGGTCGGACGATCTCGGTTTCGTCCTCGCCGACGAGGGCATCATGGTGCGCGCCGACAGCCACTGCCAGGCCGGTCGGGATTCCGACGACCACGCGGTGCGGGTCAGCATGCACGTCTACAACACACCGGAGGAGATCGACCGGGTGCTCGAGGTGGTGCGGCGCTGCGAGGAGATGGCGAGCTGACTACGCCCCGGGCCGGCGTCCCCGCCAACCGGTGCGGGCGGTGAGCAGGGCCAGGTCGTGACGGTGACCGAGCCACGCGCCGTCGTCCGGGTCGAGCAGCCGCTCCCACGCGGCGGCATCGTCGGCGGTCAGGAACGGCCCCGCCCGGCCCACCCGCGCCGCCAGCTCGGCCAGCACCACCCCGCGCACCTCGGCGGGCAGCGGCGCGGGAATGTCGACCAGTTCGGTGTAGGCGGTGACATCGGTGAGCCCGGCGCGGGCGAGAATATCGGCCCAGCCCCGACCCGGGCGTTTCGCGCCCGCCCGGCCGAAGAACCACTGGGTGAAATGCCGGTCGTGGGCCTCGTCCAACCGGATCTCCAGTCCGGGACGGCCGATGCCGGTGTCCCAGGGCAGGCAGCGGGTGGGCAGTCCGCCCTCCGCCAGGCACAGCACGCCGCCCGGCCGCAGCATGCCGACCAGTGCCCGGGTCGCGGCATCCCAGTCGCGGGCGTGGTGCACGCACCACGACGACCACACCGCGTCGGCGGCTTCGGGCAGCGGCGGCGCGCCGTCCTCCACATCGTGCAGGACCGGCCGGATCCGATCGCCGACACCGGCGTCGTGGGCCGCCGCCACGGTCGCCTCGAGCATGGCCGGATCCAGGTCGACGGCGTAGACCCGGCCGTGCGGGCCGACGGCGTGGGCCAGCGCGACGGTGGCGGTCCCGGCTCCGGGACCCACGTCGGCGACCACGGCACCGGTCGTGACGCCCAGCGGGGCGAGCAGGCGCAGGGTCGCGTCGAGGAATACGGCCTCGGCGGCCGCCGGATCGTCGGTGGATGTCCCGGTCCCCGGGCTGCCCGTCCGCCGCTGCGCGCTGATCGTCACGCGGCGATACTACTGAACATCGTTTTCAATGCGAAGTCGACGCGGCGTCGGCGTTTCCGACCGGGTGCGAACACCGCGGCCGGAAACGCGCGTACCGGGGCGATCGCTACACGCTCACCCGCTGCCCGGCGTCGACGCCGTCGCCCTCCCGAATACCGAAGCGGGCGTGCAGATGTCGCAGCGGTGCGGGCGACCACCAGGTCCACCGGCCGCCGAGCCGCATGGCCGCGGGCAGCAGGAATCCCCGGATCAGGGTGGCATCGGCGAGCACCGCCAGCGGCAGCCCGATGCCGAACGCCTTCATGAAGGTGATGTCGGAGACCAGGAAGCCGAGGAACACCACGGAGATGAGCACCGCGGCGGCGGTGACGATGCGGCCGATGCGTTCCAGACCGCCGGCCACGGCCGCGGTCGGATCGCCGGTGCGCTCGTACTCCTCGCGAATGCGGGCGAGCAGGAACACCTGGTAGTCCATGGCCAGGCCGAAGGCCACCCCGAACAGCATGACGGGGACGGTGGCGGTGAGGGTGCCGGTGACGGTGAAGCCGAGCAGTCCGGACAGATGGCCGTCCTGGAAGATCCAGACCAGTGAGCCGAAGGTCGCGGTGAGGCTCAGGCAGCTCAGCAGCACCGCCACCACCGGCAGGAACACACTGCCGGTGAGCAGGAACAGCAGCACCATCATGGCGGCGACCACCACCGCCAGCGCGAGCGGAAGCCGTTGCACCAGTGCGTCGGTCGCGTCCAGGCTGACCGCCGCGACGCCGCCCACCAGCGCCTCGCCGGGAGCATCGACCGCGCGAATGTCTGCGACCAGCGTCTCCAGCGTCGCGGCGTCGTCGGTATCGGGCACCACGGTGAGGAAGGCGCCGCCGTCCGCGCCGTACCGGGCGTGCGCCGCGGTCGGCGAAACCACCTGTGCGCCATCGGAGTAGCCGCCGGAGAGGGTGTCGATCCGCTGCACATGCGGCAGTTCCGACAGGCGCGTGGCATATGCGCCGAGGTCGGCGTCGAGCCGGGGCAGCACCACGGTCAGCGCGTTCTGCTCGCTGGTGTCGAAGTCGGCCCGCACGGTTTCGGCGACCTGCCGGGCGCTGGAGGATTCGGGCATGGACCGCTCGTCCGGGAAGCCCAGTTTCAGCCCGAGGAACGGCGATCCGACCGCGAGCAGCAGCGCGATCACCGAGACCGCGACGGTACCGGGCCGCCGCATGACGAACATGGCGAGCCGATGCCACCGGCCCTCCTGCACGGCCCGGGAGTCGTTGTCGGCTTTACGGATTCGCCACTTGTCCACCCGCCGTCCCAGCACCGCCAGCAGGGCGGGCAGCACGGTCAGGGAAGACAGCGCCGCGATCAAGGCCACCGCGATACCCGCGAGACCCACCGACCGCACCGCCAGCAGCGGGAAGAACAGCAGCCCCGACAGCGCCACCGCCACGGTGACCGCCGAGAACGCGACGGTTCGTCCCGCCGACCGCATGGTCGTGGCCAGCGCCGGACCCGGTTCGGCCCCCGCCGTGAGCTCCTCGCGGTAGCGGCTCACGATGAGCAGGCTGTAGTCGATGGCCAGACCCAGCCCCAGCAGCGTCGCCACGTTCATCGACAGCGACGACAGCTCCGTCATCCCGGCGAGCAGCCAGATCGCCCCCATGGTGAGCAGCACCGTGACCATCGCGACCAGCAGGGGCAGCAGCGCCGCCAGCACACTGCCGAAGACGAACAGCAGGGCCACGAGCGTGATCGGGAATGCGATGGACTCGCCCGCGATGGCGTCGCGCTCGCTCTGCTCGAACATCTCGCGCTGCAACATGGCGTAGCCGCCGACCCGCACCTCCAGTCCGTCGTGCGCCCCGGCGTAGCGCGGGGCGATATCGGCGATCCGCTCGTCGATGTGGTCCGGGTCGCCGAGGATGGTCGCGATCACCACTGCGCGATCGCCGCCGGAGCCGCGCAGCACCGGCGGCTTGCCCGCCGTCCAGTAGGACGTCACCCCGGTGACGTCGGGTTCCGCGCCGAGGCGCGCGGTGAGCGCCGTGGCCGCGGCGGTGGCGTCCGGGTCGTCGACCGAACCCGGCGTCCGCACCAGCAGCACCAGATTCGGTTCGCCCTGGCCGAACTGGTCGCTCAGGATGTCCGCGGCGGCGCGGGATTCCGCTCCCGGATCATCGAATCCGCCGCCTTTCAAACGGTCGAACAGGGTCGCGGCCGCGACGCCCGCCAGCAGCACGGCGATCGTGGCCACGACCAGCACCGCCCGCCGATGGCGTGCGCACAGGCTCGTCGTTCTCTCCAGCACCTGGGTCTCCTCCCGTCGGCCGCCGCACCGCGGTGGCACGTATGAGAGACGGGCGGGAGTGGTGAACGTGACGGGCTGCGATGCGGATCACATGCGGCCGCGATGTCACATTTCGCGGTGCGCCGACCCTCCTAAGCTCGACACCGTCAGAGGAGGAGATGTGACCGACACCGCCGCGGACACCGCGACCAGGACCTTCGCCGAACATCGAGATCTGCTGTTCGCCCTGGTCTACAACCTGCTGGGCAGTATCGCCGATACCGAGGACGTATTGCAGGAAACCTGGCTGTCCTGGCTGCCGCGGTATCGGAGCGGTGCGGACGAGATCGCCAATCCGCGTGCGTACCTGGTGCGCATCGCGGTCAATGCCGCCCTGGCGCGGCAGTCGGATATCGCGCGCCGACGCGAAACCTACATCGGCCCCTGGCTGCCCGAACCGCTGCTCACCGCCGACGCCGATTCCGCTGATGCCGCGCTGCGCACCGACGCGGTATCCATGGCCATGCTCGTGGTGCTGCAAACCCTGACCCCGCTGGAACGGGCGGTCTTCGTCCTGCACGAGGTCTTCGGGTATCGGCACGCCGAGATCGCCGCCATGGTCGGCCGGGAGCCGGCCGCCGTGCGGCAGCTCGCGCATCGCGCCCGATCCCACGTGCAGGCCCGCCGCCCCCGCTTCCGCGCCGACCCGGTCGTGCAGCGGCGGGTGACCGAACGGTTCCTGGACGCGCAGCGGGGCGGCGAGCTGTCCGCCCTGATGGATTTGCTCGCGCCCGACGTCGTGTTCCATTCCGACGGCGGCGGCCGCATCCGGACCGCCTTGCGTCCCATCGAGGGCGCGGCCAAGGTCGCCCGCCTGCTCACCGGCTCCGGTGTCCGCGGCACCATGGCCGAACTCGACTTTCGGCTCGGCCACATCAACGGTGAGCCCGCCGTCATCTGCTTCCGCCGGGGTGAGCCCTACGGTGTGGGGGTACTCGACATCGATCCCGAGACCGAGCGCATCCGCAGCATCTACACCATCGGCAATCCGGACAAACTCACCAGCATGGCGCGCTGAGCCGTATCGAGGACGCCGAGTGTGTCGCCGACGTTCTCCACGAATCGGTCCGGATCGATATCCATCTCGGTGATCGCCCGGGTGGTGGTGTCGTCGACTTCCCGGCGTGCGCGCTGCCGACGCATTCCCCTACGGCCGCGGGGCGGTCGACGAGATCGCCGCGCTGAACTCCACCACGGGAACCTCGATCTCACCCCACGGTGTGGGGACGGTTCCGGGGCTGACCCGCACCGGCGGGATACCCCGCGGTGTTTGCTGGGGGTCGCACCAGGTGGGGCGCGGTTGAGGCGCTGAGGGGAAGTCGTTGCACCCGAAGCTGTTTCCGCCCGGATCGTGGTCGTCATCGTCGTCGTGATCCCCGCCGTCGTCGATCGGCCCGCCGGGGAAGCCGGGGTAATGGGGAAGCCAGTGGAACCACGGCCCGCCGGGGAAGGCCGGATCCCAGGGGAACAGCGGTCCTCCGGGCATGCCGTGCCGGGGCAAGTTGTCGGACTGCGGGGGGCTCGGGGGTGCGGTCGGCTCCTGCGGTTCCGCGGGGAGGGGCGGTTCCGCGGGGAGCGGTGGCTCGCCGGGTTGCACGGGAAGGTCGGGCAGATCGATGCCGTCCTCGTCGCCGGGTCGGCCGTGACCGGGGCCGCCGGTTCCGTGACCGATACCGTTGTCCGAATCGCGGTCGTCGCGCTCCCCCGCGGGACCGTCGCCATGGCCGCCGCCGAAACCGGGGGCGTCGGGGATCGTGCCCCCGAGACCGGGGCTGTCGATGCCGGGGTCGCCGAATCCGTCGTCGTCGGTATCGCCGCCGAAGCCCGGGCCGCGCCCGTCCCCGTCGCCCATGCCGGGTGAGCCGCCGCCCGGAAAGTCACCGGGGGAACGGGAGGGGTCCGACCGGTTGTCGCTGTCGAATCCACCCCCGTCGAATCCACCCCCGTCGAATCCACCCCCGTCGAATCCACCGCCGCTGTCGCCAGCGCCGGTATCGCTGTCACCCGCGGAGTTGTCGGCACCCGGGGCGGCCGTCGCCATGGCGGCGATGCGCATGCCACCGGCGAACCCGGTGGTGACACCGGCGGGGATCAGGCTCAATGAGGCCGCGATCGCCGTGGTGGCCAGCAGTTTCGGTGTGCGGCCACGCTGTCTCGCAGTGCGCATACCCGTCTCCGTTCATCGGATGCCCTCCGTGTCATAGCGCCGAAGGGGCGGAACTACTTACCCATCAAACGTACCACTGTTTAGCGGCACATTAAATGACGCGTCCTTGGGGGTTGAAATGCTGCCACCTGAACTATCCACCGCTCTCCGCGGTGTCGAAATGGATGACCAGGTACGGCTAGGTGGCGTATATCGCCAGGTGGAAGCCCCGTTGCAAGTTCGATGCCGCCTTCCCGGTGCTGGGAATAGTCCATGCCCTCTTAGGTGTGACACTACTTAATGCGCCGCCAACTAGCGGCAAGAAGCTACCGGATCGATCGGCCGCTCAGCCCGCCGATTCGACCGGACGGTACGAACGGAGCGATTCGATGACCAGCACCACGATGCCGACCACCCGGGCCCGCCGACTGCTGGCCGGTGCCACCCTCGCCTGCGCGCTGACCGGCGTGGCCTTCGGCGCGGGCGCCGGAGCCGCGAGCGCCGCGCCCGACAAGGACTTCGGCGATTCGACCGGATGGGATCACATCGACCCGCGCGGTTTCCACCACTCGTTCTCCGACCCCCGGGCGCGGGCCGAGCGGGACCAGGCGCGGCGCGACCACTTCCCCGACTCCTTCGGTGAGCAGGCCGAGGCGGCCAACAGCTCCGGCGGCACCACCACCACCTGGACTCCGGCTAACCGCGACGACGGTTCCGGGTGGGTCGTGTGCAAGCCGATGGCCCGGTTTTGCTGACGCGTCCCGCCCGTCGGCTCGGTTGTCCCGGTATTCAGTTGTCCCAGGACGCGACGCCGACCGGCCCGACGCCGACGCACACCGTGAGTCCCGGCGTGAGCGCGCCGATCCGGAGCGCGCGGCCGCTGCCGGCGGTCCGCACATAGACGGTGTTCAGTCCGCGCCGGATCGGAACGGTCACCCAACCGCCGTGTTCCAGGGCGACGGTGATGCTGCCGTCCGCGCTGGCGAGGTAGTTGAGCTGGGTGGTCCATTCGTGGTCGAGCAGTGGGCCATCGAGCGGAAGAACGGCGGGTGTGGTGCCGTGCACGCGGTATCCGCAGTCGCGGTCGGGTCCGGGGCTGATGCCGCGGTTCCACCACACCTGGGCGTCGACGATCGCGCCGGTATCGGTGATCATCCGTAGCCGGGGCGTGGAGGTGGCGAAGGCGTCCGCCGGTGCGACGGCGGACAGCACCCGGCTGATCAGGTTCTGCGGATAGGCCGTCGGATTCAGCACCTGCCACGGCACTTCTTGTTCCAGCAGTGGTTCCTGCTGCCAATCACGCAGTGCCGCCTGCGTATTCGCGATGTAGGCGCGCGCCGGGTTGGGTTGCCAGCTGCGTACGAAGGTGTAGGTGGACCAGCAGCAGCTCAGGGCGAACACCGTTGTCACGGCAATGGCGGCACGGGAGCGCCCACGGGTGACGCGGCGGGCGTGCGCCGACAGGACCAGGGCCAGTGCCGCGGCCAGCACCACCGTCGAGTCGGCGAAATAGCGCAGTGACCGGAGCAGTTCCGCCGCGGCGGTATTCGGTCCGCCGCGCGCCAGCACGATCGGCAGTTGGGCGAGCACGATATAGGCGGCGACCACCAGCCATACCGCGAGCACGCGATGGCGGGCGCGGATGGTCACCGCCACCACCGCGGCCAGCGCGAACCAGGCCGCCACCACCGCCCAGTCCGGCGGATCCGCCCACGGTGTCGCCGGAGGCCAGCGCTCCCAGCGCCAGGGTCCGCCGAACAGCGCGGGCGCGACATCCAATGCCGCTGTCCCGGAGAGGAATTCCCGGGTCTCGGTACTGCCTCCGGATATCCGGGGCAGGCCGACCACCGCGAGATACGCGATCGACCAGCAGGCCAGCAGCAGGCCGGAGCCGATCCACAGCGCCGCTCCCCGCCGCGCCACCGTGCGCACCGGCGCGGCCCGGCCGTCCACATACCGGACCAGCACCGCGAAGGCGAAAGCCGTGAACGGGACTATCGCCGCCTTCTCGAAGAACAGCAGCGCCACCGCCGACACCGCGATCCCCGATATCGCGTACCGTCGCCGTCGAGTCCGCACCAGCAGCACCGCATCGGCGATCACCCAGGCGAGCGCGCCCTGCAACGGCAGCGCGTTGAGCGCCGCCGACCACCACGCGAAAGCCGGAATCGTCAACGGGCAGAACGCATAGAACACCAGCGGCACCAACACCGCCCACCGCACGCCCAGCAGCACCAGTAGCATGCGCAGCACGGCCACCGACGCCACGAGTTGCAGCAGCACCATGGAGGCCGCCGCCACACTCCATTCCAACGGGGCCACCGCCGTCACCACCCACGAGGTGGCGAAGGCCAGCGGCATGAAATGGCCGTCGTGGTCGTAGCGCAGCAACTCCGCCGACCACACCGGATGCTCGGCCGCCCGGCTCACCAGAATGAAATCGTCCCAGTAGAAGTACCCGGACCCGGCGACCCACCCCCGAACCACCAGCTGCAACACCACCACACCCACCGCCGCGACCACGACCGGCCGCACCCGCGGCCTGCGGTGCACCGATTCCGCGTCCGCATCGGCTCGCGACAGGTCGATCGTGACGGTGTCCATGCCGCCCCACCGTAACGCGCGTACCGGCCGGACGGCGTGCAGCCCGCGGCGGCCCCGACTATCCGGCGGGCATCCCGTCCGCACCGCCGAGTTCGGTGTAGAGGCTGAGCCGGTTGCCGTCGGGATCGCTGAACTCGCAGTAGTCCACCAGGCCCTCGACGTGGACCATCGGGTCCACGTCGACTCCGAGCCCGACCAGCCGGTCCCGCTCGGCGTGCGCATCGGCCACCGCGAACCGCAGCACCCAGGGCCCGCCGACATCCTCCCCCTCGCCCAGTTGGAGCCACCAGCCACCCATGTCGTACTCGGCCACGCCCTCGATCGGCTTCAGATCCGGTCCGGAGCGGTCCAAGATCCGCTCGTACCAGCGAGTGGCCGCCGCCAGATCTCGGACGGGAATGTTCACGGTCACCTCTGTGGGGTTCATATCGGTTCCTTCCATGCGGAGACGAACGGTCGACTATTCCTTCGACGAATGGCAAGGCCGGGAATCGACAGCCACGTTCCGATGATTGCGGCTGATTGCGGCGCGGTTCGCGAGATGCGGGTGGCGCGGTCGTACGGCGAGCGGTACCGAACCGGCCGGTAGCATCCCGCCCATGCTGAATTCCGCGCTGTCGCCGCTCGGGGAACCGCTGGATTCGCGGCGGTTGCAGCAGTTTCTGTGTGTGGCGGAGTCCGCCGGCTTCAGTCGGGCCGCTGCGCGTCTGCACGTGAGCCAGCAGGCGCTCAGCAGTTCGATCGCCAAACTGGAGGGGCAGCTGGGGGTGGAGCTGTTCGACCGGTCCGGTCGGCAGGTGCGGTTGACGGCGGCGGGGGAGGCCCTGCGGGAGGGGGCGTCGGTGCTGTTGGCGGCGGGGCAGGTGCTGGCACGGCAGGTGCGGGACGCGGCGGCGGCGCAGCGGCGGCCGTTCGTGGTGGCGCATACGCCGGCCATCACCGCCGACGAGGTGCACGGGGTGCTGGAGCCGGTGCGCACGGGGATGCCGGAGGTGTCCGTGACGGCCGTTCAGATGTTCCCGAAGGAGCTCGAAGCGGCGGTGCTGGACGGCCGCGTCGATCTCGCGCTGCGACGGGGCACGACCGTGCCCGCCACGCTGGCCTCGGCGGTGATCGCCTACCACCCGCTGCGCATCGCGGTCGCGAACGGGCATCCGCTGGCCGAACGCCGTACCGTCGCGGTCGGTGAGCTGCGCGCGGAGCGAATCGTCGTGTGGGCGCCGCCGGGGGCGTCGTTCTACACGGACTTCATTCTGAGTACCTGTCGCCGTGCGGGTTTCGAGCCGTCGCTGGTCGTCGACCGGATCCAGGGCACGACACCGGTGACGGCCGTGCTCGACTATCCGGACGCGGTCGCCTTCGTCACCGCGCCGCCCGGCCCCGCCCTCGGCGACCGGGTGCGGGTCGTCGAGATCGAGCATCCGCCGCTGGCCCCCGTGCAGGCCGTGTGGCTGCCGCACACCCGATCGGCGATTCGTGACCTGCTGACCACGGGCGATAATCCGCATATGCTCAGCTAACAAGTAGTTCTTGTAGGTTGACCAAAAACTTCTGTTTCCCATTTGTGGGTCACGCTTCTAGCGTCGGAACCGGAAGATCTCCGAATTCCGAACGAAGGACTCTCCTATGAGCAACACGTTGGCAGGTAGGTCGGCGGTCGTGGCCGCGGGTGCGAAGAACCTCGGTGGGTTGATCAGCAACTCCCTGGCGGAACGGGGTGCGAATGTGCTGGTGCACTACAACAGTGCGAGCACCGAGGCCGAGGCGGACAAGACCGTCGCCGCCATCGAGGCGCTCGGCCGCAAGGCGGTCAAGTTCCAGGCCGACCTGACCGTTCCGGCGAATGTCCGGCAGCTGTTCGACGCGGCCGTCGATGCCTTCGGCACGGTGGATGTCGCCGTCAACACGGTCGGCAAGGTGCTGCGCAAGCCGATCGCGGAAACCACCGAGGCCGAATACGATTCGATGTTCGACATCAATGCCAAGGCCGCCTACTTCTTCCTCCAGGAGGCCGGTAGACGGCTCGCGGACAACGGCAGCATCGTCACCGTGGTGACCTCGCTGCTGGCCGCGTTCACCGACGGCTACTCCACCTACGCCGGTGCCAAATCCCCGGTGGAGCATTTCACCCGCGCCGCCGCGAAGGAGTTCGCCGCCCGCGGCATCTCGGTCAACAATGTGGCCCCCGGCCCGATGGACACCCCGTTCTTCTACCCGCAGGAAACCCCCGAGCGGGTGGAATTCCACAAGTCCCAGGCCATGGGCGGCCGCCTCACCCGCATCGAGGACATCGCCCCCCTGGTGGAATTCCTGGTCACCGACGGCGGCTGGATCACCGGTCAGACCATCTTCGCCAACGGCGGCTACACCACCCGCTGACCCGGCCGCCCCGTCGCGCGAACGCCCCCGTCGATCCGCCGATCACCTCCGCGTGTTCGCTGTGCACCCGTATGCCTTTCGTGGTCGGGGGAAGGGGAAGTCGGTGTGGGAGCCGACGGTGTGCGGGTGCCAATCCAGCGGATCGGTGGTGCCCGAGCGCACGAATTCACCCCAGGCTCGGCGCATGGGCGCGCCCAGCGTGTCGATACGGTCGAAGGGGAGGCCGTGCAGCATGGGTGCGGCGCGCCACGCGTCGGCGTCACCGAACAGCAGTGGCAGGTCGATGCAGTGGCAGGCGCCGAACGGCGCGTTCGGGGCCAGCGGTTCGACGCGGTAGCGGTGGACCACCGCCCCGGCGGCGGTGAGTTCGTCGGCGAAGCGCCGGGAGGGTTCGTCGAATACCCTGCGTCCCAACGCATTCGACACCGATGCCGCGATGAGCCCGCCGACGAGCGGGACCCCGCGCACCGCCGCGAAGATCGGATGCGGGCCGTGGAAGGCGGCCATCTCGTGCCGGGTGTGGCCGATGATCACCCGCAGCTCAGGAGCCCGGCTCCGCAGCTCGTCGCGCCACGACTCCCGGTCCGGCAGCGGGTCCACCCCGGAGATCGGCAGGAACGGTGGTGCGGCATTGAGCCCGCCGGGTCCGGCCAGCTCTCGCACCGCCGCCCCCTGCGCCCGCATCACGGCCTCGACCGGCGCGGTGCGCGGATCGTCGTCGAGCCGGTCGAGCACCGCCCGCCCCGCCCGTTCCGCGCGTTCACGGTCGGGAAAGGACAGTCCCAGCGGTGCGCTCTGCAGAATGGCGCGGTGGAACAGCGGCCGGGTGCGCGGGATCCCGAGCAGCGCCGCGATGGACTGTCCACCCGCGGATTGCCCTGCGACGGTGACCTGCTCGGGATCACCGCCGAACTCGGCGATGGTGTCGCGCACCCATTCCAGGGCCGTGATCTGGTCGAGCAGGCCGAGATTGCCCGGCGACACACCCGGAGCGCGTAGATATCCCAGCGCACCGAGCCGATAGTTGACCGCGACGACCGCGATGCCGGTCTCGCGTACCAGTCGCCGTGCCCCGTACCACGCCCAGGAGCCGCTGCCGGACAGGTATGCCCCGCCGTGCAGCCAGACCAGCACCGGCAGCGTGCCCGGCGCGGCATCGGCCGGGACGGTGACCGTCACCGACAGGCAGTCCTCGGATCGCGGCAGCGCCTCCGGCGCGCCCATGACCGCTTCCATGCGCGAAGGGGTCTGCGGCGCAATGGATACCGGTCCCATCGTGGGATCGGACGGGCGGAGACGGCGGGGTGGCTCGAAACGCCGTGCGTGGGCGTAGCGCACGCCGCGGAAAACGGCCACGCCGTCGGTGATCTCACCGCGCCAGCGGCCGGAGGGGGTAGTCGCCATCGACATGATTCCTCGCTTCTATCGCAAGCTGACTTGCGATATGGCCACCGTAGGACGCCTCCGCCGGAAACGCAAGAGCACTTGCGATAAGGTGCGCAGGATGGACAAGCCGAAGCCCCCGCAGCTCCGCGGCGTGAAGTTGCAGCGAGCGGTACTCGACGCGACCATCGCCCGGCTCGAGGCGGTGGGCATCGACCAGGTGCGCATCGCCGATGTGGCGGTCGCGGCGGGCGTGCACGAGACCTCGATCTACCGGCGCTGGCGGACCCTCGCCCGGCTGCTCGCCGATGCGCTGGTCTCGCGCACCGCCGCCGAGGTGCCGATCCCCGACACCGGTTCGGTCCGCACCGATCTGGTGGAATTCACCACCGCCCTGGCTCGTTTCGTGGCGACCCCCACCGGAACCGCCCTGGTGCGCGGCACCGTGCTGGCCGACGACGACCCCGAGGTCGCCGCCATGCGCGAGGAGTACTGGCGTCAGCGCCTCGCGGCCTCGGAGCAGATCGTGCGCCGCGCCCAGGCCCGGGGCGAGGTCGCGACCACAGCCGACCCGCGCACGGTCGTGCTGACGCTCGGCGGCTTGGTCCACATGCACGCCACCCACCTGGGCCGCGAGGTCTCACCGCAGACGATCCGCACCGCGGTCGACATGATCGTCGACGGAATCGCGGCAGCGTGACCGCGAGCCCGGACCGCCGCCGAAACGCATCGAGCGGGTGATCGGGTCGGCGGTGCGGAGCGCTCGGCCGGAATGGCTCGGGCAGTCCGCCGAGTTGGACGACCCGCTAGGCGCTGACCCGCGCCGGTGGCGAGAAGGTGCGCAGCAGCGGTTCCACCACGCGGGCGGCGATCGGTCCCAGCACCGCCATGAGCAGCACGTAGGTGGTCGCCAACGCCGCGAATTCGGCGGGTACGGCACCGGCCGCGACCGCCAGACCGGCGATGACGATGGAGAACTCGCCGTGTGCCACCAGCGCCGCGCCCGCCCGCGCCCGGCCGTTGCGGGAGGCCCCGGCGCGGCGGGCGGCCCACCAGCCGGTGAAGAGTTTGGCGGCGGTGGTCACCACGGCCAGCGCGACGGCCCAGCCGAGCACGGGCGGGATGCTGCTGGGGTCGGTGCTCAAACCGAACAGGACGAAGAACAGCGCGGCGAACAGGTCGCGTAGCGGTTCCAGGAGTTTGGCGGCATTGTGCGCCGTCGATCCCGAGATCGCGATACCGAGCAGGAACGCGCCCACCGCGGCGGAGACCTGGAGGGCGGATGCGACCCCGGCGATCAGCAGCGCCGCGCCCAGCAGCTTGAGCAGGAAGATCTCGCGGATATCGCTGTCGACGATCATGGACACGTATCGGCCGTAGCGCAGCGCCACCACGAGCACCACGGTGACCGCCGCCAGGGCGATGCCGACCGACTGCAACCCGGCCAGGAAGCCGATCCCGGCCAGGACCGCGGTGAGCACCGGCAGGTATCCGGCCATGACGAGGTCTTCGAACACCAGGATGGACAGAATGGTCGGCGTCTCCCGGTTGCCGAGTCGGCCGAGGTCGTTGAGCACCTTCGCGACGATGCCGGAGGAGGAGATGTAGGTGACGCCCGCCATGGCCACCGCCCCGGTCACGCCCCAGCCCAGCCACAGCGCCACCAGTACGCCCGGGGTCGCGTTCAACACCAGATCGACCACGCCCGCGGCCCAGGATCTGCGCATTCCCGTCACGAGTTCGCTTGCGCTGTACTCCAGTCCGAGCAGCAACAGCAGCAGCACCACGCCGATCTCACTGGCGAGATGGATGAATTCGTCGATGTGGTCGAGTTCGACCAGCCCGCCGGTGCCGAATACCAGCCCGCCGATGAGGTACAGCGGGATCGGCGACATGCCGATCCGCGCGGCCAGCCGTCCGAGCAGTCCCAACCCGAAGAAGACCGCGCCCAGTTGAATGAGTGCGAGCGCGGTTTCGTGTGCCACCATCTACTTTCAGCTATCCCGTCACAGTCATGGCGGCGGGTGGGGCATCAGCCGTTGTCGCGGAGTGTTCTCCGTCCAGACCTCCCGGCTCGCTCGATGGTAATGATTCCGTAAAGAATTCGGTTTTGCAAACCGAACGGCCTGGTCGGCCACAGACTTCCGGCCAATGCCGACCGGTAGCCATCCTTTCCCCGCGCGGCAACGAATAGCGATCACCGCACGTGTGGGTCGGGCCACACCGGCCGACACGTGAATCACCTTGTTCCATAACGCATCTTCACGAAGGAGGAATACCCATGATCCCGCGCTTCATCGATGACGTCACCTCGGCAATCAACAACCTCCTCGCCTGGCTGCTGATCCCGTAGGCGAGCCGCCGCCCGGGGCAGTCGCCGCCCCGGGCGGATTCCCACCCCCGTACGCCTCCCGGGAGGCTCGCGCGGTGGCCACGGCGTGTCCGCCGCGATTCGAGTACTCGGATGCTCGGTGCATCGCGGTGTGCCGGGGCCGCGTTCTACCGTGGATCCGGGGTCGCAGGGCGAAACGGAGTCATCATGCCTACCGCGAATTTCGGGACGAAGGACGAACCCGGTTTCGAACTCGAGCAGAGTCCGGATCTGATCGTGGTGCGCGCACGGTACGGGCGCGGAGTGCCATTGCAGACGGGATCGGTGCGCACGCCCGTCAGCGCGGTGCTCGAGGACGCGCACCTCATGCAGAGCTACCCCGAGGCGGGGGTCGAGGTGTATCGCATCCCACCCGGGTCCGGGACGGTCGAGGAACGCAAGACACGCTTGAACGCCGCGCCCGAGGTGCGTTTCGCCGGACACGTGCTGGTGGATCCGGTCGGCGACGAACCCGTGCTGTACACCGAGAACATCTTCGTGAAGTTCGTCGACGAGGCCGACCCCGGCGACTGCGAGGAAGTGCTGCGCGATGCCGGGCTGTCCATCAAGCATCGGGTGGGCTACGCCGAGAACGCCTACTTCGCCGCCGCTCCGGAAGGCACCGGGCAGCGGACCTTCGATATCGCGAACACGCTGCTGCGGCGTGCCGATGTCGTCTACGCCCATCCCGAACTGATCCGCCGTCGCGCCCGCAAGGCCGTCTTCGCCCCGCAGTGGCATCTGCGCACCACCGTCATCGGCGGGGTGACCGTGGACGCGCACGCGAATGTCGAAGCGGCCCATGCCCTCACTCGCGGCGCGGGCGTGACGGTGGCCGTCATCGACGACGGCGTCGACATCGACCATCCGGAGTTCGCCGGTACCGGCAAGGTGGTCGCGCCGCGCGACGTCACCCTGCGCACCGACGATCCCCGCCCGAAGGACCCATTCGGCACCGGTCCCGACTTCGGCGACAATCACGGCACCGCGTGCGCGGGTGTGGCCTGCGCCGATGGCGCGCTCGGCGCGTCCGGCGTTGCTCCCGCCGCCGCCCTCATGCCTATTCGCCTGGTGTCGGGCCTCGGTTCCCAGGCGGAGGCGCAGGCTTTCCAGTGGGCGGCCGACCACGGTGCGGACGTCATCTCGTGCAGCTGGGGTCCGGCCGACGGCCTGTGGTTCCGGCCGGACGATCCGGCCCATCAGCGGGTGGTCCCGATGCCCGCCAGCACCCGACTCGCCATCGACTACGTGATCACCGAGGGCCGCGGCGGCAAGGGCTGCGTCATCTGCTTCGCCGCGGGCAACGGCAACGAGTCCGTCGACAACGACGGCTACGCCAGCCACCCCGCCGTGATCGCCGTCGCCGCCTGCAACGACACCGGAAGGCGCAGTGTTTACAGCGATTTCGGCAGGGCGGTGTCATGTTCGTTCCCCAGCAACGACTTCGGTCACGCGCCCTTCGGCCATCCCGAGCCCCTCACCACCGGCATCTGGACCGTCGACCGTCGCGGCGCGGACGGCTACAACCCCGGCGATCCCGAATGGGGCGATGCCGCAGGGCATTTCACCAACAGTTTCGGCGGTACCTCGAGCGCCTGCCCGGGTGCGGCCGGAGTCGCGGCGCTGGTGCTGTCGGTGCGTCCGGACCTGACCCGGCAGCAGGTCAAGGATGTGCTCGAGGGCTCCTGCGATCGAATCGACAGCTCCGGCGGCGGCTACGACGAGGCGGGCCACAGCGCCGTGTACGGCTTCGGCAGGCTCAACGCGCTGGCCGCGGTCCAGGCCGCTCAGGCCGCGGTGCCCGGTCCGGTACCGGTGGTCTGACCCGCGTTCATCCGCCCGGAGGACGGCCGCCGATGGCGGCGGTCACGGCCGCCGCGGCGGTGCGCAGCGGGGCGGCCAGCTCCGGCCAGCTGTGGCCGCATTCGATCGCCTCGTCCGGGCAGTGGTGGCGCAGGGTGAGCCCGAGTGCGGCGATGGGCCGCCCGCCGTGGTCGAACACCGCGTCGGCGACGGTGGCGAAACCCGGCGTGATGTAGCCGTCCTCGACCGCCCAGCCGCGCGCCGCCTCCGCGCGCAGCAGGCGGCGCAGCGCCCGCAGATCACGCGGCCCCCGGGTGGTGCGCATGGGAAACGCGGCCGGTCCCGGAAAGAGCGCGCGCACATGCTTCGGCGTCAGATGTCCGAGGATGGCGCGCCCGGTGGCGGTCAGGTGGGCGGGCAGTCGCACCCCCACATCGGTGACCAGGGTCTGCGGGCGCGGCGGCCGCTGCTCGATGAGGTACAGCGACTCGTTGCCGTGCAGGATGCCGAGGTGCCCGGTGCAGCCCACCGCGTCGACCAGTCCGCGCAGCAGCGGAGCCGCCACCCGCTCGAGCGGATCGTGCCGCAGGTAGGCGGACCCGATCTCGAACGCGCCGATACCGAGCCCGTATCTGCGTTCGGCCGCCAGGTAGGCCACGTACCCGGCGGCCTGCAACTCGTTGAGCAGCTGATACGTGGTGGAACGGGGGATGCCGAGTTCGCGGGCGATCACCGCGGCGGGCACCGGATGCGGGCGCTGCGCGAGCAGTCCGAGGATGCGCAGACCACGTCGCAGCGCCGGAATGTCACCGCTCATCCGCCATCACCTCACCCGTCCGCGGTCCATTCTGTCTGAAATACCAGACGAAACCCGGCCCGGGGTGCTCGATCGCGGCGGCCCGAAGCGTTGGAATGGTGCCCATGACGATCGGAATCCAGCGGGTGCTGGTGAGCGCGGACCCTGTGACGCGGTCGGAGGTGGTGGCGGTCGCGCGGCAGGGCGCGCGCGTGGAGCTCGCCGAACCGGATCTGGCTCGCCTGGCGAAGGTGCGCGGCCACATCGACGATCTGGCGCACGGGGAGCGGCCGGTATACGGCGTTTCCACCGGCTTCGGCGCGCTGGCCCTGCGGCACATTCCGCCGGACCGCCGCACCGATCTGCAACGCTCGCTCATCCGCTCGCACGCCGCGGGTGCGGGCACGCCGGTGGAGGCGGAGGTGGTGCGGGCCATGATGCTGCTGCGCCTGCGCACCCTCATGTCCGGGCACACCGGCGTGCGGCCGGAGACCGCGCGGGCGTTGGCGGCGCTGCTGGACAGCGGCCTGATCCCGGTCGTGCCGGAGTACGGTTCACTGGGCTGTTCGGGTGATCTGGCCCCGCTCGCGGCCGTGGCGCTGGCGCTCATGGGTGAGGGCTCGGTGCACGGTCCGGACGGTCCGCGCCCGATGGCCGAGGCCGCCGCCGCGGCCGGGCTCACCCCGCTGGTGCTGGCGGAGAAGGAGGGGCTGGCACTGACCAACGGCACCGACGGCATGCTCGGCATGCTGGTGCTGGCCATCGACGATCTGCACCGGCTGTTCGACGTCGCCGATCTGACCGCCGCCATGAGTGTGGAAGCGCAGTTGGGCACCGACCGGGTGTTCGCCGCCGATCTCCAGGCCTTGCGCCCGCATCCCGGGCAAGCCGTCTCCGCGGCGAATATGCGTGCGGCCCTGGCTGATTCGGCGATCGTGGCCAGCCACCGCGGCGACGACTGCCCACGCGTGCAGGACGCCTATTCGCTGCGCTGCGCTCCGCAGGTGCACGGCGCGGCGCGCGACACCCTGGCGTACGCGGAGACCGTGGCCGAGCGGGAACTGCGTTCGGCCGTCGACAATCCGGTGGTGCTCGAGGACGGCCGGGTGGAGTCCAACGGCAACTTCCACGGCGCGCCCGTCGCGTATGTGCTGGACTTCCTGGCCATCGCCATCGCGGATGTGGCGTCCATCGCCGAGCGCCGCACCGACCGCATGCTCGATGTGCACCGCTCGCACGGGCTGCCGCCGTTCCTGGCCGACGACCCGGGTGTCGACTCCGGCTACATGATCGCCCAGTACACCCAGGCGGGCGTGGTGTCGGAACTCAAGCGCTGCGCGGCCCCCGCCTCGGTGGATTCCATTCCGTCCAGTGCCATGCAGGAGGACCATGTGTCCATGGGCTGGGCGGCCGCACGCAAGCTGCGCCGCGCCGTGGACGGGCTGACCACCGTGCTGGCCATCGAATTGCTCACCGCCGCACGGGCACTCGACCTGCGCGCGCCGCTGCGGCCCGCGCCGGTGACCGGCGCGGTTCGGGATCTGCTGCGCACGCGGGTGCCCGGACCGGGGCCGGACCGTCATCTCGCCCCGGATATCGCGGCCGCCATCGAGCTGATCCGAACCGGTGCGGTCGACCAACTGCTGGACAAGGGGGTTTCGAACTCATGAGCAGGACGATCCGCGCCGCCCGCGGCACCGAGCGCACGGCGCACACCTGGCAGGCCGAGGCGGCGCTGCGCATGCTGCACAACAACCTCGATCCCGAGGTCGCCGAGCGTCCGGAGGATCTCGTCGTCTACGGCGGCACCGGCAAGGCGGCCCGGGACTGGTCCAGCTTCGACGCCATCGGCCGCTGTCTGACCGACCTGCGCGCGGACGAGACGCTGCTGGTGCAGTCCGGCAAGCCGGTCGGTGTGCTGCGCACCCACGAATGGGCGCCCCGCGTGCTCATCGCCAACTCCAATCTGGTGCCGGACTGGGCGACGTGGCCGGAGTTCCGGCGGCTCGAGTCCATGGGGCTCACCATGTACGGCCAGATGACGGCAGGCTCGTGGATCTACATCGGCACCCAGGGCATCCTCCAGGGCACCTACGAGACCTTCGCGGCGGTGGCGGCCAAGCGGTTCGGCGGCAGCCTGGCCGGAACCCTCACCGTCACAGCGGGTCTGGGCGGTATGGGGGGTGCGCAGCCGTTGGCCGTCACCATGAACGACGGTGTGGCGCTGTGCGTCGAATGCGATCCGGAGCACGCGCGGCGGCGAGTGGTGACGCGCTACCTGGACGAGATCGCCACCGACCTCGACGATGCGCTGGCGCGGGTGCTGGCCGCCAAACGGGAGCGGCGGCCGCTGTCGGTGGCCGTCATCGGCAATGCCGCCGAGGTGCTGCCGGAGCTGCTGCGCCGTGAGATCGACGTGGATGTGGTCACCGACCAGACCTCCGCCCACGACCCGCTCACCTACCTGCCGATCGGCGTGGCAGTCGAGGAGTGGGACGACTACGCGGCGCGCAAGCCCGACGAATTCACCCGCCGCGCGCGCGAATCCATGGCCGCCCACGTCGCCGCGATGGTGGGCTTCCTGGATCGCGGGGCCGAGGTGTTCGACTACGGGAACTCGATTCGGGGTGAGGCGAAGCTCGCGGGTTACGAGCGGGCCTTCGACTTCCCGGGTTTCGTGCCCGCGTACATCCGACCGCTGTTCTGCGAGGGCAAGGGCCCGTTCCGCTGGGTCGCGCTCTCCGGCGATCCGGCCGATATCGCCGCCACCGACCGCGCCATCCTGGAGTTGTTCCCGCACAACGAATCCCTGGCCCGCTGGATTCGCCTGGCGGGGGAGCGGGTGGCCTTCCAGGGGCTGCCCGCCCGCATCTGCTGGCTCGGCTACGGCGAACGGCACCTGGCCGGGCTGCGCTTCAACGAGATGGTGGCCAGCGGTGAGGTGTCCGCGCCCATCGTGATCGGCCGCGACCACCTGGACTGCGGTTCGGTGGCATCGCCGTACCGGGAGACCGAGGCCATGGCCGACGGCTCGGACGCCATCGCCGACTGGCCGCTGCTCAATGCCCTGGTCAACACCGCTTCCGGTGCGAGTTGGGTATCCATTCACCACGGCGGTGGCGTGGGCATGGGCCGGTCCGTCCATGCCGGACAGGTCATCGTCGCGGACGGCACCGAACTTGCCGCGCAGAAGATCGAGCGGGTGCTGAGCAACGACCCCGGCATGGGCGTGCTGCGTCACGTGGACGCCGGATACCCGGAGGCCGAGGACGTCGCCCGTGCCCGCGGCGTCCGGATTCCACTGTGGGACAGGTGATGCGGTGAGCACACGGGCGCCGTCCGCCAACGACCTGCTGGCCGAGATCGAACGTGTCGGCGCGGATGCCGCTCGCGGCGGCTATTCGCGGCACGTCTTCACCCCCGCCGACGGTGAACTGCGCGAGTGGTTCACCGCCGCCGCCCGCGCCCGCGGCCTCGAGGTGCACACCGATCGAAACGCCAACCTGTGGGCCTGGTTCGGGGCACCCGGGCGCAATGCCGTGGTCACCGGCAGCCACCTGGATTCGGTGCCGGGCGGCGGCGCCTACGACGGGCCGCTCGGGGTGGTGAGCGCCCTGGCGGCCGTCGATCTGCTGCGGGCGCAGGGCTTCACACCGCGCCGCCCGGTGGCCATCGTGGTCTTCGCAGAGGAGGAGGGCGGCCGTTTCGGGGTGCCGTGCCTCGGATCTCGCCTGCTCACCGGGACCCTGTCCCCGGCGGAGGCGCTGGCGTTGCGCGACGCCGACGGCACCACCTTCGCCGATGCCGCGCGCGCCGCCGGACGCCGCCCGGAGCATTTCGGCCGCGACGGTGAAACCCTCGGCCGCATCGGCGCCTTCGTGGAACTGCACGTGGAGCAGGGCCGCGGCCTGGTGCGGATGGACGCGCCCGTGGCGGTGGGCAGCAATATCATTCCGCACGGACGCTGGCGGTTCACCTTCACCGGACAGGGCAACCACGCCGGAACCACGCTCATGGACGACCGCCGCGATCCCATGCTGGCCGCGGCTGGGCTGGTGCTGGCGGTGCGGCGCTGCGCGGCGGCGGTTCCGGAGGCCCGAGCCACCGTGGGACGGTTGGTGCCGACCCCGGGCGGCACCAATGTCATCGCGTCCCGGGTCGATGTCTGGCTCGATGCCCGCCTGCCCGAGCCGGGCGATGTCCGCGCCCTGGTCGCGGAGATCACCGAGGCGGCCGCCGCTGCCGCGGATCTCGAGGGGTGCACCGTCGAGGTGCGTGAGCAGTCCTTCGAGGGCACCGCGGATTTCGACCCGGTGCTGCGGGACCGGCTCAGCGCGCTGCTCGGCGGCGCGCCGATCCTGCCGACCGGAGCGGGGCACGATGCCGCGGTATTGGCCCCCTTCGTGCCCACCGCCATGCTCTATGTCCGCAATCCGACCGGTATCAGCCACGCGCCGGAGGAGTTCGCCGAACCCGCCGATATCGATTACGGGACAGTGGAACTGGCCCGTGTCCTGCGGAGTCTGACCGAATGACCACGTACTGGTGCGAGCGAGCGTGGCTGCCCGGCGGCGTGGCGAGCGGGGTGCGCATCGACGTGGCCGACGGCGTCGTCGCCGCGGTGTCCACCGCCGCGCGGCGCGGTGGGACGGTGCTGTCCGGCCTGGTGGTGCCCGGCTTCGCGAACACCCACTCGCATGCCTTCCACCGTGCCCTGCGCGGGCGTACCCATGATGATCGCGGCAGCTTCTGGACCTGGCGCGACCGCATGTACGCGCTGGCCGAACGGTTGCGGCCGGATTCGTACTACCGGCTGGCCCGCGCGGTGTACGCGGAGATGGTGCTGGCGGGCTATACCAGCGTCGCCGAATTCCACTACCTGCACCATCCCGGTGGCGGGCAGCGCTACGGCGATCCCAACGAGTTCTCCCACGCGCTGGTCGCCGCGGCCGCCGACGCCGGTATCCGGCTGACCCTGCTGGACGTGTGCTATCTGGCGGGCGGCTTCGGACAGCCCACCGTCGGCGTGCAGCGGCGGTTCGACGACGGTGATGCCGACGCCTGGGCGCGGCGCATCGAATCCTTCCGTCCGGCAGGTGATCTCGTCATTCCCGGAGCGGCGATTCATTCCGTGCGGGCCGTCCCGGTCGACCAGCTGCCCACCGTGGTGGCCGCGGCCGCGGATCGCCCGCTGCACGTGCATCTCTCCGAGCAGCCGCGCGAGAACGCGGAATGCCTCGAACGCTACGGGTGCAGCCCCACGCGGCTGTTGGCCTCGGCCGGTGCCCTGACGCCGCGCACCGTGGCGGTCCACGCGACCCATCTGGATCCCGCCGATATCAGCGCGCTGGCCGAGAGCTGGGTATGTCTGTGTCCCAGTACGGAATCCGATCTGGGCGACGGTATCGGGCCCGCGCGGCGACTCGCGGACGCCGGGGTGCGGCTGTGTCTGGGGAGCGATTCGAACGCGGTGGTCGATCCGTGGTTCGAAACCAGAGCCCTGGAATGGCACGAACGCCTGGCCGCCGGTCGCCGCGGTCGCTTCGACCCGGCGGAATTGCTGTCCGCCGCCACCGGTCACGCCGCCTCGGGCTGGCTCGGGCCGGGGGAGATCGCACCCGGGTGGGATGCCGACCTGGTGGTCGTCGATACCGGCTCGCCGCGTACGGCGGGCGCGGATGAGACTGGAATCCTGTACGCCGCAACTGCTTCCGATGTCACCGATGTGATGGTCGCGGGCCGATGGGTGGTCCGTGGGCGAGCGCACCGCGACATCGATGATGTCGCGGCGGCACTGGCTACCGAAATCGCCGCGCTGACGACCTAATCGGTGTGTGAGGTCTCGACCGTATCGGTGTCGTCGTAGCCGGGCTGGGCGACGGACTGGCCGATGCCGGCCAGAATGCCCAGCACCAGCATGACGATGAGCAGAATCCGACCGCCCTTGGAAACCCACAGCGGCCGGGTGGGGGAGGCGACGGGCGGCTGTGCCGCCGCCAGCACCGGATCGGTGGGCTGGGTGCCGTCGCCGAAGGGGCCCTTCAGATAGGTGGGGGTGAGCAGATAGGCGTAGGCGCTGGTGCGCAATTGGGTGCGGATGACCGCGGCGGTGGCCTCGAACACCGGCTGCGGCATGCGACCGGTAATGAGGACGATGAGCCAGATGAACAAGGCGATGACGGTCCACCCGGTGGTCAGCCAGCTGGCGAAGACCATGATGGGGAGGGCCAGGATCAGGCGGAAGAGCACCGCCAAGCGGTTCAGTTCGGTCGGCTGATGGAACAGCACTCGGACCGGATAGTCGGTCGGATTCCAGGCGAAGGGCGGGTACGCGTCCACCAGCAGCATGCCGTAGCCGTAGACCCGGGTGCTGTAGGAGAAGTAGCCGCGGAGAAACTCCGTGCACCAGTCGGGGAGACGGCCGAGGACGAGCGCGCCGAACCAGCCGCAGATCACCACGACGATCGCGGCCAGCCCGAGCAGCCAGACGGCGATGGCCTGCGGAATGACGAGCAGCAGCCGGAACAGCACGGTCAGGCGTGAATGCTCTTCCGGCGGAAAGACATCCAGATCGATAGTGGGTTCCTCGACTGGAACGCCGGTTTCGGGTGCGGGATAGTTCTCGGGGCCAGTCATAATGGGACCTCCCGGGTCGACGTAGTCGGTGCGTTTCGATTCAGGCGAATGTAGCCCAGAATTCGCTAACCGGGTGGTGCGAAACCCCCGGACGCCTCCGAGTGACGCTGACATGGTCTCATTCGAGAGCCGCGGGTGCTACCCCGATTTCCCTGGGATCGCAGGTGCCGCGGCCGCGGTCCCGCCCGCACGACATTCGGACGGGAAACCGCGGCCGCACCGGGTCCGTGCGATCAGCCGAGGCTGAAGGGCTGGCCCCAGAGGCGCAGCTCGGAACGGCCGAACTTGGTGGTCACCTCGACGCCGACGAAGGCGCGCGCCTGGGCGTATCCGGCGCAACCGGAGAGGCCGAGGGTGGAGTCCTTCCAGTTCACCGACGCCTGCTGCTCGGTGAACTTGAACCCGCGCAGGTAGCTCTTCTCGCCGTAGGCATTCGGGCCCTCGAGGTCGAGCAGCCAGAAGGTGGACGCCTGGCCGGGGCCGAGGGTCAGGTTGCCGCCGGTGCTGACCCCGCCGCTGCCCTTGCCCTCCCAGGTGGTGGCGGCGTTCGCGCCACCGGTGCCGTTGCCGCCGCTGATGTCGACCTGGCAGCCGACCACGTAGCCGGGGTAGATCTTCGAGTACTTGTGCTCGCCATGGATCTCCACCTCGGCCCGGCCGGACGCCCACACATTGCGGTGCAGCGGGGTCGCGCCCATGGAGGGATTGATGTTGACCGACTCGTTCACCAGGCGGATGGTGACGGCGGTGCCGTCGGGCAGTGTCTGGGTGATCTCACCGCCCGGCAGCGGGATGAAGGTGTCGGCGTGCGCGGCACCGGGGGAGAACAGGCCCAGCGCGATGGTGGCGGTCGCCGCGACGCCGACCAGGCGGGCGGCGGCTTTCTTCAGGATGGTCATGATGTTGTCTCTTTCGGAGCGTGAATGCTGTTCAGCACGAGTGGGATCGATGAAGACGGCCGGTGTCAGCCGATGCTGAACGGAGCCCCGTAGAGGGTGGTCTTCGAGTAGTTGGTGCCGATGATCTCGACGACGGTGTAGGCGCGCGCCTGCGCGTATCCGGCGCAACCCTGGATCTGGAGTTCCACATCCTTGTAGCTGACGTGGAACTGACCCGCCTCGACGATGTCGAAGCCCTCGACGCCGACGAACTTCACCTCGCCGGGGCCGATCTTCACCGAGATGGAGCCACCGGCGTTCATGCCGGTGGTGGTGATGCCGCCGGAGACGCCGGCAGAGATGGCGTTGTCGGCAATGCTGACCTGGCAGCCGACGATGTAGCCGGTGTTGATCCGCGAGGAGCCGTGCGTCGAGGAGTTGTTGGTGCCCGGCGCCCCGCTGCCGCCCGCGAAGGGCTTGGGGTCGCCCTTGGGGGTGTCGGTCACGTCGGCGATCACGGTGCCGCTCACCCAGGCCACGCGTCCGGCGCCATTGGCGGCCATGGACGGCGAGATCAGGGCGCTCTCCGCGACGCGCTTGATGGTCACGCCGGGGCCGACCGTCTCGCCGTCCGGCAATGGGACGAAGGTGTCGGCGGTCGCCGTACCGCTGGCCAGCCCGAGGGCGGCGGTTGCCAGCGCGGAGGCAGCAAGGAGTTTTCGCATCGTGGGGGTTTCCTCATCAGGTGGGGGAATCGAATCGCGTTCTCGGACAACTCGCAGCGACCGGGAACGCGACTCGCGTCTAGCAGTGGGAAGGACTACCACCCCCAACACCGGGAATAGTGCTCGTACAGTGTACAAATATGGGATGTATCACAGTGGAGCCCTGAAAATGCCTGGTGGGTAAGCGGGTTCGCTAAAACTGGGAGGGCTCGCCGTACTGCCCGTCGATATCCGCACGGCTGGACAAATCCCCCCGTTTGCAGGTTAGGCTAACCTTGCCAACCTGTGACCGTATTCGTCGACGTGCCGCGTGACCTGCACCGACGCGCTGATGAGAAAGTTCTGATGGACAGATCGCGAAACAGCCTCAGCACGGCCAGCGATGCTCCGGCAATCGCCGCCGCGCCCACCCGGCACCGACGGGGTTGGCTCGCGGCCGGTGCGGTGCTCACGCTCATCTGCCTGCTCAGCCTGCTCATAGGTGCGAAATCCATTGCGGTGGGTGAGGTCTGGGCGGCCTTGTGGCACGGCGGCGACTCGGCGGACCGGCTGATCGTCACCGAGTACCGGCTGCCGCGCACCCTGCTCGGCCTGCTCGTGGGCATCGCGCTCGGTGTCGCGGGCTGCCTGATGCAGGGGTTGACGCGCAATCCGCTCGCGGATCCGGGGCTGCTCGGCATCAATGCCGGGGCCGCTTTCGCGATCACCGTCGCGGTCGCCTTCCTCGGTGTCACCGATATCGCCTCCTACGTGTGGTTCGGCTTCGTCGGCGCCGCGCTCGTCGCACTGGTGGTCTACCGCCTGGGCACCGCGGGCAGGCAGGGCGCGGATCCGGTGCGCCTGACCCTGGCGGGCGTGGCGGTCACCGCGGTGCTCACCGGCCTGACCAAGGGCCTGATCCTGCTCAACGCCAAGGCTTTCGACGAGATGCGCCAGTGGGACTCCGGATCCCTGACCGGGCGCGGTTACGACATCATCGCCGGGGCGGCGCCCTTCATCGCCATCGGGCTGGTGGCCGCTGTCATCGCCGCACGGTCGCTCAATGCCGTCGCCCTCGGCGACGATCTGGCCCACTCGCTGGGGGTGCGGGTCACCCGCACCCGGCTGCTCACCGCCGCGGCCCTGACCCTGCTGTGCGGCACCGCGACCGCCGCCGTCGGGCCCATCACCTTCATCGGCCTGGCGGTCCCGCATATCGCCCGCTGGATCGTGGGTCCCGACCAGCGCTGGGTCATCGCCTATTCGCTGCTGCTCGCGCCGACCCTGGTGTTGGGCGCGGATGTGCTGGGCCGCATCCTCATTCCCGGCGACGAGGTCCCGGCCGGTCTGGTGACCGCCTTCCTCGGCGCACCCGTGCTCATCTGGCTGGCCCGTCGCGCCCGGGCGGGTGCGGCATGACCGCGGAGATCGACTTCGGCCGGACCACCCTGGTGGTGCGCGCCCGCGGGCGCAGCGCCCGGATGGGGCTGCGCACCGCCGTGGTGTGCGCGGTGCTCGTCGCCGCCGCGCTGGGCGTGGCCGTACTGGCACTGGGTACCGGCGATTACGCCATTCCACCGGATCGCGTGGTGCGCGCGCTGTTCGTCGGTGACAACCGCTTCGACCGACTCGTGGTGTGGGAGTGGCGATTCCCACGGGTACTGCTGGCCTTGGCGCTCGGCGCGGCGCTGGGCGTGAGTGGCGCGATCCTGCAATCGGTGACCCGGAATCCGCTGGGCAGCCCCGATATCGTGGGTTTCAACACCGGGGCCTACACCGGCGCGCTGCTGGTCATCCTCACCCTGGGCGGCGGCAACTTTCAGACCGCGGCCGGTGCGCTGATCGGCGGTCTCGGTGCGGCGCTGGCCATTCAGCTGCTGGCGTTCCGGCACCACGTCAGCGGCTTCCGGCTGATCATCGTGGGTATCGGCGTGAGTGCCATGCTGGCCTCGGTCAACACCTGGCTGATCCTGCGGGCCGATCTGCACGCCGCCATGTCGGCCGCCGCGTGGGGCGCGGGCTCACTGAACGGGCTGTCCTGGCCGCAGGTCGGTCCGGCGCTGGCCATCCTGGCCGTCCTGGCCGTCGCCGTGATTCCGGCGGCGCCCCGGCTGCGCATGCTGGAATTGGGCGACGATCTGGCGCACGCCTTCGGGATTCGGGTGGGTCGCGCCCGCATGCTGCTGATCGTGCTGAGCGTGGCGCTCACCGCGACCGCCACCGCCGTGGCCGGGCCGATCGCCTTCGTCGCCTTGGCCGCGCCGCAACTGGGTCGCCGCCTGGCGCGCACCCCGTCCACCGCGCTCGCACCGGCCGCCGCCATGGGGGCGCTGCTGCTGGTCGCCTGCGACTGGATCGCCCAGCGCGTCTTCGCCCCCACCACGCTGCCGGTCGGTGTCGTCACCGTCTCGATCGGCGGACTGTACCTGGCCTATCTGCTGGTGGCCGAGGCGCGACGGAACTAGGGGAAGCGATGATGAACGAAACCGGCGACACCGCTGGGGAATCGGCCGCCGCGGCGGCGCGGCTGCGCGCGGATCGGGTGCGGCTCGGCTACGGCGGCCGCGTGATCAGCGACGGGCTCTCGGTGGACATCCCGGACGGGACGTTCACCGTCATCATCGGCCCCAATGCCTGCGGCAAGTCCACGCTGCTGCGGGCGCTGGCCCGGCTGTTGAAGCCGGAGCACGGCGCGGTGCTGTTGGACGGCAAGGCGATCGCGTCGTATCCGGCCAAGGAGGTGGCCCGGCGCGTCGGGCTGCTGCCGCAGACCTCCACCGCGCCCGACGGCATCCGGGTGGCGGATCTGGTTGCGCGCGGTCGGTATCCGCATCAGTCGCTGCTGCGGCAGTGGTCGCAGGCCGACGCCGAGGCCGTCGCCGCCGCCATGGCCGCCACCGGTGTGACGGAGCTGTCCGCGCGCCCGGTGGACGAACTGTCCGGCGGGCAGCGGCAGCGCGTGTGGATCGCCATGGTGCTGGCGCAGGACACGCCGGTCGTGCTGCTGGACGAGCCGACCACCTATCTGGATATCGCCCATCAGATTCAACTGCTGGATCTGTGCCGGGCGCTGAATCGGGACTCCGGCCGCACCGTGGTCGCGGTGTTGCACGACCTGAACCACGCCTTCCGCTACGCCGATCACCTGATCGCCATGCGGGACGGGCGTGTGGTCGCCGCCGGACCGCCCGGCGAGATCGTCACGGCGGAGCTGGTCCGGGAGGTCTTCTCGCTCGGCTGCCGGGTTATCGACGATCCGGAAACCGGTGCGCCGCTGGTCGTTCCGTTGGCGAGTGACGCCGCCCGGGTGAGTTGACGACCACCGGTCGGAGTCGAGTCGAGAGGAAGGTTCCCCACTGCAACTAAAGTTAGGCTAACCTACCTTGGTTGTTCGTGGGACGTCCGCAGGGGTTGTGCGGACCGGATGTCGTTGCTGATGAAGGGAGTTGCCGTGGTGTCGGTGGAGCGGGACGATGCGAAGACCACTCACGGACTGCCGCTGACCGGACCGCAGCTGGGCATCTGGAACGCTCAGCGCTTCGATCCCGAATCGGGTCGCTATCTGGTCGGCGAGGTGCTGGAGATCGTCGGTGATACTCCCGTCGACGTCGACCTGCTCGCCGAGGCCATCCGCCGCACCGTGGCCGAGGCCGAGAACATGCGGCTGCGCTTCCGGGAAACCGCCGAGGGGCCACGGCAGTTCGTCACCGCCGCCGAGGCCGTACTGCGGCCGACCGTCGACCTGCGCGCCGCCGCCGATCCCGTGGCGCTCGCGCACGAGGCGGTGGCGCTCGAACGGGCGCGCGCCGCCGAGGACTGCCGTGCCATGGTGGACCGGCAGCTGTACAACTACACGCTCATCCGGGTCACCGACCGCCAGGTCTGGTGCGTGCAGCTCTACCACCACCTCATCGTGGACGGCTACAGCGCGGCGCTGCTCTCGCGTCGGGTGGCCGCGCACTACACCGCGCTGCGACGCGGAAAGCCCGCTCCCAAGCCCACTTTCGGCACCATCGCCGCGCTGGTGGCGGAGGAGCGGGAGTACCGCGCCGGTGCGCAATTCGAACTGGAGCGCCGATTCTGGCGCGATCAGCTCACCCCGTGGCCCGATCTCGACGGCCGCGGCCGCCACCTGGGCGGAGCGGTGGAGCGCACGCTGCGCGCCGAGGCGGTGCTGTCGGCCGAGACACTGGCCCGGCTGCGCGAATACGCCGAGAACTACGGCATCACGTGGGCGGATGCGCTGGTGGCGAGCTACGCGGCCTTCCTGAACCGGGAACTGGGCACCTCCGATGTGGTGGTCTCCATGCTGCTCATGGGGCGGGTCGGCCGGGCCGCTCTGACCACCCCGGCCATGGCCGTGAACGTGCTGCCGCTGCGCCTGCCCGTGCGCGCCGACGACCGCCTCGGCGACCTCGCGCCGCGGGTGGCCGAGGCCTTGCGCGCGGTGCGGGCGCATCAGCGCTACAGCGGTCACGATCTGGCCCGCGACTTCCACGGCTACGGCGCGGGCGAACTGCTGCACGGCGTCGGCATCAATCTCAAGGTCTTCGACTTCGCCCTGGACTTCGACGGCGCGCGCGGCGTCCTGCGCAATGTGGCCGGTGGGCCGCCGGAGGACCTCGGCCTGACCGTCACCCCGCTGCCCGACGGCACGGTGCTGCTCGGCTTCGAACCCGATGCGCGCACCAATGATCCGGCGGATGTGCGGCGGCGCATCGACGGGCTGGTCCGGGTGATCGACGCCTTCACCGGTGATGACAAGCCCCCGGTCGGGGCGCTGGAACTGCTTGCCCGCGAGGAGCGCGCGCGGCTGCTGGCCGCGCGTTCCGGTGCGGCAGCGACCGACAACGTCGAACTGGTAACCGACGCCCTGGACCGCCTGGTCGCCGAACGGCCCGATGCCGTGGTGCTCGCGGCGGGCAGCGGTGAGAGCCAGTGGACCGCAGCAGAATTCGGTGCGCGTGTGAACCGACTCGCCCGCTGGCTGCTCGCCAGGGGCGTGCGGCCGGAAACCGTGGTCGGCGTCGCCCTGCCTCGAACCCCGGACCTCGTGGTGGCCCTGTTCGCGGTGTGGCGCGCGGGCGGCGTCTTCCTGCCGCTCGACCCCGAACATCCGCTACCGCGCCTGCACGCCGTGATCGACGACGCCACTCCCGACCTGGTGCTCAGCGCGGGCGAGTTGGCCGCCCGGCTGGCAGCCACGGCCGCCGACCGGGGCACGGGGGCCGCCGAATCCGGTGCGGTGCGTCCGGAGAGCGGACGACCACCGATCCGTTGGGTGGACATCGACGCCGCGAGATTCCGCGACGAACTCGACCGGCACTCCGGCACGCCCCGCGCCGCCGAAGCGGTGCACGGCGCGGAGGCCGGCCGTGAACAGTTGGTTGGGCGGCGGGGTGACCGCTCCCTCCGCACCGGGTCGCTCGTATCCCTCCCTGCGGATTCGGCCGCTGATCGCGGCACGGGTCGCGCCGAGGCCACCGACGATTCGCGAGTGCTCGCCGCGGTCGCATCGGCACCGCAAGACCATGGTGGCTCTCGCGACGGCGCGGCGGTCGCTTCCTCCGTCGGCTCGGGGACGGGCGCGGGCAGCTCGGAATCGTCGGGCGGTGTGGACCCGAGGCACGGTGCGTACCTCATCTACACCTCCGGGTCGACCGGTCGGCCCAAGGGCGTGTTGGTGGAGCACGGGGCGTTGGCGCGGTTGCTGGCCGCGCATCGGGCCGGGATGTACGCCGACACCGCCGCCCGCGCCGGTCGGCCGCTGGCGGTGGCGCATACGACGTCCTTCGCCTTCGATGCCGCGCTCGATCCGCTGCTGTGGCTGCTCGATGGGCACCGTATCCACGTGTACGACAGCGAGATTCGGCGTGATCCCGCCGCGCTGGTGGCGGCCTTCGCGCGGGACGGGATCGACGTCGTCGACGGGACGCCCACCTTCGCGGCGGCGCTGGTGGAGCACGGGTTGGCCGATACCGCGCCGCGGCTGCTTGCGCTCGGCGGCGAAGCGTGCCCGCCGGAGCTGTGGCAGCGCGTTCAGCACGCGGGGATCGACGCCGTCAACCTCTACGGTCCGACCGAGGCCACCGTCGACGCGCTCACCGCACCGGTGGACGGTGCGCGCCCGGCCATCGGCGCGCCGGTTCCGGGGGCGCGGATCTACCTGTTGGACAACGCGTTGCAGGCTGTGGCCGACCATCGGGTGGGTGAGCTGTACCTGGCCGGGCCGCAGCTCGCGCGCGGCTACCTCGGGCGTCCGGGTGCGACCGCGGACCGGTTCGTCGCCGACCCCTACGGTCCGCCGGGTGCGCGCATGTACCGCACCGGTGACCGGGCACGGTGGGTCCCCGGCCGCGGTTACGAGTACGTCGGCCGCGTCGACAACCAGGTCAAGATTCGTGGTCACCGTGTGGAGCTGGGCGAGGTCGAGGCCGCGCTCGGGGCGCTGCCCGAGGTGCGGGCGGCGGTCGCCGACATTCGCGAGATCTCCGGCCGTCCCACCCTGATCGGGTATGTGGTTCCGGCCGGCGCCGCGCCGAACGTGGTCGAACTGCGTTCGCGGTTGGCGGATGCGGTGCCCGACCACATGGTGCCGTCCCGGCTCGTCGTCGTGGACGATCTGCCGCACACCGTGAACGGGAAGATCGACCGGGCGGCACTGCCGGAACCGCCGTCCGACACCGGCGGTCGCCTGCCGTCCACCCCGGCGGAGATCGTCCTGTGCGCGGTGGTCGGGATCGCGCTCGGGCACGACGCCGTCAGCGTGGACGAGGACTTCTTCGGTGTCGGCGGAGACAGCATCACCGCCATCAGCGTGAGCAGCCGTCTGCGTGAGCGCGGGCTCGTCCTGTCGCCACAGGAGTTGCTGTCCCGCCGGGCGCTGAGCGAACTCGCCGCCAGCGCGACGACTGCCGGGGCGGCCGCCACCCCCGGACGACCCGCTTCGCGGGGTGTGGCACTGCCACAGGCGATCTCGGACGAGCTGACTTCCCGCTACGGTGAGATCGCCGACGTACTGCCGCTGTCGCCGTTGCAGGAGGGGCTGCTCTTCCACGCCCTGCGCGACGGCGGCGACGACGTCTACACCATGACGGCGCGATTCGAACTCGACGGCCCGGCCGATGCGGAGCGCCTGTCGGCGGCCTTCGAACGCATGCTGGCCCGGCACCCGAATCTGGGCGCGGCCTTCCGCTACGAAGACTTCGACCAGCCGGTGCAGGTGGTTCCGGCCGTGCCGCGAGCGTCCTTCCGAGTGGAGGACCTGCGCGACCGCGCGGCCGGGGATGCCGAGCGGATCGCCGCCGAGTTGGAGCGGCGTGCGGGCACCGAACCCTTCGACATCGCCGAACCACCGTTGCTGCGGGTCGTCCTGATCCGCCTGACCGATACCGCGCACCGGCTCGTCCTCATCGCGCATCACCTGCTCGCCGACGGCTGGTCGGTGCCGATCATGCTGCGCGAAACGCTCGCGATCTACCACGGCGACGGCGAGAACCTACCCGCCCCCGGCTATTACGGCGACTACCTGGCCTGGCTCACCGGCCGCGACACCGCGGCGGCGGTCCAGCGCTGGAGCGCGTATCTGCGCGGCGTGCCCGCGCCGACGCTGGTCGGCACCGCCGCCGGGCGTCGCCTGCCCGCCGTGGGCCTGGACATCGACCTGCCCGACACCGCCGGCGCCGATCTGGAGAGTCTGGGCCGACGGTACGGCCTGACCATGAGCACGCTCGTGCAGGGCGCGTGGTCGATGGTGCTGGCCGAGCAGGTCGGCCGCACCGATGTGGTGTTCGGCGCGGTCATCTCCGGCCGCCCGGCGGATCTGCCCGAGGTCGAGAAAACCGTTGGCCTGTTCAGCAATACGGTGCCGGTGCGCCTGCGCCTGGACGTGCACCGCCCGCTGGTCGAGCAGCTCGGCGAGTTCCAGCGGGCGTGTTTCGATATGCAGGCCCACGGCTATCTCGGCCTGGCCACGGTCGAGCGCACCGCTGGACTCGGACGGCTCTTCGACACCCTCGTCGTCTTCGAGAACTTCCCGAAATCGGGCCTGCGCCAACCCGACACCCACGACGTGCGGGTCACCGACGTGGTGGTGCACAGCCTCACTCACTTCCCGATCACGGTCACCGCACGGCCCGGCGAGCGATTCCGCCTCATGCTCCACCACGACCCGGCGGCGGTGCCGGACAGCACGGCCGCGCGGTTCGCGCAGCGCCTCGGCGCGGTCCTGACCGCCGTGACCGCCGATCCCGCCGCCACGGTCGCGGCGGTCACCGCGGCGACCACCCGGCGTGAAACCCACGGCGGCACCCTCGCGGACTGGGGGACCGTCGTCGATCCGAAGGCCCCGGCGGTGACGTTCGCGGACACCACGATCGACTACGGCGAATTCCTCGCCCGAGCCAACCGCCTCGCCCGCTGGCTCATCGCACGCGGTATCGGGCCCGAAACCGTGGTGGCGCTGGCCATGCCACGCACCATCGACGCGGTCGTCGCCGCCCACGCCATCGTGCGCGCCGGCGGCGTCTACCTGCCCGTCGATCCCGAGCAGCCCGCCCAGCGCATCCAACGCATACTCGAAACCGCCGCTCCGGCACTGACTCTCGAAACACTCGACGGTGTCGACACGAGCGGATTCGCGGACACCGAACTCACCGACGCCGAGCGCATCGCACCGCTGCGCCCCGCGAACACCGCCTATCTGCTGTTCACCTCCGGCTCCACCGGCGTGCCCAAAGGCGTGGCCGTCAGTCACGAGTCGATCGTGAACACCTTCGAATGGCTCTGGGAGCAGCAGCGTTTCGGCCCCGGCGATACCGTGCTGTACCGCACGCCGCCCATCTTCGACGCCTCGCTGCTGGAGCTGTATCTCCCGCTGCTGGTCGGCGCGCGGATCGTGCTCACCCGTCCGGACGGCCACCGCGACCCCTACTACCAAACCGAACTCATGCGCGCCGAACGGGTGAGCGCCGTCCAGATGACGACCTCCATGCTGACGGTGCTCGCCGAGGAGACCGACCTGGACGGCTGCGCCGACCTGCGCTGCGTCATCACCGGCGGTGAGGCGCTGCCCCCCGCTACCGCGCACCGGGTACGCGAACTGACCGGTGCGCGGGTGCACAACCTCTACGGCCCGACCGAGGCCGCGGTGTGCATCACCTACCACGAGGCCGCCGCCGCCGATACCGCGTCGGTGCCGATCGGCAGGCCCGCCAAGGGATCCGGGGTGCGCGTCCTGGATGACCGGCTGCGGCCGGTCCCGGCCGGAAGTATCGGCGAGCTGTACCTGATCGGTGTCCAGCTGGCCGGCGGCTACCTGGCCCGCCCCGACCTGACCGCCGCCGCCTTCGTCGCCGACCCCTACGCCGTCGGCGCCCGCATGTACCGCACCGGCGACCTGGTGAAGTGGAATCCGAACGGCGAACTCGACTACCTCGGTCGCGGCGACAGCCAGGTGAAGCTGCGCGGCCAGCGCATCGAACTCGGCGATATCGAATCGGCCCTGCTGACCTGTGCCGGTGTGGCGCAAGCGGCGGTCCTGCTGCGTGAGGACACCCCCGGCGACCAGCGCCTGGTGGCCTACCTCATCCCGCGCGGCGGTGCCGCCCTCGACCCCGACACCATCCGCGCCGAACTGCGAACCACCCTGCCCGCGTACATGATCCCGGTCGCGTACGTGGTGCTCGACCAGATCCCGCGCACCGCGAGCGAGAAAATCGACCGCAAGGCGCTACCGGTCCCGAGCCACGACGCCGACCCTGCCGACTCGACGGCCCCTGGAGTCCCCGGCGGCCGGACACCAGCCCGCGAAACGCCGGGCGAGAGTGCGCATTCCGCTCGGAACGGCGTCGGCGCAGTGGAGCATGAGCCCACGGGACGAGATGAGTTGTCGGCCCCGGTGGAGCTCGCGCGGACGGCGGGTGCCGCCGTGGCGGAGAACTCCGGTCCGGCGGGTGGAATCCCAGCCGCGTCCTCCCAGCGCGCCGTGGAGCCGGAGTTGCGCGCCGTGGAGCCGGAGTTGGCGGCCGCGGGCGGGCGGGCGTCGGTGCGGGGAGCCGCGGAGACAACCGATTCGCCCACGGAGGTTGCGCTGGTCGGCGATATCCGCGCCGCCATGGCGGCGGTCCTGTCCGCGCCCGAAATCGGCGTGGACGACGACTTCTTCGCCGCGGGCGGTCACTCGCTCACCGCCGTCCGCCTGACCGGCAGGCTGCGACGCACCGGCTTGGACACCGTCCTGGACGACATCTTCGCCGCCCCGACCGCGCGTGCCCTCGCCGCCCGCATCGGCGCGCGCGGCGCGGTGCTCCGCCCGGCGGATGCGTATCGGACCGGCGGTAGCGACCGGGCCGCGAGCGGAAAGAGCGCCGGGGGCACCGAAGTGCCAGGCGGCGAGCGAGCAAGCGGCGCCGACGGAGTACTGGACACCGATGGAGCCGGGGGTATCGGGGGCGGTGCGAACCCGGAAGGAGCTGGGGGCGGCGACCGCGCCGCGACCAGCGCCGACGCCCACGCCCTGCTCGGCAGCCGCCTGGACCACGTGCTGGACCTGCGCGCCACCGGTTCGGCCGCGCCGCTGTTCTGCGTGCACCCGATCGGCGGCACCGCCTGGCAGTTCGGGCCGCTGGCCCGGCTGCTGCGGGCGGACCGACCGATCATCGGACTGCAATTGCCCGCCCTGCGCGACCGGGACTTCCACGCGGACACCCTCGAAGACCTGGCCCGCCACTACCGGGCCACCATCCGCCGCATCCAGCCGCACGGCCCCTACCGTCTGCTCGGATATTCGCTGGGCGGCAATATCGTGCATGCCATGGCGGCCGCCCTCGAGGCCGAGGGGGAGTCGCTCGCCTATGTGGGCCTGGTGGATTCACACCCGCTGGCCAGCCTCGCCGATCAGGCGGCGCGGGCGCTCACCGCTCCCGCCGAGCTGGACCGGTTGCTACCCGAACTCCCTTCGGACGCACCGGAACTCGCCGACGCCGTGCGCGCCGCCGCGACCGCGCTGCTCGGCATGGTCACCCGTTCGACGCCGCCGCGCTACCGCGGCTCCATGGCCCTCTACGCCGCCGACACCGGGACCCAGCCGGGTCGGGCCGAGGCCCAGCTGTCGGGCTGGCTGGCCGACGGCGCGCGCCTGGTGGTGCGCCGACTGCCCTACTCGCACTTCGACATCGTGTCCCCGACCGGTTGGACCGAGGTCGCGGCGCTGCTGGACGCCGACCCGGCGATCCGCGAATGACCCTCCCCCAGAAGAAAAGAAAGAACACATCATCCATGTCGCTGTACCGAATGACGGCCCGCCTACGCGCCGCCGTCGCCTTGTTCCTGCTCTCGCTGATCGCGGTGGTGGCGGGCTGTAGCAGTTCCGCCTCCGACGATGCGAGCGCATCCGGCACCCGCGAGGTGCAGACCGACCGCGGCGCCGTCACCGTGCCCGCCGATCCCCAGCGCATCGTGGTCGTCAACGGCTCACTCGCCGGCTACCTCTACGATCTGGGCGCCGAGGTCGAGGCGGCGGACCCGCGCGTACTCGGTGTGACCCTGAAGCCCGGCGAGTTCCCGGCCGCCTGGGCGGCGGACGCCGAGGCGCAGGGCACCAAGGTGCTGCCCTCCGGCGATGACATCAACCTGGAGTTCATCGCCTCCCAGCAGCCGGACCTGATCATCGGCGGCGGCCAGGGCTACCCCGGCCAGCAGTCCATCGACGCCTACGACAAGCTCACCGCCATCGCCCCGACCGTGCTGGTGCCCTCGAATCTGACCAACTGGCAGGACCAGCTGAAGTCGGTCGCCGACGCGGTGAACCGGTCCGACGCGGTCGACGGCCTGATCAGCTCGTACAACGACAAGATCGCCGAGGTGAAGTCGAGCATCAAGGTGCCGCAGGGCGCGGTGTCGGTCTTCCAGTCGCGCAAGGATCTCAAGCCCTCGGTCATCGCCCCCGGCACCCCGCTGGCCGCGCTGCTGACCGAGGTCGGCTTCACCATCGACGACCAGGTGGAGGCCAAGGCGGGCAATCCGACCCGCGCCGCGGCCGCCGACTGGGTCTCGTTCAGCCCCGAACTGACCACCACCGTGGTCGACGCGCCCGTGCTGTTCGTCGTGCAGCTCGACGGCGGCCGCAGCATCGCCCAGCTGCGGGAGGACCCGATGCTGGCCGCGCTTCCGGCGTTCCGGTCCGGTGCGGTGTACGAGCTGCCCGCCACCAGCCAGCGCCCCGACTACCGCAATGTGATGGCCACCCTCGACCTGCTCGAGGAGCGCTTCCGGTGACAGCCGTCGGCGGCCTGCTCATCGATACCTCGCCCCTGCGTGCCAGCCGGGAGTTCCGCTGCGCCTTCGCGGCTCGGCTGGTATCGGTGCTGGGGATCGGGCTGCTCATGGTGGCGCTGCCCGTGCAGGTCTACCAGCTGACCGGATCCTCGCTGCATGTCGCCGGCGTCACCACGGTCACCGCGGTCGCCCTGTTCGTCGGAAGTCTGGCGGGCGGGGTGATCGCGGACCGCTACGACCGCCGCGACGTGATCCAGTGGTCGCGCACCGCGGCGGGCCTCGGGTTTCTCGCACTCGGCGGGAATGCCGTGCTGCCGGAACCGTTCCTGGCCGTCGTCTACGCCGCGGGCGTGGTGGACGGGCTGGCCGGTGGCGTCAGCGGGTCGGCGCTGATGGCGCTGGTCCCCATGCTGGTCGGCCGGGAGAAGGTGGCCGCCGCCGGTGCGCTCACCGCGCTGACCTCGGATCTGGGCACCATGATCACCCCCGCGCTGGCCGGTCTGCTGATCGCGAAAACCGGTGTGGGGCCGGCGTTCTTCCTGGCAGCCGGTGCGACCGTTGCCACGGTCGGGCTGATCCGCGCCATCGGACCGCAGCCGCCCCCGGTCCGCGATGTGCAGCATCCGCTGCGGGAGCTGGCGATCGGCATTCGCTTCTCGATGCGGCACAGAGCTATTCGCGCCGCACTGCTCACCGGGCTGATCGCCATGCTGGTGAGCGGACCGCTGGTGCTGCTGCCCGCCCTGGCCGAACACGATCTCGGCGCGGGTACGACCACCCTCGGCCTGCTCTACGCCGCCCCCGGTGCGGGTGCGGTGCTCGGCTCGCTCACCAGCGGCTGGATCGGGCGCAGCGTCCGGCCCGGCCGTGCCCTGCTGATCTCACTGGCGCTCATGCCGCTCGGCGTCATCGTGGCCGGGCTGGCCCCGCATGCCGCCGTGGTCTTCCTCGGCCTGGCCGGATTCGGCCTGGCCCGCGCGGTGAACATGGTGTTGCGCTACACCGTGCTCCAGCAGCAGGCCCCGGAGGAGCTGCGCGGCCGGGTCTCCGGCCTGCTCATGGTGCAGGCCGTCACCGGCACCGCGGTCGGCTCCATGGTGGCCGGGCTGGTGGGCCAATTCTTCGCGCCCGGAACCGCACTCGTGGTCTACGGGATGTCCGTACTGGTACTCGGCGCGGTGACGGTCCTGGCCGCCGCGCCCGTCTTGGGAAAGGAGTAGCGCCATGGATCGTGCCGCTTATGCCGAACGCATCACCGAGGTGCTGTCCGGCGAGCACGGAGCCAAGGTCGGCTATCCGATCGGATTGTGCGCGGTGGAGGTGAAGCGCACCGTCGCGGTGGGCGCCGGACTGGTGCGCATCACCTTCGGTGGCGAGGACCTGGCCGGATTCCACAGCTACGTGCCGGACGAGCACGTGCGCCTGGTCTTTCCGAGCGACGACGGGGTGCTGCGGCTGCCGCGCAAGGACGGTCTGTCCCTGGAGTGGGGGCAGCCGCGTCCGGTGTCGCGCGAGTACACGGTGCGCCGTTTCAGCGCCACGGACCGGGAACTCGATATCGACTTCGCCATCCACCCCGGCGGTCTGGCCTCGGAATGGGCGCTGGCCGCCACGCCGGGCACCCCCATGCACATCGCGGGGCCGCCCGGTGGCGTCGTGGTGCCGACGAGCTATGACAAGTTCCTGCTCGCGGGCGATATCACCGCGCTGCCCGCCATCGCCCGCTGGCTGGAATGGCTGCCGCGTGCGGCGGCCGGATGGGCCGTCGTCGAGGTGGGCGGTCCCGAGGACGAGATCGCCATCGACGCCCCGCCCGGCTTCGAGGTGCGGTGGGTGCACCGCGGCGACGCCGAACCGGGCACCGGAGACGCCTTCGAGAAGGCGGTCCGCGGTGTGGAAGTGCCCGCGGGGGAACGGGTGTACGTCTGGCTCGCAGGGGAGGCGGGGGTGCTGAAGCCGCTGCGCCGCTGGGTGCGCACCGAACTGGGGGTGGGACCGAAGGACAGCCTGATCGCCGGGTACTGGAAGCGCGGCGTGGCCGATTACGACCGAGACGAGTGAGGGATCATGACGAACGAGAACACCACCGTGGCCGAGCGTGAACGCGTGATCGCCGATGTGGCGGCGGCATTGGGCGTGAGCCCCGACACTCTCACCGACGAGACCAATCTCCTGGATGCCGGACTGGATTCGGTCCGCATCATGTCGCTGGTGGAGAAGTGGCGCTCGGCAGGCTACGAGCACATCGACTTCCCCGCGCTGGCATCGGATCCGGTACTGGGGTCCTGGATCGAAGCCTTGGCCTGATGGGCGTACTCCCGGTGGCCCGCGGCCGACCGGAAACCACGGTGGCTTCCGGTCGCGCCGCGACGACGCGACCGGGCCTACGAAACCCGCTGTGCCCCTTCGGCGAGCAGTCGCCGCAGTTCCTTGCGGCTGGTCTTGCCCACCCCGGTCTCCGGGAAGTCGTCCACGACCACCACCGCGTCCGGCATCTTCCACGCCGCCACCCCGCGTTCGCGCACGAACGCCCGGACGGTGGCCAGGGTGGGCCGGTTCGCAGGATCGGCGGCCTGGACGAACGCGGAGATGCGCTGTCCCAGCACCGGATCCGGGGTGCCGACGATGACCGCGTCCCGAATTCCCGGATGCGCCAGCAGATGCGCCTCCAGTTCCTCGGCCGAGACCTTCTCACCGCCGCGGTTCACCCAGTCCCCGGCTCGCCCCCGCACGTCCAGGTTGCCGTCCGGGCGCACGCACACCACGTCGCCGGTGCGGTACCAGCCCTGTTCGGTGAAGCTGCGGGCATTGGCCTCGGGGTTGTCGTAGTACCCGCGAATCGTGTACGGGCCGTGCGTGATCAGATTGCCGGGTGTACCGGGCGGCACCTCCTCGTCGGCGTCGTCGACCACCATGACGCGGTCGTGCTCGGACATCGGGCGGCCCTGGGTGCGCACCACCACCTCGATCGGATCGTCCAGCCGGGTGTAGCAGACCAGGCCCTCGGCCATGCCGAAGACCTGTTGCAGGGTCACGCCCAGCGCCGGACCCACCCGCCGCGCCAATTCCTCCTGGCAGCGCGCCCCGCCCACCTGCACCACGCGCAGGCTGGACAGGTCGGGGAGGTCGCCGCCGCCCTCCGCCTTCTCCACCCACAGCCGGGCCAGCGGCGGCACCAGCCCGGTGATGGTGACCCCGAAGCGTTCGATGGCTCGGAACGCGGTCGCGGGTGTCGGGTCCGGGGTCATGGCCACGGTGCCGCCCGCCCACAGTGCGCCCAGAATGCCGGGCGAGCTCATCGGGAAGTTGTGCGCCACCGGCAGGGTCGCGAGATAGACGGTGTCGGTGTCGAGTTCGCAGATCTCGGCGCTGCGCCGCACGCTGTAGAGGTAGTCGTCGTGGGTGCGGGGGATGAGCTTCGGAATGCCGGTGCTGCCGCCGGACAGCTGCAGGAACGCGACATCGCTCGCATCGGGGGCGGGCAGCTCACCGGGCTCGTCCCGGACTGCCGCGATGTGCTGCGCTCCCTCCGGCAGCGCGGCGCTCGCGTCGTCGGTGACCACGAGGATGTGCCGCAGCGACGGCACCTGCGCGCGGATCGAATCCGCCAGCGCCGCATAGTCGAAACGCTGATGCACCCCGCTGGTGATGACGGCGGTGGCGGCGCTGGCCGTGGCGATCGGCACCAGTTCGGCCTGCCGATGCGCGGGCAGGCAGAACACCGGCAGCGCGCCGAGCCGGAAGAGCGCGAAGATCACCTCCACGAACTCCGCGCGATTGGGCAGTTGCACGAGCACCCGGTCGCGCGGGCGGATGCCCAGCCGCGCCAGTCCGGTGGCCAGCGACCGGGAGCGGTGGTCCAGTTCGGCGTAGGTCCAGCGGTGCCGCTCGTCCACGACGGCGACCGCCTCTCCGGTGGCGGCCGCGCGGGCGGTCAGCACGTCACCGAAGGTCTCTCCGGTCCAGCAGCCGAGTTCTCGGTACCGTCGCGCCTCATCGGTCGGCCACGGGGTGAAGCCGGGGAGAACGGTCGATGGCATTGGGGCACACCTTCTTTCGAGGATTCTGTGGGCACTCGCACACCGGGGAGCGGCACGCGTACCTATTCTTATCAGGTTAGGCTAACCTTATGTTCATGATCGATTCGGGTAAGCGCGTGGTCGTCGTGACCGGCGCGGCGGCGGGTATCGGAGCGGCCGTCGCCGCCGAACTCGCGAGCGGAGCGCACGCACTGGCGCTGTGGGACCGCGACCCTCGGGTACACGAGGTGGCGCGCGAACTCGGCGGCCGCACCACGGCAACCGTGGTGGCCGCCGAGGTGGATGTGGCCGACACGGCATCGGTGCACGACGCCTTCGACCGATTCACCGCCGAGTACGGCCCGGCGGACGTGCTCGTGCACGCCGCCGGAGTCATGGATTCCGGTGCGGCACTGGATATCACGTCCGAGGAGTGGGATCGCAGCTTCGCCGTCAACGCCACCGGCACCATGCATGTCACCCAGCGGGCCGCCCGCGAGATGGTCACCGCCGGGCGCGGTGCGATCGTGGTGGTCTCCTCCAATGCCGCGAGCACGCCCCGCGTCGGCATGGCCGCCTACTGTGCCTCCAAGGCCGCCGCCACCGCCTACACCCGCGCGCTCGCCCTCCAGGTCGCCCCGCACGGCGTCCGGGTGAATCTGGTCTCGCCCGGCTCCACCGACACCGCCATGCTGCGCGGCCTGTACGCCGACGGCGACGACCGCCCCCTCGGCGATGCCGACCACGCCGGTCTGCTGGCCGGTGATCCCGACCAGTTCCGGCTCGGCATCCCGCTGCGCCGCATCGCGCGACCCGCCGATATCGCCGCGGCGGTGCGCTTCCTGGTATCCGACGACGCTCGCCACATCACCCTGCACGATCTGCGGGTGGACGGCGGCGCGACCCTCGATATGTGACCCGAGAGGATGATCCCTATTTCCGCCACGACAGATACCGATTCGACCGATAGCGCGGACCCCGCCTTCGTACTCGCCCGCCCCTACCGCACGGTGGTGGCGGGGCGCGGCGGCCGCGTCTTCCGATCCGCACACGATGCGGTGACGGCGCTGCGCACGGGTGAGGTCGGCCATATCGTCGGCGCGCTGCCCTTCGCGCCGGACGCACCGGCGGCGCTGTGGGCGCCGGACGCCATCACCGTGACCGAATCCGGCTACGTTCCCGACGCCTCGGCCCGCCCGGTCTTCGACTTCGAGGCCGCCGTCCCGGAGCCCGACACCCATGTGCGGCGGGTGGCCGCGGCGGTGCGGCTGCTGGCCGACGAGTCACATCCCATTCGAAAGGTGGTGCTGGCCCGGTCTATCCGCGCCCGCGCCGCCGCCGCGACCCGAGCGGTGGAGATCCTGGACCGCCTGGTGTCGACCGATCCCATGGGCAACGGCTTCCTGGTGAACCTGTCCGCCGCGGGTGCGCCGTATACCGGCAGGCACCTCGTCGGGTCCAGCCCGGAGATCCTGATCCGCCGCGACGGCAGCGAGGTGCTGAGTCATCCGCTGGCCGGATCGGCACGGCGGATTCTCGGCGACGAGCGGGCCGACCGGGTGGTGGCGGAAACGCTGCTCGGCTCCTCGAAGGATCAGCACGAGCACCGCTATGTGGTCGACCAGGTCAGCGGCGTGCTGCGCGACCGCTGCGCCGAGGTGGTCGCGCCCGCCCCCGAACTCACCAGCACCCCCGAGATGTGGCATCTCGGCACGCCGATCACCGCCACCGTGCGCGCCGACGGCCCCTCCGCGCTGGAACTGGCGGCCGCTCTGCATCCGACTCCGGCCATCTGCGGTACCCCCACCGCCGAGGCGGCGCGGCTGATCGCCGAACTCGAGGGCGACCGCGGGTTCTACGCGGGCGCGGTGGGCTGGTGCGACGCCGAGGGCAACGGCGAGTGGATGGTCAGCATTCGCTGCGCCGAACTGGCCGCCGACGGTCTGAGCCTGCTGGCGCACGCGGGCGGCGGCATCGTGGCCGAATCCGATCCGGCCGCCGAATTGGCCGAGACCACCGGCAAATTCCAGCGCATCCTGGCCCCGCTCGGCATCGCGGACCTACCGGTCACCGTCGCCTGATCGCCATACACACGATTTCGGAGATCCCATGCCTATACCGCCGATCGCGCCCTATTCGATGCCCACGCCCGAGGAGGTGACCGCCAACCAGGTGGAGTGGACCGTCGATCCGGCCCGCACCGCACTGCTCATCCACGATATGCAGCAGTACTTCCTGGCCGCCTACGACACCGGGGCGGAACCGGCGCGCACACTCATCGCCAATATCGCGCGACTGCGAAACCGCTGCCACGAGTTGGGGATTCCGGTCATCTACACCATGCAGCCGGGCAATCAGCACCCGTCCCGCCGCGGCATCCTCGCCGACTTCTGGGGCACCGGCATGGCGCACGGCCCAGAGACGGAGGTGATCGCCGAACTGCGCCCCGACGACCGCGACATCCAGGTCACCAAATGGCGCTACTCCGCCTTCCAACGCACCGACCTGCGCGAACTGCTCGGCTACTACAACCGCGACCATCTCGTGGTCACCGGCGTCTACACCCATATGGGCTGCATGCTCAGCGCCGCCGAAGCCTTCATGAGCGATGTGCGGCCCTTCCTGGCGCTGGACGCCACCGCCGACTTCAGCCGCGAGGAGCACCTGATGGCCCTGAACTACACCGCCCGCCGCTGCGGCGCGGTGCTGACCACCGCGGAGCTGCTGCACCAGCTCGACGGTGCGTCGGTGTCCGCGCGGCGCGCGTCATGAGCGGGTGACGGACCTGCCGAGCAGGGTGGTGGCCGGACGCACCCCCCGGCTCGGCTACCGGTCCGACGCGGCCCGCGGCCGCGCGTGCACGCGGATCGTCGGGGAGCCGCCCGGGGTGCTGCGGCGGGATCGACGGAGCGTCAGGCCGCGGGGCAGGGCGTGCCCAGATAGGGCAGGCCGAGCGCGCGGTGCACCAGGTACGACACGGCGGGGGATTCGGGAAGGACGCCGTGGTGGTGGGTGTCGGTCGGGCAGACGTCCTGCACCCAGGCATTGGTGACGGTGGCGCGCGGTCCGGCGCGCAGGAAGGTGGCCTCCGGCGGGGTGACCACGCGGTCCACCCGGCTGGCGATGGCGGTGCCCCTTTCGCCAGCACGGTGTTTCGGCGGGCAGCGTTCGGTGTGCTAGATGCCAAACCATCAGGTCTCCAGGCTCATGCAACCACCGGGGGCTACCGGTCGGCAATCTTCGCGCCGGTGCGGCGCGGGCGGTATTTCCGGTAGGTTTCCCACCATGGCGCTACCGTCCGAGTTCCTGGCCGTCGCCGAACGCGTGAACAATTGGGGGCGTTGGGGTTCCGACGACGAGATCGGCACGCTCAACCTGATCACCGACGAGGTGGTGCGGGCCGCGGCCGCGACCGTGCGGACGGGACGGCGGGTGCCGCTGGCGGTGCCGTTGCGCCAGCGGGGGATCCAGACCGGGCTGATTCCCGGCCGGGTGAACCCGCTGCACACCATGCTCGCGGTGAACTGGGAGATGTTCGGTCCCGGCACCATCGCCACCAGCGACGACGCGGTGACCATGGGCTTGCAGGCCGGAACGCACTGGGATGCGCTGACGCACATCTCCTACCACGGCCGCATCTACAACGGCCGCCCCGCCGACAGCATCACCGCCCACCACGGCTGTGCCTTCAGCGGCATCGACACCGCGCGCCACATCGTGTCGCGCGGTGTGCTGCTGGATGTGGCGGCGGCGCACGGCGTCGCGGGCCTGCCGTCGAATCACGCTGTGACACCGGAGGATCTGGTGGCAGCCGAGGATTTCGGGGGAGTGCGGGTGCGGGCCGGGGACGTGGTACTGGTGCGCACCGGACAGCTGCGGCTGTATCTGGCCGGTGACCGCGACGCCTACGCCATGCCCTCGCCCGGCCTGTCGATCCGGTGCCCGGAATGGTTCCACGCGCGCGATGTCGCGGCCGTCGCCAACGACACCCTGGTCTTCGAGATCTTCCCGCCGGAGATCGAGAACCTCTTCCTGGCGGTGCACGCGCTGCACCTGGTCGACATGGGCATGCTGCAGGGACAGAACTGGAATCTCGAGGAGTTGTCGGCGGTGTGCGCGGAGGAACGCCGATACGAGTTCCTCCTGTCCGCGATGCCGGAACCCTTCGTGGGGGCGACCGGAACACCGGTCGCCCCGGTCGCCATTCTCTAGCTATGGATCAGCTACCGTCGGTTCCGGGTCCTCGGCGGCCCGGACATGCGATAGGAGGCTGATTCATGGTCGCGCTGCGTCGGGCACTGATCGGAGCCGCGGCGGTCGCCCTGCTCGCCACGGCGGCACCGGCCACCGCCGCACCCGCCGCGACGCCGGGCAGCCTCATCGGCGTCATCGACCGACCAGCGGGCTGGCGGGGTATGGCCGCGGGCGCGGTGGTCGACTACTGGATGACCGGATCGCAGGGCGAACCGGTCCCCGCCAGCGGTGCGCTGTTCGTCCCCGCCGGACCGCCGCCGCCCGAGGGCTGGCCGATCATGGTGTACGACCACGGCACCAGCGGTCTCGGGCCGAACTGCGGCGGACAGACCACCCCGGACGCCGACCCGCTGTGGCCGCTGTTCCGGAACCTGGTGGCCCAGGGCATCGCCGTGGTGGCCCCCGACTACCTGGGCCTGGGTCGCTTCGACACCGGCACGCACCCCTACCTGGAGATCCGCACCGAGGCGACGGCGGCCATCGACCTGGTGCGGGCCACGCGGGCCGCGAATCCGGGCCTCTCGCGCACCTGGGCCGTCTTCGGCGAATCCCAGGGCGGCCAGGCGGCCCTGGGCGCGGCCCACCTCCAGGTCACCTACGCCCCCGAACTCGACTTCCGCGGCACCGTCGCCCTCGATCCGGAATCCGATGTGGAGAAGGTCGCGCCCCTCATGGGGCCGTGGGTGCCGAATGCGCGCGCCCTCGACAAGGTCACCGACTTCTCCGCCTACATCCTGGCCGGATTGCGGGCCGCCCGACCGGATTTCGATGTGAACCACTACCTCAGCCCCACCGGTCGCGCGGTGGTCGACAGCATCGGTGACCTCTGCTCGGCGCAGATCACCGAGCGTCTGGCCGGACTGTCGCTGGGCGACCTGTTGGCCGAGCCGCTGGTGGACGACCGGTTCCGCAGCACGCTCAACGGCTATATGGAGGTACCCGTCACCGGATACGACCGCCCGATCCTGCTGCTGGTCAACGCCACCGACACCACGGTGCCCTCGCCGCTGCACGCCGCCCTGACGGCCCAGTTCGCCGCGCACGGCGTGGACTTCCAGACCGTCCTCGGCCTCGGCGCGCACACCGACATGAACCCGGCCATGCACGAGGCCACCGCCGCGTTCATCGCCCGGATCTTCGCGGCACCCGCCGTGCGCTGACCGGGACCGCGCGAAAGTCGACGCCTCGATGTCGTCACGGGTGGTTTGGGCCGCCTCGCGGGTGGGCACCTGATCGGGAATGGACGTAGTCAAGGATCTCGACCTCCGCACCGCCATCGTCCGGGGCGACACCGGTGCGGGACTCGGCGCGCACCGGCGCACCTACGTCGCCGTGCGGCCGCCCTCCCGGCGGCACGCGCTCGAGGTCATCGGCCTGCTGCTCTGCGCGATGGTAGCGGCGATCGGCACGGCCACCGGTGCGGCGGTCCTGGTCATCCCCGGTCTCGCGGGCGCGCTCATCCTCGGCGTGCGCCTGCTGTGCGAGTGGACGCGGCTGGCCTACCTGAACGGACGCGACCGCGATACCCGGCTGGAGCTGTACGACGGCGGCTGCGTGGCCGTCGTCGGCGGCCGCGCACGGACCATCCGATACGACAGCGCCACGGTGCGGCGGACCGTGACCGAGGACGCCGACCACCACGCACCCGACCGGGCCGTGCATCCGTACACGGTGACCGACATCGGAGGCGATCCGATCGTGCTGCGGCACACCATCGATCGGTGCGAGGAGTGGGGCCCGGAGATCGACCGCGCCGTCACCGCCGCGCAGCTGCCCCGGGCGCTGGCCACCCTGGAGTCGGGCGGCCGGCTCGACTTCGCGCCCTTCTGGATGACGTCCACCGAGATCGGCGTGGGGCACCGTGCGGTGTCGTGGGCCCGGATCAGCGGCATCGTGGTGCACAAGGGCTGGGTATCGGTGCGCATTCGTGGGGAATCGCTGCCGCTGGAATCGCTGCCCGCCGACGTGATCGGAAACTTCACGCTGTTCCGCACGGTCGCCGAGCGGATGCGAACGGCGCCCGCGGCCCGGCCCTGACCACCGCGTCGCCGGTCGGAATCGGGCAGGGACGACGAGTTGGTGTTCGACATCCGACCAGCCTTGACAGCGCCACCGCCGCACTGGTTGCGAGAGTTCGCCGCTGTCGTCGCCGATCGTGCGCGATGGGGCGGCACTGGGCTGCTCGCCCGGCTGCGGGACGCACCGCCGATGACATCGCCGATCGGTTGTCGCTGAGCGCCCCGGGAGACGGTGGCGAATCACGGCCGTGACCGACCCGACGCGGCACACTGAGCCGGTCGAAGGCTTCGGCGCGTGCCTCGAGGAACCCAGCCGGGCCGAGGTCTCACAGGCCGTGGTGACTGGTTAGTCGTGCTCGCTGATGTCGGGCAGTGGTGCGGTAGCCAGCCGGTGTGCCTCGGCAGGGGGGAGGCCGAGCATGCGCAGTAGTTGTTCGGCGAGTTGGTCGTAGAGGGTGTCGTCGTCCATGTTCGGGTCGGTGCAGGACAGGTGCAGCGCTCCCAGTAGTGAACCGGCGGTCGCGGCGAGTGCGAGTTTCGGGTTCGGGGTGGTGAAGCGTCCCGCCGCGACGGCGGCGGTGATGTCGCGGAGCGCGCGTGGCGCCAGGCCTCGGTCGGAGTCCAGGTAGGACACTCCGTGACGCACCATGATCTGCGCGACCTGGGGTCGCCGGCGAGCGAGGCGCCCGGTCAGCCGGACGGATTGGGCGAACCTGGCTGCCGGGTCCGGCTGGGCGCGACCGAGTCGGTCCAGCAGCTCGCCCATCTCTTCAAGGACATCGTCGACCGCCGCCTCGAACAGTTCCGTCTTGGTGGCGAAGTGGTTGTAGAAGGACCCGAAGCCGACGTCGGCGGCGTCGGTGATGTTCTGGATGCTCGCCTGGTGGGCGGTGCCCTCGGCAAGCATCGCGCGGGCCGCGTCGAGGAGTTTGCGGCGGGTCTGTGCCTTGCGGCGCTCGAGACGGGTCCCCGCGCCGACACGAGGTGCGGCCATGTCCGGCAGCCTACGCGCCAATGACAGGACCGATGAAATCCTCAGTAGCGTCTTGACGATCGTTCGCACATAAGTGATGATTCTATCAGTTACGAGCATGTTGACTACTGAAGGGGTCGGCCATGACTCTCGACATTCCCGCTCCGGGTGGGTCACCGCCCGTGTCGGCACACCGTGATCTGCACAGCGAGCAGGGAGCGCGGCTGGGCGAGCATCCAGGCCGGGCTCGCGGTCCGGTGGTGAAGGTGGTCGATCTGGCGTGGTTGGTGTTCGAGAAGCCGGATCTGGGCCGGGCGGAGACGTTCGCCCGTGACTTCGGGTTCGCGGTGGCGTCTCGCACGCCCGATGAGCTGCGGCTGCGGGGAACGTGGGCGGGCACGGACGCGCTCGTGATCCGCCGTGGTCGACGTTCGCGGTTCGTCGGGTCCGTGTTCCGGGCGGCCGACCGATCCGATCTGAACCGTCTTGCCCGGCACGCGGGGGTGGGGGTGCGTCCGTTGAGGCCCGGCAGCCCAGGGTCCATTGTGGATGTTGTCGACCCGACCGGCATCTCGGTGAGCGTCGTGCATGGTGCGGAGACTCATCAGACCCTGCCCGATCAGCGGCCGTTGCCCGTCAACACGGGGGCGGCGGCGCCGCGGATCAATGCCGGTCAGCGCCCGGCGCGCGAGCCGGCACGGGTGCAACGGCTGGGGCACGTCGTGTTGCAGACCCCGCGCTTCCTGGCCGCGCTGGACTGGTACCTGGAAACCCTGGGCCTGATCGTCAGTGACTTCCTGTTCCTGCCCGGCCAGCGCGACCGCGGCCCGACAATGGCGTTCCTGCGGTGCGATCGCGGCAGCGTCGCGACCGACCACCACACACTGGCGATGCATCTGGGACCCGAGCGAGGGTACGTGCACTCCGCCTACCAGGTGACCGACCTGGACGCGCTGGCCGCGGGGGGTGAGTACCTGGCCGAGCGCGGTTACCACAGGGCGTGGGGTATCGGCCGGCACATCCAGGGCAGCCAGCTGTTCGACTACTGGCGGGATCCGGACCGGCTGATGGTCGAGCACTTCGCCGACGGTGACCTGTTCGACGCCTCTCTCGAACCTGGCTGGGCGCCGATGTCGGGCTCCGGTCTGGCTCAGTGGGGGCCGTCGGTGACGCGCGACTTCCTCGGCGCGACACCGTCTCCGGCGCGGCTGCGCGCGGTGGTCGAGGCGTTGCGCGGCGAGAACACCGAACTCACCGCCGGCCGGCTGCTGAACTTGTTGAAGGCGATGGCACGATGACGACGACGGTTCTGCGCACGGCCGACCGGTGGTGGGTCGAGGATCCCGGCACGGGCCGGGCGGTGGAGGTGGACACGACCGCACGGACCACCGCGGAGCTGCTGGCTGACCGCGACGCGGTGGACCAGGCCGCCGCCACCGTAGCGGCGTCGGCGGACGCGGTCGAGGTGGCTGACCTGGACCTGTGCTCTCCGGTCACCGCGCGGTGCCGGGTGGTGGCGCAGATGGTCAACTACCGCTCGCACGCCATGGAATCGGGCTTCAACCCGGACGCCGTGCTGCCGACGTTCTTCCGCAAAGCGTCCGGTTCGATCACCGGGCCGACCGCGACGATCGTACGCCCGGCACACGTGCGACTGCTGGACTACGAGGTCGAACTCGGGTTGGTCATCGGCGAGCGACTGCCGGTCGGCACGGCCGTGACCGAGTCGAGCCTGCCGCGGTACGTGGCTGGACTGGTGATCGCCAACGACGTCAGCGCCCGCGACCTGCAGCTGCCCAAAGGCCAGTTCTACGAGGGCAAGTCCTACCCGACGTTCACCCCGGTCGGGCCTCGCCTGGTGTTGCTGGCCGAACACGAGTTCCCGCACCTGGAACGGCTGCGGCTGCGATTGTGGGTCAATCACGTGCTGCGGCAGGACCGCACCGTCGCCGACATGATCGTGCCCCCGGCTCGGGCGCTGACCCTGCTCGCCCGCTTCCAGACACTCGACCCCGGCGATCTGCTTCTCACCGGAACCCCTGGCGGCACGGCGTTGCAGGCCCCGCCGAAGCCGGTGGAGCTGGTCGCCGGTCTGCTGCCCGCCGCGGTCAAGTGGAAGATCTTCCTGGGCGCGCAAGCGAAGAAGGACGCCTACCTGCAGCACGGCGACTTGGTGACCGCGTCGATCTCCACCGACGACGGCGTTCTCGACCTCGGTTCGCAGCGCACCCCGGTGGAGCACCGGTGACCGGCACCGATCGGCTATGGCCGCGCTTCCAGGATGCCGGGGACCTGGCCGCGATCGAGCGGGTCCCGTGGGTCGAGCGCGGTCTGCCCGCCGGTACTCGGCATCTCGTCGACCAGGCTGCCGCGGCATGGCCGGACCGTGCCGCGATCAGCGCGTTGCCGTCGGCCGCGGCCTGGCACCCGCCGGTGACGCTCGGCTTCGCCGAGCTGCGAGTCCGGGCGGTCCAGACCGCGGGGGTGCTGGCCCGGCTCGGCGTCGGGCGTGGTGACCCGGTCGGTGTGAAGGACGTGGTCGTGGTCGACCGGGTTCCGCTCACTGCGGTCGGCGAGGTGTTCGAACCAGCGCCGCGTTGCGACGCCATCGAGAACGTCACCGAGAACATGGTCACCGGGACGGGTGCGCCGTGACCGGCCCGGTGGTGATCGTCGGGGCCGGTCCGGTCGGGCTGACCGCGGCGCTGTTGCTGGCTCGCCGGGGCGTCGAGTGTCTGGTGCTGGAGCGGCATCCGGCACCGTATCCGCTGCCGCGTGCAGTGCATCTCGACGGTGAGGCGGTGCGCATCCTGCAGGAGATCGGGATCGCCGACGAGTTCGGTCGCATCAGCCGGCCCATGCCGGGTCTGCGACTGGTCGACGGCGGTTTGGGCACACTGGCGGAGTTCCGGCGGGAGAACACGGTCGGGTACTGCGGGCATCCCGACGCGTCGATGTTCGACCAACCCGACCTGGAAGCGTTGCTGGGCGACGCAGCCGACCGCTCGCCGCAGGTAGTGATCCGCCGTCGCGCCGAGCTGACCGGCGTGGTCCATCACGGTTCGGGGGCGCACGTGGATTACGAATACGACGGACGGTGCCACCAGGTTCATGCCGCCGCGGTGCTGGGCTGCGACGGCGCGAAGAGCACCGTGCGTGCCGCGCTCGACGTCGGTGTTCGGGATCTGGGGTTCACCGAGCCGTGGCTGGTCGTGGACGTTCGCTCACCAAAGCCGCTGCGGATGTGGGAGGGTGTGCACCAGGTGTGCGCCGCACGGCGTGCGGCCACGTTCATGCACCTGGTCGGTGACCGGTACCGGTGGGAGTTCCGGATACTCGACACCGACGACATCACCGAGCTCACCTCACCGGCGGGCCTTGCCACGCTGCTCGCCCCATGGCGACTCGCGGTCGACGAACTCGATGTCGTTCGCCTTGCCACCTATACCTTTCAGGCCCGGGTCGCTGAGCGCTGGCGTGAGCGCCGGGTCTTCCTGCTCGGCGACGCGGCACACCAGACGCCGCCATTCATCGGGCAGGGCCTCGGTTCGGGTTTGCGGGATGCGCACAACCTGGCGTGGAAGCTCGTGCACGTGCTGCGCGGCGCGGCCGACGACGGGTTGCTGGACACCTATCAGTTCGAACGGCAACCACACGTGATCCGGCTGATCCGCGAAGCGATCCTGGTCGGCTGGGCACTCACCGGAGGTGGCGGACGTGGCGCCGCGTTTCGGCGCCCACTCGTCCGCGGGTTGTGCCGGCTCCCGGCGCTGGACCGGCTCGCGCTCACCCCAGCCTCGCCCCGCCTGCGACTGGGCGTGCGCTCGCGCGGGTCCCGCCTGGTCGGCAGGCTGTGCCCGCAGCCCCGTTCGGCCCGCGCCGCCGCCTGGTTCGACGACACGCTCGGCGACGAGTTCGCACTACTCACCCTGGATCCGCCGCCCTCGGCGGCCGCCCGGTCGGCGAACCTCGCGGTCGTACCGATCGAACCGGACGGTCCGCTGGGCCGATGGCTCCGCGGAGCCGGAGCCCGCGCGGTGCTCGTGCGACCGGACCGGGTGATATGCGCGACCGCCCGCCGCCCCGCCGACGTGGACCGACTGCTTTCCGTTCCGGTGCGCACGCTGCACCAAACCGAGTCACTGTGCGGCGTGAGGTAGCGAGCGGATGCCGCCAGCGGGGCTGAACTACACGTCCGCCGGATCGCCCCGGCGTACAGCGGACTCGCCAAGTCCTCGGGTCGAGAGCTAACGCCGGTGCGCGTCGTCACGCCCGACCGATCTGCCGGCGTGCCCCCGCCGTGTCGGTTCCGACGGTCGACGTTCACGCACGGGGCGGGGCAGCTGTTCTGCTGCCGGGTTGCGGCCGAGGCGGTAGGCGTACTCGTCGCGCGGACCTTTCCGCGGCGCGCTGGATGTCCTGAACTGTGTCACCGCCGGGAACAGCAGCCACCGAGGGGCATCGCCGGTACGGTGAGCGCGGCCTCGTCGATGTCCTGGCCTGCCAGCTCGTCGATGTGGTTCGCCAGGTCGTCGGCGGTGAAGGGGTGCCCGGCGCGCACGACGAGCGAGATCGAGGCAAGATTGTCCACGGACGCGAGCGGGTCGGAGTCGAGCAGCACCAAGTCGGCGTCCATCCCCGCCGCGACTCGTCCCATCCGGCCGGTGCGGCCGAGGTAGCGTGCCGGGGCGGTCGTCGCCGACCGCAACACCTCCAGCGGCGAGAGCCCTGCCCTGGCCAGCTCCCGGAACTCGAGCTGGATCGAGTTCCCCACGCCGCGGCCGGCGCCGTCGGTTCCCGCGAGGATGGGCACCCTCGCCTGATTCCAGATGCCCACCGTCTCGATGGTGCGCTCGTAGTAGCGACGGAAGGTCTCCCTGGTGCCAGCGGGAAGTGCCGCGAACTCGTCCACAGTGGACAAGTACTCCCCTCGGGCTTCGGCGGTTATGGTGTTCAACCACGGGTCGTTCCGGTAGACGGTGTCGTCAGCGAGGTACTTCGAACGGGTGCCGACCAGCGTCGGGCACTGCCACATGCCGTTGTCGACGAGGATCGCGGCCAGATCCCGCACACGGCCCTGGTCGAAGGTCTCGAAAGCGCGCGCGAGTAGACGGAGATCCTCCTCACTCGTCGTGTTGGACGCGTTCCCGGTCAGAGTCCCCTTCGCCAACGCGATGAAAACGTCACCGGCGTAGGGCAGCCCGGCCACCCAAGAGGGCAGGGGCAGTCCGGTGTCCTTTTCGTTCCACAGAGTGTCCGCGTCTCGGGAACAGGAGATCCACATGTTCGTGCTCGTGCCGAGGTGCTCGACGCAGTCGAACCCAGCGCTGGCCGCCTCGTCGATCTTGATCGACGGCGGTAGATGTCCGGCGATGCGCAGCCCGTGATCGTGCGCGGCCTCCACCGCCGCGAAGAACACATCCCGCTCCGTCATGATCATCTTGATGAAGTCGGCGCCCCGGTCCCACTGCCGGGCGATCTCGTCGCGGACCTCGTCGGCCGACAGCGCGTTGAAGGGCAACAGCAGTTCTCCCGGCATGGCCAGCAGCCCCGGCGCCCGCGGTGTCAGGGGCAGGCGCTGCTCGGCCCGATAGCGCAGCATCTGCGCTGAACCCTCCATCTGCCGTATCCCCGTCACTCCTTCGGCGAGCATCGTCGCCAGCGCCAGCGCCGGGCGCTCAGCCTGCAACGCATGGGTGTGCATGTCGTTGAAGCCCGGTACCGCGAACCGGCCCGTCCCAACGACCACACGCACGCCATTCTCGACCGGGATCGTTCCCGCCGGCGCCACTGACCTGATCCGGCCGTCGCCGACCAGGATCGACATCCTCGCGGAACGAACTCCGTCCTGGGGATCGACGACCGTCACATCATCGATCAGAATCGGGCTCGCGGTCGGGAACTCCACCCGGCCCGGCGCCTCCTGCCGCAGGAGTGACGCGACGATCTGACCGCCGACCGCACCCGTCCCCACGAGCAACGCGCTCTTGCCCGCCCGCTTCAGAAAAGACCGCCGCGTCGAACTCCTGCCCCCGCCGTTCTCTACGTCCTCGGACGCGGCTTCGTGCAGAACCATCTCCCCGTCCACCGACGCGTCGCCGTCCCGCCGCTGATTCACCGCCCGATCCCCCTTCATGACAGGCCTCGCGCAAGGTGATTTTTCACCCACTACTGAGGATATCATCAACTCTGCTCGTGGGGGCTGCGGAACAGGCTGCGGTGACGATGAGTAACCGGATACCTCGACGCACATCCTGGATCCGAAGAATTACCCGGCCCGACACCGACGCCCGCGCGATCACCGCGGGCGCTCGGTCGTGTCCATGGGCGAAAACCGGGGTGGGTCAAGGTAACTTGACCATCCTCGACGGCGTGCTGCAGCCGGAGTGCTGGTGGCGTGGGTGTCGGATCGGAGTGTCGCGGTGCGACGCGCGCATCCGGCGGGCAATTCCTCGGAATCGGTTGCTCTAAAACTGCTGGGCTGTCAGGATATTCCGCACGTGGCCGCTTCCGATCGGATGTGGTCGCGTTGTATTCCCTTTTGCGAGAACAGTATTCATCGGCGTGTGTCCAATTTCAGGAGTTAGGCCATGACTGCGGGGACCTTCTCCGATACGGGGAGATTTCTCGCCCTGGGGCGAGAGACCGCTCGGGAGCTACTTCTCGAATTATCCGATGGAGCAAAGGATTCGCGGACGGGAGTATTGCGTGTCACCGGAGATCCGGGTGGAGATTTCCATATCGTCCGGGGTCGGATAGTCATCGTCGATTCGCCCGGCGCGCCGGGCGTCGGCGATCTGCTGACCCGCCCCGGACGGGCCGCCTCCGGTGTCGCGGAAATGCGGGTGGTGGCGATGATGGCGGCGCTGGACGGGGCGTTCGCCATAGCCGCCGGCTGGCTCGGCAGCTGCTACTGGCAGGAGCCGATCGAACAGCCACCACCCGTCTTCGCGCCGCCCACCCCCGGCATCGAGCCCGGTTGGCTGCTGTTCGAGACCGATCGGCGTTTGCGCGCCCTCGCACACGCCGGGGTGTCACCGCACCGAAACCACTTGGCGCTCACCGATCGCGGCCGCACCCTGCTGGCCGGGGCGGTGCCGCATCCGTGGGCGGAGATCCTGCTGCGGGTGAACGGCCGCCGCAGCTGCCGCGATATCGCCATGCAGCTCAGCCGCGGTCTCTACCCGGTCACCGTGGAGGTCTCCCGCATGCTCGGCGACGACATCCTCACGATCACCCCGCCGCAGCGGGAAGCCACCGAACCGCCCCCAACGGCCTCGGGCCGCTCCCTGCTGCCGCGCCGCCGCCGCGGAGCCAGCGGCATCAACGACACCCTCCGACCACCTCCGCCGCGCGCCCGGATCGGCCAACAGGTCATCCCCGTCGCGCGGGAACCAGAAAGGAAGCCATGAATACCGCCAACCCCGCCGCGCAGGGCAGTCTCTCCGATCGCATCGCGATTCTCGTGAAGGTGATGCGCTCCGAGGTCCCCGAATGCATTGCCGCCGGCGCCATCGATATGGCGACCGGCATGCTGCTCGCGGTCGAAACCGTCGACAACCACCCCCAGGAAGTCCTCGATCTCCTCGCGGCCGCCACCCTGGAAATCTTCCAGGGCCGCAATGTGACCATGATCGAAGACATTTGGAAGGAACGCCGCGGCGTACGAACCGACCGCCACTATTTCCAGGAAATCCTGGTCAACAGCGACAACCTCACCCACCTGTTCATCCGCACCGAAAGCCGCGACGACGTGGTAGTCGTAGCCGTATGCCGCAAAACCGTCAATGTAGGCATGCTCTTCGCCCAGTCCCGCCGAGTCCTGAAAGATACCGGCCGCCTTTAATCCTCCAGCAGCAACCTACTCGCAACAACGCCCCCCATCCTCCGGGTGCCGCTGCTCCGGCATCGGTCCGCCACCGCCCGCCAAGCCCCGGCCGCCCCGCCTCACGACGGCCGGGAGTGCCCCTCCCACCCGATTTGCCCCCACACCCCCGCCCCGTGTAATTTTCATCCGCGCACTCGGGAGCACTCCGAGAGCAAACACGCGGGGCTATGGCGCAGCTGGTAGCGCACCACACTGGCAGTGTGGGGGTCAGGGGTTCGAGTCCCCTTAGCTCCACCATGACAGCCTTACTCAAACCCCTGACACGGAAAACGTCAGCAAGAGTTGGCAGGGCTGTCGCAGTAGACATACGAGGAGCCTCCACATCGTGGGGGCTTCTTTGTTTTTGCCGATGATGGAGCGTCTCAGCGGCTGCGGGGTACTCCCAGGCATCCCGGTAGACCGCCAGGGCCTCGTGAAGCTCGCTGAAAAGCGGCTTCTTGTCATCATCGACAACCTCGAGCTCATCGACGAAGAACTTGTCATAGAACGTCTGGTTGAGGTGGCGCCGGGCGTTCGGGTCTGCGTTCTGGTACAGCAGGTACGGATTCGCCGTCAGCGTCAGAGCGTCACGCAGCACCGCCGCGCCGACGGCCAGCTGCTCGTTTATGCCGGTAAGGCTGGCCTCGATGCGGCTACGTTCGGTCTTGATCGTGTTGAGTTTGACCCGGATCTTGGCCTGGGGAAGCGTGCCGTCCGCAGCGAGATCGACGAGGTTGCTCTCTTGAGCGTCCAGCTGATCAAGGCGGCGCTTGAGACTGGCATGCCGCTCACGGGCGTTGCCTTGTTCGTCGTCGACGGCGGCTTCCAGCCGGGCATGGACGTCGGCGGAGAAATCCTCTGGAAGCCGCAGGAAGCGGTAGCGCTCGGCGACAGCGTGCTCGACCCGCTCGACACGGAGATGGGGGAGATCGCACAGCTTCTCCTGGCGGGCTCGGCAGATGAAGTAGCTGTACCGCTGTTTGGTCTTGCCGGTGACCTCGGTGTAGATGAGGCGTGTGGTGCGCCCGTTCTGTCGGCAGCGGCTGCAGAAGAGGATCCCTTTGAGATAGTGCTGGTGGATCCGATCGCGCTGTCCGGGCGCGCTGCGGGCGTTGAGAATGTCCTGCACCCGATCGAACAGCTCTTGGCTCACGAGGGCTTCGTGCCGACCGGGATATAGGTCACCCTTGTACTTCACGAACCCGGCGTAGTACGGATCGCGGAGGATGTGGTGCCAACTGCTGTCGCTGACAGGCTTCTCCACTGGGTGGCGGCCCGAAGGGCGGGTGGTCAGCCCAAGGTCGGCCATCGTGTCCACCAACCGGTCGATGCTGTACTCGTCAGTGGCGTACAGTTCCCAGGCCTTCTTGACCAGCGGCGCTCGTTGAGGGTCGAGCGTGACCGCATTGACGAGGCGGCCTTCGATCTCGACCCGAGCGTTAAGGTACCCAAGGCGCGTGCGGCCGATTGTTCCGCCGTTGGTCGCCTTGTTCTGCAGCTTGATGCGGATGTCCTCACCGGACAGCTTGTTCTGGACATCGTTGAAGATGTCGGTGATCGCCTCCATCGCTTCAGCGAAGATTCCCTCGCCGAAGTCCTCGCGTGCGGAGACCAGCCGGACGCCCAGTTTGTCGAGGAGCCGCTTGGTGATCGCCGCATCGATGTAGTTGCGGAATGCCCGGGAGCGGGCGTAGACGATCACGTACTTGATCTCGCGGTGGTCGCGCAGGTACTCGATCAGCTCCTGGAACTCTCGCCGCTTATCGATGGTCTGGGCGGATACCCCGGGATCGAAGAACTCTCGCTCGACCCGGGCGCCGATGTTGGTCGCCTTCTTGTCGACGTAGATACGTTGCGTCGCTATGGAATTCCCGTCCGGGTCGATGTCGCGGGCGGTATCGAGCTGCTTCTTGCTGGAGACACGCAGATAGGAAACAGCGAGCTCCAGCCCCTTGCAAGGCTCGATGGTGGTATCGGGCGTGGTCGGATTCATACAGCGGAACCTCCTCGGGTAGGTGCAGTGATTCCTTGATGGCCGATTGACGTGATTGGTTCGCCGGAGGCAAGGATCAGCGCGACGTTCAGACGGCGGAAGCGGTTATGCAGCCGCTCGGCAGCCGCCAGATCGCGCGCGAACCGGTGTCGCCCCGGGAAGATCACTGCCCGAATGTTCGGGTGGCGGGCGAGGTATGCCAAGAGGCGTCGCAGAGCCGGACGGCGGCGCAGGCTTATAGCGGGCACCCCGATCTCGACAAACTCTTGCACGATTCCGAAGCCGCGTTCGACGGCAAGACGATGACCGGCGTCGCGCTGCACCTGGATCCTGATCGGCTCGCCGTACTGCCAAACACCTTGCCGCCCTGCGGCTGTCGACAGGAACAACACCGCCGGAACGAAGTCGTCGGCTAGCGGATCCGTCATCCCCTGTCCTCCCGTGAACGGACAGCTTCAGTTCCCCGGCTACCAATAAGCCCGAGCTCGCGGAGACGTTCGTGGACGACTGCCTCGGCCACGCCGAACTGTTCGGCGAGCGCGCGAATGTCCGTCGTGCCCGTGGAAAGAGCTGCCCGGAGCAGGGTGTCTGGCACCAGCAGGTACCTGGCGAAGTACTGTGCGGCGTAATCGGCCTGGCGGCTCGCTGACCTCAATCGCACGTCATGGTACAGCAGGTCCTCGAAGCCGTAGTCGAGCAGCGATTTGAACTCGTACGCCACCGTGAAGAGCTGTCGCTTCCAGTGGTCGTCCTTGTTGATCTGAATCACCCACTGGCGAGCCCGAGTATCCCAGAAGCTAGCGCCATGGAGCCGTTGGCCGGTGATGTAGTCGACGCGCAGCTTCGGCATTCGCGAGATAGCCATGATCGGACCCGTGCTGGTTTGGCGGGCGTGATCGAGGATGAGATCGGCTTGTTCACGGGCAAGTCTGAGACCCTGCGCAAACGAAATCGGTCGGGCAGGCATGCCCCGCCGAAGCCTGGTGAGGTTTATCTTCGGGTGGTTCGTGCGGGGACCGCTACGGGTGAGAGGTCTGGGCTGGGGGAGGGTATTCGCTGGTAAAAGCATGTAAGGATTTCCTTTCGATTTTCACTTGCTTATCGGCTTTCCTTTCGGTGTATGTTCGCCGTACTGTCGCCTTGGTGTTTGTACTATTTGAGGTTCTCCTTTCTCTTGGTATTAGCGATCTTGGGGATAATGCGCCTCATTAGGTGCGGTCGTGGCGGCTGTGCACGTGGTCGTGCGAGCTATTCAGCAGGATCCGGTGCCGCTTCGTGACGGCCTCGATGGCGTCGAAGACCTCGCGGGCAATGTCGGGACTGACGTCGTGGTACGTGACGCGGATCCGTGGCGTGCGGACTAAGTTCTTCGCGCGCGGCATCCCCCCTGTCAGATCGAAGAGCTCGTCGGCGGGAATGCCCAGCGCCTCGGCGATCGCTCGAAGGCACTGTGGAGTGGGGTGAGCGAAGACGCCCTGTTCAATGCGGCTCACGGTCGAAGGGTTCAACCCCGCGCGTCCGGCCAGGTCCTTGCCGCTCAGCTTCAGTGCACGCCGCCTCTCCGTGATTCTGTCTGCTAATTGGGTGGCCGTGTTCGTTTTGGTTAAAACCATTGCAATTCTCCTTTATTTCCAATTTTAAGAATAACTCCAAAATTGCGCAATTACAATTTATTTCTGGAAAAATGGCGAATTGTGAACAGGGTGCGATCTAAGCTATGGCATCTATTGGTTGGCGTCGAAGACCCATACGCCGCCAGTATCAGCCGGAACCGTCGTGATGGCGCCGCGCTGAAGCATTGCCTGGCCAATCGCTTCGTAGTCGATGTGAACGAACGCACGGATTGCTTCTGGAGCTGCCAGACGGAGCTGGTCGAGGATTCCCTGCCGCATGAGGAGCGTGCACGCGAACGCGGCAAGGCTGTCGTGGTGTCCGCGATAGGTCCTGTTGAAGGCGCCGAACTGAGCCGGATCGTGTTCGCAAGCGGCTGCCCAGGCCGCAAACGCTGCCCCGTGCTTGGTGATCCCTTGGGCGACCGCCGCAAGCAGTTCGACGGTCTGGACGCCTTCCAATCCGATCGCGCCGGTGGTGACGCCGAAGCTGCCGAAGTCTTGGTAGTCCCATATGCAGAGCGGGTGTTCGACCTCCTCCTGCTCGAAGACGGCATATAGCTCAGCGCGGATAAGGGCAGGGTCGCGCGCCATGTCGAACCACGCGCCGTCGGTCAGTTCGGCCCGCAGTGGTAAGCTGCGGGTGACGTATATGCGTGGCAGAAGCCGCCGTTTGGATTCATAGCCTCGCTCAACGTCCGGCGTGGCGGAGCCGATATCAGGCTCGTTCTCATTGCTATTGGGAATCTGTGGAAACTGTTCATGCATAGATCACCTCCTTTCTGGTATTCGTCTCAGTCGGCGATCGGACGGCCCGGATTCATGGACTCTGCTCGGTCCCATGGGTTCCGGACTTGCCTCTTCGCTCGTGCCGCACGAGTGCGCCGCGGACGATGTCAGAGGCCAGCGCATCGACGATCCCCTGAAGATCGCCAGTGGTCAGCTCCTCATAGGATGCAGCGAGCTCCAGAACGTGGCTGGCTACGGCGTCGGTTCGGGCGTCGAGGATGCGCGGATCAGCGCTGACGTCAGGAGTGAGCGCATGGAGTCGGTAAACCTGTTGCCGCGCAACGGAAACGGCGAGTGCCCATGCTTCCTCTGGCTTCCGGCCGACCGTGTCGTACACGCTCTGAAGTAGAGCGTCGCCCACCGCCCAGGTGAGTTGGAACTCGTTCGGATGAGGCGTTTCAGCCCCCGACGCGGCGTCCGCGTCCGTGTCTATGGGTCGCAGGTTCTCGGGTGAATTAGGCTGTGGGTCATATCTTTTCTCGCTCATCGCACCTACTTTCGGGGTTAGGGTTTCTTGGTATTGGCCAGGCGGACAACGGAGAGGGGATGGCCCCTCGTCCGCTGTCCGCTGGCCTTGTCACCGGGGTGAGCTGAGAACTGCTCAGCTGTCCGTTGGTTCGCCGTCCGGCCGCTGTCCGCTGCGGCGGCCTCGTCCACGGCGGCTGCCTGGCGGCTGTTCGCCCTCCGCCATGTCGCCCCCGGAGTCCGAGGCGTCCGTCATCGAGTCGGTGGCACTCTCGTCGTCAACTACGGGTGGTGGCAGTGGGGTCTCGGTGAACAGGTTGTTGATTGCCGCCTGTCGGGCACGTGCCTCTTCCTCAATCGCGGCGCGGGCGGCGTTGGCCCTAGCCATGAGGTCGGGGTCGTTCTTAGCGGCCTCGATCCAGGCGTCGACGGCGAGGAGGCACTCAACCTTCAGGCTGGTACCCCTGAGCTCGGCAATCCACGTCAGTTGAGTGTGCCGGGCGGTATCGATCCGGATTGCCAGGGTGACTTCCCTGTTCGAACTTTCGGACATCGCAATCTCCTCGGTGCGAGCGGCCGGCAAGCGCTTGAGTGCGCTTACGACAACGGCCGCAGGACACCGACGAGGGCACTGGGGCTATCCGCTGGGCTCGGGCGGGGCGGCGGATGGACCGTGCGCCCTGCTGTGGGCGTGTCGGCGGTCGGACGGCACCGGGTAACCGGGAATAACAATGTCCGAGTTGATTTCGTTGCCCCAGGCATCCCACCCCGGCTGCCGCCGGCGAGCGAACAGTTCGAGGTACGGGCCGCGGCTGACCCGCTCGATGATCGCGTATTGCTCTTCGGGCTTGTGGCTGTGGTCCTGGATCGGCGCAAACATCCACGTCGGCTGAGAACGGTAGTGGACTGGGGCTCGGCCGCGGGTGCCGAAAATCAAGTGTTCGGTGGCATTCCGGAGATAATTGCCCAGGTGAAAGCGGGGCTTGATCCATGTGAGCGGTGAGCGGTAGGTGAACCCCCATGCCGACATGACGTCGTAGCCCGCGCGCCACGATCCGTTGGTGACCCACAGCCACAGGTGGGCGTTGTCCTCCGCGAGGTCGGCGACCGGCATGGCGGCGATCTGGTCGACGGTCATCAGTGGGTAGTGCCGGATCGCTCCGCGTCCACCCGCCTGATCGATGTTCCATGGCGGGTCGGCCAGGATGGTGCGATAGCGTTGCGGATACGGCGAATCTTCCTGTGGTTGAGTTTCTCTGGTCGTTGTCATACGTCGCCTACTTTCTGCATAGCGGCATTTAGCTGGTCGGGTGCGATGACCCGGAACAGGTCGGCTCGCAGCGTTCGGTCCCTGTCAATCGCCTCGCGCAGGGCGGTGCGCCGCCGTTCGGCGTTCGCTTCGGGATTGGCGGCTATGCACCAGATCACCAGCGGGAAGGCCCCGTCGCTTTGCTCTTGTTCGATACCTTGACGCCGGTACGCCTCGTACTCTCGACACTTCCGAAGGAGGGTCGGGATACTCTCAGTGCCCCTGTCGATCTCGACGAAAGCTGCATCGACGAACTCGCTGCCGGGCGGCGCCGCGGTCTCGGCGAAGAGGTCGGGCTTGAGTGTCAGCCGGGCCCCACCGATGCCGACGTATGTACGCCAGGCGGTGGGCTCGATGTCGCAGCGCAGCAGTTCCAGCTGTCCTTCGCGGTGAGCCTGTACGAGCGCGACGTGCGCCTCCGCGACGGCCAGCTGATGGTCGAGGAACCGCTGCGTAGGCTCATGGAAGCGGCGGCGAGCCGTTGTCCCTCGGTCGGCGCGCAGGAGGCGCTCGCCAACTTGGTCGACGTAGTACACGATGCCGCTGCTGCCAGCCCGGTGTCCGCCCACCCGCCGGGACAGCCGCTCCACCAGTCCCTCGCGTCGCAGCCGGGCCAGCACGCGCTGTGCCGAGCGCAGGCCGCTCGCTGTGGGCAGTTCACCGAAGTGCAGCACTTGGATATGCGGCACGGTCAGGAACCGGTGTTCGGCCACCGATCTGAGGATCGACCAGTCACGTTCGCTGAGTGCACGAGCGAGGGCGTCGAGGTCACGTACCGGGCGACGGCCGCGTTGCTGACGGTGGGGTGTGGTGCCCGTATGGGCACCATCATTCGCGTCCAGCAGCGACGCCAACTCGTTTGTGACCGGCGCAGATGGGGGAGCGGTGGTCGATGCGGCACGAACACCGGGACGAATACCGCTACCAGATGTAGTTTCTACGTCGCTTTCGCCTTCTCCGAGCCCGGGGTGGCGTAGTCCTTCTATCGTCATGCTTGTCTCCTTCGCCGCCGGGACGTACCGCCCGTGTCGCCGTTCACTTGATCGAGCAGCTCGGCGAATCCGGCTTCGATCTCATCGAGCGGTTGGCCGTAGCGTTCGCGGCTGAGACGCCGGATCTCGTTCGGATCGCTGGCTTCCGGGGGCGGCGGCAAGGTGATGCCGGAAGCCCAGGGCTGGACCGTGTTGTCGCGCATCAGGTTCACGTACACGTGGTGGGCAGGCAGGGCGCCGAAGTCTTCGGGCGTGAGCACGGACTGTCCGGTCGCCATGTCCTTGGCGTCGCCGGCTTGAAGCTGGAAGGTGATGCGGCTTCTCGCGTTGTTCCGGAAGGCGTCGAGCATCGCGGGCGGCAACTGCTTCTGGTACTGATGCGCCAAATGGAACCCGGCTCGCAAGGACCGTGCGGTGGCCAGCGCGTCGCCCAAATCTGTTGGGAGCCGGAGATAATCCTGGACTTCGTCGATGTAGATCATGACCGGTGTTCGGGTTGTCTCCGGTGTGCCGGCCCGTTCGCGGATCGCCTGCCACAGTTCAGCGAGGATGATCGCACCAAGCAGTTGTGCCGCCTCCGGCCCGATGACGCCCTTCTGGAGCGGCACCAGCAGCACTTTGTTCTCGCGCAGCACCTGCCGGATATTGAACTTTGGATTACGCTGCGCCAAAACGGCTCTCAGCTGCTTCGTCAAGAGCGGACGGAGCTTGTTGCTCAGTGGCGCGATCTTCGTGTCCACCGCCTCCGGCGACAGCGAGTCGAACCACGCCCAGAACGGCCCGGCCGCGAACGGATCCTCTCGGATGACCCGCTGGGTCAGGGAGCGTCGGAACCCTGGATTCGTCAGCAGCAGCGGCAACATCGTCAAGCTGGCGTCGTCGCGCTTGGCTAACACCTCCAAGGAGTTTCGGAGGATGTCGGCCGAGCGCGGGCCGAGGTCGCCGTGGATGGCGTGGATGGTGCCGAACAGCGAGTCGGCGATCACCTCGGGTGTGCGGCCCTCGCTGTGTGCCAAGGGATTTATGCCGACCGGTGCTTCGTCGAGCGGATCGAGGAGCACAATGTCGCCGGCCCGCTCATCCGGGATGCGCGCCAAGATGTCGGATACGAGGTCCTTGGGCTCGATCACCACCACCGGCCGCCCCGCTTCGAGGTCCTGGACGATCAGGTTGAGAAGCAGCGTCGATTTGCCGGTGCCGTTCGGCCCGATTACCCAGGTATGACGCATGCTGTCGAGCACGTCGTACCCGATGGTGCCCGTCACGCCCGGCGCGTTGGCCTCCGCGATCACCCGCTCACCACTGAGTAGTGCAGGGGTCGGGCGTACCGGCTTCGGATGCAACGGCGGTTGGCCGGGGAAGCGCTCGTCGTGATCGCTGACCGGCCACGCGAGGAGGTGGCTCACTTCCGGCACGCTGAGCGGCTGCCCCGGAGCGAGAACTGACCAGACGGCCTTGGGTTCGTTGATATTCCCGGCCTTCTCGTTCGCCAGTTTGAAGTGAACCCCGGCGGTCTCGACCGTCCCGATGGCGGCGGCCAACCCAAGCAGCATCGACTTCCGCCGTTCCGCGGCACTGGCCGTGACGCCGATACGTATGAGGGCCGAGAACCCGTGCTGGCCGAGCTTGCGTGCGATGGCCTGCTTGGCGTTCGGGCGCCGGTCAGGCAGCAGGCCGTGCCAGACTTTCGATGCCATCGACTGGTGCCCGCCGTCCGGGCCGGATACCGGAGGTAGCATCGGCTGTCGGCGCGGACCCAGCACGACTTGAATCACCAGGCACTCATCGTGTTTCACCACGGTGAGGGCGGAGAGGATAGATCGGCTGGAAGCCACCCGGTCGACCGGTTCCAGGGGCCAGTCCGTCGCGGTCAGCTTCAACCGGCGGGTGGTGACGGTGTCGCCGCGCTCGACGGCATCGAACGGCGTGACGACCGCGCCCGGCACCATCTGCTCGACAGACCGCCGGACGTTAGGTGCGTGCCGAAGCTGGCTGCCGACCAGGTATTCCACGCCATCGACGGTGGAGCGGGCTTCAAGGATCAGCTGTGGGGCGTGCTTTTGCGCCGCCCAGTGGCGGAGCAGCGACGTTGCTGCTCCTTCACGGAATGGGCTGGGCCAGAAGAGGAGCTGCCAGACGAGGGTGTCGCTCGTGAATTCGGTTTCCTGGCTATTCGTTGTCATTGTCGGCCTCCTTTCCGTCGGATACGTCCGCGCTCGCTGATCCTGAAGGGATGTCCTCGCTGTTCGGTTCGGCCGTGGCCTGCGTCCTGATGCCCATGGCGATCATGGCGCGGCTGAGTTTCTGCAGGTCGGGGCGCTGGTGCTGCACCTCCTCGATCACGATGTGCTTCTCAGGCTTAGGCTTGCGGCTGCGTTCGCGGGCAGCGCGCCGGTAATTGGGTCGTCCGGTTTTTGACATAGCAGTCCTCCATGAGGGATTAGTTGGTAAAACTGAGTTCGGCGTATGGCCGATCTATGGCGAATTGCCTTTGCGCAACTGCACTGTCTCTAATATGTTTTGCTTTTGCGCACTAAACAATGTTTGATGCAAAAAGCACTACATCGAAACGAATGCCGCTATATGGGGTAACAGCGCGAATGTCCGAGGAATCAACACTGTCACCATCCGGCACGCATTCGGCGCCAGATAGCGATGCCGCCGATCACGACGGCGACCAGCCCGATCACGCCCAGGACCACCGCCAGCGCCGGCCACATCGACTGGATGAGGCTGACTGCGAAGTAGATCGCGAGCACGCCGAGCAAGACGGCGACGCAGCCCCGTTTGAACTTCTCGGCAACGTTCAGGTCGTCGCTCATCGCTGTGCCCGATCCGCTTGCTGGGTTTCCGTCGACGCTTCCGCCCGGAGCCGGCCCAGGGCTTTCGCGATCTCCCGGGCGGTCGCGGCAACGGGCGCGATCGCAACTGCGTTTCCGAGTTGCCGGAGCGTCTGGGCGTTGCTTACCGGAAACACGAAGTCCTCCGGGAATCCCTGCATCCGCCGGATTTCGTCGATGCCAATTTGGCGGACGCTCCCGTCGACCAAGTAGTGGGACCAGTTGTAGCGCGAGCTGAACGGTTTGGCGTAGCCGCTGGCCAGGATGGTCTTGCCGATCTTCCTGTGACAGTCGCCGTTGAGTAGGTCATCCATCGTGACCACCAGCGGTACCGGGCTGGGGAAACGAAACCGCGTCGACCGGCGCCGGAACCCCACCATGAACAGGCGGGGACGAAGCTGCGGCAGCCCGAAGTCACAGGCCCGCAGCACCTTCAGGTGCAAGGCGTAGCCGAGATGATCGGTCAGAAGGGACTTCATGACATCGACGGTTCGTCCGCCGTCGTGGGTTAGCAGCCCCCTGACGTTCTCCAGGAAGAACGCCATTGGACGCGTGGCATCCAGGATGCGCACGATATCGAAGAACCCCGTCCCCCGCGTGTCGTCAAACCCCCGCCGGACGCCAGATTCGGAAAATGGCTGGCAAGGAAATCCCGCTGTGAGCACGTCGTATTTTGGAAGATCCCGGGCATCTACCTTGCGGATATCGCCGACGAATTGCCCATCACCGAACATCTTGGGATAGCGCTGGTGGAAGTTCGCTTCGAATGTCTTCCTCGCTGCGGGGTTGCTTTCGCTGGCGAAGACAGTGGAAGCGCCGAGCGTTTCGAACCCCAGGGAGAATCCGCCGATACCGGCATAGAGCTCAGCGACTTTCAGCGGCTCCGAAGCGGCTGGTCGGCATGACTGTCGGCGCGTCAGCGCCTTGATACCCGCAGGAATCGGTCCACTACCGCTGGGACGTGGGTTCATGCCTACCACTCCCCACCGAGATCATCGGCGGCGTCGTCCGGCTCGGTGGGGGCAGTCGATACCGGCGCCGGGCGCCTAGGCGCGGCCGTGGACGGCGTGCCCTTGGTGGCCGTGCTGTCCGCGGCCATCAGCTCGTCCAGCCGCTCCATCAGTCCGATCAGCACCGAGCGGTCGACACCGACGAACGGCCGGAGCAGGTTGGCGTTCGGGCTACCGTCCTGGTTCGCGAACACCGCCTCCGGTCCGCACCCCTGGTGGTACGACCGGGCCAGCAGCCGCACTCGGTCTGCGCCCTTTATCGGCGCGCCCATCTTGGCGAGCGTGGCGCCGAGGACGCGCTCGGCCTTCAGTTTGAGCGGCGGCAACTGCGCCGCGAGACCATCGCACTGGCGCTGCAGCGCCATCCGCTGCTGCTCGATGGGTTCCAATTGCATAGCCAGGTGGCCGATCTCGTCGGTCTGAAGCGAGCCGTCGCGGTACTTGGTGGCGAAGACCACCACGTTCACCACGATGACGATGAGCGCGAAGAACACGCCCAGGACAGCCGCGCCGGTGATCCCGCCGCCCGCAGCCATGCTGTCCGTCACGATCCGGTACGCCATCACCACTCCGGCGCCGACCGTCGTCATGGTCGCCAAGCTGAGGAACAGCACCGGCACGAGGCGCGCGGGGCCATCGGGCAGGGAGACGCCTCCGTGTTCGTCCTTGTAGCCCTTGAGATCCCGGCCAAAGAACTTTAGGCCGACCGCCACGGCCGCAGTGCCAAGGAGCGCGAAGACGATAGCCGTGATGAGCGGGACCAAGCTTTCGCTCCAGGCCGTACCGTCGCCGGAAGCCAGTCCGGCCATGTCCACGTTGAACACCTGGCTGGCGAAGTACAGCAGCACCGGGAAATCCAGCAGTGCCGCCCAGGTCGAGAAGCGGTGCGCCCAAGCTGGCACCCGCCGGTGCTTCAAGCTGCCCGCGTCGCGCTCCGTGGTGATCTTCGCGCTGACGGTCTTCATGCGTTCGGCGGCCTCGCGTACCGGCATGACGTCGCCGTTGAAGCCGGTGACGGGCAGGTCCTCCAGGCGATCGAGTTCGGCCCGTGCCGTGGTCATTTCGCCCCGGATCCCGGCAGCGGCGTCCAGCAGGTGGCCGAGCTGGTCGGCACCCTGGTCGCGTGCCTCCTCGGCCGCCAGCATGCCCTTGCTCATCACCAGGGCTTCCATCTGGCTGAAGGTGTCGGGCTCACGCGGTTCGCCGATGCGCTGCTGCTCACCGGCCAGCGCGAGCACCTGGGGTAGCCAGTCGCGCGGGATCGGGCTGCCGGTGGCGAGGGACAGGGCGATGTTGCGCTTCGGTATGGATGGCGGCGATGCCGCACCGGTGCCCGTCGCCGACGGCGTGGTGATCGCGCCGGGCAGCACCTCGGGGTGATCGACGTTCCCAGTACTGGGCGCGGTGGGCTGGATGGTCATGGTGGCTCCAATCTGGTTGGGGGATAGGGGTTCTGAGGGGACCGATGTAGTCGGCAGATATCACCGGCCGCCGCGGTGGAAGAAGGTAAGCTCCACGCGCCGGTTCTGCTGCGCGGCCGTCTCGACAAAGACGCCGTCCACGATGTTCGGCACCACTGGTTCGCTGGCGCCCTTGCCGGTGACGCTGCCGATCTGGTCGCGCCGAAGGCCAAGGGCGAGCAGGCGATCCGCCACCGCCCGAGCGCGGCGACCGGCGAGGTCGTTGTGGTCGTCACCGTCGCCGGTGTCCGCGATGTGCCCGGTGACGTCGATAGACTGGACGCTGCAGCGGGTGGCGGCCTGGACGATCGGGCGGAGAGCATCGTCGGCGTCGGCGGACAGGAGCGCGCTGTCCGGCGCGAAGCGCAGCACGTCGGTCAAGCTGGCCCAGACCGGGCAGCCCTCTTCGGTGACGGCGTCGGGCACCGGCACCACCGGCACGGGCATGGTGGCCACTGGCGCCGCTGCGGACGGCATGTCGTGCGCGACGGTGCAACTGGCTGCCCCAGCGCGCTGGCAAATGCCCACCCACAGCTGCTCGACCAACTGCCGCGCGAACGGTGGCAAGCCGGGCTGTGATCCGGCCGCGACGCCCAAGCCGTGGAACGTCACGTGACGGCCCGCGAGGTTGGGCAGATGCCCTTGCCGGGCGACGCTGTCGATGACGCTCTGCACGTTGGTGTTCCAGTCGATGATGCGCAGGTCGACCGGTGCGACTGTGCTGATGCCCGAGGAGAGGACATGCAGCTCGCCGGGCAGCTGACTGGCACGGTCGAGCAATCCGAGGAGATCGAGGCCGGGCCGGTCGGCACGTACATCGGCCACTGTGTTCGCCAGCTCACGCACCGAGGCGGCGATCTGGCGGTCGGCGTCGGCTGCGGCGTGCTGCACCTGGCCGTTGGGGCGGAGCGGCGTCAGGTCGTTGATGGTGATGTCGCCGGTGGCCGAGAACACCACGCGCACAGTGGCGTCGCCGGTGCGCCTGGACTGTTTGGCCATGTCGGCCAGTGCTCCAGCGATTGAATCCGGGAGGGTGACGCGAGGTTCGGCGCGGGTCGCCGTGGCCACGATGGTGACGGAGGGTTGTGAGTCCGCAGGCGCCGCGGTACAGCCGACCAGGCTGAGGAACCCGGGTAAACTCGCGAATAGTGCCAGCAACGAAAGAACCGCGTGTAGCGCAGACGAATCGGCAGTCGGGCGCGAAACAAGCTGGCAAGCAGCAGCGTCCGATGAGGACTCCAGGTAGGTGTGATGAGACATGCAGCATTCCGCCTTCCGAGATATGCCGGTGGTATGCGAGCTGCCAATGCTTGTCGCGATTTGCGGTGCAGCTCTGGCTGAAACGCTACGAAGCTGCAGGTCAGAAAGCAGGCGTGTGAGATGGCGCTGAAGTTGGTGGGAAAGTTGGCGGGTTGCTGCTGCCGTACTGACAACCACTGGTCGGCGGGAACATGATGGCGTCATGACCCGCAGCTATCCTCGCTCTCAACTCCATGAAGCACTGGAGCAGTACGGCCGACGAGGGCGACGCCTATCGGAAGGCCGGATGCTGAGTGTTGACGTGGTGCTGCGCCAGCTCGGCGATGGCACTCTACTTTCCGACCCGGGGTACCGCGAGCAACTTGCGCGCAGGGTCGTCACTGTGTTGCGCTCGCTCATCACGGCAATTGCCGATCCGGTGGACCGGCGCATCGCCGAGGCGGTGTTGGCTGCGACGCCCGAGTTCTACGACAAAACGGTCGAGCAGCGCCGTGCCTTCGTTCGTGAGCACGACCTTGGGTTCACCGACGAACAGTTCAAGACGCGTCGGGCCCGCGTGGTTGGAGACCTCGCGGCCGATCTGACCGCTGCCTTCCGGAACCACACAGAGCCTATGTCGCGCATCTTCATTTCCGGCAGCTACGACGATGTCAGTTGGGATCGTGATGCCACGGAGCTCGGTACAGCGCTGGCCGATTTGCCCGTCAGTCTCATAGCAGGAATGGGCCTGCCGGGTCGACGAGTGAGCTATGCGATGGCTGATGCGCTGGCCGCCAAGGGGATCTATTCACCCACCCGAATCCAGCTTTTTTCCCGCGCGAATGTAACACAGCCCACTGACGCCGATCGCAGGGTCGGCAGCATCGTGTATGTGGGCTCGACACAACAGGAGAAGCGCCGCGAGATGGTGCATCACTCCTCGGTGGTTATCCTGTTCGGCGGCGGAAACGGCACCATGGAGGAGACGAACCTGGCAGAAGAGCACGGTGTTCCAGTGATACCGCTCGCTTTCACCGGCGGTGCAGCGCAGCAGTATTGGGTTTCGCATCGGCATGCGACGGGCGATATTCGGATTGGTGGCCATCCGGTCGATCCGGGTACGTACGCGTTGCTCAATCACGAAGTACACAGTCTGGCTCTGCGCGCAGCGATCGACCTCGTGACACAGGTACTTTACAACCGCAAGCCATGAGTTAGTAGCATCGTAGAACAACCACAATTACTTGATAGCCTCCAAGAGTTCCGGAAACACCCGTGTCCCCAGCCGCCTGTCGTATGTTCTTACGAGATCAATAATATATTCTCGGAGCTGCACAGAAGACGTGCGTGATGCAATCTCTTGCAAGAGTGATCGTATCTCCCGATAGTTTTGCTCGGCGACGGCTTCGATAATGGCTTCCGCGACGTCGTCGTCAAGTTTCGAAGCCACTTCGGTGATCGATCTCGCCGTCGCACCGAATCCGTACCCGCACGCCAAGCGAGCCGCGTTTTGAAGTTCGCGACGCCAAAGGGTGGGGGTTATGCCAAAGAACCCGCCAGTAGACAGCCTGTCAAGATAGTCGAGTATAAACTCGCTCGACTTGGCCGGCGAGTGTCCGCCGAGAAGCGACAGGTATTCGCACACGACGGCGAATCGCGTGCCGTTGACGAAGACCTCGTCATTTCCAAATTCATAAAGTCCCAGCGTGCGTATTATAAGCCAATGCTCGGCTGAGGATTCTGCCCGGATGGTGAGTAGCCTCAATAGAGCTTCCGTACATTTGACAGCCGTCGATATTGGCAGACCCTCCTGGCCCGGTGCGCGAGTGACCGGAGGCGATGCTTCCGGCTCGACGCTGATGTACCGTGTCAGATACGCAACCTGACCATCGACATCCGCTATTTGTGTCTGCTTCCATAGAATTCCTATCAGTGGATTAAGCGCCTCGGGGTCGTCTATCGTGTCCAGTAGCCCTCGCAGCTCATCCCAACTGATATCGAGCCTCACTTTATCCATGATGCTTGCCAGAAGGGCGGTACCTCGTTTTTTCTCATCCGTATCCGTTGTCGCGATAAGGGTTTGACCATAGACGAACAGTGCGGGGGCGACGGCGGCGAGGCTATGGGGATAAAGGTCGGCAGAATTCACAATTTTCTCGATATCGGAACTTCGGGACCTTGTCAGCGCAATAGACAAAACAGCATCGAACACGGCGGCGGTTTTCGGTGCATGCATGGCCATCGTGCCGAATAATACATCGAACTCTTGGTCGGAAAACTTGCTGGCATCCGATGCCATTTTAGCGAGCAGGCGTTGTGCCGAGCGCACCCCGTCATCTGCGGCCATCGGGACGAGACGCAGCATACGTGTATCCGACAACCAATCGGCATTATTCAGCTTACTCGGCAATACACGGCTGAGCAGACCTTCAGGAAGGCTGAACTGTGACAGAAGGTCGAGAATGGCACCTTGACGCCTGGTGACGCGCCCTTTCTGCGCGGACAATCCGATCGTCTTGAGCACAGTTCGCGCCAGCGACTCCAGGGCTCGCGCGCTAGGCGATTCGGATTGAATTATCCTAGGCAAGACTATTGCCACAACAAGATCTCGAATTGCGGGGCTATCTGCGTCAAGCAACGAGCCAATCGCAGGATCGATCCGCTCGTCTCCACCCTCCATTTCTATCACGAATTCTTGTATACCAATAAGCCGGGATTCTACGACTAGATTTGATTCGGTATCATCCGGATGCATGGCATATGAAAGTTGCCGCTCCCAGGACTCGATCGACTCCCAGAAGCCGGCGCGGCGCCACTCGGCAGCTTGGAGCGATCCGAGGCCAACTATGAAGTTCCGGTTCTGGCGCTGTTCATCTGTCGACGATCTAACAATTTCATTGTAAAAATCTACGTCGCCGATCTCTGGCCATTGATCGCGCAAATACTCAAGTTCAATGCGTGCATTGTTTTCGGATCGGATGAGCAGGGCGACCAAGCTGGACCGGACCAGAGACCGCGCGACAGGAGAGATAACTTTTAGAACCGACAGCAGACTACGCTTCAGCCCGACCTCGTCACTTTGACTACTAACGACTTGCACTGGGTCGATATACTCGACAGCGGCGACAACATCCAACGGCGCTCTCATGCCAATTCGAGAGAAAGCCTCTAACACTGTCGACTTCACGGCAGAATCATTGGTCGTCTGCCATATAAGAATAAGCTGGCTGATCGTCATGCCATTACTCTTATTCGCGATCGACGGCAGAACCCGCGCTGCTCTCTGAAGGGCAGAGCTGCCGACTTCACGTAACCGTTCGCGAGGATCTTCAATCAGCTCGTTGTGATACACCCAAGCGACCGATCCAATAGCTTGAATGGAATCACTTCTTGAGCTTATAAGTGAACTCACGACCTCTTGGGCCACAGGCAGGAATATCCGATTGTGTCCAGCAAGGATAAGCGTCTGTTCTAGCGCTGCGCCAACAAACAGGTCTCCGTCGCCAGCCGCCACCCGCTCAGCGATCACACGGAGAACAATCGGTTCGGCGGTAAACAGAATTCCCTTCGCGGCAGCATACTCCAACATTATTTGATGGAAGAACCCCACCAGCGTGTTGTTTCGAACAAGCGTGCCTCGCGACACCAGAATGTCGAGACCTTCACGAACTGTCCTATCCTCATTCTGCGCTCGCGAATCGATACATGCCTGCGTAGAGTCCTCGAAAGCGTCACTCGGCAGATCCGGGGTTCCAGCAATCAGGAGTCCGATACCCGCGTATCCAGCGAATCGGCTCAGATTCTCGGTCGGTCTCGTTTGCAAGGAAGCAGCAGACTCATACCTAGCGTCTCGTACGATTCTGCGCTCCCAATAGGCTCCGAGCAGACCTGTCACGTCAACGTCATCAAGTTCGGGCTCGTTAGGAGAAGAGAGATCAAACAGCATGCGGAGAAGAAGCGGACTTCGGCAGACATTGGCTACGGGAAGCCAACGCGCGTTCGCGTTCAGAATGCGCTCCGCCAACTGGTCGGATGAGGAGTCCGGGCAATAGTGGCGGGCAAGCTTGTGAGCTGCACGATCCAGCTCACGGTTATCATAGGATTCTAAAACAACATGTCGCGCACTGTTGATGTTGATCAGTGCATATTCTTGCGGTCGGGTCGAATAGAGGGCAGCGTAGCCACGGCTCTCGATCGCAGTTATCAGTGAGCGCAGCTCTTGTCTATTATGCTCGTCATGAAGAAGGAGGTCGACGGTATCGAGGAGGAGTATGGGTGTGATGCCAGCTTGCTGGAATTCATCCATTGCTGCGATCAGTTGGCGTTTGAGTTGTTCTTTGTCACGTTGCAATACCCACGCCGCAGACAGCAGTAGTGCCTGAACACCGACTTGTCTGTTAAGACTTCTCTGCAATGACCACAGTAAAGTGCTCTTGCCGGCCCCCGCTTCTCCGACGATGATTCGCGGCCAGGTGTGTAGGACATCGCATACCTGTTTTCGAAGATCGGGCTCAATAGTACGAAAAATATGCAGATTGCCGCCTACGGCAACGTCTTCAACATAGTTTGCCGAGATTACCAACAACTCCCGAGTACCGTCGGACCAGCCGACAGTACGCCGCTGAACAAATTGCCGGAAATCGTTCGGGCGACTGAACACATCGTAGAGCGCGATCGAAAGAATATGTGCATATTCCTTCTTGCGATTTGATCCGCTCTTGGGATGGGGTGCAGCGCCAGCGTTTCGCCTGAGCGCGCGATTCTCACTCCATTTTGCCCAAGAGAATCGACACGCTTGGGAGTTCATACTTATCGTTTTCACGCCATGTGGGTCACATGCAGTCCGAATACTAGCGAAGTCATCGTCCGAAGGGTAGCCATCAAAGAAAAAATAGGCCCTTGCCCCCGCCATCGCCGCAGTGGCCACAATATCCTTCACTGTACCGCTTGTAGAGCCAGCGGCGGCCGTGTACGAGAGGGCAAGTTTGACCGTTTCGAGAAGCCGCTCATCGTCGATGCCTCCCGAGGCAGCGTAAAGACCAATGCGATTCTCGATGATGTCCGCAATATTTGGGCAGGCGTCGGCCGTGAACTTCGACGCGCGCGCACTGAATTGTTCCAGCACATCAGACTCGATGGCAGCCAGGAGATCTCGCACGGCTTGATCATATCACCAGACGTCGAGGCGGCGTTGTGAAATAGTCATCGATTACAGAGATGGGAATTGTACTGCATATTGCATTTTTGTCCTTAATGCGTATTAAGTAACTTCTGGAGGTCGGCCACATCGAGAGGCCGAGGTATGGATTCATCGGATATACTCGCTGATGATCGCAAGATAAACGCCATCGCTGCCTATTTCTGGTCGGTGTGTACGGCGGATGACAGAGAACAACAGCTTTGGATCGCCCGGGGCAACGACCGAACTGGCTTCCTTGCGGACGCCGTCGTTCGCGAATTCACCTGGCTGGCTCAATTTCTCAGGGCTTGGCTTATAAAAAGCCATGGGATGGAGGCTTGCCGTGATTCGTACGAGGTATGCATGGCAGTGTTCGACCGCGCAAAAGAAGTTCACAACGGCGGATCCGGAGGCTTTCGCCGATGGTCGATCCAGTTGACGGATTGCGCGTCTGCGGAAAATGACAGTACAGAACCAGTGTTAGAACGCGAAGAGTTCGAGTCAATTCTACGCGCGACAGCCGCAGAGCGTATCCGGATGTTCGAAACACTCACCACTCTTCGAAAGGAGTAGATAACTTCCGATAGATTACGCATTGCCGATCTCCACCCCGTCTTCTGAGGCGGGGTTTTCGCTTGCCGCCGAAAGTGACTTTGAATCGTGATCGCTCCTTGGTGCACCGTGCTTCGGGATACGCCATAGTCCAGCCACGCTGGTCTACCAGGGCCTTTCCGGTCGTGTTCCAGTCAGTGGGTCGATATTCCACTGATCCTTCCAGTCGACACGATCAACGGCGATGCCGATCGCCATACCGTCGAGCTCGTTCCGTCACCGAGATATCAGAGAGGTAATCGTGACCAACGCGCACGACTCGTCCAGGCCGCCCGCTGATCCTTTCACGATCAATATCCACCTGCTCAACGCTGCTCTCGGTGCTGTCAGCGAACTCACCGCCGAACTGTTGGAGACCGCTGAGCAGCACCGGACTGTCGCGCCGCACCGAGCCGCACAGATGATGGTCCTTGCCAACGTGCTCATGGAGCAGACCGACATCTGGCTCCGGCAAGTAACCCGCGCATGAACATGCGCACCGAGATCACCCCGCAGTGCCCAGCCTGCGGGGTGTCCCTCTCTCCGGACACCGGGCACACCGCGCAGATCGACTGGTGGCTCGAACCGGCGAACATCCTGCCGCCGAATGTCGACCATGAGTCGTTCGGCCTGGAACCCGAGGTCTTTGAAGGGTTCCTCCGCGGCTTCCGCATCGACACCGAAGACAAGGTGCGGACACTCGTTCGGGCGTACGGCGTCGTCCAGCACCACGTCGCGCCCTTCGTGATGAAGGTTGTCGTGGATATGATCCCGGACCTCGTAGCCGCGGTCGATAAGGATCCCACGACGAAAATCGTCGCGAACGGCCGCGACGGTCACGCGTTCGGCTTCGTCCTGGCCGAGCTGATGCCGAATCTCTTCGCCCGCCACGGCGCCAGCATGTATCTACCGCGGCAGCTGGTCGACATTGCACTCCAGGACGCGGAAACCCATGAGGGGAGGGATTTTTCGCATATCGAGGTGTTTCGGAAGCGCCCGACAGTACCTGTCGATCCCACCGACATGCTACGACAGCTCACCGCCTACTTCGAGCAGTACGGCGTCGATGTTGACGCCGGCGGCCAGGATATCCACCTGATAGACATCTGCTTCAGAGGAAGTATCCAGGAGAAGCTGGCCGCCCTGTTCCCCAAGACGGCCTTCTGGGGACACCTCGCGTTATACGAAGCCGTGCCCGAGGATCCGCATCCGGGCACCAAGAAGGGTTATGCGCTCCATCTGGACGTCACCAGCAACCACGAGCGAGGACCGCTGAAGGGACCGCTGCCCGAGGACCTGGAATTGACCTTTCTTCACCAAGATGCCTACGTCGCGATCGAGAGCCTGATCTCAGGAAGCAAGAGCAGCCCAACCCGTTTCGGTGCCAACGGACGTCCCGACGCCCGGCGGCATCGGCACGACCAGCGTCCACTCAGGGGCATCAACCCGGCGCTCGTCGCCCCTGAGTACGCCGATCCGTTGGTGCGCGAAGCGGTCTTGTCCATCAGTGTGATTGCGATCATCCACTATGCCCGTGACCTCGTACCGATCATCACCGCAGCCGGTGCAAGGTGGTACGAATCGGCGCCCGACACCCCGTGGTATGCCGAGCTGGCCCAACATGGTCACGCCCTACGCGACCAGCTCCGCGCATGGATCACCCGATCCGACACCGTTGACCCCGAGTTCGCATGTCTTCTGGACGCTTTCGCTGTTCGCATCAACAAGTACGTAGTCGAGAACATCGACGAACGACTGCGCAGGGCGAACCTGATCGACGCGGAGCGCCACAAGATCTGGCAGGAGATCACCAAGTTGTACCGATCGTGAGCCTCGCACCGGATCAACTGGCCAGCACAATAATCGCCACGGTGCCGCCCAACAGCGCAATGCCCAGGTGGGCGGCTACCCACAAGTGATGCAGTCGGATACTGGAGAGCGTCTTGTACCGTTGTTTGTGTTGACTCTCATTCTCCGACCACAGTTGTTCGATTCGTAGGTCCGGGTACAGCTCGGACAAGCGGCGCTGGAAATGCTCAGCACCATACGTATGCAGCTTGAACCGCTCATAATACTTTGCCGAGATCAGGGCGCCGAACAGGCCGAGCACGCCGACCGCGGACGCCACCGCCGCCGACATGATCCTTGAGTCAGACTGCAGCGCAACGTAACTCATGCCACCCACGGCGCCGATCACCACTACCAAGGTCATGATGGCTCGGTGGTTCTCGGACTGTCGAGCCTGGCTACGCTGCTCTTGCCAGAGGCGCAGTAGAACTTCAGCTCCGCCTTCGTATCGGTCGAGTGTTCGATGGATGCTCTGGTACAGCGTGCGTTCTTGGTGCGATTCGACTGCTTCCCACGTAAGGTCCGACTGCATAGGATCGTTGTCAGATTGAGCAGTAGGTCGGGCCAGCCGAAGTTGCACGTCCTCCCACTTGGACAGCCAGCTCTCTACGTCTCCCTGGCATGCTTTGACGAAGGCCTCGGTCGTCTCCCATGTCGGGAAATGGTCACCGCCAGCAGCCTCCGAAAGTGCTGTACGCGAACGACCTGTCAGCCTCGCCATCTGAAGGTACTTGGGGCTGCCCGCATCGACACGGAGTGCGCGTAGCTCAGCGGCAAACGCCTGAATCGGGCCAGCTGAAGGGTCCAGCGGACGTTCCGGACGAGGCATAGCTTATTACTCCAGAAGGCGACAGGTGAATCGAATAACAACTATAACTCCCACCTCGGTCGACCGACCGGAAGCTACGACCATGACTTCGGACCAAACCTTCACGATTGTAGATGCCGTCGATTGAGGCGCATTTGCATTCCAATTATGAAGGGTCGGCTGGTCTAGTCCGCAAGAGATCGGCCCTTTTCCTCCCATGCAAGTGACGAACTTATCGCCTCTTCGAGTGAGTAGACCGGGTCCCACTGAAGTAGGTGGCGTGTGTGATCGATGTCTGCTGTTGAGATCCCGATGTCACCTGGTCGTCGCGACGCAATGCGAACATTGAGATTGCATCCAGCAACGCGCTCGAATGATGCCAGCAGTTCCATAACGGTCGTCCCGACGCCCGTTCCAATATTCATCACTTCGTGATCAGTGCTACCATGATTCATTATGTCATCGAAACGTGATAACGCCTGAATATGCGCGATCGCTAAGTCCCATACGTGTATAAAATCCCGAATGGCCGTGCCATCGCGCGTCGGCCAGTCATTGCCGTAAACAGGAAAATCCCAGCCAAACTTTCTACAGGCGAGCATCTGAGCGATCACATGTGTCGAACTGATATCCACTGTGTTACCCGAACGTAACTTAGGATCCGCTCCTACGACATTGTAGTATCTCATCACGATGGATCGCAGACCAGACGAGGAAACATCGGCTAGAAATTGTTCCGCCATACTCTTCGATGATGCGTACGGATTCGATGGGCGACTCCTATTTGAAATATCACTGACCGAGCCTTGTATTGCAGCTGTAGAACTGAAAACGACGCGATCGCAGCCCAAATCTGTTATTTCCCCGACGAACTTTATAGTTTCGGCCAGATTGACACGATAGTAATCGAGGGGACGTTTCAGGGACTCAGGTACCGACGTCAGGGCTGCGCAATGCACGACGCAGTAAATGTCCGAATGATCCTTGAAAACTCGACGGACCAGATTTCTGTCGCCCACGTCCCCTTCATAGAAAATCCTACCTTCGGTAAATCTACGTTGACCAGTCGACAGGTTGTCTAGAATCAACGGCGTGATACCGGAGTCAATGCAGGCTGAGGCGAGAGTGCTACCGATGTAGCCACCGCCTCCTGAAATCAGGATCTTCATTTTCTGCCCAGCTTATGTATTTACGTGGCCATCTCCATGGCTGCGAGCGCTAGTCGTGTTTCCAAAGTGCACGAGATCTAGGCTCAGTACCGATAACTGAGAATTAGACAGCTGCTGCAGCCGAGTATTCCAAATCTGTCTATCGCTAAGATCGAGTGCACCGAATCTTTGGCCTTTCAACAGATGCAATCGATTTAGCGATGCAGCAAAGTCACGGACTCTCACGCCCGCTCGAAAGTGCACAGCACGAGCCAGCTCCCTAATAATGCAGCGGGGCAGATCGTACTGATCGATTCTATCTAGAACGATGATCGAGCAGTCAGTTCGAGGTGCGGGATAGAATAGATGCCGATCAATGTCAGCTATGAGGCGTTCTTAGTAATACGCATGAGCCAGCAGAGCGAGTCGAGTAAAACCACTATCACCAGGACACGCTAACAGCTTCCTTGCCGACCGCGATCCGAGTATCAGAACAATCCGCTGGATTTGCGGATGCAAAGGAAGTTGCTTCAGCATTGGTTCAAGTAATCCGAAGGGAGGATTGGCTACAATCTTCTGAACGCCAGTAAGGTCAGATTCCAGAAAATCTTCCAATCGCACATCGACTTTCGAGCAACGTTTCGAGATGGACCTTAGCTCCGATTCGAAGCGCTTATCCTTTTCGATAGCTATCACTCTGCGAGCACGCTGCATCAGGCCTACAGTGATTGTACCCAGCCCAGCGCCTACGTCTGCCACCACGTCACTCGCCGATACGTCGGCAGCGTCGACTATGCAGTCGACGACCTCGGTGCTTACGAGCAGATGCTGATCTAAAACGTCGCTGCTGAGCGAAAACGGTAGATCGCCTATGGTCGCCAGCAGTTCAGGATTCACCGCAAAGGTGTCCGAACCTGCCGGCCTGTTACTTCGAGTATTTGTCATACTACAATAGTACTACACTTTCTTGTGGATACTAACCCTCTGTACCCGGCGTGTCCGGATGAGTATTAATCAGCTGAGACAATCTGCTGTCCGATCGGTACGACGCAATTAAAAAAGCCTCCGCGAAGGTTGCCTCACCGTACATCGAGCCACGGTATGCACCCAGCCCACGCGCCGCAGAACCCAGGGAATAGCGGTTGTCTTCGTCGGTATAACACTGCAATGCCGCTTCTTTCACAGCCATTATATCCTCTTGAAAAGAATATACAGCTCCAGGTCGCTGGATCGGTGTCCAGATCTCGTAACAAAGCACGGTGGATATCGGAGAAGCCTTCGCGAGGTGTTGATGCGGACTGTAGGCAAGCCAAGTCGCCTCAGAACCGACCATGCTGACCATGTGATGATCCAGATCTGTCTCCGCCACGTGCGGCAACAAGACAATCGTCGGCTCTATATCCCGGAATACGATGGCGAGCTCCGACGCAACATCGTACCAGCTGCGCATCTTCCGGGCTGCGTACCCAAGGAAGTACGTATCATGGATGTGAAGAATGCTTGCGGCGTCTCTAGCTTGGTCCCGCCGGATCGGAATATGATCAGTGTGCAGCTCTCCATCAGTTACAAATACCACGCTAGTCCGAATGCCTTTAGCCGCTGCGTGCTGCAGGATCCCGCCCGTACCGAATGCTTCGTCGTCTGGATGTGGCGCCACAACGACAACGTGATCAGATGGCTTTGCCGCGTCGTTCATCGTCACTCTTCTTAATGATCACGTTCTCGATGAATAGGGTATCGAGAGGAGAGGCAAAGAAGGTTCGTATTGCGTCCAGTGGATTGCACACGATGGGCTCCCCTGCTCCATTGAAAGAAGTATTCAGAACAATTCCCTTGCCAGTTATCCGGCGAACACACTGAAGCAGATTAGAAAATGGATCATCAATCTCCTCGACAGTCTGCGGCCGGGAAGTTCCGTCTATATGGATCACGGCCGGGTATTCGCGCCGCGCAGCTTCCGTTATCGGAAGACTTACAAGCATGTATGGGGAGTCGAGCGTGTCTCCGAACATATAGGGCACCTCCTTTTGAAGTAGCGACGGGGCGAATGGCCGCCATTGCTCTCTTCGTTTAACTGTATTGACGAGAATCTTCTGACCAGGGATTGTGCCACTACAAAGAATGCTACGATTGCCCAGCGCGCGTGGCCCAACTTCCGCTCTGCCTTGGAACCATCCAATCAGGGCTCCCTCGGCAAGTTGCTTTGCAGCCTCGTCACTCGGGTCATCGATCTCTTTACTATCGATTTCTAACGAACGCAGGAGTGAAACCACACGGTTCGTATCGAACCGCGGGCCCAATGCCCACGAGCCGTTGTGCTCAACGGGCTGGCCTCGTTCAACCGACACATACATCGCCGCTCCGAGAGCAACCCCGCCGTCATGTGGCGCTGGTTGCAACTGCAAGTCAATGCCCTCGGAGTGCAACTTACCGTTGACTACGCAATTTAAGCCGACCCCGCCAGCAACACAGACTGTTGATTCACCGGTGGATTGAATAGCATGCTTCACCAGACCAGTGACTGCGAGATCAAGGGTCAACTGTGCGTCTGCGGCCACCTGTACTGCACGGTGTCGCTCTAATGTCTTTTGGAACGTGTCTGCCGAATGGATAACATTAAGTCCAGCCGGCACTGGGGCACTAGCACCATAATTGTCTTCAAAATATCTTAGCCAGTGTAATACTACGTCTGACTCCAAAGAAGCTGATGGCACTTCCGTATCTATGCCGTTCTGAATCCATTTGAGAGGGAGCTGACGGCGTGATCTTCCATAGGCAGCAAGGCCCATCGTCTTTCCGGCGTCCAAAAATTGAAATCCACAGTACTCGGTAGCCGCCTGGTACATCAGTCCAATAGAGCACGGCAAGGGCCACGATTCCAGCTTTCTCAAACGTTCCCCAGCGCCGTGAAAAAGGGATACTGATTCAGTTTCTCCACAACCGTCTACCACGAGGATCGCTGCCGATTTCCTCGGAATCCAGTAGTATGTGGATGCAGCATGGGCTAAGTGATGCGGAACCCAAGCCAGATCAGGCATGGCTCGTATATGCTTGATCCCTGTGACAGCGCGGATAAATTCGGCACTGGTCAGTGCGAAGGATCGGCCACGGGCTTCGTGGTACTGCGGCAAGTTCCATCCATATGCGACCACGTCGACATCGTCAAGGGTTATACCTGCCTCATCGAGTACGGCGGCGGTTGCCGTGGTAGGCATTCTTGACACGGAGTGCCGAAGGCGGGTTAGTCTCTCTTCCTCGACGAAAGACTTGATTTTTCCGTCGATGATCAATGCCGCTGCAGGATCATGCGTCCCGTCATTCCACCCGTTAAGACCGAGTACTATCATTCTCGCTCCTTTTCCGCGCATGTCCAGGATCGTTCATAGTCCAATAGAAGACCGTATGGTGCGAGGTAAGTTCCGTAGGGTGATGTCCACGCCAAATCGAACTTTGAAGCTGATCGACCTCAAGACTGTCCACATCCACTCCCAGGAAGAATGCGAGCGCTATTCGGGCCTTCGACTCACTATCGACGCTGTACGCTGTACGCACCAATTTGGTGCCGTAGTTTATTCCCTGATCTTCCAGCAAAGCCCGCATTGCCGAGGTGCGTTCCGATAACCGGTCTGTCAAACCCTGCTCGAAGGCCTTTTTGCAGATATGGTATTGATCTCCAGATGGTGCTGATACTACGGCGATCCATATTGATCGATCTGATGAGAGGTTCTTCAATAGATTGAAGACCTCAACGGGCTCCGATATATATCCGAGTACGCGGCAAAACAAGAAGACATCTATCTCAATCGGCTGCGTGAATAGCTTCACGAGCTCGTCCAAATTATGAGTCCTCCCTGCTTGTCTACGGCTAACGAGCCAATCATTGCCGGATGGCTCGACGGAGACAGATGATTCTCTGCCGGTTTCGATTCTCATTTCGACTTCTCCTGTGCCACTTCCGAAGTCGAGGAGTCGAATTTGCGTGAACCCGTGCTCGAAAAGTATCTGGTCTATTGACCGTGCGATCATTAGTGCTTCATTAGATGCCGATCGAAACGTCACGAAGGCGATTTCCTCAGGCCCGGTCCACCGAATAGTCGGCCACATTGCTTTGCTCCTCAACAAACTGAGTGATAGCGTGTATTTTTACAGATGCAATGCGGAGTCCGCGATTGGATAGTGTTTTGTCATCATTTGAAAGTAGTAGCCGGAGGCGAATGCAACCATCCATGCCAGCATATACAAGGCGGTGAGCATGGACTTTTTCCGCGAAACTATTAACAGATAGGCCGGGCTAGCGCCAAGGCGTGCGAAATCTATCGCTAGGGATTCCCTCAGGCTTCGTCGTCCGCCATAAATCCACCCGCCCAGGATGATTCCCTTCTGTATGCCGACACGATATCCCATTCCGTACCGGAATGAACTTCGGAGGTCTTGCAGGATACTCAAAGGCGGGTGCTCGACGATCGCCTGACTATCGAAGCGTATCTCTACCTGGGCGTGAGCTACTCGTTGATCGAACTCGTGATCTTCGCACCAGTGAATTTCGTTGTCGAAATAGTACCCTCCAATCATTTCGCGGATATCTTTTCGGAATGCAAGGGGAGGCGAGTACGCGTTCTTCACATCGGCAGTGTGGTACTCCCTGCTCATAGCTATTACCCGACTCGTCCAACCTCGGTGAAGAAACCGCACCGACCCCTTACACATCGGAGCCATGGTCGTTCCTTTATAGAGCCGCATGATCGTGCCCGGAGAGAAGATGCAATCAGAGTCCATCAGGATTACGACAGGATACGTAGAGACAGTTATTCCGGCGTTGTACGCTTTTCCCAGATTCCGTTCTTCGATCTCTGTCGTTAACAGTCTATGGAATCTTCCCGTGGCGCGCCTTACTGCCTCCCTGACCAGAGTCGTGGGCTTGTTGAATACTATTACCAGCTCGACCGACTCGTCGATCGAGCGAATGCATTCCGCGATCCGAGGGTCGTCGGCCGCAGGAACTATAACGGAGACGGGCAGTGCGTCCATCGTAACTCCGATGTATACGCCGGGCGGGAATCCGACTGGTTGTGGCTGTGGATCGGTTGTTCGATTTCCATCCTTTGTAAGTCAATTTCTGGTTGTCCCACGCGCCGACGGTCAAAAACGTGTGCCGACGGTCTATTGATAGATCTCGGTTGTCCAGTTAGACATGGGAGGGGCTGATCAGGACGCGTATGACGCCGGTCGAAACGGCTCCCCCAAATGCCCCGTGTCATTCCTCCTTACCGACCCCGCCGCCACCGCCCCTCCTCCGGCCCGCACCAGCTGAGTTGTTCCCGCTGCCCACACCGTCTGGCTCGTAAAGTCCACCCGAAACGTCACCTCCTCCCGGCTCCACGGCACAGCTGCAGGAACGACTGCGCCGCAGCCACCACCGTCTCCTCGTGCGCCACGACCATCGCGGTCTCCCCCGTAGTGCCGCCGCACGATCGGCTCCAGCTCCCGGCCCGTCCGCTGTACCAGCGGGATCCAGGATTCCGCCCCGGCCGCCAATGGCAGATGTAGCGCCTGGCTTGTCTGCAAGTACCTGCCCGTATGCCCTTCGACAGAATGACCCACAACACCATGAGCATGACGCCACTGAACTCTCCTGGTGCATCGAGTCGTTCGACGAGCTGGTTGCGGTGCGGGCCAGACGCTTGCGCCTGCCCAAGAGCAGGGGCCGGAGGGGGATGGCACGGAATTTCCACCAAGGCGGGTGTGGCCGGAGGGTGGAGACGTGGCAACGAAGACGGACGACCCAGCCCCGGCCGGTGGCTGAGCGATGCCGCCGCTGGTGTGGCCCGCCTCGGTGTGCTTCGCGGCCGTGCTGGGCTTCCGGATCGGGGTGTGGTGGCAGCGCACCAACCAGCCGGGGCGACATGAGTTCGTCCCTGGCCAGCATCACGGTGACGAAACCGAGACGGTCCCAGAACATTCGGTCGACGAGCTGGACGAGCCCACCGATCCGATGCCGCGCCCGCCGGCCTCGCCCCACCGCCGCCGCCGGCCGAGCGTGGATGACGACACCGAGGTGTTGCCGCAGTTACAGGACATCCGGCCACCGTCCCGTGCGACGCCGATCTGGAAGCCGCCGTGGGTTGACCGCCCGCAGCGGCCGAGACATCGGCGATGAAGGAGCTGCTGGAGCACACCACTCATTCCCGCCCTCATCGCCATGGTCCAGACGACCCGGAGACGCTGGCGGCTTTGGTTATTCGGCCCGCCCTCATCGCAGCCGAACGCAGCGGGGCCACGGCGATGCACCGCCTTCCAAGCCCTACTCGCCCACGGAGGCCACATGCCATGAGCACCCACAGTTTTGTTCAGGCCGATAGCCCGCTGGCCGAGCACCTGTGCCAGGTGCAACTCCTCGAGCTGACGCGTGGAGGAGCCTTCGAACTGCGCTACGCCCATCGCCATCACCATCCGGACGAGTGCCTGGTGCATTTGGCGGTGGCGGTGTTCCTGCTGGAGGCGGCGGACTGACTGCCGACCCGCCCGAGTACCCGGTCTTTCCCAAGCTGCGCTGCGACAAAGTTCGCTGTGCCGATATTCCCTCCCGATTTCTCCATCACGAAACGTCGGCCACTCATCATGGGCATGCCGCCAAACACCGACCAGTTCCCGCGCCAGATGTAGCATGACCGTGCTTGGCTCCTCCACACCCGCGCGCACGCGCAGAAACGGCCCGGCGTCCGGTAGCGGTTGAGCCAGTGTGGCTCCTACGGGCGGCACGGTGAGGGCGAGCGGCTTTTTCAGAGTGGAGCCATAGAAGATGCAGTGCTCCGGGCTCGCTTCTGGCATCGTGGTGTGCCTTCGGATTTAGATTCGTGACGAGTCTCAGTCCCACAGGTCGGCGCATGGAAGCGGCGGCAGATCGGCCCGGACGTCGTCATCGACGGTAACGACCAGCTCCGGGAACCCTTGTGCCAGTTGGTCGGCGACGTTTTGCGCCTGCTCGGCACTGGCCCGGTAGTCCAGAGTGAGGGCACCGGACTCGATGTGGATATGCCGAATGCGTCGGGACGAGTGTCGATCTCGCATGATCGTCACACTCCAGGCAGTTGGCGCCGACCGGTCTCGACCTCGGCGGCCAAGCAGTCGTAGCCCTGGCACAGGTCGACCAACTGACGAGCCTCGGATATCTCGTCGCCGCCGGGCCGCTTGGTCTTGGCAGTCACCGCCTCCCACAGATCCGCCATCCTGGCCGCGATCTCGCCAATGCTCTCCGTGTGCAGCGCGATTTCGCCGACGACGTCAGTTCTCACCCGCGATGCTGCTCTCCCTCGCTGGCGCCGGTACTGCTGCAACCGCTCAGCGACGGCGTCGTCGATGATGGCAACTAGGAATTCGATGTCTGTCTGCGCCACGACCAGTTCGGATGCCGCATGCCGCAGCTTGTCGGCCGAGGCCGTGTCACTGCCGAGAACCTCGTACGCCCGCCGGTACTGCCTCTGGCAGGCCACCAGGTCGAACGCCGGGTCGAGGATGTCGACAGCCGTCAGGGGCGGCTTTCCGCCAAACGCCGCCAAGAACATCTCGCTCGACGGCAGCGGCTCCATCGGCACCCACCCCGGCCCGCTGGCGCCGACTGAATGCTTGTCGTGGTCATCGTCGTGAGTTGCGGTACCCATCAGTGATCACCGTGGATGGATTGCGGAAGGCTTCGTACGGCCGGCGTTAATCAGCACGTCGAGCGCCGCACGCTTCCGTGGGCAGTGCTTGGCGCGGCACGCCACATGAAACTGCATCACGGTGTGCGCCTGAGCGACCGTGAATGGCGTCGGTGGTGCCTGATGCGCTGCTACGCCACATCGAGCGACGCACGGGTACCGCGTGGGCGAATGCATGGTGGCTCTCCAGTCGGGTCGGCTCGATGTCGTTCGAGGCACCCGGTACCGGGGGCTTTCGCCACTGGTCCGGCGGCTCAAGGCGGGCCAGTGCGCCGTGAAGGGCAGTACGGCGTCACCCCGGTACCGGGTACAGGCGTGACCGTACGGCCGCAAAACCGCCTACACCGCCCCGAAATAGCCCAACCCTTTTGAAATATACGAAAACCCGTATATCGTCCGAACTAGCGCCAAAACCTTTGCTAACCAGCCGATTCCGGCGTGCGCGTTGGATCCGACCCGAGGGATCGAGGTAGCCCACGATGCAGACGACCGGTGAGATAATTCGGCGACTTCGCAGATCGGTCGGACTCACCCAGGCGGAACTCGGCGCGCTGCTCCACCTCACGCAGCCGGCCGTCTCGCAGTTAGAGCACGACGGCCCGGCCGTCCATGACGTCCGAGTGCTGCGGCGGGTAGCCAATGCACTGCAGGTCTCCTTGGCTACGTTGCTTCCTGAAACCCGGGAGGAGCCCGACGTGAACCGGCGCCCGTTGTTCCAATCCGGACTCGCGGCGGTCGCCCTATCCGGCGACGGTCAAGCTGCGGAGGATCCGGGTGCGCTGCGGCTACGCGTCAGTCAGCCTGACGTTGACCGAATTGTCCGGAGCATCAACGAGATCCATGAACTCCAGCTCATGGCCGGCGGTGACCAGCTCTGCGCGCTCGCGTCCAGCCAAGTGCGCTACGTCGAGCAGCTGCTCGACCGCGGCACCTACACCGATCCCGTCGGCAAGGTACTCACGAGCGCCGGTGCCGAGATGATGACCGCCGCCGGGTGGGTCCACTACGACGCGGGCCGGTGGCAACAGGCCAAACGCTACTACGCTGACGCCGCCCAGGCCGCCACAATCTCCGGCGACGGCGTCGCGGCCGCGCACGCCTGGATCAACGCGTGTCTGCTGTCGTACCGGGAGGGTTCACGCCCCAAGGAGGGGGTGAAGCTGGCAGAAGCCGCCCAGCTGGCGGCGCGTCGTGAGGGTGGTCCGAAGCTGCGGGCCCTCGCCGCCGTTCGCGAGGCCGAAGCCCGCAGCGTCCTGGGTGACCGCACCGGCACCGCCGCGGCCGTCAGCCGCGCTCAGCGAGCGTACGAATCGGCACGCGGCCATGACCCGGAGTACCTGAAGCACCTGTCGGCGGCCCAACTGAGCGGCCTTTCCGGCCTGGCATTCATGCGGCTCAATGATCACCAGACCGCCGCGGCGTACCTGAACGCCGCGATAGCCGGTTCTGCCGGGTTCGCCCGAGAGCAGGCCGCCTGGCGGATCCGGCTGGCGCAGAACCATGTTCAGGCCGGACAACTCACCGACGCCTGCACGGTTCTGACCCGGCACTTCGACGCCGTCACGACCGTCGCATCGACACGGCTCCGGACGGCTATGGAGAACATCGTCGAGAGCCTCCGACCGCAGGCGGCAGCTCCTGAGGTGGGGGAGTTCCTCGGGAGGTGGATGGACCGGTGAACTGGATCGTGCCGGGATCAGAACTCCACCGGGCGCCGGATCATTAGTCTGTCCCCGCGACCTGCCGCGCAACCCGCTCAGCCAAGAGCTCGTATCGCGTTCTCGTGGCATCGAAGGACAGACAGTACTCGCGAGTCGAGCTGTATCCCTTGGTCTTTGGCTGCGGCGAGGAGAACTCCGTAACCTCGGGAAACTGCTCCCTGGTGAGGTCGACGAGCGCCTCCTCGATGAGGTTGACGTAGTGGGAGACCTGCTTCCCAGACGGCAGCGTCGCCATAGAGTGCAAGATGTCACCGCCAAGGTAGTCCTGGACGACACAGGCAGTCACCGCGCACTGGCCCTTCGCGCGGTTCAGGTCTGTCCAGTCGGACGAGGCGCTCGTTTCTGCCGACCACGCCTGCTTGAGTGCGCGCCGGAGGGCATCGATGGTTACAGAGCCCATGCTGGAATGCTATCTGAGATGCGATGACGCGGGGCGAGCTCGTCAGCCGTTCTGGGCGAGTGACCACTTGTCGGGGCTTCGTCGATGTTCACCCCGTACAGCAGCGACTCGACTCCCTGCGCCCGCAAGACGGCAGCGCCGACACCGGATCCGCCGGAACCTGGTATCACGCCGTCAACCATGTGCCGACCGCCGGTGTAGTGCGGCTGGCCATCCCCCTATCTTTCAGAGTGTCGTTAACGCTGGACGATCGGCCATCGACGTATGGGGCATGGCATCCCGCTCGTATCGAGGTGTGAAGAACCGCATTGCATTCGACCGCGGCGAACTACTGAGCAAGATAGTGACTCCTCGTAACGTCGAGGAGCGGATGGCAGCGCGCTACACCGGCCCCATCGGGGAGTTGAACCGCTGGGTGGATACGGTGCAGGCCGTGACCGGCGAGAGTGTGCCGTACTTCGATCCCAGAGCTGGGTCGCGTGGAGCGAAAGTGCTGATGGTGCTGCAGGATCCCTCGGGCGCTGCGCACGGAGAGTCGGGTTTCATCAGTCTGCACAACAACGACCAGACTGCGCATAACGTGTACCAGCTATGCGAGGAAACGGGACTGCAGTACACCGACTACATCCCCTGGAATGTCATCCCGTGGTGGGTCGCCAATCCCGCCAAGGGGAGGCGCAGTCTCCAGGACGAGGCAGTGCGTGCTCGACCCTATCTTGAGGAAGTGGTCGACTTACTTCCTGGCGACCTCGCGGCGGTCATCGTGATGGGGAAGACGAAGACCTGGCCCGCTTGGACGGCGGCGGTAGGACGGAAGCACCCGAGGTTTCGCAATGCCGAGGTCTTGTTCACCGCCAGTCCAGGGCCGCAGTCGATCTTTCAGGACGACAAGGACACCCATCGCCGGAACCGCGATACCATCGCAGAAGCCTTTTCGCGCGTTGCGGGAATGATTCGGTGATCCGTAAGCGTGACGGACAATCACGAAAACCGCCGAACATCCATCTCGGCGATGAGGTAGACGGTACCGAAACTGGCCATGAACCCGGCCAACGATGCTTTTCCACGAGGTGCGCGTCGGCTCAACTCACACCACCGACCTGAGCGACGGCGACAGAAACGCGCGGTGGCGAGATGCCCCTGGCTCTAGCGGAGGATGCTGAGCCGGGGGCGAAGCCTCCTTGCGGCGGTGATCAGCCGAGGCGTCCCACAACCTCCGCGAGTGTCACCCCCAGCGCCTCCGCCACATGCCGCAACTCGATCACATCCAACCGCCGCTCGCCGCTCTCGTACTTACTGACGAAGGACTGGGGGACGTCAAGCCGGGCGGCCACCTCCACCTGGGTGAGGCCCGCGTCGCGGCGCAGCTGCCTTAGCACCGCGCAAAGGCGCTGGTACTCGGCCGAATAGATCGACTTTTCCACAAGGCAAACCGCACCTTGCGCCGCGCAATATCCCAATTTAGGATATTTCGCACCGCGCCCATTCCGGCGGCGCGGCAACCGGGTAGGGAGGTGAACCATGGGCGGCGGTGACGGCTTCATCGGCGGTGGCGACGGCTAAAATGCCCTCGTGTCGACATGAAAGGGTCGTAGTGGACAGAATGAAACCCGCTGCGGCCCTTTCCCTTTCGCTATTAATCATTGCTTAGGCTTGCTACAATAGTGGCAGTCTATGCACGATCAGCTTCAGCGCATCACCAAACTGCAGACCATCATCGCCGCCATCCTGGTGGCTGGTCTTGGAATCGGGTTGATGGTGCTGGGTGCGTACTTGTCCGAGACCCTGGCACCGGGCTGGCTCAGCTTCTTCCCCTGGAGCGAGGTCGGCGGCACTCTGCTCGTGGCCGCGGTGCTCGGCCTGGGCATCGACTACTTCGTCGGCAAAGATCGGGAAGCCCGCGACGTCGCCCGGCTCAAGCGAGTGCTGGCCGAATCCGCTCCAGCCATGCGCGACGCAGTGATCCAAGGATTCGCGCTCGGTAACCAAGACCTCGCGCGAGTGGCCAGCCCAGAAACGCTCGACGGCGTCATCCGCAACAGCCTCGCGCTGCGTCTCGGTGACAAGACGTTCGCCGAGGAGGTCTACCAAGACATCCGCGACCAGGCCATCCAGGCGTCGGAGCGCTGGCACGACGCCAAGGTCGAGATCCGGCTGTCGCCGGCCTCCTACCTCCCGTCGAAGAACCCCGCCCGGCCAGATCTCTTCACCGTCACGGTGCGCTGGGAGTACAGCGTCATCCCCAGACACCAATCGCGCCGCTTCGCCGCCGTCTCCGACAAGACCGAATACGCCGAACTGGCGCGCGAGGATGGCACCTTCGCCTGGTATGTCACGCCCAAAGAGGGCATCGACGCCACCGATCAGGTCGCGTTCGAACTACTCCAGTTCAGTGTCGACGGACAGGAGCGCACCATCCGGCGTTCCGCCCGAAAGACTGGGCAGATCTACACTGCCGACCTCGGCCTCGATGTGAGGCAGGCCGAGGCACCGGTCACCATCGCGTACACCTACCGCACCGTCACCGAGCGGCGCGGCCACCTGCTCTTCGTCGACATCGAGCAGCCCACCCGCGGCATCGAGGTCGAACTCGACTACAGCGACTGCGCTATCGAGCGGGTCAGCGTGCTCGACTTCATCGCCAGCAGCAGGGCAACCCGTATCGAACGCTCACCAAACACTGTGCCCGGCAGATCCGTTCGGGTCGGCCTTGACGGCTGGGTCTTCCCGCGAAGCGGCGTCGGATTCGTCTGGGTTACAGCTGAGCGCCCGGCTTCCACTATTGCATCCAGCAACGGCGCCCGGAAGCGGCCGCGCAACGTCCGAGCCCCGGGCGGGTCCTCTTTGGACTGACCGGTTGTGCCAAATCCGTGAACCCGGCGCTCCCTCGCCGCCGGCACGTTAGCGTCAGGTTCGCCAATGTGGCAGTGATCTTGCAGCGTCGCAGGAAGGGAGGCTCGTCATGAACAACACCGATCTGGGAGCCCGGCTGAACCTGGTGTTCGAGATGTGGGAACGCCACCACGGTCGACCGCTGTCCGACGAGATGGTGGCCGAATGGCTGACTGCCGCAGGCTATCCCGCCCCTGCGGACTACATCACCGCCCTCCGGAGCGGGGGAGCCCTCGGCGGGGCACCGGCCCTGCTACGGATGGGCCTGGCCGAGTTCTTCGACGTCGATCCAGGACTCTTTGCCGCCGATCCGGTCATGACGCATGCTGGCGACGCCGAGGTGGTGGAGGGATTCCACAACCGGTCGTTGCGGCGGCTGGGTCGAGTGGCCCATGGCATGTCGCTGGGGGCCATGCTGTATCTCGATAGTCTGGTCGGTGCGCTGCGCCGTGCTGAGCAGTTGCCGGACGTACCGAGTACTGCTCGCGTCTGAGGATTCAGATTCCAGGACATGTGCCTGGCGGGGCCTGCGGGTATCGCCAGGCACAGTCGTGCCTATGCGTCCGCCAGCCTCACCGTGATGTCACCGCCCGACCGCCCGACGATCGTCGCCCCGCCGACTTGGGCCAGGAAGTCGCGGAAGCTGCGAAAGCCGTGGGCGCTCTCATCGAATGTCGGATCCAGTGCGAGCATCTTGGTCTTGATCGCGCTGGCGGTGGGGGTGTCGGTCATGATCTGGGACATCGCTTGAACGAGAAGGTGCCGGGCCTGTGTGGTGTCGCTGGCGGCGGTTGCCGGGTGACGATTGGCGGTGATCTTGTCGGCTGGGTCGGCGTGGCGCAAGACGGTCTCCCAGAACTTGTACTCGCTACACACCGATACCAGCCGGGTGCTCGTGGTGGTCTCGCTGGCGCCGATGCCGATGACATGTTTGCCGAACTCGCGCAGCTTCTGCACGAGCGGGGTGAAGTCGCTGTCGCCGGTGACCAATACGAAGACCCCGATCTCCGCGTGGGTGATCAGGGTTTCCATCGCATCGACGGCCAACCGGATGTCGGCGGCGTTCTTGTGCGTCCCTGGTGCGAACCGGCCGAGCTGGACCAGATCGATGCCGTTTTCGGCGAGTGCCTGCTCGTACCGGCCGAACCGTTCATCACGCCAGTCGGCATAGGCGCGCCGTACCGACGCATTGCCGAACCCGCGGCACAGCCAGCGCAGCGCCGCGGCCGGAATAGCCTGTGTGCCAGGAGCGCCCCCGCCCACACCGAGGGCGAGGTTCTCGAAGTCCAGGAAGACGGCAACGGCCTCACTGCCGGAAAGGCGCGATTCCCGTCGCATGCGCATCGCCTCCGCTCGTACTCTACGAGCAGCGTAGATTGCCTTCGCAGCAGCGGGCGGCATCTTCGGAAAACCCCGCCGCGCTCAGCAGTGGTCGCCCCGGCACGTGCTTCGCCGAGGTGCGCAGGATCGGTTCAGCGGCCGATTTGATGCCCACCTCGCGAAGAAACATCATGTCCGCCCCGTCGAGAGGAGCGGACGCGCGCATGCGCTACGCGTTCGCCTTGTTGTAGGCCTCCAGCACCTCACTCGGGACGCGGCCGCGGCTGGACACCTCGAAGCCGTTCTTGCGCGCCCAGTCCCGGATCGCCTGCGTCTGCTCCCGATCGACCGCCGGCCGCGGCTTGCCCGCCGCCTTGCCTCGCGGCACGCGGCCGACCCGGCGCGCGTGCGGAGTCCACTGCTCGAACATCCCGCGCATCTTGGCGGCGTTCAACTTCGACAGGTCGATCTCGTAGGCCACACCATCGACAGCGAACAGCACCGTCTCCTCGGCCTTGGACTGACCGTCGTAGTCGTCCACCATCTCGACGATGACCTTGCGTGCCATGAAGCAGCCCTTTCCAGTGTGATTTCCGTGGTGAGTGGGATCGTAAACCGTGGAAAGGAGATGGTCTGCTAGCGGATGACCGATACAGTCGAGTGCCCGCGACGGGCAAGCCGGCACCGAGGGGAACTGGACGGCTTGTCTGGCAGCGAAGGCAAAGGCTGCTTGCGTTTCGAGTGTCGGCTCGCAGGCCGGGGCGCCCGGACCGCACGTATCCTCACCGCCGGGTATCGGCAATCAGCATGGTCCGCACGTAAGACGGCTCGAACCGATGGACTCCGGGCGAATTTCAGGGTAGCGGCCGTACCGATGTCGGAGATGGGTCGGTGGGAAAGTCGTCCAGATCGGTGAGGACGAGTCGTCGGGCAGCGACTCGGTCATCCGTCGCTTTGTTTACGTCACCCAGATCGGCGGCCCGGTGGCCGTCGAATACGGCCCGGACATAACGTGGAAGGGCCGTGAGTCGTTGTCCGTCCAAGATGGAATCTGCGTCCTGCGTGTCCTCGGGTACCGGAGCCATAGGCGCTGTGGTCTCGGGAGTGCCGCTGAGCAGACGCCAATGGATGACGTCGACGATGTCGGTAAGCCCCGCAGGGATACGTTCGTGCGCACGGGTGGCGTCGGTAGGCGAAAACAGCATCGACCACGGCATAGCGTGCGCCAAATAGCGTGGGACGTAGTGTCGATGGCGGGCCTGCAGCAGGTTCCGCACGACACGACTCGGCAAGGCCGAACATCCCCACCATCGCGGATTCTCCTCCCCAAGCGTCACTGTCTCGTAGCCGTGCGGGTGCATGGGGCTTCGCATCGTGATCGGCCGCCCCGACGTATGCGGGAAGAACTGGTCGTTGGTCTTCAGGGCTGCGAGGTCGTGGCCGTCGAAATGGCCACTGGCCCAACCATTGTAGAAAACGTGGTACGGAAGGTACCCGCGTTGATCGCATCCGGCGATCAGCAGGTCGATCTGCCGAATACCCGTGTTCCCGATCCTATGGCCGAGATGCCGATAGTTTTGGCCGAAGAACTTTTTCGCCTGTACCCGCAGGCACAGCCACCGGGTATCTGCTCCGATCCACCACTCCCAGTCCGCACCGACGCGTGCCTCCTCCCGTTTGCTGGGTTTGTGGACGAGAATCTGTGGAAACTGCTGGTTCAGTTCGAACAGCAGATAGTCGGTGATGGACTCTTCGCTGGGTGCCAGGCCACGCGGTTGTCCGTGTTCGAGGCGACGCCACGTGTCCACTGCCAGGTAGTCCATCGCTGCCGTCAGGTCCGCGTGCGTCGCCATAGATCGATCATGATGGAGAGACCGGCGCCGCTCCAGCGGTAGCACGCGATCTGCTGTCCGGCCAATAATCGGTACTGCCGAAACGGCATGGAGCCCTGACCGTTTCGCGCGTACCTCGAGCGGTCTCAACGCGCGCTCTGGTAGGCAGGTCCCACTCCGTCCCCAAGAGCCAAACCGAGCCCCGGACCGTCTGCGTCGGCGCGGGGCTCGTTCGGGGGTAGTCGGACCGTGCTGATCGCATCAGCGTGGTTGACGGTCGGACGCTACCAGGACCCGCCGACAAGCACAGAACCCGCTGCCGTCGGACTCGCTAGTGCTGGAGCTGCCAGACGAGGTTGCCGCGCAGGCGGCCGTTTTGGGTCTTGTTGCACTGGATCGCGCGGCCCTGCCCGTCGACCCACTGCTCACCTTCACCCAAGCAGTCATCGCCGGGCGAAACGCTGTGATGCGGGTCGACCGGCAACTCCTCGTTGACCGGCCACCACACGTACGCGTCGGTACGCTTCACCTGCACGCAATACACGGTCTGCCCGTCCGCGGTCTGAGCAACGGTCCGCGTCGGCGCGTATGTGGACGCGCAGTAGTCGCCGATGTTCACTGTCTCGGTGGTCGACAGCGGGGGCGCTGGCGCGTCGGTGCCGCCGCTGCCGGTGGGTAACGCTGCCGCGGTGGGTGCGCCGGCGAGCAGCGTGAGCGCGGCGATGCTGACGATGCGAGCGAGTGTCTTCACGGGATGTCCCTTCATGGCGTGGGATGAACGTCGTGGTCGGGGCATCCGTTGAGGCGTGGGCGATGTTAGCCACCGCTGTCTGGTTTGGGCGACCTCGGCACAGAATGTCTGCGGCGGGGCGGTGCCGGTCTACCCAGTATTCTCGGGTTCGCCGCCGCGTCAGGTGATCTTCCGCCGCAGCAGCCACCGAATCCACGCCAGATCCAACTGGACGGTCAAATCGTCAGGGTCGTAACCTATTTCGCGAAGCTCACGACGCCGATGCTGGTCCATCCACCAGTTAGACGGTGATCCGCAGGCGCCGGTTCCCTCAACACAGCGCTCGCGTGCCAACACATGCGACCCGCCGCAACCGAACCCGACTACAGCCGTCCGCGCCGGCCGCTAAGTAGGACGATGAACAGCGGCACACGCAGCGAACGCGGCCACTCGATCTCGGTGAGGTCCGGGTCTGCGGTCAGAAGCAGCATCGAATCGACCTGTTCGGTCTCCGCGTATCGTACGAGCTGGTCTTGCACGTACTCTTCGGTCCACATGCTGGTGGTCTTGACCTTGACCCCGACCTTGTGCAGGTCGTCGTAGTAGATGAGGAAGTCGATGCGGCTGCCTCTCGCCGCGGAGGTTGCCTTCGCCAGATCGCGTTCGTGGTCGATGGTGACGTCGTTGTCGACGTCGGCGTCCTGCCACACCTGCCGGATGAGTTCGTGGAATTCGTCCTCGTCGCAGTATCGGAAGTCGGTCGTGTTGTCGGCGAACGGGTCCACGAGCGGCTTGATGTACGTGGTCCAGATTGGTGAGTCGTTGGAGTCGCCCGGTCTCAGGCAGACCATGTGCACGAAGTGCTTGTCGATGTAGTCCGGATTGTTGTCGCCTGGCCCATCCCAGTCCATGGCACTCCTTGTCGTCGGACGCACGGATTTTACCCTGCAACGCAAGCAGATTCGCTTACTCTGTTGTGTGCACTCCGCACAGAGCCCACATCCACCCGGAGGCTCGATGTTCACCTCGCAGTCTGCTCACGACTTTCTCGTGATCGTGACCCGCGTTCTCGCCGTAGCGATCTTCGTCATTTTGCCGACCTGGACGACGCTCAGGGTCAGGAGTCCAGCGGGTGCGCTTTGCGTGGTGGCAGGGATTCCTTTATACATCGGCCTGACAGCGATTTACGACAAGTTGTTCGTAGATGCTCCAGTCGAAGGGGCAGTGGCTGCACTCCTTTTACTAAATACGGTCCTGATCATAACGCTTGTCGGAATGGGTATGAACCTCATGGACGAAATATCCAGAGAGCTGACCGAAAGGTCTCCCAATCAGAATCGATCGCAATGAGCTGGATAGTTATTATTCTGAAGCCCGTCGGTGTCGGCGGCGGAACTGTTCTCGCTGCCTGCGCCGTCGCACTGCCGATTCTTCTGCTAATATTCCTCGGAGTAGGCACTTCCGCAGTGTGGTCAACAATTGCCATGCTCGTGCTTGCGGCAGTAATCCTCTTTGTCCAAGCTATGTCCCTCTATACAAGCAGATCGAAGAGTACCCCCACCGCTGCGGGTTCAAGGGAGCACTACGGTTTTGGCAAGATACTGTCGGAGGCCAGTGCTGTAGTAGGGGCTGCCGTAGCCGTTGCGATCGGTATCGTCATCTTGTGGGGAATCATTTGGTTCATCGCTGAGTTTATTCAGCTTCTGGTCGATGGGAGCAAGCCTGGGAATAATGAGTGCGAACGAATTGGCTTTTGCTGATGCGAGCACGCTCGAAGCTATTCTGTTTCCACTGCTGAACGAGTAGACTTAAACCCGCCCGCCTGGCATGCCGGTCTTTAATCATAGCGGCTGACAGGCGGTCGTCGGTGAGACAGCAGCAAAACTCATCAGCTGACCTCTATTTGTCGTCTGGATGGTCAGCGACTGAAGCTGTCAGAATGCTCTGAGATCTAGCATCGCACATACTCCATCGTCCTCTCGATGCATACGGCAACGTGCCGAACTCATCGAGTGGCCGCACGAGTGGGGGTGATACCTCTGGTTGCTTGTAACCAGCCGGGAGTTTCTGGTTCTGCCATAGTGGATAATACGATCAGAACAACTCATACGAATCCCGCTCAATCCGGAATCCTCGTCCCGTCATAGTGTCGCGGCAGGTGATGCCGAGGTAGATGTCGCTCTCGCGGGTGAACGGGCCAACCGACTTCGTAGTTCCGTACTCGAACGCAGCGCTCGTCAGATTGGCGATCGAGTCGGGCGGGCAGATGAAGACCGCCTCCTGGGCCTTCGGTCAGCAGAATCGACCGCCCAAGAGTCGTTGGGTTACATCCCGGCGGTGGCGGCTGGTATTGAATGTTGTTGGCGTCGCAGCGGATTGACGCGGGCGTTCCAAGTGTCGCGACGCACGACAAGTTCGAACTCGGCGATCGAAATTGCACAGTCTCAGGTGGTGGTGGCGGTTGGTCTGACTCGCGTTGCCCAGGCGACATCAGCAGGACGAGCAGGACCAGCCCGGCGATGATCGCCAGGATGATGATCAACGAACCGCATCGCCGTCGGCCCCGGGGCGGCTGCCCGGGCCGCGCGGGGTAGCGAGCAGTTGTGGGCTGGTATTACGGCGCGGCGGGCGGTACGTACGGTGACCTCGTCGGGATGCCAGGTGGTCCGCGTTGTTTCCCTCTGCGGCACAGTCGGTCTCGGTCTCGGTGCCGGCTGCGAAGTGCCCCGTATGTGGGGCGCTGGCCTATATCGAGGTCCCAGCCCTGGTCACCAACCCGGGAACCTCGACGTCGCTGCTGCTGGCTATGTCATTTGCCGACCTGGACCACCACACGGAGCAGGTGGGCGAGCGGCTTCCTCACCGAGGCGCAGAAGGCGGGCGCGTGCGCTAGCCGTCCGGTGCTGGATCTGGCGGTCCCAGTTCCGCGACAGCTTCTTTCCAACTGTTGCTGCAACCTCATCGACCGAACACCGGAGCTGTCCGGTGCCTCATCATCTGGAGCAGGGAGATTCGCTCAGCGGTCAAGCATGTCCCTTGGTTGATCGAGAGCCTTGGTTTGACTACATGTCAACTGCTCCTCTGCCAACACACCGTGCTGCAAGGGCTGATCCAAGCGCTCGCGGAACACGCACGCGGTACGATTCCCGCTATCATGCATTGCCTAGACATCCGAGACAGAGCCGTCGCCTCAAAGGGGGACCACTACTACGATGTATATCGAGCGCGTTTCCCTGAAGAATATTAAGGGCTTCGATGAAATCGAGTTAGACTTTTCCGGAACTGATGGGGGGCATTCCGGCTGGGCAGTAATCACGGGTGACAACGGTTCGGGCAAGACTGCTCTGATAAAGTCCATATGCATGGCAGTCCTTGGTCCCGACGACTCCAGAGTCTTGCTGACTGACCTTCGCGGTTGGGTAAGTGACGGACAGGATTCAGGATCGATCTCCGTTGAGGTCAAGCCGGATCATGAATTTGATCGAACAGCTAAGGGTGGATTTCGTGTGAAGAGCACGTTCTGGGCTGAGATCGAATTTGCACGCGAAGGAGGGTCGTGGTCGGTTTCATCGGCCGACATCAACAGAAACAAGAAAAAGGGTGCATTCAATGGACCCTGGTCAGTTGGAACACCAGGCTGGTTTCTTCTCGGCTATGGTCCCTTTCGAAGACTATACGGTAGCTCCCCTGATGCGCAAAGACTCATGGTTATTCCCGGGCGTGTTCCTAGAGTCGCTACGCTGTTCAAGGAGGATGCGACACTGGGAGAATGTGAACAGTGGGTTAAGCAACTGAATTATAAGAAATTGGAAGAGCAAGAATCTGAGAAAATTGCCCTGGAAAGCTTGCTCAACATTCTGAATGATGACTTTCTTCGGCAGGGTGTGTCGGTGAACGGGGTAAACTCGGAAGGTCTTTGGTTAAAAGATTCCGCTGGACGCACCATGCCGCTCTCTGATATGAGCGAAGGGTATCGATCTGCATTAGCAATGCTGATCGATATATTTCGTCATATGGTCGATGTATACGGTGCCGTAGAGCTTGTTGCACGCGACGACGAAGGTCACTTCTATGTAAATCGGCCTGGCGTAGTCGTGATTGATGAAATTGACTCGCATCTCCACCCCGCATGGCAACGAGAAATCGGCTTTTGGCTTAAGCGGCACTTTCCCTTGATACAGTTTATCGTCACAACCCACAGTCCGCTGATTTGCCAAGCGGCTGATAGAGGGCGGATATTCCATCTCCCGCAGCCAGGTACTGGAGCGCGGGCGTTTAGGCTAACGGAGCAAGATTTCAATTCCGTAATTGCAGGAAAGCCTGACCAGATCCTAATATCCCCCGCTTTCGGATTGCCATACTCGCGTTCTCCCAGAGCTGTCCAAGCCAATAAGGCGCATGCACGCCTCCGCGCCAAACAAATTGCGGGTAAGATCAGTGAATCCGAAGAACGAGAGCTTGAGCAGCTTAAGCTCTTCGTGAATTGAGCCGAAGGTGCGGAGAATTCATAAAGGCCAGCTCAGCCTGGTGGATCGAGTAGAGCTGTTTCGTAGATCTCGGCTTGTATCGACACGGTCCGAAGCGGATAGCGAGTGGAAGAGATTTCGGCGATCGCATAAGAGTGGAGGAGTCGTCGATGCGCTGAGAATTGCTGCCGGAGTTAGGCAGAGGTGTGTCTATTGCTGCGACTCAAGATCTGCCGACGTAGATCACTTTGTTCCTATCGCCAACAATTACAAGCTAGCCTTTAGTTGGGGTAACCTTCTTTGGGTTTGTCCTGAGTGCAATCGACGTAAGAACGCGAGATTTCCGGTGAGCGCCTTCGGTGAGGCTCTCCTGCTTAACCCGGAGAGAGTGGATCCATGGAACCACTTCATTTTGGACTCAGCTAACGGCATGATCAGTCCGAGGTATGTGGGGCCGGGATTCGATATTTTCGGAGAAAAAACGTTAGAGGTTCTGGAATGCATCAACTATGAGGCCGTTACTGAAGGCCGCAGGCGCGTATTACGCCGATACTACGATGCAGTCGATGCCGTTCTTAGTGGCACCTCACCTACGTTCGCGATGATTAAAGTGGTCAGGGAAGCGAAAGAGGATGACTTCGGGCTATCCTCCTGGTTCGCTGCACACGAGGGTGCTGATGAAAAACAATTCAAGGAACTGAAGATTCGGTTTCCAAGACAGTGGCGGACGTTTCAGCGGATATCCGCCAGGTGGGCATGAGCGAGACGCCTTCTACACTGTCGACGGGAGGCCTCTGAATCCCACGGTTCATCTTTGCGCAGGTGACCTCCCGGCTTGTGGCGAATCCGGGATCACACGCCTTCGCCGCCATTTCTGCCGGGGCGAACGCGTCCTCGTTGGCTGGCCACAGATTTCTTGCCAACCACCCAGTCTGATCGTCCTACCCTAAGAACTTGGTGGCTGCATGCCGCGAATTAGTCCTGACTAGCTACTTGCCGTCGAGTTCTCCGCGCTTCCTTAGCAACGAACCTTGTGGGGATTCGCGCCGATAAAGAAGGTGATAAAAGGCTTTTAGCTACTGATTGAAAATAGACATCGAGAAGGAGCGAGATCAACTATTCTTCTATGAGCTTGGGTGCGAGGTGCTAGGACGGCCGCGGGCGAACCTGGGAGTCGGGACTGTGCGGGACCGTATGGAACGTATTAACGCCGGCAAGGCCGAGTGCGCGCGCCAACGTGCTGTCGCAGATCGGGCAGAACAGGCACGCCGGTCTCCAGCGCCAACGCGTGAGCATGGGTGGTACGCGCGGTATATCGAGGGCAATAATACGATAGAGATTTTCATTGGTCGCGACGGTGGTCTGACCTCTGAGCGACCCCATGTCCATGTAATTCATGACGGACGGAGGGGCGAGATGCGAATGCTAATTACGCAAGCGGATGGGGGTAAATCAAACTTGACGATTTTGAAAGGTGCACCGAGCGGAAGCGAGGTCAACGCCGTAATTGCTCAGCTTCTTGCCAAGATGTAAAGTGCTCGAACGAGCTGACGAGTTCCTGCCATTCATACTGCATTTCAGCCAGATCGCACCCACCAGTAGAAATGCTGCGTGCGTAGGCCGCGATGGCTGTTAGCTCTGCATGGTGCTGCGAGAGTGGTGATTCCCAGAGCGGGGCTAGTGCTCTTGCACCCTCGATAATTTCGAGCTTGCCACTGGAAACACTAACCACGATGCACTCAATCGCGAATTTTAGAAAGCCCAGCTGTTCGATCCGTGGAGGGTTTTCGGTGTGGGAAAGCCTATCAGTATAGGCGAACAGATTTGTAAACTGCTTATCGACTGATTCTTTCATCATCTATTTCAAGCATAGATTCGGGCGTTAATGGATATAATGCCCATTATGGGCCCATAAGATATGAAAGTCAGATGCGGCAGGTATAAGCTGGTCAAGGATTGGCCCGCTAACTAGCCGTGTTTCCGTGACCGGCTCCCGCCCTTCGGCCGCATCTTCACCCCCGCCTTGATCAACGCCCGTCGTACCGTCTGCGGCCACACGCCGAACCGAGTGCCAATCTCCGACAGCGACAACCCCTCCGCTTCGTACATCCGCATGGCCGTCTGTGCGTCACCTTCGCTCAACCCCTGACGTCGCATCGTCACGCCCTGCTCGGCCAGCAATCGCAACACACTGCCGTGGCTCAGCCTGAACCGTGGAGCAAGCTCCGTCGTGTGCGCTCCCGCCCGATACGCGGCCGCTAGCTCCTCGGCGACGGCCGGGGGTAGTCGCTGCGACAGCTTGTGGATCTGCGGTAGGGGAGGGGTTCTACTACCTTCGGCTGTGTCGACCTGCAATGATGGCATCATCTCAACCGTTTTTCGTAAACGTTCCGGCTGGTACGTAGGTTTCGAATAGGCCCCCAGCAGTTCCACTTCGATCGCAGGTCAGGCCCGGTTTCCGCCGGGCCTTTCCTGTGCTTCGGCTCTGTTCGGCGCGCCGTCGGAGCGGAGTCGGTCCGGCGTGAGGTGCGCGTCCATCGAGGCGCGCAGTTCGGCGAGCACCGTCTCGAACTGCCGGAGCAACTGCGGCGGGTACTGGGACAGGATGGCGTCCTGCTGGGTGTTGAGTGGTTCGAAGTAGCTGTCCGCGATCTCTTTGACGTCGTTGCTGCTGCGCAGGGTGACGATGCGGCGATCGGTGTGTTCGCGGGTGCGCGAGATGTATCCGGCCCGCTCGAGGCGGTTCAGCAGGGCGGTCATCGCTCCCGACGACAGGGAGATGCGCTTGCTCAGTAGGACGGGGGAGAGCGGGGTGCCCTGGGCTTCGGCGGCGGAGATCTCCAGCAGGGCGAAGGCATCGGTGGAATGCACGCCCAGTGACACGGCGAAGCGCCGGCCGAGTTCGGTGAAACTCGATCCGTACGCCCGGAGCTCCTCCGCGAGCCGTTCACGTTGCACCGCAACATCATCCGGTGACTTCGCCGCCGCCATCCAGGTGCCTCCTGCTCATCTCGCGACCGTGGGACTCGGTTGACAACCTACCCGCGCCGAATCTATCTTCATCGCAAAGATACTTTATGATGGAGATGCATTGAATACTGAACCAGTCGCCCATCCCGCCCGGCAATGGCTCGGCATTGTCGCGGTATCGCTGGGCGTGGCCCTGATCGTCGTCGACCTCACCATCGTCAATGTGATCCTCGCGCCGATCATCGAGGACCTATCGATCGATTCCACTCAGGCGCAATGGGTTCAGGAGTCCTACGCCATTGTTTTCGCGGCGCTGCTGCTGCTGGCCGGTCGGCTGTCCGATCTGCACGGCGCGCGCAAGGTCTTCCTCATCGGCCTCCTGGTATTCGGCGCGACCAGCCTGCTCGCGGCGCTGGCGCCCAACGGCGGGCTGCTGATCGCGGCACGATTCCTGCAGGGCGTCGGCGGGGCGATGATTCTGCCGACCTCATTGGCGCTGGTCAACGCGACCTTCACCGGTAAGGCCCGCGCCCAGGCATTCGCCATCTGGGGATCGACCATCGGCGCGGCCGCGGCTGTCGGCCCACTGCTGGGCGGCTGGCTGGCGGACTTCTCCTGGCGCTGGGCCTTCGGTGTCAATCTGCCGCTGGTCGCGTTGATCCTGGCCGGGGTGCTGCTCTTCATCCCGGCCTCACCGCGCATGTCCGGCGGAGTCGACGTGCTGGGTGCGGTCCTCTCGGCACTCGGACTCGCCGCACTCGCCTACGCGATGATCGAGGGGCGAACCCACGGGTGGTTGCTTACCACCGAACCGCTGAAGCTCGGTGGATTCACCTGGAGCGGTGGACTTTCCCCGATCTTCGTCCTGTTCCTCGTGGCCGCGGTGATCCTGTTCGCGTTCTGGCGGCGACAGGCCTGGCTCGGTCGCACCGGCGGTGAACCGCTGATGGATGTGCGACTGTTCGCCATTCCCTCCTTTCGCAATGGCAATGTCGTCACCCTGATCGTGGGGCTCGGCGAGTTCGGAATCATCGCGGTGCTGCCGCTGTGGTTGCAGTTCGTGCTGGATTACAGTGCGCTGCAGGCGGGTCTGGCCCTGTGCGCCCTGGCGGTGGGCAGCTTCTGCGCGAGCGGTGCGAGCTTCTCCATGGCCGCGTCGGTATCCGCGCTGGGACAGGTTCGGGTAGGGCTGATCCTGGAGGCCATGGGTCTGGTGCTCCTGGGGGCGACCGCCGCCACCGACAGCGCCTGGTGGTGGATCGCGGTCGCCCTCTTCGTCTACGGTGTAGGTGTCGGGTTCGCCACCGCGCAGGTGACCAATGTCGTACTCGCCGACGTACCCGTCGAGAGTGCCGGCCAGGGTTCGGGAATCCAAAGCGCGGCACGGGAATTCGGTTCCGCGCTCGGAATTGCGGTGCTGACGACGCTGTACTTCACCACACTCGGCTCCAGTCTGCGTGACCGCCTCGACGCGGCCGCGGTTCCAGACGCCCGTTCCCTCAGCGCGGTGGTGACCGACAGTGCCGGATCGGCCATTCCAACATTGGCGGCCGATCCGAACACTCGAGTCGTCGCCGACGCCGCCGGTGCGGCGATGACGACCGGGTTGCAGGTATCGAGCTACGTCTGCGCCGGACTGCTGGTGCTGGCCTTGGTATCCACGGCCTTCATCTCGCCGGCGCGAGATCGCGCGACTCGCGAGGCCCTGACACCGTGACCGGTCGGCCGAGGAGTGTGGCGTCGTCGACGGCGTGGGCGACGAGGCGGAAGAACAGCTTGTTCACCAGGTCGAGTCGCAGCCGTGTCTCGGCGACACCGAAAGCGCTCTGCACCACCAGCTTTCGGACGCCGTGCCGGCGTATGGCCGCGACGACCTGCCGGGTTCCGGCCGAGCGGATATCGATGGGTGTGTGCGCCGGACCGAGAATCCGCACGCGCAGCGGACTCTCGGCTATACCGATTCGCACACCCGAGAGCAAGGCGATCGCTCTCCACGCGGTGTGCTTCTGTCGGGCACCGACCGCGTGGATCAGCATGTCGGACCCATCGACCAGCACCGTGCGGTCCATATGCTGGTGCGTCGGGTCCACCGCTCATTCGATCTGTTCTGCCAGCGCGATGAGGATGCCCGCGGGGCCGCGCAGGTAGCAGAGGCGGTAGCTGTTCTCGTATTGCACCAGGTCGCCGAGGAGTTCGGCACCGTGGGGGCGCAGGCGGGCGAGGGTTGCGTCGATGTTCTCGACGGCGAACATGATGCGGTGCATGCCGAGGGTGTTGGCCGGCGGGTTCGGGTCGGCGTCTCGGGCTGGGGGTGACTGGTATTCGGTCAGTTCCGAGTCCGAGCGCGGCGAAGAATGCCGTGGCCGCCGCGAGGTCGTCGATGACGATCGCGATGTTGTCCAATCGCTGAATTGTCCCGGGTTGGCGGCTGTGCGGGTCGATGTCGCCCATGATGGCTCCCTTCGGGGCGCACCGCGGGTCAGATGGGGCGTGTGTATTGGCGCTTGGTTCGAACCACTCGGTTGTAGCAGCGCCTCGAGTCGAAGGAATTACAGTGCCTGTATCCCTTTCAGGACCGCACGGAGCACGGTGAGGTCATCGGAAGAACCCGGGCCGACGGCGGGAGCGCGGAAGTCGAGGACGCCGTCACCGATGAGATCCCCGACCAGGATCTTGGTCGCGGTGATCGGCAGGTGCAGCCGGGCGGCGATCTCGGCCACCGAGAGTGGCGACCGAGTCATCTCCACGATGGCAGCGTATTCGGGTTCGGGGCGGCGCAGCCTGCCGAGGCTGGAAGCCACCACTCGGGTGACCATGTCCACATCGGTGCGACGGGTCCCGGATCGGCCACGCGTCACCGCGTAGAGCCGGACCACCGGCCCGGCATCCTCGTCGTACCACGAATCCTGTGAATCGTTCATGAGTACTCGGGCTGCGCCGGAATTCGCCGCTCTTCGACAGGATCGGCAGCGCTTGCATCCGGAGCGGAGGTCGTGAGCGAATTCGGGATCAGCACGATAGCCTTCACGCCGCCATAGTCGGATTCCGTGAGCCGCACTGTAATACGGTGGCGGGCCGCCAGTTTCGCGACCACGAACAAGCCGAGCCGGATATCTCCGGCCAGGGTCGCGACGCTGAAATCCGGTGGCTGTGCCAGCAGCGCGTTGCGGGCGGCCATATCCTCCTCGGTCATACCGAGGCCCTGATCGGAGATCTCGATGGCGATTCCCTTGCCGACCAGACCACCGGTGACCTCGACGGGCGACTCCGGTGGGGAGAACGTGGTGGCATTGTCGGCCAGTTCCGCCAAGAGGTGGATGATATCGGTGACGGCGGATCCGACGATCTGTGTCTCCGGCAGCTTTCGGACATGAATTCTGGTGTAGTCCAGCGATTCCGCGCCCGCACCGCGAACCACATCGATCAGCGGCACCGGATTGCGCCACTTGCGTCCCGGCTGTTCTCCGCCGAGCACGATGAGGTTCTCGGAGTTGCGCCGGGCGCGAGTCGCCAAGTGGTCGAGCTGGAACAGCAATTTCAGCCGGTCCGGTTCCGGTTCCTCCCGCTCGGCCTTGTCCAGCAGGGCCAGCTGGCGGTGAACCACGCCCTGGGACCGGTGGGCGATCTTCACGAACACCGCGTTCACGCCCGCCCGGGTCTTGGCCTCGGCCACCGCCGCGTTCACCGCCGCCCGGTGCGCGCGGTTGAAAGCGTCTGCGACGTGGCCGATCTCGTCGGACCCGAAGTCCAATCGGTCGGCGTCCTGATCGAACTCCTCGCCGGCCGATAGTCGGCGGATGGTGTCCGGCAATCGTTCATCGGCCAATTCCAGCGTGTCCCGGCGTAGCCGGCGCAGGCGTGCGATGAACCGGTTGGCCAGCACCAGCGCGCCGAGGAAGGCCAGCAGCGCGAGCGAGAGTACACCCGCCCCGGCGGACAGCGAATTCCGCTCGAGCCGATTGCCTCGTTCGGTCGCCTCGAAATGCGCGTCGACACTTTGGGTTTCCCACAGGCTCAGCAGATCGCGCCGGACCTTGCCAGCGACCTGCTGCCACTCGGTCAGCGTCAGCGGTAGCGGATCGGCGGATTCGCTGGAGGATCGACCGCTGTCGTCGGCCGCGGCGACCGGGCCGCGCTGGATGATCGCGTCCTCCATGGCACGCAGCCGTTGCCATTCAGTGCTCGCGGTAAGCGCCTTCCATTGGTCGAGGTGCGCCCCCTGCAGCACCGACCCGATGTAGGCGATCTCGCCGCGTCCGTCGCCGATGTATCCGGTCAATTCCACCAGCAGCTCCGGCGACAGCTCCCCGGTGAGCATCATCAGCGAGCCCAAACCGCTTGTCTGTGAGATGGATTCGGCGGCACGCAGCGCATGCACCGACTTGTACAGCTCGACCGCGATATGGGATTCGGGCGCGACGTCCGCCGAGATCAGCCAGCCGTTGACGATGGCCGCGACCGCCATGCTGTACGCGGTGAACGCGTCCGCGGCCGGAATGGCGCGCGCATCGATCGCGGCCCGCAGGGCCGGCACCTTCTGGCCGACACCGACCCGGAAGAACCCGTCCTTCAGGTCGGGCCGCAGCTCCGACAGGGCATTGGCCTGGGCCACCACCGCCGCGTACCCCGCATCGGACTGCTTGCGCGCCGCCGGCAACGCGAACCCCGCCGAGTCGTCCCCGGCCAGGAACAGCAGTGAAAGCCTGCGTTCCTCCTGGAATGCCTCGATCATCATGATCGACGGCCCAGAGGTGCCGCGCGCCAGTTCAGCGAACCGATTGGCCTCGCGCCCGCTCTGCACCAGGTAGGCGGATCCGCCGACCCCAATCGCGAGCAACGCGATACTCGGAATGAGCACGATGACCAGCACTCTGGTCCGCACGCTGGCAGTCCGCCGCCACAGTGCTGAGATCTCATGGAGGAATCTGCTGCCGATCACCGAATTCTCGCCTACTCACAGGTCTGGCTATTTGCCAGCGGTGATCGCAAAGCTAGTCACTGAAACGCCACCCCCGCAACACTTTCACCGATTAGCAGCATCCGAATTCACAGGGATGTCAGTCAACCGGGAGACCGGCATGGGAAGCCGGATCACAGCGCCACCTCGACTGCATGGGTACCAGGTCGACGGCGAGGAAGGTCAGTTCACAGGCACGATGTGGTGGCCGATGAGGTCTTCCACGGGTCGCCCGGCCTCGCTTCGGCCCGGGGGTTCGGCGCCGTCGAAGATGGCGTCGAGGATATCGGCGTGATCGAGGGTGGCGGGCAGGCGGTGAGATGCGCGGGCGCTGACGATAACCGAGTGCAGTACGGCGGCGTAGAGACGGGAGCGCGGAATGGTCAGTCGCCAACCGCGGCGTTCGCGTTCCATGCGCGTCCTGCCCTATACGGCGGGTACCCCTCTAGGTGATCTGACCGGGCCGTTCACGATCTTGGACTTCGGCGACGCCAACCACCAGCCTGACGAACCATCGGTGGTGTATGTCGAAAGCTACACCGGCGCTATGTACTTCGACGATCGCGATAGCGTTGCGCGCTACCGCGCAGCGCACGACGCCATGCGGCGAGTAGCGTTGGACGCGCGGCAGAGCCGCGACCTGCTTCGGCACATGAGCAAGGGAGCCAGAGCATGAACGTCGACCTGTCCGAGGCTCAATGGTTCGAGGCTCAATGGTTCAAGAGCAGCTATAGCGGCGGCAGTCAGGATTGTGTCGAGGTCGCGTATATTGCGGCAAGCGCGGTCGGCGTGCGCGACTCCAGGAACCCGTCCGGACCGGTCCTCATCTTCGCCCCCGAAGCGTGGGATGCCTTCACCGCCGGTGTCGCGGGTGGTGAGTTCGATCGCCCGTAGGCGTGTGCCGTGACCGCACACTCTCCGGCCTGACGGTGTCGCCTACCCCGAGGCCGTCGACCACACCGGCGGGTCGACTCGACGAAGCCGCCGCGACTCGGCTGAGCAACGTCAGGTCGTCGCCGGTTGGCCCGGTGGCGGAGTAGGGCAATCACGTTGGTGTACTGCGGTTTGCGATCTTACTGAGGCATGACCACACAAGGCATGACCATACAATTGGGGGCGTAACCGGCGGCCTTCCCGGACCGACACCCGAGTGGGGACGAAAATCGGGAGGAAATCAATGAACAAGCTCATCGGTACGGGGCTGGCGGCCTTCTTGGTGGCCGGTGCGGTCGCGGGCTGCCAGGACACCACGACACCGCCCGGGCCCGGCGCGCCGACACCCGGCCCCTCGGAACCGGGCACGGTGCCCGGGACCGCCGCGCCGACGGACACGTCGCGACCGGACCAGCCGCCGGTCACGACGCGTCCGCCGGTCGACGGCATTCCCGCTACCGCGGGCAATGGTCTGTGCGTTGATCCAGGGTCGGGTGTGGTCGGCGCGGCGATCGACTCGCTCGGGCCGACAGTGGGCGGTGATTCGTACAGCGTCGACAGTGCCATCGACGCGGCGGTCGGGTCGTGCCCGGAGCTGCTCTGGGTGCTGGCGACGACGCCGGGTGGCACGGCCAGTTCGCCGTACCACGTGCTGTTCTTCAACCACGACGGGTATCTCGGCACCGCGACGTCCAAGGCCACGTCGTACACGAGTGTCGTCGGCTCCTCCGACCGCGCTGTCCAGGTGCAATACCGCTGGCTGACCGGTGACGATGCCAACTGCTGCCCGTCGGGCGGTCCGACGGTCATCACCTTCACCCTCGGTTCGGACGGCAGCACGGTCACCCCGAACCCGTCGATTCCGGACGAGGTCGCCAACCCCGGCGCTCCCCGGTAGCGGTTCGCCCGAATGCTGAAAAGCCAAGTCGTCGGGCCACTCGCACGCCTCTCCGAGCGCGTACGGGTGGCCCGACTGGTTATCGATGCGGAACCTTGCCGACTAGGTGTACTTCAGATCCCCGGCTTCCTGGATCAGCCGCCCGGTGATGTAGAGGTCGCCATTGGAATCCAGAACGGCGATGATCTTCTTCATGCTGCCGTGGTGGGTGGTGAAGAAGATCTTGTCGGCTTCTTGGCTGGTGCTGTAGTTTGAATTGACCGAGAGTTCGATGCTCACCGGAGAGCTGATGAGTACATCCTTCTTCGGTGAACTCGGGTAGCACTGATTCTGCCGCAGCCGGATTCGGCCGTGCGTATCACCCTCGTTCCAGTCGGTCGCCAGGCCCAGATCGATGTCGGGCATGCTGATCACCTTCCTTGACTCCCCCGGAGTGTGTCCCCGGGAGCTGTGGCGAAGCGCCGTTGCTTCCAGGCTTGGCGGACCGCGCCGATTGCGGTCCGCAGGTGCCGCGCGGCGTGTTGCGGAAGTCGGGTACCGATAGGTATCGAGCCGAAGGCGAGTGCCTTGCTCGAATGTATCGCGCTGCAATGAAGTATAGATAGTGAGCGTGCAGAAGCGTGGTCGTTTCGAAAGCTCATTCGCGGTGAATTCCCTTGTGGGAGAGAAATATAGCTGTAAACGCCCGACCGGTTCCGTTGTTACGACCGCCGTGGGCGCGTCATACCGACAACCACGGCACCCCCGCGCGCAGCAGCACATTGGCGTAGGGCTGCGCCTCGCCGGTGCGGACCACGAAGCGGCACTGGGCGATGCGGGCCTTGAACTCGGAGTGGTCGAGCAGCTTCGCCTGTAGGCGATCGGTGAGCAGGGCGGCGGCGTCGGGGTTGTGGGCGGTGACATCGCCGCTGCCCCACGCCGCTTCCACGGTGACCTCGCTCAGAATGAGGTCGAGCACCGGCTCGAAGCGGGGGAGACCGTAGCTGATGCCGAGGTCGATGACCGGGACGTCGGCCGGAACGGGGAGGCCGGAGTCGCTGACGGCGAACAGATCGGTATGGCGTAGCGCGGTGAGCGCCGACAGCAGGTCGGCGTGGATGATGCCGGTGGATCGCACGGTCGAATTCCTTTGCGGGGCCGAAGTGGTCAGAACGGGCGCGTGGCCGGTGGGACGGTGTCGAGGGCGGCGGTGATCTGCTCGCGGGTGGGATAGGCGGTATGGGTGCCGGGGGACTGGACGGCCAGTGCGGCGGCGGCGGTCGCGAAGGCGACGCCGGTGGGCAGATCGTCCCCGCGAGCGAGCGCGGTCGCCAGTGCGCCGACGAAGGCGTCCCCGGCTCCGGTGGAATCGGTCGCGGGGACTCGCGGAGCCGGCTGGTATCCGCCGACGGCGGTGCGGCCGTCGCGGCGGACCCAGACCGCCCCGGCCGCACCCAGGGTGGCGACCACGGCGGGAACGCCGCTCAGGCACAGCTCACGCGCTTGGTCGAACGTCTCCCGCGGTGTCGTCGCGCTCGTGCCGGTGAATGTCGAGAGCTCGGTTTCGTTGACTATCAACGGATCACACCGGTGCAGCAGATCGGTGGGCAGGGTGGCGGCGGGGGCGGCGTTGAGGATGAAGCGTCGTGCGCGCCGCGCCGCCCAGGCCACCACTCGAACCGGCACCTCCAGCTGTGCCACCACCACCTCCGCGTCCGCGACGAGCCGCGCCGCGACCGAGGCGTCGAGTTCCGCATCGGTCTCCCACCGGAAGTTGGCGGCCGGGTCGACCACGATCTGGTTCTCACCCCCGGCGACGGTGATATAGGCCGTACCGGTGTGCGCGCCGGGCACCTCGCCCACGGCGTCGAGTCCGATGCCGTACTCGCGCAGGGACTTCCGTAGCGAAGGGTCCGGATCCGCGCCGATCCTGGCCACGAACTCGACGTGCCCACCCGCCTTGGCCGCGGCCACCGCCTGGTTGGATCCCTTGCCGCCCAGATTGGTTCGCGTACCGATGGCGAGGGTGGTCTCACCGGGCGCGGGCAGCCGCGGCACCTCGCACACCACGTCCCGATTGACCGAACCGAGCACCACCACCGTCACGAGGCCACCTCCGCGGCGACGTCGAGATTGCCGGGCGCGGCACCGGTGATGAGCGCGACCAGCCGGTCGCCGTCCACCTCGTCGATACGGTGTGCGGCAACGGATCTGCCGCGCCGCAGCACCACCACGTTGTCGCAGATGCGCAGCACCTGGTCGAGATCGTGGCTGATGATCAGCACCGTGACGCCGCGTTCGCGCAGGCCGCGCACCAGCTGTTCCACCGCCGCTGTCTCCCGGACTCCCAGCGCGGCGGTCGGCTCGTCCATGATGACCATGGACTTGCCCCACGCCACCGCCCGCGCGATGGCGATGCTCTGGCGCTGACCACCGCTCATCCGCCGCACGGTGGTGCGCACCGACGGCACGTCGACATCCAGATCGCGCAGGATCTCCCCGCTGCGGGCGATCATGGCCTTGCGATTGACGATGCCGAGCGGATACACCAGCTCACGGTTGAGAAACAGGTTCTGCCAGACGGTCAGATCGTCGATGAGCGCCAGATCCTGGTAGACGGTCTCGATGCCCATCCGCCGGGCATGCTCCGGCGAACGCAACCGCACCGGCTCGCCCCGGAACAGGATCTGCCCGGTATCGGGCGGCTGCACGCCGGTGAGGCAGCGCACGAGCGTCGACTTGCCCGCGCCGTTGTCGCCGACCAGCGCGGTGACCTCACCCTCGGGAATCGTCATGCTGACCCCGGCCAGCGCGCGCACCGAGTCGAACGACTTGGTGAGACCTCGCGCCTCCAGTAGTGGAATCTTCATGCCCTGACCTACTTTCGGAAGCGGGCGATGCCCGCGGCGAGCAGCAGCACCGCGCCGACCGCGACCGGCTGGTAGTACTGCGAGATGCCGAGAATGGTGAAGCCGTTGATGAGCGAGGTGAAAAGTACCGCGCCGCAGACGGTTCCGAGCACGGATGCCTTGCCGCCGGACAGCGAGGAGCCACCCAGCACCACGGCCGCGATGGAACTCAGCAGATAGGTGGTCTGCAACGACGGATCCGCCCCGCCGTTGCGGGCGACCAGCATGACACCGGCTATGCCGCAGAGCAATCCGGACATTGCGTAGGCGAACAGGCGAATCCGGTTCACCGGAATGCCGGTGTCGCGGGCCGCCTCCAGCCGACCGCCGGTCGCGAGCAGGTGGGTGCCGATCCGGGTCCGGAAGATGATCACCGCCACCGCCAGCGCGGCCAGCAGTGCCAGCAGCCAGAACCAGCGCACCGGGCCGATGCCGTCGAGTGCGAGCCGTTGCAGGAACTGGGAACCGACCGCCTGCGTATTGCCGTGGGTCAACAGCAGGGTGATGCCGTTGAGCACGCTCAGCATGCCGAGGGTGACCACGAAATCGGTCATGCCCAGGCGGCCGACGAGCACACCGTTGACGACGCCGACCGCGAGCCCGCCGAGGATCGCACCGGCGATGCCGATCGCGAGTGGCTGGCCGTGCGCGGTCAGATAGCCGAGAATCGCTGCGGCCCAAGGCAGATTCGCGCCGACGGAGAGGTCGATGCCACCGGCCGTGATCGCGAACTGCTGGCCCAGGGCCAGCACGGTCAGAATGGTCGATGCGACCAGCAGGTCACCGATATTGTCCAGCGTCAGGAAGTGCGGGGTGGCGATGAAGAACACCACCCAGAGCACCACCAGGGCCAGCGGGGCCGCGAATTCCGCGATTCTGGAGAGGATCTCGGTGTGCCCCGCGCGCTCGCGCGAGTCGACCGACACGATGTCCACGGTGGCCGTCACTTGTCCAACAGCCCTTCGATCGGGTTGTCGAAGGCGACGATCGGGCGCGGGAACGACGCGATCTGCTGGTCGACATTGTCCGCGCCGATGAACGCGATCGGGGCGACGACTCGCTCGGGCAGCGTCTTGCCCTGGTGCAGCGCCAGGCACCCCTGTACGGCGAGTTGGCCTTCGGCATAGGGGTATTGGGTCACGGTGCCGTACAGGTCGCCGGACTTCACGGCGTCGAGCGCGGCCTGTATGCCGTCGACCGAGATCACCTTGATCTGCTCCGACTTGCCGGCGTTCTTGATCGCCTGCGCCGCACCGAGGCCCATGGTGTCGTTGGCGGCGAAGACGCCGGTGATGTCGGGATGCGCCCGCAGCATCGCCTCGGTGACCTGCAGGCCCTTGTCCTGCTCGTAGTCGGCGGGGGCCTTCTGCACGATATCCAGTGTGCCCGCAACGGCGTCGCTGAAGCCCTGATCACGGTTGATGCCGTTCTGCTCGCCCGCGATGCCCTGCAGCATGACGACCTTGCCGCTGCCGCCCAGCGCCCGCACCATCCGCTCGCCCGCGATCCGACCGGCATCGAGATTGTCCGAACCGATGAAGCTGGCGTAGCTGACGCCCGCCGCCTCGGACGCCTTCGGGTCGATCCGGGTGTCGAGGTTCAGGATCGGAATGTCCTTGCGCGCGACCGGCGTCAGCGGAGTGATCACATTGGTGCTGTTGACCGGGACCACGCCGAAGCAGTCGTACCCCCGCGCCGCCATGGTGGAGATCTGGGCGTTCTCGCCGTCGGCGTCGGTCTCGGACTGTCCGGCCTGGACATCGACCCGCACGCCCAGCGCGTCCGCCTCGGCCAGCGCACCGTCGCGCAGCGCCGCCCAGTACGGGTTGGTGAAATTCCGGGTGACGATCGCGATCTTGAAATCGTCGGAGCCGGAATCCGCACCGCGGCCGCAACCGGTCGTCAGTGCGGCGACCGCGGTGACCAGGGCGACAGGTATCAGAGCGCGGCGAAATCGTGCATTCATCGTGAACCGACCTAATCTGTTTCGTAGTATCAACTCGTGTTGATCAACACGAGTTGATGACAGTGTGTGATGCGGGTCACGAGCTGTCAAGGGGCTGGCCGTTCACCGTCGGCCGGTTCGATGCTTGGATGGACGGTGCGCGAGAAGGAGATAACTCGATGGCGGTCACACGGGCCGACGTGGCTCGGCTGGCGGGTACGTCTCCGGCGCTGGTCAGTTATGTGATCAACGGTGGGCCGCGGCAGGTCGCCCCGGCGACCCGGGCTCGGATCGAGGCCGCCATCGCCGAACTCGGCTACCGGCCCAATATGTCCGCGCGCAGCCTGCGCACCAACCGCGGTCACGCCCTCGGCATGGTGATTCCGGACGGGGCCAATCCATTCTTCGCCGAGCTGTCCGCGGTGATCGAGGCGGCGGCGTTCGCGCGCGGATATCCGCTGTTCGTCGGCAATGCCGCCGGAGATCCCGCGCGGGAGCAAGCCTATGTTCGCTCGTTCATCGACCGGCGCGTCGAAGGGCTGCTGGCGATCTCCTCCGCCTGGGAGACCGGTATCGCCGATGCCTGCGAGCAAGCCGGGATGGTGCTGGTCGCCCTGGACCGCATCATCGACCCGGCCCGGTGCACGCATGTGCTGTGCGATTCGGTCGCGGGGGCGCAGCAGGCCGTGGACCATCTCATCGACCATGGTCACCGCCGAATCGCCTGCCTGAGCGGGCCGCATGTCTCCACGGCCGAGGACCGGGTGCGGGGATATCGGAATGCCTTGGCGGCCAAGGACTTGCCTGAAGGGGCGATCGTGCGCACCGATTTCGGCGGTGCCGCGGGCTATCACGCCCTGGCCGAGTTGATGGCCGGTCCGGACACTCCGACCGCCGTATTCGTCACCAGCGATCTCCAGGCCATGGGGATGCTCCGCGCCGCCTACGACGCTGGCCTGCGGGTTCCCGGCGATCTGGCCGTGGTGGCCTTCGACGGCATCGAATACTCCCGCTACACGCGTCCCGGCCTGACCACCATGGTCCAACCGGCCCGCCGCATGGGCGAACTGGCGGTGGACCTGCTCCTCGGTCAAATAGAAAGCAGCGCACCCGATCCCGGCATCATCCGCCTCGCCGCCGAACTGCGCACCCGCGGTTCCTGCGGCTGCCCGGACGAATTCTGACGCTGCCCGGATCGGGGTCGACGGCGGGTGGTGTGGGGCTACCGCCGCCGATGCGGCGGTAGCGGCCGCGCTCCCGGCATCCGTGTGGGGAGGCGGCCGCTACGGTGGCGGCTCAGGCCGCGACCACCCCGCGCTGGAGGCGTGCGCCCAGCAGGGTCAGGCCCAATGCGATGAGCAGCAGCAGCGCCAGGGTCCAGGCCAGGGCCGAGAATCCATGCGGTGCGGCGACGGCCGCGATGATCGGGCCGATGGTGGCGCCGACGTAGAAGCTGAACATGGCGACCGAGGAGGCCGCGGCCCGGGCCTCGCCGCCGAGTTCGCCGGTGGTCTGGAGGACGGCGGGCGCGATGACGCCGAGCCCGCCGACCAGGATCGCGAGCAGCACGGTCAGGATGCCGATATGGCTGCCCTCGAAGGTGGCGGCCACCATGGCCACCGCGGCGACCAGCGCGCCGAGCACGATCTGATTGTGTTTGGTGAGCCGGGCGAGCGGCACGGCCAGCAGCGGCAGCGCCACCATGACCGGCAGCGCGCCCGCGCGCAGGGCGAGCAGTTCGCCCGAGCCGTGGACCAATCCGGTGATTTCGATGCCGGTGTAGACGCCCACCATGACGGCCATGGACAGCGCGCCCGCGATCAGCAGGGGGAGCAGCGGCGTGATCCGCAGTACCGCGGGCACGGTGGCGTAGCTGTGCAGCAGCGGCCGGTCCGTGCCGGTCGGCGCATCGGCGACCATGACCGCGCGCAGTGCCAGCGCCAGCGCCGCGAAGGCAACCGCCGAACCGAGGAACATGGTGCGCCACGGGAACGAGGCGACCACGGCCTGGGACGCGATCTGCGCCAGTACCGTCGCGGCCAGGAACGAGGTGGCCACCGACATGGTCACCACGGCGCGATGCCCGGGCGTGATCCGGGTGGCGACATAGGCCATGATCGCGGGCGGTATCGAGCCGACCACCAGGCCCTGGACGACCCGCAGGCCGATGGCGAGCGGCGCGCTGAGGGCCAAACCGGTCAATAGGGTGACCACTGCGGCCGCGAGCATGCCGGTCATCAGCACGCGGCGATGGCCGTAGCGGTCCGACAGCGGGCCGAAGGCGACGAAGCCGCCGGCGTAGCCGAAGGCGAAGGCGCTGATAATCCAGGTCATGGCGCCCGCGCCCACGTGCCAGTCGGATTGCATGGCACTGAACAGCGGAATCGGTATGTACATCTGCCCGGTTGCCAGCAGGGCGGACAAGACGAAGACCGGCAGCGTGCGCGCGGTGTGCGCGCGGTGCGCGGCGGTCGAGACCTGGGTGTCGGTCGGATTCGGCAGGGTGGTGGTCGGCATGGAGACGACGGTAGGACGTCCAGGACCATCATGTCAACCAAACAGTTGGATTGCTGGATGTTAGAGTCGCAACCATGAACGCTCCGGCCAAACGCAGTGACGCGACCAGATGGGCCCTGCTGTGCGCGGCTCGCGCGGAATTCGCCGAGTACGGCCTGGCGGGCGCGCGCGTCGACCGCATCGCGGAGGCGGCGGGGGTGAACAAAGAGCGCATCTACGGCCTGTTCGGCAGCAAGGACAAACTGTTCGACGTCATCCTCATCGACACCATGCGCGAATTCCTCGACGTGGTGCAGCCGCTGTCGGAGACCGAACCCGGTGAGTACGTCGGGAAGCTCTTCGACTACCACCGCGAGAATCCGCAGCTGCTGCGGCTGCTGCTGTGGGAGGGCCTGCACCGCGGCGCGGACGCGCACGATATCGACGGCTGGCGCGCCGAACACTACGTGCGCAAATTCGAACGGGCACAGGAGCAGTTCGGCGTGGACGCGCGCCGCGCCGGGCTGGTGCTGCTCGCACTGTGCGGGCTGGCCAACTGGTCACTGGCGGTGCCGCAGACCACCCGGCTGCTGCTCGGCGAGGCGGCCGACGACACGGAGGCCACCAAGCGGTTCATGGCCGATTTCGCGCGGTCGGCCATGCGCGGGTCGCGCGGGGACCTCGAGGCGGTCAATGTATTGACCGGTGGTGATCGGGGCGAGGAGCCGGGCGCTCCGGACGGGGAGGACGCGGTGGACCGGGCCGCCCGCCGCCTGCGCGAGGCGCAGGCCGCCGCGGACGCCGCCCGCGACGAACTCGCCGCCGCGCTGCGGGCATCCCGCGCCGGCGGCGCGAGCGCGAACCAGCTGGCCCGGCAGGTCGCCGGTACGCTCTCGCGGCCGGTCGTCCTGAAGCTGCTCGCCGATCCCGACACCCGCGAGCACTGACGGGCCGCCGCCAGGGGGCCGGGCCCTGCTCGCGGGCTATCCGGAGATGCTCGGCAACGGGCAGCCGAAGCTGCCGGTGGCGGTGCTCGCGGCGACCTGGACAGTCAGCGAGGGCAGGGTGAACACGTCGTCGCCGCCCCAGCTGCCGGTGGCCGTGAGCACGTGCTGTCCGGTGGTCTCCGGTGTCCAGGACACCTGCGCGGCCTTGCCGATCAGGCCGCCGCCCACCGTGTCGGTGCCGATCTCGACGCCGTTGTCGAAGAAGGTGATCGGCAGTCCATTGCTCGAACTGCTGCCGCCGCCGACCATGTCGCCACTGGTGACCGAATAGCTGCAACCTACCTTCGGATTCGATTCCGCCATGTCGACATAGCCCGGACCGTCGGCCGCCGCGTGCGGCGCCAGCAGCACCAGCACCGCGCCGATTCCGACGGCCGCCGTACCGAATGTGGCGCCGCGCACCCGAGTTGTCACCATGAGATCCCTTCCGGCTGTGTGGTTCTCCACCCCGAATAAAGTGAAATTAACATCCTTCACATTTGCTCGCGGTGGATTCACGCAACCGGCGACGGTGTCGACGATGCGCTCACACCGGCTGCCCACGCAGTGGCAGTGGAGCATCGGTGAAGCGTCGGCCGATCCGGATCGGCCGCGGTGAGCAGGTCGGCCAGCGGTCGTGCGGTCCTGACGAATCACCCTGCGATGGATCGCGATTCAGATTCGCGGCAGGGTGTCGGGCTCAGCGGGTGATGCGCTTGCGGTATTCGCCGGGCGCGACGCCGTGGAATCGGTGGTGACCTCCGCGCTCTCCAGTGGATCGCGCACCGCCGCGAGCAGACCCGCCCCGGCGGTGAGGCCTGCGGCCAGGGGCGAAGCCGAGCTGCTCGACGAACTGGAGCTGATGCTCTACCCGGTGGTCGCGGGCAAAGGGGCGCGACTGTTCACCGAGAGCGGGCTGCTGCGCCGCCTGGAACTCGTCGGCTCGCAACGCACCGGCAGCGGCATCGTCATCAACACCTATCGCCCGGCCTGATCGACCACGCCGCCGATCCGCGCGGAGGCGGAGTCCCCGCCGTATCGGCAGCGGGTGTCCTCCCGGGACGGCACGAGCATCCGAGCCGTGTCGGCGGGTGGCTCGAACCCGGCTGACCGGCGACCCGGCGGGAGCCATGGCATGCCGCAGTGGCCTCGGCGCATGACATATAGTAATGCGACACTTGGTAGCTGATAGTTAGCTTCGGTGGGTGACTTGGTTCGGATTCCGGGTTGTCACGTTCAGGAGGCTGCTGGTGGCCCTGTCTTCATCGCGTTCGCGGCGGCGTCTCTTCGGGTCGGTCGGCGTGCTGGTGGTGAGCTTCGTCGTGGGCGCGTCGGGGCTGGCGGGGGCGCAGCCGACGGAGCTCGACCCGCCCCCGCCGCCCCCGGCGGAGGCGGTGCCGGCGGCGGTACCGCTGTCGACGCTCGGCATGGGGCGCGTGCTGGCGTTTCCGGGACAGGAGCACGAGGTGGCGCTGACGCTGCCGGTGCTGCCGGGGCTGGCGCCGATGGAACTGGTGGGGACGGTGCAGCTGCCGCCGTATGTGGCTCGCGGAACGCTGGAGGTGACATCGGGGGATCGACTGCTGGATCGGGTGGATCTGCCGCTGGAGCGCAATGCGCCGGTGCGGCTGTCGCTGGCCGGTGCGGAGGTCGAGAACAGCGCTATCGCGGTGACGCTGAGTTCGGCGCTGGTGCCCGAGGCGGGAACCTGCATCACCGACTGGCTCGGGCGGCCGATGACGTTGTCGGATCCCGCCGTGGAATATTCCGGCCGGGAGGCGCAGCCGACCACGGTCGCCGAGTTCCTGCCGCCCGTGCTGCGGCGGGTCACGGTCTACCTGCCGGAGCGCCCGTCGGAGGTGGAGAGTGCGGCCGCCTTGAAGATGCTCACGGCCGTCGTCGCCCGCTACGACGGCCAGCCGGTTGCCGTGGATTTGCGGCCGATGGGCGGCGGGGCCGCCGTGCCGGATCATGCCCCGGAGTTCCTGGAGCGGCAGATCGCCATCGCCGAATCCGCCGACACCGGATTGCGGCTCACGGCCGACGGTCCCGGACCGCTGCTGACGGTGTCCGGCACCCGCGACACGCTGCCCGACCAGATCCGGCTGCTCACCAGCGACCTCGCGCGCATCGCGCTCACCTCGGGGGCCACGGCGGTATCGCTGCCCGCCGCGCCGCAGCTGCCGCCGGAGGTCAGCACGTTGAGCGATCTCGGTGAGACACGACTCAGCGCCACGGCCGTCGGCGTGGTGAGCGTCGACATCGGCATCGACCAGTCCCGGCTCGGCCGCCCCACCCGCGATATCCGCGTGCGCCTGCTGGGCAACTACACCCCGCTGCCGCAGACGCTGAACGGCCAGATCACGGTGACCGCCCGCGACCGGCAGATCGACAGCTGGCCGGTGGACGCGAGCGGCCGCATCGAACGCTGGATCGAGATTCCGGACGAACTGCTCGGCCGGTTCACGACACTGACGGTCACCCTGGCGCAGACCGGTCTGACCCACGGCTGCGGTTTGGAGCAGCCGGTTGTGCTGACCATCGACCCGGCCAGTGAGATCACCGGGGTCGAGGCGAAACCGCCGGTGCCCCCGGGCTTCCAGGCTCTGCCGCAGGCGATGCTGCCCACCGTGCGGGTCGGGATGCGCGATCCCGGTTTCGCCGATACCCGCCGCGCCGCGCGCATCCTGGTCGGCATGCAGCGCTTGACACCGGTGCCGTTGCGGCCGGAGCTGGTGTCGTTCGACACCGCGGTGCGCGGCACCGATCCCGCCGTGCTGATCGCCGCCGACGGTGATGTGCCCGAGTCGATTCGACCGCCGCTCAGCCGATCCGGCGATCAGATCACCGTGTACAGCGGACCGGCGCGCGCCGAACTGCGCATCGATCCGCTGATTCCCTTCGGCTCCCTCCAGACCATCTGGTCGAATGACCGCACCGTACTGGTCGCCACCTCCACCGAGGAGCCCGAACGGGTGGACCGCATACTGGACTGGCTGGACGGCGATCCGGACCGCTGGTCCCGGCTCACCGGGAATGTGCTGTACCAGACCGGCGATCGCGATCCGGAGTACTTCGATCCGCACGAGGTGATCGTCGGCCGGCCCGGCGACTCGGCCGATATTCCGGTCGCCCGCATCCTGACCATCGTCGGAGCCGTGGTGCTCGCCCTGGGTCTGGTCGCGGGCCTGCTGATCCTGGCTCGGCGTCGGCGCGACCACTGACATGAACGCGAAAGTGTCGGCACGGCGGTCGAATCCGGCTGCCGCGATGGTCGCCCGGGGGACGCTGATCGCCGTGGCGGTGGTGGTGGCCTTCCGGGGCACGGTGCTCGAGATCACCGAGGACATCGCGCGGGGCTCATTTCTGGGCTATCTGATGCTGATGCCCGTGCTGGCGGGATTCGCGGCCATCGGCATCGCACTGCGCCGAGGCGGTGAGCTGCCGATCCACGATCGGCAGACCGACGTCATCGTCGGTCTGATCGGCGTGGCCCTGTCCATGGCGGTGGTGGGTCTGCTGGTGGGTCGCTACCGCTACCACTACGAACTGCTGCACCTGGATGTGCTGGCGGCGTGGTTGTTCCTGTTCAGCGCCTGTGTGCTGGTGTTCGGACTGCGGCCGACCTGTCGGTTCTGGCCGGTGTGGCTACTGCTGTTCGGGGCCGCGCCGCTGGTCTACGGTGTGACGCTCGCGGCCCTGGGTGGCGGCGATATCGCCGCCGGGGTGGTCATGATCCTGATCGCGGCCGTGACGGCGGCCATAGCGACGGGGCGCACCGTGGCCCGTGGCTGCGCAGCCGCCGTCATCGCCCTCGCCGTGGGCGGGCTCTGCCTGCTCGTGCTGCACGCCGCCCTGCCCGCCGCCCGGGGCATCGTCTACCAGGCCGTGCCGTCGGTGACCGGCCTGAGTGCGGCCTGTGCGGTGATGTACCTGTACCAGTGGCGCGGCGGGACGCTCGAGCCGTTGGACCGGCCGCTGGCCGCGCTGACGGCCGGACAGTCGTACGGGGCGCTGGCGCTCGTCGTATCCGGCGCGGCGGTATTGGCTCTGATTCCGGTGTACGAGGATTACGGCATCGAATCGCCGGAGGTCGCCGGGCTCACCATCATGGGGTCGCACCCGGTACCGCCGGGCTGGCAACTGCTCAGTGAGGACGAATATCCCTGGGCTCGACGCTATCTGGGCTCGGAATCGACGCTCACCAGGCAGTTGATTCGCGCAGAACATGGCAATCCAAACTGGGACAAGGAATCCCGCCGCCGTCGCGTCGTAGTGGATACGGTGCGCGGTGAAGATCCGTACAGCATCAACAATGTCCCGGAGTTCGTGCTGTACCGCCTCCAGCAGCCGCGGATCAGTCCACCCACCTTCATCGATCTGGGCCACGGTGTCACCGCCCGGCTCAATGTCGTGCTGGACGACCGCAGGCTGCTGAGCTGGACCTGGCTGAGCTGGAACTGGAGTGGCGCGGGCGGATCGGAACGGATCGCCCTCATCGCCGCCGACAATCACCTGTCCGACGCGGAATTCCCGCCGCTGCAACCCCATTTCACCGCCTACCTGGGCAACCTCACGAATCAGCTGTTCCGCGGCAATGCCGTTGTCCTGGACAGTCATTCGTATGCCGTCGAGGCCGACCTGGCCCCCAAGGACGAGGACCTGCTGACCACGGTCGCCCGAGCCATGGTGGGGGCGAGAACGTCATGACCGCCGTCGATCCGGAATCCCCGGAGTTCAAGGCCGCGGCCCTGCACGCGGCGGTGCACGGGTTGCGTGAGTCGGATCCGCTGGCCTCGGCCGCGGTGGCGTTCCTGCCGTGGCAGCGCGCGGCATTCCTCGCGCTGGTGCTGGCGGTCGCGGTGTGCGCGGTGTTGTTCCCGCTCGTCACCGGCACGGTGCTGGTGGCACTGTGCACGCTGGGGTATCTCGCGGTACTGGGTGACCGGGTGCTGATCTTCACCCGCGGGATGGCCCGCGACGCCATCATGACCGTCGACGACGCCCGCGCCCGCGCATTGCCCGCCGATGAACTGCCGCCCTACACCATTCTGGTGCCCGCCTACGGCGAACCGGAGGTGGTCGGCGATCTCGTCGCCGCGCTGGAGTCCATCGAGTACCCGCGTGACCGGATGCAGGTGCTGCTGCTCCTGGAGGAGGACGACGAACCCACCATCGCGGCGGCTCGGGCGGCTGGAATCGGTTCGGGCGGAGCCGAACACATCACCATCGTGCTGGTACCGGCCGCCGATCCGCGCACCAAGCCGAAGGCGTGCAACTATGGATTGCGCCGTGCCACCGGCGACATCGTCACCATCTATGACGCCGAGGACATCCCGGATCCGCTGCAACTGCGCCGCGTGGTCGCCGCCTTCCGGGAACTGCCGTCCACGGTGGTGTGCGTACAGGCCAAGCTGGCCTTCCACAATGCCCGGCAGAATCTGCTCACCGCCTGGTTCACCATGGACTACGGGCTGTGGTTCGGCTATCTGCTGCCCGGCCTGATGCGCAGTTCCGCCCCGATTCCCCTGGGCGGCACCTCGAATCACTTCAAACGCGACGTGGTTACCGCCATCGGGGCGTGGGATCCCTACAACGTCACCGAGGACGCCGACCTCGGCGTGCGCATCGCGGCCCGCGGCTACGCCACCGCGGTCATCGACTCCACCACGCTGGAGGAGGCCAATCCCGACCCGATCAACTGGATTCGGCAGCGTTCTCGATGGTACAAGGGCTATTTGCAGAGCTGGCTGGTGCACACCCGCCGTCCGGTGCGGCTGTGGCGGCAGATCGGGACCGTCGCCTTCCTACGTTTCACGCTGTTTCTGGCGGGCACGCCGATCATCGCCTGCCTGAACCTGGTGTTCTGGGCGATGAGCCTGGCGTGGATTCTGGGTCAGCCCTCGGTGATCGAGCAGCTGTTCCCGGCCGCCGTCTACTTCCCGGCCCTGGTCGCGCTGGTGCTCGGCAATGCCGCGACCATCTACATGAACCTGCTCGCCTGCCGGGAGAACGACCGCCCCGATCTGCTGCTCGCCTGCCTGACCTCACCGGCGTACTGGCTGCTGATGAGTATCGCCGCGACCAAGGGCTGCTGGCAGCTGTTGCGCAATCCGTCGTACTGGGAGAAGACCTTTCACGGTCTCGGTACGGCGGAGAAGAACGCATGACACGCCTGCGGTCGCACGCGGCGTCGGCGGTCTTCGTCGCCACGAGCCTGCTGTACCTGATCACCGGGTGGCTGGTGACGGCCGGCCACGGCTATCTGATGGGCGACGCGCTCAGCCGGGTTTCGGCCGCCCAGGCCGCGCTGTTCAGCCGCGATCCGCACCTGTCGGCCATCGGCTTCGTCTTCACCCCGCTCACCGCGCTGGCGCAGCTGCCCGCGGTGGCGCTCTCCCCGCTGCTGCCCGGCCTGACCACCTGGGGCCTGTCCGGGGTGCTCATGACCGCGCTGTTCATGGGCGGTGCGGTGACCACCGTCTACGGCATCGGCACCGATCGGGGCGCGCCCGCGTGGCTCACCCGCGCGGTGACGGTGCTGTTCGCACTCAATCCGATGATCCTGTTCTACGGCGGCAACGGGATGAGCGAGGCGCTGTTTCTGTTCTGCCTGTGCTGGGCGATCCGACGGCTCATGCGCTGGGTGCGCACCGACGGCGCGCACGATCTGACCGCCTGCGGCATCGCCCTCGGCCTGGGCTATCTGACCCGCTACGACGCGCTCGCCCCGGCCGCGGCCGCCGGTGCGTTCGTCGCCGCGTGCACGCTGTGGCGGCGGCGCGGCGAGGCCCGGCGCTGGTGGGCGACGGCCATGGATGTGTGTCTGGTGCTCGCGCCGGTGGCGCTGGCCTTCTTCGTGTGGGCGGCCACCAGTTGGCTGATCACCGGTCAGGCATTTCAGCAGTTCACCTCGCAGTACGGCAACACCGCCATTCTGGAGCAGTCCGGCGCGACCGCCGCGGGCGATTCGACAGCGGCGCTGGAGTATTCGATCGCCGCGATGCTGGTACTCGGTCCGGCGCTGCCGCTGCTGGTGCCGATGGCCGGAGCCCTGGGAATTCGTCGCCGCGATCTCCAGGTGCTGGTGCCCATGCTGCTGTGCGGTGCCGTGCTGGCCTTTCAAACCCTCAGCTACGCAACAGGTTCCACCTTCGCGTTCTTGCGTTTCTACATAGCCGCGATACCGCTGGCGGCCGTGCTGACGCTGCTGCTCGCGCCCGCCCGCGGACAACCGCCCAGCCGCCGTCTCGGCGAGCACGCGACGGCCGTGGCGACTCCGCGCTCGGTGCCGGTCGGCGTGCCGGTGGCCGCCGTCCTGGTATTGGCGGCCGCGCTGCCGCTGACCACGCTCGGCATGAACAGCTCGCGCTTGGCCGTGCAGGAGTACGCGCTGGGCGCGGCGCTGTTCCCGCAGCCGGACAATGCCTCCGAGCGTCACGCCGATCAGCGTCGGATCGCCGCGACCTTCACCACGGGGCGCAAGCTCGCGCGCTATCTGGACTCGCTGGGACTGCCGCCCGGCGCGGTTCTCATGGATACTTTGTACGGCTTCTCCGTAGTGGTCGCCTCGGAGCGGCCCGACCAGTTCGTGGTGCCGTCCGACCGCGATTTCGTGCGCATCCTGAACCGGCCCGCCGAACGCGGGGTGCGCTACATCCTGGCGGTGCCGCCGACCGGGCGTGGCGTGTCGGACGCGGTGAACCGCAGGTACCCCACCATGTTCGAGAACGGCGCGCAGATAGCGACATTGGAGCTGGAGATACCGGCCGACGGTGCGAGCGAACCGGATTGGCGGCTCTACCGGGTGCTGGGCGCGGGCTGATCACCCGGCGGTGATGCGTTCGGCCATCAGCTCCCACAGCGGGTCGTCCGGTCCCACGTCGAAGGTGCACGCGTCGGTCCGCGGGTCGGGGACGAAGGCCCAGACCAGTGCCCCGGCCGCCCCGGCCGCTCGCTGCCCGGTCATCTTGCGATCGACCGCGTCCCGCCGTGCCGGGAGGCTGCGGCAGCTGCCCGCCGCGACCCCGATCTCGGCCACCAGCAGCGGCTTTCCCAACAGCTCGGCTTGATCGAGTCGAACGGCCAGGCCGTCGAAGGCGTCGCCGGGGACCGCGATGTCCTCCGCGCCGTAGTCGTGGAATTCCAGGACATCGATGAACGGCGAGGCGCCGACCCGAAGGAACTCCTCGCCCGCCGTCCCGCACTGCCCGCCGCCGATGAATCCGGCGAAGACGAGCCGTCCCGGATCCAAGCGGCGGACCAGCGCTCCGGATTCGTCCATGAAGGTACGGAGCACGGCCGCGGCGTCGTCCGGGCAGGAGCGATGATCGTCGGCGCAATCTCCGGCGCAGACGCCCGGCTCCGGTTCGCCGATCACCTCCCACCCGGCCACCACCGGTGAACCGCGCCACCGCTGTACCGCCGCCCGGATCCAATCGCGGGTGCTCAGTACCACGCGGCCCTCGATCGGCCTGACCTCGGTCCATCCCCGCGCGAACCATTCCCGCTGCTTGAAGGTCTCGTCATCGCAGGCCCCGTCCTGCGGAACCAGCACCGGCAGCACCAGTTGCGCATGTCGTTCCGCGGCGGCGAACACGGCGTCCACGGCGCGGAAGTCCAGCGCACCAGTCGTCTTGTTCACCGCCAGCGCCTGGAAGACATTGAATCGGGTGAGGGAATGGCGCGGCAGCCGTGCGAAGAACTCGTCGAGATTCACCTCCGCGCCGCACCCGAGATTGACCCCGTAATCGGTGGCGAGCTGGGGAGCATTGAAACCCGCCGGCCACCAGGGTTTCCCATTGAGCAGCAGCCCGGATGCCGCGGCGCTGACCGCCGCCTCGGCCGCCGGCGGTCCATCGGGAACGACGGCATCCGGCGCATCCGGGCCGCCATCGGCGCATCCCGCCCCGAGACACAGCGCGGCGAGGACGGCGAGAACGCGAACACGTGCGGACAACGGACCTCCTGGCAGCGAGGCGAGCGGGGTCGGCTACCTTCTCACGATCGCAGATGTACCGACCCATCCCCGGCGGACGCACCGGATGCCGGTTCGGCTCGTTGTTCCGGCCCGTTGCCGCCGCCGGTCACGATGGGCGGGAGGTGCGCCACGTGGGACGCGTGGCGGCCGCGGCGATGCCCGATCGGGCCGGTCAGCGCTCGCCGCGATCGGACTTCGCCAGGTGGGAGATGGTCTCGACGAAGGCGCGGACGGCCGCGGTGTCACGTCCCGCATGCCACAGGAGTCCGTATTCGACGGGCGGAGCGTCGCTGAGCGGGATGTAGGTGAGCTCTTGGCGGGAGTGGTACTGCTCGGCTCGGGCGGAGAGGATGGTGACGCCCTTGCCTTCGCCTATGTAGCAGAGGATTTCGTGGAAGGTCATGGCCACGGGGTCGTGCCGGATCGGTGCTCCGCTCGGGGTTCGGTGCGGGTAGCGCCGGTCGTAGAAGCCGGGGGACAGTCCGGAGAAGGTGATCAGCGGGTACGGCGCGAGGTCCTCCAGGGAAACGGAATCCCGTTGTGCGAGAGGGTGATTTCTGGGAGTGAGCAGTGCGGGAGGTTCGGTGAACAGGACGGGTCCGTTGACGATGCCCGGTTCGTCGGTCGGCCACTCGCTGAGCTGTAGGTCGACCTCGCCCGCGGTGAGCGGTCCGAAGGAATCGGCCAGCGACATCTCCTGTATCCGCACCTCGCATCCGGGGTAGCGGTCCCGGAACTGGTCGGCGGCGCGGAACATGAGTGCGCCGCACCAGGGCGAGGAGAACGCGAGCCGCACCGGGCCGGTGACGTTCCGCGTGGCCTCGGTGGCATTGTGTATCGCCTGCTGGACGAGGGCGTATCCGACGTTCAGCTCATCCTGGAAGCGCTGCCCGACCGAGGTCAACGCCACTCGTCGGCTGCTGCGTTCGAAGAGTGGACCGCCGATGCGGCGTTCGAGCTTCTTGATGGTCTGGCTCACCCGTCCGGGGGAGACTCGCAAACGTTCGGCGGTCCGGGCGAAGTGCAGTTCCTCCGCCAGCGCCAGGAAGGTTTCGATCTCGTGCCGTTCCATGCCGCTACCGTTTAGTCCTGCTGAACATAGGTTCACTGTATCGTCATCGATCCGGCGGGTCGCCCCGGCCGATGATGGGGGGTTGGCCTGGCGGGACGCGCACCGAAATTCCGGTCGGCTTAGTTCTGCTAAACCGGCCTTGGCCGGATCGTCATTGCTCCGAACAACGGTGCTGATCGACGCTTGACAGGCAGAAACGGCCGGATTCCCGGCCGCCGCCGACGATCGAGCTGGATCGTTACTCGACTGGAAATGGATTCCCCATGCGATCATCACCGCTGCCCGATGCCGGAGTGCCCGCGCGAGCCGGCGCGAAGGAATGGCTCGGGCTCTCCGTGCTGCTACTTCCCACGGTGCTGCTGTTCCTCACCATGACGGTGCTGTTCCTGGCCACCCCGGATATCGCCGTCGACCTGCGTCCGAGCAGCGGAGAATTGCTCTGGATCAATGACATCTACGGATTCGCCATGGCCGGGTTGCTGGTGGCGATGGGCACCCTGGGCGACCGGATCGGCCGCCGCCGGATACTCCTGTTCGGCGCGATCATCTTCGGCGCGGCGTCGGCCGTCGCCGCCTTCGCTCCCACCGCCGGTGCGCTGATCGTCGCCCGCGCCGTCATGGGAATCGGCGCCGCGGCCGTGATGCCGTCGACGCTCTCGCTGATCAGCAATATGTTCCTCGATGCCAGGCAGCGCGGTACCGCGGTGGGCCTGTGGGCCGCGGCCGTATCCGTCGGTGTCGCCACCGGGCCGCTGTTCGGCGGTTTGCTGCTGGAGAATTTCTGGTGGGGCGCAGCGCTTCTCATCGGTGTGCCGGTGATGGCGGTGGTGGTGGCCGCCGTGCCCGTATTGGTTCCCGAATACCGCGCGCCGCAGGCCGGCCGACTCGACCTGCCCAGTGTCGCACTGTCTTTGGTCATGGTGCTGCCGATCGTCTACGGAATCAAGGAGTTCGCCGCGCACGGCATGACCGCTACGGCCGGCTGCGCGGTTCTGGCCGGTGTCGCGCTGCTGGCGGTCTTCATCCGGCGGCAGTTGCGGCTGGACGACCCGCTGCTGGATATGCGCTTGTTCCGCAATCGCACCTTCAGCAGTGCGCTGGGCGTCACGCTGCTCAATACGATCGCGCTCGGTGGTATCTATCTGCTGTTCACCCAGTATCTGCAGTTGGTCGAGGGACGATCGCCGCTGGCGGCGGGCCTGCTGATCCTGCCCGCCGCGGTGCTGCTGGTGATCGTCTCGATGCTCGCCCCGGTACTCGCCCGCCGCATCCGCCCGGCCTACCTCGTGGCGGCGGGCAGTCTGCTGTCCGTGGTCGGCTATCTGGTGCTCACCCAGGTCGATTCGGCCGCCGGACCGGCCCTGCTGATCATCGGCTTCTACATCCTGTATCCGGGAATCGCGCCGGAAATGGCACTGGTCACCGATATCGCGCTCGGATCGGCCCCGCCCGAGAAGGCCGGTGCCGCATCCGCTCTCAACAGCACCGCGAGTGACCTCGGTATCTCACTCGGCATCGCACTGCTCGGCAGCATCGGTGCCGCAGGCTACCGCGCCGACATGTCCGAATTCGACCTCACGGGCCTGTCCGCCGACGCCGCTGCCGCCGCCCGAGACACCCTGCCCGGCGCGTTGGCCGCCGCCGAGGAACTGCCGTACCAGGTCGGCGAGTCCTTGGCGGCCTCGGCGAAGGCGGCGTTCGCGCACGGCCTCGGCCTGGCCGCGGCGGCCGCGGCGGGTCTGGTCGCCGTCGCCGTGGTGCTTTCCGCGCTGCTGCTGCGTCGCGTTCCGCCGACCGGTGCCGCGACCGCGGTGGCCGCGCCCGCCGCGGACGCCGACCAGGCCGCCGAACCGTTGACGGAACTGGTCTCGCAGCGAAGCCGGGACTGAGCACGGGGGCCGGGCTCCGAGGACGGTGCCGCGACCGAGTCGATCCGCGCTGTGGGCATTCCGCCGCCGACCTGTTCGGCGGCGGAATTCCCCGGCCGTTCACCCGCCGGTACCGGCCCGCCGATAACGTGTCCGCCGTGGCGCATGGAGGGTCGAGGGCCGGACAGATAGCGCTGGCCGTGGTGGTCGCGGGGGTGCTTGGCGCACCGGCGGCACAGGCACAGCCGGAGATGTGGCCGGAGGTGCGGCTGGTGGGGGAGCGGGTGATCGCACACGATCTCGAGGTGCGGGGCACGGTGCTCGGTGGATTGTCGGGGATCGACTACCGCGCGAACACCGGGGAGTACGTGCTGATCAGCGACGATCGGTCGGAACGGAATCCGGCGCGGTTCTACACGGCGCGTTTCGCGGTGGACGGCGACGGATTGGGGCCGGTCACCTTCACCGGCACGCATGCGCTGCTCGATCCCTCCGGCGCCGAGTATCCGGCGAAATCCGTTGACCCCGAGGAGATTCGGGTCGATCCGTGGACCGGAGACCACTTCTGGACCCAGGAGGGTGAGCGCGCGGACACGGTGCTGATCGACCCGTCGGTGCGGATCGCCCGCCCGGACGGCGCCTACGTAGGCGACCTTCCGATTCCCGACAACGAGCGCATGCGCCCCGATGCGGGCCCGCGCCGCAATGCCGCACTGGAGGCGGCGACCTTCGCCGCGGGCGGCACCCTGTTCGTGACGGCGCTCGAGGGCCCGCTGCTCGAGGACGGGCCCGGACCCACCATCGCGCACGGCTCGCTCAACCGCCTGACCGTGCAGGCCCGATCCGGCCCGGTCCTGGCCCAGTACCTGTACCCGACCGAGCCGGTGTTCGCCGCATCGCGCCCCACACCGGGTCGCGGCGACAACGGCATCGTCTCCATCCTCGCGACCGACCCGCTGGACCCGTCGACGCTGCTGGTCCTGGAACGCGCCTACGTGCCCGGCGTCGGCAACAAGATCCGCCTCTACGAAGCCGATCTGGCCGCCGCCACCAATGTGCACGGCGGTGCCGCGACCGGGGCGCGTCCGGCTGCCAAACGCCTCGTCGCCGACCTGGACGACCTCGGCCTCACCCACATCGACAATATCGAGGGCATGACCTGGGGCCCGCGGCTGCCCTCCGGCGAACGCACCCTGATTCTGGTGAGCGACAACAATTTCAGCGCCGGACAGGTCACCCAGCTCATCGCCCTCGCCATGCGCTAGCCCGCGTGGACCGCGCGCGTTTCCCACGTACGCGGCCCGACCGCCCGGTACCGTCACGGAGACAGCGCGTTGAAAGGTGGGCGATGTCACAATCCACTGATTCTCCGGCCGTCGTGGACGATTCCAGCGGAGCGGCCCTGCGACGTTGGATCGGCCTCGGCGTCGGCGTGGTCCTGGCCGTGATCGTGTATTGGGTGCTGCCCGATTCACTGGGCACGCCCGCCCGCTCGACGGCGGCGGTGGCCGTGCTGATGGCGGTGTGGTGGATGACCGAGGCGTTGCCGCTGCCCGCCACGGCGCTGGTGCCGCTGGTGGCGTTTCCGCTGCTGAATGTCGCGCCGATGGGGACGCGGGGGCTGGATGCCGTCGGGGACGATGCCACCACCGGTGATGTGCTCGGTGCCGCCGCCCCTTACGCCGACAAGATCATCTTCCTGTTCCTGGGCGGCTTCCTGCTGGCGGCGACCATGCAGAAATGGGGACTGCACCGCCGCATCGCACTGCGGACCATCCGCGCGGTCGGCACCCGGCCGGTCTGGCTGATCGCGGGATTCATGCTGGCCACGGCCTTCCTGTCGATGTGGGTCAGCAATACCGCCACCGCCGTCATGATGCTGCCCATCGGACTGTCGGTGATCGTGCTGACCACGCGGCTCGGGGACGGCGACGGCGATCCCAATTTCGCCGTGGCGCTCATGCTCGGTATCGCCTACGCGGCGTCGATCGGCTCGCTGGGGACGATCATCGGCACCCCGCCCAACGGTCTGCTGGTGTCGAATCTGGCCGAGGAGGGCATCGCCATCTCCTTCGGGCAGTGGATGCTGTTCGGGGTGCCGATCGCCGCTCTGTTCCTGGTACTGGCCTGGATCGTGTTGACCCGCTGGATATTTCCACCCCGCATGGACGAAATCCCCGGCGGCCGTGAGGCCATCGACGAGCAGTATCGCGAACTGGGGCCGATGTCGCGCGGAGAGACCACGGTGCTGGTGGTCTTCGTGACCACCGCGCTGGCCTGGATTCTCATCCCGACCCTGTTCGGCTCCAATGGAATCGACGCGTTGCGCGACGCGGTGCCGTTCCTGACCCGCATCGGCGACGAGGTGATCGCCATCGCCATGGCCATCGCCCTGTTCGTCATTCCGGTCGGCCGCGGTGAGCGTCTGCTGGACTGGGAGACGGCCAAGGGGATCCCCTGGGGCATTCTGCTGCTCTTCGGCGGCGGGCTGTCGCTGGCCAACCAGATCCGGGTGACCGGGCTGGGCACCTGGATCGGCGATCAGGTGTCCGGGCTCGGCGGCATCCCGATCCTGCTGCTGGTCGCCGTGGTCACCGGCCTGGTGCTGCTGCTCACCGAACTGACCAGCAACACCGCCACGACAGCGACCTTCCTCCCGATCATCATCGGCGTGGCGGGCGGTCTCGGCCTGGACCCGATGCTGCTCGCGGTCCCGGTGGCGCTGGCCGCGACATCGGCCTTCATGCTGCCGGTCGCCACACCGCCCAACGCGGTGGTCTTCGGCTCGGGACATATCCGCATCGGCCAGATGATCAGGGCCGGAATCGGTCTCAATGTGATCGGCATGGTCCTGATCACCCTGGCCATGTTCACCCTAGCCGGACCGATCCTGGGCGTCGACCTCTGACAGTCCTTACGGCCGGGCGGTACTCGCCGCGGCCGGACCGCGTGGCGCGGTGTCCGATCGGTCGTGACGACGCCGCGCGAACATCGGTCCCATGACGGCGCACACCGGCGCGATCAGGGCGGTGAACCCGTTGAACGCGCCGCAGGTGAGATAGGAGGACACGGCCGTGCCGATCACGCCCGCGGCGATGTCGAAGCGCCCGCCGCTATCCTGCCCGGCTGGGTTCGCCGGTGGCCCCCTCCCAGGCGCGTTCCGGCGGGGTGCCGACGAAGCGGCCGCAGACGACTGCGGCGACGGTGGCGACGATCCAGCCCGGCACGATCTCGTACCAGCCGGTATCGGCCAGGGCGTCGACCTGCCGCCACACCACGACCGTGATCGCTCCGCCGAGAATGCCCGCCATCGCGCCCGCGGCGGTCATCCGCGGCCAGTACAGCGACAGCAGGATGACCGGACCGAACGCTGCCCCGAAGCCCGCCCAGGCGTAGGCGACGATATCGAGCACCGCGCCGCCGCTGAGCGCCATCACATAGGCGACGACCGCGACCACGACGACGGCCGCGCGGCCCACCCACACCAGCACCCGTTCGGAGGCGTCGCGGTCGAGGAAGGCGTGGTAGAAGTCCTCGGTCAGCGCGGTGGAGGACACCAGCAACTGGCTGTCGGCGGTGGACATGATGGCCGCCAGCACGGCGGCCAGCACCAGACCGGCTATCCAGGGCGCCAGCTGCTGCTGGGTGAGGGCGATGAACACCGTCTCCGGATTGTTCAGCGGTTCGTCGAGCACCACCACGCCGATCAGGCCGATGGCACACGCGGCCGTGAGTGTGATGACCACCCAGGTCATTCCGATGCGGCGTGCGGTGGGCACGTCGCCGGCACTGCGAATCCCCATGAACCGCGCCAGAATATGCGGCTGACCGAAGTAGCCGAGTCCCCAGGCGAGCAGCGACACGATGGCCACGAAGCCGAGCGAGCCGCCGTCGCCCCAGACGCCGTCGGTGAAGCTCGCCTCCGCACCCATATCGACCAGGGCGGGGGTCTTGTCGCCCAACGCGTCACGCACCGCGCCGATACCGCCGAAAGCGGCGACGGCGACGACGGGCACCAGCACCAGTGCGAAGAACATGAGCAGGCCCTGCACCACATCGGTGAAGCTCACCGCGAGGAACCCGCCCAGGAACGCGTACAGGACGATGACCAGCACCGCGACCGTGATGGCCAGCGTCGAATCGACGCCGAACACCTCCTCGAACAGCACCCCGCCGGCGACCAGGCCACTGGCCACGTACACCGTGAAGAAGACCAGGATCACCAGCGCCGACACCACCCGCAGCAGCCGCGTGCGATCCTCGAACCGGCTCTCGAAATACGAGGACAGACTCACCGCGTTCCCGGCGCGCTCGGTGTAGGTGCGCAGTCGCGGTGCGACGAACAGCCAGTTGAGGTAGGTGCCGACGGCCAGCCCGACGGCGATCCAGGTGGCGCCGATCCCGGCGGCGTACACCGCGCCGGGCAGCCCCAGCAGCAGCCAGCCGGACATATCGCTGGCCTGCGCCGACAGCGCGGCGGTGGGGGCATTGAGTTGTCGCCCGCCCAAGGCGAAATCGGCGAGCGTCGCCGTGCGCCGATACACCCACACCCCGATCGCCACCATAGCGACGAGATAGATGATGAACGTGGTCAGCGTTACCGCGTCCAATTCGACCATGACGGGCACCTCCCGGGTCCGCAGCGGCTTATGGCCGCGAGAGCGTACGGCACCGCACCGGAACGGGTGTGCCCGGAAGCTGGTGCCCGAGTTGTCGGATCACGGTAGACGATGATCGCGCCCCGAGGGGGCGACTCCCCGGGATTGAGGGCAGGTCCGGCCTTTCGCGAACAGCTGAGGGGGACCGGCGGCGGATCCAGTCCGCCCGGTCGTGGTGGTGAGATGCCGGGGGTCAGGGCGGGCAGCTCATCCGACCGGTGGGTTCAGTGGCGCGCAGCGCGTTCCGGTCGATTACCCGAAGTTCGGTGCGCCGGGAACCATTCCGGCGGCTGTGGGCAGCTGGCCGGTGGAGGGTGCGAAGGATGCCATCAGCTCCCAGGTGCGGGCCTGTGCTCGCTTGGATGCCTCGCGGCCGGCCGCGGCCACGGCGGTGCCCAGCTGTTCCAGCGAGATTCGCCGGGCGTCGGCATCGAAGCGCACGTCGGTGAGGACGCCGGTCGCGTCGACGGTGACCTCCACCAGGCCATCCGCCGACTCCGCGGTGCACCGGAGGGTGTTCAGCCGCTGATGGATCTCGGCGAGTCGGGTCTGCTGATCGCCGAGTGCGTCGACAACCTGGTCGATCTGCTCGCGCGCCGCGTCGGCAGGCGATCGCAGGTCTGCTCGTTCCGCACTGTCCATCGCATCTCCTCGTCTCGCGATCCGGTTCGTTCGCAGCAATTGTCGGTTCTTCCCACTGTGGGGAGTAACCCGTCCGCGAAGCGTCCCGGCGCGGGGATGCTCAGCCGCCGAGTGCCGTGAGCGCGGCGCGCAGCCCTGGTAGCTCGGGAGATGGAGAAGCTCTTCCTCTCCCTGGCCTGAGTGCCCCTGGTTTCCAGCGGGATTCCCGCCGTCACGCACCCTGTGGCAGGGTGGTGCGGGCAGTTGTCGGTTGGTGCTCGGAAGGCTCGGTGTGGTTTCGCGGTTGGGGCGCAGCAGATTCCCGTGGATTGTCGCCCTGGTGGCGGTGCTGGCCGGGCTGGGTGCGGTGCCGGTGCCCGCCGCGGCCGACGCCGTCGACAGCTATGTCGACGAGCTCGCCGAGGCGGCGGAAACGCCGGTGCTGCGCTGGAACGACTGCGGCGACGGATTCCGGTGCGCGAGCGCGGCGGTGCCACTGGACTACCACCGGCCGCACGATGAGCGCATCGAACTGGCCGTGATCGAACTGCCCGCCGCCGATCCGGATGCCCGCATCGGCACGCTGTTCGTCAACTTCGGCGGCCCCGGCGCGTCCGGAGTCGACCGGCTGCGGGACCGGGCCCGCTGGCCGTGGCTGTTCTCCGCGGAGCTGCGGGCGCGCTTCGACATCGTCTCGTGGGACCCGCGAGCGGTGGCGCGCAGCGCGGCGGCTCGGTGCTTCCCGAATACCGATGAGCAGCTGGCGTTCCTGGGCGCGTTCCCGCAGATGCCCGGGGATCCGGCCGGAGAGGCCGAATTCTATTCCTACAATCGGGAATTCGCCGAGCGCTGTGCGCGGTCGGCGGGTCCGATCCTGAACCATGCCTCGACCGCGAACACCGCGCGGGACCTGGAGCTGCTGCGGCGGGCCGTCGGTGACGAGCGACTGACCTACCACGGCATCTCCTACGGCACCCAGCTCGGCGCCACCTACGCCAATATGTTCCCCGGGCGCGTCCGGGCCATGGCGTTCGACGGATCCATGGACTTCCAGGGCAGCGCCACTGGCCACGGGACGCAGGGGGACACCGTTCCGCTGGACGCCCGCCAGGACGTGGCCACCGGTATGGCGGAGACCTTCGACGCCTTTCTGCGGCAGTGCGAGCAGGCCGGGCCGAATTGCGCCTTCTCCGCCGGGTTCCCGGGGCTCAAGTGGCGGGTGATCGCCGAACGGGCGCGCTTCGCGCCCATCCAGCTGAACGGATACACCTGGACCTACTCCGCGATCGTCAACGCGGCGGCCGGCCTTGCGCGCCCGTCGACCTATCCGGCACTGGCCGAACTGCTGCAATCGCTGTTCGACTCCGTCTTCGGCCTGCCGGGCATCGCGCCGATCTCCGGCGGTGCGAACTACACCGGCAATCGCACGGAGGCGTTCTTCACCACCCAGTGCGTGGACAGCACGGTGCCCACCGACCCGGCGGTGTACAGCCGCGCCGCCGTCACCGAGGACCGGCGGGTGCCGTACTTCGGCCGCATCGGCGTCTTCGACATGATGGCCTGCGCGTTCTGGCAGGCACAGGACGCCGACCGCTACACCGGCCCCTGGAACCGCCGCACCGCCGCCCCGATCCTGGTGCTCAACAGCCGATTCGATCCGGCCACACCGCTGGCGGGCGCGTACGCGGGCGCCGCACAGCTGGCCGACGCCCGCGTGGTGGTGGTCGAGGGGACGGGGCACAGCAGTATGTATGTGCCCAGCACCTGCGCCGAACGGGTGAAGCGGGAGTATCTGTTCACCGGCGAACTGCCCCCGGCGGACACCCGCTGCGCGATGGACCGCTCGCCGTTCGATCCGGCCTGACTCACCCGATGGTGACGAACCCCCGCGCCGCCATCCACGCGCGCGCCACCTGCGCCGGCTCCCGGCCCTCCACGTCCACCTGCCGGTTCAGTTCGGTGATGGTCTCGTTGGTGAGCAGTCGCGAGATCGGCGTCAGCACCTCGATCACCTCCGGATGCGCCGTGGCGAAATCCTCCCGCATGACCAGGGCCGCATTGTAGGTCGGGAAGAAGCCGCGATCATCGGTGAGCAGCCGCAAATCCAGCGCGGGAATGCGGCCGTCGGTGGCGGCGACGGACCCGAAGCGGCATTGGCGGGCATCGGCGACGGCCTGGTAGACGAGCGCGTCCTGCACGATCTGCTTCGGCACCCGCCCGGCGTCGATGCCGTAGGTGCGCGTCATCCCGGGGAAACCGTCCTGGCGCACATTGAATTCGGTGCCGACGCAGGTGGCGGCCGCGGCTGGATCGGCGGCGGCCAGCGCCGCGTAGTCGGACAGGGTGGTCACCCCGGTCTCCTCGGCGGTGCGGGCGCTGGTCGCGATCGCATAGGTGTTGTTCATGGGAGCCAGTGCCGCCCAGATCATGCCGTGCGCGGCCAGATCGGCGTCGCGCACCGCCTCGAACTGCTCCCGTGAACCCGGCACCGGGATCTCGTTGCCCAGGTAGTTGATCCAGCCCGTCCCGGTGTAGTCGTAGGCGATATCGATCTGCCCGCGTTCCTGCGCGTCGCGCAGACTGTTGGAGCCGACGATATTGGTGAGGTCGCGCACCTGCGCCCCGGCCGCCGACAGCGCGAACTCGATGAGGTAGCCGAGAATGATCTGCTCGGTGAAGTCCTTGGAACCGACCGTGATCGGGACGCCCTCCAGGGCGGGGACGGGCCGGATGGAGCCGGGCTGCACGCGCAGCGGCACCGCGCTGCCCGCCTCCAATCCGCAGGCCGCCGCGAGCATTCCGAGTGCGAGCAGCACGGCCGTGCAGCCGCGCCGAATCCTGCCGTTCACCGCAACCCCCTCGGCCCGAGGAACCGTTCGGCCAGCGCGCCCAGCCAGTCGATGAACAGGGCCAGCGCCACCGCGAGCAGCGCGCCCACCCAGAGCGTGACGTTGTCGCGCAGTTTGTAGCCGGTGTCGATGAGAATGCCCAGCCCGCCCGCGCTCACCAGGAACGACAGTGTGGCCGTGCCCACCGCCAGCACCAGCGAGGTGCGCAGGCCCGCCAGAATGTAGGGCACCGCGAGCGGGAATTCGATGCGCCGCAACACCGTCGCCGCCGACATGCCCTGGCCGCGACCGGCGTCGACGATCGCCGGATCGACCTCGTCGTAGCCAAGGATGGTGTTGCGCAGCACCGGAAGCAGCGACAGCAGCACGATCGGGGCGACCCCGATCCAGAAGCCGGTGGTGCGGGTGATCAGATAGAACAGCACGATGAGGCCGATCGCCGGGGCCGCCGCGCCGATATTCGCGAGGCCGACGAACAGCGGTGTGAGACGCCGGAATCGGGGGCGGGTGAGCAGGGTGCCCAGCGGTACGGCGATGGCGATGACGATCGCGACCACGGTCACGGTGATGAGGATGTGCTGCCAGGTGACGGTGGCGATATTGGTCGCGGTGAGGCTGGCGCGCTGCGTCGCCGTGAGTTCGCGTGCGAAGGCCCACACCAGCACCCCCACGCTCAGCGCCACCGCGAGCAGCGGTTGGGCCACCAGCCGGATGCGTTCGGCGCGCCGCTCGGCCCGCGCGGTCACGCCGAATCTCCCGCGTCGGCGCGCGCGTGCGCGGTGCGGATGGCGGACAGGTGCGCGACCAGCGTGTCGATGGTGATCAGCCCCGCGTACGCGCCCCGGCGGCCGGTGACGACGGCATTGGCGGTGCTGTCGGCCAGCAGCGCCTCCAGCGCCTCCTGCAATGTGGATCGCAGCGAAACCGCCTCGCCCACCGGCGTTCCCACCTCTCGCAGCGAGGTCGCGTGCGCGAGCTGGGGGAGGGTGACCCAGCGCAGCGGGCGGCTGTGGTCGTCGAGGATCAGGCCGAAGTCGCGCCGGCCCTTGGCGAGCGTGTCGCGCAGCAGGTCGACCGAGGAGCTCTCCGCCGCGGTGGGGCAGTCGCCCAGATCCACGTCCGCGACCCGGGTCAGGGTGAGCTGTTTGAGCGCGGCGTCCGCGCCCACGAACCCGGCCACGGTCTCATCGGCCGGTTCGGCCAGGATCGCGGCCGGGGTGTCGTATTGCAGGATGCGGGATCGATTGCCCAGCACGGCGATACGGTCGCCGAGCTTGACCGCCTCGTTGAAATCGTGGGTGACGAAAACGATGGTCTTGCGCAATTCGGCTTGCAGCCGCAGCAATTCGTCCTGGAGCAGGCCGCGGGTGATGGGGTCGACCGCGCCGAACGGCTCGTCCATGAGCAGCACCGGCGGATCGGCGGCCAGCGCCCGCGCCACGCCCACCCGCTGCTGCTGACCGCCCGACAGCTGGCGCGGATAGCGGTCGCGGAAGGTGTCCGGGTCGAGCCCGACCAGCTCGAGCATCTCGTCGACGCGCTCGGCGATGCGGGTGCGGTCCCAGCCGATCAGGCCGGGGACGGTGGCCACATTCCGTGCCACCGTGAGATGCGGGAAGAGTCCGGCCTGCTGGATGGAGTAGCCGATGCCGCGGCGCAGCCGATCCGGGTTCACCGCCGCGGTGTCGCGCCCGTCGATGGTGATGGTGCCCGAACTGGGTTCGATGAGCCGGTTGATCATGCGCATGGTGGTGGTCTTGCCGCAGCCCGACGGCCCCACCAGCACCACCGTCTCACCGGCCGGAATGGTCATGGAGACCTGGTCGACCGCCGGATCGCGCTGCCCCGGATAGTGCTTGGTGACGGCGTCGAGCACGATCTCGGCCCCGGAGACGGCCGGTTCGGCACTGCTGGTGTCAGGCACGGATACCCCCGGATGTGGTCAGTCGCCCGGCGAGGACGAGGAGTGCGTCGAGCAGCAGGGCCAGCACGACGATGAGCACGGTGCCGGTGAGCGCCTGCGGCACCGCCGTCGGCGTGCCCAGCCGGGCCAGCCCCGAGAAGATGAGGTTGCCCAGGCCCGGCCCCTTGGCGTAGGCGGCGATGGCGAGAATGCCCATGATCATCTGGGTGCTGATCCGCATGCCCGCGAGAATGGCGGGCCAGGCCAGCGGCAGTTCGATCCGTGCCAGCACCCGCAGCCGGTTCATCCCCACGCCTCGCGCGGCGTCGGTCACCGCCGGGTCCACCGCGGACAGTCCCACGATGGTGTTGCGCAGGATCGGCAGCAGCGCGTACAGCACCAGTGCGGTGATGGTCGGCGGAACACCAAGTCCCAGAACGGGAATCAGTATCCCGAGCAGCGCGAACGACGGAATGGTCAGAATGATGCTCGCGGTGGCGGTCGCCGCCGCCGACCCCAGCGGGCTGCGGTGCACCAGCGCGCCGATCAGCACCGCCACCACCGAGGCGATGGCGATGGCCTGCACCACCGCGGAGACGTGCAGATACGAATCCGTCATCAGTTGATGGCGGTGGTCGACGATGAAACTCCACAGGGCGTCCAGTGCTCACCCTCCCCGCTGGTCGGTATCGCGGCTGAGCATAGTGGGGAAACCGCGGGGGTCGGGGATTTCGCCGCATACCGACGCACCGGCGGCGACTGACCGAACGGTATGGTCTGACCCGACGCAGGGAACACCGGTGTGAATCCGGGGCTGTCCCGCAACTGTCACCGAGGAGCGATCCGCCGAATACGGCCACGACCTGCCCAGGTTGGAAGGCCGGTGGAGAGCGTCGATCCGGGAGCCAGGATACCTGCGCCGGCGGTAACGGGAGCACACCCACGAGGATGGCGATGAACAACTACACACCAGCCCGGCCCGGCTTCGGTCGGCGGCGATTCCTGCTCGGCGGCATGGGCGCACTCGGCGCGGTCGCGCTGGGCGGCACCGGCGTGCTCGCGGGCTGCGGCAGCGAGACCGGCCCGGCGGGTGCGCCGGACGGGCCGCCGCGCACCGGCGGGCGGCTGCGGTCGGTGATCGCGGGCCGCTCCGCGAGTTCCGATGTGCTCGATCCGCACGAGGCGGGGAGTTCGGCGGGCGGCGCGGTGTCGAAGAACGTGTGGGACAAGCTGGTCGCGTACAACAACGACCTGACCCTGCGCTACCGGCTCGCGGAGTCGCTGGAACCGAACGCCGACGGCAGCGAGTGGCGCATCCGGTTGCGACCGGGGGTGGTCTTCAGCGACGGCGCGCCACTGACCTCGCGGGATGTGCTGTGGAGTTTCGAGCGCATGCTCGATCCGGCCAAGAAGTCCTCCGGCGACCTCTCGGTGGTCGATATGTCCCGCAGCCGGGCCGACGGCGACCTCGACGTGCTGGTCGCGATGAAAACCCCGCTGGCCGACTTCGGTTCGGTGCTGGCTGGCTGGTACTGCTACATCGTCAAGGACGGCACCGGGGCCATCGACGGCTCCGTGCTGCCGGTGGGCACCGGCCCGTTCGCACTGGAGCGGTGGTCCCCCGGGGACCGGACGCTGCTGCGCCGCAACGAGCGCTACTGGGACGGACGTCCGCTGCTCGACGAGGTCGAGATCATCCAGATCGCCGAGACCGAGGCGCGGGTCAACGCCTTCCTGTCCGGGGAAGCCGATGTGGTGCACGAGATCTCGTACCTCCAGGCGCGCACGCTGTCCGACGATCCCGACACCACCGTGGTGGTTCCGCCCGCCGGGCTGATGGGCGCGTTCCAGATGCGGGTGGACACACCACCGTTCGACGATGTGCGGGTCCGTCAGGCCATGCGACTGGCGGTGGACCGGCAGGCCATGGTGGACGCGGTGTACTACGGCTACGCCGAGGTCGGCAATGACATCTACGGCAAGGGCGCGCCGTTCTACCACGACGGACTGCCGCAGCGCTCCTACGATCCGGACCGGGCGCGGGAACTGCTGCGCGCGGCGGGCAAGGAGAATCTGACCGTCACCCTGCCCACGGCCGACGGCGCGCCGGGCATGCTCGCGTCGGCCACGCTCTTCGCCGAGCAGGCCGAGGCCGCGGGCATCACCATCAACCTGGAATCGGTACCGGCCGACACCTACTTCTCGCAGATCAGCGGTAAAGCGCCGCTGTCGCATATCGGTTGGTGGAACTACAGTCTCGACTACTTCTACGGCCAGACCATGACCAGCACCTCACCGAGCAACGGCACCGGCTGGCGGCGGCCCGAGTGGGACGCCACCTTCGCGCAGGCCCGTGCCGCCATGGATCCGCGGCGGCGTGCGGAGCTGTATCGCGAACTCCAGGAAGAGCTCTGGAACGAGGGCGGCTACATCCTGCACAGCTTCGCCAAACGTCCCGACGCGGCCAAGAACCACGTCGGGGGTGTGCGCAACGGCGTGCCCGGCACCGACGACTGGGCCAACTACGCCACCACCTGGCTCGCCACCTAGGCATGCTCGGCTATCTCGCGCGGCGCGTCGGCGGTGGCCTCGGAGTGCTGCTCGCCGTCGCGCTCGTGGTGTTCGGCCTGTTCGAATCGCTGGATTCGGACGCGGCCACGGTGAAGCTGTCGCGCACCGGCGGCGGCGACCCCACACCGGAACAGCTCGCCGCGGTGCGCGCCGAACTCGGGCTGGACCGGCCCGCGCCGGTGCGCTTCGTGGAGTGGCTCACCGGCTTCGTCCGGGGCGATTTCGGGACCTCGCTCATCTCGGGGCGGCCGGTGGAGGAGGTGCTGCTCGGCCGGGTGGCCAACAGCGCCACCCTGGCGGCCGTCACCGTCGCGCTGCTGATCCCGCTCGCCGTGGCGTTCGGGCTGCTGGCCGGGGCGCGGGCCGGGTCGCGCACCGATCGGCTGATCAGCACGGCGGCGCTGGCCGCGGAATCGGTGCCGCCCTTCGTCTTCGGCGTCCTGCTGGTGGCGACGGTATCGCTGTCGCTGCGGCTGCTGCCCGCGGTATCGCTGCTGCCGACCGGCGCGAGCCCGTGGAGTCGCCCGGAGATACTGGCATTGCCCGTGCTGTGCCTGCTGATCGGGCTCTCACCGCATCCGGTGCGGCTGGTGCGGGCGCAGACCGCGGAGGTCATGGCGCGGCCGCATATCCGGACCGCACGGCTCAACGGCATTCGCGGGCCGGGGCTGATGCTGCGGCATGTCGCACCCAATGCGGTGTCGGCGTCGATACAGCCGCTCGCCGGGTCGGTGGTCGGGTTGATCGGCGGAATCGCGGTGGTGGAGACGCTCTTCAGCTATCCGGGCCTGTCCCAGGAGGTGCTGCGCGCCATCGAGGCGCGCGACTTCCCGTTCGTGCAGTCGGCGGCCGTGCTGATGGCCGCCGTCGGCATCGGGGTGTACCTGATCGCGGATCTGCTCACGCTGCTGGTGAGCCCGAAGGTGCGGCATCTGGCCGTCACGGGGGAATCGTCATGAGTCACAGGCTGATTCGTTCCGGCTGGCTGATCGTCACCCTGGCCGTGCTGTTGGTGGTGCTGCTCGGACCGGCACTCGCGCCGTACGGCCCGACCGCGGCCGTCGCGCCGCCGTTCCAGGGGCCGTCCGGGAGTCATCTCCTCGGCACGGATGTGGTGGGCCGCGACGTGCTCTCGCGAGTGCTGCACGGTGGACTGCCGCTGCTGTCCATCGCGGGACTCGCGCTGGTGGTGGCCTATGCGCTGGGACTCGGGCTGGGATTGACCGCCGGACTGCGCCGGGCGGTGGACGGCTGGATCATGCGGCCCGTGGACGCCATCGTGGTGATTCCCTGGTTCCTGCTGCTCGCGGTGATCGCCACCGCCATGGGTTCGGGACCGGCCGCGATCGTGGTGACCACGGCACTGGCCTCGGTGCCGTGGATCATCCGCATCGTGCGCACCGGCACGATGGAGGTCGCCACCACCGGCTATCTGGAATCGGCGCGGGCGCGGGGAGAGCCGCTGTGGCGGCTCGCGCTGGTCGAGGTGCTGCCCAATCTCCGGTCGGTGGTGCTGGCCGACGCCGGAGTCCGCATGTCGGCGAGCATCTCCATGGTCGCGGTGAGCGGCTTCCTGGGGCTGGGGCTGCGGCCGCCCTCGGCGGACTGGGCGCTCATGATCACCGAGAACCGGCCGGGTTTCGGGATGCAGCCGTTGGCGGTGCTGGCGCCCGCGCTGTTGATCATGGTGCTGGTGGTGTCGGTCAATATGCTCACCGACCGCGCGCTCGGATCCGCGCGCGCGGCGGGCACCTGGTCGGCGGGCGGGCGGTCCGCGGCGGCACGGCGGGTGGGCGCGCGGGCGGCGGTTCGTGCGGGCGCACGGCAGTCCGGAACGCGCCGCGTGACCGCGTTGTCCGGACCGGGGTTGACGGTGACCGGGCTCGACGTCCGCGATGCCGCCGGAAATGCCGTGCTGGAGGACATCTCGGTGCACATCCCGGCCGGCGGCGGCCTGGCCGTGGTCGGCCCCTCCGGCGCGGGCAAGACCACCTTGGCGCTGGCGCTGCTCGGCGCGCTCCCGGACGGGCTGACGGCCTCCGGTGCGGTCGGGCTCGGCGACAGCGGCCATCGGCGCGCCGTGGGCTACGTGCCACAGGATCCGGCGACCGGGCTCAATCCGGCCCTGCGCATCGGTGCCGCCCTGCGCGAGATCGCGCGCCGCCACGGCGAATCCGATACCGCCGCGAGTGTCGGCACGGCACTGCGCCGGGTCGACCTGCCCGCCGACCGCGAATTCCAGCGCCGCTTCCCACACGAACTGTCCGGCGGTCAGCAGCAGCGGGTGCTGCTGACCATGGCGCTGCTCGGCGATCCCGCCCTGGTGGTGCTCGACGAGCCGACAACGGGCTTGGACGCACGGACCCGGGATCGCCTGGTGGACACCCTGCTCCGCATCCGCCGCGCCCGCACGAGCACACTGCTCGTGATCACCCACGACCTCGCCTCGGTCGCCCCGCTCATCGACGAGGTGCTGGAGTTGGACGGTGGGCGGGCGGTGTCGCCCGTGGCGCGCGGTGGCGAGCCGTCGCAGCCTGGCGGTGGCGAAACCGATTCGTGGACAGGTGCTTCGGCATCGTCGGCTGGTGCGTACGTATTGTCGGACGGCGGCGAGTCGTCGCCGTCGCGCGATCGTGAATCCGTGGCGTCCTGCGATGCCGAAGCCGCGGTGTCCGCGGAAGTCGAAGTGCCGGTGCCGTGTGGTACCGAAGCCGCGGCGCGCGGCGATATCGGCGGTGCGCCGGTCTTCTCCGGCTCCGGTGGCGCGGGGATCGCGGTGCGCGATGGCGCTGGATCACCCGGGCCGGGTCGAGCCGGATCGCCGGGACCGTGCTCCGGCGAATCACGTGGTGCGGCATCAGTATCCGCGGTGCGGCGGGCATCGGTGGAACGACACGCGTCGGCGCGGCCGCCCGCCGGGGATGCGATACCGGTGTTGCGAGTGGACGGGCTCACGGTCGGGCACGGACGGCGCGGGCGCTTCCGGCCCGTCGTGGACGGGCTGTCGTTCGACCTGCACGCCGGGGAATGCCTCGCCGTGACCGGGCGGTCCGGTGCCGGAAAGACCACGGTGGCACGGGCATTGGCGGGTCTGCACGCACCGGTTCGGGGGGTGGTCGATCTCGACGGCGTGCCCCTGCGTCCGCGCGTGGACCGTCGCCCGGTCGAACACCGGCGAGCCGTGCAGTTGGTCTTCCAGAATCCGGCCACCTCGCTCAATCCCGCTTACCGTATCGGTGCGCAGATCGGGCGGCCGTCGCGACTGCTGCACGGACTCGACGCCGCCGCCGCGCGACGGCGGACCCGGGAGCTGCTCGAGAGTGTCGGGTTGGACGCGGAGCTGCGGACGCGGCGGCCGGAACATCTGTCCGGCGGTCAACAGCAGCGCGCCGCCATCGCCCGCGCGCTGGCCGCCGCACCCCGGGTGCTGATCTGCGACGAGATCACCTCGTCGCTGGACCCGCCGTCCCGGGACACCGTGCTCGACCTGCTCGAGCGGCTGCGGCGGGAGGGGTTGGCGCTCATCGTGATCAGCCACCAGGAAGCCGTCGTCGACCGGCTGGCCGATCGGGTGCTGGAGATCGCGGAGGACGGTGCGCAGGCGGCCGCGATGACGCCGTCGACCGGGTCACCGGCTGTGGTCCCACGTGCGCCATCCGGTACATCGCGCTGAGCCACAGCGGGATTCGCCGCATCGGCGTAGCGTTCTCGGCGCGGACTACGGTGGGAGGCACGTGGTGTACGGGGTCACGCGGTCCGGAGAACGGGGATCGATCAGGGCGTGGTTGCGCACGGCCGTCACGATGGTGGCGGCAGTCGTGCTGATGGCGTCCTTCGGTGCCGCGGTGGCCGATGCCGCACCGGCGCGGCGCGCACCGGCGGGTGTTTTCCAGGAGCTGTGGGTGCCGTCGAGCATGGGCCCGATCAAGGTGCAGGTGCAGTGGGCGGCGCGCGGCGGGAGTGCCGCGCTGTACGTGCTCGACGGATTGCGCGCGCCGGACGACCACAGCCAGTGGACCAGTGACACCGACGCCCTGCGCCAGTTCGCCGGTGACAACGTGACTCTGGTGTTCCCGGTCGGCGGCCGGTCGAGCTTCTACGCCGACTGGTATCGGCCGAGCGGCACCAACGGTCAGCGCATCACCTATCGGTGGGAGACCTTCCTCACCCGCGAGCTGCCGGGATTCCTGGCCCGCTACGGAGTGTCCCGTACCGACAACGCCGTCGTCGGGGCGTCCATGGGCGGCAATGCCGCACTCGTCCTGGCCGCCTACCACCGCGACCAGTTCCGTTTCGCGGGCAGCTTTTCCGGTTTCGTGAACCCGACCTTCCCGCTGTGGCACGAGGCCATGCGGGCGGCCATGTGGGACGAGGGCCGCTTCGCCGTCGACGATATGTGGGGCCCGGCGGGCGATCCCGCCTGGCGGCGCAACGACGCCACGGTGCAGGCCGAACGCCTGCGTGGGCTGCCGATGTACATCTCCACCGGCAACGGCGTGCCCGGCCTGCCCGATATCGGCTACGGCCTCGGCAACACCGCCAATGCCATGGCGCTGGAGGCCATGACCTTGGCGGCCGCCCGCATCTTCCACGATCGCCTCGCCGCACTCGGCATCCCGGCCCGCTTCGACTTCGTCCAGGGCACCCACGTCTGGCCCTACTGGCAGCAGGCCCTCGCGGCCGCCCGGCCCATGATTCTCGACGCCCTCCGCGCCCACTGATGTCCGGTCCAGCGGGCGCTTCGGCGAACGCGATGCGGGCCGCGAGTACTGTCGAAGGGCATTCGATCGAACTCTGGTGGAGGTAGTGCAGATGGCTCGGATTCCCACGTCGCTGCTCGCGGCCGGTGGGCTCACCGGCGGTTTCGCGCTCGCGCAGGCGACCAAGCAGCGGCAGCTGGGTGGGGCGGTGTTCGCGGCGGGGACCCTCGCAGCGGTGCCGCGCTGGTACCGGACCGCGGGGGCCGGGGGCGCGGCGGCCCTGACCGGCATGGCGATCGGTGCCATGGGGGCCTCGCATCCGCTGGCCAAGAAGATCGGGGCCTGGCCGTCGGTGGCGGTGGTGTCGAGCGCGGTGGCGCTGGCCGCCTGGGCCGCGGTGGACCGCCGGGCCTGAGCGCCCGGGTCCGGCACCGGGAGGACGTCGTGAGGGAGCGGGCCGTGGCGACCCTGCGGGTGACGGTCGCGGTCACGGGCGGCGGCATGGTGGAGGTCACCTGGTCACCGGCCGGGGACGCCCGCGTCAAGTTCGAGTACGCGCGAATCTTCCTGGTGCCCTTGGACCCGGCGCCTTCGGACCCGGTGACTCCGTACTCTGCGGGACCACGCCGGTATCTGGAACTCGTGGACGGCCGTTCCGCGGCCGTCCTGCGCCTGCCCGCCCTTCCCGACGGTGACTACGCCGTCGAGGTCGACGCCTACGGCAGCGCCAGCTGGGGCGACGGCAGGCTGGACGGCCGCGGTCGCAGCGCCGCCTTCACGCTCGGTGCGCGCGGCTGAGTTCCGGCCACGGACACCGGCTGTCACGACCGCCGCATAGGGTTGCGCCATGACGATCAACCCGTTCTTCGAGCGCAGCCCGCTTCCGTACGAACTCCCCGTCTTCGCGGAGATCGCCGACGAGCACTACCTGCCCGCGTTCGAACGGGGAATGGCCGAGCAGTTGGCCGAGGTCGCGGCCATCACCGTCACCGACGGCGAGCCGACCTTCGCCGATACGATCGAGGCGCTGGAGCGTTCGGGTGCGCTGCTGACCCGTGTGTCGAACGTCTTCTTCAATGTCGCCTCCGCCGACGCCACCGAGCGGATCGAGGCCATCGAGGCCGAGATATCGCCGCGGCTCGCGGCGCACCGGGACGCCATCCACCTGGACCCGGCCCTGTTCGCCCGCATCGAATCGCTGTACGAGCGGCGCGACGCACTCGGCTTGGATGCCGAACAGGCGCGGCTGCTGGAGCAATACCACATCCGGTTCGTCCGCGCGGGGGCCAGGCTGGATGCGGCGGGGCAGAACCGATTGCGTGAACTCAATGCCGAACTCGCCACGGCGGCAACGGAATTCGGGCAGCGTAATCTGGCGGCCGGTAATGCCGCCACGCTGATTCTCGACAGCGAGGCGCAGTTGGCCGGACTCGCGCCCACGGCGGTCGCCGCCGCGGCCGAGCACGCCGGATCGCTCGGGCACCCGGGCAAGTGGGCGCTGAGGCTACAGAACGTCTCCAATCAGCCGGTACTGGCGCAGCTGGCCGACCGGGAGGTGCGGCGGCGTGTGATGGCCGCCTCGCTGGGGCGCGGCTTCGGCAACGGTGGCAACGGCGCGCTCGCGGCCCACATGGCCGCCCTGCGAGCCGAGCGGGCGGCGCTGCTCGGCTACCACGACCACGCCGCCTACGCGGTGGCCGACCAGACCGCGAAAACCGTGGCGGCGGTGGAGGATATGCTCGCCCGCCTGGTTCCGCCCGCGGTGGCCAACGCCGAGCGTGAGGCCGCCGAACTCACCGCCGCCATGCGCGCGGACACCGGCGCCGACGCCGAGCTGTGCTCCTGGGATTGGCAGTACTGGTCGGAAAAGGTGCGCGCCGAACGCTTCTCGGTGGACGCCGAGGCGCTGCGCCCGTACTTCGAACTGGAACGCGTGCTCGTCGACGGCGTATTCTTCGCCGCCGAACGGGTCTACGGCATCACCCTGCGGGAGCGGAAGGATCTGCTCGGCTACCACCCCGAGGTCCGGGTCTTCGAGGTCTTCGACGCCGACGGCGCACCGCTGGGCCTGTTCCTCGGCGACTTCTTCGCCCGGCCGTCCAAACGCGGCGGCGCGTGGATGAACGAACTGGTCAGCCAGTCGACGCTGCTGGGGCAGCGGCCGGTGGTGGTCAACAACCTCAATATCGTGAAGCCGCCGGAATCGGAACCGGCCCTGCTCACCTGGGACAATGTCCGCACCCTTTTCCACGAGTTCGGGCACGCGCTGCACGGGCTGTTCTCGAACGTGCGCTATCCGTTCTTCTCCGGCACCGAGGTGCCGCGCGATTTCGTCGAGTTCCCGTCGCAGGTGAACGAGATGTGGATGTCGCATCCGCAGGTGCTGCCGCACTACGCCCGACATGTCGAGACCGGCGAGCCGATGCCCGCCGCGCTGGTCGAGCGCATGGCCGCCGCCGAACGCTTCGGCGAGGGCTTCCGCACCGTCGAGTACCTGGCCGCCGCACTGCTGGACTGGGCGTGGCACCGCATCTCCGCCGCCGACGCACCGACCGATGCCGAGGCGTTCGAACGCCGGGCGCTCCGCACGGCCGGAATCGCGCTCGCCGCCGTTCCGCCGCGCTACCGCACCGGCTACTTCGCCCACATCTTCGCCGGGGGTTATGCGGCGGGCTACTACTCCTACCTCTGGAGCGAGGTGCTCGACGCCGACACCGCGGAGTGGTTCGCCGACGGTGCGGCCCCGATCCGGGACAAGGGCGAGACCTTCCGCCGGGAGCTGCTCTCGCGCGGCGGCTCGGTCGATCCGCTCACGGCCTTCGCGGCCTTCCGCGGCCGCGCGCCCGAGGTCGAGCCACTGCTCGTCCGTCGCGGCCTGACCACCTGAGCCGTCCGCACGCGGTTCATATCGGGCGGGTGTCGCCGGTATAGTCGCCGCGGATGAGTTGTTCCACCCCTGTTGCTGTGCCGAAGTCGCCGGACCGTCGCTCGAGGCTGGTCGTGTGGCTCGTTCCGCTATTGTGCGCGGGCTTGGCCGCGTGGGGCCTGACGACCTCGGTCTGGCCGTTCAAGGAGATCAGCGGCGGGTTCATCGACCTTCAGGTGTACCGGCTCGGCGTCGATACGCTGCGACACGGCGGCGACCTGTACGGGCAGCTGCCGCAGACCACCATCGGCATCGGGCTGCCGTTCATCTACCCGCCCTTCGCCGCGCTGGTGCTCATGCCGTTCGCACTGGTGCCGTGGCCGGTGGCGGCCGTCGCCTTCTTCGTGACCTCGGTGGCCGCGCTGGCGGTCACGCTCTACGTGGTCGCCCGGCGGATCTGGCCGGAAGCGCGGCGCCGTCGGCTCGCGGTCTTCGTCACCGCGTGCGCGACACCGCTGGCGCTGCTGCTGGAACCGGCTCGCTCGACGCTGGACTTCGGTCAGGTCAATCTGCTGCTGATGGCGCTGGTGGCGGCCGACTGCCTGGTGGAGAAGCCGCGTTGGCGGCGCGGCGTGCTGATCGGCATCGCCGCCGCGGTCAAACTGACCCCGGCCGCCTTCGTGCTCTACTTCCTCATCCGCCGCGACTACCGCGCCGCCGCCACCGCGGCGGTGACGGGGGCCGCCGCGACCGCGGTCACCTTCCTGGTGCTGCCCCGGAGTTCGATCGACTACTGGTTCGGTGGGCTGGGCAACGCCTCCGGGCTGAGCGGGTCGGCGTTCCACACCAATCAGTCGATCCAGGCCGTGCTGACCCGGCTCTCGGTGCACAAGCCGTTGTCCACCATCCTGTGGCTGGCGATCGCGGCGGCGCTGCTGGCGCTGGTGGTGGCGGCCATGCGCCGGGCCGTGGACCACCCGCCGCTGGTCCTGGCCGTCAACGCGGTGTTCACCCTGCTGGTCTCGCCGATCTCGTGGTCGCACCACTGGATCTGGATCGCCCCGGCCCTGCTCGCCATGATCGGGTACGCGACGCGGCTGCCGTGGCGGCGGGGGATCGGCTGGTACGCGGCCATCGCCGTCACGGCCGCGATCTATGTGATCGGTCCGCAGAACTGGCTGCCGGACGGGGAGCACCGCGAGACATCCTGGACGCCCTGGCAGCACTTCATCGGCAATACCTACATTTGGTGGAGTCTGCTGCTGGTGGCGCTGTTCCTGGTGGTCACCCGGCGGCGGGCGCTGCCCGCCGCCGCCACCGCACCCGATCTGATGCCCGCCCGATAGCGGGCACTACTGGCGGTAGGTCGCCAGGAAGCGGCCGATGCGCTCGATGACCGCCTCCAGATCGTCGGCGTGCGGCAGGGTGACGATCCGGAAGTGGTCCGGCCGCGGCCAGTTGAAGCCGGTGCCCTGCACGATGTGGATCTTCTCCTGGAGCAGCAGGTCCAGGATGAACCGCTCGTCGCTGTGGATCGGGTACATGTCCAGATCGATGCGGGGGAAGGCGTAGAGCGCGCCCTTGGGCTTGACACAGGAGATGCCAGGAATGGCGTTGAGCGCCTCCCAGGCGCGTTCGCTCTGCTCCCGTAGCCGCCCGCCCGGCAGGGTGAGGTCGTAGATGCTCTGATGGCCGCCCAGTGCGGCCTGAATCGCCTGCTGAGCGGGGACGTTGGCGCACAGGCGCAGCCCCGCGAGCATGGTCAGGCCCTCGAGGTAGTTCTCGGCGTGCTGGGTGGGCCCGGTGACCACCAGCCAGCCGGAGCGGAAGCCCGCGCAGCGGTACGCCTTGGACAGGCCGGAGAAGGTCAGGCACAGCAGATCGGGGGCCAGGGTGGCGGTGGCGGTGTGCGGGGATTCGTCGTAGCGGATCTTGTCGTAGATCTCGTCGGAGAACACCACCAGGCTGTGGCGGCGCGCGACCTCCAGGATCTGGCGCAGCACCTCGTCGGAGTACACCGCGCCGGTGGGGTTGTTCGGGTTGATGACGACGATGGCGCGGGTGCGGTCGGTGATCTTGGATTCGATATCGGCGACATCGGGGAACCAGTCCGAGGACTCGTCGCAGACGTAGTGCACGGGACGGCCGCCGTTGAGCGTGGTGGCCGCCGTCCAGAGCGGGAAGTCCGGTGCGGGAACGAGGACTTCGTCACCGTTCTCCAGCAGCGCGGTCATGGCCATCATGATCAGTTCGGAGACGCCGTTGCCGAGGAAGACGTCCTCGACGTCCACATCGGGCAGGCCGAGCGTCTGGTAGTACTGCACCACCGCCCGGCGCGCGCTGAGCAGGCCCTTCGAGGTGCAGTAGCCGCTGGAGCCGGGCAGGTTGCGCACGATGTCCTGGAGGATCTCGGCGGGCGCCTCGAATCCGAACGGCAGCGGGTTGCCCGTGTTGAGCTTCACCACATGATGACCCTCGGCCTCCAGCCGTGCGGCGTGTTCGGCCACCGGGCCGCGGATCTCGTAGGAGACACCCGCCAGCTTGCTGGACTGCTTGACCTGCATGAACAACCCCTTCTCGATCCGGTTGCCGCACACTCTACTTGGAAAATCAAAGTTTGCACTTGGAATTTCCAAGTGACACGTTACAGTGGGCCCGTGCCACGCCGAAGCTACGACCACTACTGCGCAGTCAGCCGGGCCCTCGACATCGTCGGGGACCGCTGGAGTCTGCTGGTGGTGCGCGAACTGTGTTCCGGGCCGCGCCGTTACAGCGATCTGTTCGCCGATCTACCGGGCATCAGCACCGATATGCTCGCCGCGCGGCTCAAGGATCTGGAACGCGAGGGCGTTCTGACGCGCGGTCGGGCCGGAACGCGGGCCGCGACGGCCGTCTACGAGCTCACGCCCGCGGGGCTCGCGCTACGGCCCGTGCTCGACGCGCTCTCCGCCTGGGGGACGCCACTGCTCGGCGAGCGCCGCGCCACCGACGCCGTGCGTGCCCACTGGTTCGCGCTGCCGCTGGGACGTGCTGTGGCGCAAATGATTCCGAAGGGTACCGTTACCGTGCGAATCGGCGAAACGGCATTGCACTATACGGTCACCGACAGCGGGATCGCCCACTACGACGGTCCCGCCGTCGACCCCGACCTCGAACTCCATCTCGATCTGTCCGTGGCCATCGCGGTGGCCACGGGCGCACGGTCCCTCACCGAGGCTGCGAAGTCGCCTGCGCCGGAACGGTGAACGACCCGATTCTCACCACGCCGCGCCGATGAATCCGCCGATGACGGCACCGACGAAGCAGCCGACGATCGCGCCGACCAGGAAGAACCAGATGCCGATCAGCACGCCGACGACGCAGCCGATCGCGATGCCCGCGAAGATGTGGCCGGGTCCGCCGGCCTCATGCATGAAGGGCAGGTCCTGCGAGGTGACCGCGGCCGGTGTCGGCCCGCCCACCGGGGCGAGGGTCAATGCGGTGTCACTGTGCAGGGTCGGCGTGACGGCGAGGTTCGCGCCGGCCTCCGTGCGCAGGCTCGTCGGGATCGCTCCGACGACCGCGCCATTGTCCGCCACCACCTGCACGGCGTCCGGAGTGAGGACGAATTTGCCGGAGGCGAGGGTGACCAAGGCATTCGAATGGTCCGCGGCCAGGGTCGCGGTGTAGCCGACCGAGCCGTCCACCCCGCTGACGCTGAGGCCCGCCTGACCGTGTGCCGTTGCCATGGTGATTCCGGTGGCCGCTACGGCGAACACCGCTGTCGCCACCAATTTCTTGATAAACATGATCTCTTCCATCCGTTCGGGATTTCCTTTGACGTTCCCCCGACGAACGGCACTGGACGGTAAGAAAATGATGCGCTTGCGGGGCATTTGCTGTCCAGAGGGGTGTGCGGTCCCCCGAAAGCGTCTCCGGGTCGGATTCGTGCCACCGGCCTCGGCTCACCCACGCGGACCGGCGGGTGCGGACGCGAAGGAGCCGACGCGGCCGGGCGCGGTGTCCGGCCTCGTCGGCTCCGAATGGCTGAGCGTGGAGTTGTCAGCCGATCAGGCGGCAGGCACCGGTGCCGTCCGCCTCGCCCTCGCGCGGCGGGATGCCGGCGATCGTGCAGTACGCTCCGGCGGGCATGGGGGTGATCTTGATGTCGGGGCCGCTGATGCAGTTCACGAAGGCCGGGTAGCCCTGGATCGCGAACTGGACCTTCTGGTACTCCCCATTGCCGGTCTCCCGGCAGACCTGGGTGGCCTGCGCGTCGAAGTCCGCGGGGTTACCAGCGCTGGCGGTGCCGCCGCCGAAGGCGGTCAGCGCGGCCGCGGCGACGCCCACCAGTGCCGCAGTCCGGACGTTGATCATATGAATCTCCTTGCTGTGGGGATGCTTTGGTTCCAATTCCCGACCTCGGGATACCGTACGGGGCGACTGCCCTCCCGGCCAAGAATTCGCGCTACTGATCGGGAAAACCGGCTGCGCCGCAGTTCAGCGGAAGGCGTCCGCGGGCGCTGCGGCCCCACTGGCCGAAGGTGCGCGCGCCGCCGCCCGGTAGCCGGGCAGCGATATCTCGGACCGGTTCGGGTTCGCGACCACCGGATCACGTCGGGGTGACCCGGGTCTCCTTCGTAGGGGCACCCGAATAGCCGAGTTCTTGCTACGGTTTTCGCTCGTCGCCCCGAAATGCTGCCGGATTCACGGGCGGCGATGATGTGCGCGCGGCAGCGGAAAGGACGGCCGCAATGCTCGTACCGGTTCCCGCCTGGGCGAGCTCGGCGGGTCGGCGGCGACCGGCAGACGACGAGGAATTCCTGCGAATCGTTTCCGAACCTCTTCCATTACGCCCGATGCGCAGATCGCCGCGAATTCCCCTGGCCCCCGCACAGGAGCGTATGTGGCATGCCGCGCAGGCCGGACTTTCGGGTGACTGGAATATTGCTCGCGCTTTTCGAATTCGTGGACAGGCGGTGAACATTTCCGCCCTCACCACCGCGCTAGAGGATGTGGTGCGGCGGCACACGCCGCTGCGCACCTGCTATCCGCCCGCCGTGGACGGTCCGATCCAGGTGGTGGTGGACGCCGACTTCGCCCGCCTCGACGTCGCGGTGGTGGACACCTTCACCGGCCGCCTCGCCGGGCAACTCGCCGAGTTCAGCTCCCACGCATTCGATCTCGCGACCGAACTGCCCATCCGGGCGCGGGTCTTCCGGCTCGGCCAGCGGGATGTGGTGCTCGCCTTGGTGATTCACCACATCTCGGTGGACGGCGCGTCCATCGGCCCGCTCATGCGCGATCTGGTGACCGCGTACCTGGCGCGGGCGGCCGGACACGCACCCGACTGGCCGCCGCTGCCCGTCGACTATGTCGACTACACGCTGTGGAAACACGAGTACCTGGGCGACTTCGACGATCCGTACAGCCGCGCCAGTGCCCAGCTGCGCTATTGGGCGATCACTCTGGCGGGCCGTCCCACACCGCTGGAGTTCCCCTACGACAGACCGCGACCGGTGCGCCCCGACGCCACCGGCGACACCGTCGCCGTCCGCTTCGACGCCGAGTTGCATCGCGATCTGCTCGCCCGCGCCCGTCGGTGCGGCTCCAGCCTGTTCATGCTGTTGCAGACCGCGTTCGCGTTGAGTGTCGGGGCCTTCGCGAACTCCCGCGACGTCACGGTGGCCACCGCCGTGTCCGGCCGCGACGACCCGCTGCTGGCCGATCTGGTCGGCAATCTCGCCGATGACGTGCTCATGCGGATTCGCCTGCACCGCACCGCCGATCTGGCCGAACTCCTCGACCAGGTGCGGCGGGTCAGCCTCGCCGCCTTCGCGCACCCCGACACCCCCAATCCCCGGCTGAAGCGGTGTCTGCCGCAGGATCCATCGCATCCGCTCTTCCAGGCCACGCTGATCCTGCAACGCGCCGACGCCGCCCCGGCCGCGGCCGCCGCGGTGGGCGAGCTGTCCGTGACGGAGCTGCCCACCGGTGTGGTCCGCGCCAAACACGACCTGGAGTTCGGTCTCACCGAGCAGTACGACCACACCGGCGCGGCCGTCGGAATCGACGGTGCCTTCCGCTACCCGGTGGCCCGCTTCGACCGCGAGACCGCCGAACGCTTCGTCGAGAAGTTCACCGCCACGGTCGATCTCATTGCCTCCGGCTACGACGGTCCGATCGAACCGCTGCTGTCCACCACGCCGCGACGCCGCCCGCGCCGACCGCAGCGGTGCCGATCCCCGCGAGAAAATTCATAGTCCGCACTAACCTGGGACTCGGCTGCCGCCGTGGGTCGAGATGAGGGCGTGTTGTGATCTGTCCGCATTGCAGTGCGAATCTGCCGCGCCGAGAGCGGGGTGAGCGCCGGTGTTCGAAGTGCGGAGGGTCCTTCGCCCTCGAACCCGGGGCGAGTCCACTCGGGCTGCACGATCTGCGCCTGCGCAGACTGGTCGACCGGCTCCGGGACGAACGGGAGCTGTGCTACACGGGCGCGCAGCTCTGGTACGCGGCCTCCCGGACGAAACTGCCGGATGGACTCGGCCTGTTCCGCCGTGTGCGGCTGGGGGTCTGCGCCACCATCGTGGGATTCGGGCTGCTCATCTGGCTGGTTGGTGCGCCGGGGTTCGCGGCGATCGTGATCACCGCCGTGCTGGTGGCGTCGGTCGTGCTCGGCATGCGGCGGCTGCGGCCCTGGTTCGCCGAGCGTGCCGTGATCCGAATGCCGGTGCCCTACGACAGCTTTCGCGCCGACGTCATCGGCGCGTGGGCGAGCGCCTACGGCGCCGCGCCCCCGGGCGTGGTGGACGAGACCACGATTCGACCCCCCGCGGTGGAGGATCCGCGGTACGCGGTGCTGTGCCAGGACCGCAGCGTGCTCGCCTGCCTCACCGCCAATGACGTGGCGGGGACCTGGTCGATGCTGGTGACGGACCGGATGGAGCTGCTGCCCGCAGATATTCCGGTATTCCTCCTGCACGACGCCAGCGTGCGCGGCATCACCTTCGCCGTCGACGCGCGGGCGGCGCTGGGCGGCCGAGCCGTCACGGTCGGCCTGCTGCCGCACTCCGTCGCGATGAGCCGATCGGCCCTGCGGCTGCGGGAACCGTGGCACGGCGACGCCGATCTGGACCGGCTGCGGCGAGAGGGCCTGCCGGAGTCGGGGATCGACTGGCTGGCCGAGGGATGGTGGGCGCCGATCGCCGCCGTACCGCCCGCCAAACTGCTCTCCGCACTGGGGCGGGCGATCGAACGGGTCGACGCGGCGGACGACCCGGATCACGACCGCGCCCGCCGGACAGGGTTCCTCTCCTGGCCGACCGGATGAGCCGGGCACGGATTGCGAGGCCGCGCACCGCTGTTCGAGCGCCGTCCTGGGTATCCGTGCCGCCGGACCGCCCCGGCCGCCGCCGACGCGCCGATCGTCATCGTGACCGCGGCCGTCGACGACGAGCGGGCGGGCTGCGTGGTGGGGTTCGCCACGCAGGTCGCCATCGAACCCCCACGTTTTCTGGTGTGTGTCTCCAAGGCCAATCACACCTACGGTGTCGCGCGGCGCGCGAACCATATCGGAGTGCATGTGGTGGATCGCGAGAATATCGCTCTCGCGCAATTGTTCGGCGCCGAAACCGGGGACGAGATGGATAAATTCAGCTGGTGCCGGTGGTACGTGGGGCCGCACGGCGCACCGCTGCTCGAGGACGCCGCCGCCTGGTTCGTCGGCCGGGTGGTGGCGCGCCACGACTTCGGCGACCACCAGGGGATGGTGCTGGCCCCCGAGTACGGCACGGCACCCGCCGCGACGGTGACGGCGCTGCGCTACCACGACGTCGCCGATCTGGAACCGGGGCATCCCAGCTGAGCACACCGGTGGCGCGCGGGTGATCACTCCATGCCGTGCGCCTGCGCCACCAGATCGAAGAACACCCAGACCCCGCCCCGGTCGTAGGACTCGGGGGCCTCGGAGCCGCCCAGGAACGGGTACGGCGTGGCGATGTACACCTCGTCGGCCGCCAGCGCGCCCAGGCGTGCGCGGATCGCCGAAACATGGTGCGGTTGCAGCACATACGTCACCACATCCGGATCGAACAGCACCCGATCCACGAAATCGGCGAGTTCGGCGAACGGGCCGTAGACCTTGACGCCCGGACTGTAGGGGTCGAGCAGCCCGTACTCGCCGGTCCGTGTGCTCATCAGGAAGGCGTGCCCCAGATCCGAGTACCCCACCACCGTGTCGAACCGCGGGTAGTGCGGCGCCCACGCGGGCATCACCCGATCGAAGCGGACGGGGTCGAGCAATCGGAAGGGCACGCTGGTCACCGCGCCCATCCAACCAGAGCGGCCGTCAGCCCCGGGCGGGCGGGCCGTGGCGGCGCAGCGCCCGCGGCAGGGCGATCGCCACCGCCACCGTGACCAGCGTGCCGCCCGCGCCCGCGACCACGAGGGTGGTGCGGGGGTCGGTGGCGTCGAGCAGCAGCCCGCCCCCGACATACGAGAGCGCGGCGGCGATTCCGATGGCGCCGTACAGATTTCCGAAAACCCGGCCGAGCATGCCGTCGGGCACCAGCCGCTGGATCAGGGTGTTGGACGCCACGTCCATCCCCGCGATGCCCAGACCGCGCACGGCCTGCACGGTGAACGCGGCGGTCACCGACCACGCCAGCCCGGTGAGCAGGTTTCCGGCGCTGCTGACCAGGAAGCCGCCGATGAGCAGCGCGGTCATCGAGACGCGGGTGCCCAGGCGGCCGATCAGCGCATAGCCGATCAGCAGGCCGATGCCCACCGCGCCGAGCAGCAGGCCCACCGCGGCGTCGCCGGAGTGCAGGGTCTGCGTGGCGAGCAACACCAGCGCCACGTCGTCCACGCCGTTGCACGCCACCACAGCGCAGAAGCCGAGCGCCACGATCCGCACCACCGGGGTGCGCAGGATGTAGCGCAGGCCCGTCGCGGCCTCGGTCAGCAGCGAACCCGGCGCTCCGGCCGCCGCGGTCGGCGGCATCGGCCGGGTGGCGAGCAGGACCAGCGCCGACAGCAGGAACGAGAACGCGTCGACCAGCAGCACACCCCGAATGCCGAGGAAGGGCAGCAGGGCGGCGGCCAACAGCGGGCCGAACGCCTCGGCGGCATTGGCCCCGAACCCGATGGTGGAGTTCGCGGTCGCCAGGTCCTTGTCCGCCACCATGGCGGGCACCGCGGACCGGGAGGCGGGCTGGAAGATATTCGACGCGATGGACCGCGCCGCCACCAGCGCCAGCAGCAGCGGCAACGGCGGCAGCGACAGCGCGATCAGCAGGACGAGCACGCCCTGCGCCAGCTCGCAGCCGATCATGAGGCGGCGGCGGTCGAAACGGTCGCTGAGCGCACCGGTGAGCGGACTCAGCAGCGAGGGCACGAAATCGCCGACGAGCAGCAGCAACGCCACCGCCAACCCCTGCCCGGTGGTGTGCGCGACATGCAGCATGAGCGCGACCAGACTCATGGAGTCGCCCGCGTAGGACACCACCCGCGCCGTGAACAGCGCGCCGAGCGGGCGATTGGCGCGCAGCAGCGGCAGTGCGCGGCCGCGCTCCGCGGTCGACGAGGGGGACGGCATGCGGATGGCCTCCACCGGATCGGCTGTCTCGCCACGGCGGGCCGCCCCGGCAGCGCCCCATGGTGCCCCGGGGCCGAATCCCACGCAATCCATTTCCGGATTCGGCGGTGCGCGCCTGCGCAACAACCGCGCACCGGTCGGATACCCTGCGAGCCGATTCGAAGATCTGGCCACGATTGACCCGGGTTCACCGAAAGGCGGGGCACGATGAGCGGATTCGACACTTCACGCCTGATGGCAGGCGCCGCGTGCGCGGCGGCCTGTCTGGCACTACCGGCGGTCCTCGCGCCGCACGCGCAGGCGGCGGTCTCACCGAATCTGTCGGTGACGATGGGGGGTTCCGCGCTCGGCGCGGCCGGACTAGCGGCGGTCGGCTGCCCGCAGACCGCGACGGCCCGGGTGACCATGCCCGACGGCAGCCCGGTCACCGGCGGCTTCGTCGACTTCTTCAGCCGCCTCCCCGGCGTGGCGGGCAATACCGTCGGCACCGCCCCGGTGCACGACGGCACCGCCAGCATCCCGTGGGTTCCCGATATCGACGGCCAGCACATCGTCAGCGCCGTCTACTACGGCGGCCCGGCCGACGTCCGCACCACCGCCGGCTACACCACCATCACCACGGTCGACACCGGCGGCGTCTGCGCCTGACGAGCAACCGGCAGCATGGCGCGCCGCGGGTCACCGACCCCGGCTTGCGTCCGACCCGGGCCCGGTCCACGCGGACCGGGCCCGCCTCGCGTTCGGGTGGCGTCGGAAACTGCTGCGCCCCGAGAACTTTGGGCCCGACAACTTGGGTCTGAGGTCACGGGCCGCCGATCGCTAGCGTTCTGACCCGAGTCGTGATGGGTCGGGAGTGGAGAGGCTGGCGTGCGTCGAGCGTTGATCAGTGCCGTGGTGGCGGCGGTGGCGGCCGGAATGCTGCTCGTGGGGCTCGAGCAGCCGGTCGCCGGGGCCGCGCCCGCGGGGGTGAAGCACTGTGCGGTCAGCAGCGGGCGGGAGCCGCAGACCGCCACTCCCGAGGAGGTCGGGCTGGACGCGGGGAAACTGCGGGAGGCATTGGACTTCGCGAACGATCCGACCCGCTTCACCTTCCGGGTGTACCGCAACAACTGCCTCGTCCTCGAGCGCGACAGCCACGAGGGTGCGGGCCGCATGCCGTGGAATCTGTGGAGCAGCACCAAGAGCGTGGTGTCCATGGTGGCCGGAATCGCCGTCGGCGACGGGAAGCTCGATGTCGACGACCCCATCGACCGCTATCTGCCGCCGGGGCTGGGTGATGCCGCGCACCGCGCCATCACCGTGCGCAATCTGCTCACCGAATCCTCGGGCATGCAGGTGGCGGTGGCCTCGGAGGGCATCACCGGACTGGCGCAGATCGATCCGAATGTGGTGGCACAGGCCCTCGGCATGCCGATCGTCCATGAGCAGGGCACCGAATGGCAGTACAGCCAGCGCGCCGTGGATCTCGTCGTCTACGTCGTCCAGCAGGCCGTCGGCGAGGACTTCCAGGCGTACGCACAGCGAAAGCTGTTCGATCCCTTGGGAATCCCGGCCGACGACTATCACTGGGCGCGCGACCGCAGCGGCAACACCTACGGCTACGCCCATCTGGTGCTGCCGCCCGACGACTTCGTCAAACTCGGCTTGCTCCTGACCAACCGCGGCAATTGGGGTGGGCGGCAACTGATTCCGACCGACTATCTGGACCAGGCGAGCAGTTCCGCCGCCACCCACCCCTGCTACGGGTTCCTGTTCACCATCAACGGCCCGACCTGCGACGGCGCCTTCCCCGGCCTGCCGAAGGACGCCATTCAGATGTCGGGCATGATGCGCCAGGACAATTTCATCGTGCCGAGCCTCGGCCTGCTGGTCAGCTGGACCGGCGTCACGATTCCGGGCGGATCGGTGAGCTTCCCGCACGATGTGCTGCGCGCGGTATCCCAGGCGTTCCTGTCCCCGAAACTCGAGGACCCGGGTCCGTACACGCCGAAACCGGATATCAGCCTCACCGACCCCATGATCACCAATCCGGATGCGACCCTGGCCGCGCTCGGCCTCGGACCCATGACCTATCCGGGTTGCGGCCCGCTGAACTGCCTGGGCAGACCGCTGTCCCCGCCCTTCGCCGACTGGCCCGCGGGATGTTTCGTACTCGGCTGCGTCGGACCCGTCCCGGGCATTCGGTAGGCCCGCGTCAGAACCTCAGGTGGACCGCCGCGATATGCCAGAAAGTCCGATCGTGGACGGCCTCGAAATCCCAACTATCGGTGAGCGCGTGGGTGGTGGCGACGATGCCGGGGACGTCGAAGTCCTCCCGGGTGGCGGTGCCTTTGGCTTCCAGGGCGGTGATGACGTAGGCGGTGGCGCTTTCCATGGTGTGTGGCATGCGAACTCCAATCATCGTTGAATGGTGTGCGGCCGCGGTAACCGGCCGCAGTGACCGGTCACGTCCTGGCGTCGGAAAGTACGTCCTCGTATCGGTATTCGGTCGGGATGGCGATTCCCGTGGCGTGCGCCTGTTCCTCCCGCTGGCGTAGCTCCACGCGGCGGATCTTCCCCGAGATCGTCTTGGGCAGCTCGGTGAACTCCAAGCGTCGCACACGGAGATAGGGCGCGAGGTGATCACGGGCGTATTCCATTATGGCGCGCGCCGTTTCGCGGGTCGGTTCCCACCCCGCGGCGAGCGTCACATAGGCCTTGGGAACGGTCAGGCGGGTGTCGTCGGGCTGCGGCACCACCGCGGCCTCCACCACGGCCGGATGTTCGATGAGCACGCTCTCCAGTTCGAACGGCGAGACCTTGTAGTCGGAGGACTTGAACACGTCGTCGGTGCGGCCGACGTAGGTGATGTAGCCGTCGGCGTCCCGGCTGGCCACATCCCCGGTGTGGTAGTAGCCGTCGGCCATGACCGCGGCATTGCGTTCGGGATCGCCCAGATAGCCCGTCATGAGATTGACCGGCGCGGCGCTCAGATCCAGACAGATCTCGCCCTCGTCACCGAGTTCACCGCTGATCGGATCGACCAGCGCCACCGGCACTCCCGGCGCGGGACGGCCCATGGACCCGGCCTTGACCGGCTGCCCCGGCGTATTGCCCACCTGCAAGGTGGTCTCCGTCTGGCCGAAGCCGTCGCGGATGGTGAGCCCCCACGCCTTCTCCACCTGCGCGATGACATCCGGATTGAGCGGTTCACCCGCGCCGAGGATTTCGCGCAGTCCGGTCGGGCGCTCGCCCAGATCGGCCTGGATCAGCATGCGCCACACCGTCGGCGGCGCGCAGAAGGTGTTCACCTCGGCGCGGCGCAACTGCGCGAGCAGCGCCGCGGCGTCGAACCGGCCGTAGTTGTAGACGAAGACGGTCGCCTCCGCGATCCACGGCGTGAAGAAGCAGCTCCACGCGTGCTTGGCCCAGCCCGGCGCGCTGATGGCCAGATGCACGTCGCCGGGCCGCACGCCGATCCAGTACATGGTGGACAGGTGGCCGACCGGATAGCTGATCTGCGAGTGCTGCACCATCTTCGGCTTGCTGGTGGTTCCGGAGGTGAAATACACCAGCAGCGGATCCTCGACCGTGGTGACCGCCGTGAACGGTCCCGCCGACAGGTACGTCGACGATTCGGCGTAGCCGTGCCAGCCGGGGATCTGCCCGCCCACCACGATGCGCCGGTAATCGCCCGCGACCTCGGTGAACTTCGGGGCGTCGGCGGCATTGGCGATGACGAAGCGCACCGCGCCGCGTTCGATCCGGTCGGCGAGATCGGCGGGGCCGAGCGCCGCCGTGGTCGGCATGATGACCGCGCCCAGCTTGGCGATGGCCAGCATGGCCTCCCACAGTTCGACCTGATTGCCGAGCATCAGCAATACCCGGTCACCCTTGCCGACGCCCAGCGCCGACAGCCAGGTGGCCACCTGATCGGAGCGGGCCGCCATCTCGTCGAAGGTGACGCGCTGCTCGCGGCCGTCCTCCTCCACGATCCAGAGGGCGGGGCGGTCGTTGCCGCGGGCGATCACGTCGAACCAGTCCGTCGCCCAGTTGAACGTGCCGGTCAGCCGCGGCCAGGCGAACTCGCGCACGGCAGCGTCGTAATCGGTCGCGGCGGCGACCAACTGATCCCGAGCGGCGCGGTAGGCATCGGTGTTCGCGGTCATCGGTCCTCCTCGGACAGGCCGAGCAGGCGCGCGGCGACCTCGCGCATCTCGACCTTGCGGATCTTGCCGGTGACGGTCATGGGGAACTCGTCGACGACGTGGACGTAACGGGGGATCTTGAAATGCGCCAGGCGGCCGGTGCAGAACTCGCGCAGCGCCTTCGGGGTCAACAGCGGGGCGTCCTCGCGCAGGCGCACCCAGGCCATGAGCTCCTCGCCGTACTTGGCGTCGGGCACCCCGATCACCTGGGCGTCGAGGATGTCCGGATGGGTGTAGAGGAACTCCTCGATCTCGCGCGGATAGATGTTCTCCCCGCCGCGGATCACCATGTCCTTGATCCGGCCGGTGATGGCGACGTAGCCCTCGTCGTCCATGGTGGCCAGATCGCCGGTGTGCATCCAGCGCGCGGAATCGATCGCCTCCGCGGTCTTCTCGGGATCGTTCCAGTAGCCGAGCATGACCGAGTAGCCGCGGGTGCACAGCTCGCCGGGTTCGCCGCGCGGCACCGTCAGCCCCGTCACCGGGTCCACGATCTTGATCTCGGTGTGCGGTCCGGCGCGGCCCACGGTGGCGGTGCGCTGCACCAGGCTGTCGTCGCGGCGGGTCTGAGTGGAGACCGGTGAGGTCTCGGTCATGCCGTAGCAGATCGACACCTCGCGCATGCCCATGCGCTCGATGACCTGTTTCATCACCTCCACCGGGCACGGCGACCCGGCCATGATGCCGGTGCGCAGCGAGGACAGGTCGTAGGAGTCGAAATCCGGTTCGGCCAGTTCGGCGATGAACATGGTCGGCACCCCGTACAGCGAGGTGCAGCGTTCGGCCGCCACCGCCGCCAGGGTGGCCTTCGGATCGAAGGCCGGGGCCGGGACGACCATGGTCGCGCCGTGGCTGGTGGCCGCCAGATTGCCCATGACCATGCCGAAGCAGTGGTAGAAGGGCACCGGAATGCAGATCCGGTCCTGCTCGGTGTAACCGCACAGCTCACCCACGAAGTATCCGTTGTTGAGGATGTTGTGGTGGCTCAGCGTCGCACCCTTGGGGAAACCCGTTGTGCCCGAGGTGTACTGGATGTTGATGGGATCGTCGGGGGAGAGGGCGGCCTGTGCCCGCGCCAGCTCGTCCCGGTCGGCGGTGCGTCCGGCCTCGAACAGCGCCCGCCAGTCGGCGGAATCCAGCAGGATCACCCGGTCGAGATCGGGGCAGTCCGCCCGCACCTCGTCGATCATGGCCGCGTAGTCCGAGGTCTTGAACGCCGGTGCCGCGATCAGGGCGCGAATTCCGGCCTGCCGCAGCACGTATCGCAGCTCGTGCGAGCGGTACGCCGGATTGATGTTCACCAGGATCGCGCCGATCTTGGCCGTCGCGTACTGCGTCAGCGTCCACTGCGGGCAGTTCGGCGACCAGACGCCCACCCGGTCGCCCTTGCCGATCCCCGCCGCCAGCAGACCCAGCGCGAGCGCGTCGACCTCGGCGACGAACTCCCGGTAGGTCCAGCGCTCGCCGGAACCGTGGTCGACCAGCGCCTCGCGGTGCGGATGCGCGGCGGCCGTGCGGTCGAGGTTGTCGCCGATGGTGTCGCCGAGCAGCGGCGCATCCCAGACGCCGAAGGTATAGCTCACCGGCCGGAGCCGGTCCATGCTCTTGCTCACTCCGATAGGATCCACATCACACCGATCCGCCGACTACCCCCGAAAAGGTGTATCCCGATGACCCGCACAGCCGACTCGCTGCGGCCCCGCGACGCCGATGCGCTGCGGGCCGAACTGCGTCGGATCGCGACCGCGACCGGGGCTCCGGTCGCCTTCGGCGGCGCGGTCCAAGCGGGGACGCTGGTGCTCAGCGAGTTCATCGGCACCCGCACCAACGGTATGCGCGGACTCGCGGTCCAGCCGCAGTCCGGACTGGGCGGCCGGGCGGTGGCCAGTCGGCGGCCGACGTCGGTGGCGGACTACCGCTCGGACTCCACCATCACCCACCACTACGACGTTCCGGTGCTCGGCGAGGGGCTGCGGGCCGTGGTGGCGGTGCCGGTGGTGGTCGCGGGGGAGTCCCGGGCGGTGCTCTACGTCGCCAACCGCGACCCCAGTCCCATCGGCGACCGCATCGCCGAATTCATGGTGCAGGCCGGTCGCCGCCTGAGCCTGGAGTTGACCATTCGCGACGAGGTGGACCGGCGCGTGCGCCTGCATACCGCGCAACCCCGGCGTCCCGTCGCGCCCGCCGCGGATGCCGTCGTCACCGAACAGCTTCGGGATCTGCACGCCGAACTGCGCGGCCTCACCCAGGAAGTCTCCGATGGCACCGCCCGCGAGCGTCTGCGGGCGATGTCCGAACGGCTCGCGCGCCTCGTCTCGGGTGTCACCGCACCCGACGATCCGGTCACCCTGGCTCCCCGCGAGGTCGACGTCCTCGCCCAGATCGCCCTCGGCTGTACCAATATCGAAGCGGCCCAGCGACTTTCCCTGAAACCGGAAACAGTGAAGAGCTATCTGCGCAGCGCCATGGTCAAACTCGGCGCGCACACCCGCCACGAGGCGGTGGTGCAGGCCCGCCGCCACGGCCTGCTCCCGTAGCCCGGGCTCGTCGCCACCGTGCCGGATCGCGCGTCGGCGGCGGTGCGGACGGGCGTCGGTGAGCGCGGTGGGTGCGTCTCCGGTGACGTCGGCTACGCGGTGGGCCGGATGCCGTAGGACTCGATCTTGCGGTAGAGCGATGAGCGGGCGATGCCGAGCATCCGGGCGGCGTGATGGCGGTTGCCGCCGACCTGGACCAGCGCCTTGACGATGGCGTCGCGTTCCACCACCTCGATGGGCGTGAGCACCCGGCGGCTGGCGGCGAAACAGGATTCGGGCAGGTCGGCGCGGCGCAGATCGCCCGCCGGGCGGCGGGCCAGAGCGGTGCGCAGGGCGTCGCGGAGTTCGGCGATATTGCCGGGCCAGTCGTAGCCGAGCAGCACGCGCATGGCGTCCGGGGTCGGGTGCACCGCGCGCCGGGGGGCCAGCGTGCTCAGCAGGCGCGGAATGATCTGGCGCAGATCGTCGATGTGGTGGCGCAGGGCGGGCACTGTGATCGAATGCTCGAAATGCCGGAGTACCGCGTCCAACCGTCCGGGCTCGGCCGATTCGGCGGTCGTCATGGTCACCGCCAGCCAGTGGTCCGCGGTGTCCACGGCGGTGAGGCGGGCCGCCAGTTCCTCCACCGTCCGGTCGGACAGTTCGTTCAGGTGCGCGAGCACGACGGTGGCCGGTCGCGGCGCGTCCCACGCGGCGTCGAAGCGGCTCGACACGGCATCGTCGCGGCAGTCGACCACCACCAGGGAGCGGGTCGGATAGGTGTGGCGGTGGGCGGCGGCGATCAGGGCGCGCTTGCCCACACCCGGCTCGCCGAGCATGACCAGCGGTCGTCGCGCCCGCGCGGTCTCGAGCACGTCGGAGCAGGCCATCCGCCAGGCGGGCGATTCACCGGGCACCTCCGACAGGCCGATCCGCCGGGTGGTGTGGGGGATCGCGCGTGCCGCCGCGGGGGCGAGGTCGACCTGTAGGACCACACCGGCCGCCGGACCGTCCGCCGGTACCGGAATCGAGCGCACCCGAGCCTTCCGCCCGGTCGGCAGATCGACCGTCACGACCGTGCCGCGCGCACCCGTCAGCCCCGCCGCGAGTTCGCGCAGGCGGATGCGGTCGTGCGGGCTGAGTTCGGCATCCGCGCGGGCATCGGTCATGAAGACCTCCCCGGCGAGGGCGACCGTGGGGGTGCGGCCCATCCGGCCGACCCGCAGGAAGCTGTCCAGCACCGCCTGCTGCCCCAGCGACGCCGTGGCGCGCAGCTCGCTCTCGATGCCGCGGGCCGCCTCCCGCACCAGGGCCAGCATGAGGCCGTTGGCATCCTTGGCCAGGCAGCTCAGATCCAGAACGCCCTGCACCGCGCCGGTCAGCGGATCGCGGACGGGCGCACCCGCGCACGCGAAGACCGTGATGTTCTCCGCGTAATGCTCCGCGCCCCGGATCAGCACGGCCTTTCCGGCGGCGAGTGCGGTGCCGACACCGTTGGTGCCGACCGTGTCCTCGGTGTAGACGAAGCCCGGCGCGAAGAACACCCCGTCGAACCGGCCGGTCAGAAACCGCTGATTGTCGCGGCGCAGCAGCACGCGACCGCTCTGATCGGCCAGTGCGATGCTCACCGGCATATCACTCAGCTCGCGTTCCAGCCGGTCGATCACCGGCAGCGCGCAGCGCGCGAATCGTCCGTGCAGATCCAGGTCGTCCAGGTAGGTCCGGTCGAGCACATTCTCGACATCGTCGACCCCCGCGTGCACCGAACGCTGCCACGAGGCCACGACCAGGTCCGATACCGCACCGGATGGAATATCGCCCGCGGCGACGAATACCTCGCGTGCGCGTTCGACACCGATCGTGTCATCTCCAGCGTCCACCGCACTCCTCGAGCTATCGAATCGTCGGAAGAACGGCGGGGGTGAATACGCCGTCAGCGGATTGTCCGCAGTGCGCGCGCGACTCGTCAAGGGGCAACTGTCCCAAAGTGGGACAGCGGACCGACTCCTCGGTTGCGCACACTGGTAGAACCGACGACGAATCCGCGTGCGGTGTGAGCGAATCCAAGTTGGGGGCTCACGCCGCGGCGTCAGTTGACGGTCTGCTCCGGAGCATGGTGACAACGTCGTCGCCCGTGGCCGCCCGCCCAAGGCCGCGTCGCCCCGGAACAGGTTGCACCCCTCCCTCGGCCACCCGCGCGAGCCCGAAGTGCCCTCGGGCTCGAGCGGGTGGCCGCTTCGCCGGTGCCTGCCGAGCTGTGAAAGCGGCTGCGCCGCAATAAAATCAGTGGTCACGGTGGTGGGACCGCTCCTACACTGCCGGAATGAATACCGCGTTTCTGCTCGACCACTTCCGAACTCACGATGCGCCGCTGGCGCTTTCGCGAGCCGGGGTCGTGGGCTGGGACGACGCGGACCTCCACCGTATCGCCTACGCCGACGATCCCGAGGGCTACGTGCTGCTCGCCCTCGTCCCCGGGGTGCACCCGCAACAGCGTGCGCGCGTGCTGCTGTGCGCGCTGAGCGCGTCGCGCGCGGGACTCGACGCCGCCACCCGCGACATCCTGGATCGGGCCGTGCGCGCGCTCATCTTCGGGCTGCCCCCGCACTCGGTCGTTACGGTGCTGCTCGCGCTGCGCCGGCTGCGGGTCAACCACAAGCACACCACCCGCGCCGTGCTGACCTTCGTCCTGGAGCATCCGGAGGCGGAGCGGCTCATCGCGGCGCGCCGTCCCGCACTGGTGGACTGCTTCGAGCACGCGCTCGGCAAGGTCACCGCGCGCGGGTGCGCCCGGCGCATCGCCGCGGGCGACAGCGGATCTCCGGAACTGCGCCGGGCGCTGCTGCGGTTCACGGTGCACCCGCAGCGGGCATGCGCCCGGGTCGCGGCGCTGTACGGACCCGGCACCCACGGGGCGCCCGCGCCCCGGGAGCCGGTCGTCGCGCTGGAACCCCCGCGGGTGCGCCCGGCCGTGGTGACGGTGACCAACCGCGGCGATATCGCGGCCACGCTGGTGCATCTGTACCGAGGCGGCTCGGACCCCGAATTGCGCACGGCGCTGGCCGGATACGTGGCCGCGGCCGCCGGTGACCTGCCTCGGCTGCACGCCACCGTCGCCCTGGTGCTCGACACCTCGGATTCGCTGCGCGGCTACGGCGAGCGGGAATGGGCGCTGCAGTCCCAGGCGCAGGCGCTGCGGCTGGTGCTCGGTGCGGTGTGCGCGCGCCTGACCGTGATCGAGATCGGTGACGAGCAGCGCGGCCCCACCGACCTGGCCACCGGCCTGCTCGACGCCCTCGACACCGCGCCCGATCTGGTGGCGGTGGTCACCGACGGGTACGAGAACCGCTACCCGGGCGACCTGGCGCGCGTGGTGGACACCCTGCCGCGCGCGGGCGTCGAGACGCCGATCGTGCTGTGCCGGTCGCTGTTCACCGACGGCGACGACCGTGCCCGCCGCGATCCGGCCCCGGCCCTGCCGCACCAGGACTTCTGGCATCAGGACGATTTCGCCGCCCTGCTCCCGTGGCTGTTCGCACACTGCCCGGCGGGAGCGGACTGGATCCGCACCACGGCACTGCGGTTCCTGGCACGACACCCCGCGACCGCGGTGCCGGAAGACTCGGAAGGAGTGCGCATATGACCCGGCTCGACACCCTGATCCCCAGCCCGCTCGCATTGCCCGGCTACCGGCTCGGTGTACCGCAGCGCGCGGGTGCGCTCACCATGGTGCCCGTGTACGGGCCCGGCCGTCCCGGCATCGTGCCGCCCCGTTCCGGACTGAAACTGAAGCGAGTGGTCGGCTACGGAAATGTGGAGCTGCACAACGGTTCCGACTCCGGAGTCGCCATCGTGCCGCTGCACATCGGCTACATCCAGGACGGCGCGCAGAATCATGCGCTGTGCTCGGCCGCGCTGCTGGCGGCGGGGCAGACCCGGCTGTTCCGGGATGCCTGCTGCGTGCAGGCCGCACAGGGCGGCTACCTGGAGGGCCGCGATCAGTGGTTCTTCGTGCTGCCCTGGGAACTGCGCACCCGCGCGCTGGAACTGCGTGGGCGCGAGGGCTATTCGAAGCTGTGGCCGGATATCGCCGCGGTCAACCGGTGCTACGGGCTGCCCGAGCGTGGGCACCTGGAGCAGATCCTCACCCGCAAGCGGGCCGTGCTGACCCGTTTCCGCAGCCGTCTGGAGCGCGTACCGGAGCAACTCGGCGCGGTGTTCTTCGTGGGTGAGCGGTTCGCGGGGTTGGAACTCGCGCCTGATCCGCGCTTCTTCGCCGAGATGTGGATGCCGCTGGTGTGTTTCGCCTACGGTGTGGCCGCCTGGCAGGCCGAGCCGGAGCCGGTGGACCCGGTACCGTTCGAGGCCACCGACCTCGCCGGAATCCGGACCGCCCTGGAACGGTCACGCGCCGAGCGCGATCACGCGGTGCTCGCTCGGCTGCCCGCGGCCGGTGATCTCGCCGCGGTGGAGGAGGAGCGCTACCTGGGCCTGCGCCTGCACACCGTCACGGGGTCGGGTCTGGCGGGCCAAGTGGTGAGCGAATCCGGGCGGGTCGTCTACGCCTCGATATTCGCCGCCTGAAATGAGTTGCGCGACAGCGGGAAAGCGAGTTCACTAGGACATACGGGAACTGTGCCGAGCACGGTGGGAACCGACTTCATCCCATATGGAGTAATCGCCTGAGAAGCGAAGTTCGCCCCATCACTGCGTCGGCCGCCCATCCCGTTCCCCCGCCGCGGCGGACCCGCTCACCGACGCACGGTCAGCAGGGCGGCGATGCGGTCGAGTTCGGTCGGGAATTCGCCCCCGTCTAGTCGGTCGTCCGGCTCCATCATGCCGTCGGCCAGCGGCCGGGCGGTGACCCGGTGGTCGATCCGCTGCTGCGATCCGGACGGTCGCCGTTCCGCCAGGACCGCCCGGCGGGCCCGCAATTCGGCCCGTAGCGCGTCCATGAAGCACAGGTACTCGGCCGAGGGCACGCAGATCTCGCGGGCCGGTGTCCGGTGCGCGGACCGCAGGCGCGAGGACGCCGGGACGACCACACCGTGGCGCGGCGTCGTGCCCGCGGCCTCCTGGGTGCGCAACCAGGCCCGCATATTGCCGGAGGCGATACTGGGCAGGAGTTCGACGGCACGGTCCCACTCCAGCCCCTCGACGGCGCGCGGATCGCTCACCGCGGTCACGACGACGGCATATGCCGTACCCACGGTTGCGATCATCCGCATCAACCCCTTGTCCTGTCGTGCCGTTCGCCGCGCTCCGGGTCCGCTCGTGGGCCGGGACTCGTTGTGATCTTTCAGGATACGACGAAATATATTGCACTACTGGGCGTTTCATTACGCATATTGTTCGGTCGTTCCCGTCCGCCGGTCGGCCGCCCGGTTTGCTGGGCCGGTGCGCGATCGCGGCGGCTCAGCTCACCCGCGCCACCACCGCGCGCGGCAGCCGGGGCAGGACCGCGCCGATCAGCCGCCAGGGCCAGGCGGGCACATCGGCGCGCGCGGGCTCGCGCTCGATGGCGGCGACCATGGCGGCCACGCCCTTGTCCAGCGAGGCAACCAGTTTCGCGTCCCCCGCCTGCGCCGACATCTCGGTGGCGATGAAACCCGGCTGCACGGTCGTGACGGTGATCGGGCTGCTCCGCAACTCGATGGCCAGACCCTCGCCGAGTGCGGACAGCCCGGCTTTGCTGGCCGCGTACGCCGCCTTCTTGCCGGGCAGCCCGCGCACCGCGCTCATGGAGGAGATCAGCACCAGATGACCGGACCGCTGCTCGCGGAGGATGCCCAGGGCGGCCTCGGCCTGGGCCAGCGCACTCACGAAATTGGTGGTGGTGGTGGCGATATTGGCCTCGGCGCGCCCGGTGCCCACTCGGGCGCCCTTCCCGATACCGGCGTTCACGATGATCCGGTCCAGCCCGCCCAGTTCCTCGCGCAACTCGCCGAAGACCTTCGGCACCGCCGCGTGGTCGTCCACGTCCAGGGCCCGCACCGCGACGGTGATGTCCGGATGGGCGGCGCGCAGCTCATCGCGCAGTTCCGTCAACCGGTCCAGGCGGCGGGCGCACAGCGCCAGATCGCGGCCTCGGCGGGCGAACTCGCGGGCCATGCCCGCACCGAGTCCGGAACTCGCTCCGGTGATCAGGATTCTGCGCCTCGTCATACCGCCACCCTAGCCGGACCGCACGGTCGGAATGCGGTACTCGTCAGCCGAACGAGCCGGTGCTGGGCGGTGTGGGGACCATGCGCCAGCTGCCGCAGTTGTCGCTGCGGAATGCCACATCGGTTGCCTTGATCTCCACCCGCACGGGACGCACCCGGGTGAAGTCGCTGGCGATGATGTAATAGTTCGGATCGTTGTAGTCGGTATCGGTCTGGACTTTCCACAGCCGCCGCCAGAAACAGGCCACGGCGGGATCCTCGACGCCACTGGCCTCGTAGTAACCCGGCTGTATATCGACGCCGACCAGGTACTGGCCATCGCCCGGTATTTCCGCGGCCGGTGCGGCGGCGGCGAAACCCGACGTCAGCGGCGTGAGCGCGGACGCCATTACCCCCGCGATCGCAAGCGTGCGCAGTCGCACGGCGGTCCTCCCTCGCAGTTCGCGACGGCCGCGCGCAGCTTTCCGGTGCGTGCGGCCCCGTGGTGACAGATCCCCGAATCTCTCCGGGCGCAGGTTTATCAGAGAATGTGTGGAGAAATGTGATGAACGCCCGAATTCATTGCGTACAAACCGGTTTCAATGTGCTCGAGCGGGAGGGTGGCGCGAGCGATTTCAGAGTAGTCCCCGCGGGTTCCCCTCGGACCCACGGGGACCGCGCCGCCGGCTTCCGGAGGGTGGCGCGGGAGAAACGGTACCGGACGGTTTCACAACTGGGCAAACCGGCCATTCGCTTAGCTTTGCGAATGGTTTGAGTGGCAATCCGACCGTTCGGACGTTTCGGAATTAGGTATCGACCACCGATGTCGTTCCCGGGTCGGATCGCGATATTCAGGACATGACACACTTGCGGCCCCTCCCCACCTTGACCGCCACCCGCACCGGTCCGCCGGGCTGCGCCGACCGCTGCGCCGGGCTGTGCACCGATTCCGGCCTCGCCGAGGTCCTCCGCGCCGACAAGGCCCTGCTGCACTGGCGCGCCCTGCGCCGCCTGGGCGACCCCGGGCTGGCCGAGCACGCCGTCCAGGAGACCCTGCTCCGGGCCTGGCGCGCCTGCGGCACCTACAACCCCGACCGCGGCAGCGTGCGCACCTGGCTGCTCACCATCGAACGCAATGTCCTCACCGATATCGCCCGGATGCGCGCCGCCCGCCCCGGCGACAGCGCCTGGGACGAACTCGGCGACGTGGCCGAAGGCCACTACGCCCGCCCGGACTTCGCCGACACCCTCGCCGACGGCCTGCTGGTGGCGGAACTGCTCGCCCGCCTGCCCGCACCGCAGCGCGACGCCGTGGTCCAGGTCATCCTGAACGACCGCGCCTACCAGGACGTGGCCGCCGATATGGGGATCCCCGTCGGCACCGTCAAAACCCGGGTGCACTACGCCCTGCGCTCCCTGCGCCGACAGCCCCTCAGCGCCTGACCCACCCCGCCACGCCGCACCAGGAGTTCCGATGAAACGGGCCGGTCCCATCCTCACCCTCATCGCAGTGGCCGCCGTCGGCGGCGGCCTGCTGCTGACCAATATCGTCACCCGGGGCGGCAGCGACTCCGCGCCCGCCGACAGCGCCGGTCCCGCCACCGCCGTCACGGCACCCGCCACCGCGAATCCCACCGGCGCGAGTCCCACCACCGCGAGTCCCACCACCGTGCCGCCCACCGCCGCCGCGACCCCGTTCCCGGCCCAGGCCGACTACGTGACCACCATCGCGACCGAGAACCGCCCGCTCACCCTGTCGGTCACGGTCACCGGGGATCGTTCGGTCGCCTACGTCTGCGACGGCGCGAGCGTCGAGAGCTGGCTGCGCGGCGACGCCGCCGCCGGGCGCACCGAGCTGTCGGGCAAGGAGTCCCGGATCGAAGCCGCCCTCCTCGACGGCGCGCTGACCGGGCTGCTGACGCTGGGGGAGCGCAGCTGGGAATTCACCGCACCCGCCGTGCGAGACCCGGCGGGGATCTACATCGACCGCGACGCGGGCGCGCGCGACAGCTGGGTGGTCGCCCCCGACGGCTCGGTCACGGGCGTGCGCCGCAATGCCGACGGGTCCACCTCACCCGCCCCGAACCTGGCTCCCGACGCCCGGAAGGTGACCGGTGATGACGACGACTTCTGAGCCGCCCGCCCGCGAAAACGGCGGTAACACAACGGCTTCGGCCATCGCCCTGATCGTGCTCGCGGGCGCGGCCACCGCCGTCGCGCTCGGTGTCTACGGTGCGGTGCACACCCCGGCGGGCACCGCCGTGAGCCTGGCCGGATTCTCCAGCCCCGGCGCGGTGAAGTCCTGGCTCGCCACCGCCGTGGTGGTGCTTGCCGTGGGCCAGGACATCAGTGCGCTGGCCATGTACGGCCTGCTGCCGAGGATTCGCCCCGGCCGGTGGGCCGGGTTCTGGCACGTCTGGTCGGGCCGGCTGGCGGTGCTGATCAGCCTGCCGGTCGCGGTGCACTGTCTCTACGCCTTCGGCTTCGCCACCTTCGACACCCGGGTGCTGGTGCACTCGCTGCTCGGCTGTCTGCTGTACGGCGTCTTCGTCACCAAGATGCTGCTGCTCACCCGAAAAGGGCTGCCCGGCTGGGTGATTCCGCTCGCGGGTGGGTTGCTGTTCACCGGAGTCGTCGGGCTGTGGTTCAGCTCGGCGGTCTGGTACTTCCGGGTCAAGGGATTCGGCGCGTGAACCCGGCGGCCCGCCCGTACGTCGATAACCATGAGCGGTCGTTTCCGGCCCCCTTCGAACAGGAGTGAACCCATGACCCACGACAGTGACATCTCTGATATCTCGACGCCGGACGCCGAGTCCGGCGGCCCGCGGCTGGACCGCCGCACCGCGCTGGCCGGTGTGGGTGTGGCAGCGACCGCCGTGACCCTGGCCGCGTGTTCCAGCTACGGCGGCAGTCAGGCCGATTCGGACGCACCGGAGCAGCGGGCGGAGGGACAGCCCCCGGCCGAGTTGGCCAGGACCGCCGACGTACCGGTGGGCGGCGGGCTCATTGCCGGTGATGTGGTCATCACGCAGGCCGCTGTCGGCGCCTTCCAGGGCTTCTCGTCGACCTGTACGCACGCCGGGTGCAAGGTGAACGAGGTGTCCGACGGCCTGATCAAGTGCCCGTGCCACGGCAGCAGCTTCCGGCTGGACGGCACGGTCGCCAGCGGTCCGGCGGCGCGTCCGCTGAACGGTCGCTCGATCCGGGTCGAGGGCGACCGCATCGTGTCGTCCTGACGGCCTCGTAGCCCCTGACCACTGGTAACAGTTCGATCACAGCGCCGCCAGGCGCTTGCCAGAAGGTAACCAGCGTTGCGAGAGTGAACCACTGGGTTTGGTGTTACTAGTGGGAAGGGAGGGGCGTTCCGCCCGGATCGCCGTCACCGCTTATGAAGCCAAGCATCATCAAGGCTGGTATTCGCACTGCCGTCACGGCCGCGGCGATCACCACCGTGGCCGGGTTCGTCCCGGCCATCGCGCTGGCCGCGCCCGACAACCCCGCGCCCGACGGTCCCGCGATTTCCGAATTGCCCCAGAAGCTCGCCGGGAAGACCGTCTTCCTGGACCCGGGGCACCAGGGCCCCGATCACAACCAGAACATCGCCCGGCCGGTCTCCGACGGCCGGGGCGGCTCCAAGCCGTGCCAGACCACCGGCATGATCACCGTCAACGGCGTCCCCGAGCACACCATCAACTGGAATGTCGCGCAGTTGGTGCGGACCTCGCTCGAGGGCCTCGGCGCGCGGGTCGTCCTCAGCCGGTCCGACGACACCGGCTGGGGCGGCTGCATCGACGAACGCGCGGCCGCGGCCAACCAGTCCGGAGCCGATGTCGCGGTGAGCATCCACGCCGACAGCGCGCCCGCCGAACTGCGCGGCTTCCACCTCATCGTTCCGGAACTGCCGGTGCCCGACGCCAAGGCCACCGAGGTGCAGGGCGGCCCCGGACTGGCCGCCAGCCAGGTCATGCGCGACGCCTATGTGCGCGCCGGGTTCCCCATCGCCGCCTACGGCGGGAACGAGGGCCTGCAGACCCGCGCCGACATCGCCGGTCCGGCGCTGACCCACGTGCCCGACGTCTTCCTCGAAATGGGCAACGGCGCGAACCCCGAGGACGCGCGACTGCTCGAATCGCCCGAGGGGCAATTGCGCCACGCGGTGGCCATCACCACCGGCTTGGCGGCCTTCCTGCTCGGACTGGACCCGGGTCCGGCCGAGCAGGAGCGGGCCGCCGTTCCGGAACCGGCTCCGCAGGTGCAGGCGCAGCCGCCCGCCGCCGCGCCGGAGGTGCCCGTCCCAGCGCCGGAGGTGCCCGCCTATCCGGTGCAGCCCGCTCAGGCCGTCGAGCCGGACCCGGCTCCGGGGGATGAGCAACCGCCGGTGCAGCACGGCGCTCCGCTCGAACCGCAGGCATCCGGCGATTCGACCACTCCGGGGGAGGCACTCCCGGCCGCGCCGGATCCGGATCAGCCGCAACCCGATCAGCCCGCCGCCGTTCCGGCCTCCGGCGTTCCGCACGGCGTCCAGCCGATCTCGGAGGGCGTGCCGATTCCGGCCGGTGCCCCGGCCACCCCGCAGGCTCCCGGCGCGCAGCCGGATCCGCAGGTGCCCGCCGCGGCCGCCAAGCCGAACCCGGCCGCTCCGGCCGCACCGCAACTGCCGAACGCGAAGCCGAGTCCGGGGGCGGCGGCACCGTCCACACCGGGTGCGGACAAGTCGCAGCCGTCGGAGTCCGGATCGCTGAAGACGCTGGTGCAGACCGCCGTGCAGCTGCTGGGGCCGATGGCCAAGATGCTCGGCATGAACAGCCAGGAGACCGGGATCGCCTCCAGCCTGGTCAATCTCGCCTACACGCTGGTCTCGACCCTCATGTCGGAATTGATCGCGCCGAGCGACTGAGCGCCGTGCCCGCGAAGTATCGCCGCCCTCGCACCGAGTTCCCCGGTGCGAGGGCGTTTTTCAGTGCCGGGGGCGGGGGCGGCCCGGCGGCGACGACAAGATCAACACGGACCGACCGGTGCGTGGGATTCGGGCAAACTTCTCGCGATCTCGCTGTCCGCCCGGGTGCGTGGAACCCGAGCCCCCGCTCACCGGCGCTGCCGTCGCCGGGAGGAGCAACTGCGGACAACCGGGTGTCCTCTGCTTGGCAAGCATCCGGCGCGGTGGTTGCCTGAAACACGGGTCGGGTCATGGTGACTGGTGAAACAACGACTCGTCGATCGAGGTGAACTGATGGTGTTCGGCGTTGGTCTCAGTATCGGCACGGTCAATACGGTGTGCGCGACGGCATCGGATCGTGCGGGCAAGAATCCGCCCGGCCGTCGCCGCGGCGCCGTCCCCATTACCTGGCGGACCACCCTCACCTTCGACAGTTCGGGCAATGCCCGCGTCGGCCGGATTCCCAAACACGGTCGCGTCATCACCGAATTCGCCGATCTGACCCAGCGCGGCGCGCCGACCGCACGCGTCGGCCATCGTGCGCTCACGGCACCGGATCTGGTGGCGACCGTGGCGTACAGCGTGATCGAGGAGGTGCTGGGGAAGGCTCCGGCCGCGGATACCGCCGTCACGGTGGCCCATCCGGCCGGGTACTCCGAGGATCACGTGGCCGAACTGCGCGCCGCGCTCGCGGGTGTCGGGCTCGATCGGGCCACGCTGCTGGCCGAGCCCCTCGCGGCGGTGTCCTGGCTCGCCGCCGAGCGCGGCCCGCTCACGCCGGGGCTGGCGCTCGTGTACGACCTGGGTGGCTCCGGGCTCACCGTCACCCTCGTACGCGTGGGGGCGGGCGCGCCCGCCGATCCCATCGTGGGGGAGCCGGTGCGCTCGACCGACTACGGCGGTCGCGCCTTCGGCGGCATGCTCGCGCAGCATCTGCGGCGGCAGGGGAGTTCGGTCGTCTCCCACGTCTCCGACGCCGACGCGAGCGAACTACGCGCCCGCCACGTGCGCCGCTCCCTGACCCTGGTCTACCAGGGCCTGCGCATCGCCGACGTCACCATGGCCGATGTCGACCGCGTGCTGGTCGTCGGCGGGGCCGCCCGTCCGCCCGAGGTGGCCGAGGTGCTCTCGGCCGAACTGGCACGCCCTGTCATCGTGGCGCAGGACCCCGAGCGCACCATCGCCGACGGCGCGGCCATCGCGGCCCGCGACGCCCAACTCGACCATGCGGCCGCGACCCACCGACACCCCGGCTTCGGCCTCTTCCGCCGCCGCCTGGCCCGCGTCGCCGCTCTCTGACGAGCGCGCTCGATTCGCGGTTACAGATAACTCCGTCCGTTGTGATCCGAGTCTCACCGTGCGTCGACGTGTATTCGCCCCGGTCACGACTCGCGAGTAACCAGATATCCGTGACAGCATTATTGACGTAACTTCGGTTTGGTGTAACCATGGGACACAGTTACCGACACTGAACTGGAGAGGCTGTGACGACGATGTCCGTAGCCACAACGCCCATCGACGACCCGATCGTCGCGGAAGCTCAGGAATACGCGCAGAAGCTGCTGCTGCTGTCGGAAGGGTCGGTGAACAAGCACTTCGACCCCTACGAGGACATCGACTGGGAGAACCCGGACTTCGACGCGAACACCAAGCCCGAGCGCTGGATCCTGCCCGAATCCGCGGATCCGCTGGGCCGCCACCCCTGGTACCGCGCGCTGACCGACGAGCAGAAGATCGCCATCGGCAAGTACCGCCAGGCCAATGTCGCCAAGGTCGGCCTGCAGTTCGAGTCCATCCTGATCAGCGGCATGGTGCAGCACACCTTCTCGCTGCCCAACGGCGACCCGGAGTTCCGGTACTGCACCCACGAGATGGCCGAAGAGCTCAACCACACCCTGATGTTCCAGGAGATGGTGAACCGCATCGGCATGGACGTGCCGGGTATGGGCCCGCTGGTGCGCCAGCTCCGTCACTTCGGCGTGCCGGTCGCGGTCATGTTCCCGAACCTGTTCTTCATGGCCGTGCTCGCGGGCGAGGAGCCCATCGACCACATCCAGAAGCAGATCCTGCGCTCCGGTGAGGACGTGCACCCGATCATGCGCGGCGTGATGGCGATCCACGTCGCCGAGGAGGCCCGCCACATCTCCTTCGCGCACGAGTTCCTCAAGCAGCACGTGCCCGAGCAGGGCGCGCCGCAGCGGTTCGTGCTCTCCATCGCGATGCCGATCGTCATGTGGATTCTGGGCCGCTCCATCGCGACCCCGCCCAAGGCGTTCTTCCGGGAGTTCGATATCCCGGAGAAGGTGCGCAAGGAGCTGTTCTACGGGTCCAAGGACGCCAAGCAGGTCTTCGCCGACTACTTCGTGGACGTGCGCGCCCTGGCCAAGGAGATCGGTCTGATGAACCCGGTCTCCAAGGCGGTGTGGAAGCTGCTGCGCATCGACGGCCCCACCTCCCGCTACCGCTCGGAGCCCCTCCGCGGCAGCAAGGTGGCCTAGATGCCGTACGTCGTCACGCAGTCCTGCTGCAGCGACGCGTCCTGCGTCTACGCCTGCCCGGTCAACTGCATCCACCCCACGCCGGACGAGCCCGACTTCCGGACGGCGGAGATGCTCTACGTCGACCCGAAGGCGTGCGTGGACTGCGGCGCGTGCGCCACCGCCTGCCCGGTGGACGCCATCACCTCCTCGAAGAAGCTGACCGCGGACCAGCAGCCGTTCATCGAGATCAACGCCGACTTCTACCGGCAGGAGCGGCCCCGGCCGCTGCTGGCGCGGCCTATCCCCGCGCCCGAGGTGAAGCCGGGCCGGGAGCCGTTGCGGGTGGCCGTGATCGGTTCCGGACCGTCGGCCATGTACGCCGCCGACGAACTGCTCACCCAGGCGGGGGTGCAGGTGACGGTGTTCGACCGGCTGTCCACGCCCTACGGTCTGGCCCGCTTCGGCGTCGCGCCCGATCACACCAGGACCCGTCAGGTCGCCAAGCTCTTCGACACCATCTCGGCGCAGCCGGGCTTCGGCTCGTACCTGAATGTCGAGGTCGGCAAGCATATTTCGCACGAGGAGCTGCTGCGGCACTATCACGCCGTGGTGTACGCGGTGGGCGCCTCCGCGGACCGCAAGCTCGGCATCCCGGGTGAGGGGCTGCCGGGCAGCGTCTCGGCGACCGAGTTCGTGGCCTGGTACAACGGGCATCCCGATCACGCCGATCGGTACTTCGACCTGTCGCAGCGGCGGGCGGTCATCGTCGGCAACGGCAATGTCGCCCTCGACGTGGCGCGGCTGCTGACCACCGATCCGGAGCTGCTGGCCGGGACCGAGGTCTCGCCCAAGGCACTGCAGGCGCTGCGGCGCAGCAAGATCGAGGAAGTGGTGATCGTCGGACGTCGGGGTCCGGCCGAATCCGCCTTCACCGTGCCGGAATTCGTGGGCCTGCTGGGTGCCGACGTGGATATCGTGGTCGAGGGTGAGATTCCCGAGACCCCGGCCGACGCGCCGCGGAAGGTCGAACAGAAGCTGAAGCTGCTGCGCGGACTGGCGGAACGGGCCACCGGCAAGCGCAAGCGCATCGTATTCAAGTATCTGGCGTCGCCGACCGCTCTCACCGGGGTCGACCGGGTGACCGGGATGGAACTGGTGCGCAACGAGCTCGTCGCCGATGCCGACGGCGCGGTGCGGGCGGCGGCCACCGACCGGACCGAAACCCTGGACACCGGACTGGTGCTCACCTCGGTGGGATATCGGGGTGTGCCGCTGACCGGACTGCCGTTCGACGAGCGGGCCGGGGTGGTTCCGAATCTGGACGGCCGGGTGTTGGAGACCGCGGGCGGTGCGGTGGTGTCCGGGTCCTATGTCACCGGGTGGATCAAGCGGGGACCGACCGGTTTTATCGGTACCAACAAGTCCTGCGCTCAGGAAACCGTGCGGCAGCTGGTCGCGGACTTCAATGCGGGACGGCTGCCCGAACCGGCCGGTAACGCAGCCGAATTCGACCGTTTGGTCGGGACTCGGCAGCCGCGGGTCGTTCGTGGCGGCGCCGCCAACCATCCGCGACGTTCGCTGCGCCTGCTGGTGCGGAGCCGCTAGCCCGCGCAGGGTCCGGAAACCGACCTCACGACCGCCGTATGCGTACCGATCGCATACGGCGGTCGTCCTGTTTGGGTGAATAGTCCTGCTGTGCGCCGTGATTCGCTGTCCCTGAGTGTCGAATATCGCTGCGCGACCGTCCAGGATGTGTGAGTTGTGCGAGCGGGTGTAATGCCGCGGGGCGGCCGAACGACGTCCTTCGTGTGACCGTCCGAGTGTCGGCCGGGTAGCGGTCTATTCCATTCCGAATACCGAAGTTTCGGGTGAGCAACCAAGCAGTGACCCGAAAATCGCCGGGCCGTACGGACGATGCGGTTTTGTTTTCCGGACTCTTCTCGCGTACCGGTTGGTATTGACTGGCGTTCGCTGGGTTGTAGCCACAAAGCGAGACTGGTCGGTATTTAGATTCCGAAAGTTGGCTGTGATCTTGGTCTTGATGCTGTTCGACCAGTAGATTCGCAAACTTGGCTACCGTTCACGAAAACTTTTCCACCGATTCAACATTCACGTCCGGCACGAGCCAGCTAACCTGAACGCGCTGTTTGGTAAACGACCGCGACCACATGGTTGTGCGACGTGGGGCCGTGGTCACGGTGCGTTGACGGGATAGCGATGACTGTTGGTTTTGGCATGAGCATCGGCACAGTGAACTCCGTGTGGGCGATCACCAGCTCGACCTCGCGGGCGGCGGGTGAACGCAATCGGCCCGCGGTCCGGGTCCGGCGCACGGCCGTCACCTTCGACAGTGCCGGCGGTGCCCGAATCGGTGGAATCCCCCGATTCGCCCCCGTGGTAACGGATTTCGCCGATCTCAGCCGCGAACCCGATCCGGTGGTGGTCGGTGGTCGCATCTGGTCGCCCGCCGATCTGGTCGCCGCGGTGGTGAATGGACTCATCGAGACCAACGCGCCCGAGGCGCCCGCCGTAACCGCCTATCCCGCAAGTTATTCCGACAAGCATGTGCATCGACTGCGGCGTGCGCTGGACTGGTCCGGCGGATCCGACGTCCTGCTCATGCCAGAACCGGTGGCGGCGGTGGAGTGGCTCGACGCCCACCACGGCATCTCCGAGGGCGGCCTCACCCTGGTCTACGACCTGGGCGGCAACAGTCTCGATATCGCGGTGGTGCGCACCGAGGCCGACCGCGGCGAGCGCGGGATACTCGGCCGGGCCGAACGCTCCCACGACTACGGCGGCCGACCGCTCGGCACCCTGCTGGCCCGCTACGCGCGCAGTATCGCCCCCGACGCCGCCCAGCCCGTCTCGGCCGTGGTGCCCGCGGCGGACACCAGCAGACTGCGCACCTGGCACATTCGCAATTCACTACGGCTGGTGCGGGCCACGGTGCACCGGTGCGGACTGAGCCTCAACCACATCGACCGCATTCTGCTCATCGGCGGCGCGGCGCGCCCGGTCGAGGTGGCGCGGGCGCTGAGCGAACTCGGTCTGCCCATCATCATGTCGCCGGACCCGGCGCACACCGTCGCCATCGGCGCGGCCATCGCCGCCGCGCGCAGCGCCGAGACCGGTTCCGCCATCGGCAAATACGCGCCCAAGGCGGCCGCCTTCTCCGGCGCCGCCGTCGCCTCGGCCCTGGCCATGTCGGCCGCCGCCATGATGGGCGGCACCCCGGGTGCGCCCGGCTTCCAGGCGACGCCGGACACCACCGGCGCCACCAAGACTTCCGGGACCGGCGCTCACGATGTCCTCCTCCTCGACGACGTGAGCGCCGGGCCCGGGAGCCGCGTCCACGCGGTGAGCGCCGCGGCGAGCATCCGCGACTACGGCGTGCTGCCGCCAACGGTGACCGCCGAATGGTCCGGCGGGCGGCCCGTGCATCGGGTGTATGCGGGCAACCACTGCGAAACCCGTTCCTCCGCAGGCAATACCACCTACGCCGACCCGTCGCGGTTCACCAATCCGGTGCCCTTCGAACTGCCCCGCGATTCCAGCGGCGGCGGTGGCGGTGGCGGTGGCGTGGTGATCGGGCCCGTCGATCCGGGCCAGCTCCCGTCGGTGAGCCTGCCGCCCGGACTGCCCGATATGCCGAATGCCGGTGACCCCGTGACGAATCCGATCGGAATCCCCGATCTCGGCGATATTCCGACCGCTCCGGTGGACGGCACGCCGCAGCTGCCCTCCCTGCCCGATTCGATGCCCGATCTGCCGACCGTGCCCGATACCGCAGATCCCGGTACGACGCTGCCCGACACCGGCGACACGGTCCCCGGCGATCCGGTCGGCACCGACGGCGCGCCGGACACGAGCGGCGACGCCGGGACACCCGCGGATGGGAGCGCCACCGATGGTGGCAGCACCGGCGGTGGAACGACTTCCGGTGGCGGTGCGCCCACGGGGGGCACCGACGGCGGTGGATCGACCTCGGACGGTTCGACCTCCGGCGGCAGTACCTCCGGCGGCTCGACCAGTGGCGGTTCCACGTCCGGCGGCAGCACCTCGGGTGGGAACACGTCGGGCGGGAACACTTCGGGCGGCAGCACTTCGGGCGGGAACACCTCGGGTGGTTCCGGCGGCTACGGCTCGGGTGGTTCCACCTCCGGAGGCTCCACATCCGGAGGTGGCTACGGGTCCGGTGGCTCCGGCGGCGGTTACGGCGGCGGGGGCTACGGTTCCGGCGGCGGCGACTCGTCATCCGGTGGCTCCGGCTCGGGCGGCTCCTCGTCCGGGGGATCCGATTCGGGTGGCAGCTCCGGTTCCGGCGGCAAGAGTTCGTCCGGCGGCAGTTCGTCATCCGGCGGCTCGAGCAAGAGTTCCGGCGGATCGGGCGCGAGTTCCGGCGGATCGTCCTCCGGCGGTTCAGGTGGCAGCGGTGGCTCTGGTGGTTCCGGTGGCAGCGGCGGTTCCGGTGGTTCCGGTGGCAGTGGTGGTTCCGGCGGCGGAGGCGGTGGTTCCGACAAGTAGTGCCCAGACCGACCCGCGCAGTACCGATTTCCCCTCCACCCCAGCGGCTACCGCGATCCCGATCGCAGGTGGCCCCCCAGCTGGTCGGCCGTCACGCCCCCGTGCGACCCAGTGACGGTCGGCTCGCCGCCCAGCACGACGAATTGCCCTTCGTGTCACCGGCATGCCACCGGTTACGTGCTCGGGCGGCCTCCAACGGGCCCACCCCGCGTCGTTCTCCCGTGCCCACGACGCGGGGTGGGCCGCTCGACCGCCCGCCGCTCGACCGCCCGCCGCTCGACGGACGGCCGCCCCGGTCAGCGTGCGGTGAAGCCGCCGTCGATCGCCAGGGCCGCGCCGGTGACGAAGCTCGCCTCGTCGCTGAGCAAGTAGGCGCAGAAGGCGGCGATCTCGTCGGGGGCGGCGATGCGTCCGAGGGGGTGCAGGGCGGCGATCGCCGCCTCGCCCTCGGGCGTCGCGCCCATGGAATCGCGGAAGGCGGGGGTGTCCACGGCCCCGGAAACCACCGCGTTGACCCGGATTCCGCGTCCGGCGGACTCCAGCGCGACCGCTCGGGTGAGTCCGATGACGCCGTGCTTGGCCGCCACGTACGGGGCGACCTGTCCCATGCCGACGACTCCCAGATTGGAGGCGTTGTTGAGAATCGCGCCGCCGCCCGATGCCGCCAATGCCGGAACCTGGTGCCGCAGGCCGTAATACACGCTGGTGAGGTTGAGCTCCAGATCGGCGCGCCAGCCGGATTCGTCGATCGTCTCGATATCGCCGAACGTGTTCAGTGCCCCGGCATTGTTGAAAGCGGCGTCCAGCCTGCCGAATTCGTGCACCGCCGCGGCCGTGAGGCGTTCGACATCGGCCTCCACGGTGACATCGGTGGGTACGAAGACCGCCCGCCCACCGGCCGTCCGGATTTCCTCGGCCATCCGGTCGCCGGCCTCCTTGCTGCGCGCGCCCAGCACCACGGCGCCGCCCTCGGCGGCGACCCGCCGCGCCACGGCCGCGCCGATGCCCGAGGTGGCACCGGTGATCAGGACGACTTTCGACTCGAAGCGAGAACCCATCGCGCTATCCCCTTGCGGTAGAGACTGTTTTGTTGACACGTCTAGTAAAGGACGGGCGCGGGTTCGGATCCGGCGGGAATCGGTCGTCGCGTTCGGCGGCGAGAACTCAGCGATCGGTGGGGGCGAGCAGATCGGGCAGTGCGTCCAGCCCGTCGACCACCACCCCGTAGCGGGTGGCCTGGGGCAGTTCCGCATGCAGGTAGCCCCATGGGCCACGCCGGATGAGCACCGGCACCATGCCCGCGGCATTGGCGGGCATGACATCGTTGTCGACCCGGTCGCCGACGTAGCAGATCTCGGACGGCCGCAACTCGGTCACCTCCACCACCTTGTCGAAGAACTTCGGATCCGGCTTCTCGAACTCCCATTCGGCGGAGGTGTAGACGGCGTCGACGGGCAGGTCCATCCGTTCCAGTGCGGCCTTGGCCTGCGGCGGCTGATTGCCCGCGATGATCACGCGCAGCCCGCGGGCACGCAGTGTGGCCAGTGCCCGCCGCACATCCGGATACAGATCGTCGGCGTCGAAGTTCACCCGCAGGCTGTCGGGCTCCTCCGCCGCCCAGGCGATCTGTTCTTCCTCCAGATCGATTCCGGGCGAGAGTACTTCGAAGGCGTCGGCCAATGGTCGCCCGGTGGCGGCCATTCCGCCGATCACCCCGAGCATGGCGAACCGGGGCACCCCCAGCCGGTCGGCCCAGCGGCACCAGATCCGCGTCTCGTCGATCAGCGTCTCGCCCACGTCGAACACCACAGCCTTGATCACCGGCCCAGCGTATCGGTGCGCGGGACGCGGCCGAGCGGCATCCCCGGCCCCCGTGCTCGTCTCGGGGGTGCGGGACGGCGTGCGTGCGGCGATCGACTGGATTCGGCCCGGGGCGCGGGTGGGTGCCGCGGTTTCCGGGCGCGATCGGTCCGTGGTGGGTATGGTGCGGAGGGCGTTTGTGAAACTACCGCCTTTCAAAAAGGAGTCCCTCATGCGCATCCTGCTGCGGACCGGCGTCCTCGCCCTCGGGATCGGCGCGGCCGCCGCCCTCGCGGGACCGGCTGTCGCCGATATCCCGCTGGTCGAGGCCCCGAGCGCCGACATCGTCGTACCCGACGCCCGGACCGCTCCGATCGACGACGACATGTGTTCCAGCATCACCGGTTCCTTCGGCAAGGACTACGAAGCCTGCATGTAGTCGCCGGTACGCCGGCACGCATGCGGCTGTCGGCCCGAGCAGTCCCGGGCGGGGGTACCAGGCTCGGGCCGATGGTGCCGGACGGCCGCGCGACGGTCATCGTTCCCGGATGGATTCAGGCGGTCAGCGTGCGGGGGAGTGACGCCGCGGCGTCGAAGCGGTCCAGTGCGACCTGGACGAGCCGCGGGTGTGTGCCGATCGCCGCGGTGTGGGTGACATCGGGGGCCGCGGTCGCCAGTCGGTCGGTGAGCAGCCCGGGAGCCAGGAACCACGGGGCGACCAGGAGTTGCCGCGCACCGCGGGCGCGCAGGCGCGACAGCGCGGCGGTGACCGTGGGTTCGATGGTGGCGAAACAGATCTCGGTGGACCAGCCGGTGTGGGCGGTGAGCAGCCGCGCCACCTGTGCTGTGCGTTCGTTCGCCGCGGTCGACGACGAGCCCACGGCCGCCACCGCGACGCCCAGGTGCGGCCCGCTCGTCAGAGGCGAGGCGGCGACAGCGTCCACGTCGACGCGTGACGCGGCGATCGAAGTCGCGTCGATGCGCGCGGAGCGCAACGCCTCCCCGCATGATCCGGCGGTCAGCGACTCGAGCACACGGTCACGCAGTACTTCGACCAGAAGCGGATCGGGTCCGAGCACATCGGCCTGGGTCAGCCGCAGTCGCGGGTGCCGGGCACCGGCATGCGCCAGCAACCCGGGCAGGTCCACCCGGGCGTGAAAAGCCTTGCCCAGCAACAGCGGCACCACCACGGCATGCGAATGACCATCCGCGGCCACGGTCGCCACGACCTGCTCCACCGACGGCGTGCTCAGATCCAGAAACGCCAGGCGCACATCCAGATCCGGACGCGCGGCGGAAATCCGTTCCGTGAGGGCGTGCATCGTCGCGGCAGAGCGCGGATCACGGCTGCCGTGCGCCACCAGGATCAGTGCGGGAGCTCGGTGCGCAGCGTGATCGCGAGATACCGCGTCGGCGCGCGGCGCGGCGTGCGGTGCCACCACGCGCCCGGCCGTGCGTCGCGAGTCGCGCCCGCGCCGTGCGGTAGCGACGACCTCCGGTGCCGGGAACCGGCCGCCGAGCGCTCCGGCGACCGAACCACCCCAACCCTCGGTGAACTCGCTCACCGGTGACGGACCCGTCTCCGCGCTGCTCACACGCCGATCTCCGCACCGACCTCGACGGCGGTCAGCGCATCGCCCACCAGGCCCGCGGCGAGGGTGTTGCCGCCCGCGGGGTCGATGAGCAGGAAGGAACCGGTGTGCCGGTTGACGCTGTAGTCGTCGGCGACGACGGGATCGGCCACGCGCACCGAGATACGGCCGATGTCGTTGAGCGACAGGGTTTCCGGGTTGGGGTCGGCGGCCAGATGCTGTTCGTCGAAACGCTCCAGCAGTGCGCCCACGATGGCCTGGGTGGTGCGGGTGCCGTGCTTGAGCAGCAGGCGCGCGCCCGGGCGCAGCGGCTTGTCACCGAGCCAGCACACGGTGGCGTCGAAGGAGTCGATGGGCTCGGGGGCGTCGGCCGCGGCGGCGATGGTGTCGCCGCGCGAGACGTCCACGTCGTCGGCCAGCACCAGGGTGACGCTGCGACCCGGCTGTGCCTGCGGCAGTTCACCATCGGGGGTGTCGATGCGCTCGACGGTGGTGCGGGTGCCCGAGGGCAGCACCACGACCTCGTCGCCCTTGGTGACCACGCCCGCGGTGACCTGACCGGCGTAGCCGCGGTAGTCCGGGTACTCGGCGGTGCGCGGCCGGATCACGTACTGCACGGGGAAGCGCAGCCCCACCTCGTGGCGGCCGTGGCTGTCGGCGTCCACCGGCACCGATTCCAGGTGCTCGATGAGTGAGGGGCCGGTGTAGTACGGGGTGTTCTCCGAGCGCGAGGCGACATTGTCGCCGTGCAGCGCCGACACCGGAATCTCCTGCACGTCCTCGGGAGCCCAGCCGAGTTTGGCCGTGAGTTCACCGAATTCGCCGCGGATCCGGTCGAACACGGCGGCCGGATCGTCCACCAGGTCGATCTTGTTGACCGCCAGTACCAGCTTCGGCACGCCCAGCAGCGCCATGACGGCGGCGTGGCGGCGGGTCTGCTCGATCACGCCCTTGCGGGCGTCCACGAGCAGGATCACCAGCTGCGCGGTGGACGCGCCGGAGACGGTATTGCGCGTGTACTGCACATGCCCCGGCGTATCCGCGAGCACGAAAGACCGCTTGGGCGTGGCGAAGTAGCGGTACGCCACGTCGATGGTGATGCCCTGTTCGCGCTCGGCGCGCAGGCCGTCCACCAGCAGCGAGAGGTCCGGGGTGGACAGGCCCTTGTCGACCGAGGCGCGGGTGACCGCGTCGATCTGGTCGGCCAGAACCGATTTGGTGTCGTACAGCAGGCGTCCGACCAGGGTGGACTTGCCGTCGTCCACCGACCCGGCGGTGGCGAGTCGCAAAAGCTGTGCCGGATGCTCGCTCCGCAGGCTGCGCTCGGCAGACATCAGAAATAACCCTCTCGTTTACGGTCTTCCATGGCGGCCTCGGAGACGCGGTCGTCGCCGCGGGTCGCGCCACGTTCGGTGAGCCGGGACGCGGCCACCTCGGCGAGGATCGCCGCGTTGTCGGCGGCATCGGAGATGATCGCGCCCGTGGTGGAGCCGTCGCCGACGGTGCGGTAGCGCACCGATTTGACGACCAGCTCCTCACCCTCGGCCGGTCCGCCCCAGCTGCCCGGGGTCATCCACATGCCGTCGCGCAGGTACACCGGGCGCTCGTGGGCGTAGTAGATGGTGGCCAGCTCCACGTTCTCGCGGGCGATGTAGCGCCAGATATCCAGCTCGGTCCAGTTGGACAGCGGGAACACCCGCACATGCTCACCGGGTGCGTGGCGACCGTTGTACAGGTTCCACAGCTCCGGCCGCTGCCGCTTGGGATCCCAGCGCCCGAAGGCGTCGCGCAGCGAGAAGATGCGCTCCTTGGCGCGCGAGCGCTCCTCGTCGCGGCGGCCGCCGCCGAAGACCGCGTCGAAGCGGTTCTCGGTGATGGCGTCCAGCAGCGGCACGGTCTGCAGCGGATTGCGGATGCCGTCGGGGCGCTCGGTCAGCCGCCCGTCGGCCAGGTACTCCTCGACCGAGGCGACATGCAGGCGCAGCCCGTACTTCTCGACCACCTTGTCGCGGAACTCCAGCACCTCGGGCAGGTTGTGCCCGGTGTCCACGTGCAGCAGCGCGAAGGGCAGCGGCGCGGGCCAGAACGCCTTGATGGCCAGGTGCAGCAGCACCGTGGAGTCCTTGCCGCCGGAGAACAGGATCACCGGCCGCTCGAACTCACCCGCCACCTCGCGGAAGATGTGGATGGACTCCGACTCCAGCGCGGCCAGGGTGTCGAATTCGGGGACGGTGTTGTCGGTGACAGGGGTGTCGGTGACAGCGTTCGGCTCGATCAAACTGGTCATGAGGCGTGCAACCCGCATTCGGTCTTGGCGAGCCCGGCCCAGCGGCCGGATCGCGGATCGGATCCCGGTTCCGGCTTCCGTGTGCACGGAGCGCAACCGATGGACGGATATCCCTCTTCCACAAGGGGATTGACGAGGATGCCGTTGGCCTCGATATAGGCGGCCATCTCTTCGTCGGACCAGGCGGCGATCGGATTGATCTTCACCAGGCCGAACGCCTCGTCGAAGGAGATCAGGGGCGCGTTGGCGCGGGTCGGGGACTCCACCCGGCGGATACCGGTCACCCAGGCGTTGTAGCCGGACAGCGACTTGCGCAGCGGCACCACCTTGCGCAGGCGGCAGCACTCCCCGGCGTCGCGGGCGAACAGATCCTTGCCGAGCAGCTGATCCTGTTCGGCCACAGTGTGTTCGGGTGTGACGTTGACGATGTTCACGCCGTAGACCGTCTCCACGGCGTCGCGGGTGCCGATGGTCTCGGCGAAGTGGTAGCCGGTGTCGAGGAACAGCACGTCGACGCCCGCGCGGACCTGCGCGGCCAGCTGCACCAGCACGGCGTCCTGCATATTGGAGGCGACGATGTAATCGGATCCGAAGGTGTCCTCGGTCCAGCGCAGCAGTTCCTGTGCGGAGGCGTCCGGACCGAGTTCGGCCGCGCCCTTCTCGGCGATGGCCCGCAGTTCGGATTCAGCGAGTTTCGTTTTCATACCGGATATCTCCCAACTACCGCAGATCTGCCTCGTCGGCGCGAACAGCCCACTGCGCGAACCGTTCTTCACCGTCACGGTTCTTGACGAAGTTGCGCACCACGCGCTCGATGTAGTCGCCGAGCTCGGCGCTGGTCACCTTGTGCTGGCGCAGCTTGCGGCCGAAACCGCTGTCGAGCCCGAGGCTGCCACCGAGATGAACCTGGAAGCCCTCCACCTGATTCCCGTCGCCGTCGTCGACGAGCTGGCCCTTGAAGCCGATATCGGCGATCTGGGACCGGCCGCAGGAGTTCGGGCAGCCGTTGATATTGATGGTGATCGGCACGTCCAGATCGGCATTGATATCCGCGAGCCGCTGCTCGAGCTCGGGGGCCAGCACCTGCGAGCGCTTGCGGGTCTCCACGAACGACAGCTTGCAGAACTCGATACCGCTGCACGCCAGCAGATTCCGCCGCCAGTGCGACGGGCGGGCGTGCAGTCCCAGCGGTGCCAGCTCGTCGATCAGCTGATCGACCTTGTCGTCGGCCACATCCAGGACGATGAGCTTCTGGTAGGGGGTGAAACGCACCCGATCGGAGCCGACCCGCTCCACCGCGTCGGCCACCTGCTGCAGGATGGTGCCCGAGACGCGACCGGCGATGGGGGAGAAGCCGACCGCGTTGAGCCCGTTGCGCAGCTTCTGCACCCCGATGTGGTCGATGGGGCGCGCGGGCCGCTCCGGGGCGGGGCCGTCGACGAGCTTGCGCTTCAGGTACTCGGTCTCGAGCACCTCGCGGAACTTCTCGATGCCCCAGTCCTTCACCAGGAACTTGATGCGGGCCTTGGTGCGCAGTCGGCGGTAGCCGTAGTCGCGGTAGAGCGCCACGATGGCCTCCCACACGTCGGGCACCTCGTCGAGGGGCACCCACGCGCCAAGACGCTGCGCCAGCATGGGGTTGGTGGACAGTCCGCCGCCGACCCAGACATCGAGTCCGGGACCGTGCTCGGGATGCTCGACGCCGATGAAGGCGACGTCGTTGATCTCGTGCACCACGTCCTGCTGGCCGGAGATGGCGGTCTTGAACTTGCGCGGCAGGTTGGAGTAGCGCTTGTCGCCGATGTAGCGCTTCACGATCTCGTCGATGGCCGGTGTGGGATCGAGGATTTCGCCGAAGGATTCACCGGCCAGCGGCGAACCGAGGATGACGCGCGGGCAGTCGCCGCACGCCTCGGTGGTGTGCAGGCCGACCTCCTCGAGCCGCCGCCAGATCTCCGGCACGTTCTCGATCTCGATCCAGTGGTACTGCACGTTCTCGCGGTCGGAGAGATCGGCGGTGTCGCGGCCGAATTCGGTGGAGATCTCGCCGATGGTGCGTAACTGCCGGGCGTCGAGCGCGCCCGCGTCGCAGCGCACCCGCATCATGAAGTACTTCGCCTCGAGAATGTCGATGTTCTCGTCGCCGGTCCAGGTGCCGTCGTAGCCCTCTTCGCGCTGGGTGTAGAGGCCCCACCAGCGGAATCGGCCGCGCAGATCGCTCTTGTCGATGGAGTCGAATCCGGCCTTGGAGTAGATGTTCTCGATGCGGGCGCGGACGTTGAGCGGGTTGTCGTCCTTCTTGTTCTGCTCGTTCGGGTTCAGCGGCTCGCGGTAGCCGAGCGCCCACTGGCCCTCGGACTTGCGGCGGACCGGTCGGCCGGTGCGCTCCCGCGGTGCCACGGGCGCTTCCGAACGCGGCCGGTCCGGGCGCACGCGTCGCTCGGCGGCGGGGCGCGGCGGCCGGGCGGGGCGAGCGGAATCGGAACTGGTGGCGTCGGTGCTCGACGTCATGGGGATCGCTCCTGATGGGTCTTGCGGGCAGGCGGGAGGGGCTGGCTCACGCCTCCGATATCAGTGATACGGCTATCAGCGAACCGGTCTCCGCGGCGTCGCGGTGACGCCGGTTTCCGGGAAGAGTGGGGAGCCGATCTACCGGAGGCTTCCGGGCAGACAGCTCGCGCTGCAGACGCGCTTGAAGTCGACATGGCGTCGTGCCACGAGTCGTACCCCAAGTGCCGTCATGCAGCTTATTGTGCCATGTCAGACGGGTCGTTCCGACCGCTCGACGGTATTTTCCGGACATCTCCGGGAAATCCCCTGGACAGCCGACCTGATTTGTGACGCGTCTCATAGCCCGGCCAAGGTGCGCCAGCGCTATCTGTCCCACGACGGCGAACTCCGGTCCGAGGGCAGCCCGCTCTACGGCATGACGAAGGAGGACGGCCGCTGGCTGCTCACCTTCTGCCAGAACACCCCGGTCGTCGACCACTGAATCCGTCGACGGTTCCGCCCGGCCCGCCGCGCCCGCCCGGCACGCGGGGCGGGAGCGGATTCGGGATGCACAGCGAGGTGGCGGCTGCGGTGTGATGTGCGCGACCGGTCAGACTGGAGGGGTGACCGCATCCGCTCCGTCCTCCGCTCACGCCGCCCCGGCGGGCTCCGAGTCGTCGGCGCCGACGCTGCGCGACTTCGGGGGCGGGGCGTTCGGGATCTACATCCACGTGCCGTTCTGCGCCACGCGGTGCGGGTACTGCGATTTCAACACCTACACGGCGGGGGAGTTGGGCAGCTCCTCGTCGCCGCAATCCTGGTTCGAGGCGCTGCGCGGCGAACTGGCCACGGCGGCACGGGAATTCGAGGCGCTGCCGAGTGCGGTGCCGCCGGTGGAGACCGTGTTCGTCGGCGGCGGGACGCCGTCGCTGCTCGGCGGCGACGGACTGGCGGACGTGCTCGACGCGGTGCGGGCGAACTTCACCCTCGCCGCCGGCGCCGAGGTCACCACCGAATCGAATCCGGAGTCCACCTCCCCGGCCTTCTTCGAGCGGCTGCGCGCGGCCGGATACACCCGCATCTCGCTGGGCATGCAGTCCGCCGCCGCGCACGTGCTGAAGGTGCTCGACCGCACGCACACCCCCGGCCGGGCGGTGGCCGCCGCCCGGGAGGCGCGCGCCGCCGGATTCGACCACGTCAACCTGGACCTCATCTACGGCACCCCGGGCGAGACCGACGCCGATCTGGACGCCAGCATCGACGCCGTGCTCGCCGCGGGGGTGGACCACCTCTCGGCCTATTCGCTCATCGTCGAGGACGGCACCGCGCTGGCCCGCCGTGTGCGCCGCGGTGAACTGCCCGCCCCCGACGAGGATGTGCTCGCCGCCCGCTACGAACGCCTCGACGCCCGCCTCGAACAGGCGGGCCTGAGCTGGTACGAGGTCTCCAACTGGGCCGCCGACGACGCCGCCCGCTGCCGCCACAACCTCGGCTACTGGGACGGCGGCGACTGGCTCGGCGCGGGCCCGGGCGCACACAGCCACGTCGGCGGCGTCCGCTGGTGGAATGTGAAGCATCCGGCGCGCTACGCGGACCGGGTGGCGACCGGCGCACTTCCCGCCGCGGGGTGGGAACCGCTCACCGCCGAGGAGCGCTACACCGAGCGGGTCATGCTCACCGTCCGCCTGCGCAGCGGCCTGCCCCTGGACGACCTCGATGCCGCCGGTCGCGCCGCCGCCGCGCGGGTCATCGCCGACGGGCTCGCCGACCGGCTCGCCGACCGGCTGATCCTCACCGACCGCGGCCGCCTGCTGGCCGACGCGGTCGTCCGCACACTGCTCACATAGCCCGACCGCAGTGCGGTCCGGTCTACCCGGGGCGATCACGGGGGCGGGCGCGCCGAATCCGCGCCGCGAGACCGGGGCAGCCGACTAGGCTGCTGCTCACCAGGGCTTTCGAGTTCGTATCGCGGCTGCGAGGAAATCCGTCATGTACGACGAGGACATTGTTCCGTTCCAGGTGGAGATCGGCCGGGACGAGCTGTCGGATCTGCGCCGACGGCTCGGCGAAACCCGCTGGCCGACACAGATTCCCGGCGTCGGCTGGGCGCGCGGCGTACCGGTCGACTATCTGCGCGAGCTGGCCGGGTACTGGGCGGAGCGGTTCGACTGGACGGTGTGGGAGAAGCGGCTCAACTCCTATCCGCAGTACCGCACCACCATCGACGGGACGCGAATTCACTTCCTGCACATTCGTTCTCGCCACCCCGATGCCATCCCGCTGGTGCTGCTGCACGGCTGGCCCGGGTCGGTGCTGGAATTCCTGGACGTGATCGAACCGCTCACCGATCCCGGGGACGACGGCCCGGTCTTCGACCTGATCATTCCGTCGCATCCCAACTTCGGCTTCTCCGGTCCCGCCCCCGACATCGGCTGGGACAGCACCCGCACCGCCCGCGCCTACGCCGAACTCATGCGCCGCCTCGGCTATCCGCGCTACGGGGTGCAGGGTGGCGACTTCGGCGCGTTCATCGCCCCTGACCTCGGCCGCATCGATGCCGACAGCGTGATCGGCGTGCACGTCAACGCCGCCACCATGGGATTCATCCCCTACGGCCCGGTACCCGACCAGGAGGTCGAGACCCTCACCGAACTCGAGCGCATCCGGCTGGTGCGCCTGGGCCGCTACCTGTCCGACGGCAGCGGCTACTTCCAGATCCAGGGCACCCGGCCGCACACCCTCGGCTTCGCGCTGGCCGACTCCCCGGCGGGCCAACTCGCCTGGATCGTCGAGAAATTCGAGTCCTGGACCGGAACCGACGGCACCCTGGACGAGCGGGTGAACCGCGACCACCTGCTGGCCAACATCTCCGTCTACTGGTTCACCAACACCGGAAGCTCCTCGGCCCAGCTGTATTACGAGTCGCTGCACACGCGCAATCTCCCCACCCCCTCCCGCATCCCAACGGCGGTCGCCAATTTCGCCGAGGATGTCGCCATCCGGCGCTATGCCGAACAGGTGAACAAGATCGTCCGCTGGACCGACTACGACTCCGGCGGCCACTTCGCCGCCATGCAGACCCCCGACATCCTGGCCGCCGACATCCGCGCCTTCTTCGCCGAACTGAGCTGATTCGCGATCCCACGGAACCCTGCGCGGTCGCGCCCCGGCGGCGGACAATGGGCGGATGGCGCTCCAATCCCTGATGGTTCAGCTCGGCACGCCCGCCCCCGACTTCACCCTGCCCTCCGTCGACGGCGACACGTACTCGCTGGGCAGCTTCGCCGCCCAGCCGGCCCTGCTGGTCGCCTTCCTGTCGAATCACTGTCCGTACGTGCGGCGGATCGAGCGCGCGTTCGGCGCGGTGACCGCGGAACTGGCCGGTGAGGGCCTGGCCACGGTCGCGATCAGCAGCAACGATGTGCGCAACTACCCCGACGACGACGCCGACCACCTGCGCGAGCAGGCGCAGCGGGCCGGATTCCGGTTCCCGTACCTCCTCGACGAAGCGCAGGAGGTGGCCAAGGCATTCCGGGCCCAGTGCACACCGGACCTCTTCCTCTACGACGCCGACCGCCGACTGGCCTATCGCGGCGAGTTCGACGCCGCCCGCCCGGGCAACGACCTGCCCTCCGACGGCGCGTCGCTGCGGTCGGCGGTGTCGTTCGTGTTCGCGGGCGGCATCGTCCCGGAACCGCATGCGCCCAGCATCGGTTGCGGCATCAAATGGAAACCCGGCAATGAACCGCGCATGACCTTGCCGTAGTTCTTCCGGCAGGTATCCACGCAGCTGGCGACGGGTGCGCGGGCGATACGCCGCCGGGCAATTAAACTGGATCGCGGATCAACCGGGAATCCGCGGGTCCACCCTGCGCTCCGAACGGTGCGGGCGGGCGGCGGACCCGAAGGCGAACGAGGAGGTGGGGCAGATGTCGAGCACCGAGCAACGACGGCTCGAAGTCCTGCGCGCGATCGTCGCGGACTACATCGCGACCAAGGAACCGATCGGGTCCAAGAGTCTGGTCGATCGGCACAACCTGGGCGTTTCCAGCGCGACCGTGCGCAACGACATGGCGGTACTGGAGGCCGAGGGCTACATCACCCAGCCGCACACCAGCTCCGGCCGCATCCCCACCGACAAGGGCTATCGCCAGTTCGTCGACCACATCGCCGAGGTGAAACCGCTGTCCGGGGCCGAGCGGCGGGCGATCATCGAATTCCTGGAGAACGGCGTCGACCTCGACGACGTGCTGCGGCGCGGGGTGCGACTGCTGGCCCAGCTGACCCGCCAGGTCGCCATGGTGCAGTACCCGACCGTCACCGCCTCCACCGTCCGCCATCTCGAGGTGGTCGCCCTCAATCCCGCCCGGTTGCTGCTGGTGGTCATCACCGACACCGGCCGCGTCGACCAGCGGCTGGTGGATCTGGGCGATGTGGTCTCCGAGGAGGATCTGGCCGCGCTGCGCGGCATGCTCGGCAACGCCATGGACGGCAAGCGGCTCGGCACGGCCTCGGCCGCGGTCGCCGCACTGCCCGAGCACGCCCCGGCCAGACTGCGGGATGTGCTGGTACGGGTGTCGACGGTGCTGGTGGAGACCCTCGTCGAACATCCGGAGGAGCGGCTGGTGCTCGGCGGCACCGCCAATCTGACCCGCAGCGCCTCCGATTTCGCGGGCAATGGCTTCCCGGGCTCGCTGCGCTCGGTGCTGGAGGCGCTCGAGGAGCAGGTGATCGTGCTGAAGCTGCTGGCAGCGGCGCAGCAGCCGGGTACCGTGACCGTGCAGATCGGGGAGGAGACCAAGGTCGAGCAGATGCGCGGCACGGCGGTGGTGTCCACCGGCTACGGCGTAACGGGTACCGTGCTCGGGGGAATGGGTGTGCTCGGTCCGACCCGGATGGACTACCCCGGGACCATTGCTTCGGTGGCCGCGGTCGCCCGGTATATCGGTGAGGTGCTCGCCGAACGGTGAGCCGGTTGAAGAGTGTTTCCCCGCACGGGCGGGGATGAGCCCCAGGACAGGACTAGAGAGCGCAAGTGGCACGGGACTATTACGCACTGCTCGGTGTCGCGCAGAACGCGACCGACCAGGAGATCAAGCGCGCCTATCGCAAGCTGGCGCGTGAACTGCATCCCGATGTGAATCCGGATCCGGGAGCGCAGGAGCGCTTCCGCGAGGTGTCGAGCGCCTACGAGGTGCTCACCGACCCGGAGAAGCGGCGCATCGTGGACCTCGGCGGCGACCCGCTGGAGTCCGGCGGTATGGGCGGCGGCTTCTCGGGTGCCGGTTTCGGCGGCCTCGGCGACGTCTTCGAGGCGTTCTTCGGCGGCATGGGCGCTTCCGGTGGCCAGCGCAAGCCGCGCGGGCGAGTGCAGCCCGGCGCGGATTCGCTGCTGCGGACCCGGCTGTCGTTGCAGGAGTGCGCGGTGGGAGTGACCAAGCACCTCACCGTCGACACCGCCGTGCTCTGCGACCTGTGCCAGGGCGCGGGCACCAATGGCAACTCCAAGCCGGTGCGCTGTGAGACCTGCGGCGGCGCGGGTGAGGTGCAGACCGTGCAACGGTCCTTCCTCGGCCAGGTCATGACCTCACGGCCGTGCCCGACCTGCCGTGGCGCGGGTGAGACCATTCCCGATCCGTGCCGCAAGTGTGGCGGCGACGGCCGGGTGCGGTCGCGGCGCGAGATCGCCGCGCCCATTCCGGCGGGCGTGGCCAGCGGCATGCGCGTGCGACTGGCGGCGCAGGGCGAGGTCGGCCCCGGCGGCGGCCCGGCCGGTGACCTGTACGTGGAGATCGTGGAGCAGCCGCACGACACCTTCGTGCGCGACGGCGACGATCTGCACTGCACCATCCGCGTGCCCATGGTGGACGCGGCGCTGGGCGCGACGGTGGTCATCGACACCATCCTCGACGGACCGGTGGAACTCACCATTCCGGCGGGCACCCAGCCCGGCGAGGTGTCGGTGCTGCGCGGCCACGGCATGCCCAAGCTGCGCGCCAACTCCCGCGGCGACCTGATCGCGCACCTGGACATCGTCATCCCGAGCAAGCTGGACGGCAAGCAGACCGACCTGCTGCGCAAGTACAAGGGCCTGCGCGGCAACGAGCGCACCGAGGTGCTCTCGGCCCAGTCCGAGCACAACAGCGGACTGTTCGCCCGGCTGCGCGCCTCCTTCAGCGGACGCTGAGCCGGTGGCCGCCACCGTCTTCTACCTCGACGAGGTCCCCGAATCGGGCGGCACCGCGGTCCTGGACGGCCCGGAGGGGCGGCACGCCGCCACGGTGCGCCGCATTCGGGTGGGTGAGCCCATCACCCTGTCCGACGGGCACGGGGTCCTCGCCGAATCGGAAGTGGTGGCGGCGCAGAAGGATCGGCTGGAACTGAAGGTTCTCGGCCGCCGGGTCGCCGCCCCGGCGACCCCGAGGGTGACGGTGGTCCAGGCACTGCCCAAGAGCGACCGCTCCGAACTGGCCGTGGAACTCATGACCGAGGCGGGCGCGGACGCCATCGTCCCCTGGCAGGCCGCCCGCTGCGTCTCCAACTGGGAAGCCAAGGCGCACAAGGCCGTAGAGAAATGGCGCACGGCGGCCAAACAGGCCGCCCGCCAATCGCGCCGCGCCTACATCCCGGACGTGGCCGACCTGCACCGCACCGCCGACGTGCTGGACCTGGTCCGCGCGGCCAAGTCGGCGGGCGCGGTCGTCGCCGCCCTGCACGAATCCGGCACCGGCCGGTTCACCCGCCTGCCCTTCGACGGCGCGCCCGAGATCGTGCTCATCGTCGGCCCCGAAGGCGGCCTGGACGATGCCGAACTGGCCGCACTCGCCGACGCGGGCGCGGCCATCGTCCTGCTCGGCCCCACCGTGCTGCGCACCTCCACCGCCGCCGCGGTCGCCCTCGGCGCGCTCGGCGCGCTGACACCCCGCTGGTAGCCCCGCACGCCGACAGCCGCACCATCGAGCTGCCGTGCGAGCCGTGACATACGGCAGCCGGGTCGCGCAGCATGCCCACCAAGGCCTGAGCAGCCCGCAGCACGGCAAGTCCGCACGACCCGCTACGGGCAGGACGACACGACCTGCGATCCGGAGTTGATCAAGTGGTGGAGGACGACGCGGCGGTGCCGTTGCCGACGGGTTTCAGACCGGTTCCGACGCGCCCGGTGCGGGTGTGCTGAAGGCGTCGCTATCGGCGGCGTGTGCGGCGAGGGCGTGCCGTGCCGCCCGGGCGGCACGGCACAACGGCACCGCCAGCAGCGCGGCCGCGCCGACGAGTACGGCCACGTACGCGGAGAGCCCGGCCCAGCCCAGATGGCCGTACGCCAGGCCCGCCGCGCCGCCGATAACCGAATTGCCCAGGTAGTACGCGAAGACGTAGAGCGACGATGCGGCGGCGCGGTTGCCGACGGCGGCCGCGCCCACCCAGCCGCTGGCCACCGCGTGCGCCCCGAAGAAGCCTGCGGTACAGAGCAATACGCCGAGCAGGAGGAGCGGCAGGCGGTCGGGCAGGGTGAGCGCCACACCCGCGGCCATGGCCATGACGGCCGCGGCGAGGACGCGGTGTCGGCCGTGCCGATCGGCCCAGCGGCCCGCGAACGTGGCCGTCACGGTGCCCGCCAGGTACATGGCGAAGACCGAACCCGCCACGGCCTCGGACAATTCGAAGGGCGGTCGGGTGAGGCGGAAGCCCAGGAAGTTGTACAGGGCGGTGAATCCGCCCGCCAGCACGAAGGCCGTAGCGAACAGCGGGAGCAGGGTGCGGTGACGCAGGTGGCCCGCGAGATCCGCTGCGAGCGTGCGGATGTCGGCGGTGACCGGGGTGAAGCGCCGCGACGGGGGCAGCACCCGCACGAACCACACGGTGCACCCCGCCGCCGCCACCGCGAGCACGGCCGCCGCCCAGCGCCACGAGGCCGCCTCCAGCGTCACCGCCGGAATCAGCCGTCCCGCCAGACCGCCCACGCTGGTTCCCGACACATAGACGCCCATGGCCGCGCCCAGCCCCGCCGAGCCGATCTCCTCGGCCAGATACGCCATGGCCACGGCGGGCACCCCGGCCAGCGCGAGCCCCTGCAAGGCGCGACCGGCCAGCAGCACATCCAGTGTCGGCGCGAAGGGCAGCAGCAGCCCGATCGAACAGCTCGCCACCGCCGACGCCCGCATCACCCGGGTGCGCCCGAACCGATTCGACAGCACGCTCACCGGCACGATCGCCAGCGCCAGCACTCCCGTGGTGAGCGAGACCGCCAGCGCGGCGTGCGCCGGAGCCGCCCCGAACGCCGCCGACAGGCTGGGGAGCAGTGCCTGCGCGCTGTACATGGACGCGAAGGTGGTCAGACCCGCCGCGAACAGGGCGAGAATGATCCGCCGGTCCCGGGCCGAGTGCTCGGCGGAAGCGGCCGCTGCGATGCTCATTTGCTCACCATGCGCACACCGGGCATGACAAAGGAAATGCATAATGAATGGGAAGTTGATGCCGAATCAGTATTTGTGCAGCTAGTCGATGGAGGTCGGGGATGGCCGGTGACGATCTGCACTGGTTCATCACGCTCGCCGAACTCGAGCGCGTCGGCGCTGCCGCCGAACGCCTGCACCTGACCCAGCCGACCCTGTCGCGCATGCTGGCCCGCCTGGAACGCCGCCTCGGCGTGCGGCTGTTCGACCGGTACGGAAAACGACTCACGCTCAACGACTTCGGGCGCGTCTACTACGAGCACGCGCGCCGCGCCCGAGCCGAGCTCGATGCCGCGGAGCGGGAACTCGCCGACCTCGCGAATCCCGCCAAAGGCGTGGTGCGACTGGCCTTTCAGCATTCCCTGGGCGCGCGTCTGGTCCCCGAGCTGATCGCGGGCTTCCGCCGCCGCACCGGGCGCACCACCTTCACCCTGAGCCAGGACGCGGCCGACGCGGTGACCGCCGCGGTGCTGGACGGCCGTGCCGATCTGGGTCTGGTCTCGCCCAAACCGGCCGCGCCCGGGTTGGGCTGGCGGCCGCTGCTGCGCCAGCAGCTGGCGCTGGCGGTGCCCGCCGACCATCGGCTCGCCGGGCGGCGGCAGGTCGGCCTGGCCGATGCCGCCGATGCCGAATTCATTGCCATGCACCCGGGTTTCGGCATGCGGCGGGTGCTCGACGACCTGTGCGCCGCCGCCGACTTCCGCCCCCGCATCGGCTTCGAATGCAGCAATCTCGGCACCATCGCGGGTCTGGTCGCGGTGGGTCTCGGGGTGGCGCTGCTGCCACTCGAGGACCCGCGCGTCACGGGTCTCCAGCCGGGGCTGACGCTGCTGCCGCTGGCCGATTCGAACGCCCTGCGCACCGTGGGCATGATCTGGTCGCCCGGCGCCGCGCCGTCGGAGGCGGTGCGGCGGTTCCGCGACTTCACCCTCGACTGGGCGGCGGCGCGGCCCGAGCCGCGCCCCGGTCACCAGCCCGGCTCGGCCGGGTGACGGTCTCGCAGCGGCACTGCCGGTAGCAGCATATTCACTGGGCCGTGTCGGTGGGCAGCGCTAAACTTTCATCAACGAAGGTGACGTTCGAGACCGGAAAGCAGGCTATAGCCACTTTTGAGAACACCAGGCGAAAACGGCGACCAGATCACTCCCGTCGCGGGCATCGGGGCCGGCGGCAACGGGTCCGGACCGGCGGGGCGGACCGTGCGTTCGAGTATCGAACTCGCACCGGAATCGGTGTTCGGATTCCTGGGTTCGGCGGATGAGAACCTGCGTGAACTCGAACGACTGCTCGACGCCGATATCCACGTCCGCGGCAATTCCGTCACCCTCACCGGCAAACCGGCCGATGTGGCGCTCGCCGAGCGCGTCATCGCCCAGTTGGTGGCGCTCACCGCGCGCAACCGGGTGGTGACCCCCGAGGCGGTCCGGCACACGTACTCCATGCTCACCGAGGGTTCCTCGGATTCCCCGGCGGAGGTGCTGAGCCTGGACATCCTGTCCCGGCGCGGCAAGACCATCCGGCCCAAGACGCTCAATCAGAAGCGCTATGTCGACGCCATCGACGAGCACACCATCGTGTTCGGCGTGGGTCCGGCCGGTACCGGCAAGACCTACCTCGCCATGGCCAAGGCCGTGCAGGCGCTACAGACCAAGCAGGTCAACCGCATCATCCTGACCCGGCCCGCGGTCGAGGCGGGGGAGCGGCTGGGCTTCCTGCCCGGCACGCTCAACGAGAAGATCGACCCGTACCTGCGCCCGCTCTACGACGCCCTGCACGACATGATGGATCCCGAGGCCATTCCGAAGCTCATGGCCGCGGGCGTCATCGAGGTCGCCCCGCTGGCGTACATGCGCGGTCGGACCCTTAATGATTCGTTCATCATCCTGGACGAGGCGCAGAACACCACGGCCGAGCAGATGAAGATGTTCCTCACCCGCTTGGGCTTCGGATCGAAGATCGTGGTGACCGGTGACATCACCCAGGTCGACCTGCCCAGCGGCGCGCGGTCGGGGCTGCGGGCGGCGACGGAGATCCTGGATGGGATCGAGGACATCCATATCGCCGAGCTCACCAGCAGCGATGTGGTCCGCCACCGGCTGGTCGGGCAGATCGTGGACGCCTACGACCGCTTCGAGTCGGAGGCCCGGCCGCAGGTGACGGCGCACTATCCGGGCAATCGCGCGCAGCGGCGTGCCGCGAGCCGAGCGGAGCGGCGCTGAACTCGGCCGATAGGCTGAGCGGGTGAGCATCGAGATCGCCAATGAATCGGGTATGGACGTATCCGAAGAGGAGCTGGTCAGTGTCGCGCGTTTCGTGATCGGCCAGATGGACGTACATCCGGCGGCCGAACTGTCGATGGTGCTGGTCGATCTCGACACCATGGCCGATCTGCACATGCGCTGGATGGATCTGCCCGGTCCCACCGACGTCATGTCCTTCCCCATGGACGAGCTGGAGCCGGGCGGGCGTCCCGACGCCGGCGAGCCCGGCCCGTCCATGCTGGGCGATATCGTGCTGTGTCCCGAATTCGCGGCACAGCAGGCCGGCAAGGCCGGACATTCCGTCGACCACGAGTTGGCGCTGCTGACCGTGCACGGCGTCCTGCACCTGCTCGGCTACGACCATGCCGAGCCGGAGGAGGAGAAGGAGATGTTCGCCCTCCAGGCGTCGCTGCTGGAGGGCTGGTACGAGAGTGTGCGCGAGGCTGCGCGCCGCGCCGAACTGGCCGAACGGGATGCGCGGTTGCTCGGCAAGACCGGCTTCACCGCCCCCGGAGATCCCCTGGACCCGGCGTGAATTCACTGTTTCTGCTGACACTGGCGATCGTGCTGGTGCCGTTGGGTGGCATTTTCGCGGCGCTGGACTCGGCGCTGAACACCATTTCGGCGGCCCGGGTGGACGATATGGTGCGGGCCGAGCGGCCGGGCGCGGCGCGGCTGGCGCACATCATCGCCGACCGGCCCCGCTACGTGAATCTCATGGTGCTGCTGCGGGTGCTGTGCGAGATCACCGCGACAGTGCTGCTGGCCGCGGTGCTGCTGGACTGGCTGGACCAGCTCTGGGCGCTGGTGGTCACCGCCGCCGTCATGGTGCTGGTGGACTACCTGGTGATCGGGGTCGGACCGCGCACGCTGGGTCGCCAGCACGCGTATTCCCTCGCACTGGCGGCGTCCTTGCCGTTGCAGGCCATCGGCACCCTGCTCGGGCCGATCAGTCGGCTGCTCATCCTCATCGGCAACGCCATCACTCCGGGCAAGGGATTCCGCAACGGCCCCTTCTCGTCCGAGATCGAACTGCGCGAGGTGGTCGACCTCGCCGGTGAGCGCGGCGTGGTGGCCGACGACGAACGCCGCATGATCCAGTCGGTGTTCGAACTCGGCGACACCGCGGCCCGCGCGGTCATGGTGCCGCGCACCGAGATGGTGTGGATCGAGTCGGAGAAGACCGTGGCGCAGGCGATGTCGCTGGCGGTGCGGTCCGGGCACTCGCGGATCCCGGTGATCGGCGAGAACGTCGACGACATCGTCGGCGTGGTGTACCTGAAGGATATGGTGCCCTACGCGGATCGCAGCCGGAAGGTCCGCGTGCACGAGGTGATGCGCCCGGCCGTGTTCGTTCCGGACTCCAAACCGCTCGACGTCCTGCTCGACGAGATGCAGCGCCGCCGCAACCACATGGCGGTGCTGGTGGACGAATACGGCGGTATCGCCGGGCTGGTCACCATCGAGGACGTGCTCGAGGAGATCGTCGGCGAGATCGTGGACGAGTACGACCAGAACGAGGTGCCCGACGTCGAGGATCTCGGCAACGGCAAATACCGTGTCTCCGCGCGACTTTCGGTCGAAGATCTGGGCGAGCTGTTCGGCATGGCTATCGAGGAGGAGGACGTCGACACCGTCGGCGGGCTGCTCGCGCACGAATTGGGGCGTGTGCCGCTGCCGGGTTCGAAGGCGGTGGCGCACGGACTGGTGCTGAAGGGGGAGGGCGGGGCCGACGCCCGCGGCCGGGTGCGCGTGCACACGGTCGTGGTGAAGCGGGCCGCCGAGAAGGCCGATGCCGGCAAGGCCGCATCGGAACGGGTCGACGGCGATTCGGCCGGAGCGGACGGCGTCGGCGGGTCCGGCGCGAATGAGGATGGAGAGGCCGATGATTGAACTGGATGCCGAGGACAACAAGCTGCTGGTCCTGGCGCGCGGGGCCATGGGCCGCAGCGGAGGGACGGGCGGCGCGGCGATCCGGGACACCGACGGGCGCACGTACGCCGCCGGTGAGGTATCGCTGCATGCCCTGCGGCTGACCGCGTTGCAGGCGGCCGTGGCGGCAGCGATCTCCAGCGGCGCGGAGGGTTTCGAGGCGGCGGTGGTGGTCGGCAGCCCGTTCTCCGACCGCGGAGTGACCGCCGTGCGTGAGGTGTCGGAGGCGGCGAAGATCATCTTCTCCGACGCCAAGGGCAAGGTCTTCGACATTGTCGACGGGCCCGTGGAGGGCGATCCCGCCCAGCGCTCCGGCGTACCGGAGGGCTTCGACCAGCGCACCGGATCCGAGGTATTGGAATGAGCGAATTCCGTTCGGGTTTCGTCTGTTTCGTGGGAAGGCCGAATACCGGCAAGTCCACGCTGACCAATGCCATGGTGGGGCAGAAGATCGCCATCACCTCCTCGCGCCCGCAGACCACCCGGCACACCATTCGCGGCATCGTGCACCGCGAGCACGCCCAGCTGATCCTGGTGGACACCCCCGGCCTGCACCGGCCCCGCACCCTGCTCGGGCAGCGGCTCAACGACCTGGTGCGCGACACCTATTCCGAGGTCGACGTGATCGCCCTGTGCATCCCGGCCGACGAGAAGATCGGCCCCGGCGACCGCTGGATCGTGGAGCAGATCAAGCTGATGGCGCCCAAGACCACCCTGCTCGGCGTGGTCACCAAGATCGACAAGGTGAGCCGCGACCAGATCGCCCACCAGTTGGTCGCGGTCTCGGAACTGCTCGGACCCGACGCCGACGTGGTGCCGGTATCGGCGGTCGAGGGCGAGCAGGTGGAGATCCTCGTCGATGTGATCGCCTCGAAAATGCCCGAGGGACCGGCCTTCTACCCCGACGGCGAACTCACCGACGAGCCCGAGGAAACCCTCATGGCCGAGCTCATCCGTGAGGCCGCCCTCGAAGGCGTGCGGGACGAACTTCCGCACTCGCTGGCCGTGGTCATCGAGGAGGTGCTGCCCCGCGAGGTGGACGACGACGACCCGAATGCCAAGTCCGCCAAGGAAATGCTCGATGTGCACGCCCTGCTCTACGTCGAACGCTCCAGTCAGAAGGCCATCATCATCGGCAAGGGCGGCTCCCGGCTCAAAGAGGTCGGCACCAACGCCCGCAAGCAGATCGAGCACATTCTCGGTACCCGCATCTACCTGCACCTGCACGTCAAGGTCGCCAAGGACTGGCAGCGGGATCCGAAGCAGTTGGGCAAGTTGGGGTTCTGAGCCGGTCGTGCGGCGCCCCTCACCGCCGCGCCTCGATGGTCAGCCCGCCGGTGGTGACGGTGCGCGTCATCTCCCGCTCCAGGAATTCGTGCGGGAAGCCCGGATCGACGGCGCTCGCCGCCTCCAGCCGCGTCACCTGCTCGGCATCGAACTCCACCGTCAGGGCACCGAGATTGTCCTCCAACTGGTCGGGTGTCCGTGCTCCGATGATCGGGGCGGTGACGGCCGGATTGCGCAGCGTCCAGGCCAGGGCGACCTGCGCCGGGGTGCGGTCCAGTTGCGCCGCCACCTCCTTCACCACCTCGGCGATGGCGAGTCCGCGTTCGGTGAGCGCGCCGCTGGCGATGGCGAGGTTCTTGCGGGTGCCCTCGGGGGAGGCCACACTGTCGCCCAGGTCGGCCCGGCTGTACTTGCCGCTGAGCACCCCGCTGCCCAGCGGTGACCACGGAATCACGCCCAGGCCCAGCTCCCGGGCCATGGGGATGAGTTCGCGCTCCACCGTGCGCTCGATGAGGCTGTACTCGATCTGCAATGCCACCAGCGGTGACCAGCCGCGTAGGTCGGCGATGGCCTGCATGCGGGCCACCTGCCAGGCCGGGGCGTCGGAGATGGCCACGTACAGCACCTTGCCGTGGCGCACCAGATCGTCCATGCCGCGCAGGATCTCCTCCACCGGGGTCAGGAAGTCCCAGGCGTGCAGGTACAGCAGATCGAGGTAGTCGGTCCGCAGATTGCGCAGGCTGGCCTCCACCGAGGCGAACATGCTCTTGCGGTGGTTGCCACCGGAATTCGGATCGCCAGGCCGTCGCAGCATGGTGTATTTGGTTGCCAGCACCAGACTTTCGCGGTTGTCGCGGGTGAACTCGCCGAGCAGCCGCTCGGAGCTGCCGCCGGTGTACATGCTGGCGGTGTCGATGAAGTTGCCGCCCCGCTCGGTGTAGATGTCGAGCAGTTTGCGTGCCTCGCTCGCCTCCGCACCCCAGCCCCAGTCCGAACCGAAGGTCATGGTGCCCAGGGCGAGCGGGGACACCCGCAGCCCGGAGCGGCCCAGCGTCCGGTAGGTGTCGAGGGTCAGTGTCATCGGTCCTCCTGTGCTCGTCGCGTTCGCCGACGAGTCTGCGGGGCGGGCGGCGATGCGGTAAGGGAGGAATCTTCCTGGGAACGCCCGTCCCACCCCCACCGTAGGATCGACGGCGATGACTGGCACCGTGGACACGACCCGGGAACTCGCCGCCTTCCTGCGTTCCCGGCGCGAACGACTGGACCCGCGCGACCTCGGCCTGCCGCCGCGCCGCCAGCACCGGCGCACCCCCGGCCTGCGGCGCGAGGAGGTCGCCGAACTGGCCGGGGTGAGCACCGACTACGTGGTGCGGCTGGAGCAGGGGCGCGGCCTGCGGCCGTCACCGGAGGTGCTGGAGGCGCTCGCCCGCGCGCTGCGCCTGGACGATGTGGAGCGCGCCTACCTGTTCGACCTGGCCCGGCGGCGACGGCCCGACGGCGTCGGACCCGCCACCACGGCGGCTCCGGAACTGGTGCGGTTGGTGCACGACCTGTCACCGCTTCCGGCCATGGTGGTGAACCACCGCTTCGACATCCTCGCCTGGAACCGGGAGATGTCGCTGCTGCTGGTGGATTTCGACGCCCTGCCGCCGCGGCAGCGCAACACCATGTGGCTGTGCGTGCTGCATCCGGGCCTGCGGGAGTTCTTCGGTGATCGGGAGCGCACCATGCGCGAGGGCATCGCGGGACTGCGCGCGGCCTGGGCCGGGCATCCCGACGATGCGGTACTCGCCGAGCGGATCGAGGAATTCCGTTCCGGGAGCACGGAATTCGAACACTGGTGGGCGCAGCGGGACGTGCGGGTGAACGGCCGCGGCCACAAGGTGTTCCACCATCGCGAGGTCGGCGTGCTCACCGTGCGCTACGAGCAGCTGATGCCATTGCAGGATCCGGATCAGCGCCTGGTGATCTATCGCGCCGCCGACGAGGCGAGCCGGGCCGCACTGAACCGGCTGGGTGCCGGTCCTACAGCTGTGTGAGCGCGGCCAGCAGCGTCAGCGCAGGGAAGAGGGCCTGCTTGCCCGCCGCGGCGGCCTTGTCGCGGTAGCGGGCGACCAGGACCACGGCCGCGGCGAGCATCGAGCCGCAGCTCATCAGGATCAGCGCCCAGCCCGCCGAGGCGTCGGCGCGGACCATGGCCACGCCGACGAATGCGCCGATGGCCAGAAACAGGTTGTAGAACCCCTGATTGAATGCCCACGGCTGCGCCGCCGCCACCTCTCCCTCGGCGACGCCGAAGATACCGCGATGCACCTTCGGGTCGGTGAACCGCACCACCTCCATGTAGAAGATCCCCACGTGCACCAGGCCCGCCAGCGCGGCCAGGATCTGTACGACTGCCAGCACGACGGCCTCCTCGAGCTAGGGACTCGGTCCAGGGTCCGGCCGTGCGGACGCTACCGGGCGCGGCGCTGATCACCCGGTAGGCACGCCGCCGGATTGTCCAGCCACCACGGCGCGGGCCGGTGCTCGTACCACTTCAGCTCCGACTCCAGCTGGGCGGCAACCGAAACCAGCAGCTCCTCGGAATTGGCCGGGCCCATGAGCTGGGCGCCGACCGGCAGCCCGGCGGCGGTGAACCCCGCGGGAACATTGACGCTGGGCCAGCCCAGCACATTCCACGGCCAGGTGTACGGGCAGGCGGCGGTGATGAGGGCGTCGGTCGCCATGGTGCCGATGCCGTCGATCTCGGTGACACCCGGCGGCGGCGTCGCGGTGGTGGGGGAGAGCACCACGTCGAACGTGTCGTAGATCGCGCCGATGCGCATGCGCAGCAGGGGTTCGGCCGCGCGGGCGGCGAACAGGGCCGGGCCGAGCACGCGGCCCAGCAGGGCATTGTGCCGGGTGCGCGGATCGACGGCCGCGCCGGGCAGCCGGTCGAGCGCGTGCCGGATGCCCACCATGGAGCGGGGCAGGAAGCTCGCGCCGAGCAGTACGCCGTAATCGACGTCGGCCACCGTCACCTCGTGGCCGAGGCCGCGCAGGGTGTTCGCCAGGGCGTGGACGCGCGCCGCCACCTCGGGGTCGAGCGCGGTCTTGGTGGCGGTGAAGGGGATGCGCAGGGACAGCGCGATGCGCAGGCGGCCGGGATCGCGGCCCACCGCCTCGGAGACGCGCAGGGTGCGCGGGGTGTGCCTGTCGCCCGGATGCGGTCCGGCGGCGGCATCGAGCAGCAGGGCCGCGTCGGCCACGGTGCGGGCGAGCGGGCCGTGCACGGTCAGGCCCTCGAACGCCTCGGCCAGCGGCCAGGTGGAGATGCGGCCGCGCTGCGGTTTGATGCCCACCAGGTTGTTCCACGCCGAGGGGATGCGCACCGACCCCGCGCCGTCGGAACCCAGTGCGGCGGGGACCAGTCCGGCCGCCACCGCCGCGGCGGAACCTCCGGAGGAGCCGCCCGGCGTATGGTCGGCGCTCCACGGATTCCGGGTGTGCCCGAAGGCGTCTCCGCTGGTGAACGGGAGCTGTCCGAGTTCGCAGGTATTGGTCTTGCCGACGATCACCGCACCGGCCGCGCGCAGCCGCCGCACCGATTCGGCATCCTCGGTCTTGACCGGGAAATCGCCGCCACAGCCGAAAGCCGTTGCGGTACCGGCAAGATCGGTGTCGTCCTTGATGGCGACGGGCACGCCGAGCAGCGGCAGCCGCTCCCCGTCCGCGATCCGTCGATCCGCCTCCGCCGCGTCGGCGAGCGCCCGCTCGCGCACCACCACCCGGAAGGCGTTCAGCGTGGACTGGCTGGCCTCGATCCGATCGAGCGCGGCCGCGGTCGCCTCCACCGAGCCGACCTGCCCGGCGGCCAGCGCCGCCGCGAGTTCCACCAGCCCCATTTCGCCTACCGCCGCCATCGTCATGTGATTCCCGTCTCCCTGATGTCCCGTTCGCAAGGTAGCGCGATTCTGGTCACACGTCCAATGTGTCCGCGCGCACCGAGGGGGAACCGGTGGCGGCGTCGCGCAAGAGAACCCCGCCACCGGTTCCCCCTCGCGGACAGGAGCGCGACTCGCGGGGGCGCCGTTAACGAGACGCTGCCCGCCAGCGCCGGTCCACCGCTAGGCCGCGTCATGGAACACCAGGCCGAGGGTGTGGCGGCGACCCGAGCGCACGGTGCTCACGCCGTGGCGCATGGGGCCGACCGACCAGCCTCGGCTGGAGCGCACCGGTCGATCGCGGGTGGTGAACACCAGTCCGCGGCCCTGCGGCAGGACGGTCGCCGAGCCGCGGGACTGGGCGCGCGCTCGCTGTTCGACCATGAGGAATTCGCCGCCGGTGTAGTCCCCGCAGCTCCCGCACCACCGCGGGCAGGTCGTGGGTGAAGTACCGGTACTCACCCGAGCCGAATCGGTGCCGCTCCATGTTCACGGTGGTGCGGAACAACTCGTCGCGCTCGTACAGTTCGGTGAGCGCCCGGCATTCGTCGGCGTGCAGCAGCGGCCCGGTGAGGGCGCTGCCGTACGCGTCGAGTTCGGCCGTGATGCCACCCCAATCCTGCTGTGCCACCACATGTTCCCGGTGCCCGGTGGTATCGGGCAGGGCCGCTGTCATGCGGGCAGCAGCACGTGCTCGAGCTCCAGCAGCCGCTGCTTGCGCTGTAGCCCGCCGGAATACCCGGTCAGGGTGCCGTTCGCGGCGATCACCCGGTGGCAGGGGCGCACGATGAGCAGCGGGTTCGCGCCGACGGCCGCGGCGACCACCCGCACCCGTTCCCGCCGTTCCCCCGCCCGCGCCGCGATCTCGCCGTAGGTGGCGGTGCAGCCGTACGGGATCTCCTCGACGGCCCGCCACACCCGCCGCTGGAATTCGCTGCCGACGCCGACGAATTCGATCTCGAACCGGGTGCGCGCCCCGTCGAAGTACTCCCGCAGCTGCGTGGCGACCTCGTCGAACGCCGCCGCGTCGTGGGTCCACTCGGGCAGCACGATCGCTCCGCCCTTCTGCCCCGGCACCGACACCGAGGCGAGCGCGACCCCCTCGCCGACCGGTTCCCCGACCAGCAGCAGTTCCCCGAGCGGGCTGTCCATTGTCGTGTAGACGGTCATGGCCGCCTCCTCTCACTCGTCGTTCCCCACCGACTCTGCCGCCCCGGCAATGACATGACTAGCGGAAATCGGACGTGTCATTTCCTGGCTTCGACCCTGGCGGTGAGCCGGATGACGGTGGCGCCGCGGTTTCCCGAGCGGTCCCGCCGTGCAATCCGGCCACCCCTGCCGCCCATGTTCACGAGCGTCGTGCGGCGGCGCTCTGCCGCCCCCGGAACCCCTCCACCGGAGCCGCTGTCGCGAATGAACCCGCCCGTCGCCGTCGGCACGGCTGGTTCCGCCGCCCGGCACGTCCCGCCCACGCCGCGACTCGGCCCCGGCCGACAGCGCGATCGGTCGGGGCGACGTGGGAGACTTACCCGCGTGCGTTTGTATCGGGACCATGCCGTGGTGGTGCGCCAGCACAAGCTGGGCGAGGCCGATCGCATCGTCACGCTCCTGACCCGCCAGCACGGGCTGGTGCGCGCGGTCGCCAAGGGAGCCCGGCGCACCCGCTCCAAGTTCGGTGCGCGCCTGGAGCCGTTCGCCTACGTGGACGTGCAGCTGTATCCCGGACGCACGCTCGACACCATCACCCAGGTGCACACGGTGGAGGCGTTCGCCGCCGATATCGTCGCCGACTACGGCCGGTACACCGCCGCCTGCGCGGTGCTGGAGACGGCCGAACGGCTGGCGGGCGAGGAGCGCGCTCCCGCCCCCCGCCTGCACACCCTCACCGCCGGCGCCCTGCGCGCCATCGCCGCCGCCCACCGCCCGCACGAACTCGTCCTGGACGCCTTCCTGCTGCGCGCCATGGGTTTCGCGGGCTGGGCACCCGCCCTCACCGACTGTGCCCGCTGCGCCACCCCCGGCCCGCACCGCGCCTTCCACGTGGCCGCGGGCGGCGCGGTGTGCGTGCACTGCCGCCCACCCGGCGCCGCTACCCCCGCCCTCGGCGTCCTCGACCACATGCACGCCCTGGAACGCGGCGACTGGTCGCTGGTCGACACCGTCCCCGACCAGCTGCGCCGCCAGGCCACCGGCCTCATCGCCGCCCACCTGCAATGGCACCTGGAACGCCAGCTGCGCACCCTCCCGCTCATCGAACGCACCCGCCCGCACGAACCCCTCGAAGCCTCGACCACATCCCAGGTGTGTTGACCCCAGAACTGGCGCCCCACGATGGCGATATCGGCACGCCGGTTGCACACAGCGAGCGACACGCCGACAAGTGGGCCGATGGGCGCTAGCCTGGCAGCGCCTGGTTGTCTTGCTGAGCGGTGGCGCTAACACGGTTCAGTTGGATGCCCAGCGGGGTAGGCCGAGTGGGATGCTGCACCATCCCGATCCGGGACAGGTCTACTCAGGATGCGTGGACACTGACAGACCGTGACATCGTGTCGGCTCCCGGACCGGCGGAACGGGATTCATCTGTGTCAGCCGTGCTTTCGGCCCTCTCGTCCTGGGCAATTGTCGTCGTTCTCGTTGTGATTCTCGCATTCGTGTACGCGCTCGTCAGATTGGTCGTCACGACTCGTCACCCCGGTGATGAATTGCTCGTGCGCGTGTTCCCGCCGCGCATCGAGGTTCGCTACGCGCGTCGTGAGAAGGCCGAAGCACCGGTTCTCGCCCAGGCGTCGGGTCGCGAGAAACGTCGCTGACTTGTGGAGAGTTCGCGGCGATAGTGGTGGTCCTCGGTCGGGCGCCGCGCGCGGTGGTGCAGGATTGAGGGCGTGATCGGTAATCGCAAGTCCTCCGTAGCCACGTCTGCCGTGCGTCCGCCGTCGCCGCATCCGTCGGGGGCGACGCCGCCCAATATTCCGGCCGAGTTCGTGCCGAGGCATGTGGCGCTGGTGATGGACGGCAACGGTCGGTGGGCGCAGGAACGGGGGCTGCCGCGGACTGCGGGCCACGAGCGGGGTGAGGCCGTGCTCATGGACACCGTCGAGGGCTGCATCGAGATCGGGGTGAAGTGGCTGTCGGCGTACGCGTTCTCCACCGAGAACTGGCGGCGCAGCCCGGAGGAGGTGCGCTTCCTCATGGGCTTCAACCGGGATGTGATCCGGCGGCGGCGCGATGAGATGAACGAGATGGGGGTGCGGGTGCGCTGGGCGGGGCGGCGACCGCGGTTGTGGCGCAGCGTGATCAAGGAACTCGAGGTCGCCGAGAAGCTCACCGAGGACAATTCGGTGATGACCCTGACCATGTGCGTGAACTACGGCGGCCGTGCCGAGATCGCCGATGCCGCAAGGGAGATCGCGCGCCGGGTGAAGGCGGGCGAGATCGATCCGGAGAAGATCAACGAGGATGTCTTCGCCCGGTTCCTGGACGAGCCGGATATGCCCGACGTGGACCTGTTCCTGCGTCCCTCGGGTGAGTTCCGCAGCTCCAACTTCCTGCTGTGGCAGTCGGCGTACGCCGAATACGTCTTCCAGGACACGCTGTTCCCGGATTTCGACCGCCGCAACCTGTGGGCGGCGTGCCTCGAGTACGCCCAGCGCGACCGTCGGTTCGGTGGGGTGAAGTGAGCGAGACGGCCACCGCCGAGGAACTCCAGGCCCGCGCCGGTGCGTGCCTGGAGCGCTACGACGTCCCGGTGAAGGTGGAGGACGGCGGTCTGGGCTTCCAGTACGAGGGCGCGCTCTGCTCACTGCGCGGGGTCAACCTCGCCCCGGGTCTGGACGTGCTCACCCTGACCTGCGTCCTGGCCTGGGATCGGCCGCTGAAGCCGCAGTTGCACAAGCGCGTCGCCGAACGCAATGCCGGACTCCAGTTCGGTTCCATCACGGTCATCGGCCACGACAAGCAGGCCGATGTCATCCTGCGCTACACCTTCCCGGCGGCCGGACTGGACGATGAGGCGCTGGCGACCATGCTGCTGCTGGTGCTGTCGGGGGCGGGCCGGGCCAGGCAGGGTCTGCTGCCGTAGCGATTCCGATATGCCGCCGTGATGTAGTGAAACAGCTTCCGCATCTGTGTATCATTGTCTCTCTCAGGAGGACACGTGGAATCTGCGCTGCCCGTCGACAATCCGGACCCGGGTGTGGAGACGCTGCTCGAACGCGCCTATCAGCAGGTCGTCGAGCGTGTCGACGACACCGACCCCACCAGGGCGAAACTGCTCGACGCGGCCTTCGAGCAGTTCTGCTGGCTGGGCATCCAGCGCTCCACCATGGAGGATGTGGCGCGCCGCGCCGGGGTCTCCCGCATCACCCTGTACCGCCGGTTCGCCACCAAGGACCTGCTGGTCGAACAGGTGATCCTGCGGGAGTTCCGCCGGTACTTCCGCCAGTTCTTCCTGGATATCGCCCCCGCCGAGTCCGCGGCCGAGCGCGTGGTGCTCGGTTTCGTGAGTTCGCTGCGCACCATCCGGAACAACCCGCTGATCGGCGGCCTGATCGCCGCGGAGCCGAACCACCTGGTGAGCTCGCTCATCGGCGACGACGGGCGCACCGTGGCCATGGTGCGCCAGTTCGTGGCCGGTCAGCTGCGCCAGGAGCAGCGGGCGGGCACGGTGTCGGAGGCGGTGCAGGTCGATCTGGTGGCCGAGCTCATGGTGCGCACCTGCGCGTCCTTCCTGGCGATTCCGAGCCAGATCGTCGATCTCGACGACGACGAGCAGCTGGCCGGGATCGCGCGGCGGTTCCTGGTGCCGATGCTGCGGCCGGACGAGCCGGCGGGCTGAGCCGACCGCCGCGAAACCCGTTCAGGCGGGGGCGATCTCGTCGGCCCGGTATTGCGGGAACAGCAGTTCGGTGCCGCGGGCGATGTCCTCCGGGGTGGTGTCGCCGATGATGAGGTGCTGCAGGATGTAGCCGGGCAGGATGCCCATGAGCGTCTTGGCGACGGCGTCGATGTCGGCGTTCTCGGGTAGCCAGCCGACTTCGCGCATGCGGCGGGCGTACTCCCGCCAGAGTGCGCGGATTCCGCCGATATTGGTGCGCACGAAGTCGGCGATATGGGGGTTGGTGAGCGCCAGTGACCACGCCTGCGGGAGCAGTCGCACCGGACCGCCGGGTTCGGCCTGCTGCGTGATCGTTTCGGCCATGAGGCGCACGAGTTCCGGGGGAGTGGGCAGCGGATCGCGGTGCACCGCTTCGGTGAGTGACTCGCGCAGTCCGCTGCTGGCCTGGTAGATGAGCGCGGCGACGATGTCGTCCTTGCTCTTGAAGTAGCGGTAGACGGCCCCGGCGGAGAGTCCGGCCTCGGCGAAGACGTCCTGCATGGTGGCGGTGTGCAGGCCCTTGCGGGCAAAGCAGGTCTGGGCGGCGTCGAGGATCTGCTGCCTGCGGCGTTCCAGGTGTTCTTCGCTGACTCTGGGCATGCCTCAAAAGTAAAACGAATATCCGTTCTTGACAAGCTGACAACCGGATGTCAGGGTTGTCCCATCAAATAGAACGAGCCTCCGATTTTCTTGGGAGCATCTGATGAACACCACCCAGCGCGCCATCGCCCTCGGGATCGCCGCCGCCCTCATCCAGGCCGTCATGCTCATCGCCTTCGCCTGGCCCGCCGTCAATATCGGGGCGCGCGATCTGCCCGTCGCCGTGGCCGGACCACAATCGGCCGTCGTGGCGGACCGGCTCACCCAGCGCGACGCGAACGCCTTCGAGATCACCACCGTCGCGGACGAATCCGCCGCCCGCGCCGCCATCGGCGACCGAGAGGTGTACGGCGCCATCGTGACCGGCGACGGGCAACCCCGCGTGCTGGTCGCTTCCGGTGCGAGTCCGGTTGTGGCGCAACAGCTCACCGCCATCGGCCAGCAGCTCGCCGGTACCCCCGCCGCTCCCGTCGAGGATGTGGTGGCCGCCGACCCCGATGACCCGCGCGGTGCCGGATTCGGCGCGATGGTGCTGCCCCTGGTGTTGTCCGGTCTCGCCGCCGGTGTGCTGCTGTCGCTGCTGATCCCCGCGGTCGGCGGACGAGTCACGGGCCTGTTCACCTTCGCCGTCACCGGTGGACTGCTGAGCATGGCCATCGTGCAGGGCTGGCTGTCGATCCTGCCCGGTTCCTACTGGACCCTCGCCGCCATCGCCGGTCTGGTCTCCTTCACGGTCGCCGGAACGGTGGTCGGCCTGGCCACCGTGCTCGGCCGCGCCGGTATCGGCCTGGCCGCGCTGACCCTGCTGCTGATCGGCAACCCCTTCTCCGCGGCCACCTCCGCCCCCGAACTCCTGCCGCAGCCCTGGGGCGCGCTGGGTCAGCTGCTGCCGCCCGGCGCGGCGGCCACCCTGCTCCGCTCGGTGGCGTTCTTCGACGGCGCCGGTGCGGCGGCCCCGCTGGCCGTGCTGCTCGTCTGGGCCGCCGCGGCGCTGGCCCTGCTCGGGCTGGGAGCCCTGCGCGTCCGCCGCGTCGAGGCTCCCGCCGGGGCCCCGGTCCCGGCCACTGCCTGAGGCACTGCCCGGCGATACAGCAGCGCGGCGCCCGCTCCCCGAGGAGCGGGCGCCGCGCCGTCATGCGCTGTGCGTGGACCGCGCGGCGGCGAGCCTGTCGTGCGGTGTCGCCGATCGCGCTCAGCGCTTGCCGTTGGCGCACGACCGGCAGCAGCCGAAGATCTCCACCGTATGGCTGATATCGCTGAATCCGTGTTCGGCCGCGACGGTGTCGGCCCACGCCTCCACGGTCGGCCCCTCCACCTCGACCGTGCGCCCGCAGTGGCGGCAGACGAGATGGTGGTGGTGTCCCTTGGAGCACTGCCGGTAGACCGATTCGCCGGAGTCGGTGCGCAGCACGTCCACGTGCCCGGCGTCGGCGAGCGACTGCAGGGTCCGGTAGACGGTGGTCAGGCCGATGCCCTCGCCTCGTTTGCGGAGTTCGTCGTGCAGCTCCTGCGCCGACCTGAACTCCTCGATATCGGAGAGCAGCGCCGAGATGGCGCTGCGCTGACGGGTGCTGCGGACCCCGACCGTCTTGGTTTCCGACTTCCCCGCCACGATCATCCTTCCTCGGCGTGCGCCACGGCATCGACCACGATATGCGCCAGATGCTCGTCGACGAGTTCGTAGATCACTTCGCGTCCGGTCCGCTCACCGCGCACGACGCCCGCGGATTTGAGAATCCGCAGGTGCTGGCTGATGAGCGGCTGGGTGACACCCAGGGTGTCGACCAGTTCGTGCACGCAGCGCGGCGATTCGCGCAGTTGCAGCACGATGGCGATACGCACGGGTGCGGCCAGTGCGCGCAGCAGTTCCCCGGCATTGTCGAGGATGCCACGCGGCGGGACGGCCGGTGGGGTGGGTGACCGGTACGGGTACGGGTCGTGCGGGATCGCGGTCGGCGCTTCGGTGTCCACGCGGGATCGCCGCGTGGGGGCGCCGCTGTCGGCGGTCATCGAACCAACTCCTTATTGGAAACCACTGCCATTATTGGTATGCACAGGTGCGCATGTCAAACAGGCGCGCGGTGAGCCGGCATCGGCAGGATATGTGGGGGCCGCGACACCGGAGGCTGGTGGGTGCAAATCCGCTTGGTCGGTGCCGATAGTCTGGAGCCAATCCCTTGCAATCTTCCGGACCGGATGGAGAAATCTCGAGTGGCACCCAAGTCGAAGGTGGACACCGTCGCCAACCTGGCCAAGCGCCGGGGCCTGGTGTACCCGTCGGGTGAGATCTATGGCGGCACCAGGTCGGCGTGGGATTACGGCCCGCTCGGAGTCGAGCTCAAGGAGAACATCAAGAAGCAGTGGTGGCGCTCCATGGTCACCAGTCGCGAGGATGTGGTCGGCCTGGACTCCTCGATCATCCTGCCGCGGCAGGTGTGGGTCGCCTCCGGTCACGTCGCGGTCTTCAACGATCCGCTGGTGGAATGCCTGAACTGCCACAAGCGGCACCGGCAGGACCACCTGCAGGAGGGCTACGCGGAGAAGAAGGGCATCGACGACCCGGACAGCGTGTCCATGGAGGTCATCGCCTGCCCGGACTGCGGCACCGTCGGCAAGTGGACCGAGCCGCGCGACTTCAACATGATGCTCAAGACCTACCTGGGCCCGATCGAGTCCGAGGAGGGTCTGCACTACCTGCGGCCGGAGACCGCGCAGGGCATCTTCGTGAACTTCGCGAACGTCATGACCACCGCGCGCAAGAAGCCGCCGTTCGGCATCGCCCAGATGGGCAAGAGCTTCCGCAACGAGATCACCCCGGGCAACTTCATCTTCCGCACCCGGGAGTTCGAGCAGATGGAGATGGAGTTCTTCGTCAAGCCGGGCGAGGACGAGCAGTGGCATCAGTACTGGATCGACACCCGGCTGGCCTGGTACACCGATCTGGGTATCGCTCCGGAGAACCTGCGACTCTACGAGCACCCGAAGGAGAAGCTCTCGCACTACTCGACCCGCACGGTCGACATCGAGTACCGCTTCCACTTCGCCGGCAGCGAGTGGGGTGAGCTGGAGGGCGTCGCCAACCGCACGGACTTCGACCTGAAGACCCATTCCGAGCATTCCGGCAATGACCTGAACTACTTCGACCAGGCCACCGGTGAGCGCTACACCCCGTACGTCATCGAGCCCGCGGCCGGTCTGACCCGCTCGCTCATGGCCTTCCTCATCGACGCCTACAGCGAGGACGAGGCGCCCAATGCCAAGGGCGTCATGGAGAAGCGCACCGTGCTGCGGCTGGACCGCCGCCTCGCGCCGGTGAAGGCGGCGGTGCTGCCGCTGTCGCGCAATGCCGAACTCTCGCCCAAGGCGAAGGATCTCGCGACGCGGCTGCGCAAGCACTGGAACGTCGAGTTCGACGACGCTCAGGCCATCGGCCGCCGCTACCGTCGCCAGGACGAGATCGGTACTCCGTTCTGCATCACGGTCGATTTCGATACCCTGGAGGACCAGGCGGTAACGGTTCGGGAACGGGATTCCATGGCGCAGGAGCGAATCGGCCTCGATCAGGTGGAGAACTACCTGGCTACGCGGCTGCTGGGTGCCTGAATAAGATCACAAGAAAGGACCGGTCGATATCGACCGGTCCTTTCTTTTTGCCTTCTGCCCCAACAATTCGGGGCACACGCAGAAATTCGGGTATGCGACTACTCGTGTTAACGACCCATGACCGTCGCACTATTTATGTGTGTGGGCATCGGCGCCTGACGCTGTAGCTCTATCTGCCTGAGGTGAGTCATGAGCGAGCGAGTAATCGGTCCCCGCTCGGGCCTGCAATGGGTCTCATTGGGGGACAAGTCACTATCCATGTGTACCGCGGCGCGGTCCACGGTAGCTTCATTCGCAACCTGGGCGGATCGTTTTCTGACCCAGCCCTGCGACGAACTGGGTCGGGACGGACCGGTATGTCCGTACGTTCGGCCCTCCATCCGGCGCGATCTGCTCTGGCTGGGACAGGTCCCGGCCGCTCGGCCGGGGCTGGGTTGGATGCGTACGGTCATCGGGGACGCGCTGGCGATCTATCCCGAATTGCCCACCGGGAACGGCAGTTCCACCTCGGTGCTGCGCGCATTGATCACCGTGTTACCGAACCTCGGGGACTATTCGCTGATCGACGATCTCCACGCGGAATTCAAGAGCAGATTCGTGGAACGCGGATTCATGCTGGGACAGTTCTATCCCGGCTGTGATCAACCGGGATTGTGGAACAAGGAATTTCGGCCCCTGGACGCACCGCTGCCCATGCTGGTGGTGCGCACCATGATGACCACGGACTTCCCGTTCCTGCTCGACCGCACGGAATGGATGGACGCCTATGTCCGCAAGTTCGCGCCGATGATTCCGGCGCATGTGCGGTCGGTGGTGGTGGGACGCTTGACCGCTCGCGCCGACGCCCCGGTACCCGCCTACGAGGTGCGGGCGGAGGATTCCGCCAGCCCGCTGCCCGCGCGGTGACCGGCCATGACGCGCGAAGTCACGGCACAGGCCACCGCCACGGTGTTCCCGCTGTCCCCGGCGCAGTCCGGAATGTGGTACGCACAGCAGTTGGATCCGAGCGTTCCGCTCTCGGAGGCCCAGTACATCGAGATGCGCGGACCGCTGGATCGGGAGCGGCTGCGCGCCGCGGCGATCATCGCCGCACGGGAATTCGGTTCGGGGGTACTGCGGCTGGTCGAGATCGACGGGGAGCCCTACCAGGTGGTCGATCCCGGCTTGGAGGCGGCGGTCGGGTACCTCGACCTCAGCGGGCGGCCGGATCCGATGGCGGCGGCGCTGGAGTGGATGCGCGCCGAGGTCGCCGAACCCATCGACCTGCTGGGTGACCGGGTCGGGATGTCGGTGGTCGTGAAGGTCGGCGCCGACCACCACCTCTGGTACTCGCGGGCACACCACATCCTCATCGACGGCTTCGGCTCGGTGACCATGCTCTATCGGGTGGCCGAGCTCTACAACGCGGCGACGCGCGGGGAGTCGCCGCCGCCGGGCACCGCCGCCTCGCTGCTCGAGATGCACGAAGCCGAAGTGGCGTACCGGAACTCGAGCCGCTACCGCACCGATCAGGAGTACTGGCGCGAGATCGTGGCGGGCATGCCCGAACGCTGCTCGCTGGTCTCGGCGACCGCACCGGCCTGCGCGCTGGCCCGGGAACAGCGCGGTGAACTGTCGCCGGACACGGCCGCGCGGCTCGAGGCCGCGGCGCGCCGCTTCGACACCAGTTCCGCCACCCTGGTGATGGCGGCGCTGGCGCTGTACTACGCGCGGCTGACCGCCATGGACGAGGTGGTGATCAGCCTGCCGGTCTCCGGTCGCACCACCGCGCTGCTGCGGCGTTCGGGCGGCATGGTCGCCAATGTGGTGCCGCTGCGGGTGCGAGTTCCCGACGGCGGCACCGTCGGCGACGTCATGGCGGCGTTGCGGGTGGCGGCATCGGGTGCGCTTCGTCATCAGCGCTTCCGGCACGAGGACATGCGCGACGGCGCGGAGGATCAGCCCGAATTCGGCCGGGGCCTGGTCGGCCCGGTCGTCAACATCATGCTGTTCCCGCGCGGGTTCGACTTCGATGGTGTGGAGTCGAGCCTGCACGTGCTCACCTCCGGACCCATCGAGGATCTGTTCGTCAACTTCTACCAGCACGGCGCGGATGCGCCGATCCATGTGGACTTCGCCGCGAATCCCCGCCTCTACGACGACGATTCGCTGGGCCGCCACCACGGTCGCTTCCTGATCCTGCTGGAATCGCTGCTGGACGCGGCCCCGGCGACGCCGCTGTCGGAGCTGGCGTACCGCGGCCCGGCCGACGAGGCGGTGTCCCGGGGTGCGTTCGGTCCGGAACCGCCCGAGCCGCGGCTGCTGCCGGACATCTTGCGCGACGGGCTGCGTCGTGCCGGGCGCGATGCGGTGGCGGTGGTGTCGGGGGACCGTCGACTCACCTACGGCGAACTCGACACGCTCTCGGATCGTCTGGCGCGCAGGCTGATCGCCGCGGGTCCGGCGGCCGGTGCGACCGTGGGGCCGGAGACCCCGGTGCTGCTGGCGCTCCCGCGCTCGGTGGCGGCGGTGGTCGCCGTCTGGGCGGTGGCCAAGACCGGAGCCGCCTTCGTTCCGCTGGGGGCGGCCCTGCCCGGGGATCGCGTGCTGCGCATCGCCGGGGAATGCGATGCGCGCATCGGCCTGGCGGTCACGGAAACCGCTCCCGGACTTCCGGGTTCGGTCGCCTGGCTGGTGCTGGAAACGGATACCGGTGAACTCGTCGAGATCGAGCGGCACGACCCGGAGCCTGGCGACGCGCTACCGCGAGCCCGGATCGACAATCTCGCCTATATCGTGTTCACCTCTGGCTCGACCGGTGCGCCCAAGGGGGTGGCCGTCACCCATCGCGGCCTGGCCGGGCTGGCCGCCGCGATCGTCGAACGCTACGACGTCACCCCGGAGTCGCGGGTATTGCAGTGTCTCAACCCGAGTTTCGACGCCGCCGTGCTGGAATGGCTACAGGCGTTCGCGGCCGGGGCGGCGCTCGTGGTCGCCGACGCCGATCCGGTGCTCGGCGCGGACATGGCTCGCATCGTGCGCGAATACGCTGTGACACAGGTGTGTTCGACGCCGGCCGTCCTGGCCACCCTGGAACCCGATGCCCTGGACGGCGTGCGGGCGGTGTCCACCGGCGGGGAGCCGTGCCCGCCCGAACTGGTGGCCCGCTTCGGTCCCGGGCGGCGGCTGCTGAATTCCTACGGCCCCAGTGAGACCACGGTGGCCGTCACCTACACCGACGCACTGCTGCCGGGAGTGCCCGCGGGACTCGGCGATCCGATTCCCGGAGTGGGGATGCTGGTGCTGGACCGGCTGCTGCGTCCGGTTCCGATCGGCGTGGTCGGTGAACTGTATGTGGCCGGTGCGGGTGTGGCGCGCGGCTATGCCGGGCGGCCGGGGCTCACCGCGCAGCGTTTCGTGGCCGCGCCCTCGGGTGAACGCGTCTACCGCACCGGCGATCTGGTGCGCTGGACCGCCCCGGGCGTCCTGGACTACGTGGGCCGCGGCGACTTCCAGGTGAAGCTGCGCGGAATGCGGATCGAACTCGGGGAGATCGACGCGGTGCTGGACGCCCACCCGGGCGTGGAAATCGCGGTGACGGTGGCGCGTCCGGTCGGCGCGGGGACCGCTCTGGCGTCCTACGTGGTGCCCGTGGCGGGTGCCCGGATCGGTGAGCCGGATCTGCTCGAGCATGCCGCGCGGCGGCTGCCCCCGTACATGGTGCCCGCCACCGTGACGGTGCTGGGCGCACTGCCGCTCACCGGGAACGGCAAGGTCGATCGTGCGGCCCTGCCGGAACCGGCGGTGGCGTCGCCGGTGCGGCGGCGGGCGGCGGCCACCGAGGCCGAGCGGCTGCTGTGCGCATTGTTCGGCGAGGTGCTGGGTTCCGGACCGGTGGACCCCGAATCCTCCTTCTTCGCCCTGGGCGGCGATTCCATCATGGCCATCGGCCTGGTGTCGCGCGCCCGCGCCGCCGGGCTGGTGTTCTCCGCGCGCGACGTCTTCGAACATCGCACCCCGGCGGCCCTGGCCGCCGCCGCGCACCGGGCCGCCGATGGGCCGCGACGGCTTCCGGAGCTGCCGGGCGGGGGAGTGGGCCGCATGCCGCTCACCCCCATCGCCGCCTGGCTGCTGGCGCGGCCGGGCTGGGAGCGCTTCGCCCAGTCCATGGTCGTGCGGCTGCCCATCGGCATCGAGTCCGCGGCCCTGGTCCGGACGGTGCAGGGCCTGCTCGACCGCCACGACATGCTGCGCGCGCGGGTGGTGGAATCGGTGGCGGGTCCGCTGCTCGAGGTGCCGCCACCGCGGCTGGCCGACGCCGAGCGGCTGCTGACCCGGGTGCCGTGCGGCGATCCCGATCCGCGCGTCGACCGCGAACTCGTCGAGGCGGTGCGGCGTCTCGATCCCCGCGGTGGCCGCATGCTCGCGCTGACCTGGCTTGATCCCGGACCGGCGGCGCCGGGTCGGCTGATCGTCGCCGCTCATCATCTCGCCTGCGATGCCATCTCGTGGCGCATTCTGCTGCCGGATCTCATGACCGCCTGGTCGCGCACCTGTACCGGCCATGCCGCCGACTTGCCGGAGACCGGAACATCCGTGCGCACCTGGGCGCATGTCCTGTACGCCCTGGCCGTCGAGGAGGACGCGACCGCGCTGCCGGAGGGGTTCGCCGACCGGTTCGGCGGCCTCGACTACTGGTGTGCCGTCCTCGCCCCGGATCCGGTGCTCGGTCGCCGTCGCCTCGACCCCGCGGTGGATACGCATCGGAGCGCGGGCCGCATCCGCATGGAGCTGCCCGAGGCCGCGACCGAGGCGCTGCTCACCCGAGTGGCCGAGGTCTACCGCTGCGGCGTGGAGGAGGTGCTGCTCGCCGGCCTGGTGGTGGCGTTGTCGCGGTTCCGGGCGCGCCGCGGACTGCCCGATGCCGACACCGTGGTGACCGTGGAGCGGCACGGCCGGGACGAGACCGTCGCCCCCGGCGCGGACCTGTCGCGGACGGTCGGCTGGTTCACCCGGCAGGTGCCGCTGCGCGTCGGGCCGGCTGCGGAATCCGTTGTGGCGGTGGTGAAGACTGTCAAGGAACAGGTGCGTTCGGTCCCCGCGGGCGGTGTCGGCTACGGCCTGCTGCGGTATCTGAGTCCGGCCGGTCGCGACCTCGCCGCGCTGCCGGAGCCGCAGCTCGGTTTCAACTATCTCGGCCAGATTCCCGGTGCCGCCGTCGAGGCCGACTGGATGCCGGTGGGGATGACGGACCGGCTGGGCGGGCACGCGCATCCGGATATGCCGCTCGCCGCGGTGTTGTCGGTGGACGCCGCCGCCCTGGTGACCGAGCGCGGCACCCGGCTGCACGCCGTCTGGCAGTACGCCTGTGCGGCCATCGACCACGCGGCCGCCGACGAGATCGCCCACGGCTGGCTCGCGGCGGTGGCCGAGATCGCGCGGCGGGCGACCGAACCGGGGGCCGTCGGCCGCACGCCCGGCGACCTCTCGTCGGTCGACGCCACGCAGTCCGAGATCGACGCCTGGGAGGCGCGTTTCGGCCGCTTGGACGACGTGTGGCCGCTGACGCCGCTGCAACGCGGGCTGCTGTTCCGAGCGCAGCTCGCCCCGGACGGACTGGACGGCTACTCGGTGCAGGCCGTCATCGATATCGAGGCCGAACTCGACCGCGATCGGCTGGCGGCCGCGGCCGCCGCGCTGGTGCGCCGCCATCCGGCATTGCGGGCGGCCTTCCTCCAGACCGCGGAAACGGCAGTGCAATTGATCGTCTCGGATGTGGAGGTGCCCTGGACCCAGCTGGACGCGCACGGTGCCACCGATGCCGAACTCGACGAACTCGCGGCGCGGCAGTTGCGCGTCCCGTTCGAGGTGGATCGCCCACCGCTGCTGCGCTTCGCCTGTATCGCGGTGGCCCCGAACCGGTTCCGGCTCGTCATCACCAACCACCACCTGATTCTCGACGGCTGGTCCATGCCGCTGCTGTTCGGCGATCTCGTCGCCCTCTACGAAACGGGCGGCAGCGATACCGGATTCGAGGAACCGCCCGCGCCGAGCCGCTACCTGGAATGGCTCGCCGCCCGCCCGCGCGACGCGGCCCGCGCCGCCTGGGCATCGGCCCTGGCCGGGCTGGACGGTCCCACCCTGGCCGCCCCGGCCGTGGCCCGTGCCGAGGCGGCCGCGACGCCCGTCGCCCACGAGGTGCCGCTGCCCGCCGACTTCGCCGCTACGCTGCGCCGCGCCGCCGCGGACCGCGAGGTCACCGTCAACACGCTGGTGCAGGTGGCGTGGGCGCTGCTGCTCGCCGAACTGACCGGCGACACCGATATCGTCTTCGGCGCGACGGTCTCCGGCCGCCCGCCGGAGCTGCCCGGCTCCGATCGCATGGTCGGCATGCTGGTCAACACCGTTCCGGTGCGCATCACCCTGCACCCCGCCGAACCCGTGATCGACCTGCTCACCCGCGTCCAGACCGAGCAGAGCACCCTGGCCGAACACCACACGTTGGGCCTGGACGAGATCCAGGCGCTGGCCGGGATCGGCCCGCTCTTCGACACCGCGACCGTCTTCGAGTCCTACCCGGTCGACGCCGCGGCCCTCACCGCCGCGACCCATCGGGCCCGGCTGCGCGTCACCGGCATCCGCGGCCACGACGGCACCCACTACCCGCTGGCCTTGGCCACCTACGCCGGTGACGGCCTGCGCCTGGTGCTCAGCCGCTCACCCCGCCATGTCGACGCCGACCGCGCGGAGTCGATGGTTCACGGCCTGTCCCGCATCCTGTCCGCCTTGGCCGGCGGCGACAACCTCCGCGTCGCCGCCGTTCGCGGTATGACGGGCGTTCGCGCGGACGCGGGGTGGTCCGGTCCGCTCGCACTGCCATCACGCCTTCTTCCGGAACTCTTGACCGCCAATGGGATACCGGACGCACTCGCTGTGACCCTGGCTGTCCCGAATTCGGCGGTGTCCACGGCGTACGGTGCCGCCGGTAGCGGAGACCTCGGTCGCGGCGGGCGTGCGGAGCCGGGTTCGAGCGCGCGAAGCGAGCCCGATATCGGCGGTCTCGAGCCGACCGGACACACGACGCCGGGATCGAATGTCCGCGACGCATTCGGGTTCGGTGCGACCGCCGCGACCTACGCCCAGCTCGACGAGCTGTCCAATCGGCTCGCCCGCGTGCTGATTCGGGCCGGTGCCGGACCGGAGCGAACGGTGCTGCTGGCACTGCCGCGCTCGGTCGACCACATGATCGCGCTGTGGGCGATCGCCAAGATCGGCGCGGCGTTCGTGCCGGTGGACAGCGGGCAGCCCGCCGTGCGCACGGCCGCCATCGCCACCGAATGCGGTGCGGCCCTGGGTATCAGCGCGGCCGGGGCGGGCGCGGCCCTCCCGGATGCGGTGCAGTGGCTGCTGCTCGACGATCCGGAGACCGGCGCGGCGACCGCCGCCGTTTCGGGTGCCGCCGTCGACGACACCGCCCGCCTCACCCCGCTGCGGCCCGAACATCCCGCCTACGTGGTGTTCACCTCCGGCTCCACCGGAACGCCCAAAGGCGTGGTGGTCACGCACGCGGGCCTCGCGAATCTGGTCGCCGCCACCGCCTCGCGCGGTCGCATCGGCCCCGATTCCCGCCTGATGCACGCCCTGAACCCGACTTTCGACGCCGCGATACTGGTGTGGCTGAACGCCTTCGCGGTCGGTGCCACACTCGTCGTCGCACCGCCCGGGGCGAGTGCGGGACCCGAGCTGGCCGACGCCATCGCGGCCGCTGCGCCGACCCACCTGATCTGCACGCCCGGTGTCCTCGCCACCCTGAGCGACGAGCAGCTGCGCGGAGTGGAGGCGGCCGTCATCGGCGGTGAGCCCTGCCCGCCCGCGCTGGTCGCACGGCTGGGTTCGACTCGCGCCCTGGTGAATTCGTACGGCCCGGCCGAAACCTCGGTGGCGGTGAGTTTCAGCGAGCCCATGAACCCCGATACCGCCGCCGTGATCGGCGCGCCGGTACCGGGTGTCACCCTGCTGGTGCTCGACCGCTGGCTGCGGCCGGTTCCGACGGGCACGGTCGGCGAGTTGTACGTGCGCGGCCCCGGCTTGGCTCGCGGCTACGCCGGGCGCACCGCGCTGACCGCGATCCGCTTCGTGGCCGACCCGTTCACGGCGGGCCAACGGCTGTACCGCACCGGCGATCTGGTGCGGTACACCGCGCCCGGCGTGCTGGAATACGTGGGGCGCGGTGACTCCCAGGTCAAGGTGCGCGGCATCCGGGTGGAGCCCGGAGAAGTGGATTCCGCGCTCACCGCACATCCGCTGGTCGAGTCGGCAGTCACGATCGCCCGGCGCACCCGCGCGGGCACGACCGCTCTGTTCTCCTACGTCACCTCCCGCACCACCCCGCCCACCGCTGAGCCGCCGTCGGTCGCCGGGCCGATCGAGCGCCCGCCAGACACCGAGCCCTCGTTGGACACCGGGCCGATCGAGCCGCCGGGGCCGCCCGCGCCGCCATCGGACACCGGGCCGACCGGGCCGCTGTCGGGCACCGAGCTGGCCGCGTGGCTGTCCTCGCGGCTACCGCGCTACCTCGTGCCGTCGAGTATCACCGTGCTGCCCGAACTGCCGCGCACGGCGACGGGCAAGGTCGACCTGCGCGCCTTGCCGGAACCCGAAGCGCCGGACACGGAGTACGTGGCCCCGACCGGTACCGAGGCCGTCGTGGCCGATGTCCTCGCCGAGGTACTGCACGCCGATCGCGTAGGGGCGCGCGACGACTTCTTCACCCTCGGCGGCGATTCGCTGCTCGCGGCCCGGGTGGCGGCCCGCCTGAGCGCCGCCCTGCACACCACGGTCCCGGTGCGCACCCTGTTCGAGGCACCCGTGGTGGCCGATCTCGCCCGCCGCCTGGATGCCTCGGCCGCGACCGCCGTCGCGCCACCGCTGGTGCCGGGCCCGCGGCCCGACCGGATACCGCTGTCTCCGGCTCAGCAGCGGATGTGGTTCGTGAACCGCTACGACCCGACGTCCCCGGCCTACAACATCCCGTTGGCCCTGCGGCTCTCGGGTGACCTCGACCGAACGGCCCTGCGCCACGCGCTCGTCGACGTGCTGGAACGGCACGAAGCCCTGCGCACCGTCTACCCGGACAGCGATGGCGTCGGCAGCCAGCGGGTCGTCACGGCCGCGGCGGTGGAACTCGACCTGACCCCGATCCCCGTGCGCGCGGCCGATATCGGCGCGGCGGTCGCGGCGGCCGTCGGCACCGGATTCGATGTCACCGCCTCGGTTCCGCTGCGGCTGCGGCTGTTCCGGGTCGAGCGGTCCGACGAGTTCGTCCTGGTGGTGGTCGCCCACCATATCGCCCTGGACGGATACTCGATGGCGCCGCTGGTCCGGGACGTGGTGACCGCCTATACCGCGCGGGTGGACGGTGCCGCACCCACGTGGCAGCCGCTGCCGGTGCAGTACGCCGACTACACCCTCTGGCAGCACACCCGGCTCGGGTCCGCCGATGATCCGGAATCCCTACTGCACCAACAGCTTCGATACTGGACCAAAGTCCTCGCCGACGCGCCCGAGCAGCTGGACCTGCCCACCGACCGACCCCGCCCGGCTCGTGCCTCGCATCGCGCGGCCGAAGTGTCCGACCGTCTGGACGCCGACCTGGTGGCGGCCGTGGACCGCTGTGCCCGGGCAGGCAGCGCGACCCCGTTCATGGTCCTGCACGCCGCGCTGTCGATCCTGCTGGCCCGCCTCGGCGGTGCGCGCGAGGTGGTGATCGGCACGCCCGTCGCCGGACGCGGGGAACGCGAACTCGACGACCTCGTCGGCATGTTCGTCAATACGCTCGCCCTGCGCACCGATATCCGCGCCGAGGAGGGCTTCGGCGCACTGCTCGAGCGCGTGCGCCGCACCGACCTGGACGCCTTCGGCCACGCGGAGCTGCCGTTCGAGCGGCTCGTGGAGGAGCTGGCACCGGCACGCTCGGCGGCCCGGCACCCGATCACCCAGGTCATGCTGGTGTTCCAGAACCTCGCCCGGCCGGAGTTCACCCTCCCCGGCCTGACGGTCGCGCCTCTGGAGCTGCCGCGGACCGTGAGCCGATTCGACCTGAGCCTCACCGTATCCGGCGGTGCGGACGGCATGCGGTTGCGCTGCGACTACGCCACCGACCTGTTCGACGCCGATACCGTGCGAACGCTGCTGCGCCGCCTGGTGGGACTGCTCACCGCCGTCACGGCCGACCCGGCGCGGCCGGTGGGAGATATCGAGCTGTGCACCGAGACGGAACTGGCCCGCCTGCGCGAGCACACCCCGCCCGCCGCGCCGCCGCTCCCGCTGGCGGACCTGCTGGCCGAGGCCGTCGCGGCCAACCCGGACGGCCTCGCCGTCCGCTGCGCGGACCGCCAGCTCACCTACCGTGAACTCGACGCTCGCGCCGAGCGGCTGGCACGGCTGCTGACCCGCGCGGGCGCCGGACCGGAAACCCTGGTGGCCGTCGGCATCCCGCGATCTCTGGAATCGGTTCTCGCCGTCTGGGCCATCGCCCGCACCGGGGCCGCCTTCGTACCCGTGGACCCGACCTATCCGCCGGAGCGCATCGCGCACATCGTCGACACGGCCGGGGTGCGGCTCGGACTGACCGTGCACGCCTGGCGCGACCGCCTGCCCGCCACCGTGCGCTGGTGGAATCTGGACGGCGCGGACATCGACGGGACCGCCGCCGACGAGCAGCGCGAACCCCCGCCCCGGATCCGGCCCGAACACCCGGCCTACGTGCTGTTCACCTCGGGCTCCACCGGTGCCCCGAAGGGCGTGCTGGTCACCCACTCCGGATTGGCGAATATGGCCGCGGCACAGCGGAAGCGGTGCCGCATCACCTCCGACTCCCGGGTACTGCACGTCGCCTCACCGAGTTTCGACGCCTCGGTGCTGGAGCTGGTCATGGCGGTGAGCGCGGCGGCCTGTCTGGTGGTGGCCCCGCCGACCGTCTTCGCGGGCGGCGAACTGGCGGATCTGCTGGCACGCGAGCGGGTCTCGCATATCGCGCTCACCCCGTCGGCGCTGGCGACGGTCGATCCGGCCGGGCTGGACGAGCTGCGCGTGATCATCAACGGCGGCGAGCCCTGCCCGCCGGAGCTGGTGGCCGCTTGGTCCGCCCCGGGCCGATCGCATTACAACGACTACGGCCCGACCGAGGCGACGGTGTGGGCCACCGGCAGCGCCGCACTGCATCCGGGGGCCACCGTCACCATCGGCACGCCCGCCCCCGGCGTGCGGGCCGTGATTCTCGACGACCGGCTGCGCCCGGTCCCCGACGGTGTGGTGGGAGAGCTGTACCTGTCCGGGATCACCCTCGCCCGTGGCTATATCGGGCGCGGCGACCTGACCGCGGCCCGTTTCGTCGCCGATCCGTACGGCGCCGCCGGTGAGCGCATGTATCGCACCGGCGACCTCGTGCGGCGGCGCGGCGCCGAGCTCGAATACCTGGGTCGCACCGACAATCAGGTGAAATTGCGCGGTCTGCGCATCGAACTCGGCGAGGTGGAGGCGGCGCTCACCGCCGACCCGGCCGTCGCCCGCGCGGTGGCCGCCATTCGTGACGACGGCCGCGGTGCCGCGCTGGTCGCCTACGTGGTGGGCGAGGCCGGGCCGCCGGATGTCAGGCAGCTGAGACAGACTGCCGCACAGCGACTCCCGTCCTATATGGTGCCCTCGGCCGTCGTGGCGCTGGAATCCCTGCCGCGCACCGCCAATGGCAAGCTCGACCGCGACGCACTCCCCGCGCCGGAGCACACCGCCGCCGAACGGCGCATGCCCGAAACCGCCGCCGAACGCGCGGTGGCGGCGGCCTACCGGGAGGTGCTGGCGGTCGACCGGGTCTGGCTCGACGACGACTTCTTCGCCCTCGGCGGCAATTCGCTCATCGCCACCCGCGTGGTCGCCCGTCTCGGCGCGGCGCTGGACACCGCCGTGCCGGTGCGGGCGCTGTTCGACGCGCCCACGGTCGCGGAGCTGGCCGAGCTCGTCACCGCCGGTGCGGCGTCCGGCCGTACCCGGCCCGGTCCGCGGCCACGACCGGAACGCATCCCGCTGTCGGCGGCACAGCGTCGCATGTGGTTCCTGAACCGCTACGATCCCGACTCACCGGCATACAATATCCCGGGTGCGTTCGATATCGCCGGGGCACTGGACATTCCGGCACTGCGCGCCGCGCTCGACGATGTGGTGGCGCGGCACGAGATCCTGCGGACCCGCTATCCGGCCGACGCGGACGGCCTGCCGTGGCAGGAGATCCTGCCTCCCACACCGGGATCGACACCGCTGACCGAACTCGAGGTGGCCGCCGAAGACCTCGACGACGCGGTGGCGGCGCGACTGTTCCGAGGCTTCGACCTCACCCGCGAAACCCCGCTGCGCGTCTGGGCGCTGCGCCTGGCACCCGAGCACGCCGTGCTGGCCATGGCGGTCCACCACATCGCCGCCGACGGCTGGTCGATGGGACCGTTGGCACGAGATGTGCTGGCCGCCTACGCGTCGCGCCTGTCGGGCGAACCGCCGCGGTGGACGCCGCTGCCCCTGCAATACGCCGATCACGCCCTCTGGCAACACGATCTGCTCGGTGCCGCCGACGACCCGGCCGGTCTCGCCCACCGCCAGCTGGAGTTCTGGCGCACCACACTCGACGGGCTGCCCGAACGGCACGGCATCCCCACCGACCGGCCCCGCCCGGCCAGCCCCTCGGGCCGCGGCGACCGCATCGCCTTCACCATCCCGGCCGAGGTGCACGACCGCGTCCACGTCCTGTCCCGGGCATACGGAGCGAGTCCGTTCATGGTGGCGCACACCGCACTCGCGGTCCTGCTGGCCCGGCTGTCCGGCGTCCCCGATATCGCCATCGGCTCGGTGGTCGCCGGACGCGGCGACGGGGAACTCGACGAGCTGGTGGGCATGTTCGTCAACACCGTCGTGCTGCGTTCACATCTCGACCCGGCGCTGAGCTTCGCCGCCGCGCTGTCCGACACCCGCCGCGCCGACCTGGCCGCCTACGGCAATCTCGACCTCCCCTTCGAGCAGGTGGTCGAGGCGCTGGCACCGACCCGCGACACCTCGCACCACCCGCTGTTCCAGGTGCTGCTGGCCTTCCAGAATCTTCCCCCCGCGGTAACCACCCTGCCCGGCTTGCGCATTCGGCCGCTGGATACCGCGGCCCCCGGTGCCAAATTCGACCTGGAGTGGATGCTCGCCGAGCACTTCGGCCCCGCCGGGGAGCCCGCGGGCATCACCGGCTCGCTCATCTTCGCCACCGACCTGTTCGACCGCGGCACCGCCCAGGCCATGGCGGAGGGCTTCCTGCGCCTGCTCGAGGCGGCGACCACCGCACCCGACACCACCCTCGCCGCGCTCACCGGCTGGACCGGTGCGGTCACGGCCACCGGCATCCCCACCGTGCGCGGCCGCCAGGAACCGACCCCGCCGCGTCCCTACCGCGCACCCCGCACCGCACTGGAACGGCTGGTGGTCGATGCCTTCGAGGCCGTGCTGGCGAGTCCGCGAATCGGCGTGGACGACAACTTCTTCGACCACGGCGGCAACTCCATGGCGGCGGTTCGGCTGGTCGAGCGGTTGCGCGCGAGCACGGGCGACGCCGTCGCGCTGCACTGGATGTTCGCCGAACCCACCCCGGCCGCCCTGGCCCGCCGCCTGAGCGACACCGCACCCGATTCCGTGGATGCGGGCATCGTTCTTCCGCTGCGGTCGACCGGCACCGCACCCGCGCTGTTCTGCGTCCACCCCGCCATCGGATTGGCGTGGTGCTACGCGGGATTGGTGCGGTACATCGACCCGGCGCGGCCCGTGCACGGCATCCAGTCACCGGAGCTCTCCGAGGGCGGTACCGTCCGCGACCTCGCCGACCGGTACGCCGACGAGATCCAGCGGACCCAACCGCACGGCCCCTACCACCTGCTCGGCTATTCGGCGGGTGGGCTGCTGGCCCATGCCGTGGCGGTGGAGTTGCGCCGTCGCGGCGCGGCGGTGCCCTCGTTGATCATGATGGACGCCCGCGCCGACGCCGAGGTCACCGACGACGGGATGCCCGCCCCCGAACTCCTGCTCGCCGAGTTCGGCGGGGTGGACGTGCCGGAGGGCGTCGCCATCACCGCCGAGCGCGCCGCCGAACTGCTGCGCGCCACCACGGGGGCCGCCGCCCTCACGGCCGCCGACCTCGACCGCCTCTACCGTGACCTGCGTCGCCTGCTGCACCGCATCGGCGCTCACCGTCCCGGCGTCTTCGACGGCGACCTGCTGTTCTTCACCGCCGCGGCCGGGCCGCCGGAACCCAACGTGGACACCTGGGCCCCCTATATCGACGGCGAAATACACGAGGTCACGCTCGAATTCGAGCACAACAGGCTGATCACGCCGGAAGCGCTGGCCCACATCGGTCCGCACGTGGACGCGTACCTGGCGCGCCACGGGTCCGGTGTCCGTACCGCGTGACCGAGCATTCTCCGGATTTCCGGCCGATGGCGGCGAACCCTGCGAGGGGTTGTCCGGGTTGGGGAACAATGGGCCGAGACGACCGATCGTGTGGGAAGCAGGTTCGACTGTGTCGAGGAACGGGAAGCGCCGGGTGTTCGGGGCCGCCGCGGTGGGACTGGGTGCCCTTGGTACCGGTGAGCTGATCGCCGCGAGCGGTGGAGGCTCGCTCATCGACGGGGTGAGTCGGCTGCTGGTCGACACCGCGCCGACGCCGATCGTCGAGGCGACCGTGGCCATGTCGGGTGAACACGACAAGGAGACCACCCGCCTCGGCGCCGTGCTGGGCGGTGTCGCCGCCGCGGCCGGACTGTCGGCGTTGCCCGAACGGCTGCGCGTACCCGCCGCGCTCGCCGCCGGGGCGGGGGTCGGCGCGCTGTCGCTGCGGCGACCGAGTCGTTCCGGCGCCGCGGTCGCCGGGAGCGCCGCCGCGACCGCCGTGCTGAGCGCCGGACTGCGGCGTCCGCCACGCGGGCTCGGCGCCCGATTGCTCTGGGCCACCGCCGGTGTCGGACTCCTCGCCGGTGCCGAGACCCTGCTGCGCCGGGCCGACCGGCGCTACCGGGAGCGCGCGCAACGGGTCGGCCCGCTGGGCGCGCGTCAGCCGATTCCCGACGACGGCCTCGGCATCGAACCCGGACTGTCGCCGCTCATCACCACGAGCGGGAAGTTCTATGTGGCGGATGTGAATGCGCGCCCACCCCGGCTCGACCCCGAACACTGGCGGCTGTCCATCCGCGGTATGGTCGCGCATTCGCTGCGGCTGTCACTGCGCGAATTGGCCGAGCAGGCCGAGGAATTCGACGCGGTCATGGTGTGCGTGCACAACACCGTCGCCGCCGGGCGCGCCGGGAACGCCCGCTGGCTCGGGGTGCCGCTGACCACGCTGTTCGATCACGCCCTGCCCGAATCCGGGGCCACCCGGCTGGTCACCCGCGCCAGCGACGGATTCACCATCTCGCTGCCACTGGCCCCGTTGCGCACCGGCGAGTGGCCCGGGTACCTGGTCATCGGCATGAACGGCGAACCGCTCGCCCCCGAACACGGTTTCCCGGCCCGGGTTTTCGTGCCCGGCCTGTACGGCCAGTACACCGGCGCGAAATGGCTCACCGAACTGGAGCTCACCGACGACAGCCAGGTGGACTACTGGTGGAAGCGCGGCTGGACCAGCGATCCGCTGTGGGTGCGCCCGCAGGCCCGCATCGACGTCGCCTCGGTGGGCAGCCCCGGCTCCGGCAAGTGCACCGTCGCGGGCGTCGCCTGGGCACCGCCGCACGGCGTGGCGGGTGTCGATATCCGGATCGACGAAACCGAGTGGCTCCCGGTCGAACTCGGCGCCGAACTCGCACCGGCGGCCTGGCGGCGCTGGCGTACCGTCGTCGACCTGCCGCCCGGCCCGCACACCGTGGAGGCCCGCGTCACCAGCCGCTCCGGCGAGGTGCAGGACGCCGACGTGCGCCCGCCCTACCCGCTCGGTCCGGGCGGCCTGCACCGGGTCACGGTCGACGCCTGACGCGCGGCCCGCGACGCCTCACAGCCGCGGGTCGTTGACCAGGCGGAAGTCGTGCAGGTCGTCGTGGTCTCCGGCCGCGGTGAAGTAGCGGCCCGGGAGTTCGTTGGCGGGCATATCGCAGGCGCGGGCGATCACCGACGCGGGCAGGCGCAGCAGATCCCGGCCCAGGTGCCAGGGGGTGACGAGACGGGCCTCGTCGCCGAAGAGCAGCACACAGCGCACCGGCACCCGGCCGTCGGGCAGCAGCGCGCGATCGGCGGTGTGCCGCCAGGTGGCCAGGGTGTCGAACAATCCGGTGAGGTCGAGACTTTCGCGCGCCGCGTCCAAGGCGTCGGAGTACTCGCGATCGAAGCGCTGCACATCCGCAGGGTCCAGACAGGACCGGATCGCGGCCGGGCTGGCATGTGCGGGTAGCGGAAATCCGTGCTCGAACTTGGCGTAACCATGCTCGGCTGTCATGAGCCCACGCTAGTCCGCGGTTCCGATCTCCGGTTGCGAAACGGCGCGCATCGCCCGCGGAGCCGGGCCACCGGTCAGAAACGCCCGCCGCGGCTGATGCGTCGCGAGCCCTGCGAGCCGCCGAAGGATCCGGGCCCGTAGCCCCGGCCGCCACCTCCACCACGACGGAATCCGCTGCCGCGCCGGTACCCGGTGCCCATTCCGCGCAGCATGCCGTCGACGAGAATGCCGCCGAGCACCGCGCCGGTCTGGGAACCGCCGGTGGGTGCGTGGCTGGCCTGCCAGGACCGCACATTCGCCTCGGCGGTGTGCAAGGCGGTGGTGCCGAGTTCCACTGCGCGCTGGGCCGATCGCAGCGCCTCGCCGGGGTCCGTGGTGGCGAGTTCCCGCGCCCGCTCCAGATTGCGCTGCGCCTCGGCCAACCGGGTGCGGGGCTCGGCGTCCACGCCGCCGCGCCGGGTGCTGATGAAATCGGCCGCCGCGTTGATGCGTCCGTGCGCGGCCGTCATGGCCTGATCGAGGCGTCGAGCCAGATCGTCGGCGGCCAGTTTGCGATCGGTGGCGGCGGCGATCGCCTTGTCCAGCGCGGTGTCCGCGGCCACCGCCCGCTGGAAGACCCCGAGCGGGTTGGCCTCGCCGTTGGTGGTGGCGTCGTCCAGGGCCGCGCGCGCTTCGGCGGTCGCCGCGGGGAGTTCGGTTCCGCCGTGGTCGCCGAGGGTTTCGGCCGTGGCGAGATCGCGGCGCAGCTCCGCCACCATCCCGGCCAGCCCGGATCGTGCGGCGGCGATATCGGTCGCGGCGGTGTCCACGGCGTCCAGCAGCGTCCGCGCCGCCTCGACCGCCGACTCGGCGGCGCGAATGGCTCCGACCGCGGCACCCTGCTCGCCAACGGGTCGCGCCGCCGCGGCGCGCCCCTGCTCGATACTGTGCTCCGCGAACGCGATTCGCTCGCGCGCCATGCTCACATTGTCGCGAATCGGCGCGATCACCGACGCCGGATGCTCCCGCACCAGCGTGTCCAGCGTCGCCTCCGCCCCCGGCATCCGCGCCGTCAGCTCCACCAGGCTCCGCGTCAGCCCGTCCAACCGGTCACCGGCGTTGATGAGCAGATTCCGCATGCCGTCGAATTCCTCGACCTTGGCGTCGAGTTCCCGATCGGCCCGCCCGCAGGTGGCGATGAGGTCCACCAGCATGGTGCGGCGCTGATCCGGGGACTCCGGGATCGCGTCGTCGAGCTGCTGTCGGATCGAGAACGCTTTGGCCAGTGCGTGTTTCGCGGCCTCCAAGGCGGCGGCGAACGGTGCGGTGGTGGTGTCGCCGAATTCGTCGGCGGCCAAACGCAATTCCTCGGTACTGGTGCGAATCGCGTTGTCGGTGTCCACGAGCAGTTCCCGTGAGCGCGCGTCCAGGGTCGGCAGCGGCAGTGCGGCCAGCGCGGCGGTGTCGGTGGGATCGATCTCCCGCACCCGCTCCAGTTCCCGACGCTCCCGTTCGGCCCGCCGGGACCGCGACCACCACCACAGCCCCGCCAGCACCAGTGCCACGACCGCGGCGGCGATCAGCAGCGGCAGGATGCTCGTCCCCGGCGGGTTCATCGCCGCCGACAGCCCGTTCGCGGTCGCCACCGCGGCCCCGGCCCAGTCCTCGGCCCGCAGCCGCGGCTCCACGTCGTCGGTGAGCATGCGGTCCAGCTCGCTCTCGCCGACCTCGTGGGGGAGGCTGCCGGTGAAGGCGTAGGCGCGGTCGTCCACGGCGACGGACAGCAGCACGTCGCGGTCCCCGAAATTCGAGGCCGCCGCCGTGCGCTCACCCCACTCCCGGGGGTCCATCCCGGCGAAGTCGCGCACATAGACGATCCACAGCCGCTCGCGCTCGGCGTCGTAGAGCTTCTCCACGGCCGCCGTGACCTCGGCCTCCTGCGCGTCGCTCAACACCTGCGCGGTGTCGGTGACGTACCCGGGCAGTCGCGTCGGCTGCTCGGCCCGCACCGCGGCGGGCGGAGTGGCCAGCAGTGTGACGGCCAGCAGGAAGCCGGTCAGAACCAGGATCAGTGGCTTCGGTAGCGCCATGGTCTCGAATCTATCCGCAGGGAAGGGGTGCGTGAGTTTTCTTCCTACCACCCCTGTCGGCGGCCATGACTACCATCGGGATTGTGATCACGATCGATTCGCCCTATACGGGCCATGTCGCCCCCGGCAGCAATCCGCAGCAGCGGGAGGTCCCGGGCGCGCGCATCGTGAAGATGTCGGTCGGCCAGATGGACAACAACGTCTACCTGGTGCGGTGCACCGCCACCGGCGCGACCTTGCTGATCGATGCCGCCAATGAGGCCGAACGCCTACTGGAGCTCATCGAGCAGGAGGCCCCGGGCAGGGTCGAGCTCATTGTCACCACGCATCAGCACCCGGACCACTGGTGGGCGCTGAAGGAGGTGGCGGCGGCCACCGAGATTCCCACCGCCGCCCACGAACTCGACGCCCCCACCTTGCCCGTACCCCCGGACCGGCTGCTCGCGGACGGCGATACGGTGCGCATCGGCGAACTCGACCTCGAGGTCGTCCATCTGCGCGGTCACACCCCCGGATCGGTCGCGCTGGCCCTCACCGACGGCGCGGGCCGCACCCACCTGTTCACCGGGGACTCGCTCTTCCCGGGCGGCGTCGGCAAGACCGGCACCCCCGAGGATTTCACCTCCCTGCTCGGCGATGTCGAGTCGAAGCTGTTCGCCCGCTTCGGCGACGACACGGTCGTCTATCCGGGCCACGGTGACGACACCACGCTCGGTGCGGAGCGCCCGCGGTTGCCCGAGTGGCGGCGACGCGGTTGGTGAACATCCCACGGCGCGGCCACCCCGCCCCGGTGCGGGCGGCCGACCACGAGCGGGGCGGCTGCGCACGCGCTCTCTGGCGCTGGACCGCGCGCCTGCTGGCGGGCGCGGTGCTGGCCGGTCTGGTGGTGGTCGGCGGTACGGCCGTGCGAGTCTGGCAGGTCGCCCGGATCAGCGACCATTCGAAGGCCGACGCCATCGTGGTGCTGGGCGCGGCCCAGTACGACGGCACCCCGTCCACGGTATTCGAGGCGCGCCTGGACCAGGCGTACCGGCTGTTCCAGCGCGGAGTGGCCCCGCTGATCGTCACGGTGGGCGGAAAACAGCTGGGCGACAACTACACCGAGGCCGCCTCGGGCAAGAACTACCTGAAGTCCCGCGGTGTCCCGGCCGACAGCATCCTGGCCGTCGAAACCGGTTCGGACACCCTGCAGAGCGTGGAGGCCGTAGCCAAGGCCCTCCACGCCCGGGACAAGACCTCGACGGTGCTGGTGAGCGATCCGTGGCATTCGCTGCGCACCCGCACCATGGCCCGCGACGCCGGACTGGAGGCGTGGACCGCCCCCACCCGCACCGGCCCGGCCGTCTACACCCGGGAGTCGCAGGCACACGGCATCTTCCGGGAGACCTTCGCGCTGATCTGGTATCGCATCACCCACTACTCGGCCGATTTCGAGTACACCGCGGAGCAGTGAGTGATGAGTTCCGATCCGTACACCGACGACGACCGGGCACGCCTGGTCACCGAGTCCGCCAAGACGGCCGGACTCAGCTGGTCGTCGACTCCGGCGCGCCGCACCGATTTCTCCCGCGACCGCGCGCGCGTCCTGCACTCCGCGGCGCTGCGGCGGCTGGCGGACAAGACCCAGGTCATGGGTCCGCGCGAGGGCGACACCCCGCGCACCCGGCTCACCCATTCGCTCGAGGTCGCGCAGATCGGCCGCAGTATCGCCGACGGGCTCGGCTGCGATCCGGATCTGGTCGACCTGGCCGGAATGGCGCACGATATCGGCCATCCGCCCTACGGCCACAATGGTGAGAAGGCCCTCGATCAGTTCGCCGACGCCCACGGCGGATTCGAGGGCAACGCCCAGAACCTGCGCATCCTCACCCGGCTGGAACCGAAGGTCGTCGACGAGCACGGGGCGAGCGCGGGCCTGAACCTCACCCGCGCCGCCCTGGACGCGGTGATCAAGTATCCGTGGGGGAGAAGCGCTCCCGGTGGCAAGTTCGGCGCGTACGACGTGGATATGGAGCGGCTGGCGTGGGTCCGCCGGAATGCCCCGGATCGCCGTCAGTGCCTGGAGTCCCAGATCATGGATTGGTCCGATGATGTGGCGTACTCCGTGCACGACGTGGAGGACGGTGTGATCGCGGGCCGCATCGATCTGCGCGCCCTGGCCGATCCGGCGGAGCAGGCGGCTCTCGCCGAACTCGGTGCGGCACAGCATCGTTCGCTCAGCCCGGACGAGCTCGCGGCCGCCGCGCAGCGCCTGTCCGAGCTGCCGGTGGTGGCCGCGGCCTGCGATTACGACGCGACGCTGGCCGCCTCGGTGGCGCTCAAACGCCTCACCAGCGAATTGGTCGGCCGCTTCGCCACCGCCGCGGTGGAGGCCACCCGGGAGGCGTGGGGCGGTCGCCGACTGTGCCGCTACGCCGCCGATCTGGCGGTGCCCCCGATCGTGGCCGCCGAGGTCGCCGTGCTGAAGACGGTCGCCCTGCGCTACGTCATGTCCGATCGCGGCCACCAGGTCCGCCAGAGTTCCCAGCGCGACCGTATCCTGGTGGTCGCCGACCATCTGCTCGCCACCGCACCACACGGCCTGGACCCCGTCCTGCTGCCCTGGTGGGAGGTGGCCGCCGACGACACCGCCCGGGTGCGCGTCGTCGTGGACCAGATCGCGTCCTACACCGAGAGCCGATTGGAGCGTGTCGCGGCCGCAATCCCCTAGCGCACCCCCTAACCGGTCGCGAAACCTCGTACCGCCACCGGTCGATATGTCACCCTGGAAGGTGAGAGACCGTCGCGCCCAACCGTTCCCGCGACGGCAATTCGGCGAGCAGGGGACACGGTGCCGATGGGACTCGAATCAGCCGTCGACTTGGATCGGTATCCGTTGGACCGCCGTGACCCCGCGGTCCTGAAATCCCTGATGGCGCAGTGGCGTGTCGAATTCGAATCCACGGGCACGGTACTGCTGCGCGACTTCTTGAAAAGGGGAGCCATTATCGAAATAGCCGAGATGGTCATCGAACCGACCGATTCCGTGTCGGATTCGACCGTCGGCGTCACCACCCTGACCTACGATCGGATACCCGAATCCTCGCCACTGAAACACCTCTATCGCTGGGAACCGCTGCTCGATTTCGTTTCCGGCGTGGTCGGCGAGCACGCCTACCGGTCCGCGGACGACCTGGCCGCGGTGACGGTGCACGGTCACGAACCCGCCGATGAGAACTGGCATTTCGATACCGCGGACTACACGCTCACCCTGCACATCCTCGCTCCGGAGTACGGCGGCATGTTCGAGTACGTGCCGCTGCCCTGGGCGACCGGGGAATCGTTCCCGGCCCAGCTCATCGCGAGTCCGCGCCGACATTCGGTGCGGGTGCTGCCGACCCTGCCCGGTGCGCTGATGCTGCACGCGGGCCGGCTGTCGGCGCATCGGGTGACACCGAGCCGGGGACCGGTGCCGCGTGTGAGCGCGACCATGGATTTCCATTCTCGGCCCGGCCGCGTTCTCGGCGCGGAAGCCCGCCGCCGTCGTTTCGGTGCGGAGGGGTGAGTATGCGGTCTCGAATAGTGAGACGTGGATTTGTCGAGTGTCGTTCGGCTGTGTCATCCTGCACCCGAAATCATTCTCCCGTGAATGATTTGTTCCAGTTGGTTTTTTCGGGTGCGCCGCATTCAGAGGGGGCTGGTCGCCATGGGCGATAGATTCCGCGTACCAACGCTCGATGTGGCCGGTCTGCGAATGAACAGGACAGATTTCGGCGCTCGGCTCCGAGACGCATTGGCCGACACCGGTGTCTGTTATTTGGTCGGCGTCGAGATGCGGCAACTTCCGCACGTCGACGTCCTCGCGGCGGCCAGGCGATTCTGCGCGCACGCCGCCGCCTCGGGCGTGATCGACATCGCGCACCTGCCCGACGACGTCGCCACCGCCCCGCTGCGCCAGTCGGTGTCGGACTGGGCGCGCGGTCTCGCGGCACTGTCACCGGATCTGCTCGCCGCGCTCGCATCGGCGCTGGGATACCCGGAGGATCACTTCGACCGCTGGGTCGGACGAGTAACGACGGTGCGCCCGCAGCTCGTGCATGTCGTCGCACGGCCGGACCGGCGCTTCGCACCGGATACCGCCGTCCACGGCGACACCGGCTTCCTAACCTTCCTGCTGCCGGACCTGCTGTGCGGTCTGCTGGTCGAGGACGCCGCCGGACAGTGGTGGGATGTGCCGCCCCGGGAGAACTCGGTGCTGCTGACGGTCGGCGGCGAGGCCGAGGCCGCCACCGCGGGGCGGGTGCGCGCGGCCGCGCACCGGCTGTGGTCCCCGCATGCCGCCAAGGGCCGGGTCGCCGTCACCGTGGCGGTCGAATCGTCCGTGCCGCCCGGGGCGGCGGATCGAAACGAATTCCAGGCCGCGCCACCGCGGTTCGCCGCCAACTCGCCCGGCTGACGCGCGAGCCCGGCTACGGGTGCATGGCGAGGTAGCGGGCGACGCTGTCGGCGGGCGGGCCGTCGGCGACGACGCGGCCCTCGTCGAACACCAGCACCCGGTCGAAGTCGGCGAGCAGGTCCAGATCGTGGGAGACGACCACCACGCGCTGCGGAATGGTGTGCAGCAATCGCGTGATGTGGCGTTTGTTGCGCAGGTCGAGCAGGGTGGTCGGCTCGTCGAAGACGACGTGGTCGGGTCGCACGGCGAGTACCGCCGCGATGGCGAGCAGCTGTTTCTGTCCGCCGCTGAGCAAATGGGCGGGGTGGTCGCGGTAGTCGCTCAATCCGTACTCGGCGAGCACCTCGGTAACGCGGGCGGCGATCTCCGGCTTGGCCAGTCCGTGGTGCTTCAGTCCGAAGGCCAGGTCTTCGGCCACGGTCGGCATGACGATCTGCACGTCGGGATCCTGGAAGACGAACCCGACCCGGCGGCGCACCTCGCGGCCGCGCTTGCGGGTGTCCAGCCCGTCCACCCGCACCCGGCCCTCGGTCGGGATCTGCAGGCCGTTGAGCAGCCGGGCGAAGGTGGATTTGCCCGAGCCATTGGAGCCGATGATCCCGATGCGCCGCTCGCTCAGCGTCAGGTTCAGGCCGCGCAGCACCTCGCGCTCCCCGAAACGATGGCCGACACCCTCGAGTTCGATCATGCGCGGGCCGGGATGAGGGGGTAGGCCCGGCGCACGGCGACGGCGGCCAGCGAGCCGATCACCGTTTTCACCGCATCACCCGGGAGGAAGGCCGCCGAGGTGACAATGGCCTTGCCGAGCGGGATATCGGCCGCGACGGCCATCCACGGAATGCCGATGGCGTACAACACGATCGCCCCGCCGAAGAAGTTGATCGCCAGCGCGACGGGCAGGCTGTAGCGCCGCCACAGCCGCTCGGTCAGCAGACCGATGACCAGTGCACCGACCGGATAGGCGAGCACGAAGCCGCCCGTCGGGCCGAGAATCACCGACAGCCCGCCGCGCCCGCCCGGCAGTACCGGCAGGCCCGCCAGGACCAGGACGACGAACAGCAGCATGGCCAGGGTGCCGCGCTTCGCGCCGAGGATCGATCCCGCCAGGATCACGCCCAGGGTTTGCGAGGTGAACGGCGCGAAGGCCCCCGGCAGTTGGATGAGCGGGAAGAACCCGAGCACCACCATGATCGCCGTGAACAGCGCCACCTGCGCCAAATCCCTACTACGCACCGGAGCATCGTAGGGGAGGGGCGGGTGTGATCTGGTACGGCGGTCTCGCTTGCCGCGGCTACTGCAATCCGCGGGCGTCGAGCGCTTCGCCGAGATTGTCCGCCATGCGCAGGGTGCGGATGAGCAGCGGAATGAGGAAGGCGGTGCTGCGCTCGATGCCGCGCGCCCGCTGCGCGGCCCGAACCAGCTCGGCCTGTTCCCGGATGACCGGAATGAAGCGGATGGTCATGGCCACGAGCAGGCCCACCCGCTCCGGGCGCACGCCGACCGGCCGCAGCGGGCCCAGTGCCCGTTCGATGGTGTCGATCATGGCCGAGGTGCGCGTGGTGAGCGTCACCAGATTCGCCAGCAGCACCAGGGCCAGAATCCGCTCGCTCACCAGCACGGCGCTCACCCAGCCGGTGAACATCAACTGGGCCACGGCGATCAGCGCCAGGAACGGGGCGATGGCCAGCACCTGCCGCCCGGTCGCCCGCCAGGGAATCCGCGCCAGCGCGTACAGGGCCGACACCACGCCCAGCGCCACCGCCAGCCACACCGGCGAGGAGACGAAGAACAGGGCGGTGCCCGTGATCGCCAGCACGATCAGCTTCGCTCCGGCGGGCACGGCATGCACCGGCGTCCGGGCGTCGTGATAGAGGCTGAGCACCGCTAGATGGTGGCATGCGACCCACCCTTTCCCGAGGTGCGGGTGCCGCTGCCGATCTCCGGGTGCGTCCGGGTCTCGCGTGTCGCCGTGGCGCGGCTAGACTCGCGGCGTGGCCGGACGACTCCCTGATCGTGATATCGCAGCGATTCGTGAACGAGTCCGGATCGAGGATGTCGTCGGCGAATACGTCGCCCTGAAAGCGGCCGGTCCGCTCTCGATGAAGGGCCTGTGCCCGTTCCACGACGAGAAGTCCCCCTCGTTCCACGTGCGCCCGCAGCACGGCCACTTCCACTGCTTCGGCTGCGGTGAGGGCGGCGACGTCTTCGCCTTCCTGCAGAAGATCGAACACGTCGGATTCGTCGAGGCCGTGGAGCAGTTGGCCGACCGGATCGGCTACAAGATCAATTACGAGGGCGGCGGCACCTCGGTGCAGCGCGACCGCGGCACCCGCAGCCGCCTGGTGGCCGCCAACCAGGCCGCCCACGAGTTCTACCTGGCGCAGTTGGGCGAACCCGAGGCCGAAGCCGCCCGCAAGTACCTCACCGACCGCAATTTCGACGCGGCCGCCGCCAGACAGTTCGGCTGCGGTTACGCCCCCGGCGGCTGGGACGCGCTCACCAAACATCTGCTGCGCCGCGGTTTCGAGTTCAAGGAGCTGGAGGCGGCGGGCCTGTCCAGGCAGGGCCGCCAGGGCCCCATCGACCGCTTCCACCGCAGGCTGCTGTGGCCCATCCGCAATCTCAGCGGTGACGTGATCGGCTTCGGCGCGCGTCGGCTCTACGACGACGACCAGATGACCGCCAAGTACATCAACACCCCGGAAACGGTGCTGTACAAGAAGTCCCAGGTGCTGTTCGGCCTCGACCTGGCCAAGCGGGAGATCGCCAAGGGGCATCAGGCGGTGGTGGTCGAGGGCTACACCGACGTGATGGCCATGCACCTGGCGGGCGTGAAAACCGCCGTGGCGTCCTGCGGTACGGCCTTCGGTGACGAGCACCTCGCCGTGCTGCGCCGTCTGCTGATGGACGACAACTTCTGGCGCGGCGAGATCATCTACACCTTCGACGGCGACGAGGCCGGGCAGGCCGCCGCCGTCAAGGCGTTCAGCGGCGACCAGAAGCTCGCCGGGCAGACCTATATCGCCGTGGCGCCCGACGGCATGGATCCGTGCGAATTGCGCCAGCACTCCGGCGACGGTGCAGTCCGCGACCTGGTGGCCCGCCGAGTTCCCCTGTACGAGTTCGTGATTCGCGGCCTGCTCGCCCAGCACAACCTGGATTCCCCCGAGGGGCAGGTCGACGCCCTGCGGCGCGCCGTCCCCGTGGTGGCGCAGATCAAGGACAACGCGCTACGCAAGGCGTACGCCACCAAACTCGCGGGCTGGGTGGGCTGGGACGACATCCAGCTGGTCGTCCGCCGGGTCGGCGAGGAGGCCCGCAAGATCGCCCGCGGCGGCGCGCGCCCCGGCATCCCGGGACGCGAGGCGGCGCAGGAGGTCACGACCCACCCCGCCGCCCGCCCCAACCCCAACGATCCGACCCTGCTTCCGCAGCGCCAATCCCTGGCCGCCGCACTGCAATACCCGGCCATGGCGGGCCCCCTCTTCGACGCTCTCGACCCGGAGGCCTTCACCCACCCCGCCTACATCGCCGTCCGCACCGCCATCACCGACGCCGGCGGCGTCTCCAGCGGCATCGGCGGCTCCGAATGGGTCGCCCTGGTCGCCGACAACACCCCCGACCTGACGCTGCGCGCCCTGGTCTCCGAACTGGCCGCCGAGCCTCTCCCGGTCAAATCCGCCGACGACGTCCCCCGCGTCATCACCGGCGTCCTGGCCCGCACCCAGGAAGCCTGGGTGGGCCGCCAGATCGCCCAGCTCAAGTCCAAGCTCCAGCGCATCTCCTCCACCGAGCAGACCGACGCCTACATGGAACTCTTCGGCGACCTGGTGGCCCTGGAGCAATACCGCAAGAGCCTGCTCACCCAGGCCATGGGCAACTCCGACGACTTCGCCATCGGCAGCTGAGCCCCCACCCGGCGGCGCGACGGCGCAGCCGAGCCCCCTCTCAGCGGCGCAGTTGATCCTGGGGCACCATCACCGTGGTGCGCTCGTCCAGCGGCACCATCGGCTCCAGCTTCGGCTGCGTACTCAACTTGTCCGCCAGCTTCTGCCGACTCACCAGCACCAGCTTCCGCGTGACCGGACTCCCATTGATGGCCCGCGCCGTCTTGCTGATCTGCTCATACCGAGCCCGCCCGGCCTTCGCGCCCAACACATACCCGGCAGCGACGCCGATGATCAACCGCAGCATTGAGAAGTGCTCCTCCCGTAGGCCAGTCCGCGCCTACATCCTGCCCGAACCCCCCACCCCCTGTCGATCCGGCACCCCACCCCGACCCCACCACATGTCCGCAGGTAGAAGGGCGATTTGGGAACTTCACCGAACGTACGCTAAAGTTTCAATCCGTTCGGCCCGCCAGGCCGGAACGGGAGCAATCCCCTATAGCTCAATTGGCAGAGCAG
>NZ_JASITE010000001.1 GCF_030767025.1 Nocardia sp. CC227C | reverse complement strand
AGGAGCCAATCAGAAGTAAACGCGAGTCCGAAAACCCAGCAAAACAATACGCCAGCCGGAAATTAGCTGACAAAAATGTCCGACCCTCACACGGGGGGTGAAGATCGGAACCAAAAAATATTTGGCACTGACATTCATCGACACACTATTGAGTTCTCAAAGAACACACGCACACGCCATCGAACCGATCTGATCGATTGTCCAGCGAGGCAACTTTTCCAGCCTAACGGGCCGACTCCTCGGAGTCAAGTTCCCGTTTCGGACTGGGTGTTCGTGTCAGGCGCTCCTCGTCCAACCTCGTTCCCCGATCCCGTAATCCCTGCTCTGAGCTGGGGTTTCGGTCCCGGTCGGTGTCCGTGTCGCTCTGACCTGGAATAAGTTACGTGGCGGAAAACGGAACGTCAAATCGCCTGGTCACGAACGTGTTTGCGCAGGTAGCGCCGCCCCGGAACGACAAGATCGCCGGGCGGGACCACGAGTTTGTGACCCAGCTCTCGGCGATCTCTTCCACGCATGAAGCAGAAAGGGGTGGGACCGCGTCCCACCCCTATGTTCAGCCCGCTCGACGGACTCCCGCGAAGTTCTTCTTGCCGCGCCGCAGCACCAACCAGCGTCCGTGCAGGTAGTCACCCTCCGAGGGCGTCCACTCCAGATCGGAGACACGCTCGTTGTTCACCGACGCCCCGCCCTCGTTGACCGCGCGTCGGGCCGCGCCGCGGCTCTCGCACAGGCCGGAGGAGACCAGCAGATCCACGATGGTGGCGGTGCCGTCGGCCTCGGCCACCTTGCCCTCGACCGCCGCCTCGGTGAGCGCCGCGGCCAGCGTGGACTCGTCGAGTTCACGCAGTTCACCGCGACCGAACAGGGCCTGGCTGGCGAGCTGGACCGCGCGGGTGTGCTCCTCGCCGTGCACCAGCGTCGTCATCTCAGCGGCCAAGCGGCGCTGCGCCTCGCGGGCGTGCGGGCGCTCGGCGGTGGCCTGCTCCAGCTCGTCCAACTCCTCCTTGGTGAGGAAGGTGAACCAGCGCAGGTAGCGCACCACATCGGCGTCGGCGGTATTGACGAAGTACTGGTACCAGGCGTACGGGCTGGTCATCTCCGGATCCAGCCACAGGCTGCCGCCACCGGTGGACTTGCCGAACTTCTTGCCGTCGGCCGAGGTGACCAGCGGGGTGGTCACGGCGTGGACGGATTCGCTGTCCACGCGGCGGTTCAGCTCCACGCCCGCGATGATGTTGCCCCACTGATCGGACCCGCCGACCTGCAGGCGACAGTCGTAGTTGCGGCGCAGCTGTACGAAGTCGTTGGCCTGCAGCAGCATGTAGCTGAACTCGGTGTAGGACATGCCGTCGGACTCGAGCCGCCGCTTGACGGTCTCGCGGGCCAGCATGACATTGACCGAGAAGTGCTTGCCGATATCGCGCAGGAAGGCGACGGCGCTCAGCGGACCGGTCCAGTCCATGTTGTCGGCGATGATCGCACCGGTCGGCGAATCGTCGAGGTCGACGAAACGCTCCAGCTGGGAACGGATGCGACCGGCCCACTCGGCCACGGTGTCGGTGGAGTTCATGGTGCGTTCGCCCACGTCGCGGGGGTCACCGATCAGACCGGTCGCGCCGCCCGCGAGCACGATCGGGCGGTGCCCGGCCTGCTGGAAGCGCCTCAGGGTCAGCAGCGGGACCAGATGTCCGGCGTGCAGGGAGGCCGCGGTCGGATCGAAGCCGGCATAGAGGGTCAGCGGGCCCTTCGCCAGGTCCGCCCGCAGGGCGTCCAGGTCGGTGGACTGTGCGATCAGTCCGCGCCAGGTCAGTTCATCGATGATGTCGCCGCTCACGTCACCCCATCTTTCCGCACGGATACCGCGGACCTGCGCAGAGGTCCGCCATTCGGGAATCGGACCCGGGAATCGGCGGGCGCGCCGGTGGTCCGCGGCCGAGTGTGCTCGACGGCGGGAAGTAGGGCGAGCGAATATCCGCGGCACACGGGGCGACGGAACCGGTCGGCCCCTTGCCCGGTCGGCGGGTCCGTCTTCAGGGCGGACGGATGGGCACGGCTGGCGATGGCCGCCGCGACGCGGGCACGACTGGCCTCCACCAGTTCATCGTGGGCGCGCGCGTCGGCCACGGGCCGGTTGCGCGGGGCGACGGTCACCCTTCTGGAATATCGGACCGCGGCCCGGGGGGCGGTGGGCCGTGCGAACAGGACCCGGACCGGGAAGCGGCCGTCTCAGGCTCCGGCGTCACGGGCTGAGGTGTCACCGGCCGAGGCGTCACCAGCGGAGCTTTCACCGACCGAGGTGTCACCAGCGGAGGTGTCACCGACCGAGGTTGCACCAGCAGAGGTGTCACCGGCCGGGGTATCACCGAGTCGCCGCTCCAGCTCGGCGACTCGATCCTCCAATGCCGTGATCCGCTGCCGCAGTTCGTGTTCGGCGGACGGCGGCGCATCGCGGGGTACGGGTCCGGCGGCGGCGAAGTGCGCGAGCACCGCCTTGCGCACGCGGTCGGCGTCGGCCCCCACCGCGACGAGGATCTGCGCGGCGACGCCCTCCCCTTCGCGGACGAGGGCGAGCAGCAGGTGCTCGGGTTGAATGGTGCTGTGGTGCAGCAGCAATGCCTCGCGCAGCGACAGCTCGAGCACCTTCTTGGCGCGCGGGGTGAAGGGAATGTGACCGGTGGGCTCGCCCTCGGCGGTGCCGATCATGGTCGCGACGCGTTCGCGCAGGGCTGGGAGTTCGACGCCGAGGTCGGCGAGCAGCGCCGCCGTGGTCCCGTCCGGCGCGGCCGCCAGGCCGAGCAGGATGTGCTCGGTGCCGATGTAGTTATGCCCGAGCAGGCGGGCTTCCTCCTGGGACAGCACGATGGCGCGGCGGGCGTTGTCGCTGAATCGTTCGAACATGGAACCGCCTGTGGGGTGTGGGTTCACTTCCACCGTAGTCCGTACGTCACCGCGCCGGGGGCGAAACTTCCAGCGTTCGCCGCGCGGGTCAGGCCGGGCGGTCGAGGCGCGGGGCGCGCGGACTGCGCCGGTAGGCCGAGACCGCCGGGGAGTCGCGCAGCCACAGCCGCCAGGGCTGATCGGCGGCGACACTGACGCCGACACGCGGGCCCACGCCGATGACGGAGGGGTCGGTGAGCTCCGGGCCGAGTTCGAGGCGGATCGGCGAGGCGGGATCGAAGAGCGGGGTTCCGTAGTCACCCAAGGCTATTCCGAGCGCGCTGCCGAGATTGCCGGGTCCGCGCGCCAGCGCGGCGTCGGTGCGGGCGGCGGGGCGTCGGGCGCGGGCCTGCTCGTGTCCGGCCGTGACCTCACCCGCGCGCAGCAGCACGGCGCCGGCGCTGCCGTCCGGACCGGTGGTGACGTTCACGCAGGTGTGCATGCCGTAACTGAGATAGACGTACAGCATTCCGGCCGGACCGAACATGACGGTATTGCGCGGGGTGCGGCCGGGGTACGAATGCGCGGCCGGGTCGGGCCACGGTCCGGACGGGTCGCTGCCGTATGCCTCGACCTCGACCAGGCGCAGGGCCACCGGACCGGACCACAGCGTCGCACCGAGCAGTCGCCGGGCGGCGGACAGGGGTTCCACGGCGAGTTCTGCAGCGCTCACGGGCATCCATTCTCCCCGATGCGTGATCTGGCCGAGCCGCCGCCGCTACCGAGCCTCTTCGGCCGGGCGCAGCCCACCGAGTTTGTCGGGGTTCACCTGGAAGCGCAGGTGCCGAATGCACCCGTCGAGAATGTCGAAGGTGATCACGCCCACCGGGTACCCGCCGAGTCGGCCGACAATGCCCAGTTCACCGTTGACGACGATGGTTTCGAGGCTGATGCCGGTGAGCACGGGTTTGTCCAGTACGCCCAGCAGCCAGCGGGCGACATGGTCGGGGCCGTGCAGCGGTCGGCGCGCCGCGGTGACCTTGCCGCCGCCGTCGTTCCAGAGGGTGACGTCCGGGGCGAGCAGTTCCATGAGCGCGTTGACGTCGCCGCCGTGGCAGGCCGCCAGGAAGCGGTCGGTGACCCGCGAGCGTGCCGCGGTATCGGTGTCGAAGCGGGGGCGGCGGGACCGGACGTGCCCGCGCGCCCGGTGCGAGATCTGCCGGACGGTGGCCTCCGGGCGGTCCAGGAATCCGGCGATCTCGGCGTGCGAGTAGCCGAACACCTCGCGCAGCACGAAGACCGCGCGCTCGACCGGGTTGAGGGTCTCGAGCACCACCAGCATGGCCGTCGATACGCTGTCGGCCGTCTCGGTCTCCTCGGCGGCCGAATCCGGTCCGGTGAGCAGGGGTTCGGGCAGCCACGGGCCGACATAGGTCTCACGGGTGGCGCGGGCGGAGGTGAGCCGGTTCAGCGACAGGTTGGTGACGGTCCGGACCAGGTAGGACTTCGGATGTTCGACCGAATCGCGATCCACCGTATGCCATTTCAGCCAGGCATCCTGCAGGATGTCCTCGGCGTCGGCGACGCTGCCCAGCATCCGGTAGGCGGTGCCGAACAGCAGGCGTCGGTGTTCGGCGAAGGGGTCGGCGGCCGCCGTATCGTGATTCTGGTCCCGCATGGTGCTCATCATCACCCGGCGCGCACACCCCTGCACGGATTCACCGGACCGGGGGTACTTGCGTGACAGTTCCGCCCATATGACCTGCGCCACTGCGCCCGGGGATGCGGGCGCGGGTGCCGGGGTGACGCGTGCCATGGAACATTCCCGCTGGTCACATGGTTGACCCTGAGCGGTGCCGCGGCACCCGCGGGCGGTGATCGGCGTCCGCGCCGAATCGTTGGAATGAGGTGTGATGGCCGTACAGGTCGAGGTCTGGACCGATATCAACTGCCCGTTCTGCTATCTGGGCAAGCGGCGGTTCGAGGAGGCGCTGCAGGGCTTCCCGCATCGGGACCAGGTACGGGTGGTGCACCGGTCCTTCGAACTGGATCCCACCCTGGACAAGGGGCACAGCGATGCGGTGATTGCGCATATCGCGGAGAAGTACGGGATCAGCGAGGCGCAGGCCGCGGCCAATGAGCGCGGTATCGGAGCACAGGCCGAGGCGGTGGGATTGACCTACCGAACCGAGGGGCGCGATTTCGGCAACAGCTTCGACATGCACCGGCTGCTGCACTTCGCGCTCGCGCAGGGACGGCAGGAAGCACTGCTGGACGCGCTGTACGAGGCCAATTTCGCGGATGCGCGGCCGCTGTTCGGCGATCCCGAGCGCTTGGTGGCGGTGGCGGTGGGTGCGGGATTCGACGCGGACCGGGTGCGTGCGGTACTCGCCGATCCGGACGCGTACGCCGAGGCGGTGCGCGCCGACGAGGCCGAGGCGGCCCGGCTGGGCGCGCGCGGTGTGCCGTTCTTCGTCTTCGATCGCACCTACGGCGTATCGGGCGCCCAGCCGTCCGAGGTGTTCGCGCAGGCGCTGGAGCGGGCGTGGAGCGAGCGGGAACCGGAACTCGAGGTGCTCGGCGGCGCGGATGCCTGCGGTCCGGACGGATGTGCTGTACCGCAGCGGGATTGAGCGGAGCCGGGTGGGATCGAAGGGCGGGATCGGGCGAGGGCGCGGTCGGCCGCCCCGCATCGGCGACCGACCGCGCGTGCCGCGACGCCTTGCGCGCGGTGGCGTGCGGCGGAAGGGGGATGCCCGGTTGTCCGGCACCCCCGAGAGTCGTCCAGGGCCGACGATAGTCCACCCGCCGCAGGTTGGAAGCTGAAGCGTTGCACTACTTTCTGGGGCTGGACGGCAAGTAGCGACTGTGCTCGCCGCCGCGGCGGGCAGTCGCTCATCGGCTCAGCGCCGCCCGGTGACCGCGCGGCGTGGCGCGCGAATTCAGGGTGTAGTCGGGGGCGATCTCCGGGCCTTGCCCGATGCGACTTCGACCTGCTGTTTTCTAGCGTCGAGGGATGTCATCGATACGCAGGTCGCGCATGCTGCGGCTATTCGTCGGCGCTGCCGCCGTGCTGGTGGTCGGCATCCTCACGCTCGCGGGCGGATTCGCCTGGATGTACTCGACGGCGGACATCTCCACCGTCGGGACGGTCGAGTTCGACCGTGAACTGGCGGTACCGCCGCTCGCGCCGTCCCGGGTGGAGGCCGACGGTACGCGCCTGTTCGAGCTCGAGATGCGTTCGGGACAGCGGGAATTCGAACCGGGCGTGGTCACGCCGACCTGGGGGTTCAATGGCGACCATCTCGGTCCGACGCTGCGGGCGCGGCGCGGTGAGCAGGTGCGGGTGACCGTGCGCAACTCGCTGCCGGAGACGTCGTCGGTGCATTGGCACGGCATGCACCTGCCCGCGGTGATGGACGGCGGACCGCATCAGCCGGTGGCGGCCGGGCAGACGTGGACGCCGCACTGGCTGGTCGATCAGCCCGCGGCGACACTCTGGTACCACCCGCATCCGCACGGGGAGACCGAATCCCACGTGCGGCGCGGACTGGCGGGCATGTTCATCCTCGATGACGACGCGGCCGACGGGTTGGCGCTGCCCCGCGACTACGGGGTGAACGATCTGCCGATCATCGTGCAGGACGTGCGTTTTCGCGATGGTGAGCTGAGTGGGGCCCACGAGATGTTCCGGGATGTCGGATTTCTCGGGGACCGGATCATGGTCAACGGCACGCTGTCGCCGTATCGCGAAGTGAGCGACGAGCTGATCCGATTGCGGCTGCTCAATGCCTCCACGGCTCGCATCTACAACTTCGGGTTCGCCGACGACCGGCGGTTCGCGCTGATCGGCACCGACGGCGGACTGCTGGAACAGCCGATCGAACTGGACCGCGTCCAACTGTCCCCGGCGGAGCGTGCCGAGATCGTGGTGCGGATGCGGCCCGGTGAGCGGCTGGTGCTGCGGGGACATCCGCTCGACGCCGGGTTGGACTTTTTCGGCCAGCGCTTCGCCGGTGGCGACGATCGCTTCGACATCCTCGAATTGCGAGCCGCCGAAACCCTGCGCCCCGCACCCGATGTGCCCGCCGCGCTGGTGTCCGCGCAGACACCCGACGGCTCGAACGCCGTGCGGGAGCGCACCTTCGACATCCGCTTCGCCCAGATCAACGGCCAGCCCATGGATATGAACCGCATCGACGAGACCGTCACCCGGGGCACCACCGAGATCTGGACGGTCCGCAATGCGGACGGCATGCCACACAACTTCCATGTGCACGATGTGCAGTTCCGGGTCCTCGCGGTGGACGGTTCACCACCGCCAGCCGCCCTGCGCGGGCCGAAGGATACCGTGTACATCGCACCGGGCGCGACCGTGCGGCTCGCTCTGCGATTCGACGGTCCCGCCGATCCGGACACGCCCTACATGTACCACTGCCATCTGCTCTGGCACGAGGATCTGGGCATGATGGGGCAGTTCGTGGTGGTCGACCCGGGTGGGTCCGCCGGGACGCCGGCACATCACGGCGACCACTGACGGAAGCGGTGACGCTCAGCGGTCGCCCAACCAGATCGGGCCCGCGAGCACCGGAGTGTGGGCGTCCACGATGTGCGCCGGCAGGTCGACGAGCCCCTGGGTGTTGCCGCGTTCCGGGGCCCGCTTCAGCGTGCGGTCGATGAACAGGGCGCGCAGGTCGCTGTAGTCGGGCACGGCTGGCTACCTTTCGAGAGTGCCGCGGTGCGCGCGGCCGCGGTGGACGGCGACCGTGGCCAGGGCGACCAGGGTCCAGACCGTGACGAGCGCTAGGCTCAGCCCGAGCAGATAGGGCCGATCGCGAATGGTGGGATTGTCGGCATTGGCGCCGCCGGGTGCGAGTACCGGTACGGCGATGAGCAGCAGGGTGACGGTGGCGACCGCACCACACGCGGCCGGAGCCCAGGCACGCGGCGGCAGCACCCGGCGGGCCGTGGTGCCGATGACCGCGCACAGGGGTGCGAAGACCGCGTCGTGGACGAGAATGCCGCCCGCGAACCAGAATACGATCGAGATGAGGTCGGTGCGGCTCATCGCCAGCAGATCGGTGATGCCCAGCGCCGCCAGCCACAGGCCGAGCAGCACGAGCAGGACGCGGATCGCGGTCACGGCAGCTCCTCGATGCGGGACAGCCATTTGGTCTGGAGGACGCCGGGGCGGTTGGGGGCGATGAGGCGGCACGGGTAGCCGTGGTCGAGGTTCAGGTCGGCACCGCCGATGCGGAGGGCGACGAGGGTGTCGGCGGCGATGACGTGCGGGCGCGGCAGCACCGAGACGCGGTAGATGCCGCTGTCCTCCAGCGAGGTGAATCGCACACCGCCGCCGCGGTATTCGCCGACCGCGGCGAGCAGGTCGCGCAGGCGCACCCCGGACCAGCGGGCGGTGGCGCTCCAGCCCTCCACGCATGTGATGGGGAGGTCGGCGTCATGCTGCGGCAGCCCCGCCAGTTCGGCCCGGGTGAAGGTGCGGCGGCGGTCGCCGACAGCGACGGTGAGGGTGTAGTCGGCCGCGGTGGCGCGCTGCTCCACGCCCGCCTCCAGGGCGGTGCGATTGATCGGAACTCCTTGGGGGCCTTGACCGCTGCGCGGGGCGAGGACGGCGATGCGGCGCAGGTACGGGACCGTCTGGCCCGCCGTCGACAGACCCGCCACCAGTGCGGCGACGGCGGCCGTACCCAGCAGTGTCCGACGTGAGATCCCGTGGCCCGCCGCGTTTTCGCTGTCGGCGGGTCGACGCAGGGCCGTTCGGATCACCGGCAGCTTCACCGCCAGGTGCACGGTGAGCGCGCCGACGGCGATATAGGCCATGGCGTAATGCGTGGTGGTGAAGAAGAACCGCCACGGGTAGTTCTGCGCGGTATTGAACAACCCGGTGACGAGCTGGAAGATCACCGAACCCACCAGCACCGCGATCGACACCCGCTCCAGGGCGCGCACCGGATCGCCCAGCAGCGGGCGGGCGAACAGGCGCGGATACACCGACCAGAGCTTGACCAGCAGCAGCGGAATGGCGACGACGCCGGATACGACGTGGGTGCCCTGGGTGACGCGGTAGAGCCAGACCGGATACGCGGGCCAGGCGAACCACTGCGGCGGATGCTGGATCCAGTGGCTCAGCAGGCCGGTGGCGAAGCAGACGAGTATCGCCGCGCCCAGGGCGATTCCGACCCGCGCGGCCACCTCCGGTCCGCGCGCGGGCGACACCCGGCGCGCGATGGCGGCGGGCAGCAGCGTCCCCCGCCCGCCCGCGACCGTGCTCGGCACCGCCGAACCGGCGGACGCGCTGTCCCCCACGCCCGCACCGGCAGCCGACGCCGCGGCACCCGCGGCATCGCCAACGCCCGGCGGTGTCGCCGCGGCTGGACGCGCACCGGTGGCCGCGCCACTCGGCGGCGGCTGCGCCGCGGCAGGCGGCGCGGTCGTTTCGGACGCGTGCGGGGCGATGTCGGGTGCCGGGATGTCGGGTGCCGGATCGTCCGGTGGTTCCGGGGTGGTCATGGGACGAGTTCCGGGTGGACCGCGCGGTGGTGGCGCATGGCCGTGGCGAAGCGGCCGTGTGCTCCGGCCGCGACCTGGAGGGCGTCGGCGTAGGTGTCGACATCGTTCAGCACGGGCAGTTCGTGGACGCGGTAGTGGCTGCGGTGCAGCATGTCTCGGGTCAGCTCGCCGGTGCGGGGGGTGGACATGGGCACCTCGGCGAGGGCGGGGGCGGCCCACGGGTCGGTCCAGCCCAGCGCCCACCAGCCGCCGTCGGCGGCGGGGCCGAAGACCGCGTCGGCGGGACCGGTGAGCTGGGCCGCCGCGCCGGTGAGCAGTTCCGGGGTGACCTGCGGGGTGTCCATGCCGATCTGCACGATGGGCAGGCCGAAGCAAGCCGCGTCGGCGTGGGCGTGCGCCAGGCGTTCGGCGAAACCGTCGCCGCGCTGCGGTACCACGGTGACATCGGCCAGCGCGCGGCCGATGTCGTCGGCCGCCTCGGCCGCCGTCAGGTCTCCCGTCCACGCGACCACCCGGTGCCGGACGGGGGCGGCGCGCATGGCGTCGAGGGTGTCCAGCAGGGCGGCGGCGGCCAGTCGCGCGCCCTCACGCGGCGTGAGCGGCGGGGTGAGACGGGTTTTGGCGAATCCCGCGATGGGGGCCTTCGCCACCACGAGCAGAGTGGCGGGCAGTGGTCCGGCGGTCGGTGCGGTCATCGAGTCCTCCTGCGGCCGTGGAATGCGGGCAGCGCGCCACAGGGCGCGAGTGGCAGCGTGCGGCGTGCGAGCCGCCGTCTGCGCGTCGGACTGCCCGCCCGGAGCACGGGGCCGTGCGGCGACTGTGGGCGCGCGTGTCGCGAGAGCCTCGGACCGCGCGGCGGGAGCGACAGAGTGCGTGGCGACAGCGGTGCGAGTGGTGTCATCGGACGCTCCAGAAATCGCGGATGGCGCGCAGGGTCCCGCGCACCGAGCCGGAGACCTTCGAGACGCCGTGGGTGCGGGGGCGGTAGGTGATATCGCGTTCGATGAGCGACCAGCCCGCTCCGGCCGCGGCCACCAGCAGTGCCAGCGGGTAACCGGAGCGCGGGTGCAGCGGGCCGAGGGCGAGCAGTCGGTCGCGGCGGGCGACGCGCATGGCCGCCACGTCGTGGACCGGCAGGCCGTAGCGGTGGCGCAGGCGGGCGGCCACCAGCACATTGCCCAGGCGGGCGTGCCAGGGCCAGGCGCCGCGGGCGGCGGGGCGGCGGCGGCCGACGACCATGTCGACCTCGGGTGCCAATTCGGCTACCAGCGTGGACAGCTCGCGGGGGTCCATGGAGCCGTCGCCGTCGAGGACGGCGACGATATCGGTGCGGGCGGACCGCACCCCGGCGTGCACGGCGCTGCCGTAGCCGGGGACGGATTCGGTGACGACGGTGGCCCCGGCGGTGCGGGCGACCGCGGCGGTGTCGTCGGTGGAACCGTTGTCCACCACGATCACCCGATAGCCCGCGGGGATTGCCGACAGTACGCCGGGTAGCGCACCGGCTTCATCGCGACACGGAATCACCACCGTGACGCAGGATTCCTCGTTCGATTCGGTCACGCCTAGACCGTAGGCCCGCGCGGGCCGGATGAACCCCAACACACCGATGACGAAAGTATGACGAGACCTGTGCGGATGCCCAGATCAAACGGTTGCCGGACGGTTGGCGGCCTAGGGTGGGTGCGTGCGGAAGACTGTCGTCATCGCTGCTGCCCGGCACCCGACGCGCCGGGCCGATCTCGGCTGGGCCCTGGCCGCGGCCGCCCTGGTGGCCGCGGCCATCATCGTCCCGCGAATCATGGGCAAACAATGGCGGGATCGGTTGTACGCCGGAGCCGCGCCACTGTTCGGCGAATGGCTGCCGCATATCGGCTGGGGCACCGGTCCGGTCATCGCCATCGCGGTGCTGGTGCTCGTGTACGGCCCCGGCCTCGCCGAACGCCTGTCCTGGCGGCGGCTGCTGGCCGCCACCTGGCTGACCGCGATCGCGTGGGCCGGTGCGCTCGCCCTGGTGGACGGCTGGCAGCGCGGCTTCGCGGGACGCCTCACCAGCCGCGACGAGTACCTGCACGAGGTCGGCGGGGTCACCGATATCGCGGCCATGCTGCGCGGATTCTCCGCGCGCATCCTGGATTTCCAGCCCGACTCCTGGACCACCCACGTCTCCGGACATCCGCCGGGGGCGCTGCTCGTCTTCGTCCTGCTGGACCGTCTCGGACTGAGCGGCGGCGGCTGGGCCGGGCTGCTGTGCGTGCTGGCCGGTTGTGGTGCGGCCGTGGCCATCCTGGTCACGCTGCGGGCGCTCGGCGCGGAGTGGCGCGCCCGCGCCGCGGCGCCGTTCCTGGCACTCGCCCCGGCGGCCGTCTGGCTGGCGGTGTCCGCGGACGCGCTGTTCGCGGGGGTCACCGCGTGGGCGGTGGCGCTGCTGGCGGTCGCGACCCGGCGCGGTGCGCGGTGGGTGCCGGCCGCGGTGGGATCCGGGCTGCTGTTCGGCTTCGGGCTCTACCTCAGCTACGGCCTGGTGCTGATGGCGGTGCCCGCCCTGGCGGTGCTCGCGGCGCGCGGGCTGCGACCCGTGCTCCCGGTGGTGGTCGGCATGCTGCTGGTGGTGGGCGCGTTCACGGCGGCCGGGTTCTGGTGGTTCGACGGTTACCACCTGGTGGTGGAGCGGTACTACCAGGGCATCGCCAGCGAGCGGCCGTACTCGTACTGGGTCTGGGGCAATCTCGCGGCCACGGTGTGCGCGGTCGGGCTGGCCTCGGTGGCCGCTCTGCACCGGGTCGCCCGCGAACTCCGTCCGTCCGCGCTGTGGCGAACGGCGGAAGCCTCCGCGAAACAGGCCGACGGCGCGGAGATGTCCCCGTCGGGGCCGCACCGGCACGACGATGGGGCTCCCGCTGCCGATCCCGTGCCGGAGGCGATCGCCGCGACACCGCGTTCGAGCGCGGCGAACGCCGCCGCACCGCAACCGAACACCGCGGCGCAGCCGCCGAGCGCATCGACGGCGAGTCTCCGCCGGGCGGCGTCATGGTCGGCCGCCGCGGACGAGCGCCCGGCGGCGAAGCGAGACGGCTCCGCTACCCGCAGACGACCGGCGGCCGTGCTCGGCGGTGCGCTGTCGGGGCTGCTGCGATGGCGGGCGATGGTCGATCCGGCGGCGCTCATGGCGGCCGCGGGGTTGGCGGCGTTGCTGCTGGCCGATCTCAGCGGGCTGAGCAAGGCCGAGACGGAACGGATCTGGCTGCCGTTCGGGCTGTGGGTGATCGCGGGGACCGCGCTGCTGCCGCGGCGGGATGTGCGGGCGTGGCTGGCCGTGCAGGCGGTCGGTGCACTGCTCGTCAACCATCTGGTACTCACGAATTGGTGACTGTCATGCGCATTCTGGTGGCCGATGATGATCCCGTGGTGCGGGAGGTGGTGCGGCGGTATCTGGAACGGGACGGACTGGAGGTCGTGGAGACGGCCGACGGTCCGCAGACCGCGGCGGTATTGGCGCGCAATGACATCGACCTCGCCATCCTCGATGTGATGATGCCGCCGCCGGACGGGATCGACCTGGTGCGCATGGTGCGCGGCGGACCGCATCCGGATACGCCGATCATCCTGCTCACCGCGCTCGGCGAGGAGGACGACCGGGTGCTCGGATTGCAGTCGGGCGCGGACGATTACGTGACCAAGCCGTTCAGCCCGCGCGAACTCGCCTTGCGCGTGGCCTCGGTGCTGCGGCGCGCCCGGCCCACTCCGAGCGCCGAGCAGGTGGTGCGCAGCGGGGAGATCGAACTGCGGCCCGCGGCCCGCGCCGTGCAGGTGGGTGGGGTGCCGGTGGAGTTGACCGCGCGCGAATTCGATCTGCTCACCTTTCTGCTGATCCATCCGCATCGGGTGTTCAGCCGCGACGAACTGCTCGCGGAGGTGTGGGGGTGGACCTTCGGTGACCTGTCCACCGTGACCGTGCACATCAAGCGGCTGCGCGCCAAACTCGGCGCGGCGCATCGCATCGACACCGTGTGGGGCCGCGGATACGCCTGGGGCCGCACCGAATCCGGTGAGGACGCGCCGCGTGCCGACTGATACGCCCGGCCTCATCGGCTACGCGCTCGCCGGATCGCTGCCGGTGGTCGTGGTCGGCGCACTGCTGCTGCGCTACACCCGCAATCGCGCCATGACCACGAGTATGGCCGTGCTGGTGTTGATTCCGACGTTGGCGACGCTCAGCGGCGTGGTCGCGGTGAGCGGGCTCATGTTCGACGACGCGCTGGCCCGCACCGCCACCGTGCTCGGGGTGGTCACGGCGGTGACGGTGCCCGCGGCCGTGCTGCTGGGGCGGGCGCAGGCGCGGGCCACGGTGTGGGAGAAGCAGATGCGCGAGCGGGAGCGGGCCGCGGAGCAGTCGCGGCGTGAGCTGATCGCGTGGGTGAGCCATGATCTGCGCACTCCGCTGGCGGGTATCCGGGCCATGGGTGAGGCGCTCGCCGACGGGGTGGTCGACGAGGGTGCGGAGGTGCGCCGGTACGCGGAGCGCATGGTGCGGGAGACCAATCGACTCTCCGCCATGGTGGACGACCTGTTCGAGATGTCGAAGATCAATGCCGGGGCGCTGCGGCTCACCCTGGAGCCGGTGGACCTGCGCGAGCTGATCGACGAGGTGCTGGCCGCCAACCAGCCGACCGCACAGCGCGCCGGAATCACCCTCACCGCACGTCAACCCGGGCACCGTATCGTGGTGGCGGGCAGCGACCGCGCCCTGACCCGGGTCCTCACCAATCTGGTCGCCAATGCCATCGCGCACACCCCACCCGGCGGCCGGATCGATATCGCGGCGGGCGCCTCCGACGGCCACGCCTGGACTCGCGTGGACGACACCGGCCCCGGCATCTCTCCCGTGGACCTGCCCCGCATCTTCGAAGCGGCCTACCGCGGCACCTCCGCCCGCTCCCCCGGCGCGGCCGAGCTGGGCAGCAGCAGCGGTATGGGCCTGGCCATCGCCGCCGGTCTGGTGGCGGCCCACGGCGGCGAGATCCACGCCGAGAACCGCGATCGCGGAGCCCGATTCGAGATCCGGCTGCCGCTGCTCGGCAACGGGGGGCAGTAGGCCGCGACGGCAGGGCGGGCCACTGTACGGACCCTGTTCCGCCGTCACAGCGAAGAATGCCCGCGACGGCCGAACCGTGCGGGGGTCCGTGGATACCGCGCCGAGGCCGCGAACCGACCGCGTGCGCACCTGCCGAGCGCGCGGCTCGCGGCTCGCGGCTCCGGGCTCACCGCACGGGAGCGCCGGGGTCACCAGGTGGGGGCACCGGCTCCCGGTGCCGGTCGCAGTGGGGCGGAGGCGAACTCGGTGAGGCCGAGGGTGGGGGTGACGGCGGCGGTGAAGTCGAGCATGCGGTGGGCGCGGGCGGGACTGGCGACGATGTGGCGGACGTCGCCGGGGCGGTAGTCGGCGGTGATCACCGGGGGTTTGCCGCCGTGGGCGGTGGCGAGGATCGCGGCCACCTCGCCGATGGTGACGGGGTGGCCGGAGGCGATGTTCAGCGGTACGAAGGCGTCCAGCGGGCGTTCGAGGGCGGCCAGGTTGGCGGCGGCGATATCGCGGACGTGCACGAAATCGCGGGCCTGGCGGCCGTCTTCGAAGACGCGGGGCGCCTCGCCCGCCTCCAGCGCCGAGCGGAAGATGGCCGCTACCCCGGAATACGGTGTATCCCTGGGCATTCCGTCACCGTAGACATTGTGGTAGCGCAGCGCCGTGACGGTGCAGCCGGTGGCGGTGGCCCATGCGGCGGCATAGTGCTCCTGCGCGAGTTTGCTCGCGGCGTAGAGGCTGCGTGGGCGCAGCGGGGCGTCCTCGTCGACCGGCGCCCAGGCCAGCGGTGCGCCGTCCGGGCCGAGCTGGTCGAAGCGGCCCTCGTCCAGATCCGCGCGGGTGCGGGGCGCGGGCTCGACGCGTTCGCCGCTCCGATCCACGTAGCTGCCCTCGCCGTACACCACCATGGACGAGGCCAGCACCAGGTGGCGGCACCGGGCCCGGTCCATGGCGGCCAGCAGGACGGCGGTGCCGAGATCATTGTGGCTGGCGTATGCGGGCGCGTCCTGCGCGCTGACGCCCGCGCCGACCACCGCGGCCTGATGGCAGACCGCGTCCACCCCGCGCAGCCGCGCGTCGAGCGCACCCGGATCGCGCACGTCCACCCGCTCGACGCCGGGTGGCGGCAGCGCCTCGGATCCGTGTGCGGCGGGCAGCATCAGATCCAGCGCGACCACCTCGTGCCCGGCGTCGGTGAGCGCGCGGTGGATGTGGGAACCGATGAAACCGGCCGCGCCGGTGAGCAATACACGCACGAATGTCCTCCGTCGATGTGGCTCGGCCCGGCACCGGAACACCGAGCGAGCGCGGGAATGTGGCCGCCCGGCGGCAACCCGGTCGAGCGTGCTGCGGGAACGCGCACGGTGGCCGTGGGCGCGGGTGTGACCGCTGATTCGGCGCAGTCCGGCACGCTCGACAGCCATCTGCACGATTGTGGTGCTTGTGCCCCTCCTTCGCCGCCGGACAGGCCGCCGACACGCGGTCCGTCAGCGTTTCGTCATCTCCGACCGCGCCGAACCGGTGTCGACCGCGCCGGTGCGGGCGGGTGGTTCCGAATCGGATCTTGCCCGCACGCCACATCCGGTGCAGAATTCATCACGTAGTGAATTCAACACTTGATGAATTGCAGGTGGCCCCATGACGGCACCCGATACCGCACCCGCCATCGACGTCGACGCCCTGTGCGTCGTGCGAGGTGGGCGGCGGGTACTCCACGACATCACGCTGACCGTGCCGCGCGGTCGCATCACCGGACTGCTCGGCCCCTCGGGCTGCGGAAAGACCACACTCATGCGCGGCATCGTCGGCACCCAGATCGTCGAATCGGGGACGGTGCGGGTGCTGGGTGAAGCGGCCGGATCGCGAGGGCTGCGCTCGCGGGTCGGCTATGTCACGCAGGCCCCGAGCATCTACGACGATCTCACCGTCACCGACAATGTCTCGTATTTCGCCGCGCTGTACGGCGCTTCGCGCGCTCAGGTGGCCGAGGCCATCGGCGCGGTGGGTTTGACCGATCATGCCGGGCAGCGCGGCAACCAGCTCTCCGGCGGGCAGCGCACCCGCACCTCGCTGGCCTGCGCCCTGGTGGCCGATCCGGAGGTGCTGATTCTCGACGAACCCACCGTCGGCCTGGATCCCGTACTGCGCGTGGAACTCTGGAAGGAATTCCACGCCCTGGCCGAGCAGGGCCGCACGCTGCTGGTCTCCAGCCATGTGATGGACGAGGCCGCGCACTGCGATCAACTGCTGCTCATGCGCGAGGGTCACCTGCTGGCCCAGCTCAGTCCCGACGAACTGCGCGCCGATACCGGCGAATCCAGTTTGGAGAACGCGTTTCTCGCCCTCATCGAGATGGGAGGACGGTCGTGACCACCCGCACCGGTCCCCGCCCGCTGGCCTGCTATGCGGCCACCACCGCGCGCATCCTGAAACAGCTGCGCGCCGACCATCGCACCGTGGCCATGCTGCTGCTGGTTCCGGCACTGCTGCTGACCCTGCTGTACTTCGTGTACCAGGATTCACCGACACCGCCGGGCGCGCCGCGGGTGTTCGATCGGGTCGGCATCAGCATGCTCGGCATTCTGCCGTTCATCGTCATGTTCCTGATCACGGCCATCGCCATGCAGCGTGAACGCAGCTCGGGCACCCTGGAACGGCTCATGACCACACCGCTGGCCAAGCTGGATCTGCTGGCCGGATACGGCTCGGCGTTCTCCCTGGCCGCGGGTGCGCAGGCGGGCGTCGCCTGCCTGGTGTCGTTCTGGCTGCTGGATCTGCGCGCCGCGGGCAGCGTCTGGCTGGTGCTGCTCATCGCGATCGTCGACGCCGTGCTCGGGGTGGCGCTCGGCCTGCTGGCCAGTGCCTTCGCGCGCACCGAATTCCAGGCCGTACAGTTCATGCCCGTGATCGTCGGGCCCCAGTTCTTCCTGTGCGGCCTGCTGGTGCCGCGTGAGCAGCTGCCCGACTGGCTGGAGGCGATCAGCGATGTGCTGCCGTTGAGCTACGCGGTGTCGGCGCTGCAAGAGGTGTCGAACAATCCCGGGGCCACCGGCGCGATGTGGCGGGATCTGCTCGTGGTGGCGCTGTTCGCCGCCGCCGCACTGGGTCTCGGCGCGGCGACGCTACGCCGGCGAACCGCGTGACGGAGCGCGGCGGACGCGGCGGGCGGCGGCCCGGTCGATCCGGCACCCGGGAGGCGATTCTCGACGCTGCCCGGGTGCGTTTCGCGGAGGTGGGATTCGACCGGGCGTCGATACGCTCCATCGCCGGCGCCGCCGGGGTGGATCCGGCGCTCGTGCACCACTACTTCGGCACCAAGCGGCAATTGCTCACGGCCGCATTGGATATCCCGGCCGACCCGAGCATCGTCACGGGGGCCATCGCGGCCGCGCCGCTGGATCGGTTGGGCGACACCATCGTCCGCACGGTGGTCGGCATCTGGGATTCGCCCATCGGCGTGCGGGCCGTGGCCGCCTTCCGCAGTATGCTGGGCGGCGGCGATCCGGCGCTGGCGCGGACCTTCCTGCTCGAGGTGGCGCTGAAAGACGTTCGCGCCCGGGTGGACTCACCCCCGGGCACTGGGACACAGCGGGTGGTGCTGGCCGCCTCGCAGCTCATCGGCGTGCTGGTGGCGCGCAAGATCCTCGAGGTCGAACCGCTCGCCTCCATGTCCGTGGACGAGCTGGCCGCCCAGGTGGGGCCGACGCTCCAGCGCTACCTGACCGGCGACCTGGCGACTTGACGGCTCCGAGCAGCAGGACCGCGGCGTGCCTCGATCCCCGGGGCCTCGGCGACCCAGCTGTCGAGGCGCACCATCATGCGCCGATTCGACGCCCCGGACGACGCTGTTATTCCGTGCCGCGATCCCCAGCTCCGGACCGGCCCCCGTACCCCGGCCGACGGACCCGTCAGTCCTGGAGGACGAACGCGGTGTGCTCCTCGTCCGACACCTCGCGGGCCTCGTCGACGAGCAGGACCGGGATGCCGTTGTCGACCGGGTACGCGCGGCGCAGGCGCGGGTTGTAGAGCACCGCGGCCCCCTGGTCGTCGTGGACCAGCAGCAGCGGGCCCTTGTCCTGCGGGCAGGCCAGCAGGCTGAGCAGGGTCGAGTCCAAGGTGATGTCCTCCGGCATGACCGATAACCTACCGGGCCGTCGCCGCGCGCTCACCGTCCGGTGCGGGCGGCGACGCGTCCTCGCCGTCGGTGCGCCTGACGCGCAGGTACCACCACTGCGATACCGCCAGGCCGAGCACTCCGGCCGCACCGGTGGCCAGCCCGATCTTCCAGCCCGGCGGACGCCAGGTCAGCACCAGTTCGGCGGAGTCCGTCCCGGCCGGAACATTCACCGCCACGAAGGATTTGGCGACGGTGGTGATCGGCACCGGCCGCCCGTCGAGGGTGGCGCGGTAGCCCGGCCAGCCGAGACGGGCGAACACCACCTGCCCGCCGCGCGCCGAGGACACCCGCACCCGGCTGGTGGTGTCGGTCTCCGCCACCGAGGCCGCGGTGACGTCGCGGGTGGCCGAGACGCGGCCGTTCGCGGTCGAGACGAGCCCGTCCTCGCGTTCCAGCACCCAGATGTAGCGGTCCCCGGGCCGATCCGCCCACCGCCACCCCGGCGGGGCGGCCTGCGCGCGCACCTCGGGGAACAGCGCCCGCTGCAAGACCACCCGGTCCAGCTTCATCAGGTCCACCGGCGGGCGGCCGGTGCTCGGCTCCGGCGCGAAGAGCCGCCGATACGCGTCCGGGCAGACACTGGAATCCCACCGCATGCAGAGCAGTTCGCCGAAGTAGAAGTGCCCGGTCGGGGTGTACCCGTTGACGTAGTCCAGTTCGAGCGATTTGGCGTAGTTGCCGAAGACCAGCGACCCGTACGCCCCGTCCAGGCTCTTGTCCTCCGGCCGCACGAGCGCGCGATCGGCGAGCTGAATGGTGGTGCCAGGGAAGTCCGGGAAGACCCGCGCCGCGTCCGACCGGTTCGTCGGCATGTTGTACGACATGGGTGTCGGCTGCGCGGCGCTCACCTGCCAGTACGCGATCGGGAACATGGCGACCACGACGGCCGTACACGCCGCCGCGCTCCCCCGCGTCCGCGCCAGCCACACCACCGCCGCCCCCGCCGCCACGATCACCGCCACCGACACCACGTGCCGCACCACATTGTGCGGATCGGCCGAGAACGAGCGCACCCACAGCGCCAGGATCAGCACCCCGGCCGCCACACTCCGCGCCCGCCACCGCGCCACCGTCCCGAATCGCCCGAGCAGCACGCACACCAGCACCAGCAGCGCGATGGCGATCATGGGCAGCACCCGGGCGGGCCAGCGCAGCGGACCGATGGTGCCGGGTCCGGCCGCCCACAGCAGCATGGTGAGCGCGAACAGCCCGGCGGAGACGAGGTCCCGCCAGTGTTCGCGCGCCGCCCGCCAGTCCACGAACGCCAGCGCCGGAATCAGGAACCAGGCGATATAGGTGACCGGCATCGGCTGCACGTATCCCCACCAGGAGGGGAAGGCAGGCAGGGTGGAGGGCAGGCTGGCGTTCAGCGATTCCGACCACGGCACCGTGAGGAACTGGTCGTTCACGACCTGGGCGGATCCCCGCCAGGTCACCTTGGCCGACAGCATGGAGGGCAGGAAGACCACCAGCCCGGCCAGCCCGGCGCACCCGCTCACCGCCGCCAGCCGTGCCACCGGCCACCAGGCCCGCCGCGACACCAGCTCACCCGCCGCCACCGCGCCCAGCATGAGCGCGGCCTCGATGGCCGGGAAGATGTACTGCGTCGAAATGGTCAGGTAGAGAAAGACGAAGACCGGTATCGGCCCGCTGTCTCCCCGGGTGTACCGCACCGCCGATGCCCACGCGTGCACCAGCCACGCGGTGCCGGTGAGCGCCGTCATCCAGCTGGCCTCGTCGAAGAACAGGAAGAATCCCGACAGCGGGAAGGCCACGCCCGCCACCGCCGCCCACGCCGGCCGGGCGCCGTAGACCAGGCAGATGCGGTACACGCCCAGCGCCGCGATGATCGAGAAGACCAGTTTGACCAGCGTGGCGTACAGCGCCATATTGTCGAAGGACGGCGCGAGCAGGTCGATGAGCAGCTGCGGCGGATTGAACAGCCCCGCATCGTCCATGGTGTTGTTGCCCGACATCCACTGCTCGGGCCACAGCACCGGGAACTCCCCCGCGCGCAGCGCCCGCCCCAGCCCCACCCACAGGCCGGTGTACTGGGATTCGGTGTCGTCGGTGTAGAAGTGCCGGGCATTGGCCAGCAGCACCGCCGCATAGCCGAGCAGCACGCCCACCACGGTGGCCGCGCCCCAGCGCAATACCGCTCGGCGGGAATCGGATTCGCCCGCGCCGCGGCCCGGTTCGGGGGCGACCCCGTCGGCGGGCACCGTCGAGACTGCACTGCTCGTCACGAGTTCCCCACCCTACCGGGAGTCACGGTTCTCGGCAGGCGCGCGACCGCGCGGCCGATATCCCGGACGGTGTCGGGCACCGTGTTAGAGTGCTCGCGGCTCGGGCTCCAGCCATTCCTCGAGGAGTACCGGCACGCGTACCGATCATCGAAAGTCGATTCAGCTGATGCCGATTCCCTCCCGACGCATGTACCACTCCGATATCGAGACCGACGCGGAGCATCCGATCCGGCCCGGTGTCGACCGGCCGCACGCGGTCTCGGTCGTGGTTCCGGTGTACCGCGGTGAGCACACCATCGCCGCGCTGGTCACCGAGCTGCACGCGCTGACCGAGGCCACCACGACGCCGGGCGGCGTCCCGTTCGCGGTCTCCGAGATCATTCTGGTGCACGATCACGGTCCGGACCGCTCCGACGTGGTCATACAGGAGCTGCGTGCCGCCTACCCCGAGGTGCGCGCCGTCTGGCTGAGCCGCAATTTCGGACAGGACGCGGCGACCATCGCCGGGATGTCGGCGGCGGGTGGCGACTGGATCGTCACCATGGACGAGGACGGTCAGCACGATCCGGCGTTCATCGGCGCGTTCCTGGACGCCGCGCTGGAGCGGCGCGCCGACCTGATCTACTCCAAACCGACGAACACCCGCCCGCACGGCTTCCTGCGCAATCTCACCTCGCGCGGCGCGAAACTGGTGCTGGCCACCGTCTTCGCCTTCCCGGATTCCACCCGCTTCGAAAGCTACCGGCTCATCCGCGGCGATATCGGCCGCCAGCTCGCCGATGTCGCCTCCAATGGCGTGTACCTGGACGTGGCGCTGACCTGGGTGGTCGGGACGGTCGCCCAGGTGCCGGTGACGCTGCGCGCGGAGGGCCGCGAGGAATCCGGGTACGACTATCGCCGCCTGTTCTCGCTGTTCTGGAAGATGGTGCTGTGCAGCGGAACCCGCGGCCTGCGCCTGGTGAGCATGCTGGGCGTCACCCTGGCGCTGGCCGGGGTGGCGCTGGCCGCGGTCGTGGTGTTCCAGGTGCTCACCCGCGAGAACTGGGCCCCCGAGGGTTGGGCGTCCACCATCGTGGTGCTGCTGCTGTGCTCGGGCGCGATCCTGTTCTCCCTCGGCCTGATCGCCGAATACCTGGGCGTGGCGCTGCACATCCTGGTGGGCAAACCGCTGTATCTGACCGTGGATTCGCCGACGCCGCGACCCGATGCCGCGCGCACCGCGGCCGTGAACCGCGAGGTCGAGCACGTCGGGGGCTGACCATCCGCCTCAGGGCCGCAGCAGGTAGAGCTTCTCCCGTCCGCCCGCGATGAGGCGGCGCTCCTCGACGTGTTCGGGGAAGCCGCGGAAGAGTTCGTCGAGGGTTTCCTCGTCGAAGCGCAGCGGCCGGGTGCCGTCTCCGGCGTCGGTGAGGCGTCCGCCGAGCCCGGCCATGGCGCGATGGCGGCTGCTGGTCAGATTCCGCACCGGTTCGGCGATGATCACCCGTTCCCGCGCGGCGTCGAGCATGCGGTCCAGGACCGGTTCCGGGTCGGGCAGGAAGTGGTAGAGGCTGCCCTGCATGATGACGTGGTCGGCGGCGGGCAGCGGGGTGTCCTCGCGCAGATTCCATACCTGTCCGCTGCCGCCCGCGCGGATCAGCCGGGTGATGAAACGCTCGTTGAGGTCGAGTCCGGTGTAGCGCACCGACTTCTTCCGCAGGTGCCGGGTGTAGAGGGTGGCCGGACCGCAGCACAGATCGAGCACCTCGGCGTGCTCGGGAACCAGGGCGGCGATGGCGCGATAGCGCGCGGCGTAGTGTCGGCCGTACAACCCGCGCATGAGCAGTTCGTAGACGGTTCCGTGCCGGTAGATGAAGCTGGTACTCACGTCGATCCTGAACAGTTGGCGGACAACGGCTTCCGTTGAACGCACTATGCCACCTGTCCGGTTCCTCCGCCTTTCCGTGTGGCGGGCGTCTCAGTGTGAGCGGCGGAACGAGATGTGCCGGTGCCCGAAGAAGCTGGCGACGGCGACCAGGCCCATCACCACCACGGCCGCGGGCTTCTCCGGACAGTGCAGGACCGACACCGCCACCTGGAGCAGCAGCAGGTTCAGCGCCAGCCCACCGGAATTGACGCCGACGAAGGCCACGAAGTCGCGCAGGGCGTGCCCGTGCACCCGGAAGACCAGGGTGCGGTGCAGCGTGAAGGCCACCACGATGCTGACGGCGTAGGCCAGCGCGGGGGCCAGCGCCACCGCGGCCGCCTTGGCGACGTGGCCCTCCAGCACGGTCAGCCAGCACACCGTGAGCGCCATCCCGAGCACCGTGTTGAAGCCGCCCACCAGCGCGAACGCGACCTCCTGCCGCCGTACCAGGCGCAGCAGCAGCCCGGGCGGCGCGGCCGCGGCGGGCTCGGCGGCGGTGCCGGAGTCCACCGTCAGCTCGGGCGAGTAGTCGGCGGTGCTCACGAAACCGAGCCTGCCAGTTCGCGTTCCGATTCCCCGGAGGACTCGCCGGGCGAATCCGGTGTGTCCGCGCGCCGCGACCGCACGTAGAGCCACTGCAGCACCGCGACTCCGAACACTCCGGCGGCACCGGTGGCCATGCCGATCTTCCAGCCCGGCGGCCGCCAGGTGAGCACCAGTTCCGCGTCCCGGGTGCCCGCCGGGATATCCACGGCCACAAAGGAGTTCGCGACCGTAGTGAAGGAGATGTCCTGTCCGTTCAGGGTGACGCGGTAGCCGGGCCAGCCCAGCCGGGCGAAGACCACGCGGCCGCCGTCGTCGGAGGTCACCCGGACCCGGCTGGTGGCATCGGTCTCCGCGGTCGAGGTCGCGGTGACGTCGCGGGCGTCGGCGACGCGGCCGTTCAGTCCCGAGACGGGGCCGCCGTCGCGCTCCAGCACCGAGATCCACTGGTCGTGGCCCGGGTAGTCCACCCAGTGCCACCCTTGCGGGGCGGGTTGAGTGCGGGCGTCGGGGAACATGGCCCGTTGCAGGATCACCCGGTCCAGCAGCATGAGGTCCACGACGGTGCGGCCGGTGGTCGGTTCGGGGGCGAACAGGCGGCGGTAGGCGTCCGGGCAGGTGCTGCCGTCCCAGCGCATGCACAGCATTTCACCGAAGTAGAAGTGCCCGTTGGGGGTGTAGCCCTGGACGTAGTTCAGCTCCAGGTCCTTGGCGTAGTTGCCGAAGACCAGGGAACCGTAGGCGCGGTCGAGCGATTTGTCCGGCGGGCCGATCAGACCGCGGTCGCCGAGCTGGATATTGCGGCCCTCGAAATCCGGGAACGCCGCCATCGCCTGCTGCCGGTCGGCGGGCAGATTCCAGGACATGAGATTCGGCTGCACCGCGCGCACCTGGAAGAACGCTATGGGGAACATGGCGGCGATGGTCAGCAGGCAGGCCGCCGCGATACCGCGGGTGCGGCCCACCGCGACCACGGCCGCGGTCAGCGCCGCGACCACCACCGCCGCGAGCACGTGCCAGCCGATGCGGTGCGGATCGGCGGAGAAGGTGCGCACCCACAGCAGCAGGATCAGCACCCCGGCCGCGACGGCGCGCCCGCGCCAGTCGCGGACCGTGCCGAACCGGCCCAGCAGCACGCACACCAGCACCAGCAGTCCGACGGCCAGCATGGGCAGTACGCGGGCGGGCCAGCGCAGCGGTCCGATGGTGCCCGGACCGGCGGTCCACATCAGCGCCATCACGGCGAACAGCCCGATGGAGATGAAATCCCGCCAGTGCTCGCGCGCCCGCCGCCAGTCCACGAAGGCCAGCGCCGGAATCAGGAACCAGGCGATATAGGTCATGGGCAGCGGCTGCACATAGCCCCACCACGAGCTGAACGCCGGATAGGCGCTGGGCAGACTGGCGTTCAGCGATTCCGACCAGGGCACCGTGAGGAACTGGTCGTTATTGATCTGCGCCGTGCCGCGCCAGCTCACCTTGGCCGACAGCATGGACGGCAGATACGTCAACAGCCCCGCAAGCCCGGCGCACGTCGCGACCAGTGCCAGTCGCGACACCGGCCCCCAGGAGCGAGCAGCGGTGCTCAGCAATTCCGACCACGGCGGGCGGAGGAGGTCGTACCCGACCCGTGTCGTGCCGCGGCGCGAGGTGATCGACAGCAGCCCGTCCACCGTCACGCGCAACGCCGACAGGATCAGGCGCTGCACCGGCCGCCAACCGTGGTGGCGGACGATTTCGCCCACGGCGACGGCGACGAGCATGAGCGCGGATTCGACCGCGGGGAAGACGTACTGCACCGAAATCGCCAGGTACAGGAAGACGAATACGGGAATCGGCCCGCCCTTCCCCCGCACATAGCGCACCGCCGACGCCCACGCGTGCAGCATGTACGCGGTGCCGGTGAGCGAGGTCATCCAGCTGGCGGTGTCGAAGAACAGGAAGAAGCCGGAGAACGGGAAGGCGACGCCCGCGACCGCCGCCCATTCCGGGCGCGCGCCGTAGACCAGGCAGACGCGGTACACGCCCAAGCCCGCGAGGATGGAGAACAGCAGTTTGACAATGGTGGCGTACACGGCGAGATTCGGCACCGAGGGCGCGATCAGGTCGATCAGCAGCTGCGGCGGGTTGAACAGGCCCGCCTCCTCCATGGTGTAGTTGCCCGACATCCACTGGTCGGGAACCATCGCCGGGAAGGTGCCCTCGCGCAGGGCGCGGCCGAGCATCACCCACAGTGGGGCGTACTGGGATTCGGTGTCATCGGTGTAGAAGTGGCGCGCGTCGGCCAACAGCACCGCCGCATAGCCGAGCACCACGCCGATCGAGGTGACGAACCCCCACCGGAACACCGCACGCCGCGTACCGAGAACTCCACTGTCCACCACGAGTTCCAGACCCTACAGGCAGGCCCCGGGAATTTTCACCGCACCCGCGCGCGGGCCGCGCGTTCGTCGGCGGCGATGCCGATTCCCGGCCGCCACACCGTGTTAGAGTTCGACGCTCGGGCTCTGCCGTTCGGCATGCGGTCGGACGATACGGGCCGTCGCCGACCGCCACGAGGGGGACCGAACTCCGGTGAGCACCGAACGCATCATCTTCAGCCGCCCGTTCCGGGCGAGCCGGGAGCTGGCGAATCTGGAAGCCGTGCTCGACTCGGACCACAGCCACGGCGACGGCCGGTTCACCGCGGCGGCCACCGCCAAACTGGCGGCCATCACCGGGACCCCGCACGTTCTGCTCACCACCTCGTGCACCCATGCCCTGGAAATGGCCGGGCTGCTGCTGGAACTCGGACCGGACGACGAGGTGATCGTCCCCAGTTTCGCCTTCACCTCCACCGCCACCGCCATGGCGCTGCGCGGGGCGACGGTGGTGTTCGCCGATATCGACTCCGCCACCGGCAATCTGGATCCGGACGCGGTGGCGGCCGTGGTCACCGAGCGCACCAAGGCCGTCGTGGTCATCCACTACGGCGGCGTGGGCGCGGAGATGGACCGGCTGCTGGACCTGGCGGCCACCCACGGCTTCGCCGTCATCGAGGACAACGCGCACGGGCTCGGCGGCACCTGGCGGGGGCGGTCGCTGGGAACGATCGGCACGGTCGGCGCGCTCAGCTTCCACGACACGAAGAACGTGCACTGCGGTGAGGGCGGCGCGGTGCTGCTCACCGACGACATCCTGATGGCGCGGGCGGAGATCATCCGGGAGAAGGGCACCGACCGGGCGCGGTTCCTGCGCGGCGCGGTGGACAAGTACTCCTGGCAGGACATCGGCTCCAGCTATCTGCCCAGCGAACTCAATGCCGCGGTGCTGGACGCGCAGCTGGCCGAGTTCGACACCATCCAGGCCAACCGGCACCGGGTGTGGGACGCCTACGCCGCCGGGCTGTCGGGCTGGGCGCGCCGCAACGATATTCGCCTGATGACCGTGCCCGCCGACCGCGAGCACACCGCGCACCTGTACTACCTGCGGGTCCCCACCGAGGACCGGCGCGACGACCTCATCCGCCACCTCGCCGAGCGCGGCATCGTGGCCCCGTTCCACTACGTGCCCCTGGACTCCAGCCCGGCCGGACTGAAACTGGGCCGCACCCCGGTGCCCTGTGTGCGCAGCGCCGAATTCTCCGCCACCGTGGTGCGCCTACCGCTGTGGCCGGGCCTGTCCGACGAGCAGGTGCGGCGCGTGATCGAGGAGGTCACGGCCTTCACGGTGTAGCCGCGCGGCGGGGCCGAGCGGCTGCACCGCACTGTCGGGTTCACTCGTAGAGGCGCTGCGCCAACTCCGCGGTCAGCACCTCGTACCGGTCGGATTCCCGGTTGTACCACCAGGTCCGGTCGCCGGGCCGCGGGCGGCCCTGGGCCTGCACCGCGCGGGTGGAGGGGCGGAAGGTGGAGCTGCGCGGGATCTCGTCGACCACGTAGACGAGATCGGGGCGCTGGTCCGGGGGCAGGGCGCGCAGCGCCTCGCCGACGTCCTCGGCCTCGAGGCGGTAGCCCGACCGGACGCTGAGCGCGGCCACCGCCAGGGTGCGGTCGCCGACCGGAAGTCCGTAGGCCACTTCCATATCGACGGCCGTGATGTCGTTGAGGACATCGACGATCGGATGGGTGTAGACCGGTCCGCGCGGGGTGTGGATGACGGTGTCGCGCCGGTCCATCAGCCAGTAGTCGCCGTCGCTGTCGCGGCGGAAGAGGTTCTCCGTCGGCATCCAGGCGTCGCCGGGCGCGAACACCCCGCGCAGCCCGCCCCGGGAGAGGTCCACCGAATCGGAGGCGGTGCCGATGAGCAGACCCACCTCGTTGTCGGCGCAGCGCCGCGCGAAACCCGAATCCTCGACCAGGATCTCGTCGGTCATGGGGTCGTAGGCGATGAGTTCGACCTTGGCGGTGCCGGGCACCGGCCGCCCCTTGGAGCCGATCTTCTGCCCGGACACGTTCGCCAGCACCACATCGCCTTCGATGGAGGCGTAGAACTCCAGCACCCGTGCGGGGGCGAAGCGCTCCTGGGTGCGCCGCCACAGCCCGGCGGGCATGCCCGAACCGATGAACAGGCGGATGGGGTGCGAGTGCCCGTTGGGGAAGGTGTCGGCGTCGAGGATGTCGCGCAGCATGGTCCAGGTGTAGGTGACGACGGTGACGCCGTAGCGGTGCACCTCCTCGGCGAACCGCGCCGGATCCAGCGACCGGGCCAGCGCGATCCTGCTGCCGCCCGCGATGGCACCGCCCAGACTCACCAGCAGTCCGGACGAATGGTGCAGCGGCGCGAGGCAGTACACGGTGTCGCGGCGATCCAGATCGGCCGCGGTGGCGGTGCCGAAGGCCGACAGCGCCCAGCGGTGGTTGGTGATGTACTTGACGTCGAAACGGTCGCCGGTCCCCGTCACCAGGACGAAGGCCAACTCACGCGCCAGGCCCGGATTCGGCCGGTACCAGCCGGGCAGGGCGACCTCGGCCGGATCGATCTGCTCCATGTCCACCACGTCGCCGCCGAGCGGGATGTCCAGGCCGCGGCTCTCGCCGCCGCCCAGCACCAGCGTGCGCAGCCCGGTCGCCGCGGCGTCGCGCAGATTCTCCGGATCGGCGATGAGCAGTCTGGTGTCGGTGAGCGCCACGGCCTGCGCGAGTTCACTGCCCGGTGCGAGCAATACGGCCACCGCGCCGAGTCGCGACAGCGCCGCGATGGCCACCAGGGCGCTGGGCCGGGTCTCCATGACCACGCCGACCCGGGTGGCCGGGCGCACGCCCACCGAGACGAGTCCGCGCACCACATTGTCGATGCGGGTGTTCACCGCGGCATTGGTGTGCACGCGGTCGTCGAAGAGGAAGCATTCGCGCTGCGGCGCGCGCCGTGTCTGCTCGTCCATCAGACGACCCAGCGAGATGCGGGTGTGCGGCTGGATCATGCCGAGGCGGGTCAGGCGCGGCAGGGCGCGCGCCGCCTCCCCGGTGAGCTCCACCGAGCCGCGCAGCGAATTGCTCGCCACGGTCTCGAGCGTCTTGCCGATACTGGTGCCGGCCTCGGCCAAAGTGGCGGCGGCGTGCACCATCCTGGTGAGGGTCGAACGCTGTCCGTTGCGCGCCACGTGCTCGGCCATGGGCGAGATATCCGCGGGGAGTTCGCCGTGCCCGTCCGCCCAGCGCACCCAGTCGCGCACCAGCGGCCAGGTGCGGGTGGTGGCGGTGCTGCCGGCGACCAGCCCGAAATGCCCGGCCACCAGCGACGCCTCGTACACCTCGGCATTGGGGGCGGCGCGCTTGATGCCGCGCACGGCGGCGGGCTGGCCGATATCGTCGACCTCGCCGACGAAGGCCAGGATCGGGCATTCGATATCCGCCAGCGAGATGGGCTGGTCGCGAATGACGAAGCCGCCCAGCATCATCCGATTGTGCTGGACGAACTGCTCGAGCAGGTCGGAGAGCGCCGGACCCGGGTAGCCGAGCCAGCCCTCGGCCTCCAGGAAGCGACGCTGCCGCTCCTTGGGCAGCAGTGCCTCGCGGTTGTGCAGCTGACGCAGGAAGTCCAGGCGCGCCCGCGCCGTCTTCACCGGATCGAGGGCCTGGAAGCCCAGCCGCACCATGGAATCGGTGATGGGCAGTCGGGTGAGCACATGGTCGGCGAGGAACTGCGCGACATCGGCTGCCAGCCCGTGCGGCAGTCCCAGCGGCATCCCGGCCACGATGTCGACCGGGCTGCCGAAGGTGACGATGCTGTCGACGTCCTTCCCACCGCGGTAGGCGGTGGCCTGGTAGGCGAACATGCCGCCCTGCGAGTAGCCCATGAGATGCACCGCGCGCCCGGTGATCTCGGCGACGGTGTCGATGGCGGCGCTCACGGCCAGCACATGGTCGGCCAGGTCCCGCTGCCAGCCACCCTCTTCCACCGCCGGAGAGCCGAAATCCACGACCCAGCAGTCGATTCCGGCGGCGTCGAGAATCCCCACCGCACCGTCGGCGGCGTTCACGTCCCACAGTTCGGCGCTCACCATGAGCGGCGGCACCAGCACCGCGACCGGGCGGCCGGGCGCGCTGGTGTCGGGGAAATAATGGCGCAGGCGATACATGCGCTTCCGCTCGACGACCTCGTACGGCGACGATTCGATGTCGTGAGCCAGCCCCCCGAACCGGATCACCTCGAGCCCGTTCTGCGCGGTGGCGACCAGCCGCTGCACGGGCCCCACGACGGACTTCGTATTGAATTTCACGACTTCTCCCAGACGTACCTCGACGTGACCTGCGTCACCCGCCCCAACGCGTTCAGACGAGCTTGTCACATGGTCAGCCTACTTCGTGGGCGCTGTGAGCAGCGCCATGCCACCTCCGGCGCGTCCTACACAAGCGAAGGAATACCCGCTCCGGAAGTATCCCGGTCGGTATTCATGCGATAGCGTCGAAATTGCGACACACGTCATGAGACTGCGGGCACAGGATTATTCCCGCATTCCGCTGCGACTCGCCGAGTCGTCGATCTACCATCGAATTGCTGGATCGCACTGTCGCGCATGTCATTTCACTCAAACCGACACATTCGCGGGCATACACGGCCCGCTATATCGCCGTGATCATCACCGGCCGCCGCGCCCAGGCGGCAATTCGAGGGTGAGGACTTCAGCATGACCATAGAAATGCCCGTCCAGGCCGAGACCAACGGCCGGAAGAGTCTCAGCACCGGCGCCGCCCACCGGTTGGCGCACACCACCAAATCCGAACCCCAGATGCAGGGCATCAGCTCGCGCTGGCTCACCCGATCACTGCCGTGGGTGCAGGTGAAGGGCGGTATCTACCGGGTCAACCGGCGGCTGACCTACACCGTCGGCAATGGTGAGGTGGAATTCCTCATCGACGGCGGCAAGGCGCGCGTCATTCCGCTGGAATTGACCGAAATGCCGCAATTGCATGGTTTCAATGACGAGGAGATCCTCGGCGCCATGGCGCGCCGCTTCGAACAGCGCGATCTCGAACCCGATACGGTCATCGCCGAATTCGGCAACCCCGTGGACCAACTGCTGCTGATCGTGCACGGCAAGATCGCCAAACTCGGCACCGGCGAGTTCGGTGAACACACCAAGGTCGGAATGCTGTCCGGCGGAGACTATTTCGGCGATCGAATGCTGACCGATCCGAATGCCATCTGGCCGGTCACCATCAAGACCGTCACACCCGTCACGCTGTTGGCACTGCCCCGCTCCGCCTTCGAGGAACTGCTCGACAACGCACCGCCGCTGCGGGATCGGCTCGATGCCGTGGCCGCCGCGGCGCAACACCCGCAGAACAAATACGGTGAGGCCGAAATCCGGGTTTCCTCCGGGCATTCCGGTGAACCACTGCTCGACGGCACCTTCGTCGATTACGACACCTCGCCGCGCGAATACGAGCTGAGCCTGGCGCAGACGGTGCTGCGGGTGCACACCCGAGTCGCGGACCTGTTCAACGACCCGATGGATCAGGTCGAACAGCAGTTGCGGCTGACCATCCAGGCCCTCTACGAGCGTCGCGAAAACGATCTGGTCAACAATCCGGAATTCGGGCTGCTGCACAACTGCGATCTCAAGCAGCGCATCTACACCGAATCCGGGCCGCCGACGCCCGACGATATGGACGAACTGCTGTCCATGCGGCGCAGCACCAGACTGTTCCTGGCACACCCCAAGGCCATCGCGGCCTTCGGTCGGGAGTGCAGCAAGCGCGGTATCTATCCGGATCCGGTGGAGGTCGACGGGCACCGGGTGCCCGCATGGCGAGGGGTGCCGATCTTCCCGTGCGGAAAGATCCCGGTCAGCGACACGCAGACCACCTCGATTCTCGCCATGCGCACCGGGGAGAAGGACCAGGGCGTCATCGGCCTGCACCAGACCGGGATTCCGGACGAGTACGAGCCGAGTCTGAATGTGCGCTTCAAGGGCATCGACGACCAGTCGCTCATCTCCTACCTGGTGAGCTGCTACTACTCGGCGGCGGTCCTGGTGCCCGACGCCCTCGGTGTTCTCGACAACGTGTTGGTCGCCCGACAGACCGACTGACCGGCAGCGCGCATCGGCCCGGAGCCGAACTTTCCCGCAGACAGCGCCGCCAGTTCGACAGCGCGTCCGCCCAGGCGGCGGACGCGTCCTCCCCGTGCGCCCAGCGCACGCAGTTTCCACCGAGAGGATGATCTGCCATGACCATGCTCCATCACGACGCCGAGGACAGCCCGGTCCTGCGCACCGATTTCCAGCGGTCGGTCGCCGCCTACTGGAACAACAACCCCAATGACGATCGGGTGAACACCAAGCTCGGCGAGGTCGACGGGCTGTACCACCACCACTACGGGGTCGGCGAGCCGGACTGGTCGGTCATCGAGGGGCCCGAGGAGACCCGTCAGGAACGCCTCGTCCGGGAACTGCACCGGCTCGAGACGGCGCAGGCCGATCTACTGCTCGACCACCTCGGCGACGTGCGGCCCGGCGACCGGCTCATGGACGGCGGATCCGGGCGGGGCGGCACCAGCTTCATGGCCAATCAGCGCTTCGGCTGCACCGTGGACGGGGTGACGATCTCCGAGTACCAGGCCGGATTCGCCAATGACCAGGCGCGCGAGCGCGGCGTCGCCGACAAGGTGCGATTCCACTTCGCCAATATGCTGCACACCGGCTTCGAGGCCGGGTCCATGCGCGGTATCTGGACCAATGAGACCACCATGTACGTGGACCTGTTCGAGCTGTTCGCGGAATTCGCGCGGCTGCTCGAACCCGGCGGGCGCTATGTGGTGATCACCGGCTGCTCCAACGATGTGACCGGCGGGCGCTCGGCCTCGGTGAGCTGGATCGACGCCCACTACGGGTGCAATATCCATCCCCGCAGCGAGTACTTCAAGGCGCTCGCCGCCAACAATCTGGTGCCCATCGCGGTCACCGACCTCACGCCCGCCACCATTCCGTACTGGGATCTGCGCACCCATTCGGAGCTGGCCACCGGGGTGGAGAAGCCGTTCCTCACCGCCTACCGGGACGGCAGCTTCCAGTACCTGCTGATCGCCGCCGATAAGGTGGGTAGGTGACCCTCGAATCCCCCGGCCTCGGCGCGGCCACCGATCGCGAAGCCCTGCCCGTCGAACTCGTCGACGAGCACGGCCGGGCGATCGGGGCCTGCCCCGTGGCGGAGGCGCATACCGCACCGGGACGACTGCACCGTGCGTTCTCGGTCATGCTCTTCGACGCCTCCGGGCGGATGCTCGTGCAGCAGCGGGCCGCGGTGAAGACCCGCTTCCCGCTGCTGTGGACCAATAGCTGCTGCGGCCACCCCGCCCCCGGGCAGCCGGTGGTCGAGGCGGCGGCGGTGCGGTTGCACGAGGAGCTGGGGGTGGCGGCAGATCTCACCGAGGTGGGCACCTTCACCTATCAGGCGACCGACCCTGGAACCGGGCGCGTCGAATACGAGTACGACCACGTGCTCATCGGCCGACTCGACGGCTTTGCGCCGCAACCGAATCCGGACGAGGTGGAGAACCTCGCCTGGCTGCGCCCGGACCGTCTCCGCACCGCGCTCGCCCACTCCCCCGAGACCCACACCCCGTGGCTGGCGCGGGTGCTGGACATCGCGGACCACGCGTTCCGAGCGCGGGGGTAGGCCACCCGTCAGCCGAATCCGCTTCCGCCACGAGCGGCGACGGAAATCGGCTGACACCGCGAACGGGGACGGAATCCGGCTGACACCACGGGCGGCCACGAAATCCAGCTGACATCGCAGGCACGCACGGAATCCAGCTGACACCACGGGCAGACACCGAACCCGGCTGACACCACGGGCAGACACCGAACCCGGCTGACACCACGGGCAGGCACCGAACCCGGCTACCGCCGCGGGCGAGCGCAGACTTTCGGTGACGGCAGGCGGCGCAGCGCCCGCGGCGAGCTCACCTCACCGAGAGCCGCCTTCGGCGCGGCCGTGGCGCGGCGTCGGTGGGCCCGGCAGCGGCGGGCACACCGTCGTGCCGTGCGCCCATCCCGGGCCGACAGGCACGTATCGGCCGCACAACGTCACTCGAGCATGGCGGCGCGCACCCAGCCGACGCCGGTCCGCACCCCGGGCCCCAGACAGCCCATGATCATCTCCGGAGTCATCATCTCGTAGCCCGCCGTGATCCGGACCCGGCCGCCCGCGCCCAGACCTGCGACGATCTCCAACTCACCCACGCTCGGCTGGGCCATGGTCACCGGCCACGACCCCGACACCGTGCTCACCGCACCGGAGGACCAGACGATCTCGACGGTGATCGGGCCGTCGGCGGGGCGCATGCAGTCCGACCACGCCTCGTGCACCCCGGTGAAGGTGCCGCCGGTGATACCGGGCCACCCGACGCAGTCCCGCAGCGATCCGACCGAGGTGAAGGTCATCGGTTTCGGCGTCATATCGATGCCGCCGTGCACCGCCGTCCACCGGAAGTCACCGTCGGCACAGCCGCCCACCACCGGCGGCGCGGGCGCGGGCGGCACCGCCGTGGAAGCCAGCGGCACCGCCACCAAGTCACCAGTCGGCACCGCCGCCGTGGGAGCCGCGAGCGCTAGCGCGCACGGCAGTATCGCGAGAACTGTCCCGGATCTCCACACGGGTGCGGACATTAACGCAGGTCAGCACCCATGCCGTGGATTCACCGTCGGATCGTCGTTTCCGATGCGGCGACGGTCGTCCGGCTACGCGTCCAGCAGCCAGTCGTTGGGGGCGAACAACTCGAAATGCACGCGGTCGGAGGGAATTCCGGCCGCCAGCAACTGTGCGCGCACCGCCCGCAGGAATCCGGTGCCGCCGCAGAGGTAGTAGTCCGCATCGGCGGGCAGTTCCATCCCCGCCGGATCGAAGGTCTGCCCCTCGTCCTGATACCAGGTGCGGTAGTCGGCATCGCGCAGGTCGGCGGTGAGTGCGCGGACGCGGACGCGCAGCGGATGTGCGGCGGCCGAGCGATCGCAGTGCAGCACCACGGTGCGCCGGGCCGACCCCGTGGCGGCCAGATACTCCAGCATGCCGACCATGGGCGTGACGCCGACCCCGGCGGAGATGAGCACCACCGGCGTGCTGGCCGCGGTGTCGAGGGTGAGGTCGCCGAACGGCAGCGTGATCTCCAGGCGGGTCCCCGCCACGGCATTGCGATGCAGCCACGACGACACCTCGCCCTCGGGTGTCGCCCGCTCGGCCGCCACCCGGCGCACGGTGAACGCCAGTCTGCCCGCGCCGGGCGCATTGACCAGGCTGTACTGGCGCAGCTGTCGAGCGCCGTCGGCGAGCGCCGCCCCGACCGAAATATATTGTCCGGGCCGGAAATCGGGCAGCGGCCGGGCCGGGTCCTCGGCTTCGACAATGAAAGTGACCACACCCGAGGCATCCTCGACCCGGTCGACCACGCGGACCCAGCGGAAGACATCGCCCGCCGCCACTCCGGCGGCCCGGTACAGCCCCTGCTCGAAGTCGATGAGGGTGCCGGCCATCAGCCAGTACACGCGATCCCAGGCCGCGGCCACCTCGGCCGTCACCACATCCGCGCCCAGCACCTCGACAATGGCGGCGAACAGATGCTCGTGCACGATCGCGTACTCGCCGGCGGTGACGCCGAGGGAGGCGTGCTTGTGCCCGATGCGGGAGAACAGGTCGCGCGGATGCGGCAGGTCCGGATTCACCAGGTGGGTGGCGTAGGTGGCGATGGCGGCGGCCAGGGCGCGCTGCTGCGCGCCCTGGGCCTGGTTGCCCCGGTTGAAGCGGTCGCGGAGGAGTTCCGGGTGGGCGGTGAACATCGTGCGGTAGAAGAGTGTGGTGATGTCGTCGATCCGGGCGCCCACCAGCGGCAGGGTCGCCCGGATCACCGCCGCGTGTTCGGGTTCCAGTTCCGGAACGACGTCCAGGGCCGGATCCATTGCGGTCGTCATGATGTCTCCTCGTGCTGTTCAGTCGACTGCCGGGGTGGCCGACAGATGCAGCAGTTCGACGGTCCGCGCGGTCACCAGGTCGGCGAGCGTGTAGTGGTCGAGCTCCCGATAGAACGCCTCCTGCGCATTCCGGAGAACATGCCGCAAACGGCAATTGCTCGCCAATGGGCAGGGATGTTCGCCGAGGCATTCGACGACTTCGGCATCTCCCTCGAGCCCGCGGACTATCGCGCCGACGGTCGCGGCGCGTCCTTCGTCGGTGAGGAATATGCCGCCGGAGCGCCCGCGATGAGAGGCGACGAAGCCGAGTTCGGCGAGTCGCGAGACGGCCTTGGCGACGTAATGATCCGAGGCATTGACTTGTCTCGCAACCAGTTTCGCTGTCACACGGGTATCGGCTTCGCCGCTGACCGCGAGGCGCATCATCGCCCGGAGTCCGAGATCGGTGAACCGGGAAAGCTGCATGGCTACACCGTACGTAATTCGGACAGGAGAAAGCGCATTCAGCGCGTGTGCGCTCAAATACAATTCGCCGTGCACATTTTGTCGGTTCGATCACAAGGACCAATTGCCCTATTCTTCACCGCGCGTACTTGATATCGCGACTATTCAGCAAACAAGTGGTGGCCGTGGCGGACATCGGTGCCCGGCGCGGCACAGGCCACACCCGGCTGGCAGCATGGCGGCCATGGATCTGGTCAGCGTGGAACGTATCGACGAAGCGGCGAAACTCCTCGCCCCCGTGGTGCGCCGGACGCCGCTGGTGGCGTCGCGGGTGCTGTCGGAGCGCACCGGAATGGAGGTGCGGCTGAAATGCGAGAACCTCCAGCGCACCGGGTCGTTCAAACCGCGCGGAGCGTACAACCGCATCGCCAATCTGCCGGAGGCCGAGCGAGCCCGCGGCGTGGTGGCGGCCAGCGCGGGCAATCACGCCCAGGGTGTCGCCTGGGCGGCCAGCTCGCTCGGCATCGAATCCACCGTCTTCATGCCCATCGGGGCTTCGCTGCCGAAACTGGTGGCCACCAAGGCATACGGGGCGACCGTGCATCAGGTCGGCGAAACCATCGACGAGGCCCTCACGGCCGCACTGGATTTCGCCGGGCAGACCGGGGCCACCCTGATCCACCCGTTCGACCACCCCGATATCGTCGCCGGGCAGGCGACGGTGGCGCTGGAGATCCTGGACCAGCTGCCGGACGTGGGCACCGTGGTGGTGCCGACCGGTGGCGGCGGACTGCTGGCGGGGATCGCGGTGGCGCTGCGCCACCTCGCCCCGCAGGTCCGGGTGATCGGGGTGCAGGCCGCCGATGCCGCCGCCTGGCCGGGTTCACTCGCGGTGGGCCGCCCGGTGCCGCTGGACCGCATGACCACCATGGCCGACGGTATCGCGGTGGGCCTGCCGGGGGCGGTGCCGTTCGCCCATGTCGCCGAGCAGGGGACGACCATCGTCACGGTGGACGAGGACGCGCTGTCGCGTGCCCTGCTGCTCTGCCTGGAGCGGGCCAAGCTGCTCGTGGAACCGGCCGGTGCGGCGGCGGTGGCGGCGCTGATGACCTGTCTGCCCGAGGAACTCGCGTTGCGGGGGCCGGTCTGCGCGGTGCTGTCCGGCGGGAATGTCGACCCGCTGCTGCTCACCCGCGTGGTCGGGCACGGTCTCAGCGCCGCGGGCCGCTATCTCGCGCTGCGGGTGACGATCTCGGATCGCCCCGGCAGCCTCGGCGCGCTGCTGGGTGAGGTCGGCCGCACCGGTGCCAGCGTGCTGGATGTGGTGCACTCCCGTACGGGGGCGTGGCTCGCGGTGGACGAGGTGGAGGTGGCGCTGACGCTCGAGACGCGCGGCGCGGCGCACCGTGACGATGTACTCCAGGCGCTGGCCGACGCGGGATACGCGGTGCGCGTACAGGACTGAACATCGCCGTCGCGATGGCGGGTGGTCACCGGCCGGCGAATGTCCACCCTCAGTGCGAACCGCCGAGTTCCAGCGCCAGCACGCCCGCGATCACCAGCCCGATGCCGCCGACCTGTATCAGGGTGAGCTTCTCGTTCAGGAACAGCGCGCCGATGACCGCCACGGCCACCACCCCCACCGCCGCCCAGATGCCGTAGGCCACGCCGACCGGCATCCCGCGCTTCAGCGCCTGCGACAGGCAGTAGAACGCCGCGCCGTAGCCGATGACCACGATGGTCGACGGGACGGGCTTGGTGAATCCCTCCGACAACTTCAGCGACACCGTGGCGGTCACCTCGGAGGCGATGGCCAGCGCCAGGAACAGCAGAGTCATGCCGGGGAGCGTATCCGGGCCGTCCGCGGGCACCGCCGCGGACGGCCCGGTGCGCTTGTCGCGCACCGAGGTCGGGCCGCGCGGGTCCGGTCGCTCAGCTCAGCCAGTCGCGGTGGGAGGCGGCGGTGGCGCGCACCTCGTCGAGTTGCGCGGCGACCTGCACACCGGCGGTGCCACCGCGGGCGTTGCGGGAGGCGATGGAGCCCTGCACGGTCAGCACCTCGCGCACGGCGGGGGTGAGCGCCGGGTCGACGGCGGCGAACTCGGCGTCGGTGAGCTCGTCCAGGCCCACGCCGCGTGCCTCCGCGGCGCGCACGCAGGCACCGGCGGCCTCGTGGGCGACGCGGAACGGAACGCCTTGGCGGACCAGCCATTCGGCGATATCGGTGGCGAGGGTGAATCCGGCCGGGGCCAGTTCGGCCATGCGGTCGGTGTGGAAGGTGAGGGTGGACACCAGTCCCGCGATGGCGGGCAGCAGCAGTTCCAGCTGCGCCACCGAATCGAAGACGGGTTCCTTGTCTTCCTGGAGGTCCCGGTTGTAGGCCAGTGGTTGCGCCTTGAGCGTGGCCAGCAGGCCGGTGAGGTTGCCGATGAGGCGGCCCGCCTTGCCGCGGGTCAGCTCCGAGACGTCCGGGTTCTTCTTCTGCGGCATGATGGACGATCCGGTGGACCAGGCGTCAGCCAGCGTGATGTAGCCGAATTCCGGTGTGCTCCAGATGATCACCTCTTCGGCCATCCGGGACAGGTCCACCGCGATCATGGCGAGCACGAACGCGGCCTCGGCCGCGAAATCCCGGGCGGAGGTGGCATCGATGGAGTTGGCCGCGGCGGCGTCGAAATCCAGTTCGGCGGCAATGGCTTCCGGGTCCAGCCCCAGCGAGGACCCGGCGAGCGCCCCGGATCCGTACGGCGACACCGCCGCCCGCTTGTCGAAGTCACGCAGCCGCTCGATATCGCGCAGCAGCGGATGCGCGTGCGCCAGCAGATGATGCGCCAGCAGCACCGGCTGCGCGGCCTGCAGATGCGTCTTGCCCGGCATCACGGCGTCCGGATGCGCGGCGGCCTGCGCGACGAGCGCGTCCACCACCTCGAGCACCCCGAAGGCGATGCGCCGCACCGCATCCCGCAGCCACATCCGAAACAGCGTGGCGACCTGGTCGTTGCGCGACCGCCCCGCCCGCAGCCGCCCCCCGAGCTCGGCCCCGACCCGCTCGATCAGCCCCCGCTCCAGCGCCCCGTGCACATCCTCGTCGGACTCCGACGGCCCGAACGCCCCCGACTCCACATCGGCCGCCAGCCGATCCAGCCCCGCGAGCATCCCCGACAGATCCGCGTCGGACAGCAGCCCGGCCTTGTGCAACACCCGCGCGTGCGCCTTCGACGCCCGCACATCGTAAGGAGCCAACGCCCAATCGAAATGCGTCGACTTGCTCAACGCCGCCATAGCCGCCGCCGGTCCCGACGCGAACCGCCCACCCCAGAGCGCGCCCTCATTGGTGCCGTGCTGCTCGGTCATCGTTAGTTGTCTCCTCCGGGTCGGATAGCGGTGATGGATGGACGGGGTCGATAGCAGCGATGGCCGCGTCCGCGAATGCGGCCACGGCCATCGTGGGCTGTTTCGAGGCTACTTCTTGCCGAGGTCGCGGCGGGCGGCGACCTTGGAGGAGAGGCCGTGGATCTGAACGAAGCCCTTGGCGAGGGACTGGTCGAAGGTGTCGCCCTCGTCGTAGGTGGCGAGGTTGAAGTCGTAGAGGGATTCTTCGGAGCGGCGGCCGTTGACGGTGACATTGCCGCCGTGCAGGACCATGCGGACGTCGCCGGAGACGTGCTGCTGGGTTTCGGCGACGAAGGCGTCCAGGGCGCGCTTGAGCGGGGAGTACCAGAGGCCGTCGTAGACCAGCTCGCCCCAGCGCTGCTCGACCTGGCGCTTGTAGCGGCCAAGCTCGCGCTCGATGGTGACGGCTTCGATCTCCTGGTGGGCGGTGATGAGGGCGATGGCGCCGGGGGCCTCGTAGATCTCGCGGCTCTTGATGCCGACGAGGCGGTCCTCGACCATGTCCAGGCGGCCGACGCCCTGGCGGCCCGCCCGCTTGTTCAGTTCGGTGATGGCCTCGAGCATGGTGACCGGGCGGCCGTCGATGGCCACCGGGACGCCCCGGTGGAAGGTGACGATGAGTTCGTCGGGGGCCTCGAAGTTGACGGTCGGGTCGACGGTGTAGTCGTAGACGTCCTTGGTGGGGGCGTTCCACAGGTCCTCGAGGAAGCCGGTCTCGACGGCGCGGCCCCACAGGTTCTGGTCGATGGAGAACGGCGACTTCTTGGACACGTTGATCGGCAGGTTGTTCTCACCGGCGAACTCGATGGCCTTCTCGCGGGTCCAGGCGTAGTCGCGGACCGGCGCGATGACCTTCAGATCGGGGGCGAGCGCGCCGATGCCGACCTCGAAGCGCACCTGGTCGTTGCCCTTGCCGGTGCAGCCGTGCGAGACGGTGTCCGCGCCGTGGTACTCGGCGGCCTCGACCAGGTGCTTGACGATGAGCGGCCGGGAGATGGCCGAGACCAGCGGGTAGCGGCCCATGTAGAGGGCGTTGGCCTGGATGGTCGGCAGGCAGTACTCGGTGGCGAACTCGTCACGCGCGTCGACCACGATGGACTCGACCGCGCCGCAGTCGAGGGCGCGCTGGCGCACATCGTTCATGTCCTCGCCGCCCTGACCCAGGTCGATCGCGACCGCGATCACCTCGGCACCGGTCTCCTTGCCGATCCAGCTGATGGCAACGGAGGTATCCAGCCCGCCCGAGTAGGCGAGTACGACGCGCTTGGTCATAGTCCGTGTGCTCCTCGATTAGTGCGTATGAGTCTGTACCGACCGGCCGCGTTCGCCTCCGGCTCCCTGCGCCGCGGCCCGCTCCGTCGTCCTGCAAATGATTATGCACGACGATGCAAGCCCATTCATAACCGGGGTGCCGAACACTCAGCGCGCGGCGACTCCGAGCCGCCGCGCCGCCGCCACCCGCAGCGCCCCCCACGGGGCGCGCCGCACCTCGACCGCCCGCGCCCGGCCGTATTCGACGGTATCGGACTCCACCTCGACGGTGAGCCGCCCACCGACGGTGTGGGCGTCGGCCTTGGGCGGTAGTTGGTACAACGGAATGATGACCGCTTCGAAGATCTGGGTGCTGCTGGTGTGCGCGGTGGCCGCGACCGTCGTCGCCGTCCGGCCCGCCGCGGCCGCGCCGGCCGAGGCGACGGTGCTGGACGTGTACTCCCCCGCCATGGATCGTGTCGTCTCCAATCGGGTGATCCCGGCGGCGAATGCCGGTGCGCCGACGCTGTACCTGCTCACCGGCGCCGGGGGTGGGCAGGACGGGATCTCCTGGTGGGACGACACCGATGTGCGGGAGTTCTTCGCCGACAAGAACGTCAATGTGGTGATGCCGATCGGCGGCGCGTTCACCCTCTACACCGACTGGATCGCCGACGATCCGATCGCGGGGCGCAACAAGTGGCAGACCTATCTGACCCGTGAACTGCCCGCCGCGGTCGACGCACGGTTCGCCACCAGCGGCCGCGATGCCATCGCCGGGGTGTCGATGAGCGCGGGTTCGGCGATCGACCTCGCCATTCAGGCCGGTGATCGGTACAGCGCGGTCGCCTCCTACAGCGGTTGCCCGTGGACCTCCGACGCCGCCGGGGTGGCCATGGCCGGTGCGGTGGTGCTGCGCGGCGGCGGCAACCCGGCGAATATGTGGGGTGCGCCCGGCGGCGAGGTGTGGCGTGCGCACGATCCGTATCTGCACGCGGAACGATTGCGCGGCAAGACCGTCTACCTGTCGGCCGCGTCCGGTGTGCCCGGAATCATCGACCGCAACGGCCTGCCCTCACCCGTCATCGAGGCCATCGCGAGTTCGTGCACGGGAGCGTACGCCGATCACCTGAATCGGCTGGGCATCGCCCCGATCCACGTGGACCGCCCGGCCGGATCCCATACCTGGGGCCAGTTCCAAACCGATCTGCACGATTCCTGGCCGCATCTGGCCCGCGCCATCGGGGCCTGATCAGATCCGAAACGCCTGCGCCAACCGCTCGTCGAGCCGCTGTCGCGCCGTGGCGAGCGAGGGGCCGTACCAGGTGAGGGCGCGCCCCTCCACCAGCGCGACGCGGATACCCGGAAACGCCTCCGGCCCATCGGTTTCGGTGAACACGTACGGCTCGTCCGGAAGTACGGCGAGTTCGACACCGGCGGTCAGCTCCCGCTCCGATACGGTCGGATAGCGCTCCGGCCGATCCGCGTGCACGAGTCGCAGCCCCAGCCGCCGAGCGAGGTCACCGGTGAAGGTGTCGCGGCCGACCACCATCCACGGGTCGCGCCACACCGGAATCACCGCGTCGCACAGCGATTCCGGCGGCGGCGCGGACCATTCCGCACGCGCCCGCTCGAGCCATTCCGGGACACCGGTGTCGAGCAAGCGCGCGAAAAGCCGTTCCAGGGACGAGAATGCCTCCTCCAGTGTCCGAATCCTGGTCACCCACACCGGGATTCCCATGTCCCGCAACCGCTCGACGTCGATGCGCCGGTTCTCCTCCTGATTGCACACCACCACATCCGGTGCGATCGCGCCGATTCGGCGCACATTCGGGTTCTTGGTCCCCCGGACGCGCTCGACCGCCAGATCACGCGGATGCGTGCACCAGTCGGTGACCCCCACCAGGAGATCAGGGCGGGTGACCGCGATCGCCTCGGTCAGGGAGGGGACCAAGGACACCACGCGCCGCACCGGCCGCCGCAGCGGAACCGGCGCACCGAGATCATCGAACAGTTCGGCGGCCACGGTCAGCGGGGTAGCAGGGAGGAAAGCCCACCGACGACGCCGTAGAGGGTATCCACGACCAATCCGACGGCCAGACCGGTGTACACCGACAACAGGTTGGGGTCCATGTCGGTCCAGGGTAGCCCGTTGCCCGGGGTCCGCTCAGCCGAAGGCGACGCGATCGAGCCAGCCGGTGAACAACTCACCGTCACCGAGAACCTCGATCGCGGCGGATTCCGGCGCGCGACGCCGGTGGATGACGAGCAGCAGCTCGGTCAGCGGCCCCCGCACCGCCACCGCGCAGCGCTCGTGCGCCCGCCGCCAGGTGATGCCCGCCCCGGTCAGGTCGATCACCCATTCGGCTTCCAGCTCCTCCGCGACGTCGGTGGCGTGCAGGTGCAGGGTGCGGCCCGGGCCGAGCAGTTCACGCACTCGCGGGCGTTGCTCGGGCAGGTCGGGCAACGAGCAGAGTTCCAGCCATTCGTCGATGGCGTCGGCCGCGAGATCCGGCTCCACCGTGAACTCCGCACCGACCGCGAGCGTGGCGTCGGCGCGATGCACGAGTGCCTCATGGGTGAATCGCCGCGCATAGAAATCGCTGGACCGCACGCCCGGCACCGGAGTCCAGAGCGGCAGTCCCTCGCCCGCCGCGGCCAGGGCGCCGGACAGCCGAGCCGAGGTCTCACCCAGCCACGGATCGATATCGGCGGACTTCTCGTCGACGAAAGCCGACAGCTCCCGGAACCGGAACTCGTCCTCCGGCAGCGGCTCCTGCACCCGGCGCTGCACGGCGGCGGCCGCCCAGCACTGGCCGCCGCCGACATGGCGAGCGAGCTGGCCGAGGTTCCAGTCCGGGCAGGTCGGGACGGGGGCGGTCAGGTCCGCGTTCTCGATGGCGGTGCGGAGGAGGTCGGTCTGGGTGATGATCTCCATGGTGTAGCGGTCGTATTCCAGAGGCATGCGACCACCGTAGATCGAACCCCGAGGCGCACCGCCGCATCGGCCACGGTTTCAGGCCAATTGCTCGATCTTGGCGGCCAATTCGGCCCCGCTCATCGGCTCCCGGGCGATGACGGCGATGGTGTCGTCCCCCGCGATCGTGCCCACGATCTCCGGCAGTGCGGCCCGATCCAGCGCACTGGCGAGGAAATGCGCCGCACCCGGCGGTGTCCGCAGCACGGCGATATTCCCGCTGGCGTCGGTGGAGACCAGCAGGTCGCCGAGGAGCTTCGACAATCGCTCGGTTCCGCCGGTCACGCCGCGCACGGGACTGCCGTCCTCGGGAACGACGTACACCCCGGCCCCACCGTCGGCGGCGCGCAGTTTCACCGCACCGAGCTCGTCGAGATCCCGGGACAGCGTGGCCTGGGTCGTTTCGATGCCTTCGGCCGCGAGCAGGGTCGCCAGTTCGGTCTGGCTGCGCACCTCGTGCTGGGACAGGATGGCGATGATGCGGGCCTGGCGGCCCGCGCGCGTCCGCGCGATGGCCGCACCCGAACGGGTGGGTGCGGCCGAGCGTCGCTCACCGCTCACCGCGCACCGCCTCGAATTTCTCCAGCAGCCAGACCAGCAGCGCTTTCTGGGCGTGCAGGCGGTTCTCCGCCTCGTCCCAGACCGCGCTGTGCGGGCCGTCGATCACCTCGTCGGTGATCTCCTCCCCGCGATGCGCGGGCAGGCAGTGCAGCACCGTCACGTCCGGTGCGGCGCGGGAGAGCAGGTCGGCGTTCACCTGGAAGGGGCGGAACGGGGCGACGCGGTCGCGGCCGTCGTTCTCCTGGCCCATGGACATCCAGGTGTCGGTGACCAGGGCGTCCGCGCCCTCGGCCGCCGCCAGCGGGTCATCGGTCAGGGCGATCTTGGCCCCCGTCTCGGCGGCGCGCGCCCGCGCCAGCTCGACGATCCACGGCAGCGGTTCGAAACCCTCCGGGGCGGCGATGGTGACGTTCAGTCCCGCCGTGACACCGCCGAGCAGCAGCGAGTGCGACATATTGTTCGCGCCGTCGCCGAGATAGGTGAGATTGCGCCCGGACAGGTCGCCCTTGCGTTCCCGCAGCGTCTGCAGGTCCGCCAGCACCTGGCACGGGTGGAACTCGTTGGACAGCGCGTTCACGACGGGAACCGTGGCGGCCGCGGCCATCTCGTCCAGGCGGGTCTGTTCGAAGGTGCGCCAGACAATGGTCTCCACGTACCGCGACAGCACCCGCCCGGTGTCGGCGAGGGTTTCCTCGCGGCCCAGCTGGGTGTCGCGGCCGTCCACCACGACGGCGTGCCCGCCCAGCTGTGCGATGCCCATCTCGAAGGAGAACCGGGTGCGGGTGGAGTTCTTCTCGAACATCACCGCCACCCCGCGCGGCCCCGCCAGCGGCTTGCGTCCCTGCGGATGCTGCTTCAGTTCCGCGGCGAGAGCGAGGATTTCGGCCTGTTCGGCGGGCGTGACGTCGTCGTCGCGCAGGAAATGCCGGATGGTCACTGTTGGGTCCCCTTCGCCTTGGCCTGCGCGGCGTCGAGAATGCCGGGCAGGTCGGACAGGAAGTTGTCGGCCTGGGTTTCGGTGAGCACCAGCGGCGGCGCGAGCCGAATCACGTTCGGTTTGGCGGGATTGAGCAGATACCCCGCATCGCGGGCGGCCTCGTCGACCTGCGCCGACACCGCGTCGGTGAGCTGGATGCCGATCAGCAGCCCCGCCCCGCGCACATGGTCCACCAGCGGGTGGTCGAGGGCGTCGATGCCGTCGATCAGCGTCTTGCCGAGCGATTCCACGTGGGTGAGCAGATCCTGCTCGTCGATCGTCCGCAGCACCGCCAGCGCCGCCGCGGCACAGACCGGATTGCCGCCGAAGGTGGTGCCGTGCAGTCCCGGCGTGAGCAGTTCCGCCGCCTCGCCCTGCGCCAGCACCGCGCCGATCGGCAGCCCGCCGCCGAGCCCCTTGGCCAGGGTGATCACATCGGGCACGATGCCCGCGGCCTGATGCGCGTAGAAGTGGCCGGTGCGCCCGATCCCGGTCTGCACCTCGTCCAGGATCAGCAGCGCCCCATGCTCTTTGGTGATGGCGCGGGCCCTCGCGAGATAGTCGGCCGGGGGCACCACGACCCCGCTCTCCCCCATGATGGGTTCGATGAACACCGCCGCGGTCCGATCGTCCACCGCGGCCGCGAGCGCCTCGGCGTCGCCGTAGGGCACGTGCACCACACCGGGCGGCATGGGCTCGAACGGAGCCCGTTTCGACACCTGCCCCGTCAGAGCAAGTGCGCCCATGGTGCGTCCGTGGAACGCCTCCTCGCAGGCGACTATCTTGGTCCGGCCGGTCAGCCGCGAGATCTTGAACGCCGCCTCGTTGGCCTCGGTGCCGGAATTGCAGAAGAACGCCCGGCCGTGCCCGTTTCCGAAGTGTGCGAGCAGCCGTTCCGCGAGTTCCAGGACCGGTTCGCTCGCATACAGATTCGAGGTGTGGCCGAGGGTGCCCAGTTGCTGGGTGACCGCCTCCAGAATCGCCGGATGCGCGTGCCCCAGACTGTTGACGGCGATGCCGCCGAGGAAGTCCAGATAGCGTTTGCCGTCGGCGTCGTACACCACCGCGCCCGCGCCGCGCGCCAGCGCGACCTTCGGGGTGCCGTAATTGTTCATCAGCACGGTGGACCACCGCTGCTGCAGGTCGGCTGTGTTGGTCATACATACTCCTGAGCCGGGGTGACCATCGTGCCGATGCCCTCCCCCGTGAATAGTTCCAGCAGCACCGAATGCGGCACCCGGCCGTCGATCACGTGCGCGGTCGGCACACCGCCGAGTACGGCCCGCAGGCAGGCTTCCATCTTGGGCACCATGCCCGCATCGAGTCGCGGCAGCAACTTCTCGAGTTCGGCGGTATCGATCCGGGTGGTCAGCGAGGACCGGTCGGGCCAGTCGGTGTACAGCCCTTCGACATCGGTGAGCACCACGAGTTTCTCCGCGCCGATGCCCTGTGCCAGCGCCGCCGCGGCGGTGTCGGCATTGATGTTGTGCACCACGCCGTTCGCGTCGGGCGCGATGGTGGACACCACCGGAATCCGGCCCGCGCCGATGAGATCCAGCACCGCGTCGGGATTGACCGAGGTGACATCGCCGACCAGGCCGATATCGGTGGCGATGCCGTCCACGTCGACGGTGCGGCGGGTGGCGGTGAACAGATGCGCGTCCTCACCGGAGATGCCGACGGCGTACGGACCGTGGGCGTTGACGAGTCCCACCAGTTCCCGGCCGACCTGTCCGAAGAGCACCATGCGCACCACATCCATCACCTCGGGTGTGGTGACCCGGAAGCCGCCCCGGAATTCGCCCCGCAGCCCGAGTCTGGTCAGCATGGCGCTGATCTGCGGGCCGCCGCCGTGCACCACCACCGGATGCACGCCGACGGTGCGCAGGAAGGCCATATCGGCGGCGAAGGCGCGTTTGAGTTCGTCGTCGACCATGGCGTTGCCGCCGTACTTGATCACCACGATCTTGTCGTGGAACTTCTGTAGCCAGGGCAGCGCGTCGGCGAGGACGTGCGCCTTGTCCAGCGCCGAGAGTTGTTCGTGCAGTGGGTTCATGAGCTGTAGGCCGAGTTCTCTTCGACGTATCCGTGCGAGAGGTCCGTGGTGCGGATGGTGGCCTCACCCGCGCCCAGTCCGAGGTCCACGACCACGTGGATGTCCGCGCCGGACAGGTCCACCTCGCGCGCTCCCGGAGCGCCGGTGCCGTCGACGCACACCGGAGCACCGTTGAAGGACACCGAGATCAGGTTGGGGTCCAGTTCGATCGGCGCGATGCCCACGGCGGCCAGCACCCGCCCCCAGTTCGGGTCCGAGCCGAAGAACGCCGTCTTGACCAGGCTGTCACGGGCGATGACACGGGCTGCGACCAGCGCCTCCTCCTCGCTCACCGCTCCCCGCACGGTGACGAGCACCCGCTTGGTGACGCCTTCGGCGTCGGCCATGAGCTGGGTGGCCAGGTCGTCGCAGATCGCGAGTACGGCGGCGTCGAGTTCCGCCTGGGTCGGCGTGACCTCGCTGGCGCCGTTGGCCAGCAGCAGCACGGTGTCGTTGGTGGAGCAGGAGCCGTCCACGTCGAGCCGGTCGAAGGTGCGGCCGGTGGCCTTGCGCAATGCCTCGTCCAGTTGGGCCGGGGTGGCCACGGCATCGGTGGTCAGCACCACCAGCATGGTGGCCAGCGACGGCGCGAGCATGCCCGCGCCCTTGGCCATCCCGCCCACGTTCCACTTGTCCCGGTGGTGGAACGCGGCTTCCTTGGGCACGGTGTCGGTGGTCATGATGGCCCGCGCGGCCTCCGCGCCGCCGGAGAGCCCGCCGCCCATCTCGTGCACGATCTCGGTGACCGCGGGAATCAGCTTGTCCATGGGCAGCCGGTCGCCGATGAGACCCGTCGAGCAGACCGCGATCTCCCCCGCGCCGGTCTCGGTGCCCCAGTTGCTCAGGGCTTTCGCGAGTTCCTCGGCGGTGGCGTGGGTGTCCTGGAATCCCCCCGGACCCGTACACGCGTTCGCGCCACCGGAATTCAGGATGACCGCGCGCAGCCGACCGCCGGTCAGCACCTGCTGCGACCACAGCACCGGTGCGGCCTTCACCTTGTTGCGGGTGAACACGCCCGCCGCCGCGTATTCGGGACCTTCGCTGAAGACGAGCGCCAGATCCGGCTTGCCGCTGGCCTTGATGCCCGCGGCGATACCGGCGGCACGGAAGCCCAGCGGCGCGGTGACGCCCTGGGTCCGGACCAGCTTGCCGTTCTCGAATGTCGTCACGGTGCCACTCCTACGGTGGAAAGTCCTGCGGTCTCGTCGAATCCGACGGCCAGATTCATGGATTGCACCGCGGCGCCCGCGGTGCCCTTGGTCAGGTTGTCGATCGCGCCGACCACCACCAGCACTCCGGCGTCGGCGTCCACCTGGACCTGGAGCGTGACGGCGTTGGAGCCGAGCACCGAACCGGTCTGCGGCAGGCGGCCTTCCGGCAGCAGGTGCACGAAAGGCTCGTCGGCATAGGCTTTCTCGTACACGGCGCGGGCCTGGGCGGCGTCCACCCGCACCGGCGCCGTGCAGGTGGCGAGGATGCCGCGCGCCATGGGCGCGAGGATCGGGGTGAAGGAGACGGTGACATCGGCGCCCCCGGCCGCCTTCAGGTTCTGCGCGATCTCCGGGGTGTGCCGGTGCGCGCCCGCGATGTTGTAGGCCCGCGCGGACCCCATCACCTCGGAACCGAGCAGGCCCACATCGAGTTTGCGCCCCGCTCCCGAGGTGCCGGTCACCGCGACCACGTGCACGCTCGGTTCGATGATGCCGGCGGCCGCGGCCGGGGCCAGCGCCAGACTCGCCACGGTCGGGTAGCAGCCCGGCACCGCGATGCGCCGCGCCCCGCGCAGGGCGTCCCGGCCGCCGGGCAGTTCCGGCAGTCCGTAGGGCCAGCTGCCCGCGTGCGGGCTGCCGTAGTACTTCTCCCACGCCGCCGCGTCGGTGAGCCGGAAGTCCGCGCCGCAGTCGATGATCACGGTCGACTCCGGCAGCTGCCGCGCGATGGCCGCCGACTGACCGTGCGGCAGTCCCAGGAAGACGATGTCGTGCCCCGCCAGTTCGTCGACGGTGGTGGGTGCGAGCACCCGATCGGCCAGCGGCAGCAGATGCGGTTGCAGTTCGCCCAGCGCCGTCCCGGCATTCGACCCCGCGGTCAGCGCCCCGATCTCGAGGCGCCCGGCTCGGTAGGCTGGATGCCCGAGCAGCAGGCGCAACACTTCGCCGCCCGCGTATCCGCTCGCACCGGCTACCGCGACCCGTACCGTGGGCCCACCCGAGGTATCCACCATGTGATGATTATGCACGAACGTGCAAGCTCATTCACGGGTGGGTGTCCGATCCGGCCCGCGATGCCGGTTCAGGGCTGGAACACCAGCAGCGGAACGTGCATTTCGGCCGAGGTCAGCGAGCCGTGATGACCGACCATGCCGGATTGCAGCGGTTCGACGGCCGACCGGACGATGCCCCCGCGCTGCCGGGCCACCACGACCAGATCGCCGATGCGGTCCAGACTTTCCGAGGTGACGGCCGGACCGAACCAGCCGCGCTGGACGGCATCGGCGCGCGGCACCACCTCGAAGCGGTCGCCCAGGAGTTCGGTCCACGCGGCGGCGACGTCGGAGGACGCGCCGTCGAGGGCGTAGACGTGGCGGGCGCGTGGTTCACCGCCCAACTCCCCCACGCCGTCGGCGAGCGCCGGATCGGTGTCGAAGTCGATGCGCTCGTCGACCTCCACCATGCCGTGGTCGGCGGTGACCAGCAGCGCGGCGTCGGCGGGCAGCCGCTCGGCGATGGCCGCCGCGGCGCGATCGACATTGGCGAGCTCGAACTTCCACGCCCGCGAGCCCGGACCGCGCACATGGCCGGTGGTGTCCAGGTCGGCGTGGTAGGCGTAGACCAGGGAGCGGTCGCCCTGTCGCAATGCGGTGAGCGCGCCGTCCACCAGATCACCCATGGACACGTCGAAGCGGAAGTCGCTGCCGCGGAACGCCGCTCGGGTCAATCCCGAGCCCGCCTGGAAGATCGGCCCCACCTGGGTGACCGAGACCCCGGCGGCCGCTGCCCGCTCGAAGACCGTCGGCCGGGGCTGGAACTGCTCCGGGACCAGTTCCTTCAGCAGATCCACCTTCGGTCCGGCTCCGAACAGCCCCCACTTCAGGGGCGTCATCAGCCGATCGTGTCCGGGCACCCGCAGCAGGTATCCCACCAGGCCGTGCTCCCCCGGCGGCACGCCGACACCCAGCGACGTCAGGCTGGTGGTGGTCGTGGTCGGGAATCCGGCGGTCAGGCTCCGCGGATCGGCGCTGGCCAGAAATGGCGCGACATCGGCGTGTTCGGCCAGCTGTTCGGCCCCCAGGCCGTCGATCAGCAGCACGCAGATGCGCCGCGCGTCCAATCCCAGTCCGAGCCGGTCGGTCTCCCCCGGAATCCCCAACCCGGCCAGTAGTGACGGGAACAGATCGGACAGCGATGCCTGTCCGTAGCGCGGCACAGTGAACACGTCTCCCACCATCCCAAGATCACAGATGCCGGGCAAGGACTATTCGGCGCGACGACCAGCGTCGGCGCGCCGGCGATCATGCCGTCCACTGGCGAACTACCAAGCAGTCGGTAGGGTGAACTCGTCATCGCCACCGGCACGAGGAACAGGTATGGCAGACAGGCAATCCGACGTCCCGCTCCGGCTGACCGGACGGTTCAACCATTTCGCGAGCACCCGCCTGGCCGGGGTGGCGCGGTTCTACGCCCGGCTGCACGGCAGGCTCTACAGCCGCTTCGGCGGCACCCGTTTCACCACCCTCGAGGGCAAACCGGTCTTCCGTCTGACGGTGCCCGGCCGCAAGTCCGGCGAACCCCGCCCGGTCATGCTCATGCTCGTCCGTGACGGCGACGACCTGCTGGTCTGCGGTTCCAACGGCGGCAATCCGGGCGAGCCGAACTGGTGGAAGAACCTCATGGCCGCGGGTACGGCGCAGGTGCAGGTCGGACCGGAGACCTGGCCGGTCACGGTGCGCCTGGTCGAGGACCGGGCGGAGTACGACCGGCACTGGCGGACCCTGGTCGCCGGATATCCGAACTTCGCCACCTACCAGGCGCTGAGCCCGCGACGGTTCCCGATCGCGGTGCTGCACCGCAGCGCCTGATCCGGTCGATCCACCGGCGACCGCCGGACACCGGACCACGGCGGGTCGCCCCGCTCCGCGCGCCGCCGGGTGACTTCGGCGCGGGGCGAGGTGACGCCGGTGGGGCGCGAGAGGCAGCACACGGTCTCGGCCGCGGTCGCCCGCGATCCCTGTCGCGGCGGGGTTCGCGTTCACGAGGACCAGACCGCGAGCTCCCCGCCGGGCATGGAGACGGCCAGGTAGTTCGGGCCGGTGACCGACCATGCCTCGAAGTACCGGTCCGGCTCGATCACCACCGTGCGACCGGTGTCGAGGGCGAGGTGGAGACCGCCGGAGTCGGGCACGGTGGCCGAGGTGATCACACCGTCGAGCAGGACCACCAGGTCACCGTTGTCGCGGGACGGGTCGCCGACGACGAAGTGTTCGACGCCGTTGGCCGTCTCGACGGCCAGTTCGCCCCCGATATGCAATTCGTACTCGCCCACGCCGAGGGCGAGCAGTGGCTCCGTCGACAGTACGCACAGGTTCCGGCCGGTGATCGGCAGTTCCATGGTGTTCCTCCTCGGGCTCCTTTCCACTGTGCCCGAGGGGCGGACCGGTGCGCCGTGGGCGCTCCGGTCCGTGTGTGGCCTCACAGCGCGGCCGCGACTGTGGGCTGTCGCACGCCCGGTCAGGCGTCGGCGAGGATGCCGAGCACCTGCTCGGAGAGGAAGAACGGCTCCAGCCGCTCGCGAATCAGCTTGGACAGCACACCGTTTCGCTTGGCCTGCTCGATGACCGCCGGACCGTAGCGCAGGATCTCACCGGCGATGTCCTCGCCGGAGAGTCCGAGTTCGGGCAGCATGGCGGCGAGGGTGTGATCGCCGTACTTGGTGAAGAACACGTCCACGCACTCGTCGACGAGCAGGCCGAAGTACTCCTTCTCGCGGGTGGTGAGCGCGATCCGGTAGATGAGCACGGCCAGTTCACGCAGTTCCTGCTGCGAGAGGTAGTCGCGCAGACCGCTCACCGGCTCCCCGGCGTGCAGATCCCAGAACTCCATGGCGGCGTCGTGCACGGGCGCGTCCCGCAACATCTCACGAATGGCGTTGTTGGTGCGCTTCAGCGCGAATTGCGCACCCTTACCGGCCATTTCACCGATGAAGGTACCGTCGCCGGCGGCCTTCTCGGCGGCCCTGCGGGCCTGCTTGGCGGCCGAGGTGCCCAGCGACACCAGCGATCCCACGCCCGGGATCTTGCCGGCCATCTGGCGGTTGGATTCCATGAAGTCGTTGATCAGCTTGTCCACGAACTTCGAGGCCACCGTGGCGATGAGCGGACTCTCGGTGAGCCGCTCCAGAATCCGCTCCTGCGCCTGGTGCATGCCGAAGATCTTCTCCAGCAGCTGTTCGACGGGTTCGCGGTCCACCACGTCGCCGAGGGTGTAATCGTTGTTCTCGGCGATATTGTCGTAGATGGAGTCGGCGAAGACGCTCACCACGTCCCGCAGCACGGGGCTGCCGCCGATCAGGTCTATCACGGTGGCGACGGTCTGCTTGGCATCGTCGATCCCGACGACCTCACGGAAGACCATGGTGTCGGCGACGCCGAGCACGGCCTCCACATCGCGGGCGACCACCTCGGCGAACCGGTCGCCGCTCACTTCTCCGACTAGGTATTCGACCTGGGCGTCCAGGAGTCGTTCTGCGATCTCACGCGGCTCGGTCATCGGCTTCCACCCATCTGCTGATCCGGGACCGCCCGCGCAGGTTACGGCTGATCGGAGTCCTGTTCGTGGACCGATTTCCGGATCTGCTCGAGGCGTTCCCGCGCGGCTTTCTCCCGCGCATCCCACTGTTCCTCGACGCTGCGGCCCACAGGTGTCTGCCGATCCAATTCGCCCATCCCCCGCGCGGTGCCGTAGCGCTGCTCGACCTTATCGCGAACTGACTCGAAAGTAGGGACTCCACCGGGCGAGTAACCGCCGACCGACTCGATACCCGGAGCCGGTTCCGGTATGCCGGAGGTCACAGGAGCCGCCCCGACCTGCCCGAACGCACCCGGCGCATCGGGCTGTGGATAGTTCGCGCCAATCTGAGTGTCGGTACTCACACCCACCGCGACCGGCACATGATCGGTGGTCGCGGCCAGTGAGGCCGCCACCTCGTGCAGCGCTCCCAGCGCGGCTCGTCCGTCGGTGGCGGATGCCACAACGGCGGCCACTTCGGCATCGGACAGGCCCGAGAGGGCTCTCGCGAGTTCACCGGCGTCAGTCATAGAGCCAGGTTACGCACCGAATCGGACATTCGGTGCGAAGTAATAGCGGCGGGCTCTGATTCCCGCCGCCATCGACCACCATCGAACGCCTCAGGCGAGGAGCACGAACAGCAGGCCCGCGACCGCGAAACTCACCACCGACAGCACCGTCTCGAGCACCGTCCAGGTTTGCAGCGTCTGCTTGACGGTGAGGGTCAACCGCCCAACCTCAGAGGGCCGGGCTTGCAACTCCACCGCCCGGCTGGCTGTCGGGCGGCCGGCTGCGTCCAGCACCTAGGCAGGTGCAGGGGCGGCTGACAACGCCCCGCTACCCCACAGCTTCGCCGCGCGGACAGCGATATTGTGGGAAGCGTTCCGGTCGGCGTGTTCAACGAAACCGCAGGACCTGCAACAGAACAGAGCTTGCCTCGGACGGTTGGCCCGATCCACGTGCCCGCATGACCGACAGGTCTGCGACGTGTAGGACGCGTCCACCAACACGACGGCCACCCCGGCACGACGCGCCTTGTACTCGATGAACGATCCGAGTTGGTGGAACGCCCAGGAATGCAATGCGGCCCGTTGGGGCTTGCGCAGCCGTACCCGCTCACGGATACCGGTCAACACTTCGAGACCGATACCGCATGCGGTGCGTTGTGCCTCGACCACAATGCGTCTACTGATGCGATGGTTGATATCCGCCGCGCGGCGGGATTCCTTGCGCCGCTGCCGCTTCAACACACGTTTCGCGGACCTGGTTCCCTTCGCCTGCAACTTCGCGCGTAACTTCCGCTGACGTTCACGGTGGCGACGCAGGCCGCGCCCGGCTGCCCGGTACCCGGTACTGGTGGTGGCGATATTCGCCAACCCGAGATCCACCCCGATCCAGCCGCCCGGTTCACTCTCCTCGACTTCGGGAACCTCGCAGGTCGCGTATAGAAACCACATCCCGTCACGGTGGACAAGATCGGTCTCCCCTTTCCGGTACATCCGTAGCGTTTCCAGCTGATCAGCCGATCCGGCGAAGAGAAGATCCTTCAACCGGCCCGCCGTCGTCCAGACAGACACCGTACAGTTCTCATGCTGCCAAGACAGGCACCGATCATCGAACGGCTGGGCGGCGTCCGACCGGAACCGGATCGGAGCGTTCTCGACCCGCTCGCGGCGGCGGCTGCCCTTCGGGCCGTAGTTCCCGGCGGCCAGGTTCGCCGCGCGAGTCGTGAAGGCGTCGGCCACTTTCCGGATCACGTGCAGCGTGGGCTGCGCTGACAGACCCATGGCTTTGACGTGCTGATAGTACTCGCGTTGCAACTCGACCCGACCACGCCTGACGGCGGATCGCGCCTGTTCAGCGAGCCATGTAGCAGCCGCGTTCGCGGTGCGGACGGTGTCAGCGAGCGCGACGGCTTGCTCCGGAGTAGGCAGGAGCTTCACTGACACGACCAACTTCACCCAGACACAATAGCCTCTACCTATTGCACCCGATGGGGATTTCCACTCCCGGCGTCCGCCGATATCGAGGCGCTGCTATGAAATTCGATGGCGAGCCCGCACAGCACCAGCAGCCCGGGGGTGGTGCTGCGCAGCCAGTCGACGGTGGCGCCCATGGGTTACCTCACTTCAGGGATCGAACGAACGAGGCCGCGCGCGCGGCGATGGCGGACCATCGACCCGCGGCGACATCGGCGGGTGCGACGACATCGGTTCCGGCCGCGACGGCCACCGCGCCGTGCGCGAGGAAATCGGCGGCATTGGCCGCGTTGACGCCACCGGAGGGAATGAGATCCACCGCCGGGAAGGGACCGCGCAGATCACGGAGGTAGCCCGGCCCGAGAGCGCGGGCGGGGAAGATCTTCACCGCCGCCGCGCCCAGGTCGAGCGCGGCCATGACCTCGCTGGGCGTGAAAGCGCCCATGACGACCGGGATATCGCGACGCAGCGCCACGTCGGCGACGGCGGGGCGCAGTCCGGGGGTGACCAGGAAGTGCGCGCCGCTGTCGATGGCGGCTTCGGCCTGTTCGGCGGTGAGCACCGTGCCAGCACCCACCACCGCGCTCGTCGAGGCGGCGGCCTTGCGCAGGCAGTCCAGCACGTCGGGGGTGGTGAAGGTGAGTTCCAATGCTCGAATCCCGGCCCCGGCCAGGGCATCCGCGAGCGCGAGCGGGTCGGGGATCTCGGGTGCCCGCACCACCGTCAGCGCGCGGTCGGTGCGGATCACCTCCAGGGCGGTGGTCACCGGGTCTCCTTCCGCTCGGAATCCATGCGCAGCGCGCGACCGGCCAGCGCGCCGGTTGGTTCGCCGGCGTCGAGGGCGAACACGCCGTTGACGAGCACGTGGGAAATGCCGCGCGCCTGCTGTTTCGGCTGTTCGAAGGTCGCGGTGTCGGCGATGGTCGCCGGATCGAAGATCACCAGATCGGCGGCGTAGCCCTCCCGGATGAGCCCGCGGTCGCGCAGTCGCAACCGCTCGGCGGGCCGACCGGTGAGGTGGTTGACGCAGTCCTCCAGTCCCAGGTGCCCGAGTTCGCGCACGTAGTGCCCGAGGTAGCGCGGAAAGGTGCCCCACGCCCGGGGGTGCGGCCGGTCCCCGACGAGCAAGCCGTCGCTACCGCCCATGTGGCGGGCGTGACGCATGATGGCGCGCACATTCTCCTCGTGGCCGACGTGCTGAAGAATGGTGGTGCCCAACTGGTCTCGGGTGAGCAGGTCGAAGAACACCGCCACCGGTGGCAGGTCGCGGTCGGCCGCGATCTCGCTGACGGTGCGGCCGACGTACTGCCCTAGCGCGGGATCGCGCACGCCGCTGAGCTGAATGGTGTCCCAGTCGACGGTCACGCCGTGGCAGCCGTCGGAGCCGTTCACGGTGACATCGGCGGCGATCCGCACCCGCTGTACCGGGTCGGCGATGCGCGCCAGCGCCGCATCCGGCCCACCCGACATGACCCAGCTCGGCAGCAGCGCCGACAGCGTGGTGGAGCCGGGCAGATACGGATAGCTGTCGAGGCTGATATCGCAGCCGTCGGCCAGTGCCGCGTCGATCATGGCGAGCAGTTCCGGTGCGCGCCCGCGGTTCTCGCCGAGGTTCATGGTGGCGTGGGTGAGGTGCACCGCACAGCCGGTGCGCCGGGCCAGCCCGATCATCTCCGCGTAGGCGTCGAGCGCGCCCTTGCCGTAGGAGCGGGTGTGCGGAGCGTAGAAGCCGCCCGCATCCGCGACCACCTCGCACAGGGCGGCCAATTCGTCGGTGTCGGCGTACATTCCGGGCGTGTAGGTGAGGCCGCTGGACATGCCGACCGCACCCTCGGCCAGGCTCCGCGCGAGCAGTTCGCGCATGAGGTCGATCTCGGTGGGTGTGGCGGACCGCTGCTCCGGGCCGACGACGAGCAGCCGCAGCGTGCCCTGCGGCACCAGGTAGGCGGCATTGGGGGTGATGCCCCGGTCCAGCCGGTCCAGATACTCCCCCACCGTGCGCCAGTCGAAGTCGAGGTCCGGATCACCGTTCCACCCGGCGATCTGGCGGCGCACGATGTCGAGGGCGCGGCCGTCGACGGGCGCGTAGGACAGCCCGTCCTGGCCGATGACCTCGGTGGTCACCCCTTGGCTGAGCTTGGGAAAATGCTCCGGCTCGGCGAGCAGGTGCAGATCCGAGTGGGCATGCATGTCGATGAAACCCGGTGCCAGCACCAGGGATTCGCCCTCCACCACGCGGTCGGCTCCGGCGAGCGTGCCGGGGTCGGCCAGGGCGGCGATGCGGCCGCCGTCGACCAGGACGTCACCGCGGCGGCGCGGCGCACCCGTCCCGTCGATGATGTCGATATCGCGAATGAGTAGTTCGGTCACGGTCGCCTCAGAAGAAGGTGTGCAGCAGGTCGACCACGCGCGGCCGGTCGGCATCGGCATTGTCGATCACGGGGATGAGCCGCCATTTGTCGAAGGCGGTGCAGGGATGCGACAGCCCCAGCCGCACCACGCTGCCGACCGGCACGTCCTCCGGTCCGCCGCCGGGCAGCCGCAGGAAGGCGTGCTGGTCGTTGAGCGCCGACACCAGTGCCCGGCCGGGCGGTTCGCCCGCTGCCGGTCCCGCGATACGCTGCGGGACCGGCAGCCCCTCATCGAACGGGAGATCGCGCTTACCGGCATCGAGCAGCGCCAACTCCGGTTCCGGCCGGGAGACGGTGCGCGCCCACCCGTGCATGGCCGAGCGCAGCGGACGCTCGGCGTGACCCGCGCCGAGCGGGGAGATTCCGGCGTAGAAGCCGTCGTCGTGGATCAGGTACGCGCCCGAGCGCAGCACCACCGTGGTCGCGACGCCACGCGCGGCGTCCTCGTCCGCGAGTCCGGCGAGATGCTCGACCACCAACTCCGGGTAGGCGCTGCCGCCCGCGGTGACCACCGCCGCGCCGGGATACAGTCCGGCCGCGGCGATCTCGCGGTGCAGCCGGGCCAGATCGTCGAGGTAGTCGTGCACCGCGGCCAGCGCGTCGTCGGTTCGATCGTGGGCGAGCGCGCCCTCGTACCCGCCGACACCGCCGAGGCGCAGCCGCCCCGACGCGCTGATCGCCGCCGCGATCTCTAGCCCCCGCTGCACCGAGCGCGCACCGGTGCGGCCGTGCGGCCCGCCCAGTTCGACCAGGACGGTGAGCCGGTCGGTGTCCGGGGCGGATCGCAGGGCGCGATCCATGAGTTCGACCGTGGCGACGCTGTCGGCCCAGCACAGGAATTCGAACTCCGGGTGGACCGCCAGTTCCGCCGCCACCCAGCACAGGGCGACCGGATCGACCAGGGCATTGGCCAGCAGCACGCGGTGTACGCCGAAGGAGCGGGCCACCTGCGCCTGCCATCCGGTGGCCAGGGTGATTCCCCAGGCCCCGGCGGCGAGCTGCCGCTCCCACAGGCGCGGGGCCATGGTGGTCTTGCCGTGCGGAGCCAGCCGCACCCCGGCGGCGCGGGTCCAGTCCGCCATGACGGTGAGATTCGACTCCATGGCCGCGGCGTCCACCGTCAGCACGGGGGTGGCGAGGTCGTCGAGATGTGGTGCGGTGTCCAGGTATTCGCGCACGGTCAGCCCCCACGCGGCGGGTGGGAGGGACTTGTGTTCCGGCCCCAGCCTGCGCTCGTCCAGCGCGGCGACGGCGTCGGAGTCGATGGCCACGGAACTCCCTTCGGATATTCACGGTCAGGACAGTGCAATGCGATAGCCATATTGCATTGCATATTTTGCAACCATTGTTGCGTAATGCGTAAGTGGTGGTTAGTCTGCACGGCATGGCCGAAAGCCGCAAGGGTTCGAAGGGAGTTCGTGTGATCTGGCCGATGCCGACCCGTCCGCAGGCGGTCACCGTGGGCGAGGGACTGGCCGTCCTGGTGGCCGAGCCGGGACCGCTGGAGGATTCCCCCGTCTTCGAGCGCGCCGCGGGCGGCGCCGAGGCGAATGTGGCGGCCGTGCTGACCCAGCTCGGGGTGGCGACGGCCTGGATCTCCCGGGTCGGCGACGACGGCTTCGGCCGGTATCTGATACGGCATCTGGCCGAGCGCGGCGTGGACGTCTCCGCCGTGGCCGTCGACGCCGAGCGACCCACCGCCGTGTACGTCAAGGAGCGCGGCGGCGGCTCGGACACGCCCGGCGATCTGGCGGCGGGTGCGAGCCGAATGCTGTACTACCGCACCGGTTCCGCCGCCAGCGCGCTGTCGGCTGCCGATCACGACGCGGCCGCCGACCTGATCGGCGGCTGCGACCTCGTCCACTTCACGGGTATCACCACGGCACTGTCGGACTCCGCCACCGCACTCACCGACACCCTGCTCACCCGCCCCCGTGGCGACCGACTGCTCAGCTTCGATCTGAATTACCGTCCGGCACTGTGGCATCGCCGCACCGTCGACGCCGCCGAGGTGCTGGCCCGCCATGTGCGCGGGGCCGATGTGGTGTTCCTCGGCTCCGATGAGGCCGAGGCGGTCTTCGGCACCGGCGATCCGGATCGGCTGCGCGCGCTGTTCCCGCAGCCACGGCATCTGGTGGTCAAGAACGACGCGCACGCGGTCATCGGATTCCTCGGTGAGCGGCGGCTCGAGGTGCCCGCCCTCGCCTTGAACGTGACCGAACGCATCGGCGCCGGAGACGCTTTCGCGGGCGGCTACCTGGGCGCGCTGCTCCGAGGCCGGCCGCACGAGCAGCTGTTGCGCTTCGGACATCTGTGCGCGGCGGCGGCGCTCACGGCGGTGGGCGACGGCGCCGAACTGCCGCCACTCGCACGCATGGAGACACTGGCCGCGCTCGATGCCGCGGAATGGGCCCGACTGCGCTACCCCGACGCCGTCGTGACCGAGAATGTGGCCTCATGAGCCAGAGTCTGCAGCGCGCGCTGACCATCCTCACCGAACTGGGCGAGGATTCGAAATCCCTGGACGAGTTGGCCGCTCGGCTGGGCGTGCACAAATCGACGGTGCTGCGGCTGTTGCAGACCATGGAGGGCGAGCGCTTCGTCACCCATGACGCCGGACACCGCTACCGCCTGGGATCACGGCTGTTCGAGCTGGCCAACCGGGCACTGGAGAGCCGCGATATCCGCACGGTGGCGCGGGGGCATCTCACCGACCTCAATGCCGCCACGGGGCAGACCATCCACCTCGCGGTCTACGAGTCCGGTGAGGCCGTCTACATCGACAAACTCGATGCGACACAGAGTGTTCGGATGTACTCGCGCGTGGGCCGTCCCGCCCCGCTGCACTGCACGGCGGTCGGGAAGGTGCTCGTCGCCGCGCAGCCGCGGGCGCGGTGGCGGGACATTGCCGAAGGCATCGAGTACACGCGGTTCACCGATCGCACCATCGCCGACCCGGACGCCTACCTCGCGGAGCTGGAACTCGTTGCCGCACAGGGCTATGCGGAGGACCACGAGGAGCACGAGAGCTTCGTCAACTGCATCGGCGTTCCGGTCCGCGACGGCACCGGGGCGGTGGTGGCCGCGCTGTCCATGTCGGTGCCGGACATGCTCCTCGATCACGATCAGGTGCTCGCCCGGTTGCCCCGGGTGCGCGCCGCCGCCGACGCCGTCTCCGCCGAACTCGGCTGGAGCCCGAGTCCTTGACCTCACCATCGACACCCGAAAGGTTCACCATGAGCGAGAAGATCGCCATCCGCACCACCGCCGCGCCCGCGCCCGCGCACACCTTCTCGCAGGGGGTGCGCAAGGGTCCGTTCGTGCAGGTGTCCGGGCAGGGGCCGGTCGATCCGGTCACCGGCGAATACCTGTACCCGGGCGATGTCGCCGCCCAGACCACGCGCACCCTGGAGAATGTGAAGGCCATCGTGGAGGCCGGGGGCGCGAGCTTCGACGATGTGGTGATGCTGCGCGTATACCTCACCAAGCGCGAGGATTTCGCGGTCATGAACGACGCCTACGGTGCCTTCGTCACCGCGCACACCACCGGCGACGTGCTGCCCGCTCGCACCACGGTGTTCACCGGACTGCCGCGGGAGGAGATGCTGGTGGAGATCGACGCGGTGGCGATCGTCAGCGCGTGATGCCGAGACTGGCCGTGACCCACGCGGAGAGGGTCGCGTCCCACTCCGGATCCGCCACCACCTCGTTGTGGCCCGCACCGGGGAACACCACGAACTTCTTCGGTTCCGGTGCCGCCGCGTACAGCCGCTCCCCCATCCACAGCGGCAGCAGTTCGTCGTTGTCGCCGTGCATGATCAGTACCGGCGCGCGCAGGTTCCGGATGCGGCGCAGGCTCGGGTAGGCGTCGGGGACGAAGATCTTCGGCAGGATCGGATAGACCGCGGCGGCCGCGTCCCGCAGGCCGGTGAAGGTGGAAATGAGTACCAGGGCGGCGGGTGGGTAGCCCGTCGCCAGTTCCAAAAGCACCGCGCCGCCGAGCGACTTCCCCAGGTAGACAATCCGATTCGGATCCACTCCGGGCCGCTCCAGCAGGGCCGTCCGAGCGGCCCGCGCGTCCAGGTACGTGCCCTGTTCGCTCGGCCTGCCGGTGCTGCGCCCGTACCCGCGGTAGTCGAAGATCAGCACATCGAACCCGGCCCGCGACAGCAGCGCCAGGATCGGCGAACGGTCCCCGATATTCCCCGCGTTTCCGTGCGCGAACAGTATGTGCGCCACCGGTTCTCCCCGCGCGGGCACCCACCACGCGTCGATGGTCTCGCCGTCCCCGGTCCGCGGCCGCAGCTCCTCGTAGTCCGTCCCGTACACGTCGGGCGTCAGCTCGATCCGCCGCTGCTGCGGCATGAACGTGAGCAGATTGAGCACGGGCCGGGCGGGATGCTGCATGGTCCCTTCCTACCAGGAGGATGGTGCCTGCGATTCCGCTGCCCGCCGGAGTGTCCACCGAACAGTGCAGGTCACCGCGATGACGACGGCCCGACTCCCTGCGTACCCCGGGCCGTCGTGCACCTATGTGTCAGCCGCGCAGGACCGCTCCCACCGCACCGGCCGCCGCGGCGACGGCGGCGTCCCGGGCGGCGCTGGCCTCGTCCTCGGTCAGAGTCCGGTCCGGGGCGCGGAAGCGCAGAGCGTAGGTGAGGGATTTGCGGCCCTCGCCGGCCTGCGCGCCCTCGTAGACGTCGAACAGCGCGATGTCCTCGAGCAGATCGCCCGCGCCGGTGCGCAGGGCCGATTCCACGGCGGCGGCCGGGGTCGACTTCTCGACGCTGACCGAGACGTCCTGCAGCACCGCCGGGAAGGCGGAAACCACGGGGGCGGGCCGGTTCTCGCGCAGCGGCAGCGCGTCCAGGTCCAGTTCCAGGGCGCAGGTGCGCGGCGGCAGTCCCGAGCGCTCCAGCACCGCGGGGTGCAGTTCGCCCGCGTGGCCGACGACCGTGCCGTCCACCACCAGTTCCGCGCAGCGGCCCGGATGCCAGGGCAGGTACGCGGCGGTGCGGCGCTCGATCACCACACCGGCGGCGTCGGCGATGGCCTCGACCAGGGCGAAGGCGTCGGCGGCCTCGACCTGGCGGCCCTGGCCCCACGGGCCGCGCGGCTCACGCTTGCCGGTGAGCACGGCGGCGACGTGCACCGGCTGTTCCGGCAGCGAGCGCAGCAGGGTGCCGATCTCGTCCTCGGTGGGGCGGCGGTCCACGGGCAGCGGATCCACGGCTCCGGTCTCGGTGCCCGGCAGCACCACCTGGGCGATGCCGTAGACGGCGATATCCCGCGCCCCGCGCGAGATATTGCGGCCCGCCACCTCCAGCAGTCCGGGCAGCAGGGTGGAGGCGAGGTCGGGGCGCTCCGCGTCCAGCGGGTTGAGCACCTTCAGCGTCTTCCGGCGCGGGTCGTCGGCGTCCAGTCCCCAGGTGTCGAACACGGTGGCGGACATGAAGACCGGCGCGGGCACCTCCACGGCCCCGGAGAAGGCCAGCGCCTTGCCCACGGCGCGGCGGCGTCGCTGGTCGGCGGTGAGACCGCGCCCGGCGGGGGCGGTGGGCAGCACCGACGGGATCTTGTCCAGACCCTCGAGGCGCAGCACCTCCTCCACCAGATCGGCGGGCTGCACCAGATCCGGTCGCCAGCTCGGCGGGGTGACCACCAGCTGACCGTGGCCGGACTCGCTGACATCGACGTCCACGGCGCAGCCGACCTGCTGGAGGCGGCGCGCGGAGGTGCCGGGCTCGTAGGTGACGCCGGCGGTGCGGTCGGCCAGATCCAGATCCATGGCGATCGGGGCGGGGGCCGGGGTCGGCACTCGCACGTCGGTGAGCACGGGTTCCACGGTGCCACCGGCGATTTCGGCCAGCAGCGTGGCGGCGCGGTCCAGCGCGGCGAGATTCAGCTCCGGGTCCACCACCCGTTCGAAGCGGCGGCTCGCCTCCGAGCCCAGCTTGTGACGGCGCGCGGTGCGGGCGATGGCGACCGGATTCCAGGTCGCCGCCTCCAGGAGCACGTCGGTGGTGTCGTCGCCGACCTCGGTGCTGGCCCCGCCCATGATGCCCGCGAGCGAGACGACGCCCGAATCATCGGCGATCACCACGTCTTCGGCGTCGAGCACCCGCTCGGCCTCGTCCAGGGTGCGCAGCGTCTCGCCCTTGTTGGCGCGGCGCACCACGAAGCCGCCGGTGACCTTGGCGGCATCGAAGGCGTGCAGCGGCTGGCCGAGTTCCAGCATGACGTAGTTGGTGACGTCGACCGCCGGGGAGATGGGCCGCACGCCCGAGAGCAGCAGTCGCCGCTGCAGCCACCACGGGCTGACGGCCTTCGGATCCACCCCGGTGACCCGGCGCACCGCGAAACGCGTGCACAGCGAGTCGGGTTCGATCTTCACCGACCAGGCCGGTTCCTCGGTGTCGGGCAGCAGCCGCACGGCGGGATCGGCGTATTCCAGATCGAAGCCGCAGGCCAGTTCGCGCGCCAGGCCGCGCGCCGAGAAGGCGTAGCCGCGGTCGGGGGTGATGGCCAGTTCGATGACGGTGTCGTCCAGGCCCAGCAGTTCATTGGCGTCGGTGCCCGGTTCGGCGGTGCCCGGTTCGAGCACCAGGATGCCGCTGTGGTCTTTGCCGATGCCCAGTTCGGCGACCGAGCAGATCATGCCATTGCTGGTGTGCCCGTAGGTCTTCCGCGACGTGATCTTGAATCCGCCGGGCAGCACGCCACCCGGCAGCACCACCACGACCAGATCGCCGACGGCGAAATTCCGCGCGCCGCAGATGATCTCCTGCAGCTCCGGATTGCCGACATCGACCTTGCAGAAGCGGATCGGCTTCTTGAACTCGGTCAGTTCGGTGATCTCGGCGACCCGGCCCACGACCAGGGGCTTGTCGATCTCACCGCCGACCGGCTCCAGCCGGTCGACCTCTTCGACCTCCAGCCCGACCCGGACGAAACCGGCGTCGAGCTCCTCCGGCGTCACGGACCACTCCGGGGTGGTGCGCCGCAGGATTTCCGTCAGCCACGACTGCGCTACTCGCACTTTTTCGCTTTCCTCGTTGGATCGGGTCTCAGGACTGGATGCCGAACGGCAGCGTGAATCGCACGTCGCCCTCGACGATGTCGCGCATATCGGGCAGGCCGTTGCGGAACTGCAGCGTCCGCTCCAGGCCCATGCCGAAGGCGAAACCGGAGTACACGTCGGGATCGATGCCGGAGGCGATGAGCACCTTCGGGTTCACCATGCCGCAGCCGCCCCACTCGACCCAGCCGGGCCCGCCCTTCTTGTCCGGGAACCACACGTCCACCTCGGCGGACGGCTCGGTGAACGGGAAGAAGCTCGGCCGCATACGAGTGGTGGTGTCCGGGCCGAACAGCGCCCGCGCGAAGGCGTCCAGGGTGCCCTTGAGATGCGCCATGGTCAGACCCTTGTCCACGGCCAGGCCCTCGACCTGCGAGAACACCGGGGTATGGGTGGCGTCGAGCTCATCGGTGCGGAAGGTGCGCCCCGGGCACACCACGTAGATGGGCAGCTCCCGCGACAGCATGGACCGCACCTGCACCGGCGAGGTGTGCGTGCGCAGCACCTGCCGCGAACCCTCCGGCGCGATGTGGAAGGTGTCCTGCATGGTGCGCGCCGGATGATCCGGCAGGAAGTTCAGCGCGTCGAAATTGAAGTGCTCGGTCTCGACCTCCGGGCCCTCGGCGACCTCCCAGCCCATCCCGACGAAGACATCGGCCACGCGCTCGGACAGCACGGTGATGGGATGGCGCGCGCCGACCGCGGCGCGCCGCGCGGGCAGCGTCACGTCGATGGTCTCGGCGACCAGCACCGCGGCGTCCCGCTCGGCCAGCAGCTCCCGCTGCCGCGCCTCGAACGCCTGCGACACCCGCTGCCGGGCGACATTGACGCGCTTGCCCGCGTCGGCCTTCTCCTCCTTGGGCAGGGCGCCCAGCGACCGCTGTGCCAGTGCGATGGGCGATTTGCCGCCCATGTACTCGGTTTTCGCGGCCGCCAGTGCCTCCAGGTCGGCGGCCGCGGCAAACGCCTTCTCGGCTGCTTCCGCGGCGGCGGCGAGCGATTCCTCGCTCAATGCCGCGGTCTGCTCGGCACGGTCGATATCGTCGGCCACGATGTCCGTCTCTCCCCTGGCTGGTACGAGTAGGGCGGATGCCCACCAAACATTCTTGCTGGTGGAATCCTAGGCGACGCACGCAGCCCATCTCACCCGCGTTTGCCCGCGCCACGGCCGACGTGGCGCGGACCACCTACCGCGCGGGCCAACGCGGTGGTCGAGAGACGGTGGACGACACCGGGAGCTCAGTTGCGGCCGGTGACATCCTGCGCGATCGCCGCGAGCCGGGTCTGGGCCGCGGAGACCACGCCGTGGCGGTTCTTGTGCGCCTCCTCGTAGGCCACCACGGCGCGGACGTCGGCGGGATCGGTCAGCCCCTTGACCGCGGCGACGGCCTGCGAGACGTTCAGCTCCTCGTAGTCGTCGATCGGCAGTTCGTCGGGCTCGAGCACGCCGGTGGAGGTGCGCAGCGCGTGCAGGGCGTCGGCGGCGCTGTCGGCCCCCTCTCGGCGGGCGACCCGCTCGGCCGTCTCCAGGGCGGCGTCCCGGGAGGCCGAGAGCGTCCTGACCGCGACGTCACCGGCGTGCACGCCACGCTCGAGCAGGTCACCCAGCGCGGGCGGGGTGGTGCGGAAGGCGTCCAGCGCCCGGTCGATGCCGCGGGTGGACCAGATGACCGGGATATTGACCAGCTTCACCGTGGCCCCGGTGGCGGCCTGCAGCGGGGTGCGACGCAGTGCCGCCGGGCCGCCCAGCGCCTCCTCGGCGAGAACGGTGGTCAGCCACTCCACGGTGGCCGAGTGCGCGGTGATCAGCCGATCCGCCAGCGCCACCACATCGGGGCGCTGCGCGGCGGTCGCCAGCGCCTTGATGTAGCGGGCCCGGTCGAGGAGCTGGTGCTCCAGGGTGAGGTCGCCGAGCAGCGCCTCGTCGAACGGCTGCGCCTGTTCGACCAGCGCCTTCACCGCGGCGGCCAGCCGACCCAGGAAGGGGCCGACCAGCTGCGGCACGCCACCGAGCTCGCGAATGGCGGACTCGATGGCCTCGACCCGACGGCGGCCGTTGTCGGCGTTCTCGGACAGCTCGCGGCGCACCGCCTCCGTCCGGGCCTGCGCGACACGGGTTTCGGCGATCTGAATCTCGGTGTCGGTCAGGTCGCGGACGGTCCGCAGCTGTGCCAGCAGGGTCGTGATGTCGCGTGTGCTCATGGTTTTCGTCCTTAGTCGCGTAGACATCGCATCGGCGCACCATTGCACCGCTGTGATGACTACCCCGCTGTGGCGTCCGAAACGTCGCGCCGCGACGCGAATCCGGCCTCATCGGCCGCCGCGCGCCGGATAGCGGTCGCGGAACACCGTCGCGGTCACCGGACGGCGGCCGGGATGGGCGCGCTGCTCCGCGGGCCGCCCCACGGACATGAGCAGGGCGATGGCGAGGTCGTCGCGATCCTCGATGCCGATGGCCTTCTTGACCCGGCCTTCGTCCCAGCCGTTCATGGGCGAGGTGGCCAGGCCGAGTTCGGTGGCGGCGAGCATGGTGTAGGTCGCGGCGATCATCGCGTCCTTGACCGCGTACTCGCGCAGCAAGTCGCGCTCGTCCAGTGACTTCTGGAATTCGGTTGCCGCCGTGGCGAATCCGGCGATGAACTCATCGGACCAGGCGTGATTGCGGCGCGCCCGGTCGAAGATGTCTGCCCGGTCGGCGCGCCACGCCTGCGGTTCGGCGACGAAGACCAGCATGACGGGGGCCTCCCGCGGCTGCGGCTGTCCGTCGGTGGCCCAGGCCAGTTCCGCCCGGACCGCCGGATCGGTGACGACGACGAGCGAGCGGTCCTGCAGGTTCCAGCTGGAGGGGGCTTCCATGGCCAGTTCGGCCAGGGTGTCGAGGGCGGCGGCGGGCACCGGGTCCGGCCGGTAGTGGCGGATGGTGCGGCGGGTGCGGATGGCGGTGGCGACGGACATCATGTTGGTCATGGCACTCACTATTGGAGAGTTACCGCCCGCTGGGAAGTAGGCACTAATTGGTGCGTTACCCTCCTCGAGGTGACAACCCTGGTGGAATCGTCGGGACTGATCGCCGACTGCTACTCCGAGAAGTGCCCGACCCGACAGGTCCTCGACCACATCGCGGGCAAATGGACCGTGCTCATCGTGGACGCGCTCATGGCGGACGGCACCATGCGCTACACCGACCTCAGCCGCCGCGTCGGCGGAGTCTCACAGAAGATGCTCACCCAGACGCTGCGCATGCTCGAGGCGGACGGATTCGTCACCCGCACCGTCCACCCCACCGTTCCCCCGCGCGTCGAGTACGAGCTGACCGAACTCGGCCGCAGCCTCGCGGAACCGATCGCGGCACTGCGAGACTGGGCCGAGCGGAATATCAACGAGATAGAGCGGGCGCGGCGCACGCACGCCGCACGCGGCTGAGCGGGACACTCACCCCGGCCGCCCGGAGCGCGATCGCGATGGAGACGATCGGCTCGGGCAGCCGGAACCACAGCGGGGTCAGGTCGCGAATTCCGCGGCGGGAGTGCGCTCTTCGACGGGGACGGGGCGGGGACGGCCCGGCAGCAGCAGGGCGATGAGGCCGCCGCCCGCGACAGTGGCCGCGCCGACCCGCACGGCGGGCACCAGCCCGTCGGTGTACTCGGCGGGGCTCAGATACGAGCCGTAGGAGGAGAACACCGACGCCAGCACCGCGATGCCCATGGCCACGCCGACCTCGCGAATGGTGTTGTTCGTGCCGGAGGCCATGCCCTGATCCGCGGGATCGGCGCTGGCCATCACTGGGAATCTGGACCCGCGAGCCGACACTGGACGAGGGCGAGACCGTCAGCTGGCGGCGGCCCGCCAATCGCAGCCAGGGCGGCCGCGCCGTGGGCGGAACGCTCTATCTGACCTCAGCCCGACTGTGCTTCGAGCCGAACCGGCTGGACGCGCTCATGAGCGGCCGCTCCTGGTCGGCCGCACGCGCATCCGTCATCGCGGTGGGCACCGAGGCGCGCAGCGGCGGCCTGTTCGACGGAGGTCTGCGCGCCCGGCTGCGCATCGACCTGCGCGAGGGCGCGCCGGAACTGTTCGTCGTCGGCAAGCTCGACGAGACGGTCGCCACCCTGCGCACCGCGCTCGGGTAGCGACCACCGGCGAGGGTTCGCGACGGCTCGGGCTCACGACCGCTCGGGCTCGCTGACGACTCAGCCACGCGACGACTCAGCCACGCGACGACTCAGCCACGCGACGACTCAGCCACGCGACGGCTCGGGCTCGCAACGGCAAGTGTTGGTGCGCCGGCCCGAGCGCCACCCCACCGCCGCGACCGGACTTCGGCGACCGTGCCCGAACGCTCGGCCTCCGGCCGACGCCCCGGACCGTCACCGACCGTGCTGGACCCGGGCGCTCGCGTAGAGGCAGATGGCCGCCGCGGCGGCCAGATTCAGGCTTTCGGCGCGGCCGTGGATGGGAATGCGCACGCGGTGGGTGGCGCGGGCGGCGACGGCGCGGTCCAGGCCGTGCGCCTCGTTGCCGAACAGCCAGGCGACCGGGCCGCGCAGGATGCCGTCGGCCTCGTCGAGGTCCACCTCGCCCCGGGCGGTGGTCGCCAGGACGGCGATTCCGGCCGCCTCCAGCGCGTCGAGGGTGGCGTCGATATCGCGTTCACGGGTGAGGGGTACGTGGAAAAGGCTTCCGGCGCAGGCGCGGACGCATTTGCCGTTGTGCGGGTCCACCGAATCACCGGCCAGCACCACGCCATCCGCGCCGACCGCGTCGGCGACCCGGATGAGGGTGCCCGCATTACCGGGATCGGCCATCGCCACCGGTACCGCCAGCATGCGCGGCGACGCGTCCAGCACCGTGCGCAGCGGCACGTCCACCTGACGGCAGACGGCGACCAGGCCCGGCGGGGTCACCGTCTCCCCCAGCGTTTCCGCCGCCCGATCGCTCACCAGCGTGGTGCGCACGCCCATGGCGGCCGCACCGGCGACCAGTTCGTGCTCACGCCCGGCGGCCTTGGCGGAGTAGAAGAGTTCCTCGACGCGCCCGGTATCCAGCGCCGCCGCAACCGAATTGGCGCCCTCGGCGAGGAAGAGTCCGCTCTTGCGTCGGGTGTGGGCGCGGTGCAGCTTCACCGCGGCGACGACCCGGGGATTGCGCCAGTCGATCGCTTCGGCGTTCACGACGGCCCGATCCTTGCCACGGGGCCACACCCGGCGCCGGGGCCGGAGCCACGCCGGGCACCGGCGCGCAGGCCCGGATACCCGGCGCGCGAACCGGGAACCGCGGACCGGCCCGTCGCACGACCGCGCACCGGCTTCGACAGAGCGACGACCCGCGGAATGCGCTCGGGGAGCGCGTCCACGGGTCGTCGCGAGTACTCGGTTGTCACGCAGCCGCGAATCAGGCGGCGGGGGCGTTGACATCCTCCGGCAGCGCGGCCTTGGCCACGGCCACCAGACCGGCGAACGCCTCGGCGTCCGAGACCGCGATCTCGGCGAGGTTCTTGCGGTCCACCTCGACACCGGCGGCCTTCAGGCCCTGGATGAAACGGTTGTAGGTGATGTCGTTCAGACGCGCGGCGGCGTTGATACGAGCGATCCACAGCTTGCGGAAGTCACCCTTGCGCGCGCGGCGGTCGCGGTAGGCGTAGGTGAGCGAGTGCAGCTGCTGTTCCTTGGCCTTGCGGTACAGCCGCGAGCGCTGGCCGCGGTAGCCCTTGCTGGCCTCGAGGATGGAACGGCGCTTCTTCTGAGCGTTGACGGCCCTTTTGACGCGTGCCACTTGTCAGTCCTTGTTCGAATCGTGGGCGCTGCGGTCGCGCCCGGAGTTGGTCGGTGAAAGCGTCCGTAAACGGATCGCGGACGGCTGCCTCAGCCGGAGATCAGAGGCCGAGCAGCTTCTTGACGCGAGCGACGTCCGCCTTGGCGACGACCTCCACGCCGTCCAGACGACGAGTCCGACGGGTGGGCTTGTGCTCGAGCAGGTGGCGGCGGTTCGCCTGCTGACGCAGCAGCTTGCCCTTGCCCGACAGCTTGAAACGCTTCGACGCGCCGCTGTGGCTCTTCATCTTCGGCATGGAATCCTCGTATCTGTCTCATACCGGTGGGACACAGTCGTGTCCCACCGGTGCTACCTGAATCGTTCGTTACTGCGGTTTGTCCGCCTGCGCCGGAGCCGGCGCGTCGGCGGAGGCCGCAGGGCTGGAGCTCGGCGCGCTGCCGGCCTGAGCCGTCTTCTGCGCCTGCACCCGCGTCTTCGCACCCTTGTGCGGCGCGAGGACCATCGTCATATTCCGGCCGTCCTGCTTGGCCGAGGTCTCGACGTAACCGAACTCGGCGACGTCGGAGGCCAGCCGCTGGAGCAACCGGTACCCGAGTTCCGGACGCGACTGCTCGCGGCCGCGGAACATGATCGTCACTTTGACCTTCGAACCCGCCTGCAGGAACCGAAGGACGTGACCCTTCTTGGTCTCGTAGTCGTGATCGTCGATCTTGGGCCGGAGCTTCTGCTCCTTGATCACGGTCTGCTGCTGGTTCTTCCGCGACTCGCGCGCCTTCTGCGCGGTCTCGTACTTGAACTTGCCGTAGTCCATGATCTTGCAGACCGGCGGGCGCGCGTCCGGTGCGACCTCGACGAGGTCGAGGTCCGCCTCCATGGCGACGCGAAGTGCATCTTCAACACGCACGATCCCAACCTGCTCACCCCCCGGTCCGATGAGTCGGACCTCCGGGACACGGATGCGATCGTTGATGCGGGTCTCAGTGCTGATGGGGCCTCCTAGGTCAAGCGGTGTCGTCCAACGACCGCAAACGCTCAAACTGCAACCCCAATTTCAACACGAAAGCCCCGTGCCGGTATTTCTCCAACACGGGGCCCGAGTCGACCGGTCCGCGACGCAAACAGCTCGCATCGCACCTGTGCAGGGCGAACCCACACGAGGAACCCATCAGAAAAAGATGGGCGACCGGACCGTCGAGCCTGGTAGTGACCGGCTGACGGTGGGAGTCGGGCTCCACTTGAAGCCCCGGGTCGGTCGCAGGAACCGGTCCGGGACGGTCGTCGCAGGTCAGTCTAACAGCCACGCCGCGATCCACCGAATCGGTCCCCCCGAGACCATTGACAAGCCGCTCGGTGCCATGCTCATAGCTATGAGCGAGCGAAGCGCGCGACCAGAGAACACAGCCGAGCTCTCGCTCGTGACGCCGCCGAGCGCCAGCGAGGCAGCGGCATGAGCGAGGCGACCACGAATCCGGATACGGACCTCATCGACGGCGAGTTGAGCGTACGCGAGCTGGCCGAGATCCCGGCCGTCGAGGTCATCAGCCGTGCCGCCGTCATGCTGATGAGCTCCGCCGCGGAGAAGCTGGGGCTCGGCGAGGCCGATCCCGCCGCCAGCCCGCACCTCGATCTGGACGAGGCCCGCCGCGTCATCACCGCCCTGGCGGGCCTGGTGACCGCCTCGGTCGAATACCTGGGCCCGCATGCCGGTCCCATCCGTGATGGTCTCCAGTCGCTGCAACGCGCCTTCCGCGAAGCCTCCGAACATCCGGACGCCCCGGGCGCGGGTCCGGGCGAGAAGTACACCGGCCCGGTCTACTGACCGCGACCGCGGACATCCGGGCGCGGCCGGAAGCGATACGACGTTCTCGACGAGGCGGCGCTGACTCGCTTCCGGGAGCGCGCGGTGCCCGGAACCCGCTCGCCCGGTGTCGGTGCCGGTGACACTCGGCGAACGCCCGCGACGGTTCGCTGTCCCCTCGACCATGATCCGCAACCGCTGCACCGCCGAGGTAGCGCAGCGGTTGCGAGGTGCCCCGGAGGTCAGCCTCTTCGAACGAGCTGGCGCATACCGACGCCGACTATGCCGCCCTGCCCACGGGTCACTGGCCCATGTTCTCGCGGCCGCAGGAGCTGGTGGAGCTGCTACATGCGATTGCCAACCGCTGACCGGGCATTAACACTGTCGCATCTCGAACCGATTGTCGAACAGCGCTGCCGACGTGGCCGCGCTCGAATATTGCTCGAGATTAGCTATTCGACGACGCGAAGTGAAACGGCAACTATGAACAAAGTTGCCTGGGAATAATTCTCGCTGCGTGGCCGACTCGATGTGCGTAATGTCTTGCGCGGCCTACGATCATGCCCAGCATATGCCGGGCCGGACATAGGCCACAAACCGTTCCGGGCAGCCCACTGCCCGCCAACCGGGTCGTACGAGAACTCTCAACGGGGGTTGAACATGATTGAACTGTTGACGCGCCAGCGGACTTCGCGCCGCTCGCGCACACGGGCCGGGCTCGCCCCGGTAGTGCTGGCGGCATCGGTCGTCGCCGCACTGGTCTCGGGCTGCTCCGGCGGCTCCGATGATCCCGCCACCACCGCGGCCGCCCCGCCGCCGACCGAACTGCCCGACGGCGCGCAGATCGTGCAGGAATCCGCCCGCACCACTCAGACGCTGCAGTCGGTGCACCTCACCCTGAACGTGAACAACATCCCGAACCTCCCGGTGGAGATGGTGGACGCGGACGTCACCAACCAACCCGAGGGCTCGGGCCAGGCCATGGGTGAGGCCAAGGTCCGCACCGCGGAGAACGAGCCCTTCATCGAGACCAAGTTCCTGGTCGTCGACAAGACGCTGTACGCGGCGCAGGACGGCGTCAAGTACGCCCCCGTCGGCCCCGCCGAGAAGATGTACGACCCGGGCGTCATCCTCGACAAGGACAAGGGTCTGGCCAATGCCATTGCGCAGGTGCAGAATCCGCAGGTCGAGAAGCGGGAGACGATCAACGGCGTCGAAACCGTGAAGGTCACCGGCACCATCAGCGGGTCGGTCATCGACCCGATCGTGCCGCGCGTCGGCGACGGCATCGGCGAACTGCCGATCACCCTCTGGATCCAGGACGTCGCGCCGCCCACCACCTCCGCCGCCCCGCTGCCGTCCAGCGCCGCTTCGCCGGGCACCGGCCCGAATCTGATCAAGGCCGAGGTCACCAAGGACCAGGGCAGCGTCGAGCTGGAGCTCTCGGACCACGGCAAGCCCGTCACCGTCGCCAAGCCCGCGGGCTGACGACAGTCCCGAGCCCCCGCGCTCGTGGATCGGAACCGGTCCGGGAAAGCGCCAGGGCGGCAGCGATTGCCGCCCCGCGCCCCGGACCGGCCGTCGTTCCCGGGCGGCGATAACCGTGCGAACCGCACGTCCCGCCCGGCCGTTCTGTAAGAGATTGTTCAGTGGAATGCAAGGCGCGGCAAGGACGATACGGTCCGAAGGCTATCGACTTGCTGGCGCTCGTGGAGGAATGACATGACCGACCGCCCAGACGTAGAGGAGCGGGAATTCCGTCGTCCTCCCCGTCCCGAGGGCCCGCCGCCGGTCTCCAATGTGTGGGTGTACAACGGTCGAGCCTACGACCTCAGCGACTGGATTTCCAAGCATCCGGGCGGCGAGTTCTTCATCGGCCGCACCAAGAATCGGGATATCACGTCCATTGTCGGTTCCTATCACAAGAATCCGGAAGGAATCGCCAAACTCATCGAGCGCTACGCACTCGACCGCGAGGCGCTGCCCGAGGACATCCACCCCAAGGCCAACGCACCCGACTTCCTGTTCACAGAGGGCTTCGACAGCTGGCGGGACACCCCGAAATACCGCTTCGACAACAAAGACGATCTGCTGCACAAAGTGAAGGCGCGGCTCAAGGATCCGGAGCTGGCGGCGCGCATCAAACGGATGGACCGCTACTTCGACATCGTCGTCGCGATCCTGGCCGTCGCCTATTTCGCGGTGCAGGGGCTACGACTGTGGGACACGAGCTGGATGCCGTTGCCGCTGTTCGTCGTGCTCATGGTGCTGCTGCGCAGTTCACTGGCGGGCTTCGGCCACTACGCCATCCACCGTGCCCAGAAGGGCATGAACAAGATCTACACGAACGCCTTCGACCTCAACTATGTCGCGCTGGCCTTCGTGACCGCGGACGGGCACGCACTGCTGCACCACCCGCACACCCAGAGTGAAGTCGATATCAAGAAGAACGTCTTCACGATGATGATGCAGGTCCCGCGCCTGTACCGGGTGCCGGTGCACACCGTGCACAAGTTCGGGCACACCGTGACCGGCATGATCATGCGCCTGCTCGACGTCTGCCGCCTCACCCGCAAGGTGGGCATCAAGGACATGTACGGCACCTGGGGCGGCGCACTGCCGCACTTCATCGGATCGTTCGGGGTGCGCTTCCTGCTGGTCGGCGAGCTGGTGGTGTTCACCCTGGCGGGCGACTTCTGGGCCTGGGCACTGCAATTCGTGATCACGCTGTGGATCAGCACCTTCCTGGTGGTGGCCAGCCACGACTTCGAGGTGGAGACCGAGGAGATCGAGTCGAACACCGAGGACTGGGGTATCAACCAGCTCGAGCAGGCATACGACCTGAAGGTGGTCGGAAACCGCTATGTCGACTGTTTCCTGTCCGCGGGGCTGAGTTCGCATCGAGTGCATCACGTACTGCCCTATCAGCGCAGCGGATTCGCCAATATCGCGACCGAAGACGTGTTGCGGGAAGAGGCGGCGAAATTCGGGGTCGAATGGCTGCCCGCCAAGAGTTTCTTCACCGATCGTTTTCCGAAGCAGATTCGCACGTACATCCTCGCGCCCTCGGACGAGGCGAAGGACAAGAACTGGGGCATGGTTCGCGAGCACTGCTCGCCGTCGGCCTTCACAACGTGCGGCATCTACATGGTTCAAGGATTCACCGGGATCGGGACGGTCTGAGCCGATTCCGTTGCGGGCGACCGCGCCAGCCGTCCGGAACGGCGGCCGGTCACCCGATTGATATCGAAAGAAGGGGAGAATTTCGTGTCCATCGCCATTGATGAGGGGGGCATCGAACCCACGGGGGCCGCTTCCCGCCGTGCCGAGGGCGAAGGCTTCGCCTACGACCTCGTCGAATTGCTGCCCGCTCCGCCCACCACGGTCGGCGTGATCGAGGGCATCGCGACCGGATCGCCGAGCGGGGTCTTCGATCAGGCCGAGGCGGCCGACCGGGTGGCCGGACTGTTCACCGATCCCGCCCAGCGAGCTCGCATTCCACGGGTCTACCAGAAGACCCGCATCGACACCCGCCACCTGGTGGTCGATCCGCTGGACGACCGGTTCCTGCCCTTCAGCCGCCGACCCGGCACCATCCGGGAGCGCATGGACCTGTTCTACGAGCACGCGGTGCCGCTGGCCGTCGACGTGGCCCGGCGCGCGCTGGCCGGGGTCGCGGATCCCGCCGCCGAGGTCGGCCAGCTCATCTTCGTGACCAGCACCGGGTTCATCGCCCCGGGCGTGGATGTGGCGGTGGTCAAGCAGCTGGGACTGTCGCCGGCGGTCGGACGCATCGTGGTGAACTTCATGGGCTGCGCGGCCGCCATGAACGGCATCCGCACCGCCACCGACTACGTTCGGGCGCATCCGGACAAGAAGTCGCTGGTCATCTGTATCGAACTCAGTTCGGTGAACGCGGTCTTCGACGACGACGTCAACGATGTGATCATTCACAGCCTCTTCGGCGACGGCTGCGGGGCGGTGGTCATCGGCGCGAGCCAGGTGCATCAGCCGCTCGCGCCCGGCCGGGTCGTCATCCGGGACAGCTTCAGTCGGTTGTTCGACGACGCCGAGGACGGCATCGTCCTGCGCGTCAATGACGACGGCATCACCTGCGAGCTGGCCGAGAGCCTGCCGCGGTACATTCTGCGCGGCGTCGATCCGGTGGTCACCGAGGTGCTGCATCGCAATGGACTGCGCAAATCGGATGTCGACCTGTGGGCCATCCATCCGGGTGGGCCCAAGATCATCGAGGAATCCGCGCGCTCGCTGGGCATTCCGGTGGAACGGGCGGCGCTGAGCTGGGATGTGCTCGCCGAGCATGGCAATATGCTGAGTGTTTCGCTGATCTTCGTGCTGGAGCGGATGATTCAGCGGTCCGAGACCGCCGCCCGGATCTCCACCGGTGTGGCCTTCTCCTTCGCGCCGGGTGTCACCCTCGAAGGCTTGATCTTCGACATCATCCGCGGCTGACCGGCGTCGTCGCTTTCGAAAAGAGCGCAATAGCAATGCAACTCATCAGATTCCTGTTCTCGATCTCCCGGATGCGGATCGCGGCCGTCATCGCCGCGGGCCTGATCTGCGGTGTGGCCAACACCTATCTGCTCACCCTGATCCGCGGGGTGGTCTCCCCCGAGCCGCACCCGAACGTCACCCTGCGGGCCTTCGTCCTCACGGCGATGGTCATCCTGGTCAGCGGGGTGGCATCCCAGGTGCTGCTCATCCGGCTGGCCCAGGACGCCATCTACCGGCTGCGCGCCGACCTGAGTTCCGGAATCGTCTCGGCCCCGCTGGAACACCTGGAACGGCTCGGCATGCACCGCCTGATGGCGACGCTCACCGAGGACGTGCGGTCGCTGTCGCAGGCCGTGACCGCCATTCCGAGCATCTGTATCGACGTGGCCACCATCGTGGGCTGCTTCGTTTACCTCGCGGTGGTGTCCGGACCGATCTTCGCGGTCACCGTGGCGGGCACGCTGATCGGCATCGCCTGCGTGGAGATGTTCCTGAAGCGGGTGCGCCGGATCTACCAGGAGGCGCGGGAGAACGACGACGCGCTGCTGCGCTCCTTCCAAGCGGTCACGCTGGGCATCAAGGAACTCAAGCTGCACCGGGGCCGCCGCCGCGACTTCATGCACAAACACCTGGTGGGCACCGCGGAGCGGCTGCGTTCGCAGCATGTCGAGGCCGGGTCGAAATTCGCGCTGGCGCAAGGGCTCGGGCAGATCCTGCAACTGGCGACCATGGCACTCATCCTGTTCGTGCTCGCCGCCGCCATGAACCTGCCCGAGGAGGTCATGGTCGGGTATGTACTGGTGACCACCTTCCTGTCCATGCCCATGCAGAACTTCATGCACCGCATTCCGGACCTGCTGCGCGGCGATGTGGCGCTGGCCAAGATCCGCACCATGAATCTGTCCATGGCGACCATGCACGACGAGGAGCGGCTGCCGTTCAACGACCGGCCGCCGGTCACCGAGGCGCGGCTGGAATTGGTGAATGTCGGCTACAGCTATGTGGCCGAGCGGCCGCCGCTGTTTCCGACGCCGGGGGCCGAGGGGCCGCCGCCCGTGCCGGGCCGAAAGGCGGGGAGTCCGGGTGGGCATCCGGCCCTGCCGGGCGGGCCGCCCCCGCCGGGCGGACGGCCCGGCAGCCCGGCCGGACATCCCGGCGGGCAGGTTGGACCAGGTGGTCATGGGGGTCCGCCGCCAGCAGGTCCGCACGCCGGTGGCCCCGGTCCGCTCGGCGGCGGGCCGGGAGCGCACAACGGGAGGCTGCGACCCGATGTCAATGGCAAGCAGCGAATCGTCCACGGCGGTAGTGACGGTCGGCCCGTTCCGCTGGATGCGCAACCGCCCGAACTCGCTTCCGGGGACGGGGGCGGGTTCCGCCTCGGCCCGATCGACCTGACCTTCGAGCCGGGCCAGATCACCTTCATCGTCGGCGGCAACGGCAGCGGCAAATCCACCCTCGCCAAGCTGATCACCGGGCTCTACGTGCCGCGCACCGGGTTCCTGGAACTCAACGGCGAGCAGATCAACCACGAGAACATCGAGTGGTTCCGGCAGAATTCCTCGGCCATCTTCACCGATTTCCACCTGTTCGACGACTATCTCGGTTTCGACCGCCCCGGTATCGACGACGAGGTCCGGCACTACCTCGAGGAGTTGCAGCTCGCGCACAAGGTGACGGTGCGCGACGGGCAGCTGTCCACCATCGACCTGTCGCAGGGACAGCGCAAACGACTGGCGCTGCTGACCGCGCTGCTCGAGGATCGAGCCGTCTACCTGTTCGACGAATGGGCCGCGGATCAGGAACCCCGCTTCCGCGACGTGTTCTACCGCGAGATCCTCACCAAGCTGAAGGAGCGCGGGAAGACGGTCATCGTGATCACCCACGACGACCGGTACTTCGATCTCGCCGATCAGCTCGTGAAGCTGGATTACGGGCGGCTGGAGGAGATGTCGACCCCGGCGGCGGTAGCGGCGGAATAGGAAGCGGCCATTCGAACGGCGCTCGGACCGGAGGTCGAGCGGGCGGGCGGGCGACCGTCCGGGCCGAGCGCAGCGCTGTCATCGGGTCCGCAGGCGTGTCGGTGGCGACCCTCAGACCGTGGTGAGTTCCGCCCCACGCAGCAGTGCCCCGAGCCGCTCGGCGGTCTCGGTTCCGGGCCTCGGATTGTAGAGCTCCAGGTACCAGTCCGGGTGGTCGATGACCGCCAGGGTGGTCTTGTCGAAGATCAGCTCACCGGCCTCCGGATGTTGGGCCGCCTTCACCGACCGGGTGGGGGCGGCCACATCGTGACGCTCCCACAGCCGCGCGAATTCCGCGCTGACCGTGAGCAATTCGTCGATCACGCGGGCGAAGGAGGGATCGCCCGGGGCATGCGCGGCGTCCGCGCGGTAGGCGGCCACCACCTCCGGGGCGATGGCCGCCCACTCGATGTGCCGATCGCGGTAGCGCGGATTGGTGAAGAACGAGATCAGGCAGTTGTGGTCGCCGTCGTCGTAGCCGAACACCGCGGTCGATCCCGCGTTGACGGCCAGGATGTTCCAGTAGCGGTCACGCAGGATCGCCGGTCGCGGCGACCAGGCATCGAGCAGCTGCCGCAGTTCGGGCTCGATCGCGGTGGTGGTCCCGCGCGGTAGCGGCGGACGCAGTCCGGCCAGCACGAACAGATGCGCGCGCTCGGGTTCGGACAGCCGCAGCGCCCGACTCACCGCATGCAGGATCTCGTCGGACACATTGATATCGCGCCCCTGCTCAAGCCACGTGTACCAGGACACGCCGACCCCGGCCAACTGCGCCACCTCCTCGCGCCGAAGCCCAGGAGTCCGCCGCCGCCCCGAGTACACCAGACCTACATCGCCGGGTGTGAGCCGCGCCCGCCGAGTACGCAGAAACTCCCGCATCTGCGCACGCCGCTGCTCTTTCGCTGCCGAGGATTCGCTGACCATGCCCAGAGACAACACCATCACCCCCTCCGCTACTCCCGGCCCGGGGATACACAGTCTTCCGTACCCGCTCCGGAGCCGCGGCCGTCCAACCACACCGAACTCGGTCAGCACGCACTCAGCCCTCTTTCTGGAATGGCGGCCAGTCCTCACGGTTCTCCGTATCGAGAACGTCGACCGGCTCGACATCGATCACGACGCTGGCGACTCCGCCACCACCGAGCATTGCGACGTCCGCGCCAGCGAGCCGGATCAGCTCGGCGATCGTGAACGGAGGGCCCACAAGCCCGTCCCGCCAGACGGGAGCCCACGACCCATCGTGGTACTGAACCCAGCCGCCGGGGCGATCTTCCCCGATCAGCACCACCGCGTCATCGATGTCCATCGGAACCGGTCCGCGGGTAGAGGTTATCGGGGCTCACGGTCACCACGTCCACCACCCGACGCAGGCCCGACGGCACCGTGCCGCCCTCGAAATGTGTTGCGCTCGGAACGAATACGGCTGCGACGTCGATTCGGGCGATCGTGGCCTTCAGCCCCGCGAGGAGTGGTTTCCCGGTTCGGCCGTCGATGACGATCATCTTGGCGAAGTCGAAGCCACGCAGCGCCGCCGCACTACGGACCTCGGCTTCGTCCCACGCCTGCCGTGCGCCACTGATGTCGGATCGGACGTAGCCGATCGCGGTCGGCCGAAATTTCATACTGCGTATCCGTTCTGCTGAGTACCGGGAACGCCGTAGCGGGTCGGTGTGGTCACGCCTCATGCCTCCTGATTCGCGGTCGTCCACCGAGCAAACCGCTGCGACTGGGAGGCAAGGAAGGTGGCAAGTAGCCCGAAAGATGGCTTGCCATACCCGTGTGGTAGGCCAGAATGAACCCATGAGCAGGGGGCCGATCGACAACCTGAACACGGACGACGAACGGCAGCCAGCCACGGTCGCCGATCAGTTGGCTCGCGAGATCAAGCGCCTCCGGAACGCGGCCGACCTGTCGCAGCGCGAACTAGCGTCCAGGGTCGGCTACTCACGCCAGTACGTAACGATGACCGAATGGGAGGATTCCAATCTCCCGTCACGGGACATGGTCATGGCGATCGACAGCGCTCTCGGTGCAAACGGCGCCCTGATCGCCCTTCGCGACCAGGCGGATAACGACCGTAAGGCGAAACGACGCAGCCGCACGACGTCGCCCGACACCACACACGAGCCCGGCGGATCGCTTTCGGCCAACGTGTTCAGCCCCTTCGATCTGGCGTCTGTGTCCTCCAGCTACGCGCCGGATTCCCCGTCTGCCTACCGAGTTGGAACATCCGACGTCGAAGAGGTGAGGGAAGCAACCCGCCGTGCCGCGAATACGGAGAACCTTCGCGGCGGCGGGTCGGCCAATACCATCGCCAGTCAATATCTTTACTCGTTCGCGCCGCTCTTGAGAGGAAAGGCCACACCCGGAACCCGCCGGGCGTTATTCGAGGCGGTCGGAAATCTCAGTGGCGTCGCTGCCTTTACCGCCTTCGACATCGCTGATTTCGCCACCGCAGAGCAGCACTCCCGGTTCGCTCTCTGGTGCGCGGAATCCGCCGAGTCCTGGGAGCTGCGAGCGAGCACGCTCGCGGACCTGGCGCGAATGACGGCTTACACCGATGGCGCTGACAACGCGCTGTCATTGATCGAACTCGCTCAGGTGCGTTCCGACCGGGTCTCGGCCACCACCCGCGCCATGCTCAGTGCGTTACGCGCCCAGTTCCTCGGAACTCTCGGCCGCACCGACGATACCTTGAACGAAGTCGCACGCTCCGATGAGCATTTCGCCAATAGCACACGCGGCGAAGGTCCTCCTTGGATGTGCTTCTACGACGAAGCCGAACATCTGGGCAGTACCGGTAAGGCCCTCATTCCAGTCTCACTGGCACGACATCAGATCGGGCTGGCCGCACTCCGGATCGCACAGGCCATCCGGCAACAAGGCGAGGGCTATCCTCGGTCCCGGACGTTCTCCCTGACACGACTCGCCACGCTGACCATGCGCATCGGCGACCCGCGCGAAGCAGCCGAGATCGGCGCACGGGCAGCCAGCAGGGCGAAAGAATTTCACTCCCAACGCATCCGCGATGAATTGCAGACGCTGACACGCGTCTCCATCAAACACTTGGAAATTCCTGAGGTGAAGGAACTGTACGCGACCCTCACGGACGATCAGGAAACGTTCGAGGTGCCAGTATGAACCACCACTCCGGACTGCACCACAATGCCTACGAGATTCTTTCTCGCGCAGCGAAGCTCAGTGGCATCGACACCCATGGCGCTGTGATGATTCGCGACGGCTCCCATGCTGTCATCGAGTTGCCCAACGGGATCGTGGCCCGGATAGGCGAACCTCACAGCTACCAGACCGCACAACGGGAACTCTGCATTTCCCAATGGCTCAATCGAAACCGAATTGCGACAGTGCAGGCGGTGGACTCGATCCCCCAACCTGCGGTGGTCGACGAAAGACCGGTGACCTGGTGGAAACTGATCCCCGAACACAGACCGTCCACCCCCGAAGAGCTGGGCAACGTGCTACGACGGCTGCATGCTCTGGCACCACCAACCGATTTCCAGCTACCGAGCTACACGCCATTCGACGGATTGCGAGAACGCATCGAGTCCGCGATCACCATCGATGCGGGCGATCGTTCATGGCTCTTGGACCATTGCACGCGACTTCGACAGCAGTACAACGAAATCGACTACCCGGCAACGGAATGCGTGATACACGGCGACGCATGGCAAGCGAACCTCGTGGTGCCCTTCTCCGGCGAGCCCACCGTACTAGACCTCGACAAGGTCTCCGTGGGCTGGCGTGAGTGGGATCTTGTCCAGCTGGCCGTCGACTACACCGATTTCCGGCGGATCACCGATAGTCAGTATCACAGCTTCGTCACCGCTTACGGCGGCTACGACGTGACCCGATGGCCCAGCTATCGAGTGCTCGCCGACATCCAAGAACTTCGATGGGTTGGCTTCGCGATCAGCCGATCGGATGCGAGGCACACAGCCGCAATCGAATCCGATCACCGCATCGCGTGCCTCCGGGGACTTGTGCCGAGGCCCTGGACATGGACAGCTCTCTGAGCCACGTACAAGCTGCGGACCAGGGGGCTCGTCGTCGCGACCATCACGACCTGTCTCGTCATCACGGTGACGGCCTGCCTAGTTGTCCTTCTCGACCGAGACGTGCGCAGCCGCAGCCTGGTGGTGGCAAACCCAGGTTGTATGGGCACTGTTTGCCCCGCCGTGACATCGGCAGAGTCGACACCATGACGCACAGCACTTCCCGATTCGAGAACAAGGTCGCGCTGGTTACCGGCGGCACCAGCGGTATGGGGCTGGCCGCCGCGCGGCGGCTGCTGGCGGAGGGCGCGATGGTTGTCATCACCGGACGCGACAAGGCCCGCTTGGACGCCGCCGTCGCCGAGCTGCGTTCCGTGGCGGGTGGGTCCGGGGACCATCTGCTCGCGGTGCGGGGCGATGTGGCCGAACTAGCGGAGATCGACGCGCTGGTGGACGCGATCCGCGAGCGCTACGGGCGGCTCGACGCGGTCTTCGCCAATGCGGGCGTGGCCTCGTTCCAGCCCAGCGGCGAGATCTCCGAAGCCGAATTCGACCGTGTGGTGGACGTCAACTTCAAGGGCGTGTTCTTCACCATCCAGAAGACGCTGCCGCTGCTGGCCGATGGCGGCGCGATCGTGATCAACGCCTCCTGGACCCTGCACCGCGGGATGCCCGGCGGCGCGCTGTACGCGGCCACCAAGGCCGCCGTCCACAATCTGGCCCGCACCCTCGCGGCGGACCTGGCCCCCAGGGGAATTCGGGTGAACTCGGTGAGCCCCGGCTACATCGAAACCCCCATGTTCCACGACAACGTCTCCCCCGACGCCGCCACCGAGGTGGTGGCCGCGGTCGCCGCGGGCCGCACCGGAACCGCGGACGAAGTGGCGGCAGCGGTCGCCTTCCTCGCCTCCGACGAGGCCGCCTACATCAACGGCCAGGACCTGGTCATCGACGGCGGCCTGGTCGCGGCCATTCCGGGCGCGATGGTCTGATACGGCCTGTCGCGCAATCCAGGTCGACAGACAATTCGCCCGCCAGGACACTCGTCGACTGCGCCGATCCGGCCAAGGGATGCGAACGGCGGGATTCGAACGCGGCGATCGACTTCGTGCGATGGCCGCCCCCGCCGGGGCATTCGTGCGATGGCCGACCACAGCCGGGGCGCACCGAGGCCGGGCACGGCGACCAATCGTGGGGTGTCGCCGTCACCCGAAGAAGCGGGCCGAGGCCCCCGGCGGCTGAGCGGCCCGGGGCCGAAAGGCTCCGGGCCGCTCGCCGTTCGCGGCACCGATCGTCGCGGCGGCGCACTCCACGTGTGCTGGCTAGCGCAGGGCGGCGGCCTTGCGGCGGGCGGCGGCGGCCTTCTTGGCGGCGGCCTGTTGTTCCGGGGTGGTCTCGGACTTCGTGGTGGCCCGCTTGGTGGTCGACTTCTTGGCCGCCGGGGCGGCTTTGGCCTTGGCCGGGGCAGGTTTGGTCGCGGTCGTCTTGGTCGCGGTCGCCTTCTTCGCGGGCGCGCCGTTGGTGGTTGCCTTGGTGGCGGCGGTGCTCTTGGCCAGCACCTCGCGCAGGAACTGGCCGGTGTAGCTGTCGGGAACCGCCGCGACATCCTCGGGGGTGCCCTGGGCCACCACCATGCCGCCGCCGGAGCCGCCTTCAGGACCCATGTCGATCAACCAGTCGGAGGTCTTGATGACATCCAGGTTGTGTTCGATGACGATGACCGTATTGCCCTTGTCCACCAGGCCGTTGATGACCGCGAGCAGTTTGCGGATGTCCTCGAAGTGCAGACCCGTGGTGGGCTCGTCGAGAATGTAGACGGTGCGGCCGGTGGAGCGCTTCTGGAGTTCGGCGGCGAGCTTGACGCGCTGCGCCTCACCACCGGACAGCGTGGGCGCGGACTGGCCCAGGCGCACATAGCCGAGGCCGACGTCGACCAGGGTCTTGAGGTAGCGGTGGATGGAGGTGACCGGTTCGAAGAACTCCGCCGCCTCCTCGATGGGCATGTCGAGCACCTCGGCGATGGTCTTGCCCTTGTAGTGCACCTCGAGGGTTTCCCGGTTGTAGCGCGCGCCGTGGCAGACCTCGCACGGCACGTACACGTCCGGCAGGAAGTTCATCTCGATCTTCAGCGTGCCGTCACCCGAGCACGCCTCGCAGCGGCCGCCCTTCACATTGAAGGAGAACCGGCCGGGCTGATAGCCGCGCACCTTGGCCTCGGTGGTGGCCGCGAACAGGGTGCGGATCTTGTCGAACACCCCGGTGTAGGTGGCCGGATTCGAGCGCGGAGTGCGGCCGATGGGCGACTGATCCACCTGCACCAGCTTGTCCAGATTGTCGAGCCCGTTCACCCGCTGATGACGGCCCGGCACCTGCCGCGCGCCATTGAGCTTATTGGCCAGCACGGTCGCCAGAATGTCGTTGACCAGCGTGGACTTACCGGAACCCGAGACGCCGGTGACCGAGGTCAGCACACCCAACGGGAAGCTCACGTCGATGCCGCGCAGATTGTGCTCGTGCGCGCCGACCACGGTGAGCTGTTTCTTCCTGTCGATCGGCCGCCGCACCAGCGGCACCTCGATCCGCTCCCGCCCCGACAGGTACGCACCGGTCAGCGAGGTCTTGTCCGCCAGCAGCCCCGGATACGGTCCCGAGTACACCACCTGGCCGCCGTGCTCACCGGCCATCGGGCCGATGTCGACCACCCAGTCCGAGGAGTGGATGGTGTCCTCGTCGTGTTCGACCACGATCAGCGTATTGCCGAGATCCCGCAGCCGCGTGAGGGTTTCGATGAGGCGGCGGTTGTCGCGCTGGTGCAGGCCGATGGACGGCTCGTCCAGCACATACAGCACGCCCACCAGACCGGAGCCGATCTGGGTGGCCAACCGGATGCGCTGTGCCTCACCGCCGGACAGTGTGGCGGCGGCCCGCGACAGCGTCAGATACTCGAGACCCACGTCGAGCAGGAAGCCCAGTCGCGCCTGGATCTCCTTGAGCACCTGCGCGGCGATGGCGGCCTGGCGCTCGTCCAGGGTCAGCGCGTTGAGGAAGCCCGCCGCCTCGCCGATGGACAGGTCCGACAGGTCCGCGATGGATTTGCGCTCCGCGCCGGTCTTCAGCGTGACGGCGAGGATTTCCGGCCGCAGGCGCGCGCCGTTGCACACCGGGCACGGCACATCGCGCATGTACCCGTCGTAGTGCTCCTTCATCTGTTCCGATTCGGTGTTCTCCATGCGCCGCTGCAGGAACGGCATCACACCTTCGAAATCGGCGTAGTACGAACGCTTGCGGCCGTAGCGGTTGGTGTAGGAGACGTGCACCTGATCGGAGCTGCCCTCCAGCACCGCCTTGCGCGCCTTGGCCGGCAGGTCCTGCCAGGGGGTGTCCATGGAGAAGCCGATGGCCTCGGCCAGGCCCGACAGCAGCCGGGTGAAGTATTCGGCGGTCTGCCCGCGCGACCACGGGGCGACCGCGCCTTCGGCCAGGCTCAGCTCCGGATCGGGCACCACCAGTTCGGGATCGACCTCCTTGCGGATGCCGAGGCCGGTGCAGTCCGGGCACGCGCCGTAGGGCGAGTTGAAGGAGAACGAGCGGGGTTCCAGATCCTCGATATCGAGCGGGTGGCCGTTGGGGCAGGCCAGCTTCTCGGAGAAGCGGCGCTCCCGGTCGTGCGCGTGCTCGTCGCGGTCCACGAAGTCCAGCACCACGATGCCGTCGGCCAGCCGCAGCGCGGTCTCGATCGAATCCGTCAGGCGCTGCTTGGAACTCGGCTTCACGGCGAGGCGGTCGACGACCACCTCCACATCGTGTTTCTCCTGCTTCTTCAGCTTGGGCGGATCGGTGAGCGGGTACACCACGCCGTCCACCCGGACGCGCGAATAGCCCTGGGTGTTCAGCGATTCGAACAGGTCCACGAACTCGCCCTTGCGGGTGCGCACCACCGGCGCGAGCACCTGGAACCTGATGCCCTCCGGCATGGCGAGCACCTGGTCGACGATCTGCTGCGGCGTCTGCTTCTGGATGTGCTCACCGCAGACCGGGCAGTGCGGGGTGCCGGCGCGGGCATAGAGCAGCCGCAGGTAGTCGTAGACCTCGGTGATGGTGCCGACGGTGGAGCGCGGATTGCGGTTGGTCGACTTCTGGTCGATGGACACCGCCGGGGACAGCCCCTCGATGAAGTCCACATCGGGCTTGTCCATCTGGCCGAGGAATTGCCGGGCGTACGCCGACAGCGATTCCACGTACCGGCGCTGTCCCTCCGCGAAGATGGTGTCGAAGGCCAGCGAGGACTTGCCCGAGCCCGACAAACCGGTGAACACGATCAGGCTGTCGCGGGGTAGGTCGAGATCGACCCCTTTGAGGTTGTGCTCCCTCGCACCGCGCACAGTCAGGCGTTCCGCCACAGGGCTGTCCTTCCAACGTTTCGGCATCCAGAGTTACCCCCGACGCCATGCTATGCGCGCCCACCGACAAGTTTCGCGACGCGCACTGCGACGCTGGTCAACGACGTAATTCAGTCGAGGATGGGGAGGCGCCGCACCGCGGTCGCGCTCTGCACCGTGGGTCGGAAGCAGGCGCTGCCCACGATACGTGACTGCGCGGCCCGGTCGCCGCAGCCGCGTTCGTCGGTGGCGGGCGTCACCAGTCCGAGATCGCCGTCGAAGCGGCGGTACAGCAGCCGCCCCCGGTCGGTGTCGGGAAGGCCGTAGAACAGGTACGGGAGTCCACGACGGCAGAGCCGTTCGGCGGCCTCGTCATCGGTGAGGACCGGTATGCCGTCCCGCTGCCGCAGTGTCCGCACGCCGAGCGGCCCGGTCCAGCACACCATCGCGTCCGATCCGGACTCGGCGTCGGTGAACAGGTGCGCGTCGTAGTCCATGGCGTCCAGGACGCGGGCGGCGTGCGCCGCCGAGATCACCTGGAGTCGGCGGTCCTTGCGCCGCACGATCGGTCGCGGCTCGCTGACCACGGCGAGTGTGGGCCGGGCAGGGTCGGGCCATGGTCGGGATGGCTCCTCCGGCCCACACTCTAGGCGCAGATCGAGGCGTTCCAGCGCGAATGTCACCGCGAACCGCCCCGGTCCGGCGACCTGCACCCGGTATTCCGTGCCCACCGCGCGGCCCACCCAGCGCAGCACCACCTGCACCAGGGTGGGTGCGTCGGTCGTGGACCACTCCAGCCGCGCCCGCACCGCGCCCTCGACGCCATGCCTGCGCAGGATTCGGCCCACGCCGCGCACCACCCTGGTGACCTCGGTGGCGGGCGCCGGACCGCGGGTGGCGACTACGAAATCGGGATCGATACCGCTCGACCACACGTCGTATGCGCCCATCGCCGTCCCCGCTTTCTTGTCGATCACGACTGTTGATCTCGATCCGGCAACCCTCGTCTATGGCAGCACTCCGACCGCGGAGCGTGACAGGGCCTAAAGTCCTCACTCGGTCATATTTCAGCAAAATTTTCCTGCAAAACCATGGCGAACCACCGATGGACCCCCGCGACCGCTCGTAGGATTCCGGTACCGAGTGCGTCACCGCCGGAGGACCGCCCATGGCCGACCATTCCCGCACCGGCTCCTACCGGGTACGGGAAACCTTGTCGCAGTTGCGATTACGAGAACTACTCACCGAGGTCAAGGACCGGGTCGAGCAGATCATCGACGCCCGCGACCGCATCGACGGACTGGTCGAGGCGATGCTCACGGTCACCGCCGGGCTCGATCTGGACGACACCCTGCGCACCTTCGTCGGCGCGGCGACCGAACTGGTCGACGCCCGCTACGGCGCGCTGGGCGTGCGCGGACACGGCGAACGGATCACCCGCTTCATCGTGCACGGCATCGACGAGCGCACCCGCGCCCGCATCGGCGCGCTGCCCGACGGACACGGCGTCCTGGGCGTGCCGCTGCGCCGACCGGAATCGCTGCGGCTCGAGGACCTGGCCCGCCACCCCGCCTCGGTCGGCTTCCCGCGACACCATCCGCCCATGCACAGCTTCCTCGGCGTCCCGGTGACCATTCGCGGGGAGACGTTCGGAAATCTGTACCTCACCGAGAAGTTCGGCGGCCACCCGTTCACCGAGGACGACGAGGTGCTGGTGCGGGCGCTGGCGGCGGCGGCCGGCATCGCCGTGGACAATGCCCGGCTCTACGAATCGGCCCGCACCCGGCAGGCGTGGATCGAGGCCACCCGCGATATCGCCACCGACTTCCTGGCCGGCACCGAACCGGGCCGGGTGCTGGCCCAGATCGTGTCGCACGCACGGGAACTCACCGGCTCGGACCGCGCCGTCCTGGCCATCGTCGCCGACCCGGAAGCACCACCCGAGGAGGACACCGAGGTGGTGGTGGCGCAGTGGTCCGGTCCGGGGGCCGGGTATCGCGGCCGCACCGCGCGCACCACCGGCACCGTTCTCGGCGAGGTGCTCACCGATCGGATCCCCGTACGCTGCGACGACACCCGCCGAGTCGATCTCGGTATCCCGCACGGCGATGCCGGGCCCGCCCTGGTACTGCCGCTGCACACCGCCGATTCCACCCTGGGCGTGCTGATCACGGTGCGCACGGCCGGATCCGCGCCGTACTCCGACGAGGTGACCGACCTCATCGCCGCCTTCGCCGATCAGGCCGCACTCGCCATGCGACTGGCGGTGGCGCAGCGGCGCGTGCGCGAACTCGACATCCTCACCGACCGCGACCGCATCGCCCGCGATATGCACGACCACGTGATCGGGCGGCTCTTCGCCATCGGCCTGTCCCTGCAGGGCATCGTGCCGCGCGCCCGGGAAGCCGCGGTGCGACAGCGGCTTTCGGATGCCGTCGGCGATCTGCAGGAGGTGGTGGAGGAGATCCGCACCGCCATCTTCGACCTGCACGGCGGCGCCGAGCACAGCACCCGACTGCGCCGACACCTCGAACGCGCGGTGCGGCAGTTGACCGCCGCCACCGGGATCCGCGCCGAATTGCACGTGAGCGGACCGCTGTCGGTGCTCGAGCCCGGCCTCGCCGAGCACGCCGAGGCCGTGGTGCGGGAGGCGCTCGGCAATGCCGTCCGGCATTCCGGCGGCGACCGCGTCACCATCGACATCGGCGTCGCGGACGATCTCACCATCGTGGTGGCCGACAACGGCCGCGGCATCGCCGAGCAGATCGCTCCCCGCGGCCTCACCGATCTCGCGCGGCGGGCCGAGAAGTCGGGCGGCCGCCTGGCCGTCTATCCGCGCCGCGATGCCGACGGAATCCGCACCGGCACCAAACTGCACTGGTCGGCGCCACTGCACTGAGCCCCGCCACCGCACTGAGACCACCACCGATGGGCACACCCGGGGCTGAGTGGCAGCGCGAGCCCGCGGTCGGCACCTCCGCACCGCCCGTACGGCCCGCCCAGGAAACAGGCCGCCGCCACACACGAGGGGCAAGCCGCCCGGCGCTCAACCCGGCGTGGACGGGGCTCACGTCGTGCTCGACAGGGCCGCACCCCAGCGGACCGCGACGGACCGGTGTTCGGCGCTCTCGCCGACGGTGCGGCGCAGCCGGTGCCGCGGCCTCAGCGTGCCGGGCCGAGCACCACCGCGGAATTGTGCCCGCCCATCCCGAGCGCGGTCTTGAGCGTGATACCGCCGCTCATGGGGGTCGGGCCGTCGAGTAGTCGGGCGTGCGCGGCCGCCACGATCGGGGCGGCGGCCACGATGCCCCGGTCGTAGCCGATGGCCGCGGCCGCGACCTCGACGCCCGCCGACGCGGCCTGGCAGTGTCCGGCCAGCGGCTTGAGCGCGGTGACCCGGGGCCGGCCCCCCAGGATCCGCTCCAGCACCGCGGTCTCGGCGTCGTCGCACTGCTTGGTGCCGGAGCCGTGGGTGTTGAAGTAGTCCACCTGCTCCGGGCGGATTCCGGCATGCTCGAGGGCACGGTGCACGCAGTCGAAGATCTGCTCGTGCGAGGGCTCCACCGAGAGCACGTGGTAGGCGTCATTGGACATGGCGCCGCCCAGCACGCTCGCGTACGGCCGTTCGGCGGTCCGGGTGAGGACGAAGCCGACCGACGCCTCGCCGAAGCCGAAGCCGCGACTGCCCGCCTGGAAGGGGCGGCACGCCTGCAGCGGTTCGGCGTCCACCACCGCCGCGCCCAGCTGCACGAACGGCTCGACCATATCCGGCGTGGCGGACAGGTCACTGGCCACCACCAGCACGTCGTCGGCGAAACCGCTGTCCAGCCACAGCTGGGCGGTGATCAGGGCGACATTGCTGGAGCTGCACGCCGCGGTGACGTTCATGGACGGGCCGTGAAATCCGAACTCCCGCATGAGCATCGCGATGGGCGTGGAGGGCAGCAGGCGCAGATAGTCGCGATTGCGGCGGCGAGCACCGTCGACGACGTAGAAGTCGCGCCATTCGTAGACGTCGCCGAGCACGATGGCGTGCAGCAGTCCCACCCGGCGGCCGGGCCGCCAGCCGCGCTCGGTGGCGTCGGCGACGGCCTCGCGCGCCGCCTGCTGCACAGCACGCCCGTAGCGACTCGGGCTCACCTCCGGATCGCCGCCGTCGGGGACACGCGCCACCCATCCTTGGCGATCGCGATCCGGCCCGTACCCTGGAAAGAGTCGGGCGGCGGGCTTACCGCTCAGCAAACCTTCCCAGAGGGTCTCGCGGCCCCAGCCGTAACCGGTGACCGCGCCTATCCCGGCAATGGTCATATGATCTTGGTGCTGTGCCGCGGACTTCGACGTACTACTGGTCATGCATCGCTCCTTCGCGAGCTGGTGCCTGTAATGATCGCCAATCGGGTCCCGATGCAGTGCGGGATTGTGATTCATTCAATACCGCCGGGACCGTGCACCGCCGCCACCCGGCACACAGTGATCCCGTGCTCCAAGGACAATGATCCCGTGCTCCACCGACGTGAGTCGACGACGATCAGGGGGTACACACGTGGAAGTGGGTAACGATCGGGCAAATGACCCGACCGATGCCGAACAACTGGCTCAGCGGTACCGATCCCTGGTCGAGCACAGCCCCGACGGGGTGGTGGTGCACGAGCGGGGCATCCTCGTCTACGCCAATCCGGCAATCGTCCGGTTACTAGGCGCGGACAGTACCGAAGATCTCGTCGGCCAGCCGGTGACCCGCTTCGTCGATCCCGCCTCGGTCCCCGGCATGCTGGCGCGCATCGGCCGCCTCACCGAGGCCGGGGCCGCCTCCGAACCCGCCGAGATGACCCTGGTCCGCGCCGACGGCACGCTGCTGGACGTGGAGACCGTCTCGGTGCTCACCGCCTGGCACAACCGGCTCGCCTACCAGGTGGTCATTCACGACCTGACCGCCCAACGGGCCGCCGAGGCCGCGCAGCGCCGGGCCGAGCAGCACTTCACCACCGTGGTCTCGCAACTCGAGGAGGGCGTGGTGGTGATAGACCGGCGGGGCCGCATCGAATCCATCAATCCGGCGGCGCTGCGCATCTTCGGCCACGAGGGCGAGGATCTGGTCGGCACCCCGATCTACGCGCTGCCGCTGACCCTGCTCGACGCCAACGCCATGACGCTGCCGCCCACCCGCCATCCGGTGGCGCGCACCCTGGCCACCGGGGAGACCGTGGTCGGCTACGTGTTCGGCGTGGACCGGCCGGACGGGCAGCGCCGCTGGCTGTCCGGATCGAGCCGCCTGCTCAATCCCGGCGACCCACAGTCCTCGGCGGTGTCGTCGTTCAACGACATCACCGAATTCCGGGCCAGCCGAAGGCAATTGGAGTACCAGGCCACCCACGACCCGCTCACCGGGCTGGCCAACCGGGCGCTGGTGCTCTCCCGCCTGGCGGCGGCGCTGGGCACCACCGAGGATCTGCCGGTGTCCACCGTGCTGTTCATCGACCTGGACGGCTTCAAAACCATCAACGACACCCTCGGCCACGCCATCGGCGACACCGTGCTGCAGATCGTGGCCCAGCGCTTGCAGCGCGGCCTGCGCACCGACGACATCGTGGGGCGGATCGGCGGCGACGAATTCCTGGTGCTGCTGTCCGGCCGCACCCTCGGCGAGGATCTGGAGGCGCTGGTGTCCCGCCTGCGCCAGGCCATGGCCGAACCGATCATCGCGCGCGGTCACCGCATCCAGGTGGACGCCTCCATCGGCATCACCCCGCTGCACCCCGGCGACTCCCGCACCCCCGAGGCCGTCCTGCACGACGCCGATGTGGCGATGTACCGTGCCAAGCCACCGGGCCACCGCGACAGCTCCCCCGTGACCCGGCGCCCCAACAGCACCCACGCCTCCTGAGAGCCGTGTTCGAACTCACCGCCGACGTCTCACCTGCGGATACGGCGGGGTCGGCCGAGGGGAACTAGACTCGACTGCTCTGTTCTCGAACGTTGCGCGTGTATCCGCGCGGTGACAAGGAGTTCCGCTTTGCCCGACCTCACCGAGGAGCGTCCTGTGTCCGCGACCGACTCCGATACCGCGGAGCTGGAGCGGGAACAGCGGCATCTGACGCTGCTGTACGAGCGGCTGGACGGGATGCGCCGCTACGCGCAGCGCCGACTACGCACCGTACTGCTGGAAACCGGCGGCACCCCGCAGGCCCGCAGCGAGCGCGAATCGTTCACCCAGCTGTACCACGAGGACCTGGCCAAATACGATGCCGCCGAACACGGCCTGTGCTTCGGGCGCATCGACCTGGCGGCCACCGCGGACGGTGAGCCGAGCGGCGACGGCGACGGCGAACACCGCTATATCGGCCGCATCGGCATCCTCGACGAGGACGCCGACTACGAGACCCTGCTGCTGGATTGGCGCGCGCCCCTGGCCCGGCCGTTCTATCTGGCCACCACCGCCGCACCGGACGGGGTGACCCGGCGGCGGCACATCCGCTCGCGCAATCGCAAGGTCACCGCCGTCACCGACGAATACCTGGATCTGGAGGCCGCCCAGCGCGCGGGGGCCATCGACTCCGACGGCGGCGTCGGCAGCGAGAGCGCCCTGCTGGCCGCGCTCAATGCCGCCCGCACCGGGCATATGAACGACATCGTCGAGACCATTCAGGGCGAGCAGGACGCCATCATCCGGTCCGAGCACAAGAGCGTGCTGGTGGTGCAGGGCGGGCCGGGCACCGGCAAGACCGCCGTGGCGCTGCACCGCGCCGCCTATCTGCTGTACACCTACCGCCAGCAGCTGGACAAGGCGGGCGTGCTCATCATCGGGCCGAACTCCACCTTCCTGGACTACATCGGCCAGGTGCTGCCCTCGCTCGGCGAGACCGGCGTGCTGCTGTCCACCATCGGCGATCTGTATCCGGGAGTCCGTGCGACGCTGGAGGATTCGCTGCGCGCGGGGGAGCTCAAGGGCTCGCTCGACATGCTCGACGTCTTGAAGAAGGCGGTGCGGGACCGGCAGGAGGTGCCCGGGGAGCCGATCCGGCTGCACTTCGACGGCCACGATCTGATCCTGGACCGCAAGATCGTCACCAAGGCGCGCGGGCGGGCGCGGTCCTCGCGGCGGCCGCACAATCTGGCCCGGCCGGTGTTCGCCGCCTCGGTGGTGGACGCGCTGACCGACCAGCTGGCCGAACTCATCGGCACGAATCCGCTGGGTGGGCGCAACCTGCTGTCGCAGACCGACCTCACCGAGATCCGCGACGAGATGCGGGCCGATCCGGAGATCCAGCGGGCCATCGCGCGGCTGTGGCCCATCCTCACACCGCAGGAGGTGCTGGGCGGGCTGTGGGCCGATCCCAAGCGCCTGGCCCGGGCCGCCGGAAAGCTCTCCGAGCAGGACCGCCGGGAACTGCTGCGCGGTGACAGCGGCGAGTTCTCCCCCGCCGACGCGCCGCTGCTGGACGAACTGGCCGAACTGCTCGGCGTGGACGATACCGAGGAGCGCGAGCGCGCCCGCCGCCGCTGGCGCGCCCAACTGGCCGAAGCGCAGGACGCCCTCGACATCCTCACCGGTTCCGCACCGCAGGATCTCGAGGACGAATTGGATCCCGAGATCCTGATGGCCTACGACCTGATCGACGCCGGCCAGCTGGCCGAACGCCAGCGGGTGGGACGCCGCGAGACCACCGCCGAACGCGCCGCCGGTGACCGCACCTGGACCTACGGCCACGTCATTGTCGATGAGGCGCAGGAACTTTCGGAGATGGCGTGGCGAATGGTCATGCGCCGCATCCCGAATCGCTGGATCACCGCGGTCGGCGATGTGGCGCAGACCGGCGATCCGGCCGGGGCATCGTCGTGGCAGCAGGTGCTGGAACCGTATGTGGCGCGGCGGTGGAAGCTCACCGAACTCACCGTCAACTACCGCACCCCGGCCGAGATCATGGCGGTGGCGGCGGATGTGCTGGCCGAGATCGACCCCGGGGCCAGTGTGCCGCGCTCGGTGCGCGACTCCGGATTCGCCCCCCACGCCCAGCGCGTGGAGCCGTCCGGGCTGGCCGATGAGGTGAAGCGGCTCGTCGCCGCGGAGGCCGAACATCCGGGCACCACGGCGGTGATCGCGCCGCACGACCTGGTGGCGGACCTGTCGGAGGTGGCCGACGACTCGGTGCGGGTGCTCACCGTGCACGATGTGAAGGGCCTGGAATTCGACGCGGTCATCCTGGTCGAGCCCGGTCGGCTGCTCGGCGAATCGCCGCGCGGACTGAACGATCTCTACGTGGCCCTGACCCGCGCGACGCAGCGACTGGCCGTGGTGCACACCGAGGACCTGCCCCCGGTGCTGCAGCGACTCGCCTGAGTGCGCCGGTGCGGACAGCGCCGCGGCCCGTACCGGTCCGGTACGGGCCGCTCGCGTGATCGGTGAACCGGGTTCGGCGACCTCGACGGTACCGAGACGCCTCGGCCGACTCAGCGCACGGTGTGCACGATCAGCACGTCGGTGCGGGACTTGCGCGCCACATCCGACGGGACCGAACCGAGCAGGCGGCCGGTGATGGTGTTGAGGCCGCGGTTGCCGACGACCAGCAGATCGGCCTCGACTTCCTTCATCAGCGACAGCAGCGATTCCACCGGCTCGCCGACGACGGCCTTCTCCACCACATTGGCGGCACCGGCGGCGACGGCCTTCTCGCGGGCGATCCGCAGGATCTCGCTGGTGGGCGCGGAGCCGCGCACCTGGTAGGCCTCGTCCTTGAGCACATCGGCGGCCGCGGCCACGTCCCGGTCGTCGGTCGGGTAGTACGCGCACGCGATGTACAGGGTGGCGCCCTCGTCACCGGCCAGTGCCGCGGCCCGCTCGACGGCGACGTACGACGAGTTCGAGCCATCGGTACCGACGACAATGCTCCGGTAGGCGGTCATTCTCTCCTCCAACGTGAGTCGGGTGCGGACACCGATACGTGGTGTCACGGCAACTTCGCCTGACAATAGCGGCATATCCGGCGGAACTTTTCAATATCGCAGCACATCACACTTGTGTGCCGTCACAGCATCAGCGCACATTTCGCTGTGTCGCATCGACACGACCCGCGCTACCAGCGGTTGCCGCGCGACTCCCGACGCCGCCGTACATATCCGAACGTTATTGCGGCCGTGGGATATTCATCACAAATGGCAATCGGACCCGGATAAGGACCGGCCCGTCCGCCGGGGGGTTCCGGATCGGACGGGCCGGGTGATCAGCTCGTGGATCAGGGCCACGGGCGGTGATCGGCCCAGAACAGCCCCAGAATCCAGCCGATGAGATCCATGCGTTTTCACTCCCTGTCGAACCCGATAGTGCGGTGCGATACTAGCGCGCCGCCACGCTCAGCCGAGGTGGAAAAGAGGCTCGGTCACCGTGATTCCGAGTTCGGGAGTGTGGGCGAAGAAGGCGAACAGCATGAGCGCCGCACCCGCCAGCGCGATGTCCTTGTTGAACTGGATCATCTCGGTCTGCTTGGCCGTGGCATCCGTTTCTTTCCAGAAGGCGTGCATGAGGAAGGCCGTCGGCACCAGGAACAGCACCAGCAGCAGCGCACCCAGGTCCGCGAAGACGCCGAACAGCACCATGAGCGCGCCGACCAGCATCAGCACTCCCGAGCCCGCCACCGCGAGCTTGGGCGACGGGATTCCTTTCGCTTGCGCGTATCCGGCCATGGCGTCGGCCTGCGTGAGATGCCCGATGCCCGAGCCGAGGAAGAGAACGACGAACAGGACCCGTCCGATCAACACCACAACGTCCATTGCCACTCCTCTGTCGGGTTGACTGCCGAGTACCCGTTCGGGTGATATGGCAACCAACTAGCCGTGGGATGTGTTCTCCTGCGAGGAGGCTAGCGAGGCGCGGGCGTATTCCAGCGGAGGCATACCGATCTCCGCGGTGAACTCCTTGCAGAAGTGGGCCTGATCGAAATAGCCCAGCTCCACGGCCAGTGCGGCGAGGTCGGTGGTGCTCCCCCGGGCGAGCAGATGCGCCCCGTCCTGCAACCGGTAGCGGCGCAGCACCCATTTCGGGCCCGCGCCGACATAGCGGCGGAACAGGCGCTGCAGGGTGCGGATCGGGACGTCGAAGCGGTCGGTGACCTGGTCCACCCGGGTGAGCTCCGGGTCGTGCTCCATGGCGTCGACAATGCGCAGGACGAGTCGGTAGGCGGTATCGTCGGCGATCGCCCGGCGCTGGGACACCTCGAGAAAGAAGTCCTCCACGAGCAGGCGGCGGTCGTCGAGGGTGGTGGCGGCGAGCACCTTGTCGGCGAGCCCGACCGCCTCCGGCAGTACCGCGGTCAACTCGACGGTCGCGTCCCGGATAGACCCGACATCCATTCCGGTGAACGCGCCGAACCCGCCGGCCCGGAACTTCACCCCGAACGTCTCCCCCTCGCCCGCCAACTCGCGGACATACTTGCTGGTGGTGACGCCGGTGACGAACCCGCCGCGATGGCCGGGCTCGCGCTCAAAGGTCATATTGACGGCCGGATAGGAAAGGATCTCGGCGTGGTAGGGCGGCAGCCCGCGCCGATCCCACCGCACCGCCCAGTACCACTCGACATACCGGCTCACCCGCGGCCCAGCCGCCAGCCGCTCATGGCGGTATACCCGCAGTTGCTCCCGCGGCCGCAGGATGCCCTTCGCCGTCTCGGGCGGCGGCGGGGTCGCCCGGCCGCTCACGACAATCCGGCGGCGTCCATACCGCGTAGTTCCTTCTTGAGGTCGGCGATCTCGTCGCGGAGGCGGCCCGCGAGTTCGAACTGCAGTTCGCGGGCGGCGTTCATCATCTGGTCGGTGAGCTCCTTGACCAGGTCGGCGAGTTCGGCACGCGGCATGTTCTTCACATCGCGACCCTCGTAGACGCCCGCCGAGACGGCGCGACCGGGTTCGCCCTGGGCGCGGCGGCCGCGCGAGGCATTGCGGCCCGAGCCGCCGACCTCGACCTCGGTCTCCTCTGCCTCGCGGTAGACCTGGTCGAGGATGTCGGCGATCTTCTTGCGCAACGGCATCGGGTCGATGCCGTTCTCCTCGTTGTAGGCGACCTGCTTGGCGCGGCGGCGTTCGGTCTCGTCGATGGCCTGACGCATGGAGTCGGTGATCTTGTCGGCGTACATGTGCACCTCACCCGAGACATTGCGGGCGGCGCGGCCGATGGTCTGGATGAGCGAGGTGCTCGACCGCAGGAAGCCCTCCTTGTCCGCGTCCAGAATGGCGACCAGCGACACCTCGGGCAAGTCCAGACCCTCGCGCAGCAGGTTGATGCCGACCAGCACGTCGTATTCGCCGAGCCGCAGCTGTCGCAGCAGCTCCACGCGGCGCAGCGTGTCGATCTCGGAGTGCAGGTAACGCACCCGGACACCGAGGCCGAGCAGGTAATCGGTGAGGTCCTCGGCCATCTTCTTGGTCAGCGTGGTGACCAGGACGCGCTCGTCGCGTTCGGTGCGCAGCCGGATCTCGTGCACCAGGTCGTCGATCTGCCCCTTGGTCGGCTTCACCACCACCTGCGGATCCACCAGTCCGGTGGGGCGGATCACCTGTTCCACGAATTCACCGCCGGTGCGGCCCAATTCGTACGGACCGGGAGTGGCCGACAGGTAGACGGTCTGGCCGATGCGGTCGGCGAACTCCTCCCAGGTGAGCGGCCGGTTGTCGATGGCGGACGGCAGCCGGAAACCGTATTCGACGAGATTGCGCTTGCGCGACATATCGCCCTCGTACATGCCGCCGATCTGGGGCACGGTGACGTGGGATTCGTCGATGACGAGCAGGAAGTCGTCCGGGAAGTAGTCGAGCAGGGTGGCGGGCGCGGATCCGGCGGGGCGGCCGTCGATATGGCGGGAGTAGTTCTCGATACCCGAGCAGAAGCCGACCTGTTTGATCATCTCCAGGTCGTACTGGGTGCGCATGCGCAGCCGCTGCGCCTCCAGCAGTTTGCCCTGCTTCTCCAGATCGGCCAGCCGTTCGTCGAGTTCGGCCTCGATCTCGCGCACCGCGCGCTCCATGCGATCGGGCCCGGCGACGTAGTGGGTGGCCGGGAAGATGCGCACCACGTCCACCTGCCGCACCACATCCCCGGTGAGCGGGTGCAGGTAGTACAGCGCCTCGATCTCGTCGCCGAAGAACTCGATGCGCACCGCGAGTTCCTCGTAGGAGGGGATGATCTCCACCGTATCCCCGCGCACCCGGAAGGTGCCGCGGGTGAAGGACATGTCGTTGCGGGTGTACTGCACGTCCACCAGCAGCCGCAGCAATCGGTCGCGGTCCACCTCGGTGCCCACCTCGAGCTGGATGGACCGGTCCAGGTACGACTGGGGCGTGCCGAGACCGTAGATACACGACACCGACGCCACCACCACGACATCGCGCCGCGACAGCAGGCTGGACGTGGCCGAATGCCGCAGCCGCTCCACGTCGTCGTTGATGGAGCTGTCCTTCTCGATATAGGTGTCGGTCTGCGCGATGTACGCCTCGGGCTGGTAGTAGTCGTAGTACGACACGAAGTACTCGACCGCGTTGTTCGGGAGCATGTCCCGCAGCTCATTGGCCAGCTGCGCGGCGAGTGTCTTGTTCGGGGCCATCACCAGTGTCGGCCGTTGCAGCCGCTCGATGAGCCACGCGGTGGTCGCCGACTTGCCGGTGCCCGTGGCGCCCAGCAGCACCACATCGCGCTCCCCCGAGTTGATCCGCCGCTCCAACTCCTCGATGGCCGCGGGCTGATCACCGGCGGGCCGATGCTCGCTGACCACCTGAAACCGGCCGTCGGCCCGCTCGATCTCACCGATGGGCCGGAACTCCGAATGCGCCAGCGGCAGATCATCGGGGATCTCGGTTGCGAAAGCCATGCTCACCAGCCTAGAACCAGCCACCGACAAAGTCCGCCGGAGCGGTCCGCGACCGGCCCGCCGACACCGGGAAGCCACCCGGCCCGAGTCGGACTCGGACCGGGTGGCTCTCTCGTTCCCGGACTGCCAGACCTCCGACTAACCGGACAGGCTCGGGAGCAGGCCGCCCAGACCGCCGCCACAGGCGCTGCCCGAGGCGCTGCCGGAACCGCCGCTGGATTCGGCCACCTGCACGGTGATCGAATCACTGATCAGGATCTGGCGGGCCTCCAGTCGGTGACTGCCCGCGGTCTGCGGGGTCCACCGGAGGCTGACCTTGTTGCTGAGCAGTGACGGGCTGACCGGGCTGCCCGGGATCTCCTTGCCGTTGTCGGTGAACTTCACCGTGCTCACCCGATCCACCTCGACCGAGGCGGTGAGGGTGTAGGTGCAGCCGACCCTGTGGTCCTTGCCGGACACCTCGAGATTGCCGACCCATGCGCCGGCCTGGGGCGCGGCCAGCACGATGGCCGCGGCCACGGCGCCGAAGGTGGTCAGTCCCATGCCTACCCGCCGCGCGCGGGTCCCCTGTGCGTTCATACTCTGCTTCCCTTGTCGTACCGCTCACCGGCGTGAGCTAGGCGCACAGTATCGAAACAGCCATGTTTCAGATCGAGTTTTCCGGGAAATCGCTGCGCGAAATCTCACGCCGCGAGCGACGCGACCCACACTCCCCTGGACGATCTCCACGCGAGCAGCGATGCTGAGTGCATGACCCAGGCGCCCACGGTGGACCTGCACCGACCGAAGGTGGAGTACTTCAACGTCGACGAACTCACCAATATCGACCCCAAAGGCTTCGTGCGGAGCGTCGAGCGTTACCACGTGGAGCCCTGGGGGCTGTACATGGCCCGCACGTCCGACCATCCCGAGTTCCACTACATCGAATCCTGGCTGCTGCCGAAGCTGTCCCTGCGCGCCACGGTGTTCCACTTCACCCCGGCCCATCTGCGCGACCAGGACTTCTACGTCGACATCGGCGAATTCGGTCAGGTGGAGCCGACGAAGTGGAAGTCGGTGGACCACTACCTCGATCTGGTGGTGCGCACCGGACGCGAGGTGGAACTGCTCGACGTGGACGAACTGCTCGCCGCACACGCCGCCGGCTACCTGGACCTGGACCAGGCACAGCGGGCCGTCGCGATCGCCACCTCCACCATCGACGGAATCGCCAGGCACGGACATGATTTCGAAGCCTGGCTGGGCACACACGGCATCAAGCTCAGCTGGCTGTAACCCCGGATCACCCGGCCGAGATCAGCACCCGCGCCGGACGACCCGGATCCGCATTCGCGTGCAAGCGTTCCCCTTCCGCCACCTGGGCTCCGGTGGAGGCTCCGGTGACCGCGGGGAACCCGATGTCCGCCAGGCGATCCCGCAGCCCATCCGCCACCCCCGGACCCGCCACGGTGATCCGGATGTCGATGACGTCCTCGGCGGGTTCGCCGGGCACGGCGGTCGGGCCGACATGCTCGATGGCCGACGCGTCGGCGGCGCAGGCGACGGCGAGGCGGGCGATGATGCGCCGCGCCTGCGCACCCCACTCCGGATCCGCCTCCACCACCGGCGGATCCATCGGCAGCGCCGGTGTCCGCGCGCGCAGGTTGCGTTCGAACGGCACCAGACGCTCCTCCCAGAGGCGGTGCACTTCGGCGATCACGTCCTCCTCCGCGCCATTGTTGTCCAGCAGCACATCGGCGGTGGCCCGGCGCTGCTCGTCGGTGGCCTGAGCGGCGATACGGGCGCGGGCGTCGGCCTCGTCCACCCCGCGGAACTCCACCAGTCGGCGCACCCGGGTCTCCTCGGCCGCGTCCACGATCAGCACCAGATTCATGAACGGCGCCAGGCCGTTCTCCACCAGTAGCGGAATATCCTGCACCACAATGGCATCCGCCGGTGCGGCAGCGATGAGTTCGGCGGTGCGGCGGCCCACCAGCGGATGGGTGATGGAATTGAGCGTGGTCCGGGCCGCATCGTCGGCGAATGCCTTGGCCGCCAAGGCCGGGCGGTCGAGACTGCCGTCGGCGGCGAGGATATCGGAACCGAAGGCCCGCACCAGGGCGGCCAGCCCCTCGGTGCCCGGCGCGACCACCTCCCGGGCGATCACGTCGCTGTCCACCAGTACCGCACCCCGTTCGACGAGGCTGCGCGCCACCGTGGACTTGCCCGCTCCCATGCCTCCGGTGAGACCGATTCGCAACATTCGACCAGTCTCGCATCCGGCATACGATCGGTGCGCAGCGGGCCTTTACCAGCCGAAAAAGGGGATTACCCACCGGGCCCGGCAATTCCACTTCACCGCACCTATTTTTCCCATTCCGTGATAATTACGAGACCGGCCCGCAACTATTTCCACCAATCCCGACCCCCCGTCGGCAACATTCCGACACGCCAGGGAGAATGTCACGGAAAATCCGGTACAGCACACTTTTGTTCCGCTAAGGTTCGCCGGAGGCGATACCCGGCCGGTAACACGCAAGCAAAGGAAGTTCAGTGGGCACCAAAAACATCCAGACGGGTCGCCACCGTCTGGGCCTGGCGGGCACAGTGCATTGCATCGAGATCCCCGCCGTCGCAGCCGCTCTCGCCGAGCATCGCCGTTCGTGGCTGACCGCGCTGATCAGCCCCGCCCGTCACAGCTTCGCGGCCATGCGCAAGCGCTCCGCCGCGGCCGCCGCGCACTGGGTGCCCGCCACCGCCAGCTGAAATCACTTCAGTCGTGCAATTCGAATACGGTCAGCAGTACCGACTTCACATCGGCCATCTGCTCGGTCGTCGCCACCCCCAGCCGTTCCACGAACCGTTCGGAGGGTGCGACACCAATGATATGGCCGTAGCCATAACCGAATTCGCCGAGGCTCACGCTCACCATGCCCCGCCGACCCGGCGGCTCGATATCGAGGATGTCGATCACCAGTACACGCCCGTCGTCATTGAGCGGATCGCAGGAAACGACAAGCACCGTGCGCTCCCGCATGATCGCCTGATACCGCCAGATTTCGCCCCGGCGGACCGTCACCGACCGAGTTCCGACAGGTAGGCGTCCACGGCGGCATCGTGCTCGTCGGCGATCTCGGACTCCACAGCGGCCAGGCGCGGATCGGCGCGCATCTCGGCCAATTCCTCCCGTAGCAGCTCATGCCGAAGTGCCCGGGTGACGTAGGCGCTGAGGTTGCCATGCCCGGCTTCCTTGGCCTTCGCGGCCAGTTCATCGTCCAGCCGCAGGGAAATCTTCGCCATAGGGCCAGGATACGTGCCGTCGGGCATGCTGTCCGACAATCGCCGGGACATAGGGCCATACCGCCTCGGCGACGCGAGGACCGGCCACGTCGTCGACGAACTCCACGATCCGCTGCGCAACCAGCCGTTCCCCGCGCCCTGCACCACAGGCGGCGTCAGCAACGGTCCCGGACCGCGCGGACACCACGGACAGCGTCAACCGCGGACAACGAGCACTGCGGAGCGCCACCAATCCCGGACGACGCAGACCGCCCCGGCAGCGCCACCAACCCCAGACCGTACAGGCAACCCGGCAGCGCCGAAGCACCCCGCGGGTAACCCGGGCGGCCGCGCGCCGCGAACAGGCGGTGCGGACGGCGTATAGGTGTCAGCGCGGACGAACGCGCCCGGCGGTGCGCCGACTGTGCCGAGTTGCCCGGAAACGCGATGTCCCCCGGATCCGTCCGGATCCGGGGGACATTCGGCTCGGTTCACGCCATCAGGCGCGAATCAGGCTCACGCGTGAATCAGGCGTTGCCCGACAGCTTCTCGCGCAGCGCGGCCAGCTGGGCATCGCTCGCCAGCGAGCCACCGGCGGACTCGTTGGTCTGCGCGGCCTGAGCGCCGCTCTCGGAGGAGTAGTTGGACGAACCACCGTTGGCGGCCTCGGCGGCGGCGTCGGCGGCCATCTTCTCCATCTGAGCGGTGTGCATCTTGTGGCGACGCTCCGCCTCGGCGTAGCGGGACTCCCACTCCTCGCGCTGCTTGTCGTAGCCCTCGAGCCATTCGTTGGTCTCGGGGTCGAAGCCCTCGGGGAAGATGTAGTTGCCCTGCTCGTCGTAGCTGTCGGCCATGCCGTACTTCGACGGATCGAACTCGGCGGAGTAGTCCTCGTTGGCCTGCTTCAGCGACAGCGAGATGCGGCGACGCTCCAGGTCGATGTCGATGACCTTGACCATGGCGTCGTCGCCGACGGCCACGACCTGGTCCGGCACCTCGACGTGGCGCTCGGCCAGCTCGGAGATGTGCACCAGGCCCTCGATGCCCTCTTCGACGCGGACGAAGGCGCCGAACGGAACCAGCTTGGTGACCTTGCCGGGCACGATCTGGCCGATGGCGTGGGTGCGGGCGAACTGACGCCACGGATCTTCCTGAGTCGCCTTGAGCGACAGGGAGACACGCTCGCGGTCCAGATCGACGTCGAGCACCTCGACGGTGACCTCGTTGCCGACCTCGACGACCTCGGACGGGTGGTCGATGTGCTTCCAGGACAGCTCGGAGACGTGCACCAGACCGTCCACGCCACCCAGATCCACGAAGGCGCCGAAGTTGACGATGGAGGACACGACGCCCTTGCGGACCTGGCCCTTCTGCAGCTGGTGCAGGAACTCGGAGCGGACCTCGGACTGGGTCTGCTCCAGCCAGGCGCGACGCGACAGCACCACGTTGTTGCGGTTCTTGTCGAGCTCGATGATCTTGGCCTCGATCTCCTTGCCGACGTACGGCTGGAGGTCGCGGACACGGCGCATCTCGACCAGCGACGCCGGGAGGAAGCCGCGCAGACCGATGTCCAGGATCAGGCCGCCCTTGACGACCTCGATGACGGTGCCCTTGACGGCCTCGTCACGCTCCTTGAGCTCCTCGATCGTGCCCCAAGCCCGCTCGTACTGAGCACGCTTCTTCGACAGGATCAGGCGGCCTTCCTTGTCCTCCTTGGTGAGAACGAGGGCCTCGACCTCATCGCCCACGGAAACGACCTCGGCCGGGTCGACATCGTGCTTGATGGACAGTTCGCGGGAAGGGATGACGCCTTCGGTCTTGTAACCGATGTCGAGAAGGACCTCGTCGCGGTCGACCTTGACGATGGTGCCTTCGACGATATCGCCGTCGTTGAAGTACTTGATCGTCTTGTCGATAGCGGCGAGGAAGTCCTCGGCAGAGCCGATGTCGTTGACGGCTACCTGCGGCGAGGTGACAGTGGTGGGCATGTGTTGGGAGGCTCCGGACGGATTGTGGTCGGTAGTGGACATGTGGGCTTTCGGTATTGCTGCGGACACACAGCGATGAACTAACGTTGGCTCATGCCACAGCGCGTCGCTGTGGCGGAGCACAACGCTGCACTCAAAGCATGCGGACTCACAGCACGAACATCTGTCGGCACCCGGGTCCTGCGATCCGAGTACAGTAGACACTCGCGGAAAACAGCGTACGCGACGTCAGTTGCACCAAGCAAACACGGGTCCACCCCGCGCGGGTCGATAGGGTGCTGCCATGTCCGAAGATCATCGCGTGCTGCCCGACGACGCCCGCCACGCCGAGGCCAATGCCCTGCTCGGGACCACGGGGGTGGCCCGCGCCAAGATCGGTTCGGCGGACAGCCAGCGCGCCAGCCGCCGCTGGTGGGACGCCGATGCCGGACAGTACCACGATACCCACGCGGACTTCCTCGGCGTGGACTCGCCGACCGGGGAATTCGTGTGGTGTCCGGAGGGCCTGCACGAGGGCGACTGGCGACTGCTCGGCGAGATCACCGACAAACGCGTGCTGGAGATCGGCTGCGGCTCCGCGCCGTGCGCGCGCTGGCTGGCCGCGCACGGCGCGCATCCGGTGGGCCTCGACCTGTCGCGCGGCATGCTGGAGCGCGGGCTCGCGGCCATGGCGGCGGGCGGGCCGCGAGTGCCGCTGGTCCAGGCGGGTGCCGAGGAGTTGCCCTTCGCCGACGAGTCCTTCGATATCGCCTGCTCGGCCTTCGGCGCGGTACCCTTCGTGGCCGACTCCGCCCGGGTGATGCGCGAGGTGGCGCGGGTGCTGAAGCCCGGCGGTCGCTGGGTGTTCTCGGTCAACCACCCGATGCGCTGGATATTTCCCGACGACCCCGGACCGGACGGACTGCGGGCGGCCATCCCCTACTTCGACCGCACTCCTTATGTAGAGGTGGACACCGCTGGCGAACCCACCTACGTCGAACACCACCGCACCATGGGCGACCGCGTCCGCGAGATCGTCGCCGCGGGCCTGACCCTCCTCGACGTCATCGAACCCGACTGGCCGGAATGGCTGGACCGCGAATGGGGCCAGTGGAGCCCGCTGCGCGGCCAGATCTTCCCCGGCACCGCCATCTTCGTCACCGAGAAGCCCGCCTGACGCGAGCCGATCTCACCACATCGGCGCGACGGCCGTACCCGGGGCCGCGACGGGCACGGCCCCGGACCCGATAACCCGACGAACACGGCCCCATGCCGACCCTGGACGCACCGGCCAGGGCGGCACGAGGCGACCGTGTCCGCTCTCACCACGCGCACCACCGCTCCCCCACAACGCCCGCGTGCCCCACCCGCTCGCGGCGACCATGTCCACTCCCGCCGAGCGCACCCGCTCCCCCCACAACGGCCCCGTGCCCCCTCCCGCTCGCGGGAGGGGGCACGTTTCCCTTGTGCTAGTTCGGTTCTCGACCGGCCTGTTTGAGCGCCAGGCGTAGGGCGTATTCGATTTGGGCGTTGATGCTGCGGAGGTCGTCGGCGGCCCACTGGGCGATGGCCTCGTGGACCGACGGGTCCAGGCGCAGCAGCACCTTCTTCGGCTCGCGCTTGCCCTGGGCCATGGTCAGTTGTAGAGGGTGCCGGTGTTGACGACGGGCTGGGTGGGCCGGTCACCGCAGAGCACGACCAGCAGATTGGAGACCATGGCGGCTTTGCGCTCCTCATCGAGTTCGACCATGCCCTGGTCGGCGAGGCGTTCCAGGGCGAGCCCGACCATACCGACCGCGCCCTCCACGATGCGGGTGCGGGCGGCCACCACCTGGGCGGCCTGCTGGCGAACCAGCATGGCCTGGGCGATCTCCGGGGCGTAGGCCAGGTGCGTGATGCGCGCCTCCAGGACTTCGATTCCGGCCATCTCGGTGCGGTCGCGCAGTTCGGCGGTGAGTTCCTCGGCGATCTCCTTGCCGTCGCGCAGGCTGGTGCGGTCGTCGTCGTGCGCGTCGTAGGGGTGGATGGTCGCGAGGTGGCGCACGGCGGCCTCGGACTGGGTTTCCACGTACTGCTCGTAGTCGTCCACGGCGAAGGCGGCCTTGAAGCTGTCGACGGCCTTGTAGACGACCACGGCCGCGATCTCGACCGGATTGCCGTCGGCGTCATTGACCTTCAGCTTCTGGGTCTCGAAGTTGCGCACCCGCAACGAGATTCGCCGCCGGTCGGTGAGCGGCACGGTCCAGAAGAAGCCGGGTTCGCTGACCGACCCGATGTAGCGGCCGAAGAACTGGATGACCCGCGCCTCATTCGGGTTGACGATCACCAGGCCGCTCAGCGCCAGCAGCGCGGAGATGCCGATCAGCGCTGCCACCCCGGCGACCGCGAAGGCCCCCGCATTGCCCTGGTCGGCGCCCGTGCCGACGCAGACCGCCGACACCGCGCTCGCCGCCGCGACGGCGGCGACCAGTACCAGCAGCATGAGGAACCCGTTCATCCGAAATGCCGGACGAAGCTCCATGTCACACCCTCCCAATATTGAAGTGATATCACTAAGATAGCGCATCGCTAGCACCGTGCCAAGTCCGACGGAGGATCGGCACCCACGGCGCAGGGCGGAAGCGCCCGTGAGATCGCCGAGGCATGCGGTACCACCCGGAAACGGCAGCGCCCGCGATCGTGCGATCGCGGGCGCTCACCGTGGGCGTGTCATCCCTTGCGGGGCAACCGGGTTCAGCCGCCGTGGTCGGTGGCGAACAACTCGGCGGTGGCCGTGCGGCGACGACGCTGCTCGACCGGGTCCGGGACGGGCACCGCCGCGACCAGCCGCCGGGTGTACTCCCGCGTCGGGTGCCGCAGAATGTCGTCGCGGCCACCCGCCTCGACCACGGCGCCGTTGCACAACACCATGATCCGGTCGGCGAGCTGGTCCACAACCGCCAGGTCGTGGCTGATGAACAAGCAGGCCCAGCCGAATTCGACCTGGAGTTGCACGAACAGCTCCAGCACCGTGGCCTGGACGGAGACGTCCAGGGCGCTGGTCGGCTCGTCGGCCACCAGGATGTCCGGATTGAGCACCAGGGCTCGCGCCAGACTGGCCCGCTGCCGCTGCCCGCCGGACAATTCATGCGGATACCGGTTCTCGGTCCCGGCGGGCAGTTGCACATCGTCGAGCAGGAATCGCACGCGATCACGCAACGCCTGCCCCTTGGCCGCCTTGTGCACGATGAGCGGTTCGGCCACGCAGTCCCCGACCGTCATGCGGGGGTTCAAGGATGTCGCCGGATCCTGGAAGACGAACCCGAGTCGCCGCCGCAGCGGCCGCAGCCGCCGCTCCGACAGTCCGGTGATCTCCTGCCCCAGCATGCGCACCGATCCCGACGAGGGCCGTTGCAGGGCCGCCACGCACCGTCCGATGGTGGACTTCCCGGAGCCGGATTCGCCGACCAGGCCCAGGGTTTCCCCCTCGCCGATGGTGAGGCTCACCCCGTCCACCGCCCGGAATGCCGGACGGCCCAGCGCACCGGGAAACTCGACAACCAGATCGGCGACCTGGAGCACCGGTTCGCCCCGCACCGCCGAGGACGACGCGGGCGGCACCACCTCCGTATCCGTGGGCGCTTCGATCCGCCGTCCGCCCAGGTGCGGTACGGCCGCCAGCAGTGCCCGCGTGTATTCGTGCTTCGGTTCGGCGAACAGTGCGTCCACGGACGCTGTTTCGACGACCCGCCCCTCACGCATGACCACCACCCGATCGGCGAGGTCGGCGACCACGCCCATATTGTGGGTGATGAGCACGATGGCACTGCCGATGCGGGTGCGCAGATCCCGCAGCAGTTCCAGGATTTCGGCCTGCACGGTGACATCCAGGGCGGTGGTCGGCTCGTCGGCGATGATCACCTTGGGCTCGCACGCGATGGCGATGGCGATCATCACCCGCTGCTTCTGCCCGCCCGAGAGTTGGTGCGGGTAGTAGTCCAGGCGGTGATCCGGGTCCGGCAACCCGACCATCCGCAGCAGTTCCACCGCACGGGCCCTGGCCTGTTTGCGCGTCATCTCGGTGTGCGCGCGCAGCACCTCCGCGATCTGATAGCCCACCGTGAACAGTGGATCCAGCGCGGCCCCGGGCTCCTGGAACACCATGGAGACGGCACCACCGCGCAGTGCCGTGAGCTGGCGCTCCGACATGGCCGTAATATCCTTGCCGCCCAACGACACCAGGCCCTCGACATGTGCCGTGGCGGGCAGCAGGCCGATGGCGGTGCGCGAGCTCACCGACTTCCCGGAACCGGATTCGCCGACGATCGCGAGCACCTCCCCCGGCCACACCTCGTAGGACACCTCGCACACCGCCCGCACCGCACCGGCATCGGTGGCGAAGGTGACCGACAGCGAGTCGATGGCCAGCGCGGGCTCCCCGCGGGTGGCCGTGGTCGTATCCTCCGTTCGCTCGCTCATGCGTCCGCCTCCCGTGCCACCGCCGCCTTCTCCACCGAGGTCGGCGCGTTCACCGCCCGGCGGGTGCGCAGCAGCGGATTCAGTACCTCGTTGAGGCTCTCCCCCGCCAGCGTGAGCCCGAGCACCACCAGCACGATGGCCGAACCGGGCAGGATGCACGTCCACCAGATGCCGTTGGACACGTCGACGATCGACTTGTTGAGGTCGTATCCCCATTCGGCCGCCTGGGTCGGTTCGATGCCGAAGCCCAGGAAGCCAAGGCCCGCGAGGGTGAGGATGGCCTCCGCGCCGTTGAGCGTGACGATCACCGGCAGCGACTGGGTGACATTGGCGAGGATGTGCCGGAACAGGATGCGCGGCGTGGACGCGCCGGTGACCCGCGCCGCGTCCACATACGGTTCGTTCTTCACCGCGACCGTGGCGTTGCGCACCACCCGGAAGTACTGCGGCACGAAGATCACGGTGATGGCGATGGCGGCGGACAGAATGCCACCGGCGCCGCTGGATTGGCCGCCCGCCACCATGACCGACACCACGATGGCCAGCAGCAGCGGCGGGAAGGCGTACATGGCGTCCATGAACAGCACCAGCACGCGGTCCACCCAGCGCCCGACATAGCCGGACACCAAACCCAGTGGCACGCCGACGAACAGCGACAGCACCAGGGAGACGGCGATCACCGCGAGTGCGGTGCGCGCGCCGTAGATCACCCGGGAGAAGACATCCTCGCTGCGCACCGAGGTGCCGAACCAGTGTTCGGCCGAGGGCGGCTGCTGTGCCACGAAGGCCACGCCGTCGGCCGACTGGTCGGCGAATCCGTAGGGCGCCAGCCACGGTGCGAACACCGCGACCACGATGAACAGCGCGACCAGCCCCAGCCCGCACAGCAGGGTGACCCGTTGCAGCCCGTGTGTCATGCCGACGAGACGCAGGCCCGGCAGCCCGCGCCGCGGGGGCGTCATGGTCGGCGACGGCACCGGAGTACTCGTCGCGGTGACCGTTTCCGAAGCGGTCATCAGAACCTCACTCTCGGGTCGACCAGGGCGACGACGACATCGATGAGGAAGCTCGTCACCGCCACCAGGACCGCGATGAACGCCACGATGCCCTGCACGGCGATGAAGTCACGGCTGCTCAGATACTCGGCGAGCTGATACCCCAATCCCGGCCAGTTGAAGGTTCTCTCGGTCAGCACCGCTCCGCCGAGCAGCATGGCGACCTGCATGCCCATCACCGTGACGACGGGAATCAGGGCGTTGCGGAAGGCGTGTCGCCCGGTCACGGTGCGCTGTGAGAGCCCACGTGCCCGAGCCGCCTCCACGTAGTCGCTGCGCAGCGTCTGGATCAGATTCACCCGCACCAGGCGCAGGAAGACGCCACCGGTGAGCAGTCCGAGCGAGATCGCGGGCAGCACCGCGTGCTTCAGCACATCGCCGAGATGACCCGGATCGCCGTACAGCACGGCGTCGATCACCAGGATGTTGGTCTTGGGCGAGACGTGCATGAGATCCAGTTCCACTCCGGCACTGGCTCGTCCGGACGCTGGCAGCCAGCCCAGCTGCACGGCGAAGATCAGCTTGAGCACCAGGCCCACGAAGAACACGGGTGCCGCGTAGGCCAGGATGGCGAACAGCCGCAAGCCCACGTCGGAAGACGAGTCCCGATGCGTGGCAGCGTATCTGCCCAGCGGGATGCCGACCGCGAACGCGATCAGCAGCGACCAGAACACCAGTTCCACGGTGGCCGCGCCATAGGTCAGCACCACATCGGTGACCACCCGGTTGTCCTGGGTGCGCCCGAAATCCAGTCGCACCAGATCGGTCAGGTAGTCCCAGTACTGGACCAGGATGGGCCGGTTGAACCCGGCCGCCTCCTTGCGCGCCTCGATCTGGTCGGCGGGCAGCCGTCCGCCCACCGCCGCGGTGATCGGATCACCGATCACCCGCATGAGGAAGAAGACGACGGTCACCAGAATCCACGCGGTGGGCACGATCAGCAGTGCGCGCACCCCGAGGTAGCGCAGCAGCACGCCGTACCGAGAACCGCCGCCGCCCTTGCTGTTCCGGCGGGAAGGAGCCGGGGCGGCCGGCTCCTCCACGTTGGCCGCGGCCGTCACTTGCTCAGCACGCCGAACCGGAATCGGAAGGAGGGATCGAGTGTCTGCTCCAGACCCTGGATATCGTTGCCCGCCACCGCGATCTGCTTACCGGCCAGCAGCGGCACGATGGAGATGTGGTCGCGGGCCAGATCGGCCTGCACCGCCTCGATGATAGCCAGGCGCTTGGTCGTGTCCGGTTCGGTGGACTCGGCGACCAGCTGTGCGGTGATGGCCGGATCCTCGAAGTGGTTCTGCAGGAAGTTGTTCGGTCCGAAGAACGGGGTCAGGTAGTTGTCCGGGTCGGCGAAGTCCGGGAACCAGCCCAGCTGATAGATCGGATAGGCGTCGCGGGCGCGTTCGCGCTGGTAGCTCACCCATTCGGTGGACTGCAGATTCACCCGGAACAGGCCGGTGGACTCGAGCTGGGTCTTGATGGCGGCATACTCCTCGGAGCTGCTGCTGCCGTAGTGATCCGAGTTGTACTGCAGATTCAGATCGACCGGGGTGGCGACCCCGGCGTCGGCCAGGAAGCGCGCCGCCGCATCCTTGTCGGGCTTCGCCCCGTAGATCTCCTTGAACGGTTCCACCGCTCCCGGGAAGCCCTGTGGCACCGAGGAGTACGCGGGCGTGTAGGTGCCCTTGTACACGTTCGCCGCCAGCGCCTCGCGGTCGATCGAGGAGGCGATGGCCTTGCGGATGGCGAGCTTCTGCTCGGGGGTGTCGCCCGGCATGGTGTTCATGTTGAAGACGAAGTACCGCAGTTCGCCACCGGGTCCCTCGTGCACCGTCACGCTGCTCTCGGCGCGCAGCGAGTCCACGTCGGTGGGAGTGAGGCTGCGCCACGCGACGTCGATCGCCCCGTTCTGCACGTCGAGCTTCATATTCTCGGTGGTGGCGTAGTAACGGGTGGAGATGGTGTCGGTCTTCGGGGTGCCGAGCGCGCCGTCGTAGTCCGGATTCGCCTGGTACTCCACCAGTTTGTTCTTGTCGTAGCTGACGATGGAGTACGGGCCGGAGAACGGCTTGCCGTTCACCACCTCGTTGTCGTCGAGCACCCGGTCGGCGGGGAACACCTTCTCGTCCACGATGGGTCCGGCCTGTGTGGTGAGCACGGCCGGGAAGGTCTGGTCGTTCGCCTCCTTCAGGGTGAAGCGGACGGTCCGCTCGTCGACGGCCTCGGTCTTGTCCAGATTGCCCAGCAGCGAGGCCGGCCCGTTGGGGTCGTTGATCCCCAGCATGCGGTCGAAGGAGAATTTGACACTGGCGGAGGTCAGTGGATTGCCGTTGGCGAACTTCAAACCCTCACGCAGTGTGCAGGTATAGGTGATGGGATCGGTGAATTCACACTCCTGCGCCGCATCCGGCGTGGGGGTGGTTTCCCCCGGCGGCAGGTTCAGCAGGAATTGATAGACCTGGGTCTCCGGCAGCAGCGACCCATTGTCGTAGGCGGCGGCGGGGTCCAGCGAGAAGATCTTGTCGGTGGTGCCGACCACGATCCCCTCACCGCCCCCGCCGCCCGTGCGGCCCGAACCGCAGCCCGCCACCGCGAGCACCGCGAGGCTCGTCATACCCAGCGCCGCAACACTTCTCGCTAGCCCGGGCCGCTTCGGCCACGAGTGTCCAGCCGAACTTCTCATCTCGATCCCTCATCTCGAAACCGCCGCCGACGACCCCGGATCACAAGACCGATGCGACAACGGTGAACTTTCGGTATGGCGGCACAGTACCGACGAGTAATTGCCGCTATGTTGCGTTTGCAAAGAATCGTGCCCGCATTGATGGGATGATGATGGAAAAATTGTCACGCGGGGATTACTTCACGATCATCGGGTCGCCGGGCGGATATTTCGGTTGCTCCGGAACAGATTCCGGGCGTCGTGGGTCGCCTTGAGCGCGGCGAGGCGCGCGTACGTGTCGGGTGCGTAGCCTTCCCGCGTCTGCTCCTCGTCCGCCCGTGCGCCACCGCCGTACAGGAAGTTCAGGTGGTGACCGATGGTCCACGGGGACAGGCCGTCGCGGATATCCGCCAACCGTTCGTCGACACCCGGCCCCGGGCTGGCGATCACGCGGGCGACGTACTCGGCTTCCCGGTGGTCCACCGCGATCCCGGCCGGCCCGGGTCGGCGCAGCGCACCGCCGAGGTGCCGGAGCCCGGCGACGACGGGAACACCCGAGTCCGGCCCGGTGCGGTCGAGGAAGGTCTCCGCCGCACGCGTGGGCAACGCGCTCAGCAGGGCATTGGTGGCGGTGTAGGGGTGCGGATCGGCCGGATCCCGGTGAATGCCGTGGCTTTCGGCATAGGGCATGGTGCGCAGATCGTCGGCGAGCCGGGCGCCCACCGCCCGCAGCGGAGCGACCAGGCGCTCTCCCTCGGCCGCGGTGCCGGTGTAGGCGAGGGCGATCGTCGCGGTGTAGCGCCCGCGCAGGGGTTCGGGGACCTGCGGGATGTTCGGAATGGTGAGCATGGTGATGGCGGAGGTCATCGTCTCGGGCAGGTCGTGCGTCCACAGCCGCCAGGCTTCCAGCGCCGGTTCCACCAGCCGGGTGTCGAAGGTGAGCTGGCCGCCGTACACCTCGGTGAGCGGCATCAGGTCCAGCTCCAGCGCGGTGACCACGCCGAAGTTCCCGCCGGTGCCGAGTACGGCGGCGAACAGCTCGTCACCGGGCTCGAGGCGGCGCAGGCGGCCGTCGGCGGTCACCAGCTCGACCGCGCGCACATGGTCGGCGGCGTAGCCGAATTCGCGGGCGAGGATGCCGATCCCGCCGCCGAGGGTGTAGCCGACGACACCGACCGTCGGCGAGGAGCCGTTGAGCGGGGCCAGTCCGTGCGCGGCGGCCGCGTCGACCAGCGCCCCGGCGCGGACGCCGGCGGCCACCCGGGCGGTGCCGGCCGCGGGGTCGATCCGGATATCGGTCATGCGCCGGGTGCTGATCAGCACACCGCCGTCGGCCGCCACCGACAGACCGTGGCCGGTGGCCTGGACCGCGACCGGAAGTCCGTGGCGCGCGGCGTATTCCACGGCGGCGCGCACATCCTCGGCGTGCAGTGCGCCGACGACCAGGGCCGGGCGGTGGGTGTAGGCCGTCTGGAAACCGGTGATCTCGGCGTCGTAACCGGGCTCGCCCGCACGGAAGACCGGGCCGGTGGTGGACAGGTCGGGAATGGCTGTTCTCGTCATACCTCCGACCCTGCCTAGCCGAGCACGATAACTCCAACAGATAGTTCTTCTTCTCGCTAGAATAATCAGTTATGGAACTGCGACAGCTGCGCTACTTCGTCACCGTGGCCGAGGAGGCCAACTTCACCCGCGCCGCCGCGCGCCTGCACCTGGCCCAGCCGGGCCTGAGCGCCCAGATCCGCCAACTGGAACGCGAACTCGGACAACAACTCCTGGACCGCTCCGGCCGCACGGTCACCCTCACCCCGGTGGGCGCGGCGGTGCTGCCGCTGGCGCGGGCGGCGCTGGAGGCGACCGAGCGCATCACTCATACGGTCGACGAGTTCACCGGACTGCTGCGCGGCCAGGTGCGCATCGGCATGATCTCCGGGGCCGCCACCGACGAGTTCGACGCGGCCGGGGTGCTGGCGGCCTTCCACCGCGATCACCCCCAGGTCGGGATCAGTCTCACCGAGGACACCTCCGACCGCATGCTCGCCGCTCTGGGACGCGGCGAACTCGATCTCGCCATCGTCGGCGACAGCGGGGCGGAACTGGGTCCCGCCGTGGCCGCCGAAACCGTCCTCGACACCGCCATCGTCGCCGCGGTGGCCGCCGACGACACCCGGTTCGGTTCCGCGCTCACCCTGGCGGAGCTGTGCCGCCACCCGCTCATCGCCCTACCGCGCGGCACCGGCATCCGTGGCGTGCTCGAACGCGCCTGCGCCACAGCCGGTCTCAGCCCCGATATCGCCTTCGAGGCGGCCGCTCCCCCGCTGCTCATCCGGCTGGCCGCGTACGGCCTCGGCGTGGCGGTCGTACCGGAGCCGACCGACACCGAGCCGACCGACACCGAGGCGGCCGGATCGGGGGTGCGCACCCTGCCGCTGACCCCCGCCCTGCGCGGTCGCCTGATCCTGACCTGGCGCACCGACCGACCGCTCAGCCCGGCGGCCAAAGTCCTGCTGGGACAGCTGCGCATCGCGCTCACCGGCCGCTGAGATCCCGTGGACGCACCGTGCGGCGCGAGCCCTGCGTACGTGCGGGGCGAACCCGGCGTACGCGCGGAGCGAACCCGGAGTACGCGCGCGGCGCGAACCCGGAGTACGCGGCGGCAACTCGAACCTGGCACCGCCCGGACGTTCGTGCCGCGCGACGACCGCACTCACGACGGATCGGCCCCGCTCCGCGCTGCGGAACGGGGCCGATCGGGTAAGCCGCTGCGCCGCTACAGAATCCGGGACAGGAAGGTCTTGGTGCGCTCGTGCTTGGGATCGGCCAGCACCTCGCGCGGGTTACCGGCCTCCACCACCACGCCGCCGTCCATGAACACCAGCTGATCGGCGACCTCGCGGGCGAAGCCCATTTCGTGCGTCACCACCACCATGGTCATGCCGTCGGCCGCGAGTTCCCGCATGACGCCGAGCACCTCGCCGACCAGCTCCGGGTCCAGCGCCGAGGTGGGCTCGTCGAAGAGCATCAGCTTGGGATCCATGGCCAGCGCCCGGGCGATGGCGACGCGCTGCTGCTGGCCGCCGGACAGCTGGGCGGGGTAGGTGTCGGCCTTGTCCGCCAGGCCGACCCGGTCCAGCAGTTCCTTGGCGCGGGCCACCGCGTCGGCCTTGGCGGTCTTCTTGACCTGGGTGGGCGCCTCGATGATGTTCTCCAGCGCGGTCCGGTGCGGGAACAGGTTGAAATGCTGGAACACCATGCCGATGTCGCGGCGCTGACGGGCGGCCTCGCGCGGATGCAATTCGTAGAGCTTGTCACCCTTTTCGCGGTAGCCGACCAGTTCGCCGTCCACGTACAGCCGTCCGGCGTTCACCTGCTCCAGATGGTTGATGCAGCGCAGGAAGGTGGACTTGCCGGAGCCGGACGGGCCGATGAGGCACAGCACCTCACCGCGTTTCACCTCCAGCGTGATGCCCTTGAGCACCCGCAGCGCACCGAAGTTCTTGCAGACCCGGTCGGCGCGCACCATGGGCGGCACGGTGTCGGATGTCGCGGTCACTTACCCTCCTCCACCACGTGCTGTTGGGAAGCCAAGGCCCGCAACTGCTTTCCGGTCAACTGCCGCGAGGAACCGCGTGAGTAGTAGCGCTCCAGGTAGAACTGGCCCACCATGAGCACGCTGGTCACCACCAGATACCAGGTCGCCGCGACCAGCAGCAGCGGCACCGGCTGGAAGTTCACGCCGTAGATGTCGCGCGCCCGGCCGTACAGGTCGGTGGTCAGCGGAATCGCCGTGACCAGCGAAGTGGTCTTGAGCATGGAGATGAGCTCGTTGCCGGTGGGCGGAATGATCACCCGCATGGCCTGCGGCAGCACGGTGCGGCGCATGGTTTGCGACCAGGACATGCCCAGCGCCACCGATGCCTCGCGCTGCCCCTCGCCCACGGAATTCACACCGGCACGGACGATTTCGGCCATGTAGGCGGCCTCGTTGAGTCCCAGGCCGATCACCGCGAACAGGAACGGGGCCCGCCAGTCCAGCACATTGAAATCCGCGAAGGACGGACCGAAGGGCACTCCGACGGTGATGGTCTGGTACAAGCCGGGGAACAGGCCCCAGAACACCAGTTGCACGTACACCGGAGTGCCGCGGAAGATCCAGAGGTAGGCCCACGCCACCGAGCGCAGCACCGGGTTCGGCGACAGCCGCATGATGGCCAGCACCACGCCCAGCACGGCGCCGAGCACCATGGCCAGCACGGTCAGCTCCAGCGTGACCAGCGCGCCTTCCAGGATCCGCTTGTCGAACAGGTAGTTCGCGTACGTATCCCAGTGGTAGGCGGGATTGGTCGCCGCGCCGTACAGGAACAGGCCCAGCAGCACCAGGATGATCGCGGCGGCGATCCACCGGCCCGGACGCCGCAAGGGGATGGCCTTGATGGGCTCCGGCTCGGCACCGGCCGCCGCCGCGGTGGCGGCGGCGGACTCCGGCTTCTCGAACTTATCGGACATCGTGTGTGATCAGCCCTGTGCGCCGTTGATGACCGACTTGGCGATCACGCCCTCTTCGACACCCCAGTTCTCGGCGATCTGCCGGTACTGGCCGTTGTCGATCAGGTACTGCATGGCCTGCTGCAGCACCGGGGCCAGCGGCGAACCCTTCTTGACCGGCCAGCCGTAGGGGGCGGAGTCGAAGATCGGACCGGCGGCCTCGATCACCTTCGCGTCCTTGTTGGCTTCCTTGATGGCATAGGCGGTGACCGGCGAATCGGCGGACATGGCGTCCACCTGGCCCTGCACCAGCGCGGTGGCGGCGGCGCTCTGCTCGTCGTAGGCCACCTTCACGATCTCCGGCTTGCCCTCGGCGACGCACTCGGCGCTGCGGTCGGGAATCTCGTCGGTGTCCTGAACGGTGGTGCGCTGCACCGCGACCCGCTTGCCGCAGGCGTCGTCCGGGTTCACGTCCGAACCCACCTTGCGGGCCCACTGGCTGCCCGCGTTGAAGTAGGTGACGAAGTCGGCGGTCTGCTCACGCTCCTTGTTGTCGGTGAACGACGACATGCCGACGTTGTAGGTGCCGACCTCGATGGAGGGGATGATCTTCTCGAAGTCGGATTCCTGGTATTCGGCGGTCACGCCGAGCACCTGGGCGACCGCGTCCATCAGGTCCACGTCGAAGCCGATGATCTCACCGGTGGCGGGATCCTTGAACTCGTTGGGCGCGTAGGGCACATTGACGCCGACGACGAGCTTGCCCGAGTTCTTGATGTCCTCCGGCAGCTGCGCCGCGATGGCGTCCACCTTGGTGATGCCCTCGACCTTGGCGACCTCGGGGCCGCCGCTCTCGGTGTTGCTACACGCGGTCAGCATCAGGACGCCACCGGCGAGCGCACAGGCGGCCCGCAGGGCACGCCCGCGGAAAAATCGAACAGACACAGGTCCTCCACAGTTCGGTTACGCGACATCCGGGCGTCGCCCGCCGTTCGAAATGTAGGCGAGTCGGACATTCCGCGCGGATCGGTAACGGAAGATTAATCCGCGACACGCTGGCGCGTGCCCGTTACGCGCCGGACATCGCTCACCAGCGGTGCAGACGTGCCCGCACCTGCTCGGTGAATTCGGTGGTAGATGCTAACCCACCCAAATCGGATGTGGCGACTCCGGCCCGCAACGTCTCCGCTACCGCGTTGTCGATGCGATCGGCGGCGCGGTGCAGGGCGGAACGGCCGTCGCGGTTGGCCAACCAGCGCAACATCATCGCGGCGGACCGGATGAGCGCGAGCGGATTCGCCCGATTGTGTCCGGCCAGGGCGGGCGCAGCGCCGTGCACGGCCTGGGCCATGGCGTGGGTGTCCGAGCAGTTCAGCGAGGGTGCCATCCCCAGCGAACCGCTCAGTTCGCCCGCCAGGTCGGAGAGGATGTCGCCGAACAGGTTCTCGGTGACCAACACGTCGAAGGCATCGGGCGTGCGCACCAGCAGCGCCGTGATCGCATCCACGTGCTCATCGGTCACCTCGACATTCGGGTAGCGCTCGGCGACCTCGTAGCACACCTCGCGGAACAGGCCCGTGGTCAGGGGCAGCACATTCGCCTTGTGCACGATGGTGACCTTCTTGCGCCGGGTCTCGGCCACCTCGAAGGCCAGCCGGGCGATGCGCTCGATGGCCGCGCGGGTGAACACGCCGACCGCCAGGGCAACATCCGGGGTCGGCCGGAACTCACCCGATCCGGCATACATATTGCGGTCGGCGTAGAGACCCTCGCTGTTCTCGCGCACGATGACCAGATCCATCTCGGCGGCCACCGCCCGCACCCCCGCCATCCCGCGCGCCGGGCGGATATTGCCGTACAGGCCGAACCGCTTGCGCACCGCGCCCGCGGGCGGCAGCCCGGTCCGGTGCTCGGCCGCGTACGACGCACTGTCGTGCGGGCCCATGATCCACGCGTCCACCCCTTCCAGACCCTTCAGCGTCGCCTCGGGCACCGGATCGCCGAACTCCGCGATGGCGGCGTGCCCGATCAGCAGCGGCACCCACTCCACCGCCGGAATCCCCAGTACCGCCAGCGCCTCGTCCACCACGTCGCGGGCGGCGCGCACCACGTCCGGGCCGATTCCGTCCCCCTCGATCAGCCCCAGCCGCAGATTCCCGCCGTCACTCATGCCGGTAATCCTCCCGCAACCACCGCGCTCGCGCGGAACCGGACCCCGGACACTTCCTCACGTATCGTCCACCTGTGGTCCAGTCGGTTGAACTGATCCTCGACGAGGCGGCGGAATCCACCATCCGCGACCAGTGGCGCCTGCTGGCCGAGGCCGGCCTGCACTCCCCCGACGCGAACCACCGCCCCCACATCACCGTCGCCGTCGCCCGCGAAATCTGGCCCCGCCTCGACAAATCCCTGGCCCGGGAGCCCTTCACCGCCATCCCCGTCCTCCTCGGCGGCCTCCTCGTCTTCGGCGCCCGCCGCCCGATCCTGGTCCGCGCCGTCGTCCCCTCCCTCCCCCTGCTGGACCTACAGCGCCGATTGTTCGGTGTCATCTCCCCCTGCCCGGGTATCCCCTCTACCGTGCGTCCCGACGCGTGGACCCCACATGTCACACTGGCCAGGCGCGTGACCCCGACCCAGTTGCCGACCGCCCTGGCGGCCGTCGGCCGGGACGGGGATTTCCCGGCTACCGTTGTGGGTATACGACGGTGGGACGGTGATCGGCGGCGCGAGTGGCCGGTCGGGTAGGGAACACAACCGCATCGTTCGGTGTTGGACCGGACGAAACCGACACGAGAGGATGCCATGGCCACCCAGACTCTTACCGAGCAGAACTTCGATGAGGTCGTGACAGGAAACGACGTGGTACTCGTCGATTTCTGGGCCGATTGGTGCGGCCCGTGCAAGAGCTTCGCGCCGACCTACGAGGCGTCGTCCGAGAAGCACCCCGATGTGGTGTTCGGCAAGGTCGACACCGAGTCGGAGCAGGGGCTCGCCGCGGCGGCGCAGATCCGCTCGATTCCGACCATCATGGCTTTCCGCGAGGGCGTGCTCGTCTTCGCACAGCCCGGCGCGCTGCCCCCGGCCGCGCTGGAGGACCTCATCGGTCAGGTCAAGGATCTCGATATGGAAGAGGTCCGCAAGCAGCTCGCCGAGCAGCAGTCGCAGTAGACCGACGCGAGCTCGCCGCACCCGGGATCGGGTGCGGCGCTGCTGTTTTCGGACCCATCCCGCAATGCACCCCGCCACCGTGCGGGTGGCGGGGTGCGGGGAGCGGCGCTACCTCAGAAGTGTGTTCCGAGGTGGTTGATGCCCGCGATCATGGCACGGATGGCGGATTCGGCTCCGTCGTCGGCGAGGGCGGCGCCCCAGCCGCGGCGGCCGTTGAACTCACACTGGACGAAGGTGGCGATGCCGTCATCGGTGCGGCGCTGATGGAAGGCGAGGATCTCGACCGGATAGCCCTCGTCGTAGAGGGCCGAGGTCAGTGTCGCCACCGGACTGCCCGTCGCCACGACGGTGCGGAGGTGGTCGGCGATCTCCAGGGTCGCCGTGTAGCGCCCGCCGGGTCCGTGGTGCCCGATGGGCGTCCACTCACTGAGCTTGACCGGGCCTTCGTGTTCGCAGTACCGGTCGTAGAACTCGGCGGGGGTGAGGTCGCGGCACTCGGCCCGCAGACTCGCGGGGGCGGCGGCGATGAACATGTCGGTATCGATGGTGATGGTCATGGTGAGGTTTGGTCTTCCCGAATCTTCCGAGGAATGGCAGAGGGGACCAGCGAGAAATCAAGAGCAGAGTGGCCGCAGCGAGGGGGCCGGTCCGAATCAGACCCCGCTACGGCGGGCTACTACGAGAATTCGCGCCACAGCCACCATCGCGGTGAGCGGAAGAAGCGCGGCGCGGTCGCGGTCGGCGACATCGAGCGCGGCGCTGCGGCTGTAGGCGGGATTCGGCACGGCGTCGAGCTTAAGGGGACATCTCGGGGATAGCAACCATATTCCGCGCCGACCCACGAGTAACTTTCGACACGCTCGGACCGGCATGGCTTCGGGATGCCGGAGAGCCACTCCCCGACAATGGGCAAACCAGCAGCGAACTCTCTGGAAGGTTGCGATGACCGATCCGAAGATCCAGAGCACCATCGACCGGCTGCGCGACTGCCACCACAGCTGCCGACGCCGCATCCGGGCCGCATCGGATCTCGGTGCGGCGCATCCGGACCGGCGGTATATCGCCATGCTGACCGACGTGTCCGAACTCAGCGGACTCGCCGCCGATCTGCTGGACAGCGAATCCCCCTGGGCGGACTGGATGTGCGAGCTGACCGCCGACGCCTGCGCCGAACTGGCCGAGCAGTGCGAACTGCGCGGTGAGCGGGGCTGCGCCGAGAGATGCCGCACCACCGCGCTGGCGTGCGCGACAATCGCGCCGAACACGCTGCCGCCACACCACTGATCACCGGCCACCGCCGCCCGGCGTGCGGCCGGGCGAGTGCGCACTCCGCCGATCACGCGCGGCCATCGCCCACGAGCACCGTGCCCACGGGCGATGGTCGCGCACCGGTCAGTGCGCCGCGGCGTCCCAGCTGCGGCCGACGCCCACCGACACCTCGAGCGGCACCGAGAGCTCGATAGCCTTCGACATATGTTCGCGGGCAAGGGATTCCAGCGCCTCACGCTCCCCCGACGCCACTTCGAAGACGAGTTCGTCGTGGATCTGCAAGAGCATCCGCGACTTCAGGCCCGCCGCCCGGATGGCCCGCTGGGTGTCGATCATGGCGACCTTGATGATGTCGGCGGCCGTGCCCTGGATGGGCGCGTTGAGCGCCATGCGTTCGGCGGCCTCGCGGCGCTGGCGGTTGCTGGAGTCCAGGTCCGGCAGGTAGCGGCGGCGGCCGAACAGGGTTTCGGTGTAGCCCACCTTGCGCGCCTGCTCGACGGCGTCGCGCAGATAGTCGCGAATGGCGCCGAAGCGGTTGAAGTACACCTCCATCTGCGCCTTGGCCTCCTCGGCGCTGATCTTCAACTGCTGGGACAGGCCGTAGGCGGACAGCCCGTAGGCCAGGCCGTAGGACATGGCCTTGATGCGGCGGCGCATTTCCGGATGCACCTCCGACAGCGGGATGTCGAATGCCTTGGACGCCACGAAGGTGTGCAGGTCCTCACCGGAGTTGAACGCCTCGATCAGGCCCTCGTCCTTGGACAGGTGCGCCATGATCCGCATTTCGATCTGGCTGTAGTCGGCGGTCATGAGCGAGTCGTAGCCGGGGCCGACCACGAAGGTGTCGCGGATGCGGCGGCCGGTGTCGGTGCGGATCGGGATGTTCTGCAGATTCGGCTCGGTGGACGACAGCCGTCCGGTGGCGGCGATGGTCTGGTTGAAGGTGGTGTGGATGCGCCCGTCGTCGGCGACGGATTTGAGCAGGCCGTCCACGGTCACCTTGAGCCGGGTGGCGTCGCGGTGCTCGAGCAGATGCTGCAGGAACGGGTGCTGGGTCTTCTCGTAGAGACCCTCGAGCGCGTCGGCGTCGGTGGTGTAGCCGGTCTTGGTGCGCTTGGTCTTGGGCATGTCGAGCTTGTCGAACAGCACCACCTGCAACTGTTTGGGCGAGCCGAGGTTGATCTGCTCGCCGATCACCTCGTAGGCATTGTTCGCGGCCTCGGCGACCCGGTCGGCGAATTCGCGCTGCAACTGCTCGAGCTGATCGGCGTCGACGGCGATTCCGGCCTGTTCGAGATCGGCGAGCACGGCCAGCAGCGGCAGTTCCATATCGCGCAGCAGGGCGGTGGACTCGATGCGCTCGAGCTCCTCGTCGAAGGCGGCGGCGAGGTCGGAGACCGCTTGGGCGCGCAGGATCTCGGCTTTGGCGATTTCCTCGTCGACCTGGTCCTCGTCGTCGAGCAGGGACAGCTGGGCCGCGCCCGCATCCTCGACCCGCAGTTCGCGCTTGAGGTAGCGCAGCGACAGATCGTCGAGGGTGAAGGTGCGCTGGCCCGGCCGCACCAGATAGGCGGCCAGGGCGGTATCGCTGGTGAGGCCGCCGAGGTTCCAGCCGCGGGCACGCAGCGCGTGCATGGCGGACTTGGCCTCGTGCAGGGCCTTCGGGGTGTCCGGATCGGCCAGCCAGGCGCCCAGGGCGGCTTCGTCCTCCGGGGTCAGGGCGTGGACGTCCAGGTAGCCGCCCTCGCCGTCGGCGGCCGCGATGGCGATGGCCTTGGCGTCGCCGTCGACCGGACTGCCGATGCCGACCACCGAAACACCGTGGCGCCGACCGGCTTCGGCGTGTTCGGCCAGCCAGTCGGCGACCGAGCCCGGAGCCAGGGTGCCGCCGCTGATCTCGAATCCCGACTCGGCTTCCGGCTCGACCGGGGCCAGGGTGTCGAACAGGCGGTCGCGCAGGACGCGGAACTCCAGGTCGTCGAACAGGGCGTGGATCTTCTCCCGATCCCACGGCTGCATGGCCAGCTGGTCCGGGGTGTAGGGCACCGGCACATCGCGCACCATCTCGGTGAGCTGCCGGTTCAGCACCACGCTGGAGAGGTTGGCGCGCAGCGCGTCTCCCACCTTGCCCTTGACGGTGTCCACCTTGTCCACCAGCGCCGCCAGGTCGCCGTATTCGCGCACCCATTTGGCGGCGGTCTTCTCACCGACGCCCGGGATGCCGGGCAGGTTGTCGCTCGGGTCGCCGCGCAGCGCCGCGAAGTCGGGGTACTGGGCCGGGGTGAGCCCGTACTTCTCCGCCACCGCCGCCGGGGTGAACCGGGTCAGCTCGCTGACGCCCTTCTTCGGGTAGAGCACGGTGACATCGTCGTTGACCAGTTGCAGCGAATCCCGGTCGCCGGACACGATCAGCACCCGGTATCCCTGCGGCACCGCCTGCGTGGTGAGGGTGGCGATGATGTCGTCCGCCTCGTACCCCTCCATCGCCATGGTGGGAATCCCGAGCGCCCCCAGCACCTCCTGGGTGATCTCCACCTGCCCGCGGAACTCGTCCGGCGTGGTGATCCGGTTCGCCTTGTACTCCGGATACGCCTCGGTCCGGAACGTCTTCCGGTTCACGTCGAACGCCGCCGCCACATGCGTCGGCTTCTCGTCCCGCAGCAGATTGATCAGCATCGCCGTGAACCCGTACACCGCGTTCGTGGTCTGCCCGCTCTGTGTCTTGAAGTTCTCCGCCGGCAGCGCGTAGAACGCCCGATAAGCCAGTGAATGCCCATCGAGCAGCAACAACGTGGGCCGCTCCCCCACATCGGGGGTAGCGGTGGACACAGCACTCGGACGCTGATCGATAGAGGCAGGAGTCACGCCCCAGAGTCTAGGGACGTCCACCGACAGCCGGACGCACCGGGCGCGAACAGCACCGACGAAATCCGATTTCGCCCCGGGGCGGCGGCTTGGTACCGTGTTCGAGCAACGAAGGGGCGTAGCTCAATTGGCAGAGCAGCGGTCTCCAAAACCGCAGGTTGCAGGTTCAAGTCCTGTCGCCCCTGCAAGCAGATCGGGCCGGTCATCCGTGGATGACCGGCCCGATCTCGGATTCCGGGTTCAGCCGACGCCGAGGTAGGCGGATTTGATGGCGGGGTCGACCAGGAGGTCACGACCGGGGCCGGACTTGGTCACCTCGCCGGTTTCCAGGATGTAGGCGCGGTCACTGCGGGTGAGGGCCTGCTGGGCGTTCTGCTCGACCAGCAGGACCGTGGTGCCGCTGTCGTTGATCTCGGTGATGATGCGGAAGATCTGCTGGATCACCATGGGGGCCAGACCCATCGACGGCTCGTCCAGGAGCAGGAGTTTCGGACGGGCCATGAGGGCGCGGCCGATGGCGAGCATCTGCTGTTCGCCGCCGGAGAGGGTGCCGCCGACCTGGCGACGGCGCTCGGCGAGGCGGGGGAACAGTTCGAAAACCCAGTCCAGGGTGGAGTCGTACTCGGACCGCTGCTTGAACGGGCGCGCGTAGCAGCCCATGTCCAGATTCTCCTGGACCGTCATACCGGGGAAGACGCCCCGACCCTCGGGAGCCTGGATGAGCCCGGCGAGCACCCGTTCGTGCGCCTTCATACGGGTGATGTCCTCGCCCTCGAACAGGATTCGCCCCTTGGTCAGGGGCAGCAGGCCGGACAGCGCGCGCATGGTGGTGGTCTTGCCCGCGCCGTTCGCGCCCAGCAGGGTCACCAGTTCACCGGAGCCGACATTGAGCGAGATCCCGTGCAGCGCTTGAATTCTGCCGTAGTTGACGACGATGTCCTCGACCTGGAGCAGCGCGGACGGCTCCGCCTCGGCCGTGGCACCCTCGGGTTTGCGCAGCGTGACCGCCGGATCGGGCGTTGCGGTCGCACCGGACTCCATCGCCTCGGCCACCTCCGCCGCGACCTCCTCGGCGGCGGCGTCCTCCGCCACGGCCTCGACCGCCGTCTCGGCCGCCGGACTCTCCTCCGGCACACCCAGATACGCCGCGATCACCGCCGGATCCTCGCGGATCTCCTCCGGCAGCCCATCGGCGATCTTGCGCCCGAACTCGAGCACCACGATCCGGTCCGTCACACCCATGACCAGCCGCATATCGTGCTCGATGAGCAGCACGGTGAAGCCGTCGTCACGGATCTTGCGGATGAGGTCCATGAGCGCGGACTTCTCGCTGGGGTTGAATCCGGCGGCGGGCTCGTCCAGGCACAGCAGTTTCGGCTCGGTGGCCAGTGCCCGGGCGATCTCCAGCCGACGCTGGTCGCCGTAGGAGAGATTGCGCGCCTTCTCCACCGCGCGCGGCGCGATGCCGACGAATTCCAGCAGCGCCATTCCCCGTTCGATGGCGTCGCGCTCCTCGCGCCGGTGGCGGGCGGTGCGGAACAGCGCGCCGGGCACCGAAGTCCGGTGCCGCGCATCGGTTCCCACCACGACGTTCTCCAGCGCGGTCATCTCCTCGAACAGCCGGATGTTCTGGAAGGTGCGCGCGATGCCGAGCCGGGTGATCTCGTTGCGTTTGGTCTTGGTGAGCGGTTTGCCGTCGAAGGTGACGGTGCCCCCGCTCGGCCGGTAGACCCCGGTGATGGCATTGAAGCAGGTGGTCTTGCCCGCGCCGTTGGGCCCGATGAGTCCGAGGATCTCGCCGCGCCGAATCTCGAAACTCACCTGGTCCAACGCCGTCAGGCCGCCGAACCGCACGGTCAGGTCGTCGGTGCGCAACAGCGGTGCGCCGACCGCGGTCGCGATCTCACGATGCGGTGCGACCACCTCCGCGACGGCCGCCGCGCTGCCCAGACCGGGCAGCACCGCGGAGACGTCCACGGTGCCGGTGCTCTCGATCTCGGGTGCCTCGGTGTATCCGGCCGCGAAATCCTCGTTGTCGAACAGCGCGTCGCCCGCGCCCGGCCCGGTCATCGCCGTGCTCCCGTCGTCGCCGGAGCCGCCGTGGCCGCCGGCTTGTGCACTGCCCGGTACACCTGCCGCCCGTAGGCGAGCAGCCGCTGCCGGACCGGGAACAGACCCTGCGGCCTGAAGATCATCACCACCACCAACGCGAGACCGAAGAACAGATACTTGTAGTCACCCAGCGACTGGTCGCCCACCTCCACCGACATGAACCGGTTCGGCAGGTACACCACCAGGAACGCGCCGACGATCACCCCGAGCTTGTTGCCCTGACCGCCGATCACCACGGCGCACAGGAACAGCATGGAGTTGATGATGTTGAACACGCCCGGGTTGATGTACTGCACCTGGCCCGCGTACAGCGCGCCCGACAGGCCGCCGATGGCCGCGCCGATGGTGAAGGCCCACAGCTTGAACTTGAAGGCGGGCACGCCCATGATCTCGGCGGCGTCCTCGTCCTCGCGGATGGCCACCCAGGCCCGGCCGACGCGGCTGCGTTCGAGGTTGCCCACCAGCACCAGCACCACGATCACCAGCGCCATGCCGATCCAGAACCACCAGGTGCCGGAGTTGGCGCGGTCCAACAGATTTCCGCTCTCGGAATCGCCGAGATTGCCGGAGGAGAAGTAGCCGCCGGGGTGATCCTCCGATTCGCCGACCCGCGGGTAGGCGATACCGGAGAGCCCGAGGCTGCCATTGGTGATATCGCCGAGGTTGTCGGCCAGCAGCCGTACGATCTCACCGAAGCCGAGGGTCACGATGGCCAGGTAGTCACCGCGCACCCGCAGTGTCGGCGTGCCCAGGATGAGACCGGAGATGGCGGTCAGCAGAATGGCGACCGGCACACAGGCCAGCCACGCCCACTCGGTATTGAGAAAGCCGCCGTCGGTCTGATTCCACGGACTGTTCGGACTGGTGAGCAGACCCACCGAGTAGGCGCCCACGGCATAGAAGCCGACATAGCCCAGATCGAGCAGACCCGCCTGTCCCACAACGACATTGAGGCCGATGGCGATGAGCGCCGTCATGGCGAACTGCGCCATCACACCGCCGAAACTGGTGCCCGGGGTGTCGAGCAGCGGCGGCGGGAACAGCGGCAGCAGCGCCAGCACCACGATGGCCGGTACGCCGACGGCCCACTGCGCGGGCCGGGACAGCCCGCTCCACCAGGAGCGCAGCGCATCGCCGACGCCCCGCATGGTCCGCTCCGGGTCCTGCGACGGACCGGTCTTCTTCGGTTCGCTCATGCGCGGGCCCTCCCCAGACTCTCACCCAGAATGCCGGTCGGCCGGAACATCAGCACGGCGACCAGCAGCACGAAGGCGACCACGTCACGCCATTCGGTGCCGAACAGGATCTGTCCGTACATCTCGGCCAGCCCGAGCAGCAGTCCGCCCAGCAACGCGCCCCGCAGGTTGCCGATGCCGCCCAGCACGGCGGCGCTGAACGCCTTGATGCCCAGGATGAATCCGCCGGAATAGATGATGCCGTTGGGCACCCGCAGCGTGTAGAGCAGCGCCGCGGCGCCGGCGAGCAGGCCGCCGATGAAGAAGGTCAGCATGATGACCCGCTCGCGGGAGACGCCCATCAGGGTGGCGGTATCGGGATCCTGTGCGACCGCGCGCACGCCGCGGCCGAATTTGGTTCTGTTGATGAAGAATTCGGTGGCGACGGCCAGCAGCACCGCGGCCACGACGATGACGACCGCGGTATTGGTGACGGCGGCGTCGAAGATGGTGAACAGTTCCGTCGGCTGCACCAGCATGATCGGCTGCTGGGCATTGGTGCCGCCCATACCCGGCCAGATCTTCGGCAGCACGTAGTGCACGAACTCCTGCAGGACGAACGACATGCCGATCGCGGTGATCAGGAAGATGAGCCGTTTCGCGCCGCGTTTGCGCAAGGGCCGGTAGGCGACTCGCTCCAATCCGACCGCGGCGCCGCCGGAGACCAGCATGCCGATGATCATGGCGGTGCCGAGGTACACGATCGTCAATCCGGTGCCCTGCGCGTAGACATTTCCGCTGGCCCCGAAACCGAGCAGCATCAGTCCGATCAGCTGACCGAACATGCCCAACATGAATACTTCCGAATGGGCGAAATTGATGAGGCGCAGTACACCGTAAACGAGGGTGTAGCCCACCGCGACCAGAGCGTAGATCGAACCATAGGTGAGACCGTCGACGGTGAGCCGCCAGAATTGGTCGATCACCCCGGTGACATTGAAATCGATGGACCCGTTCGCCAGCAGGGTCACACCGGACCACGCGGTGTAAGCGTCAGGCCCGGAGGCGGCGGCCTGCGTAACCATGGAGGGCCCGATTACGCCGCCATCGAGTACAGCTGGTGAAGACATTCGCTACTTTCGCCGTAGAGGAAACAGCGTGTGCCGGACGGGCCCGACAACCGGCCCAGAATTCCGGCACACGCTGTTTCGAATCGGTGCTGCTACTTGACCTCGTACATCCAGATCAGCGCCTTCTCCAGTTCACCGGTCGGGCCCCACTTGTACTCGCGGGCCAGGCCCTGTCCCTGGTAGGTGCGCACGTACTCGACCATGTCGGCGCGCGACACCTTGCCGGCGACGATGCCCTTCAGCATGATCGTGGTCAGGTCGTAGCCCTCGGTGGAGTACGTACCCGGGTCGTAGCCGTTGAAGTCCTTGTACGCCTGGGTGAACTCCTCCGGCGAGGGACCGCACGGGCAGGAGATGAGCGCGCCCTCGGAGGCGTCACCGGCCTGCCGCACGAACTCCACATCCTTGGCGCCGTCATCGGAGATGAACTCGGCCGTCACACCGCCCGAGCGCAGCTGCTGGACCAGCGGGGCCGCCTCGGCGTAGTAGCCCGCGTAGTAGATGGCGTCCGGCGCGGCCGACGACAGCTTCGACACCGCGGCGGAGAAGTCCTTGTCGCCTTCCTTGACATTGACCGCGCAGCCCGGGTCGGCGACCGACCCCAGGGTCTCGGTCAGGGTCCGGGCCAGGCCGACACCGTAGTCGGTGTTGTCCGCGACGACGCAGATCTTGTTGTACTTGCCGGTCTGCAGCAGGTAGTTGGCGACCGCCGGGCCCTGGATACCGTCATTGCCGAGGCCGCGGAAGAAGGTCTTCCAGCCGTTCTTGGTGAGGTCGACATTGGTGGCCGACGGGGAGAGCGCCAGCAGCCCGGCGTCGCTGAGCACCTGACCGGTCGCCTTGGTCTCGCCGGAGAAGGTCGGGCCGAGCAGACCGACGATCGACGGATCGTTGATGATCGTCGGGATCACCTGGGTGGCCTTCTGCGGGTTGCCCTCGGTGTCGAATTCCTTCAGTGTCACCTGACAGTCGGGATTGGCCTTGTTGAACTCGTCGATCGCCAGCTTGGCGCCGCGGACGATATTCAGACCGAGGTTGGCGTTCGGTCCGGTCAGCGGGCCCGCCATGGCGATGGACTGCGGGTCGCACTTGGCATTGCCGTCACCGGCCGGATCTGCCGCGGCCCCGGAATCGCTGGCGGCGACCTCGCTGCCGTCCAGATCGACCTGGACCAGCGGCTCGATGCTGAGCCCCCCACCGTCTGTGCCGTTGTCGGTCGATTTGCTGCTGCACCCCGCCAGCGCGAGCGCCGCTGCCGCCCCGATGACCACTACGCGTGCCATGCGACCGCGCCGCAGGGAAGACGTGCGCGTCATTGAACCAAGCACGATTCACCTCTATGTTCTGTGCTCCCCCGGCTCGCCGAGGGGGCCGCCTCATCTGTCGGCCCGGTCAGAACATAGCCCCGCCGCGTTAGCTGCGCATCACATTCGCATCAGTCATGTGACATCGAGACAAACTATTTTCCCGCCCGTGTTGCCAGGGCGTTAAGGATCTACGGCCCGCCCCGGCAACATAGCGGTTATCTATTATTTAGGTGCGAGATTATCCAGCACCACTTCGGCGACCGCCTTCATGGTGGTGCGTCGGTCCATGGCCGTGCGCTGTATCCACTTGAAAGCCTGCGGTTCCGATAGCCCCTGCGTCTGCATGAGCACACCCTTGGCACGCTCCACCAGCTTGCGGGTCTCGAGCCGGTCCGCGAGATTGGCGACCTCCCCCTCGAGGGCCGTGATCTCGTGGAAGCGGCTGGCGGCCAGCTCGATGGCGGGCACCAGATCCGATTTCGTGAACGGCTTGACCAGGTACGCCATCGCACCGGCGTCCCGCGCCCGCTCCACCAGGTCACGCTGGCTGAACGCGGTCAGAATCACCACGGGGGCAACGCGTTTCGAGGCGATCTCGGCGGCGGCGTCGATCCCGTCCCGCCGCGGCATCTTGACGTCCATGATCACCAGATCGGGACGCAGCTCCTCGGCCAGGTCGACCGCCTGCTGGCCGTCACCCGCCTCTCCGACGACGTTATAGCCCTCCTCGGAGAGCATCTCGACGAGATCCATCCGGATGAGGGCCTCGTCCTCGGCGACCACCACCCGCTTGGGGGCGGACGGCGCGGAGTCCTTCTTCGCGCCCGCGCCCCCTGCTGTCGTTCCCATAGATAGACCCCTGTCGCTTCCGATAACCAACCACCGACGCTGCTCGTCCGACGCCACCCTCGCCGACCGGCACGCATCCGAGTAACCCAAAGACTACCGCCCACCTCCGCCCACAACCCATCTACCCAGCGCAAACCGACCAGTATCACAACGTCACCCGCCGTTCCCCGGCGTGGTTAGGTCTCCGGCCAGGTCACCCGCTATAGTTTTCACCCGGTGCGCCGGGTTGGCGGAACTGGCAGACGCGACGGTCTCAAAAACCGTTGTCCGAAAGGACGTGTGGGTTCGAGTCCCACACTCGGCACCAAGGTCAGGGGCCGTTTCCGAGATCAGCGGAACGGCCCCGTTCTCATCCCGTACGCAGTTCGTACGCAGCAGCCCGCGCGCCGGCTTCCATTCCCGCGGCGACGGCGTCCAGATCATCCGGGAACAGGTGCCCGTAGAGGTCCAGGGTCAGCATGGCCGTCTTGTGCCCCAGCATTCGCTGCACGACTTTGATATTCGCTCCGGCACTGATCGCGAGCGAGGCTGCGGTATGCCGAAGACCATGCGGGACAACATTATTCAAACCGGCTTCTTTGACCGCCTTGTCGAATACCCACCGGAACTCCGTGGAGGTCAGAAAGCCGCCCTTGTGGCTGGGGAAGACCAGTGCGTCCGGCTGGCGGTCCTCGAGCAGCGTCCGAAGTTCCTTGGCCAGGGTGGCGGGGATCGGCACCGTGCGCGTGGTGTGGTTCTTGGTGTCGGTCTCGACATATCCCTGTCCTGTTACCGGTGTCGCTGACCGGGCCACGGTGATCCGATTGGCGTCGAGGTCGACGGCCCACGCCCGCAGTGCGATGGCCTCTCCGAAGCGGATGCCGGTATAGGCGAGGGTGAACACCAGCGGCCGGAAGCGGCCGGCGGCCATCGCCAGGCGCATCACCTCCAGGTGGGTGAGATACCGGCGCTCCGCGGACGCCATCGACGGAAGGTCGATCTCCTCGGCGGGATTGGTCGCCAGCCGCTTGGCCTTGATGGCGAACCGCAACACCTGGTTGAACACCTGATAGGACTGGATCACCCGCGAGGCCGAGAGCCCGCGGCCCTCGAATCTGCTGCTGCCGGTCTGCGACAGTTCGACGACCCATTCCTGGATGTCCTCGAACTCGATATCGCGTAGCGGCGTCTCTCCCCACCGCGGAATGACGATGCTGTCGAGCAGAGAACGGTAGCCGGCAACGGTCTTCGGCTTCCGGAACTTCTTCGTGGCGAACCATTTCTCCGCGACCACAACGAAGAGAACTCCGCTGCGGTCGGGGTCAACCCACGTACCAGTAACGACCCTCGTAGTGACATCGCTGTCCAGGAACTTCTGCGCCGCGTTCTTGGTAGCGAACGACTGCGTCCGCTCCTTTCCGTTCGGATCGACGTAGCGTGCTCGCCAGCGTTTCCACTGGCCGTATCGCTTCGACTTGACTCTCTCCCGCGACTTCTTCCCCGTGGCGGGGTCGATGGTGACGCTGGTCTTGAACCAGAGATCCTCGACACCCGCCCGCGGATTCCGGCGTCCGGCCATGGTCAGGCCGCTCCGCCGGTCTTCGTCTCGGCCTCCTGGGCGGCGATCCAGGCCGCGATGACGCTTTGCCTCCACACTCGGCGCCGGCCGAGCTTGAAGCTCTCGGGGCCGGTGCCGAGCCACGCCCAGTAGCGCCAGGTGGCGGCGGGTATGCCGGTGAGTGCCTCGCAGTCCTTCGCCTGCAAGTAGCGGTCGTTCTGCATGGTCAGTTGTCCTCTCTGTGTTCCTCGGTGAGCTGACGGGCGGCGGTGAGAGTGCCGACCGCCGATGAGTCGAATCCCGCACGTTCCTCGATCTCCAGCTGGCGGGCGTTGTCGGATCGGGTGTCGGTGCTGTCGGGTTGGGCGACGATTTTGGCGACGGTCGAGTGATGGAGGCCGAACGCGTCGCCGACTATCCGGGTGGACCGCACGGTGCGGTACATGGCGCGGATGCTGTTGTCGCGGTCGCTGTCGGCGGACTTGTCGGCGGCTGTCGCCTTCGCGGCGGCTGTCGGGGGTCGGGTGTCGCCGGTGGTGCCGACGGCGTCGGGTGCCGGTTCCCTGGTGTCGGGTGGGGTGTCGACTACAGCGGACTTGGTGTCACGGGCGTCGCCTGCGGTGTCGGTAGGGTCCGGATCGGGTTGTGCCGGTGTGGATTCGGAGAGCAGGGCGAATCCGCAGATAACCATGAATCCGTCGATGGCGAGTGGGCCGACTCGGGCGCCTACGCTGTCGTAGCCCCAGGACAGTAGGACGTGGTAGACGTGTCCGTAGCTGATGATGGCGGAGCCGAGTGCGACAGTGCCCGCTCCGGCGTAGCGGGCCAGTTTCCACCACAAGCCGGGGAGCCAGCGAACGCGTAGCAGGACTTCGACCGAGAGCATGAGCACGATCGGCCAGACCGCGGAGCCGATCTGGGGTGCGATGCCGGGGCTCCAGCCGTCGGGTTGGGTGTCGGCGGGCAGCCAGGTGTAGAGCCAGTTCGCCATGACCGAGAGCACGGCGCCGAATCCGAAGCCGAGCCAGGCGACCGTCCGGCCGCCGGTGGGTGCGTGCGGGTGTCGGGTCTGCTGTCGGGTGAGGCGACGCTGTCGCCTCGGTGGTGTCGGGTCCGCGACGGTGTCGGGCACGGTGGGGATGTCGGTGTCGGCCGGTGGGCGGCTGTGGTGCACGGCGTCGTTGCCGTGCACCACGAGCGAACCGGCGCCGTTGCCGGTCACGCCTCACCTCCGCCCGCGGTGGTGGGGGTGTAGACGGCGGTGTAGAGCCGCGCGCGGTCGTCGGCGGGGTCGGTGCCGGTGAAGGTGACCGACAGGGTCGCGCCGACCTGGAACTCGGCGCCGGCCTTGCTCAGCGCGGTGCCGATGGCGCGTTCCATGCGCGGGGTCGGGTACAGGTTGCGCAGTCCCGCCGGGGTGTCGAGCGTGATGAACAGCTGCATCACCGGGTTGCCCTGCTTGTCCTTCTGGACCTCGCCGGGGGCGCCGTTGAACTTCAGCCGCGGCTGTTCCCCGATCTCGGTGATACGCCCATAGACGGTAGTGCCGGGGGTGGCGTTCTTGCCGAACGCGCTCGGCGGTTTGGCGGCGGCGGCCTTGAAACGCTGTCCGTAGTCGATTCCGGTCATGATGTGGATTCCTTCCTGATTTCTTGGGATTGGTGGGTCAGCGGCTGCGGGTGATGGCCCGTGTCCGCTGTGGGGGTTGGCGGTAGTGCCGGTCCAGGTAGGGGACGCGTTCGAGGGCGTCGATGCCGTGGCCGGCGTCGAGGTGGTCGGACAGGTCCTTGCCCGCGGCGGCTTGCAGCACGCGGATCTCTCCGACGTGCCCGTGCAGGGTCTCGGCGACGCGGGCGGCGTGCCGGTAGCCGGGCCGGTCGCGGTCGGCGACCACGATCACGCGGCCCGCGCCGTGTAGCCATCGGGCGTGTTCGCGGGTCCAGGACCCGGCGCCCATGGCGTTGCAGGTGGCGATCTGTCCGGCGTCGAACGCACGCTGCACGTCCTTCTCGCCCTCGCAGACGTAGATCTCGCGTCCGGCCGCGACGGCGTCGACGAGTTCGGGCAGCCGGTACGGGATCGGCGCGAAACCGGTGTGCTCCCACTGGTTCCCGGTCCAGCGGGCCTGCCAGAACCCTTTGCTGTAGCCGTGCTGGTGCGGGGTGCGCTGCCGGGCTACGGCACCTTCGACGCGTCCGTCCGGCCACCGGTAGACGTAGGTGCACACCGTTTCCACCGGTCCGACCGCCTCACCCAACTGCGGCTTGTGCGGCGGTGGGAACTGGACGTAGTCGATGGCCTTGTCCACCAACGTCATTCCCGCCCCATGCAGCCGCGGCCGTGGTGTCGGCGGCTGGTTGCGGCGGTGCGGGTCACGCTGTGGGAGTTGGTCCCACATGTCGCGGACCCGCAGGTTCAGGCGCGAGAGAACGTCTTGGTCGTCGCAGCCGGCCCAGCACCGCAGGATGGTCTTGCCCTGGGCGGGGTCGTAGCGGACACCGAGCGATGGATTGTGGTGCTGGCCGTCGTTCTCATGGACCGGGCAGTAGTAGTTCGTCCATTTCGGTCCGGACCTGCCCGGACCCATCTGCGCGGTGAGGGCGGAGGTGATCAGTTCCCACGAACGCCCATGTGTCGGTTGTGGTTCCATGCCCGGTCACCGCCCTCGCTCGATTCCCGGCCGGTGGGTGCGCTGCTGGGAGCGTTCCCAGTGGGCCAGGTCGCGGGTCTGATGCAAACTGCGGCGTTGGATGTCGGTGACGCCGCCGTCCCAGCCCTGAGCGCGGTTGTGTTCGACGTCATCCAGGAGCCGGTTCATGGTGTCGGGGCGGGCACGCCAATCGGAGTAGGCGTCGGTGAGGTACTGCCAGTGTTCGGCGTGCGGGCCGGTCTGCCACCGCTGGTCGCATTCGCTGGCCGTGCGGTAGATCTCGTCCAGCTTGGCCTCGGTGACGCCGGGTTCGTACGCCGTGCGCCACCGCTCGGCCTGGGCGGCGAACTCGGTGCGCATAGCCTCTTCGTGTTCACGTTCCATGGCTGCTCACCGCTCCCGCTGCACCGGAAGCTGCTGCGGCGGGCTGTAGGCCCGGATCGCCGAGCGTTCCTCGTTGGCGATGTTGCGGGCCTGGTCCAGGCTGCGCCGCTGGGTGTCGGTGAATCCGGCACCGTGGTAGACGTCGCGGTGGGCGTCGATGTCGGCGACGAGCTTGGCAGTGTCTTCGGGGTAGTCACGCCAGTCGGTGTAGGCCGCGCACAGGAAGTTCCATTCCCGGGCGTGCGGTCCGGACTGCCACCGTTGGTCGTACTCGTTGACACGAGCCTGGATCCCGTCGACGTGGACGGCCGGGTCGGCCCGCAGGGTCTGCCAGGACAGAGCGATGCAGTCAGAGAACTCGGCGCGCATTGCTTCTTCGTGTTCGTGATGCATGGCTCAGCGGCTCCGCTCGATCGGGTCACGCTGGGGCTTCGGTGTGCCGTTGCCGTTGCGGTGGAGTCCGTTCGGTCCCGGCATCGGCTGGGTATCGCCGGGCTGGGCCTGGTTCTGGTTGCGTTCGGCGTCGACGCGGGCTTTGCTGCCGTAGCGCTTGTGCTCCGGGGTGGCCTGGGCCAGTTTGCGTACGGCCTCGTCGCGTTCGGCCCTGTACTTGTCACGCTCGACGCCGGTCTGAATCGCCTTCTCGCGCAGGTTCTTCAGCTCGGCGTCCTGGCGGACGTTGGTGTTGCGCAACGCCTGTACTTCGGCCTCGGCGGCTTCGCGCTGGCGCTTGTGCTCGTTGCGGTCGGCGGTGACCGCGTCCAGGCCGCGGCGTAGTACGGCGACGTCGCGGGCGAAGGTGTCCCGGTCGGTTCGCAGTTCGGTGAGCTGGCGTTCGACCTGCGAGAGCCGCTGTTCGGCGATGTTCGTGGGTGGGGTGGCGGTCGCGCCCGGTGGCGGGGTGGGTCCTCGGTCGCGGTCTCGGCGGGCCTGGTCGCGGTAGGTGGTGAGTTCGTCGGCAACGAATCCGGGTGTGCCGGCGACGGTGTAGCGCGGATCGTGCTGGCCGCGTTCAGTGACGGTGACTTCCACGCCCGTCGTGTGGTTCGACGTCATGGTGTGGGTGGTGCGCTGTGCCCACTCGGCGGCTTCGGCCTCGTTCGGGTGCAGTCCGAGCCGGTGCCGCTGGGTGCCGTCGCGGTCGGTGACGCGCAGCAGGGCCGCGATGCGCGAATTGTCGGCGGCGGTGTTGAACTCGCGGCTGATCTCCTCGTCGGTGAGTCCGGCCGTCTGCGCGCGGCGGGCCGCGGCCTGGCGCGCTGCATCGAGCTGGGCGCGGGCCTCGGTACTGAGCTGCGCCGCGTTGCGCGACCACTGCCCCTGGATATGCCGGATGCTCTGGACCGCCTCGGCACGGGCGATGTCGTCGCGCTGCTCCGCGCCGGTCGAGGCCGGGGCGGATGCGGCGGTGCCGGTGGCGGTCTGCCGCTCGGCGGCGCGGGTGTAGGCGGGACGGCGTTCGATGCCGGTGGCGGCCTGGGCGCGGGCGACCTGGGCCCGATACCGCAGGGCGTCTACGCCTTTGACCTTGTGGGCGTTGCCGAACAGGTCGCCGAGTTCGTACTCGGGGAACTTGGTGGCCGCGGCCATCCCGTCCAGCGCGATGCCCTGTTCGGTCGTGGTCAGCCCCTGCGACCGCAGGATGCGCTCTTCCAAGTGGTCGTAGTGGCGGACCAGGGCGGCGTGGTCGCGGCTGCGCTGCTCGGCGCTGGTGTCGGGGTCGATGGCGCGGCCGGTGACCGCGGCCGAGTGCTGCCGGTAGGTGTCGATGGCCTGGGCGGTGCGCGTGAGTTCCAGGGCGCGCAGCTGCTGCTGTTCGCGGATCTGCTCGCGGACCAACCCGGTGATGTTCTTCTTGGCGCGGCGCCGCTCCAGCCACGACGTAGCGTGGGTGAGCTGGGTCAGCAGCTGCGCCATCCGTGCGGTGAACTGGCTGGTTTCGCGGGTGATGTCGTCCATCTCGGACATGAGTGGGTATTCCTTTCGGGGATAAGGGGGTTGGACTAGCGGGTGCGTTCGATCGGGTCGCGGTGCTCGCGCTGCTGGATCTGCTGCCAGCGCGCCTCGGCGGCGGCGTCGGTGAGCTTGAGCCGAGTGGCGTAGCGGCCGCGGGTGTCGTTGAGGCGGAGGTCGGCGCGCGAGAGGTCTTCATCGGCGCGCTGTATGGCGTGCATGACCTGCTCGGCGGCATGGATGGGGTCGATCGGGTCGCCAAGGTCGTCGACGGCCAGGGCGTCGGGCTTGCGGTGCAGGCGGCCGTAGTCGATCCGAATCCGTGTCATCGCCCGCCGCAGCACGCCGATCTGCTCGCGCAGGTCGAAGAGTCGGTCATAGAGATCGCTGGGGGCGGGGGTGATCCAGTCGGGATGGGTGCGGTCGGACATGGATGGTCATTCCTTTCTGGTGGTGGGGTTCTATGCGGTGGTGCGGCGGGTTTCGTGCCGGGTACGGACCGTTTCCAGGCGGGCTACGCTCCGGCGGGTCCCGTGGCAGATGCCGCGCACTGTGGCGGCGGTACCGCGGCTAATGGCGGTCGCGATGACGGCAAGCACCTGCGGGATCGGCGGGCGCCAAGCGGCGTTCCACCACAGGTAGGCGATCCAGCCCAGCCCATAGGCGGCCAACGGGATCGCGACCGCGGCGGGCTGTCCCCATCCGGCGAACACGACGGCGACCAGCACGGCCAGCGAGCCGCCCACGCCGGCGCGCAGCAACCGCGGTCGCAACCGTCCGTCCGCTACGGGGCTCGTCGAGTAGTCCTGGGTGTCGTCGGGTTTCACCAGTCGCAGAACGGGTTTCACCGGTCGCGGTGCGGCGGGTTCGGTCGGTGCGTCCTGGCCGATGGGGAACGGGGCTCCGGCGGCGTGGGCGGCTTCGGCGAGGTAGTCGCTGATCTCGTCGGCGAGGATGTCGCCGAGGGCTTTCGGGTCGCGCGATTCGCGGTCCTTGTCGTGGTCGTCGTCCCCGTGGTCGTCGTGGTCGTGGTTGCGGATGATGCGCATGGCGGTTGTGCTCCAATCGGTCTCGGTGGAATAGGGGTTATGCGGCGGAGGTGGCGGTGTCGCCGGGCGCGGCGGCGGTATGGTCGCGGCGCTGGGCTTCGGCGGCGGGGGTGCCGGGCAGCGGGGACAGGTCGGTGAGGTCCACGGGGACGATGCGGCCGAACCAGGCGCGGCCGGCCTTGGCGTAGACGAACTCGCCGGTGTCGAAGCGGCGGACCCGGTCGGGGTCGACCAGCCACCGCTCACCCACCGACACCTGACCTTCGTCGCCGGTGCGCTGGCCCTTGATCAGGTGCCGTGACGGCAGGATGGCGCGGACCGAGCCGACGTGTTTGCACAGGTCGCCGACGTTTTCGCAGTAGCCGATGAGGACACCGCCGGCGCAGGACTTCAGCAGCCGGTTCAGCGTCCAGGCGTCCGGGGCCAGGCTTTCGGGCGATTGGCCGGAGAAGTTGAGCGCGACGCCCTTGGAGCGGCCGCGTTCGGCGATCTCGACCAGCCCCAGCGATCCCTTCTTTGTGGTCAGGGCTGATGCTTCGTCGAGGTTGATGGTGACCGAGCGGCGGCGGTGTTTGGCGGCGCGGCCGGCGCGCTGCATCACCATGCGCAGGGTGGCGGCGACCTGGGCGCGGGCGGCGTCCTTGTCCAGGTCGGGCACGGTCATGAACAGCACGTCGAGGTCGTCGATGTTCTTGCCGCCGTCGAAGACGACATCGCCGTTCTGATCCTTGAGCAGTTCGAACAGGTTGCTGCACTTGATCAGCGCGTCGTCGATCTGCGGGACCTTCTCCGCTTGCAAGGCGTCGACCTGGCGCACCACGTCGGGGGCGTTGCTCCAGATATCCTTGAGCGTCTGCGGATTGAGACGGTCCAGGAATTCGGTAGAGCTGCGCGGCGGGCCGATCGGGGCGTCGATGACCAGGGACACGATGCGGGTGCGCATGTCGTCGAAGTGCTGGCCCTCGCTGGTAGTGGCCTCCCCGGCGCTGAGCAGGTCGCCGACGATGGCGCGCAGGTCGCGGGCGGGCATGTTGTTCCAGATGTCGAGGCGGTCGCCGCCGGGCATGACCAGCGCGATGCGGGCGGGATCGACACCGAGGGTCGTCATGACGGACCGCATTTCCAGACCGAGGTCGCGGTCGTCCTCGCCGCCCTTGCAGGCGATCATCACCAGCTGCGGGCGCGGGTGACGGTTCCGCATGCCGGGCACGTCTTTCCACTGCTGCCAGGCTCGCCACTCGTAGTCGAACACCGCGGTGGCGTCGCGCTTCTGCAACTCGGTTTTGCCCGCGCCGGTGGTCGCGATGGTGACGCGGTGGCGGCGGATCTCCTTGTGCGGCACCGTCAGCCAGTGCTGGTGCCGGTCGGTGAGTTCCCGCCACAGTCCCGGCGGCTGGGAGGTGGTGCGGTCGGCGAGGGTGCCCAGCACGATCGACGCGCCCGCGCTGTAGGGGGCGCCCAGTTTCCCCGCCCGTGCCGCGGCCCGGAATCGGCGGGCCTCCAGCGCGTCCTGGACGCGTTCGGTGCGGCCCAGCGATTTCAACCCGACCGTGTTGGTCTTGAGCACGAACCGCGCCCACCAATAGGTCGCGGCCAGCATCGCGACCGGTGCACCGAGGGCCAGCATCATCCGCAGCCCGGACAGGTCTCCGGCCGCGACTTGCTCGGCTCCGGCCCAGAACAGGCTCGCCGGCGTCGACCACGAACCACTGGCCAGCGCCGACAAAACGGGCAGTCCCAGCGCCGCGATCGCGAAGTTACGCAGCCGATGCGGTGCCAGCGGCCAGGACGCGGCCACCGTCATGATCATGATGAGCATCGCGACGACCACGACGCCGGCGACCAGCGACACCCCCGCCACGTGCGTGAGCTGGGACAGGTCCGGGGCCTGCCAACCCGCGGGCACGACCTCCGGCATTCCGGGCGGGGTCTGCGGGCCGATCTGGTCGAACCCGGCCGTAGGCGGTGCCGGTGTGGTGGGTGAGATGTCGAAGAAGACGGGCGGGTCGACAGGTCCGCAGTCCTGCGGGGTGATCAAGGGTGTGCAATTGCTCATGACGCTTCCTGAGGGAGATGAATTGCCTTGTGGCGGAGCCGGTTCGCCTTCTTCGCGGCGCGCAGCTCACGGCGGCGGGTGAGGAATTTCTGCCATTCCTCGTCCAGGTCGCCGACAGCGAACAGCAGCTTGACCTGGGCCAGTTCGCGGGGCAGCCGGGCATGCGCGGCGTCGACCGCTCGCATGACGGTCTGAGTGCGGCACAGATACAGCAGCCCGATCAGTCGGTGCGGCTGCGCATCTCGGGCCGCGCGGACCGCACCGCGCAGGGCCGTGTCGAGGTAGGCGGGGTCCTTCTTGGTCAGTTCGACCTCCAGAGCCCACCAGCCATGGGCACCGTCGACGACTCCGAGGAACCAGCCATCGTGGATATGGGGACGGTCCGGGCGTGGCTCCCGTCCGCTGCTGAACTCCAGCGCTGGCTTCGCACGCTGCCGTTCGGCCTCGGCGCGGGCACGCTTGCCGGCCTCGTGCCACAGCACGCGTTCGGAAACCCACAGCTCGGGGTCTGAGCCGACCAGCATGATTCGCGCCTGCACGACGGCGCGGTCGTGGTTGGCGTACATCAGCGAGGGCTGCCAGTCCTGCGGCCGCCACCCCAGATAGCGGGCGGCGACATCGCGTTTCGGGTACACCCACGCCCGGCCGCGCTGCACCTTCGCCAGCGGATGCACCGCTCCGTGGTCGATCAGGGCCTGCACGATCGCGTACGCGGTGGACTCGTAGACGTTCAGGAACTCGGCCAGCAGATCGATCTGCATCCCGCGCATGTCCGACACCGCCGACAACACCTGAGACTGGCGCTCGGTCAGCGTGCGCCGACGCGGCGGGGCCAGGACCCTGCCCATCGAACCGGCAGGGACACCCAGCTCCTCGGCGATCTCGCCGACTCGATAGCCCTGGGCGCGCAGTTCGGCTGCCTCACCCAAGCAGGTCTCGACCTGCCGTAGCGAGATGCCGAGCAGTTCGCGGATCTGCCCATAGGTCAGACCTGCATCGCGCAGACCGGCGATGATCTGCGGCCGATAGCGGCGGTCCAGTGCCGCGTAGCGTTCGGACTCGTTGGTGCTGGTCATCGCGTGCGCCTCCGATCGGTTGCGGGGGTGTTCCAGCGGTCCTCGATCTGGGCGAGTCGCTGATCGAGTTCGGCGGCGGGCATCGCCCGCGCCCATTGCGGTAGCGGCGGCCCCCATCGCCCGGTCCGCGGTCGCTCTGCGCGGCGGGCCGCGATGTCGCGGCGGGCGGCCAGCACCACCGCACGCAGGTCCTCGGGGGTGTCCGGGTCCGGTTCCCGGCGCGGGGTCACGCCGCACATCGGGCAGCGCCGCGCCGCTCCTCCTTCGCGTTTGAGCTGCCGTTCCCGGCTACGGGTGCCCGTCCAGGTGCGGGCCAGAGAGAAGCCGATACCGGCCTCGCGGATCACGGCCATCAGCCGCGCACCGTTACCGCTGCGGTGATCCGCCAGCCGCGATTCCAGATCCGTGGTCCAGCCGGTGTAATGCTTGGCGTGCCCGTAGGGTCGGTCGAAGTGCAGCAGATACACAGTGCCGTCAACGTTTTCGCGCCTCATCGCGATCGCTCCACACGCGCGCGAACCTCGCGAATCTCGCGGGATTGCCTGGCGATCCTGCGGCGGGCCTCGGCCGTGGATTCGACGAAAAAGCGGTCAAAGGTGTCACGCTCGCGGTCGCTTACGGCCCACTGCTCGTTCCACACCGACGCGTGCACCTCATCCCAGTGCCGCAACTTCTCCCGCTCAGCTGCGTCGTCGACGTAGCCCTTGCTCCGCTGCACCGCACTGGCGGCGGCGAGCATGTCCGCCAAGACAACCTCGATCTGGCGCAGCCGAGCCTGCTCGAGGCTGAGAGCGTGCAACTCCTGGCGCAGTTCGTCCGCGGTACTCATCGCGCCACCCCGCTGCCCTGAGTAGACGAGACCGCAGGCGGCGGAACGCAATCAATACGACGGCCGACCTCGTCGGCACGGCAAACATTGACGCTGGCGGGGAAATCCGGGGTCTGTCCCTCCAGCTGGATGCCGAACACGATCCCGGCGGCGAACAGCAGCAGTCCGACAACAACGTGCAAACGCCACCGAACCGGGGTCGCCTGAAAACTGGCCCGCAGCAACCCATTCGGGTCGTACTCCGGCCTGCTGAACACCGACAGGCCACTGTGCTCACGGGCGTATGACTGCTGGTTCATCGCGACCGCCCCAACCAGCCGTGCCGGGGGCGCACCAACATCAACCCGAAGATCAACAGGGCGGGAACCAACACCACCCCGGGCGCCATGAACAGCGCGAACGCCATCGACGCCGCGAGGTACACGTACAGCGCAGTCCTGGCCCTCATGCCGCACCGTCCGTGTCCGAGGTGATGACCGGGCGGGCCAGCGCGAGTACCTCATGGAGGTTGACGCGCCACATATTGCCGTTCAGCTTGTAGCCCTGGAGCAGTCCCGCATCGATCCAATGCCGGATCGTCTTGCGGTCGACGTCTACAAGGGCCGCAGCCTTTTTCAGACTGATCAGGCCGCGCTCGCTACGGACTTCGGCGGCGGAAGTATGCCTGGTGGCCAACTGAAATCACTCCTCTGGGTGGATGAATCCGGAAAATCTGTCCACTCAGGGTGTTTTTTGGCGTGGTCCCGCCGCGTCCCCAGCAAGGCATGACCAATCCCAGGGATGCGCCTAATAGTCTCTTCTGTGTCTCCTCAGCGTGCTAGAGTCTTCTCAAGCCTCCGAAATCTCTTGCAAGGCAGATGATTATGGGCACAGTCCTGAAGGCACTTCTCCAGCAACGCCATCTCCAGACGGTCTCGGCGTTCAATCGCGAATACAACCGGCTCGCGAAGAAGCTCGATCCGACCTTGATCAACTGCGGTCCGAAGAAGGCGCAGTTCTACCGGTGGCTATCTGGTGAGATCTCCAGCGTTCCTTACCCAGACCACTGCCGGATTCTCGAGGCGATGTTCCCGGACTGGTCGGTAACCGAGCTGTTCGAGAAGTACTCCGGTAACCCGGCGGACCTCGCACGTGAACCGCGCGCCTCGGCCTCCGCGGCGCGCCCGACGACCGGGACCAATCTCGCCGATGTCGAGGCCGTCTACGCGACCAGGCTCGACTTCCTCCGAGCGATGCCGCCCCAAGAGCTGTTCAAGACGGCACGGACGATCGACATGGCCGGCCTATCACTGAACATGCTGTGCCAGCAGTACTCCGACACCGACATCCTCCGACTGCTCGAAAACGGAACAGTGATTCGCTGCCTGTTTCTCGATCCTGCTGGGACCTTCATTCGCGCCCGAGAGATCGAAGAGGATCACTCGCCAGGTCTGCTGACCAACCTGACCGGGACCAATATCCAGACACTTGAGCGAGTCATGCGGCGGGTTACCGCGCAGACACCGGGATCGTTGCTGATCCGGGTTTACGATCAGCCCATCCGGTTCAACATCACCCTCATAGACTCGACAATCTGTGTCATGCAGCCCTACCTGCCCAAGTCCAGGGGCGTCGAGTCACCGACGTTCGTCGCCCGCAAGTCCGGAATCACGGGGCTGTTCGATACCTTCTCGGAGGTATTCGAAAGCATGTGGGCAGATGGCAAAGAAAGGGCAACCGAATGAATGATTCAGACGGCTTGCTGGAGATCGCCCGCGCCGCGGCAGCTGAAGGTAGCCGGCTGCTCACCACCACCGGGCCTGGAGAAGTCCGTTCTAAAGGAGATCGTGACTTCGTCACCGACCTTGACTTTCGCATCCAGAACTCCATTCGGACGAGTCTTAACCGGGCCACGCCGGACATCGGGTTCCTCGGGGAGGAGCAGGACGCGAGCGACCGGGACACTCCCGTGGAGTACCGGTGGGTCTTGGACCCAATCGATGGGACTTCCAACTTCATCCACGGGCTTCCCCTCTGCGCCGTCTCCCTCGCCCTCACCTGCGAAGACGTTCCAGTCCTCGGTGTCATCGCCGCGCCGTTCCTGAACCTGGAGTACTACGCATCGACCGGGAACGGTGCGTTCTGCAACGGCCATCGCATCAAGGCCAGCCATACACGGTCTCTTGGGCAGGCCATCGTATCGATCGGCGACTACGCCGTAGGCGAGAACGCCGACGAGAAGAACCGACGCCGGCTAGCGCTGACGACGACGCTCGCTACGCACGTCGAACGGGTACGCATGTTCGGGTCGGCCGCTCTCGATCTCGCTTGGGTCGCGGAAGGGCGAACCGATGCCTGCGTGCTGTTGACGAACAAGCCCTGGGACATGGCCGCGGGCGTCATCATCGCCCGAGAGAGCGGGGCTGTGGTGACCGATTCCGATGGTGAGCAGCATTGTATGACCTCGCGGCACACGGTCGCGGCGTCTCCAGCCCTCTCAAAACCGCTGCTCGATCTGGTCGCCTCCACGTTCTAGCTACGCCGGTAAACCCTCACAGCGCACATAGGCGAACTCCGGCGGTTTGGACTGCAAACGTGAAGGTCATTAATCGACTGAAGCTTTCGTATCGCTGCTGAGTTTGTATCCGGTGGTTGCTGCGGCATCCAAGTCGGCGTGGCCACTGCGCTGTACATGCCTGTCGATTCGGGCAGTATCGGGTGGGCTCGGCCACACTGGATGTGTGCAGATGAACGGAGACGATGACGGGTCGTTGCTCGGGTTGCCAAGGCAGGTCGTCGAGCGGGTGGGCATCGAACTATCCGATCGAGGCAAGAAGGCTGTTTCGGCGATCCAGACCTCGGCGTTCTTGATCAGTCAAGGGGTACACCACGGCGCGGGTCTGAGGTTGGCGGAGAGCGCCGTCTACAACCTCCGTGAAGCGTTGGATGCTGTCGTGGAAGGGCGCACACCCACGCCCGGCGGCCTGTCTGTAGTTGTTGCCGCATGGGAGCGATACGAGCGAGAAGTGGCCGACCCGGACAATGATGACACCGGATCCTTGGAGACATTCAAGTCAGTCTTGAGGCGCGCGGGTGAACGGCAGGATCGTGATTCATTTCGTGCAAATCAGCTGCTCGACTACCTGCAAGACAAGTCCGGGATCGCCCCACTCAAGCACCTCGATCCGGCCAAGGAATACCAGAACCTTCGCGCAGCGGCGAGTAGAGGTCTGCACACCAGCACGACGATGAACGATGCGACTGCCCTCCATCAGAGGACTGTGGCGTGGTTCGTCCGCATGTTCACCCCGCCAGACGATCTCGTACTCGCGCTCCGGAACTTGGCCGAGGAACCATGGCAAGGTACGCACCAGATTGATCACCTAAAATCGCTGATCTCGAATCCACACCACCTCCGGCTGTTCTTCATCCACCTCACCGATGAACGGTGGCTCACACCGCTGTACGAGGCTGCGCTGGTACCGATGCCCGACCCGGACTCCCCTTGGCCGGTACACGGATTGGTTGACGGACTCGGCCGCTCAGAACCTGCTGCTGTCGCTGCCGTAATTGAACAGTTGCTCGCGGACACGAAGAAACTGCACGTCGAGCAGCAGTTGGACGCGCGCTTCGAACTTCTTCTGCTTGCGACTCGTCTCGGTCCTAACGGATACGGTGTCATCGGTGAAGTCGCCAAGCTGCATCGGAAGAACGAGGCCGTGCGGTCGTTGGCAACCGCCGCGGCCCGTGAAGCCGATCCCACAGATCCTCTCATTGAACAAGTCGGCAGAGCCGTACTCGAGGCGGGACCGCATGACAGGGACAGCTACTACTACAGGTTGATCCTCGATCCCATGTACGACGGGATGAATGCCGCCAATGCTGAGAGACGAATCGGGATCGTTGCTGCCAAACTTCGGCAGGCGGTCAACGAGTCGACAGCGTACTGGCCCACCATCGACACTGCTTCTCTGACAACGGCTCTCGATGACAGCAACCTAACCTTCTTGCCCATCGCCGCGCACTACCTTGCCTGCATGCTGGTTCGTGCACACAGCCTTAGCCTGCCGAGTCAGAAAATGCTGAACTGCGTCAGCAAGATCTCCGGCGAGATCGGTGAGCGTCTCACCTGCCGTGTCCTGGCGCTCTCAGGGAACATCCCGCTCGACGAGAAAATCGACCATGTCACGCGTCGACTCGTTTCATCGACGGCGACAGGCGACGACAAGGAACTTATCGACGCAGTGCTCGCCACCGATCCGGACCCGACCAGGCTCGCGTCGTGGGCTGATGCCCTCGGTACCCCCTCGCCGCCGTCAGCCGACCCTGCGATACCTCCGTCGGATTGGCGAAAGGTATGGCGGTGGTCAGCACTCCTGCCTGAGTACCTCCTTACCCGCTGGCAGGATCAGATCAGTTCGGTTCGCGAGCAGGCAGGCAGTATAGATCCATCCAGCTTTTCTCGACGGACCCCCACGACGTTCCAAATGTCGGAACAGTCGCCCCTCACCGTCGATGCCCTGAACTCGATCCCGGTTCTCGAAGCGGCTCGCAAGGTCGCCGCGTGGCGCCCCGTAGTCGGCAGTGGCTACTGCCTGACCACCGCTCGCGCGCTCGCACGAACCCTGCGCGATACCGTCGCCACAGATCCCGAATCATGGACCGCCGATCCGACCGCCGTGGTCGACGCGCTGCGCGAACCCATCTACGTGTTGGAGTACATCCGCGCGCTTGCAGATACGGCGGATCGAGTTCTTGACCGGACCGAGGACATGATCGCCGCAATCGAATACATAAAGACTGAGCGCTGGATACCCACAACCCTCAGTTCTGACCTACATGACTACGAACCCGGATGGGACCGTGTAGAAGAAGCTGCGGTTGATCTTATAGCCAAATTAGCTAACCACAACGCACCGTTCGCTGAAAAACTGGACACCGCGTGGTCATGGTCGACGGATCCCTTGCAAGCTACGTTGCCTGACACCACGGCCACCACGACGAACGAAGAGGCCCTCGGCCGTGCGTTCAACAACGCCCGTGGCCGAGGGTTGCAAGCTGCGCTGGCCTTGGCCGGCTGGGAACATCGCAACGGTCAATCCATTCGATCGCAGTTCTTCGATATCCTCGACGAAATTACTGCCGCGACCGGCGAAGCCGGCTCGGAATTCCGAGCAGTCCTGGCGACCCAACGCCCTCGACTCGAACGCATCGCCCGAGACTGGCTTGACCTACACGCCGATATACTGTTTCGCGGCGACTGCGGCCCCGGCGTTGTGGATCTCACCATCAAATATTGCTCCAGCACACCATGGCTGCGCCGAACGCTGCGTGCGGAAATAGTCGCAGCTGCACTGCGAGGAACCGAAAACGCAGTCGCCAATATGCTTATCGGAGCACTGCGAAGCGAGCCCGGCTACGAGATCGCATCGATTATCGCGGCGCTGCGGACAAACCCGAGCATTCTCGCCCAGGCAGCAGCACAGATGGCTGAACTAGTCCAGGATGCGCAGGCCGAGGAACCCGAACTCGTAACCGCAGTCGACTTCTGGCGTGAACTGCTAAAAGCTGACCACACAACTGTCCCTGACACCGTCCTACGCGGGTGCGGCCGGTGGAGCTATGTCACGGCTCTACCGGATGACATATGGTCGGCCCTGACCCTGCTCACCCTCGAACGCACCAACGGATCCATCGACCACGCTATCAGCGTCGCAGATCGCTGTAAGGCCGCACTCATCCCAGAAGACAGCACCAAAATCCTTCTTCTACTCCAAAATCGTGGTGCACCATGGGAACGTCATTACATCGCCAACACTGCGCTTGAGACACTCCGCGCTCTGAGCACCACACGTAAGGACCAGAACTTCCACGCATTGCGAACCAGACTGATCGAACTCGGGCACAGCCAAGCCGGTGACATTATCCCCTATGCCGATCCAGAACCTGACCGGTCCGCATAGGCGGCCGCGACGGTCCTCAGCGGGCAGACTCGCTAGCCTTTATCACGTCCGATAATACCTGCGGGGGCTCAGGCGGTGTCAGGATCCACCGATCAACGGCGTCATGATTCGCCCGATGCAGCCACGTGGGCGAACGCGGACGACCAGGTCCGCCGTCCAGTGGGTCTGAGAGACTATGACTACGCCCTGCAACAAGTAGGTAAGCGCGACAGTCCGCAGAACCTTTGGAGGAACGATGAATCCGACCGCCAGACCAGCGGTTCGATCACTGCCTGCCGAAGTCCGCCCGCCGATGGCGGATGCGCTCGACCAGATCGCGGAGGGAGGCTGCGGAGGTGTGACGATCATCTGCGGATTCCCCGCCTCCGGCAAGTCCACGGCCGCCAAGTATCTCGCTGCCATGGTTGATGCGGTCATCATCGACAAGGACTCGTTCGCGCCGGGCCTCGAGGAATCAGTTATGTCCGAGCTGACCGGCAACCCGCACGACAAGGACAGCGCCACGTACATGCGCGTCGTGAACCCGCACATCTACGCGGCCTTCATCCACCAGGCGCTCATGGTCGGGCACCGCGTGCCAGTGGTCGTCGATGCGCCGTTCCTCGGCCACGTCCAATCGGCTGCGGCTCGCGGTATCTCGCTTTCCAAACAGATCATCTCCAGTACCGCGATATCTGTACCGCCGGTGCGGACGGTCTGGATCTCCGCTCACCCCAATCAGATTCGGGAACGCATGACCCACCGCGGCGCGCACAGGGATTCCGGAAAGCTGACGAACTGGGACGACTACAGCGCGAATGTACTCGAATCCGGAGTCGAAGACGCTGCACGAACAGTCGTCGACTACGTCGTCCGGAACTACTGAACCAGGCTGCCCACCCATCGGCGCCTGCCGGGTGCTGGGCGAATCTCCTCTTTGTGGTCTGCCACTTTCGCGACATTGACTGCAAGCTGTACCACCGCACTGAGCGCGTCCTGACGCGCGAACACGACGCCGCAAGCGTCGGACATCCCAACGTGCCCGCCTGCCCTACGCAAGGTCCGCACCCAACCCTCTCCTTTGTGGTCCTGCTTCTTGTGGTCTCCCTTCCTTCTGGTCCTCCCCACTCCCCCTTCCTCTGCCTCCGACTGCACCACTACTTGGCTTCTCGCTCGCCCGGCCGACATTCTCTGTGATCAGCGAAGCCACAGAGAATGTCGGCCGGGCGAGCGAGAAGCCTGCGCCAAAGGCGCAGGTCAGTATCTAAATCACGCCGCAGTCGAGTCGGAACAGCGCTCCGATCTATTCCGCATCCGTTCCGCATTCATTCCGCACCAGATCCGCATCGAAATCTCGGGTGAGGCCCCCGACTCTGCCGTGCTCGCATCCGGGTGGGCAGCCGACACGACAGCGAGGTCCAGATGGCCCGACATCTTCCATCATGGGCCATGCTGCTCCGATCCGACGTTGGAACGATGTCCGCCGCATATGATCTCAAGATGGCATGGCTCCAGATGCTGCTCGACTTCATCGAGACGATCACATGGCCGCTGACAGTCATCGTGCTGTGCGTCCTCTTTCGAAAGCCAGCAGCACGCTTTCTTGAGGAGCTTCAGGAACTGGCGTTCCCAGGAGGACACCTGAAGCGGCACGAGGGAGACCGTCGCGCTGCCGAATTGAAGGCCAGCAGCACAGACGAAACTCTCACCGGGCCAATCGAACTGCCGACAGTTCCTCCATCAGACTCCACACCAGACCCATCAATCGAATCTGCACTTTACGCCCGCATCGAGAAGCAAGCAGATCTGGCACAAGCCGCGTTGAAGACAGCACTCAGGATCAACGACCGTGAACCTGCCCGCAAAGTTGCGGCCGCTTACAGTGCACTGATGATGGCGATCGACGATCGAAGCATTAGTACGGATCCGCTCATGCCGGAAGAATTTCTGTTTGGCGCAATCCAGCTAATGGATCTCGCAATGAATGTGGAAAGGGGAAAGGTCACGGTGTCAGAACAAGGGGCAAGTGACTTTGCCCAAGCCACTGCCATCTGGCTCTACGACTACCAAAAATTCGTCGAACGACAGCTCGAAGCTGCGTGGCGCGTTGCCGACGGGAATCTCACCGAAGAGACCGCACCGAAACCCCTTGACGATTTAGATGAGGACGAGAACGACCAGGCCGGTGCGGTCTAGCCTTAGCTCGGTTTGGAGGTCGAACGACTGCCGCGACGGAACGAATCTGCCACTTCTCTAGAGGGCGGATCGCCTGGAAGCGGCGATGGACCGACCTCAAACGTAATCATACTTCTACCCATCAAACACTCATGTGGACTATTTACCGTTCCTCTTGTCGAGTCGAGCACTTACGCGATCCAGCGACCAATAGATAGCAACGAGCACGGCCGCCATAAAGCCGAATACGATCCTGAACGCAACCGGTTCGACATCCGCAGAATCTGATGGGCCGACAATCGTAATGAATGCGAACAGCACGGCTCCGAGCAGACTGATAGTAGCCACAGCGAGTACTGCGGAACTTGCGATTCCCCTGGCTGAGCCCAAACTTGTTGCACGATCCACTGGTTCAGGTGTCCGTGCGGCTGTCGTCAGTGGTGGCCTTTCGGAACCGGTCATCCGACTGCGCACCACTTCCCAACGGTCAACGGCGGTGCGCGGTTGAGGGTACCGATCGGTTCGCGTACGGGTCGCTGGACGAGGCAGTTGCTTCCGAGATCGTCGAGGTAGCTGAGGTGGAGGAGTTTGCCGTGTCGCCAGCGGGAAGGCGTTCGCTCCGGGTGCACGCAGCCGAGCTGCTGCCCACCGCTCCGCAGTGGTCTCAGGCTTCGCGAGATTCCCGGGCAGCGGTGGTGAAGGACGTGTTCGTAAGGGCTGCTTTGGTTCCGATTGAGCGGTAGGCGCCGAAGCCTTCAGTTGTTCTGCGTCGCGGAGAAGCCGCCTAGCTGCGTTGTTGACCGGATCGAGCGCCCCAAGCGGATCGTAGGTGAACAGCGCCATGTCGACGTCGTCGGCGTACTCGACCGCACGAGCGCTGTAGGTTGTGGCAGCGAAGAACAGCATCTGCTTGTCAGCGTGCTTTCCACGGGCACCGAACAGTCGTTGCAGCTCCGGCCTTCCAACCTGTGCACCTTGCCATTTCACCTGAGCGACTGCATCGGCAGCCGCAACATCGATACCACCGTCTGAACCGGGCCCGGTCACCGCAGCATCCTGGTAGCCCATCTCACGCATGCGTACGGCTGCGTTCTCTTCGGCCTGAGCGAAGTGCCTGATATAGCTTGCTCGCTCTGCCCCAGTCGAGGATTCTTCCGTCATAGCATGATGAAACATACGCGCCCATGCGGACAGGACGCAGCTTGTCCGGCCAAGGGTTCGCGCAGATCCCCTCCACCCGAGAGTGCCGATAGCTCTCACGCCAGCGACCTTCTCGGTACGCAATCCGTACGCAGCAACCGCGAATCCGGCCAACATGGCCAAAGCTGCCAATTCAGAAGTAAGCAGCTCAGGCCGCTTAACCACGCTCGTCAGAAGATCTCAGACACCGCCAAACGTCGAGAGTAGCAACCTCAAAAACCGTTGTCCGAAAGGACGTGTGGGTTCGAGTCCCACACTCGGCACCAAGGTCGGGGGCCGTTTCCGAGATCAGCGGAACGGCCCCGTTCTCATGCGGTCCGCAGCGAGTCCGCAGCAGTCCGCGCGGCGGCGTCCACGCCGAAGCCTTTGCGGCACAATGTTATTCAGAACGGATGCCTTCACCGCACTGCCGGATGCCCTTCGGAACTCCGTGAGTCGGAAAGCAGCCGTTGTCGCCGGGAAGTCACGATCGGCGCGCTTTCACCGGCTCATTCGTTTCGTCGGTCCGAAGTGCCCCCTCGTACGGCATTGCGGGACGTCGGACTATCGGCTCACCTCAGGCAGGGGCACCGAGCGGCGGGTGTTCGAGGACGCGGGGCTTGTACTCGACCAGTTGGATGCTGCCGTCGAAGGTGCGGTGCTCGATCATCTCGAGGGCGACGTCCGGATAGCCGTCGTAGATGCGTTCCGCGCCCGTGGCGCCGGTGATGACGGGGAACATGACGACCCGGAATCGGTCGACGAGTCCGGCTCGTAGCAGGGAACGGCACAGGCTCAGGCTGCCGATCGTGCTGAGCACCCCCGAGCCGTTCGCTTTCATGGCGCGGACCGCTTCGATCGCGTCGTCGCGGACGAGCGTGGAGTTGGCCCACGTCAGCGGCTCCTCGAGGGTAGAGGAGAACACCACCTTGGGCGCTCGGGTGAGCTCGTCGACCGAGGCTTGTTCTTCGGGCCGGAACTCGTCCTGGCCCTCGGGGACCTCGCCGGCGGCGAAGCCCGACATCTGGCGGTAGGTGTTGGTTCCCATCAGGTAGGTGGGCTCGGGCTGCTGGCCGAGCCATGCGAGGTACTCCGGGCCCTCGAGGCCCCAGAAGCCGGGCCATCCCTCGCCCGACGCGTAGCCGTCGAGGGAGGTGATGAAGTCGACGAGAAGCTCCGACATGGTGGTGTCCTTACCGAGTATCCTGGTCCCTTCCGGGCTGTCCTGAGCTTTGACCGGCCGGGAGCCGAAAACTCATCGGCCGGAGCCGTGGGGGCGGGGAAGTCCACGACACGGCAGCCGACCCTTCTCGTCCCAGGAAGATCGGGCCGGGTATTGCGGTGACTCCGGTAACGTGCTGGCGATGAGTTCGGGTGGGCAGCGGAACCGGGGGCCGGGGGCGGCGGCGGGGAATCGGGCGGCGATTGTGGGAGCGGCTCGGGTCTTGTTCGCGGAGAGCGGGTTCGAGGTGCCGATGTCGGCTATCGCGCGGGCCGCGGGGGTGGGGCAGGGGGTGTTGTATCGACACTTTCCCACCCGGGAGAGCATCGCGTTGGCGGCGTTCGACGAGAACATCGCCGAGATCGAGGGGTTGGCGGCGGATCCGGGGCGGACCCTCGATGAACTGTTGGGCACGATCGTCGACCAGCTCACGGGCTCGGCGGCGCTCATCGCGCTCATCGACCCCGTGGATACCGAGGATGAGCGGTTGACCACGCCCGCGCGGCGGCTGCTGGAGTTGATCGCGGGGAAGCTGAAGGATCCGAGGCAGCGGGGAACGGTGCGGGCGGATGCCGACGCGGCGGATGTGGTGATGGCGCTGGCGATGCTGGCCGCGATACTGACCAAGACCGCGCCCGCCCAGCGGGAGGCGGCCTCCCGGCAGGCGTGGAAGATACTGTCGCGCGGACTCCTCCACTGACGGTCAGACAGTGGTGCCGACATCGGTGGCCACGATGGCGTCCATGGCCCGCTCGGCCACCGCGGCGATGGTGAGGGACGGATTGCAGGCGCCCGTGGTGCCCGGAATCAGCGCGCCGTCGAGGACATAGAGGCCGGGATGGCCGTGCACGCGGCCGTTCAGATCGCACACCGGACCCATATTCGCGCCGCCCAGAGGATGCCAGGTGGAGGGGAAGGCGGCGTTGGTGTCGAGCAGGGTGGCGCGCGGTCCGGCGATGCGGTGCACCGCCGGGCCGATGTGGTTGTCCTGAATGACGCCGTCGCCGTGCTCGGGCCAGTGCAGGATGGCGTCGTCGCGGCCGGTGTCGTAGCGGAAGTGGCCGCGCCCCGGGCTCACGCCGAAACCGACCATCATGGTGCTGGCCGGATCCATGGCGAGCGGCGGTATGGACGCCTGCACGACCGTATGCGCCGAACTCGGGTCGTCCCAGTTCAGACTGCCGTATACGACCGGACCGCCCTGTACCGCACCGAAATTCGCGGACGGATCGGACCAGACGTAGATCCGGTCGGCATTGGTGCCCCAGCCCTCACCGAGGCCGTCGGGCAGGTCGGGAATCAACCCTTTGGCCCCAGCGCGCACCAACAGCCGCGTGGTGTTGAGGCTGCCCGCGGCCATAATGAGCGCGGTGGTGGTGAGCACTTTGTGCTCGACCACCGCGCCGGTGGGATCGAGGCGCTGCACGTGCACCGTCCAGCGGCCGTCGGGGGCGCGTTCGACATCGGTCACCTCGTGCAGGGTTTCGACCCGCACCAGCCCGGTAGCCTCCGCGTGCGCGATGTAGGTGACGTCCACGGAGTGCTTGCCGCCGTTGTTCACCCCCATCGCGCCGTCTCCGTTGCTGTAGGACGCCTTCATCTCCCCGCGCAGCTCGGCCAGCGCGTAGTTCCAGTCGATGGGCATCGGAATCTTCGACACCGGCAGCCCCGCCTGCCGCACCCGATCGGCGAACACCCTTGCTACCCGGTAGTTCTCGGTCTCGACCAGCTCGTCGGGAGCCACCGCCAGGCCGAGCATGCGTGCCACCCGCGGATAGTGCACGCGGTTCATGGTGGCCCAGTCCAGTTCCTGCGGCAGCCAGGTGTCGAACACCGCTTCCGCGGGTTGCAGCGACATGCCCTGGTAGACCAGCGATCCGCCGCCCACCCCGGCGGCGCACAGCGCGGTCATATTCACGCCCGCCACCGCCTCCACCAACCCGGCGTAGGGCTCGAAAACCAGCGGCGCACCGAACAGATTCGGACTCGACCGGCACCACAGCATGCGCTTGTCCGGCGCCGTCGCGCGCGGAAAGGTTTCGGCGTTCGGCCCTGTGGGCCAGCGCAATCCGCGTTCCAGTACGGTCACCGGCACCCCGGCCTGCGCCAATCGCAACGCACCGACTCCCCCGCCGAAGCCGGAGCCGATCACCACCACGCGGTGTTCCTCGCGGGTGACCTCGACGCGGCGTACCCGAGCCGCGACGGGAGCGGGCCGGGCGAGTGCGGCGGTCAGGAGCGTGGCGGAAACGCCGGTCATCATCGACCGCCGCGATAGTGCTGTCATCGAAAAGCCTTCGAGTGTGGGCGAGGTCGCGTTCGATCACGCGGTTGACCGACCATACCGGACAATGCTGTCCGGATAAAGGGTTGGCGAGAATCGAGAAGCACCCCGGACGCCGAGACCGCCGAGCCCCGGAACCGGGCTCTACGATGACCGGCCATGAGCACCGACCCGGGCGCGCCCACCGCGACTCCGCGCGTCGCCGCCGGGGTCGTCGTCGTGAACGGCACGGCGGTACTGCTGGTGCGGCCCACCTACAAGGACCACTGGGATATCCCCGGAGGATATGTCGAGTCAGGCGAATCTCCCCGCGACGCCTGCCGGCGGGAGGTCGCCGAGGAGTTGGGACTGGCGATACGCGAGTTCCGGTTCGCGTCCGTGGATTGGGCTCCGCTGGGCGCGGAAATCACATACGGATAACGCCCCACACGGCGAAACTCCTTGCCGCGTTGGGCTATTCGCCGTGGCCCCAGGGAATTCGCTCCTGTCTGACAGTGGCGCCCGTCCGAGGTGCCCCATCGCGCACGACGGCGGATCCCACCACGGACGCGAGTTCACCCGACCCGGCGTCAGCGAAAGTCAGGTAAGGCACACGACGCAACCACATTTCCAATCTCTTGATCTCTGCCGCAGCCAGCACGGCGGAGAAATCACCGGTCGGCCATCATGCTTCACGTATGAAATCGACGCCGACATTCAGTTCACTTGCCTTCGCACGACTGCCGCTGTATTTCACAGATGGCGGAAGACACGACACAGCGGATGGTGGCGATGGCGGCGAGAGTATTCCGGGGCGGCAGCGACGAGGCCGTCGGGTACCTGGATGCCATGGTGGGGCTGTACGCGACGGTATTCGCCGAACCGCCGTATCGGGAGCGCGCCGATGCCGCGCAGCGGTTTCGGCGGTGGTTGGGCGAGGAACTCGGCGAGCCGGGGTTCGAGTTGGTCGGTGCGGTCGATGACGGTGAGTTGGTGGGCATGGCGTACGGGTACGGCATGGCCGCCGGGCGTTGGTGGTCGGATGCCGTGGAGCCGCCGCCCGTGGCGGTAGCGGGCGTGGCGAAGTTCGTGATCATGGAGTGGGCGGTGCTGTCGCGTCGCCGGGGAACGGGTCTCGGCCGCACCCTGATGGATACGTTGCTCGCCGGGCGAGCCGAGCGCTACGCCTCACTGTGCGCGAATCCCGCCGCGCCCGCGCACGACATCTATCTGCGGTGGGGTTGGCAGCCCGCCGGGCGTACGGAATCGGGGCATTCACCGCCCATGACGATCATGGTCAAACAACTCCACCACGACGACCCGGGTTGCCACGCGGTGTGATTCAGCGGCCGAAGACGCCTTCCAGGCGGTTGCGGGAGCCCGGGTGGATGAGGCGGGCGACGCTCACGAGACCGTCGTCGGACCAGGTGCGGCGGCGGATGAGCAGGCAGGGTTCGGTGGGGGCGATATCGAGGAGCTCGCATTCGCCGGGGGTGGCGAGGACGGCTTCGACCACGTGTTCGCCGCGCACCAGAGGGGCCACGCGGGTGAGATAGTCGTTGGGGGTGGTGGCGGTGAAGTCCTGGTCGAGGTAAGAGGGGGCGGCGGCGGGGTTGACGTGGCGATCTTCGACCTGGATGGGCGTGTCGTCCTCGAAGTGGACGAGAACGGAGTGGAAAGCCTTGCCGCCGATGGAATCTCGCAGATAGACGTGGGAGGGGTCGATGGTCTCGGCGCGCATCAGGATCACCTCGGTGCGATGACGGTGGCCACGGCGCGCGATATCGTCGGCGATATTGCGGACCTCGAACAGCGGTGAGGAGGTCTTCGCGCCGCCGACGAAGGTGCCCACGCCCGCCTTCCGGACGATGAGACCCTCGGCGGTCAGTTCCCGCAGGGCGCGGTTGACGGTCATGCGGGACAGGCCGGTGGCGGCGACGAACTGGTGCTCCGACGGCACCTGATCGCCCTCGGCCCAGCGGCCGGAGCGGATCTGCGCGGACACCAGGTTCTTGACCCGTTCATAGGCGGGCACCGCGTCGCCGCCCGCCTGCGCGAACAGCCCCGCGAGTTCGGTGTCGACCGCCGTCATGCCCCGCATCAGCTCCTCGCCCGTATCCATCGGTCCCGCAGCCTACCGGCCGGAACCCACCCCTTGACTCCTGTATATACAGGACTATACAACTAGACACCATGGATCTCACTTCCCCCGGCCACCCGGCCCGCACCGTGCGCGCTCCCCGGGGCGCGGAACTCACCACCCTCGGCTGGCAGCAGGAGGGTGCGCTGCGGATGCTCATGAACAACCTCGATCCGGAGGTGGCCGAACATCCCGACAGCCTGGTGGTCTACGGCGGCACCGGCCGGGCCGCACGCAATTGGGCGGCCTTCGACGCCATGGTGGAGACGCTGCGGACGCTGCGCGACGACGAGACCATGCTGGTGCAGTCCGGCAAGCCGGTCGGGGTGTTCCGCACCAGCGAATGGGCGCCGCGGGTGCTCATCGCCAACTCGAATCTGGTGGGCGACTGGGCGAACTGGGAGGAGTTCCGGCGGCTCGAGGCACTCGGGCTCACCATGTACGGGCAGATGACCGCAGGGTCGTGGATCTACATCGGCACCCAGGGCATCCTGCAGGGCACCTACGAGACCTTCGGCGCGGTGGCGCGCAAGCGATTCGGGGGCACGCTCGCCGGAACCATCACGCTCACCGCGGGTCTCGGCGGCATGGGTGGCGCGCAGCCGCTCGCGGTCACCATGAACGAGGGGGTGGCGATCTGCGTCGAATGCGATGTGACCCGTATCGACCGGCGCATCGCGCACGGGTACCTCGATGTCAAGGCGGACAGCGTCGCCCACGCACTGGAGCTGGCCGTCGCGGCCCGCGACGAGCGTCGCCCGCTGTCCATCGGCGTGGAAGGCAATGCGGCCGAAGTGTTTCCGGCCCTGCTGGCGCAGGGCGCGCCCGTCGATATCGTCACCGATCAGACCTCCGCGCACGATCCGCTCGCCTATCTGCCCGCGGGCGTGGAGTTCGGAGAGATGAAGGCACTCGCCGCGAAGGATCCGGTCACGTTCACCGAGCGGGCCCGCGCGTCCATGGCCGCGCACGTCGCCGCCATGGTCGGCTTCCTCGACCGCGGCGCTGAGGTCTTCGACTACGGCAACAGCATTCGCGACGAGGCCCGCAAGGGCGGCTGCGCTCGCGCCTTCGACTTCCCGGGCTTCGTCCCGGCCTATATCCGGCCGCTGTTCGAAGAGGGTCTGGGTCCGTTCCGCTGGGCGGCGCTGTCCGGCGATCCGGCCGACATCGCGGCCACCGACCGCGCCATTCTCGAATTGTTCCCGGAGAACGAGCATCTGCGGCGCTGGATCACCCTGGCCGGGGAGAGGGTGGCCTTCGAGGGACTGCCCGCCCGCATCTGCTGGCTCGGCTACGGCGAAAGGCACCGCGCCGGACTGCGGTTCAACGAGATGGTGGCCAGCGGCGAGCTGCGCGCACCCCTGGCCATCGGACGCGACCACCTGGACTCGGGTTCGGTGGCCTCGCCCTACCGCGAGACCGAGGCCATGCGCGACGGCTCCGACGCCATCGCCGACTGGCCGCTGCTCAACGCCCTGGTCAATACCGCCTCCGGCGCGTCGTGGGTGTCGATCCACCACGGCGGCGGGGTCGGCATGGGACGCTCGATCCACGCCGGGCAGGTGTGCATCGCCGACGGCACCGACCTGGCGGCGCGCAAGCTCGAGACCGTGCTGACCAACGACCCGGGGATGGGCGTCATCCGGCACGCCGACGCCGGATACGAGCACGCCCGGCACACCGCGCGCACCCGCGGCGTGCGCATCCCCACGACCGAGCACAACTGAATCCGCGCGGCGGATACGCACTCTGGCAATGCGGGCAGACAGCCTGCGGCGGAAAGGATTTCACCGTGGCATCGTTCGTCGTCTCGAATATCGGGACGCTCGTCACCAATGAACCCGAACTCGGCGCGGGGCCGCTCGGGGTACGCCACGACGCGGCCGTCGCCTTCGCCGACGGGGTGGTGAGCTGGGTCGGGGACAGCGCCGACGCCCCCGCGGCCGACAGCGGACTCGACCTCGGCGGGCGGGCACTGCTGCCCGGCTTCGTGGAAAGCCATTCACACCTGGTGTTCGCCGGTGACCGGGCCGAGGAGTTCGCGGCGCGCATGACCGGAGCGCCCTATACGGCGGGCGGTATCCGCACCACCATCGCGGCCACCCGCGCCGCCGACGACACCCAGCTCGCGGCCACGGTCCGGCGGCTGATGGACGAGGCGCTGCGCTCGGGCAGCACCACCGTCGAATGCAAGACCGGCTACGGGCAGACCACCCGCGACGAACTGCGCGGCGCACTGGTGGCGGGCCGCTTCACCGACGAGGTGACCCTGCTCGCCGCCCACGTGCCGCCGCCGGAGTACGCCGGACGGGCCGACGAGTACGTCGCCATGGTGTGCGATGAGATGATCGAAACCGTTGCACCGCACGCCAAGTGGATCGACGTGTTCTGTGAGCGCGGCGCGTTCGACGAGGATCAGTCGCGCGCGGTGCTGGCGGCCGGAGTCGCGCACGGGCTGGTGCCGCGAGTCCACGGCAATCAACTCGGGACCGGACCGGGGGTGCGGCTGGCCGTCGAGATGGGCGCGGCGTCGGTGGACCACGTCACCTATGTGACCGATGCCGATATCGACGCGTTGGCGAGCGGTTCGACGGTGGCGACCCTGTTGCCGGGGGCCGACTTCTGCACCCGCAACGCCTATCCCGACGCTCGTGCGCTGCTCGACGCCGGGGTCACCGTGGCGCTGGGCGCGGACTGCAATCCCGGCACCAGCTACACCACCAGCCTGCCGTTCTGCATCGCGCTGGCGGTGCGCGAGCTGCGGATGAGTCCCGAGGAGGCGGTGCGGGCGGCCACCCTGGGCGGGGCGGCGGCGCTGCGGCGCACCGATGTCGGACGGCTCGGCATCGGCGCCCGTGCCGACGCCATCGCGCTGGACGCGCCGTCCTATCTGCATCTCGCCTACCGGCCGGGGGTCGCGTTGGTGCGCGAGGTCTGGAAGGACGGGGTGCTGGTCGCGGGCGATGCCGCGTGAGCGCCGTCGATTCGGCGCGGTCGGCGTTCGTCGATATCCCGCCCGCACCGTGGGCCGGGCGGATCGACGGCAGCACACCGGATCACCTGCGCTGGCATCAGGCGATTCGCGAGTTCGATCCCGGCCGGGCCGGGAACGGTTGTGCGCTGATCGGTTTCGCCAGCGACGAGGGTGTGCGGCGCAATCAGGGCCGACCGGGGGCGGCGGCCGGACCGGATGCGCTGCGGGCGGCGCTGGCGTCGCTGGCGCTGGCCACGCCCGTCCCGCTCGAGGATGCCGGGACCGTCGCGGTCACCGATGCCGATCTGGAAGCCGGGCAGGTGCGGCTCGGACGGGCCGTCACCGTCGCCATGGACGCCGGTCGGCTGCCGATGGTGCTGGGTGGCGGGCACGAGGTCGCCTACGGGACGTATCTGGGCGTGGCCGGATCGGCGCGCAGGCGTGACCGGCCACGGCTGGGCATTCTGAATCTGGACGCGCACTTCGATCTGCGCGCCGATCCGATTCCCAGCTCCGGCACGCCTTTCCGGCAGATTCTGGACGCCGAGCGGGCGGCGGGCACCGACTGCCGCTACGCCGTGCTCGGTATCAGCCAACCCGCCAACACCGCCGCGCTCTTCGACGCCGCGCACCGTCTCGACGTCCGCTATCTGCTCGACGAGCAGTGCGGCACACTGGATTACGCGATCGTCGATGCCTTCGTCGCCGAACTGCTCGATGCCGTGGACCTGTTGTATCTGACCATCGACCTCGATGTGCTGCCCGCCGCCGTGGCTCCCGGCGTCAGCGCGCCCGCCGCCTACGGGGTTCCGCTGGAGATCGTCCAGCGTGTCTGCGACCGGGTGAGCGCCAGCGGCAGCTTGGCGGCGGTGGATGTCGCCGAACTCAACCCGGCGCTGGATGTCGACTCACGCACCGCGCGCACCGCGGCGCGACTGCTGCACCGCATAGCCACCCGCTACATTTGCTGAGAAGTAACCTGAGAACTCTTCAGCCCTGCACAGGAGGCATGGATGCGCCGGACCTCGAAGTTCCTCATTGCCGCGAGCCTGTTGCCCGTCGTCGCGGCGGGTTGCTCCGATGACGACCGGGAGGCGAACCCGGCGTCGGCCAGCCCGACCGCGGTCGACACGCCGGCCACCACCGCACCCCCGCCGACCACCGGCGACCCCGGCGAGGCGGCCGGTGCGGAACGCATACCGCTGGGACAGACCAAGGTGGTGGTGATGCCCGCCGACGCCGTCCTCGATATCAAGGGACTCGCGGCATGGGACAGGTCCGCGCTGGAGTGCACCGCGACCGACACCTCGGGTGCGGCGATCGAACTGCTGCCGCCGCCCGCCGACGCCGAACCCGAGCAGGCCGCGGGCGGGACCTGGGTACCACTGTGGACGGTCGGGGCCACCCCCGGTGAGCTGACCATCGGATGCGGCGACCCCGACGGCAAGCTTCCCGACAGCGCGACCAGTTTCGTGCGGGTGGTGCCGCGCGGCATCTGGTTCGGCTGAACTCAGCTCGGGCGGCGCGGGCGGAAGGCGTCGAGCAGCCAGGGCGCCCGGCGGTGGTGCGGTCGATACCGGTTGGCCCACAGCGGATTCGACTCGTCGCGGCGGTAGGCGGCGAGTTCGCCCGCGATGTAGTAGCGCAGGTGGGTGGTATCGCCGATGACCTCACCGTCGGTGGCGAGCGCCTCCGGAGCGGACAGCTGCACGAGCAACTCCGGCAGCTGACGTTCCCCGTAGACCCGGCTGTGGCCGATCGCGCCCAGCAGCAGCGCCACCACCGCCCGCGCCCGCGACCAGCGCAGGTCGGCCCGCAGCCAGCGCACATCGAGCAGCCCGGAGTCGAGGCGGTCGCGGAAGGCGGGCACCGCGCCGTGCGGGTGATAGGGACCGTTGCCCACGAACAGGAACCACACCCGCTGCCAGCGGCCGTCCAGGTAGATCTCGATCGGCTGGGCGCGGCGCAGCGTCACCACCAGGGCGGCGGCGAAGGCGGGCCACTTGCCCCAGCGGTGCCGCCACTGCTCACGCAACCGCACCAGCTCGGGATAGGTGCCGATGCTGGAGGTATTGATGAGGTGCCGGGTGTGCGTCCCGTCGTCGTCCTCGAATTCGACGCCGGCGATATCGACGGCGACCGCCTCGCCGACGCCGGTGGCGTCGATGACCTCGCGCAAGTCGTAGACACCGAGGTCGCGCGCGAAGTGGTTGAGGGTGCCGGTCGGAATGACCACCAGCGGCAGTTCGTGGCGCAGCGCGACGGCGGCCACCGAGGCGACCGTACCGTCGCCACCGGCGACGCCCACCGCCAGTACCGGCTCCTCGGCCGCGGCGATGGCGCGCGTGAGCTGCGCCGCGGCGTCCAGGTCGCGTTGGGTGCGCAGCACCGTGGCGGCGGGCAGCGCGGCGCGGATGTCGTCGGTCGGGTCGTAGCTGGCGTCGCCGGAGACCGGGTTCACCATCACCACGAGTCCTTTACCCTCCACCAGCACGGGCGCCTCCCGCACCGGGCGGGCCTGCGCCTCATCGGATTCCCGCACCGGCCACCAGCGCCGGGTGGCCAGGGCGATACCGGAGCCGACCGCCGCACCGACCAGCACATCGGAGCCCCAGTGCACGCCGGTGTGCACCCGCGAATACGCGACGGTGGCGGCCAGCGGCGCGACCGCCAGCGCGGTGCGGGGACTTTCGAGCGCGACGGCGGTGGCGAAGGCCGCCGCGCAGGCGGCATGCCCGGACGGGAAGGACGACGATGTCGGCGCGGGCACCAGCCGCCGGTACACCGGCAGTACCTCGGCGGCCGGACGGCGGCGGGCGATGAGTGTCTTGAGGCCGACATTGACGGTGAGGCTGGCCCCGGCCACCGAGACCACGCCGCGCATGGCCGCGCGTCGCGGCGAGCCCTTGCGGGTGGCCAGCACGGCCGCGATGCCGAGCCACAGCATGCTGTAATTGGCGCTGTTGGTCAGCCTCAGCAAACCGCTGTCCATGATCGACGCGGGCAACTGCGCCACGGCACCCTCGATCGTCCGATCGAATCGGCCGACCTTCCGGAATTTGCTACGCACCCAGCTACTCACCAGCCCGACATTACCGATTCCCCCGGCACGACACCGTGGTGGGCGGATTCACCCCGGCGACAAGCGTATTCGGCCATGCGTCGCCGCGCCACCACCGTGGCGGCATCGCGAAATCCCCGTCCGAGGTCGGCCACGCGTCACCCCGGCCGCACCGGCCACCGACGGACCGAGCACACGCACGCGCCCGCACCCCGCCCGCACGGAGCGCGGGAGTGGACGCGACGATGCCCGCCGCCGACACCCGGCCGCCTACGCGAGGGCGGCGGCGCGCGCCGATATATTCGGCGGGAAAGGGCACGACCACACCTGGACGGCTGGTTCACGGCACGGCCACCCCCGCGGCCGTTCGAGGTGCGGCCGCGGCCGGACAGTCGTTGGACACCGAAAGGCGATATGCACTGGGATCAGATGACCGACACGGTCGAGGACCTACGCAAGCGGGCGACGCGGCTCCGGCGCGGCGTCGGACAACTCGGGGTGCTCGAGTCGATCATCGACGCGGCCGACGGGCCGTGGCTCGGGGCCATGGACGCCGATGGGCGCGGCGCGGCGGAATTGCGCATGCACCTGGTGGGGCGCTACCGCCTCACCGTCGTGGTGACCAGCGCCGGAAAGATCAGCCACGTGCAGCTCAACACGCCCGCCGCGGGGGCGGCCGGTGAGCGGGTGCTCTCCCCCAAGCCCGCGCTGCGCAAGGGCTGGGATGAGCACGAGAAGATGCCCAAACAGCCCGGGTGGCTGGACTACGTGGTCGAGTGGGTGGAGAACGCCAGCGGCTCGGTGGGCCGCCACGCCATCGTGGAATGGCGGCTGCGCGGAGCCGACCGCCAGCTGGCCGCCATGAACGACACCATCGACACGCTGCGCGCCAACCTCGTCGAACGCGAGGCCGCCCGCGACGAACTCGCGGCCGAGGTCGCCGGCCTGCGCGCCGAACTGGTCGCCCTGGTGCAGGAACTGGAGGGGGTGATCTCGCGCAGCCGGGCCGAGGACGCGGACGCCACCGCCGACGTCGCCCCGCAGCCGTCCGAGCACGAAACCGCCGCGCCCGAACCAATGGGGGACACATCGGACGCCGGGGTGGCGGCGCTTTCCTCGGCGGCCGATCGCTCGCCGCTCGCCGCCGCACCGCACGAGGCCGACGTGCACGAATAGAGCCGGTCCGCATCGGGGCCGAGGCGTCTCCGGGGGGGCGGCACAATCGGATCCCGAACGGAACTCACCAGAGCCTGCCGCGCCGATTCCGATGCGCCCGGCCGCTCGCCGCGCGTCGGTTGGCGCAGCGCCGGAGCACGGGACGAATCAGCCGTGGGCGCAGTTGCCGAGCGGGCTGCGCTATGCGGCCACATGGGCTGCGGCGGACGGCCACACAGGATGCGGCGGGCAGCCACACAAGATGCGGCGGGCAGCCACACAAGATGCGGCGGGCAGCCACACAAGATGCGGCGGGCAGCCACACAAGATGCGGCGGGCAGCCACACAAGATGCGGCGGGCAGCCACACAAGATGCGGTGGGCAGCCGCGTGGGATGCGGTGGGCGGGTTTCGTTGTTGTCGTGATGCGTGATCGGAGAATCCGAGCGGCGGCGGGAACAGTTGCGGGAGTTCTTGCGGAGTCGGCGGGAGCGGTTGACGCCCGAGGATGTCGGGATGCCGACGGTGGGGCGGCGGCGGACGCCGGGGTTGCGGCGGGAGGAGGTCGCGGTGCGGGCCGGGGTGGGAGTGTCCTGGTATACGTGGCTCGAGCAGGGGCGGGATATCACCGTGTCGGGTGAGGTGCTGGACGCGATCGCGGGGGCGCTGCTGCTGAACACGGTGGAGCGGGCGCATCTGTATCTGCTGGCGGGATTGAATCCGCCCCCGGCGGCCGGACTTTCCGGCGGAGAGCTCACCCCGGCGGTGCGGCAGCTGCTAGACGCTTGGGGGCGGCGGCCCGCGGTGCTGCGGGACCGGGCCTGGAATGTGCTGGCGTACAACGAGACCGCACGGGCGGTGCTCGGCTTCGACGGCGCGGCGCACAACTGCCTGCGGACCTACTTCACCAGCCCCCGCTACCGCGCCCTCCCCGAGGTGTGGGCCGATGCCGCGCCCGCGGTAGTGGCCGCCTACCGCGCCGATGCCACGCACTTCCCCGGCGACGCCGCGTTCGACCGGGTGATCGCCGAATTGCGCACGGCCAGTCCCGAATTCGCCGAGCTGTGGGACCGGCACGAGGTCGGGGTGCCGGTGCAGGCCGTGAACGCCATGCGACATCCCGAGGCCGGTGACCTGTACTTCGACGCCACCACCCTCACCGTCACCGACCACCCGGACTGGTCGCTCATCCTCTACGACCCGCGGCCCGGCACCCCCACCGCCGCCCGGCTGAAAACACTGCACCCGCGGCCCGCCACTCGAAGCCGATAGAGCCACTGCGGCTCCCGAACCACCGTCGACCACGCCGCAGCGCGCGAGTGCGGGCGCGATCGCCGCCCGCCAGCCTGGTGGTGCCACGCCTACGACAACTTCGCACTGTATCCCCCGCGCAGCCCCGAGCACGCTGAAGTCATGGCACACCACAACTTCCGATACGACGGCAAGATCGCGCTCATCACCGGCGGCACCAGCGGGATGGGGCTGGCCACCGCGCGCCGCCTGCTCGCCGAGGGTGCGCGGGTGATCATCACCGGGCGCGACAAGATCCGCTTGGACGCGGCCGTCGCCGAACTCGCCGACCGACGGGCAGATGATGTCGCCGAACCGGGCTACCAGCAGTCGAGTCATGTCGCCGAACCTGATGGCCGGAGGTCGGGTCACGCCGCCGGGTCTGGCGGTCGGCAGTCGGGTCACGCCGCCGGGTCTGGCGGCCAGCAGTCGGGTCACGCCGCCGGGCTGGCCGACCGGGTGCTCGGAATTCCCGGTGATGCCGCCGATCTCACCGATCTCACCGCCCTGGCCGCCACCATCGGCGAGCGCTTCGGCCGCCTGGACCTCGTCTTCGCCAATGCGGGCATCGGCGCGTTCCAGGCCATCGACGACGTCACCGAGGCGGAGTTCGCGCGCGTGGTCGACGCCAACGTCAAGTCGGTGTTCTTCACCGTGCAGAAAACGCTGCCGCTGCTGTCCGATCGGGCCGCCGTCGTCATCAACGCCTCCTTCGCCGTGCACCGCGGCGCGCCCGGCACCGCCCTCTACACCGCCACCAAGGCCGCGATCCACAGCCTCGCCCGCACCGCCGCGGCGGAACTGGCTCCCCGGCGTATTCGGGTCAACTCGATCAGCCCCGGATACATCGACACCCCGGCCTTCCGCGCCGAAGCCTCCCCCGAGGCGCAGGCGGCGGCCGCGACGCTGGTCGCGGCGGGCCGGATCGGCAACCCCGACGAGATCGCGGCGGCCGTCGCCTTCCTCGGCTCCGAGGAGGCCGCCTACGTCAACGGCCAGGATCTGCTGATCGACGGCGGTCTCACCACCGTCGTTCCGGCGGCCACGGTCTGATGGGAAGGCGGATGCGGATCGGCCGTCGGCGCGGTGAACCGCGGCGGCACGCGTTTCGTATCCCCGGGGCAGAAGACTCATCACGGAGGTCGCGCGTGCGTGTCAACAGGGTGACGGTTGATCTGTCGGAGTATCCGGATCTGGTGGTGATCTATCTCGGTATGCGGGTGCGCACGCCCCGGGGCATGCTGCGACTGCTCGGGGTGGGCCCGAAGCTGTACAGCTCGCACCGGGACCGGCCGGACGGGCTGCTGCACCACGAGGACATCGTGTGGTCGCTGTTCCCGCCGCACTGGGGTGCGCGCCAGTACTGGCGGGATCTGGAGAGTCTGGAGCGGTGGACGCGCTCGGATCCGCACCGGCAGTGGTGGCAGCGGTTCCTGCGCGATTCCGGCGGAACCGGCTTCTGGCACGAGGCGTATTTCGCGCGCGGGGGCATCGATTCGGTGTACGACGATATGACCCCGGCGACCGGGCTGGCGCGCTTCGCACCCGTCGTGCCCGCGCGCGGGCGCATGTTCTCCACCCGCGGGCGGGTCCAGGCGGCCGAACCCACCCTCGCGCCCGCGGTCGACGAGGACACCTACTATCGGTGACAGCGCGCCACCCGGGTTCGCTCGCCGCCGCCGCACGCTGGTCCTCGATCACCGCACGCGGTCGGAGATGCGCGCGCCAACACTGGGCGACAGACACCGAACGCGCGGATGAATATCCTGGTCGAGCGGTGTGATTCGGTCACGAGAGCATTCCCAGCGATGGGGAGCGCCGAATACGGTTACCGCCATGCACGTCCTGTTCGTCTGCTCCGGGAATGTCTGTCGATCGGTGATCGCGGAGCGACTGACGCTCGCCGTCGCCGCCGAACACGGACTGTCCGATCTGACCGCCGAGAGCGCGGGGGTGCGCGCCCTGGTCGGGTTCCCGGTGGAGCCCCTGGCCGCCGAGACCATCGCCGGACTGGGCGGCCATATCGAGGGCTTCACGGCGCGGCGGCTGAAACCGGAGATGGTGCGTCGCGCCGATCTGATCCTGGCCATGACCGAGCAGATCCGGGAGAAGGTGCGTGAGATCGAACCCTCCGCCGCGCCACATACTTTCACCCTGCTGGAGGCGTACCGGATCGCGAAGGTGAGCGGGGCGCGCACGGTCGCGGCCCTCGATCGGGCCCGCAATGATCTGGCCCTGGTCGGCCGGGAGAACATCGCCGATCCGGTCGGGCTGTCCCCGCGGGCGTATTGCGAAGTGGGCGACCGGATCGCGGAGGCGCTGGTCCCGCTGCTGCTCGCACTGCACGCGCACGAGCATCCGCAGGCCACCATCCACCCTCGGACGGCCGCCGGGGAGGCCGGTGAGGCGCGGCCGGCCCTGCTGCTCCTCCCCGGCGGTCGCGATTCCTCGGCCCGGCACGCGGAGGGCGCACCGCGCGAATCCGGCGCGGCGTCCGGCGAACCGGTGCGATCCGGCACGGAATCGGCCGTGAGGGTTGCCTCTTCGCGGTTCTAGGTGGAGACTCACAACAGAACACCAGCGTGTCAATGGACCTGTCTGCCGCAAACGTCCGGTAAGGGGCTACACTCCCCCGCGGATACTCCACCCGGTTAGACACCAGAACAGGACTGAAGGACATGCCGAAACGCATTTCGGATGTTTCGCTCCATGTTTACGTGACACCGCAGACCCTCGACCGCGTCGTGGGCACCGTCTGCCGCGTAGTGGATGAGCATGTGGCCGATCGCGATCTGTTCGCCTGGCGGTTCACGCTCCCCGTGGAAGCCGACGATCCGACCCACCGCCTGCTCGAAACCCAGTGGCGGTTGGACCATCCCGACGCGGAACCGGGCGAGCGGCGCACCTACGAGATCGCGCTCAATCTCGTCGGCGACGCTCGGCTGCTCACCAAGGCGGCCATCGCCCGCCTGGAGGAGCGGCTGGTGCTGGGGCTGTCGGCGGATGAACCGTTCCCCTACGTGATCCGCGCCCTCCAGCGCGAGAGTTTCGATCTCGAGGAGAACCGCGAACGCCTCTGAGGCGGCGGCGATCCGTGCGGCTCCGGCACCGTCCGGAGGTGCGCTTCGGGCCGTACCCGACCGGGTGCGGCCCGAAAACAGTTCACGGCGCGGGAGACAGCGGTGTACGAAGCTCAGCGGCGGGACGGGAAGTGCCGGATCACGCCCTCCTGCACCGTGCTCGCCAGCAGCTCACCGGCGCGCGAGTAGAAGTGCCCGCGCGCCAGTCCGCGCGATCCGGCCGCCACCGGCGATTCCGTGGCGTACAGCGCCCAGTCGTCGAAACGGAAGGGCCGGTGGAACCAGATGGAGTGGTTCACCGTCGCGGCGATGATGCGGTCCAGTCCCCAGGACAGGCCGTGCGTGGTGATGATCGAGTCGAGCACCGTGGTGTCCGACGAATACGCCAGCGCCGCAACGTGAATCAGCGGATCATCGGGTAGCGCCCCGTCGGTGCGCATCCACACCCGATTGTGGTTGAGCTTCTCCCCCGTGCCCTTGAGGATCCACGCCGGATCGTTCGTGTACCGCATATCGATGGGATGCGGTGCGTTGACGAACATCTCCAGCCGGTCCTCGAGGCCCGCGAAGGTCTCCTCGATCCGCGGCAAGCCCTCCGGATCGGGCACCTCCGGCAGCGGCGCGCCGTGCTCGAGCCCCTTGCCCCAGTCCTGGAAGGCCGCCAGCATGACGAACAGTTCCTGATCGTCCTGGAAGGCGGTCACCGTCCGGTTGGCGAAGGCGCGCCCGTCGCGGTGCCGGTCCACCCGGTACTCGATGGGCTTCTTGGGATCGCCGCCGCGCACGAAATGCGCGTTGACGGCGTGCACCGGGCGTTCGGGTCCGACGGTGCGGCCCGCGGCGATGATCGCCTGCGAGACCAGCTGCCCGCCGAAGGTGCGGCTCCACACCTTCTCCGGATGGTGGCCGATGAAGATGTCCGGCCCGGCCTCGTCGAGGTCGAGCAGCTCCAGCAGCACTTCCAGATCGGCGGCGCGGGACAGCGATCCCGGCTCCGCGATCTCCTCGCCCAGTGACGCACTCACCTCAGTGATCCTCCTCGCCGATGCGGTGAACGTGAATCATATTGGTGGAGCCCACGGTTCCCGGCGGCGAACCCGCCACGATAACCACCAGATCACCCTTCTTGTACCGCCCGATGGACAGCAGCGCGTGATCGACCTGGTGGATCATCTCGTCGGTGTCGGCCACCCGCGGCACGATGAAAGTCTCGGTGCCCCAGGTCAATGCCAGCTGGCTGCGGATCTCCGGCTGCGGCGTGAAGGCCAGCAGCGGCAGCGGGGTGTGCAGGCGGGCCAGACGCCGCACCGTGTCACCGGACTGCGTGAAGGCGACCAGCGCCTTGGCATTGAGCCGCTCGCCGATATCGCGGGCGGCATAGGAGATGACGCCGCGCTTGGTGCGGGGCACATGGGTCAGCGGCGGCACCCGGCTGGAGGTCTCGCCCTCGACGGCGTGCACGATGCGGGCCATGGTGCGCACGGCCTCGATCGGGTACGCGCCGACCGAGGTCTCGCCGGAGAGCATGACCGCGTCCGCGCCGTCCAGCACCGCATTGGCAACATCGGAAGCCTCGGCGCGGGTGGGCCGGGAATTGGAGATCATGGACTCCAGCATCTGGGTCGCCACGATGACCGGCTTGGCGTTCTCGCGCGCCATCTGGATGGCCCGCTTCTGCACCAGCGGCACCTGTTCGAGCGGCAGTTCCACGCCCAGGTCGCCGCGCGCCACCATGATGGCGTCGAAGGCGAGCACGATGGCCTCGAGATTGTCGATGGCCTCCGGCTTCTCCAGCTTGCCGATCACCGGGACGCGGCGGCCGACGCGATCCATCACGTCGTGCACCAGCTCCACATCCGAGGGCGAGCGCACGAACGACAGCGCGATGAAGTCCACGCCCAGCTTGAGGGCGAATTCCAGGTCGTCGATGTCCTTCTGGGACAGCGCCGGGACGGAGACGTCCATCCCCGGCAGCGAGACGCCCTTGTTGTTGGAGACCGGGCCGCCCTCGGTCACCCGGCACACCACGTCGTTGCCCTCGACCCGGTCCACGGTGAGTCCGACCTTGCCGTCGTCGACCAGCAGGCGGTCACCGGACTTGGCGTCCTGGGCGAGTTCGGTGTAGGTGGTCGACACCCGGTCGTGAGTGCCCACCACGTCGTCGACCGTGATGCGGACGACCTCGCCGGTCGCCCAGAAGGTCTTTCCGTCTCCCTCGAACCGGCCGAGGCGGATCTTCGGTCCCTGGAGATCGGCGAGAATACCTACCGCGCGGCCCAGATCGTCGCTGGCCTGACGCACCTTCTTGTAGTTCTCGGCGTGGTCGGAGTGTTCGCCGTGGCTGAAGTTCAGCCGGGCCACATCCATCCCGCTCTCGACGAGTTCGCGAATCCTTTCCTCGGACGACACCGCTGGTCCGAGCGTGCATACAATTTTCGTCCGTCGCATCACACGTCAACCCTAGACCTGCCCACACACTCCTGCTCACCGGGCACACCGCAACAGTGGGCGGCGGCCGGGTGAACAGCGAGCGTGGCGCGCGTCACGCTTGGAGGAATGCCCAGCAACCCCTCAGCGAGCGACGTGACGTGCTAGACGAGTCTCCAGTCCGGACTGCGCGAATCCGAGGATCAGGCAGATGACCCAGTAGTAGACCGCGGCCACGCCGTAGAGGGCGAAGAAGTCGAAGGTCGGGGCCGCCGCCAGCTGCGCGGTGCGCAGCAGTTCGGTCACCAGGATGGTCGATGCCAGCGAGGTGTCCTTCACCAGTGAGATGAGCGTGTTGGACAGCGGCGGCACCGCGATGCGGGCGGCCTGCGGCAGGATGATCATCCGCAGCGCCTGCGGATAGGTCATGCCGACCGCGTACGACGCCTCCCACTGCCCGTGCGCCACCGAGAGGATGGCCGCGCGGATCACCTCGGCCGCGTATCCGCCCACATTGAGGCTGAACGCGATGACCGCGGCCGGGAACGGGTCGATCACGATATCCAGCTGCGGCAGCGCGTAGAACACGATGAACAGCTGCACCAGCAGCGGCGTCCCGCGAATGATCGAGATGTAGAACCGGGCCGGCGCGGACAGCAGCCGGACCGGCGACATCCGCGCCAGCGCCACGAACAGCGCGAGCACCAGCCCGATGACGAAGCTGATGGCGGTCAGCGGCAGCGTCTTGGTGACGGTGGCCTCCAGCATGGGCCAGAGGTTCTGCCGGATGAGGTCCCCGGTGGCGGCATCCATCTGCGATTCGGCGTCTACTTCTCGGCGTCTACTTCGAGACGTCGATGCCGAAGTACTTCTCGGAGATCCGCGCCAGCGTGCCGTCGGCCCGCAGCTCCGCCATGGCCTGGTCCACCTGGTCGATGAGTTCCTGGGAGTCCTTGCGGGCGGCGAACACCTGCTGGGAGACCTCGCCGGTCTTGCCCGCGACCTTCACCTCGTTGGTGCTGTGCTGCTTGGTGTACTCGGCCACGGCCAGGGTGTCGTTGACGGTGGCGTCCACGCGCCGGGTGTTGAGCAGCTGGATGGCCTGCACGAAGCCCTCCACACCCTCGACCTCGCAGCCCGCGTCACCGGCCACCGTCGACCAGTTGGAGGTGGTCGACTGGGCGCAGGTCTTGCCGTTCAGGTCGGTGAGGGTGGTGATGTCGGTGGTGTCCTGGCGGGTGACGATGACGCCCTCGGAAACGGTGTAGGGCTGCGACAGCGCGTACTTCTCGGCGCGGGCCGCGCTCGTGGTCACCTGGTTGGCGACGAGGTCGAAGCGCTGGGATTCCAGGCCCGCGAAGATGGCGTCCCACGGGGTCTGCACGAACTCCACGGAGCGGCCGAGCTTGTCGGCGACGGCGGTGATGACCTCCACGTCGTAGCCGGTGAGCTCGCCGTCCTGTTGATAGCTGAACGGGGAGTAGGTGCCCTCGGTGCCGACCTTCAGCACGTTCGGGTCGTCGTCGTTGCCACCGCAGGCGGTGAGCCCGGCGGCGGCGACGATGGCGAGTACGGCGGCGAACAACTTACGGCGCACGGTGAACCTCTCCTCGAGCGTGGACAGGCCACGCGACAGACAACCGGTACAGGGTACGCCGGGAACCGACCGTCCGGGACCTCAACGATTGCCGCGCGTGCAAACCTGGTGCGATCGACGAGCAGATGATAACGATGGGCGGGCGGCATCGGCGTTCGATGCCGCCCGCCCGGGGCGCGTGTCCGCTGAGATCAGTCGCGCACGAATCAGTCGCGCAGCGGACGACCGTAGGGGTCGGGCACCTTGCCGATGAGAATCAGAATGCCGTCGATCAGACCCCAGATGCTGCCGATACCGCAGGTGAGCACGGTGACCACGATCTGCCAGACGGCGATCTGGTTGTAGCCCAGATAGAAGCGGCCGATGCCGAACCCGCCCAGGAAGATCTGCAGCAGGCCCGCGATGAGCTTCTGCTTGTCCGACAGCGGGGTGCCGTAGATATCGCGGCCGTACGGCGCTTCGGGATCGACGCCCGGGCCGAACTGCGCGGGCGGGTAACCGCCGGGCTGACCGTATCCCGGCTGCGGGTAACCGGGCTGACCGTAACCGGGCTGCGGATACTGCGGCTGCGACTGGCCGTAGGGCTGCTGGTGCTGCTGGGCGTACGGATCGGCGCTTTTACCCAGATCCGGACCGGTGCCCGGCGCACCGTACTGCGGCCCTTGGCCGGGCTGCTGCTGATAGGGATCGGTCACGGTGTTCTCCTCATCGATACTGCGATACCGCGCGGGGGTCAGGGCTTGGTGTCGTCCGAGTCACCGGACTTCGTGGGATCGGGTCGGGCTGTGGTGGGGTCGGTCTCGCCGGGCTGGTCCGTCGTGGGCGCTGCTGGCTCGGGCTCGGTGGGCTCGGTGGGGTCGGGCCGCGTGGGTTCCGACTTCGCGGTCTCGGATGGGTTATCGTCCGCGGACCCGGTTTCGTTGTCGTCGGTCACCGTGGATCCCGAACCGGGCTCCTTGTCCGTGGCCTCCTTGACAGCTGCCTCCCGATCCGCGGGTTCGGTGTCTGCGGCCGCCGTGGTCTCGGTCTCCTCGCCCTGCGTCGGCGTCACACTGTCGGGCTCGGCGGCGTCACCGGCGCTGGCGTCCGCGGCGGTATCACCATCCCCGGCGGTCGCCGCGGCTCCGGCCGCACCGTAGGCGCGCAGCTTCGACAGCTGCCACGGCCACGGGCGGTCCTCCTTGGAGCGCAACTGCTCCACCGTCTCGCGGCCCTTGGTCGCGAGCACGAAATAGGCTATCGCACCGAAGAATACGATCGCGGAGGTGAAGGAATTGATGCGGATGCCCGCGATATGGGTGGCCTCGTCGTCGCGCAGCAGCTCCACCCAGAAGCGGCCGAAGCAGTAGATCGCCACGTAGAGCGCGAACAGGCGGCCGTGGCCGATGCGGAACTTCTTGTCCAGGTAGAGAAGTGCGGCCACGCCGAGCAGATTCCACACCATCTCGTAGAGGAAGGTGGGGTGCACGACCTTCTCCACCACGCCGGTGGAGACGCCGTCCATCATGTCGAGCTGGCCGTTGGAATCGAAGCGCAGGTAGATCTCCAGGCCCCACGGGACCGTGGTCTCCCGGCCGTAGAGCTCCTGGTTGAACCAGTTGCCGAAGCGGCCGATGGCCTGTGCCAGCAGAATGCCGGGTGCGATGGCATCGCCGAAGGCGGGCAAGGAGATTCGATAGACGCGACAGGCGATCCACGCGCCGACGCCGCCGAGCAGCACCGCACCCCAGATCCCGAGGCCGCCCTCCCAGATCGCCCACCAGTCGCCCGTGGCGTTCTCCCCGAAGTACTTCTGCCAATCGGTGGCCACGTGATAGAGCCGCCCGCCGACGAGGCCGAACGGCACCGCGAACATGGCCACATCGAGGACCGTGCCGCCCTCTCCCCCACGCCGCAGCCACCGCTTCTCGCCGAGCCAGATGGCCGCGACGATGCCGATGATGATGCACAGCGCGTAGGCACGCAGCGGGAACGGCCCGATATCCCAGACACCGCGCGGCGGTGAGGGAATATAGGCCAAGACGTCGGCGGCACTGCCGGACAGGACACTGTCAGCCAGGACTCGATAGGTCACGGCCCCAACCGTAGCGGAACCGCCCCGATACGCGCGGAGCCCGGTGGCCGACACGGGCGCGCCGTCCTGACGCCACGCCCGAATACCGTGGCCCGTAGCACACGGCGGTGCGCACGCTCGGAGTCCCGGCGCACGGGACGGCCGGAGTTCCAGCGGACGAGCGCGTATCGCGGTCTACGCCCACCCGATTCGCGACGGACCACCGGCGAACAGCCGGGCCGGGCGCGTATCACGGGCGACACCCGCCCGATTCGCGGCGAACTAGCGGGGGACGGTCGCCGAGCGGACGCCCTCGGCCAGCTCCGCCGTGAGTGTCCGTACCGCGTCCAAACCCTGGGCGGCGGCGCTCACCAGCGCCGAGCCGACGATGACGCCGTCGGCGTAGGAGGCGATTTCGGCGGCCTGGGCTCCATTGCGCACGCCCAGGCCGACACCGATCGGGATATCGGAGTGGGCGCGGATGCGGGCGCACAGGGCGGGGGCCATATCGGAGACGGCGTCACGCGCGCCGGTCACCCCCATGGTGGAGGCGGCGTAGACGAACCCCCGCGACGCTTCCAGGGTTTTGACCAGCCGCTCCTCGGTGGAGGACGGCGCGACCAGGAAGATGCGGTCCAGATTGTGGGTGGCCGAGGCGATGAACCAGTCGTCGGCCTCCTCCGGAATCAGATTGGGCGTGATCAGTCCGAGGCCGCCCGCCGCCGCGAGATCGCGGGAGAAGGCGTCGACGCCGTACTTCAGCACCGGATTCCAGTAGGTCATGACCACGGCCTTGCCGCCCGCCGCGCTGATGGCCTCCACCACCCGGAACACGTCGCGCACCCGCACGCCGCCGCGCAGCGCCTGTTCGGCCGCGGCCTGGATGGTGGGACCGTCCATCACCGGATCGGAGTAGGCGACGCCGACTTCGATGACGTCGCAACCGGATTCGACCATGGCGGTGCACACGTCGATGGACCCCTGGAGATCGGGGTAGCCCGCGGGCAGGTAGCCGATCAGCGCCGCGCGGTTCTCCTCGCGCGCCGCGGCGAAGGTATTGGCGAGATTGGACTGCTGGCTCACTGCTGCCCCTCCGGCTCGTCGAACAGCCCGAACCAGCGGGCGGCGGTGTCCATGTCCTTGTCGCCGCGACCGGACAGATTCACCAGGATGATCGCGCCCTCGCCCAGCTCCTTGCCCAGTCGCAGTGCGCCCGCCACGGCGTGCGCGGATTCGATGGCCGGGATGATGCCCTCGGCGCGCGAGAGCAGCAGCAGCGCGTCCATGGCCTCGGTATCGGTGATCGGCCGGTACTCGGCACGCCCGCTGTCCTTGAGGTAGGCGTGCTCGGGGCCGACCCCCGGATAGTCCAAACCCGCTGAGATGGAATGGGATTCGATGGTCTGGCCGTCCTCGTCCTGGAGCAGGTACGAGTACGCGCCCTGGAAGGCCCCCGGGGTGCCGCCGGTGAAGGTGGCGGCGTGACGGCCGGTGTCGACGCCGTCGCCCGCGGCCTCGTAGCCGATCAGCCGCACGTCGGCGTCGTCGAGGAAGGCGTGGAAGATGCCGATGGCATTGGAGCCGCCGCCCACGCACGCCGTGACCGCGTCGGGCAGGCGGCCGGTCCGGTCCAGCACCTGGGCCCGCGCCTCCATGCCCACGATGCGCTGGAAATCGCGCACCATCAACGGGAACGGGTGCGGACCGGCGGCGGTGCCGAAGCAGTAGTAGGTGCGGTCGGCATTGGTGACCCAGTCGCGCAGCGCCTCGTTGATGGCGTCCTTGAGCGTCTGCGAACCGGAGGTCACCGACACCACCTCCGCGCCGAGCAGCCGCATGCGGGCCACGTTCAGCGCCTGCCTGGCGGTGTCGACCGCGCCCATGTAGATGACGCATTCCAGGCCCAGCAGCGCGCACGCGGTGGCGGTGGCGACGCCGTGCTGCCCCGCCCCGGTCTCGGCGATGACCCGGGTCTTGCCCATGCGCTTGGCCAGCAGCGCCTGGCCGAGCACATTGTTGATTTTGTGAGAACCGGTGTGGTTCAGGTCCTCCCGCTTGAGCAGGATGCGCGCGCCACCGGCGTGCTCGGCCAGTTCGGTGCATTCGAACACCGGTGACGGGCGGCCGGTGTAGTCGCGCTGCAGGCGATCGAGTTCACCGAGGAAGTCCGGGTCGAGCCGGACCTTCTCGTATTCGGCGGTGACCTCCTCGATCACCGCCATCAGCGCCTCGGGGACGTGGCGACCGCCGTAGACGCCGAAGTGGCCGCCCAGGTCGGGTTCGTGCGCGCTCCTGTTGGCGACGCCGTCGCTGGCCTTGGGCAGGGTGTCGTTCGTCGGTGTCATCTCGTCTCTCACCGGCCCCGGCGCACCGGTTTCGGGCAGGACGGATGGGTGCCGGCGGTCACCAGCTCGGCCACGGCGGCGCGGGGATCACCGCTGGTCACCAGGCCCTCGCCGACCAGAACGGCGTCCGCGCCCGCACCGGCGTAGGCCAGCAGGTCGGCGGTGCCGCGGATACCGGACTCGGCCACCCGGATGACCTCGCTGGGCAGGCCGGGGGCGATCCGGGCGAACACGTCCCGATCCACCTCGAGGGTTTTCAGGTTGCGGGCGTTCACGCCGATCACGGTGGCACCGGCGGTGAGGGCGCGGTCGGCCTCCTCCTCGGTGTGCACCTCGACCAAGGCGGTCATACCCAGCGATTCGGTGCGGTCGATGAGCGAGGACAGCACGTCCTGCTCCAAGGCCGCCACGATGAGCAGGATGACATCCGCGCCGTGGGCGCGAGCCTCGTGGATCTGATACGGGCCGACGATGAAGTCCTTGCGCAGGATCGGGATGTCCACCGCGGCGCGCACGGCGTCCAGATCGGCCAGGGAGCCGTGGAAGCGGCGCTGCTCGGTCAGCACGCTGATGATGCGCGCGCCGCCGTCCTCGTAGGCCCGGGCCAGGTCGGCCGGATTGGCGATATCCGCGAGTGCGCCCTTGGAGGGGCTGGCCCGCTTCACTTCGGCGATCACGCCGATCCCGTCCTCGTGCAGCGCTGCCTTCGCGTCGCGGGGCGAGGGTGCCGCCGCGGCAGCCTTCTTGACGGCCTGGAAATCCAGGAGGGCTTCCCGTGCGGCCACATCCGCGCGGACCCCGTCGAGAATCGAGTCGAGTACCGTCATCTGGCTCGAATCCTTTCTGGGGAGACGGACTTGCTGCCTGAGAATCCCCCCAGGCGCTGTCTCACCGATGCAGATAAAGAGTAAATGGCTATCTCCGCGTCGTTGACGGCGGGGGCGGTACGGGGGCTTGGTCCGGTCTCCACCGCTGTTCAGCGCGGCGGGCGACCGGCCGAACCGGTATCCGGATCATTGTGCGCGGCAGAGGTATTGGCGGCCTCGTCGGTGGGGTCGTCACCGGCGTCGAGGGCATCCCAGAGCACCCGGCCCGACAGCTGCTCGTCCGGGGCGGGTTGTGACCCGGATTCGGCGCGCCGCTGCGCCTTCCCACCGGCGCTCGGCGGCTCCGGCCGACCGGCACGCGGCTCTGCCGCCTGACCGGCTCGCCGCTGGGCCTCCTGAGCGGCCCGCCGCTGCGCCACCTCGGCGGCGGCCGCCGAACGGCGGACGCCGGGGTTGTCGTATTTGCCGGACAGGCGGCCGGAGTCCTCCGGCGCGCGCACCAACAGCACCCCGGCCAGGAAGGCGGCGACCGCGCCCACCAGCGCCACGATCGCGGGTGCCGTCGCGGTCTGGGTGCTCACCACATGTTCCCAGTCGCGCAGTTCGGCCAGCCGCCCGGCCCGCTCCGCGAGCTGTCCCTCCCCGCTGAGCAGGGCGTACCCCGGCACCGCTGCCACGGCGGCGAGCAGCGCCACCACCACGCCGACGATCCGGCGCGGCCAGCCCCGGGTGGCGAAGACGGCCGCGATGGTGGCGAGCAGCGCCAGCGCCAGCGGAGTGAGCGCGCCGAACCAGGTGCCGCCGTCGAGGTCGATATCGCGGGGCGCGCCGAGTTCACTGCCGACCTCGATGCTCACCCACGTCATCCGCGACGACACCCACAGCGCCCCGGCCGCGACGGCCAGCAGCAACACCGCCACGACGGGTTTGCGTTGACGCGGCGTATCCGGCTGCGTCCCTTGCGCGTCCGCACCGGACCCGAACTCGATCTCGGCACGAATGGCGGGATCGACGGAGCCGGAGACCCTTTCCGCGACCACCGTCGAATCGGACTGCGCGTCGGCCGGATTCGCGGCGGCGGACAACCCTCCGGACGCGCTGGACAGGCCACCGCGCGAGGAGACGTCGGCGCGGGCGTCCACATCCCCGGATATCGCCGACTCGGAGCGGGCAGGGGTATCGCGCGGCGCATCGCCGCCGGACTCCACGGCATCGCCGGTGACCGCCGTGTCGCCCCGAGCGGAACCGGGCCGGGTCGCCTCCGAGCCGACGGCGGAGATGCCGGTTCCGGCGGCCGGAGTCGTGGGCGCGCCGGTACCCGCGGCCGGAGGCGCGGACGCCGCCGACGTGGCATCCGGAGCGGCTGGCCGATCGCCGGTGCGGGCGGCCTCCCCCGGCGGGGTGTCCGGTTCCCGGCGGCGATCCGGGTCGCCGGTACCGCTCATAGCGTGCCGCCCTGTCCGTCGGGGCGGTAGGCGCGGACCGTCTGGGCGGCGGAGACGGCCTTGAGGACGGCCATGGCCTTGTTGCGGGATTCGACGTCCTCGTAGTCGGGGTCGGAGTCGGCGACCACGCCCGCGCCCGCCTGCACGTACGCGGTGCCGTCCTTGAGCAGGGCGGTGCGGATGCAGATGGCGGTGTCGGCGTCGCCCGCGAAGTCCAGGTAGCCGACCACGCCGCCGTAGATGCCGCGGCGGGTGGGCTCCAGCTCCTCGAGCAGTTCCATGGCGCGGACCTTCGGCGCGCCGGAGAGGGTGCCCGCGGGGAAGCAGGCCCGGACCGCGTCGAGGGCGATGCGGCCGGGGGCCAGGCGACCGGAGACCGTGGAGACCAGGTGCATGACGTGGCTGTAGCGCTCGATGTGGCGGTACTCGGTGACGCGCACGGTGCCGGGTTCGCAGACCCGGCCCAGATCGTTGCGGCCGAGGTCGACGAGCATGAGGTGCTCGGCGTTCTCCTTCTCGTCGGCGAGCAGGCCCTTCTCCAGCAGCAGATCGTCCTCCTCGGTGGCCCCGCGCCAGCGGGTGCCCGCGATCGGGTGCGTGGTGGCGAGGCCGTCCTTCACCGTGACCAGCGATTCGGGACTGGATCCGACAATGGAGAACGCGGTGCCGCCGGACCGGTCCGGGATGTGCATGAGGTACATGTACGGGCTCGGATTGGAGGCGCGCAGCATGCGGTACAGGTCCAGCGGGCTGCCGTCGTAGTCCATTTCGAAGCGCTGCGACAGCACCACCTGGAACGCCTCGCCCGCCTCGATCTCCTTGACCAGGCGGCGCACGCCCGCGCCGAACTCCTCGGAGGTGCGCTGACGGCGGAATTCCGGCTCGGGGCGTTCGAAGACCGAGACGGTGGATTCGGCGGGAGCGGCCAGGGCGGCGGTCATGCGGTCCAGGCGGGCGACCGCGTCGTCGTAGGCCTCGTCCACGCGCTCATCGGTGCCGTTCCAGTTGACCGCGTTGGCGATGAGGGTGATGGCCCCCTCGTGGTGGTCGAATGCCGCGAGGTCGGTGGCCAGCAGCAGTACCAGCTCGGGCAGTTCGAGATCGTCGGCGGCGATGACGGGCAGGCGTTCCATGCGGCGCACGGCGTCGTAGCCGAGGTATCCGACCAGGCCGCCGGTGAGCGGGGGCAGACCGGGCAGTCGTTCGGTGCGCAGGAGTTCCAGCGTCTCCCGCAGCGCCTCCAGGGGCTCACCGCCGGCGGGAGCGTCGGCCGGAACCTGCCCGAGCCAGGTCGCCTGCCCGTTCTCGACGGTCAGCGCGGTGGGGCTGCCCGCGCCGATGAACGACCAGCGCGACCACGATCGCCCGTTCTCGGCCGACTCGAGCAGGAAGGTTCCCGCCCGGTCGGCGGCCAGTTTGCGATAGGCCGAGAGGGGAGTTTCCGAGTCCGCCAACACCTTTCGAATCACCGGAACGACCCGATGATCGGCCGCGAGCAGGCGGAACTGTTCACGGGAGGTGGTGGTGGGAGTGGAGGAACCGCGCATTGCCCCATCATTCCAGGCCGGTCGATCCGCATCGAATCCCGCTCCCCGCACAGCCGGAGCCATACCGGCCGCGAATAACAGTGGCGGTGATCACTACACTCGCCACACGCGGTATCCCTTATCGAGAGGAGTTCAACACCGATGTACCCCTCGCAACCGGTCGCACCGGAGGGTCCCCGGCACGCCAGCCCGCAGGTCGGCCCGGGTGGGCACCCGACCCAGCCGCCCCGGATGATGAATATGAACCCGGCGGGCAAGCCCAGCGCCCTCGCCTCCTTCGTCACCTATGTGAAGGCACTCGAGGCGCTGGACCCGCGCCACTTCCCGGATGAGTACGCCGAGCACGCGGACCGCATCCGCGAGCTCAAGCCGTTCCTCCGGGCCCACGGCATCCTCGATGTCATGGAGATCAAGAACCCGGACGTCGCCGCCCTCATCGGCGTCTGACCCGCACAGGGGCGTCTGATACGCACAGGCGATCCGGCCCGCGCACACAGGTGTGCGCGGGCCGTGCTGTCGCCGCGAGCGGGTGGACGATCCGGCTCGGCGCGGGAGCACGCCGATCGCGCGCCCACCGCGGCCGTCGTCGGATACGGGCGGGCGGACCGTCCCGTAATGTCTGCGCCATGAAGGCAGGCCAGCTCGCCCCGAGTTTCCAGCTTCCCGACCAGACCGGCACCGTGCGCTCGCTCGACGAACTGCTCGCGAACGGACCCGTCGTGCTGTTCTTCTACCCCGCCGCGAATACGCCCGTGTGCACCGCCGAGGCGTGCCACTTCCGCGACCTCGCCGCGGAATTCGCCGCCGCGGGCGCGACGCCGGTCGGCATCAGCACCGACTCGGTGGAGACCCAGGCCGGTTTCGCGGGCAAACAGAACCTCGGCTACCCGCTGCTCTCCGACGACGACGGCGCGGTCGCCGCCGGATTCGGCGTCAAGCGCGGCCTGCTCGGCAAACTCTCCCCCGTCAAGCGCACCACCTTCGTCATCGACCCGGACCGCACCATCGCGACCGTGATCAACAGCGAACTGCGCGCCAACGTCCACGCCGACGACGCCCTGGAATTCCTCCGCAACCGCGCCAAGTAGCGCCGCCCGCACCTCCGGCGGTGCGGTGGTGCGGCGACACGACGTGATCGCCACACGGCCGACAGTGCGGCGACGTCGGCTCACGCGTCATCGCGGCGAGGATGCGACCGGTCGGCCGACCCGCCGTCGGGTGGTCCGGACGGTCGAGACGCGGCCTCGGATGCCTGTGCCGGATGCGCTGCGGCGGGGAGGTCAGCACAGCACCAGGACGCCGCCCGCATAGGCGCAGACCACGAGGGTGGCCGCCGCGAAAGCCGGTTGCCACAGCCGCCTTTCGAGGTAGCGCGGCCGGGCGGTACGGGAAGCACGGCCGGGCGGTGCCGAGCGCGGTGCGGGTGCATGCTGGCGTGATCCGAGACGACGACGGGCGGGCAGCCTCGACCGCAGGGCGCTCCATGCCGGGGGGCGGGTCGAGCGCCGCAGCCGTGCGGCGCTCCGGATGCGGAGGCCGCCCGGCGATTTCAGCCAGGAAGCATGTCCTGTCCGGAGTCCGTCGGCGGCAGGAGGGGCCGCGCCGCCGGGAGCGGGTTGGCCGTCCCGGTTCTGCGACTTCAGTTTTCGGCGGAGTAGGCCGATGACGGTGAGTATCGCGGTGAGGATGAGCATCGCGAGGCGCGGTCAGGCGGCGGGAGCCGGGTGGGGATCGGCGGTGCCGCGCGGGAGGCGGCGGCGGGCGGGTCCGGGATCGGCGACGACGCCGAAGCGGATGAGGCTGTCGGCGGTGTCGAGGAGGGTTTCGGCGAGCGGGCGCATGGTCCAGCCGAGTTCGCGGCTCGCCTTCTCGGCGCTGACGGATTCGTCGCGCCCCAGGTAGGGGACGGCGGTGCGGGCGGTGGCGTCGAAGCGGGCGGCCAGGCGGACCAGCCAGTCCGGCAGGGCGCGGGCGCTGATCCGGTAGCGGCCCGCCAGGATGCGGGCCATCTGCGGGAGCGAGACCACGTCCCCGGCCAGGATGTAGCGGTTGCCCGCGGCCGCCGGGACCTCCATGGCAAGGCGGTGCCCGACCGCCGCGTCCCGCACGTCCACGGTGCAGAAGTTCAGGCGCGGCACCCCGGGCATCTCCCCGGCCAGCACCAGGCGCAGGCCCTCCACCGAGGTGCCGACCCGCTCCGTCTGCACCGGACCCAGGATCATGCCGGGATTCACCACGGCCAGCTCGAATCCCGGTGTGGCGCTGGCGAAGTCCCAGGCCGCGTGTTCGGCGAGCGTCTTGCTCTTCTCGTACGCGTCGCAGACCGCCGGGTCCGACCAGTCGGTCTCCGTGCACAGTCCGCTGTGCCCGACGCGCACCGCCGCGATCGATGACGTGTACACCACCCGCTCGACCCCGGCGTCCCGCGCGGCGCTCAGCACCCGCCGCATGCCGTCGACCGCCGGACGCACCAGTTCGTCCTCGTGTTCGGGCGTGCCCAGCGGGAAGGGCGACGCGGTGTGCAGCACATACCGGCAGCCCGCCACCGCCTCGGCCCACCCGGCGTCGCGGCTCAGATCCGCCTCCACCAACTCCACGCCGCGCAGGTGCGCGGTGGCGGCGGCATTCGCGAGCGAGCGAACGGTGCCGCGCACCGCGTAGCCGTGCTGCTGCAATTCGGCGACGACATGCCCGGCGAGATACCCCGAAACCCCGGTGACGAGAACACGATCCGTCATGGTCACACTCCAATCTAAGCGTTGTTCAGAATCTAATCAATGTATAGATTGACCGGACCCCGGCCGTCAACCCCTTACGCTCATGCCATGTCGACGAAGTCCCGCTACCACCACGGCGCGCTCCGGGAGGAGCTCATGCGCGCATCCCTCGAACTGATCGAATCCGAAGGTCTGGCCGCCGTCAGCCTGCGCCGCGTGGCCCGAGAGGCCGGGGTCAGCCCCGGCGCGCCCTACCACCACTTCGCCGACCGCGCCGCCCTGATGACCGCGCTGTCCACCCAGGGATTCGAACTGCTGCGCGCGGAACTCCGGACCGCCCGCGACCGAGCCGACACCCCGATGAGCCGGCTCGCCGCCCTCGCCGACGCCTACGTGCGCTTCGCCCGCGAGCGGCCCGCCCACTTTCGCCTCATGTTCCGGCCGGAGCTGTCGCGCTCACACAAGCATCCGGAGACCAGCGCGGCCGGTGACGCCGCCTTCGCCGTCCTGGCCGAAACCGTCGCCGAGGCCGCCGCGGCCGGGACGGTGCCCACCGATGAGGCCGATATCCTCGCCATGACCTGGTGGAGCCTGGCCCACGGACTGGCCTCGCTCACCCTCGACGGCAAACTCCCCGATCGGGCCGCGCAACTGGGGATGACGGTGCCGGATCTCAGCGACCGGGTCACCCGGCTCTTCGCCGATCTGGTCGATTCCACCAGATCGCGCCCCTGAGCACCGCCCACCGCCGCGAATCGACCGCGGCCCACCCGAGCGACCTCCTAGCAAACCCAGCGGTACGGGCCTACTCTGTGCCCATGACGACGCCGATCGAACAGCCGACCGACGGTAGGAGTTCCTTCGCCACCTGGCGCAATCGCATCATCGGGGTGCTGGTGCTGGCCCTGGTGCTGTGGCTGGCGTATCTCGTTCTGGCCGCGTTCATCCCGCGCTGGTGGGCCCAGCGAATTGCGGAAATGGTGCATTCCAGCTTTTCCAAGGGCATCTGGTACGGACTCGTCTTCGGCCTGGTCTGCACGGCCGTACCACTGTTCCTCATCCTCTTCTCGACCATGATCTGGCGGAAGCGGGCCGGCCGGTTCATCGCCGGCGCACTGGTGGTCCTCGCCATCGCGGTGGCCGTCCCGAACCTCATGACCCTCACCATCGTGCTGGGCAACAGCACCGCCGCCCACGCCGGTGAGCGGATCCTCGACGTGGACGCCCCCGGTTTCCGCGGCGCCTGCCTGGTGGGCGCCATCGCGGCCGCAATCCTGTTCGCACTCACCGCATTTCTGTTGGCCCGCAGGGGTTTCCGTCGGCATCGTGCCGTCAAACAGCGAGCCGCGCAGGAAAAAGCACAACTCTCGGCGGATACGTCCGCCCCGACACCGGCACCGCCGCAGCCGCGCGAGAACTGAGCGACCCGCCCCGGCGACACGCGCCACCACGTGAGTGATGTCACGTCATTTACCAACGCCCGTGACGTATGAGCGAAATCGTGGCAAACTTTGTTTGCGGGTGACTGCACGTTGAAGCTCCGAGGGTCGCGGAGACGCTTCGACGCTCGAGAGTCACTTGGCTGCTACGAGAGGGCACACGGTGACCAAGTGGTTGAATCCAATGGAACAGCGAGCTTGGCGTACTGTCATCGCGCTGACCACCCGGCTGCCCGCCGCCCTGGATACCCAGTTGCAACGCGAATCCGGGATTACCCATTTCGAGTACTTCGTGATGACCCTGCTCTCCGAGGAGCCGGGCCATCGATTGCAGCTGAGTGAGCTGGCACGGAAGGCAAACGCATCGCTATCGCGGCTCTCGCATGTGGTGTCGAAGCTGGAGCGGCTCGGCTGGGCACAGCGCGCCACCATGGCGGGTCGGCGCGGCGCGCAGGCCGTGCTCACCGACGCCGGATATCAGAAGGTGACCGAGGCCGCGCCCGGCTATCTGGATACGGTGCGCGGCTTGGTGTTCGACGGCTTGGACGAGGAGCGGACCCGGGAGCTGCTGGAACTCGGTGAGATCCTGGTGGCGCAGATGGAGCGCGGAATCAGCCGTGGCATCGGGCGATCCGGTCGCGGCGGGGGCAGCGCCGACGGCCGGGAGTATCTGCTCCCGGACAATCACGTCGCCCCGGCCGCACCCGACAGCGACGGCCTCGGCAATCTCTGAGCCTTCCACACGGCATCCCGTGTGACCCGAAGCATGCTCGGCCGCAGGCGGATTCGCGGGCGGTCACGCGCTCGAGCCGCATCGCTCGAGCGATTGCCGTCAAGCCATCACACCCGGCCACGGCACTCAGCCCGCAGCGCCGAGGCCGTCGCTGTCGGACCACTCAAGCCGTCGCGGTCAGCAGCACGTCGCCGTCCCAGCAGGTGTGGGTGCCGGTGTGGCAGGCCGCGCCCTCCTGGTCGACGATGAGCAGGATGGCGTCGCCGTCGCAGTCCAGTCGCACCTCGTGCACGTACTGGGTGTGTCCGGAGGTCTCCCCCTTCACCCAGTACTGCTCGCGGGAGCGCGAGTAGTAGGTGGCCTTACGGGTGGCGAGGGTGCGGGCGAGCGCCTCGTCGTCCATCCACGCCATCATGAGCACATCGCCGGTGGACTTCTCCTGGACGATGGCGGCCACCAACCCGGCCTCGTTGCGCTTGAGGCGGGCGGCGATGGCGGGTTCGAGACTCATGACTCGGTTATAACAGGGTCGGCCGCCCGGCCCGCATGCGGCCCGCGGCCCCGCACCCGACACCGGATATAACGACTCCATAACATTGCCGTGAAGGACTACGGCTATCTTGGACGACCGCCCAGTATTCAGCGCATGCATTACCGATCAGTAATGGCCGTGCTGAGCGTGGTCGCCACGGCTCTCCTGCCCGCCGTCCCGGCCGCCGCCGAACCCGCCGCGGTCCCCACCATTGCCAGCTACAACGTCTTCATGCTCTCGCGCAACCTCTACCCCAACTGGGGACAGGCCACCCGCGCGGACCTCATCACGTCCCAGGGCGTGGTCGCCGACCAGGATGTGGTCGTCCTCCAGGAGGCGTTCGACAACGACGCCTCCGAACGGCTGCTGAACGGGCTGGCCGCCACCCACCCGCATCAGACCCCGGTGATGGGCCGCTCCCGCGACGGCTGGGACGCCACCGAGGGCTCGTACTCCGCGGCCACCCCCGAGGACGGCGGCGTGGCCATCGTGAGCCGCTGGCCCATCACCCGCAAGATCCAGTACATCTACGCCGACGCCTGCGGCGCCGACTGGTGGTCCAACAAGGGGTTCGTCTACGTGGAACTGGCCGCGCCCGGCGGGCCGCTGCACGTGATCGGCACCCACGCCCAATCCGAGGACGACGGCTGCTCGGCCGGGGAGCCGCGCACCATGCGCTCGCGCCAGCGCACCGAACTGCGGCAGTTCCTCGCCGCGCGGAACATCCCGGCCAGCCAGCCGGTGTACGTGGCGGGCGATCTCAACGTGATCGAGGCCGGTGACGAATATCCGCAGATGCTCAGCGAATTGGGTGCGGTGCGCCCCGAGCACACCGGCCACCCGCACTCGTGGGACTGCCCCGACAACAGCGTCTGCCTGGACCAGTACGGCGCGGAGTACGCCGCCGAACACCTGGACTACGTGCTGCCCATCGCGGGCTACGCGGTGCCCTCGCGGTACGTGAACGAGACCCGGCGGGTGAAGAGCCCGCAGTGGTCGGTCACCTCGTGGGGCAAGACCTACCACTACGTCGACTATTCCGACCACTACCCGGTCTTCGGGCGGGCGGGCTGATCAGCGGACGGTGATGCCCTCGGTGCGCATGGCGTCCTTCACATCCGCGATGGTCAGATCACCGAAGTGGAAGACGCTGGCGGCGAGCACCGCGTCGGCACCGGCCCGCACGGCGGGGGCGAAGTCGTCGACCTTGCCCGCGCCGCCGCTGGCGATGACCGGCACGGTGACCGCCGCGCGCACCGCGCCGATCATGGACAGATCGAATCCGGCCTTGGTGCCGTCGGCGTCCATGGAGTTGAGCAGGATCTCGCCGACGCCGAGTTCGGCCCCGCGCACCGCCCATTCCACGGCGTCGATGCCGGTGCCGCGCTTACCGCCGTGCGTGGTGACCTCCCAGCCGGACGGGGTCCGATCCCGCCCCTCCGGCACCGTGCGCGCGTCCACCGATAGCACGATGCACTGCGAGCCGAATCGCTCCGACATCTCCCGCAGCACTTCGGGTTTGGCGATGGCGGCGGTATTGACCGACACCTTGTCCGCGCCCGCGCGCAGCAACCGGTCCACATCCTCCACGGTGCGCACGCCGCCGCCCACGGTGAGCGGGATGAAGATCTGCTCGGCGGTGCGGGTCACCACGTCGACCATGGTGCCGCGGTCGCCGGTCGAGGCGGTGACGTCGAGGAAGGTGAGCTCGTCCGCACCCTGGGCGTCGTAGGTGGCGGCCAGTTCGACCGGATCGCCGGCGTCGCGCAGATTCTGGAAGTTGACGCCCTTGACCACGCGGCCCGCGTCCACGTCCAGACAGGGAATCACGCGTACTGCCAACGTCATTGCCTCACCTCTCCTCGGACCTGATCGACACATGCGGCGATCATGTCCAGTAGTTCCTCGTGCACACCGGGCGCGGCCGCCAGCACCGAACCCGATTCGATGGTCCAGTCCCGCCCCAGCAGATCGGTGACCACCCCGCCCGCCGCCCGCACCAGCGCCACCCCGGCGGCGTTGTCCCACGGATGGTGGCCGAACACCACGGCCCCGCCCAGAATCCCGGAGGCCGTGTACGCCAGGTCGATTCCGGTGGAGCCGTGCATGCGCATGCGGCCGGACAGGCGGCTGAGCGCACCGAGCAGGTTGAAGCGGAAGCGACCCGGGATGCGACCCTCGCCGTCCAGGTTGAACGCGCCGAAGCCGATCATGGCGTCGGAGAGTCTGCCGGTCGACAGCGGCGGCCGCGGGGTCCCGTTGAGCAGCAGCGGCCCCTCGGCCGCCGCGGCGTAGCGCTGGCCGAGCACCGGCAGCCAGGTCAGGCCCAGCACCGGGACGCCGTCGGTGACCAGCGCCAGCAGCATGCCCGACAGCGGGTGTCCCGCCGAATAGTTGAAGGTGCCGTCGATGGGATCGAGCACCCACGCGGTACCGGAGGTCAGCTGCGGGCCGCCGAATTCCTCACCGTGCACCGGGATGCCGGTGCGCTCGTACAGCTGCCGCGAGATCTGGCGTTCCAGTTCCAGGTCCAGGGCGGTGGCGAAGTCGCCCCGGCCCTTCTGGACGGCGCTGGGCGCGCCGAGCCCCTCCACGAAACGCGGTGCGGCGGCGTCGAGTACCTCGCTCGCGACGGCGAGCAGCGCGGTGCGGTCGGCGACCATCCGCTAGCGGACCGCGTCGAGCGCTTCGGGCAGGGTGAACCGGCCCGCGTACAGCGCCTTGCCGATGATCGCACCCTCCACCCCCTCGGGCACCAGGGTGGCGATGGCGCGCAGGTCGTCCAGGGTGGACACGCCGCCGGAGGCGATCACCGGCGCTTCGGCGGCATTGGCGACCTGGCTCAGCAGGTCCAGGTTGGGGCCGGTGAGGGTGCCGTCGCGGCCCACGTCGGTGACCACGTAGCGGGTGCAGCCGTCGCGTTCCAGCCGCTCGAGCACCTCCCACAGGTCACCGCCGTCGGTGACCCAGCCGCGCCCGCGCAGCCGCCATTCGCCGTCGATGAGTTTCACATCCATGCCGATGGCGATGCGGTCGCCGTACTCGCCGAGCACGCGCGCGCACCACTGCGGGTTCTCCAGCGCGGCGGTGCCGATATTGACCCGGGCGCAGCCGGTGGCCAGCGCCGCCTTCAGCGAGTCGTCGTCGCGGATGCCGCCGGACAGTTCGACCTTCACATCGAGTTCGCCGACCACGTCGGCGATGAGATCGCGGTTGCTGCCGCGCCCGAAGGCGGCGTCCAGGTCCACCAGATGCACCCACTCCGCCCCGGCTTCCTGCCAGGCGTGGGCGGCGTCGCGCGGCGAACCGTAGCTGGTCTCGCTTCCGGCCTCGCCCTGAACGAGGCGGACGGCTTCACCATTGGCGACATCGACGGCGGGTAGCAGCACAAGACTCACGCGATCACCTTAGTGGTTGCCGGTCGGCGGCCCGCCGTCGACCCGGGCCGGGGAGACGCCGGTCACCAGCGATAGTCGAGGAACTTCCCGTCGAAGGTGACCACCACGCGGTCACCGTCCGGATGCGGGCGGCGGCTGATGTCGATATTGAAGTTGATGGCGCTCATGATGCCGTCGCCGAACTCCTCGTGGATGAGCTCCTTGAGCGCCGGGCCGTAGACGTTGACGGCCTCCACGAAGCGGTAGACGGTGGGGTCGGACATGATCTCCGGATCGGCGGTGCGGGCGGGCTGCCGCACCAGCGCCTCGGCGACCGCCTCGTCCAGCCCGAGCAGACCGCACACCGTCGCCGCCTGCGCCGGGGTGAGCGGATGCCGCCCCAGCAGCGCGGCGGTCGTCCACACCAGCGGCGCGTCGATGGCGGCCGCCAGCTCCGCCCACGTGTGCCCGCCGCGGATGCGGGCCGTGGTGACGAGGTCGGCGGCCTCGGTCTTGCTCATGATCGGGGTCATCGAAAACTCCTGTATCGGTAGCGAACTCCGACACTCTGCCACGCCGTGATCGGTCTGCCGCCGATGGAAACACACTGTTCACAGCCGTGGTCGCGCACTCGACACAATCGGTGCGCGGTGAGGTCAGCGAAACATCCGGGCGGTCGCGAGGACATGGGCGGGAAATCCGGGTTGCCGAGAATCGGCATCACCCCACCGATCGAAGGAACACCATGTCGTATCTCAAACCCGCCGAGTTCGTCACGAAGATGGTGGACGCCGGTCAGGACAAGGCGCTGATGTCCACCCGGGACACCGTGATTCGCGCGTTTATGGCGGGGGCGATCCTCGCGCTCGCCGCCGCGTTCGCCGTCACCATCACCGTGCAGACCGGCAATCCGCTGCTGGGCGCGGTGCTGTTCCCCGTCGGCTTCTGCATGCTCTACCTGCTCGGCTTCGACCTGCTCACCGGAGTGTTCACCCTGGTGCCGCTGGCCTGGCTGGACCGGCGGCCGGGCGTGAATCTGCGTGCCATGCTGCGCAATTGGGGGTTGGTGTTCGTCGGCAACTTCGCCGGGGCGTTCACCGTGGCGGTCATGATGGCGATCATCGTGACCATGGGCTTCGCCGTCGATCCCAACGAGGTCGGTCAGAAACTCGGCGACATCGGCGAATCCCGCACCGTCGGCTACGCCGACTACGGCGCTTCCGGCATGCTCACGCTGTTCATCCGCGGTGTGCTGTGCAACTGGATGGTCTCCACGGGTGTGGTGGCCGCCATGATGTCGACGTCGGTGTCCGGCAAGGTGATCGCCATGTGGATGCCCATCATGCTGTTCTTCTACATGGGCTTCGAACACTCGATCGTCAATATGTTCCTGTTCCCCTCCGGCCTGCTGCTGGGCGGCGACTTCTCCATCGGGGACTATCTGCTGTGGAACGAGATCCCCACCGTCGTCGGCAATCTCGTCGGCGGGCTCGCCTTCGTCGGCCTGACGCTCTACGCCACGCACCGGCGCACCGCCGCGCCCAAGCCGGTCGAGGAGCCGGTCACCGTCTGACCCGCCGGGACGTGGCCGACCGCTCCCGCACCGGTGGTGCGGGAGCGGTCGGCGGACGGGTGGCTCAGAGTGAGCTGATCCAGTTGCGCAGCAGCTGCGCGCCCGCGTCGCCGGACTTCTCCGGGTGGAACTGGGTGGCCGACAGCGGGCCGTTCTCCACCGCGGCGAGGAACGGGACGCCGTGTTCTGCCCAGGTCAGCTTGGCCGGGGCGATGGTGCCGTCACCGTCCCACTCCCACTTCTGCGCGGCGTAGGAGTGCACGAAGTAGAAACGGGTGTCGGCGTCCATGCCCGCGAACAGCACGCTGTCCTCGGGAGCCTGGACGGTGTTCCAGCCCATGTGCGGCAGCACCGGGGCGTCCAGGCGCTCCACGGTGCCGGGCCATTCGGCGCAGCCCTCGGTCTCGATGCCGTGCTCGACACCGCGCTCGAACAGGATCTGCATACCCACGCAGATGCCGAGCACCGGGCGGCCGCCCGCCAGCCGCTTGCCGATGATGCGTTCGCCCCGCACTTCTTTCAGACCCGCCATACAGGCCGCGAACGCGCCGACGCCGGGGACCACCAGTCCCTCGGCATGCAAGGCGATATCGGGATCGGCGGTGACGGTGACCTCGGCCCCGGCGCGCACCAGCGCGCGTTCGGCGGAGTGCAGATTGCCCGAGCCGTAGTCGAGCAGAGCCAGTTTCCGCACGCTCACAGCGCCCCCTTCGTGGAGGGGATGCCGCTCACGCGCGGATCGTATTCCACGGCGGCGCGCAACGCCCGCGCCACGGCCTTGAACTCGGCCTCGGTGATGTGGTGCTGGTCGCGGCCGTAGAGCACGCGTACGTGCAGGGCGATGCGGGCATTGAGCGCGATGGATTCGAAGACGTGGCGGTTGATGACCGTCGAATAGGACGCGCCGGGACCCGCGCTCGGAATCACGGTGTGCAGCAGGTGTTCCGGCTCCCCGGTGTGCACGCAGTAGGGGCGGCCCGAGACGTCCACCACCGCGTGGGCGAGGGTTTCGTCCATGGGGATGTAGCAGTCGCCGAAGCGGCGGATGCCCTTCTTGTCGCCGAGCGCCCGGTGCAGCGCCTGCCCGATGACGATGGCGGTGTCCTCCACCGTGTGGTGGGCCTCGATCTCGATATCGCCCTGGGCGTGCACGGTCAGGTCGAAACTGCCGTGCTGGCCGAAAGCGGTGAGCATGTGGTCGTAGAACGGCACGCCGGTGGTGATGTCGGTCTTGCCGGAGCCGTCGAGGTTGAGTTCGACGACGATGCTGGATTCCCGGGTGGTGCGTTCCACCCGTGCGATTCGGTCCATGCTCGCTTCCTGCGGTGAATCGGACACGGTCATCGGGCGATCAGCTCCTCGGAAGCCAACTTCGCGCTGGCGCGCAGGAATTCGTCGTTCTCCGCGGCCAGCCCGACGGTGGCGCGCAGATAGCCGGGAATGCCGACGTCGCGAATGAGCACGCCCTCGTCGAGGTAGCGCTGCCAGGCACGCGGCGCATCGGCGAAGCAGCCGAACAGGATGAAGTTGGCGTCGGAGGGGACCACCTCGAAGCCGAGGGTGCGCAGTTCCGCCGCCACCCGGTCGCGCTGGCGCGCGAGTTCGGCCACGCTGCCGAGGGTTTCGTCGGCGTGCCGCAGCGCCGCGCGCGCCGCGGCCTGGGTCACCACCGACAGGTGGTAGGGCAGCCGCACCAGCAGCAGCGCGTCGATGACGGCGGGTGCGGCGGCCAGGTAGCCCAGCCGCCCGCCCGCGAACGCGAACGCCTTCGACATGGTGCGGGTGACCACGAGTCTCGTCGGATACCGGTCGATCAGGGTGATGGCCGAGGGCACGGCGGAGAACTCCCCGTACGCCTCGTCCACCACCACGATGCCGGGGGCGGCGTCGAGGATCCGCTCCAGGTCCGCCAGCGGAATGCTGTGCCCCGTCGGATTGTTGGGGCTGGTCACGAAGACCACGTCGGGACGGCGCTGAGCGATCACCCCGACCGCGTAGTCGATGTCGAGGGAGAAGTCGCTACCGCGCGCGGCCTCCACCCACTCGGTGTCGATGCCCTCGGAGATGATCGGGTGCATCGAGTACGAGGGCACGAATCCCAGTGCGCTGCGGCCCGGTCCGCCGAAAGCCTGCAACAGCTGTTGCAGGATCTCGTTGGAGCCGTTGGCGGCCCACACATTCGACGCGTCCACCGCGACACCGGTCTGCCGGGTCAGGTAGGCGGCCAGGTCGGCGCGCAGGGCCACCGCGTCGCGGTCCGGATAGCGGTGCAGGTCGACGGCCGCGGCGCGAATGGATTCGGCGACGTCGTCGACCAGCGCCCGGCTCGGCGGATGCGGATTCTCATTGGTGTTGAGCTGCACCGGCACCGTGAGCTGCGGTGCGCCATAAGGCTTCTTGCCGCGCAGATTGTCCCGCAACGGCAGCTCGTCGAGGGTGATGCCCGCGCCGGGAACGGCGTTCGCGGTGGCGGTGCGCTCCGGACGCGCGCTCATGACAGCGCCCCGAACCGCACCTGCACGGCCTGGCCGTGCGCGGGCAGGTCCTCGGCGTTCGCCAGGGCCACCACGTGTCCGGCGACATCCTTCAGGGCCGACTCCGAGTAGTCGACCACGTGGATGCCGCGCAGGAAGGTCTGAACGCTCAACCCCGAGGAGTGCCGGGCACATCCGGCGGTGGGCAGCACGTGATTGGAGCCCGCGCAGTAGTCGCCGAGGCTGACCGGCGACCAGGCGCCCACGAAAACCGCTCCGGCACTGCGCACCCGGGCCGCCACGGCGGCCGCGTCGGCGGTCTGGATCTCCAGGTGCTCGGCCGCGTAGGCGTTCACCACGCGCAGGCCCTGGTCGATATCGTCGACCAGCACGGTGCCGGACTGCTTGCCCGCCAGCGCCTCGGCCACCCGGTCCCGGTGCTTGACCACCGCCAACTGCGTGGTCAGCGCCGCGTCCACGGCGTCGGCCAGTGCCACGCTGTCGGTCACCAGCACACTGGCGGCCAGCACATCGTGTTCGGCCTGGGAGATGAGGTCGGCGGCGACATGCGCCGGATCGGCGGTGGCGTCGGCCAGGATCGCGATCTCGGTGGGCCCGGCCTCCGCGTCGATGCCGACCAGGCCGCGGCACAGCCGCTTGGCGGCGGTCACGTAGATATTGCCCGGACCGGTGATCATGTCGACCGGTTCCAGCCGTGCGCCGTCGGTGTCGGTGCCGCCGTAGGACAGCAGCGCCACGGCCTGCGCCCCGCCGACCGCCCACACCTCCTCGACGCCGAGCAGCCGGGCGGCGGCCAGGATGGTCGGGTGCGGCAGGCCGCCGAAGCGGGCCTGCGGCGGCGAGGCCACCACCAGGGATTCCACCCCGGCGGCCTGCGCGGGCACCACGTTCATGACCACGCTGGACGGGTAGACGGCATTGCCGCCCGGTACGTACAGGCCGACGCGCTCGACGGGTACCCATCGCTCGGTGACGGTGCCGCCGGGCACCACCTCCGTGGTCTTGTCGGTGCGACGCTGGTCGGCGTGCACGACGCGGGTGCGGTCGATGGCGACCTCGAGCGCGGTGCGCACCGCCGGGTCCAGCTCGGACAGAGCCTTGTCGAGTTCGGCGGCGGGTACCCGCACGCTGACGGGAGCCACGCCGTCGAACTTCTGGCTGAACTCCTGCGCCGCCGCGACGCCCCGGTCGCGGATGGCCTCCACGACCGGCCGCACGTGATGCAGCACCGAGTCCACGTCCACTCCCCCGCGCGGCAGTGCCGAGCGGAGTTCAGCAGCGGTGGGCGTACGTCCGCGCAGATCCACGCGGGCGAGCTCGATGCGGCTTGTCATAGCGCTGTGCAGTCCTTGTCTGTGCTGATCGAGTCTGTGCTGATCGAGGTTTGCCGAACGGGGCGTGAACACCCGATTCGTCCACTTGACAGCCTATCCGGCCCACGCCGGCGGGTTCCCGGCGGCCGCGCGGCGCGGGCGACCCGCTGGTCATGGGGGGTGCGGAGGGCGCGAATCCGGGCCGGTACGCCGCCGTCACCGCCGATTCTCGCGGGTCACCGTTGTGTTTCCGCCACTCGGAGGCGGCGTACCGGGCGGGTGTGCCCGATATCATCGACAGTGGCGCGAATTACGCGGCGTGACCGGGATTCGAGCCGAATGATCTGCTCCGAGCGCGCGGTGCCGAGGGTGGACGCGGCCGGATCTCCCGAACGGCACCGGACGCCTGTCACCCGATTCGCCGATGATAGTCCGAGGAGCTGGAGTGAACACAGATCCGGAGACCGATGCCCGGCGCGGCACCATCCGTCACCACCGTCCCCCGATTCCGTCCCGGCGTTCCCCCCGTCCCGCCGCCGACCCTGTCGGCGTGGACGCCGAATCCGTCAACGCGTCGATCGCCGCCCTGCGGCTGTCCGACGAGCGGGTGCTGCTGGTGCCCGCCCGCGGGCTGCGGATCGGCCGGACCCGGGACAACGATCTGGTGCTGGACGACCCCCGGGTCAGCCGCACCCACGCCCGGCTGGTCGTCGGCGGCACCGCGGTGGTGATCCACGACCTTCGCTCGGTGAACGGGGTGTACGTGAACGGCGACCAGATCACCGGCCAGGCCGCGCTCGCACACGGTGACACCCTCGGAATAGGCGTCACCACATTGCGTTTCGAGCGGATACCGCACCGGTAGCCGCGATCACGCCACCGTGAGCCGGTGGATCACCATCGGCTCGGCCAACACCGTGTCGAGCACGTCGCGTACGTGCCGGAAGTGCGGTGTCTCGAAATGCTCGTCCAGCGCGTCGGCCCCGGTCCACTGCTCCACCAGCACCCAGTGCGTGGCGTCGTTGGGATCGACGAAGGGCTGGTAGGCCAGGCAGCCGGGTTCCGCCAGCGAGGGTTCGATCATGCCCTCGAGCGCGGTGCGCAGCCGGTCCTCCCGGCCGGCGTGGGCGTGGAACTCGGCGGTCACGTGCAGGGTCATGGGTGTGCTCTCCTCGCGGGTCAGGGGCGGGCGGGGCCGATGCCCGCGCCGGTGGTGGTGATGGCGGTGGCGATCTCGTCGAGGTCGGCCGCGGTCAGCGCCAGCTCGCGCGCGTTGATCCAGCCGTCGATCTGCGTCGGGGTGCGCGCCCCGACGATGGCTCCGGTGACGCCCGGCCACGCGGTGGCCCAGGCGAGGGCGATCTCGGCCACGCTCACGTCGTAGCGGGCCGCGATGGGGCGCAGCGCGTCCACCAGGGCGAGGTTGGCGGGCAGATCGGTGGTGAAATCCGGGCTGCCGCTGCGCCAGTCGTCGGGGGCGAGCTCGCGGTCGGCGGTGAAGGCGCCGGTCAGCAGGCCGGACTGGAGCGGCGAATAGACGATGACGCCGGTGTCATGGGCTCGCGCCCAAGCGATTTCGGGGGCGGCGGCGCGGTTGACGGCCGAGAACGGCGGCTGGATCGCATCCACGTGGGCGATGGATTCGGCGATGTCCAACTGTGCCGCATCATGATTCGACAGACCGATGGCCCGGACCTTGCCCTCCTTCTTGAGATCCGCCATGACCTGCCAGTACTCCGCCAGCGGCGTGGCGTTGCCGGAGGTCTCGGCCTCGCCCTGGTACACGAAGACCTCACCGGTGTCGGGCCAGTGCACCTGGTAGAGGTCGATGTGGTCGACGCGCAGGCGGCGCAGCGACGCCTCGAGCTCGGCGCGCACGGTGTCGGGACGCATGACGCGGCGCGGCGGGCCGGTGCGGTCGTCGTCGGCTTCCCAGATGAGACCGGTCTTGGTGAAGAGATAGGGGCGCTCGGCCTCCGGCAGATCCGCCAGGGCGCGGCCGACCAGTTCCTCCGCATGGCCGAGCCCGTAGGCCGGTGCGGTATCGAGCCAGTTGATACCGCCGCGCACCGCGTGGGTGATGGCCGCGATGGAGTCGGCGTCGTCGGTGGCTCCCCACGAGTACTGCCAGCCGGCGCCCGAGATGACCCAGGTGCCGAGGCCGAGCGGGGTGATGTCCATGCCGGTGTCGCCGAGTGGGCGGGTGGCGTGCATTCGACTCTCCTGTTCGAGGCCGGACCGGTTCCGGCCGCGATGCCCACACTCGTTCCCCGTGCCGCGCCGAAACAGCGCCGCGCCAGCCTGGGCTCCGGATGACCAGGACGGTCCGGCGCCCGGATCGGATACTGGACGCATGGTCTTGGATCGACGTGCGGAACTCGGCGAATTCCTGCGCTCCCGGCGCGCACGACTGCGGCCGGACCAGGTGGGACTGATCGACCACGGGGTGCGGCGGCGGGTGCCGGGCCTGCGCCGCGAGGAGCTGGCGCTGCTGGCCGGGGTCAGCGTGGACCACTACGTGCGGCTGGAGCAGGGGCGCACCCTGCATTTCTCGGAATCGGTGCTGGACGCGGTCTCGCGGGCGCTGCGGCTGAATCCGGTGGAGCACGACCACCTGTACCGCCTGGCGCGGCCCTGGTCGGGCACGGAGACGCCGGGTGCGCAGCGGGTGCGCCCCGGACTGCTGCGGCTGTTGGAGGCGGCTCCGGATGTGCCCGCCTACATCGTCGGCCGCGGCACCGCGGTGCTGGCGTGGAATCGCGCGGCCGCCGTGCTGCTCACCGACTTCGGCGCGCTCCCGCCGCACGAGCGCAATCTCGCGCGGCTGGTTTTCCTCGACGAGGGCATGCGCGGCCTCTACGAGGACTGGCCCGCCAAGGCCGCCGACGTGGTCGCCTATCTGCGGCTGGACGCGGCCCGCAACCCCGGCGACCCGGCCATCGCCGCCCTGATCGACGATATGTGCCGGGACAGCGCGGATTTCGCCGAACTGTGGCAGCGCCACGACATCAAGGACAAGACCCACGGCCGCTATGTGTACCGCCATCCGATGGTGGGCCGCATCGACCTCGGCTACGAGACCCTGCGCCTGCCGGACGATCCCGATCAGGGACTGGTCGCCCACACCGTGGAGCGGGGCTCCACGAGCGAGGTGGCGCTGCGGCTGCTCATCAGCATCGACGCCCCCGTCTCCACGTGATCGCAGACGCTACCTCAACGAGCGCAGGGTACCAACAGCGTGATCAGCCTGGACGGTTGGCTGCCGCGCAGGCCGACTGTGCGACCCCGAGCGGGCGAGATGCGGGCGCTGCCTGCAGTTTTGCTACGCATTCATCGAAATTGCCTACGACACCGAGATTACAAGCGCTTTGCTCGACAGCGGTGATGCCCTGCCCATTGTTGACCAGGAGCATTCGGCAGTCGGATGCGCTTGCCTCTGCGGAACCGGCGGCGAAAGACGAGAACGCGGCCAACCCCAACACTGCAGTACCCGTCAGCGCCGCACGACGCAAATTGAAGAAACGTATGACCGACATCGAAATCTCCTCCCCTGGAGGAGCTTTCGATTCCCCTCCCTGGGATGAGCTTAGAGTGTCCGCCGACCACGATCAACCGGAATCGAACCGAGGCACTACACCGATGCCTGTGCCCGGCCACCGCGAACGAAGTCGGAAAAGCGCTGTACGATCGCCGGTACGACCAACAGCGCGGATCACCTCACTACTTGGTAGCGCTGTCGATCACGAGCCTGCCGCTCGGGCTCTCGACAACACGGAGCGACAGTGACTTGGACCGACCACCGTAGGTGATCGATGACAGAGTCATCTCGGCTGAGCCGTCAGCTCCGTTGGAACCAGCGATCCCCTGGTAGTCCGCAACCCTGTTCTGCGACCAGAACTCCTGGAAGGCATCGAAGTCGCCGTACACCTGCTGCGCTGCCGGGGTCAACATACTCCACGCTTGGTTGTATGAATCTGACAACAAGGCGTCGTAGAAGTACTTGATCTGCAGCCCTGCCTGTCCGACATTGACGGTGCCAGCGTTCTTCGCCTCGCCCAGCGCGGACGTGTCCTCGGTGGTCTGCGGCGCTCCGGTCACCTTCGAGGTGGTGGGGCCGCCCGCGTCGACGCCCGAACCGCCTTCGCCGCCACCGGAATTGAGCATGGCGGCAATCACGCCGCCCACCACGACCAGGACACTCACCAGGGCGATCCAGACGAACTTGCGACTGCCGGGCTCGTCGGCGTGCGGCTCCATGGCGGTGTGCGTCGCGGGGCCGTGCGAGGTCGGGGGCCGCGGCGGCGGCGTGGACTCCAGCAGGGCCGCGGCGCTCACCGCGCCGGTGGGGATGTCCGCGTTGGCGGACGGGCGGCGGTCGATGGGCCGGGTGGGCTGGCGCGGCGGCGCGGGGCGGCGCGGCGCTTCCGGTCCGCGCTGCTGGGGGCGGCGCGCGGCCAGCACGCGGGTGGCGTCGGCATCCGGGCCGACCTCGGCGAAGTCCGCCATGCGGTCGCGCACCTCGTGCATGCTCGGCCGGTCCTCCGGCTCGAAGCTCAGCAGGCGGCGCAGCAGATCCTCCAGCGGACCGGCGTTGCGTGGCTCGCTCAACTGACCGTTGGCGGCCGCGTACAGCAGTGCGAGCGGATTCGGGTTGGTGCCGTAGGGCGGTTCGCCCTCCAGGGCGTGGAACAGCGTCGCGCCCAGGGCGAAGACATCGGCGGCGGGGGTCGGCTCGGCTCCGCGCGCCACCTCCGGGGCCAGGTAGGCGGCGGTGCCCGAGATGAGACCGGTGGCGGTGAGCGTCACATCGCCCTTGGCCTTGGAGATGCCGAAGTCGGTGATCTTCACCGCCCCGTTGTCGCCGAGCAGGATGTTGCCGGGCTTGACGTCACGGTGCACGATGCCCGCGCGGTGGGCGGCGATGAGCGCCGAGGCCACCTGCTCGCCGATGCGCGCCACCTGCGGCAGCGGCAGCGTGCCCTGCGAGGACAGTACGACGGCGAGGCTCTGCGAGGGCAGATACTCCATGACCAGGCACGGGTCGCCCTCGTGCTCGGTGATGTCGAAGACGACGATGGCGTTGGGGTGCTGGAACCGGGCGGCATTGCGGGCCTCTCGGGCCGCGCGCTGCCGCACCACGTCCTTATCCGCTTGGGACAGGGTCGGCTGGGTGAGGATCTGTTTGATCGCCACCGACCGTTCCAGCCTCTCGTCGACGGCTCGCCAGACGACGCCTGTGCCGCCGCTACCAATCCGTTCGACCAGGCGGTAATGCCCTGCGATCACTTGGCCGGTTTCGATGGCACTACTCCGAAGTTCTCCGCGATGAATGACTGTGTCGGGGCGGTTGCCCGCGTGTTTCCCCGCACGAGTGTAGCGGGCCGCGAGCGTCGCGCCGACGTCAGCGCGAGATATGACTGAGATCTCGCTGAGATCCTCGTCGCATTCGGGTGATTATCGCGTTACCAGCTGGGGAAACGCGAGCGTCGGTGTGCGGTGAGGATCACTATTCCCGACGCGCCACCCACGACCCGCGCACCAGTTCCGCCGCGTCGGCGTCCGCCAGCTCGATATCGAAGACCTCGGTCAGGATCTTCGGCAGCTCGGCGAACTCCAGCTCACGTGAATCGCCACTGCCGTCCGGATACTCCGTGGTCCAGACGGTGCCGTCGAGGACGTGGTGCGCCTCCGGCAGGAAGCGCTGCACGAACGGGCGGGTGGTGAACGGCGAACGCGGCGAGGTCGAGACGAAGTGGTTGCCGACCGCGTAGTCGATGCGGTACTGCGGGCTCACGGCGGCGGTGTGGCGGTCGATCCAGCCGTCGCGGCCGAAGTGGTGCAGCGTCCACTGCTCCACACCGAGTGGCCCCTCGGCGCGATCGAGCCGGTAACGCCAGGCGCCGAGGGCGAATTCGCCCCGGTCGGCGGTGAGCTCCACCGGCGCCAGGGGCCCGAAGCCGAAACCGACGTCGGTCAGCCAGGCCCGATCGTCGATCACCACCCGCAACAGAGCGTGGGTGGCGGGCCGCAGCGCCGCCGCACCCATGGTGACCCGGCCGGACAGTCCGGTGAATGTGAATCCGAGCCGTTCCAGCGCGGCGGCGAACAGGCCGACGTGCTCGTAGCAGTAGCCGCCGCGACGGCGCCGAATCAGCTTGTCCTGCACGGATTCGACGTCAAGGGGGATATCGCGGCCGAGGATGACCTCCAGGTTCTCGAACGGAATGCCGGTGGTGTGCGCGTAGGTGAGCCCGCGCAACGTGTCCAGGGTCGCTGTCCGCTCCCCCGTGTACCCGATCCGCGCCAGATACGCGTCCAGATCCAGGTCGTCGCCGTTCCACCCGTACGAGGGGTCCACCGGGGCGCTCATCTCTCCTCCGTCCTCCGCAGCCATCGATTCGATCAACAGTGTTCGGACCGAAGATGTTCCGCGCCAGTCTGCCGGCACCGCCGGAGGACGGTCACGACGGTGATTTCGTGGGCACGCCGGGTGCGCACCGCCGCCGAACATCGCGTGGACAGTGGTGATCGGGGCACTTAGCCTGGGACCGCGGCGGGGAGGCGGGATCATGGCGGATTCGATGCGGAAGCGGGCGCGGCCGTGAGTGCGCCGTTGGATCGACTACGGCTGTTCACGGTGCGGGAATTCGCGGTGCACTGGGGGCGGACGCTGGCGACCGTCGCGGTGGTGGCGGTGTCGGCGGCCTTCCTGGTGGCGGTGTTCGCCATATCCGGATCGGTGACCGGTTCGATGCAGCGGCTGACGACCGGGCTGGCGGGCAGTGCGGACCTGGAGGTCTCCGGGGTCACCGACGCCGGATTCGCGCAGTCGCTGCGCGACGAGGTGGCGGGCGCACCCGGGGTGGCGGCGGCGGTGCCGCTGCTGCGGGCGAATCTGCCGGTCGACGGCGAGCGGGTGCTGCTGCTCGGCATGGACGGATCGAGCGCGGCCCTGGGCGGCGACCTGAGCGGGGCGGTGGCCGACGACGCGGCCGGGTCGCTGCTCGGCGTGCCGAACGGAGTGCTCGTCGGCCCGGACCTGGGCTATGCGAAAAACGAGGTGTTCCAGCTGGGTTCGCTGCGGGTCACCGTCGCCGCCGTGCTCGCGGGCAGCGAATCGGCGCGCGTCAACGGCGGGCACTACGTGGTCGCGCCGCTGCCGCTGGCGCAGCGGATCGCCGGGCGCACCGGACAGCTCGACTCCATCATGATCGTGGCGGCACCGGATGCGGATGCGGGACGGCTGCGTTCGGCCGTGGACGCGGCGGTGGCCGGGCGGGCGATCGTGGCCGAACCCGCGGCGCGCGCCGCGGACGCGGGCAACGGCGTGCTCATGCTGCGGTTCATGGCCGCCATGGGTGCCGGCATCGCCTTCGTGGTGTCGGCCTTCCTGGTCTACAACACGATGAGTATGGCGCTGGCGCAACGCCGTCCGGTGATCTCCATGCTGCGAGCCATCGGCGGGCGCAAACAGACCATCGTGCGCGACACGCTCGCCGAAGCGGCCGTGGTGGGGCTGGTCGGCGGGGTGGTGGGCGGGCTGCTGGGGATGCTCGCGGGACGGTGGGCCATCGGCATGCTGCCGCCCGCCGTCACCCAGCTGGTGGAGGTGCGGCTGGAGTACATCCTGCCGGGTTACGCGGTGCCGGTGGCCAGCACGGCGGCGGTGCTGACCAGCGTCGGGGCCGCGGCGGTGGCGGCCCGGCAGGTGTACCGGGTGGCTCCGGTGGAGGCGCTGGCGCCGGTCGGGGTGTCGCGGGCCGACGCCGGGTCGCGGCGGACGCGGATCGCGGCCGCCGTGGCGGTGGTGGCGCTGGCGGCGGCGACGCTGCTGGTGATCCGCGCACAGCTGGGCGTGTTCTCCGCCGTCGCACTGGGATTCGCGTTCGGCGCGCAGATCGCGCTGGCCTTCCTGCTCACCGGGCCGATCGTGGCGGCGACCGCGGCGGTGGCGCGGCGCTGCGGTGGTGCCGGGGTGCTGGCGGCGGTGAATATCGAACGAGCACCCCGACGGGTGTGGGCCACCCTGATGACGGTCACCATCGCGGTGGGCATGACGGTGACCATCACCGGGGCCAATGACGACGCCGTGCGCGGGGCGCGCGGCCGCCGGACCGCGGGTCTTCGTCTACTCCGGACGCGAGGCCCTCGACGGCATCAGCGCCTCCATGACCCAGGCCATGGCGCTGGCCCGCGCCATCCTGGTGATCACCGCCCTCATCGCCGCCACCGCCCTGCTCAACACGCTCATGCTGGCCCTGCTGGAACGCCGCCGCGAACTCGGCATCCTGCGCGCCGTCGGCTCCACCCGCCGCTTCGCCCTGCGCATGATCCTCGCCGAGGCCGCCGCCATCGGGACCGTGGGCGCGGCCCTCGGCCTCGTCTTCGGCCTGCTCGAACAGTTCCTCTACGCCGCCATCGCCACCGATCTGCTCGGCATCGAGATCGACGCCCGGCCCGGCCCGCTGCTCCCGGTCTTCGTGGCGGCGGCCCTCGGCCTGAGCCTGCTCGGCTCGATTCCGCCCGCCCTGCGCGCGGCCCGGCTGAATATCGTCGACGCGGTCGCCGCGGACTGACGCCCCAGACCACGACCTCCCGGTAGGCCAGCCAGGTGGGCGTCCACCAGGTGACCGCGCTCGCCGACCCAGTAGTCGAGTAGCTGCTCGTCCACGACGTCGGCCACGGATCGGGGGAACGGGGAGGCCGAAGTATCGGCTGGCGGCCGGATGCAGATCCATGCGTTCTTCCTGAGTCGAAATGCGTTGCGTGGTCGGGCGTTCGGTCCGGCACGCTACGGCACGACACCGACGGGAACGCGATGTCGGGTGACATCCGCGGCCGGATGCGCGGCTGTCGCACCCGGCCGCTACCATTCGCCCATGCGTTCGATCGATACCGCGCAACGGCGCGCTCGACTGGCGGTCCGGCACCTGCTCTCCCCCGCAGCGCGGGTGGACGATGCCGCCGAGATCGCGCGGGCGCTGGTGGTGCTGCACGCCACCGATCCGGCGACGGTGTTCCTGTCGGTCGCCGCGCGCAGCCGGACGGCGGAGCCGCGACATGTGGAGAAGGCCCTGTACGAGGATCGGACGCTGCTGCGCATGCTGGCCATGCGGCGCACGATGTTCGTGGCGCCGATCGAGACGGTGCCGGTATTGCAGGCGTCGTGCGCCGACGTGCTGGCCGACAAGCAGCGAAAGACCTACGGGCGCTTCATCGAACAGGCCGGGGTCGTCGACGGGGAGGTGTCGGCGTGGTGGGCCGAGGTCGAGGCGCAGACGCATCGGGCGCTGCTGACACGGGGGGCAGCGACCGGGGCGCAGTTGAGCAAGGACGTGCCGCGGCTGCGGACGCAGGTCGACACCGCGCCGGGCAAGCCGTATTCGAAGCCGACGAATATCACCACCTGGGTGCTGGTGACCCTGGGTGCGGAGGGACGCATCGTGCGGGGGCGGCCCAACGGGTCGTGGTCCAGCAGCCAGTACACCTGGGCGCCGGTGGAATCCTGGCTGCCGGACGGGATTCCGGCCATGCCCGCCGACGAGGCGCGGGCGGAGTTGGTGCGGCAGTGGCTGCGTCGGTTCGGCCCGGCGCCGGTGAGTGATATCAAATGGTGGACCGGGTGGACCGTCGCCGAGGTGAAGAAGGCGCTGGCGCGACTGGATACCGTCGAGGTCGCGCTGGACGGCGGCACCGGACTGGTGCTCGCCGACGATCTGGACCCGGTCGCCGCACCGGAACCGTGGGCGGCGCTGCTGCCCGCCCTCGATGCGACGCCGATGGGGTGGCAGGCGCGCGACTGGTATCTGGGCGCGCACGGTCCGGCCCTGTTCGACCGCAATGGCAATGTGGGGCCGACCGTGTGGTGGGACGGGCGCATCGTCGGCGGCTGGGCGCAGCGGGCCGACGGCGAGATCGTGTGGCGGCTGCTGGAGGACATCGGTTCCGACGCCGAGCGCCGCATCGAGGCCGAGGCCGCCCGGCTCATCGACTGGTACGGCGAGATCCGGCCCATCCCCCGCTTCCGCACGCCCTTGGAGCGGGAGCTCACGGCCTGACCGGGACCCACGGCGCGCCCGGCGTCGGCCCACCGTGCGCACGCTGTTCCGCCCGGATTTCGTTCGGCCGCTTCGTCTTCCGTTTTATCCTTCAAATTCCGCCGGGTGTCGGGTGGACGGGTGCGCTGTTAGGGTCTGCTGGTACATCTGCATGTCCGGGCGCGGGGGCGCTGGCCCGGTTCTTCTCATCTCGGAGAGTGTCATGGCCTTCCTGAACCGCTTCCTCTACAACGCGCGCACGATCAGCCAGTTGGTCGATCAGGCGCCGAAGTGGCGGGAGCAGTTGCTGGCCAAGCGCACCGAGCTGCGCGGCGGCTCCTTCCGGGACGCCACCATGGGGATCTGCGCGCTGGTGGCGGCCGCGGACGGCAGTATCGATCCGACCGAGCGGATGCGGGTGGCGCAGCTCATCGGCGCCGATCCGGTGCTGCGCCAATTTCCCGTGGACGAGCTGCGAAATCTCTTCGAGGACAACTGCAATCGGATCGCCATGGATCCGGCGTTCGGCCGCGCCTACGTCATGCAGCAGGTCGCCAAGTGCACCGGCAAGCCGGCCGAGGCGCGTGCCGTCGTGCAGTTGGGCATCATGATCGGCAATGCGGACGGCGGCTTCGACCAGCACGAGGCAGCCACCATTCGGGAAGCCTGCCAGGTGCTGCTGCTGGATCCCGAGGAGTTCGGACTCCCCGACTGACGCGGCGGCCCTACATGTCCAGGCCGAGGTCCAGCACGCGCACGGAGTGGGTGAGCGCGCCGACGGCCAGATAGTCCACGCCGGTGCGGGCGTAGTCGGCGGCGGCGTCCAGGGACAGGCCGCCGGAGGACTCCAGCTTGGTGTGCGGTGAACGGGTGTCGCGGCGCTGCACGGCGGCCTGGGTGGCCCACAGCGGGAAGTTGTCCAGCAGGACGAGTTCCACGTCCTCGGCGAGCACGGCGTCGAGCTGCTCCAGGCTGTCCACCTCCACCTCGCAGGCGATGGCGGGGTTCAGGGCGCGCACCGCGTGCAGCGCGGCCACCACCGACCCGGCGGCGACCACGTGGTTGTCCTTGATGAGCGCGGCGTCGCCGAGCCCCATGCGGTGGTTCACGCCGCCGCCGACTCGGACCGCGTACTTCTGTAGTGCCCGCAGGCCCGGCAGCGTCTTGCGGCTGTCGCGGATGCGGCATCCGGTGCCCGCCACGGCGTCCACCCATGCGGCGGTGGCGGTGGCGATTCCGGAGAGGTGGCAGACGATATTGAGCATGGTGCGCTCGGCGGTGAGCAGGCCGCGGGTGGGAGCCACGATGCCCAGCACCGCATCACCCGGCCGCACCCGGGTGCCGTCCGGCACCCGCTCGGTGACCTCGTAATCGCCAGCACCGATCACCTCGTCCAGCACCAGCAACCCGATATCCAGCCCGGCCACGGTGCCGTCCTGGCGCGAGACCACCGCCGCCTTCACCGCGGCGTCCTCGGGCACCGTCGCCACCGTGGTGATATCGGGTCCGTAGCGCAGATCCTCGTCGAGGGCGGTGCGAATGAGCGCGACCACCTCGTCGCGGTCGAGTCCGGAATCGAGAGTCATCGCTGCACTCCTGGATCGATGGAACGAACACCGCGCGGGCGGACGGCGGTGCCGGGGCACGCTGCCGACGCGCATCCGCGTCCGGCGATGCGCCGCACCCCCGGATCCCGCGCAGCGGCACCGCGATCGGCGGGCGCGGTCGGGCTCAGGCGGTGGTCGGCCTCGCGGTACGCGACCGTGCGGGCATCCCCCACGCCTCGGCGAGTAGCGGCGGGAGGCCGACCACACCCTGGAGCGGCGGTGCCGGGGCACGGTGCCGACGCGCGTCCCGGAACGCGGTGCGGGACCGGATGCCGTCGAGCGGGAACGGCCGCGGCCACCGGCGGGCTCACGGTGCGGTCGGCACGGCGGTTCGCGACCATGCGGGGCACTCCTCCCAGCCCTCGGTGAGCAGTTGCGGGCGGCCGTCCTCGCCGAGCCGCACCGCGACACTGCGCCGCTGCTCCACACGCGGCTCCGGATAATCCGAACGAGTGTGGCAGCCGCGGCTTTCCGTGCGTGCCGCCGCCGCGACCAGCAGTACCCGGGCGGTGAGGGTGAGCGCGGCGTCCTCGATATCGGCGATGGTCGTCGGAATGTGCGCGGGCGCACCGGACCGCGGTTCGCCGAGCTCGGCGGCGTGCTGTCCGCGAGCGGCGGTGGGCGGCCCGATCCGGTGCCCGCCGCTGAGCCCGGCGGTATGCGGTGCGCCCTCCGGCCCGGCACTGTCGCCACCGAGAGACGGCCGCGATCGCGCGGCATCGGCCCCGCGCTGGAGTCCGCCGTGCGGGGCCGCGCCGCGTTCCCCGCGCGGATCGGCGTCCGCCCCGTCCAGCGGACCGGGAGGCGGAGTGTGCGGCGCGCCGAGTTCGCCGTCCCGCGCCGGGGCGTCGAACTCGATTCCGCCGGAATCGGTTCCGGCTCCGGCGGCGGCGAGCAGTTCGAGCAGGCGCAGCACGCCCTCGCGCAGGCCGTCGCCGTCGCGGACGACGGACGCGCGGTCGGTCATCAACCGTTGCAGGGCGGTGCGGTCGGCGCGGGGTAGGCGCAGGGGGCCGAGCTCGGTGACGAGGTCGGCTGCGCCGAGGCGTTCGGCGGCCGCCGCGCCCGCGCGTTCACCGACCACCAGTCCCTCGAGCAGACTGTTGGAGGCGAGCCGGTTCGCGCCGTGCAGGCCGGTGCGCGCCACCTCGCCCGCGGCGTACAGGCCGGGGACGGTGGTGCGGCCGTGGGTGTCGGTGACCACGCCGCCGCACTGGTAGTGGGCGGCGGGAGCGACGGGGATGAGCCCGGTGCGCGGGTCGATGGCCGCGGCCAGGCAGGAGGCGGTGATGGTCGGGAACCGCTGGGCGAAACCGTCGATGGCGCGGGCGTCGAGATAGACGTGCTCGGTGCCCAGTTCGCGCATACGGGCCGCGATGGCACGCGACACCACGTCGCGCGGTGCGAGGTCACCGCGCGGGTGTACCCCGGCGGTGATCGAATTGCCTTCGGTGTCCACCAGAATCGCGCCCTCGCCGCGCACGGCCTCGCTGATGAGCGGTCGCCGCCCCAGCCCGCCGCGGGCGTACAGCACGGTCGGATGGAACTGCACGAACTCCAGATCCGCCACCGCCGCGCCCGCACGCAGCGCCAGTGCGACGCCGTCGGCCGTCGCCCCGGCGGGATTGGTGCTGCACGCGTACAGCTGTCCCAGCCCACCGGTGGCCAGCAGCACGGCGGGCGCGTGCACCACGCCGAAGCCCCGGTCCGACAGGGCGAGCACGCCCCGGACTCCGGCCGGGCCGGTGATGATCTCCACGGCGGCCGCGCCGAAGATCACCGGAAGGCCCGCCGCGTTCAGCGCGCGCTGCACCTCGGCCCCGGTGGCATCGCCCCCGGCATGGATGATGCGCCGCGTGCTGTGCCCGCCCTCGCGGGTCCGCGATACCTGCCCGTCCCGCCCGAGATCGAATACCGCACCCAGATCGGTCAGCGCCGCGACGGCATCCCGCCCGCCCTCGACGATCGAGCGCACCGCGTCCGCATCGCACAACCCGGCCCCGGCCAGCACGGTGTCCTCGACATGCGACTCCACCGAATCCCCGTGCGGGGCCACGACGGCGATCCCGCCCTGTGCGTACTGCGTCGCGGTATCGGTCGGCCCGCCCTTGCTCAGGGTGAGCACGCGCAACCCCCGCAGCGACGCGGTGCGCGCGGCGGTGAGCCCCGCCACCCCGCCACCCACGACGACGAGATCGGCCTCGGCCTCCCAGCTGATCGTGATGCTCACCGGCTCTCTCCCTTCCCGGCGGTCGTGCGCGTCCAATGCGCCGTCGTGCCGCGGCGGAACGACCCGGCGCGAACTCGCGCACCCGGCACGCCGACAGTGCACGTCCCCGGCACGCCGCCCACGCGCACCCCAGGCTCCGGCGGCTCGGCGCACGTATTCACTCCCGGCACCGCCATTCGAGCTCCCGACTCGATGACCAGCCGCGCTCCCCGACCGGCGGCCATACGCGTCGCGAGCCCGGCTACCCGTGATACCGGCGCGGTCACCCGCGCGCCCGGTGCGGCAATCGGGCACGCTCCCCGACCGGCGACCATGTACTTCCTCAGCCCGGCGGCCAGCGCCCCCGGCTCGGCGGCCACGCGGGCCGCCGAGAGCTGGGGGCCGGTGTTCACTCGCCGCCGCCCGGATTGCCGATCTCGATCATCCGCTGCACCGAATTGCGGGCCAGGGCGGCGGTTTCGGGGTCGACGTGGACCTCGTCGCGGTTCTCCACCAGGGAGCGGAGCAGGGCGGCGGGGGTGATCATCTTCATGTACTTGCAGGAGGCGCGGTCGTTGACGGCCTGGAAGTCCACGCCGGGGGCGGCCTTGCGCAGCTGGTGCAGCATGCCGACCTCGGTGGCGACCAGCACCTGGTTCGCTGTGCCCGACTCGCCGCCGCGCGAACTCCGAGCCGCCGCGGCCTTGGCGGCGTCGATCATGCCGCCGGTGGACAGGATGTGCACCCGGTCGGCCGGGAACTCACCCGCGCCGGCGAGGTAGAGCGCCGAGGTGGCGCAGCCGCATTCGGGGTGCACGAACAGTTCCGCGTCCGGATGGGCGCGGGCCTGCTCGTTCAGCTCGTCGCCGTTGATCCCGGCGTGCACGTGGCATTCGCCCATCCAGATGTGCATGTTCTCGCGCCCGGTCACCCGCTTGACGTGCGCGCCGAGGAACTGGTCCGGCAGGAACAGCACCTCGCGGTCGGGATCGATGGAGGCGACCACGTCCACGGCGTTGGAGGACGTGCAGCAGATATCGGTGAGTGCCTTCACCGCGGCGGTGGTGTTGACGTAGGAGACCACCAGCGCCCCGGGATGTTCGGCCTTCCACGCACGCAGTTCGTCGGCGGTGATGGAGTCGGCCAGCGAGCAGCCCGCGCGCTGGTCGGGAATGAGCACGGTCTTCTCCGGGCTCAGGATCTTGGCGGTCTCGGCCATGAAGTGCACACCGCAGAACACGATGGTGTCCTCGGGCGCTTCGGCCGCGATACGGGACAGCGCGAGGGAGTCACCCACGTGGTCGGCGACGTCCTGGATCTCGGGCAGCTGGTAGTTGTGCGCGAGGATGGTGGCATTGCGCTCGCGCGCCAGTCGCTTGATCTCCCGCGCCCATTCCGGCGTGGCCTCGACTCCGCCGAAACCCGACGGTCCATCGGTGATGCGCTCGGTCAGCGGCATCATCGCACCCAGTGCAGCCATGGTCTGGCTCCTAACTCTCATGCGTCCGGCAGCTTCGCCGATTCGCATACACCCGGTTTTCGACTTAGAATCGAAAACGTGGCCCATCGTAGCACCATCCACGAAACGCTCACCGCGGTGTTCCAGGTTCGCCGCTTCCCCGATGACATCACCGCAGGTAGTGACGTTTCCGGGCGTTCCGGGGCCGAAGCGCCCCGTCGATCGCTCGATCACCGCTGCCCGCCCGGCCAACGCACCGAGCTGGCGGTGCTGCTGTGGGAGCGCGCCCTCGATCCGGCCAAGGGCACCTGGTCGCTGCCGGGCGGGCGGCTGCGCGACGACGAGGACCTCGATATCTCCGCCGCCCGTCAGCTCGCCGAGAAGGTGGATGTGCGCGAGCTGACCCACCTGGAACAGCTGTCGGTGTTCAGCGATCCGCACCGGGTGCCCGGCGACCGCCGCATCGCCTCGGCCTATCTGGGCCTGGTACCGCTGACCGCCGATCCGAAACTGCCGCCGGACACCCGCTGGCATCCGGTCTCGGCGCTGCCGGACATGTCCTTCGACCACGGTGTGGTGGTGGGGCACGCCCGCACCCGGCTGGCGGCCAAGCTCTCCTACACCAATATCGCCTTCGGCCTGGCCCCGGAGCGCTTCACCATGTCCACGCTGCGCGAAATCTATTGCGCGGCACTCGGATACGACGTGGACACCACGAATCTGCAACGGGTGCTGTCGCGCCGCGGGGTGATCACCCCCACCGGCGCGACCGCCTCACCCGGCCGGACGGGTGGCCGCCCGGCCGCGCTCTACCGCTTCGCCGACACCGAGATCCGGGTCACCGACGAATTCGCGGCACTGCGCCCACCGAGCTGACCGCCACCTCGGGTTCGGTAGCCCAGCGGTAGCCGAAGCCGCGCACGGTGGTGATCAGTCCGGGCCGGTCGAGTTTGGCGCGCAGGGTCGAGATGTGCACGTCCAGACTGCGGGACACGGCGAGAAAGGCGTCGCCCCAGATGCGGTCCATCAGGATCTCCCGGCTCACCGCCTGCCCCGGCCGCTGCACCAGCGCCTCCACCAGCTCGAACTCCTTGTGGGTGAGCAGCACCGGCGCGCCGGCCACGGTGACCTCGCGGGCCACCGGATCGACGCGCACATCACCGGTGTCCACCACCGCGGACCGGGCCGCCGCCTCCGCCGCGGTCCGGCGCATGGCGTGTTCGATGCGCGCCACCAGTTCCCCGATCCGGGGCGGTTTGACCAGGCAGTCGTCGGCCCCACCGCGCAGCCCCCGCACGATGGTCCGTTCGTCGTCGTCCTCGCTGAGCAGCACCACCGGTATCGAACTCACCTCGCGCAGCCGCCGCAGGGTGGTCAGGCCGCAACCGTCGGGCAGCCCCAGATCCAGCAGGACGGCGTCGTAGTCCCGGTGGCCGAGCAGCAGGTCGGCTCCCCGGCGTTTGCGTTCGGCGTCGAAACCCCTCTCGGTCAACATATCCACCAGTGCATCGCCGGCTATGTCGTCGTCCTCGATCAGCAGCAACCGCACCCGTCCCCCCGGACTTCGGTCGGTCACCACGCTCTCCGTCATTGTCCTCATCCGATCTCCTCCCGAATCGGTCACGAGTCCAAGAGATTAGGACAGGCTTACCGGTTCGGGCAGTGGCGAATGCGACGGGTTCAGTAGCATGCGCGACATGAACGTCGCGGTATTCGTGGTCGACGGCGTCGCCGACTTCGGTTTCGCGGCGCTGATCGAGACCTTCAGCATGGCGAACGGATTGCGGGAGCGGTTGCCGCAGCCGCCGCCCCCCTGGCGGGTGCACACCGTCTCCTTCGGCGATCGGGTGCGTTCCGGCAACGGGCACTCCATCACCACCACGCCCCTGGCCGAACTGCCCGAAGAGGTCGACCTCGTCGTGATTCCGGCGGTGAACGTGCTCGACGCGCAAGCGCTGATCGGTCTGGTCTCGGCACCGCACAGCAGGCCGGTGCTCGAGCACATCCGGCGGACCCACCTCGTCGGCGGACGGCTGGCGGCCGCCTGCACCGGCACCTTCTTCCTCGCCGAGGCCGGGGTGCTCGACGGCTCGCCCGCGACGACGAGCTGGTGGCTCGGGCCGAGCTTCCGCCGCCGCTATCCCCGGGTGGTGCTGGACGAGAGCCGACTGCTGTGCCGGGGCGGCCGGATCACCACCGCCGGGGCGTCACTGTCGCATATGGACCTCGCCTTGTCGCTGGTGCACGGCCGTTCTCCGGCATTGGCGGAGCTGACCGCCCGCTATCTGGCGCTGGGCAATCGGGATACCCAGGCCGCCTTCGCCATTCCCGAGGTGGTCGCCCGCGGCGATGCCCTGGTCGCCGCCTTCGAACGCTGGGTGCGCGCGCATCTGTCCGAGCCGCTGCACATCGCCACCGCCGCCCGCGAACTGGGCACCACCCCGCGTACCCTGCAACGCGCCACCCGCGCAGAAATCGGTCTGACTCCTCGCGAATTCGCCAACGACATCCGGCTCGAGCGGGCCGCGCACCTGCTGCGCACCACCACGTTGACCGTCGATTCCATCGCGGCGCATGTCGGCTACTCCAGCCCCGCCACCCTGCGCACCCTGGCCCGCCGACGGCACGGCATGAGCCTGGCGGAACTGCGCGCCGCGCGGGGTCCGTGGTAGCTGCCGACCCGAAGAACTCACGGTGTCGAATTCTCGCAGCCCGGCGGCGAAATGGCGGCCCGGGAATCTCAAACGTATGTAAAAACGCCAGCGGCCGTTACCGGTGCGGTAGACGACGGTGATTGAATCGCGACGGCGTCCGTGTCGACGCGTCGTGTGATCATCGGCCGCGCATCGGTGCGGCGGTCCGCGATTCTTTTCCGCTGAGGTGTACAGGATTTGACAGATGAGTGACCCACGCCAGCCGAACCCCTACCAGCAGCCGGGCGGATGGCCGCCGCATCCGGCGGGCGGACAGCCGCCGCAGCAGTTCGGACCGGGACCCCAGCAGCCGATGCCCGGCGCTCCCCAGCAGTACGGCGCTCCCCAGCAGTACAGTGCCCCTCAGCAATACGGTGCCCCCCAGCAGTACGGCGCTCCCCCACAGCAATTCAGCGCGCCCCGGCACCAGCAGCCCGGCGCACCGCAACAGCCCTATCCGGGCGCGCCGCAGCCGCAGTTCGGACCCGGTCCCGGCGGGCAGCCCCCGCAGCACCCCGGCGGGTACCCGCAGCAGCCGCCGGGCGGCGGCAAGAACGCGGTGCCGCTGATCATCGGCGGGGTCGCCCTGGTGGCCGTGCTCGGCATCGGCGCGGTGTTCCTGCTCTCGGGTTCGGGCGGCGGTATCGTCGGCGGTTCCGACCCGCGCGATGTGGCGGAGGACTTCGTCAACGGCGGCGCGAACGAGGACCTGATCTGCCAATCGGATCTGGCGATGATCGACAGCGTCGACACCGGCGGCATCACCCCCACCAATGTGCCGAAGGTCGACTCCAAGTCCACCCTGCGCTCCGTCGACGTGCCCTCGGGCGCGGACGAGGGCACCTTCGTCGTGGACGTGGAGGTGAGCTTCGGCGGCAGCACCAACACCCAGTCCCTCACCTACGACCTGGTCAAGGAGAACGGCGACTGGAAGGTGTGCGGGATCGGCGACGCGCTGCGGTAGGCGCGCTCAGCGCGCGATCAGCGAGGGCCGGTCGGCGTCGGTGACGTAGAGCGGCAGGTCGACGGCGAGCTGGGCCAACAGTCCGGGCGCGTTGCCGCCCAGCGCCGCCTGGTACTCGTCCAGGGTCAGCCCCACCACCTGGAGGAAGCGAAGGCTGCCGTGTGGGGTGTCGATCTCGCCGAGTTCCGGGTCGACCGTGAAGGCCATGGCACGGATGGCGCTGTCGGGGCGGTCGGCGGCCAGCGGGCCGCCCGCCTTCATGGTGTGCCCCGGCTGGAAGCCGTTCTCGCTCTGGAATACGTAGCGGCCCAGCGTTTGCAGCAGCTGCGCGGGCCACAGCGGCGGCTGCTGCACGGCCGCCGACCGGACGACCCGGATGGTGAATTCGAAACCCCAGCCCGAGGTGTGCGGATCGGCGGATTCCTTCTCGTACAGTTCGGACATGCCGTAGCCGATGTAGTGCCAGTGCGCGATCGGGTCCGTACGGCCGAAAATGCTGATGCCGTCGAGCGGATCCGGGCCGCCGAGTGCCCACGGCTGCTTCGTACCCAGGTGAAACGGCGTGGCCCCGCCGTACAGTCGACGCAGTGCGCCGTCGATGGCGTCCCAGCCCGTTGCGCTCTCCATGCCGAGTGACATTACGGCCGGACGACTGCCGCCACCACGGTCGGACGGCTCAAATCAATGTAAAAACAAGTCCCCGAACGATTCCGGCGACGGCGGTCACCACTGCTGTTCGCGCCCACGGTGTTTGGTCGTGCGACGGTAGCGCCGACCGCTGGGGATCGGCTCGGCCGCGTTGGAGCGGCGCAGGGCCTGACGCTGCCGCCACGCGGTCAGGTCGGGCCGCTCCTGCGGGGCGACCGCGGCCCGCTCCGGTGCGACCGGGTCGTGGACGCGCCGCGCTGCGGTTCTCATGGTGGTCCCCCGATCGGATGCGCTGATGTTCGACCGACCACGGTAGGCGCGGGCGCGGGTGGGTGCCAGTGATTTGGAGAACCGGTCGCCGCGTGGGCGCAGAGTGAATAACCGGCGACGGATAGCGGCGCGAACGACCGGAGCCGCGAACGCGGCTCAGCGATCGGGATTGCCCCGGCCCGCGCCCTCGTACGGCGCGGGGCCGAAGCCCGGCGCGGAACCGCCGTTCGCTCCGGGACCGCCGTAGGGTCCGTAGCTGATGGCCGAGCCGTACGGTCCGGGCGCGAGCAGGCCGCGGCGCGGGTCCTCCCCGCCGAAGGGCTGGAACTGTCCGCTGCCGAGATCGTCGGCCACGCTCAGGGCCGACCAGATGAGCACCACCAGCGTCGCCACCAGAGGTTGGGCGATGAGCGCCTGCCAGGCGGACACGGTGGGTGCGAATGCGACGATCGACCCGACCGCCGGGTTCTCCGGCCGCGGGTGCAGCACCTCGGCGGCGGCCTCGCCGACCAGTCGCATGACGAACGCGCCCAGCAGCGAGCCGACCACCAGTCCGCCCAGCAGTATCGGCCCGCGCACGCGCCGCCACCGCCACACGGCGGCCGCGGTGAGCACCCCGATCACCATGCCGGCGAGGACGAAGACGGCCAGCGCGTCGAACTGGTGCGCGCTCTCCCCGGTCAGCACCGAACCGCGGTCCGGCTCCACCACCACCAGCCGCTCGGCGGGAGCGAGGAAGGCCCATGCCACGCCCGCCACCGCGCTGACCACGGTGACGCCCGCGACGACCAGTGCGGCCGCCCGGCGTTCCCGCCGCAGCACCTCCGCACGCGTCCCGGACGCTCCGGGCGCGGTGAATCCCGTTGCCACTACCGGTGTTCCAGACTCTTCGAGTCCAGCACCCCGTGCCGGGAACACTTGGCCCACCAGCCGTCCGGGCTGACCTGCACGATCATGCGGCGGCCGCACTGCTCGCAGTAGCGCGGCGGTTCCAGGCCGAGCGCGGCCGCGGCCGGAACCGGATCGTCCGCGCCGGATTCGATCAGCTTGCCGGTGAACGGGTTGTACAGCGCCACGCGCGCGGTGACCTCGTCCGTTTCCATGTCCACGACATTACCCATGTGCGCGCCCACTTCCCGGTATGCGGTTGCCCAATCGATATGCGATGCGCACTACAGGGTTTCGTTGAGCGCCTTGATCGGCATGCTCAGCTCGCCCAGCAGATCGAGATCGGCCTCGGCGGGGCGGCCCAGCGTGGTCAGGTAGTTGCCGACGATGACGGCATTGATGCCGCCCAGAATGCCCTGCTTGGCGCCCAGATCGCCGAGGGTGATCTCACGACCGCCCGCGAAGCGCAGGATGGTGCGCGGCAGCGCGAGCCGGAAGGCGGCCACGGCGCGCAGCGCGTCGGCGGCGGGCAGCACCTCCAGATCGCCGAACGGGGTGCCCGGCCGCGGGTTGAGGAAGTTCAGCGGCACCTCGTCGGGCTCCAGCTCGCCGAGCTGCGCGGCGAACTCGGCCCGCTGCTCCAGGGTTTCGCCCATGCCGAGGATGCCGCCGCAGCACACCTCCATCCCGGCCTCGCGCACCATGCGCAGGGTGTCCCAGCGCTCCTCCCAGGTGTGCGTGGTGACCACCTGCGGGAAGTGCGATTTGGCGGTCTCGAGGTTGTGGTTGTAGCGGTGCACGCCCATGGCGGCGAGCTGGTCGACCTGCTCCTGGTTCAGCATGCCGAGCGAGCAGGCGACCTGGATGTCGACCTCGTTGCGAATGGCCTCCACGCCCGCGGCGACCTGCGCCATGAGGCGCTCGTCGGGGCCGCGCACGGCGGCCACGATGCAGAATTCGGTGGCGCCGGTCTTGGCGGTCTGCTTGGCGGCCTCGACCAGGCTGGGGATGTCGAGCCAGGCGGCGCGCACCGGGGACTGGAACAGGCCGGACTGCGAGCAGAAGTGGCAGTCCTCGGGGCAGCCGCCGGTCTTGAGCGAGATGATGCCCTCGACCTCGACCTCCGGACCGCACCACTTCATGCGCACGTCGTGGGCGAGGGCGAGCAGTTCCTCGAGCCGGTCGTCGCCGAGGCGCAGGACCGCGAGGGTCTGCTCCTGGGTCAGGCCGACGCCCTGTTCGAGCACCTGCTCGCGGGCGATCGCCAGAATGTCGGTGTTGACGGCTACCTGGGTCACAGCGCGAAATCCCTTCGTCCGGCCGATGTGGCCGAGCAACTTGAACGGTGTTCAGGGTAGGCTAGCAGTCGCGAACGTGAGCCGAAACACGAAGGGTCGGGATTATCCGTGCAGTTGCACCGCACCGATGTGGTCGACGGGGCCATCGCCATTCTGGACCAGTACGGTCTGGCCGATCTGACCATGCGGCGCTTGGCCGGATCGCTGCATGTGCAGCCCGGGGCGCTGTACTGGCACTTCCCCAACAAGCAGGCGCTGCTGGGTGCGGTGGCCGACCGCATTCTCGCACCCATGGACGAACCCGTGACCGCCGACGAATGGTCCGGGCAGCTCGGTGAACTGGCGCACCGGCTGCGCTCGTGCCTGCTGGCCTACCGGGACGGGGCCGAATTGGTCTCCGCCACCTACGCTTCCCGCCTCACCACCTCGAAAGGCCGCGAGCGCATGGCGAGTACGGCCATTCGCGCCGGAATGACCAGGGAGGAAGCCGATCTCGCGGCGTTCACGCTGCTCTACTACGTGCTCGGGCAGACCGTGGACGAGCAGGCGCGCATGCAGATGGATTCGGTGGGCGCGCTGGCCGACGAGCATTCGCCGCTGTACGACACGCCCGACGCGACGGCACGTTTCGACTTCGGGCTGCAACTGTTCGTGAGCGGGGTGCGGCATCTGCTCGGCACCCGCATCCGCTGAGCCCGGATACCGGGAGAGCACCCGCCGGGCGGACCCCGCACCGCGGTGATCGGGAGCCGGATCTCAGCCCGAGGCGATCGCGGTGCGCTCGATCAGGCGGACGAACGGCACGATCTGCTGGAGTATCACCGCGTTGTACTCGGCCGGGCGCTGGATCGGATTGGCGTGACCGGTGGTGCGCGTGGTGACCACCAGCAGGGTGCCGTCGGGTCCGCCCACCCGGTCGATGAGGGCCTGATGGGTGTAGGCGACGTCGACGATGTAGTCGGCGTGGGGATTTCGGGGCCGGATGTAGACGATGGCCGGGCGGGGTTTGCCGTGGGCGGGCTCGGCCAGCACGCGCAGCGCGCCCACCGCTCCCCCGGCGACGATCGCCTTGAACTGGGACTCGATCAGTCCGGTGCTGGCCACATCGGTGCTGAGGATCTTCTCGCGCAGCGAATCCCGCACCGCCTCACCGAAATCGTCGGGCTCGAAGCCGTAGCGACCGCCCTGATAACGGTCACGGCGGGAATAGGTTTCGGCGATCAGCCGCAGCACCCGGCTCTCCCGCGCGCCCGGGAACCAGCCCAGCCAGCGCATGAGTTCCTCCCCCTGGTCGCGGCTCTCCGGGCGCACGGCGTGCAGGTCCACCGGGGTGCAGTCCAGCAGCACCGCCAGCACCTGCCGGGAACTCTCGAGGTGCAGGTGTTCGGCGACCTCCAGAGCGACGACGCCGCCCATGCTGTGGCCGACCAGCACCACCTTGGGGACGTGCGCGGCCTCGGTGACCCGCACGATGAGGTCGGCGATGACCTCGGTGTCGATACCGGTGTTGTCGTAGCGCACCGCCCATACCGAACCGAGCTGGTTCAGAGTCGGCAGCGCGCGGGCGGTGGCGGTGGCGTCGAGGGAGCCCAGGCCGACCAGATCGAAGACCGCGGTATCGGCCGCCGCCGCGCCGGAGGGTCCGGCGATGGGCAGGACGGCGGGTTCGGTGCGGGCCAGCCGCGCCCGCTCGGGGGCGACGTCGAGCCGCCAGTACTGCGCGAACAGGGCCAGGAACAGCAGCGGTATCAGCGCGAACCGCGCCAGGATCCGCCGCTCTCGCCACCGGGCTCCGAATCGGGTTTCGCGCAGCCGCGCCCGCCGCCGCTCGTCGTCGTACTCGGCGGCGCCGGACGGATGTGGATAGTCCCACATACCGATCCACTGTAGGCAGCGATCGATAGTCGATCACGCCCCCGACGCACGAGCTCAGCCGGGGAGGTAGCGGCCGCGCCAATCGGGGTCGAACCAGCCGGGTGCGGCGGCGGCGAAGCGGTCGGCGGGCCAGCAGCCGACGCCGGAGGGGAGGGTGCCGACCAGGTCGACGCCGGTCACGGCGGGCAGATCGGCGCGATTGCAGTCGGCCGCGAGGTCGGGTTCGTCCGGCCACGCGCCGATGACCAGGCCCGCGCACGGCACGCCCGCCGAAGCCAGTGTGCGCGTGGTCAATTCGCTGTGGTTGAGGGTGCCGAGTCCGGCGGCGGCCACTACCAGCACCGGTGCGCCGAGCTGCTGCGCCAGATCGAGCAGGGTGAATTCACCCATCCGCACCAGCAGTCCGCCCGCCCCCTCCACCAGGGTGAGGTCGGCGTCGGCCAGGGATTCCACGGCGGCGACGGTGTCGGCGAGGGTCAGCAGCGGCCGACCGCAGCGGCGCGCGGCGGTGTCGGGGGCCAGCGGATCGGGATAGCGCGCCAGCTCCAGGGTGCGGGTGACGCCACCGAGGCGCTCGACGACGGCGAGATCACCGGGTTCCCCCGGCGCGACCCCGGTTTGGGCGGGCTTGCACACCGCCACCCGCGCCCCGGCCGCCCGCGCGGTCGCCGCCAGCGCGGCGGTGACAACGGTCTTGCCGACATCGGTGGACGTGCCGGTGACGAAGAGAACGCTCATGCCGGAACCGTCGCCTGCTCGCGGGCCCGCGCCAGCACCGCGCCGAGAACCGTTGCGATGGTGTCGAGTTCGGCGGCGGTGAGGTCGGCGCGGGCGGTCAACCGCAGCCGCGAGGTGCCCTCGGGCACCGAGGGCGGGCGGAAGCAGCCGACGCTCAGACCGCGGTCCCGGCAGGCGACGGCGGCGTCGTAGGCGCGCTGCGCCTCGCCGAGCACCACCGACACCACCGCCGAATCGGGTTGTGCCACACGGGCGATCCGGGCCAGGTCGGCGGCCCGGTCCAGCACCCGCCCGGCCAGGCCGGGATCGCGGCGCAGCACGCCCAGGGCGGCGCGCGCGGCGCCGACGGCGGCGGGCGCGAGTCCGGTGTCGAAGATGAAGGTGCGGGCGGAGTCGATGAGGTGGGCGCGCACCCGCTCGCTGGCGAGGACCGCGCCGCCCTGTGCACCCAGGGCCTTGGACAGGGTCGCCGTGATCACCAGATCCGGTTCGCCCGCCAGCCCGCATTCGTGCACCAGTCCGCGACCGCCCGCACCGCGCACCCCGAGACCGTGCGCCTCGTCCACCACCAGCACCGCGCCCCGGGCGCGGGTGACGCGGTGCAGTTCGCGCAGCGGCGCGAGATCGCCGTCGGCGCTGAAGACCGAATCGGTGAGCACCAGCGCGCGTTCCGCACCGCGCTGGGCCAGCAGCCGGTCCACGGCGTCCACGTCGCGGTGCGGGGCGATCTCCACTCGTGCCCGCGACAGCCGGCAGGCGTCCACCAGCGAGGCGTGGCTGCCCGCGTCCGACACCACCAGTGCCCCGCGCCCGGCCAGCGCGGTGACCACGCCCAGGTTGGCGGCGTAGCCGGAGGCGAACACCAATCCGGCCTGCGCGCCGACGAATTCGGCGAGTTCGGTTTCCAGCAGCTCGTGTTCGGCGGTCGTGCCGGTGACCAGCCGCGAACCCGTGGCACCCGCGCCCCAGCGCCGCACCGCCGCGACGGCGCCCTCGATCACCTCCGGATGCCGGGTGAGCCCGAGGTAGTCGTTGGAGGCCAGGTCGATGGGCTCGCCCTCGGACGCGCGCGGCCGCAGCTCACGGCGCAGTCCGGCGCGCACCCGGTCCGCGGCGCGTTCGTCCAACCATCGCAAGGGATCGACACTCACAGCTCCGCAGCATACTTGAACACCGTTCAGGGTGGGGCCGAGCGGGTCGGATCGGCCCTCCCCGCCGCCCGACGTCGCTATCCTGGGATACCGAGGTAGGAGAGATGCATGCCACGTTGGGCAATAGTGGTCGAACAGACAACCGGCGTCGGAGACAACAAGATCTGGTCCCCCAAGGTGCTCGCAGAGGTCGTGGGCACCCGGGAGCAGGCCGTGGCCAAGTTGTCGGAACTGGTCGGCAAATTCGTTCCCGACCACCCCAAGCTGGTCAGCCGTCGCACCGTGCTGCGCGACGGCGACAACTACATGCTCATCGCCCGCGGGTGGTCCGACGACTTCCACTGCCTGTTCCGGGTGTGGGAGGTGCTGTCGGACAGCGAGGAGCCGGAACGCCTGCGCGAGCGCCGCGCCAACCACTGATCAGGTGGCGGCCGCGGCCACCATGGCGGCGGTGATCCGGCCGATCTCCGCGGTGGTGCTGATGAACGGCGGCATGCAGTAGACCAGGTTGCGGAAGGGGCGCAACCACACTCCGGCGGCCACGGCGGCGTGGGTGGCCTTGCGCATGTCGACGGGGTGGTCGAGTTCGATCACGCCGATCGCGCCGAGCACCCGCACCTCCACGATGCCGGGGAGGTCGCGTGCGGGGGCGAGCCCGGTCCGGAGTTCGGATTCGATGCGCGCCACCTCACCGCGCCAGTCGCGCGACAGCAGCAGTTCGATGGAGGCGACGGCGACCGCGCAGGCGAGCGGATTGCCCATGAAGGTCGGCCCGTGCATGAGCCCACCGTGTGCGGCACTGAGGGTTTCGGCGATATCGGTGGTGCACAGCGCCGCGGCCAGGGTCAGGTAGCCGCCGGTGAGCGCCTTGCCCACGCACAGCACGTCCGGGCGCACTCCCGCCCGGTCGGCGGCGAAAAGCGTTCCGGTGCGGCCGAATCCGGTGGCGATCTCGTCGAAGATCAGCAGGATGCCGTGCTCGTCGCAGAGGCGGCGCAGGTCGGTGAGGTAGCGCGGATCGTGGAAGCGCATCCCGCCCGCGCCCTGCACGACGGGTTCCACGATGACGGCGGCCAGCTCGTCGGCGTGGGTGGCGAGGGCGCGCTCGAGTTCGGCGACGTAGTCGGGTTCGTAGTCGCGCGGCGGGGCCGGGACGAAGTGCTGCGGGGTGAGCACGTCGGTCCACAGCGCGTGCATGCCGCCCTCGGGATCGCAGATGCTCATGGGCGTGAAGGTGTCGCCGTGATAGCCGCCGCGCCAGGTGAGCAGGCGATGCTTGCCGGGGCGGCCGCGGGCACGCCAGTACTGCAGGCACATCTTCACCGCGACCTCGACCGAGACGGAACCGGAATCGCACAGGAACACCTTCTCCAGTCCGGCGGGGGTGTGCTCGACCAGCAGTTGGGTCAACCGCGCGGCGGGTTCGTGGGTGAGGCCGCCGAACATGACGTGGCTCATCCGGCGCGACTGGTCCAGCAGGGCGGCGTCGAGCACCGGATGCCGGTAGCCGTGCACCGCCGCCCACCAGGAGCTCATGCCGTCCACCAGTTCCCGGCCGTCGGCGAGGGTGAGGCGGGTGCCCGCGGCGGACTCGACCACCAGGGGTTCGATGGTGGCCGGGAAGCCGCCGTACGGGTGCCAGACATGGGCGGCGTCGAGGGCGGTGATCTCGTCGGGGGTCAGTGCCACGGGTGCGGTCCTTCGCCAGGTGTCGTTCCCCGCCCCGGCGGCCGCCGGACGCGAGCTTGAACGCCGTTCAAGTTACCACCGCGCCTTCCGGGGCGCGGCCGCCCGGCGTACTCTGCTATCTGAACTCTTTGACTGAGTCAAAGGATTGGAGCCGAGATGGGCACCCCGACCGACACCGCCGTGGACGCCCGGCAGATCGCCGCGGTCCGCGCCTTCAACCGCCGCTACACCCGGGTGATCGGGGTGCTGCGCGAGGGCCTGGTCGATACCCGGTTCTCCCTCACCGAGGCGCGAATCCTGTTCGAACTGGCCGATTCCGGCCCCCTGGAAGTGGTGACGCTGCGCCAGTCCCTCGGCCTGGACCCCGGCTATCTCAGCCGCATCCTGGCCCGGTTCGAGGCCGACGGACTCGTCGAACGCCGCCGCGCCGAGCGGGACCGCCGCATCCAGCGGGTGCGGCTCACCGACCGCGGCCGGGACACCTTCGCCGATCTCGACGATCGCTCCAGCCGCGATGCCGCCGCCCTGCTCGCCGAACATCCGGCGAGCGAGCGCGAACGGCTGATCGCGGCCATGCACACCATCGAGCGCATCCTCGAACCCGCTTCGGACGCATCGCGATTCACACTCCGCGCGCCCGGCCCCGGCGATCACGGCTGGGTCATCCAGCGCAATGCCGCGATCTACGCCGCCGAATACGGCTGGAACGGCGACTACGAGGAACTCGTCGCCCGGATCGTCGCCGACTATCTGAAAACCCATGACCCGCGGCGGGAACGGACCTGGATCGCCGAGGCCGACGGCGAACGGCTCGGCGCGGTGTACTGCATGCGCGACTCCGACACCACCGCCCGCCTGCGCCTGCTGCTGGTGGAACCCGCCGCCCGCGGCCTCGGCGTCGGCACCGCCCTGGTGCACGCCTGCCTCGACTTCGCCCGCGCGGCCGGATACCGCGAGATCGTGCTGTGGACCAATGACGTCCTCACCGCCGCCCGCCGCATCTACGAGCGCGCGGGATTCGAACTGGTGGAGTCGAATCCACACCACAGCTTCGGCGTGGACCTGGTCGGCCAGACCTGGCGGCGCGCACTGACCCCCTGATCCCGGGGCCACACCACGCCCCTCAGTCCGCGCCCCCACGTTCCACGCACGCCCCACCTCAGCCCGCGCGCCACACCACGCCGCCCCCACGTGCCACGCACGCCGCGCCCACAGGAGTGGTGCACGAGTTCTGGAACGAGACCGCCGACACCGAGATCGACCACGAGATCCGCCCACCCCTGCGCCACCGGGCCATGTTCGAGCTCTGGCACGCCCTCGACGCCGCCGGGAAGACCACCGCGGCCAACCGCGTACCCCGCGATCCGCTCGCACTCGCCCTGCTGTGGGACTACCAGGACGGCTACCTGGCGGGCATCCCGCCGCGACTCCAGCGCGCCGTCCTCGGCGGCCTGGCCCGCCTCGCCCGCGCCCTCGGCTACGAACGCCGCTGGCTGCGCGCGTCGACGGCCGCCGCGACACGGTAGCCGGGTGCCACCGAGCGAACACCCGGCGCATGGTGACGACGGAACGCGGTCCGGCTCGTCACCGCGAACGCCCCGGAACACGGGGTGGCCTCACCCCCGGCCAGCGTATTCCACCTGGTCGGCACCCGGGCCGCCACCGTGATGCTCGCGGTGCCCGGTGGGCTGCGCCCACCGTCCGGCCCGCCCGTAGAGCACGGGGCATCCGGCCGAGCGGACCCGCACGCCACCGTGCTCCGATCACGCGGCAAACCACGCCGATCCCCCGCGCGGCAGCGGAGCCCACCGGACCACCGGGCGGCCCCCGGCCGATACTGTCATGGCTATGCCGCCGTCCCCCGCCACCCCGGATCTCACGCCGCTGGGCGTCTGGCCGGGCACCGCGTATCCCCTGGGCGCGACCTACGACGGCGCGGGCACCAATTTCTCGCTGTTCTCCGAGGTGGCCGAGCGGGTCGAGCTGTGCCTCGTCGACGACCGCGACCGCGAGCAGCGGATTCGGCTCGACGAGGTGGACGGGTACGTGTGGCACTGCTACGTGCCCGCCGTCGGCCCCGGCCAGCGCTACGGATTCCGGGTACACGGGCCGTTCGATCCGAAGCGCGGACTGCGCTGCGATCCGAGCAAACTGCTGCTCGATCCCTACGGCAAGGCGTTCGACGGGCAATTCGACAGCCATCCGGCCCCGTACACCCCCGGCCAGGACTCCCTCGGCCACACCATGACCGGCGTGGTGATCAACCCGTGGTTCGACTGGGCCGACGACCGCGCTCCCAAACGCCCCTACCACGAGACGGTCATCTACGAGGCCCACGTCAAGGGCATGACCGTCACCCACCCCGAGGTGCCGCCGGAACTGCGCGGCACCTACGCGGGCATGGCGCATCCGGCCATCGTCGAGCACCTGCGCGGTCTCGGCGTCACCGCCGTGGAACTCATGCCGGTGCACCAGTTCCTCCAGGACCGCGTGCTGCTGGATCGCGGACTGCGGAACTACTGGGGCTACAACAGCTTCGGCTACCTCGCCCCGCATCACGAGTACGCCGCCAATCCGGCCCCGGGCGCGGCCGTCACCGAATTCAAGGCCATGGTGCGCGCCCTGCACGCCGCCGGTATCGAGGTCATTCTGGACGTGGTCTACAACCACACCGCCGAAGGCAACGAATTCGGGCCCACCATCGGCTTCCGCGGTATCGACAATGCCGCCTACTACCGCCTCGTCGACGACGACCCCCGGCACTACATGGACTACACGGGCACCGGCAACAGCCTCAACGTCCGTCACCCGCACACCCTGCAACTGATCATGGATTCCCTGCGCTACTGGGTGCTCGACATGCACGTCGACGGGTTCCGCTTCGATCTGGCCGCCACCCTGGCCCGCGAACTGCACGATGTGGACCGGCTGTCCACCTTCTTCGACCTGGTGCACCAGGACCCGGTGGTCAGCCAGGTCAAACTCATCGCCGAACCCTGGGACGTCGGCGAGGGCGGCTATCAGGTCGGCAACTTCCCGGTGCTGTGGACCGAATGGAACGGCAAATACCGTGACACCGTGCGGGACTACTGGCGCGGACAACCGGCGACGCTGGGCGAGTTCGCCTCCCGGCTGACCGGCTCCTCGGACCTGTACGAGACCACCGGCCGCCGCCCCGGCGCGTCCATCAACTTCGTCACCGCGCACGACGGCTTCACCCTCGCGGATCTGGTGTCCTACAACGAGAAACACAACGAGGCCAACGGCGAGGGCAACCGCGACGGCGAGACCTACAACCGCTCCTGGAACTGCGGGGCGGAGGGGGAGACCGACGATCCCGCCGTCCTCGCGCTGCGCGCGCGGCAGCAGCGCAACCTGCTCGCCACCCTGCTGCTGTCGCAGGGCACGCCGATGCTGCTGCACGGCGACGAGTTCGGTCGCACCCAGCGCGGCAACAACAATGCCTACTGTCAGGATTCCGAGCTGTCCTGGATGGATTGGTCGCTCATGCGCACGAATGCCGATCTGCTCGCTTTCACCCGCCGTGCCGTCGCCCTGCGCACCGCGCATCCGGTGTTCCGGCGACGGCGCTTCTTCGACGGCCGCCCCGCCCCCGAACACGCCCACCCCGGCGATATCGGCTGGTTCACCCCCGAGGGCAGCGAGATGACCGCGGCGGACTGGGACAACGGTTTCGGGCGGTCGCTGACCGTCTTCCTCAACGGCGACGCCATCGCCGAACCCGGGCCGCGTGGGGAACGCATCACCGACGATTCGTTCCTGCTGTGCTTCAACGCCCACGACGAGCCCATGCACTGCACCCTGCCCGATCCGGACCACGGCGCCGAATGGACTGTGGCCCTGGACTGTTCGACCCCGACCGGAGCCCCGACCGACCGCATATACCACGCCCGCACACCCGTGGAAGTCCCCGCACGCTGCCTGCTCGTCCTCCGCCGTACTGCATGATCGATACAGCCATGACCAGCCTTGAACACAGCACCGACGCCATCGCCCGGCGCACCCCCGTGCGCAGCACCTACCGGCTGCAACTGCGCCCCGACGCGCTCACCTTCGCCGATGCCCGCGCCATCGCCGAATACCTGCAACAGCTGGGGATCTCGCACCTGTACCTGTCCCCCGTCCTGACCGCCATGCCCGGCTCCACCCACGGCTACGACGTCACCGACCCCACCACGGTCTCGGCCGCGCTCGGCGGCCCGGCCGGATTCAAGGCGCTGTCGGACGAGGTGCGCGGCCGCGGCATGGGCCTGATCGTGGATCTGGTGCCCAACCATGTCGGCGTGGCCGACCCGCGGCAGAACCCGTGGTGGTGGGATGTGCTGCGCAACGGCAAGCAGTCGCCGTACGCGCACTACTTCGATATCGACTGGAGCACCGGCAACGGCGCGGGCGGGCGGATCGCGCTGCCGGTGCTGGCCGGGGAGACCGATGTGGCGGCGCTGAGCGTGGACCGCAGCGGGCCCGAACCCATGCTGGCGCTACGGGATCTGCGCTTCCCCATCGCGCCCGGCACCGACGGCGAGAACGCGCTGCGCACCCACGACAAACAGCACTACCGGCTGGTCACCTGGAAGTCCGGGCTGTGCGGGTATCGGCGCTACTTCACCGTCGGCGGGCTGGCGGCGGTGCGGCAGGAGGAGACCGCCGTCTTCGACGCCACCCATCGGGAGCTGGCCGCCTGGTGCGAACACGATCTCATCGACGGGGTGCGGATCGACCATCCGGACGGACTGGCCCGGCCCGCCGAATACCTGGCCCGGCTGCGGCGGCTCATCGGACCGCAGCGACTGCTGCTGGTGGAGAAGGTGCTGTCCAATCGTGAACCCCTGGACGCCACCCTGCCCATCGACGGCACCACCGGATACGACGCGCTCGCCGACCTCGGCGGCGTGCTCCTCGACCCGGACGGTGAGCCGGCGCTGACCGAACTGTCCAGGCAGTTCACCGGGCACGGCAGCGACCGCGCCTGGTTCACCGAGCAGGAGCACCGCATCAAACGCGCGGTGGCGGAGACCATGCTGGTGCCGGAGATGCGGCGGCTGGTGGCGGCGATCAAGCGCGACGCCAAGTCCGAGACCTGCGACACCATGGCGCTGACCAACGCCACCATCGAGGTGCTGTCGTTCATGCCGGTGTACCGCACCGACTACGCACCGCTGGCCGGCATGGTGGGCGCGGTGGTGACCGAGGTGGCGCGGCGCAACAGCGAACTCACCACACCGCTGCAGGTGCTGGTGACGGCGCTGGCGGTGGGCGGCGAGGCGACCACGCGGTTCCATCAGGTGGGCGGGGCGATCACCGCGAAAGCGGTGGAGGACACCATGTTCTACCGGGCGGCGCGGCTGGTGTCGCTCCAGGAGATGGGCGCCGATCCGGTGCGCTTCGGCTGCTCGCCCATCGAATTCCATCTCGCCAACGCCGAACGCGCGGCGCGCTGGCCCGCCGGTATGACCACACTGTCCACGCACGACACCAAGCGCGGTGAGGATGTGCGCGCCCGGATCGGGGTGCTGTCGCAGGTGGCCGACACCTGGGCGCGGGCGGTGACCGCCTGGAACGAGATCGCCCCCGGTCCCGACGGCGCGACCACCCTGTTCCTGCTGCAGAACATGTTCGGCGTCTGGCCCGCCGACGGCCGCCCGGCCGCCGCCGTGCCCGGACTGCGCGACCGGCTGCACCTGTTCGCGGAGAAGGCGATGCGCGAGGCCGGTACCCGAACCTCGTGGGAGGAACCGGATATCGAGTTCGAGCAGGCGGTGCACCAGTGGATCGACACCGTGATCGACGGCCCGGTCGGCGTCGAACTCGGCGATCTGGTGGCCGATCTCGCCCCGCACGCATGGTCGGACTCGCTGGCGCAGAAGCTGCTGCAACTCGGCGGCCCCGGCATCCCGGACGTTTACCAGGGCTGTGAGCTGTGGGAGGACTCCCTCGTCGATCCCGACAACCGCCGCCCCGTCGACTTCAACCACCGCAATCTGCTGCTGCAATCACTCACCGGCACACCGGATCTCGACCCCTCCGGCGCGGCCAAGATGTGGATCGTCGCCTACGCCCTGTGGTTGCGCCGCGAACGCCCCGAATGCTTCGTCGGCGGCACCTACACCCCGCTGTTCGCCACCGGCGACCACGCCCAGCGCCTGATCGCCTACGCGCGCGGCCGCCGCGGCGAATCCCCGGAGGTCATCGTCGCCGCCACCCGCCACAGTGTGGCGCTGGCCGAAACCGGCTGGACCGACACGGTTCTCGACCTCCCCCAGGGCGACTGGACCGACCGCCTCACCGGCCACACCTTCTCCGGCCGCGCCCGCCTGGAGAAACTCTTCGCCCGGCTGCCGATCGCGCTGCTGGTGCGGTGAGCGGCACGCGACCGCGCCTCCCGGGGTGCGAGCGCCTGACCGGGGAGCGGCGTCCGCGAACCCTGGTTCCGCCGTCTCGCCGCGGCCGCCGCCGGATGGCTCGGTGGTCACGCCGGGGCGGGCAGTTCCTCCGCTCTGGGCTCGGGGGCGACCGCGCCGTCCGTGACGTACGACGGAATGCGGTCGACGGGCGCGGGCGGTGGGTCGACGGGTTCGACCAGGTGCGCCGGGATCGCATTCTCCGCGTCGCCGTGTTCGAGCAGCCAGCGGCGTAGATTGTCCGGGGTGTAGCCGTCGCGGATGCGGACCGTGGAGGCGAAGTAGACGCTGCGGTCGGTGTGGTGCAGGAGTTTGCGCCAGGAATCCCAGTGGAAGCGGGGCGTGCGCCATTTCCGGAGCAGGCGGACGTAGTTCAGGATGCGGAAACCCGGCCCCAGCGAATCGTGGCGTTTGTCGTGCTCGGCGGGGACGCAGTGGTTCATGAGGGAGCGCAGCCGGGTGTGGTCGAATTCCAGGCCCTCGGCCTCGGCCTCGCGGATCATCCAGTGCAGGGTGGTGTCGGAGAGGCCGCATTCGGGGTAGCCGCCGCCGATATCGCTGTGCACGCCCTCGAACCAGACCTGTTTCACGCGGTCGGTGCGGCGGTATTTCTCGCGCAGCTCGACGGGGATCTCCCACAGGCAGGGTTCGAAGGCGCGGCGGCGTTCGTCGATGGCGAGGGCCTGGCGGGCGCAGTGCACCACACTGGACAGCCGCACATCGTGGAAGCGGTGCCGCCAGGCGGTGATGCCCGGAATGCCCATGGCACCGACGGTGTCGAACACGCCCAGGAAGTTGACCTTCGGCCGTTCCGGATGCGCGTAGCGTTCCCGGAAACGCGCCCACTCGGGCGGATCCGGCTCGTCGATATGCTTCTTGCGCTGTTTGTAGATGCGCTGGGCGTCGCGGTACTTGCCGCAGATCATGGCCTCATCGGTCAGAATGCCGAGCCGCGTGATCATTCCGGCGAGGCTGCGCGCGGTGTACGCGCCGCGGCTGAAGCCGAAGATGAATATCTCGTCGCCCGGCTTCCAGTTCAGCGCCACCTGCCAGTACGCCGACCACAGGTTGGCCTCCAGGCCGAGTCCGAACGCCCCGCCCAGCAGCCTATCCGAGGTGAATCCCCCCGCACCGGGGCCGGAGACGTAGAACACCCGCTGCCCCACGGTTCTCCCGCTCTTGTCGGTACCGGTGATGCGTACCGTCTGCGCGATTTTGACAATATTGGAGACCGTGTCGTCGGACTCGGCCTTCCAGGTGCCGTCACAGCACACTACGAGCCGTTTCATGAAACGCATCCTCCCGCCCAGGACGTTCGATCTCGCGCGTAGTCGACTACTCGATTCATCGCGACGCCCCCGAACCCCCGTTAACCCGTGCCGATCCGCCGGGAATGACGGCTTACATTCTGCGATACGCGCCGAGCGCCGCGCGGCGAATCGGAAAAGAACCGGCCCCGAGCCGTGATCGACTCGGGGCCTTCGTTTTCGGATTCGCGCGGGAATCAGGTGAGATAGCGGTAGGCGGGCGAGCCCGGTTCCAGCCGTTCACCCTGGATGGGCGATGCCTCCATGCGTTTGAGCAGCGGCCCCAGCGCGTCGGGAGCGCCCAGTTCGATGCCGACCAGCGCCGCGCCGGTCTCCCGGTTGTTGCGCTTGACGTATTCGAACAGGGTGATGTCGTCCTCCGGGCCGAGCACCTCGTCCAGGAAACGCCGCAGCGCCCCGGGCTCCTGCGGGAAGTCCACCAGGAAATAGTGTTTCAGCCCCTGGTGCACCAGCGACCGCTCGATCACCTCGCCGTAGCGCGACACGTCGTTGTTCCCGCCCGAGAGCAGGCACACCACCGTGGACCCGGGTTCGACGTCGACGACCGACAGCGCCGAGACCGACAGCGCACCGGCCGGTTCGGCCACGATGCCCTCGTTCTGGTACAGCTCCAGCATGGTGGTGCAGATGGCGCCCTCGTCGACCTGCATCATGCGGAAATGTCCTGCGCCGGGCAGGGATTCGGTGGTGGTGAGCAGCGGCAGCGAGGCGTGCGAACGCACCCGGCCGCCGAACCGCGACACCGCCTGGTACGGCACCGCGCCGATGCGGCGCACCGCCGCCCCGTCCACGAAGGGATCGATTTCGGGCAGGGTGACCGGACCGCCCGCCACCATGGCGGCGGTCATGGAGGCGGCCCCCGCCGGTTCCACACCCAGGATCGCGGTGTGCGGCGACCGCTCCCGCAGATAGGTGCCGACACCAGCGAGGCAGCCGCCGCCGCCCACCGGCACGATCACCAGATCCGGGGCGCTGCCCAGTTGCTCCAGGAATTCGGCGGCGATGGTGCCCTGTCCGGCCGCGGTGCGCGGATCGTCGAAGGGGGGAACCATGGTCGCGCCGGTGCGCTCCACATCGGCGGCCGCGGCGGCCGCGGCGGCGTCGTAGGTGTCGCCGACGGCGATGAGATCGACGTACTCGCCGCCGTGCACGCGAATGCGGTCGCGCTTCTGCCTCGGCGTGGTGGTCGGAACGTAGATACGGCCCGAGATGCCCATGGCCCTGCACGCGAAGGCCACGCCCTGGGCGTGGTTTCCGGCGCTGGCGGTGACCACGCCCGCCCGGCGCTCGGCGGCGGTCAGCTGCACGATGAGGTTGTAGGCGCCGCGCAGTTTGTAGGAGCGCACCGCCGTCAGGTCCTCGCGCTTGAGGTAGACCTCGGCACCCGTCGCCGCCGACAGCCGTGCGATTCGCTGCAACGGCGTCGGCTCGATAATGTCGGAAATTCGCTTCGCGGCAGCATCGATCTCGTCCGCCGTCAATGCGTGCGGCGGCGTGGACACTTTCTCTGCGACTTCGAGCGGATTCGACACCCGACCCATGCTAGCTGGCAGGTCGCGACGAGATTTCGGCGACCGGCCCCAAGCGGCGCGATCCACCCCCGGTCACGACCGGCCGCCCGGGCTCGTCGCTACGGGTCGGGGCGGCCGGTCGAGGGCCGCGAAGTCAGCGTGGGGTCAGCACGAAGACCGGGATCACGCGGTCGGTCTTCTTGGTGTACTCGTTGTAGTCCGGCCACACCTCGGCGGCGCGCTGCCACCACTGTTCCCGCTCGTCACCGAAGACCTCGCGGGCGTCGTAATCCTTCACCACCGCGCCGTCGCGCAGTTCGACGTGCGGATCGGCCTTGATGTTCCAGTACCAGACGGGATGCTTCGGTGCGCCGCCGAGCGAGGCGACGACCGCGTACTCACCGTTGTGCTCCACCCGCATGAGCGGGGTCTTGCGGAGCTTGCCGGACTTCGCGCCCCGGGTGGTCAGCAGGATGATCGGCTTGCCCTGCATGGTATTGGCCTCGGCGCCGTTGGATGCCTCGTACTTCTCGGCCTGTTCACGGGCCCAATCGGATGTGCTGGGTTCGTACTCTCCGGTTAATGGCATGCCGGGGCAAACAGCCGATGGTCTTGTTATGTTCCCGACGAGAAGTTCGCTTGGCCGAACTTTCACCGCCGGGTACCCTGAGCACATGGCAGTGGTTCACCCTACGCGGACGGCGCATCCGCGCGCCGCGACCGTGGATATCGCGGGCACGGCCTGGCCGGTGTACAAACTCGAGGCGCTGGCCGCCGCCCTGGCGACCGGGCTGATCCTCGCCCTGATCACCGGCTCGCTCCAGGCCGCCGTCCTCGCCGCCGCCGCGGTCGCGAGCATCCGCTGGCTGATCGGGCACGGTCGCGGCTGAGCGGCAGCTCGCCGACCATCGCGGCCGCTCACGATTCCACCCGGTCAGCGTGTCCTACCCGGATTGATACCCGTCTGCTACTACAGTGCGTGGGGTGGTCGCACGCTCAGGGATCATCTGTTTCGCTCTGACCGTCAGCGCGGTCCTCGGCGCCCCCGCGGCGGGAGCAGCCGATATCGAAGCCCTGCCCCCACACGAGCGGGTATTCGCCTCACCGATCGGCAGTTTCACGGTGGGGCACAAAGACGAGTCGATCCACCGGATCCCACCCCTGAACCAGGTGGGCACCACCCGCGAGGCCCTGGTCAGCAATACCGTCTACGGCAGTATCGACGGCGGGGCCACGGGCACCCTCGTCGCCGGATACCACGTGGGCTGCGCGGTGAATCTGAACAATGGAACGCTCGGGCTCACTCCGAGCATCTACCCCGATGACGTGCTGCCCGATGTCGGCACCGGTGGCACCAACCCCATCCCCTATCTCAACGGCCAGACCGGCATCCAGACGTATGTGGCCCCGGTGCTCACCGCCACCCTCGCCCCCGGCGAGGTCAAGGAGGTGAAGCTCACCGAGAAGCAGGTCGTCCCGGGCGACACCGCGTGGGCCATCACCCGGGACTTCCACATCATCGTCAACAGCTGCACCGGCCCGGTCAGCATCCGCAGCTACTCGTACATGCGGGTGACCTCGACACTGGTGGACGACTCCGGTGGGGTGTTCGGCGACCCCACCTGGCTCTGACCCGGCCGACCGCCCCGCCGTTCAGCCGGACAGACAGCCCGGACCCAGCAGCGCCTTGAGGTCGCCCATGAGCGCCGAGGAGGGCGAAACCCGCAGATTGTCCGCCACTTTCAGCACCGTGGTGCGATCGCGGGAGCCGACGTGGCGGACGTGCACATCGGCGGTGCCCGGATGGCTGGTCAGCACGCGCTTGAGCTTGCCGATCTTCTCCGGCGTGCACAGGCGCGTCGGAATGGTCACCGACAGCGGCTTCTCCACGCCGATGGCCGACAGATCCGGCACCACCAGGTCGTTGGCGATGAGCGAGACCCGGTCGTCGCGGGCGGAGACGCGCGCCTTCACCAGCACGATGGCGTCCTCGGTGACATCCATGCCGAAGACCGAGTAGGACTGCGGGAAGAACAGCACCTCGATACCGCCGGTGAGGTCCTCCAACTGCGCCGACGCCCAGGGCAGGCCGTTCTTGTTCACCCGGCGGGTGACATTGGCGAAGATGCCGCCGATGGTGACCTGCGCGCCGTCGGAGACCTCGCCCTCGAGAATGGCCGGGATCTGGGTGTCGGACTGCGCCGCGAGCACGTGCTCGACGCCGTTGAGCGGATGTCCGGAGACGTACAGGCCCAGCATCTCCCGTTCCAGGGCGAGCTTGTGCTTGGTCTCCCATTCCTCGTCGGGCACCTTCACATTGAAGACGCTGGACACCGAGTCGTCGCCGTCGTCGAGTCCGCCGAAGAGGTCGAACTGACCCATGGCCTCGGCCTTCTTGGTGGACATGACCGCGTCGATGGCATCGGAGTGCACCACCAGCAGGCCCTTGCGCGGATGCCCGAGGGAGTCGAAAGCGCCCGCCTTGATGAGGGATTCGGTGACCTTCTTGGTGCAGGCGATGGCGTCGATCTTGTTGAGGTAGTCGGAGAAGTCGGTGAACTTCGACTTCTCCTTGCGCGCGGCGATGATCGAGGCCACCACGTTCGCACCGACATTGCGCACCGCGCCCAGACCGAAGCGAATGTCATTGCCCACCGAGGCGAATTCCATCTCGGACTCGTTGACGTCCGGCGGCAGCACCTGGATACCCAGGCGGCGGCAGTCGGCCAGGTAGACGGCGGCCTTGTCCTTGTCGTCACCGACCGAGGTGAGCAGGCCCGCCATGTACTCGGCGGGATAGTTGGCCTTGAGGTAGGCGGTCCAGAAGGACACCAGGCCGTAGCCGGCGGCGTGCGACTTGTTGAACGCGTAACCGGCGAACGGGAGGATCGTGTCCCACAGCGCCTTGATGGCGGGCTTGCTGAAACCGTTCTCCAGCATGCCCTTCTCGAAGCCCTCGAACTCGGCCTCGAGCACCTCGGCCTTCTTCTTGCCCATGGCGCGGCGCAGAATATCGGCTCGGCCGAGCGAGTACCCGGCCACCTTCTGCGCGATCTGCATGATCTGCTCCTGATACACGATCAGGCCGTAGGTATCGCGCAGAATGTCCTTCAGGGGCTCCTCGAGCTCCGGATGGATGGGTTTGACCTCTTGCCGCCCGTTCTTGCGGTCGGCGTAGTCGTTGTGGGCGTTCATGCCCATCGGGCCGGGGCGGTACAGCGCCAGCACCGCCACGATGTCCTCGAAGCCGGTGGGCTGCATGCGCCGCAGCAGATCGCGCATGGCGCCGCCGTCGAGCTGGAAGACGCCGAGGGTGTCGCCGCGGGCGAGGAGTTCGTAGGTGGCCGTGTCCTCCAGGGCGAGGGTGTCGAGGTCGATGTCGATCCCGCGGTTGGCCTTGATGTTCGCCAGGGCGTCACCGATGACGGTGAGGTTGCGCAGACCCAGGAAGTCCATCTTCAACAGGCCGATGGCCTCACAGCTGGGATAGTCCCAGCCGGTGATGATGGCCCCGTCCTGGGGCCGCTTCCACACCGGGATGGCATCGGTGAGCGGTTCGCTGGACATGATGACCGCGCAGGCGTGCACACCGGCATTGCGGATCAGGCCCTCGAGGCCGCGCGCGGTCTCGTAGATCTTGTTGACGTCCGGGTTGGTGTTGATGAGCTCCCGGACCTCGGCGGCCTCCTTGTACCGCTCGTGCTCGGGATCCATGATGCCGGCGAGCGGAATGTCCTTGGCCATGATCGGCGGCGGCAGCGCCTTGGAGATCTGGTCGGCGATGGCGAAGCCCGGCTGGCCGAACTGGACGCGCGCGGAGTCCTTCAGCGCGGCCTTGGTTTTAATGGTGCCGAAGGTGATCACCTGGGCGACCTTGTCGCTGCCCCACTTCTCGGTGGCGTAGCGGACCATCTCACCGCGGCGACGATCGTCGAAGTCGATATCGATATCGGGCATGGACACGCGCTCGGGATTGAGGAAGCGCTCGAACAGCAGCCCGTGCGGGATGGGGTCGATATTGGTGATGCCCATGGCGAAGGCGACCAGTGAGCCCGCCGCCGAACCACGGCCCGGGCCGACGTAGATGCCGACCGAGCGGGCGTATTTGATGAGGTCGCCGACCACCAGGAAGTAGGCCGGGAAGCCCATCTGGATGATGACGTCGAGTTCGAACTTCGCCCGGTCGATGTACTCCTGCGGCACGCCGTTCGGGAAACGCCACTCCAGGCCCTGCATGACCTCCTTGTGCAGCCAGCTGGCCTGGGTCTCACCCTCGGGGACCGGGAAGACCGGCATCCGGTCGCGGTGCGCCCAGACCTCTTCGTAGGACTGCACCCGCTCGCCGATGAGCACCGTATTGTCGCAGGCCCCAGGCACCTCGGCGTCCCAGAGGGCGCGCATCTCGTCGGCCGACTTGAGGTAGTAGCCGGAGCCGTCGAATTTGAAGCGCGTCGGATCCGAGAGCGTCTTGCCGGTCTGGATGCACAGCAGCGCCTCGTGGTTGGCCGAGTCGGATTCGTGCACGTAGTGGCAGTCGTTGGTGGCCAGCGGCGGAATGCCCAGCTTCTCGCCGACCATGAGCAGCCCCTCGCGCACCCGGCGCTCGATGGACAGCCCGTGGTCCATGATCTCGAGGAAGAAGTTCTCCGGGCCGAAGATCTCCTGCCATTTGGCCGCGGCCTCCAGCGCCTCGCGCTCCTGGCCCAGGCGCAGCCGGGTCTGCACCTCACCGGAGGGGCAGCCGGTGGTGGCGATGATGCCCGCGGCGTGTTCGGCGATGATCTCGGCGTCCATCCGCGCCCACTTGCCGAGCTGCCCCTCGATGGAGGCCAACGACGACAGTTTGAACAGGTTGCGCAGGCCGGTCGCGTTCTCGGCGACCATGGTCATATGGGTGTAGGCGCCCGAACCGGAGACGTCGTCGCTCTTCTGCGACGGATCGCCCCACTGCACACGCTTGGTGTTGAAGCGGGACTCGGGCGCGATGTACGCCTCGATGCCGATGATCGGCTTGATGCCCTGTTTGACGGCGGTGTTGTAGAACTCCGACGCGCCGTACATATTGCCGTGGTCGGTCATGCCGACGGCGGACATGCCGAGGCGATGCGCCTCCTTGAACAGTGGCGTGATCTTCGCTGCTCCGTCCAGCATCGAGTACTCGGTGTGGTTATGGAGGTGGACGAATGATCCCGACACGGCAGACATCGTAAGGGGAAGCACCGACAGATAACCAAGTGCCACTCCGACATGCTTCGCGGGCCCAGGTCACCGGAACCGATCAACGGCGCGTCGCGCCCGGCGTGTTGTGTTGGAGGTCACGAAAGTCCGCGCTGCGCATGGATTTCCGAGGGGAATGTGCACCCCCGCGGGTTCGGTCGCGGGGGTGCGGGCTCCGGGACCCGTAGGCGCAGGGGAATCGCGAGTCCCGGAACGGTCGTGGCGGCCGCCGGTACGGGCCGACGCGCCGCGGTCAAGCCGCGCGACGGGTGGTGCTCGGGGTCGCGCGCCGGGCGGCGGCACGCGCCCCGCGCACCGCCAGCGGCAGCACCCAGGCCGAGGCCAGCTGGTCGGCGCTGAGGGTGTTCACGCCGAGCCGGTTGTGCACGAAACCGACCGAGAGGCCCGAACGCGGGTCGGCCCAGCCGAAGGAGCCGCCGAGTCCGATATGCCCGAAGCCCGCGCGCGCACCCGGCATGGGCAGCGAGTGGTAGCCCATCCGCCACAGCATCGGGATGTAGAACAGGGCGTGGTCGAGCTGGTAGCTCTCCACCTTGCACAGCGCCTTGACGGTCCGCGGCGAGAGATAGCGGCGGCCGTTCACCATGCCGCCGTCGGCCAGCGCGCCGTAGAGGGTGGCCAGTCCGGAGGCGGTGCAGACGCCGTTGCCCGCGGCGAGTTCGGTCGCCAGGATCGGCGGATCGTCACCGTCGAGCAGCGCCTCCAGACCCGGGAGGAACAGCGCGCGGGCGGCCGCGCCCGCCGCGCCCGGAATGCCGTAGGCCCGGCCGAGCACCATGGCGGCGTAGGGCGCGCCCACCAGTTCCAGGCGCGAGCCCGCCACGGCGGCGACCCGGGTGGCCGAGCCCGGGGCCGGGCGGCCCAGGTGGATGCCGTCGGTGCCGAGCGGTTCGGCGACCTCGGCGCGGAACAGATCGGCCATGCCGCGACCGGTGACGGCGCGGGCCAGCCCGCCGCACAGCCAGCCGAAGGTGAGCGCGTGATAGGTCGGAACACCCAGCAGGTGGTCGGGTTTCGCCGCGGCCAGCCGCTCCTCCATGAGCCGGTGGTCGAGCACCTCGTCGAGCCCGCGTGCGATGGCGGGCAGCCCGGAGAGTCCGGCGCGGTGGGACAGCAGCTGCCGCACCGTGATCCGGTCCTTGCCGTTCGCCCCGAATTCGGGCCAGTACTCGGCGACCGGGGCGGAGTAGTCGATGAGGCCGCGGTCCGCGAGCCGGTGGATCACCGTGGCCGCGATGCCCTTGGTCGCGGAGAACACGATGCTGCCGGTCTCCGGACCCCACGGGCGACCGATTTCGCCGTCGCCGATCCAGACGTCTACCAGGGGTTCGCCGTGCCGGTGCACGGCCAGTCCACCCCCCGCTCCCGGTCTGCCGCCCATGATCCTCGCGAAAGTGCGTACGAGAGGGGCGAATTCGGCGGCGGCACAACCGCCGACGCCAGCCGGAAGGGATGCGGCACCGGGGAGGGAAGCGACATTGCTCACACCGTCCACGGTACGGACGCCCGGTCGGCGGCGGCAACGACGGAACCCGCCCTGTTATGTCGGACGTCCGAGTGGTTATCGACGGTGTCCGACCGGTTATCGACGCGTAACCGAAGTGGTCACGTTCCGGTCGTGCGTAGGGTGAGGTATGCGCACGCTGCGGTCACTACTGCTGATCCTGTCCGCCGCCGTCGCCTTGGTGGCGGCCGGATGCGGAAACGACGACGCCACACCGACACCGGAACAGGTGAGCGGCGACTGGCACGGCAGTATCGAACTGCCCGGCCGACAACTCGCCATCGGAGTGAACTTCGCCGACGACGGCGACGCCACCGTCGACATCCCGGAACAGGGCGTGGCCGCGGCACCGCTGACCGGGGTGAGCGCCGATCCGGACCTGGTCACCTTCAGCATTCCGGACGTCCCCGGCGATCCGAAGTTCGAGGGGACCCACAACCGCGACAGCGACACCATCGAGGGCGAGTTCAGCCAAGGCGGACAGCAGTTCCCGCTGCATCTGACCCGCGGCGTGGTGGAGGGGCCGGCGCGGCCGCAGGAACCGCAACCGCCGTTCCCGTACGCCACCGAAGAGGTGTCCTATCCGAGCGGGGAGATCACCGTCGCCGGGACGCTGACCCGGCCCGAGGGCACCGGACCGTTCCCGACCGTCGTGCTGGTCACCGGCAGCGGTCCGCAGGACCGCGATGAGACCCTGCTCGGGCACAAGCCGTTCCTGCTGCTCTCCGACACCCTCACCCGCGCCGGATACGCCGTGCTGCGCACCGACGACCGCGGCGTCGGCGGGACCGGCGGCAATCTGGAACACGCCACCTATCGGGAGCTGACCGACGACATCATCGCCGGGATGAACTACCTGCGGGGACGCGACGACATCGACGCCGATCGCATCGGATTGCTCGGCCACAGCGAGGGCGGCTACCTCGCGCCCCTCGCCGCCGCGCGCCCCGACAGCGGGGTGGCGTTCACGATCCTGCTGGCCGGTCCGGCGGTGCCGGGCTCGGAGGTGCTGCTGGAGCAGAACCGACTCATCATGGCCGCCCAGGGGGCGACGCCGGAGGAGATCAGCGAGCAGATCGGCTTCGTGTCGGGGCTGATCGCCGTCATCCGCACCGGAGACCTGGAAGCGGCCCGCCGGTACGTGCTCGACCACAACAACAGCCTTCCCGAGGACGAGCGATCATCGGAGGAGGAGGCGGCGCAGATGGCGAGCCCCTACATGGCGGCGCTGCTGAACTACGATCCCGCCCCGGCGCTGTCGGCGCTGCGGGTGCCGACGCTGGCCGTGTACGGCGGCAAGGACCTCCAGGTACCGCCCGCCCAGAGCGAAGGACCCATGCGGAATCTGCTGGCGGACAATCCGGATGCCACCGTCCACACCTTCGACGGCCTCAACCATCTGCTGCAACCGGCCGACAAGGGCACGCCCGACGAATACGCGTCCATCGAGACCACCATGGACCCGGCGGTATTGGACTATCTGTCGAACTGGCTGACCGAGCGCATGCCGCCGCGCTGAGAATCTGTTCGGCGGATTCGGCACCGGCGGTCGGATCCCGACCTTGAAAGGGTAATGACGTGGGAATGTACGAAGACCGCATCCTCCCCCGCATCATCGACCTCACCTGCGGGATGCGTGCGCTGGACCCGCTGCGCGAGCGGGCCTGCGCCGGTCTGCGCGGGCGGGTGGTCGAGATCGGGTTCGGATCCGGCCGCAATGTGCCGCTGTACCCGGCCGAGGTGACCTCGGTGAGCGCCGTCGAGCCCGCCGATCTGGGGTGGCGGATGGCGGCTCGACGGGTGGCGGCCGCGCCCGTGCCGGTGGAGCGTTCGGGTCTCGACGGGCAGCGGCTGCCCTTCGCCGACAACACCTTCGACTCGGCGCTGTCCACGTGGACGCTGTGCACGATCCCGGATGTGCTGGCCGCACTCGGCGAGGTGCGCCGGGTGCTGGTGCCCGGCGGCACCCTGCACTTCGTCGAGCACGGGCTGGCCCCGGATCCCGGGGTCCAGACCTGGCAGCACCGGCTCAATCCGATCCAGAAGGCGGTGGCGGGCGGGTGCCACCTCGATCGCGATATCGCGGAACTGTTGTCCACGGCCGGATTCGAACTCCGTGAGGTGGACCGCTTCTACCAGGAGGGTGCGCCGCGCCCCTATGGTGCGCTGTCGCTGGGCGTGGCCGTCTCGAACTGAACGTCGTCCGTCACTCCGCGGACAAGCCCGCGGAGAGGGAGGCCAGCGCGCATTCGGGCGGGGTCGGGTGGATGAGGATGCAGGCGAAGCCGACCGGTTCGGCGGTGTGCGGGGCCGCCGGGAGCGTCGGCTCGGCGGGGACCAGGGGGACGGCGGCGGCCGGGGCGACGGCGGCGAAGGGGGCGGTGGCCAGGACGAAGGCCAGTGCGGCGGTGCGTAAGCGGTTGCGCATGAGGACGATTCCCAACTAGTGAAATGTAAGCGTTTCGGAGCAGGGTACCCGCTGTCGCCGATTTCGGAGGGCGATCGCGGCGGGCGAGCGGCATTCCCCTCCTCACCGGCACCCGAGCGGTCTGTCGCGCAAACCGGTGGCACCCGGCTCCGTCGCGCTGACCGGCCACACCCAGCTCTGTCACGCAAACCGGCCACACCCGGCCCCATCACGCAAACCGATCACACCCGACTCCGTCGCGCAGACCGGTTGCACCCCGGTCCCATTGCGCTGGCCGGTCGCACCCCGGATGCGCATTACGCGGTGGCACCTCGGAGGGCGCTGTACTCCTGTTCCGGGCGGCCGGTGCTGCCGTAGCGCAGCTGCATGCGGACCTCGCCGGACGCCACCAGCAGGGCCAGGTACCGCTGCGCGGTGGCGCGCGAGACACCGGTGACGGTGGAGACCTCGGCGGCCGAGAGTGGAGAGGCGGCGGCGCGCACCGCGTCCAGGACCAGTTCCCTGGTTGTCGTGGAGGCCGCCGCGGCGGGGGCGGTCGGCGGCGTCGGACGCAGCGCCTCCAGGGCGGCATCCACCTCCCGGGCGGTCACCTCGGTGGCGGACAGGATACGGCGGTAGCGGGCATAACCGGCCAGCCGGGCGGCCAGGGCGGTGTGGTCGAACGGCTTGACCAGATATCCGAGCGCTCCAGCGCTGAGCGCGGCGCGCACGGTGTCGGCCTCGGTCGCCGCCGTGAGCACCATGGCGTCGAAGCGCATCTCCCGCACCAGGTCGATCCCCGAGCCGTCCGGCAGGTACACATCCACCAGGGCCAGGTCGAAGGCGTGCGCGGCGATGGCCGCCCGCGCCGCGGCGAGCGTTGTCGCGGTCGCGCCCACGGTGAATCCCGGTAGCCCGGTGACGATTCCGGAATGCAGGTTAGCCACCCGGAAGTCATCGTCCACGACGAGCACATTCACATCGTCTCGGCCCACGCCACATCTCCTCTCACCAGCACACCCGGCATCCGGGCAATGAACTCGGCCCCCCGCAGCCGCCCCGCCACACCGCCACCGGCCGCGACAGCACCCGGCCCGACAGCACCCGGCCCGACAGCACCAGCCGCGCGACCACCGGACACAGCATCACCAGCCGCGCGACCACCGGACACGGCGTCGCCGGTGGTGCCGGTGTGGGGCGGGGTGGCGCGGCGGGTGGGGGCGGGCTCTCCGGGGTCGGCGGGGTGGGTCGGGGGTGGGTCGGATTCCTTGTCCGCCACGAGGTTCGCGGGTGGGCCGCCGAGGGAGGCGAGGCGGATGTCGCCGCCGCGGGCGCGGGCTATCTGGCGGGCCAGGGCGAGGCCGATGCCGCGGCCGCCGGGGAGGCCGGAGTCGGGGCGGGTGGAGACACCCTCGGTGAAGATGGCGTCGGCGAGGGCGGGCGGGACGCCGGAGCCGCTGTCGGCGACGGTGATGTAGAGGTTCGAATCCTCTTGAACCAGTTCCACTTCCACCACGGCGGGCGGTTCGCCGGTGCGCGCCGCCTCGATGGCGTTGTCGAGCAGGTTGCCCAGGACGGTGGTGACGTCCACGGGCACGGCGAGACTACCGTCGATCCAGGTATTGGGGCCCAGTCGCAGGGTGACACCGCCTTCGCGGGCGTGCGCGGCCTTGGCCGCGAGGAAGGCTTGCAGGTACGGGTCGTGGACGGCGTCCATGCCGGGCAGCGCCGCGCCGAGCGGCCCGGAACCCAGCAGATCGTCGATGTACTGCGCGGCCGCCGCGGCCCGATCGGTGTGCAGCAGTCCCGAGATCAGGTGCAGCCGGTTGGCGAATTCGTGGCGCTGGGCGCGCAGGACGGCGCTCATGGAGCGGACGGCGTCGAGCTGGCGGGTCAGCGATTCGATATCGGTGCGGTCGCGCGCGCTCAGCACCGCGCCGAGCGAGCGGCCGTCGCGGCGCACCGCCCGCGCGGTCACCACCACGATGCGCTCACCCACCGCGGCCTGCACCGGCACGCCGTCGGCGGCCCGGAAGACCTCGAGCACCCGCGGGGTGAGTCCGAGTTCGTCGACGGTGCAACCGGTTTCGCCGGTGATGCCGAGCAGCCGCCGTGCTTCCTCGTTCACCACGGTGACCCGCCAGGCGGTATCCGCCGCCACCACGCCCTCCCCGATGCCGTGCAGCACCGCATCCTGTTCGCGCACCAGTTCGGCCAGCTCGCGCGGTTCCAGACCGAGGGTGAGTCCGTGCCAGCGGCGGGCCAGCAGCATCGAACCGAGCACCCCCGCCAGCAGCGCGCCGCCCGCCACCAGTCCGGCGCGGCGCAGGTCGCCCAGGAGTTGGTCGCGCACCGCCGTCGTGGAGATGCCGACGCTCACCTGCCCGACGACGTGGGTGCTCCCCGGTCGCAGCACCGGCACTTTCGCGCGTACCGACTCGCCGAGGGTGCCGCGTTCCCGGATCACCACCTCGTCGCCCGCGAGTGCGTCGGAGGGGTCGGTGCTGACCCGCTCCCCCAGGCGTTTCGGATTCGGATGCGCGAGCCGGATCCCGGCCTCGTCGGTGACCACCACGAACAGCGCGCCCGTGCGTTCGCGGGCGTCCCCTGCGATGCGCTGCACCGGCCCGACCGTGAGTTCGGTCTCCATCTCCTCACCCGGCGGCAGAGTTGCCAGTGAGTAGCGGTACACCTCGTCGCGCAGCATCGGCTCCGAGGCGACGGTGCGGGCGATCGCCAGCGCGCGCTGTCCGTATTCCCCGGACAGCCGCTCGTTGCTGACGTATGCGAACATGCCGAACGCGATGCCCAGGGTCAGGGCAACGACCACTACCTGGAGCAACACGATCTGCGTCCGCAGCCGCACCTCACCCACCAGGGGGCGGGTACGGCGGCCGAACACACTCACCGCGCCAGTGTATGCAGACCGGAGGGTTCGTATCGGGTGCCGAGCACAATGCGCACAACCGGCAATTCGCCGGTTGCGCGGAATGTGCGCACAATCCCGGCACGGTCCACACCGGGCAGACGGCCGCACCCGGTGCGGGTACGGCCGTCGACCGTGGTTATCGCCGGTCCGGCCAACCGCCGTACGGCACGGTGATCAACTCCATGAAGTGGCCGTTCAAATCCTGGAAATAGATCCCGCGACCGCCGTCATTGTGATTGATCTCGCCTTCCCGCTCACCGTGCGGATCGGCCCAGTAGGTGAGCCGGTAGCGCCGGATCTTCTCGTAGGCCGCGTCGAATTCGGCCTCCGAGACCAGAAAGGCGTAATGCTGCGGTTGAATCCCGCCCGGAAGATCGGGAGGCGCGTTGGCGAAGTCGAAGGTGACGCCGTGCGCGATGGTGACCGGGACGAACGGTCCCCATTCCGCTCCCACATCCAGACCCATGATGTCCGCCCAGAATTCGGCGGAGACACGATTGTCGTCGCACACGACGACGGTGTGATTGAACTGAACAGTCAGTGGATTTCTCCTGTACTCGTGACGGTCCCGACCCCGGGCCGGTACGAGTCGACCAACGGGAGCACCGCCACGAGTCCCAAGTTAACGCAATGACATCGGCCCGTTCAAGTGTCCGCGCCCGCTCACGCGGCCCGGCGAGAACGCCGCACCGCGTCGCCGGTGAAGATCGCCAGCGCCACCCAGATGAGCGCGAAACCGGCCCAGCGCGACGGCGGCATGTCCTCGTGCACCACGAACACGCCCCAGGCCAGCTGGAGTCCCGGCGTGATGTACTGCAGGATTCCCATGGTGGACAGCGGAACCCGCTGCGCCGCCAGGGCGAACAGCAGCAGCGGCACCAGGGTCACCGGACCGGTGGCCATGAGCAGCGCGGTGTTCGGGACGCTCGATCCGATGGCGGCCTGTCCGGTCACTCCGAGCACGATCACCGCGGTCAGCGCGAACGGCGCGGCGACCAGTCCCTCGGCCGCCAGTCCCGGCAGCGGCTCCAGCCGGATCACCTTCTTGACCAGACCGTAGGTGGCGAAGGAGCAGGCGAGTACGAGCGCGATCCAGGGCGGCCGCCCGTAGTCCACGGTCAGCACCACCACGGCCGCCGCACCGAGCCCGAGCGCCACCCACTGCGCGGGCCGCAGCCGCTCCCGGAAGATCACCACCCCGAACGCGACCGTCACCAGCGGATTGATGAAGTAGCCGAGGGCGCACTCCACCACGTGCCCGGAGAGCACGCCGCCGACGTAGACGCCCCAGTTGAGCGAGATGGCAGCCGACGCGGCCGCGGCCATGCGCCAGGTGCGCGCGCTGATCGTGCGCAGTTCGCGCAGGCGTCCCGCGAGCGCCAGCAGGGTGAGCGAAACCACCAGCGTCCACAGGATCCGCTCGGCCAGCACCTCCACCGGTCCGGCGAAGGCGAGCAGACCGAAGAAGGCCGGGAACAGCCCCCAGCACAGATACGCACCGCCACCGAAGAAGACACCGAGATCCCGACCGCGTGCGGTACGCGCCGCTGGAACGGTCTCGACCGCCGTCACCTCGGGGTTCGCCCCGAGCGCGTCGGCGCCCGAACCCGGTTCCGATACCTGTCCGCTCGCCACTTGCTCAACGTTAGCCTGAGCAACGACCTCGGATCATCCGGATTATAGGAACCGGCGCAACCGCGACCGGGCGGCCCCGGCACGACGACCGCACTCCGCGGCGATCACGCGGCGGCACGACGAACGGAGGTCGTCACGCGCACCGGAAGCCGTCGATTCCCGCGTGCACGCGCTGGTGGACCAACGTGCACCGGCAAATTCTCCCGGGCGTTCTAGGCTTGTCGGCATGTCCATCACCGCGCAGGCTCCCAAGAGCCCTCCCGCGCCGGGTCTCACCTCCGCAGAGGTCGAGCAGCGCCGCCGGGACGGTTTGACCAATGACGTGCCCGAGCGCGCCAGTCGTTCGGTGCGCGATATCGTGCGGGCCAACGTCTTCACCCGCATCAACGCCATCCTGGGCGTGCTGTTCATCCTGGTGATGGCGACCGGCTCGATCATCGACGGCATGTTCGGCCTGCTCATCGTGGCCAACAGCGCGGTCGGCATCATCCAGGAGGTCCGGGCCAAGAAGACCCTGGACAATCTGGCCATCGTCGGTCAGGCCAAACCGGTGGTGCGCCGCGACGGCGCCGCCGCCGAGGTCGCGCCGCAGGAGGTGGTGCTCGACGACATCATCGAACTCGGGCCCGGCGACCAGATCGTGGTGGACGGCGAGGTGGTCGAATCCGAACTGCTCGAGGTCGACGAATCGCTGCTGACCGGTGAGGCCGACCCCATCGACAAGACGGTCGGCGCGCCGGTCATGTCCGGCAGCTTCGTGGTGTCCGGCAGCGGGGCGTACCGGGCCACCAAGGTCGGCAAGGACGCCTACGCCGCCAAGCTCGCCGAGGAGGCCAGCAAGTTCACGCTGGTGAACTCCGAACTGCGCAACGGCATCAACACCATTCTGAAAGTCATCACCTACCTGTTGATCCCGGCGGGTCTGCTGTCCATCTACAACCAGCTGGTCTCCAGCGGGGAGTCGTGGCGGCCCGCGGTCAACGGCATGGTGGCGGCCCTGGTGCCCATGGTGCCCGAGGGCCTGGTGCTGATGACCTCCATCGCCTTCGCGGTGGGCGTGGTGCGGCTGGGGCGGCGCAAATGCCTGGTGCAGGAGCTGCCCGCCATCGAAGGTCTGGCGCGCGTGGACGTGGTGTGCGCGGACAAGACCGGCACGCTCACCGAGAACGGTATGCGCCTGGCCGAGATCCGGCCGGTCGGCGCGAGCCCGAGTGTCGCGGGCGACGGCGCCGCCGCCAACGGTGCCGCCGGCAACGGCGACGACGAGCTGAAGCGGGTGCTGGCGGCCATGGCCGCCGACGATCCGCGGCCCAATGCCAGCGTGCTGGCCATCAAGGAGGCGCTGCCGGACACCCCCGGCTGGCGGCCCACCGGGGTCGCCCCGTTCTCCTCGGCCAAGAAGTGGAGCGGCTTCTCCTACGGCGAGCACGGCAACTGGCTGCTCGGCGCGCCCGATGTGCTGCTCGACCCGGAATCGGAAATCGCCGCCACCGCACAGGAAATCGGCGCACAGGGCCTGCGCGTGCTGCTGCTGGCACGCAGTGACCGGCCGGTGGACGCCGCCGACGCGCCCGGCGAGGTCACCGCGGCGGCGCTGGTGGTGCTCGAGCAGAAGGTGCGCCCCGACGCGCGGGACACCCTGGACTACTTCGCCTCCCAGCAGGTCGACATCAAGGTGATCTCCGGCGACAACGCGGTCTCGGTGGGCGCGGTGGCGTCCTCGCTGGGGCTGACCGGCGGTGAGCACGCCGTGGACGCCCGCAAACTGCCCGAGGACCGCGACCGGCTCGCCGACGTGCTCGAGCAGCAGACCACCTTCGGCCGCGTGCGCCCGGATCAGAAGCGCGCCATGGTGTCCGCGCTGCAATCGCGCGGGCACACCGTCGCCATGACCGGTGACGGCGTGAACGACGTACTGGCGCTGAAGGATTCCGATATCGGCGTGGCCATGGGCGCGGGCAGCCCGGCCACCCGCGCGGTGGCGCAGATCGTATTGCTGGACAACAAGTTCGCCACCCTGCCGTACGTGGTGGGCGAGGGCCGCCGGGTGATCGGCAATATCGAGCGCGTGTCGAATCTGTTCCTCACCAAGACCGTGTACTCGGTGGTGCTGGCCTTCCTCATCGGCATCGCGGGGGTCGGCTCGCAGATCTTCGACTACGAATCCATCGGCTACCCGTTCCTGCCGCGGCATGTGACGATCGCGGCCTGGTTCACCATCGGCATCCCCGCGTTCATCCTCTCGCTCGCGCCGAACAACGAGCGGGCCCGCACCGGATTCGTGGGACGCGTGATGCGCCTGGCAATTCCGTCCGGCGTGGTGATCGGCGTCATGACCTTCATCGCCTATCTGCTGGCCTACGAGGGTCCCGACGCGAGCGAGACCGAGAAGGTGCAGGCGGGCACGACCGCGCTCATCACCCTGCTGATCATCGCGGTCTGGGTGCTGGCCATCGTGGCGCGGCCGTGGGTGTGGTGGAAGGTGCTGCTCATCGGCGGCTCCATCACCGGCTACCTGGTGCTGTTCTCGGTCCCGTTCACACGGGAGTTCTTCAAACTCGACCCGTCCAACGTCACGCTGACCACGACGGCGTTCGTACTCGGCGGGATCGGCATCGTGCTGGTGGAGCTGGCCTGGTGGGTCAGTGCGCGACTGCGCGGCGAGGCGCATCCGCTGCTGCCCGCCGCACCGGGTGAGGAGGTCTGAGAAGGGCTGAGCGGGGGCGGTATTCGCGGCGACCGCCCCACGAACTGGTCGCATGGTCCGGCTCGCCGTGAACGACCTTGTGCCAGGTCGTCATTGAATTCGCGGGGTACTTTGGGCGGCATGGAGGTTCTCCTGCATCAGATCGACGCGTTCGTCGACGCCCCCTTCTCCGGCAATCCGGCCGCGGTCATGCCGCTGCTGTCGTGGCTGCCGGACGACCTGCTGCAGCGGCTCGCCGAGGAGAACAACCTCGCCGAAACCGCCTTCTACACCTCGGCGCTACCGCCCGAGGCCGGGGCCGCGCCCGACAACGCGCCCGCGTTCCACCTGCGCTGGTTCACTCCCGCGGTGGAGGTGGACCTGTGCGGGCACGCCACGCTCGCGACGGCCGCGCAGATCCTGGAGGATATGCATCCCGGCTCCGACCGCGTGCACTTCTACACCCGCAGCGGATGGCTGCGGGTGGACCGCGCCGCCGACGGCGGACTCGTCATGGACCTGCCCGCCGTCGCCTCCCGGGAACTGGATCTGACGGCGGAGATCCCGCGCGCACTGGCCAAGGCCGTCGGGGTGCGGCCCATCCGCGCACTGGACGGCACCGATATCGTGCTCATGGTCACCTCGGAACTCGAGGTGCGTGACGCGAATCCGAACTTCGCGGCCTTCCCCAGCCTGCACCGCGGGGTGATCGTCACCGCCGCCGGGGAATCGGTCGACTTCGTCTCCCGCTTCTTCGCACCCGGGGTCGGTGTGCCCGAGGATCCGGTCACCGGTTCGGCGCACGCCCAGCTCACCCCGATCTGGAGTGCCGAACTGGGCCGCACCGCCCTCACCGCCCGGCAGCTCTCGCCCCGGGGCGGCAGCCTGGGCTGCACACTCACCGGCGACCGGGTGCGGCTCACCGGCCGGTGCCGCCGCTATCTGGACGGGGTTGTGCGCCTGCCGGATTGACGCCGACTCAGCGCGCGACGACGCGTTCGGTCAGGGTCAGCAGATCGGCGGCGGTATACCCCGGATATCCGTGCAGGACGGTGCGCCACCGCTCCGGAATGGCGGAGGCGCCGTGGCGCGCGCCGAGCAGGCCGCCCGCGATGGCGGCGGTGGTGTCGGTGTCGCCACCCGCGCGCACCGCCAATTCCAATGCGCCAGGAAGTGTTTCGTCGTGGGTAATGGCCCACCACGCGGTTTGCAGGGCGTGCACCACCCAGCCGTTCTTGGCGAAGTCCGCCGGGGTGCCGTGTTCGGCCTTGTCCAACAGCGGCCCCCAGAAGTCGGCGTCGACCGCCGACAACGCCTCGCGCACACCGTCGTAGCTGCCGTGCAGCACCGCGTGCCGGACGGCCAGCGTCCAGAGTGTGCACGCGTCCATGGCGTGCGGGTCGTAGTGGGTGAGCGAGGACACCGAACGTGCCGCCAGCGCGCAGTTCTCGGCATCGTCGAGATAGGCCAGCGCCACCGGCGCGGTCCGCATGAGCGACCCGTTACCCGCCTTCAGCCCTTCCAGGGTGTGTGCGCGAGCGCGCATATCGCGGGCATTGCCGTCCCGCCATTCGAGCACCGCCCGCGTCTGATTCCCGATGTCCTTGGGCCGCGCGTCCCACCAGGCCACGAATTCCGCCGCGACGGCGTCGAGTCCGGCCTCCTCGTGCAGATTCCCGGCCGCGGCCGCCGCGCGGGCCACCGCGACCGCCATGGCGGTGTCGTCGGTCCACTCCCCCGGCTCCCACCGGAACGCCCCGCCGCCCTTCATGTGCACGACCACATCCGGCCCCGGATGGGTGAACTCGTATCCGGCCCCCAACGCGTCCCCCGCCGCCGTCCCCAGCAACACCCCCGCCGCCCGATCGGCCTGCCGCGCGGTCAAATCCATACCCCAACCTCCACTGGCGAATCCGAGTGCAACCCCCACTGTGTCACAGCGATCCGTCACCGCCCGGCCCGGTGCCCGGCGCTCAGCGCAGCAGCAGCGCGACCAGCACGACGGTGAGCGGGATCAGCACGGCGGCAGCGATGATCGCCGCGTACACGGCCGCGCCGGGCCGTGTGCACACCCGGAAATCGGCGGCACCGGCGCTGTAGATGGTGTGCGGGGCGGCATAGTAGAACCACACCGGACCGCGCGAGGTGTCGATGTCGAGCGCCGCCCGGCCGACCGACCAGAACGCGTACTGCGACCACAGCTGCGCGCGAAAACAACCGGTGGGCAACATAATCCGATTCTCGCCCGGCCGCAGCCCGAACCGCAGACCGGGCGCGAACTCGACCAGCATCGGCGCGCTGCCGTGACGCAGGCGAATCGGCTCGGACGTCACCACCGTGACCGGCACCCCCGGCGGTGGATACGGGTTGCCCTGAACTCTCATACGCTACCTCCCGCGCAGATGCTAGTCCGCCACCCGCGCGGCTTCCGCGACATGTACCAGGCGGGAGCAGGACACGGGTGGCGACACCGCGCGGGTCCGGTCGGCAGCACAGCGGGACAAGCGGCACCCACGCACGACGGGACAATACGTACCGCAGGCCCACCGCCGCGCGATACCGGTGGCGACGCGGACCGGATGGACCTCCGGTCAGTTCCCGGGGACCGGGCCGTCGTCGGGGCCGGAGACGACGTAATCGCGGTGGCGCGGCAGCAGGGGGACGAGGGCGTAGGTGCCACCGCCCGCGTCGACGGGCAGCGACTCGACCGCGCGGATATCGGTGCGGGCGGCTAGATTTCGCAGTTGGTCGAGGGTGCCGCGGATATTCAAGCCCACCACGCAGGCGCATCCGGCGGCGAGGCGGGCGGCGGCGACGCGTAGGACCGCGGCGGAGCGGGAGTCGGGGCTGGTGTCGGCGTCGGAACGAAGTAGAGCGGCGGCGGAGCGCGCGGACGCGACGGCGGGGGCGTCGCCGGACGGGACCGTGATGGCGGTGACCGGCGTGTACACGCGGGGGATGTCGACGTGCAGCAGCACCTGCGCGACACGCAGACCGCCGGTGTAGGCCGGAATCCGCTCGGCGGGAATGGGCGCGGCGAACGAGACCAGCGCCCAGCGCGGATCGGAATCAGTGCCGCGCAAGGACTCTCGGGCACGATCCAAGTAGTCCGACACCCGCTCACCATGGTCGGGCCCCAAACGGTCGGTGGTCACCACCGACCGCACCGGCGGCTGCGCCCACCCCAGCACCAGCACGAGCACCACGAAAACCGCACCGCCGACCACGATTCCGGCCCGGACGCCAGATCCAGTGCCGCCGTCGCGCGCGGGCCGGGAGGTCATGCCTTCGCTGCCGCGCTAGGCATTGCGCAGCACATCCAGGGCGTGTTCGAGGTCGGCGGGGTACTCGCTGGTGATCTCGATCCAGCGACCGTCGGCCGGATGGTTGAAGCCGAGCTGGCGGGCGTGCAGCCATTGGCGTTCCAGACCCAGGCGTTCGGCCAGGCGCGGATCCGCGCCGTAGGTGAGATCTCCGCAGCAGGGATGCCGGACGGCCGAGAAGTGCACGCGAATCTGATGGGTGCGACCGGTTTCCAGGTGGATGTCGAGCAGGCTGGCGGCCTGGAACGCCTCGACGGTGTCGTAGTGGGTGACACTCGGACGGCCGTCGGCGGTCACCGCGAACTTCCAGTCGTTGCCGCGCGCCCGCCCGATCGGCGCGTCGATGGTGCCGCTGGAGGGATCCGGATGCCCCTGCACCAGCGCGTGATAGCGCTTGTCCACGGTGCGGTACTTGAACGCGCGCTTGAGCTGGGTGTAGGCGTGCTCGGACTGCGCCACCACCATCACCCCGGAGGTGCCGACGTCGAGCCGGTGCACGATGCCCTGGCGTTCGTGCGCCCCGGAGGTGGAGATGCGGTAGCCCATGGCGGCCAGCCCGCCCACCACGGTCGGCCCGGACCAGCCCACCCCGGTGTGCGCGGCCACGCCCACCGGCTTGTCCACCGCCACGATGTCGTCATCGGCGTAGAGGATCTTCATCCCCTCCACCGGGGTGGCCTCCACGGTGAGTTCCCGCTTGGGTTCCGGGAATTCGACCTCCAGCCAGGCCCCCGCCGTCAACCGATCCGACTTCCCGGCCGCCACCCCGTCGAGCTGCACCGAACCGTCCTCGGCCAGTGCCGCCACCGCCGTGCGTGACAGCCCCAGCAGCCGCGACAGCCCGGCGTCGACGCGCATACCGTCGAGCCCGTCGGGCACCGGCATGCTGCGGGTCTCCCTCATACCGTCTTCTCCTCGGCGGTGTTCTCCTCGGCCGACTGCCGGTGCGCACGGGTGCCGTCCGGCTCGAAACCGAACACCGTCAGCACCACCAGCAGGATCGCACCGCATACGATGGCGGAGTCGGCGACATTGAAGACCGGCCACCAGCCCACGGCCAGGTAGTCCACCACATGGCCCTGCAACGGTCCGGGCGCGCGGAAGAGCCGATCGACGAGGTTGCCCAACGCTCCGCCGAGCACCATGCCGAGCCCGATCGCCCACCACAGCGACCGCAGCGTGCGGCCGATACGGATGACGCCGACCACCACGGCGGCCGCCACCAGGGTCAGCAGCCAGGTCATGCTGGTCGCCATGGAGAAGGCCGCGCCCGGATTGCGCACCAGGCTGAATCGCAGCCAGTCACCGATGAGGTAGACGGGCTGGCCGGGCGTCAGGGTCGCCACCGCGATGACCTTCGTCAGCAGATCCAGGCAGAGCAGGACGGCGGCGATGATCAGCAGGGTCCGCAACCGCAGCGGCCGACTCGCGGTATCCGAGCCCGCCGAACCCGCCACGGCCCCCGAACCTGCCGCGGCCTCCGAACCCGCCGCGGTATCCGAGCTCGCCGCGGTATCCGAACCTGCCGCACCCTCCGAACCTGCCGCGGCCTCCGAACCTGCGGCAGCATGCGTGGCCGCGGCAGCATCCGCGTGCATCCCGGCATCCGAACCCGCGGTGGTGTCCGCACCCGAACCCGCCTCGGCGGGCGGCTCGGCCGCACCGGTCTCGGCCGCACCGCGTTCCGGCGCTGCGCCGGAGGCCACGGAATCACCCGCCGACCGCGCGTTCCGCGCATCGGCCGGGGTGTCGGGCGTGTCCTCGCCCACGGCGGGACCGCCGGGCGGGGGTGGGGATTGGTCTGCGCCGGTGTCGCGCGGCCGGTCGATACTCACGCCTGACATCATCCCTTATGCCGATCGCGGCCTCGTCGCTCACCATGTCACGCGGCACGCGGAGCGCGCGCCCGTGGGAACAACCGGGCGAACGCGACCGAGCGGACCAATGCGGACACGCCCGAGGATCGGGAATACCGACAGCGGCGCGCGGACGGCCGCCCACTCGACCCGGGCAAGCGCCCGTCCGGCGCGACCGGGAGCCCGGCCAGCGGGTGTACCGCGCCAGGCGGCCGGAAAACGCCGTCACCGCACGCGCTGACGGGGCCCGCACCCGTGCATCGCCTGAGAACCAGGTGGAGACCCGGCCCCGGCAACCCAGCTGATTATCAGGATCGCGCCGTACCCTGTTCGACGTGACGGTGTTGTCTTCTCCCTCTTGCTCGGCGACCGCCACCGCACGCTGCGCCGGACCCTCCGGCCGACCGCGGTCCGCGATCCGATCCGCTCGCCCCAGCGTGCTGCTGGTGGTGATCGCCGTCGCCTTCTCGGCGTTCGGTGTCGGGTGCAGCAATCGCTCGGAGGCCACCGTCGATGTCGAGGGTGCGGAACCGGCCGGAATCGGCAAGGAGGTCACGGTGCCCATCGCGGCGGTGCTGACCACCGTCGTCGATGCCGGGGAGAGCCCGCGCGGCATGCTGTCGCGCAGCCTCCCGACCGGCATCACCCAGGAGGTGACGTTGCGCACCGACCATCACATCGAGCAGCAGATCAATGATCAGGCGGTGCGCGACTTCTCCCCGCCCGCGGTCACCATTCCGCTCACCGCGCTGACCGATGAGCAGGGCTGCGAACTGGTGCTCGGCAATGTCACCTCCAGCGATCCGATGCTGGCCAAGGCACTGCGGCCCGCCGACGGTTCGCGCGCGGGTCTGGAGATGAGCGAGTACGGGGCCATCACCGCGCTGCGGCTGACACCCAATACGGCCACCTCCGATCCGGCCCGCGCCGCCCTGGAGCAGGCGTTCTACCAGGCGGTGTACCAGTCCATCGCCTTCCCGCAGACCCCGGTGGGCGTCGGCGCGGTGTGGACGGTGCGCCAGCGGGTTTCGGGCAGTGTGCCGCTCGACCAGGTGACCACGGCGACCCTGACCGATCGGGCGGGCGATCTGCTCACCATCGCGCTCGAGGTCACCCAGACGCCGAAGGTGTCGGAGTGGGAACTGCCCAACAATGCCGGAACCCTCGATATCGTCGACTACCTCATGCACGGGTCGGGCGTGATCACCGTGGATCTGACCAAGCCGCTGCCGGTATCGGGCGCGATCACGGTGGGCGGCAATCAGACCTACAAGGATCCGCGCAGCTCGGTGACACTGCGGCAGACGCTGAGCACCGAAGTGCAGTGGGGCGAATGATCGGACGGACGGTGACGGCGGTCCTGGCCGCGGCCGTCGCGGGGCTGGCCGTGTCCGCGTGCGGCTCCGACGATTCCGATCCCGCCCTACCCGCACTGGGACCGACGGTGTCACCACCGTCGATACCGTCCGACGCCCCCGTTCCCGACGCGGCCGCGCTGCGCGCCGATCTGCTCGGCGTCGACCGGCTGCCCGCCGGTTTCGCCGCCCTGCCCGATCCGGAACCGGACGAGAGCGCCGCGTTCGGCGACACCGATCCCCCGCAGTGCGCGAAGGTGCTCGCGCCCATTGCCGACCAGACGCCGGGCGCGGTGTCGCGTGCCGCCGCGTCCTTCGGCGGGCCGAATTTCACCAGCGTCGACATCGATGCCGCCGCCTACGCGAACAACGCTGCGGCACAGGCATTCTCGGACGCACAAGCACTGCTTCGGGAGTGCGTGCGGTACTCCGCCGCCGATTCCGGGGACGCCGACGTGCATTTCCGGGTGGGCGGGCTGGACCAGCCGGCGGCCGGGGACGCCTCCACCGCCTTCCGGGTCGACACCACCAGCGAAGGGCTCACCCTGTACTCCGCGGTCAGCGTGACGCTGGTCGGCACCACCGTGGTGCAGGTGGCGTTGAGCGGCCCCGAGGAGCCCGATCCGCGGCGACTCGGTGAGCTGACCGCCGCCCAGGTGAACGCCATACGGGGAATCGCCGGGCCCTGACCCCACGCACAACCCGGCCACACAACCCGGTCGCACAACCCGGCCACGCAGCCCGGTCGCACAACCCGGCCGCGCAGCCCGGCCGGACAACCCGCCTTGACAGTCCGCGAGCGGGCGACCACCCCGATACGCAGGGCGAACCTCGCGCGGGACCGCGCATACCGCCGCCGGTCTGTCGGTGCCCCGGCCTACAGTCGGGCTGTCACACCCACCATCGATCGGAGGTATTCCGATGTCCGATGTCACACCCATTCCCGAGGGCTACCCGGTGGTCTCCCCCGCACTCGCCATCGACGGCGCGGCCCAGGCCATCGACTTCTACAAGCGGGTGTTCGGCGCGGCCGAACGCTTCCGTATGCCGGGTCCGGAGGGCAAGGTCGCCCACTGCGAACTGATGTTCGGCGATTCGGTCGTCATGATCGGCGATCCGGCCCCGGATATGGGCTTCCTCGATCCGAAGGCGGTAGGCGGCACCCCGGTCAACCTCTACACCTACGTCGAGGACGCCGATGCCGCGCACGCCGCCGCCCTGGCGGCCGGCGCCAAGGAACTCCAGGCCCCCGAAACCCAGTTCTACGGTGACCGCACCGCCATGTTCGAGGACCCCTGGGGTCACCGGTGGACGGTGTCCACCCATGTAGAAGACGTCAGCCCGGAGGAAATGGAGAAGCGCATGGCCGCGCTGGGCTGACCCCCGGCTGCCACCCACCGAACGGCCGACCGCCGCGCCAGCCGCTACCGCCAAGTCAGCCGCCACCGCCAGCAGTCGCCGCCACGCCAGCAGTCGCCGCCGCAACCGCCGCGGCGAGTGTGCCGTCGTGACGCGGCGGACAACGTGACGGCGGCGGACGACCTGACGCGGCGGCGCGGCGGTGGTGCCGTGGTGGCGGCAGAGTGGTGGTCGGTCCGTGGTCATCGCCAGCCCAGCACGTCGATCGGGCCGGGGCTCCACATGCCGGAGCGGTTCTCCGGGGTGACGGTCGGCCGCGCCGGAACCGCCGAGTCGTCGATGCGGGTGAAGCGCTGCAGCTCACCCCAGTCCGTGCGCCAGGAGTGGTTCAGGAAGGTGGACATGGTCTGCGGGCGCAGCAGCAGCGAACTCCAGCCCAGCGGGCCGCCGCTGTCGTGGCTCTGCCAGCGGTTCGTATCCTTGGCTCCGCCACGGTCGGGCAGGATGCGCCACCGCGGGGTCTCGGCGATGCCGTTGTGGTGGTCGTAGGGCCGCTGGCACGGCACCTGCAGGCCCACCGCCCAGTCCAGCAGCACCGGGTCGTCGGACCCGACGACCTCCTGCAGGGTGCGCGTCTGCGGGACGCGCGGCGGCGTCAGCGCCACCCACTGCTTCCAGTTGTCGTCACGATCGGAGGCGACCAGGCGGATCGCGGTGGCCTCGGCCGGGATATCGGTGAACGGGAAGCGCAGATTGCGCCAGGTAGGCGCGGGGCCGATATCGATCGGCGCGACCCGGCCCAGTTCGCGGACCCCGCCCGCCGCATCCGCGACGCCGTAGGCGATCTCAACCGACTGTCCGGGGGTGACGACGCCGGACGCGTCCACCGAGCGGATCCGACCGGCCGCGGTGACCGCGACGATGCCGGTGCGGTCGCTCGCCTCCGGCAACCGGTACCAGCCGGTGGTCAGACTCGCGATCGGCTCGGTCGTGCCGTGGCTGCCCAGCACCGGCGTGGTGGCCGGGTCGAGGCCGAACGGCAGTGCGGCCGAGGTGGTTCCGGACGCGTCGTCCTGTTCGGCGCTGTCCAGCGCGCTGACGATGGCACTGGTGTCGACCTCGTCGTCGGCCCTCAGATCGGCCGCCACCCCGTTCGGAGCGAAGCCGACGGCTTCCGCGCCGAAGGCGCTGAACGCGTCACCGGCCAGCGGTGCCAGCATGCCCGCGTTGGGGTCGGTCTCGACCAGCACCTCCTCGGCGATTCCGCACGGCTTGCCCAGTACCGCATTGACATTCGACTTGGCCAGGGAGAAGCCCGGATACTGCGCCACCGCGCCCTTGGCCAGCGATCCCACCTCGAACAGCACCATGACGGCGGCCACCACCGTGAGCGGCGGCAACGCCACCAGCCGCCACATGGGGCGGGAGATGCGGTGCGCGGCACCGGGTTCGGGCGCACGGACATGGAACCACCCGGCGAGCGCCAGCAGCAGCAGGGCCAGCAGCAGGAACAGCTTGTTGACGCCGACACCGGCCAGCACCACGGACTTGTCGTTCCAGGGGATGCCCCAGTTGGACACGTACCACCAGCCGTTGATGCTGGAGAACGTGATGGCCAGCAGGAAGGCCACGATGGCCGCGAACAGGGCGCGATTGCGCGGCGAGCGCAGCACTCGCGGACCGACGGCGACCGCGGTCACCACGGCCACCGCACCGGCGATCCCGGCGTAGACACCGTTGTGGTGCGTCCACTTGGTGGGCGTGATCATCATGAGCAGGATGACGCCGACGCTGGTGCCGAGCAGACGGCGCACCGGACCGGCGGCCGTGAACGGAATCCGGCCGCCCCGACGCAGCAGCACGAAGACGCACGCCAGCAGTCCCGCCCAGAACATGAACATGCCGAAGCGCCGGGCCACCGATCCGTCGATGGTGGGCATGAACAGGTACTGGTAGCGCAGATATTCGTCGTACCACTGCACATTCGGGCCGACGAGTTCGTGCACATGCCGCATCTCCAGCATGGCGGCCGCGGTCTGGTCGGCGAAAGCCGCCGCCAGCACCACGGTTCCGGCCGCGGCCACCGGCGCGATCAGGCTCAGGTAGGAGCCGAGGCGCGCCCGCAGCGTGGTTATGACACCGGCATCCGGGGCGACGGGTCTGCCCAGCTCCCGCGCCCGCGCGTCGAGCGCCCGCCACATCGGCCTGATTCCGGCCAGCAGCGGGGCGACGCAGATCACGCCCGAGGGCCCGGCCGTGCAGGCGAACGCTCCGATGAGCGCCGCCACCGCGTACGGCAGCAGCCGCCGCGTCGCGATGGCGCGCTCCACCGACACCCAGGTGAGCAGCAGGGACACCGCCACGGCGGCCTCCGGCCGCAGACCGTTGTTGTAAGGCAGCCAGACGGCCAGGAAGCCCAGGCCGCCGGTCCACACCGCCACCCGGTTACGTGAAATACGCGCTCCCAGACGCGGAATCACCTCACGACTGATCACCAGCCAGGAGATGATGCCCGCCAGCAGCGCGGGCAGCCGCACCCACGGGCTGGCCGGTGAGATCAGCGCCAGGTAGCCGAACAGTGAGTGGTAGAGGCCCACCGGATTCTCCGGAACCCCGAAGTAGGCGAAGTAGTTGGCCATGTAGCCGGAGGGAATGGCGGCGCGGCCCATACCGAACAGGTAGCCGTCGTCCGCCGTGGTGGCACCGATGAAGTGCCACAGCACCAGCGCGCCCAGCACCACGCCGTCGACCGGTGCGAAGGTCCACCAGCGCTGCGGCAGGAAGCGCCGCCGTGAGCGCCCGTCCCGCTGATCCAGGCGGTGCAGCGCGAACAGCGCCACGATCGTCCCCACCAGCGCGGTCCAGATCGCCACCCGCTTGAGCACGGTGGGCGTCGAGGAGAAGCGGGTGTCGACCTGCGCGGTGACGGTCGTTCCGGCCGCCACGGCCAGATCGCTGTAGATGCCGACCAGCTGCGGCCGGTGGTCACCGTCCAGGGTGACCGGCGCGACCGTGGAGCCGGTGAGCGCCGCCGTGGTCCGGTCCATCCCGGCGTGCACGACCAGGGCGCAGTCCGCGCCCAGTTCGTCGACGGGCACGCTGACCAGTCGCTGATCCCGCAGCACCGCCTCCAGCCGGGCCGGTGTCGTCGTCCCGTCCTCGGCGGTGCTCGCCGCGCTCACCCACGCCAGGAAGCCGTACCGCCATCGGTCCGGCGCACCGTTCGGCGTGGTCGCCACCAGCGTGCCGCCGTTCGGAACGAGCTGTGCCACAGCCGAACACGGAATCTCGGCATCGAAGTCGACCGGCGCATAGGACACCAGCGGGGCCTCCACGCTGCGCGCGGAGTCGCCCTGCGGCCAGCTGAGCGTCGCGGCGTCGACGGTGACCGGCAGCAACGGCACGGCCACCGCGGACAGCACCGCGACGAGTCCCGCGACGAGAGCGACGGGACGCGCCCATCCGCGCCTCCGATCGGCGGAACCCGACTTCGTACTGTCGGCGGCATCGGAGTCCGCTCGCTCCATCACATCGGTCACGGAGGGCGATGTTAGCGAAAGAAAAGGCCCGATGTCCCTTCGCGGGACCCGGGCCCTTCGCCGTCAGCGCGTCAGACGCAAGCCGGGGAGGTCTGGTTGGCCAGCTGGATCATGTTGCAGATCCATTCCTTCTGGACCTTCCACTTGCCGTCCTCGGCGACGAACGGCACGACCGCCTGCTGCGGCTCGCCGCCCGCCAGCGCCACCTGGGCGTCGGCGGTGATGGTGCCGTTGCCCAGATCGGTCACACCGGTGACGGTGATGGAGGCGTTGTTCTGCTGCACCGCCTCGACCAGGCGGGTCGGCAGCTCCGGATCGGCGTTGATGCCCTGCAGCAGTTCGAGCTTCTCCTCGTTCGGCACATTCGGGTCGAGACCGCGCTGCAGTTCCGCGTTGAGGTCGGCCACGGTCGGCACCGGCGGCAGATCGGACTGCGCCTGCGCCTGCGACGTGGTGGTCGTGGTCGTGGTCGTGGTCTTGGTGCCCTCGTTCTCCTTGTCACCACTGCCACACGCCGACAGTCCGAGTGCGGTCACGACTGCCAGCGTGGCGACCGCGATACGTCCAGTCTTCTGAAGCTTCAACTGCTCGTCCTTTACGTTCGAGTAGGTCCGTTCGTCCATGTGACAGCCGCCCATAACCCGACCGGCGGCGCTGCACGAGGCACCAGGCTAACAGTGCGTTGGCCGGAAATAACTCCTCGAACCCTGTACGGAGCAATTTCAGAATGAACCCACAGAGTTCCGCGAGCCTCCCGCCAGGCGCACAGTGGCTTCGCCGCGCCCGCGCGGAGCCGCTGGCGGGCCGCCCACCTCGGCGGATGCCGTCAGCGCAGGCTGCCGAGCGGGTCGGCGCGGCGCAGGCCGGGATCGTCGGCGGGGAAGGTGCGGGCGGGACCGGGTCCGGTGGAACGGGTCTCGAAGCGCACCGTCACCACGCCGTGGCCCGCGCCCTGCACCCAGCCGTGTCCGAAATCCGGGTGTTCGACATCCACTCCGGGATACCAGGTTTCGGTGGCGTAGGAGCGGGTCGGCGGCGGCACCTCCGGCTCCGGCCCGGCGGCGAGCGCGAGAGTCGGCTCCTCCGACACCGATTCGGTGTCCGCGGTCCGGTCCAATTCCGGGAACAGCGATTCCTGGCGTATCTCCGACAACCCCGCGAAACCCACACCGACCAGGCGAATCGGACCCAGTTCCGCCGGGTCCAGGGCCGAGCGCTTGGCGGCGGCGGTGAGGGTGGCCAGATCCTCGGTGGCGTAGGGCAGCGTGGCGGAGCGCGTCACGATGCTCATATCGGACTTCCTGAGTTTCAACACCACCGTGCGGGCCGCCCGCCCGTCGGCGGTGAGCCGCCGGTACGCGGCGGCGGCCATGGCCTCGATGGCGGGGCGCAACTGGGCGAGATTCACGATGTCGGATTCGTAGGTGGTCTCGGCGCTGATCTGTTTGGCCTCGGCGCGTTCGGCGACGGGCCGGTCGTCGATGCCGCGCGCCAGCCGGTGCAGCGCCGCGCCCACACTGCCACCCAGAATCGAGACGGCCTCGATCTCCGGCAGCGCGGCGAACGCCCCCACCGTCTCGATTCCCAGTGCGCGCAAACGGCCTTCGGAGACCGGACCGATGCCCCAGAGTTTGCGCACCGGCAGCGCGGCCAGCATCTCCCCCTGTTCCTCCGGTGAGATCACCCGCACCCCATCGGGTTTGGCGAGTCCGGAGGCGATCTTGGCAAGCTGCTTGCCGCTGCCCGCGCCGACCGAGGCGACCAGGCCGGTGCGCTCGCGCACCGATTCCCGCAGCCGCTCACAGAATTCGAGCACCCGCTGGGGTGTCGCTCCCGCCAGTTCCGCGGGTTCGCCGAACGCCTCGTCGAAGGACAGCGTCTCCAGCACCGGAATCCGCGCCCGCAGCAGGTCGAACACCTGCCCGCTCAGCTCCGCGTACACCGCCCCGCGCGGCGGCACCACCACCGCGCTCGCCCCGACCAAGCGGCGCGCCATATGCATGGGCATGGCCGAACGCGCCCCGAAGGCCCGCGCCTCGTAGCTCGCCCCGGCCACCACGCCGCGCCCGCCCACGCCCCCGACCAGCACCGGCCGCCCACGCAGCGTGGGCCGGGTGAGCTGCTCCACCGAGGCGAAGAACGCGTCCATATCGATATGCAGCACCCACCGCCGGGTCGCGGCGGCGCGCGGGGGTCGGTCCCGCCGGGGCGATCCGACGGCACCGGCCGAGGGATGGGCGGCCGGAGTGGACACGGCCGGGACGTGACTGGCGGGCCGCTGGGCATCAGATCCGACCGACCGGTGTGGTGCGGCTGATTCGCCCGATCCCGCGCCGGTCCGCTGACCAGGCACAACGTCCCCGTCAGTCGGTTCGGCGGCGGTGTTCACATCGAGAAATCTACGCCCGGCTACCGACAGGTACGACGCCGCGGATGTGTGATGATCGGGGCATGACTATTCGCAAGGCCGTGATCCCCGCCGCGGGTATCGGCTCCCGCCTGCTGCCGCTCACCAAGGCGATCCCGAAGGAGATGCTGCCGGTCGGCGACAAACCGGTGATCGAGCACACGGTCCGCGAGCTGGTCGCCTCGGGAATCACCGATATCACCATCGTGGTGAGCGCCGGGAAGTCGTTGATCCAGGACCACTTCCGGCCCAATCCCGCCCTGGTGGCGCAGCTGCGCGCCGACGGCAAACAGGCATACGCCGATGCCGTGGAGGAGGTCGGCGAGCTCGGCCGCCTCGGCCACATCACCTACCTGGACCAGCACGGCCCCTACGGCAACGGCACCCCCGTGCTCAATGCCGCCCGCACCCTGGGTGACGAACCCATGCTGGTGCTGTGGCCCGACGACGTGTTCGTCGCCGAGGTGCCGCGCGCCCAGCAGCTCATCGACGCCTACGAGAAGACCGACGCGCCGGTGCTGGCCCTCATGCCGATGGATCCCGCCGAATCCCAGCGCTACGGCGTACCGGTCGTGGAGGAGGAGCACAGCGACGGCCTGATGCGCATCTCCGGACTGAAGGAGAAGCCCAAGCCCGCCGACGCGCCCTCCTCGTACGCGGCCATCGGCGGCTACGTGGTCACCCCCGGCATCATCGCGGAACTACGCCGCCAGGTCGACAACTGGTACACCCACCGCACCGGCGAGGTGTACCTGACCGACGCCATCAACACCTTCGCCGCCACCGCCCCGGTCTACGGCCAGGTCATTCGCGGCCGCTGGTACGACACCGGCAATCCGGCCGACTACCTGGTCGCCCAGTTCGCCTCGGCGCTCAACCATCCGGAGTACGGCCCACTGCTGCGCGGCCTCTGCGACTGACGCCCGCGATCAGTAGAACCGGCGCACGGAGAAGATGTCGAAGTCGGACAGCGGGGTCAGTCCGACCGGAACTCCGGGCGAGTGCGCGTTGAGGACCTGCCCCGCCCCCGCGTAGATGCCCACGTGGGAGGCATCGCCGTTGAGCACGATCACATCCCCCGGTTGCAGCGCGCCGACCGGCACGGTCAGCCCGGCCTCGGCCTGCTGCCAGGTGGTGCGCGGCATGTCGATGCCGACGCTGCGGAAGGCCCACTGCACCAGCCCGGAGCAGTCCCAGGCGTCGGGTCCGGTACCGCCCCACCGATAGGGCTTGCCGGTCTGGGTGGTGGCGAGCCCGAGCGCGATCATGGCGCGGGGACTGGCGAGGGGCAGCTGCGCCGAGCCCGACGCGCTGCCGGAGGCCGAGCCGCTGCCGCTGCCCGAGGCGGAGCCGGAGGCGCTCCCGGTATCGGATTGGGCCGCGCCCGCCCACAACACACCGGCGCAGAGCAGGGTCATGGTGGCCGAAACGGCCCGGATCAGGCGGTGGATCGCTTGTCGTCGCACGTGCTCGCCCTTCGGTCGGCACTATCGAACGCTCATTAACCACATATTTGCCGTCTCCTCTGTTGTAACCCAGAACGGCGGCAGGTCGTCGAACCCCGCCGTTATGCGTGTCATGAGACACCGGTCACAAACCGTGGCCGGAATGTGACATTGCGCCCCCATGGAAATCGGGGCATAAGTAGCATTTCGGCGTCCCGCGGGGGTCCGGGAGTCCGATACCGCCAGCTACCACAGGGGCCCTGAGTTGACTCGTCGTATCAGGTCGCGAGCGCTACTGCTCGCGCTGACAGTGGTTTTCGCCTGCGCACTCCCCGGGGCACCGGGACCTGCCGCGGCGGGGCCACCGCCCGACCCGGTAACCAGCACCGGAACCCTCATGGCCACACCGGTTTCCGAGGACGGCTCCACCATCTCCTCGTACCGCGTCCGCGACGCCCGCACCATCACCCTCACCGTCCACTCGGCCGCCATGGACCGCGACGTGGTGGTGGAGGTCCAGCGGCCCGCCGACGCCTCCGAGCCACGGCCGGTGCTGTATCTGCTCAATGGCGCTGGGGGCGGCCAGGATACGGCCACCTGGCGACGCAATACCGACGCGACCGAGTTCTTCGCCGACAAGGACGTCAACGTGGTGCAGATCGTCGGCGGCGGCTTCACCTACTACACCGATTGGCGCGCACCGGATCCCCGGCTCGGCACCAATATGTGGCGCACCTTCCTCACCGAGGAGCTGCCGCCGCTCATCGACGGCGCGCTGGGCACCAACGAGATTCGGGCCATCGCCGGAATGTCCATGTCCGGCACCAGCGTTCTGCAACTGCCCATCGCCGCACCGGGCCTGTACCGCGCGGTGGCGGCCTACAGCGGCTGCGCCCGGATCAGTGACCGAATCGGCCAGCAGTTCGTGAAATTGGTGGTCGCGGCGGGCGGCGGCGATGTGCACAACATGTACGGCCCGCCCGACGACCCGATGTGGGCGGCCAACGATCCCTACGTGCACGCCGAGGGGCTGCGCGGTCTGGAGCTGTACCTGTTCAACGGCACCGGTCTGCCCGGTCCGCGCGACACCCCCGGCGATATCCGCAGTCTCGGCCCCAATGACGGCGGGCTGATCCAGCAGCTCGTGGTCGGCGGCATCATCGAGGCCGCGACCGACTGGTGCACCCGCAGCCTGGTGGACCGGCTGCGGCAGCTGGACATCCCGGTAACCGCCGATTTGCCACCCCGGGGTACACATTCCTGGGGCTATTGGGAGGACGCGCTCAAGCGGTCGTGGCCGGTGCTGGCGCGGGGTCTGCGGCTACCCGAGTCCTGACCTGAGCCAGGGCGGTCGCCACGCCGGCGCGGACCGTCGCGGGATCGCCGAGCCCGCCGCTGAGGGCCACACCGTCGCGCACCAGCAGCAGATAGTGGGCGGCGGTGTCCGGGTCGTCGTGCCCGGCCGCCGCCAACCGCTCGCGCACCAGCCGACGGAACCAGTCCCGGTAGTCGGCCACCACCGCGCGCACGGCGTGCCCGGGATCCGGGAATTCCACCGCGGCGTTGAGGAACGGGCAGCCGCGAAAGCCGGGCGCGCAGCTCAGTTCGCCGAGCCGCTCGAAAATCACGGTGAGAGCGGCCGTTCCGGCATCGGGCACGGCTTCCAGCACGGTGCGCTGCCGCTCGTACTCGCGCGTCAGATAGGCCACGACCAGGTCGTCCTTGGTGCGGAAGTGCCGGTAGAAGGTGGCCTTGGCGATACCGGCCTCGGCGATGATCCGGTCGATGCCCACGGTGTGGACGCCCTCGGCGTAGAACAGCCGGGTGGCGGTCTCCAGGAGTCGGTCGCGGGCGGCACTCATACCCTTGACGATAGCAGACAGGTCTGTCTACTCTGGGCGGTGAAGTGAACAGACAAGTCTGTCTAGGAGGACCAATGGCTCCCATGTACACCGCCGTCGCCACCTCGGTCGGCCGCGAAGGCCGTTCCTACAGCGATGACGGCATCCTCGATCTCACCCTGGCCCGTCCCAAGGCGCTGGGCGGCGACGGCGCGGGCACCAACCCCGAACAGCTCTTCGCCGCGGGCTACTCGGCGTGCTTCGCCAGCGCGCTGCAACTGGTCGCCAAGCGCATGAAGCTGGACGCCGACGAGGCCGCCGTCACCGCGGAGGTCGGACTCAACAGCCGCGAGGGCGGCGGCTTCAGCCTGTCGGTGGTGCTGCGGGTGGAACTGCCCGAACACCTGCACAACGACTCCGGGCGGGAGCTGGTCGAGGCCACCCACCAGGTGTGCCCCTACTCGCACGCCACCCAGGGCAATATCCCGGTGGAACTCGTCGTCGAGTAGAGCCCGCCGCCACATCGCGCGCGACCGGCGGGCTATCCGGAATCCTGCTCCGCTGAATTCTTCTCGACCGAGTCCCGCTCAACCGAGTCCCGCTCAGCCGCCGAGTGCCACTGCGTCCGGTCTTTCTCCCGGCCCAGTCCTTCTCCGGCCTAATCTTTCTCCGAGAGGGGAAAAGTCTGCTGCGGCGAGGTCCAGTCGAACCAGCTGTCCGGTTCCGCCACCCAGGTGCGGCCGGTGGCGGTGTCCTCCACCGCCGCCCGCAGCAGCTGCCAGCGGTCGGAGTCGGCGCTCATCCCGCCGAGCCGGACCTCGAGATCGGTCGGCGGGTCGTGTGCGATGTAGGTGTAGGGGCCGTAGCGGCGACGCGCGCCGCTCTCCAGATCCTCCGTGGGCCCGTTCAGCGGCAGCCACACCAGATGGCAGTCGGTGTGGCCGAGCAGCCGGACCAGGATGCTGCCGGTGGTTCCCGCACCGGGTTCCCGCCCGGTCTCCAGGGTGATCCGGTAGCGGGCGGACGGCTCCCGGTGCAGCCGGAATCCGCGCGACAGCACCGTGTCGACACTGCCGGTCTCCTCGGGCACCACCGCGGCGGCGAAACCCTGTTCGGTCTCGGGTACCGGCGTGCTCTGCCACAGCGCGTGGGCGTCGAGATCCTCCACCTGGAACCAGTCGATGGCCGCCAGCGTCCAGGTCGACTCCTCGGAGTCGACGCGCACCCACAGCTCGGTGAGATCGTCGAGGGCGGTGCCGTAGTCGATGTGGAAGGTCTGCTCACGCCCGATCTGGGTGGGATCGCCGGGCAGATGCACCGCCGCCTCACCCGTGGCGGCCCCGGTATCCCCGAGCCGCACATACACATTGCCATTGCTGCCCGCCTGGTCGGCACCTCCGTACCGGACGGTCACAGCGAACTTCGGTCCACAGGCCATATCGCCACCTCCGATAGCCGGGTAACCACACCGGCACGGCGGAAACCCGGGGCGGTCGCCGCACCGGACGGACGCCGCCCCGGGTACCGATCAGGCCGACGGGGCGGCCGCGACCCGGGCCGGGACCGCGGGCACGGCGTCGGTCTCGGGCACCTCGGTGCCGCGCAGCGACGCGCCCACCGTCTCCCGCAGGAAGACCCAGGCCACCAGGCCGACCAGGCACGCGCCCACCATGTACAGCGCCGGGAAAAGCGTCCAGCCGGTGCCCTCGATCACGGCCTCGTTCACCAGCGGCGCGGTACCGCCGAAGATCGCCGTGGAGACGTTGTAGCCGAGGGCGAATCCCGCATACCGGACATGGGTCGGGAAGATCGCCGGAAAGGTCGCGGTGATCGTCGCCAGCTGCGGCAGGTACAACAGCCCCAGCACCACGAAGCCGATGACGGCCCAGACGATGCCCTGGCCCATGAGCCAGTACATCGGAATGGCGAGCACCGCCAGACTCAGCAGCGATACCAGCCACATCGGCCGCCGACCGACCCGGTCGGAGAGATGGCCGAAGGCGGGCAGCGACACCATCATGATCAACTGGCCGATCAGCATCATGGCCGTGGTGGTCGACTCGTCGACACCGATGGTGTTCTCCAGATAGGTCGGCTGGTAGGTGAGCAGCGTGTAGTTCACGACGTTCAGCGCGATCACCAGGCCACCCAGGGTCAGCAGCTCGCGCCGGTAGTCGCGCAGCAGCACGCGCAGACCGGTGCGCGGATGCTGCTGCTCCTTGACCTCGGTGAAGACCGGGGACTCGTCCAGCTTGGTGCGCAGATACCAGCCGATCAGACCCAGCGGCACGGCCAGCAGGAAGGGAATGCGCCAGCCCCAGTCGTACATGGCGTCCGACCCCAGCGCGAGCTGGCAGGCCAGCACCACGGCCGAACCGCCCACGAAACCGCCGAGGGTGCCGAACTCCAGGAAGCTGCCGAGGAAGCCGCGGCGACGATCCTCGCAGGACTCCGCGAGATAGGTCGCCGCGCCGCCGTACTCGCCGCCGGTGGAGAAGCCCTGCACCACGCGCAGCGAGATGAGCAGGATGGGTGCCAGCACCCCGGCGGTGGCGTGGCTGGGCACCAGGCCGATCAGGCCGGTGGCGGCGGCCATGAGCAGAATCGTGGTGGCCAGCACCGCCTTTCGGCCGATGCGGTCACCGAGCGGACCCCAGACCATGCCGCCCAGCGGGCGCAACATGAAGGAGACCGCGAAGCCGAGCATGGTGCCGAGCACTCCGAGGTCTCCGGGAAAGAACGCGGCCGTGATGTAGGTGGCCGCCGCGGCGTAGACGCCGTAGTCGAACCATTCGGTGGCATTGCCCATGGCGGCCGCGGCCACCGAACGGCGCTGTTGACTGGGTTCCGGATCGGGGCTGGTCATGCCATCTCCTCTCCCCCGCGAATCGGCGTAATCGTTTCCGCGCCGCAGGAAGACGGCGCACACGAAATAACCGGGTACCCGGGACGCGGATCCAGCAAACTCCAGCTATTCTCCAGCAGCGCCCGGGCAACACCGCTACCAGCGCATACAAGAGGATAGTGACGCCGGTCGCACCGCGTTCCGGCGGGCGCGCGGACTCCTGTGCACAACCTGTCGCGGACACCGACCCGGGCCGGAGCAAAGCTCGCGCGACGGCGGAGATCCACGACGCGACGATCACCGCGTCGATCTGGGAAGCGTGCCCGGCCGAACGGCACCGCGAGCATGGCCGACGAGGCGACTCGACCACTCAGCCACATCGCGGTCCGACGAGACAACTCGGAACACTGAGTCGCCTCAGCAGACCCGACGAGCCGACTCGGGGCGGAGCCGTTTCGGCTCCGCCCCGAGTTCGCTAGCGCTCGTGCGCGATCACGCCTTGGTGATCGACACCCGCACGCCACCGACGATCTCGCTGGCATCCGCGCCCGCCGCGTCGAAGCTCAGCGAGGTGGCGAGGATCTCCCCGGCAATGAGATCGCGGTGGGTCCGCGCCCAGTCCTGCCGCTCGGCGGGCACCTCCAGCACCACCGCGATGCGGTCGGAGACGTCCAGGCCCTTGGCCTTGCGGGTCTCCTGCAGATCGCGGATGAGGTCGCGGGCCCAGCCCTCGGCCTCCAGTTCCTCGGTGACCGTCGAATTCAGCACCACCAGACCGGCATTGCCGGGCAGGGCGGCGGTGGAGTCCGGCTCGGCGGCGACCAGGCGCTGGGTGTACTCCTCGGGCAGCAGGGTGATGCCCGCGGCGCTCACCACCCCGTCGGCCGATTCGGTCCACTCGCCCGCCTTGACCGCCTTGATGACGGTCTGCACATCCTTGCCCAGGCGCGGACCGGCGGCGCGGGCGTTGACCACCAGTTCGAAGCGACCGTGCGCGGCCACATCGGTGGTGAGGTCGACCTTCTTGACATTCACCTCGTCGGCGATGAGATCGGCGAACGGGGCGAGCCGCGCCGCGTCCTCGGCGGCCACCGTGACCTCCGAGAGCGGCAGACGCACCCGCAGGTTCTGGGCCTTGCGCAGGCTCAGCACCGTCGAGCACACCGCGCGCACCTCGTCCATGGCCGCCACCAGTTCCGGGTCGGCGGGCAGCTCGGTCTCCCCCGGCCAGTCGGCCAGGTGCACCGAGCGGCCGCCGGTGAGGCCGCGCCAGATCACCTCGGTGAGCAGCGGCAGCAGCGGGGCCGCGAGCCGGGTGGTCACCTCCAGCACGGTGTGCAGGGTGTCGATGGCGTCGCGGTCCTCCTCCCAGAAGCGCGAACGCGACCGGCGCACATACCAGTTCGTGAGCGCGTCGGCGAAGGAGCGCAATTCGTCACAGGCCCCGGCGATGTCGTAGGCCTCGAGCGCCTCGGTCATGACCTCGCGGGTGCGCGCCAGCTTGGCCAGGATGTAGCGGTCCAGCACATGCGTCGAATCGGTGCGCCAGGTACCGGGTTTCGAGGCGTAGAGCTGCAGGAACGTCCAGGCGTTCCAGAGCGGGCGCAGCGCGTGGCCGACCCCCTCGCGGATCCCGCGCTCGGTGACGATGAGGTTGCCGCCGCGCAGGATGGGCGAGGCCATCAGGAACCACCGCATGGCGTCGGAGCCGTCGCGGTCGAACACCTCGTTGACGTTCGGGTAGTTGCCCTTGGACTTGGACATCTTCAGCCCGTCGTCGCCGAGCACGATGCCGTGCGCCGCAACGGTTTTGAACGCCGGGCGGTCGAACAGCGCGGTGGCCAGCACGTGCAGGGTGTAGAACCAGCCGCGGGTCTGGCCGTTGTACTCGACGATGAAGTCGCCCGGGTTGTGGCCGACGGCGGCGGTGCCGCCCGTGGGCTCGGCGGCGGTGCCGTCGAACCAGTCCTTGTTCTCGAACGGGTAGTGCACCTGCGCGAACGGCATGGAGCCGGACTCGAACCAGCAGTCGAGCACCTCGGGAGTGCGCCGCATCATCGACTTCCCGGTCGGGTCATCGGGATTCGGGCGGACCAGGTCGTCGATCATAGGCCGGTGCAGGTCGGCCGGGCGCACGCCGAAGTCGCGCTCCAGCTCGTCGAGCGAGCCGTACACGTCCACCCGCGGATAGGCCGGATCATCGGAGACCCACACCGGGATGGGCGATCCCCAGTACCGGTTGCGGCTGATGTTCCAGTCGCGCGCACCCTCGAGCCACTTGCCGAACTGGCCGTCGCGGATGTGCTCGGGCACCCAGGTGATCTCCTGGTTGAGTTCCACCATCCGGTCGCGGAACTTGGTGACGGCCACGAACCAGGACGGCACCGCCATGTAGATGAGCGGCTGCCCGGACCGCCAGCTGTGCGGGTAGGAGTGCTCGATGGTCTCGTGCCGCAACAGCTTTCCGGCGGCCTTGAGGTCCTTGATGATCACCGGGTTGGCATCGAAGACCATGAGGCCCTCGTACGGCGGCACCATGGAGGTGAACTTGCCGCCCGCGTCGAGGGGCTGCACCAGTTCGATGCCCGCCGCCGAGGCGACGTCCATATCCTCCTCACCGAAGGCGGGCGCGAGATGCACGATGCCGGTGCCGGAGTCGGTGGTCACGTAGTCGGCCGCGAGCACGCGGTGGGCGTTGGGGTGACCGACGAAGAAGTCGAACGGCGGCTGGTAGCGCAGCTCGACCAGGGCCGCGCCGAGGTGCTCGCCGAGCACCTCGAAACCGTCGGCCTCCTCGCCCAGTTCGCGCGCGTAGTGCGAAACCCGTTCGGCGGCAAGCAGGTAGCGCTTGCCGTCCTTGCCCTTGACGTGCGCGTAGGTGACGTCCGGGTGCACCGCGATCGCCAGGTTGGACGGCAGCGTCCAGGGCGTGGTGGTCCAGATCAGGGCGTTCGCGCCGTCCAGCTCGTGCAGCGGATGGTCCGCGGGAACCGACAGCACCATGTCCACGGTGACCGCCGGGTCCTGGCGCATCTTGTAGGCGTCGTCGAGCCGGGTCTCCTGGTTCGACAGCGGCGTCTGCTCGTACCAGCTGTAGGGCAGCACCCGGAAGCCCTGATAGATGAGCCCCTTGTCGTACAGCGCCTTGAAGGCCCACATCACCGACTCCATGAAGTCGAGATCGAGGGTCTTGTAGTCGTTGTCGAAGTCGACCCAGCGCGCCTGACGCGTCACATAGTTACGCCACTCATTGGTGTAGCGAAGTACCGAGGACTTGCACGCGGCATTGAATTCCGCCAAGCCCATGGCATCGATCTGTGATTTGTCCGTGATACCGAGCTGCTTCTCCGCTTCGATTTCCGCGGGCAGGCCGTGAGTATCCCATCCGAATCGGCGCTCGACCTTCTTCCCGCGCATGGTTTGAAAGCGCGGGATCAAATCCTTGACATAGCCGGTGAGCAGATGTCCGTAATGCGGCAACCCATTGGCGAAGGGGGGTCCGTCATAGAAGACGAATTCCGGTGCATCGGAACGGTTCTCGATGCTGGCGCGGAAGGTGTCGTCAGCGGCCCAGTACGCCAGGACGCGCTGCTCCAGATCGGGGAAGGACACCTGGCCGCCGCCGGTGCGGCCCAGGTCGACGCGGGGATACGCGTTGCGGGTGACTGTGGGGTCCACAGCGGGGTTGTCTACAGGGGCCTCGTCCGCCATCGCGGGCTCCGTCTCTCCTCGTGCCATCACCTGTGGGCACGGGGACGACGATGAGCGCCTGGTGCGCTCTCACCGCGGTACCACCCCGCTTGTCCGGCGGCATCCGTCGGGACGGCCGAACCTCTCGTTGCGAGCTGTGACGGGCTCACCCGTTCGGTTCTACTGAGCGGCTCGGGCCGCCGTTCTTCCGAAGGCTCCCCGGTGATTGCCGGATCGACGCCGTACTGCAGTGTCAGTCTAGCGAGCGCGGTCCAGGGATTATTCCGCGGACCCGCGCTCTAGTGTCTGGCGTGCTTGCCGCCTGGCCGGGACTGGGTCTCGTCCTCGTCGGAGCGCATGGACAGCGCACTGATCAGCAGGAGCACCGCGCCGATCACGCAGACCACGATGCAGGCCCACGCCCACACCACGGAACCGGTGGTCAGGGCGGCCACCAGCAGACCGAATCCGACTGCCGCGAGGCCGAGCGTCACCACGAGCACGGGCACCCCCTCGTCTGACCGCAACCTCCGAACCGGTGGTGGCGCTGCGCCGTGCCGACCGGCCCGTTCGGGCCGTGCAGCGCAGCACCGGGGGACGTCGTCGGGGCGGCTTTACTTGCCGCCCTTGAGCAGCGCGCCGTTGCCGGACGCGCCCTCGCCGAACTCGCCACCGTCCACCGGCACCGCGGACCCGCGGTTCTCCAGCTCCTCGAGCTGCGATTCCAGGTAGGACTTGAGCCGCACCCGGTACTCGCGTTCGAAGGTCTTGAGCTGCTCGATCCGGCTCTCCAGCACACTGCGCTGCTGGGTGATGGTGGCCATGATCTCGGTGTGCTTGCGCTCGGCGTCGGCCTGCAGGCCGTCGGCCTTCTCCTTGGCCTGGCGCAACTGGTTGTCGGAGCGGGTCTGGGCGTCCGACAGCATGGCCTCGGCCTTCTGACGGGCGTCGGCGATCATCGACTCGGAGCGGGTGCGCGCATCGCTGACCAGGCGCTCGGAGTTGGCCCTGGCGTTCGCCAGCAGCTGCTCGGCCTCGGTCTTGGCATCGGAGGTGAGCCGGTCGGCCATCTCCTGCGCGAGCGAGAGCACCTTGGCCGCTTGCAGATTCGCGTCCGCGGAGGGCGCGTCCTTGGCGACCGGCGCGGGGACCGGCATGGGCGCGGGGGCCGGGGCCGGGGCGGGCTTGGGCGGCTCCGGGGCGGGGGCCTGCTTCACGGCCGCGACCGGGCCCCGATTCTTCTTGGCGTCAGCGAGTTCCGCGTCGAGCTCGGCGACCCGCTGACGCAGATCGGCGTTCTCTTCGATGAGGCGTGAGAGCTCCTGCTCGACCAGATCGAGGAAGGCGTCGACTTCGTCCTCGTTGTAGCCGCGCTTCCCGATCGGTGGTTTGCTGAACGCGACGTTGTGCACATCGGCTGGGGTCAGCGGCATGGAAGGATCCCTTCACGCTTCGTACGGAGATCTAGCACTAGATCAGACAAGCTTTCTTCTCGGCCCATTCTGTCACATCTCAGCTACGCGGTGCCGCCAGTGGCCGTGAGCGAGTAGAGGAAGAAGACGACGAAAAGCAGGACCATAATCGACAGATCGAGTCGAATTCCCCCAAGATTCACTGGCGGTATCAAACGCCTCAGGAGTTTCACCGGCGGATCCGTGATCGTGAAGATCACCTCGAAGATGACGGCGAGGAAGCCGCTGGGGTGCCAATCACGCGCGAACACGTGGATGAACTCCACGATGACGCGGCTGATCAGCAGCAGCCAGAACAGGAGCAGGACTAGGTTCAACACCGCGATCAGGGCCACGTGTTCACTCTGCCTCAGAATCGGTGTCCCGCAAAACATACGCGCCGCCCGGATCGGCGCCCGCCCCCGCGCACGGCGTGTTCCCGCAGGGTGCGGCGGTGCGGCCGCACCCGGCCGGGGCCGTTATTTCTGGTTGTAGAAACCGGTTTCGGCGATGCGCCGGCGCTCCTCGGCCGATACGTCCACATCGGCAGGTGAGAGCAGGAACACCTTGGTCGCGACCTTGTCGAACGAGCCACGCAGCGCGAAGGCCAGTCCGGCGGCGAAGTCGACCAGGCGACGGGCGTCGGAGTTGCTCATCTCGACCAGGTCCATGATCACCGGGGTGCCGTCGCGGAAACGCTCACCGATGATGGCGGCCTCGGCGTAGGTGCGCGGACGCAGCGTCGTGATCTTGGACAAGGGGCCGCCTTCCTCGAAGAGCCCGGACCGGCGCGGCGGCGCGGTCTCGATGCGGCGTTCCTCCATCCGCAGCTCTTCCATGCGCCGCTCGGCTTCCGTGTCCACCGCCAGCGCACCGCGGGTCGCACCGCGCACCATCGGCGCGCCGCCGCCCAGGCTGCGGGTGCGGCTGGACGGTGCGGTGTCGATGCGGGTGGGGCGGCGCGGCGGCTCGTACCGGTCGTCCGCGTAGTCGTCGGCGTAGTCGTCGCGACGCGCCACGCTGTAGCCCGGCTGGTACGGGGCCTTGTAGGACGGCTCCGGGTAGGCGGGCTCGTCGTCGTAGCGGTCGTCGGCGTACCGGTCGTAGTCGCGGTCGTATTCCCGGGGACGAGGCCGACGCGCACCACGCTCGTCGACGCCGCTCCGGTGCCCCCCGCCCACCCCGCGGTCGTCGACGTAATCGTCCTCGTAATCCTCGAGCGGAACCATGCCGAAGTACGCCTTGAACTTGTGCAGCGTGCTCATGCTTCCACCTCGCTGACGCTCGGCTCCAGCACGAGCACGCTCGTGGCTGCGTCGATGGCTCGCTCGCTACGCTCGCTCATACTGGTCGACCTTCCTTCGGCCCCGGCTGGCCTGGGGTGTTGAAGTCCTGCTCAGTCCTCGTCCTTCACAAGCATATGTTTCAAATGTGACTGATGAGGTTTCTTTGCTAAGGCGAGGTTATCGGTCGTGCGCCCATCAACGCGGTACCGACACGCACGCACGTCGATCCGTGCGCGATGGCGGCCTCCAAATCGTTTGACATCCCCGCCGACAGCTCCCTGGCCTGGGGATGTGCCGCCAGCAGGCGGCCGTGCAGGTCGGCCAGGCGGGCGAATTCGGCGGCCGGATCGGTGTGCAGCGGCGGAATCGCCATCAGGCCCGCGAGCTGCAACGATGCCGATTCCGCGATGCGGTCGGCGAGAGCCGGGAGATCGTCGGGGGCGACGCCGCCGCGGGTGGGGTCGGCGTCCAGGCTGACTTGCAGCAGGACCCGCAGGGGCGTGTCGCGATCGCCCGCCTCGAGGGCGTTGGTGACGGCGGTGTCGAGTGCGGCCGCCAACCTGTCCGAATCGACCGAATAGACGGTATTTGCCCAGCGTGCAACGTGTTTCGCTTTGTTGCGCTGGAGACGTCCGATGAATTCCCAGCGCACGTGCGACAGGTGGCGCAACTGGGCCACTTTATCGCTGGCCTCCTGCTCCCGGGATTCGCCGAATTCGCGGCGGCCGAGTCCATAGAGGATTTCGATATCCGAGGCCGGGAAGAATTTAGTTACGGGGAGTAAGCGTACGGTGTCGGAATCCCGTCCGGCCACCCGGCATGCTGCGTCGATGCGTTCGGTCAGGGCGGAGAGGTTGGCCGAGAGCTCGGCGGTGCGCGCCGTGACGCGCGTCTCGCCGTCGGTTCCGATACCCATTGCGGCGGTGGATGATTCGGAGGTCATACCGCCGCTCCCTCGGATGACATCCAAATCACACCGGCGATTCGGCCGGTCGGCGCGCCGCGGCGGTGCGAGAACAGGGTTTCGTCCTCGATGGTGCAGCGCGGGTCCACCGCGACGGCGCCGACACCGGCCGCCTCCAACTGCCGCCGAATGCCCGCGCGCAGATCCAGCCCCGGGGTGCCCTTGACGGTGGTGGTGGCGCTGCCCGGCAGATGCGCCTCGACGTCGGCGCGCATGGTGGCGGGCACCTCGTACCGGCGACCGCTGGCCGCCGGTCCCAGAAACGCGCCGATGCGCTCGGGTTTCGCGCCGAGTTCGTACATGGCCTCGAGCACCCGCGGCACGATGCCGATCCGCGCGCCGATGCGGCCCGCGTGCACGGCCGCGATCACCCCGGCCTCGTCATCCGACAGCAGCAGCGGCACGCAGTCGGCGGTCAGCACCACCAGCGCCAGATCCGGCTCCGTGGTCACCAGCGCGTCGGTCGCGGGCACCGCGTCGGTGCGCGGCCCGTCCACCACGGTGACGGTGCGCCCGTGGATCTGCTCCATCCAGATCAACCGCTCCGGCGGCAGTCCGAGACTCTCGGCCAGCCGCGATCGATTACGCCGCACCGCCTCCGGATCGTCGCCGACATGATCCCCGAGGTTGAACGAGTCGTACGGGGCCTTCGAGAACCCGCCCGCCCGTGTCGTCGTCACCCGCCGAGTACGCAGTACCGGTGCAGCAGAAGTCATGCCTCCGAGGGTAATGGCCACCACCGGGCAATCCGCGCCACCCGACCGGGTGCGGACCATCACGTGACACACCGCACGGGGCGGGCTCCGGCGCACGACAGCGCGCCTCGCGACCGTGCGCGGACCGGAGCGAACCAGTGCGTGGCCGTGCGGCGGGTGCGAGCGAAGGATGGCACGTGCGCCCGCCGGTCACGGTGTCGGGCGCGGAAGGTCGAAACGCCCGGCCGGGGGCCGGTCAGCCCGCGGAGCCGCTGGCCGAACCCGAGGAGCCGGAGGAGCTGCCCGCCGAGCCGGAGGCGGAGCCGCTGCCGCCGCCGGTCTTGCCGGTGGCGGTGACGCTGAAGTCGCCGCACCAGCCGCCGGGCCCCCGGGTGGCCTGGCAGGCGATGTAGGCGGTGTCGCCGACGGCGGTGAAGGTCTGGGTGACGGTGGTGGGCGCGGTGGTGCTCACATCGCGGCTCACGTAGGCCACGCTGGTGGCCGAGTCCAGGGCGAGGGCGAGCACCCCGCCGCCGTCGGCCGCGCCGACCCGCACCGAGAAGGTGTACTCGGCTCCCTTGACGACCGCGACGTCCTGGCCCACATATCCGCTGTCGCGCACGGTGGCGGTGCCGCCGCCGAGGTCGGCGTTGTAGATGTGGCCCTCCCACCCGCGGGCCCCCTCGGTGAACGCGGGATTGGCGACCAGATTCTGCGCGGTGGTCAACTCCACCCCCGGCGATGCATGGGCAATCCCGGCGGAGGCGACAGCACCTACCACCGCAACCGCGATCGCGCAGCGAGCAGTCCGTCCCACCGTGCTGATCATGAAGCTCCTCCCGCACGCGGCGACTCCCGCGCATCGAATCCGTTACCCGCTGGCAATCCAACGACGGGCCACGCTAGCAGGCCCCGGCACACGGACCGCACCACCCTCCGAACGCGCCGACGCACCGGCCCCGTGCGGGTACCGGTGCGTCGGCGGTGGTGGGTCAGCGGCGCATGAACGAGGGGACGTCCACGTCGTCGTCGGTGTCGTCGTCGGACGGCTGGATGTGGGAGCGGGGGTTGTGCGCCACCGTCGGGTCGATCGAGGAGGGGCGGGGCGACCCGTAGGAGGGCGCCGGGCCCCGGGAGACCGGCTGCTCCGGGGCCGGGGCGGGGTCGGGGCGCGCCGGGTCGGGGGTGCGGGCCGAACCGTAGTCGGTGGTGCGCGCGGTGGACGGGGCGACATCGCCCGCCCGGGCGGACCCGATGGTGGAGGCGGCCGGCCGGGCGATGGTGGATTCGATGCGGCGGGCGGGGCCGGTGCCGTCGAAGCCCGCGGCGATCACCGTGACGCGCACCTCGTCACCGAGGGAGTCGTCGATGACCGTGCCGAAGATGATGTTGGCCTCGATGTGCGCGGCTTCCTGCACCAGCGAGGCGGCCTCGTTGATCTCGAACAGACCCAGGTCCGACCCGCCGGCGATGGACAGCAGCACCCCGTGCGCGCCGTCCATGGACGCCTCCAGCAACGGTGAGTTTATGGCGGCCTCGGCCGCTTTCACCGAGCGCCCCTCACCCCGCGAGGAACCGATGCCCATGAGCGCGCTGCCCGCTCCGGACATGACGCTCTTGACGTCGGCGAAGTCGACATTGATCAGACCGGGGGTGGTGATCAGGTCGGTGATGCCCTGCACACCGTTGAGCAGCACCTCGTCGGCCGAGCGGAAGGCGTCCATGAGCGATACGGCCGCATCGCCCAGCTGCAGCAGCCGGTCGTTGGGGATGACGATGAGGGTGTCGCAGGATTCGCGCAGCGACTGGATGCCCGCCTCGGCCTGGTTGGAGCGGCGCTTGCCCTCGAAGGAGAACGGCCGCGTCACCACACCGATGGTGAGCGCGCCCAGCTTGCGGGCGATGCTCGCCACCACCGGCGCGCCGCCGGTGCCGGTGCCGCCGCCCTCACCGGCGGTCACGAAGACCATGTCGGCCCCCTTGAGGACCTCCTCGATCTCGTCCTTGTGGTCCTCGGCGGCCTTGCGGCCCACCTCGGGATCGGCACCGGCGCCGAGGCCGCGGGTCAGTTCCCGGCCGACATCGAGTTTGACGTCGGCGTCCGACATCAACAGCGCTTGCGCGTCGGTGTTGACCGCGATGAACTCGACTCCCTTGAGTCCCTGTTCGATCATTCGATTGACGGCGTTCACGCCGCCGCCGCCGATACCGACGACCTTGATCACTGCAAGGTAGTTGTGCGGGGGCGTCATGGACTCTCGCCTTCCTTCGATCCAACAAGCTTGGTGTCTTCGGATGCTCGCCGTAAGCCAGTACCGAAAGGTCTCGGTCTGATAAAGCCTCAACCATAGCTTTAGCGTTATGTCAAGTATCCGACTGTTGCGGAACGCTATTCGCAGCTACCGCGTTACGGGCGCAGGCGCGCCGAAACGAGATTCAGAATCTTGCGTGATCCCACTCGTCCGACCCGCCTCGCATCGTATCGTGGACGGTTGCTCTCCGGTGCCGGGATGGCAGCCGGAAGCGCTCCGGGTGACCACCGAAAATTTCGGCGTCCCAAAGGGTATCGCTCACTTTACCGTGACGAGATTCGGACTCGAAATGTCGAACACCTCGCCGTCGCGCGTCAGCAGCGGAATCACCACCGCCGCCTTGCGCTCGGAATCGTCGGATCCACCCCACAGCACGCGCCGTCCGTCGCGTAGCTCGAGCCGAATGTCCGAAACCGATCTCGCCACAATCTCTCCCACCTCGAGCCGCAGTGATACCGGTACCGCATTGATCACGGTGACCGCCGCACGGGTGGCGGGATCGTTGCCGCCGGGAGTTTCGGTGACCAATTTCGGTACTCCGATCGGGGCCGGTTCGATGGCGAATTCCACGCTGTCGGAATCGATCAAGTGCGCGCCGTCGGGCGCCTCGAAGTAGAGCACCGGTGTGCGTTCGACCACCGTCACGCGCACCGAGGACGGGAACACCCGCTGCACCCGCACCGAGTGCACCTTGGGCAGCCGCGCCACCCGCTGCGCCAGCTCGGTGGTGTCGATGCGGAGCATGGACCGGCCCTCCGGCATGTCGAGCGCGTCGAGAACCTGGGTCTCGGTCACCACCGACAGGCCGTCGACGCGCACCGTGCGCACCGCCAGCAGCGGTGAGAGATAGGCGACCAGGCCGAGCGCCAGCGCGACGACGACCCCGACCGCCACGCCGATGCGCACCCGTCGCGACTCGCGGGCCCGGATCCACCAGGGATCGCGGCGACCGCGCCGCAGGCGGGCCCACCGGGCCGCCGCGTCGTCGTGCCGATCGCGGCCGTCCCGGTCGACGGAATCATCGACCGGTTCGGCCGTCTCGGTGTCCACTCCCCCGCGGCGCAAGCCGGATCACCGCCCGTGCGCGGGCCGGGCGCGCAGCCCGTCGAGGATCTGGCCGCCCAGCATGGTGACATCGCCCGCACCCATCGTGATCACCACATCGCCGGGGCGCGCGAGTCCGGCCACCTGGCGGCCCACCCGCGACATATCCGGCTGGTAGTGCACGGGTTTGGTGACGGCCTGCGCCACCAGCGCCCCGTTCACGCCGGGCAGCGGCTCCTCGCGCGCGCCGTACACGTCGAGCACCACCACTTCGTCGGCGAGATCGAGAGCGGCCCCGAATTCGGTCGCGAAGGTGGCGGTGCGGCTGTACAGATGCGGCTGGAAGACCACGATCACCCGGCCGGGCCGCGACCGGGCCCCGTCGGCGGCCTCCTGCGCCACCAGTTCCGCCGCCGCGCCGAGCACGGCGCGCACCTCGGTGGGATGGTGGGCGTAGTCGTCGAAGACGCGCACGCCGTTCTCCCGCCCGGTGAGCTGGAAGCGCCGGTGCACGCCGCCGAAACCCTCCAGCCCCTGGATGATCTCACCGACGTCGGCCCCGGCGGCGCGGGCGGCCAGCAGCGCGCCGAGCGCGTTGAGCGCCATATGGCGGCCGGGCACCGAGAGCCGGAGCGTACGCGGCGCGGGTTCGTCGGCGAGCTGGAACTGCGCCACGCCGCCGACGTCGCGCGGTTCCCAGGAGTGCAGCCGCGCGGCGACGGGCACCTCGGTCGCCACTCCGGCGGAGCCGTAACCGAGCACCTGGATACCGCGATCATCATCGGCGAGCCGCGCCACGGTGCGTTCGGCCAGGCTCAGCGAGCCCGGATCGTCCAGGCAGACCACGAGTTTCCCGCCGGGGACCAGGCGGTCCACGAAGTCGTCGAAGACCTGCACATAGGCTTCGTCGGAGCCGAAGTAGTCCAGGTGGTCGGATTCGATATTGGTGACCACCGCGACATCCGGCGCGTACTGCAGCAGCGAGGCGTCGCTCTCGTCGGCCTCGGCCACGAAGCTGCCGCCGGTGCCGTGGTGGGCGTTGGTGCCGGACTCGTTGAGTTCGCCGCCGACCGCGAAGGACGGGTCGAATCCGCAGTGCTGCAAGGCCACCACCAGCATGGAAGTGGTGGAGGTCTTGCCGTGCGTGCCGGAGACCAGCAGCGAGCGGTGCCCCTGCATGAGCGAGGCGAGGACGGCGGGGCGCAGCAGCACCGGGATGCCGCGGCGATTCGCCTCCACCAGTTCCGGATTGGTCTTGGGAATGGCGGCGTAGGTGGTGACGACGGCGCTGGGGCCGCCGGGTAGCAGGTCCAGGGCGCTGGCGTCGTGACCGATGCGCACCTGCGCGCCGCGCGCCCGCAGCGCCAGCACGCCGCGGCTCTCCTTGGCGTCCGAGCCGGAGACGAGTCCGCCCCGGGAGAGCAGGATGCGCGCGATGCCGGACATGCCCGCGCCGCCGATGCCGATCATGTGCACGCGGTGCAGGCTCGCGGGCAGATCGGTGCCCTGTTCGACCGCTGCCGCCGTCTCCTCCGTCATCGGCCCGCCACCTCCAGCACGATACGCGCGATGACGTCGGCGGCGTCGCGATGTCCGGCGCCCGCCGCGGCACGTCCCATTGCCGTCAGCCGATCGGAATCCATGAGCAGCGGTATCACCTCGTCGATCACGTATTTCGGAGTCAGCTCCGCGTCCGCCACGATTCTGCCACCGCCGGCGGCCACCACCGGGCGCGCGTTGAGTTCCTGCTCCCCGTTTCCGTGCGGGAGGGGGACGTAGAAGGCGGGCAGGCCGACGGCCGACACCTCGGCGACGGTCATGGCGCCGGAGCGGCACACCACCGCGTCGGCGGCGGCATAGGCCAGATCCATGCGCGACAGATATGGCAGGGCAACGTATTTCGCGGTGTCGCCGGTGGCGTCGTCGAGGGTGAGGTTGTTCTTCGGTCCGTGCGCGTGCAGCACCGAGACCCCGGCGGCGACGAGCTGCGGCGCGGCGGCCGAGACCGCCTCGTTGAGGGTGCGCGCGCCCTGCGAACCGCCGAAGACCAGCAGCACCGGCCCCTCGGCGGGCAGGCCGAATTCCGCGCGCGCGGCGGCCCGCAGACCAGCGCGGTCGAGTCCGGAGATGGACCCGCGCACCGGGATGCCGACCACCTCGGCGTCGGCCCGGCCGCGGGCCGCCACGCCCGAATCCGGCACGGCCGCCAGCACCCGCGCCGCGACGCGCGCACCGACCTTGTTGGCGATACCGGCCATGGCATTGGCCTCGTGGATGACCACCGGAACCCTGCGACGCCGCCGCAGCAGGCCCGGTCCGGCCGCCAGATAGGCGGGCAGCGCGACATAGCCGCCCACTCCGAAGATCACATCGGCCTCGACGGCGTCGATGATCCGGCGCGTCCGTGACACGGCGGCGCGGACGCGCCCCGGCAGCCGCAGCAGATCCATGGTGGGTTTGCGCGGCAGCGGCACCGGCGGCACCAGTTCCAGCGGATAGCCGCGCTCGGGCACGAGTTTCGTTTCGAGTCCGCGCTGGGTGCCCAGTGCGGTCACCCGGATATTCGGGTCGATTCGCCGCAGCGCGTCCGCCACGGCCAGCGCGGGCTCGATATGCCCCGCGGTGCCACCGCCCGCCACGATCACCGAGAGCGGTCGCTCCCCTGTCACCTCGAGTTTCCCCGTTCTCTCGCATGTCTCATCGGATAGCTGGGCTCCCAGGCCCGGGTGCTGCGCCACGATTCGGTGGAGGCCGAACGGCGACGCGATGAATCCGAATCTATCGACCTGCGCGCGTCCGCGCTGCCCCGACCGCTCGGTGGCAGCGCGCGTCGCGATTTCGCGCCCGGTTTCACCGCCTTCGCCGAGCGTTTGGCGGCCGAGCGGGCGCGGGCGGCGCGAGCGCGCCCGGCGGAGTAGATCTCCGGCTTCGGCAGCCGCAGCAGGCGGCTGAACCGGCCGTCCCCGCCGGCGTGCAGGGCCGCCACCGCCTCGGGTTCGTGCCGCGCGGCATTGGCGACGATGCCGAACATGAGCAGCGTGATGGCCAGCGACGATCCACCCGCCGACACCAGCGGCAGCTGGAGGCCGGTGACCGGAAGCAGCCCCACCACATAGCCGATATTGATCAGCGCCTGACCGGTGATCCAGGTGGTGGCGGTGGCGGACAGCAGGCGCAGGAACGGGTCCACCGAGCGGGTGGCGATGCGCAGCCCCGTGTAGGCGAACAGCGCGAAAAGTCCCAGCACCAGCGCACATCCGAGAAAGCCGAGTTCCTCGCCGATGATCGCGAAGATGAAATCGTTGTGTGCGTTGGGCAAATAGCTCCACTTGGCCCGGCTCTGTCCGAGGCCGCGGCCCCAGATGCCGCCGTCGGCAAGCGAATACAGCGCCTGCCGGGACTGGTAGCCGATGCCCTGCGGATCCTCACCGGGATTGAAGAAGGCGCGCATGCGGTCGGAGCGATAGCCCGCCGACAGCGCCAGCACGGCCGCCGCCACCACACCGGAGACGGCGATGGTGACGAACATGCGCAGCGGCAGCCCACCGAACCACAGCAGCGCGGCCAGCACGATGCCCAGCGCGATGGTGGTGGACAGATTCGGCTCGAGCACGACCAGGAAGCACACCAGCAGACCGGCCGGCACCAGCGGCATGAGGATCTCGCGGTAGCCCACGTGGCCGTCGACGTATTCGGCGCGGCGCGAGGCCAGCAGGTGCGCGCCCCACACCACCAGGGTGACCTTCACGATCTCCGAGGGCTGCACCGAGACGAATCCGAGGTCGAACCAGCGCCGCGAACCCGACACCTTGGTGCCGATGCCGGGGATGAGCACCAGCACCAGCAGTACCACCGACAGCGCGAACACCGGGAAGGACAGCTGCCGCAGCAGCCGCAGCGGAATCCGCAGCGCCACATAGAACGCCAGCGCGCCCACCGCCGCGAACGCCGCCTGCTGGACGAACAGCGAATACGCCGATTTGCCGACGGCGTACGCCTCCACGCTGGAGGCGGAGAGCACCATGACCAGGCCGAGCACCGTGAGCAGGGCGGCGATGCTCACCACCAGGTGGAACGATGCCAGCGGGCGGGCCAGCCACGCCCCGAACCAACCGGCCCGGGCCCGGCGCGTGGTCTGCGCCGCGGCGGGCCGGGTGGCGGTCATTCGGGGCTCCCGATGTCCTTCTCGTTCAGGTCCGCCACCGCGGTGGCGAAGCTGCGGCCGCGATGGGTGTAGTCGGTGAACATGTCCAGCGACGCGGCGGCCGGGGCCAGCAGCACGGTGTCACCGCGCCGGGCGAATCCGGCGGCGGCGTGCACCGCACGCGCCATGACGGCGTCCGGCCCGATCGCGGCGAGTTCGGTGGCGACCATCTCTGCATCGTCCCCCGAACCCAGGGTCACGACCGGGACGTCGGGGGCGTGTCGCGCCAGCGCGGCGGCGATCACATCGGCGTCCTGGCCGAACAGCACGGCGGCGACGAGGTGTTCACGCACCTCTTCGACGAGATCCTCCACGCCCGCGCCCTTGAGCTGACCGCCCGCCACCCAGATCACGTGCGGGTGCGCCAGGATCGACGACCGCGCGGCGTGCGGGTTGGTGGCCTTGGAGTCGTCGATGAAGTCGACGCCCGCGACCTCGCGCACGAAGGCGGCCCGGTGCGGACCCACCTTGTGCTCGGCCAGGCCCTCCTTCACGAATTGCGGTGCCACGTCGATGGATCGGGTGAGCGCGGCGGCGGCGAGGGCATCGGCCACCCCGGCCGGGCCCTGCGGGCTGATATCGCCCACCTCCGCCAGAATGGCGGCCTTGGTGAAGGCGCGGTCGAGCAGTTTGCCGTCCACCACGCCGAGTTCGCCGTCGGCGGGCACGCCGACCCGGAAGCCGACGGTGCGGCGCGCCTTGGACTTTCGCGCCAGCGCGGCGGCCACGGCGTCGTCGAGGCCCACCACGCCGACCCGCCCGGTGAGCGCGCGGGCCTTGGCGGCGGCGTAGGCATCGAGGCCGCCGTGCCAGTCCAGGTGATCCTCGGCCACGTTCAGCACCACCCCGGCCTCGGGGCGCACCGAGGGGGCCCAATGCAGTTGAAACGAGGACAGTTCCACGGCCAGCACCTGCGGTCCGGGATTGCGCCGCAGCGCGTCCAGGATGGGGGTGCCGATATTGCCGCAGGCCACGCTGGGGATTCCGGCCGCGCGCAGGATGGCGTGCGTCATCTGCGTGGTGGTGGTCTTGCCGTTGGTGCCGGTGATGACCAGCCACTTGCGCACCGGACCGTAGATGCGGGCCTGATCGACCCACCACGCGAATTCCACGTCGCCCCAGACCGGGATACCGGAGGTGACCGCGGTGACCAGCACCGGGGAATCCGGCCGCCAGCCCGGGCTGGTGATCACCAGCGCGAACCGGTCCAGCGCGCCGTGTTCCACCAGATCCGCGGGGGTGGCGGTGGCCAGACCGAGTTCGGCGGCCTCGGCCAGGGCCTTCTCACCCCCGTCGGTGACCACCGGACGCGCGCCGATGTCCTGCAGCGGCTCGATCAGCGAGCGCCCGGACACCCCCCATCCGGCGACGAGAACGTCCCGGCCACGCAGGAATTCGAGCATGGGCCCCGGTGACCGGAGAACCCTCGGAGAATGTTCGACCATCGCCTTCGACCTACCCGACCGACAGATACTCGCTGTAGAACAGGCCCAGACCAACCGCGGACGCCATACCGGCGAGCATCCAGAATCGGATGATCACCGTCGTCTCGGCCCAGCCGCTCAATTCGAAATGGTGGTGGAACGGGGCCATCTTGAACAGCCGGTTCCGGGTGGTGCGGAAGACCGCGACCTGTAGCACCACCGACGCCGCCTCGGCCACGAACAGCGCGCCGATGACGATCATGAGCAGCTCGGTGTGCGTGGTGATGGACAGGCCCGCGAGCAGGCCGCCCAGCGCCAGCGAACCGGTGTCGCCCATGAAGATCTTCGCGGGAGCCGCGTTCCACCACAGGAATCCGATACACGCCGCACCACCGGCCGCGCACACCAGCGCCAGATCCAGCGGATCGCGCACGTTGTAGCAGCCCGCCTCCGGGTAGTCGACGCAGGCGTTGCGCCACTGCCAGAAGGTGATGATCATGTACGCGCCCAGCACCAGGCTCATGGATCCGGCGGCCAGACCGTCCAGGCCGTCGGTGAGGTTCACCGCATTGGACCAGGCCACCACGACCAGGCAGACGAAGGCCAGGAAGATCCATACGCTCATCGACACCGTGGTGATGTCGCGCACGTAGGACAGGTGCTTGCTGGCCGGGGTCAGTCCGCTGTCGTTGCGGAATTTCAGCGCCAGCACGCCGAAGACCACGGCGGCGGTGAGCTGTCCGATGTACTTGCCCGCCGCGGTCAGGCCCAGATTGCGCTGCTTGCGGATCTTGATGAAGTCGTCGAGGAAGCCGACGCCGCCCAGCGCGGTGGCCAGCCCCAGCACCAGCAGGCCCGAGGCCGACGGTCCGGGCTGGCCGTAACTCATGCCGATGAGGTGGGTGCCGAGGTAACCGGCCCACATGCCGGCGAGGATGGCGACGCCGCCCATGGTGGGGGTGCCGCGCTTGGCCTTGTGGCTCTCCGGGCCGTCGACCCGGATCTCCTGTCCGAAGCCCTGTTTGGCGAACATGGAGATGAGGACGGGGGTGAGCAGAATGGAGACGGCGAGCGCGATGGCGGCCGAGAAGAGGATCTGGGTCATCGCGCGGCCTCCTCCACCGCGGCGGGCCGCGCATCGGATTCAGCGGCGGGCCGCGCATCGGATTCAGCGGCGGGCCGCGCATCCGACTCGGCGGCGGGCGCATCCGTGCCCACGGCGGTCAGGTGTTCGGCCACGGCCCACAGCCCGACGGACTTGGACGCCTTGACCAGCACCACGTCACCGGGGGCCAGGTCGTCGTCGAGCAGGTCGACGGCGGCGGCGATATCCGGCACGTGCACCGCCTCCTCGCCCCAGGACCCTTCCTGCACCGCGCCCTGGAACATGGCGCGCACCGGGCGGCCCGCACCGACGACGATGAACCGGTCCACGTCGAGCCGGACGGTCAACCGGCCGATCCGGTCGTGTTCGAGCACGGAATCCTCTCCCAGTTCCCCCATTTCGCCGATGACGGCCCAGCTGCGGCGCGGGGTGTCGCCGGACTTGGCCATGGTGACCAGCGCCTTGAGCGCGGCCCGCACCGAATCCGGGTTGGCGTTGTAGGAGTCGTTGATCACGGTGACGCCGTCGGCGCGGGTGCGCACATCCATGCGCCGCTCCGAGACCGCCTGCGCCGCACCGAGAGCCGTGGCGACCGTCGCCAGGTCCGCCCCGCATTCCAGGGCGACCGCGGCGGCGGCGAGCGCATTGCCGACCTGGTGTTCGCCGTGCACGGCCAGGGCCACGTCCGCACTCTCGGCACCGCGCCGCAGGGTGAAGCGGGCGCGCGCCTGCTCGTCCAGGGTGACGTCGGTGGCGCGCAGGTCCGCTCCGGTGGCCAGACCGACCTGGACCACCCGCGCCGCGGTGCGCGCCGCCATGGCGGACACCAGCGGGTCGTCGGCGTTGAGGACCGCGAGCCCGGTGGCCGGAAGTGCTTCCACCAGTTCGCCCTTGGTCTCCGCGATCGCCTCGCGGCTGCCGAATTCGCCCAGGTGCGCGGTGCCGACATTGAGCACCACGCCGATGCCGGGCGGGGCCACCTCGGTGAGCGCGCGAATGTGGCCGCGGCCGCGGGCGGACAGTTCCAGCACCAGGAAGCGGGTGTCGGCGTCGGCGCGCAGCGCCGTCCAGGGGTGGCCGATCTCGTTGTTGAACGAACCGGGCGGGGCCACAACGGGTCCCAGCGGGCTCAGGACGGCGGCGAGCAGATCCTTGGTCGAGGTCTTGCCGGAGGATCCGGTCACGCCGACGACGGTGAGACCGCCCGCGGCGACGAGCCGGTCCACGCTGGCGCGGGCCAGTTCGGCCAGGGCCGCCAGCACGGCCGCGCCGGAGCCGTCGGTGTCGGCGGCCAGGGCCAGTGCCCGGCTGGGGGCGTGGCCGTCGTCCGTGTCGCGGGACGGCGTGACCACGATGGCGGGCACGCCGACCGGTCGCGCCGCCAGCACCGCCACCGCCCCCGCGGCGACGGCCTGGTGCGCGTAGTCGTGTCCGTCGACCCGCGCGCCCGGCAGCGCCAGGAACAGGTCGCCGGATCCGATACGGCGCGAATCGAATTCGACCGCGCCGGTCACGGTCACCTCCGGGTCGGGACAGTCGTGCAGCGTGCCGCCCACGACCTCCGCGATCTCCCGCAGTGTCATCTCGATCATGAAACCGTCAGGTCCTTAGTTTTCTCGGAGAGAGCCGCCGCGAGCACCTCGCGGTCGTCGAACGGATACTTCACACCCGAAATCTCCTGCCCTGTCTCATGTCCCTTGCCCGCCACCAGCACCGCGTCCCCGGGCCGCGCCCAGTCCACGGCGGCGGCGATGGCGGCCGCCCGATCCCCCACCTCGCGCACCTCGCCACGATGCCCCTCCGGCAGCGCGTCGGCGCCCGCGCGCACGGCCGCCCGAATGGCGGCCGGATCCTCCCCGCGTGGATTGTCGTCGGTGATGATGAGCAGATCCGCGCCGCGCGCCCCGGCCGCACCCATGAGCGGGCGCTTCCCGGCATCGCGGTCACCGCCCGCGCCCACCACCACGGCCAGGCGGCCGCCCGCGCCCTGCTCGGCGAGATACGTTCGCAGCGTGGCGATCACCGATTCCACGGCGGCGGGCTTGTGCGCGTAGTCCACCACGGCGAGGAAGTCCTGACCGCGGTCCACCCGCTGCATGCGGCCCGGCACGTCCACCTCGCCCAGCGCGGCGGCGGCCGTCGCCGGATCGACCCCGGCGGCATCGCACACCGCGACCGCCAGCAGGCCGTTGGCGATGTTGTAGTCCCCCGGAAGGCGCAGGCGCACCGGCATGTTCAGCGCGCCGCGGGCGGCGGTGAAACTCTGGGTGCCGCCCGGCCCGGCGGTGATGTCCGCGGCGGTCCACTGCGCGGGCTGCGTGGTGGACACCGTCACGATGTGGGTGCGCTGTTCGAGTTCCCCGGCCAGCCGCCGCCCCCAGGCGTCGTCCACGCAGATCACCGAGGTGGCCGCGCCCACCGACGAGGCCGGATCGAACAAGCGGCGCTTGGCCGCGTAGTAGTCCTCGAAGTCGGCGTGGAAGTCCAGGTGGTCCTGGGACAGGTTGGTGAACGCGCCCACCGTGAACTCGACGCCGTCCACCCGGCCCAGCGCCAGCGCGTGACTGGACACCTCCATGACCACGGCCTGCACTCCCCGCTCGACCATGACCGCGAACATGGCGTGCAGCTGCGGGGCCTCGGGGGTGGTGAGGGCACTGGGCACGCGCACGCCGCCGATGCGGGTCTCGATGGTGCCGATGAGCGCGGTGCTCAGCCCGGCCGCGGTCAGGCCCGCCTCCACCAGATACGACGTGGTGGTCTTGCCGGAGGTGCCGGTGATGCCGATGATGCGCAGCCGCCGCGACGGATCGCCGTAAAGGGCCGAGGACAGTGCGCCGAGCACCGCACGCGGCTGCTCGCACACCAGCACCGGCACGTCGATGGCGCCGATGGTCTCCGCGCCCGCCGCGTCGGTCAGCACGGCGACCGCACCACGCGTGACCGCGTCGTGGGCGAAGCGCGCCCCGTGCGCCCGCTCCCCGGCCAGACCCGCGAACAGGTCACCGGGTCGGACGGCGTTCGAGCGCTGCTCGATACCGGTGACCCGGACCTCGTCCGGGGCCGCGGCGGCGAGCTCCGCGTCCGCCGAGCGCCGGTCGTGCGGCGCGAACCGCGCCCCCGTGAGCTCGGCCACCGTGCGCAGGGTGGTCGCCGGTGGGTCCGCGGGCCGGAGTACCTGCGGCTCGGTCGAACCTCCGCTACGCGGTTGCGACTGCGCGGGCACGAAGCTCCTCTCTGGGGTGAACAGCTGGGCGGTGATCGAGCGCGTCGCGGTGCCACCGCAACGGATCGACGAGTCAGGTTACCTGTGTTGCCTCACCGGGCGATCGGCGCGGCGCGGTTCGCTCACCCGCCGGTGTCGGCACGGGGTGGTCCGGAGCGTGCACACACCCGTTCCCGGTCCTAGGACGCCTGCAGGATCAGGGGTTTCGCCGGCGGCGACGGCGGCACCCGATCCCGCTGCAGGGCCCACGACGCGATGGCGTGGAACAGCGGTGCGGCCGACTGTCCGCCGCCGCCGTCGGAGCTGCGCACCGGGGCGTCGAGCATCAGGCCGATCACGTAGCGCGGGTTGTCGGCGGGGGCCATACCGGCGAAGGTGATCCAGTAGCTGGAGGTGGAATAGCAGCGGCAGGAGGGGTCGATCTGCTGCGCGGTACCGGTCTTGCCGGCCACCTGGTAGCCCTCGACGGCGGCGGGCACGCCGGTGCCCATCTGGACGCCCATGGGATCGCGCTGCACCACGGCCTGGAACATCTCGCGCAGGGTGGCGGCGGTCTGCGGGCTCACCACGCGCACGCCCTCGGGCTGTTCCTCCTCGGTGCGGTTGCCGTCCGGGCCGATCTTGGCCTTCACGATGCGCGGCGGCACCCGCACCCCGTCGTTGGCGATGGCCTGGTACATGGCGGTCATCTGCAGGGTGGTCATGGAAAGGCCCTGGCCGATGGGCAGATTGGCGAAGGTGGAGCCGGACCACTGCTCACGGGAGGGCACCACGCCCGCGCTCTCGCCGGGCAGGCCGACGCCGGTGCGCTGGCCGAGGCCGAACCGCTGCAACATCTCGTAGTAGCGGTCCTCGCCGATGCGCTGCGCCAGCATCAGGGTGCCCACATTGGAGGACTTGCCGAAGATGCCGGTGGTGGTGAAGGGCATGACGCCGTGCGCCCAGGCGTCGTTGACCGTGACACCGCCCATGAAGATATTGCCCGGCACCTGCAACACCTCATCGGGCGTGGTGAGGCCGTGTTCGATGGCGGCGGCGGCGGTGACGATCTTGTTCACCGAGCCGGGCTCGTACACCTCCTGCACCGAAGGGTTGCCCAGTGAGGAGGAGGTCCAGTGCTGCGGCCCCAGGGCGGGGTTGAAGGTCGAGTCGTTGGCCATGGCGAGCACCTGACCGGTGCGCGCGTCCAGCACCACCGCCGAGGCGGCCTGCGCGCCGGACAGCTCCTTGGCCTGCTGCGTCTGCTGCTGCACGTAGTACTGCAGATCGGAGTCGAGGGTGAGTTCGACGCCGTAGCCGTTGACGGCGGGCTGCCGGTCGCGCCAGCTGCCGGGAATGACCGCGCCGTCGGAGCCGCGGTCGTAGGTGTGCGAGCCGTCGGTACCGGCGAGAATGGCGTCCAGGGCCGATTCCAGGCCGATCTGGCCGTGCCCGTCCCAGCCGGTCGCGCCGATCACATTGGCGGCCAGTGAGCCGCCCGGATATTCGCGCAGATCCTGTCGCTCGGTGCCGACCTCCGGGAATTTCAGGCTGATGTCGGCCGCCGCCCGGGGATCCACATTCCGCACCAGGTAGACGAACGGCTCGTCGCTGCGCAGCTTCTTCAGCAGATCCTGTTCCGGCGCGGCGGTGCCGAGTTTGTCGTGAATGTAGGTCGCGATGGCCTGCATGCGCTCGTCCGGCTCGGGTTCGGCCGAATTCTCGTCGTGCGCCTCCTGCAGGTCCTTGCGCACCCGCACCGGCTGGAAGGTCAGCGCCTTGGCATTGACGGTGAAGGCCAGTGATTTGCCGTTGCGGTCGAGGATCGGACCCCGGGTGGCGGCATCGATCTGGTGCACCGTCCGCTGACTGGCCGCCTCCGCCGACAGCCGTGGCGCGGACACACTCTGGATCCACAGCAGCTGCAACGCCGCGACCAGCAGCGCCACCAGCATGACGATCCGCCCCACACCGAACCGGAACCGCGTGGACGCGTCCAGCCCAGGTGCGGGCCGCGGTCTGGACGGCTTGCGTCCGCGGGCGGCCCCCGCCGGGCTCCGCGCCCCCGCGGCGCGCTTCCCCGAATCCGCGCGCCCGCCACCGCCGTTCCCGCCACCACCACCGAAACGGCCGCGACCGCGCCCGTTCTCGGCACGACCGCGGCCGGAATCACGGCCACGCGACATCCGCGACGTCACCCGATCACCTCGCTCTGTGCATCCGTCAGCATGAGGCCGCACGCCGATGTCGGCACGACCGCGGTTCGGCGCGATCCCGGGCGCTCGAGGCGCGAATCGAACGGTCCCGCACCAGGGTTCGGCCGCGACCGGTCGGGTCGAGCCGCACTCCGCTCGGTACGGTCGCGGCGGATCGCGGCACCCCCGGCCACCGCACCCCCGGCCACCGTGCGCGCGGCGACAGCGACGGCATGCGTGATCGGCTCACCACCGCAACGGACTGGATTCGGATGCCCGGCGGGCGCGCCGGCATGTCCCGAACCGCGGGTGCGGGTGTGGTGCGCACCGGCTTCGCGTGGACGGAGCACCCGGGCAACCCCGGGACGCGCCGATCCCGTCGAGACCCGGCCGCGAGAGGCCCGTGGGGCCGAACCCGCGGCCTCGCGGTCCACCGGTGCCGTGGCGGGCGTGCGCCGAACTCGTGTCATCGCGGCACCCCCTGGAGGGCCGGGGCGGAGGTGGCCTGCACCGGGTTCGGTGCGACCGGCAGGGGGGCTTGCGGGGGCTCCTGGGCCTCGTGCGGTGCGGGCGCGACCGAGTCCTGAGGTGCGAGCTGCGGCGCGGCCTCCGGGGCGGGCGGAACCTGTTGAGGTTCAGGCTGATCGGCCGGAGCGGCCGGGGGTTGCGGCGTGCCCTCGTTCACCGGGGCGGCCGGAGGCTGCTGATTCGGCGAAGCGGCCGGAGGCTGCGGGGCGGCCTGGATGGCCGGGTTCTGGTTCGCCGCGGGCGGCGCTGCCGGGGTGGTGGTGACCGGGACGACGCGCTCGCCCTGTGCCTGCGACAGGTTCGGCGGGGGTGTGCCCGGGCTGGGCGGCAGAGTGTTGAGCGGGGGCGCGGGTGAGCCCGCCGCCGGGGTCGGGTCACCGACCACGATCACCTCACCGTTCGGGCCGATCACCAGGCGCGCGGGGTCGCGGGCCGGGATCATGCCGAGTTCGCGGGCGCGGGAGGCCAGTTCGGGGGCCGAGTCGGCGGCCGCCACGTCACGCGCCAGCGCGTCGCGCTCATCGGAGAGCTGCTGGTTCACCCGCCGGGCCGCGCCGAGTTCATAGCTGTCCTCGGTGGCGCGGGTGGTGAGCAGCAGGGTGAACGCCAGTCCGCAGCCGAGCAGCGCGAGAATGGTCGCCACGAACGGGATGCGCCCGGCCAGCACCGGCTCCCCCGCCCCGACGCGCGGCAGGGCGGGTGCGCTCTCGCGGCTGCGCCGCTTGGCGTAGGCCCGCTGCGCCGCACCGGATTTCACCTGCTCGGCCGCCTCGACCCGTCGGGCCGGGCGGTTCTCGCGGCGCTGCACGCGGCCCTGCGTCATCGTCATCGGACCACCTCGCTCGCACATGCGCCCGCGCGTGGTCGTCGGCTCCGGGTCATGTCGTCTCCTCCCCAGCGATCCGCTCGGCCGCGCGCATCCGTACCGGCGCGGCCCGCGGGTTGTCCTCGATCTCCTGCTCCGTCGCCTTCTCCGCGCCGCGGGTCAGGATCTTGAATTCCGGGCCCATGCCGGGCAGTTCGACGGGCAGGTCGAGCGGGGTGCGCGAGGCGGACCGCTTGGCGAACTCCGCCTTGACCACCTTGTCCTCGAGCGACTGGTAGCTCATCACCACGATGCGCCCGCCCGGGGCCAGCGCGTCGAGAGCGGCGGGCAGCGCCGCTTCGAGGGATTCCAGTTCTCGGTTCACCTCCACCCGCAGCGCCTGGAAGGTGCGCTTGGCGGGGTGCCCGCCGGTGCGACGGGCGGCGGCGGGAATGGCGGCGTAGAGCAGGTCCACGAGTTCGGCACTGGTGGTGAAGGGTTTCCGCTGGCGGCGGCGCAGCACCTCGGAGGCGATCTTGCCCGCGAACCGTTCGTCCCCGTAGGTCTTGAGCACCCGCGCCAGGTCACCGTGGCTGTAGGTGTTGAGCACATCGGCGGCGGTCATCCCGCCGCTGGAATCCATGCGCATATCGAGCGGCGCGTCCACGGAGTAGGCGAAACCGCGCTCGGCCTCGTCCAACTGCATGGAGGAGACGCCGAGATCCATCAGGATGGCGTGCGCCGAACCGTGCGATGCGAGTCCGGCCTGTTCCAGCGCGCCCGGAATCCCGTCGTACCTGGTGTGCACCAGGGTGATTCGGTCCTCGAAAGGGCGTAGTCGCTCACCGGCCAGTTTCAGCGCCTCGGTATCGCGATCCAGTCCGACGAGTCGGATGTTCGGGTAGGTGCGCAGGAAGTACTCGGCGTGGCCGCCCAGGCCGAGGGTGCAGTCGACATAGACCGCGCCATCGGAATGCAGTGCGGGACCGAGGATTTCATCGGCGCGATGGAGGAGAACCGGAACGTGGCGGGGACCATCGGTGTTTCGGTGCACCTCGACCTCCCGGATCCTGCCTCACGTTCGTTCGCACACCCCGTGCGGGTCGCTTGCGATTCGGACTTCACTGCTGAGTTGGTTGACTCTTCAGTGCGGTGACCAATGCCCCGTGGTCTCTGACCGAAGCACCGCACCTGGCGTTGGGGAAGTACGTCAGGGTCGGCGTCGGGCAGAGGCCGCAGGGCACTCGCCTCGCTGTGGGCTAGAAGATCCCGCCCAGCGACTCGTCTCTGGCTTGCGAGTAGTCCTCCTCGTGCTCGGCGAGGTAGGAATCCCACGCCGCCTTGTCCCAAATCTCCAGAAAGTCGACCGAGCCGATCACCACGCAGTCCTTGGTCAGGTTCGCGTAGCGGCGGTGTTCGGCCGAGAGCATGATCCGGCCCTGTCCGTCCGGGCGCTGCTCATCGGTGGAGGCCGCGAGTGCGCGGACGAAGGCGCGGGCCTGCGGATTGCTTCGGGACGCGGCCGCGGCTCGCCGCGCCAGGGCGGTGAACTCGTCCTTGGGATACACGGCAAGGCTGTGGTCCTGTCCCTTCGTGACCATCAACCCTCCCGCCAGTTCGTCTCGAAACTTCGCAGGCAACGTCAGTCGCCCCTTGTCGTCCAGACGGGGGGTATAGGTCCCGAGAAACAACTCCCGACACCTCCTACCGGATCACCCCTCGCCTGTTCGGTCTCCTGTAGTGCGCGCTCCACATTACCCCACTTTCCCCCACTTTCAATCGAAAGCGGCGGTGATCTCAATCCCCGGTTGGCGAACTTCGCAGGTCACATCAGCTATCACCGAGGTGGGGAACTTTCACCGCAGTTCCCCCGACACGCACGGCATACGGTGCCCCCACCCCGACAACCGTCAGCAAACCCGCAGATAGCACGCATATCCGACAGCAGTGGGGCGCGGTGGGGAATACGGGTGGGGAGGTGTGGGGAACGGTGGAATCGGGTAGGGAGCGCCCGCGACACGCACAAGACACGCCGCAGCGCCACACCTGAAATCGGTGTGGCGCTGCGGCGTGTCGCGCTTGTTTCCGAGCCGGGCCGAAGCCCGGCCGTCAATTGTCCTGTTCGAAGCGCCGCCGGAAGCGGTCTTCCATCCGGGCGGAGAATCCGCCCGCCTTCTTCGGGCGACCACGCCCGCCACCGGGATTCGCACCCGATGCCGGATCGCCCTCGCCGCCGCCGGCGGTGGCGCCCAAGCGGGGGCCACCCATCAGCAACAGCACGCCCGCTCCGAACATCACGATGAACCCGACCAGGCTGATGATCGGGAAGTCCCCGAGCTTGATCGGGGCGGCAATGCCCGCGACGAGTAGGAACAGGCCGAGGACGAAGAGCGCGGCCGATTGCAGTCTGCGACGGCCGGTAGCGGAACGAAGCCGCCCGCCTCGTACGGTCGACGCGAACTTGGGATCCTCAGCATAGAGCGCGCTCTCGATCTGTTCGAGCATGCGCTGCTCGTGCTCGGAGAGTGGCACGGTACCTCCCCCGGCACTAGGTAGTGGCGGTCGCCTCCGGGTAAGCGACAGATAGCCGACCTTGGCGGCTGTCTGCCACCAATGATACGAGTTCGATCAGAACCGGACCACCTACTCGGCCGATGTTCAAGCCAGCATTCCCGCGATCCACCCCGTGGAGGGTCTCGTTTTGGCCGCCGCGGCGAGCAGATCGTCCACGTCGCGCAGGAATGCGCCTACCCGCGAAGCGAACTCACCGGCCTTGGCGTCATCGATCTCACGTGGTAGACCGGCCTCCAGCGCCGCGCGCGTCTCCGACTGGGCGCTGAAGTAGTCCGACCACATGATGAACTCGGGGGCCGCCTTCTGCATGAGCACCCAGGCATTGCGCGAACGCGCCCGCGGCATCCGGTCCGCTCCGGTCAGCGCGAGCACCGCGCCCGCGCCGCGCAAGGCCGCCAGATAGGCGGTGCGGAAGCGCTCGGCCGGATCCTTCTCCCCCGCCGCCTGCATGAGCAGACCGTCGGCGCGCTTCAATAGCTCACCGGCCCGGCCCGGACGTTCAATTTTCCCGGTCATCGGGTACCTCCCCACTCGCATACCCTGATCCACCAGGCATCTTGCCCATCGCGCGACCCGTGACGGCCACCGCTGAAGATCGAACAGGTATTCGAAGGATTCAATTGAGTTTGAATATAGAGACAGCCACCGACAAGTTCCGGCGCTTCGCCGCACCGGATCCCAGCGCACACGGAAGTCGCGTCTGCCCCACATGACCGCCGTCACCCCGAAACCCACGCCCGTCGTCGTCGATCTGTCGGCCGCGACGATGCGCGCCCGGCTCGCCGACGCCCTCGCGGTGTACGTCGCGGCCATGGACTATCCGCCGGGCACCGAACACCACCGCGCCCCCATGTGGACCGAGCACACCACCCGACCCGGCTGGCAGGCGGTCGCCGCGCTGCTCCCCGACGACGACGGCCGCCTCGACGTGCGCACCGCCCCCGTACTGGCGATCGCCTACGGCTATCACGGTGCGCCGCACCAGTGGTGGCATCAGCAGGTGTACACCGGCATGCGGCGCACCGGCTGGCCCGAGTACGCGGCTCGCGATCTGCTCTCCGACTACTTCGAACTCACCGAACTGCACGTGCACCCCGCCGCACAGGGACGCGGCATCGGGGAAACCCTGCTGGCCCGGCTGCTCGTCAACCGCCCCGAACGCATGGTGCTGCTGTCCACGCCCGAGGTGGACCAGGAGGCCAACCGCGCCTGGCGCCTCTACCGCCGCCAGGGCTTCGGCGATATCGTTCGCCACTTCGTCTTCTCCGGTGACACCAGGCGTTTCGCCGTCCTGGGTCGGCGGTTGCCGCTGTGACTCCGCCGACGGACAGCCTTCCCGGGAACGACGACACACGGCGCGCGCGACAGGGTGCGGTAGACGGTGCCCCACCGCGCGGCAACGGCGCGCACGCGGGTCACGGGCCGCGGCGCGGTGCCGTGCCCGTCAGGGTGCCGTGGGCACGAAGCCGATTCACGCGGCGCGGGGTGCGGTCGTGCGGGTGATCGTGGTCGGGTCGGGGCACAACGCGCTGGTCGCCGCCTGTTACCTCGCGCGGGACGGGCACGCGGTGGAGGTACTGGAGCGGGATACCGTGATCGGCGGGGCGGTGTCCACGGTGGAGCGGTTCCCCGGACATCAGGTGGATCGCGGATCGTCGGCGCACATCATGGTACGCCACACCGGGATCATCGAGGAGCTCGAGCTGGAGCGGTTCGGGCTGCGCTATATCGACTGCGACCCCTGGGGTTTCGCGCCCGCACCGCCCGGGGGCGGACATGAGCCGCCGCTGGTCTTCCATCGGGACGTGGACCGGACCTGCGCGTCCATCGCCGCGGCGTGCGGGGAACGCGATGCCGAGGCATACCGGCGATTCGTCCGGGTGTGGGGGCCGCGCAGTGCCCGCGTGCTGCGGTCGTTCGCGGGCGCGCCCACCGGCGGGCGGCTGCTGCGCGCGTTCTGGGGTCTGGACGCCCGGGAGGCCGCCGGGGCGAGCGGGCGCGGTGACGGCGGCGCGCTGTCGCGGGAGTTCGTGCAGACCGGAGACGCGCTGCTGGACAGCCTCTTCGACAGTGAACGGCTGAAGGCCGCGCTGGCCTGGTTCGGCGCGCAGTCCGGGCCGCCCATGTCCGAACCCGGCACCGCGCCCATGGTGGGCTTCGCGGCGCTCATGCACACCCTGCCGCCCGGCCGGGCCGTCGGCGGCAGCGGCGCGCTCACCCGCGCCCTGGCCGATCGGCTGCGCGCCGACGGCGGCGTGGTGCGCACCGGCGACGCGGTCACCACCCTCACCCGCGACGGCGCGGGCTGGGCGGTGCGCACGGCGGGCGGACGAGAACTGCGCGCCGACACCGTGGTCGCGGGCGCGCACATCCTCACCACCCTGGACCTGTTGGAGCGGGGCGGTTTCGACGCCGCGCGGGTGGCCGACTGGCGTCGCCGCATCCGGGTCGGCCCCGGCATCGGCATGGTGGTGCGCGCCGCCACCGCCGACCTGCCCCGCTATCCGGGCGCGGACACCGCCGAATCCGCGAGCGGCCTGCAATTGCTGGCTGTCGACCGCCGCCAGCTGCGCCGCGCCCACGGGGCCGCGCTGGCCGGAGATCTGCCGCCGCGGCCGGTGGTGCTGGCCATGAGTTTCAGTGCCCTCGATCCGAGTATCGCGCCCGCCGGGGAACATCAGCTCTCGCTGTGGGCGCAGTGGCATCCCTACGCGCTCGCGGACGGCAGCGACTGGAGCGCGCACGCCGACCGCGAAGCCGATCGCATCATCGCCGAGGTCGACGCCCACGCACCGGGTTTCGCGGGCACCGTACTGCGTCGCCACGTGCAGACACCCGCCGACCTCGAACGGGAGCTGGGCTTGCGCGGCGGCAATGTCATGCACGTGGAGATGTCCCTGGACCAGATGTTCGCCTGGCGCCCCCTCCCGGAACTCGCCACCCACCGGGTGCCCGGCGCCCCCGGCCTCTACCTCACCGGCGCGTCCACCCACCCCGGCGGCGGCGTCTCCGGAGCCAGCGGCCGCACCGTCGCCCGCCTCATCCACCGCACCACCCGCCGCCTCCCCCGCCTACGCCCATGACCACCCCCGCCGACCCCGCCACCCCCGCGAGCGGGAACCGGTGGCGGGCCGCTCTCGGGCGATGCCGCCACCGGTTCCCCCTCAGCGTTCGTCCCGGCGGTGCGACCGGGCGAGTCGGGGTGGGGAGCGCCGGCTCATCGGGGGGTGCGCGCGGGCCGGTGGCGGTGGTTCCGGCGGTACTGCTGGTGGCGGTGCAGATCCTGTATCCGCTGACAACCGGTGTGGCGCGGGATCGGGTGACCGTGGCGGTGGTGCTGCTGTCCGCGGCAACGGCTTTGACACATGCCGCGCGGACGCGGGGTGTCCGGTGGGCGGCCGGGGTGCTGGTGATCGTGTCCGGGGTCGGGCTGCTGGCCGAGATGGTGGGCACGGCAACGGGATTCCCGTTCGGCTGCTACGACTACGCGAGCGGGCGGATCGGGCCGTCGGTGGCGGGGGTGCCGCTGGTGGTGGCGCTGGCCTGGACCGGCGGCCTCTACCCGGTGTGGATCGTCGCGGGACAGTTGTACTCGCGCACGGTGACGCGGGTGACGATGACGGCCGCGGGCGCGGTCGGCTGGGATCTGTTCCTGGATCCGCAGATGGTGGCGGACGGGCAGTGGACCTGGTGCTCGCCCTGGCCGGGCCTGCCCGGCCTCCCGGAGATTCCGCTGACCAACTACCTCGGCTGGTTCGCCGTCGGCCTGGTGATGGCCGGACTACTGGCGGCCTGGGACCGTATCTCGCCGAAACACGGGGAAGCACCCGCCGAATCGGGCACGACCGGGCAACCGTTCACCCCCGACGCCGAGCCGGACACGGCGGTCGCCCCCGCCGCCGGGCACGACCGGACCGAGCCGTCGACCGCCCACGCGATCGAGCAACCGGTCCCCACCCGTCATCGGCCCGGCGCGGTCCCGGTCGCGGCGGTCCGTTCCGGGGATGTGGCGGTGCCGGTGGCCGTATTCCTGTGGACCTGGTTCGGTTCGGCGCTGGCGCACGCGGTGTTCCTGGGGCTGCCGGTGTCGGCGGTCTACGGGGTGGTGGGGCTCGGGGTGTTGGGGATTCCGCTGGTGCGGGCATTGTCCGCCCGTCGAATCACGCTGTGGCCCGTGCGTCATGGCACGATGTGAGCCGTGCAGCCGAGTCCGAAGACCGCCATCGCAGCCGACCCGCTCGAACCCGCGCCGACCGCGCGGCGACCGCGCCGTGCGGCCCGGGTGGCTGCCGTCCTGCTGTTCGCGGCGCTGCTGCTGCCGCTGCTCTCCGGCTGCCTGCGGGTGCAGGCGTCCATGGGCGTGTCGTCCAACGACCGCGTCTCCGGGCGGATCGTCGCCGCCGCCGTGCCGCAGACCGAGGACGACAAGGGTCCGCAGCTGAGGGCGCCCGAGCCGCTCGCCGACAAGGTGCGGGTCGAGTCCTATTCGCAGGACGGCTATGTCGGCAGCCAGGTGTACTTCGAGGATCTGACCTTCGGTGAGGTGCAGCAGCTCAGCGCGCTGTCCGATCAGACCCAGGGCATGTTCACCCTCGCCTTCAACCGGCTCGGCGACCTGGTCACCCTCACCGGCCGGGTCGATCTGGGCAGCCTGCCGCCGCACGGGTCGGATGTGCAGTTCACCGTGGCCTTTCCGGCCCGCGTCGGCACCACCAACGGCACCCGCGAGGGCGATTCGGTGGTCACCTGGAAGCTGCCCGCCGGTGACGTGTCCACCCTGCGCGCCGAGGTCGGCTACGCCGACCCCAATACCCGCTCCTTCGCGGGCTGGGCGGGCATCGTCGGCGGCATCACCCTGGCCGTGGCCGCCATCGTGGCGGTGCTGGCCTATATGAACCGCAACCCCGACGCCCCCGAGTACGTCCGCGCCGCCCGCTGGATCCGCCCCGGCCGCGGGCCGCGCCCGCCCGCGGAGTAGAGACGAACAGACTTGCGCCGCAGCGTATTCGATGCACACCGCGTATTGAATGCACACCGCCCAGAACCTGGTGCGGTGCGTACCGACGAGCGGCTGGTGCGCGCCGGGCGATGGTCTACGCGCGCCAGCGAGCGCTCGGTGCGCGCCGGGCGATGGTCTACGCGTGCCAGCGAGCGCTCGGTGCGCGCCGGGGCCGCGATCGCGGTGGCCGGGGCCGCCGTCGCGCTGGTCAATCGGCTCACCGTGCCGGGGCTGCGGGCGGGGCAGAGTGTGATCGAGCCGGTCACGGTGTGCGTCCCGGCCCGCGACGAGGTCGATCGGGTGCCCGCGCTCATCGCGGATCTGCGTGCGCAGCAGGGGGTTCCGCGGCTACGGGTGTTCGTTCTGGACGACGACTCCACCGACGGCACCTACGAGGCGGTGGCCGAGGCCGTTGCCGATGACGATCGGTTCACGCTGGCGCGCAATCACTCCGAGCCGCGTGCGGGCTGGACCGGGAAGACGGCGGCGTGTGCCGCGCTGGCCGCATTGGCGGCGCCGACGGAGTCCACCGCGCTCGTCTTCCTGGATGCCGACGTCCGGCTGGCCCCCGGGGCGCTGGCCGCCGCGGTCACCGAGCTGCGTCGCCGCCGTGCCGGATTGCTCTGCGCGTGGCCCGAGCAGCGCGCCGAATCCCCCGCCGAACTGCTGGTACAGCCGCTGCTGGCCTGGTCGTGGGCCAGTACGCTGCCCATTGCCGTGGCCGACCGCACCCGCCGCCCGTCCATGGCGGTGGCCTGCGGCCAGTTCCTGGTCTTCGACGCCGCCGCCTATCGGGAGATCGGCGGGCACGCGGCGGTCGCGGCCGAGATCACCGAGGATCTGGCCATCGCCCGCGCCCTGCGCCGGGCGGGCCACCGCACCGTGCTGGCGGCCGCCGGACGCCTCGCCGGCACCCGAATGTACCGCGACGCGGCCGAACTCGAATCCGGCTACACCCGCTGGCTGTGGTCGGCCTACGGCGGCCCCACCGGCAGTGCCGCCGTCGCGGGCCTCGCGGCCCTCGCCTACTGGGTTCCGCCGCTGGCCGCGGTCACAGGCCGGGATCGCCTGCGCCGCACCGGACTGCTGGGCTACGCGGCCGCCGTCACCGCCCGCCTGCTGGCCCGCGCCACCGAGCGCCGCACCCTCACCGGCACCGATATCCTTGCGGCGCTGGCGCATCCGCTCTCCGTCGCCGCCTACCTGCGACTGTCCCGGCGTTCCCATCGCGCACACCGCGCGGGCACGCTGACCTGGAAGAACCGCGGCGTCCACGGTTGACCGGCGGGAGCGAGACACCACCGCGCACGAGCCGCCGCGGTGCCAGGCACACGAGAGCGGATCGGCACACGAAAACCAGCCATATCCGGCAGAGACGGCCGGTACCACGCTGCATCCGCCGTCCACCGCCGCCCGACGCGTTCCCCCGCACCACCGCCGCCCGACGCGTTCCCCCGCACCGCCGCCGCCCGACGCGTTCCCCCGGACCAGAGATGGGTCGCGCATCCGTCAGCGTCGTTCTCCCCGATGGGTTTTCGGACGTGCCCTCCCCGCCGACCCGGCAGCGCCTCATGACCGGGCGCGGAGAGTGCCCGCCGCGACCCGTGCGGATGTCAGGGCACCTCGGTGATACCCACCGTGGGCAGGAAGAAGCAGGAGGCCGCGCCGTTGCGGACCACGCCGAAGACGGCGGCCAGCACGGTGCCGGATCCGGTGTCGACGGGGACGGCACGGACGCCGCCGCGGGGCAGGGCGGCGAGGAAGAAGTCGGCGACCGCGCGCTCCACCATCGGGCGCAGTTCGGCCGGCACCTGCGGCGGGATCATGGAACTCACGACCTGGGACAGCGAACCCATGGGCGTGACGCCGGATCGTCCGGTGTCGGCATTGAGCCACACCACCTGCATGCCGGAGGTGTCCGCGCCGTCGGCGGCCAGGCCGTAGGGGACGAAGGCGAACATGGTCTGGCCGGCCTTCACGGCCGAGAGGTCGAGTCCGGGAATGTCTCTGGCGAATCTGGGCCACGGGCCGGGGATCGCCCCGGCCAGCGCGGGAGCCAGGCCCAAGGTGGTGGAGTTCAGGCAGAAGGGCGCGGCCGTCGGGTAGAGGAACGGCTGCACGCCCAGCTCTTCCAGGCGTTCGACGGATCGACCGTAGGCGCTGAGCCAATCCCCGGGGGCCGCCGTCTCCATGGCACGGGCGATGATCGCGCCGGCTTCGCCGGTCGCCGCCTCCGGTGCGCTCGCGTGCGGGGCGGCGGTCGCGGGGCCCGCGAGGACCGCGCAGGCGCTCAGTGCGCCCACCACTCGGACGAGGTTGTGAAACACAATCATGTCTGTCTCCTCGGAGTCGCGGTCGAGGAGGGACACTACTCCCGTGACCAGTACATTCCGGGCATTTCACCCGGCGCGGTCAGGCGCGAACCGGTGCGGGGGTGACCGTGTAGCCGAGGTTGGACAGCACCTCGCCGGTGGCCTTGGCGAAGTTCAGCGTAATGAAGTGCAGGCAGGGCGCGCCCTCGTCGATGAGCCGCTGCGCCATTTCGGTGGCGATCTCGATACCGGCGGCGCGCACGGCCGCGCGGTTCTCCTCGGGACCGTCGCCCGCGGCCTTGTGCAGGCGTTCCATCACCGCGGCGGGCAGTCGGCGGCCGGACAACTCCTCGGCCCGCTGCACGGTGCGCAGCGAGGTGATCGGCATGAGCTCCGGAATGATCGGCTTGGCGCCCTGTTCCGGATCGGCCGCCACCGCGCGATCGCGCAGCCGCAGATAGTGCTCGACGTCGAAGAACATCTGGGTGATCGAATATTCCGCGCCCGCACGCAGTTTCGCCAGCAGGTAGCGGGTATCGGAGTCCAGGTCGGCCGACCGCGGATGCCCCTGCGGGAACGAGGCGACGCCCACGTGGAAATCGCCCAGGTCGCGCACCATGCGCACCAGTTCCTCGGCGTACTCGACGCCGTCGGGGTGCTTCACCCACTCGCCGAGCGGATCGCCCGGCGGATCGCCGCGCAGCACCAGCAGATTGCGGATACCGCAATCGGCGTACGCGCCGACGATGGAGCGCAGCTCGGCGACGCTGTGGTCGACGGCGGTCAGATGCGCCACGGTGAGCAGCGTCGTCTCCCGCGCCAGCTGCCCCGTCACCCGAATGGTGCGATCGCGGGTGGACCCGCCCGCGCCGTAGGTCATGGACACGAAGGCCGGATGCAGCCGCTCGAACTCCCGCGCCGCCCGCCACAGCCGCGCCTCCCCGGCCGCGTCACGTGGCGGATTGAACTCCACCGAGAACGGAATCGACCCGTCCGGCCGGGGCCCCAGGTGCTGCACGACCGATGGAGTTCCGGAAACCTGCGGCGTGCGGGAAACTCGGCCAGGGGTCGAGGCTCCCCGTACATCGTCGAAACTCACGGCCCCAGTGTAGGGGGCGCGACACCCGCACCCGACCGCCGCCCGCACCACCGTGATCGTCGCGACCCGCGCAGACGGCCCGACCTGTCCGAGAAACGAGACGCTTGTCTCACCCATCGGACATCCCCAAGAATCGAAACCAGTCGGCATCCTGACCGGAATCGGCACCGGGCGAACCGCGGCGCTCCCCACCGAGAACCGAAGGGCAGCGGCGGACACACCCGCCGCGTCAAACCGTGGCGAGCGACGGTTGGGACACCCCGACGTCACCACAGCGGTCCGTCCGGCCGCTGCGGGCGACACTTCCACGACAACTGAGCCGCGGGCGCGTCGACGCGGTCACCTCCTCGACGACAGCTCGGCGTCACCGCGACACGGACAACCGCGGCCACGCGATACGGACGACCACGACCACACGGCACGACGACCACGACCACGCGATACGGACGACCACGACCACGCGACACGGACGACCACGACCACGCGACACGGACGACCACGACCACGCGACACGGACGACCACGACCACGCGACACGGACGACCACGACCACGCGACACGGACGACCACGACCACGCGACACGACCCGCGCGGAAGGCGCTCTCGAGGACCGTCGGCGGTCGCGGCGGCATCGGGCGCCCGCCGCGCGTGGGCCGACGGCTGTCCTGCCCACGGACGCACGTTCTCGCGCTGGGTACAGTCGAGCCCGAACTCCCCCTCGCGGAGGAACCGCGGTCGCGGCGGCGAAACACTGTTGCCGGCGCGGCATCCGAGCACCGAATCTCAGGAGGTCCCCCGTGTCCGCCGGACCCGGTACGCCGACCCGTCACCCGGCCCTTCCGGCAGCGGGCTCGGGGTCGCTGGTCGCAGCCGTCGAGGAGCGGCTCACCGACTTCTTCGCCAGCCGCGCGCCACTCGTGGAACCCCTCGGCCCGGTATTCGTGGACGCGGCGCGCGCCCTGGCGGATTTCGTACTGCGCGGCGGCAAGCGCACCCGGCCCGCATTCGCCTGGACCGGCTGGCTCGGGGCGGGCGGGCGCGCCGACGGACCGGCCGCGGCGGCGGTGCTCACCGCCTGCTCGGCGCTGGAACTGGTGCAGGCGTGCGCCCTCATCCACGACGACATCATCGACTCCTCCCGCACCCGGCGCGGCTTCCCGACCGTGCACGTCGACTACGAGCAGCGGCACCGCGCCGCCGGATGGGCCGGGGACGCCGACCACTACGGCACCAGCGTCGCCATTCTGATCGGCGATCTCGCGCTGGCCTGGGCCGACGACATGACCCACGAGGCCGGGCTGGACGCCGCCGCCCGCGCCCGGTTCGCACCGGTGTGGGCGGCCATGCGCACCGAGGTGCTCGGCGGGCAACTGCTCGATATCCACGGCGAGTCCGCGGGGGACGAATCCGTGGCGGCGGCGCTGCGGATCAACCGCTACAAAACCGCCGCTTACACCATCGAACGGCCCCTGCACATGGGTGCCGCGCTCGCCGACGCCGACCCGGAACTCGTCGCGGCCTACCGCGAATTCGGCACCGATATCGGCATCGCCTTCCAGCTGCGCGACGACCTGCTCGGGGTTTTCGGCGATCCGGCGATCACCGGCAAACCCTCCGGCGACGATCTGCGCGAGGGCAAGCGCACCGTCCTGGTCGCCGAGGCCCTGACCCGCGCCGACGCCACCGATCCGGCGGCGGCCCGGCTGCTGCGCGAGAGCCTCGGCGCGGATCTCGACGCCGACCTGGTGGCGCGGCTGCGCACCGTCATCACCGATCTCGGCGCGGTGGACGCGGTGGAGCGGCGCATCACCGACCTCACCGAGCGCGGCCTCGCCGCCCTCGACGGCAGCACCGCCACCGCCGAGGCCAAGGCCCACTTGCGGAAGATGGCGCAGGCCGCGACGGCGCGCGCCTACTGACACCCGACCCAGCACCGACACCGAACCAGCACCGACGCCCGAACGAGTACGAAAGCCGTGGAATGAGAACTGTTGCGGGGCCGACCGATCGGGTCGTGGTGGTGGGCGCGGGACTGGCCGGACTGGCCGCCGCCCTGTACCTGACCGGGGCCGGACGGCAGGTGACGCTGCTGGAGCGGGCCGACCACCCGGGCGGACGGGTCGGCCGCTATCGCGGCGCGGACTACGAGATCGATTCCGGGGCAACCATTCTCACCGTTCCCGACCTGGTCGACCAGGCGCTCGCGGCGGTCGAGCACACCCGCGAGTCGGTCGGGCTGCGCATCCTCGACGTGACCCCCGCCTACCGCGCCCGCTTCGCCGACGACGCGATCATCGACGTCCACTCCGATCCGGACGCCATGGCCGCCGAGGTCACCCGCGTGCGCGGCACCGCCGCCGCCCGGCGCTACCGGCGACTGCGCGGCTGGCTGCACCGGGTCTACGAGGCCGAGTTCGGCCCCTTCATGGACACCAATTTCGACTCCCCGCTCGATATGGTGCGCATCCCCGAGAAGCGCGCGGCGCTGGCCGAACTGGTGCGCCTCGGCGCGTTCGGCCGCCTCGGCCCCCGCGTGCGGCGCATCATGGGCGACGAGCAGCTCAGCCGCCTGTTCAGCTTCCAGGCCCTGTTCGCGGGGATGGCCCCCGCGCGGGCCCTCGCCGTCTACGGCGCGATTCCGTACATGGACACCTGCCTGGGCGTCTACTACCCGGAGGGCGGGATGCGCGCCATTGCCGACGCCCTGGCCCGCGCCTTCACCGCGGCGGGTGGCACCCTGGAACTGGACACCGAGGTCACCGGCATCGACTACCGCGGCCGCCGGGCACACGCCGTCCGGCTCGCCGACGGCCGCACCCTGCCCTGCGACGCGGTGGTGCTCACCGCCGACCTGGGCGGCCTGGACCGCTTCGGCGTCGGCCGCCGCCGCTGGCTGCGCGCCTCGCCCTCCGCTGTCGTCGCTCACGGCACCATTCCCGCGCGGCAGACCGAATCCTGGCCGGTGCGGGCGCATCACACCATCGACTTCGGCCGGGCCTGGGACCGCACCTTCGCCGAGATCGCCGCCCGCCCGGGCCGCGGCGCGCTCATGAGCGATCCGTCGCTGCTGCTCACCCGGCCCGCGCTCACCGATCCGAGCCTCTACATCGACCGCGCCGACGCCCGGCACGAACCGCTGTCGCTGCTCGCCCCCTGCCCCAATCTCGATGCCGCGCCGCTGGACTGGGACCGGCTCGGACCCGCCTATCTGCGCGAACTCCTGCTGACCCTGGAAGCCCGCGGCTACCAAGGGATTTCCGAGCACTTCCGCGTCGACCACGTCGACACCCCGCACACCTGGCGGGATCGGGGCATGGTCGCGGGCACACCGTTCTCGGCGGCGCACCTGTTCCGCCAGACCGGGCCGCTGCGCACCCGCAATCTGGTGCGCGGCCGCGACAATGTCGTTCTCGCAGGCTGCGGCACCACCCCCGGCGTCGGCGTGCCGACCGTTCTGCTCTCCGGAAAACTCGCCGCGGCGCGCATCACGGGTGATGTACGACATGCCCGGACCGGAACCGGCCGCACCGACGCGGTGGCACCGACGCCGACGCACTAGACTGGCCCGCGTCCAGAATCCGATGCGGTCGCCAGACCGCCGACCTTTCCGGGGGGAACGACCGCCTATGCCGACCCCCGACACGGACGCCGCCACCCCACCGGATGCCTCCGGCGGCAATGTGACGACCCCAGGGCCGACGACAGCGGCCACCGGCACAGCGATTTCGGGACAGAGCATGGTGAGCATCGGACACGACATCGGAACGGAGACCGCCGGCGAGACCGCCGCGCGCCGCCGGTGGGCCTACGTCGCGGACTTCATCCGCAGCCCGGAGGGCCGGGCGGCGCTGCTCGGCTTCTTCGGCGCGGTCATGATCACCTTCGGCGGCTTCGGCGCGGGCAGCGTGCGCCGGCGCGACCCGCTGCTGGAGGCCGCGCACCTGTCCTGGCTGCGCTTCGGGCACGGCTACTACCTGTCCACGCTGTTCGTCTGGATCGGCGTGCTCGCCATGATCACCGCCTGGGTGCGGCTCGGGCGGATCACCATCGGCACCGTGCCCGGTCCGAAGGTGACCCTCAACGAGCTGCGCGCCATCGTGGGCATCTGGATCTTCCCGCTGCTGTTCGCGGTGCCCATGTTCAGCCGCGACGCCTACTCGTATCTGGCGCAGGGTGCGCTGCTGCGCGACGGCTTCGACCCCTATCAGGTCGGTCCGGTGGTCAATCCCGGTGTGCTGCTGGACAACGTCTCCAATGTGTGGACCCTCACCACCGCGCCCTACGGACCGATCTTCCTGCTGCTCGGCGACGGGATCACCTCCATCACCGGCGACAACGTGGTGGCCGGGACCATCGCGCTGCGGCTGGTCATGCTGCCCGGACTGGCGCTCATGCTGTGGGCGGTACCGCATCTGACCAAACATCTGGGCGGCAAGCCCACCACGGCGCTGTGGCTGGCGGTGCTCAATCCGCTGGTGCTCATCCACCTCATCGGCGGCGTGCACAACGAGATGCTGATGGTCGGGCTGATGGCCGCCGCCATCGCGCTGGTGCTGGAGAAGCACCATGTCGCCGGATTCGTGGTGCTGGCCATCGGCGTGGCCATCAAGGCCACCGCGGGGGTGGCGCTGCCGTTCCTGGTGTGGATCTGGATGATCCACGAGCGCGACCGGCGGGCCGAGCTGGCGCGCGCCCAGGGTTCGGACGACGAAGGTGAACTGCCGCACCCGGTGCTCATGTTCGCCAAGATCGCCGGACTCGGCGTGTCGGTGTTCGCGGCGGTCTTCGTGGCCGCCTCGGCGCTGGCCGGGGTCGGCATCGGCTGGCTCACCGCGCTGTCCGGTTCGAAGAAGATCATCAACTGGCTGTCCGCGCCGACCGTCATGGCGCACATGGTCACCTGGGTGTCGCCGCTGCGGCTGGAATCGGTGCTGTCGGTGACGCGCATGCTGTGCGCGGTCGCGCTGGTGGTCGGACTGGTGTGGACGTGGTGGCGGTTCCGGCACAGTGAGCGCGAGGCGGTCTTCGGCATCTGCATCGCCTTCGTGGCCATCGTGATCCTCTCTCCCGCGGCGCTGCCCTGGTACTACTCGTGGCCGCTGGCGCTGGCCGCCGGATTCGCGCTGTCCACCCGGACATTGCAGTGGCTGGTGGGGCTGTGCACCTGGCTCATGCTGGTGTTCAACCCGGACGGTTCGATCGGGCTCTACAACTGGCTGCACGTCACGGCGGCCACCTTCGCCGCGGTGGTGGCGGCGCTGGCGCTGCGTACCGTGGATCCGCTGCGGCTGAGCACCGAGCACCCGCGCTCGCGGACCGAGCCGCCCGGCGCGACGACGGGCACCGGCGCGACGACGGGCATGGGCTCGGCCATGGCGGCGTCACCGTCCGCGGCGGGATCGTCGGCGGGTGCGGCGGGATCGTCCGCGGGATCGTCGACGGCCGCCGCGTCGTCGGCGCGCACGCCATGACCTCAGCCGCCGAGCTGACGCGCGCCTACCGGGACTGCCGTCGGATCGCCGCCGCCCACGGGCGCACCTACTTCCTGGCCACGCGGCTGCTGTCGCCGGAGCAGCGACCGGCCGTACACGCCCTGTACGCCTTCGCCCGGGTGGTCGACGACATCGTCGACCACACCGCCGCCGCCCCGTTGAGCGGCGGCTCCGACCGCGCGGAATCCGGTGCGGCACAACTGGATCGCATCGAGCACGAGCTCCGCCGCCGACTTCACCGGCTATCCGCCGACGGTACCGATACCACCGCACCCAACCGGAACGGAACCAGCACTGTCGCCAAGGGCGAGCACACTGTCGGCGGCGAAACCCCGGCCCGCAGCGGCGAAACCAACACCGCTGGCGGCGAAGCCGGTGCCGCCGCGGCGGTCCGGACCGCACCGCTACCCGGCGACACCGGGTCGCGAGATGCGCGGAGCAGTGCCCTGGCCGCCGTGGCCGACACCATTCACCGCTACGCCATCGCCCCCGCGCACTTCTGGGTCTTCCTCGATTCGATGCGGATGGACGTTCCCGGCAGCCCGTTGTTCCGCGACCGGTACCCGTCCATGGCCGCCCTGCGCGAGTACATGCGCGGTTCGGCCGCCGCCATCGGCCTGCAACTGCTCCCCGTGCTCGGCACCGTGGTCCCCACCGCCGCGGCGGAACCGGCCGCCGCCGCCCTCGGGGAGGCGTTCCAGCTCACCAACTTCCTCCGCGATGTCGGCGAGGACCTCGATCGCGGCCGCGTCTACCTGCCCGCCGACGAGCTCACCGCCTTCGGCGTGAACGACGACCTGCTGCGCCACTGCCGGGCCACCGGCAGCACCGACCCGCGCGTGCGCCGCGCCCTGGCCCACCTCATCGCCACCAACCGCGCCGTCTACCGCACCGCCACCCCGGGCATAGACCTGCTCCAGCCCCGCGTCCGCCCCGCCATCCGCACCGCCGCCACCCTCTACGCGGGCATCCTCGACGAAATCGAACGCCACGACTACGAGATCTTCGCCCGCCGCGCCACGGTCCCCCGCCCCCGCCGCCTGCTGGTCGCGGCGCGCGAATTCGCGAGCCGCTCCCCCGGCCTCGAACCCGCCACGCCGTAGACCAGCCCGCTCCAACCCACCTGCGCTGCTACCGGGGTGCTCCCGCACACCCGGCCACGTCGAGATCGCTGCCGCCCCCGTCCCGAGCGGACCGATCGGCGCGGTCGATCGTGCGGCGGCCGCGCTCGCGGGCGCGCCCAGCGAGGTCGGGTCCGGAGGGGGGACGTTCTCACCCCTGGGTGTGGTCCCCAACGCCGATTGCGGGTCCGTATTCTGAACGGGTGAACTGGACCGTCGACGTACCGATCGATCGCTTGCCGGAGTTGCCTCCGTTGCCCGCCGAGCTGCGTCGGCGGCTCGATGACGCGCTCGCCCGGCCCGCGCTACAGCAGCCGTCCTGGGATCCGGAGCAGGCCGCCAAGATGCGAACCGTGCTGGAGAGCGTGCCGCCCATCTGCGTGCCCGCCGAGGTGGAGGAGCTGAAGCTACGCCTGGCCGAGGTGGCGCGGGGTGAGGCGTTCCTCATGCAGGGCGGCGATTGCGCGGAGACCTTCGCCGACAACACCGAGCCGCACATCCGCGGCAATATCCGCACCCTGCTCCAGATGGCGGTGGTGCTGACCTACGGTGCCAGCCTGCCCGTGGTCAAGGTGGCCCGCATCGCCGGACAGTACGCCAAGCCGCGTTCGGCCGACCTCGACGCGCTGGGGCTGAAGTCCTACCGCGGCGATATGGTGAATTCCCTGGTCGCCGATCCCGCCGTGCGCGAACACGATCCGTCGCGACTGGTCCGCGCCTACGCCAACGCCTCCGCCGCCATGAACCTGGTGCGCGCGCTCACCTCCGCCGGTATGGCCGATCTGCACAAGGTGCACGACTGGAACCGCGAGTTCGTGGCCCAGTCCCCGGCCGGGGCCCGCTACGAGGCCATGGCCACCGAGATCGACCGTGCCCTGGCGTTCATGAACGCCTGCCGGGTCAACGATCCGAACCTGTCCAGCGCCCGGCTCTACGCCTCCCACGAAGCCCTGGTGCTGGACTACGAGCGGGCCATGCTGCGGCTCAGCGAGCATCCCACCACCGGTGAGCCGCTGCTCTACGACCTGTCGGCGCACTTCCTGTGGATCGGTGAACGCACCCGCCAGCTCGACGGCGCGCATATCGCCTTCGCCGAACTGCTCGCCAACCCGATCGGCCTCAAGATCGGCCCGAGCACCACCCCCGAGATGGCGGTGGAGTACGTGGAGCGCCTGGACCCCAACAACGAGCCCGGCCGCCTCACCCTGGTCGCCCGGATGGGCAATGGCAAGGTGCGCGACGTGCTGCCCGCCATTGTGGAGAAGGTGCAGGCCACCGGCCACCAGGTGATCTGGCAGTGCGATCCCATGCACGGCAACACCCACGAGGCGTCCAACGGCTACAAGACCCGCCACTTCGATCGCATCGTCGACGAGGTGCAGGGCTTCTTCGAGGTGCATCACGCGCTGGGCACACATCCGGGTGGCCTGCACATCGAGCTCACCGGTGAGCATGTCACCGAATGCCTCGGTGGCGCGCAGGACATCTCCGATCTCGATCTGGAGAACCGCTACGAGACCGCCTGCGATCCGCGCCTGAACACCCAGCAGTCCCTGGAGCTGGCCTTCCTGGTCGCGGAAATGCTGCGCTGAGAACCGGATTCACGCGTGTGGCCCGTGCCGGTCGGCACGGGCCACACGCGTACGCACAGCGATCGACCTATCAGGGCAAGGCGACGAGGGTGATGGTGGAACCCGGTTCGACCTTCGCGCCGGGGACGCTGCTCTGCGAGATGACGATCGAGGAATCGCTCGGGGCCAGCTGCCGCACCGACACCCCCAGGCCGAGGGCCTCGAGTTTCGCACGGGCATCGCCGACGCTGGAACCGAGCAGACCCGGCACCTCCACGGCATTGGAGATGAGCAGGACCACACCCTCACTGGAGTCGACGGTGGTTCCGGCGGCCGGATCGGTCCCGGCCACCTCACCGGCCTTGACCTTGGAGTCGAATTCGACCCTGGTGTCGGTGACCTCGATGCCGACCGCTTCCAGGGCGGCTCTCGCCTCCTCCTCGGTCTTGCCGCGCACATTCGGGAGCTCGACCGGAGCCGAACCCTTGCTCGTGTACACCTTCACGTCCGCGCCCATCGGCAGGACCGTGCCGGGGCTCGGATCCACCTTGGCGACCGTGCCCTCCGCCGCCGTGCTGGAGATCTCCCCGGCGTCCACCGGATTCAGTCCGGCGTCCCTGACGGCCTGGTTGACGCTCTTCACATCCTGGCCCGGCTGGATACCGGGCACCTTGGGCTTGCCGCTGGAGATGAGCACCGCCACCGTGGAGCCCTTGACCGCCTTGGTTCCGGCGGACGGATCGGTGCCGACCACATTGCCCATCGGAATCGTGTCGGACGCCTTGTCTCTGATCTCGGTATCGAAACCGGCGTCCTGGAGGGTGGCGACGGCGCGTTCGCGGTCCAGACCCGCGATGGCCGGTACCGATTCGTAGCGGCCCACGCCCAACCACCAGCCGCCGATACCGAGCAGCAGGGCCAGCACCACCACCACGCCGAGCCACATGACGGCGGTGCGGCGGGATTTGCCGCGGTCGGTCAGGTAGCCGTTGCGCGGTGGTTGATCGTCGTGCGGCGGGAGGGTGCGCGGCGGGGCGGGCGCGGCCGACCGCGCGTAGTCCGGGGGTAGCTCACGCGCCGCCGTCATCACCCGGGTGTGCTGGTGAGCGGGCGTGGCCGCCTGCGGTACCCGCGTGGTGGGCGGCTCGGCGGGTAGGCGGGTCGTCGTATCGGCGGCACCGACGGGGGCCGGGTGCTGGCGGGATGCGGCCGGTGCGGGGGTGGGGCCGACGCGGTACCGGGCGCTGAGGTGTTCCGCCGATTCCTGCGGCGCGGGCACCCGGTAGGCGGGCAGTTGCAGCACCTGGGCGATGCGGCGGATCTCGGCGGCCATCTCGCTGCCGTCGGCGAAGCGGTGCGCGGGTTCGCGGGCGGTGGCGTGCGCGACCAGTTCGTCGAATTCCGGTGGGACGCCGGAGATGTGGTGGCTCGGGCTGGGGACGTCGTTCTCCACCCGCTGCAAGGCGATGGACAGCGAGTTGTCGCCGGTGAACGGGGTACGCCCGGTGAGCATTTCGAAGATGAGCACACCGGCGGCGTAGACGTCGCTGCGCGCGTCGGCATGGCCGCTGGTGACCTGCTCCGGGGACAGGTAGGCGGCGGTGCCGAGGATGACGCTGGCCGAGGTGATATTGGCGGCGGCCACCGCCCGCACCAGACCGAAATCGGCGATCTTGACCTCGCCGGAGTCGGAGATGAGCACGTTCTCGGGCTTGATGTCGCGGTGCACCAGCCCGGAGGCATGCGCCACGCCGATAGCCTGCATGACCGGTTCGATCACGGCACGCACCGCGTGCGGTGGCATGGGGCCGCGTTCGCGCAGCAGTTCGCGCAGGGTGCCGCCCTCGACCAATTCCATGATGAGGAATGGGTGGTCACCGTCCACGCCCTGATCGTAGACCGCGACCAGGGCCGGATGCTTGAGCTTGGCGACCGCGCGCGCCTCGAGTTCGAAGCGGGTGAGGAACTGCGGGTCGGCGGCGAATTTGGGGTCCATCACCTTGATGGCGACCGGGCGGTCCAGCCGGGTGTCCTCACCTCGGAACACCATTGACATACCGCCACGCGCGATCGGCGCATCGATGCGGTAGCGCCCTTCCAGGATCTGGCCGATCAAGTGTTGCCCTTCCCAATATTCCCTACGGGGACCCGTACGACTCACCCGATCGTAGTCCGGGCGGGGTGTGATGCGACGTTGCCGCCGCGACGGGCTACCGTTGTGCGGGTGAGTGCCTTCCCTTGCAGCGACGACGTCCTCCCGGATTCGGTCACCCTGATCCCGCTGCCCGATGTGGCGGACCAGCTCGGCATGGTCGTCACCCGGGTACATCAGATGCTGCGCGACCACCAGCTCATCGCGGTGCGCCGCGACGGGGTCGCCGGTATTCCGAAGGACTTCTTCGACTCCACCGGCGCCATCGCCAAACACCTGACCGGTCTGATCACCGTCATGCGCGACGCCAAATACACCAACGAGGAAATCCTCGAGTGGATCTACACCGAGGACGATTCCCTGCCCGGCCGCCCCATCGACGCCCTGCACGGCCCGCTGGCCCGCGAAGTGATCCGGCGCGCGGCCGCCGATCCGTTCTGAGCCGAGACGACCGGACCGGGGCACGGCTCCGCCTCCGGAACGACATGCCGGAGGCGGAGTCGATGGACCGTCACCGAACACCGAATTCCTTTGTCGAAGCCGAGAGGAAACCGCCAGTTGAGGTATTTCTACGATTGCGAATTCATCGAGGATGGAATCGTGATCGATCTGGTTTCCATTGCGGTGGTGTGCGAGGACGGCCGAGAATACTATGCGGTCTCCACGGAATTCGACGAATCCAAGGCCGGCCCCTTCGTACGCCGCTACGTGCTCCCCCAGCTGCCGCCGCCCGCCTCCCCGCTGTGGCGCAGCCGCGAACGCATCCGCGACGACCTCTACACATTCCTGGTCCCCCGCCCCGGCGTCGAACCCGAGCTGTGGGCCTGGGTCGGTGCGTACGACCACGTCGCGCTCTGCCAGCTCTGGGGCTCCATGGTGGATCTGCCCAACGCGCTGCCCCGCTACACCAATGAACTGCGCCAGCACTGGGATCAGCACGGCCGCCCCGCGCTGCCGCCGGTACCCAAGGACGCGCACGACGCCCTCGCCGACGCCCGGCACAATCTCGCCAAGTTCGAGGCCATCGAGGCGCACCGGCGACTCGTCCGCCACACCGCCGGCTCCGCGCGCTGAGGTCCGCCGGGCGCGGGAACACGAAAGCCCCGGAAGACTCGGTCTTCCGGGGCTCGCTGTCGGCTCGGGCGCTCGATCCGGTGATCAGCCCGCCATGGTCTGCGGGATGCGGTCCGCATCCGGCCGCGAACCGGTGGACACGCCCTTCTTCAGGCTGGCGGCGTAGACGTCCACGTATTCCTGGCCCGACATCCGCATGAGCTCGTACATGATCTCGTCGGTGACGGCGCGCTCCACGAAGCGGTTGCCGCCCATGCCCTCGTAGCGGGAGAAGTCGATGGGCGCACCGAACTTCACGATGACCTTCTTCTTGCGCCAGCGGAACGGACCGGGCGGGCACACCTCGTCGGTGCCGATCAGAGCCACCGGGATCACCGGGACACCGGTCTCCAGGGCGAGGCGTGCCACCCCGGTCTTGCCTTTGTAGAGACGGCCGTCCGGGGAGCGGGTGCCCTCCGGGTACAGACCGACCAGACGGCCCTCCGCCAGCAGCTTGCGCGCGGTGTTGAGGGCGGACTCGGCGGCGTCGGCGCCGCTGCGGTCGATGGGGTACTGACCGGTGCCGGAGAAGAAGAACTTCTGCAAACGGCCCTTGATGCCGGGGGTGGTGAAGTACTCGGCCTTGGCCAGGTAGGTGATGCGTCGGGGGCTCATGAGGGGGGTGAACAGCCAGTCGGTGAACGACAGGTGGTTACCGGCCAGAATCGCCGCGCCCTTGGCCGGAATGTTCTCCACTCCCTCGACCTCGGGCCGGTTGACGAGATGCATGAGCGGTCCCACCAACACGAACTTCAGCAGCCAGTAGAACATCGCGTCCTTTCCCCTGATTTTCCTGATCGGGACCGGCCTCATTGCGGGCACCACCGTCAGTTGCCGACTCTACCGCCGAGACCTCGGCGTAACCAACCCCGGCGGCAGTTTTCACACGGTTGGCACACATACCGAACATGCTGGCAGCAGCCCACGATTCGAAGCCGCCGTCGCGGCCGCGGCGAGACCCCGCGACCCGCAACGTCTTCGGCATACCCCGCCGCGGCGGTGATATGCGCATCGGTCAGCAGGGCGGTTTGCCCGCCGACACCGCGTCCGGGTTCTCCACGTTCTCCACCAGGGCGGCTCGGGCGAGTTCGGCCGCGCCGATCATGCCCGCCGCCTCACCGAGCTGGGCGGTGCGGATGCGGGCCAGCCGCCGGTGCTTCGCGCCGGTGATGGACTGGGCGTAGTGCTCCCGGGCATCGTCGAGGAACAGCGTGGCCGACGTGCTCACCCCGCCCGCGATGACGATGAGGTCCGGATCGAAGATATCGCTGACGGCGGCCAGCCCGAGCCCCAGCCAACGCGCGAAGTCCGCCATCACGTCCAGCGCCACCGGGTCGCCGTCCTGCGCCGCGCCCGCCACCCGGCGGCCGGTCAGCGAATCCGGGTCGCGGTGCACCTCGCGGGCCAGCAGGGTGGAGCGCCGCGGATCGGTGGCCAGCAGCTCCAGGGCCGTGTCGACCAGTGCGGTGCCGCTGCAATACCGTTCCCAGCAGCCGCGTTTGCCGCAGGCGCAGGCGCGGCCGTTGGGCACCACCTGCACGTGGCCGAGTTCCGGTGCCACACCGTAGCTTCCGCGATACAGCTGGCCGCCGACCAGCAGCGCGGCTCCTATCCCGGTGCCGATCGCCACCAGCACCACGTTGTGGCCGCCCGCGGCCGCGCCGAACCGGTACTCGGCCCACATGGCGGAATTGGCGTCGTGTTCCAGGATCACCGGCAGGCCGAGCCGGTCGGTGAGCCGGGTGGCGACGGGTGCGTCCTCCCACGGCAGATGCGGCGCGAACCGCACCGTGGCCCGGTCCTCGTCCACGAATCCGGCCACCGCCAGACCGACCGCGCCGATGCGGTGGCGCGCGCACAGTTCGCGCACCGCCCGCGCCAGTCCGTCCTCCAGCGCCCGCGCCGACTGCGGCGTCGGCGCGGTCACGGTATCCAGTACCTCGCCCGCGCCGTCCACCACGGACGCGCGAATATTCGTTCCGCCGACATCCACGCCGACGGTCAGCGGCTGCCCCATGGCGGCCGTCATGTCGTAGGGGGCTTGATGGTCACGGAGATAGGAACATAGCCGGACCGCGCCGCCCCCTCACGTCCGGTGCCCCGTACCCCGCGCCCAGCGCCCGCTCCACCGCGGCCCGCCGACGGCGCACCGCTTCCCGTACCCTGCCCGCGCCCGACGCCTTCGCGCCCTGCCTCACCGGCGAATCGTGGTGCGTCCCCGCCGGTCCAGAAGCCGCCCCGTGCCGCGCCGGGGCCCCTCCCCGCGTCCGGCCCGCTCCCCGCGTCGGGCCCAAGCGCCGCGCCGGACCCGGCGAACGCATCCGGCCCGGTCGCCGCGTCCGGCCCGCTCGCGGAATCCGGTTCCGGCACACCGGGATCAGCGCCGGGACCGCTCGCCCGGTCCTGCGGCCCCGACTCGGCGGCCGCACCCGGGTAACTCGCGCGCCGCCCACCGGCCGCCGCGCCGCCCGCCGACCCCGCCCCGTGCTCGTTCCACGAATGCTGATGCGCCGCAGCGTATTCCGGCGAGTCCGGATCAGCCTCCGGCGGGATGATCGGTTCCACCGGCACCCCGGCCAGGGCCTCGCGCAGCACCGTCACCAGGGCGGTGCCGTGGTCGGCGATGGCGGCCACCACATCGTGGTGTTCGCCCCGGAGCAGGGCCGCGGCGGCGCAGACGGGACACCAGGCGCAGCTGGACCATTCGGCGCGGCCGTCGGCGGCCGTCTTACGGAGTACGGGCTCGACGCGTTCCAGCACGGCCTCGGCCAGCAGACGGAGTTCGGCGGCGAATTCGGCGAGGTTCTCCTCGCTCGCGCCGTGGTGGTCGCGGGTGTGCTGGTCGCTCATATCGGCCATACCTGAGGGTCGGGTCGGAATCGGACGATGAGGTGCTCGCCATCGAGTTCGGCGTCGGAGACCGTGCACCGCCGCAACACCGGGGCAAGGCGCAGGCGACGCCGAACCCCGTCCGCTCCCACGATCAAATCGTCCTCCACTCGTCCCAGGCGCAGGGTCGACGGATCGACCACCGGTAGGTGCATGCGCATCGCGTACACCGACCGCACGCCGGCCCCCGATTCCAGCCGCACCATGGGCTCGCCGGTGACAGCGGGCACACCGTCAACTTCCGATCCCAGCATAGGGACCGGTTCGGATCCGACCCAGCCGCCACTCGCACCGACGTCGAAGGACATGGCCGACAGTGCCGAGAGGCCCACCGGTTCGGCACCGGCGTGCCCCACCACCGTGACCGGTGTCGGCGACACGCGCTGCCGCAGCTCCGCGACCACCTCCAACTGCTCGGCACGGCGGTTGAAGTACCACTGCACCGCCGGATGCGGCGGCCCGCCGGGCGAACCCGCCCCTGCCGACGGCGGTTCGGATCCACCCCGCACCGGCTCCGCCCCGGCGGACGGTGATGCGAATCCATCCGGAACCGGCTCCGCCCCGCCCGGTGGCGGCATCGGGGGCAGCACCTTGTTCACCAGGATCGCGTCCAGCCGCAGGCCGAGCAGCGCCGCCGCCGAGCGCACCCGCGCCGACTCCGCGACCGCCACCCGCTCGGCGGCGGTCACCAGGCGCAGCCCGGTGCGTTCGCGGTCGGCGAGCAGATCGCGCACACCCGACACCGCGCCGGCGATCCGCTCCACCGTGGTGGCCAGCACCGCGCGCCGCAGATCCGCGCCGATGGCGGTCAATGTCCGAGTGTGTGCGGGCCACACCCGCTCGAGATAGCCGAGCAGGGTGTCGGGCGCGGTGACGATGCGCAACATATCGGCCGACGGCGGGCAATCCACCACGACCACGTCCCAGTCCTCGTCGTCCGCGAACTGCGCGATCTCCAACAGCGCCAGCAGTTCCTGCACGCCGGGCAGTCCGGTCAGCTCGGCGGGGTCGAGCGCGCCGATGTCGATACCGTGGTCGTGTCCGCCGCCGGACAGCATCCGCAACACCTCGCGGAACCGATCCTCCAGCAGCGCAAGGGAATCCACCTCGATCACATCGAGGCCCGGCCGCACCGTCAGCACCCCCGGCACGGTGCCGGGATCGTGCGCGATGCGCACCCCCAGCGCGTCACCGAGCGAATGCGCCTGATCCAGGGAGGCGAGCAGCACGCGCTGCCCGGCGCGCGCGTACGCCATGGCGGTCGCACAGGCCAGCGTCGTCTTGCCCACCCCGCCCTTGCCGACGAACAGTTCCACCCGGGTGGTCGATGGGGTCGGCCTGGTCCTGCTCGCGGTCAGCCTTCGACCCGTTTCTTGAGTTCCTTCAATGCCGTATCGGTGATGACCTTCTCGGCCTTGCGTTTGAACATGCCGATCATCGGGATGTTCAGATCCACCGTCAGCTCGTACACCACCTGGGTACCGCCGTCGGGCAGATCAATCAGCTCGTAGGTGCCGTCCTGCGCTTTCTGCAGGTCACCGCTGACCAGCGTCCAGCTCACCGCCTTGCCGTCCGGCCGCCAGCGGTAGGCGAGGGTGTAGGTGTCCTTCACGACGCCCGCGTCCAGGACGAAGCGGGCGGTGCGGGCACGGCCGTCGGACCCCTTCTCCAGGATGTCGACCGCACGCGCCGCGGCCACCCATTCCGGATAGGACTCCAGGTCGGCGATGACGGCCATCACCCGATCCGACGGGGCGTCGATGACGATCGACCTCTGCGTCCGGTCGGCCATATCGGGCAACGCTTCCTTTCCAGCGACGACGGTGGTTGGCGAAGGTGTCAGCGGGGTGCGGGAGCGACACCGGCCGGACGTCCGGCCTCCAGTCGCGCCTTGATCTCGAACGCCATCCGTTTCCCGGCGACCCGGCGCGCCCGATTGCGGGACATCAGATCTCGCGCCGACAGGCCGTCCGCGCCCGGCGGTTCGGCATGCAGGAAATAGTGCAGGATGACGCCGTCGAGCATCTCCTCCAACCACACCTCCATGGTGCCGGTCAGCGGCCCCTTGACGGTCCAGCGAATCCCCTTCTCGCCCCGATCTTCTCGCACCTCGAGCGTGAGGTCGGGCCACCAGTGGCGCCAGCGGGCGCGATCGGCCAGCAGCTCGCCCACCGCCGCCCCGGGCGCTGCGACGAACGTCTGGTCGGCAACCTGGATACTGCTCACGCGGCTGAGCCTAGCGGACCGGGCCCGATCACCGTCGCTCCGCTCCGGCCGTTCGCGACCCGCCGCGCTCGCCGGAACCAGACCGCGCCGCGAGTCCGGGCACCACCGGCCGGGCCCGCGAGTCTCGGGCGCGGGATCAGTCGAGCGTGGGGCCGGGGCGGACCGGGTGCGGTGCGGGGTCCAGCAGGTGGCGAAGCCGGGCGCCCATGGCGTCCCAGCGCCATTGCCGTTGCACCCAGGCTCGACCGGCCGCCCCCATGGCGGCGGCCGCGTCGCGGTCGGCGAGGATCTCGACGATGGCGTCGGCCACGGCCACCGGATCGCCGCCCTTGACCACCTTGCCGGTCTCGCCCTCACGCACCGTTTCGGGGGCCCCGCCCGAATCGCCCGCCACCACCGGCACCCCGGACGCGGACGCCTCCAGGAAGACGATGCCCAGTCCTTCCACGTCCAGGCCGAATCCGCGAGTGCGGCAGGGCATGGCGAACACATCGCCGATGGTGTGGTGGGCGGCCAGTTCGGCCGACGGCACCCGGCCGGTGAAGACCACGTCATCGGCCACGCCCATGGCCTGCGCGAGGGCCCGCAGCTTCTGCTCGTACGGGCCGCTGCCCGCGATGACCAGCACCGCGCCGTCGATCCGCTCCTTGATCCAGCGCATGGCCAGGATGAGCACATCCTGACCCTTGCGCGGGACCAGCCGGGACAGGCACAGAATGGTCGGCCGGTCGCCCAGGCCGTAGCGGGCGCGCAGTTCCGCCCGCGCCGCCGGATCGGGTGCGAAGGTCTCCGAGTCCACGGCGGGGGGCAGATACTCCAGCGCCGACTGCGCCCCGAAGGCCGCCGCGAACCGCCGCCGCGTGTACTTGCTGACATAGGTCACCACATCGGTGTGATCGCCGATCACCCGCAGCGCCTGCCGCGAGCCGGGCAGCATCGACCAGCCCACCTCGTGCCCGTGCGTCGAGGCCACGATGCGTTCGGCTCCCGCGCGCCGCAGCAGGGGCGAGAGCAGCGCCAGCGGCGCGGCCGCCCCGAACCACACGCTGTCGCACTGCTCGTCGCGCAACAATTTGCGGGTGCGCCGCAGCACCAGCGGAGAGGGCAGCATGAGCGTGGTGGGATGCCGCACCACCTGGAACGGCTGCTGCGCGTCGAATTTCCAGTGGCTGTCGCCCCGCCAGCGCGGCGCGTACACCACCAGTTCGTCCGCGGGCAGCTGGAGGGCGAGCGCGTGCAGGTACGACTGGATGCCGCCCGGCCGCGGCGGGAAATCATTGGTAACCAGGAGAGTTCGCCCCATGCCCTCAAACTACTGCACCGGCCCCAGCCGCCCGGTCCGCACCGCCCACCGATCACGCGATGTCGTATGCATAGGTGTCGTATGCATATATGCGCGCGCACCGCCGATGACGGGACCGGCCCCGACGCATAGGCTGCCTGAGCATGAATTCACTTGCCGGACGATTGATGTCGATCGTGGCTGGGCAGCTCGGCCATCCCAGCGGCCCCCTCGGAAAAGTCGTGGCTCTCATGCTCAATCGCGGTAACCGGGCCACGGTCGCCGCGGCGGTCGAGGCCGCCGAGGTGACGGCGGGCGATGTCGCGGCCGATATCGGCTTCGGCGGCGGCGTCGGACTGCCGCTGCTGCTCGAGCGCGCCGGGACCGACGGGGTGGTGTACGGCGTCGAGATCTCCACCGACATGCTGACCCGCGCGAAATCCCGCCATACCGCCGAGATCGGGTCGGGTCGGCTGCGCCTGCTCGCGGGCTCACTCGACGACCTGCCCTTCGACGCCGACAGCCTCGATGCGGCCATCACCGTCAACACCCTCTACTTCGTGGAGGACCTGGACCGCGCCTGCGCCGAGCTGGCCCGGGTGCTGCGCCCGCGGGGCCGCCTGGTCGTCGGCGTCGGCGACCCGGACGCCATGGCGAAGATGCCGTTCACGCCGTACGGGTTCCGGCTGCGCCCGGTGGCGGACCTGGAAGCGGCGCTCGTCCGGGCGGGATTCGACGTCCGGGAGACACCGCTGGCGGGCGCACCCGTGCCGTTCCATCTCCTGACAGCCCGGCCGAAGGTGTGAGCGCTACGCCCCCGCCGCCGTGCGCGTGACGATCCACGATCGCCAGCGGGCGAGGAAACCCTCGCGAGGGGTCCCCAGGGTGTCGCGCAGGATGTCGTCCACGGCTGCGACGTCCTTGGGACCCGTCGCGAGGGAGCGATACAGGTTCAGCAGTACGGGCTCACCGAACTCGTCGGCAATGAAAGCGCAGGCGGACCACGCCTGTTCGTAGGCGAGTGCGGCCTGCCCACCGCTCGGCGCGAAGGCCGCGTCCGCGGGCAGTTCGCGCGGCAGCTCCCCGGCGCGGGCACGCGCGGCCAGGGTCGGCGCGATCTCGGCGGCACCGCGCTCGCCGCCGCGATGCGCCGCGTATTCGGCGAAACCCTCGACCATCCACTGCGGGGACCCGTCCGCGGTCACCGCGCGCGTGGCGATATGGGTGAGTTCGTGCCGCAGCACCGATCGCAGCCCGTCGGGCCCGAGGCGGTCCCCGGATTCCGGGCCGAACACCACCCGCTGCCCGGCCGGCCGGCTGCCGGGCCGGAACGGATCGGCGACGGTCGCGGCCGCCACCTCGGCGGGCACCTCCCCCGCGGTGTTCGTGAGTCCGGCGAACTCCGCCGGGCTGGAGGCGATCACCACCACGGGAGCGCGTGACCAGTCGGTGCCCCACAGCGCGGTCACGGCCGCGGTGGCGTCGTCGAGTTCCGCCGCCAGGATGTCGACGGCGGCGCGCTGCGCCGGATGCCCGAGCACGATCCCGGCCCGCCCGTCCCGGAGGGCGACGGTCTCGCTGACCACCTCCCCGTAGGACGCCATACTCCGCCGCACCCGTTCCAGCTGCGGATCGGCGACCACGCTCGACTGCGGCGTCGCGGTGGGCGGCGTACCGGCCCGCAGTGTCGGCACCACCGTGGTGGGCAGCAGGAGCAGCGCACCGCAGGTCCCGGTCAGCGCCGTCACCATGACGACGGTCAGGACGAACTGGAAGCGCCGACGCGCACCCAGCCATCCCCGCAGCCCGCGCAGCGTACTCATGCGGTGCCGTTCCGGGCGTGAGCGCGGCATTGCGTGGTGTCGCCCCGCTGCTGCCTCCGCGCCACACCGCGCATGCCGTGTCCTTCCGGGTGCCAGCGCCGCGTGGTCACACGCCGCCGCCCGCTCCGCGCCCGACCGTTCATGCCCGCCTCGTACTCAGTACCGTCGCGCTCAGTACCGTCGCGCCGAATGGAAGGGTGTGGAGCCCATCGGCGCGACCGCGACCGGCACGCCGAAGGTGGAGGCGTGCAGCATCAGACCGTTGCCCGCGTAGATGCCCACATGTGACACCTCAGGGTAGAAGAACACCACGTCCCCGGGCTGTAGATCGGCCTGCGACACCGGCGTGCCGAACTGCGACTGCTGCTGGCTGGTGCGCGGCACGTTCTTGCCGACCTGCCGGAACGCCCACTGCACCAGGCCGGAGCAGTCGAACTGGTCGGGACCGACCGCACCCCAGACATAGGGTGCGCCGACCCGGGTGAGCCCGGCGGCCAGCGCGCTGGTGCCGCTGCCGGGCACCAGCCCGCGCAGTAGGGTGTCGCGGTCGAAGCCGGGCGGGAACACGGATCCGGCGAGTGCGGACTTGTCGCTGGCCGACAGCTGCCCCCAGGCGGCGATGACCTGCGCGATGGAACCCTGGAGTTCGGAACGCTTGTGCTCGAGGTCGGCGCGCACGGAGTCGGCCCGGGCGCGCGCGGCGTTGGCGGCGTCGGCGGCGGCGCGGGCGGCGGATTCGGCGGCGGCCGCCGCATCACTGACCTTCTTGTATTCGCCCAGCTGCGCGTCGGTGCGGCTGCCGACCAGCGCCAGCGTGGACATCTGGTCGAGCAGCTGCTGCGGTGAGCTGCTGGCCAGCAGCGCGGTGAGCTGATTGTTGCGGCCGCCGGTGTAGGCGGCGGCCGCGGCGCGGTCGATGACCGGCCGGTACTTCTCGATCTCGGCGCGGGCGTCGCCGAGAACCCGGGCGGCCTCCGCGGCCGTGGCATCGGCGGCCTCGGCGGCAGCGATCTTGGCGTCGAGGTCGTCCTGGGCGTTGAGCGCGGCCTGATTGAGCTGTTCGGACTGCCGTGACAGATCCACCAGGGTGGTGACGGCCTCACCGGCCGTGGCGGGGGCGGCGACCGGGTCGGCGGTGGCCGCACCGCCTCCGTAACCGGAGACGACTATGACGCCGACCGTCAGCGCCCCGCCCACGAGTCGTTTGGTTCGCTGTGTCCGATGCTGCGCTGCCACCGTCGGCGTGTCCCCGTCTCTTACCCCGAGTTGGAAAGATAGGTCTCGATAAGGTTACGAAACGGCGGCCGTGCGTGTCCAGTAGGGCACGAAAAGGTCACGGCCGCCGAGGACTTCGCAGGTCAGACCCGACGGGCTCCGGTGAACGGCATGGAGGAGATGGGGGCCACCTTCACCGGCTGACCGGAGGTCGAGGCGTGCACGACCTCGCCGTTGCCGACGTAGATGCCGGAGTGGCCGCCGCCGTAGAACGACACGATGTCGCCGGGCTGCAGCGCGTCGTAGGACACCGGGGCGCCGGCATTGAGCTGTTCGTAGCTGGTGCGCGGCAGCTGCACACCGGCCTGGGCGTAGGACCACTTCACCAGACCCGAGCAGTCGAAGGCGTTCGGGCCCGCGGCGCCGTACACGTACGGGGCGCCGACCTTGCTCAGCGCGGCGTCGACGGCGAGTTCGCCCGCGGTCTTCTGCGGGGCGACGAACGGGGCGGGCGCGGGCGGCACCTCGACACCCGGAATCGGCGGGATCACGACCGGAACGGACTCCGGCACGCCCGGAATGCCCGCGGGCAGCTGAACCTGATCGGGGACGTCGAAGGTGCCGACGCCGGGGATGGTCACCGGCTGCGCCGATGCGGGGGCGGCGGGCAGCAGCAGCGCGCTCAGCGTGGCAGCGCCGACGGCGCCGGCCGCGACGGCCCGCTGCGCACTGCGCTGCACGCCCCGGGCCTGTCGCTTGACGGTGTTGGTCGCCATGGTGAGGTACTTCCAATCTGCCCCGCGACGCCGCACCGGTTTGGTGGGTCGGACTCCGCGAGGTCTCAGGAAGATTACGAGCCGATAACGGTGGTTTGTAAACCCGAAGTCGTACCCGGACTACGCCAAATTGTTGACCACCCCTATTTCGGTGCGACAAATATCACAGCAATCACGAAACAATAACGACAGCCGTTTCACCGGGAGCGCCGCGACGGCTACCGGTCGAGAGCGCGCGCCCATCCATAGCGTGCTCTATCTCGGCTATTACCGAATATCCCCAGGTCGGGTAGATAGTCATTGATCAGGACACGCCCGACCTCGCGACCCGCCACGGCGACAGGCCCGGCAACCCGATCGAACACGCCCGGCGACCCACCGGACCATCCGGTCGCCCCGCCGGGATTGATCGACCATTCGAATAACTGTGACCCTGGTCACAAAGAAGCATACTTTCGCAATTCGGGTCGTTCATCTCGAGAATCTCGGTCAGATAAACGGACATTTCCGTCGCGGAAATATGTCGGACCTCCGGCCTACGCTTGCAGGCCGTGCCCGAGCAGCTGGCCTTCGACGACCTCGACACTCCGCTCTACGCCACGACTTTCGTGGTCGTGGACCTGGAGACCACCGGAACGAGCCCGGAGGGCGACGCCATCACCGAGATCGGCGCGGTGAAGGTGCGCGGCGGCGAGGTGCTGGGCGAGTTCGCCACCCTGGTCAACCCGGGACGTTCGATTCCACCGCAGATCGTGCAGGTCACCGGCATCACCACGGCCATGGTCTACGACGCGCCCCGCATCGACGCGGTGCTGCCCGGCTTCCTGGAGTTCGCCGCGGGCGCGGTGCTGGTGGCCCACAACGCGCGTTTCGACCTCGGTTTCCTGAAGGCGGCCGCGCTGCGCTGCGAGCTGGCCTGGCCCGCGTTCCAGGTACTGTGCACGGTGCGGCTGGCGCGGCGGATCCTGGGTCGCGACGAGGCCCCCTCGGTGAAGCTGTCGGTGCTGGCGCAGCTGCTGGGCGCGGAGACGACGCCGACGCACCGCGCGCTCGACGACGCCCGCGCCACCGTGGACGTGCTGCACGCGCTCATCGGGCGGGTGGGGAATCTGGGCGTGCACAGCCTCACCGAACTCGTCGACTATCTGCCGGAGGTCACGCGGCAGCATCGTGCCAAACGAGTGCTGGCGGTGGATCTTCCGGCCGCACCGGGGGTGTATCTGTTCCGCGGGCCCGCCGATGAAGTCCTCTACATAGGGACGGCGGTGAATCTGCGCCGCCGGGTGCGCGGCTACTTCACCGGTTCGGAGACCCGGCCGCGGATGCGGGAGATGGTGCGGCTGGCGACCCGGATCGACCACGTGGTGTGCGCGCACGGGCTCGAGGCCGGGGTGCGGGAGCTGCGGCTGCTCATGGCGCACGCGCCGCCGTACAACCGCCGGTCGAAGTTCCCGCAGCGGGCGTGGTGGCTCACGCTCACCGAGGAGCCGTTCCCCCGCTTCGCCGTCTCCCGGACCCCGACGCGATACAGCCTGGGGCCCTTCACCTCTCGGACGGACGCGACGGACGTGGGGGCGACGGTCGCCGAGTACACCGGCCTGCGCACCTGCACCGCCCGCATCCCGCGCGACGGTCGGCACGAGTGCCCGCCCGCCGTGGTCGGCGGTTGCCCGGCGAGCGCCCGAAACGCACCCCTATATATAGAGGAGTACAGCCGCGCTCCGGAGACGGTCCGCGCGCTGTTCACCGGGCGCTGCGACGAGCCCCTGCACGCCATCCGCGCTCGCATCGAAAGCTATTCCAGCGCAGAGACTTTCGAATCGGCCGCCCGGCTGCGCGACCGCCTCGTCGCCGTGCTGCGCGCGCTGCGCCGCACCCAGCGCCTCGCCGCCCTGGCCCGCATCCCCGAACTGATCGCCGCCCACCCCGACGGCGCGGGCGGCTGGGAGTTCGCGGTCATCCGCCACGCCCGCCTGGCCGCCGCCGGAACCGCCACCCGCGGCGTACCCCCCATGCCCGTCGTCGACCACCTGGTCGCCGCCGCCGAAACCGTCATCCCCACCCGCCTACCCGGCAGCACGCCCCCAACCCCAGCCACACCCGATGCTGCCGCACTCGCTCCAACCCTCCCGCTCGACACCCCCGCCCCACCCCCGCGTCCCGCACTCGGCACACCAGACCACGCCCCCTCCCAGCCACCCGGCACACCTGACCACACTCCCCGCCAGCCACTCGGCACACCCGGCCATACCCCCTGCCAGCCACTCGGCGCACCCGGCCATACCCCCTGCCAGCCACCCGGCGCACCCGGCCATACCCCCTGCCAGCCACCCGGCGCACCCGGCCATACCCCCTCCCCGCCACCCGGCACACCCGGCCACGCACTCACCTCACCCGACCACGCACTCCGCGCACCCGACCGTGTATCCCCGGCCGACGTACTCGACAACGACTCGTATCCCCCACTGCGCGGCGCACTTCCGGAGGAGGCCGCCCTCCTCGCCCGCTGGCTGGAGCAACCAGGCACCCGCATCGTCCGCACCTCCGACGGCTACGGCGAACCCCGCCTCGGCGCAGGCGCATGGACGACCTGGCTCGACCGTGCCGACGCGGCGATCCGCGGTGAACAGCCAATCGACGGCCACGGGTGACATGCGCCTCGCGGCTCCCCCCGCCCACTCCCGCAACCATTGCGAGGGGGAACCGGTGGCGGCCTCCTCTCGGCCGTTGCCGCCACCAGTTCCCCCTCGCGGGTGCGGGCCTCGGTCACGGCCGCCCCCGTACGCGTGGGTGAACGCCTCGGCCACCTTTCGATGGCGGACGTGACCGCGTCTCGAAGCGCACCGAGGGCTGAGCCTCTGGACACTCGAATCTCGGCTCGTCCCGCCGCGCTCACCCCATCCGTCGCACGGTCAGGTCGGCGAGGTGCCGGACCATGGTGCAGCTGGCGTGGGGGTGGGTGACGACGCCGCGGTAGGACCATTCGAAGAAGTCGTCGCCGAGTTGGACGGCGAGCACGCAGACCTCGCGGGTCGGGCCGTCGGGGGCGTGGGAGCGGAAGCCGGGGTGGCCGGACAGGGTGAGGGAGCGGATGTCGCGGCCCCACAGGGTTTCCCAGGCGCGTTCGCGGTCGATGGGGCTGCCGCGGTAGGACGTGAAGGTCACATCGGTGTGCTGCGCGGTATGGAACCAGCGGCAGGTGACGGAGTTGCGAAAGATATCGGAGGGTTCGGAAAGTCCGGTGGTGGAACGTATCTCGGCATCCGTCACATGACCGCACTCACCGGTGAACGGACCCGGCGCCGCCACCCGCACCGGCGGCCGATCGACGGCTTCCTCCCGCGCGGCCTCGGACCCGCAGGCACCGGTCAGCAGCGCGCACGCTCCGACCAGGAAGACGGCAACCCCCCGCATACCCCTCGATGCTACCGACGCCCCGGCCGCAGCGGCGGGCGGGCGCGATCCAATACAGTGGCGTCATGATTACCGCGATCGTGCTCATCCACGCCGAGGCCGCCCGCATTCCCGAGACCGCGCAGGCGCTGGCCGATATCGACGGCGTGACCGAGGTGTATTCGTGCGCGGGCGATGTGGACCTGATCGCGATCGTGCGGGTGCGCGATCACGAGCAGATCGCCGAGGTGGTGACCGGCAGGATCAACAAGACGGCGGGGGTGCTGCGCACCGTCACCAATATCGCCTTCAAGTCCTATGCCCGCGCCGATGTGGAGGCGGGATTCTCCATCGGCGAGTAGAGCGGGGGGAACCCAACGCCCCGGCCTCATTCGCGTAGCCGCGCCCCCACCGTGGTGAGCGCGGCGAGCGCCATCGGGGCGGCCACGATGAACACGGCCGCGAACAACCCGGATTTGGCCAGAGCGTCGCGCATGCTGAACTCCTCACTCGAGCCGGCACGCATCCGTGTCGGGTGCGTCAGCACGGCTGGCAATCCGTGCACCCTAACGTGGCGACCGGGCACCGACCGATCAGCAACACACCGGCTACGCGATAACGACGCCGGAACCGGTCAGTCCGAACCTCTCAGTCGGTACCGAGTTCATGGCTGAGCGCCGCCCACCGATCGAGCAGCCCGGCCGCCGCCCCGGAGTCGACCGCGGTCGCGACCCGCTTCAACGCCCCGGCCAGCCTGTCGTGCAGATCGGCCTCGACATCCTCGAGTTCGAAGGCGACGATGGCCGCCGCCGCGTTCAACAGCACCGCGTCCCGCACCGGTCCGGGCTCACCCGCCAGCATGTTGCGAGCGATGACCGCGTTCATGGCGGCGTCCCCGCCTTGCAGCGCGGCGGCCTCCACCCGCGGAATCCCGAGTTCGACCGGGTCGATGGTGACGTGGCGGCGCTGCCCGCCCGCGACCACCCACACGTCGGTGGTGTCCACCGTGGTGATCTCGTCGAGTCCGTCGTTGCCGCGCACCACCAGCGCCGAGGCCCCGCGCTCGGTGAACACGCCCGCGTAGGTCGGCAGCAGATCCTCGAAGGCGCACCCGATGAGCCCCGCCCGGGGCTGCGCCGGATTGGTCAGCGGTCCGAGCACATTGAATACGGTGGGGATGCCGATCTCACTGCGCGCCGGTCCGGCGAATCGCAGTGCCGGATGGAACATGGGCGCGAAACAGAATCCCACCCCGACCTCACGCACGCAGCGTTCCACCGCTTCGGGGCCGAGCGCGATCTTCACGCCGAGCGCTTCCAGCACGTCGGCCCCGCCGCTCTTGGAGGACGCCGCCCGATTCCCGTGTTTGACCACCGGCACCCCGCTGGCGGCCACCACGATCGAGGACATGGTCGAGATATTGACGCTGCCGGAACGGTCGCCGCCGGTGCCGACGATATCGACGGCACCGAGGTCGAGCCGCACCCGCCGGGCGTGGGCGAGCATGCCCGAGGCCAGTCCGCTCAGTTCGGACAGCGAGGGGCCCTTCATCTTCATGGCCACGCCGAAGGCCGCGATCTGGGCGGAGGTGGCGTTGTCGGTGAAGATCTCGTTCATCGCCCACGCCGCCTCCTCCGTGGACAGGTCGCGTCCCTCGGTCAGGATGGTGAGGATTTCCCTCCAGCTGCGCGCGCTCATGCTTCTCTCTCCCATTGCTGGCGGTTCCGGCACACCAGTGCTCCCCCAGCAGCCTAGTGCGCCGGGCGAGGGTTTTTCCCCCGGGCGGTACCGGCTTTCACTGCCAGGCGGTCCATCCGAGCGCCGTTCCGTCGTGGCGCTGCGCCAATCCGGCCATGCGCGCGCGTTCCTGTGAGCAGTGCAGGGCGTCGAGCAGCTGCACGCGCTGCAACACCACCTCGCACGGATCGCCGTCGCCGCGCTCGTGCACCGAGTATCCGTCCTGCGCGGCGATGGCGGCCGCGTTCTCCACCTGCGCGGCGGGCAGCCGCAGCAGGTGCCGCAGCACGGCGGGCCGTTCCGGCGTCCAGCCGGTGGCCCGCTCCAGCGCGGTCGAACAGGCTTCGGCGTCATCGAAACTCGATGCCACCTCCACCAGATCGGCGTCGGCGGGGTCGAGTCCGGCGGCCGCCGGCCGCCCGAACAGCCGCCGCCACCAGGTTGTCGAGGCCATATCACCCTTTCCGCGAGTCCGGAATCACCGGTTCCACTCTTGCCTTTTTCTCAGGCGCGTGCCCTACGTTGGGTGTCGTCACCGCCCCGGGCCCGACGAGCAGCGCGAATGCCCTGCTCATGAGACACGCCGGGCATACCTCGAGAGGGCCTCTCGCGCTGCGGTTTCCGACACGCGCCCCGAAGATTCCTACCCGGCTACACCTGTCGTACTACAACAGGTCATACTTACCGGCGTGACGACCGCAGTAGGGACCCCAGGATCGGCCATTACTCAGCGTGTGCATTCGCTGAACCGGCCCAACATGGTCAGTGTCGGTACCATCATCTGGCTGTCGAGCGAGCTGATGTTCTTCGCCGGCCTGTTCGCCATGTACTTCGTTGCTCGCGCGCAGGCCAACCCCGAACTCGGCTGGCCGACGGAGCCGACCGAGCTGAACATGGCACTCGCCGTGCCTGTCACCGCGGTGCTGGTCGCCTCGTCCTTCACCTGCCAGATGGGTGTTTTCGCGGCGGAGAAGGGCGATGTGTTCGGCCTGCGGCGCTGGTATTTCATCACTCTGCTCATGGGCACGTTCTTCGTGGCGGGCCAGGGCTACGAGTACTACCACCTCGTGCACGAGGGCACCTCGATCTCGAGCAGCGTCTACGGCTCGGTGTTCTACATCACCACCGGCTTCCACGGCCTGCACGTCATCGGCGGTCTGATCGCCTTCGTGTTCCTGCTGGTACGCACCACGCTCAGCAAGTTCACCCCGGCGCAGGCCACGGCGGCGATCGTCGTCTCCTACTACTGGCACTTCGTCGACATCGTCTGGATCGGGCTGTTCGCCACGATCTACTTCGTCCGCTAGTTCCGGACGAGAGCTTCTGCACAGTCGGTTCCGTCTACTCCAAAGGGACACAGATGAGTTCATCTCCCCCGTCAGCGCCAGATCCCAGCGGCCCCGGGATCGGCAGCGCGCAAGAGAATCAGGCCACCAAGGTCCGTAGGCAGCGACGCAGCAAGCGGCGCTTCGCGGGCGGCCTGGTTCTGCTGATGGGCCTCGTCGGAGCCGGCTTCACGGCCTCGGCGCTGACCCCGGACGCCCAGGTCGCGACCGCGAACGAGGATCAGTCCGCGCTGCTGCGCGAGGGCAAGCAGATCTACGACACCTCGTGTGTCACCTGCCACGGCGTCAACCTGCAGGGTGTAGAGGATCGCGGCCCCAGCCTGATCGGCACCGGTGAGGCCGCGGTCTACTTCCAGGTCTCCACCGGCCGCATGCCCGCGGTCCGCAACGAGGCGCAGATCATGCGCAAGCCCCCCAAGTTCGATGCCCGCCAGACCGACGCGCTGGGCGCGTACATCGCTGCCAACGGCGGCGGCCCGACCGTGGTGCGCGACGCCGACGGCGAGATCGCGCAGGAGTCGCTGATCAGGGGCGCCGACCTGGGTCGCGGTGGCGAGCTGTTCCGCATGAACTGCGCGTCCTGCCACAACTTCACCGGCAAGGGTGGCGCGCTGTCGTCCGGCAAGTTCGCGCCGCCGCTGGAGCCGGCCAATGAGCAGCAGATCTACACCGCGATGCTCACCGGCCCGCAGAACATGCCCAAGTTCTCCGACCGGCAGCTGACGCCGGAGGAGAAGCGCGACATCGTCGCCTACGTCAAGGACCGCACCGAGACCCGGGCCGAGGGCGGCTACGGCCTCGGCGGCTTCGGCCCCGCCACCGAGGGTCTGGCCGCCTGGATCGTCGGCATCACCCTGCTGGTCGGTTCCGCCATGTGGATCGGATCTCGGTCATGAGCGCGTCAGGCCCGGAGGCGGCAGCGCAGCGTAACCACGGAGGGCCCGGGCACATGACCCAAAGGACGCAGTCATGAGCGAAGAGGAGCGAAACAGCATGGGGGACCACCCCACGCCGCAGACGGATCTGACCGAGGAGCAGCTCGACGCGCTGTCGCGGGACGAACTGGTCGAACTCGGCACGAAGATGGACGGCGTCGATGTCGCCTATCGCGCGCCGCGCTGGCCGGTGCCCGGCACCCGGGCCGAGAAGCGGGCCGAGCGCCAGGTGGCGATGTGGTTCGGCATCTCGGCGCTGTCGGCCGTCGCGCTGATCGGTGTCTTCCTGTTCTGGCCGTGGAGCTACAAGTCCCGCAATGACGAGGGCAACGCCGCCTACAGCCTCTACACCCCGCTGGTCGGTCTGTCGCTGGGTATCGCGGTGCTCGCCATCGGCATCGCGGTGGTGCTGATCCGCAAGAAGTTCATTCCGGCCGAGATCTCCATTCAGGACCGCCACGACGGCAAGTCCTCGGAGACCAACCGCCGCACCCTGGCCGCCGAGCTGCAGGACGCGCTGGACACCTCCACGCTGGCCCGCCGCAAGATGATCACCCGCACCGCGGGGCTCGGCGCGGGCCTGCTGGGCATCGGCGCGCTGTTCGTCTTCGTCGGCGGCATGGTGAAGAACCCGTGGGCCAAGGGCGACAAGTCGCCGCTGTGGGTGTCGGGCTGGACCCCGGACTACCCGGGCCAGACCGTCTACCTGCGTCGCGACACCGGCCGCATCGACGACATCGTGCTGGTGCGTCCGGAGGATCTGGACGCGGGTTCGATGGAGACCGTCTTCCCCTGGAAGGAAGAGTGGCGGGGCGACGCGCACGAGACGCTCCAGTCGCTGCGCGGTATCCGCAACTCCGTCATGCTGATCCGCCTGCGCACCGCGGACGCGGAGAAGGCGATCAAGCGCAAGGGTCAGGAGAGCTTCAACTACGGCGACTACTTCGCCTACTCGAAGATCTGCACCCACCTGGGCTGCCCCACCTCGCTGTTCGAGCAGCAGACCAACCGGATCCTGTGCCCCTGCCACCAGTCGCAGTTCTCCGCGACCGAATGGGGTAAGCCGGTCTTCGGTCCCGCCGCCCGTGCGCTGCCGCAGCTGCCGATCACCGTCAACTCCGAGGGCTACCTGGTCGCCAACGGCGACTTCATCGAGCCGCTCGGACCGGCCTTCTGGGAGCGTCGTTCATGAGCCCAAGCAAAGCGGCCGCACAGGCCAACGAGATCGACGAGCGGTATCACGCCGCGGCCTTCATGAAGCGTTCGATCAACAAGGTCTTCCCGACCCACTGGTCGTTCCTGCTCGGTGAGATCGCGCTCTACTGCTTCATCATCCTGCTGCTGTCGGGTATCTACCTGACGCTGTACTTCGACCCGTCGATGGCGCACGTCACCTACGACGGCGCGTACCAGCCGCTGCGCGGCGTCGGCATGTCGCGGGCGTACGAGACGGCCCTGAACATCTCCTTCGAGGTGCGCGGCGGTCTGTTCGTCCGGCAGGTGCACCACTGGGCGGCGCTGCTGTTCGCGGCGTCGATCATCATCCACCTGTTCCGCATCTTCTTCACCGGCGCGTTCCGCAAGCCGCGTGAGGCGAACTGGGTGATCGGCTCGCTGCTGCTGATCCTGGCCATGTTCGAGGGCTTCTTCGGCTACTCGCTGCCCGACGACCTGCTGTCGGGTACCGGTCTGCGCGCGGCCTTCTCGGGCATCACCATCGGCGTTCCGGTGGTCGGCACCTGGCTGCACTGGCTGATGTTCGGCGGCGACTTCCCCGGCGACATCATCATTCCGCGCTTGTACATCGCGCACGTGCTGCTGCTGCCGGGCATCATGCTGGCGCTGATCGCGGCGCACGTGGCGATCGTCTGGTACCAGAAGCACACCCAGTTCCCCGGTCCGGGCCGCAAGGAAACCAATGTGGTGGGCGCCCGCATCGTCCCGGTGTTCGCCGCGGATCAGGGCGCGTTCTTCTGCTTCACGCTGGGCATCATCGCGCTCATGGGTGGTCTGCTGCAGATCAACCCGATCTGGAACCTGGGTCCGTACAACCCGTCTCAGGTCTCGGCGGGTTCGCAGCCGGACTTCTACATGATGTGGACCGACGGTATGGCGCGTCTGATGCCGCCGTGGGAGATCTACATCGGCAACTACACGGTGCCCGCGGTGTTCTGGGTGGCGCTGGTGATGGGTCTGGTGTTCACGGTGCTGATCGCCTACCCGTGGATCGAGAAGCGCCTCACCGGTGACGACGCCCGGCACAACCTGTTGCAGCGTCCGCGCGACGTGCCGGTGCGCACCGGTATCGGCGCCATGGCCATCACCTTCTACGTGGTGCTGACCGTCTCCTGCGTGAACGACATCATCGCGTTCAAGTTCGACATCTCGCTGAATGCCACCACCTGGGGCGGTCGCATCCTGCTGCTGCTCGGCCCGCCGCTGGCGTACTTCATCGCCTACCGGTTCTGCATCGGCCTGCAGCGCAGCGACCGCGCGGTGCTGGAGCACGGTGTCGAGACCGGTGTGATCAAGCGCCTGCCGCACGGCGAGTACATCGAGATCCACCAGCCGCTGGGCCCGGTGGATTCGCACGGCCACCCGATCCCCCTGGAGTACCAGGGCGCTCCGGTGCCGAAGAAGATGTCCAAGCTGGGTTCGGCCGGCAAGCCGGGTTCGGGCTCCTTCCTGCGGGCCGACCCGCCCGCCGAGATCGAGACCAACGCGCAGCTGGCGCACCAGGAGGAGCACGACATGCTGGCGGCCCTGGAGGCGGCGCAGGATGACGGTTCCAGCGGAAAGCACAGCGACCACTGAGTTCTCACTGAGCAGAGTTCTCACTGATCGTCACAGGGCAGGGCCCCGAGTCGGAGTCGACTCGGGGCCCTGCCTGTTTCGTCTCGAGCTGTTCGGCTCGGGCCTGCCGCTCCACCACGAACGGCCGGCGCCGGTTGTCGGTTCGCGCCAATGCGTACGTATTTCGCGGATTCGCCTATCGGCGGGCACGCCACGGGTGATCATTGATCGAAAAAGTGAACCGGCTACTTGTCACATCTTGTGGTCAGGAGGTCACCCCCATGTTCGATCCGTTCCTTCCCCCCGCCCCCGTGCTGCGGCACACAGCCCGCGCGGTCGCGCGGCTCGTGGTCACGGGTGCGGCCCTGACCGCCCTGGCCCTGACCGCGGCCCCGGCGCTCGCCGAACCCGCCACCCCGGAACATCCGTCCACCGGAATCACCGACGAGGTGCTCGCCGCCATCGACACGGTGACGACGGTGCGGCTTCCGGGGCTGCAGCTGCCCGCGCTGTTCACCCCGAACACCGCCATCGTGGTGCTCGGCTACGGGCTGCTGCCGGACGGCTCCATGCGACCGGAGCTGATCAACCGGCTGCACGCCGGGTACGTCTCGGCGGTGCTCTCCCCCGCCGCACCGGTCATCGTCACGGGCGGCAATCCGCGCAACGGCGTGCCCGAGGCGGCGGCCATGGCGGAGTGGCTGATCGCGCGCGGCATCCCGCCGCAGCGCATTCATGTCGAAACACAGGCGAATTCGACGGTGCAGAACGCGGCCTTCTCGGCGAGGGTGATGGCGGCCATCGGCGCGACGACCGCCATCCTCATCACCTCCGCCGATCACATCGGGCGGGCGCTGCACAACTTCCAGGCCGCCGGAATTCCGGTGGTGGCGACCATGACCCCCGATGAGACGCCGCTATCGGCGCAGCCGTTCGGCTCCGGACGGTGACGCCGCGGGCTCACACCAGATAGCGGGAGATGCTCTCGGCGACACAGGCCGGACGTTGCGCACCGTCGAGTTCGACGGTGACGGTGCGTTCGGCCTGCACCCCACCCGGGACGTCGGTGACGGAGTCCAGCCGCAAGCGCGCCCGTATCGCCCCGCCGGCCGGGACCGGGGTGATGAAGCGAACCTTGTTCAGCCCGTAGTTGATTCCGGCGCTGGCACAGCGCACCGTCATGATCTGCTGGGTGAGCGGCACGATGAGCGACAGGGTCAGGAATCCGTGCGCGATGGTGCCGCCGTAGGGTCCGGCGGCGGCGCGGTCGGCATCCACGTGAATCCACTGGTGGTCCCCGGTGGCCTCGGCGAACAGGTCGATGCGCCGCTGATCGACGGTGAGCCAGTCGCTCACCCCGATCTCGGTGCCGACGGCGGCGCGCAGGGCATCGAAGTCCGCGAACTCGGTCATGCGTCGCACTCCTCACAGTCCCGCATCACAGTCCCATATCCTTGGCGATGATCATCTTCATCACTTCGCTGGTGCCACCGTAGATGCGGTTGACACGGTTGTCGGCGTACAGCCGGGCGATCGGGTACTCGTTGATGAATCCGTAGCCGCCGTGCAGTTGCAGGCAGCGGTCGATGACGCGGGCGGCGACCTCGGTGCAGAACAGCTTGGCCGAGGCGGCGTCCGCGGGAGTCAACTCCCCGGCGTCCAGGGCGTCGAGCGCGCGGTCCACCACCGCCTCGGCGGCGTCCACCTCGGCGCGGCAGGCCGCGAGCTCGAACTTGGTGTTCTGGAAGCTCGCCACCGGTTGCCCGAAGACACTGCGCTGCCGGGTGTATTCCTTCGCGAACCGCACCGCCGCCTTGGCCTGCGCGTACGCGCCGACTGCGATGGACAGTCGTTCCTGGGGCAGATTACGCCCGAGGTAGGAGAACCCCTGATGTTCCGCGCCGAGCAGATCCGCCACCGGCACCCGCACGTCGGTGAAGGTGAGTTCGGCGGTATCGGAGACCTTCAGCCCCAGCTTGTCGAGTTCGCGTCCGACGGTGTAGCCGGGCGAGGAGGTGTCCACGACGAACAGCGAGATGCCGTGGCGGCGGTCCTGTTCGGTGGGCGGCGCGGTGCGGGCGCAGACGATCACCCGGTCGGCGTGCACGCCGCCGGTGATGAAGGTCTTGGACCCATTGAGCACGTAGTGCGTGCCGTCCTCGGACCGGGTGGCGGTGGTGCGCATACCGGCCAGGTCGGAGCCGGTGCCGGGTTCGGTCATGGCGATGGCGAACATGAGTTCACCGGTGACGAAGCCCGGTAGCCAGCGCTGCTTCTGCTCGGCGGTGGCGAGGGACCTCAGGTAGGGCAGGCAGAGCCCGACATGGACGCCCGATCCGCCGAAGGACACTCCGGCGCGGGCGGTCTCCTCCATGAGGATGGCCTGGAACTTGAAGGATTCGATGCCCGCCCCGCCGTACTCCTCGGGCACCTCGATGCCGAAGACGCCGAGTTCGGCGAGCTTGTAGTAGAACTCGCGGGGCACGATGCCCTCGGCGTACCACTTCTCGTAGACGGGAACCACCTCGGCCTCGATGAAGGCGCGCGCCGTCTCCCGGAAGGCGTCGTGGTCGGCGGTGAAAACCGTTCTGCGCATGATGTTCTCGATCCCCTAGAGACGGCGTCCGCCGTCGACGTAGATGGTCTGGCCGGTGACGAAGGCGGCATCGCCGGAGGCCAGGAAGGCCACCGCATTGGCGATGTCGGCGGGCCGCCCGACCCGCCGCAGCGGTGTGATCGCGGCGGTCTCGGCTTGCAGCTCTTCGGAACTCACGCCGATGCGCGCGGCGGTGGCGGCGGTCATCTCGGTGACGATGAAGCCCGGCGCGACGGCGTTGACATTGATGCCGTACGGCCCGAGTTCCATGGCGAGGGTGCGGGTGAAGCCCTGGATGCCCATCTTGGCGGCACTGTAGTTGGCCTGCCCGCGATTGCCGAGCGCGGAGACGCTGGAGGTGTTGACGATCTTGCCGGAGCGCTGGGCCACCATATGCCGCTGGGCCGCCCGGCTGCACAGGAACGCGCCGCGCAGGTGGACCGACATGACGGTGTCCCAATCCGCCAGCGACATCTTGAACAGCAGGTTGTCGCGCAGCACCCCGGCATTGTTGACCAGGATGTCCAGTGATCCGAGGTCGGCCGCCACCCGGTCCACGGCGGCGTCCACCTGGTCCTCGGCGGTCACGTCGCAGGCCACGGCCACGGCCTTGCCGCCAGCGGCGGCGATGGCGTCCACGGTCGCGGCGCAGGCGGACTCGTCGAGGTCGGCGACCGCCACGACGGCCCCGTCGGCGGCCAGCCGCGCGGCGATGGCCGCGCCGATCCCACGGGCGGCACCGGTCACGAAGGCGACCGGCTGTGTTGAATTCCCGGGGTCGGGAGTCCCGGGCGCGGGACTCGGGGACACAGAACTCGGGGACGCAGGACTCGCGGGCGCAGAACCCGGGGACGCAGAACCCGGGGACGCGGGACTCGGGGACGCAGAACTCGCGAGCACAGGACTCGCGGGCGTGGGATTACCGTGCGTGGGATTCGCGGTCATGGAATTCTCCTGTCTGGCACAGTCGTTCGAGCGGTACCGCGCGGTGCGCGGTTCACGCGAAGGCGTTCACGCCGGTGAGGGCGCGGCCGATGAGCAGTTTCTGGATCTGGCTGGTGCCCTCGTAGAGGGTGAGCACGCGGGCGTCGCGCAGGTACTTCGACACCGGGTACTCGTCGATGTAGCCGTAGCCGCCGAAGACCTGGATGGCATTGTTCGCGGCCTTGACCGCCGCCTCGCTGGCGAAGAGTTTGGCCATGGACGCCGCGGTGCCGAACGGCTTGCCGCGCTCGACCAGATCCGCGACGCGCCAGGTCAGCAGCCGCGCGGCGTCGACCTCGACGGCGATATCGGCGAGCAGTTCCTGGACCAGCTGGAAGGACGCGATGGGTTTGCCGAACTGCTCGCGCTCCCCCGCGTAGCGCACCGACGCCTCCAGGCAGGCCCGCGCCACGCCCACGCAGCCCGCCGCGACGCCCATGCGGCCTTTGTCCAAGGCCCCCATGGCGATCCGGAAGCCCTGGCCTTCCGCGCCGAGTCGCGCCGTGTCCGGTACCCGGACGCCGTCGAGCACCAGTTCCGCGGTGGCCTGCCCGCGCAGGCCGAGTTTGCCCTTGATCTCGGTACGGTCGAATCCCGGTGTGTCCGTGGGCACCAGGAAGGCGGTCACGCCCTTCGGCCCCGGCCCGCCGGTGCGCGCGAAGACGAGCGCGACGTCGGCGCGGGTGCCGTTGGTGATGAAGATCTTGGTGCCCGACAGCACCCAGTCGTCGCCGTCGCGCACGGCGCGGGTGGTCAGCGCGGCGGCGTCGGATCCGGTGCCCGGTTCGGTGAGTCCGAAGCAGCCCAGGGAGGTTCCGGCGCACAGCGGCGGCAGCCAGCGCGTGCGCTGTTCGGCGCTGCCGTAGGTCTTGATCGATGTGGCGACCAGGCCCAGCGATACCGAGACGATGCCGCGCACGGCGCTGTCCCCGCGACCCAGTTCCTCGAGCAGCAGGCAGTAGGCCAGGGCGTCGCCGCCGGAGCCGCCGTACTCCTCGGGTATCTCGATGCCGAGGAAGCCCATCTCGCCGAGTTTGCCGACGATCGCCGGATCGACCGCTTCGGCGCGGTCCCACTCGGTGGCGAAGGGTACGACTTCCCTGTCGACCCACGCCCGGGCGACCTCCCGCAGTTCGCGGTGTGCGTCGCCGAGTTCGAAGTCCATCTCCACTCCTAACCGAACAGTGTTAGGTTTAACGCCGCAGACGGTATCCCAACGTCGTTCGGTTGATCAAGAGCCGGGTGATAGGTTCGGCTCCGACGAGAGAGGGGAGGCCGATGGCCAGGCCGAAGGTGCCGCTGCTCAGCCGCGACCGCATTCGCGAGACGGCGCTGGCACTCGTCGACCGTGACGGCCTCGGCGCGCTGTCCATGCGCAAACTGGCCGCCGAGCTGGGGGTGCAGGCCGCCTCACTGTACGGCCACTACCCCACCAAGGACGATCTGCTCGACGATATCGCCCGCGGCATCATGAGCCGGGTCGACACCTCGGCCTTCGCGAGCGGCGACTGGCGGCACGGGCTCATGGAGTGGGCGCGCTCCTATCGCGCGGCCTTGGTGGCGCATCCGAATTTCGTGCCCTACCTGGCCTCCGGGCCGGGGCAGCGGGAGGAGAACCTGCGCGCGGCCGACGCGGTGCACGGCGGGCTGGTGGGTGCGGGCTGGCCGCCGCGCGAGGCCACCATGATCGGCGCGGCCACCCGCTACCTGGTCATGGGGTCGACCGTCGGCTCGTTCTCCCGCGGTTTCGTCGACGATGCGCGGGTCTACCGCGACCGCTATCCGCATCTGGAGCAGGCGCACCTGCTGCGCGCCCGCGCCGACGAAATCGACGCCGAGAGTTTCGAACTGGCCCTGACGACCTTCGTGGCCGGGTTGGGGCTGCGCGTCGACAGCCCCGACCCGGCCCGACCCGCTCAGCACGTCGCCGACTAGGCGAACTCCGCGCGCACCTGATCCTCGGTCAGCCCGTAATCGGCCAGCGAGTACCGGTGCGCGGGCTTGCGGTCACCGGATTTGCTCTCCGCGTCGAGCGCGAGCATGGCCGTGCGCGCCGCATCGGTGAGTTCCATGCCGAACGCCTTGTAGATGGTCTCGATGGTGCCCATCGGATCGGCCCGCAGATCCTCGAACTGGATGTCGAGGAACTGGTCGGCGCGGTAGCGCGCCCGCGCCGCGCTGAACTCCCGCCAGCCGCGCGACCACAGTTCCAGTTGCGCCGCACCCAGTTTCGCCCCGCCGAAGGAGTTCGACCAGCCCTTGGTGGCCTGCTCGGACAGACTGCACGAGGAGCCGACGATGGTGACCGGATCGCGGTGAGTCTGGATGATGAGCGCGTCCGGGTACACCCGCATGAGCGCGTCCAGGGCGAACAGGTGGCTGGGATTCTTGAGCACCCAGCGGCGCTGGTCGTTCAGGCCGATGAGTTGCAGGTTCTTCCGGTGCCGCACATAGGCATTGGTCCAGTCCTGGCCGCGCAGCCACCGCGAGTAGGTGGGCAGGTGGGCCAGGCTCTCGTAGGCGATGGATTTCACCGTCTGCCGCAGCAGCTGCCAGCATTCCTCCACATCGGCGGCGCTCATGTAGTGCACGCCCATGAATTCCGGATTCTCGATGCGGTGCTGGGCGAACCCGGCGTCGATGCGCTGGTAGACCGGATTGTCGGCCCAGGTGTCACGCGGCGGCCGGGGCTGCGGGAACTCGGCCAGCCACATCTCCAGGGCCTGATGCGCCGGATCGGCGGCCAGCAGCCGGTGCAGGGCCGTGGTGCCGGTGCGCGGCAGGCCGGTCACGAAGATGGGCCGGGTGACCGGGGTGTCGGCACAGCCGGGATGGGCCCGCCAGGACGCCTCGCTCAGGGCCCGCGCCACCAGCGCTCCGCGCAGGAAGTAGCGGCTCATCTTGCTGCCGAGTTCGGTCAGGTCGGCGTCACGCCGATAGGACTCCAGCAGCACACCGAGCGCCTCGGTGTAGTCGTCGGCCCCGAAATCGGTGAGGCCGCAGACCTTGGTGGCGGAGGCGTGCAGGTCCTCGACCGTTCCGACGCCGGTACGTCCGCTCATCGTCATCGTCTCCTCAGCTCTCAGACGTGGTATTCGCCGCAGTTGACATCGAGGGTCTGCCCGGTGATGGCGCTGGCCCACGGGGAGGCCAGGAAGACCACGGCGCGGGCGATCTCGTCGGGTTCGGGCAGCCGCTTCAGATCCGATTTGGCCGCGGTCTGCTCGTACACCTGCTCCGGGGTGATGCCGTACTTCTTGGCGATCTCGCCGAAGTACCACTTCAGCTGGTCGTTCCAGATGTAGCCGGGGGCAACGGTATTGACCCGGATGCCCTGCGGGCCGAGTTCGGTGGCGAGGGTGTGCGACATGGCGTGCAGCGCGGACTTGGCGAGTTTGTAACTGCCATAGCGGGGTTCGGAATGCCGCAGCACCGCCGAGTTGATCATGACGACACTGCCCTTGGACTCCGCCAGCGCCGCGGTGAACGCCTGGGTCATCCGCAGATTGCCGAGCACGGTGAGGTCCAGGCTGTCGCTTATCTGCTGGAAGTCGGTGCGCTCCAACGGTTTCATGGACGGCACCGCGAAGGCGTTGTTCACCAGCACGTCGACGCGGCCGAAGGTGTCCAGGGTGCGCGCCACCAGATTGCGCACCGCCTCGTCATCGGTGATATCGGTGGGCACGCAGAGGGTTTCGGCGCCCGTCGCCTCCAGTTCGGCCGCCACCTCCTTCAACCGCGATTCGGTGCGCGCGGCCAGCACCACCGTGGCTCCGGCGGCGGCGGATTCGGTGCAGATGGAGCGGCCGAGGCCGGGGCCGACGCCGCTGACGACGACGATCTTGCCGGCCAGCATGGGGTTGTTCATGGGCATTCCTGTGTGTCGTAGGGGTGAGCCGAGCGGTGATCAGCCGAGTTGCCGGTCGGCGAAGGCGCGCTGGCGGGCGGCGATGCGCTCACGCCAGCCCGCGGCGTCGATGCGGTTGTGCTCGTGGTGCGGCAGGTGGGCGGCGAGTTCGTCGAAGGACACCACCTCCGCCACCGGGCCTTCCTCGGGGGTGATGGGCCGATCGGTGCGCTGCCAGCGGAACTGGAGAATGCCCCGGCTCCGGCCGGTGGTCTCGATCCAGTTGGCGACGCCCGGATCGCGCGCCGACACCACCATGCGGACCATGTCATCCGGATCCACCTGTGCCTGCGCGTGATTGAGGCTGGTCTGGTGGTTCACGTAGTCCAGCGAGATGTACCACATGCTGCCCAGCTGGAAGCCCAGGTACGGAGCGCGCGAACGCGGGATGGTGATGACGAGCGCCTGGTCATCGGTGAGGTCGTAGTGGCCCACCGAGGAATACTGGGTGCTCAGTCCGCCGGGGGTGAGCCGGGGTGCGGTGAGGGTGTTGACCGGAAGGTCGAGATAGAACCACTTGGGGAAGTTGAACCAGGTGTGGATGCGCGACAGCAGCATCTTCCCGGCGGCCCGGTAGCGCTTGCGCAGTTGCGCGGTATCGGGTTCGGCCGGGGCGGTGCCGACGGTGTCCACGCGTTCGATGCGGATGCGGCCCTTGGTCTCGTTCGCCCAGTCGCCGTACACCTCCCGCACGGCCAGCATGGACGCGCCCTCGCCGAGCACGAAGTAGTTCGGCCCCGGATTCTCCTTGGGTGGGCCGAACCGCAGCCGGTAGCTCCCGTCGGCGTCGATCTCCAGTCGGCGGTCGTCGAAGGCGTCGTCGCCATTCGGCACGTCGGTGGCCGTGTAATCGCCCTTGAGCACTTGGAAACTCAGGTCCACGGTGGTGCCGCGCACCCCGGTCAGCACGTATTCGGCGGTCGGCTCGATATTCGCGTGGTAGTAGAGGGTGTCCGGGTTGTCCAGGCCCATCTTGGCGTGCGGCCCGGTGGAGCTGACGAAGTACGGATGCGAGGTGCCGTGCGCGCCGGACAGGCGCAGACAGGCCGAGATGCTGGCGGCCAGGTAGTCGTAGCCCTCGGCGAGGTCGGCGTCGGTGCGGATGAAAGGCGCTGCGGCGACGAGCTTCTCGGCCTCGGCCACGGCCGCCAGGAAGGGTTCGGTCAACGGCGGCGCGGCCTGCTCCAGGCCGGTGCCGGAGGCGTCGGGGGCATTCGCGGTGTCGGATGCGGTCATCGGTGGTCAGCGATTCCTAGCTCTCGGCGGATGAGTTCGGCGATGGCGGTCGGGGTGCCGTCGGCGGGGGTGAGCACCAGATCGGCGTGTGCGGGGCGCTCGTACGGGGAGTCGATGCCGGTGAACTGGGTGATCTCACCGGCGCGGGCCTTGGCGTAGAGCCCCTTGGGATCCCGGTCTTCGCAGGTCGCCAGCGGGGTGTCGACGAAGATCTCGTGGAACTCCAGCCCCCTGTCGGCGTGGATGCGGCGGGCGTTCTCCCGCTCGGCGGCGAACGGGCTGATCAGCGAGACGATGGCGATGGTGCCGGAATCGGCGAACAGCGCCGCGATCTCGGCCACCCGGCGGATGTTCTCCCGCCGCTCGTCATCGCCGAATCCCAGATCGTCGTTGATGCCGTGCCGCAGATTGTCCCCGTCGAGCAGATAGGCGGGGCGGCCCGCCGCGATGAGCTGGCGCTCCAATTCCACGGCGATGGTGGACTTCCCGGAGCCGGACAGGCCGGTCAGCCACAGCGTCTTGCCCTGGGACAGCCGCTGGGTGCGCGCCACCGCCGACCGCTGCCAGGTGACCGGGCCGCGACGGGTGGCCGGCTGGACCGGCGTGCGGCCGGTGATCATGCCCGCGGCGACGGTCTGATCGGTGTGCTCGTCGATGAGGATGAAGCTGCCCGTGGCGCGGTTGGCACGGTAGGGGTCGAACAGGATCGGCTGCGTGCTGTGCAGGGTCACGCGGCCGATGTCGTTGAGCGCCAGGCGCGGCGCGTCCTCCACCCGGTGCAGCGTGTTCACGTCCAGCCGGTAGTCGAGCGTCCGCACCCGCACCTGTGCGGTCTGGGCGGCGGTGCGGATGGTGTAGCGGTCGCCGGGGCGCAGTTCGGTGTCGTCGGAGAACCAGCACACCATGGCGTCGAGTTCCCGGTCCTGATGGGGCTGATTGCCGGGGCGGGCGAACATGTCACCGCGGCCGATGTCGATCTCGTCGTCCAGGGCGAGGGAGACGGCCATGCCGGCGAAGGCTTCCTCCACCTTGCCGCCGCCCGGTCCCCAGATCTGGGCGACGCGGGTGGAACGGCCCGAGGGCAGCACGGTGATCTCGTCGCCGGGTTTGAACACGCCGCCCGCGATGGTGCCCGCGTAGCTGCGCCGCGTCTCCCCGCTGGGGCGGATGACGTACTGCACCGGCAGCCGGGCGTCGATGAGATTGCGGTCCGAGGCGATGTGCACATCCTCGAGGTGACGCAGCAGCGGCGGGCCCGGGAACCACGGGGTGTGCGCGGAGGGTTCCACCACATTGTCGCCGTGCAGGGCCGACAGCGGCAGGAAACTGAGGTCGCGGACGTCAAGTTTGGTGGCGAAATCGGCGAATTCCTCGCGGATCTCGTCGAAGCGGTCGCGGGAGAAGTCCACCAGGTCCATCTTGTTCACGCACAGCACCAGGTGGCCGACGCCCAGCAGTGCGGACAGGAAGGCGTGGCGGCGGGTCTGCTCGGAGACTCCCTTGCGGGCGTCCACCAGAATGAGCGCCAGATCCGCGGTGGATGCCCCGGTGACCATGTTCCGGGTGTACTGCACATGGCCCGGGGTGTCGGCGATGACGAATTTCCGTCGGGGCGTGGCGAAATAGCGGTAGGCGACGTCGATGGTGATGCCCTGTTCGCGTTCCGCGCGCAGGCCGTCGGTGACCAAGGACAGGTCGGGGGCCTGGTCACCGCGCGCGGTGCTGAACATCTCGATGGCCGAGAGCTGGTCGCTGAAAAGCGCTTTGGAGTCGTAGAGCAGGCGGCCGATGAGGGTGGACTTGCCGTCGTCGACGCTGCCCGCGGTGGCAATTCGTAACAGGTTGCGGCGCATCAGAAGTAGCCCTCTCGCTTGCGATCCTCCATGCCGGAGTCGGAGATGCGGTCGTCGGCGCGGGTCGCGCCGCGTTCGGTGAGGCGGGTGACGGCGGTCTCGGCGATCACCTCGGCCGGGGTGGCGGCGGTGGATTCGACGCAGCCGGTGCAGGTGGCGTCGCCGACGGTGCGGAAGCGGACCGTGCTCTCGTAGCGCCGCTCCCCCGGGCCGATGGTCAGGAAACGGTTGGCGGCCAACAGCATTCCGTCACGCTCCACCACCACGCGGCGGTGCGCGTAGTACAGCGACGGCAGCTCGACGGCGGCGGAGTCGATGTACTCCCAGATATCCAGTTCGGTCCAGTTCGACAGCGGGAACACCCGGATGTGCTCGCCCTTGCGGTGCCGTCCGTTGTACAGATTCCACACCTCGGGACGCTGGGCGCGCGGATCCCAGGCCCCGTACTCGTCACGGAAGCTGAACACCCGTTCCTTGGCGCGGGCCTTCTCCTCGTCCCGGCGCGCGCCGCCGAAGACAGCGTCGAAGCGGTGTTCGCCGATGGCACGCAGCAGGGTGGCGGTCTGCAGGCGGTTGCGAGTCTCGCCCGGCCGCTCCACCACCCGTCCGGCGTCGATATCGTCCTGCACCCGTGCCACCAGCAGGCGCGCGCCCAGCCGTTCGGCGGTGCGGTCCCGGAAGTCGATCACCTCGTCGAAGTTGTGCCCGGTGTCGATGTGCAGCAGCGGGAAGGGCAGCGGGGCGGGCCAGAACGCCCGTCGCGCCAGTTCCAGCATGACCGCCGAATCCTTGCCACCCGAGAACAGCAGTACCGGCCGCTCGAAGGTGGCCGCGACCTCTCGGATGATGTGCACCGATTCGGCCTCGAGCGCTGTCAGATGCGACAGCTCGTACCCCGTGGGCATCACGTCACTCACCTATCGCGCCGAACTCCGCCCGAACCGTCTCCCGAGTTGCCCTCCGGAGTTGCGGTGTCGAATATTCGACGCTATTGTTCGATAATGTGACACCGACGATAGGCGGGCAGCCTGACGGCGGTCAATACCCGATGCTGGATTACCGTGCCCCGGGGCGACTTCCGCACCCTTCACCCGCCGACGAGCAGGACTCACAATGAGCGCATCCGCCCGGGACGAACCGTCCGCCTCGCCGCCGACCCAGCGGGTGGTGCGGGTGATCGACCTGCTCTCCCGCCGCCCGGCCGAACATCTCTCACTGGCCGCCATCGTGCGCGCCACCGGCATGTCCCGGGCGACGGCGCACGCGGTGCTGACCCAGCTCACCGCCGATGGCTGGACGCTGCGCGACGACAGCGGCAACTACAGCCTGGGATTGGAACTGGTGACGGTCGCGCGGCGCGCCGAAGCCGCCTTCCCGCTGCGCCGACTGGCCGCCGAACCGATGCGAAAGCTGGCCGCACAGCACGACATTCCGGTCTTTCTCGCCGAACGCGAGGCCGACGCCATCCTCGTCACCGAGGTGATCGGCACCCCCTCGGTGCCCTGGATCCGGGTGGGCCGACGCCTGCCCCTGGCCCCGCCGGTCTGCCGCGAATTCGTCGCCTGGGCCCCCGCCGCCGAACGCGACGCCTGGATCGCCACCGCCGACCCGTCGCACCGCCCCCGCCTGAGCGCCGTCCTGGACGCCATCCGCACCCGCGGTTACGCGGTCGAACGCCTCGCCGACGACTCCACCCCCATGCTCGAGGCGCTGTCCACCCTGCGCCACTCCCCCGTCACCGACCCGCTGCGCCACCGCCTCAACGCGATGATCACCGAGCTCATCACCATCGACTACCTGCCCGACGAACTCACCGACCACAACGCGGTCGTCTCGGTCGCCGCGCCGATCTTCGGCACGGGCAGCGCCACCGGCAGCGGAGTCGCTATCGGCAGCAACGGCCACGTCACCGCCGCCGTGGTCGCCTGCCCCGACACCAATCTCACCGCGACCGCGCTGGACGCCCTGGCCGCCGACACCATGGCCGCCGCCGCCGCGGTAGGCGCGCCTTACCGCCCATCGGCCGCGCATGCGCCCGTCGGCGACGCCGATGAACTACCGCTCACTGCTCGATCCAGTAGGACGTGATGCGCTTGATCTTCGCTGTCTCGCTGTGGCCACCGAACTTGTAGACGTCGCAACACACCACCGCCGGAGAAGATCATGCGGCTGCTGACCGCCCCTGGAGTATGGCGCGCACACCATCCGCCACCCCTGAAGGTCGCGCGGCATGCGTGCCGCCCAACCGTGGCGGTCTGGGCGGGCGCTTCCCGGATTCGGCGCTCTACCGCTCGTTCGGGACCGAAAAGCGCACGCCCAGACCGTATCCCCGGCCACCGGGCAGTGCGGCCGGGCACCGCGGGGCCGTGACCCCACGCGGGCGACGGTAATGGCCGGACGGGCGTGTCGGGAGCCCCCGAATCCCGGGGCAGCGGTGGGCGCGGCCGCTCGTCCGGCAGGATCGGACACATGGAGACGATCGATTCGCGCGAGGTCTATTCGAATGCCTGGATGACGGTTCGAGAGGACGCCATCCGCCGCGCCGACGGCAGCACCAGCATCTACGGCGTGGTGGATCGTTCGGACTTCGCGGTCGTGGTACCGCGCGAGGGGGAACGGTTCCACCTGGTCGAGCAGTACCGGTATCCGCTCGGGCGGCGGAGTTGGGAGTTCCCGGCCGGGTCGCTGCCCGATCGCACCGCCGCCGAACCGATCGAGATCGCGCATCGGGAACTGCGGGAGGAGACCGGGCTACGGGCCGCCAGCATGACGTATCTGGGCGAATTGGCCCCGGCCCCGGCGGTGTGCAGCAATCGCGGACACTATTTCCTGGCCACCGACCTGACCGAGGGCCCGCACGAGCGGGAGGTGGAGGAGCAGGATATGCGGTCGGCCTGGTTCACCCGCGCCGAACTCGAATCCATGATCGGTTCCGGGGTGATCATCGACGCCGACACCGTGGCCGCCTACACCCTGCTCCTGTTCCACGAACGCACCCGCTGAACGCTTACGCCTTCGGCTCGATGAGCTCGATGTCCAGCTCGATCGCCACCTTGTCACTGATCATCGCCGACGGGATGGCGGTGGCCACGCGAAAGTCGGTGCGCAGCGGCGTGCCGGTGGCGGTGCAGCCGCCGTCGCGCGCAGCTACAGCCCGAGGACGTGAGCCTGCCGCCCGGCCTACGACGCCGCACCCCAGGTCTGCGCCGGGAGGAGGTAGCCGCACTGGCCGGGGCGAGATGTTCGTTACACACTCCCAAGCCTGCACACGGGGAGGAAGGCATCAATGTGTCACCCCTCTCCATAGCGGCGCGTGGTCCCGTCAGATCGCCGTACTTGCGGTGACCAACGCGTTGATCAGCGCTCGCTCTTCTTCCGTATTAGCGGGTTCGATCTCTCGCCTGCCAATGCTCCGGAGCTGTGTACGTGCCCAGGAGTGAAGCGCATCGTCGTCCAAACCGGCAGGTGGGTGCACGAGGCGATCCAGGAGATGGGCAACAACACGTGGCCGTGCCCCCGCTCTCATCCAGGCGATCACGCTTGGAGAGCCAGCGCCGTATCGAATCGCGAGCGGCAGGAGGGCGAGAGTTCGCGTGCTGTCTTCGGGCAAGTCCCAGGTGGGCGCGGCCGAGTTTTCGCGGCCAGCAGCCACGATCGCGCCGAGAGCGCCGGCGACGAGTGATAAGCGGAAGCCGAACCCGTCGTTGACGACCCGCAGCGTTCGAGGCAGCGGATCCTGTTGCCCACGTTCAAACTTACCCTGAGGGTCTCTTCGCTCTATGAAGCGAGCGACTTCGATCAGCGGCTTACCGTCGAACCACGCTGCTAATGCGGAGTCCAGCATCCGCCAACCCGAGCGCTTGTCGTTCGACCCCGACCAGATAGGCGCAATCTGCGTTGACGCAAACGGCTGCGCGAGGAGCACTCGTCCGAGTTCGTCGATGTCTAGCGTGTACAGCACGATCAGCATGGCTCTCGCCCACTCCCGGATCGTACTCGGTGGGGCGTTGTCAATCAGGTGCTGTCTGAGCACCCGATACAGACTCGCAGCATCTGGCAGCGCGACCCCGGAACGGTGTGCGGCAAGCGCTACCCAGGCTGGTGCCGATCTACTCCTGAGAAAAGCGCCACCCGCGTCGTCGAGCATTCGACCGAGCTGCGCGGCAGATGACGTTGCGCCTGCGCTGTGGACAGCCCAGCTACGACGTAGCACTCCCTCGGCTGCGTTTCCCTCGGCAGCATAAGACAGGAAGGCGAATGCAGTCTGTTCAGAGCTTGTCATGGTGTCGACATCCAGCGATCCGTTCATCGCATCGTAGATCAGACCGCGGAGTTGGCTAGTTACTTCTGTCGAAGCATCTTCGTCTCGAAGAAAATCGGCCTGGACGACAGTGTTAGCAGCCTGGGTGTTTGTGTCTACTTCAATGGCATTGTCCGGTACCACAATAGCCATCGAGCGTGGTGCAACGTTCGCACGCCCAGCCCGACCGATCGCATTGAGTAGCTGTGCGCGAGCTCGCTCCTTCTCCTCCTGGCTGCTTGCCGTCTGATTCCAACCGATCTTCGTGCCACCGATAACGACAACTGTCGCCGGAAGATTGAGCCCTTGAGCCATCGTTCCCGTGGCGAACATCGCACGCGCAATTCCCATCTCGAAGGCAAGTTCACTTGCTCTGCGTTCCTCAGCCAGCATCGCACTCGTATGTACAGCGAGGCGCTTGCCGAGCGCTGCGCGTAACGCGCTCGGTCCTCCTAGTTCCGCTTCTGAAAGCAGCAATTGAGCGTCGATTTCTTCGGTGAGTTCAACAGGTTCGGCTTCTGCAAACCCGATCATCTTTCGGGCGACGCCGAAACAGTAGTGCTTACTAGAAGGCAAGAAGGCGAGGACTCGATGGTTTTCCTGCCCCAGCGCTTGTACCAACGCTTGAACCGTCAGGTTAACGTATCCAGACAGGTTGACCCCGTTGCCGCGGTGATACTTTAGTGAGATTCGAATCGAGGTTGGCGCGAAAGCAAAGTCGGATGGATCTGAGGTCCGCCACGCGCCCTGCAAGCCCACAAATAGAGCCAGCGGCGCATCGAACGGCGCGTTCTTGAGATGCCCCGACAAACCTGCCGCCTTCTTCGCTGCCGCATGCCGGTTCAATCGGTAGCGACCTCGATCCAGCCCTGCGATTGCACGTAGCGTCCGTGTCGGTCTCCACGGTGTGTCCACGACACAGGCATCTACGCCCGTCGCACCCTGAAGCCAGTCAGCGATGTCCGCAGGATTCGCCATCAACGCCGACAGCATCAGAACCCTGGCGTTCGGCGCTCGATAAAGGACTTCGGACACTACGAGTTCTGCGATGACTGCTCGCTGGCCAGCTTCACCAAGTGCGTGCGCCTCGTCAACCACACAGAGCGTCATCCGTTCGAAAGCAGTCGGGTCCTGCCGAAGGGCGAGAGAGCACTTTTCGGGTGTCATGACCAGGATCTGGCTCTCGCCGACGGTTCCCAGAGCCTCGCCCGCCAACTCTGTATACTCAGCTCCCCCGACGAACTCGCGAATCATCACGCCTGGAAGCGCGCCAATCACCTCGTTGAGTTGTCGCCGGATCTGCCCCGCGAGCGCGTTAGTAGGAGACAGATAAAGCACCCAACCATGTCGTATCGCCTGCGCGATTGCAAGTTCGGCAACAGCGGACTTCCCTGCGCCCGTCGGTACTGAGACCACAGCATGTGTATGTGGCCCCGGCATCGCTGCTTTCGCGTAGGCCGCAGCAGCCGGCCACAGCAAAGGCCGTTCCTCTGACCGATGCCGTTGAAACTGCACAAAGCGACCGTCGTCGTCCGGTGGCGGCGGAAGCCTCCGCAGCGCACGATCTGCCGTTCCTCCCAGCGCGACCACCAGCAACAGCGCAAGGTGGTGAAGGTCTGAATACGACGCGCTGGCATCAAACCCAGCCGCCGGGCGCTCAATATCCGCGATAAGGCTCCTGATAGCACCGATCCCACTGGTGCTGTCGTCAGTGATGAACATCAACCAGAGGAGATGCGCCCGGACCGCTTCGCCCAGGCGTGACAGAATCGCATTTCTTAGACGGCCGTGCAGCTTCGCATCAAGCGCGAGAGGGGGTGGCTGAGCGTCGCCGGGAGGCAACTTCAGCTGGAGCAGTCCTCGAATGCTAGCTAGCGTCCATGACTCCACTTGGCCCGCGGCTGTGAGGTCATCGGTAGGTTGGATACCGAGATCTCTACCAACCAGAGCAGCGTTCGCGTCGAAGCCAGCGATAAGATAGAGCAGCCCCGCTTCGACTCGCTGGAAGCGGTCCTGGGTGCCAAAAAGCCACGGACGGGACAGGCCAGGATTAAGCGTGACAACTTCTCGGACGACTTCGAGGGCCTCTGCCGCCACGAAAGCACACGCTTTCCGCGTTTCTGAATCAATCTCATCGGCAAGGATGGCATACACCTCCAGCGCGGTGGCCAATCGGCGAAGATCGCCGAGATCCTGTGAGCCGCTGACGCCGTCGCCGCCTAGATCACGAAGATCGACAGCTTCTAGCCACGCGCGAGTAAGCATCCGACGTATGCGATCAACATCGAGCCCGCTCAATTGAGGTAGAGCTTGTAGCAGCTCGTCCACTCCACGATTAAACATCAGACACGACCTCGCAGATCCCTGCTCGCATGGCATCGGCAATCGAGTCGAAGAACCCATGAAAATCGTTGAGGCGCAGAGCCACCAAACGCCGCCGAGCGACAGGCGGCCTCAAAGTACGTAGAGTGGGTCGATCAGCAGAAATGTCGAACATTTTCTCGTGAAATACAACTGGCAGATAGCATAGCTTATCTTTCCAGAGCGCCTCGGTCACCTGTGGCAGCAAATCCGCAGTCAAAACCCTACGAAGATTCAGAAGTGCTGCCCGCAAGTCCGTCCCATACTTCCCGTCATCAATTTTGCGGAACATGGATGCGGATTCAGTCAATTGACCGCTGCCATCCAATCGCGAGGCTTTGCTTTCGCCGACCGCAAGCATTATCTCTGCATTATCCGAGTAAATGGCAACCAAATCAAGGCCCTGCTGGCTGGGCTTGCTATGCTGCTCCTTTAAGGCATGAACTGGACCCGTCAGAAGTTCAGAGTTCTGTCGCGCACGGACCACCAGCAACGCATGTGCAACACCTTCTGCTATCCACGCATTACGGCGTGTATCCCGAAATTTTATTTCAGATTCTTCCACAAACGAGTTGGTGTCGCCGATCAATTCCGATATTGTAGATGTCAATTCTTGTTGCGCATCGATCCCTGTGCCCAAGAGTGCTGTCGACAGGCGCGCATCTATATCAACCAACCCAGCCAGGACGGCCACGAGATATCGGCCCAACGCCAAGGTGACTTCAGGCCTTTCAAGACCCTCGGCAGTAATTGCGGTATGAGAAGTCGGGTCCCGAAGCTCCCGAACCGACACGTGCTGGGCGATGTCAGAGATCGAGTCCTCGATTAACTTCACGGGAGACGCGGTCGTAGTCACGCCATTCGGCCATCGCGTGAGAGAGAGATCAACACAGTCAACACCGACCTCCATTTTCCGAACGACTCGTCTGATCAGCTCAGGACTTTACTCCATCTCCGCGGCCCAGACCTAGAAACTATACGGCTGGTCTCGTCCGAGTGGCCCGGCAGTCAGTCAGGGTTACGCCCGGATCAGGTTATTTGAAGGAGAACCTTCGAATACGCAACCCCGCGACGTGCAAATGCCGCGCGACCTACGAACAGCATTCGATAATGCTGGCGGCAAGCGGCTGCTCTAGGCCTTCGTGGTGCAGAGTCGACGCAACTCGCCGAGGGTGAGCGTCGACTACCTCGCCCGGCTGGGACTGGGACGCGACACCAACCCCTCCGCGGGCGTGCTCGCGGCGCTGGCGGATGCCCTCCGGCTCACCGCCGCCGAACGCCAGCATTTCCTCCGCATCACTTTCGGCATGGAACCGGCCGTCTGCCCCACCGCCAGGAAGGCCCACGAGCAGGTGAGCGAAACCCTGCGGGCGGTCCTGGACACCCTGCATCCGACACCGGCCCTCCGGGTCGGGCGGCGGCTGAATATCCTCGCATGCGGCCGGAGGTCGCGGACATGTACATCTCCGCGCTGTGCTCGGCCTGTGCGCACTGGACCGACGACACCGAACTGCACGCGCTGGTGGCCGCCCTGCGGTCGTATCCGGAATTCGCCCACCGCTGGCATTCGCACCGCGTCATCGAACACCGCACGGGCATCATGCAATTGGACCATCCCGAACGCGGCGATACCGAGATGGAGATCGAAACCATGAGCCCCACCCTGGATCAGGACCTGATGGTGTGGCTGGTGGACCGGAAGCGGGCGCACACGCCCAGCCTGCGCCTGGTCAACGATAGGCGTCAGTGCAGTGCCGCCCGCGCGTCCATGAGTGCGAAACCGAGCAGGTTCTCACCTCGCCACGAGACCGGGTCCGCCGCATTCGGATCGTCCGCCCCCATTCCGATGCCCCAGATGCGGTCGCGCGGTGCGGCTTCCACCAGCACCTTGTCGCCGGTGCCCACCAGGAAATCCCGAAGTGCCTCGTGCGCACCGAATTTCGCGATACTTCCGCGCACCACGATGTCGTAGCGGCGAGCCAGCCAGGTCGCGTTGTCGAATCCGCGTACCGCGCGCCCGAGTCGCTTGGCATCGGCGGGGGTCTCGCTGGCGAGCACGCGCGCCCGCATATCGTCGTCGCCGAACAGCCGCGCCTTCTCGGCCATCATGAAATGCTCGGCGCTGCGGTAGATCACGCCGTCCGCGGTGAACTCGACCGGCCACCACTGGCTCAGCACCCAGCGGCCCACCTGCTGTCCGGGCGTGCGCGTATGGCCCCAGAAGAAGAGAAACTCCGGTGTCGCTCCATCCGTCATCGCCGCGACCAACTGCGCCCTGTCCATGAGGACCGACGGTATCGGATCGTCATGACACTTCACCCGGCAATATTCCCGCGACACAGCCATCTCGCAGGATTTATCACGAAACGGTAACGTGCATTCCATGACGCACGCGACCGGAGTGATGTTGAGCTCATGGCTGCTCCGGCTCTTGGCCACGGCCAGAACCGATCCCAATGTCGCGCGCACCGCCATGGTGATGCCGCTCGCCGATACGGTCGAACTGGCCAGGACCTCCTTCGCCGCCGGAGATCCCGAACTGCGGTCGGTGGGTGTCGCACTCACCTCGGAGATCATGATGCAGTGGCGGACCTCGCAACCCGAACTGCTCGCCGAACTGGCCCGCTGCGTCGCCGATCCGGACTATCACAGCGATGACGCGGCGGGGGTGCTGGCGGCGGTCGCGGGGACCGAACCGGGCCAGGATTTCGCTCCGCTGGTGCCGGTCATGGTCGCCGCGCTCGGACATGAGAGCTCTTTCGGCTCGGTCACTCTCGCACTGTCGCGCCTGCGCCACCGGGCCGCCGTCGACACCGTGCGCGACTGGCTGACCAGCGGCCGCATCGGCATGCTCCGCGACCCCTTCGATATCGACCACGTCCTGACTCCCCTGGTCGACTTCGCCGACGCGCTGCTGCCGGGCATCCGCACCTGCCTCGCGACCGAGGGCTACCACAGCGCCCTGCGCCCGCTCCTGCGTGCATTGACGGCGTGGGGCCCGGCGGCCGCACCGGCCGTGCCGGAACTGTTGCCGTACTTGCGCACCGGCCATGCCCGCTGGGCCTGCGAGGTGATCGGCGCGATCGGCCCGGCCGCGCACCCGGCAGCGGACCGCCTCGAACGCTTCGCCCTGGGCACGGAGCAGCCGCCCCGCCACGACACCGACCTCCCGCCCGACACCTCCTTGCGCTGGCACGGCACCCAGACCGCCGCCTGGGCGCATTGGCGGGTCACCGGCGAACCGGAGGTGGCCCTGCGTGTCTTCGGCGAAGCCGTGGAAACCGGTATCGCCGTCGACTTCGACCGCCTCGCCGAACTTGGTTCCCTCGCCGCCCCTTTCGCCAACGACGTCCGTAAACGCCTGGAATCCCCGGGCGGCTGGGAACGCGTCCACGCCGCCTCCGCCTGGTGGCACATCACCGGCGACCCGGACCCGGCCGTACCGGTACTCCTAGCCGCCCTGACCCCCCTGAACTCGGGCTACGCCGACGCCGACTGCCGCGCCGCCGCCCGCCTCATCAGCGAGATCGGATCCCCCGCCACCGTCGCCGCGCCCCTCCTCGAAACCGTCCTCTCAACCGAACGCCGCTTCGCTTCTCTCCCACCCCACCGCACACCGCAGTCCCAGACGGAACTGCTGGCCGCCGAGTGGGATTCCGAGCTTCAGACATCGGCGCGTCTCGGGCTGTCCGCCATGGAATCCGTCTGAGCTGTCTTCCTCGTGCCAGTCGGAATGGTCGGGTGTGAGAGCTCGGTGACGGCGGCTGCGATCCGGTGGTGCTCACGCATGCGCTGTCGGCTCGGTGGCGTTACGGTTCCGATCGGGCATCGCCCGCCAGTACAGCTACGGCTGTTCCTACGATGCCGGGCAGTCCCAGGCTCGCGCCCAGTATCGGTATGAATCCGAATCCGACATCGGCAGCGTCCACCCGTGGTCGCATTACCAGGAATACCGCGTAGGCCACGATGCCGATCACGCCGAGACTGCCGACCAGGGCGCGCCGGTGGTGCCGGGTTGATTGCCGTTGGGTGGCTATTCCAGCCCACGGACTGGCTGTGGGCGCGTTCTAGAGATTCACACCCAATAAGGCGACTCAACAAAACGTCCCGATAAGACGCCCCGAATGAGGAGTTCTGATAAGGCGTTCCAATAACGCGTCCGAATGTGGGGTCTCGTCGGGGATTGGCCTGTGAACCTGGGAATGCCCCCGCACGGCATGGGTTTCCGTCCGGGTCCTGTCTCGCGTTATCGCCCCCGCCCTGGCTGCGTCTTCGGCCGTGGCCGCAACTCGCTTTCGCCGCGATGATGACTGCGGTGGCTGCCGTGTCCGGGGTGAGGCGGCTGGGGCGTACCGCCGTGATCCTGGGACTGATCACCGCAGGGGTGGCGTGCTAGCCCGGCGTCGTGTTCGCCCCACAGCCTGTGGACACTGGAGCCGAACAGTGCGTCGCCGTGGTGACGGGCTTATTGCCGCAGGGATGACGGTGGTAGTCCGGCACCGTGTTCGACGCGCAGCCGGAGGACGGAAGCGCCGAGGAGTTCGTTGCCGTGGTGACCGGACTTATTGCCGCAGGGGCGGCGGAGGTAGCCCAGCATCCTGCCTGACGCGCAGGCGGTGGATGGCGGGGCCGAGGAGTTCGTCGCCGTGGTGGCGGTGGTTGACCCGCCGACCCCGTGCCGGGTCGTGATGGGCCGGAGGCCGCCACCCGGTACGACCCGGATACCCAGTGTGCGCGTCGAGGCGTTCGGTGGCCCACCCGGTCGGATCCCCGGCGTCCTCCGCGACGTGGGCATGATGGCGATCGCACACCAAGGTCAGGTTGTCGATATCGGTGCCGCCCTGCTGTGCCCACGGGATAAGATGGTGCACCGCGCACATCGTCGCGGGCGCATCACAGCCGGGGAAGGTACAGCCACGGTCACGGGCCACACACGCCAACCGCTGCCACCGCGACGCCAACCGCTGCCCGCGCCCCAAGTACAGGGGGACTCCGTCACGGCCGAAGAGCAACAGCCACGGGTAGCGGCCCTCGGCCATCCGCAGCGCGGCCGGGATCGACAGGGTCGTGCCCGAACCGGTGACCGCGTGCCCGGTACCGCGTTCGAGGTCCTCGACACGCATGGTGAGCACGACCGACACCGGCATCCCCCGGTGACTGCCGAGGGTTTTCGCGCCCCCGGTGGCAGTCAGGAACGCCGCCACAGCATCGTGATTGCGTTGCGCGATGGTGCGGATGTCGCGTCCGGCGGCGGCCTCGAGGTGTTTCGGGTCGATGGCGCGGGTGGCCAGCGAGGGACTGTCGGAGTCCTCGGGGTTACACATGCCCGGCCGGGCGCCTTTGGCCAGCACCGCGTCCAGCAGCGCCCGCAGGTGTGGGGTGAGCAGTCCGTTGATTTCGGTCATGCCGTCGATGCGTTGACGCCCCACCGTGATCCCCCGGACGCGTGCGCGGTCGCGGTCGTCGGTCAGGGTGCCGTCGGGGTCGAGGTGAGCCAGGATCGATTCCCCGACCGTCACGATCGCTTCCGGGGTCAACTCGCGCGCGTGCCGGGCCAACAACTGTTCGGCCTCTACCCGTAATTCGGTCGGTACGGCGGCGGGGATGCGGTCCATGACCGTCATGATGCGGCGGGCGTGTTCTACCGACAGCAGCCCGGCCGCTTGCTGGGCGGCGGTGTGCGGTAATTCCGGTTCCCGGTCTTCTCCGTGCACGAAATGAAACACGCCGAGTTTCTCTGCCGCGCGTCGTCGTGCTCCGGCCTCGGCCATCGAGACCCGCAGGGTCTCGCTCAAATACTTCGCGAGGCTCTTGCACCCGGCACGTTCGGGCAGATGCCGGTCGCTGGTCTCGATGACCAGGCGATGCGACACCGCGCCCAACCGGGCGCGGACGGCTTCCACGCGTCGCATCAATTCCACGAAGTCGGTATCGGTGTAGCTGGTGAGGTCCTCGTCGAGCAGGGCGGTGGTCGCGGTCGTCAATTCCTCCACGACCGCGAACACCTCACCCACCCGACTCATATTCATGCCGTTATTCTATCGCGGAAAGGGTTGCGGCAGAACACGAAAAATAATTCACGCACCCCTTCCAGCGAACCGGATTTGTCCATTTTCCGTCATCTGCCGTTCAAAGTCCGTTGAGAAATCTCAGCAAAGGTCACCCCATGGCCCTACACACCGGCTTCACTCGACGCACGCTTTTACGCACTTCCGCCTTCAGCTTGGTGGCCGCTCCCGCGCTGGTCTCCTGCTCCACTGACGGCCCGGCCGTCGTCCGTCGGCGCCCCACGCTCACACACGGGGTCGCGGTCGGCGATCCGCGCCCGGACGGTGCTCTCATCTGGGCACGCTCCGATGCCCCGGCCAAGCTCATCGTCGAAACCGCCGGCACCGAATCCTTCAACGACCCACGGCATTTCGAAGGACCGCTGCTGACACCGGAGACGGACGGCACCGGGCGGCTCCGCATCGCCGGGTTGCAGCCGGGACAGCAGGTGCACTACCGGGTCATCCTGGAGGCCGAGGACGGTGCGACGTCCGAGCCGATCACCGGCGTCTTCCGCACCGTTCCCAGCGCGCCGTCGGATATCAAGATCCTCTGGTCCGGCGATGTGGCGGGACAGGGGTACGGCAGCAATCCGGATCTCGATGGCATGAAGGTCTTCTCCACCATGGCCGCCCGCGACCCGCACCTGTTCCTGCACTCCGGCGACTCCATCTACGCCGACGGTCCGCTCCAGGAGTCGGTCACCCTGCCGGACGGCCGAGTCTGGCGCAACACCGTCACCGAGGCGAAATCGGCGGTGGCGCAGACGCTCGACCAGTTCCGGGGCAACTACGCCTACAACCTGTCCGACGAGAACTACCGGCTGTTCAACGGCTCGGTCGCGCAGCTGGTGCAGTGGGACGACCACGAGACCGTGAACAACTGGTCGCCGGGTGGGACGGTCGCGGCGTCCAAGGGCTATTCGGAACGGAATATGGACACCCTCGCCACGCGGTCGTGGCAGGCGTTCCACGAATGGATGCCGGTGGATCCCCGGGAGGCCGTGGACGGTCGGCTGTTCCGCAAGATCTCCTACGGACCGCTGCTGGATGTGTTCGTGCTCGATATGCGCACCTACAAGGATCCCAATACCGAGAACACCGGAGCCGACGGCCGGATTCTCGGGGCGGCCCAAACTCGATGGCTCATGGACGGTTTGCGGGATTCCACGGCCACCTGGAAGATCGTCGCCAACGATCTGCCGTTGGGGCTGGTGGTCAAGGACGGGGAGCAGAAGGACCGAACCGCCTTCGAAGGGGTCGCCAACAATGATCCGGGCGCGCCCTCGGGACGCGAGGCCGAGATCGCGCGGGTGCTGTCCTCGATCAAGGCGAACAGGGTGACCGGGGTGGTCTGGTTGACCGCCGATGTGCACTACACCGCCGCCCACCACTACTCCCCCGACCGCGCCGCCTTCACCGATTTCGACGAGTTCTGGGAGTTCGTCTCCGGTCCGCTCAATGCCGGTGCGTTCGGACCCAACGACCTGGACCGGACGTTCGGGCCGGAGGCGGTGTTCGTGCACGCCCCGGCCACGCCGAACACCTCTCCGCTGGATTCGGAGTTCCAGCATTTCGGCGAGGTGCTCATCGACGGGCGCAGCCGGGAGCTGACCGTGAATCTGTGCGACGCGAGCGGGAAGATCCTGTTCACTCAGCGCTTGTCTCCCGCTGGCTGATCGGTCATCGAGACGGGGGCGCGCAACCTCCGGTTTTGTGGTTAGCTGTAGCGCCATGAGCACGTCCGCACCCACCATCGGAGATGAGTTCCTGCCCCGTGACACCGCGGATGTGGTTCGCACGGTTCGGGATTCGCGCAAATCGACGAAACCGCTGATCATCCGTGGTGGCGAGCGGCCCGAGGACGAGCTGGCGGTGCCGGAGCAGGGCGCGGTGCTGTCCATGCGGAAGATGAACCGGGTGCAGGTGGTCGACGCCGATGCCCGCACGGTGCGGGTGCAGGCGGGCGCGCGGCTGGCCGAGATCGACCGCACGCTGGGTGCGCACGGGCTGGGCCTGCCGATCGTGGGCGACCACCGCGAGATCACCGCGGGCGGATTCGCGGCGGTCGGCGGGCTCAGTTCCGCCTCGCACCGGTTCGGCATGTTCAGCGACAATGTGGTGGAAGTCGAATACGTCGATCAGGACGGACGATTCGGCACCTGCGGACGCGCCCACAACAGCGAGCGGTTCCGGCGGATCCTCGGCGGCGGCGGGCGCACCGGCATCATCACCGCGCTCACCCTCGCCGTGCGCGCGGTGGACAAGGACCGCACCTGGCTCACCACCGACGCGCACCGCTTCCTGGATTTCGACACCTTCGTCGACCAGTCGGTACAGGAGATCACCCGGCCCGGTGACGCGGTACTCCAGGTGGGCCGCTGGGTCGACACCGCACCGCTGCGGGTGTCGCGACCGGTCGGCACCGGACAGGTCAAGCTGGGCACGATGCGATTCGGACAGTGGTCGAGCCTGCATCCGACCACACCGACCGGTTCGCTGCGAGCCCGGCGCGAGGTCGGCGCGCGTGCCCGGAAGTCTTTGGGCGCCATCGCCTCCTCGGCGGGCGGCCGGGCGGGTATGCCGGTGCGCTATGCCGCGGCGGGTGCGCTCATGTTCGCTCCGAAGGTGCTGACACTGCGGGATGCGGAGTTTCTGGCCGATACCGTGATCAGCTCCTCCGAACGCGGTCCGGCGTACCGCATCTCGCTGTTCGCCCCCATGTCCACCTACGCGCGGGTCTTCCACGGCCTGCACGACCTGTTCTCCGACCTGCGCGAACGCACCGGCTGCTTCACCGTCATCTCGGCCATGACCTACGGCGTGCGGTCCCCCTACCTGCGCGAACTCGACGGTGAGGACCACGGCTTCATCACCTTCACCTGTCGGCTGCGGCCGGCCGCGCTGCCCTCGGAGATGCTGCGCGACATCGTGTCCGGAATCGATGAGATCTGTGTCGCCGAACGCGCCCGGCGTTACGATCCGACCGACTAGACTGTGTTCCGCCGCACACTCCTGGCAATCAGTCAGCGCGGTGTGCGGCCGGTATCGGCACTGTCGGCGGGGTGCTGATGCATGGTTCAGCTCGTTCCCACACGAAGGTTGTCTGTTCCATGATCGAATTCCGCCATGATCGTCGTCGGCCCGCCTCCGAATCCATCGCGGGCAAGCGAATCGTCATCACCGATGCCTGTTCCGATATCGGCCGCGCCACCGCCCGGCTCCTAGCCCTCCAGGGCGCCGAGGTGCTGCTGGTGGCACGCCGCGGCGACCTCCTGATCTCCGACACCAATACCATTGCCCAAGCGGGCGGTTCGGCCCGTTGGCACCGCTGCGATATGTCCGCCCTCGGCGATGTGGATCAACTCGTCGAATGGGCGATAGCCGAATTCGAGCGCATCGATGTGCTGGTCAACAATGCTGGCCGCCCGCTGCGCCGCCCGGTGCTGCAATCGCTGGACAAGTTCCGCGACTACCAGCGCATGATGGCCGCCAACTACTTCGGCCCGCTGCGGCTGACGCTCGGCCTGATTCCGGCCATGCTGGCCAGCGGATCCGGGCATGTGGTCAATGTGGGGCCGTGGAGCCTGTCCACCGGGGCCGCACCGAATTTCGCCTCCTACGCCAGCGCCCAGGCCGCCTGGACCACCTTCGGCGACTGTGCGGACGCGGAACTGTCCCCGCGCGGCATCCACGTCACCTCGGTGCAGTATCCGGCCGTCAAGACCGACGGCGAATCGCGAGACTACTACTCCGAACATCCGGTCTCGGTACCCGCCGAGGCCGCCCGCTGGATCGAACACGCCATCCGCACCCGGCCCAGCCGCGTGGAACCCCGCTTCTCCCGCACCCTGCGCGGGCTCGCGGGCGTCGCGCCGCGCTCCACCAGCCGCCTCATGCACGCTTTCGGCATGTAGCAGGAGAGCTTTCGGCAATTGCGCGGATGAGGGAAAGGCGGGGTGCTCGCCACCGGGCACCCCGCCTCGCACACTCACGCGAATCGCGCCCCCGTGACCGGCATTCCGACATTCCGGATGGGACCGTCGATACAGGTGGTCACCGAGCCACCGGCCTTCTCGATCGGGCCGGTCGTGATCACCAGCGTGCCCCCGGCGCCCGGCCCCTCCACGATCTGGAGGGTATTGGTCGCCGGCGCCCCGTAACCGTTCAGCGCGAACGGCCCGACAATGCGGCTGACCCTCCCATCGGCCCAGTTGAATGTGGCGTCCAGCTCCCCGTTGACGCCCAGGCAGCTGGCCTCGCCGACGAAGTCGGTGGACCAACCGCCCTCCTCGGTCGGGGTCCCGGCGCAGGTGTGCAGATCGCCGTCGAGCCGCGCCGTCACCTGCGTGGGTTCCAGACCGATGGGGGTGTCGGACATGAACTGCACATGCCCGCCCGCGCACTCGCCGGAGATCGCGGTCGCCGCCGCCGGACCCGCCGTGACCGCGGCCCCCGCGGTCGTGAACAGCACACAAAGGGCTGGCACCGCCAGCGTGGACATACGAAGCTTCATCCCGCCCTTTCCTCGTGATCGTTCGAAATGACAGCCGACCGTAACGCAGCGGAGTGCGGTGAAAAGCGAAATGCCCCAACTGATTTTAGAACCGGACAAAGCGCGAGCGTGTCGCGGCAGACACGCATGAGCACAGCAGAACGCCCCGCCCGGAATCCGGGCGGGGCGCTGATGAACTCGGGTCAGTGCTTCTCGGGGCCGAGGTGGTACTCGAACACCAGACCGCCCGCGGCGATCAGGATCAGCACCACGCCGACGCCGATCAGCCAGAACTGGAAGAACGCGAAGCCCAGCGCGCACACCGAGCCCGCCGCGGCCAGCAGGATTGGCCAGAACGAACCGGGCGAGAAGAAGCCCAGGTCGCCCGCGCCGTCCGCGATCTCGGCGTCCTCGAAGTCCTCGGGACGCAGGTCGAGGCGGCGCGCCACGAAACGGAAGTAGGTGCCGACGATCAGCGACAGGCCCGCCGACAGCACGATGGCGGTGGTGCCCGCCCATTCGACGCCGGTGCGCGACTGGGCGGTGAAGTAGCCGTACACGATGGCCACGAGCACGAAGAAGATCGTGATCAGTTCGAAGATGCGAGCTTCGACCTTCATGTCAGTTCAGTCCTCACTTGGCGGCTTCCGTAAGGCCCTCACCGCGGGCCGTACGTTCGGTGTCGAAGGGCTTGGTGGTCACGGCGACCGGCGACTCACCGATGGCGGCCAACGCCTCGGCATTGGTCTTACCGGACTCGCGTTCCTTCAGGTACTGCTCGAACTTCTCCGGCGTCACCGCGCGGACCTCGAAGTTCATCATGGAGTGGAAGGTGCCGCACATTTCCGCGCAGCGGCCGACGAACGCGCCTTCCTTCTCGATCTCGGTGATCTGGAAGGTGTTGTCCGAGTGGTTTTCCTTCGGGTTCGGCATGACGTCGCGCTTGAACAGGAACTCCGGCACCCAGAAGGCGTGGATGACGTCCGCGGCCGCCAGCTCGAACTCGATGACCTTGCCGGTCGGCAGGACCAGCACCGGGATCTCCTCCGAGGTGCCGATGGTCTCGATCTTGTCGTAGTTCAGGTAGGAGATGTCGTTGGCCGGCAGACCGTTGTTCGGGCACGGCTGCGCGTGACCCTCGTCGTTCTTGCGGTCCAGGCACGCTTCCCGGATCTGGGTGTTCATCTCCTCGCGCTCGGCGTCGACGCCGTCGTACTGGAGGCCACCGTCCTTGAAGTCGACCTTCTGGTAGCCGAACTTCCAGTTCCACTGGAAGGCGGTCACGTCGACCACGACATCCGGGTTGTCGACCTTCTCGTGCACGTAGTTCTGCACGACCACGGTGAAGTAGAACAGCACCGCGATGATCACGAACGGGATCGCCGTGTAGGTCAGCTCCAACGGCACGTTGTAGCCGGTCTGGCGCGGGAACTCCGGCGAGTTCTTCTTCTTGCGGTGGAAGATGACGGTCCAGAAGGTCAGGCCCCAGACCAGCACGCCCATCGCCAGCGCGGCGAGCACGGACCAGGTCCACAGCTCCCGCATCTTGGTGGCCTGCGGCGTGACACCCGAGGGCCAGCCGAACCGAAGCCACGGGTTATCGATCGAGCAGCCGGAGACGAGCATCGCGGTCATCCCCAAGGACACCGCCAGCCCGGCCCGCCGAAGGATACGGCCCCGCCGACCCTGGGCGGGTCGTGCCCCTATCGCCTCGCTCGCCTTGTGCGCCACGCTCAACGCCTTCCTGGTCGTCTAATCGACACGGCGCCGCCCGGGCTCCCTTCCGCCGGACGGCACATATTCAGCACGTTTGGGAAATTCTCAGGGTCGGGCGCACAACGCGCCACCAACCCCGGGAGTTCCCGAGTACTACGCAGCGTAGACCAAACCGGCGGCCCGGATGTGATCGGGTCGCCCACGACACGCCCCCACACCCCCGCCGCACCCCAACTTCCCTGCTCCCACAGGACGACAACCCGCCCGGAGCGCAGCGGAGGGCCATCGATACGGCATACTCGGACACTGAGTTTCGTCGTACCCGTCCTGTCCTGGGCGTGGTGTACCCCTGACTCCCGAAGCGAGGTTTTCGTCGCAGTGTGTGGACTGCTCGGCTATCTGACCGTTGACACTTCCGGCGCGCCGGAGGGGACCACTGCCGAAGCCATCGCGGCGCAGCTGCACGATGCGCTGGTGTGCCAGCGCCACCGCGGCCCCGATGAGCGGGGCACCTGGCACGACGAGCACATGGTGTTCGGCTTCAACCGGCTCTCGATCATCGATATCGAACATTCGCATCAGCCGCTGCGCTGGGGGCCGCCGGAGAACCGGCGGCGCTACGCCATGACGTTCAACGGCGAGATCTACAACTACCTGGAGCTGCGCGAGCAGTTGACCACCGAGCACGGCGCCGAGTTCGGGGCCGAGCCCATGTTCGCGACCGAGGGCGATACCGAGACCATCGCGGCGGCCTTCCACTACTGGGGCCCGGAGGCTGCCGCTCGCCTGCGCGGCATGTTCGCCTTCGCCATCTGGGACACCGAGACCCGCAAGCTGTTCATCGCCCGCGACCGGTTCGGCATCAAACCGCTGTTCCTGGCCACCGGTCCGGGCGGCACCGCCTTCTCCAGTGAGAAGAAGAGCCTGCTGGAACTGCTCCCGCGGCTCGGCCTGAGCGATGCCCTCGATCCGCGCGCGCTCGAGCACTACACGGTGTTGCAGTACGTGCCGGAGCCGGAGACCCTGCACCGGGACGTCCGGCGGCTGGAGTCGGGCTGCTACGCGTGGGTGGAGCCCGGACAGGCACCGAGGATCACGCGCTATTTCGATCCGCGTTTCCGGGTGGTGCCGTTCGCGAAGCCCGGTGAGGTGACCGCGCAGCCACCCACCACGCGGCCGCGTCCGGCGGCGCAGCGCCCCAATACCGCCGAGTACCGCTACCGCGAGATCGCCGAGGCCCTGGAGGATTCGGTGGCCAAGCACATGCGCGCGGATGTGACGGTGGGCGCGTTCCTCTCCGGCGGCATCGATTCCACCGCCATCGCGGCGCTGGCCATCCGGCACAATCCGAATCTGCTCACCTTCACCTCGGCCTTCGAGCGCGAGGGCTACTCGGAGGCCGATGTGGCCGCCGAGACCGCCGAGGCGATCGGCGCGAAGCATTTCATCCGCACCGTGAGCCCTCAGGAGTTCGCCGCTTCCATTCCCGAGATCGTCTGGTATCTGGACGAACCCGTGGCCGATCCGGCGCTGGTGCCGCTGTACTTCGTGGCCAAGGAGGCCCGCAAGCACGTCAAGGTGGTACTGTCCGGCGAGGGTTCCGACGAGCTGTTCGGCGGCTACACCATCTATCGGGAACCGCTGTCGCTCAGGCCGTTCGAGTATCTGCCCAAGCCGCTGCGCCGCCTGGCGGGCAAGCTGTCGGAGCGCATTCCCGACGGCACCCGCGGCAAGAGCCTGCTGCACCGCGGTTCACTGACCCTCGAGGACCGCTACTACGGCAATGCCCGCAGCTTCAACGATGCCCAATTGCGGTCGGTGCTGCGCGATTTCCGCCCGGAGTGGACGCATCGCGATGTGACCGATCCCATTTGGGCCATGCAGGGCCGCGACTGGGATCCGGTGGCGCGCATGCAGCATCTGGACCTGTTCACCTGGCTGCGCGGCGACATCCTGGTCAAGGCCGACAAGATGACCATGGCCAATTCGCTGGAACTGCGGGTGCCGTTCCTGGATCCGGAGGTCTTCGCGGTCGCCGAGAAGATCCCGGTGGACCAGAAGATCACCAAGGAGACCACCAAGTACGCCTTGCGCCGCGCTCTGGAGGACATCGTGCCCCCGCACGTCCTGCACCGCGCCAAGCTCGGTTTCCCCGTCCCGCTGCGGCATTGGCTGCGCGGCCCGGAACTCTACGACTGGGCCCGCCAGCAGATCACCGACTCCGCCACCGACCACCTGCTCGACAAGGCGGCGGTGCTGGGCATGCTCGACGCCCACCGCGCGGGCACCTCCGACCACAGCCGCCGCCTGTGGACCTTGCTGGTCTTCATGATCTGGCACGGCATCTTCGTCGAACAGCGCATCAAGCCGGAGATCCAGGAACCGGTCTACCCGGTCACCCTGTAGCCGCCCGGCCGGGCCGCTCCCGCGCGCCCTGGCCCGCTGCGTCGACAACCTGCTCGACAACGCTCTCGAGTTCGGCCCGCCGGGCGACCCGGTCGAGATCACCGTGCACGCGTCCGATCTCACTGTGCGGGACCACGGTGCGGGTATCGCCGCCGCCGATTCCGACGCCGTCTTCGGCCGCTTCTATCGCGCCGACGCGACCCGCTCCACCCCCGGATCCGGCCTGGGCCTGGCCATTGTCCGCGATATCGTGACCGCGCACGGCGGCGTCACGCACGCCGGGAATCACCCCGACGGCGGTGCGTGCGTGGGCTTCCGGCTCCCGGCCGCGGCGCATCGGGAGCCGGTTCGCCGTCCGAATGCTAGCGTGGACAGGCGAAATCAGTAGGGCAGCAAGGAATGTGAGATGGTCTCGGGTGATAGATCGGCTGTTCCCCTATCTGGAGTCACACCTTTGACCACCCCACCGCACTTCGGTGCCACCACGGACGCCCTACCGGTCCACTACGGATCGCCGCTCGACTCCTCCGGCCCGCATATGGTGCTGCACTCGGAGGAGTTCGCCGCCGACCCGCACCGGGCCTACCGGGAGATGCGCGACAAGTACGGCTCGCTCGTCCCCATCGAACTGGCCCCGGGTGTGCCCGCCACGCTGGTGATCGGCTATCAGACGGCGCTGCGCATCCTCAACGACCCGGACCACTTCCCCGCGGACCCGCGGGTGTGGCAGCAGTCGGTGCCCGACGAGTGCCCGGTCAAGCCGATGATGCAGTGGTATCCGAACGCCCTGCGCAATACCGGGCCCACCCACGCCCGCTACCGGCAGAGCTACGTCGCCGGTATCGACGGCATCGACCTGCACACCCTGCATCTCACCGTCGAGCAGGTCGCCGCCCCGCTGATCAACTCCTTCTGCGAGACCGGATCGGCGGATCTGGTGAGCCAGTACGCTTTTCCGCTGGTCTTCGAGGTGCTCAACCAAATGGTGGGCTGCTCGGCGGAATTGGGGCAGCGGGTGGCCACCGGAATGGCCGCGCTCTTCGACACCGTCAACGCGGCGTGGGGCATGCAGCATCTGAGCGAGGCGCTGATGGAACTCATCGCGCTGCGCCGGGCCGAGCCCGCCGACGACGTCACCTCGCGCATGGCCGTCCATCCGGCCAACCTCACCGACGAGGAAATGCTCTACCAGCTCATCAGCTTCTACGGTGCGGGCATCGAGCCGCAGCAGAATCTGATCACCAACACACTGCTGCTCATGCTCACCGACGACCGCTTCGCGGGCGGCTTCCTCACCGGCAGCCTCTCCACCCGTGACGCGCTCGACGAGGTGCTGTTCAACGACCCGCCGATGGCGAACTTCAGCATCAGCTATCCGCGTCAGCCGATCCTCATCGACAACACCTGGCTGCCCGCGCATCAGCCGGTGGTCATCAGCCTGGCGGGCTGCAACAACGATCCCCGGATTCGCGGCGGTGACCGCACCGGCAACCGCTCCCATCTGGCGTGGAGCGCCGGGCCGCACGCGTGCCCCGCCAAATCGGTTGCCTACCTGGTGGTTCAGGACGCCATCGACCAGCTGCTCGATGTGCTGCCGGAACTGCGGCTGGCGGTCAGCCCCGACGAGATCGTCTGGCGGCCGGGACCTTTCCACCGGGCCATGGCGTCGCTGCCGGTCGTCTTCCCACCGTCCCCTCCGCTGAATTCGGTTTAAGGAGTTGTCCGATGGAGTATGACCCGATCGTCCTGGACCCGACGGGCACGGATATCCAAGGTGAGAACGCGCGGATCCGCGAGCGCGGCCCGATCGCGCTGATCGAGCTGCCCGGCGGCGTACCCGCCTGGTCGGTGACCGACCAGGCGATCCTCAAGGGACTGCTGGCCGATCCGCGCGTCTCCAAGGATCCGCGTCAGCACTGGTCGGCCTTCATCAACGGCGAGATCACCGAATCGTGGCCGCTGCTGCCGTGGGTGGCGGTGGACAATATGTTCACCGCGTACGGCGCCGACCACCGCCGGCTGCGCAAACTGGTCTCCCCCGCCTTCACCCACCGCCGCACCACGGCCATGCGTGAGCGCATCGAGGAGATCACCGCGGCCCTGCTCGACGAGCTGGCCGCCGGACCGGCCGACGCGGTGGTGGACCTGCGGGCCCGCTACGCCTACCCGGTGCCGATCCGAGTGATCAGCGAGCTCATCGGCATTCCGGACCATCTCGGCCCGGCCATGCACACGTGCGTGGACGGCTTCTTCGACGGCACCTTCACCGCCGAGCAGGCGCAGGCCAACTATCTCGAAATGTTCCGGCTCGTCGGCGAACTCGTCGCCTACCGGCGGGAGAATCCGAGCGAGGACATCACCAGCGTTCTCATCACCACCCGCGACGACGACGGGGCGCAGCTGACCGACAAGGAACTCTGCGACACCCTCATGCTGGTCATCAATGCCGGGCACGAGACCACGGTGAACCTGCTCGACCAGGCCATCTTCGCACTGCTGAACCACCCCGAGCAGCTCGCCGACGTACGCGCGGGCCGGGTGCCGTGGTCGGATGTGATCGAGGAGGCGCTGCGCTATCAGTCACCGGTCGCGCATCTGCCCCTGCGCTATGCCGTGGAGGACATCGATATCGACGGCTTCCGCATCCCCAAGGGGGAGGCGATCCTCGCCTCCTACGCCGCCGCCAGCCGCGATCCGAAGGTCCACGGCGCCGACGCCGACGCGTTCGACGTGCACCGCGCCACCAAGGACCAGCATGTCGCGTTCGGCCACGGCGCGCACCACTGCATCGGCGCTCCCCTGGCCCGTCTGGAGGCGGCCATCGCGCTGCCCGCGCTGTTCGAGCGCTTCCCGGACGTGCGGCTGGCCGCCGATCGGGCCGAGTACGAGCCCGTGGTCAGTTTCGTGTCGAACGGCCACCAGCGGCTGCCGGTGCGATTGAACCCCTAACGGGGCACGTCGCCCACCCGGAGGCCGCGGCCGGTGCCCGGCCTCCGCACGCGACGACGGCGTGTTCCGTCCGGCACAGCCGGTATCGCACGGGGATGGGCGTCCCGCTGCCGATCGACCACTGGCCGGTCACCCAGCGGGATTCGGCCGAGGCGAGGAAGCCGACCACATCGGCGGGGCGTCAGCTGGCGGCGGTCGCCGGGGCGAGGCGGGTGGTGAACCAGTCGCGGGCGAGCACGGCGACCTGGTCGAGGGTGCCCTCCTCGACGAACAGGTGACTGGCCCCGGGGATCACCCGCATCTCGGTCTCACAGGTCATGGCCGCCTGTGCGCCGCGGTTCAGTTCCAGCACCAGCGGGTCGTCACCGCCGACGATGAGCAGCGTGGACGCCTGCACCCGGGACAGCGCGGCACCGGCCAGATCGGGTCGTCCGCCGCGCGACACCACGGTGCGAATGCCCAGCTCGGTGTCGGCGGCCGCGTACAGGGCCGCGGCCGCGCCGGTGCTGGCCCCGAAGTACCCCAACGCCAGGCCGTCGGCGCGGCTCTCCCCCGCGAGCGCGCGGGTCACATCGGCCAGACGTCGCGCCAGCAGTTCGATGTCGAAGACATTGGCGCGCGCGGCTTCCTCGCTCGGCGTGAGCAGATCGACCAGCAGCGTGCCGATTCCGGCCCGGTCGAGGACGGCCGCCACGTGCCGGTTGCGCGGACTGTACCGCCCGCTGCCGCTGCCGTGCGCGAAGACGACCAAACCCATCGGACGCTCCGGAATGGTGAGATGCCCTGTCAGCGTGGTCTTTCCGGAGGTGACGCGAATATCGTCGTCGCGTAGTCGCCGCCCGCTGTCGCGGGGGTCGTCGAAGGTCATATCAGGCTCCCGTAATGAATGGGGTTCGGCTTCAGTGATTCTCGGTTGTCGGCCGGGTACCGGCGGCGGACCCGATCGCGGTGGCTGATCCGCGGATCCGGGCGGTTCGACTCGCGGCCGACGGCGGCCTCGTGGTCGTCGACGAGGTCGCCACCACGGTACAGCCCGACGCGGGGTTCGGCGGCAGATCGCCGCCGCGTGCGTCGGTCCGGGCACCAGCGACCCGGACCCGCTCGACCCGACCCCGGCCATGAGCGCGGCGCTCCCGAGCACGGCACTGCCCGCACACGCGGTGGCCACACTCCCGGACTCGAACCCCAACAGCTCCCCCGCCTCCCCCACCACGATCCACCATGCCGCCCGGGGATTCGGAATCCCCACCCGCTGCCAACCCGGCACTACCCAGCGGTTCGGCGCTGCCGAGGGTTTCGGGGTCGGTCGAAGGCGCTGGACCGCCGGTGGTTTCCGGCGCGCCGGGCATGATGCCGCTGCCCGAGGCGCTGCCGGTGATCAGCTCGCCGAGTGCGGGCAGCTCGCTCAGGCCGGGATCGGCCGGTAGCGGGGTCGGGTGCAGGGCGAGCAGGGCTGCGGCGATCGGCAGCGCCAGGCCGAAACGCCGTGCCGCGGTTCGTGTTCGGCCACCCGTGGTGTCGGCTGTCATATCCGGTCTCATTGCGGCCGGTCTCAATGCGCTATTCGCCCGGTTCGAAGCGTGTGAACGCCAGTTCGAAGGCATCCATGGGCACCACGTTCGCGCCCGAGAACGGCTGGTCCAGCTGGTAGACCGCGATGATCACACCTCCGACGACCAGCCCGAAGAGCGCGGTCATGATCACGCTGCGCCGGGTGACCACGACACCGGAGAGCACGGTCCCGCACAACAGCATGGCGGTGGCCAACCACAGTGCGAGAAAGAGGAATCGGGGCAGGTGGTATTCGGCGGCGAGGGCGCGTTCGAACCGGGCCTCGAACACGGTGTCGAGCGCGTCGAGCGCGTCGGTGCGCGCCGCGACCACCACCGGATCGGTCGATCGCACCGCCTCCACGGCCGCTCCCACCTTGTCGAGCCGCTCCTGCGCGGCGGCGCTGAGCCGCCCCTCATCGGCCATGACCGCCCACTCCCCCGACATCACCTCGGCGGTGTAGTCGCGCACCAGTTCCCGTACCCGGGAGCCCTCGGCTTCGGGCAGATCGGCGGCCGCCGTGTGGACTTCGATGAGCGCCTTGGCCTCGTCGACGGTGTGCGCGTGCGCATTGTCGTACTCCTGCCAGGCGATCACCACCACGAACGCCACCACCGCCGCGAAGAACATGTTCACCAGGTCCAGGACGAACGAATGCCCGGACTCCTCGTCCTCGTGCCGCCACGACTCGGGCCGCAGCCGGTCGCCGACCAGGAATACGGCCACCGCCACGCCCGCGAACAGGACCGGCACGACCATCGACACGATCGAATCCAGGGCCATACAACGATATTCGCGACGCCGGACCGCGCGGATCGGGCCGCACACCGACCAGGGTCGTCGCTACCGCGGAAACAGAACGTGAGCATCTCTCATCCCCAGGTGATCGCCACCGCACCGTTCCGGCCGGTCGAACACTTCCCGGCCGGTCGGACACTCCGGCCCGTCGACGGCGCTGTCACCGCCGTGGTCGTCCTGGCGGGCGACGGCGATCCGGTGTTCCAGCGCGGTGTCCGCCCGCACCCGGACGTCGACACGGGCGGAAACGACGCGCCTCACCTCGCTGTCGCCGCACGTCGACCCGCATCACCGCCCGGATGCGACCGCCGCTCGGGGGTCGGATGCTGTTCCGCCGCTGTTCACGTCCCGTTGGGCGCGGGGGCGCCGTCGGGAAGGCCGAACCCTGCACGATCGGCGGCGTGCGCATTGTGCAGCTGGCGAACTTCTACGGTCCGCGCTCCGGTGGCCTGCGGACCGCGCTGCACCACCTGGGGGACGGCTACGCGGCGGTGGGGCACGAGGTCGTTCTCATCGTGCCGGGGCCGCGGCGCACCGAGGAGGTGCTGCCGTCGGGGACGCTGCGGATCACCGTGCCCGCCGCGCGGATTCCGTTCACCGGCGGCTATCGGGCCGCCGATCCGCGTCGCGTCGCCGATGTGCTGGCTGGTTTGCGGCCCGACGCGCTGGAGGTCTCCGATCGCCTGACCCTGCGCGGCTTCGGGCGCTGGGCCCGCGCCCGCGACGTGGCCTCGGTCATGATCTCGCACGAACGGCTGGACCGGTTGCTGGGACAGGTGCTGCCCGGCCCGGCGGCCCGGCGCGCCGCCGACATCGCCAATCGGAACACCGCGCGCGATTACGACATGGTGGTCTGCACGACCGCGTTCGCCCGCGCGGAATTCGAGCGCATCGACGCGCCCAACGTCGAGATGGTGCCGCTCGGGGTGGATCTCGATCTGTTCAGCCCCCGGCGACACGACCGGCGGCTGCGCACCGATCTGGCCGCCGACCATCTGCCGCTGCTGGTGCACTGCGGGCGGCTGTCGGTGGAGAAGCGGGTGGACCGCAGTATCGAGGCGGTGGGCGCGCTGCGCCGCGAGGGCGTGGACGCCCGGCTGATCGTGGCCGGGGACGGCCCGCGCCGCGATGCGCTACAGCGGCGCGCCCGCGGCATTCCCGCGCTGGCGGACGGCCGTCCCGCGGTGCACTTCGCCGGATTCATCGACGACCGTAGGGCTTTGGCGACCCTGCTGGCCACCGCCGACGTCTCACTGGCTCCAGGCCCGCACGAGACCTTCGGACTGGCGGCGCTGGAGGCCCTCGCCGCGGGCACGCCGGTGGTGGCGAGCCGGTCCTCGGCGCTGGCGGATATCGTGACCGCCGACTGCGGTGCGGTCGCCGCCGACCACCCGGATGCCTTCGCGCGGGCCGTCACCGATGTGCTGGCCCGGCCACCGGCCCTGCGCCGCTGTGCCGCCCGCACCCGGGCTGAGCAGTTCACCTGGCCCGCGGCGGTTTCCGGCATGCTGGAGCTGCTGAGCGGAGTGCGCTAGTACCGCCGGTGGGTGGCCACGCCCGCCAGATAGGTCGTCCGCACACCGATATCGGGCAGTTCGTCCGGTGTCACGGTGTACGGATCCACGTCCAGCACAACGAGATCGGCGTACTTGCCGGGCGTGATCGAGCCGGTGACGTCGTCGGCGAACAGCTGGTACGCGGCGTCGAGGGTCTGGGCGCGAATGGCCTGCTCCAGATTGACGCCCTCGTCCGGACCGAGCACACGGCCCCGGCGGGAGGCCCGGGTGATCGCGCAGGCCATATTGTGCAGCGGCGCTTCGGGAGTGACCGGGCAGTCGTTGTGGAAGGAGATCCGCACATCCGCCTCGAGTGCGGATCTGGCGCGCACCCAATGCGATTCGGTCCCCCGCGCAACGGAGTCCGCGCCGTCTCCGGTCGCGGCGTCGCCCCAGTAGTAGAGGTGGTCCATGAACAGCGAACAGGTGACGCCGAGCTGGTTGGCGCGCCGGAACTGCTCGGGCGTCATGGCCCCGCAGTGTTCGAGTCGCAGCCGGTGATCCGGTCGCGGATACTCCCGCAGCGCCTGTTCGTACGCGTCGAGCACCAGGGTCGCCTCGTCGCCGTCCTGGGCACGGCAGGCCAGCTGCCAGCCGTGCGGGTGGTAGGCGCGCACCAGCTCGCGTAGTCGGTCGGCGGTGTGCCGCGCGGTGTCGGGTGCCCGCAGCAGTTTGATGCCGATCTGGCGGAACATGTCGTCGCCGTTGTCGCGCGGGCAGATGGTCTCCATGCCGGGTGAGGCGGTTTCGTAGGCGCGCGTGCGCACCTTGGCAAGGCCGCGCTGGTACAGCCGGGCGGTGGGAACGCGGATCTCGTCGGTGAAACCCATATCGCCGCACAGCGTCACGCCACGGGCGGCGAAGTGTTCGTGCTCGCGCGCCAGCAGTCCGGTGGCCGGATCCGGACGGTCGGCGACGATGCGATCGGTCACCGCCGCGATGGCGGGCTCCTCGTACGCCTTGCCGGTGAGCATGCCGTACCGGTCACGTTCGAAATGGCCGCCGAACGGATCGGCGGTGTCCTCGCTCAGTTCCGCCAGCCGCAGGGCCGCGCTGTTCGCCCAGGCGATCCGGCCCGCGTTCTGCCGGATGACGATCGGCCGGTCCGGTGCGAGTTCGTCGAGCCATTCCCGGGTGGGTTCCGGAAAGCCCGGCTGGAGTTCGGGATCGAGTCCGTGGAACAGCAGTGCCCGTCCGGGCCGCGCGTCGCGCACCGCCTCGTCGACGGCGGCGCGCACCTGCGCGGCCGTGGCGCAGGCCGTCGGCCGGATATCGATGACCGATTCGCTGAACAGGATCTGGTCCCGCGTCGGATGGGTGTGCGGCTCAACGAATCCCGGCAGCAGGCAGCGGTCGTCGAGTTCGATCACATCGGTGCCGGGGCCGCGCAGCGACAGCACCTCACGGCCGCCGACGGCGAGTATGCGCCCGGCGCAGACCGCGACGGCGGTCGCACCCTCGGTCTCCGGGTCGACGGTGATGATCGAAGCACCGGTGAAGATGAGATCGGCCGTGTCCATCGGACGCTCCTCGTGCGCACTCGATCCGCGCCGCTTCATTGCTGCACGGTAGCTGACTCCTCGAGGATGCGCCGATACGGTGGCGTTCGCTGCGGATTCGGCGAATGAGCCGGTGGCAGCGGTGGTCTTTCCGCCCGGTTCGCCGGTATGTCGCTCGCGGGCGCGACAGCGCACCGGCGGCACCGCCCTTTCTGGGTGATTCGTCACGCTCGCAACGATTTCGATACGATTTCCACACGAGAAGGGTCGTCTCGCGGCCCGACCGTCACCCGACGGTGGCCGCGCCGTGCCCGAATCGTCTGTATTGTCGAATTCACGGTAAAAACGGTTCGGGGATAGGCAGTTTCGATGAATGAACCCGAATTCTTCATGCCTTTCGCGTCGGCGGGACACAACCCCGCCGAGGCCGAGGCGGAGAAGACGATGTGGCAGTGGCTCGAGCACTACGACCTGGTGCCGACCGAGCCGACGCGGCGGCGGATGGAACGCACCCGCCCCGCCCGAATGTACGCACTCTGGTGCCCGAAGGCCGGAACGGAAGACCTGGCGCTGCTCAGCCAGTACACCGCCTGGGCCTTCATCGTGGACGACCAGTTCGATATCGAAATCCCGGATCCCGGGCGAACATTGCACACCATCACCGCCCTGAACGCGGTCTACGACGGTGCCGAACCGCCCTCGGGCGTGCTGGCCGTCGCGTTCGCGGATCTGTGGCGGCGGCTGTGCGCGGGACGCTCCACCGCCTGGCGGGAGGCGGTGCGCGCGGAGATCCGCGCCTGGCTGTGGACCTACTACACCGAGAGCATCGGCCGCCGCACCGGCCACCTGCCCGACATGGACACCTATCGGGCGCATCGCCGAGATTCGGTGGCGCTGTTCGTCTTCCTGGACATCAGCGAGATCGCCGAGGGGGTCGACCTGTGCGCGGCCGCCCGACAACTGCCGGCCGTGCGGCTGCTGCGCGAAGCCGCGGTCGAACATATGGGACTGCTCAACGATGTGCTGTCGGTCGACTCCGACGAAGCGTCGAGCTATCTCTACAACTCGGTGCTGTTGGCCGAACATCACTACGGGCATACGCGATCTCAGGCGCTCACGCTGGTGAACAGCATGCTCACCCAGCTCATCGACCGCATGAGCACCGCCATCGACCGGCTACCGGCCGAACTCGACGCGGCGGGCATCACCGGACGAGATCGCGCCGACACGCTTGCCACCGCGCAGAACTACACGGTGTACGTCCGAGCCAATCTGGACTATCACTACCAGGCGGCGCGCTACACCAGCGCTCCGGCAGAGGCTCTCGAACACGGATCGCCGCTCGGCTGAGCCGCGGCATCCGGGTGGGAGTTGCCGAACTGAAACCTGGTGACGTACCGCGCCACCAGGCTCCGATGGGACGATGGGCTTCTTCTACGCATGGCCGCCGAGTGCAGCCGAATGCGCCCGAGGAGGCCGTGTCCGAGCGAGTGGGACTGATTATGCGAGCCTCGAATTCGATCAAACACCTGGTGGGACAACGCCTGCAGGGCACCCGCAGAGCGGTCCCCGCCCGCGCGGCGGTCGCCGCGCCCGACACAGATCACCTACTCCCCGCCGAGATCTCGCCACACGGGCCCAGTGTGCGCGAACCGGCTAGCGGCGAGCGAGCGGCCCGCAGACAGCTGGCCGACGCCCGCCACGCCATCGAACCGGTGCTGCGCGCCGCCGTGGCATCGCTGCCCGATCCGCTGGATCGCATGGCGGGCTACCACTTCGGCTGGTGCGACACCACCGGTGCGCCCGCTCCCGGCGTGCAGGGCAAGGCATTTCGCCCCGCTCTCACCTTCGCCGCCGCGGCGGCTTGCGGCGGCGGAGTCGACCAGGCCGTGCACGCCGCCGCGGCCGTCGAACTGCTGCACAACTTCTCCCTGGTGCACGACGATGTGATGGACGCCGACGACACCCGCCACGGTCGCCCGACCGTCTGGCGAGTCTGGGGCGAGACCAATGCCACCCTGCTCGGCGACGCCTTGCAGGCGCTGGCCCTCGGCGTCCTCTCCGACGGGGTACCCGAGGCGGTGACCGCCGAGGCCGTCATCCGCTTGGCGCGCACCACCGTCGCCCTCTGTCAGGGCCAGTACGAGGACTGCGCCTTCGAAACCCGCTCCAGCGTGAGCGTCTCCGAGTACCTCGCCATGGCGGCGGGCAAAACCGGTGCGCTGCTGGGCTGTTCCTGCGCCCTGGGCGCGCTCTGCGCCGGAGCCGACCATCGCACGGTGTCGGCCATGCACACCTTCGGGCGAGAACTGGGCCTGGTCTTCCAACTGGTCGACGACGCCATGGACATCTGGGGCGACCCCGCCATCACCGGCAAACCGGCGCACAGCGACCTGCTGCACCGGAAACAGTCGTACCCGGTGGTGTGCGCCCTCAGCTCCGACACCGCCCCCGGCCGCGAACTGGCGCGGCTCTACCACGGCCCACATCCCATGACCCCCGAGAAGGCTGCGCGCGCGGCCGAACTCGTCGAAGCGGCGGGCGGGCGGCAACGCACCCTGCACCGTGCGGCCACCGCCATGCGATCCGCACTCGCGGCGCTGCCCCCCGATATCGCCACCGGCGAGCTCACCGCCCTGGCCCAACTCGTCGCCCACCGCAACCGCTGACCGAGACCCGCGGTGCCACTCACCGCACCCGCTGCGCGACGAGCGTGGTGATCTCGAGGGCGGCACCGCACACATCCCAGTCCACCGACGCCTCCCGCGGCGCGTACTCGAGGTGGATGGTCCCGCCGGACGGCACCGAGACCCAGATCCGGCAGTTGCGGTAGCCGCCGAAGTTGCGCTCGTCCACCAGGAAGGCCGACCTGCCCTCGATGCGCAGGGCGCGGAAGTGCTCGTGACCGCGGTCACCCGTGCTCAGTCCGACTGCTCGCGCACCGCTTGGCTGAGGCGTCGGAGTGCGCGCAGGAACGCCGTGCGGTCGGCGGGGGTCAGCCGCGACAACAGCAAGTGCTCCTCCTGCTCCTGTATCTCCCGCTGGGTGCGGTCGCGGATGTCGCGTCCCGCCGGAGTCAGGGACAGCAGCCGGGCGCGGCGGTCGGCCGGATCGGGGGTGCGGGTGATGAGACCGCGCCGCTGGAGATCGTCGAGCACGGCGATGATGCGGGTCTTGTCGGCGTTGATCCGTTTGGCCAGGGCGGCCTGGGTGTACACGGGGTCCTCGCCGAGGCCGAGCAGGACGGAGTAGCCCCACATGCTGAGGCCGTTGCGCTCGAGGATGGGCAGCTCCGCCTGTACGAGGGCGCGGCCGAGGGGCCCCAGCATGGCGGCGAGGTCGGGGCGCTTCACTTCCGGCATGGATAGAAAATACCGCTCGACACATAGTACGCTGATACATACGATATGTATATGCCTACCGATTTCGCCCTCGTCACCCCCGCCGATCTCGTCGCGCTGAACGCCCGCACCGTCCGCGCCAGCAGCGCGGCCGTATCGCACTGCACCCCGACGGATCTGAGCAAGCCGACCCCCTGCGCGGGCTGGAACCTGCGCGACCTGCTCAGCCACATGATCGCCCAGCACCGCGGTTTCGCCGCCGCAGCCCGCGGCGACGACGACCCGAATCACTGGCAGCCCCGCCCGCTCGGCCTGGACCCGGTCGCCGACTACCGGGCCGCCGCCGATCACGTCCTGGACGCCTTCACCGCCGACGACATCCTCGAGCGCGCGTTCCCGCTGCCCGAATTCACCACCGAATTCCGCTTCCCGGGCAGCCAGGCCCTCACCTTCCACTTCATCGACTACGTGGTGCACACCTGGGATGTCGACCGAGCCCTCGGCCGGACCACGACCTTCGACGACGACCTGCTCGCCGCCGCACTGCCGATCGCCGAATTCGTTCCCGACGACGGCTCCCGCACCGCCCCCGGCGCCGCCTTCGCACCCCGACTGCCCTGGACGGGTGCGGACACCCTCGACCGCATCGTCGCCCTCCTCGGCCGCTCTCCCCGCTGGCCCGCGTAGCCTGCCCGACCGTTCCGCGCCGGGTAGATTCGGCCCCATGCCCAGCGACGCTCAGTTCAAGGTCCAGAACGCACTGCATCGCGCACTGCTGCGGGTGAGCGGGGGCAGGTTGGGCAGGACCATCGTGGGCATGCCCGCGCTCGAGCTCACCACCATCGGCCGCAAGTCGGGCGAACCGCGCCGAGTCATGCTGACCGCACCGGTCGTCGACGGCGACACCATCGTCGTCGTGGCCTCACGCGGTGGCGACCCCACCCACCCCGCCTGGTTCCTGAATCTGCGCGACAACCCCGAGGTGGAGGTGTCGATGCGGTCCGGCCCGCGGCGGCCGATGACGGCCCGGGTCGCCGACGCGGCGGAACGTGCCGCGCTGTGGCCGCGCGTGGTCGCGAACTTCCGGGGGTATGCCGACTATCAGCGCAAGACCAGCCGGGAGATCCCCCTGGTGCTGCTCACCCCGCGCGGCTGAGCCTCCGGCCCGCGGGCGCTGCGCCCCGCGGCCGCTATGATCGACGCCATGGGCACCTACTGGCGCACCGTCACCCCGCCCCCGGTCGCGTGACCGGGCGCACCTGACGGCTCCTTCCCGTAATACCGCCGCGCGCGGCGGTATTGTCGTGCGCCCGTTCGAAATCCAGCTCCTATCGGAATTCGACGGAAGTTCACGACTGTGCCGAATCATTCCGCCGCTACGGCCGCGCGCCGTAGGGCTACCCACCGGCGTTCACCCCGGATCGGGGGATCGCTGGCCATCCTGACCGCGGCGATGCTGTGGGGAACCACGGGAACCGTTGCCACCCAAGCACCCTCGGGCACTCCGGCAGCCGCCACCGGATCCACCGGACTGCTGCTGGGCGGGCTGCTGCTCTACGCCACCGCGCGCGGGGTACCGGCGCGCACCCGCCGCGAACGGTGGCAGATCGCCCTGGGGGCGGTGGCGGTAGCCGGATATCCGCTCACCTTCTATCCGGCCGTGCAGCGCACCGGCGTCGCCGTGGCCACGGTGATCGCGCTGGGCTGCGCTCCCGTCTTCGCGGGGGCGCTGGCCTGGGCCGTCACCCGGACCCGCCCCGATCCACGCTGGATGCTGGCGACACCTGCGGCGGTGGCGGGATGCGCTGTGCTCGTTCTGGGTTCGACCACCGGAGGCGGCGTTGTCGATCCGCTCGGCGTGGCGCTGGCGGCGGGCGGCGGGCTCGCCTACGCCTGCTACGCCGTGCTCGGCGGACGGCTCATCGCCGCCGGACGCCCCGCCGCCGCGGTCATGGGCGCGATGTTCGGCGGCGGCGCGCTGCTGGTGCTGCCGGTGGTCCTGGCGACCGGCCCGTCCTGGCTGCTGGCCCCGCGCGGCGCGGCGGTCGCCCTGTATCTGGCGCTGTGCACCACCGTCCTGGCGTACCGGTTGTTCGGTTACGGGTTGCGCCACACCACATCTCAGGTGGCTACCACCCTGACCCTGGCCGAACCGGCGGTGGCCGCCCTGCTGGGCGTCGTGGTGCTGCACGAACGGCTGAGCGTCCTGTCCCGGTGCGGGATGGCCGTTCTCGTCCTCGCCCTCGTCATCCTGGCCGCCCCGACTCGCGGGTCGAACCGGGCGGTGGCGTCGCGAAGGCCGTGAACGCCTACCGCAACGCCTGCTCCGCGCCCCGGTGCAGCGGCACCGGGGCGGTCTCGGCCGCGATCGCGCGGTCGATCCCCTTGGCGGCCGGATTCACTTGCTCCAGTTGGGTTTTGCGGTCGAAGAGCACCGTGGTCAGCACGCAGGCCAGATTGGCGTCGATATCGTCGCGCACCAGCAGCAGATTGGGGACGACGATGGTCTCGACATCGGCGGGCAGGCCGTAGGCGGCGGCGGGGATGACGCCCTGCTCGTACACCGGGTTCACCGCGCGCATCTCGTCCAGCAGGTCGGTGATGTCGAGGAAGCGCACCTCGTCGCGGGCGGTGGTGAACAGGTCGGTGATCCCGGGTGTGGGCAGCCCGCCGGACCAGAACATGGCGTCGATGGAGCCGTCCTTCATACCGTCCACGGTCTTGGTCAGGTCGAGCCGCTGCGCGGCGACGTCGGCGTCCGGGTCGAGTCCGGCCGCGGTGAGCAGCCGCTGCGCGATCACCTCGGTCCCCGATTTCGGTGAACCCGTGGAGACCCGCTTGCCCCGCAGATCGGCCACCGAACCGATATTCGCGTCGGCCCGCACGATCACCTGCGTGTAGTTGGCGTAGATCCGCGACAGCGCCCGCACCGGCTGCTCCCCCTCGAAGCTGCCGGTCCCGCGCACGGCGTCGGCGGCGGTGTCGGCGAGGGAGAAGGCGACCTGGTAGGTGCCCGCCACCAGCTGCTGGATATTCTGCACCGAGGCGCCGGTCTCGGCGGCGGTGGCCTTGACCGTGCCGTCGGTGGCGGCGGAAATCTGTTCCGCGTAGGCGTTTCCGAGGGCGAAGTACACGCCGGTGGCATTGCCGGTGGCGATGCCGATCCGGGTGTCCTGGTTCACCTCGCAGGTGATCTCGCCGCCGGTGTCGACCCGCGGTGTGTCCTGTCGCCCACCGCAGCCGGTCAACAGGGCCGCCGACACCGCGGCCACCGCGGCGATCGTCACGACTGTTCTCATGGTGTGCCTCCTGTCGGATCGGCGACGCGCGCCGGGGGACTTTCGTCGACGGGTGGATTCCGGCGCAGCAGCCGGGTGAGCAACGCCGCCGCGGCGAGCAGGGCCGCACCGACGGCGAGGGTGACCGGCCTCGGATACAGCAGGGCCAGCCCCGCCAGCCCGGCCAGGACGCGTGCCGCCCGCCCGGCCTCGCCGACGCCGAACACCCAGCCCCCGGTGGCCATGGCGAGGGCGGCCACCCCCAGCGCCACCATCAGACCGGTGGCCACGATCTCCAGGATCGGTCCGCGCCCGAGCAGTCGTTCACCGGCGCCGGTGAGCACGAAGACCATCGGCACCAGGAAGGCGGGCAGCGCGTAGCGCAGCGTCTGCCACATGGTCGGGATCGGCTTGGCCCCGGTCACCGCCGCCGCACCGACCGCGGCCAGCGCTGTCGGCGGCGTCACCTCCGACAGCACCGAGTAGTAGAAGACGAACATGGCGGTGGCCGGGCCGGAGACGCCGAGGGACAGCAGGGCGGGCGCGATGATCACCCAGCCGATGACGAAGGAGGCCGTCACCGGAATGGCCAGCCCGAGCAGCGCCAGCGCCACGGCGGCCAGGACGACGGTGCAGGCCAGCACCACGGTCGGATTGTCGGATATCGCCTCCGCCGTCCGCACCAGGACGCCGGCCAGCTGTGCGCCGAGGCCGGTCTTGGTGGTCATGGCGGTGATGATGCCCGCGGCGGCGCACACCGCCACCACGGGCAGAGCGGCACGGATACCGCCGGACAGGGCGGTGAAGCAGCCGAAGGCGAACTCGCGCAGCATTTCCCGCCGGGTGGCCGTCGTATGCCATTGCCGCGCCGCGCGGTCGGCGACGGCGAGCAGGAAGGCGAGCGCGGTGGCGTACACCACCGCCTTTGTCGCCGCGAACCCCAGCAGCATCAGCACCACGATGGCGATGAGCGACAGGAAGTGATAGCCGAAGCGCACCAACAGCTTCCATGCCGACGGTCCGGCATCGGCGGCCGGTTCGCCGTCGCCGGATCCCCGGCGGTGGAACCGGCGCGCGTCGATCTCGACCGCCAGCAGAATGCCCAGGTAGTAGAGCAGGGTCGGGATCGTCGCCCACAGCAGCACGGTGAGGTACGAGACCTCCAGGTACTCGGCCACGATGAAGGCCGCGACCCCCAGCGTCGGCGGGGAGAGGATCGCACCGACACCGGCGGCGGCCAGCATGCCACCGGCCTGCTCGGGTCGGTAGCCCGCTTTGCGCAGGATCGGCCAGGTGACGACGCCATTGGTCACCGCGGTCGCGGTCCCCGAGCCCGAGACCGTGCCGAGCAGGAAGCCGGAGGTCACCGCGGTGCGGCCCGCCGCCGTCCGCGACCGCCGGAACGCCGCCACCGAAAGCTCCACGAAAAAGCGCGCCGCACCGGAGAATTCGAGCACCGCGCCGTAGATGGTGAACAGCGCGATATAGCTGGCCGCCACATCCAGCGGGGTGCCGTAGAACCCGCTGCCGGAGTTGTAGAGCGCGTCCACGATCTGGTCGAAGTCGAGTCCGGCGTGCGCCACCGACCAATGCTGCGGCAGCAGCCCGCCGTAGTAGCCGTAGCCCAGGAACAGCGCGCACACCAGCGGCAGCACCCAGCCCGTGGTACGGCGGCACGCCTCCGCCACGAGCAGCAGCACCAGCGCGCCCATGGCGATGTCGACGGGATCGAGCAGACCCTGCCGGTCGAGGAAGGCGTCATACCCCCCGCCACCGGATCCGATGGCCAGCGGCAGCACCGGATACAGGCAGACCAGCAGCGCCAGCACGGCCAGCAGCCAATCCCAGGGTGCCGGCCCGTGCGCCCGGTCGACCCATCCGGTGCCCCCGTCCAGGTGCCGCCACCCGGAGCGATAGCTCAGGAAGACCAGCGGCAGGGTGACCGCGAGGAAGACCACGAGGTAGTACTGGCTGCCCTGCGGTAACGGCCGAAACACCTGCCACAGCACCAGAACCGCGATGGCGAACCCACTGAGGGCCACGAGGCGTTCCGGCAACCCGGACAGGGTCCGCGCGGGCCGCTCCTCGTCGTCGACACCCAATTCGGCCGGTGTCGCAAGATCTTTCGTGGCCGACATGGCGAGAAGATATCAGCGCCAACCATGCCGCGCGGCCGGTTTCGGGTACGGCGGAACTACCGGGGGTCGAGCGGAGGACGCCGATCCAACCGCGCCAATCGGGCACCCACCCCGCGCCCGATACCGCAGGTGCGGCACAGGACGAGCCAGAGCGCGCCGAGGGTCCAGCCCGCGAGCACATCGGTTGGCCAGTGCACGCCGAGGTAGACCCGGGACAGGCCGATGGCGGGTACCAGCGCCACGGCCAGCGCGGGCAGGGCCGGGCGTACCCTCCCGCGCAGGTGCGGCAGCAGGGCCACGACCACGACACCGATCACCACGAATGAGCCGAGGCTGTGCCCCGAGGGATACGACAGGCTGCTCTCGGTGGCCAGCCGCCCGTCCAGCGGCGGACGCTCCCGGCCGACGAGCCGTTTGCCGACCGCCACCAGTACCGCCGCGCCCAGGGCGGCGATGCCGACCAGCGCGGCGGACTCCCACCACCGCCGCCACGCGAAGCCCACGCATACGGCCGTCGCCAGCACCGCCATGGTGAGGGTGTCGCCGCAGGTCGTGACCATCCGGGCGGCCAGCGTCAACCCGTCGGACCGGAAGCCGACCACCCAGTCGTGCAGGGCGGTATCGACATCCGTCGGCCCGGCCGCCCGCATCACGACGGCGGTGAGCCCGCTGAACACCGCGCCCAGCAGCAGCATGACGGCGATACCGAGGTAGGTGCGGCGCGGGCCGACGGGCCGGTGCGCTGCCACGGGCGGGGTGGACACGTGCTGCGACGGTGATGAGGACGGCACCTCATCGACAATGCCACGAATTAACTGAGAGCGGCTGAGAGGTCCGGGACCCGGACCGGTCGCCGGTAAGGTCGACCTCATCCGAGCAGCACGCTTGTGGAACGAACGGCGGTGATGCGGGTGCTTTCCTGGTTCAGCGAGGTTCGCTGGGTGTATCGGCAGCGACGGGTGTGGCTGCTCCCGTCTCTCATCGTCGGGGCGGCGGTGCTGCTGTCCTGGCTGGTGCCGTATCTGGACCGGCTGCTGGCCGACACCCTGGCCGAACTGCCCCCGGGGGAGTTCGCGTGGAAGTTCGACCCGGCCGTCATGGCGACCGTGCTCGCGGCGGTGGCGTCGGGCACCATCGCCTTCACCGGCTTCGTGTTCTCGGTGCTGCTGCTGGTCATCCAGTTCGGCACCGGCACCATGTCGGCGCGCTTCGCGCCCCGCCTCACCCAGGACTGGGTGCTGGGCGCGTCCCTGGGCACCTTCATGGCGACCTTCGTGTACACGCTGCTGGTCTCGGTGCGGCTGGCCGCGCGCCTGGAGGACTACGAGCCGGTGCTCTCCTCGGTGGTGGCCGTCGGGCTCGCCCTGACCAGCGTGGCCCTGTTCTTCGCGCTGCTCACCCGGGTGGTCAACTTCCTGCGCCTGGTCAAGGCCCTGGACCGGGTGTCGCTCGCCGGAGCCCGGACGGCCGCCGCCGTGCACCCGAATCCGTACGGGAGCGAGACGGATGCCGACGAGGCCGCCGACGGGCCGCCGGATCGGGTGCTCCGGCACACCGGCCGCGCCGGCGTCCTGCTCGGCTTCGACGACGACGCCATCGCCGAACTCGCGCGGCGGGCCGACTGCCGGATCGTGGTGGTGCCCGCGGTCGGGGATTTCGTGCTGCCCGGTGCGCCGCTGTTCGACATCCACGGCGCGACCGGGATTTCCGAGCGCAAGCTGCGGCGGCACGTGGTGGTCGGCATCGAACGGGTGGTGGAGGCCGATCCGGCCTTCGCGCTGCGGGTCATGGTCGATATCGCGATCAAGGCGCTGTCCCCGGCCGTCAACGATCCGACCACGGCGGTGCAGGCGCTCGACCACATCGGCGCGCTGCTGCTCGATCTGTCCGGGCGCGACCTCGGCGTCACCCGCATCCGCGACCGCGACGGCAGGGTGCGGCTAACCCACCGCACCTCCGAGTGGTCGGACTACCTGTCCCTCGCCGTCGACGAGATCCGCTACTACGGCCGCGACTCCCTCCAGGTGGTGCGCCGGCTGCGCGCCCTGTACGCGGATCTGCTGCGCGCCTGCCCGCTGGAGCGCACCCCACCGGTGCTGGAACGCCTGGCCGCCATCGACGCCGACACCGCGGCCTTCGGCACCACGCTGGACCGCGCGGTCGCCGCCCAGCCCGACTGGCAGGGTCTCGGCGGTCCCGCCCCCTTCGTCACCACCGCGTCCTCCCGAGAGGGATCGGCATCCGACTCGACGACGTGACGCAGCGCGATGCGAGTCGGTGTGAACCGGCTGGCGTGGCGTCGAGTGTGCCACCGGCTACCACGGTGTGCGGCGAGGCACGGTGCGAGTACCCGCCGCGCCACAGCGACCAGCGCTCAGTCGGCGCTCTCGCCCTCGGCGGGCCGGGTTCCGGGCGATACCCGGATCACCCCGGCGTCGAGGTCGAGGTCCACGCGCGGCCGGTGCGTTTGGCCGCCGCCGTCCTCGGTGTTCTCATCGGTCAGCTTCTTGCCGGGAAACAGTTCACCCATGACGCCCATGACTCGACCATAGCCGCCCGGGCGACGGCGCTCACCCGGTGCGCAGGGTCATACCCGGGTTCTCGTCCAGCACGGCGGTGACGGGCTGGGCGATCAGGCCGGGGCCGAAGTCGGCGGAACCGGCGGTGATCGGCTCGCGCACCGGGCACAGCGCCAGATTCACGGACGGCACATTGCTGGAGATGCCGAGCGCCTTGGTGCCGGTGAGCACCGGGCCACCGCTGTCACCGGGCAGGGCACAGGCATTGGTGCGGAACAGCCCGGTCAGCTCCACCGCGGGTGTGCGCCGGTGCTGATCGCTCACCCGGCTGGTGACGTCGACCTCGCGCACCACACCGCTGGTCGGCCAGCCAACCGTCGAAGGCCGTCCTGTCCCGTCCCAACGCCACCTCGCTGCGCTCGGCCGCCCGCACCTCGAACCCCGCGGCCCGCGCCGCCCGCCGGGCCGCGTCCGCACCCTCGGCGGCGGTCAGCGCCGCGACCGGGGTCGCACCATCCAGCCAGGCTCCCGCGAAGGCCAGCGGATAACGCTGCCGCGCGTCGGCGGCGAAACGCGCCACCCGCTGACCGAGCTCGGCGCGCCGCAGATACTCCCCCGCCGTCAGCCCCAGGTCCCGTCCGACCGCGTCGGTCAGACCCGCGGGCAGCGCCGGTTCCGCCCGCACCACACCGCCCGGGACGGACAGCGCCAGCCCGGCGGCAATGGCAATCGCCGTGCGGCGCAGCGGAATCAAGGCGACGGTCGATCGGGTGCACTGCGAGCGCGATAGACCCATGAGACAAACAGTAGAGTCTGTTTGTGACGCGAGACACAACCGTGAGCCCGCGTGTCACCACCCCCGCGTCACAGCGGGCGCAAAACCACGATGCCCGGAGTGGTGCGCACGTAGTCGAGGAAGGGCGAGTCGACCACCCTGTCGTGTTCCGCCAGCGAGGACGCGTTGCGGAAGACCGGGCCGGACGGGGTCATGACGAAGAAGCCGACATGGGTGACGTCGAGTCCCGCCCCGTCGGCGTACGCGCCGATGTAGTCGCCGGTGCGCAGCCCGGCGATCACGCCGTCGTCCACCGCGTCGCGGGGAATGTAGGTGATGGCGCGCTCGACCACCGGCAGACCCGGAAGATAAGTCCCGCCATCGGCTTTGGCGTTGAGGCGCTTGTCGACCGTCACCGCCGCCGGGCTCACCGCGGCGGTGATATCCGTGGCGGCGACGCGCTCGGTGTGCGCCCAGTCGGTGAAGAAGTGCTTGCGGTGTGCGAAATCGACCCGCCCGTCGGTGTAGCGGGTCCGGATCAGATTCTCCACGAACTGGTCCCGGTCGGCGGAGCGGCTCAGCGCCGTCACGTAGTCGAGGTAGGTGAAGCAGTCCAGCGCCCGGAAGTCGATCACCAGCTCTTCGGGCCGGTCGGCGGAACCGATGAGCATATTCGCCCGGTACGGCGTCCCCAGGAACTCGCGCGACAGCAGTTCCAGCAGTTCGCCCGTATTCCGCTCGCCCGCGGCCGCGCGCACCCGCAGCAGTTCGTCGAGCTTGCCGGAGGTGGTGTCGTCGAGGGCCGGAGCGGCCGCCGCCGTCGTCGGGACGAACGCGGCACCGCACACCAGTGCCAGGAGCATGAGCAGTACACGAGCGACGTTACGCAAGACACCTCCGGTGGATTCGGTACACAAGCGACATCCACCGTAGTCCTGGCCCGGCGGACCCGGTACTGCCGTCACAATCTGAAGTCATGCCCAAGCCCTGCCTGCTGCTGCAGCTACGGCCCGAGCGATCGGCCGCCGACGACGAATACCAGGCCATCCTGCGCGCCGCACGGCTGGACGCGGGCCGGATGGTGCGCATCCAGATGGACCAGCACTTCCCCGATATCGATCTCGACGACTTCGCCGCGGTCATCGTGGGCGGCGGCCCCAGCAATGTGAGCAAGCCCTGGGAGCGGAAATACGACTACCAGCGACTCTTCGAACCTCCGCTGCGGCTGCTCGTCGCCGAGATCGCGCGCCGCGACTTCCCGTACCTGGGCGCCTGCTACGGACTGAGCATGCTGGCGGACGTACTCGGCGGCAAGGTGAGCGAGGAGCGGTACGGGGAGCCGCCCGGGGCGCAGACCATCGTGCTCACCGCCGCCGCCCGCGAGGATCCGCTGCTGAGCACCATCGCACCGGAATTCCGCGCCTTCGTGGGACACAAGGAAGCCTGCCAGGAGGTGCCCCCGGGCGCGGTGCTGCTGGCCGGTTCGGCGGGCTGCCCGGTGCAGATGGTCCGGGTGGGCAGCAATGTGTACGCCACCCAGTTCCATCCCGAACTCGACGGCAACGGACTCGCGGTGCGCATCGAAACCTACCGCCACGCAGGCTATTTCGCGCCCGAGGAAGCCGACTACCTCACCGAGCTGGGACATCGGGAGACGGTGACCGAGCCGATGGAGATCCTGCACCGGTTCATCACCCGTTACTGCGGCGACGACGGCCCGGCGATGCGATGATCGGTGCGAGGCGGCCACCGGGAGCGGGGCCGACCGACGAAAGGATCGCATCGCATCATGACCGATCACGCATCGACCGTGGCCGTCCTGGGCCCCGGCGGGGTGGGTGGACTGCTGGCCGCACTGCTCGCGCGGGCGGGGCACCGGGTCGTCTGCCTGGCCTCCGAGGGCACCGCGCGCACCCTGCGCACCGATGGAATCCAGGTTCGCAGTGGGCAGTTCGGTGATTTCACGGCCGAAGTCGAGGCGGACACCGAGCTTCGGGAACCGGTGGCCGCCTGCCTGGTGACCGTCAAACACACCGCCCTCGACGCCGCCCTGGACCGCATCGCCCCGTCGGCACTCGGCGACGGCCTGCTGATCCCGCTGCTCAACGGCGTGGAGCATCCGGCGCTGCTGCGCGGCCGTTACGGCCCCGACCGGGTCGCCCCCGCGGTCATCCGCGTCGAATCCACCCGCGTCGCACCGGGAGTCGTCCGGCACGGCAGCCCGTTCACCGAGATCGACCTGACCGGTGAGTCGGTGCCGCGCGATCGGCTCGACGCGCTGGCCCGGCTGCTCACCGCCGCCGGGGTGAGCACCCGGGTGCTGGCCGACGAGGCGGCGGCGTTGTGGGCGAAACTGCTGTTCCTGGCCCCGCTCGCGCTCATGACCACCCACTACGCCGAGCCGATCGGCGAGATCCGCACCCGGCACCGCGACGAACTGGCCGCCCTGGTGGCGGAGACGGCGGCGGTCAGCGCGGCCTGCGGTGGGCCGTCCGACCCCGCCGCGGCACTGGCGCGCTACGAGACCTTCCCCGCGCAGGCCAAATCCTCCATGCAGCGGGATGCCGAGGCCGGTCGGCCCCTGGAACTCGACGCCGTCGGCGGTGCGCTGCTGCGCGCCGCCGCCCGCCACGACATCGCGGCACCCATCGCGACCCGTCTGGTCCGAGCCCTGAGCTAGGACGCCCGGCCGCCGCCCGGTCCGTGCCACAGGTCCCGAATTCCCGGGACCTTCGGCTCGGTGTCGTATCGCGCCCCGCCGGACACACTCGGGTTCGACAGGATACGACGCGGACGGGACGGTCGCACTGTTCGCCGACCGGAGCAGACATCTCCCCGCCACCGATCCGCAGGGCCGGGGGGCTGCGATCCGCAGGGCCGGGGGGCTGCTGCTGAGCCGCGGGGCCGCCTGCATCACCTGCGGGCCGGTGATGCCCTGAGCGCCTTGCTGCGCACGGCGACGGATCCGGCCTGTCCAGCTGCCTGCAAACCGAACCGCTCGGCGTGCCCGCCCCGCGAGACGAGATCTGGGCCAGGTACTGGACGACTGCGCCCACGCCCAGGCCATGGTGCGCATCGGTCATGGTCGAGGTATGACCGATGCGGGCGGTCTCACGCCTGCGAACGGGAGCGGTAGTTCTCGAGGATGCGGTGGATCGACGGGGTGACGGGCAGGTCGCCGTCGAGCCGGACCCAGTGGAAGTCGACGTAGTTGCTCAACTGGATGGGCCCGATACTCGCCACCTCGACCGCGAAGTGCTCCCGGCGCACCGGCGTCCCGGCATTGGACAGGTAATCGAAGCTGCCCAGATGGCGGACGACATCGACGACCGTCAGGCCGGTCTCCTCGAATACCGCGCGGGCCACGGCGAGCGCGAGCGGCTCCCCGGTGCGCACGGTGGTCCCGGGTAGGTTCAGCGGGCTGCGGCCCGCGACATGCTCGTCGTGCTCCAGTAGCAGCACCGCTCCGTTGTGCTCGATGACGACGCCGAGCCGCAGCGCCACACCGTCGGAAACGGCCCGGTCCAACAGTTCGCTCAGAACCGACTCACCGATGGACAACTTGGGCGACACCTCGAAACTCCACACAGCACACCACATCTCGTATCGCCGGACATCCTCGACCGACATCACCGTCAACGCTACCGCCACGACGGCCCCCTCGGGTGAGGTCCGCGCCGAATCCGGCGCATCTCCGCCGATCCGGCGGACCGCCGAAAAACTTTCGCACTCGTGCGAGTCACCACGGGCCTGCGTATCACCAAGGGCCTGCGTATCACCAAGGGCCGATGAAGAGTTCGAGGCCCGCCAGGGCGACAGCGCCGAACAGCGCGATCATACCCGCGACGCTCAGGGTGAGGCGGCGCGCCCTCCGGATGTCGGGGGCGGCGAGCCGGGCGGCGACGCAGCCGCCCACCGCCCCCGACAGGCCCAGGACCGGCGCGCCGCCGAGCACGAGATAGAACAGGCTGCCCAGCGCCGCGGGGATCGCACCGCCGAGCCCGTCGGCATAGCCGGACATCGGAATCGGGAAGCGGTACAGGATCGCCACGACGGCCGCGGCCACGGGTGCGGCCGCCACGGCGGCGAGGGCCCCGACGAGCGCCTCCTTCCCGACGGGCACGGTCTCGGGGGTCGGTTCAGCGGGCATGCGTGGCAGCGTATGCCGCGCCGCGGCGCACCCGCCTCGGCGGAACTACCTCGGCGCGTTGCGTGGAACTACTCCGACCCGCGGCGTGAATCGACACACGGATGCCCCACCGGTCGCCTAGCGTGAGCACGTCGGTGCCGAAAGGGGTCTTGATGCGAACCGGGATGCTCACCGTCGCGGATCTGGTGCAGCGGGTCGAGGCGGGCATGGTGGACACCGTGTTGGTCGCCATGACCGATATGCAGGGCAGATTGCAGGGCAAGCGGTGTTCGGCACGCTACTTCGTGGAAGAGGTGCTCCAGCACGCCACCGAGGCGTGCGACTACCTGCTGGCCGTGGACGTGGAGATGACGACCGTGGACGGCTACGCGCTCTCGTCCTGGGACACCGGCTACGGGGATTTCGTGCTGCGGCCCGATCTCGACACCCTGCGCCTGGTGCCCTGGTGGCCGGGCACCGCCCTGGTGCTGTGCGATGTGGAACGGCTCGGCGCGCGGGGCGAGCCCGCCGGGGAGCCGGTGTCGGCCTCACCGCGGCAGGTGCTGCGTGCGCAGCTGGATCGCTTGGCGCAGCACGGGCTACGCGCCTACGTCGGCACCGAACTGGAGTTCCTGGTGTTCGACGACAGCTACGAGGCGGCGCAGCGCGGCGGCTACCGCGAGCTGACGCCCGCCAATCAGTACAACGTCGACTACTCCATGCTCGGCACCGCCCGCGTCGAACCGCTGCTGCGGCGGATCCGCAACGAGATGGCCGGAGCCGGGATGTACCCGGAATCCGCCAAGGGCGAATGCAATCCGGGCCAGCACGAGATCGCCTTCCGCTACGACGAGGCGCTGGTGACGTGCGACAACCACAGCATCTACAAGACCGGAGCCAAGGAGATCGCCGCCCAGGAGGGCCGCAGCATCACCTTCATGGCGAAATACAATGAGCGCGAAGGCAGTTCCTGCCACATCCACATCAGCCTGCGCACCGAGTCGGGCGAGCCGGTGTTCGCCGGTGACGGCGCGGGCGGCGAATCGGCGCTGATGCGGCACTTCCTGGCCGGGCAGCTGGACTGTCTGCGCGAACTCACCTACCTCCTCGCGCCGAATATCAACTCCTACAAACGATTCCAGAGCGGAAGCTTCGCACCCACCGCCGTTGCCTGGGGCCGGGACAATCGCACCTGCGCACTGCGGGTGGTCGGACACGGATCGTCGCTGCGGCTGGAGAACCGGGTGCCCGGAGCCGATGTGAACCCCTACCTCGCGGTGGCGGCCACCCTCGCCGCCGGACTGCACGGCATCGAGCGCCGTCTGCCCCTGGAGCCGGAATTCCACGGCAACGCCTACCGCTCGCAGCGCCCTCGGGTGCCGCGCACCCTGCGCGAGGCGGCCCGGCTGTTCGGCGACAGCAAGATCGCCGCCGCGGCCTTCGGCGAGGACGTGGTCCGCCACTACCGCAACGCGGCCCGGGTGGAACTCGACGCCTTCGACGCCGCCGTCACCGACTGGGAGCGAGTCCGTGGCTTCGAGCGCCTCTGAGGGGTCGCGCGGCGCGGGTCCGCCGGGCACCGTCGGGGGCGGCGGCACCGCACCCGGCGGCATCGCCTCGGCGACCGGCCCGGCCGACCGTGAGCGGCCGGTCATCGGATTGTCCACCTACTCCGAGCGCGCCCGCTACGGCGTCTGGGATCATGAGGCGACCCTGCTGCCGCGCGCCTACGCCGATCTGGTGGAGCGAGCCGGTGGGATTCCCGTACTGCTGCCACCCGTCGGGAGTGCGGCGGCGGAACTGGTGGACCGGCTCGACGCGGTGGTGCTCACCGGCGGGGCCGATCTCGATCCGGCTCGCTACAGCGCGGCGCCGCATCCGTCCGTGCGCCAGACCCGGCCGAAGCGAGACGAATTCGAGTTCACGCTGTTCGAGCGGGCGCGAGCGGCCGGCCTGCCGGTGCTCGCCATCTGCCGGGGCCTGCAACTGGTGAATGTGGCACTCGGTGGCACCCTGCTGCAACACCTACCCGATGTGCTCGGTCACGAGGAGCACTGCCCGGTGCCCGGCACCTTCACGCGGACCCGGGTGCGCACCGAACCGGGTAGCCGACTGGCCGCCGTCGTCGGCGCGGAGGTACCCGCCCGGTGCCACCACCATCAGGCGATCGACCGGCTCGCCCCCGGTCTCATGGTCTCCGCCCGCGCCGAGGACGGCGTCATCGAGGCGGTGGAATCGGACACCGACCCGTTCCTGGTCGGTGTGCAATGGCATCCGGAGGCCGATGCCACCGAACACCGGCTCATGCGGGCGCTGGTGGACGCGGCGACGGAGTATCGGACGACGACGTATCGAAGGGAGCTCCGGTGACCACGCAGGTGATCAACCCCGCGACCGCGGCGGTGCTGGCCACGGTCGAGGCGGCCGACCTGGCCGCCACCGACGCCGCCATCGAACGCGCCCGGCGCGCGGCGGCCGACTGGCGGTCGGTCGCCCCCGGTGACCGGGCGCGGCTGCTGCGCCGGTTCGCCGAGGCGGTGGACGCCGATCTGGAGCATCTGGCCCGGCTCGAGGTGCGCAATGCCGGGCACACCATCGGCAATGCCCGCTGGGAGGCGGGCAATGTGCGCGATGTGCTGCACTACAGCGCGGGCCTGCCGGAACGCCTGCTGGGCAGCCAGATTCCGGTGGCCGGTGGCGTGGACATCACCTTCTGCGAACCGCTCGGCGTGGTCGGCGTCATCGTGCCGTGGAACTTCCCCATGCCCATCGCCGCCTGGGGTTTCGCGCCCGCTCTCGCGGCCGGGAACACCGTGGTGCTCAAACCGGCCGAGCTGACCCCGCTCACCGCGCTCCGCCTGGGCGAGCTCGCCCGCGAGGCCGGGCTGCCCGACGGCGTCTTCCAGATCGTCACGGGCGCGGGGTCGGTGGTGGGCCAGCGGTTCGTGACCCATCCGGCGGTGCGCAAGGTGGTGTTCACCGGCTCCACCGAGGTGGGCAAACAGATCATGGCGGGCTGCGCCGCACAGGTGAAGCGGGTGACCCTGGAACTCGGCGGCAAGAGCGCCAATATCGTCTTCGCCGACGCCGATCTGGAGCGGGCCGCCGCCACCGCGCCGTACGCCGTCTTCGACAACGCCGGGCAGGACTGCTGCGCGCGATCGCGAATTCTGGTGCAGCGCGGCGTCTTCGACCGATTCCTGGAACTGCTGGAACCGGCCGTGCAGGGGGTGCGGGTGGGCGATCCCGCCGACGAGTCCACCGAGATGGGTCCGCTCATCTCGGCCGCGCACCGCGAGCGAGTGGCCGGATTCCTGAAATCCTCGACCGAGGTGGCGTTCACCGGAACCTGCCCGGACGGCCCCGGCTTCTGGTTCGCGCCGACCGTGGTACTGCCCGGGAGCCCGACGGACCGGGTCGTCACCGAGGAGGTGTTCGGTCCGGTGGTGGCCGTGCTGCCCTTCGAGGACGAGGCCGACGCCATCCGTATCGCCAACGACACCGAATACGGCCTGTCCGGATCGCTGTGGACCTCCGACATCGGCCGCGCGCTGCGGGTCACCCGGGCGGTGGAGGCCGGGAACCTGTCGGTGAACTCGCACTCCTCCGTGCGGTATTCGACGCCGTTCGGCGGATTCAAGCAGTCCGGGCTGGGCCGCGAACTCGGTCCGGACGCCGCCCGCGCCTTCACCGAGACCAAGAACGTCTTCATCGCCACCGAGTGACACCCCGTCACCCCATCCCAGAGGAGATGCGTTGCAGCGCTTACAGGATCGAGTAGCGGTCGTCACCGGCGGCGGCAGCGGAATCGGCCTCGCCACGGTCCGCCGCTTCGCACGCGAGGGCGCCAAGGTCGTCGTCGCCGATGTCGACCCCACCACCGGCGCGGCCGCGGCCGCCGAGGTGGACGGGCTGTACGTGAAGGTCGACGTCACCGACGAAGCCCAGGTCCGCGCCCTGTTCCAGACCGCGGTGGACACCTACGGCGGACTCGATATCGCCTTCAACAACGCGGGAATCTCACCGCCGGAGGACGATTCGATCCTCACCACGGATATGGACGCGTGGCGGCGGGTGCAGGAGGTCAATCTGACCTCGGTCTACCTGTGCAGCAAGTACGCCATCGAGCACATGCTCGAACGCGGGAAGGGGTCGGTCGTCAATACCGCCTCCTTCGTCGCGGTCATGGGCGCGGCCACCTCCCAGATCTCCTACACCGCCTCCAAGGGCGGCGTGCTGGCGATGAGCCGGGAACTCGGGGTGCAGTTCGCCCGCCGGGGCATTCGCGTCAACGCCCTGTGCCCCGGACCGGTCGACACGCCGCTGCTCCGGGAACTGTTCGCGAAGGATCCGGAGCGCGCCGCGCGCCGCCTGGTGCACATTCCGCTCGGCCGCTTCGCCGAACCGGAGGAGATCGCCGCCGCCGTGGCCTTTCTGGCCAGTGACGACTCCTCGTTCATCACGGCCTCGCAGTTCCTGGTCGACGGCGGCATCTCCGGGGCGTACGTGACCCCGCTGTAGCTAATCCGCCTGTTCCAGCAGGCGTTTGGGGTGCATGCCGTCCACCTGGCCGATGAAGGGCGGGTGGATGCTGTAGCCCAGCATGCGCCGGATGTCCTCGCTCACGGCGCGCACGATGTCGTGCGGCGTGGAGAGCGTGAACGCCTCCTGTGGACGCAGCCAGGGTTCGCAGTACTGGGCGGTGAGCGCGAGCCGCGGATCCGCCGCGGTGTTCGCGCCGCCGCCGTGCCACAGCGTGCCGAGGAAGAACACGCACGACCCGGCGGGCATGACCACCGGCACCCGGACATCGGTCTCGTCCGGCAGCCGGTCGCCCCAGCGGTGGCTGCCCGCGATGATGTCGGTCGCGCCGTTCACGGGTGTGAAATCGTCCACGGCCCAGATGGTCGCGGCGCTCAGCGCCGGGCGCGGGCGCGGCAGCGGGTAGAACCCGTCGTCGGTGTGCAGCATCTGGGCCGCCTCACCCGGGAGGATATTGATCGCCTGGAGCATGGACAGCAGATAGTTCGGCATGAGCAGCCGGTCCAGCAGGGCCAGCACGCGCGGGTGGGCGACCACGCGGTCGCAGCTGCGCGTCTTGTTCAGCAGGCTGTAGACCCGTTGGGTCGCATGCCCTTCGAAGTTGTTGCGGCCGGTGCGGGACAGCAGCGGGTCCACCGCACGCCGGATCTCGTCGAGTTCGTCCGGCGTGAGCAGATTCTCCAGGATCACGTAGCCGTCACGCTCCACGGCGGCCAGATCGGCCGCCACGATATCCGGATCGACCGCGCTGCCGCCGCTTTCGGTGCGGCGGTACTTTCCGGCCAGATCCCCGGCCAGGTCGACGACCGATGTCACTTCGGCGCTCACGACGCCCTCCGATCCCTAGCAAAACCGATACCGGGCGAAGCCGATAACATAACTGAATTCTGTTATTGTCCGACTGTGGCACGCGCACCCCTGGGACGTCAACAGCTCCTCGACGCCGCCCGCGCCGAACTGCTCGACGGCAACGGCACGGTCGACCTGCACGCCCTCAAACGCCGCTCCGGCCTCAGCACCGGCGCGCTCTACCACCACTTCGGCTCCAAAGCCGGTCTGCTGGTCGCCGTCTACGAGCGATTCCACGCCGGACTGGTGGCGGCCATCGCCGACGACACCCTCCCCACCGGCGTGCACTGGACCGACCGGGAACGCGCCCGCACCCGCAACTTCGTCGCCTACCACTTCGGCGACCCCCTGGCGGAACTGCTGCTCACCCGCATCGTGATGGAACCCGAGGTGGCCGAGCTGGAAGCGGGCGCGCTCACCCGCCTCACCGCCGCCGCGGGCCGCAATATCCGCCAGGGCCAGCACGACGGCGACATCGACCCCCGCATCGACCCCGAACTCGCCGGAGCCTGCATCATCGGCGCCCTGCGCTACGGCATCGCCGACCTGCTCCGCCGCGACCCCCGCCCCACCGTCGACGACGCCGCCGAACGGCTCTGGGGCGTCATCGCGGGTGCGGTCACCGTCCGCTGACCCGGCGGGCACGGAATTCCCATGGCGGTCCCGGCCGTTCCGCCGCGACCGCGGGAGGCCGGTCGCCCGGGGACCCCGGGTGGACCGCTCCCCCGGGTCGCGGGCGAGCCGGAGTGACACCGGCACCGTGGCGGGCGGTCGGGGTGCGGGGACATCTCGTACCGTGGGCCGTATGAGCGAGCGCGTGGTGATCATCGGCGGGGATGCGGCGGGGATGTCGGCGGCATCGCAGGCGCGCCGGTTGCGGCGGGTCGAGGAGCTCGAGGTCGTGGTGTTCGAACGGGGGCATTTCACCTCGTATTCGGCGTGCGGCATTCCCTACTGGGTGGGCGGCGACGTGACCGACCGCGACGAACTCATCGCGCGGACGCCCGCGGAGCATCGGGCGCGGGGTATCGATCTGCGGCTGCGCACCGAGGTGGTCGAACTCGACGTGCCGGGACGCCGGGTGCGGGCGCGCGAGCTGGACACCAGGGCCGAGAGCTGGTGGGACTACGACAAACTCGTGCTCGCCACCGGCGCGACGCCGATTCGGCCGCCGCTGCCCGGTATCGACGCGGCCGGGGTGCACGGTGTGCAGACCCTCGACGACGGGCAGGCGCTCATCGACACCCTGGAGGCCGTCGAGGGCAGGCGCGCGGTGGTGGTCGGCGCGGGCTATATCGGCGTCGAGATGGCGGAGGCGCTGATCAATCGCGGATTCGACGTCACCCTGGTGAACCGCGGCACGGAGCCGATGTCCACCCTCGACCCGGATATGGGCGTTCTCATCCGGAAAGCCATGGAGGGCATGGGCATTCGGGTCGTCGGCAATGCCGAGGTGACCGGAATCCGCACCGACGACGCGGGCCGGGCGCGCGCGGTCACCACCGCGGACGCCGAGTATCCGGCCGATGTGGTGGTGCTCGGCATCGGCGTGCGCCCCGCCACCGAACTAGCCCGCGCGGCGGGTCTGCCGCTGGGGCAGTCCGACGGCCTGCTCACCGATCTGGCCATGCGGGTACGCGGCCACGAGAATATCTGGGCCGGAGGCGATTGCGTGGAGGTGCTCGATCTCGTATCGGGTTCCGAACGCCATATTCCGCTCGGCACCCACGCCAACAAGCACGGGCAGATCATCGGGTCCGGCGTCGGTGGCGATTACGCCACCTTTCCCGGCGTGGTCGGCACGGCGGTCAGCAAGGTGTGCGATCTGGAGGTGGCGCGAACGGGCTTGCGCGAGAAGGACGCCCGCGCGGTCGGACTCCAATTCGTCACCGTCGTCATCGAATCCACCAGCCGCTCCGGCTATTTCCCCGGCGCCGCCCCCATGACGGTGAAGATGCTGGCCGAACGCCGCTCCGGACGCCTGCTCGGCGTGCAGATCGTCGGCCGCGAGGGTGCGGGCAAGCGCATCGATATCGCGGCGGTGGCGCTCACCGCCCGCATGACCGTGGCGCAGCTGGTCGCCCTCGATCTCGGGTACGCGCCGCCGTTCTCCCCGGTCTGGGATCCGGTGCTGGTGGCGGCGCGCAAGGCGGTGTCGGCGCTGCGGGATCGCGATAGAAACTGATCGGTCTGTTGAATTGGCTTTGTAACAATACCGTCAATCGAAACGCGACCGACCGGCCCGGCTCCACCGAATTCCCTTGAGCTGGTTGTAGCGTCGAAATCCATGACGGAGAAAAAGCACATCGGCCTGTTCGTCGGTGCGTCTGTTTGTGCCGCCTTGATCGCATTGAATCCCGCCGCCGCCTGGGCTTCCGGCGACGCCGGACCGGCTCCGGCCCCCGCGCCGGGCAACCATTCACCCGGCTCACCGGCCGGGGCCATACCAGAACGCCCCGTTCCGGCTCCCGAGCGCATCGTGCCCGCGAGCCCACCGGGGGTAGGCGGCTTCTGCCCGACGCTCTAGACCGCACCGAATCACTCACTCGCCCTCGGGTTGCCGCGGCAGACTCCGACCTCCGCGGCAACCCGAGCCGAATTCAGTTGAAACGAAACCGTTTCACCATTCATCGCCACCTGTCACGACGGTTGAGCCCGCGTGCGCCGCGAGCGGTGCGCGACTCCCGCCGCCCGGTCCGCATCCGCCCCGCCGGGGGCGGCGACCGGACGCCCGTCTACGTCCCCTGATCACCGGTCGTCGGCATCGAGCCCATCGTCGGCATCGGGATGCAGCAGCCGGTAGGGACCCGAGCCGCGCTCGGCCAGCGCGTCGCTCGGGTTGAGCACATAGCAGCGGCGCAGCGACAGGCAGCCGCAGCCGATACATCCGGTGAGCTCACGCTGGAGCTGCTCGATCTCCCGCCGCCGCGCCGCGAGATGGTCGCTCCAGCGCCTCGCGATCCGATCCCAGTCGCGTTTGCTCGGCATCCGGTCCTCGGGCAGGGCGGCGAACACCTCGGCGACCTCGGCCAGCGGAATCCCGAGCCGCTTGGCGAACAGCACCAGCGACAGCCGCCGCAGCACGTGGCGGCGGTAGCGGCGCTGGTTGCCGGAGGTGCGGGTCGAGGAGATCAGGCCCTGCTCCTCGTAGAAGCGCACGGCGGAGGTGGCGACCCCGGCGCGCCGGGCTAGTTCGCCGATGGTCAGCAGATCGGTCGGTGCCTGTCCCATACCCGCTCTCTTGACTTCAATAGAACTTGAAGTTCTAGCGTAGCGCGCTGTGACCGAAACACCATCGAAACCCCCAGTGACCAAGACGAATCCGGAGGGCGACGCATCCGACGCCGCGACCGGCGGCTGGTCCGAACTGTTCTCCGGCCGCTATCTCGCGAGCGTGCTCGTACTCGCGGGCGGCGTCGCGCTGTATGCGATGAACCTCTACTTCACCGCCGCGCTGATGCCGTCGATCGTGGCCGATATCGGCGGTGCGCGGTACTACGCGTGGGTGGCGACCGGCTTCCTCATGGCGGCGGTGGTCGCCGCCATGCTGGTCAGCCGCGTGCTCGGCCGATGGGGTGCGGCGACCGCCTACCTCGCCGGTTTCCTGGTCTTCTCCCTCGGGGCAGCGATCAATGCCCTGAGCCCGACCATGGAATTACTCGTCGTGGGCCGGGTGGTGCAGGGCCTCGGCGGCGGACTGCTCGCCGGACTCGGCTTCGCAGTGGTCAGAAGCACACTGCCGCAACGCCTCTGGGCACGCGGGGCCGGGCTGATCTCGGCCATGTGGGGAGTGGGGACGCTCATCGGGCCCGCGCTGGGCGGGCTGTTCGCCGAACTCGGGGCGTGGCGTTGGGCCTACGGGCTGCTGCTGGCGGTGGCGCTGCTGCTGGCCGCGCTCACCCGCCGTACGCTGCCGCGCACGGCCGAAGCCGCCGACCGCGGCGACGTTCCGGCGGCGGCACTGGTGACGCTGACCCTCGCGGCCAGCGCCTTCAGCCTGAGTTCGACGGTGCCCGCAGGCACTTCGACCACCATCGCACTCGTCGCGGGCGGGTTGCTGATCGCCGCGTTCCTGCTGATCGACGCCAGGAGCGCGGTGAGCGTGCTCCCCCGCGCCACCTATGCGCGCGGGAACTCGCTCAAATGGGTCTATCTGACCGTGGCGGCGCTGTGCGCGGGCGTGATGACCGAGAACTTCGTGCCGCTGTTCGGCCAGCGCCTCGGCGGCCTGTCCCCGCTCGTCGCCGGATTGCTCGGCGCGGCGCTGTCGGTCGGCTGGGTGGTGGCGCAGCTGTTCAGCGTCGGTCTCACCGCGCTCGCCGCACGCCGGGCGATCCGCATCGCACCGCTGCTGCTCACCGGCGGACTGCTCGCCTACGGACTGCTCCAGGCCGACGCCGCCCCCGGCGTCGTCGTCATCGCCTGGGCCGCGGTGCTCTTCGTCGCGGGCACGGGCATCGGCCTGGCCTTCCCGCACCTGAGCGTGGCCGCCATGAGCAGCACCGACGATCCGGCGGAGGGGGCGCAGGCCGCGGCTGCGCTCAACACCACGCAGCTCATCACCTATGCCGTCACCTCGGCCATCGCGGGCACGCTGATCCGGCTCGGGGACGCGTCGGTGCTGGACTCGGCCCGGCTCATGGCGCTGGGCATCGCCGTACTCACCGCGTTCGGGGCGGCGACGGCGGCCCTCGCCACCCGCGTTCGATAGGTCGGCGGCCGGTCGGGATCTAGACGACCACCTGCACCACGTCACCCGGCGACAGGTGATGGAAGGTCGTCTCCGCGCCCTCCGGCGTCATCCGGATGCACCCGTGCGACTGCTCCTCGATCGGGCCGATATGCGTCGCGATATCCCCGTTGAAGAACACCGCCCATTTCATCGGCACGTGGTGCAGGGTGCTCCAGTGGTCCTCCCGCTTGAAGGCGACCCGGAAGGTGCCCGGCGGCGTCTCGTATCCGGGCCGCCCGTGTGAGATGGGCGTCGGCCCGTAGGTCACCCGGCCGTCCGCCATCAGCCACGCCTCATTGGTGGACAGGCGCATGCACATGCGTGCCGAGGCGTCGCACGGGGCGACGACCGGCGCGGGCGGTGGTGGCGGGATGATCGCCGGAACCCCAGGGATATCCGGTCCGCCCGGCCACAGCGGTTCGGCCTGTGCGGGTGCGGCGACGACCAGTCCGGCCGCCGCGAGGCCAACCACGGCCGCGACTCTGCCGAACCACGAACGGCCTGTCCAGGAACGCTTCCTATCCATGACTCTTCCAGCCTCTCGCCTCGACCGGGCAGCCGAATCGCCGGTCGTCTGTATGGAAGGGCCCTGTGGGTATCGCCATATTCCGGAAGTCGATCAATGGTACTTTCCGGCGACCTTCTCCGCGATCATTCCGGACGCACCGCGGGCGGCAGCAGACCGGCCACGATGGCGGCCAGGCCGTGGCGGTGCGTATCGCGGACGGTCAGTTCGGCCCAGCGGTCGGCGACCGCGGCGACCGTGGGCAGCGCGCTCACGTCGAGGTCGGCCAGCGCATCCGCGCGGTCCAGCGCGGCGGCACGGTCCGATGCGGCGTTCCCGGCCCGTCGCCGCTCCCGGTTCGCCCGCATGACCAGATCGCCGACGATGTAGTACCAGAGGGTGCGGTAGACGTCGACCGCCTGCTCGGGAGTGTGGCCGCAGGCCACCGCCGCCGCCATCATGACCTCCACCATCGGCATGGCCGAGGGGACGACGAGCGGGTCGGCCGCGAGCACCTCCACGATCCAGGGGCGTTCGGCCAAACGCTCGTACAGCACCAGGGCCGCGGCCAGCAGCCGCTGCCGGGGATCGGCGGGCAGCTCCAGGCTCGGGATCTCCCGCGCGTGCGACTCCAGAACCAGCAGCAGCAGTTCGTCCTTGTCGCGCACGTGGTGATACAGCGCCATCGCGGTGCTGTCGAGTTCCTTGGCCAGCCGCCGCATGGACAACGCGTCCGGCCCGTCGTCGCGCAATACGCGCTCGGCGGCGGCGACGATCGATTCGCGGGACAGCCGCGCCGGTCGCCCCGCCCTGCCCCGTGGTGCTGATGCTCCGGACATCCGACCATCCTCCCTCACTCCCCGATGCGGTCCGCCCCGGGCGGTGGCTCGGCGCGCGGGCTCGAGGTACCTTTATTTTACGCGTATAGAAATGGATGGACCCATGAATCCCACCGCCCTCGCCGAGCCCGCGGACGGCCCGGCCGTGACGCACCTCGCGCGCCGCTACGGCCCCGGTTTCGCGGCCGTGGTCGCACTGCAGATCATCGGCGCGCTCGCGGGTCTCGCCCCGCTGCTCGCGGTCGTCGAACTCGGCCGCATGCTGCTGTCACCCGATCCGCTCGACCATCGGGAGGTCTGGATCGCGGTCGTCGCCGGTGCGGCCGGACTCTTCGTGCGCCTGCTGTGCACGGCCGCGGCCGCGGGCATCGGGCATCTGCTCGACGGCCGCATTCAGCTGTCGCTGCGACGGCGGTTGGCCGCGCACCTGGCAACGGTTCCGATCGGCTGGTTCTCCCGGCGGCGCACCGGCGAACTGGCCACCGTGGTCGGACCCGATGTGGGCGCCGTGCATCCGCTCGTCGCGCACTCCCCGGGCGAACTCGTCAACGCCTTCGTGGTGCCGCTGGTCGCGCTGGCCTACCTGTTCACCGTCGACTGGCGACTCACGCTCATCACCCTGATCCCGGTGGTGCTGGCGGTGGCCGCGGTCCCCCTCATGCTGACCCCGGCCCGACAGCGCGAACAGGAGGACCGCGACGCGGCCATGGGCCGCATCGCCGCCGCGGCGGTGGAATTCGTCCAGGGCATCGCGGTGGTGAAGGCATTCGGCGGCGGTCAACGCGCGCACCACGCCTTCCGCACGGCCACAGCGGAATTCGCCGACACCTTCCGCCGCTGGGTGCTCGGCCTGTCCGGGCCCGCCGCGGCGATGTCGGTCGCGCTGTCACCACCGTTCGTCCTGCTGGTGATCCTCATCGGCGGCGCCGCGCTGATCACCGACGGCTCGCTGGCACCGGCCGACCTGCTGCCCTTCCTGTTGCTCGGGTTGGGGCTGACCGCTCCGGTCGCCGCCCTCGGCCACGGCTTCGACGATCTGGTCGAGGCCCGTGCGGCACTCGGTCGTATCCGGAATGTGCTTGCGGTACCCGGCCTTTCGCAGCCCGACCAGCCGAAGCGGCCGCGGGGACACCGCATCGAACTGCGCGGCGTCCGCTTCGGCTACGACGGCGGCCACGAGGTGCTGCGCGGCATCGACCTGACGCTCGAGCCCGGCACCGTCACCGCCGTCGTCGGGCCGTCGGGCAGCGGAAAGTCCACGCTGGCACAGCTGTTGCCGCGCTTCTTCGACCCGACCCACGGCCGGATCCGGCTCGGGGGCGTCGATCTGCGCGATATCGACAGCCGCGATCTCCACGCCGCGGTCTCCTTCGTCTTCCAGGACGTCCGGCTGCTGCGCGCGTCGATCGCGGAGAACATCGCACTGGCGGTACCGCACGCCGACCGCGAGGCGGTGATGCGCGTCGCCCGACTGGCGAACATCCACGACCGGATTCTCGAACTGCCGCGCGGCTACGACGCGGTGGCCGGGGTGGACGTACGACTGTCGGGCGGTGAGGCGCAACGGATCTCGATCGCCCGCGCGCTGCTCGCCGACGCCCCGATCCTGGTGCTCGACGAGGCCACCGCCTTCGCCGACCCGCGCACCGAACGCGCCGTGCGCGACGCCCTGTCGACGCTGGCGGGCGACCGCACGATTCTCGTGATCGCACACCGGCTCGAGACCATCGCCGACGCCGACACGGTCGTCGTCCTCACCGACGGGAAGATCGTCGAATCCGGCGCGCCCGCCGAACTGCTGGCCCGCGCCGGCCATTTCGCCGCCCTCTGGCACGCCCACCGATCCGCCCGCACCGACGACGTCGACAGCGGCGTCACCCGAGGAGCAGACCACCCATGATCCGCATGCTGCTACGACTGCTGGGTCCCGACTACGCCGCGCCCATGCGGCGCACCGTGGCCCTCATGACCGCGACGGCCGTCGCCGAAGGGCTGTCCTACGCGCTGCTGGTGCCCGTGCTGCGCGCCCTGTTCGGGGACAGTCCCGGCGACGCCCGCCCCTGGCTGCTCGCCTTCGCGGGCGCGGTCGCGGGCTACGCCGTGCTGCGCTATCGCAGTGACCTGTCCGGCTTCCACGTCGGCATCGCATTGCTGCGCGGCGTCTATCACCGTTTCGGCGATCATCTGGCCCGACTGCCGCTGGGCTGGTTCGACTCCGGACGCGTCGGGCAGGTGTCGACGCTGGCCGGCGAGGGCATCCTCGGAGCCATGGGCGCGGCGGCACACCTGCTGTCCCCCTTCATCTCCGCATGCGTGACCCCGCTGACTATCCTGGCCGTTGTCCTCGTCGTCGATTGGCGGCTGGGTCTGGCCGCGCTGCTCGCGGTGCCGATCGTGGTGGCGCTGCAGCACTGGGCGGGACGCGCCACGGCCGCCGCCGACGCCGCACGGGCCGAACGCGGCAGCGAGGCCACCGGACGCGTCATCGAATACCTCCAGGCGCAGCCGGTGCTGCGCAGCGGCGGCCGGACCGCCGACCGCTTCGGCCTGCTCGACGACGCGCTGTCCGAACTCGAGCGGACTGCACGCCGCTCCACGCTCTCGGCACTGCCCGGCATCGTCGGCCTCACGGTCACGGTGCAGGCATTGTTCACCGCCCTGCTGGCGCTGGGCGCGTACCTGGCGCTGGGCGGGGCCATCGGCGCGGCCGAGCTGCTGGTGGTGCTGGTGCTCGCCGCCCGCTGCGCCGATCCGCTGCTGTCGCTGGCGGAGATCGGCGGCACGACGCGTGCGACCCGGGCGGAGCTCGCTCGCCTCGACGCGGTGCTGCGCACCCCGCCGCTGCCGCAGCCGCGACAGCCGATCGAGCCGGTGCGCGGGGATCTGGACCTCGCCGCCGTCACCCTGCGCCAGCAGGGTCGCACCGTGATCGACGAGCTGACGCTGTCGGTGCCCGAGGGCAGCCGCCTCGCCGTCGTCGGGCCGTCGGGTGCGGGCAAGACCACCCTGCTCCAGTTGCTGGCGCGCTTCCACGACGTGGACGCGGGCGCGGTACGCCTCGGCGGCGTCGACGTGCGCGACATCGCCACCGAGACGCTGATGGAGCGCATCGCCATCGTCTTCCAGGAGGTGTACCTCTTCGACGGCACCATCGAGGAGAACATCCGGCTCGGCCGCCCCGACGCCGAGCCGGAGCGGGTCCGGGCGGCGGCCACCGCCGCCCGCTTGGACGAGGTCGTCGCCCGACTGCCCCGGGGGTGGGACACCCCGGTCGGCGAGGGCGGCGCACTGCTGTCCGGCGGTGAGCGCCAACGGGTCTCGATAGCGCGAGCGTTGCTGAAGGACTCCCCCGTGGTGCTGCTGGACGAGGTCACCTCCGCACTGGACCCGCTCAACGAGGCGGCCGTACACGCAGCCCTCGAGCGCCTCACCGCGGGGCGCACCGTGGTGCAGGTCGCCCACCGGCCGCGCACCGTGCGAAGCGCCGACCGCATCGCCTTCCTCGACAAGGGTCGGGTCGTCGAGCAGGGCACCCATGACGAACTGCTGCGGCGCGGCGGCCGCTATGCCGAATTCTGGCGGCTCGCACTGGTTCCCGCCGCGGGCGAGTGAGCGGTCGGCGTCAGGACTCCCCGGCCCGGCGGGCGTGCCAGCGGTCGAAGAGCACCGGGAGTTCGGCGGCGAAGAAGTCGAAGAAGTCGCGCATCTCGGCGAGCCGGCGCCCCACCGGGGTGTCCTCGCCGAGGAGTTCGACACCCTCCCCGGCGGTTTCGGACCACATCTTCATCATGCGGTCGCGTTTGAGGAAGCTCGCGTACCACAGATCGTCGCGCAGCCGGTACGAGTCGCGGCGCTCGCCGGGCACGCGTTCCTTGGTGATCAGCCCGACCTGGTCGAGGTAGGCGACCGCGCCGGATACCGCCGCGGGACTGATCGACAGCGCCTGGGTGAGCTCCCGGGCCGACATCCGGCCCTCCTCGGTCATCGTGAGCGCCGCGAACACTCGTGCGGGCATCCGGGGCCAGCCCATCTCGGTGAGCCCCAGCGCCAACTTCTCGACGAAACGCGCGGTGGCGTCTCCTCGGTCGGACGCGGCCGAATTCGCCGACACCAACACTCCTCTCGGATCAGCCGACCGGATCGGCGGACGCGGACTCGTCCCCGAACAGCTCCCGGCGGCGCTGCTGCCATCGTCGCATCGTCCGCGGCAGTTCGGCGCGCATGAACCGGTAGTACTCCAGCGTTTCGCGCACCCGGCGGCCGCCGGGGCGGGCATGGTCGAGCAGTTCGACCCCCTCGCAGAGGAAGTGCACCGAGCGATCCAGGGCCTCCTGCCGCTGCATGGTGATGGCGTACCAGACGTCGTCGTCGTAGACGCGGTAGGTGTCGTGCCTGGCTCCGGGTTCGCGCTCGCGGCCCAGCAGTCCGATCCGCACCAGATGGCGGACCGCCCCCGAGATGGCGGCCGGGCTCACCCGCAGCCCCCGGGCCAGCTCCTGCGCGGTGTAGCGCTCGGCGTCATCGGCGAGGACGAAGGCGAAGACCCGCGCCGAGGTGCGCGGCATGCCGGATTCGGTGAGCAACAGCGCGAACTGTTCCACGAACCGCAGGACGGCCTCCTCCTGCTGATCCTCCTGCGCTGCCGACACCCGTTCAACCTCCCATTCCCGTTATCGATGAGTAGCTACATCATAGCTTTTAGAACATTCACAAATTTATGAAATCTATGTACGCTGCTCGCATGGACAACGCCATCGCCATCACCGGACTGCACAAGTCCTTCGGCCCCACCCAGGCACTCGACGGCCTCGATCTCCAGGTCGCCCGGGGCGAGGTGCACGGCTTCCTGGGCCCGAACGGCGCGGGAAAGACGACCACCATCCGAGTGCTGCTCGGCCTGCTCCGAGCCGACCGGGGTGAGGTGAACCTGCTCGGCGGCGACCCCTGGAACGACGCGGTGGATCTGCACCGGCGACTCGCCTACGTCCCCGGCGACGTGGAACTGTGGCCCAACCTCACCGGCGGTGAGGCCATCGACCTGTTCGGCCGCCTGCGCGGCGGACTCGACGAGCCGCTGCGCGACGAACTCATCGAACGCTTCGATCTCGACCCGACCAAGAAGGGGCGCACCTACTCCAAGGGCAACCGGCAGAAGGTCGCGCTCATCGCCGCACTGGCCTCCAACGTGGAACTGTTCCTGCTCGACGAACCCACCGCCGGCCTCGACCCGCTGATGGAGGTCGTCTTCCAGGACGTGGTGCACGAGGTGAAGAACGCCGGTGCGACCGTCCTGCTGTCGAGTCACATTCTGGCCCAGGTGGAGAAGCTCGCCGACCGGGTGAGCATCATCCGGCGGGGACGGGTCGTGCAATCCGGAACCCTCACCGAGATGCGGCATCTCACCCGCACCTCGGTCGAGGCCGTGACGCACCGCCCGGTCACGGGACTGGCGGAGCTGGACGGCGTCCACCACGTCACCACCGAGGACGGCCGCCTCCGCTTCGATGTCGACGGCGCGGCGCTCGACGCGGCCATCGCCCGGGTCAGCGCCGCCGGCATCCGCTCGCTGACCAGCCATCCGCCCACCCTGGAGGAACTCATGCTGCGGCACTACGGCGACGAGCTCGCCGCCGGCGGCAACGGCCAGGGAGTGAGCGCGCGATGACCACCCGCACCGCTACCGCCGCGCCCGCCCGGCCCGCCGCGGGGCGCGGCACCGCCTTCACCGGAACCGGCACCCTGCTGCGCTTCATGCTGCGCCGCGACCGCGTCAAACTGCCCGCCTGGGTCATCGGCATCGCCTTCATGGGGCTGTACTACGCGACCGCGCTGCCGCAGGTGTACAAGACCGAGGAGGATCTGCGGGCGGTCAGCCGGTTCGCCGAGGGCACCATGGGTGCGCTCATCTCGGGCCCCGGCTACGGATTGGCCGACCCCACCGTCGAATCCGTCATCGTCGCCGTCTACGGGCTGTACTTCCTGCTGCTGGCCGCGCTGATGAACATCCTGCTCATCGCCCGGCACACCCGGGTGGAGGAGCAGACCGGCCGGGCCGAGCTGATCCGCGCGAATGTGGTGGGACGGCACGCGCAGCTGACCGCCGCGCTGCTGCTGGCAGTGGCCGCGAACGCGGTGCTGTCCCTGCTGGTCGCGGGCAGCTTCGCGGTCGCCGATCTGGATACGAGCGATGCGCTGCTGTTCGGCGCGAGCGTCGGGGCCGCGGGCCTGGTCTTCGCCGGGATCACCACGGTGACCGTGCAGATCACCGAATACTCGCGCGCCGCATCGGGTGCGGCCGGTGCCGTGCTCGGTGTGGCGTATGTGGTGCGCGCGGCCGGGGACACGATCCGGGAGGGCGGCAGCGCGCTGTCCTGGTTCTCCCCGCTGGCCTGGTCGCAGCAGACCCGCCCCTACGTGGACCCGCGCTGGTGGCCGCTGGCGCTGTCGGTCGGTATCGCCCTCGCGGCGGCGGCGTTCGGCTACGCGCTGTCGGGACGCCGCGATCTGAACGCCGGTCTGGTAGCGCCGCGCCGCGGCAGCCGGGAGGCCGCCGCCTGGCTCGATTCCCCCGTAGCCCTCGCCCTCCGGCTCCAACGGGCGAGTCTCATCGGCTGGTCGCTGGCGCTGGCGGCGAGCGGCCTGCTCTACGGCGCGCTCACCAGCACCCTGGTCGACGCCTTCGAGGATCTGCCCGACGATGTCGTCGATGTCATGGGTGGTGATCCGAGCCGCATGCTGGACGGCTACCTCAGCACCATGGCCGTCTTCGACGCCCTGCTGGTGGCGATCTTCGTGATCCTCGGCGTGCAGTCGCTGCGCGGCGAGGAGACCAAGGGCCACGCCGAACCCGTACTGGCCACCGGCACCAGCCGCTGGGCGCTGTTCGGCGGCTGGATCGGGGTGCTGGCGGCCGGGGCGGCGGCACTGCTGCTGGTGGCGGGTGCGGCGCTGGGGCTGTCGGCGGCCGTCTCCATCGGGGACGGCTCCTACTTCGGCAAGGTGATCGCGGCGCACCTGGCGTACCTGCCCGCCGTCCTGGTGGTGCTGGCGGTCGCGGCGCTGCTGTTCGGCGTCGCACCGCAGGCGGTCGGCGCGGCCTGGGCGCTGTTCGGCTTCGCGATGATCCTCGCCTTCTTCGGATCCATCATGGACCTGCCGGGGTGGGTGATGGATCTGTCCCCGTTCGAGCACACCGCCGCGCTGCCGCTGGAACCGATGAACTGGCCCCCGCTGTTCGTCCTCACCGCCGTCGCCCTCGCGCTGATCGGGGCGGGCGGCGCGGCCTTCCGGCGGCGTGACCTCGACATGAAGTAGGACCGGCTCGAGCGGACCCGGCACGGATCGACGATCCGGAGGTTTGCGCCCGCCCGAGCGTGACACTCCAAGAACAGTGAACACCGGTCCGCACCGGAGCGCGATCGTGCCCGCACTGCTGTTGCTGCTGGCGGGCGCGGTCGCTCTCGCCTCCACACTGCTGGGCGGCACCGCGCACGGTCAGCAGCCGGACAGCGGTGTGCTCACGACCACGGTGGACGGGCCCATCACGGCCATCGTCGCCGATCATCTGCGCGACGGCATACAGCGCGCCGAACGGGAGAACCGCCGCGCCTTCCTGGTCGAGCTGGACACCCCCGGCGGACTGGACACCGCCATGCGGAAGATCGTGCGGGAATTCCTCGACGCGCAGGTTCCGGTCGTGGTGTACGTCGCGCCGTCGGGGGCGCGAGCGGCCTCGGCCGGATCCATCATCACCTCCGCCGCCCACGTCGCCGCCATGGCACCGGGCACCACCATCGGCGCTGCCACCCCGGTGGACGCGGCCAGCGGCGAGGAGGCCGGGGGCAAGGTCGTCGAGGACGCCGCCGCCTATGCGGTGTCGATCGCCGAACAGCGGGGCCGCGATACCGAATTCGCCGAGGACACCGTCCGGGAGGGCCGCGCGGTCACCGATCGCGAGGCGGTGGAGATCGGCGCGGTGGACCTGGTGGCGGCCGACCGCTCCACCCTGCTGACCGAGATCGACGGCCGCACCGTGCGACTCGCCGACGGCACCGAGGCCACCCTGCGGACCGCCGACGCCCCCGTGGACGAGTACCGCATGGGCGCGTTGGCCCAGCTGCGGCAGACCCTGGCCAGCCCCACCCTGGCCTTTCTGCTGCTCTCCCTCGGCAGCCTCGCCATCCTGTACGAATTGGCAAGCCCCGGAGCGGGTCTCGGTGGCGTGCTGGGCGCGGTGATGCTGGCGCTCGCCTTCGTCTCGCTCGCCGTGCTGCCGGTGAACATCGCGGGCCTGCTGCTGCTGGGCCTGGCCGTGGCGCTGTTCGTGGCCGAGCTGTTCAGCCCCGGCATCGGGGTCTTCGCCGCCGGCGGGGCCATCGCTCTCGCGGCATCCGGGCTGATGCTGTTCGACGAGCCGTTCGACGTCGACCCGCGCGTGCTGTGGCCGACGGCCGTGGTCGTCGGGCTGGGCGCGGTACTGGCCGGACGGCTCGCCCTGCGCGCCCGGCGCGCCCCCATCGTCTCCGGCAGCCAGACGCTGATCGGGCAGGAGACCACCGTCGAGGAGGCCGAAGGCGAGCGCGGACGCGCCCGGCTGGAGGGCTCGTGGTGGAACGTGCGCAGCGACGGACCGCCGCTGCGCGCCGGGCAGCGGGTGCGGGTGGTGGACCTGCGCGAGCTGACCCTCGTCGTCGAACCCCTCACACCGGAGAAGAAGTGAGTCAAGTGATACTCGGACTGATAGCCGCCGTGGTGGTCGTGCTGATGATTCTGGCCGCCGCCATCCGCATCGTGAACGAATACGAACGCGGCGTGATCTTCCGGCTCGGCCGGGTGATCGGTGCCAAGGGACCCGGGCTGTTCTTCATCATCCCGATCGTGGACCGCATGGTGAAGGTCTCGCTGCGCACGGTCACCATGGACATTCCGCCGCAGGACGTCATCACCAAGGACAATGTGACGGTCACCGTCAACGCCGTCACCTACTTCCGGGTGGTGGATCCGGTGCGATCGGTGGTGGCCGTGGAGGACCACGTCCTGGCCACCTCGCAATTCGCCCAGACCACCCTGCGCAGCATCCTCGGCCAGACCGATCTCGACGATCTGCTGATCAACCGCGACGAGGTGAACTCCCAGCTGCAGAAGATCATCGACGAGGTCACCAACCCGTGGGGCGTCAAGGTGGACCACGTGGAGGTCAAGGATGTGGAGCTGCCCCAGACCATGCGCCGCGCCATGGCCCGGCAGGCCGAATCCGAGCGCGAGCGTCGTGCCAAGGTGATCCACGCCAAGGGCGAGCAGGAGGCCGCGGAGACCCTGGGCCAGGCCGCCGAGGTGATGGAGCGCCGCCCGGCGGCCATGCAGCTGCGCGTGCTGTCCACCATGGCCGACATCTCGGCGGACCGCAGCTCCACGCTGATCTTCCCGCTACCCATGGAGTTCGTGAAGCTGGCCGATGCGCTGCGCCCGCTCGCCGAGGCCGCGGCGACGCGGATGGAGGAGCCGCCACAGCGATGATCATCGACTGCGTTATCGTCGTCGCAGCATGTCGATACGTCGCTTTCTCCCCCGGGCAACATCGGAGTTGCCGCCCGCCGGTGGCCCGGCACGCGCCGGTGCGCCGGTCCCGGCGTCGTCACGGCCGTTGCGCTGCGCGGCGGCGATGGCGGTGTTACTGGGACTGGTGGCGTGCTCGGCCCGCGACGAGACCCCGATGCACCAGGGTGCCGCGCTCGCCCACCCCACGGCCGTGACGGCCGCGGAGTACGAATTCCCACTGGCCTGGGCTGGTGACTACACCTTCCGCTGGAGCACCGCGGGCGATATCGACGTCGGCGCGCCGGAGGCGGCCGTGGTGCGCGCGTTCGCGGAGAGCACGCAGTTGTCACTCTCGGTGGGCGCGCGACTGGCGTATCCCGGTTACGCGGAGGTCATTCCCAACGGCGAGTGGCTGCGCATCCCGGATGGCGGCGCGTACCCGCCGGGGGCGGCCGAGGGGGACTGGCAACTGCGCTGGGCGGGCACCTTTCTCGGCCGGATCCTGCGCATCCAGCCGGATGCCGCCGGTTTCACCGCCATGTACTGCCTGGACGACGTGGACGTGGCCGAGTCCTACGATGCCGGGGCCACCTACACCTGGCGGCAGGATCAGCCCGGGAAGCCGCCCCGCGGCCTGCCCGTGTGGCTGACCGTGCGCTCGACCGCCGCCCCCGTGGATGCCGCGCCCTCCGATGCCGCCCCCACCGCGGCCACGGGGGTGGACGCCCGGACCACCGAATTCGGCCATCGGCGCGCGCCGAACTACAACGTCTTCGAGGGCTGGACGATCACCGACGTGGCGGCCTCCCGGCCCCGCGATCCGGAGGCCGCCGCCCTCGCCGCGGCGTGCGCGGCCTGGGTGCTGGACAATCCGCACATCAACCCGGCCTATCGCACCGAGACGCCCAGCCGGGTACCGGCCGACCACCTGCCCGAGGCGGCTCCGCCGCTGCCGGGCTGGGGAGTCCGGATCGCCGAGTAGCCCAACGGTGGCGTTCATCTTCTAACACCGGCGTGACGGCCAATTAACAGCCGGTTGATGCCTGTTGTGCGAGTATTGCCCTCCATATCGACACCTCGCCCGGGAGAACGCGCTTTGGCTGACTTTCTGAATACCATCAACGGATACATCTGGAGCAACTGGCTGGTCTACCTGTGTCTGGCGGCAGGTGTGTACTTCTCCATCCGATCCAGATTCGTCCAGGTGCGCCAGGTGCCGGAAATGGTCCGGCTGATGCTCAGGGGCGAGAAATCGCCGTCGGGCGTCTCCTCGTTCCAGGCGCTGGCCATGTCACTGTCGGGCCGCGTCGGCACCGGCAATATCGCGGGCGTCGCCACCGCCATCGCGTTCGGCGGACCCGGCGCGCTGTTCTGGATGTGGACGGTGGCCTTCCTCGGGGCGTCGACCTCCTTCGTGGAATGCACCCTGGGCCAGATCTACAAGACTCGCGACCAGTTGACCGGTGAGTACCGCGGCGGCCCCGCCTACTACCTGAGCAAGGCGATGGCGCACACCCGCGCCGCCCCGGCGTTCAAGATCTACGGCTTCGTCTTCGCCGCGGTGACCGTGCTCGCGTGCGGTCTGCTGCTACCCAGCGTGCAGTCCAACTCCATGGCCTCGGCCATGAACCAGGCGTGGGACGTACCGACCTGGGTGGTGGCCGTTGGCGCGGTCATCCTGCTGGCCTTCGTGATCATCGGCGGCGTGAAGCGCATCGCCGCCTTCGCGGCGGTCGTGGTGCCGTTCATGGCCATCGCCTACATCCTGGTCGCGCTGGTCATCGTCGCGTTCAACGCCTCGGAGATCCCGAACGTCATCAGCACCATCTTCGCCAGCGCGTTCGGCGCGGACGCGGCCTTCGGCGCGATTCTCGGCGCGGCGGTGATGTGGGGCGTCAAGCGCGGCGTCTACTCCAACGAGGCCGGGCAGGGCACCGGCCCGCACGCCGCCGCGGCGGCGGAGGTCTCGCACCCGGCCAAGCAGGGCCTCGTCCAGGCGTTCGCGGTCTACATCGACACCCTGTTCATCTGCACCGCGACCGGATTCCTGCTGCTGTCGACCGGCGCGTACCGGGTATTCGAGGGTGAGAGCTCCGACGGACCGGTGCTGGCCGACGGCGGCGCACTGCCGTCGGACGTCGTGGTCGGCCCCGCCTTCGCCCAGACCGCTGTGGACACCCTGTGGAGCGGCGTGGGAGCCAGCTTCGTCGCCATCTCACTGGCCTTCTTCTGCCTGACCACGATCATCGCCTACTACTACATGGCAGAGACCAATCTGCGTTTCCTGATGGGCAAGTACGCGCCGATCCCGGTTCCGCTGATCCGCGGCACCCTCGGCTCGAACGTGACCCTGCTGCTGCAGGCGCTGATCCTGGTCTCGGTCACCATCGGCGCGGTCGCCACCGCCTCCGACGCGTGGACCCTCGGCGATATCGGCGTCGGCCTGATGGCCTGGCTCAATATCGTCGGCATCCTGATCCTGCAGCAACCGGCCTACAAGGCGCTGCGCGACTTCGAACGCCAGAAGAAGGCCGGACTCGACCCGACCTTCGATCCGCTCGCCCTCGGCATCCCGGGTGCCACCTTCTGGGAGACCTACGACCCGAAGTCCCGGGACAAGTTGACCAAGACCCCGGCGTAGCCCGGGTCCACGCGCGGCCGGATGCGGCCCGCTCGAGCCACGCCGTCCCGAGGGCGGCCTCCGGACGGCTCGAGCGGGCCGTACGCGTCCGGTGCCACGGCACTCGTGCCGGGGCGGGCATCCTGAGCGCCCCCGCGCGCCAGCGGGTGCGTCGGTTCACTCCCGCTGGTTGCGCTGGTAGATGTCGGGGATGCCGTCGGCGTCCTCGTCGATGTTCTCGGCCTCGTACAGGCGGCGGTAGATCCCGTTGCGGCGTTTGACCAGGACGGCGGCCACGACCGCGGCGATGAGGGAACCGACCAGGACCGCCGCCTTGATGTGGTCCGAATCGGCGGGGAAGGACAGTTCGCCGATGAGCAGGCTGACGGTGAACCCGATTCCGGCCAGTGCGGAGAGGGCGACGACATCGGCCCATTGCAGTTCCGGGTTCAGTTGCGCGCGAGTGAATTTCACCGCCAACCAGGTGCCGCCGAAGATGCCGATGATCTTGCCGAGGACCAGGCCGAGCACCACGCCGAGCGACTCGGGCCGGGTGAACACCTCGCCCAGCGCGGAGGCCGACAGCGTCACCCCGGCGGCGAAGAGCGCGAACAGGGGGGCCGCGATACCGGCCGAGATGGGGCGCAGCAGGTGCGCGGCGTGGGCGGCGGGCGTCTCCGACTCGTCCTTGTCCGGGGTGGCGCGCAACAGCAGCCCCATGCACACCCCGGCCACCGTGGCGTGCACTCCGCCCACATAGGTCAGCGCCCAGACGGTGATGCCGAGCGGCACGTACCACCACCATCCCCGCACCCGGAAACGTTGCAGCGCGGCGAATACCGCGAGGCCGACGACGGCTCCGCCGAGGGCGAGGAGTTTCAGGTCGTCGGCGAAGGCGACCGCGATGACGGCGATGGCGCCGAGGTCGTCCACGACGGCGAGCGTCAGCAGGAAAGCGCGCAGTGCGGCGGGCAGGTGGGTGTTCAGGACGGCGAGGACAGCCAGCGCGAAGGCGATGTCGGTGGCCATGGGCACCGCCCAGCCCGCGGTGTCACCGCCGCTGCTCCCGGTGACGGCCAGATACACCGCGGCGGGCAGAACCATGCCGCACAGCGCCGCGACCACCGGTAGCGACGCGGTTGCCGGAGTCCGAAGCTCGCCGATGACGAGCTCACGTTTCAATTCGATTCCGGCGACCAGGAAGAAGATCGTCAGCAGCCCGTCCGCGGTCCAGTGGGCGACCGAGAGATCCAGCCCGAGCGCGCCGATCCCGAAGTGGAAGTCACTGATCCGCGTATACCACTCGGCCCACGGGGAATTGGCCCAGGCCAGTGCGAGCACGGCGGCCGCCAGCAACAGCAAGCCGCCGACGGTCTCCGTGCGCAATGCCGTCGCCAGCGCCGATCGCTCGGACCAGGACAGCAATCCGAGAAACACCCTGCGCTCGCGCGGGGCGGCAGCCATGAACAACCTCCGGGGGCTTCGACGTGAGGGCACGTTGCCCCTGACCGCCGACCAGACTTCCCGGCACACCCCGCGTTCGTTGACGCGTTATTAACACCCTAACGGCCACCGCCCGGATTGTCTTCTTCGTGGTGGGAAACCCCGCCCGCCACCGGCCCGATACCACCCCCGACATGCACGTCGAGCAAGTTTGCCATATGGTTGCCGCACACCGGTCGGCCACCGCGGGGCTATTCAGCTTGCCCCGGGGGGATCTTTACGGCATCCTTACACCCAAGGGGAGCCGGGAAGCCTGGTCGGCACGTGATTCACACGTTCGTGAATTGCGGTGGAACGATCAAGGAGCTTTTCGTGCAACATATTTCGTCGACGCGCGCCCTCTTCCGCCCGGCATTCGCCGGGCATGCGTGAATTCCTCACGGCGACACTGACTTTTCCCACCGTTGTCTTCAGCTTCGCGCTGATCGTCGTCGTCGCGTACTGGCTTGCCGTCCTGGCCGGTGGGGCCGATCTGGAGCTGTTCGACACCGATTCCGACACCGGCGGTTCCGCCATCGGTGACCGGTGGGGTCTGAGCGGTGTGCCGGTATCGATCATCGTATCCATCCTCATCGCGCTGGCCTGGTTCCTGTGCCTGGCCGGGGCGACCCTGACCCGAGAGCTGAATCTCACCGGCTTCCTCGGCTTCTGTGCCGGTGTCGCCGTACTCGTGGTGGCCGTTCCGGTGTCCGTCCTGGGCACCCGGGCCATCGTGGTACCGCTGCGCCGCCTGTTCGGGGCCACCGCGGAGCCCAGCAGGAATGACCTCGTCGGCCGGGTGTGCGTCATCCGCACCGGCCGCGTCGGTCCGGATTTCGGTCAGGCGGAACTGACTTCGCCCGACGGCTCGTCGGCGATCATCCAGGTCCGCCAAAGCGCCGAACATGCCGCCGAAACACCACTCGCACACGGTGTTTCCGCAATCGTCTACGACTACGACTCGGCCACCGAGACCTTCTGGGTGGCCCCACTGGAGGGGATCTGATGTCTACCATCGCAATCGGCCTGGGAGTCCTGGTGGCTCTCGCACTCGTGATCGGCATTGCCGCGCTGCTCATCGTGAGCAGCCTGTTCAAGAAGGTGGAACAGGGCCGCGCCCTGATCATCTCGAAGATGCGCCGGGTGGACGTCACCTTCACCGGCGCGGTGGTGCTGCCGGTGCTGCACAAGGCCGAGTACATGGATATCTCGGTGAAGACCATCGAGATCGACCGGGTCGGCCGCGACGGGCTGATCTGCCGCGACAATATCCGCGCCGATATCCGCATCACCTTCTTCGTGCGGGTGAACAAGACGGTCGAGGACGTGATCAAGGTCGCGCAGGCCATCGGCACCGCCCGCGCCAGCGACCAGTCCACGCTGCAGGAGCTGTTCGCCGCCAAGTTCTCCGAGGCGCTCAAGACGGTGGGCAAGCACCTCGACTTCGTCGACCTCTACACCAAGCGCGACGAGTTCCGCGACCGCATCATCGCGGTGATCGGCACCGATCTCAATGGCTACAGCCTCGAGGACGCCGCCATCGACTACCTGGAGCAGACCCCGCTCGCCCAGCTCGACTCCCAGAACATCCTGGACGCGCAGGGTATTCGCAAGATCACCGAACTGACCGCGGTGGAACACGTGCGCACCAACGAGTTCCGGCGCAACGAGGAGAAGGAGATCACCCGCCAGAACGTGCAGGCGCGCGAGGCGGTGCTGGAGCTGGAGCGCCAGCAGGCCGACGCCGAGATCCGCCAGCAGCGCGAGGTGGAGACCATGCGCGCCCGCGAGGAGGCCGAGATCGCCCGGGTCCAGGCCGAGGAGCGGCTGCGCTCGCAGACCGCGCACCTGCGCACCGAGGAGGCCCTCGGCATCCAGCAGGAGAACATGGGCCGCGAGATCGCGGTCGCCGAGAAGAACCGCGAACGCGTGATCGCCGTGGAGGCCGAACGCATCGAGAAGGACCGGCTGCTCGAGGTCACCGCCCGCGACCGCGAGGTCTCGCTGGCGCGGATCGCCGCCGACCGCGAGGTGGAGACGGACAAGCGCACCGTCGCCGAGGTGGTGCGCGAGCGCATCGCGGTGGACAAGACCGTGGCCGAACAGCAGGAGCAGATCAACCGGCTGCGCGCGGTGGAGGCGGCCGAACGCGACCGCCAGGCCATTGTCATCCGCGCCGAGGCCGAGGCGCAGGAGCACCTGGTCAAGGACATCAAGGCGGCCGAGGCCGCGGAGGCCGCGGCCAAGTTCAAGGCCAAGGAGTCGCTGACGCTGGCCGAGGCCGAGCAGCAGGCGTCGGAACTGCGGGCGCGCGCCAAGATCCGCCTCGCCGAGGCGCAGCAGGCCGAGGCGGCCGCCTACGGGCTGGGGCAGGCACAGGTCAAGGAGCGCGAGGCCGACGCCATCGAGAAGGTGGGCCGCGCCGAGGCGGTCGCGCTGCGGGAGAAGGCGCTGGTGGAAGCCGAGGCGCTGCGCGAGAAGCTCAAGGGCGAGGCCGAGGGCCTGCAGGAGAAGGCCGCGGCCATGGCGGCGCTGGACGACGCCACCCGCGAGCACGAGGAATACCGGCTGCGGCTGGAGATGGAGAAGGACATCGAGCTGGCCAAGCTCACCGCGCACCGCGAGGTCGCCCAGGCACAGGCCACGGTGCTCGCCACCGGCCTGGAACAGGCGAATATCGACATCGTCGGCGGCGACTCGATCTTCCTGGACCGCCTGGTGGGCTCCATCGGCCTCGGTAAGGGCCTCGATCAGCTGATCGGCAACTCCGAGGTCGGCAAGACCGCCGCGACCGCGCTCATCGGCCGTCTGGCCGGGGTCAACGGTCACGGCTCCGACGACGTCCCGCAGAGCAAGTGAGCGGGGCGGCAGCACCGGACACCGGTCGCCGGATCGGAGGGGAATCCGGCGACCGGGGTCCGGTCGGACTCGAGACGGGCACGTACGAGATCCTGCGCGCCCGCCTGCGTGAACACGCCGCCGAGCTGGCGCGGCGCGCGGAACTGCTCAATCAGCGTCGGATCGCGGCCTTCGGCGGCTCCGAGCTGACGCTGCTCGGCACCGAGCGCATCCGCACGGACAACAACTGCGTGCCCCGCGACGTGGTGGCGCTGCCGGACGGGCGCATGGTGTTCGGCTACAACGTGTTCGTCGGCATGCGGCCGGAGACCACGGTCGCGGACGTCTTCGCCGTGCACCGCTTCCGTGCCGAGAGCACGACACCGGACGGCGCGGAGCCGGGGGCCGCGCCGTTCGGCTTCGAATCCGCCGATGCCACCGGACTTTTCGACGATCCACGATTCCTTCGCGATTTCGCCGAGCTGTACCGCTACTACAGCCAGACCCGGTTGCTGCAACTGCGCCGTGTGGAAGGCCGCCTGCTGGCGGTTTTCCAGACCGGACAGCGCACCGACGACATCCGGGTGCTGCGCTGGCAGTTGGACACCGACGGATCGCTGCGCTACCTGGACAATCGCGGGGAACGCGACCATGTTTTCCCGCCGTCGCACGACTTCGAGTGGATCGAGACCACCCGCGACGACCAGGTGCACGGTCGGCACCCGCACCTGTCGATTCTCGGCGAGGTGTTCGTGGAGACGCTCGGCGGCACCCTCACCATCAAGGTCGAGGACAATACCGAGACCGGCGCGGGCATCTACAGCGAGCCGGTCGACGAGCCGCTCCAGAGCCTGGCCGACGCCGATGTGCACTATGCGCGGCTGGGGCCGCTGATCCTGCTGCGGATTCGGCCGTACAACGAAACCGACTGGCGGCACCTGGTTTTCAACACCCGCACCAAGGACGTGGTGCGGCTGGACGGGATCGGGCAGTCGTGCCGTCGACTGCCCGATGATCAGGGCATCATCTTCCCCGGCGGCTACTACCTTGCCACCGGCGTGCACAAGCGGTTCGACACCGACACCGTGGAATTGGAGTACGAGCGCACCGTCCGGGCGGGCAACGGCGAGGACGTGCTGTACGTCTTCCATGCCCGCGCGGCGGGCCGCACGCTGCTGCTGCCCTACAACCTGGTGCGCACCGAGGTAGCCAATCCCACGGTCTGCCATGGGTATTCCCTGTTCGAGGACGGCACCATGGTGGTGCTGCGGGCCATGTCGGAGGAGCCGACCCGGGTGCATCCGCTCCAGGTGTGGCGCACCCCGTTCGTCTCCGACGTGTACGCGGCAGCGCAGCCGGTGGGCGCCGGTCCGCTGCACCGGGTCGGCAATGCCGAACTGGTGCGCGGTATCTCGGAATGCCTCGCCGTGCGCCGCATGGTGGATGAGATGCGGCCCGCCACCGCCGTTTTCGAGGCCGTGATCGCGGCGTGCACCCGCGCCGTCGACCTGTACCACTGGCTGGGCGAACCGGAGCTGGACGATCCGGCCGCCGCGCTGTCCGAGGTGCGCGCCACCGCCGAACAGGTGCTCGACGAGTACGACAAGGTCACCGCGCTCACCGCGCAGGCGAGCGCGGCCGTGGACGGTGCGGCCGACGAGGCGGCCTCGCTGATGCGCCGGGCCCGCGCCGCCGCGCACCGCACCGCCGAGGACTGGGTGCGGATGCTGGCGGAGCTGCGGCGCGCACAGGGGCATCTGGTGACGGTGCGCGAGCTGCGCTACGTCGATACCGAGCGGATCGACGCGCTGGACGGCGAGCTCGCCGCCGCGCTCACCGACACCGGTCATCGGGCCGTCGAATTCCTCTCCGGCGACGACGCTTTCGCGGGCTATCGCACCGAGCTCGACGAGCTGCTGGCGCAGGCCGAGACCATCGCCTCCGCCGCGGCGGCCGAACCGCTGCGGCAGCGGTTGAGCGAGCAGACCGACGCCCTGCGCATCGTCACCGATGTGGTCGGATCGCTCGACATCACCGATGCCACGGTGCGCACCACCATTCTCACGCGCATCGGCGAGGTGCTGGCCGGGGTCAACCGGGTGCGGGCCACGCTGGACACCCGGCGCGCGGAGCTGGCCGCGGTGGAGGGCCGGGCCGCCTTCGCCGCCGAATTCGCGCTGCTCGGGCAGTCGGTGAGCGGGGGGCTCGCGGTCTGCGACTCCCCCGAGGCGTGCGACGACCAGCTGGCGAAGCTGCTGCTGGCCATCGAGAATCTGGAGGCCCGCTTCGGCGAGTTCGACGATTTCGCCGACCAGCTCGCCGCCAAGCGCGAGGACGTGTACGAGGCGTTCGCGGCGCGCAAGCAGGCGCTGCTGGACGATCGGGCCCGGCGCGGCGAACGTCTCGCCGACTCGGCGCAGCGCATCCTGTCCGGGGTGGGCCGCCGCGCCGCCGCCCTGGGTTCCCAGGACGAGGTGAACACCTATTTCGCCTCCGATCCCATGGTGGCGCGGCTGCGCTCGGCCGTGGCCGAGCTGCGCGCCCTCGGCGATCAGGTGCGCGCCGAGGAGTTCGAGGGCAGGCTGCGCGCGGCCCGGCAGGAGGCCGGGCGCGCGCTGCGGGACCGCACCGATCTCTACGCCGACGGCGGGGAGACGCTGCGCCTGGGCCGCCACCGCTTCGCGGTCGACACCCGGCCGGTGGAGCTGACCATGGTTCCGCACGAGGGGGCGCTGTGGTACGCCATCACCGGCACCGACTATCGGGCGCCGGTGCGCGAGCGCGGCTTCGAGGCGACGCGGCCGTACTGGTCGCAGCTGCTGGTGTCGGAGACCGCCGAGGTGTACCGGGGCGAGTACCTGGCCGTGTCGATCCTCGCCGCGGCCGAGCACGACGGCGGCCTCGACGCCCTGCACGCGGCGGCCGCCGCCGGTGAACTCGCCGGACCGGTCGGCAGAGCCGCCGCCGACCGCTACGACGAGGGCTACGAGCGCGGTGTGCACGACCACGACGCCGCCGCGATTCTCGATGCGGCCCTGCGCTTGTCGGCGGGGGCAGGACTGCTGCGGTATCCGCCCGCCGAACGCGCGGCGGCCCAGCTGTGGTGGCGCTTCGCCCTGTCCCCGGAGCAGGCCGCGTACTGGCGTACCCGGACCGGGTCGCTGGCCCGTGCCCGCGCCGTCTTCGGCCGCACCACCGATGTGGACGAGGTGTGCGCCGAATTGTCCTCCGGGATAACGGGGTTCGCCGACGACATCGGACTCGACCCGGTGGACGCGCAACTCGCCGGGGAGTACCTGTTCGAGGAATTGGCGACGCCCACTCCGGGTTTCGTCACCTCCGCCGGAGCCCGGCGACTGCTGGACCGCTTCCATCGCGCCCTCGACGCTGCCTCCGCGACCGGTCGCGCCGAGTTCGAGGCAGACCTGCGCGCCCTCGCCGACACCGACCACCATTCTCGCTCGGCCACCGGCCCCTCCTATGCGGTTGGCGGCCATTTGTCCTCGGTCACCGACGACGCGCGTTCGCATGACGGCCGCACACGGACGATCGAGAACCACCCGGGATCGAATGACGACTGTTCCGGAACGGACGACCACCCCGGAACGAGTGACGGCCACTCGAGCATGGACAGCGGCCACTCGCGAACGGACACCAGCCACTCACGAATGAACGACAGCCACTCGCGAACGGCCGGGGGGCACTCGAACTCGACCGACGCCCGCTCGCGCGCGATCGCCGACAGGGTGCGATCGACCGACGGCCGCTCCCGATCGGTGCGTGCGCGGTCGACCGCACCGAACGCGCAGCCGGTGCGAACGCCGTCCGGGACATCCTCCGCGCCCGTCGAGTCGCAGGCCGCGGTGGTCGGCACGCCCGGTATCACGGCGCGCTACCAACTGATACGCGCATGGCTCACCGCCTATCTGGACCGCGACGCCACCGATCCGGCCGAGCGCGCCGACCTGCCCGAGGCGGTGGCGATCGAACTGTGCGGCGCCGCGCTGCCCCGCTACGAGTCCGCCGCCGCGCTCACCGCCACCGTCACCGGTCTGCTGGGCACCCATCCCCGGATCACGGGGCGGGAGTTGAGCTTCCGGCTCGATGAGCTGCTGGCCCGGTGCGGCCGGTTCCAGCGGGAACGAGTGCCCGGCTTCCGGGCCTATCTGCGTCGCCGCACCGAACTGGTCGCCGCCGAACGCGAGCGGCTGCGGATGGCGGAGTACCGTCCGCGCGCCCTGAGCGGTTTCGTGCGCAACCGCCTGATCGACGAGGTGTATCTGCCGCTGATCGGCGACAACCTGGCCAAGCAGATCGGCGTGGCCGGGGATGCCGAACGTGTCGACCGCTCCGGTCTGCTGCTGCTCATCTCACCGCCGGGCTACGGCAAGACCACCCTCATGGAATACGTGGCCGCCCGGCTGGGCCTGGTGCTGGTGAAGGTGAACGGTCCCGCACTCGGCCACGAGGTGACCTCGATCGATCCCGAGCAGGCGCCGCACGCCACCGCCCGCCAGGAGCTCGAGAAGATCAATTTCGCGCTGGAGCTCGGCAACAACGTGCTGCTGTATCTCGACGACATCCAGCACACCTCGCCGGAACTGCTGCAGAAGTTCATCTCGCTGTGCGACGGCCAGCGGCGCATGGAGGGCGTGTGGGAGGGCCGCACCCGTACCTACGATCTGCGGGGCAAGCGGTTCGCGGTGTGCATGGCCGGAAACCCGTACACCGAGCAGGGCAAGCGATTCCGGATCCCGGATATGCTCGCCAACCGCGCCGACGTGTGGAATCTCGGCGATGTACTCTCCGGCCGTGACGAGCAGTTCGCGCTCAGCTACCTGGAGAACGCGCTCACCTCGAATTCCGTTCTCGCCCCGCTGTCCTCGCGCGATCGCGGCGATCTGGAGATCCTGGTCCGGCTGGCGCGCGGCGACCGCACCGCCAGCGCCGACGGCCTCACCCATCCGTACCAGGCGGCGGAACTGGCGGAGGTCACCGCGGTGCTGGGCAAACTGCTGCGCGTGCAGGAGGTGGTGCTGGCCGTCAACCGCGCCTACATCGCCTCGGCCGCCACCGCGGACGCCGCCCGCACCGAACCGCCGTTCCAGCTCCAGGGTTCGTATCGCAATATGAACGCCCTCGCCGAACGCGTGGTCCCGGTCATGAACGACAGCGAACTCGAGGCCCTCATCGACGACCACTACCTCGGCGAGGCCCAGACCCTGGCCGCCGCCACCGAGGCCAACCTGCTCAAACTGGCCGAAGTGCGCGGCACGCTGACCCCGGACCAGGCCCGCCGCTGGACCGAGGTCAAGTCCGCCTATCTGCGCGAACAGGCTCTCGGCGGGGCCGAGGACGATCCGCTCGTCCGCGCCATCGGCGCGCTGGGGCTGCTCGGCGACCGCATCGGAGGCATCGAATCCGCCCTGCGCGCACTAGAATCGGCCGATTCCGGCCGACACCACCGACCGGTGGCGTACGAGGAGGGGCAGCGATGAGCTACGAGGCCCGATTCGGATTCGACCTGCGCTCGACGGGCATCCTCGGCATCTGCGCGCTGTTCGTGGTCATCGCGCTGGTCGTCCCGGATATGTCGGTGGCGCTCCAGGTGATCACGATCGTGTTCTTCGGTGGCGGCGGTGTGTTCATGGCGGCGGGCATGGCCTCGCGCGAACTGGCGCTGCGCGTGGACGACGACGGCATCACCCTCGGCGGTCCGCCCTTGCGCCGCAAGGACACCACGGTGTCCGTGCCGTGGTCGGACATCGCCGCCGTCGTCCTGTTCCGGCAGCGGGTGTCGCACGGGGCGTCGATGCGCTACATCGGCGTGCGGCGCCACGAGGGGCTGCCGCCGCTGCCGCGAGCGCAGGGCATGGCCGCGAAGGCGGCCCCTCGCCTGATTCCGCACATCCCACCGGATGTGATCGCCGCGAGCCGCCCGATCTCCGGCTGGCGGCTCGACGAGGACCGGCTCGCGGCCGCGGTCCGGCAGCACGCACCACACGTCCCGATCGTGGACGCCGGCTGACCTGTCCCCCTGACTCACTCGACGCATCCGTGCGGCGGTCCGACAGAAAAAGATGCCGCACCAAAACCGGTTGCGCAAGTCGAAATCCCGTGAGCCGGGCGGCGACCCCGCGCGTTTGCCAGCGGTGCGATCACTCGGGCATCTTAATGGGCGGTGCGCCGCGAGATCAGGTCGGCAACCCCCGGCTTGCAGCTCTGGTCGGGGCCGCTACGTAGTGGGGAGTTCTCGTGTACACGCGCACCCCGGGACCGGCCGCGCCCGTCGCGGTGGCGCCCCGGAATCCGCTGCCCGCCATCGCCTCCCGACCGAGCTACCGCGACGATCTCGACGGGCTGCGCGGTATCGCGATCGCGCTGGTGGTGGCCTTCCACGTGTGGATGGGGCGGGTGTCCGGCGGTGTGGACATCTTCCTGGTGCTGTCCGGCTTCTTCTTCACCGGAATGCTGTTGCGCCGCACCGACACCACGGGCGGCCCAGGCATCGGGGCGACGCTGCGGCGCACCGCCCGCCGCCTGCTGCCCGCCCTGCTGGTGGTGCTGGCCGCCGTCGCCGTCGCCACGGTCGTCGCGACGCCGTACACCCGCTGGAACGACATCTCCGCGCAACTGCTGGCCTCGGGCTTCTACTTCCAGAACTGGTATCTGGCCACCGCCGAGCTGGACTACGCCGCCGCGGACCCCTCGATCAGCCCGTTGCAGCACCTGTGGTCCATGGCCGTGCAAGGCCAGTTCTACCTGGCGATCCTGGCCGTCGTCGCGCTCTGGGCGGCGGTGCGGCCCCGCCCGGACCGGCGGCGCGCCACCCTGCTGCTGATGCTGCTGCTCGGCGCGGCCGCCTCGTTCCGCTACGCCGCCGATTCGCCGCAGCAGCAGGCGTGGATCTACTACGACAGCGCCGCCCGCGCCTGGGAACTGCTGGCGGGCGCGGCGCTGGCCGTGGTCACGCCGTGGCTGACCATTCCGCACCGGATCCGCTGGCTCGCGGGCGCCGTCGGCCTGGTCATGGTGCTGTGCTGCGGCCTGCTGTTCGACGGCGCCACCGCGTTCCCGGGTCCGGCGGCCCTGTTCCCCGTCGCCGCGGCCGTACTGCTCATCCTGTCCGGACTCCATGTCCCGGCGACCGAACGCCCGTGGGCGAACCGGGTACTGGCGAGCCGGCCGTGCACCGAGCTCGGCGCGATCGCCTACCCGCTCTATTTGTGGCACTGGCCCATCCTCATCTTCTACCTGGCCGAAACCGGCCGGGAGCACGCCGGATTCGCCGACGGGCTGGCGGTGATCGCGATATCGCTGGCGCTCGCCTGGGTGACCACCCGCGTGATCGAGACACCGCTGCGTCATCGCCCCGGCCCGTCGGACACCGTTTCCGGGGTGGCCACGTGGATTCGACGCGGCACCGGCACCGTGGTCGCGGCGCTGGGCACCAGCGTGCTGGCCGCCGCGCTGGGCTGGCAGGTGGTGTCGGCCGCGAATCCGCCGCAGCCGCCGAAACCGTTCGAATTCCCCACCGCGTATCCGGGCGCGGATGCCCTGGTCCGGGGCATCGACCCGCCGCCGCACCCCATCCGCCCCTCGATCCTGCGGGGCAATGCCGACTCACCGCCGCCGACCCGGGACGGCTGCATCACCCCGGACCGGGAGGTGCGCTCCTGCGTCTACGGCGACGCCACCGCCGGGCGGGTCATCGCGGTGGTCGGCGGCTCGCATTCCGAGCACTGGATTCCGGCACTCCAGATCCTGTCCCGCGATTACGGTTTCCGCATCGTCACCTATCTGAAGGAGCGCTGCCCGCTCACGCTCTCCGACCATCCCTCCTATGCCGAGGCCCCGTTCCCGGAGTGCCGGGAGTGGTCGGAGGAGGTGCTCGACCGGCTCGCCGTGGAGCGCCCGGACTGGGTATTCACCATTTCCACGCGCAGTCGGGCGGAGGGGGCGGGGGACGAGGTGCCGCCGGAGTTCCTGGACGTGTGGTCGGCGCTGTCCGAGCGCGGCCTGCGGGTGCTCGCGCTGCGCGACACCCCGCGTCTGCGCCACGGCGACGTCTACTACCGGGCCGTCGACTGCCTGGCCCGGCGCGGCACCACACCGGACAGCTGCGGGATGGACCGCGCCGCGGCGCTGTCCGCACGGGACCCCGCCGAGGAACCGGCGGCGAGCTATCCGAACATCTTCCCGATGGATCTCAGCGACGCCGTATGCCGTTCGGACCGTTGCCGTGTCGCGGAGGGCAATGTGCTCATCTACCGCGACGAACACCACCTCACCGCCAGCTACGTCCGCACCCTCGCCCCGGAGCTGGGACGGCAGCTCGCCGCGATCACCGAGTGGTGGTAGGCGGCGCGCACCGGGACAGCAGTGTGGGCCGGGGTACTGCGGCGGGCCGGAGTATTGCGGCGGGTTGACGACGGATTTGCGATCCGGGCACGGCTTCCCGACTTTCGCTCCCGGCCACCGGCTTCCGCGCTGCCGGTGCGGTACCGTCGCAGCGGCGGCGGCGCTCCGCTGTCAGGGCAGCTCCCTCGCGAACCTACAGGGCCACCGGGTCGCCGCCGCCCCCGGTTCGCCGTCAGCGGGTCGGCGTCGGCTCCCGCTCGGATTCCAGCAGCTCGGCGTCCACCCGCGGCAGCCGCACCACGAACCGCGCTCCGCCGCCGGGGCGATCCTCGCAGTACACCCGGCCCCCGTGCGCCGCAACGGTTTCCGACACCAGGGCGAGGCCGATACCGGTTCCGACCGCCGCGCCGCGTTCGATCCGGATGGTGGCGAAGCGCTCGAAGATCCGGCGGCGATCGGCGACCGGCACTCCGGGACCGGCGTCATCGACCGTGATCACCGCGTCGGCGCCGTCCCGGCGCACGGTGACCGCGACCGGCCCCCCACCGTGGCGCGAGGCGTTCTCCAGCAGGTTGGCCACGGTGCGCTCGAGTTCGAGCCGTCGGCCCTCGATGGTGGAATCGGTGACGACCGTGAGCAGTTCGGGCGGGTAGTGCCGTTCGGCGAGGGAATGGGTGAGCAGTTCGCCGAGCGAGAGCAGTTCGACGTCGCCGCGGTGCACCCCGGCGTCCACGCGCGCCAGTTCCAGCATGTCGTCCAGCATCCGGCGCATATGGCTGAGTTCGTCGCTGGTCAACCGCAGCGCCCGCCGCATCCGCTCCGGCAGCTGATCCTCGTACTTGTTCATGACGCCGACGCTGGTGACCAGTGTGGTGAGCGGGGTGCGCAGTTCGTGGCTGACGTCGCCGACCAGGCGGCGCTCCCGTTCGATGCGCTGCTGTAGCGAATCGACCATGGTGTTGAAGGCGTCGACGGTATCGGACAGATCGCGGTCGGCCGTGCGCGGCAGCCGGGTGTCGAGTTCGCCCGAGGCGATCCGCGAAGCCGTGACGGCCAGTTGGTGCAGCGGTTTGAGCACCCGCCGACTCGCCCACACGCCGAGCACCGCACCGACCGAGGAGGCGACGATGGCGCAGGCGATCAGCAGATTCCGCAGCATGCGCAGGGTGGAGTCCAGCTCGGCGATGGGTGTGAACTCGTAGAACATGTCCCCACGCGCGTTCAGCGGAAGGCCAACGCGCAGATAGGGTTTGCCCGCCACCATCACCCGCTGCGTACTCTCCTCCGAACCGGTGGCGATATCCGATGACAGCAGCGCGGAGGTCGCCAGGGCGGAGTCGCTGTCGATCCAGGTGTCACCCCAGCGCACCAGCATCACCGTGCCGTCGGGGGGTTCGATGGCCACCAGATCGGCCTCGGTGGGCCGCTCCGCGGCGACATTCTGGCGCAGCATCCCGATATGGGCGTCGGTGAGGCGTTCGGCCGAACGCTCGCGCTGTCCCTCCATATAGCCGCGGCCGACGGTGAACACCGAGACCGCCAGCACCAGCGACACCAGGCTGGCGCTCAGGGCGAAGGCGAGCACCGCGCGGCTGTACACGCTGCGCGCGGGCCGCCATCGGGTGGCGCCGGCGTCCGCGGTCACCGCTGCACGTCTAGTCGGTATCCGAGCCCGCGTACCGTCACCACGATCCGCGGGGCGGAGGGATCCCTCTCGATCTTGGTACGCAACCTGCGCATATGCACGTCCACTATCCTTTGGTCACCGAAAAACCCGCGGTCCCATACCCTTTCGAGCAGGACATCGCGGCTGAGCACCCGGCCCGGCGTTTCCGCCAATTCGCAGAGTAGCCGGTACTCGGTGAGCGTCAGATGCACCTCCTCGTCACCGCGCAGCAGGCGGCCGCTGTCCTGCGACAGCACCAGCGGCGGGTTCGCATCGGCGTCCAGCACCACCTCGGGGCGGCCGTCGGGGTCCGGGGCGGCGTCGCGCCCCTGCGCCAGCCGCGCCCGGCGGCGCAGCGCCCGCATGCGCGCGGTGATCTCCTTGATCTCGAACGGTTTGGTCACGAAATCGTCCGCCCCGGCCTCCAGCGCGGCCACCACATCGTGGGTGTCGTCGCGCGCGCTCACCACGATGATGGGCACATCGTGATCGCGGCGCACCTCACGAATGCAGGTGAATCCGTCCATCGCGCCCAGCATCAGATCCACGATCATGACGTCGGGAACCCCGCGGCTGCGCACCTGCGCGAGCGCCACCTCGGCACCGCCCGCCTCCGAGACCTCGTACCCCTCGTCCTCCATGGCCAGCCGCAGCGCCTCCCGGACCCGGTCGTCGTCCTCCACGATCAGCAGGTTCGCGCCCATCAGTCCATCCCTCGCACCGCCGTCGGAACCAGTCACGCTCTGTCGCCTCCGAATCGCGGAGCGGACGACCCAGCAGCTTTGAATACCCGACCACTCTGTCGGGAAAACCTTCCGTCGTTGCCGCACATGCCGCCGACGGTTCCCTACCGGGGTAACGCGTCGCAAGGCGGAGCAGTTCCGACCCGCCAATCTTCAAACAACCGCAAACCAGTTTCCGGTGTCGCCGCAAAGTGGGCAACCCACCATCGACTGGGTGACGCAGAGTCGACTGTCCCGGCGTTCCTACCGCCGCATCGGCGATCCGGCGCTGTGGGAGCGCGGCATCCGCGCACACCATCGGTCATCGGAACCGCCGGAAGGCCGGCGGCAACCGTGCCGCCGTGCCATACGGCGCTGCACTGACGACAACGGCGTCGCTCACCATGCCGTCACCACGCGTACGGATTCCATCGACCACCGGCTGTTCCGGTGACCGACCCCACCGCCTCGCACGATGTCCACGTGCGCCTGCGCTTCCCCGAAGGCGGCGCCGTGGTCGAGTACCGGGCCGCCGAGCCCGTGGCCCGCAAGCTCGCCCACGACCTTGGTCGGCACGGCGTGATCGTCACCATCGACAACGATGTGCATCCCCAGCTCAGCGACCTGCCGACCACCGATCTCTGGGGGTAGTCCGGCCGATCCGGCTCAGTCGGGCCGCACCAGACGGGTTTCGTAGGCGTAGATCGCGGCCTGGGTGCGATCGCGCAGGTGCAGCTTGTCCAGGATGCGCGCCACGTGCGTCTTCACCGTCTGCTCCGAGATCACCAGGGCACGCGCGATCTCGGCATTGGACGCTCCCCGCGCGATGCACACCAGCACCTCGGTCTCGCGGGCGGTGAGTTCGGCGGGCGCCGGACCCGGGCGGGTGTCGGCGGTGCGGGCGAATCGTTCCACCAGCCGGCGGGTCACGGTGGGGGCGAGCATGGCCTCGCCGCGGGCGACGGCGCGCACCGCCTCGCCCAGAATGTGCGCCGAGGCGTCCTTGAGCAGGAATCCGCTCGCCCCCGCCCGCAGCGCGGTGTAGACGTATTCGTCGAGGTCGAAGGTCGTCAGCACGATGACGCGGGTGCCGTGCTCGGCCGCGACGATGCGGCGGGTGGCCTCCAGCCCGTCGACACCGGGCATGCGGACGTCCATCAGGACGACATCGGGGCGCAGCCGCCGCGTCTGCGCCACCGCGGCGATCCCGTCGGCGGCATGGCCGACGACGGCGATATCCGGCTGCGCGTCGAGCAGCACGGTCAGGCCCTCGCGCACCAACTCCTGGTCATCGGCGACCAGCACGCGGATGGCCGTCACGACTCGTCCCGGATCGGCAGTTCCGCGCGCACCCGGAAGCGGCCGTCGGCGGGCGCGGCCGTGAGGGTGCCGCCGTAGGCCGCGACCCGCTCCCGCATACCGGTCAGCCCGTGCCCGGCCCGGACGCCGACGGCTCCGTCGGGTAGCGGATTGTCGACGTCGATGCGCACCCGGCCGGCGGCGCAGTCGACACGCACCCGCACCGCCGCGCCGGGCGCGTGCCGGACGGCATTGCTCAGCGCTTCCTGGACGATGCGGTACGCCGAGAGTCCGACGCCCGCCGGAATCGCGGTGAGATCGCCGTCGGTATCGAGTTCGACGCGGATGCCGGTGCCGCGCACCGAGTCGACCAGCTGCGGCAGATCGGTCACGGTCGGCTGCGGCGCCGCGCCGGTGTCGCCGGAGCGCAGCAGATCCAGAATGCGGCGCATCTCGCCGAGCGCGGTGACGGCGCTGTCCCGTATGGCGGCGAAAGTCCGTGGTGCGGTGTCGGATGCGCGGAACTGCGCGGCCTCCGCCTGAATGGCGATGACCGACATGTGGTGCGCCACCACATCGTGCAGTTCGCGGGCGATCCGGGTCCGCTCCTCCAGCAGCGCGGTGCGTTCCCGCTGCCGCCGGGCCGCCTCCTGCTCGTCGCGCAGTCCGCGCCGGGCCGCCGCCAGGGCGCGCAGCGCCGCACCGGCCACCAGGATCAGGGCCGCCAGCGCCGCCACCTCGAGCAGCTCCGACAGCGCACGCGGCGGTCGCAGTAGCGCGGCGAGCAACGCACCGGTGGCCACGGTGCCCGCCCAGTAGGCCCCGGCCTGCCGGGCGGGCACGCTCAGCGCGAGGACGGCCAACACCAGCAGGTGACTGTTGATCATGGCGTCCACCCACAGCCCGGTGTCCACCCACAGCGACGCCACCACGACCGCGATGGCCGACGCCGCCCAGGCGGGCAGCGGCAGCCGGGGTGCGAGCGCCACCGCGAGGCCCTGGATCAGGGCGAGCCCGACGGCGCGGCGGTCGGTCAACCCGGTATCCGATTGCAGGGTGTGCAGCACGACCGCGAACACCAGCGCCGCGAGCACCAGCAGGGCGGCCGACAGCGCCTGGACCCACCGGAAGCGGCCGAGCGGTGCCGAGATCAGCTCGAGCATGGTTCCACGATCTCAGATATCGGCGCGGTTCAGGGTGCGCCTGGCCATTCCGAGCGCGGCCACCGCCCCCACCGCCACCAGCGCCAGGCGCGGCCAGCCGCCCAGCGATCCCATGAGTTCCGCAGCCCCGTCGGAACTCTGCGACAGCTTCGCCACCACCGCGCTGGGCGCGACGACGGTCACCCACTTGTGCAGTTCCCCCAGCGCCTGGGCGGCGGTGACCTGGGGCAGCACCACATGCGCGGTGATCACGGCCACCGCACCGGCCGAACTCCGCACCGCGACTCCGACGGCGAGACCGAGCACGGCGACGGCCGGGAAACAGCAGTAGATGCCGATCATCCCCGGAAATGGTTGTCCCGCAGCGTATGTCCCGCCGTCGATGACCGCGCCGCCGATCAGCCAGGCGGTCGTCACCGCGAGTACGCCGACCGCCGTCGACACCGCGACCACCAGCAGGGCCTTCGCGGCCAGCAGCAGATCGCGCCACGGGGTGGCGGTCAGGACCGGCCGGATGGTCCCCGATCCGAATTCGGTGGTGACGACCAGCGCGGCCCAGGCTCCGATCACCGCCAGCGCCAACGAGGTTCCGGTCAGCGCGCCGCCGAGTACGGTGTCGTCCGGCTCCAGGCTGCCGGTCAGCCCGACCACGCCGGCCATGACCGGCGGGACGGACAGCGCGAGCAGCGGCAGCAGCCACAGGCTGCGCGCGGACCGCGTCTTGATCACCTCGGACCGCAGCTGATCGCGCAGCAGGGGCGCGAGCGGTGCTGAAACGACGGTCACCTGCGGACCCTCCTCTCCGGGGGCGCCGACACGGTGTCCGCGAGCAGGACGCCCGCGGCCGGGGCGGCCGCGATGGGAAGCGGGGTGGCGGTGCGTGTCATGCGATCTCCCGGACTGCCCGCTGCCCGTACTGCCGGTGTGCGGCAACCAGATCCGTGTACACGTCCTCGACCGACGCGCGCACCGGGGTCAGCTCGTCGAGCACGATGCCGCGATCGGCCGCCACCCGCCCGATCTGGCGCGGCGCCAGCCCGCGCACGGTCGCGACCTCACCCCGCAGTTCGACCGGCCCGTCCAGGGCGGCGGTGAGCGCCGCCAGGTCGGCGCTGCGCACCCGGACCACGGATTCGGTGCCGCGGGAGACGAATTCGCCGATCGGCTCATCCGCGAGCAGCCGCCCCGCCACGATCACCAGCAGGTGGTCGGCCACCAGTTCCAGCTCGCTCATCAGGTGGCTGGACAGCAGCACGGTCCGGCCCTCGTCGGCCATGCCGCGCAGCAGCCGCCGAATCCACCGGATCCCCTCCGTATCCAGCCCGTTCATCGGCTCGTCCAGAATCAGCACCCCGGGATCGCCCAGCAGCGCCGCCGCGATTCCCAGCCGCTGCCGCATGCCCAGCGAGAAGTCGCCGACCCGGCGACCGGCGACATCGGCCAGCCCCACCAGTCCGAGCACCTCATCGACCCGCTCCGCCCGAATCCCGGTGCAGGCGGCCAACATCGACAGATGCGCCGCGGCGGTGCGCCCCGCCAACACGTCCCCCGCGTCCAGCAGCGCGCCCACGGTGAACAGCGGCCGCCGCAATGCGCGATACCGCCGCCCGCACACCGTCACCACGCCCCGGCTGGGCGTGTCGAGGCCGAGCGTGAGCCGCAGCGTCGTCGACTTCCCCGAGCCGTTGGGTCCCAGGAACCCGGTCACCCGCCCCGGTCGCACCACGAACGTGGCGTCCGCGACCGCGCGCGTCCGCCCGTAGTACTTCGTCAGTCCCCGCGCCTCGATCATGCTTCGACGCTAGGCGCGCACCCTGTGCGACCACATCCCTCCCGCGGGCGGTTTCGCCCGTCCCCCGCGCGAGGGATGCGGATACGCCCTAGTGGCGCACGAGTTCGGGAGTCTCGGCGGCCGGTTCGCGCCGGCGCAGTCGAGTGCGGCGCTCCCAGAGTCCGGCCAGCAGGGCGGTGAGGCCGACGTAGGCGAAGCCGAGCAGAACGTCGACGACATAGTGCTCGCCGCCGTAGACCAGGGTGAAGGACATGGCCGCGGGGAAGATCGCGAGGGGGACGCGCAACCACCACGAGGTCAGCAGCGGCCACAGCGTCACGGTCACCAGCACGGCGAAGGCGGTGTGCAGCGAGGGCAGCGCGGCGACGTAGTTGCCGTGCTGTTCGAGCCAGCCGGCGCTGGTGTCCGACGGCACCAGTCCGAGGCCGAAGCCGGAGATGCGGCGGACCTCCTCGGCGATGGCGCCTTCGCGGCTGGCGTACCAGGGCGGGGCGGCGGGCACCAGGATGTAGGTCAGCAGCGCCAGGTAGGACAGGAGGAGGATGCGGCGCATGTACCGTGCCCACAGCGGTCGCGAGTACACGTAGAAGATGGCGGCCACCGCCCACGGCACGATGAAATGCGTGGTGTAGACGACGCCGATGATCGGCGTCCACCACGGTTCGCCGTCGGAGGCCAGCTGCTCCTGCAACCAGACCGTCGGCAGCACTCCCCCGAACAGTGCCCGCTCCGCCGCGACCAGTTCCCCCATCCGCAGCGGCATGCCGAGCGTATCGGCGAGATCGCGGGTGACGTCGTACACCACCAGCGCGCCGATCAGGGGCAGCCAGTCCACCAGCACCCGCAGGTGGTCACGCACCGGCCGGTCGATGGTGAACGCCACCACCCCGGTCAGAATCCAGGCCGCTTCCACCAGCCGCCCGGACGGCAGTCCCCCGGTCAGCACCGTGACGGCCAAGGCCGCCAGGTACGTGTACCGCACCACGGCCCGCAAGGTGGGCCGCCCCGGTGGAGCGCCGGGAGCGTCGTCGGCTGTCGTCTGAGAGGATTCGGTCCACAACCCCGCCATTCACACAGTGTTCCACGACGGTTCATCACGCCGTCACGCGAACCACCCCCGACGCGATCGCGGGCCCGTGGGCAGGGCCGGACCTCCGTCGCCGGCGATGCGTGCGCCAACGGTTCACGACCTGTCCGACACCATTGATTAAATCGCATCGAAACGCGGCTAATTAATGCATCCGAAACCCTGAAACTATTGCCCTACAAGGAAACTCAGGCGTGACAAAGAGTTACCATCTGGAAATATCCCATTGATTAGGCTGCTATCCGGCGACAGGGGATATCCCTTTCGCACAGCGGAGATCGAAGGAGAGAACAATGGGATTGCTCGCCGGTCTGATAGACATCGTTGGTAGCCTGCTGCATTTGCTGCTCGGCGGCCTGTGAGGCAGCGCGGGCCCGCACCCCGCGCTGACCGAGTCCGATAGGACGTGACTGCCCGCCCCGTGTCGGATGCGGGGCACGGGGCGGGCAGATCGCATCTCCCCCTGGACATTTCGGCCCTGTCCGAACAGATCGCTATTGACTGCACGACCGGTACGCAGCAGGCTGAGCATCATGCTGCCCCGCCTGACCATCGGTTGTCTGTCCGCCGCGCTGCTGCTCGCCCTGACCGGTTGCGGCAAGGAGGAACTCGGCGACCGGAGTGGCCCGCCGGACGCCATCCACGATGTGGACTACGTCGAGATCTTCCGCAATACCGACAGCTTCCCGAATATCGCGCGCGTATGCGTGCGCGGCATAGCCTTCGCAGCGACTTCCACCGGCCGCGGCGAGAACGCCGCCGGCGCGGGCCCGGTCATCCGAGTCACCGAATGGGACGACTTCTGCGCCGGAAAATAGCCGCGAACGCGGACGGCGACCGTACGTTCAGCGGACCGCCGCACCGTCGGAAGCCCACCCCTGGCCTACGAGTTGGGTCGCGCACCTCTCCGACCTGTGCGTGTCATAACCCGGCGCACCGCAGGTCGACCACTCACATACCGGTATCGGTCGCCGCGCCGATCAGTCCGTCCAGCGCCACCAATGACGACGCCGGGTCACTGTAGGTCAATTCCGGGCATTGTTCGGACCATGCCACGAACGCCGCCTGTTCCGGCGACCAGCGCACTTGGATGGTAGGCAGCAGTATTCGCGATCGCTCCGCGTCTTGCACCGAGTCCCCCTTTCCGGATCGGCTTCCCCTGCGAGTCGTCCCGGCGCCCTGAGACCATTCCTACGGTACGCGTCAAAACTGTTGTTTCGCAGATCTTTTCACATTCCCGCCGGGTGACTGTCGGTGCGGGCGATCCCTGCGAAGGCGCGCAGCAGATCCGCCGCCACGCTCACCGCGATGACGGCCGGCTCCTTGCCGGTGATCTCGGGCAGGCCGATGGGGGTGGTGATCCGGTCGATGGCGGCGGCGTCGTGACCGCCCTCGGTGGCCAGACGCTGCCGGAACCGCGCCCATTTGGCCGACGATCCGATCAATCCGATCGAACCGAGTTCGGGCAGGCGCAGGGCGGCGTCGCAGAGGGCGGCGTCCTCGGCGTGGTCGTGGGTCATGATCAGGATGTGGGCCCCCGGCGGCAGCTCCGCGAGCACCTCCTCCGGCAGCAGCGGCGTGTGGTGCACGTGCACCTGCGCCACCGCGTCCGCGAGCACCCCGAGCCGATCCTCGGCGAGCTGGTCGGGGCGGGTGTCGATGAGGTGCAGGTCGAGTTCGTGGCGGGCCAGGATGCGAGCCAGCTCCCACCCGACGTGCCCGACACCGAAGATCGCCACCACCGGGACCACCGGCAGCGGTTCGAGCAGCACGGTGACGGTGCCGCCGCAGCACTGCACCCCGTGCCGGTTGGTGACCTTGTCGTTGAGGGCGAACTCCATCAGCTCCGGCTCCGCACCGGGCGCTAGCAGTTCGCGGGCCCGGTCGATGGCGACGGCCTCGATATTGCCACCGCCGATCGAGCCCCAGCTCTCGGTCCGCCCCACCACGAGTTTGGCCCCGGCCTTGCGGGGTGCGTGGCCGCGCACGGCCGCGACGGTCACCAGCACGCCGGGTTCCCGGCGGGCTCGCAACCGCGCGACCGCGGCGACCCAGGTCATCTCAGGCACCGCTGAGCGCGCCCGCATCGGAATCCGCCGAATTCCCGTCGGCGCCGGGGCCGCCCTCGCCCACCGCGACCCGATCGGTGCCGCGCGGACCGTCCGCGGGCTGTCCATCGCCGCCGCGGCCCGCGCCGTTGCGACTCCGGCCGCCATTCCCGTTGCGCTGGTGCCCATCTCCGGACGGACGCGACTCGGCCCCCGCACCGCCAACGGCACGCGCCAGCCCATCGGCGGACGAGCCGCCCTCATCCGCCTGCCCGGTTCCTGCCCGCGCGGCCTGCACGGCCCAGTACACCGCCTCCGGCGTCGCGGGCGAGGCCAGGTCGACGCTCACTCCGCCCGGCCCGAAAGCCGCGGCGGCCTGCCGCAGCGCCTCACGCACCGAGAACGCCAGCATCAGCGGCGGCTCACCGACCGCCTTGGAGCCGTATACCGCCCCCTCTTCGGTGGCATCGCGCAGCAGCCTGACATTGAACTCCTCGGGCATCTCGGAGAAGCTGGGCAGCTTGTAGGTGCTCGCCGCCTGGGTGAGCAGCCGTCCGCGACCCGGCCCGTCACCGGTGTCCCACCGTAGGTCCTCCAGGGTCAGCCAGCCCGCGCCCTGTACGAATCCGCCCTCGACCTGGCCGATGTCGATGAGCGGCGAGAGGCTGTCGCCCACGTCGTGCACGATGTCCACGCGCCGGATGCGGTACGCGCCGGTGAACCCGTCCACCTCCACCTCGGTCGCGGCCGCGCCGTAGGCGAAGTATTTGAACGGCGAGCCGTGGAAGGTCTTGGCGTCCCAGTGCAATCCCTCGGTGCGGTAGAAGCCGGAGGCCGACAGCTGCACCCGCTGCATGTAGGCGGTGCGCACCAGGGTGTCCCAGTCCAGCTCCCGGTCGCTGCCCAGGGCGCGCGCCACGCCGTCGACGATGCGCACGTCCGACGCGTTCACCCCCAGCTGCGACCCGGCCACCCGCTCCAGCCGCGACCGCAGCTGCTCGCAGGCGTTCTTGATCGCGCCGCCGTTGAGGTCGGCCCCGGCGCTGGCGGCGGTGGCGGAGGTGTTGGGCACCTTGTCGGTGCGGGTGGGGGCCAACCGCACCTTGTGCAGCGGAATGCCGAGGGTGGTCGCGGCGACCTGCATCATCTTGGTGTGCAGGCCCTGGCCCATCTCGGTGCCGCCGTGGTTGATCAGGACCGAGCCGTCCTTGTAGATCAGCACCAGCGAGCCGCCCTGGTTGAAGGCGGTCAGGTTGAACGAGATGCCGAACTTGATATTGGTGAGCGCCAAGGCGCGCTTGGTGTTCGGATGCGCGGCGTTGAACTCCGCGATCTCGCGCCGCCGTCGCTCCCAGTCGGCGGTGTCGCGCACCTCGTGCCAGATCCTGCCGATGCGATCGGTCTGCCCGACCGGCTGCCCGTACGGCGTGGTCTGACCCGGCCGGTAGAAGTTGCGTTCGCGCAGGTCCGCCGGATCCAGTCCGAGCAGGGGTGCGCACCGGCCCAGGATGTCCTCCATCACCAGCATGCCCTGCGGACCGCCGAAGCCGCGGAAAGCGGTGTTGGACACCGTATTCGACTTGGCGATGCGCCCGGCGACCTGCGCGTGCGGAATCCAGTACGTGTTGTCGATATGGCAGAGCGCGCGGGCCAGCACCGGTTCGGACAGGTCCAGACTCCAGCCGCCGTCCGCGGTGAGGGTGGCGTCCAGTGCCTGGATGTGGCCGTCGGCGTCGAAGCCGATCCGCCAGGAGGCGTGGAATCCGTGCCGCTTACCCGACATGGTCAGGTCCTGAGTCCGGTTGAGCCGCAATCGAACCGGGCGACCGGTCAGCTTCGCGCCGAGTGCGGCCACCGCCGCGAACCCGTGCGGCTGCATCTCCTTGCCGCCGAAACCGCCGCCCATGCGCAGGCACTGCACGGTCACCTCGTGGCTGTGCAGGCCGAGCACGTGCGCCACGATCTCCTGAGTTTCGGACGGGTGCTGGGTGCTGCTCTGGATGAACACCTGCCCGGCCTCGTCGACCTGGGCCAAGGCGCAGTGCGTCTCCAGGTAGAAGTGCTCCTGGCCCTTGAACTCGAATTCACCGGTGAAGACGTGCGCCGACGCGGCGAAGCCCGCCTCGATATCGCCGCGGATCATGGTGGGCCGCGCCCCGTGGAAGCTCTCGGCCTCGATCGCCTCCCGCAGCGTGACGATGGCGGGCAGGTCGTCGAGTTCCACCTCGACGGCCGCCGCGCCCGCGCGGGCCGCCTCCAGGGTCTCCCCCAGCACCCACGCCACCGCGTGGCCGTGGAACATGACCTCCTCGGGGAACAGCGGCTCGTCGTGCTTCATCCCGGCATCGTTGACGCCGGGCACGTCGGCGATGGTGAGCACGCGCACCACACCGGGCACCGCCAGCGCGGGCTCGGTGCGCAGGGCGGTGATGCGGCCGTGCGCCTTCATCACCTGCACCGGATAGGCGTGCAGGACGTCCTTGGTGCGGTACACCAGATCATCGGTGTACAGCGCGGTCCCGGTGACGTGCAGCGATGCGCTCTCGTGCGGCAGCGGCACGCCCACGACGGGCTTCTCGGGGCGTTCGGACAGATGGCTCATGACAGCACCGCCTCGGTGGTTTGCGCGTACAGCTTCCGCAGGCTCTGGCCGAGCATCGCGGCGCGGTACTCGGCACTGGCGCGGTGATCGCTCATGGGTGTGCCCTCGGCCTGGAGCAGGCGGGCGGCCCGCTCCACGGTGTCGGTCGACCAGGGCTGCCCGATCAGGGCCGCCTCGGTGTCGCGGGCGCGGATCGGGGTGGCGGCAACGCCGCCCAGGCCGATGCGCGCCGCGCGGACCGTCCCGTCCTCGATGTCGAGCGCGAAAGCGACCGCCACGCTGGAGATGTCGTCGAACCGACGCTTGGCGATCTTGTGGAATGCGGCGACCGGAGCCAGCGGCAGCGGGATGCGCACGGCCCGGATGAGTTCGTCCGGTCGCCGCAGGCTCTGCCGGTATCCGGTGAAGTAGTCGGCCAGGTCGACCTCCCGCTCCCCGTCGGCGGAGGCGAGCAGCACCGACGCGCCGAGCGCCAGCAGGGCGGGCGGGCTGTCGCCGATGGGGGAACCGGTGCCCAGATTGCCGCCGAGGGTGGCATTGTTGCGGATGAGCCGGGAGGCGAACTGCGGGAACAGCTCCGACAGCAACGGCACCCCACCGTCCAGGCGGCGTTCGATCTCGGTGAGCGGCACCGCCGCCCCGATCTCGATGTGCCCGGGTGCGATGCGCAGCTCCCGCAATTCGGGGAGGCGGTCGATGGCGATGGCGTACTCCGCGCGCCGCGCCCGGATATTCACCTCCACGCCCCAGTCGGTGCTACCGGCGACCAGGACCGCGTCGGGCCGCTCCCGCAGCAGTGCCACCGCGTCGGCCAGGCTCGCCGGTCGGCGGAAGGTGCGTCCGTCCCGGGTGTACTCGGTGGCGACCGGGGCGGGCGCGGCCTGTTCCCGGCGGCGCGCGAACGGATCGTCGGCATCCGGTGCGCCGAGCGCGTACGCGGCGTCGCGGATGGGCCGGTATCCGGTGCAGCGGCAGAGGTTTCCGCTCAGCGCGTGCAGATCGAAACCATTGGGGCCGTGCTCACCGTCGTGCGAGTGCGGTGGTGCGGCGGCGGAATCCGCGACGGCGGCCGAATCGACGACGGCCGAATCCTCGCCGACGGCGGACGGGCAGCGGCCGGGACGGTAATACTCCGAGGCCATGCTGCAGATGAATCCGGGCGTGCAGTAACCGCACTGCGAGCCGCCCCGCACCGCCATCTCCCGCTGCACCGGGTGCAGCTCGGTCGGCGCTCCGGTCGCGTCGAGGGTGCCGAGCCCCTCGGCGGTGACGATCTCCTGACCGTCCAGGGCGGCGACCGGGACCAGGCAGGCATTGACCGCGACCCAGTCGGTGGGCTGTTCGACGCCGGGTCGGGCCACCATAATCGAACACGCGCCGCATTCGCCCTCGGCGCAGCCTTCCTTGCTCCCGGTGAAGCCGCGCTCACGCAGGAAATCCAGAACCGTCGTATGGGGTGCGGCCGGGGAAATCGGCGTGGACTTCCCGTTGACCGTGATCCGCGCCTCTACCATGGCACTACCTCATTTCGGTGCATGGTCGATATGAATATCCTAGTCGCCATTTCAGGAGCTTTCTGTTTCGGTGACGCCGCTCGCGAACCCGGAGCGCGAATCCACACGCGGCGACCCGCCGCGGGCGATGACAGAAGATCGGAAAGAAGCCGGGGCCACATGCGGGCACGCCGGAAAGCGGGCTGCTCAGCAGCCGTGCGCGACGCGACCCGGGACCCAGACGGTCCGGTGAGCGAGGCGGCGCAGATCGGAGATGGTGGACATCCGACGTCGCCTCCTTTCACTGCTCACGAGTCGGTGCGCTTGAAACTACGTTGCGCCGGGCCTCCGGGTCAAGCCGATCGAGTAAGGCCCGTCACAGTCTGTAGGAATCTCCGACAGACCCGCCGCCGATGTCCGTCCGCGTCGATGGATCGCACAAATGGATATGGCGACAATGTTTCTCACGGTAAACTCGTCGTTGCGTTCACCGGAGGTGGGATGTGTCGTTCAGCAATTGCACCGACGCATTCCCGTTCCGGTAATAGGCCACCGCCGACAGCGACGCCGCCGCGAGTTCCATGCGGAACAGCGACGCGGGCGGCGCGCCCAGCGCCAGCCGGATCAGGGTGCGCAGCGGCGCGACGTGCGACACGACCAGGACGGTCCGCCCCGGGTACCGGGCGAGCAGCGTGTCGCGTGCCGAGCGGACCCGCTCGGCCACCGCGGCCAGGGTCTCGCCCGTACGGCCCGGTACCGCCGTCGGCGAGGCCAGCCACGCCGCCAGCTCGTCGGGATGCTTCGCGCGCACCTCGGCGAGGGTCAACCCCTCCCAAGCCCCGAAATCCGCCTCCCGCAGCTCCGGCTCGACCAGCACTCGCCGGTCCAGCCGCCGCGCCAGCACCTCGGCGGTCTCCAGGCAGCGCCGCAGCGGTGAGGACACCACCGCGTGCACGGGCTCGCGCGCCGCGAGCGACCGGGCGACGGCCTCGGCCTGCCGCCGCCCGGCATCCGACAGCGCCGGATCGGCGCCGCTGCCCGAGAAGCGCCGCTGCGGTGTCAGCGCCGTCTCGCCGTGCCGGAGCAGCAGCAGGGTGGTGGCCGCACCGGATTCGACGCTCATACCTTCGTGACGAGGTGGTTGCCGAGCACCAGGTAGTCGATCTCCGTGCCCAGGAAGCAGTTCAGCGCGTCGGCCGGAGAGCAGACGATCGGCTCACCCGCCACATTGAACGACGTGTTGATCAGGCACGGCACGTCGGTCAGGGCGGTGAACCGGCGCAGCAGCGCCGCCAGTCGCGGCGTATCGCGCTCGGTGATGGTCTGCACCCGCGAGGTGCCGTCCACATGGGTCGCCCCGGGGATCAGGTCGCGGAACTCCGGTCGCACGCCGAAGACGAAAGTCATGTAGGGCGAACGGGTCTTGCGCCCCATCTCGAAGATCGCGGGCGCGTCCGACTCCAGCACGATCGGCGCGAACGGCCGGAACGGTTCGCGATGTTTGACCCGGGTGTTGATGACGTCCTTGATATCCGGGAACCGCGGATTGGCGAGGATGCTGCGATGCCCCAGGGCGCGCGGGCCGTGTTCGAGCCTGCCCTCGAACCAGCCGATGACGACCTTCTCGGTGAGCAGCTTCGCCACCTGGTCGACGATCTCCCCGTCGTCGAGGCGGGTCCAGGTCACCCGGTCGCCGAACTCCCGCAGCGCCGATTCGATCGCCCCGTCACCGAATTCCGGTCCCAGATACGGGGTTACGGATGGCGCGGCGCGCCCGGCGCCCGGCGCACCGTGCCGGAGCCAGGTGTGCACGGCGGCCCCGATGACGACGCCGGTATCGCTGGCGCCGAAGCTCACGGCCATATCGGTGAATCGCGAACCCTCGAACAGCGGCGTGTTGTTGAGGCAGTTCAATGCCACGCCGCCCTCGAACAGCAGGTGGTCCAGGTCGGTCTTGGCCTCCAGCGCGCGCACCTGATGGGCGGTGACGACGCCCAGCATCTCCTGCGCGGCGGCGGCCACCCGGGCCTGGTATTCGAGGGTGTCCTCGAAGGGACCGAAGTACTGCTCGAACAGCGGATCGAGGCCGCGCGGATTATCCGTCTCGAGCGGCCGGGCGAAGGTGTAGCGCCCGTCGGCGTGCAATGCGACGAATTCGGTGAGAAATGGATTCGGCACCGGGGGCCGGGCATAGCCGGACAGGCCCATCACCTTGTATTCGTCATTGTTGGGCACGAATCCGAGGAAGCGCGTTATCGCGCTGAACAGAATGCCCATCGAATACTCCGCGCCGATCGCGGTCTCGTCGAAGAGGTGGACGCGGCCACCGCGGATCTCCCCCATCAGCGTCGACAGCACTTCGGCGCGGCCGTCGCTGATGAGGAAGGCGGTATCGCGCATACCCGCCACGTAGTACCCGGTCATGGCGTGCGCGAGGTGGTGCGGGACGAAGACCAGCTGTTCCGGTGCGGGGGTGTAGCCGGTGCGGGCGGCGAAATCCGCGGCGACCGCCTCGTGGCTGACGACCTCGGTGTACAGCGCGCCGATATCGGCCAGCAGGTCCAGTTTCGCCGTCGGTGTCAGCGGCGCGGCCACGATGCCCGACAGCATCTCGTCGAGGACCCGCGGCGAGAAGTCGAACGGTACCGCGATCCGGTCGACATCGGCGAACCGCACGCCCGCCTGTTCCAGGCACCAGGTCACCGCGTTGATCGGGAAGTCGGTGGTCTTCTTCTCCCGGTTGAACCGTTCTTCCTCGACGGCCGCGACCACCTCGCCGTCCACCAGCAGGGCGGCGCCGGCATCGTGGCCGAGCAGATAGTGCTTATCGGTGCCGACCGCGCCGAAACGCTCGGCGAAGACCTCCGAGACGCGGGTGAATCCATTGCACCCCAAGACAATCATGGCAGCTACCTTCTGTGCTGTTCGGTCGCGGCGGGCCGCGACGGCTGTCGTGCCGCGGGAGGCGGCGACCCGGCCGCGGGTGTGCGGCGGTTCAACCAGCGGAGTGAACGCCGCGGGCAGCGGCGAACGCGGCCGGGTCGGTCCAGGGCTCTTCGCCGAGTACGAGATCGCGGACGATCTCCGCGGCGGCGGGTGCCTGGCACAGGCCCTGGCCGGAGAAACCGGCCGCGTAGACGACGGGGCGGGCGGGCTCGCGGTCGGTACGGGTCATACCGATGCAGGCCATACCGTCCGGGCTGACATCGAGATCGCCGCTCCACCCCGGTTCCAGGCGGTTCCCGGCGAGTGCGGGGAAGGTGGCGGCGAGTCGGCGGGCCACCCGGTCCAGCCACCGCTCCCGGGTCTCGCCCGGCTCGGGGCGGCCCATGCCGACGAGTACGCGGTCGCCCCACCCGCGGATGCGCAGGCCGGACGGGTGCAAGGTCATGGGCAGCGTGGTGATTCCGGCGGATGCGGCGGTGAGCAGCAGTTCGACCGGATAGGTGGTCACCGGCAACGACACCCCGGCCATGGCGGCGACCGGGCCCGCCCAGGGGCCCGCCGCGCAGACCAGGGTGTCGGCGCGGATGCTGCCCGCGGGCGTATGCACCCGGCCGTCGGGATCGATGCCGGTGACCGGGGTATCCGTACGCAGCAGTGCGCCCGCCCGCTCGGCGGCCCCGGCGTAGCCGCGCACGATGGCCGCCGGATCGCAGGCATAGGCGTCGGGTGACCAGGCGGCGGCCAGCACGGTGCGCGGATCGACGAGCGGATTGAGTCGCGCCGCCTCGGCCGCGGTCACGAGTTCGACGCGTACCCCGGCGGCCCGCTGTGCGGCGTGCGTACGGCGGAAGTCCGCCACCTGGTCAGCCTCGGTGAACAGCACCAGGAACCCGGTCTGCCGCAGGCCGAGGTCGGTTCCGGTGCGCGCGGCGAACTCGTGGTAGGCCACCAGGCTGCGCACGGCCATACCGCTGATCAGGTCATTGCCGGGGAAATAGGTCCGCAGCACGCCCGCCGTGCTCCCCGACGCACCCGATCCGAGCGCGCCGCGTTCCAGCAGCACGGTTCCGACACCTGCCGCAGCGAGCCGGTCCGCCGCGGCGACGCCGACGACGCCGCCGCCGATGACGAGCACATCGGCGCGCTCGGGCAGCCCGCTCACGACTGCCGACCCGCCGGGGCGGGGCGCAGCTGCCGCAGGTGGTCTCCCGTATCCCAGGGGTACAGGTGCAGATTCCAGCCGCCCAGGCAGTTGACGTAGAGGGCCATCTGACTCGCCACCGCCAGGAAGTCGTCGCGGTCGAGCCGGTCCAGGCAGGCCAGGAAGCGCTGGGTGAAATCCCACAGCCGCTCCAGCCCGCAGTAGCCCAGGAATTCGGCCGGGACGCCGATCAGCAGGCGCGCCATTTGGCGCAGCGACTCCATCGGCATGCCCTGCACCGCGCCGCGGACCAGCCCGCCGTAGCTGGCGTACCCCAGCGGCCGGGTCTCGCCATTGACGAAAAGGACGGTGGGCAGCACAGTTTCGAAGCTTCCGGCGCCGGACGGAATCAAGCCTCGGTGCAGGTCGGCCAGTTCCGGCGGCGCGGTCAGCCACGCCTGCTCGGTGGCGGCGTGCACGTCGTGGATGAGGCGGTTCGCCTCGGGGTCGACGGCGGTCAGATGCGGAATGCGGTGGCCGCCCGGCGTTCCCGCCCGGCGGACCTCCACCGTAATGGTCTGCTTGGTCGCGTAGACCGCCTCCCAGATTGCCTGTCCGGCGGCGGCCAGCGCGGGCATGTCCGCCGCCCGGACCCGGCCCACCGGGGTGGCGGGCATGGGTTCGGTGAGCGCGCCGTACTTGATGCCCAGATGTTGTAGGGCGGAACAGAATACGGTGCCGTCCGGGGCCTCGCGCCGATCCCCGATCCGGGTGGACGCGGGCAGATGCAGCAGCGCGGGCACGGGGGCCACGTGGTACAGGTGCTCGCCCGCCACCAGCGCGTGTCCCTGCAGGCTCCGATAGGGCAGCGCCTCCCACAGCGCGGCGGCCAATTCCGGATTGCGGCCGTCGAGTTCCGCGGTGACGGTGATGCCCAGTGCGGGCCAGGCGATGTCGATGTGCCGACCGGACGGCGTCTCAGTCACAGGTTTTCCCTTCGATCTGTCGCGTTGTCGCCGCTGCTAGTTCCGCGCGGAATGGTCCGCGAACCGGCCCGCGGAATGGTCCGCGAAATGGTCACGGATGGAATCGGTCTGCTTCGCCATCATGGCGATGATCGTCTCGACGACCTCGGTGTCGGCGTCCTCGGCGATGGTCAGCTCGCGGGTCCAGTCGAAGAAGCAGCGGTTCGGGTCATCGGTGATCGGACGGACGCGAATGGTCGCGAGATAGCGCTCCACGCCCATGGTCGGTTCGATGGACCGGTAGGTCTGCGAGCGCCGGACCTCGTCGCGTCCGGCGACCTCCTGCTGCACCAGGCCGCCGCTGAAGGCCAGCGTGAAGTTGTACAGCGACGGAACCCGTTCGGGCCCACCGTCTCCGACCCAGTGCACGTTCTCGGCCGCGGCACCGGACACGATCGACACCATTCGCAGCGCATCGCGCACCACGGCCCAGACGGTATCGGGATCGGCATCGACGACCGTCGAGTGGTACATCGTGTGCCGGCGCTGGATCGCCACGAGAACTCCTTGTCCCGCAAGGGGATTCCTTGCTTGAAGCTACAACCTGTGGGAGCCAGTACACCGCCGGGCGGTCGGCGGCGGACAGGGACGGAAGGCACGAAGAAGATCACGGGCCGAGACGGGCATTTCGTAGAGTCCTACAACCGCGATGAACTCGCATTCTCCTGCGCCAGAATATTCTTCGACGGCCTCGCGAACCGGTCCGGATACGGCGAAGGCGGCGGACGACCCGAGGTCGTCCGCCGCCCGGCGGTCGCTATATGTCGGTGACCGGTATCAGTAATCGATCCGGTCCGCCTTGGCCAGCCACGCGTCGAACGGCGCCGTCCGATTCGGCAGGTCCAACTGCTCGATCCGGGTCGGCCACATCGACTCCGGCTTCTTCTCGAACAGGTCGTAGAACTTGCGGTCGTCGAAACCGGCCAGCGCCGCGTCGTGCCGATCGGCGGAGTAGACGATTCGGTCCACCCGCGCCCACAGCGCCGACGACAGGCACATCGGGCACGGCTCACACGAGGTGACCAGCACGCAGCCCTCCAGCGAGAAGGTCCCCAGCTCCCGGCAGGCCGCCCGCATGGCGGTCACCTCGCCGTGCGCCGTCGGATCCAATGTCGAGGTGACCTGGTTGTGCCCGACGGCGACCACCTCCCCGCCCTTGGCGATCAGCGCACCGAACGGACCGCCACCGTTCGCCACGCTGCTGGTGGCCAACCTGATCGCCTCATCCATCCAGGCGCGTTCCAGCTCCTGGACGCTCTGCTCTCGGATCTGTGCGGTCACGGTTACTCCTCGCTGTTGCAAACTCGTCAATGGAGTACACAGCACACCGTCTGCGATCAGCTAGAGACGGAAGACCGAAGACCACGGCGGTCGCGGACCGGCAGTTCGTAGAGTTCTACAAGAGGCGATTCACCGGTGACATCCCCCGGAAACATCCGGACGGGGGCCGGATCGGGCCCGCCGCGCAGCCGACAAGCCTCCCCCATCAGGCTAATGTTCAGCTACCTTTATTGCGGGCCATTTTCGTTTCATTCACCCAATTCGACAAATCGGACGTTTAATTCGTTCTCAACGAGATCAAACGCAAATAGCACCGTTCACCCCATTTCACTTGGACAGAAACTCCTGTTCGGTAGTACCGTTTCCGCGTACTCGGCGAAATTCGCCGACCTCCGAATAAACAGCGGGTGAACGGTTTTCAACGAAGCGAACAGTATCACCGCTATTCCCTGGGAACAGGTTGGGCGGATTCCGTTATGAAATTCTCCGGCATCAGCACAATGGCGCGGCGCGGCGCGGAAGAACGTCCGTCACGAACGGCCGGATTCGACGCGGTCCGCCGCGCACACGGCCATGCCCTCGTCTGGGCGGCACTGCTCGCCGTGCTGCTCGCCCTCGCCGAACTCTTGGAACGGGTGAGCTTCCCGGCCGCCCAGATGGTCCTCGGACTGACCGCGGGTGCGGGGCTGGCGCTCACCGGGCGACTGCCCCGACCGCTCCCCCGGCAGGTGTTCGTCGGCGTGCAGGCACTGATGGGCGTGCTCATGGGCAGCTATCTGGAGCTGCCGCTGCTGTCGGCCATCGGCACCGCCATGCTGCCGGTGCTCGGTGTCACCGCGGCGACGCTGGTGGTGAGCGTGCTGGTCGCGCTGCTCTTCGCGCGCTGCACCGGGGTCGCGCTGCCCACCGCCGTGCTGGGCCTGCTCGCCGGCGGGTCGGCCGCGGTGGTGTCCTGCGCCGACGAACTCGACGCCGACCCCCGGCAGGTGGCGTTCATGCAGTACCTGCGCGTCATGCTGGTCGCGGTCAGCGCACCACTGGTGACCGCGCTGCTCAGCGGTGACGACACCGGCGAGCGGACCGCCAGGCTCGCGAGCCGGGTCACCAATGCCGAACTGCCGCACTGGATGATCGTCGGCCGCGGCGATCAGATCGCCGGACTCTGCACCGCCGTACTGCTCAGCATCATCGGCATCCATCTGGGGCGGCGGCTGCGCATCCCGAGCCCGAGCCTGATCGGCCCCATGCTGCTCACGGCGGCGCTCACCGCACTGGGCCACAGCCACGGCTACGCCCCCACCAACCTGCTGCGCGAACTGCTGTTCATCCTCATCGGCCTCGAGGTCGGCGCCCGCTTCACCCGCGCGGTCGTCACCGAGATGGCCCGCATGATCCCCGGCATCCTGCTCGCCGTCACCGCCCTCTCCGCCGCCGTCACCGCCCTGGCCTCCCTGCTCTCGCGCTGCGTCGACCTGAGGCTGTCCGACCTCTACCTCGCCACCACCCCGGGCGGCATCAACGCCGTCCTCGCCACCGGCGAGGGCATGGGAGCCAATATGCCCCTGATCACCAGCGTGCAGACGATCCGCCTGCTGATCATGGTCGCCCTGGTCCCCCTCATCGCACGCTTCCTCCGCCGCGACGCCGACCCGCGCGGCGACATCCGCTGCGGACAACCGGGGTGAGCCCGCCGGGCGCGTTGCCCCCGGTATTCGGGGATCGGCACCGGGAGGGGCGACACGATATGGTTCGTCCGTACCATAAAGGAGAGATTCATGCGTGTCCTGCCACGGCGGACGTCATCACGCGGCAGGTGTGCATCCCGACCCTCACACCGCGTGCGGTAGCCGGTGACGATCACCCTCGCACCCGCGGTCGCGGACCGCGGCGAGTCCCGCCCTGCCCGCACACCGCCGCCCACGTACCGCCTGCTGCTCAGCAGCGGAATTGCCGTCACCACCGCACTTTTCGTGATCGGTGGCTGGCAGCGGCGCTGGATCGCCGACGACGGGCTGACCGTGCTGCGCACGGTCCGCAATCTGCTCGCCGGCAACGGCCCGGTCTTCAACGCCGGTGAGCGCGTCGAGGTCAACACCAGTACGGCCTGGACCTATCTCATCGGATTCTTCGGCTGGCTGACGCAGGTGCGGCTGGAGTACGTGGTGCTCGGCCTCGCGCTGCTGCTGTCGGCGCTGGCGATGGTGTTCGCGATGCTGGGCGCGGCGCGGTTGTGGGGCGGCGCTTCCCGGCTGCTGCTGCCCGCGGGCGCCGTCGTCTACATCGCGGTGCCACCGGCCCGTGACTACGCCACCTCCGGCCTGGAGTCCGGCCTCGTCATCTGCTGGCTGGCGCTGCTGTGGTGGTTGATGATTCGCTGGTCGCTGGCCGACAAGTCCTCCCCGGCAATGGTTTTCGCGATCTCGTTCCTCGCGGGACTGGGGCCCCTGGTGCGCCCGGAGCTGGCGGTGGTCGGCGGGCTGGCACTGCTCGTCATCTGGTTCGCTACCCCGCCTGCATTCCGGTTGCGGCCGTGGGTGTTCCGTGTGCTGGTCGGCGTGGTGGCGGGCCTGGTGCCGCTGTCCTACCAGATCTGGCGCATGGGCTATTACGGCCTGCCGTACCCGAACACGGCCGTCGCCAAGGACGCGGGCGGGGCGAAATGGCGGCAGGGCCTGGACTACCTGTGGAATCTGGTCGGGCCGTACTGGTTGTGGGTGCCCTTGGCGGTGCTGGGTGCGGCGGCGGTGCTGGTGGCGCGGTCGGGTCGCACCGAGGCCCGCGCCGCCGCGAAACCCGCTGCGCGCGAACGCGTGCGCCGATACCGGGCTCGGCTGCGCTCCCCCGCCGCCGTGGTCGCCCTCATGATGGGCAGCGGAATTCTGTTGCTCGCCTATCAGGTCCGCGTCGGCGGCGACTTCATGCACGGGCGCACGCTGCTGCCGCCGCTGTTCTGCCTGCTGCTGCCCGTCATGATGTTGCCGCTCGAATCCGCGGCCGCGGGAACCGCACCCCGCCGCGCCTCCCCGGCCCTGTCGGCGGCCCTCGCCGTCACCGTCGGCTGGGGGCTGTGGGCGGCCGAGGTCACCGCCATCGACTCCGGCTCCCGGATCACCGCCTCCGGCATCGCGGACGAGCGGCTGTACTACGTCCAGGCCACCGGCCACGACCATCCGATCCGGGCCGAGGACTATCTGGACTACCCGCGCATCCGCGCCATGATCCGCGATATCGCCGCCAGTCCGGACGGCGGCCTGCTCATCAATACGCCGTCCTTCCGGGACTGGTACGTCGTCCCGCCGCCGCCCCCGATCCGCGACGCCGGGCACACCGTGTTCTACATGAACCTCGGCATGATCAGCATGAACATGCCCCTCCACGTCCGTGTCATCGACCCGATGGGTCTGGCCTATCCGCTCGCCGCCCACACGGTCCGATTTCCCGACGCCCGCATCGGCCACGACAAGAACCTCGACGCGGACTGGGCGGTCGTGGACGCCGGCATGGCGGGCCGGCACCCCGACCTGCCCGCATTCATCGACGAAGGCTGGGTGGCCCGTATCGCCCCCGCCCTGAACTGCCCCGAGACCCGCGATCTGCTGGCCGCCACCCGCGCCCCGCTCACCCTCGACAGATTCCTGCGCAATATCCAGCGTTCACCGCACTACGCCGCCTACCGCATCGACCGGGTTCCGGAGCACGAGATAGCGCGATGCGGCCCCACCGCCGCCGAGGGGTGACGCGTACGCCGGGCCACTCAGCCGACTCGGAGTCCCTTGCCGTTGGCTCCGGGTGGGGGTGGGGGTGCGGGCTCCGCGTCGGGTGGGGTGCTGTCCGCGCCCAGGCCCTTTTCGGCCGCGGCGGTGCGGATCGCGTCCACGACGAGGAGCAGGGCGGCGCGGCGGGCGGTGTTGGTGCGGTAGGCGAGTGAGACCGTTCGGGTGAGGGCGTCGCCGAGGGCGACGATGTCCACGCCCGGTGGGCGCAGGGCCAGGCCCAGGTCGGAGACGAGTGTGACGCCGAGTCCGGCCGCGACCATCGCCAGGGCGGTCGCCTGTTCCTCCACTTCGTGGTCGATCCGGGGCACGACCCCGGCGGCCTGGAATGCCAGCCGGGCGGCGTGGCCGAAGTTCGAGCGGGCGGGCGCGAGAATCCACGGGTGTTCGGCCAGTTCGGCCAGGGTGACGCTGGCCGACGGCACCGCGCCCGCGGGGACGGCCGCGTAGAGCCGCTCGACCGCGATGACCGTGCGTTGCAATCCGCTGTCCCAGGTCGTCGGGTAGTTCGAGTAGTCGATGACGAACGACAGGTCGAGCGCGCCGTCGCGGACCGCCGCGGCGGTCGCCTCGGGGGCGAGTTCTCGGGTTCGCACCAGAATGCCGGGGTGGGTGCGGGCCAGCGCCGTCAGCGCGTCGGGGAGCAGTCCGGCCGCGACCGATGCCCACACTCCGGCGGTGAGCTTGGCCGTCACCGATTCACCGGCCTCCTCGAGCGCCTGGGTCGCGCGCTCGACCGAGGTGAGGATCTCCTCGGCGTGCTCGGCGAGCACCACCCCGAGGTCGGTGAGTTGCACGCGCCGCCCCCGTCGCTCGAACAGCCGGGTGCCCACGTCGCGTTCCAGCTGCGCGAGCTGCTGGGATACCGCCGACGCGGTGTAGTGCAGGGCGGCCGCTGCCGCGGTGATCGTGCCGCGGCGATGCAATTCGCGCAACATCCGCAGCCGGGGCAGAGACAGGTCCATGGCTCCGAGCCTAAATGCTGTGCAGGAACGCTGAATACTCCCGTGAACGAACCGTAAATGGACGCGCGGGCAGGTGGGGCCGCACTCTGGTGGCACGCGAGTGATCAGGAGAGCGATCACGAAGCCCTGGACTCGCGATTACGCAGCGCGGCGTTCCCTGTAGGCGGTGGTAACCGACACGAGCACGACGAGGAGGTGGTTCGTCATGACGACAATGCAGAACCCGGGCGGAAGTGTCCCGATGGCGACACGGCCGGTTCCGACCATCGCTCCGGTGCCGGTCGCCCCGACACCACACCGGCCCGAACCGTATCTGCGCATGCAGTGGACCGATTCGGTCACCGGCGCGGTCGGCTACCTCGTCGTCCACACCCTGCGTTCGGGCCTGGCCACCGGCGGCACCCGGATGCGGGCGGGCTGCACGCTGAGCGAGGTCGAGGATCTGGCGCGCGGCATGGCCAACAAGACCGCCACCTTCGACCTGCCGATCGGCGGCGCCAAGGGCGGCATCGACTTCGACCCCAAGGATCCGCGCGCCCCGCGCGTGCTGGAGCGCTTCTGCGCGGCCATGCGGCCCTGGATCGACGCGCACTGGGTGACCGCGGAGGATCTGGGCGTGCCGCAGCACCTGATCGACGAGGTGTTCGCCGGACTCGGCCTTGGTCAGAGCTATCACGCCGCCATCCGGCGCGCCGCCGACCCGGCCGCCACCCTGGAGCGGGTCCGCAACGGCCTGAACGCACGGGTGGAAGGCGGCTTCGCACTGGGTGACGTGATCGGCGGCTACGGTGTCGCGCACGCCTGCCTCGCCGCCGCCGTCTCCTGGGGCCGGGCCCCCGCCGATACCACCGTCGCCATCCAGGGCGTCGGCACCATGGGCGGTGCGGCGGCCTACTACCTGCACGAGGCCGGCATGCGGGTCACCACGGTGGCGGACGCCGCCGGGACCCTGCACCACCCCGGCGGCCTGGACATCCCGGCGCTGCTGGAGCTGCGCGACGGTTTCGGTGAGATCGACCGCTCCCGGCTGCCCGCCGACATCGAGCGGCTGCCGCGCACCGCGATCGTGTCGGCCGATGTCGATATCCTTGTCCCGGCGGCGATTTCGTACGCGATCACCCCGGACAACTCCTTCGACGTCCGGGCCCGCGTCATCGTGGAGGCCGCGAACGCCGCCACCACACCGGAGGCAGAGGCCATGCTCGCCGCCCGCGGCATCCCGGTGCTCCCCGACTTCGTCGCCAACGCCGGAGCCGTCGCCTGGGCGTGGTGGCTGCTGCTCGGCCAGGTGGACGACATCCCGGAGACGTCCTTCGACCGCCTGCGCACCACCATGCACGGCAAGGTCGCGCAACTGCTCACCGCGTGGACCGACGAGGGCCTCACCCCGCGCGAGGCCGGTCACCGCTGGGCCGACGACCGGGTGTCCGACACCGAACCGATCGTCATCCCCTGAGCACGGCCGCACGGACCCGAGCCGGTCGCACTAGGTCGCGTTCCCCGGCTCCGGCAGTTCGAGGGTGTCGCGCAGCCAGCGCAGGACCGGCGGCGCGACCCGTTGCACCGCGGATTCGGCGATGATCCAGTGCGGCAGACCGGGATGCCGCTGATGCTCGGCTCGATAGCGGGCCGCGATGCGCGCCGATATGGGAGACCGAGTTTCTGTCGTTCGGGCGCTGCTGGGCGACGTAGCCGGAGCACCGCGCTCTCGCCTCCCCCGTCGACACCTGTTCCGGATTGAAGCGAAACACCCGGCGTGCCCGGCAGATGATGCCGGGCACGCCCGCGGGGTATCAACCCATGCCGAGATTCTTCACGATCGTGCCGATGTGGTGGTCGGCATCGCCGAAAGCGAGCGCGGATGCCATCGCATGCCGCGTGTAGTGGTGCAACCGGTGCTCGGCGGTGAACCCGATGGCCCCGTGCACCTGGTGGGCGGTGGCGCACACGCGCTGGTACACCTCGGACACCCAGGATTTCGCCAGCGCCACCTCGGTCGACGCGTCCAGCCCGGCCGCCAGCCGCCAGATCGCCTCGTAGGCCAGCAGCCGCGCGCCGAGCACCTCGACCGCCATATCGGCGCAATGGTGCTGCACCGCCTGGAAAGCGCCGATCGGTCTGCCGAACTGTGCGCGCTGGGTGGCGTAGTCCACGGTCATGTCCAGCACGGCCTGCGCGCCGCCCACCATCTCCGCGCAGACCGCCGCCGCGCCGTAGGCGTCGATCGCCGCGGCCACCTCGGCTCCGGCCGGGAGCACGCCATCCTCCGGAATCGGCACATGGTCGAAGGCCACCCGGTGGGACTCGTCGCCGACGACCGCCAGCGGCTCGCGGCTGATTCCCGGTGTCGCGCAATCGATCAGCACCGCGATCGGCCGGTCGGCGTGCGCGATGACCAGCAGCGTGTCGGCGATGTCGGCGTGCGGCACGAACATCGCCGCGCCGTGCAGCGCTCCCTCGTGCACCCCGACGCCCTCGACACAGGTGAGCAGCCGTCCGCCGGTGATCGCGGGGAGCCAGGCGGCACGTTCGGCGGCGCTGCCGTACCGCAGCACGGGCATTCCGCAGCAGGCCACGGTCGCCGCGAGCGGGCTGGGCACCCGGGCGCGGCCGACTTCCTCGAGCACCAGGCACAGCTCCAGGAATCCGGCCCCGAGACCGCCGTATTCCTCCGGGAACGGCAACCCGGTCCAGCCGAGTTCGACCATCCTGGTCCAGAGCTTGCCCGACGGCTCGGCCGCGCTCAGGAATTCGCGCGCGGTCGACCGGATCAGTTCCTGCTCGTCGGTGAGGGTGAGGTCCATCAGCTGTTCGCCGGGATCTTGTCCGACCGCACCCAGACGCCCGGGCGCTCTTCCCAGAACAGCTGCACGAGTACGCCACCCGCGTGCTTGGGGTGGATGAAGGTGTGCCGCCACGCCGCTCCGTCGGTGACGCCCGCGTCGGGGTCGAAGGTGGGCGTGTGGTGGTGTTCGCAGGCGGCGAGCGCGGCGTCCCAGTCGGCCACCTGGAAGGTCACGTGGTGCACGGCCGGACCGTTCTTCGCCAGGAATCGGTCGATGAACGAGTCCTCGCCGCGCGGCTGGATGATCTCCCAGCAGATCGACGAGCCGGGGATGTTGAGTACCAGGTCGGCCATATCCGGCCATTCGTCGATCGGCGTCTTCCACACCGGCACGAAACCGGCCAGTTCGGCGTACCAGTTCGCCAGCACCTCGCGGTCCCGGAACGCCTGGCAGATATGGTCGATCGCCACGATGCCGAGCGTCGGTCCGGTCGCGGGGGTCGCCGCGGCGGCGTTGGCGAGCTCGTCGCCGACCAGGGCGAGGCCGCCCGGCCCGCGCAATCGGAAGCGCACGCCCGGCCCGTCCTCCGGCGGCGTCAGCGACGACTCGATCCAGCCCGGCCCGTCGACCGGTTCGAGCCCGAGCTTGTGCAGCTCGGCGCGCGCCGCCTCGAGGTCGGGCACTTCGACGCCGATGTGGTGGATCGCCGGTCGGCCGCCCTGGTCCTCGAGTGCGGCGCGCAGCGGGGAACCGTCGCCGGAGGGCGCGATGACGACCCAGTCCTGACCCCAGCTGCCGGGCACCGTCATGCGTACCCCGGTGACGCCCTGCTCCGGGTTGTCCCAGGTGCTGGTGCGGCGAAAGCCGAACAGCCCCTCCAGTTTCCGCGCCGCGGCGTCGAGATCGGGTACCAGCTGGGCGATGTGGTCGATTCGGTAGATGCGCACGGCGCCTCCTCAGCTCGGGTGCGGTTCGATCCAGTCGTATCCGCCGGACACCAGCTCCTTGACCAGGCGCAGGTTGTACCGATTCATGGCGGCGATCCGCTCGGCCAACTCCCCCACGTGCTTGTCGAATTCGGCGGCCGGGAAGACGTTGTTCACCAGTCCCAGTCGCAGTGCCCGCTGCGCGTCCAGCTGGATGCCGGTGAACAGCAACTCCTTGGCGCGGGCCTTGCCGATGCGTTCCGGCAGCCGTTTCACCCCACCCCAGCCGGGCGCGGAGCCGCCGTAGGCGGGCTGGTCGGGGTCCGCGCCGCCGTTCATGTATTTCGGCTGGTAGGGCGGGCGGGCCGACAGGGTGATCTCCACCAGTCCCATTCTCGCGTCGTCCGAGCAGACGATGAAGTCGGCGGCCAGCGCCAGTTCGAGGCCGCCGCCCACCGCGTAGCCGTGCACCGCGGCGACGACCGGAATCGACAGCCGCTCCATCATGGCGAAGGTCTTCTCGCCGAGGCGGCCCTGTTCGACCCGCTCCTTCGGTGTCAGGCCCTCCGACCAGGACAGGTCCATTCCGGCGCAGAACGCGCGGTCGCCCGCACCGCGCAGCACCACGACGCACACGTCCTCGTCGTCGTCCACCCTGGTGAACACCTCGCGCAGTTCGGCCATCGAGGTGGGAGTCAGCGCGTTGAGTTTCTGTGGGCGGTTGAGCGTCAGCCAGGCCACCCGTTCTTCGATTGTCACGTCGAGGGTTTCGTACATGTGCACCTTCTCCCGGGGACTATTTTCTCGGCAGGTTCAGACCTCTGGTCGCGATGACATTGCGCTGGATCTCGGTGGTGCCGCCGAGGAATGTCGCGGCCACCGCGTCGAATCGCAGGCGGGTGAACTCGGTTGCCGGCGAGTGCTGTTCGCCGCGCGCGCTCAGCTGGGCGAGTGCCCCGAACGCCTTCGTGCCGGTGGCGGCCAGCCGCTGCGCCAGTTCCGCGCCGAACAGCTGGTTCACCGAGGCTTCGTACCCCGGCACGCCGCCGTGCGCCTGGCGCGACACCGTATATCGGGCAAGGTTGTACAGCACCCGCAGTTCGATATAGCGGCGCGCGATCTCGTACCGCAGCACCTCGGAGCCGCCGGTGGCGCGCACCTGCTCGACCAGCCGGGACAGCGCCCGTTCGAGTTTCACCGTCGCGCCGATTCCGGCCCGCTCGAAGCTCAGCGCGTCCATGGCCACGTACCAGCCGCGGTTCTCCGCGCCGACGCGATTGCGCACCGGCACCCGCGCGGCGTCGAAGAACACCTCGGCGAACGGTGTGTCGCCGCGGATATCGGTGATCGGCCGGACGGTCACACCGGGCGTCGCCGTATCCACCAGCAGGAAGCTGATGCCCGCGTGCTTCGGAGCCTCCGGATCGGTGCGCACCAGCACGAACAGCCAGTCGGCACAGTGGGCCAGCGAGGTCCACACCTTCTGCCCGTCGAGGATGTAGTCGTCGCCGTCGCGCACCGCCCGGGTGCGCAGCGACGCCAGGTCCGAGCCCGCGCCGGGCTCGGAAAACCCTTGCGCCCAGGTTCTTTCGCCGCTGGCGATGGGCGGCAGGTGTTGCGCCCGCTGTTCCGGAGTGCCGTGCGCGATGAGCGTCGGGCCGAGCAGGAACGCGCCGATGCCGTTCACCGTCGGCACCCCGGCCCGCATCATCTCCTCGTGCAGGATGAACTCCTCCACCGCCGACAAACCCGCGCCGCCGTACTCCTGGGGCCAGTGCGGGACGATCCAGCCCCGGGCGGCGAGTGCGTCCGCCCACCGCCGGGCCCCGGCCGCACGGTCGGGATCGGCGCTCATCCGGTCGACCGGCCAGTTGTAGCCCCAGACGTCCTCGGGTTCCAGGCTGTGCTCCGCGTCCGGGTCGGGCCGGTACTCGGCGGGGAATTCGGCCGCGATGAACGCCCGCACCTCGGCACGGAATTCCGCCTGCTCCGGCGTATCACCCCAGTGCATACCGGTCACCGGGGGTCGGCTGGTCGGCGGGCGGCGGTGCCTGCCGGTCCCAGGTGGTGGCGGTGACGCCGTGGTCGCCTTGTTCGCGCAGCCGGTACTTGGCGACCTTGTCGGTCGGCGTTCGCGGCAACGCGTCCATGAACTCGATATAGCGGGGCACCATATAGCCGGGCAGTTGCCGCTGACAGAACTCGACGAGTTCCTCCGCATCCAGCCGCGCGCCGGGGCGCACCACCACGGCCAGTTTGACGTCCTCTTCCTCGAGTTCGGAGGGCACGCCGATGGCCGCGGATTCCAGGACGGCGGGGTGCAGATTCACCTCGCATTCGAGATCGAAGGCCGAAATCGATTCGCCGCGACGCCGAATGGAGTCGGTCATGCGGTCGAGGAAGTAGAAGTATCCGTCCTCGTCACGCCAGACCCGATCACCGGTGTGGAACCACAGGTTTCGGAAGCATCTGGCGGTCGCGTCCGGTGCGCCGTGATATCCGGTGGTGATGACGTAGGGCTGTTTGGGTCGCAGCACCAGTTCCCCCGGCACACCGGGCCCGACCTCACGGTCGTACTCGTCCACCACGGCGGCATGGAACCGCTGCTCGTGCACCGTGCCGCAGGAACCGACGCGCCACTGGCCGTACGGGCTGCCGGTCGCGATCCCGGCCTCGGTGCTGGTGTAGGTCTCCACCGAGCGCACCCCGAATCGCTTGCGCAGCGGCTCATCCAGACTGGACTTGCCCATATAGAACATCTCGAGCGGATGATCCTTGTCGCGCGGCGACGGCGGCTGCTTGAGCAGGATCGGGATCATCGAGAACACGCTCATCGCGACGGCGGTGTCGAAGCGGCGCACATCGTCCCAGAACGTCGAGGCGTGGAATCGGTCGACGATCGCGATCGACCCGCCGCACAGCAGCGCGGCCAGCACCCCGTCCCACAGCCCGGCCGCGTGGAACAGCGGCAGCGGGCAATAGATCGACTTCCCCCACCGGTCCAGATAATTCAGCGAATCGTACGCGCAGGTCAATGCCAGGGCGTGCGAGCACATGGCCCCCTTGGCCGGTCCCGTCGTCCCCGAGGTGAACATGATGGCCTGCAGATCATGGAAGCCGACCTCGACCCGCGGCGCCTCCGCACCGTGATCGAGCAGGGTCGACCACGGCAGCACCGGCACCCCGACCTCGCGCACCGGCTCCGGCTCACCATCGGCGACCGGCCCCGTGATCACCGTCCGCAGCCCCGGCAACCTGTGCGTCAGCGGTGCCACCCGATCGAGGTAGCGGCCGTCTGCGATCAGCAGCACCGCATTCGAACCGGCCAGCACATGCCGCAGCATCTCCCCTCGGTGCGCGGTATTGACCGGCACCGCCACCGCCCGCAACCGCGCCAGCGCGAAGATCGCATACACGAATTCGGCACAGTTCGGCAGCATGACCGCGACATGGTCCCCCGGCCCGACTCCCGACGAGATCAACCCCCGCGCAACCCGATTGGCCATCTCATCGACCTCGCCATAGCCGATCTGCCCCTCGCGGAACCGCAGAAAAGGCTCTCCCCGGTGCGTAATCGCCCGGCTCGCGAGCACGTCACCGAGAACGAAACTCTCCAGGTTCCCCTGTGACGCCTCGCGCATGACAACGACCTCCGACAGCGCTGATATTCGTCCTCCATCATGACGCCCGCACCGCCACCACATGACCGATCCGCGATCTCACTTCGGACACAGAGACATTCGATGTAGCTATCAGCACTGGTCACCGCATGGTACGCCCTGGGCATAGCGATCGACGGGAAGGCGTTAACAGCTGCCGAGCCCCCAGAACTGGGGTTGGTTATCCGCGCTAATGATCACCGGACCGCCGACGACGCACTGAACATGAGCACACCTTGGAGCCCCACCCGCAAGACCTCGATGTTCCTGCGCGCCGGCATCGCCGCCGCATCGGCCACCGCCGCGCTGGTCGGCTTCACCGGCCCCGCCGCCGCCCTCCCCAGCGACCCGGCCACCATCTTCTCCACCACCCTCACCCGCATCCCCGGCCCCAGCTGCGCCGCGATCATCAACGCCACGGTCGTACCCCAGCCGCGCTCGGGCGAGTTCGGCGTCCGGGTGCGGATCACGCAGGACGGCGATTTCTGCAGCAGCTACCGCGTCGCCGTCGAGTGGCGCAACCTCGACACCGGCCGCGAGAACGGACAGTCGCACCAGGTCAACGAGCGCGGCGAGCTCCAGCAGGCGCCGGACGGCGTGATCACCGGTTTCGGCATGGGGCCGGGAGCCGGACGGGTGGAGGCACGCATCGTCACCTTGTACGACGACGGCTCCCAGCGGGAGCTGGAGCAGATCAGCGGCAGCGCGAGCTTCACCCTGGGCTGACCGGCTGCGTGGACGGGGCCGGTGGGCATTGCGCGCCGCACCGCCCCGGCAGCACGGGTGTCACAGCTTCGCGACGATCGCCTCGACGAGTTCGGTGACGATCACCGATCGTTCCCACTCCCGCTGCCGCCGCAGCTCATCCGTTGCGGATTCGCGTGCCCACGCGACTGTCTCGCCACCGTGCAGGTACCGAATCGCGGTGAACTCGTCCACCTGCCGGGTGTACTCGGCCGTCACCGAGACCTCGAACACGACGTACAGTGTGGCGCACACAAGACCATTGCCACCGGCGCCGACGCACGGCACCCCGGCGATCGTGACCACCGGATTGTCGCGGGAAGGCTCCGGCCGGTTCCGGTAGACGGCCCCCGCACTGCCCGCGGCTAGCACCTCGACCATCACCTCGGCCCCGGCGCGGGGCGGGAACTCGGCCGCGTCGAACGTGATCCCCGGAAGCGCCATCGCTACCGCACAGCGCGCTCCACCGACCCGGACCGTATGCGAAGGCTCCCATGCCTCCAGCGGCGAGAGCAGCATCAGGTTCGTGTCGCTCGCGACTTTCTCGATATCGGTCACCTGCGGAAATACCGCCCGGATATCGGCATCGGCAACCAGATTGCAGGCCTTGGGCCACTGGTCGAACTCATAGAACCCGGAGGAGTGCACGGATGCGCCCTCGTACCGCGGCCCGGCAGGATTCGCAGGCGCGGCCCCGAGACGAATCGGCGGCGGCGGCTCGGAAGGCAGTATGGAACAGGCCGCCGCGAACACTACCGCGGCTCCCACCGGAAACACACGTCGGAGAATCTCGACCGCCACCTTCGTATTCACAGCAGCCGACGAGCCCGGCACTGAAACGCCAAGTATGGCAGTCATTCTCGCCGCGATAACGCCCGCACCCCTGATCGGGAGGCCGACCACGCCGACATCGACACGCCACCGACTGGATCGCGGGCGCCCTCGGCATCGACGAGGCGGTCGCCTTCGGCAAGGAACTCTCAGCCGTGGGCATCGACCTCCTCGACATCACCTCCGGCCTGGTGGTACGCGGAGTGCCTCCAATTCGCGGATCAGCTCCGACACGGTGACGGGGTCGAGGGCATTCAGGTCGGTGTCGATCAGGTCGACGCTCGTCACGATGTGAGTCGAATACCGCATCAGATCGCGCCATTCGAGGCTTGGCGAAAACCGCAGCCGGACCGAACCGCCGGCGCGCAGCGGCCGCGTCATTCGATCGATGGCGCCGTCGGAGGACTCTCGTATCCACCCGCGATGTGCCAGTGCCAGCAACCGTCCCGGCGAGGTTTCGAGATCGTGATACCCGCCCAAGCGCGCCGCGAACGCGGATGGTTCAGGTGCCCAAAATGCTCGATCCAGCTGTGAAAATGGCTGCAAAACAGCATACTCCGAGAAAATCGACGCCCATCCCGCGACGGCCCCACCCAGCTGCACCGGATGGGCGATGCCTACCACGGCATGGTCGGCGATGCGGAAAGCGCCGTCCTCGACGTCGGCGAAGGTGAGATCTTCCGCGATCCGGAAGGACTGCTGAAGGACGCCGTCGATGCCGAAGGTGCCCCACACCAGTCGCCGGGCGAGCTGGCGCAGCATCGGATGGTCGATGAACAGCTCCCGGTGTGCCCGCACCGACCAGCGTCGACCTTCGACCATGGCTCGCTCCAGGCGCCGAATCTGTTCACGGGCAACCTTCTTCGCGCCCGCCCGCAGTACCGTGAACTGTTCATAGGCTGCGTTGGCGACGGCGCGGTCGTCCTGTGCGGCGGGTTTGGGCAAGGTCGAGCGGCGCGGGCCCGCAGCCCATGAGCCGTCGTCTGCGCGGCGGCCGTCGAAGACGACGACTTCTAGTCGCTCATCCAGATCGATGACAAACCCACGGGATCCGTAGTCCAGGGTGAGCCGACCATCCTTGCCCAGACCAAAATCCGGGATAGCACGATCGGCCAGTTCATCCGTCGAGATATGGTGCCGCTCTGCGACGGCATCGAGCTTGGCTCGCGCGGCCTTTCGAAATCCGCGCTGTCTCGTGCGGAAGGCGATGTCGCGCAGGTACCCGAGGGCTGCCGGTGTACCGATGTCGGCCAGTACGTCGAGGCCGGTTACCGCACGGGCCGACGCCGACTGCCGCGGCCATTGCAAGATCAGCGGGACCAGCAACCGCGCGGCTTCGTCGTCCCCGAACAGACCCACGGCACGCAAGGTCCAGATTCCACCCGCTGGATACTCGGCGAACACCCATGCCTGGAACAAGCCCCAGGCGAAGCCCGCCATCGACATCGGATCGAGGATGGCCGAAAGCTGTTCGATCGCGGTGCGATCCGGGTTGCGTTTGGCCAGCAACGCGCACACGGCTTCCACCGCCGACGGTGGCAGGGCTCGCGCGGTCTCGCTCGTCAGCAACGGCGGTAGCACCGGCAGAATCAACCACGACGGCACCGCGGCCGGCTTCCGGCGCGGCCGCAGCAGCTCCGGCAACTCCGCTGATTCGACAACCGGAAGATCGGGTAGCTGGACGCCGAGTTCCGCGGCCAGGCGCGGGTTCTGCCAGGCATGTATCCGCAGCAGCGTGCCCACAGCCGACGACCGCACGGCATCGGACGACAACAGCCGCATGGCCCGGCGCGGAAAACGGTGCGCCGCCGCCATCGCCGCCGTCGGAACGCCGTAACGGTCCAGGTTCTGCAGCAGCAGGCGGAACGCCTCGTCGGTGGGCAGATACGACAGAATGTCAGCCAGATCGCGCGTTCTCTCACGCGTCCAGTTGGTCACGTGATTCACGAAGCCCACGGCGGCAATCGTTTCGGCTGCCGCCGGGCCGACACGAGTGACCGCACCGATGTACTCCGCCGTGGTCACACCAGCCCGATTGTCCGGCCGCAAACGCGCGATGAAGGTCTCCAGCTGGGGCGCGCTCGTCACCGTCGTCACGAGGAGGGCATAGATGGTGTGGACCCAGTAATTGTCCACTACCGGTACGTCGATATCGGCAGAGACCCAGGACTGCTCGGTCGGCACCAGATAGCTCGAGGCGATACGGACCGGCAGTGTGGCGGTAGCCGAACGTATTTCACCGAGCCGCGTGACGGCAGCCCGGTAGTGGTCGTCGGTGGCGGCAACCAGATGTTCACGTGCTCGTTGCAAGGCAGCCAGGGAGTAGAAATAGTTGAGGCGACCGACCAACCATGGTGTCAAGTTGTAACCGCAGTCACCCGCTGCATCACGGTATTCGCGAGTCATCGTGGTCGCGATGAGTGCGGCCTCGGCGGCGAACACCACATCGCGCTGGGCTACCCACGTGTCGACCGTCATGGACCAGTAGTCGGCACTGCCGATGTGTCGCCCTTCGCACTCGGCCACAACCGCCAACGCGGCCGCCCCGAGCGGCGTCGCCGATGTCGGATCGGCCAACGCGGCTGCCCCAGCCTCGGCCGATGCTGCCGGCCACGAGGCCGCCAGCGCGCGGTACAGCGAATCCCGCTCGGCAGCAATCAGATTGTCGTACCGTTCGACAGCACTCTGATCAGGCGTGAAGGATCGATACGGGGGAAACCCGCGGACCGGAAGCGCCCCCTCGCGCCAGGCTGTGGGAACCTCCCAGGCATCCTCGTCGGCATTGCCACGCCAGTGCTCAACCTCAGTGGCCATCGGCCCCCCTCTACAGGAACTACGACAAACTGCCGACATTCAAGCAAACGAGACCGACACCCGAGCCACGCCGCACGCAGAGCGCTTCCGCATACCAGACGACGAGTCGACGCTTCCGCCATAGCCGTTGTCGTCCGGCGGAGGCCCCATTGGCCGCGGGGCGCTTACTTTCGGCGGAACATGGAGTGGCTATTCGGTGCGCAGCCGGGAGAGCCACCACAGGTCCCGGCAACCCTTCAGCAGGTGGTCGCGGACGGTCAGGCCCAATTCCGGGCGCTTGCCGTACTTCTTGAAGTACTCCCCGTCCTGTAAAAGGTCCCGGACACAGCCGTCGGCGATGTCGACACCGTAGAACGTCGTTGTGGACACAGCGAACGGGATGGCGGGGAGATATCCGACCCTTTCGACCAGCGGGGCCGGTTTGTCTCGCCGGTGTCCGAGGGCCCGCATTTGGGCGGCTTCGGCGGTCCAGGCGGGCGGATCATATCGGTAGTCTTCGTCGATTTGCTTGCGCACCAACTCTTCTCGCCACCGGACTCCGTCGCGGATTTCCTGCACCGACAGGACGTACCCGAGGCCCCAGTGCGGGGTGGCAAGACCGTTCGACTCCGCGAGCAGCTCCCGGTGTTCGACGTGCAGTCCGCCTTCCAGTTCACGATCGAGCGCGTCCAATTCCGCTGTCGTCGCACCGGCCCGCGTCGGTGCGGGACGGTCGGAATTCCCGCCCTCGATCAACTCGCTGATTTTCGCGACGATCTCGGCCATCGTCGGCGGGGCCGTGCGAATATTGCGGCCCTGCCAGGGTTCCGAATACTCGCCCAGCGTAGTTTGATCGGCGTCGTCGGTCATGCTGTCGAGCTGGGCACGGAAGTAGCTGTACAGATCGGGATAGGTCATCTCCGGTGGCAGCGGAACCGCCGCTCCGGTCGGCAGATCCGACGCCGCGCCGACGAACAGGAATACGTTGTCGCTGTAGCCGTTATCGTTCTCGACCACCAGTTGGAAGCTATCCGGGTCATTGGGAGCGCCGATCTCGTCACCCCAGTCGTTGTCGTCGAACCAGATCCCGGCCTGCATCAATCCCGATTCCCAGCGCGGACCTGACCCGATGTCCTCGGTACCCAGCAGGCTGAAACTGATCCAGAAATGGTCCCATCCGTTGGCCACCGAGAGCAATCCGCGATACTGCGGGTCGAGCCGACGCCCCAATCTCGACTCCGCCGCCCGCAACTGCTCCTCGGTCGCACCCGGCTTCGGCATCGTGTCCGATTCGTAGTCTCCGAATGCCAGAAGTCGTCGCTTCTGCTCGGCGAGCCCGTCAACCAACTCCCGCCACGCCTTGTCCCCGACCGGTGTGCCCATATCAGCTCCTCACATCCCGCACCCCTCATACACTGAGCACCCAACGAAGGCAAATATACAGCGAATACGAGGCCGCTCACCTATCACTCATCAGTCGAAGCGCGCCCAGATGGATAGGGGCATTACAGGCGACGTATCACTCCCATGCAGATTGCCAATAGATTGCTAATCTGAGTTCGTGGAGTCACTGGAAACGTCCGTCAGCGTACGGGCGAGGGCGTGGCTGCGTGACCTGCACTACGCGCCGACCTGGGTCCTCACCCTCACCTTCACCGTCGCGGTGTGGACCCTCTACGCGGTGTTCACTCCGTGGCTCTTCGCTGTGGTCGCCGCGCTGCTGATCGGTGCGACATTCAGCGCCGTCACCGCCGTGGTGCGCGGTCGCTACGGCGGCCGCCGGACGATGCGCGCATTCTTCGATGCCGTGCACGCTCGCGAACTACCGGACCTACACACCGACGACGAGATACGTCGATGGCATCGAATCATCACCGCAGAGCGCGTCCGACGCCGACGAGACCTGACCGGAGCCCGGCTGTACCTGATCGGCGCGTTCATTTTCGCGATGATCGCGGCCATCGGTATCGGCGGCCGAACCGGGATTTCCCCGACCGTGATCCAACTGCTCGCGGCGGCCTGGTTCGTCTACCGGTACTTTCGTGTCCGTTCGGTGAATACGGACGTCCTCGCCACGCTGGAAGTCTTCGCCGAGCAAGGAACTCAGCGCGGCTACGGCCGTCACCTACCCGAGAACTCGCCAGCGGCGAACGCCCGACGATGAACGAGCCCCCTCGGTGGGCACCGGGCCGCACCCTACACAAGCAAGCGAGCAGGAATGCGAGCACAGGGCTCCCCTTCACCGCGCAAACTCGCGCCGCCCGGCTCGGCCGGGCAAACTTGCCACGTGACCGACACCTCTCCGGCCAGCTATGACCGCTCCATTCTCCTGGGCGCGTATCTGGATGCCGTAGCAGAGTACTCCAAGCTCGAGCGGAAGACGGGCATGGAAGCCGAAGACGCGTATGTGGGGTGGTCCCCCGACGCGGTCGTACGCTCGAAGTCCCGTCTGGCCTTTCTCGCCGATCTCGAGAGACTGTTCGGTGTGGACCTCGGGCTGCCTACCCCCCGGTTCAGTTCCAACGACAGCCGCCAACGCGTCCGATTGACATTTCTGCACCAAACGGCCCAGTCATATCATGCGATCGCGACGCCCTTCTCCGGGTATATGGAAGCCGGCGGGTTGGTGAATGCGATGGAAGACGTCGGTGTCGCGGCAGCGGTTCTCGACAGCTGTGACCGTATGCAGGTCCCCGTCGAGACTCTGCGACAGCAGCATCTGGAATTGCTCGACACCGTACTGCGCGGGCTGCTCGGCGAACGAGCCGATGCGGTCTACGCGCACGACGACCCGGCCGCGACTCACATCGTTGTGCCGGATCCGTGGGATCCTTGGGACTGACCCATCCGCGAGCACAGAGTCATTCGCCCGCTGTACGCCCACGTGGCTGGTACCGCTTGCGGACCCGCCGACGGGCCGATCGTATCGGCAGCACAGTACGCCGACGCGATCGCGCAAACCCTTCAGAACAAAGGATTTGAGGTGGGCTTGTGTCCGGAGGGGGACTTGAACCCCCACGCCCTAATACGGGCACTAGCACCTCAAGCTAGCGCGTCTGCCATTCCGCCACCCGGACCGGTGTTGCTCGAAAACTTTAACGGATGAACCGTCGGTTTGTGAAAACGGCTGGATGCGATCCATTTTCCGGGGTGGGGAGGCGGGTGGCAAGGGGCCCGGTGCCGCCGCGGGTGGGCGGCACCGGGCCGGGTCAGGCGGTGAGCTGCTGGTGCAGGGTCACCCATTGGTCGGGGTGGACGTAGGCCACCACGGTGTCGCGGTCGATGCCCGCGACGGCCAGCGCTTCGTCCACGCCCCGGTAGCGAGCGCGCAGCGAGGCGCGGACCGAGCCGCCGAGGCCGGAGAATCCGGTCCGGACGAGTTCCAGGTAGGAACTCCGGTCCCGCACGAGCGGTTCCGGGCGGCGGACGATCCGCAGGATCGCCGAGTCGACCGATGGGACGGGCCGAAAGCTGGTCCGGTCCACCTGGCCGCGCAGTTCCCAGGTGAACCACGGCCACGTTTCGGCCGTCACCAGGCTCCAGCGGCCGTAGTCGCCGGTGCGCTTGCGCGCGTACTCCCGCTGGGTGAGCAGGGTCGCCGAGGTCAGCGCGGGTGCGGTCAGGCACCAGTCGACGATCTTGGCGGTCACCGAGTACGGGATGTTGCCGACCACGGCGAACGGTTCACGCGGAGCCTTCGCCTTGGTGAAATCACCTCGGACGACGCGTATTCCGTTCTCGCGCCGGGTTCGGGCGGAGAGTTTCATCGCCAGTAGCGGGTCGATCTCGTATGCGGTCACCCGGGCGCCGCGACGGGCCAGTTCCGTGGTGAGCACGCCCTCGCCCGCTCCGGGTTCGAGCACCAGCCCGGTCGGTTCGGCCACCGCCACCATGAGTTGGACGGCGTCGCGATTCACCAGGAAGTTCTGGGAGAGGGTGCGCCTGGCATGGTCGCGAGGCGTGCGAGCACCGCTGCCGCCGGTGACCTTGCGCTGGGTATGCGAGTAGTTTCGGTGTGCAAAATCTTGCGCCACAGCGTTTGCCCTTTCGGGTCCTCGAGTCGAATGAGTCTCGAAGGGCCCTGGGCGCGCCTGCGGACGCCGAGAGAAGAATCCGCGTCCGCTAGCGGGCCAGAGCCCGGCCGTAGCGCATACGGATGAAGTAGGGGGCGCAGTGACATGTCATGCGGGCAACCGTAGAGAACGTCGAACGGCCGACGCAACCGAATTTCGGGACCTGCCAGGTACATCAGGACCGCGACGGTCTCCGCAAGTTCCACGGACCTCACGGACAGGTCCCGTCGAGTCCACCGAAGCCAGCGAACCGTACGGCGCACCGGAACGGGCACGACCGCCAGCGCCACGGCGACCGCCCCGCACCCGCCATGAGCGGTGATCCGACCAGGACGGCGGCGGCCCACACCGACCGCCCGGTGGGCCTATGTGCTCGCCACCGGCGCGGCCCGATACCCATGCGGCACGCTATCCACCATCACGGACCCACCGGTCCGCACCGGCGTCCAATCCCCGCGGCGCGGACGGTCCGGTCAGACCGCGAGACTCGACACCGCGACAGCGACCGTCGTCGCCACCTCCACCGCCGCGCCGAGCACGTCGCCGTTGAGCCCGCCGAACCGGCGAACGGCGTGGCGGACGAGGACCGCCGCCGTCACCAGCGCGGCTCCCACGGCGATCGGCCCCAGCCACCACGCGTCGGTGGCGAACACCGCTACCACCAGAGCGACCGCGGCCCAGGCGAATCCGGTCACACGCGCCTGTGTGCCCGCGACCAACGCCCCGAATCCGGCCCCCGGCGCGGCGTCGATTCCGTCGCGGCAGGCGAGAACCACCGCTATCCGCCCCACCGCCACCGCGACCACCACGGCCGACCACCGCTGCGCGTCCACCAATGCCGCGAACGAAACCGCCTGTATCCCAATGACGAACACCAGCGCCGCCACCCCGAACGGCCCCGCCCCGCCACTCTTCATGATCTCCCGCGCCCGCTCCGGCGGACCGTAGCTCCCGAGCCCGTCCATGGTGTCCGCGAGCCCGTCGATATGCATCCCCCGCGTCCCCAACGCCAACGCGGCCACCCCGGCCAACCCGGCCAGCAGCGGCGAGGCTCCCGCGACCCCGAGCACCCACATCACCGCGACCGCCCCCGTGCCCAGCAGCACCCCCACCACGGGCGCCCACGCGATCGCACCCGCCGCAACACGCCGGTCCACCCGCTCCGGCCCCCGCACCGGCAGCACCGTCAGCCACGACACCGCCAAAGCGAGCCCCTTCACCGCCCCCTCCGGCGTGAGAGTTCCCGCACCACGCTGCGCGCCTGGACAAGGGCACCCCGAATCCGTACCCCGACGCGCCCGCTCCTCGCCCTTCGGGCATCGCCACCGGTGGACGAACGATCAGGGGGATTCTGTGGCGGCATCGTGCGATTGGCCAGCGCCACCAGGTCCCCCTCGCGATGAGGATGGCCGTGGCGGGCGGACTCCGTCGCGCACGCAGGGTGGTGCCATGCGAAGTGGGCCCGGATATCGGCGGCCGTGGCCTCGTCCGCATTGCACGAGTAGGTGGGTCCGGGGTACCGGCTCGGTGGGCGGCACCCTCGTGATGGCCGCCTCTTACGCACTGGCTTCCGACGAGTCGGCGGCACCCACCCCGGCCACCGGCGAAGCGGTTCCGCTCCCGCCTGCTGCTGTCGAATTGCCTGCGCTCACACCCGTTTCCACTGGATCGGGCCCGCTCGCACCACCGTCCGACGAATCGGCCGTGCTCACCCCGGCTTCGGCGAAGGTGGCCATCTCGCCGAGGGTCGCCACGGCCGCGCGCAGGACCGGGAGCGCGGTGAGCGCGCCGGAGCCCTCGCCCAGGCGCATGCTCAGGTCGACGAGGGGTTCCAGGCGGAGCCGGTCGAGGGCGATTCGGTGGGCGGGTTCGCTGGAGCGGTGACCCGCCACCCACCAGGCGCTGGCCCCGGGGGCGAGCTGTTCGGCGATCAGGGCGGCGGCGGTGACCACGACGCCGTCGAGGATCACCGGGGTGCGGCGGGCGGCGGCGCGGGCCAGGAATCCGGCCATGGCGGCGAAATCCGCGCCGCCCGCGACCCGCAGCAGGGCTCGCGGATCCTTGACCACCGGGCGCGCCCGCCACATGGCGTCACGCACCGCGGCGGTCTTGCGCATCCAGCCCGCGTCGTCGATGCCGGTGCCGCGGCCGACCGCCACCACCGGTTCGGTGTCGGTGACGGCGGCGATGAGCACGGTCGCCGGGGTGGTGTTGCCGATGCCCATATCTCCGGCGATGAGAAGGTCTGCGCCGGAATCGATTTCCTCGTCGGCGAGGGCCGCTCCGGCGTGCAGCGCGGTACGGGTCTCGTCCTCGGTGAGGGCGTCCTCACGGTCGATGGACCCGCTGGAGCGCCGCACCTTGAAGGTGGAGATCTCCGCGGCGGTATCGCCTTCCACCGCCATATCCACCACGCGCACGCTGGCATCGGCCAAGCACGCCAGCACATTCACGGCCGCGCCGCCGTGCAGGAAGTTGGCGACCATCTGCGCGGTCACCGCACTCGGATAGGCCGACACCCCGTGCCGCGCCACCCCGTGATCCCCCGCGAACACCACGACGCGCGCCCGCTCGAACTGCCTGGGCGGACACACCCCCTGGCATGCCGCCACCCAGTTCGCCAACGCCTCCAACCGCCCCAGCGCCCCCGCCGGTTTGGTCAGCTGCCGCTGCCGTTCCTCCGCGGCCGCGCGCGTCGCCGCATCCGGAGCCGCCACCGGGCCGAACTCCACCGCCACCGCGCCACCTTTCGACAGCCCGACCCGCGCACCCTCGCCGCCAGCGGAAGCGATTGCGCCCCCGGCGATTCCAGCGGCTCCCTGATCCACCGTCGTATCCGAGCGGTCGACTTCGAATGCGGCCGCGCCGCTCCCGCCACCTGTCATCGCATCCCCGACGGGCACCGAAGCGACTGCCGCTCCCGCTCGTTCGGTGGCATTGCCTCCGGTCCGACCGACAGCCACATCGTCCGCGGCAGCGGTCCCGGACCCACCGTCCACGGTCGACGCCGCACTGCCCTCGGCGGCCGCGGAACGAGTTCCACCCGACGCGCTGGGAACAGCACGCTCGCTCGACTCGTATTGCGCGGCTTCAACTCCCGCCGTCTCCTGTGTGGAGGCTCCCACACCGACGATGTGCGACGCGGGGACCGCTGCCACAGGCGCCCCGCCGGTCTTCTCCCCCGTCCGCGCCGCGTTGGTCAGACCGCTGTTCACAACATCCCCCACGCCCGGCTTGACCCGCACCGCCTGTCCGGCGACGAGCAGGTACACCTCATCGCACACCGCCGCGAGGCGCTGATTGAGCGTGCCGATCTCATCCCGGAACAACCGCCCGGACCGGGTGGCGGGAATGACGCCCAAGCCGACCTCGGGGCTCACGATCACGAGCCGTTCCGGATAGTCGGCCACTGCGGCGACGAGGGCGTCGAGATCCGGCCCCACGGTCCCGCGCGGCAGCTCCCACGCCTTGCGCGCGTCGAGGCGGGCGGTGAGCCAGGTGCCGAGGTCGTCGATCAGGGTCGCGGGGGCGGACTGCCCCAGCCCCGCGATCGGGTCACCCTCCACGACCGTCCAGTCCGCGGGACGCCGCGCCCGATGCGCCGCGATCCGCTCGGCGAAGTCGGTATCCGCCGGATCGACCACGGCGGTGGCGATGTACCGCACCGGCCCCGCGGCCACCAGTTGTTCCGCGAACGCCGATTTTCCGGACCGCGCCCCGCCGAGCACCAGCGTGCGGAGCGGCCGATCGGTTGAGTGAGCAGTGTGCGACACGTCAGCACGGTATCAACCACCGCGTCATACGACGCTCCCCAACCCACGCGGACACCAGCCCGAAGCCGGTGAGCCCGGGTGGCGGCCGGGTCGTTGCGCGCCCGAGGGTTCCGTCGCCCTGCCTCACATAGTGGCGGCCTGCCTTGTCGCACCGGTGCAGCCCCGCCGGCGAGGCCCCACCCGAGTGCTGCCGCCGACCACGAACCCGGCACCCGGTGCCCCCGTCCGGACCTGAGTGTCCGGCGGGCGCGTCCAACCGGCTCGTCCGCTCACTGGTTCTGCACGGCCAGCCGCCCCGCGAGCGCCACGAACGACGCCCCGAACACCCGCCGCATCCACATCACCACGGCGGGCCGCGTGATGATGTGATCCCGCACCGCCGCCGCGGCCACTCCGTACACCGCGAACACCAGGAAGGTCGCGAGCATGAACACGCCGCTCAACTCGAGCATGCGCGGCACGGCATTCGCCGTCCCGGCGGGCACGAACTGCGGCAGGAACGCGAAGAAGAAGATGGTCAACTTGGGATTCAGCACATTCGCCAGCACGGCCGCGACGATCACCCGCCCCGCGCCCGGGGCCGCACCCGACTGTTCGGGCACGGTCAGCGCCCCCTTGTCACGGAAGGTCATCCACGCCATGTACAGCAGATACGCGACGCCGAGGTATTTCAGCGTCTGAAACGCCACGGCGCTGGTGTTCAGCACCGCGGCCACACCGGTCACGGCGGCGATCATGTGCGGCACGATGCCGAGCGTGCAGCCGAACGCGGCGATCACACTGGCCCGCGTCCCCCGGGCGAGCCCGGCCGCGAGCGTGAACAGCACGCCGGTTCCGGGCGTTGCGACGATGACGAGCGTCGTCAGCAGAAATTCGATGCTCATCTCCCGCACAGTAACCGGATTCGGTGACCGGCGACACCCCCCGCCGCGGACCTACACCCCTACCTCACCGGGGTTGACTCCGAAGCGCCTGCGATATTCGGTGGGCGCGATGCCGACGAGCCGTTGGAAGTGGTGGCGCAGCAATGCCCCGGACCCGAATCCGCACCGATGCGCGACGGATTCCAGATCCAGTTCGGTGTCCTCCAGCAGCTGCTTGGCCAGCAGAATCCGCTGTCCCGTCAGCCATTTCACCGGCGTGGTCCCGGTCTCGGCGGCGAACCGGCGCGCGAAGGTGCGGGTGGACATGGCGGAACGAGCGGCCAGTGATTCCACGGTGTGCGGCAGTTCGAGGTGCTCGTTCATCCAGTGCAGGGTGTCGCTGAGGCTGTCCGAGGTGCATTCGGGCACCGGACGTTCGATGAACTGACGCTGTCCGCCGTCGCGCTGCGGCGGCACCACCATGCGCCGCGCGATGGCATTGGCCGCCGCGCTGCCCAGTTCGCGTCGCACCAGATGCAGGCAGGCGTCGATCCCGGCGGCGGTGCCGGCACTGGTGATCAGATCCCCCTCGTCCACGAACAGCACATCCGGGTCGACGGTCGCCTTCGGATACCGCTGCGCGAGTTCACCGACGTACTTCCAGTGGGTGGTGCATTTGCGGTTGTCGAGCAGTCCGGCTTCTCCGGCGAGGAAGGCCCCGGAGCAGACGGTGAGGATGGTGGCCCCGTTCTCGGCGGCGTCCCGCACAGCGGAGATGACCTGTGGATCGGTCTGCCCCAGCACGACGAACGGAAACGCCGGTATGGCAACGAGATCCGCGTTCCGCAGTTCGTCCAGTCCGTATTCGGGCGTGATCGTGATGCCGGGGGTGCTGCTGCCCAGCGGCTTCCCGGGTTCGAGTCCGCAGACACGGAAGTCGAAGGCGGGCAACCCGTCCATCGTGCGGTCCAGTCCGAAAACCTCGCAGACGACGCCGAATTCGAACATGGCGAGGCGCTCGTTGAGCACCACGGCGACCTTGGACAACATAGCCCCAGCCTATCTGGCCGAATCTTTACGAACAATGTCAGAACTGCCACTGTTGGCAGAAAGCCCGCGAGGGAAAACTTACTGCCATGCACGCAGTCACCGCAATACTCGCAGCCGGGACCGTTATGACCGCCCTGGCAATGCTCACCGGCGCGGCGATGGCAGCCGGCATCGAGACTTCCGACGAGCAGGAGGCATAAGCCATGACCGCCATCACCACCACCACCGAGCACCGCACTACAGCCGCGGCACTCGCCCGGTTGCGCCGCCTGTTCACACTGTTCGCCGCCGCCGGGCAGGCCGTGCCCTTCCACCGCGAATCCGGTTCGCGGCGGGCCGGTTCCTACGACATCGTCGATCGCGACACCCAGCGGGCGCTGGCCGAGCTGAATGCCATCAGCACCATCCGCGAGCACGGATAGCTCCGGCCAGACAGCACGCGGCCCCGCTCCGAGCCGATGCCCGGAGCGGGGCCGTCCGCGTCGATCCCCCTGGCTATACGCTCGCGCCCGGCTGCACCCGCGGCTTCGGTGCCCGCATCTTGCGCAGCTGCGAGGCGCGCACGAACGCGTACCAGCCCAGCGAGAAGCTGGAATCGGTGGCGTCCGGGAAGCGTTCCCGCACCCGCTTGTTCACGATCCGCCCCAGCAAGAAGCCCTCGGCGATCATGAACACCATCATGACCAGCATGGCCAGCGTGACGTACGCCTGCAGCACCGGCGACAGGAACATGGTCAGAATCAGCACCAGCGCCAGCGGCATGAACAGCCCCAGCAGATTGCGCCGCGCGTCGACCACATCGCGCACATACCCCTTGACGGGGCCGCGGTCGCGCGGCAGCAGGAACTGCTCCTCACCCGCGAGCATGCGCGCCCGCCGGTCCGCATTGTCGGCCCGCCGCTGGGCGGCCGCGACCTTGCGATCCGCCCTGGAGCCGCGATTGGCCTTGCGCCGGGCGCGCGCCTCCTTGGCGGTCATGGGCGCGGGCGCCACGGGACCACGCCGACGCGCCTCGGCATCCCGCCGCTTGGGGGTGGGCCGACCCTTGCCGAGCGTGACGTTCGGCTCGGCGGCCGTCGCCGAATCGCCGTTCGACGAAGCGGAGGTGGTGTCGTCGGTGGTACTGGACTCGCCGCGGCGCAGGAACTTCACGCCGACCAGGCTATTCGATCCGGCGTTCGTCCGGAAAAGGTGGTCCGTTTCCGGTGTCGTCGACCACACGAAACCACGCCCCGACGGGCCGGGAACGTCGTCGGCGGTAGCCGGATTTACCGACATTGCGCCCGGTCACGACCGTGGTCGACGCCTACCGCCCAGCTCGAGGGCTCGCGCCGCCCGCACCGTTGGATGTCCGGGTGGGTAGGGCCGATGAGTCGCCGGGTCCCGCGTAGGATGAGGAATAGCCGCCGGGGAAGCGGCGTTGACAGCCTTTGAGCCGTGCACAGTTCACGGTTGAACACGGTGCCCTAGGAGAGTTCATGACTGTGCAGAACGAGACCACCACCCACGGGGTGACGCTGACCGATGCCGCCGCCTCGAAGGCGAAGGCACTGCTGGACCAGGAGGGTCGCGACGACCTCGCGCTGCGGATCGCCGTGCAGCCCGGTGGCTGCGCCGGCCTGCGCTACCAGCTCTTCTTCGACGACCGCAGCCTCGACGGCGACCTGGCCGTCGAGTTCGGCGGCGTGAACCTGGTGGTCGACCGCATGAGCGCCCCCTACGTGCAGGGCGCGGCGATCGATTTCGTCGACACCATCGAGAAGCAGGGTTTCACCATCGACAACCCGAACGCCACGGGCTCCTGCGCCTGCGGCGACAGCTTCAACTGAGTCGCGCCGTCAGCGCGGAACTCCGAATACGGGGTTCCGCGCTGACGCATGTCCAGCCGCGACCGAACCCGTAGCTCCCGGCCCCGGATCGGCACGCCGATCCCCCGCTCGGGGGTGGAGTCGTCCGTCTCGGACAGTGTAGTTTTGGAAGGCGTCCGACCATCGGCCGCCGATCCCACCACCCCCGCGTCTGTCGTCCCGCATGCAGGTGTGCCCTCGCCTGGCAATGAACACAGCGCACGACACCGAAGGATTCCGCACGTGACCATCGCCGTGTCCGCCTCCATCGCGACCGATCACCTCATGCGATTCCCGGGCAAGTTCTCCGATGTGCTGCTGGCCGATCAGCTGCAACATGTTTCACTGAGCTTCCTGGTCGACGATCTGGTCATTCGCCGCGGCGGTGTCGCGGGCAATATCGCTTACGCGATGGGCCTGCTGGGCCGCAATCCGCTGCTGGTCGGCGCGGTCGGCTCCGACTTCGCCGATTACCGGCAGTGGCTGGAATCCAATGGCGTCGACTGCTCGGCCGTGCGGGTCTCCACCGAGGCGCACACCGCGCGCTTCGTCTGCACCACCGATGAGGCCATGGCGCAGATCGCCTCGTTCTACCCGGGCGCGATGAGCGAGGCCCGCGAGATCTCCATCGGCGAACTGGCCCGCACCCATCCCATCGACCTGGTGCTGGTCGGCGCGAACGATCCCGACGCCATGCTGCTGCACACCGAGCAGGCCCGCGCCGCCGATATCCCCTTCGCCGCCGACCCCTCCCAACAGCTGGCCCGCCTGGACGGCGAGCAGGCGCTGCGCCTGATCGACGGCGCCGCATACCTTTTCACCAACGAGTACGAGTGGGGCCTGCTGTTGCAGAAGACCGGCCTGTCCGCCGCGGAGATCGGCGAGCGGGTCGGCATCCGGGTCACCACGCTCGGCGTGAAGGGTGCGCTGGTGGTCGACAAGGACGGCACCGAACTGCATGTCGATGTGGTGCCGGACAATTCGAAGGTCGACCCCACCGGCGTCGGCGACGGCTTCCGCGCGGGCTTCCTCACCGGACACACCGCGGGCCTGAGCCTGGAGCGCTCCGCACAGCTGGGATCCCTTATCGCCGTGCACATTCTGGAAACCGTGGGCACCCAGGAATGGACTCTGGACCACGACGTGGCCGTGAAGCGCCTGCGCGCGGCCTACGGTCCGGAGGCCGCGGCGGAAATCGAAGCAATTCTTCGCTGACACCTGCCGGTTCCCTGTCGGACGCCTGAGCCCCGCACACTGATCGCGTGATCGGTGCGCGGGGCACCTGTCTGCGCGGACATTTCCCGTCCGATCACTGCTCTGTACGTGCTCTACGCGATCGGCCGATCGCGCCCGTTCCGAAGGATTGAACAAGTGTTTGCGTCATCGGACGCACCGCGGTCGGGCGGTGCAGCCGTGCGAATCGGAATCGTGGATCTGATGTCGCTGCGGCCGGAGAGTATGACTCGCAGAGTCTTTGCCGCCGCAGTGGCCGCGGGCGCGGCGCGGCTGGGCTGGCGGACAACGGGTTTCGGTGCCGCGACCGGTGGCCCGTCGGCGAGCGTCGCGTCCGGACGATCGGCGACCGGACGCTCGTCGGACGGGTCCTCGACAACCCGTCCCCCGGATGGCCGCCCGCCGGGAATCCGGTCCGAGGCGACTGGCCGGGCGGCCGTTGTACGCGCATCGGCCGGTTCGTTCGCGACCGAGCCCGCACCGGCCACCGAACATTCCGCAGCCTCCCCCTGGCAGACGACCGAATCCGAGGTGACGGTCGCGTTTTTCGGCATCGACCCGCTCCGTGCGAGCACCGATGTCGATTGGCCCGCGCTGGCCGCCATGGACGCCCTCATCATCAGCGGCAGCGAGCCCAAGGCCGCGAGCATCGCCGCCGAGCCCAGCCTCGCGGTCGTCGACCGCATCCTGCGCGACTGCTCGGGCGCGGCCTCGCTCCTGTTCTCCTGCCAATCCGCCCATGCCGCACTGCATCTGCTGTACGGGCTGGAGCGGCATCGCCTGCCGTACCGCGCGCACGGCGCGTTCGACCACTGGGTGCACAGCGCGGCCCTGGACCGGGTGGGCGGCGTGCAGCCGGGAGCGCACCCGGGCACCGCACTGGTCGAAGGTCTCGCCACACCCGTGCGCGTCCCACATTCCCGCTGGAACGCAATGACTTCCGCCGATCTCCGGGCGGCGGGCGTCGACATCCTGCTCGACTCCGAGGAAGCCGAATGGCACCTCGCCACCGCCCCCGACGGTCTGCGCCACCTCTTCCTCCAGGGCCACCCCGAGTACCTGCCCGACACCATGGCCCGCGAGCACCGCCGCGACCTGCGCCGCTGGCTGTCCGACCCGATTCGCCCCTTCCCCGGCATCCCGGCGCGATACTTCCCGCACGAGACCGAACAGGCCCTGCTCGACCTGGCCGTCCGCCTCCGCACCACCTTCGACCCGGCTCTGCTCGACGGCTTCCCGCTGCCGGGCCGTTACTCCGACGTGGTGGCCGACTGGACCGCCGACGCGGAGGTGTTCTTCGCCAACTGGCTTCGAGCCGTCGCCGATGCCCGCGCGGCCTCCGAGGTACCCACCGGCACGGCACCTCGACCGATCCCGGCGACCTGAGCCACCGACCGCCCACGAGACCGGAGCGGTCGCGCGGGCTGTCGCGCGACGCGCCTCCCGAACAGTGCCCGACCGGCCGATGATTTTCGCACCGCCAACCCGTCTACACAGCACACCTCTGTGAAGGAGCGAACCATGGCCGAGCCGAAGACACACACCCTCGAGGTTCCGGGCGCCATCCTCACCTACGACATCCGCGACGCCGAGACCGGTGCCGGTCCCGTCCTGCTGATGATCGGATGCCCCATGGGCGCGGCCGGTTTCGGCACCCTGGCCGGATATTTCCCCGATCACACGGTGGTCACCTACGACCCGCGCGGCGTGGAGCGCAGCACCCGCACCGACGACGCCCGCGAATCCACCCCGGACCAGCACGCCGACGACCTGCACCGGCTCATCGCCGCCCTGGATCGCGGCCCGGTGGACCTGTTCGCCAGCAGCGGCGGCGCGGTGAACGCTCTCGCCCTGGTCGCGAAGCATCCGGAACAGGTGCGCACGCTGGTGGCGCACGAGCCGCCCGCCGCGCAGGCGCTCCCGGACCGCGAGCACGCCTTGGCGGCCACCTCCGAGGTGTGCCGCGTCTACGCCGAGCACGGCTTCGGCCCGGCCATGGCGAAGTTCCTCAGCCTGATCAGCCACCAAGGCGAGGTGCCCGCCGATTTCGCCGAGTGGCCCACCCCCGACCCCGCCGAGCTGGGCATGCCCGCCGAGGACGACGGCACCCGCGATGACGTGATGTTCGCGCAGAACCTCGCCACCCTGGCCTACTACGAGCACGATTTCGACGCCCTGCGCGCGGCCCCGACCCGCATTGTGCTGGCGGGCGGGGCCGAATCCGAGGGTCAGCTCGCCCGGCGGGCCGGCGAGGCCGTCGCCCAGCGCCTCGGCACCGATATGGTGGCCTTCCCGAGCAATCACAGCGGATTCCTGGGCGGCGAATACGGCCAGACCGGAGAACCCGAGGCTTTCGCGACCGCCCTGCGTCGGGTGCTGAATACGTAGGCGTGCATGGGCGGCGCTCCCACCCGCCCAATAGGGTGTCCGGTATGGGATCCGACCGTGTGTACTTCCGCCAGCTGCTCTCCGGCCGCGATTGGGCCGTGGGCGATCCGATCGCCACGCAGATGCGCAATTTCGCGTATCTCATCGGCGACCGCGACAGCGGCGAGTGCGTGGTCGTCGATCCGGCCTATGCGGCGAACGAACTGGTGGGGATCGCCGAGGGTGACGGCATGCGGCTGAGCGGGGTGCTCGCCACCCATCACCACCCCGACCACGTCGGCGGCACCATGCTCGGCTTCACCCTGCGCGGCGTGAAGGAACTGCTGGAGCACGTGGACGTGCCGGTGCACGTCAACAAGGAGGAGCTGCCCTGGGTCGCGCAGGTCACCGATATCGCGCCCAGTGAGCTGACCGGCCACGAGCACGGCGACAAGGTCGCGATCGGCGGCTTGGAGATCGAACTGCTGCATACGCCCGGCCACACCCCGGGCAGCCAGTGCTTCCTGTTCGACGACCGTCTCATCGCGGGCGACACCCTGTTCGTCGACGGCTGCGGCCGCACCGATTTCCCCGGCGGCGACTCCGACGCCATGTTCCACAGCCTGCGCTACCTGGCCGGGCTGAAGGGCGACCCGGTGGTGTACCCCGGCCACTGGTACTCCCAGGAGCCGAGCGCCGCCCTCTCCGCGGTCCGCGACAGCAACTACGTCATGCGCCCGCAGACACTGGAGCAGTGGCGCATGTTCATGCCCGGCTGACCGCGAGGGGGAACTGGTGGCGGCGGCTACTCGGCCGATACCGCCACCATTTCCCCCTGATCAGACGTTCAGGCGAGTTTGCGGAGCCAGCCGTGGCGGTCGGCGAAGGTGCCGCGCTGGATGCCGGTGAGGGTGTCGCGCAACGCCATGGTGACCTCGCCGGGCTCGCCGTCGCCGATGGTGAATTCGCCCTCGGCGGAGGCGACCGAACCGACCGGGATGACCACGGCGGCGGTGCCGCAACCGAACACCTCGGTGATCTCCCCGGATTCGACGCCGGTGCGCCACTCGTCCACGGAGACCTTGCGCTCCTCCACCCGGTAGCCCGCGTCGGCGGCCAGGGTGATGAGCGAATCGCGGGTGATGCCCGGTAGCAGTGAACCGGACAGTTCCGGCGTGACCAGGCGAGCGTCGGAGCCGGTGCCGAAGACGAAGAACAGGTTGTTGGTGCCCATCTCCTCGACGTAGCTGCGCTCGCAGGCGTCCAGCCAGACCACCTGATCGCAGCCCTTGGCCGCGGCCTCCTGCTGCGCCAGCAGCGAGGCGGCGTAGTTGCCCGCCACCTTGGCCTCACCGGTGCCGCCGGGGGCGGCGCGCACGAATTCGGTCGACAGCCACACCCGCACCGGCTGCAGCCCACCCGCGAAGTACGCACCCGCGGGCGACCCGAGCAACAGGTACTTGTAGCCCGCCGCGGGCTTGACCCCCAACCCGACCTCGGTGGCGAACATGAACGGCCGCAGGTACAGCGACTCCTCACCCCCGGCGGGCGGCACCCATTCACCGTCCACCTCGAGCAGCTGCCGAATCGACTCGATGAACAGCTCCTCCGGCAGCTCGGCCATGGCCATCCGCCGCGCCGAGCGCTGGAATCGCTGCGCGTTGGCGTCCACCCGGAAGGTCGCGATGCTCCCGTCGGACTGCCGGTACGCCTTCAACCCCTCGAAGATGGCCTGCCCGTAGTGGAACACCATGGTCGAGGGGTCCATGGACAGCGGCGCGTACGGCTGCACCCGCCCGTTCACCCATTCCCCGTCGACGTAGTCCAGCGACACCATGTGATCGGTGAAGTACCGCCCGAACCCGGGCGCCGCGAGAATCTCCTGTCGCCGCTCCACCGGGGTGGGAGCCGGGTGCGAGGTGCGAGAGAAGTGCGCGGCAACAGTCATGACCGGGAGTTTAATTCGCCGCTCCGGAGCCGCCGGTGCCGCCTCGGAAAAACTCCCACATGGCCAGCTCCCCATCGTGCGCCCGCAGCTTGGCGACGGCCGCGTCGAGCGGGCGTTCCTGGGTGAGCTCGTAGAACAGGTACAGCGCCGCGAACAGGCTGGCGTGCCCGTACGGGGCGTCGACCGGGGCGATATAGGCCGCGGCCCCGCTGTCCAGGAACGCTCGCGCGAGCTCCTTGTCCCCGGTATCGCAGCCGAGCGACAGCACCGTGCTGCCCGCCAACCGGAAATGCGCGCGCACCTCCTCCGGCCCGAGCCGGTCGAACGGCTGCGCGGCGGCGATCTCACCGCCGAGCTCCGGCAGCAGAATCGCCCCGTCGATCCCGTGGCAGCAGAGCACCACATAGGGCGCGACCGGACGCTCGCCCCCGAGCGCTGCCACCAGATGCCGGGCCTGCCCGATGGTCAGGTAGTTGACCTGAATCCCGAACTCCTCGAGCGCCATTCGCAATGGCTGCGCACACGAGTCCTCGATGACGACAAGATCCACCGTCGCCCACGCCAACCGCCCGTCACACACTTCGTCCACTCGCGACATGAGCACGAGTCTGGCCGCGACAGGCGCGGCGCGACAACCGGATTTCGGTAACCGTTCAGGCGGTTTTCGCCTGAACGAACGGCGGCCGCACCACCTCGCACCGCAGCCGACGCCCGCGCACGTCGACCTCCACCTCGTCGCCCTCCGCGAGTCCCGCGGCGGTGTCGAGCAGTGCGAGCGCGATGCCGATCTTGAGCGTCGGAGAGAACGTGCCGGAGGTGGTCTCCCCCACTCGCTCGTCGCCGCGCATCACGGCCTGTCCCTGCCGCAGCACACCGCGATCGAGTGCCTTCAGCCCCAACAGAACTCGTCGCGGCCCATCGGCCTTCTCCTGTTCCAGCGCGGCCTTGCCCCAGAATTCCGGCTTCTTCCACCCGACCGCCCACCCGGCACGAGCCTGCACCGGCGAGATCTCCAGCGACAGCTCGTGTCCGTGCAGCGGATACCCCATCTCGGTGCGCAACGTGTCGCGGGCGCCGAGCCCCGCGGGCTGCCCACCGGCGGCCCGCACCCGCTCGACGAGCGCGCGGAACAGCGGCTCGGAATCCGCCCATCGCGGCAGCAGCTCGTACCCGTGCTCGCCCGTGTACCCGGTGCGGCACACCCGGACCGGCCGCCCCTCCCACTCGGCATCGGTGTAGGCCATGTACTCCATATCGGTCGGCAACCCGAGCGATGCCAGCACCTCCGCCGACTTCGGCCCCTGCACCGCGAACACCGCGTATCCCCGGTGCTCATCGGTCACCGTGATCCCCGCGGGCGCGGCCTTCGCCAACTCGGCCACCACCGCCGCCGTATTCGCCGCGTTCGGCACCAGGAAGATCTCGTCATCCGACACGAAGTAGGCGATCAGATCGTCGATCACCCCGCCCTCGGCCGTACAGCACAGCGTGTACTGCGCCTTTCCCGGCCGGATCCGCCCGAGATCATTGCTCAGCGCCGAATTCACGAACGCCGCCGCCCCCTCCCCCGTGACGGTCGCCTTCCCCAGATGACTCACATCGAACAGTCCCACCGCGGTCCGCACCGCAGTGTGCTCCCCCACCGTCCCCGCATAGGAAACCGGCATCTCCCACCCCCCGAACGGGGCGAAGGTAGCGCCGAGCTCGACATGAACGGCGTGGATGGGTCCCTGCAGCAGCTTCTCGTCGGTCACGGGTAGGAGCTTATCGGCCACCCCCGCGAATCCCCGCCCAGCCGGAACCGAAACCGCCTCACCAGCGTCGATAGTGATGACACTCAGCTATCGCTCCACCACACTGCGCTAGAGTCTGCCGAGGATTTGCTACCTGGGAGATACCGCCGTGTACGTCGACATCGAACTGCTGCACCGCCTGGAAAAGGCGTGGCTGGAGACGTCACGCGCTGTCAAGACCGTCCCCCGCGAAGGAATAGCCGACCTCGAAGCCGAACTGCCGCAGTCCCTCGCCGAGAAAGCCGTGGCCGACATGGGCACCGACGTATACGAGGCGTACCTGGAACTGGCGTACCACTTCGACGATCTGGCGAAGCTGACCCGAGGCGCGAACGACACCTACCAGGTGACCGACCGGTTCTGGGCCGAACAACTGGCGAGAATGGGCCGCCGATGACCTACACGGTGAGCGCGGTCCGCAGCTGGCGGCCGGAATCACTGACGGAACGGGCGACGATCCTCGCCACGGGTGCGGACCACATGATGCAGACGCTGGACGCGGCGTGGCGGGAGGCCGATCAGATCGCCTCGGGCGGGTGGACCGGGGAGGCGGGTTCCGCGGCGTACGAGCGGATCCAGCGCGAGTACCGGATGGGCATGCGGATCGTGACCGCCGTCCGCGATGTAGTGGACGCCCTGCGCAGCGCGGCCGCCAGCCTGCGATCGGTGCGCGATCATGCGATCGGAACCGTGGACGCGGCCATCGCCGACGGTTTCACGGTGGGAGACGACTGGCAGGTCGGACCGACACCGCAGGACAAGAGCGAAGACCTGCGGGCAAACCACATCGCCTGGATCTCGGGCGCTCTCCGCCAGTTGACGGATGTCGACCGGTCCGTCGCGATGGCACTCGACGCGAAGATGGACGAAGTCAGAGCGCTCCGAGAGGACGCCGCGACGGGGCGCGAATACGTCCCGCCCGCCTCGACGGCCCAGATGTCGGCGGCGGAAGTCCAAGCGCTGATCGACGATCCACAGTTCCGCGAGTGGGTCGACCACCATCCCGATGCGGCCAAGGCGCTACTCGACGCGGCCGTCGATTCCGGAAAACTCGATCCGGCCACGAAGTTCTACAGCTCGTTCCTGCGAGGCTACTGGCAACGAGAAGCATTGGAGCAAGCCGGGATCGACCCTGCCGACTGGCGCCCCGAACTCGGCGCGGAGGCGAACAAGGACACCATCGTCAAGGTCTACGAGTACTACGGCCGCCTGTTCCTGGACCGGCCCGAACTCCAGTGGGCGGGAATGGCGAACATGATCGGACCGTCGTTCGCGGGCGGGTTCTTCGACCTGGACATGATGCAGGAACTGACCAGCCTCGAGGGGCGGTCACCGCTGCCGGTCTTGATCGGTGGTTTGCCGCCGATGCTGGGAACGGAGCAGGGTCCGGGTCTCACCGCAGAGGAGATCCGCTACTACGAGACCGCGTTGCTGGGAATGCAGAAGGAGATCTTCAACGACCAAGCCGCCATGCACGAGGCATACCTGACCGGCGGCACTGCGGAGATCGACCGCATGTACAGGGCGCGCCTGATCGATGACAGGGCTGCCGGTGCTTGGCAGCAGATCCACGACGGTTACACGCGCAACGATTCCGCACTGATCGCCGCCGGGAACAAAGACCTGCTGTGGCGCGAACAATGGCAGATCATCGACGATGACTACGACGCGATGCGTGAACGCCCGAACACCGGGGGACTTGTCACTTGGGGAATGACCACGGTGGGTGCCCCGTCGATACCCGGGGCTCACTCCTTCCCGGAGGAGTTCCCCAAGATTGTCGATGCACCCGGCCCGATACCCGGCGAGATCGTAACGCCCTTCCCGGAGGGCAACATCTCCTACGGCGACCAACGCTGGGCTCTGATCGAGCAGGACACACTCCCGGCGTACCAACGAATGCTGTCCGAAGATCCCACACGGGCAAGAGCCATCATCGCCTCCGACTTCGCCACCCGAATGGACGAGCAGCGCCTGAGCAACCGATGGGACGACATCATGAAACAGTTTGCTTCACAGTGGGACTACCGGCGATGAATCCCCTTTCGACCATCGTCAGGGCGCTGCCCATCACCGTAATGCTGCTGGTAGCCGTCGGATGCGCCGCACCGTCCAGCGAGGAGAAGCCCGTGCCGAGCACCTCAGAATTCTCACAACTCACCGACGCGGGTATCGCCGAGATCGAAGACTCCCGGCACGCTCGCTTCGACCTGCGCAACCACGAACTCACCAAGGCCGCAGTTGGATTGGATGGCCAGGACCGGGGTCCGATCATCGGAGGCGCGGACAAGCCCCTGATCACCCTCGAACTCCTCGGTCCGGAACGCACCGAGACGGTCCAGACCAGCACCATCATGTTCCTGTCGACGAGCGCGGACACCCCGTACGAGGGGATCGTCTTCTGGCAATCCTTCGACACTCCGCAAGAATGCCTCGCCGAACTCCGCACCGATGTCACCCGATGGGGTATCCGTGTCGAAGACATCGACCGATGGGACCGGAACAGCCAGGGCGAGACCGACTATCAACAGGTGATCTCGATGGGAGTGGGCCGCAGTGGCCTGGTCGCGGACGTGGAGGCCCGTCTCGCGAACGGGCATTGCCTGCTCAAGTACGACATATACCTCGAACCCCGGTATTACACCCCGGAGGTCCAAGACACGATTCGCCGAACCGGCTCATCTCGGTAGCGGAACCTCTCCGCTCTATAACCCGACGCCTCCAGGCACCTCGGGTCCGCGAGGACGTTCGCGAGTTGGCATCATTACCTACTCCAGCCGGCGGCTACTTCTCGGCGAAGAGCTGTTCTGCCGAAGCGACCCCACGAGCCAGGGAACCCGAATCCGGACCTAGTTCCGCGATAATGTGATCGATGTCCCGCAGACCCGCATCGGTGAGCATCCGCTTCTCGTTGAGCACCCATTCGCCACGGGCGGCGAGTACGGCGTGCGCGGTGTACATCGCGGCCGTCGCCAGTGCGCCCGCGACCTCGGTCACCCGGCCGCGCGTCACGTAGGCGTTCTTGGCGTACATCATCGTGAGATTCGCTCGTTCTCGCCATTGCTTCGGTGCCGACTCCCGCAGTGCCGCAGGAAACTCCGGCCGGGGCAGGCTTCCGCGAAGGACTTCGTTCACCGCCAGTTCCGCCACGACGAGATAGCTCGGGATCCCCGCGAGGTGGAACATCAGCGGTTCCCAATGGAATCGCCCCGCCCGGGACTCCTCCAGTTCGCGTTCGACGACGTCGAGGTCGCGGTAGAGCACGTCGACGTGTCGGCCGTCGACGATCAGCCACGCACCGCCGTTGAAAACACCAGCACCCCATGCGCCGACATCGAATACCTCGCCTTCCCAGCCGATCGCCCGCAGATCGTCAGGATCGAACGCGCCGCGATAGTAGACGCCGAAGTCCCAGTCGCTGTCCGGCGAGTGCGTGCCCTGCGCACGCGATCCGCCGAGCGTCACCGCCCGCGCCTGGGGAAGTGCGGCAAGCCGCTCGGCCACGTACTCGCGAAATGCATCGTCGTCGTATTCCATGATCACCCCATCCTGCTACGAGATCACCGCGATCCGTTTCGCGCCCGGCTCGACCGTGTGTCGCTCCAGATCGAGACAGGCGAGGAGGCCACGCTCATCCATCACCTCGACCTGAAATCCCTTCGCCCGCAACTCCGCGACCCGCCGTGCCTTGACCGTGCTGAATGCCGCGGGCTCCACCCCTTCGAACCCGTCCCCGATCACCAGGCAGGTGGTCCGCCGGGTGACATTCCGCGCCGGGGTGGCCCCGCAGGCGGCGATCGCATCCCACGCCTCCTGCCGACTCATGGCCGCCAACTCCCCGGTGAACACGACCACCTGTCCGAACAGCGGGTGCCCCGGATCCCCACCACGAACCTCCGGCATCACCAATTCCGCACGCGGGAACCCGGAGCGCCGCCGACGCCGCCCCGTACCCTTGCTCGCCCGCCGGTACGGCCGCACCTCCCCCAACCGCTCGAGCTCCGCGAGACTGTCCACCCCCGCCCGCGCCGCCAACGCCACCACGATATCCGCCGCCGCCGCGGCATCCGCCCCCGCGTCATGATGCGCGATCAACTCGACCCCCAGCGCTCCCGCGACATCCGGCAGCCGATAGCTCTCCAAATCCAGATGCCGCCGCGCGATCGCCAAGCTACAGCGGAAGTCCCACCCCGGCTCGCCGATCCCACTGTGCCCACACGCTTCTCGCACCGCCCCGCTGTCGAACCCGGCATTGTGCGCCACGACCGGCAACCCGCCGACCACCCGCACCACCTCGGGCCACACCTCTCCGAACGCCGGTTGCCCGGCCACCATAGAAGCCGAAATCCCGTGCACACGAACGTTGTGCCGCGCAAAGAAGTCCACGGCCCCTGGCGGCCGACACAACCACGAGTGACTACCAACCCGACGCCCCTCCCATACGACGGAAACTCCGATAGCACAGACACTCCCCCGCGCCGAGTTCGCGGTCTCCACGTCGAGCGCCGCGAACGACAGGCCGGGCACCCTCACCGCACCACACACGGCGGCAGGATGCGATCTCCCACCCCACCACGTTCGACCGTCACCGGCCACGCCAACCCACAAGACTCGAACACGCTCCAAGTCTCAGCCAATTCCGCGGTACCCTCTCGCCAAAATCAGTTCCGGACAGACGGTTTCATAGAACTCGGCAACGGCTGCGAACACTTCGAACAGATCCTCGTTCTCAGGACCACAGCGCATACCAGCTTGCCCGACGACCGCATCTGATGTGCGGAGAATCGCCCATTCGCACCGGCTTTCGGCGCTCACACTGTCGCCGGGACGGCATGGACGGCATGGACGGCATGGACGGCATGGACGGCATGGACGGCATGGACGGCATGGACGGCAAACATAGCCCGGCCGCACAGACCTGCTACCCGGCCGCCGACCTCGAACCACTGCGCGCCGGGTGACCGAGATCAGCCAGCACCACTGGCGAGGCGACGACGGCTTCGCGCAACACCCACCCGCACTCCACCGACTCGACGAGATACGTACGGCATCACTGATCCCGCACCGTCGATTCCACCACCGAGTACCGCACCCGCTCCTGTTCGAGGCGCACGGCGTGCCCGAAGGTGTCGTCCACCAGATCCCGATACAGATCGAGTTCGGCGGGCCGCAGGTGGTCGAGCACCGTGACCGTCGGCGAATCCTCGCGCACCCATTGACCTTCGTGCGACAGCAAGGTGTCGCGGTCCATGAGCAGGGATTCGGCGTGTGGGAACCGCTGCCGGAGGCGGTCGAGAATGGCGAAGCCGTGGGTATCGATATCACCCCAGTAGCGGACCCTGCGGTCGGCGAGCCACGACAGGGCGTCCAGCCTGGTCAGCGCGTAGCCGCCGCCGAAGATGGCGATGGCATCCGGCACCGGCGGCAGCGCCAGGTATGTCGTTTCGTTCTCGACGATGACGATCGTCGTCGCCTCCGGTGGCGCCACCGCCAGTTCATCGACACGAACATTCAGTTCGGTGAAGCCAGCGGTGGCGCGCAGCGGGTCGAGCCAGCGGTAGCGCACGTACCGCGGCTTGCGCCGAAATCGGTACCGTCCGATGAAATCGGCGGGCGGGCAGTCGGTGTCGATGCGGTGTTCGGCGAGTTGACGATCGAGTAGGCGGGAGAGCACGGTCCGGTGGCGTTCGATGAACTTGGTGTCGACACCGGGGACGTCGACCTGACGCAGGTAGATTCCGGAGGCGGCGTGGGCGTCGATCCACCGCACCGTGTCCACGATCTTCACCCAGTCGTCGGCCAGGGTGAGCACGTCGTGTGGCTTGCCGAGCATCCAGTCGGTCAGTGCGGGCGCGGCGGCGCGGGTGTGGTCGAGGAGGTCGAGGAATTGGCGTACCGCGCCACCGACGCCGAGCAATGCCCACAGCTGGGGCCACTCGTCGATCCAGACCCGTCGCGGCAGTTCGTTGGACCCGACGATCCTGCCGCCCACCGCCTGGTATTCCACCCGCAGTCCGTTGCCGACACGCCACGGGTTCGCCCATTCCCGCACGGCGGCCAGGTCGGTGGCGATATCTCGCGGGCCGGGTCTGCGCAGGGATACCTCGATCGGCAGCAGCGGCTGCCCCGTGGCGTACGCCGCCAGCAGCTCACCGGAGTCCCAGCGCCGCCGCAGTTTTCGCGTCACATCCGCGCGGGTGGTCCAACCGGTCACCGTCCCTCCACAGCATCCCCGGAGGCCAGCACGTGGGCGAGTTGCCGCTGCCGGTACTCCTCGATCGTCAAGGTCTGCATGCGCGAGTAGGCACCGGTCTTGTTGTCGACGAATCCCACCGACGAGACGAAGGGCTCGATGACGTGGATCTTCTGCAACGGCGTGACGATCAGCAGTTGCAGCCCGAGGCGACGGAACAGACCCAGCGCGAACCGCGTGGACTCGTCCGAACCACGGCCGAAGGCCTCGTCGATCACGACGAACCGGAAAGTCGTGCACTGCACCGCATCCCAGTCGAGTTTGAACTGATACGCCAGGGACGCCGCGAGGATGGTGTAGGCGAGTTTCTCCTTCTGCCCGCCCGATTTGCCACCGGAGTCGGTGTAGTTCTCGTGTTCGGTGTCGTCCTCGAGCCAGCGCTCGGATGCGGAGAAGACGAACCAGTTGCGCACGTCGGTGACGCGCCGGGTCCAGGACTTGTCCGCCTCGGTCTGTCCCTCCCGGCCCCGGAAACGTTCGATGATCGACTTCACCTGGAGGAACTTCTGTTCCGAGTACTGGTCGCCACCGTCGTCGACCGCGCCGCTGGTGCATTCGCGCAGCTGGGTGCGGAAATCCCGGATCTCCACATTCGACGTCGGCTGCAATTCCAGCCGAATGTAGCGACCCGGGTTGTAGGGGATGCCGGACAGGGACTTGTTGATGGTTTCGACGCGTTCCCGGATGAGTTCCACCTGATTGCCGAGCTGTGCGTGAAAGCCCGCGATATCGCGAATCGTATTGGTGTTCAGATAGGTCTTGAAGTCGGCCTCGAAGCGCGGCAGATCATCGTCCGCCAAGCGGCGGTGCAGCTGCCGGTAGCCGTCCGCCGATTCGAGACTGTCGTCGAGTTCCTCGGTTTCGAGTGGGTACTTCGCACGGAATCCGGCCATTTTCGTGATCGCCCGGTTGCCCGCGGCCCGCTGCTCCTTCGACAGGTTCTCGGCGCGCGTGGTGAACTCGGCGGTGAGCCGGGCCTGTGCGTGATCGCATGCCGGCACGGTGTCGGTCGCATGCCGTTTCGCCGCCCGTTCCAGCTCGGGGAACTGCATCCGGGCCACCTCGTAGTCCGGGTGGGTGAGCAGCTGGCCGAGATCGGTGCGGGTTGTCTCGGCAACCGATATGTCACGGTCGATCGCCCCCAACCCGGTGCTGATCCGCGTGACATCGCCGTCGGCTGCCTTCAGTCGTTTCCCGACGTCCTCGAGCTGTGTCGCGATCTCCCGCAGGGCATCCGAGGCACTCTCGATGCGATGGCGCTCGGCGTCGAGATCGGCGATCCGCCCCACCATCGCCCGCCAATCGATGTCGGAGTAGCCACGAAACTCGACCAGCTTGGACGCGGTGCCCGCGAACCTGTCCAGTTCGGTGAGTGCGCCTTTCGCGGTGCTCTGCGTCGCGTTCAGCTCCGTGAGCACCCGGGTGAGCCGTTCGGCTTCGGCCAGCAGTGTCTCGATCTTGCTGGTATTGCTCCAGCCGAGCACGTAGTGCCGTCGATCGTCGATACGATGGCGATCGTCCTTCTCGTGCCGTCCACGCCCGCCTTTGATCTGGCCCGCCCGGGTGATGGCGGTGCGGGCGCGGCGGAACTCCGCCATGGTGTCGACGCACTCGTAGTCGGCGCGATGGCGCAGCTCGCGATCCAGCCATTCCGCGAACGGCGAATCCTTGATCTCCAGCTTGGAGTACAGCACGCGGTTGCCGATCTCGGGCAGGCGGTCCACGGTGGCTCCGGGCACCCTGAAGTAGACGAGCCGCCCGCCCAGATGGTGGCCGTCGATCCAATCCGACACCGCCGCATAGTGTTCGCCCGACACCAGCAGGGCGAGACCGAATCCGTGCAGCAGCCGCTCCGCGGCTCCCTCCCAGTCCCGTTCGTCGTCGCGCACCTTGATGAGTTCGCCCGCGTAGGGCAGGTCGGCCTCGTCGATGCGCAGTTCGGTGCACAGGCGTCGCCGCAGCTCCAGCTGCCGCGCGGGAATATTGCTCGGCCGCTCTCGCAGGCTGCGCAGTTCGGTGTTGATATCGCGGGCATCGTCGTCGGCGTCGCGCAGCCGCACCGCCACCTCGGTGAGGATGTTCTGCTGCGCTGTCTTCTCGTCGTCCACCGTCGCCGCTCGTCGGCGCACCTCGCGCAGTCGCTCGCCGAACTGTTCGGCCGTTTCCGCAGGCCGCAGACCGACGTCGCCGAGCAGCTCCGCGAATCGCTGTGCACGGTACTGTCTTTCGTCGCGGACTCGGGCGCACTCGTCGATCTCACGACCGATCTCGGCAATCCGGTCGCCACCGTGCCCGGCCCGCTTCAGCTCGAGCCGCCCCTGTTCCTTGCGCAGGCGTTCGACCTCGTCTTTCGCACTGTCCAGGTCCTCGCCGAGCGCATCGGCTTCCTCCCGCCATGTGTCGATCTGCACCGTGAGCAGGCCACGCTTGCGCTCGGCGAAGTAGTAGGGCAAGGCGTCCCGCCGCGCCCGCACAGCCTCGATCTCGGCACCTCTCCGAGCGTATTCGTCGCAGTCGGTCAGCAGCGGATCGAGCAGCGCCAATTGGTCGCGGGCCCGCACCACGGCGTCGTGCGCCCTGGTCAGATCCTCGAAATGATCCACGAGACCCTTGATCGCGGCGTCGGCCGCGAAGGGTTCCAGCATGTGGTTGCGCACGAAATCGTTCAGGTTGCCCACCGATTTCATGGACACCGTCTGATGGAACAGCTCCATCGCCTGCTCGGACTCGATGCCGAGCAGCCGTCGAAAGTCCTTGCCGTAGTCCGGGAATGCGTCGCGGATCGTGGCACCGGCCTTGCGTAGCCGCCGCTTCAACGCCGCGATGTCGCCGCCGAAGTCGCCGAAGTCACCGGCGATGCTCAGCGCGCGGTCGGCGGTGACGAAGAACCGGTCCGGCTGCCCGGCCCCGGCTTGGTCCTTGAACCAGAACACCTGCGCCAGGCTGACCGTCGCATCGAATCCGTGGTTGGCGAAGACACCGAGGATCACCGAGAAGGAGGTGCGGTCCCGCAATCCCACCGGTCGGCTGGTCCCGAGGGCTTCATTGCGCTCGGACTTGTAATGCCCGAGTACATAGGAGCGCAGATCACGCTCCCGAGTCTCCGCGCCCGCTGCTTTGTTGTACGAGATCCGGTGCGCGGGCAACAGCAGCGTGGTGATGGCATCCACCACCGTGGACTTGCCCGATCCGATATCGCCGGTGAGCAGACCGTTGCGGCCGTGCTGCTCGTAGCGCCACACTCGCTGGTCGAAGGTACCCCAGTTGTACAGCTCGAGGCGGTCGAGCCGATATCCGGGCCGGTCCTCGTCGGTCACCTGTCCTCCCCACCCAGTGTGGCCGCGTACTCGGCCAGTCTGCGATCGAAGTCGGCCAGCCATTGCGCGTCGACGAACGCCTTCAGCACGCGCCGCACCTCGAAGGTATCGGCCGCGGCGGAGGATTTGAGCCGACGCAGGAAACCGAGCTCGATCACCTTGTTGATCTGCGTGTCGATCTGTTCCACGAGCCGGGCTTCGTTGCTGCTCTCCGGCTGGAAGGTGCGCACCGTCTCGACGATCTGGTCGCGGGTGAGGATGAGCCGGGCGTCGGCGTCCTTGGCGTCGTTCTCGGCCAGCTTCTTCCGCAGCAGCGCCAGCAGCAGGCTCACCGGGAACGAGAGCGCGCGCCGGGGCACGAGACGCGGAATCGCCGGTCCGTCGTCCTCCTCGAGTTCGGGCCGAGAGCGCAGGAAGGCGTAGCCCTCCGATTCGTCGATGAACACGGTGAGCCCGATGACGCGCACATAGTCGCGCACCTGCGCCTGGAGCGCCAGCAACTGCCGCCACTGTCGCTCATGGGTGTCCTGGTAGAGCACGCCCTTCATCAACTGAGTGACGACCACGGACAGTTCGTGTTCGGCGGTCGGTGTGGTCATCGCTGCTCCTCCGGCGCGGCGGCGCGCGTGAAGATCACGCGCGGAATCCGGGCACTGCGTTCCACGCCATCGGTGTCGCACCACCGCACCTGCTCGTGCTGCCCGTCATCGAAGACGACCTCGAAACCCGGATCGCTCAGTGACAGGTAGGTGACCAACTCGGCCAGCCCCTGTTCCAACGGCCGCTGCTCGAGCAGGGCCGCCAAACCGATCTGGCCGCGCCCCCGAAGCGCCGAGCGCACGCCGTCGACCAGTCGCGCCGGATCGACGAACACCTGCTGGAACAACAGGTCCGCGTCCACATCCTCGGCGGCATCGGTGATTCCCGCACTGTCCAGCGGTGCCTTGTCCACCGGTCGATACAGCGGCCGTTCCATCGGCAGCACCACCTCCGGTGCGGTCGCATCGAGGCCCATCACGACATCGGGCTCCCGAATCTCCCTGAGGCGCAGCGCATTCGCCTCGATCCCCCGCAGGATGTCCATGACTCGCCGGTTCTCCAGCCAGACCTGGTCATCGAGGAATCGACGCAGCTGCTCGGACAGCATCCGGACGGTGGCCTGGGTGCGGCTCCCGGCAGCCAGCCAGTCGTGGTGGATGCGCCGCAGCCGCGGATCCGGTTCCACGGCGTCGAGTTTCTGCACCTTCGCGAGCAGTTCGGTGAATTCTGTCTGTTTGTCGTGGGAGAGCAGGAAGTCGTAGAACGCCTGGAAGCTGCGCCCCTGATCGGATTCCGCGATCGAATTGCGGTTGCCGAGCAGATCATCGAGCAGCTCCCCCTTCGCACCCGACCAGGTGGCGATCTGCTCCCGCAGCTCCCGATCGAGCTGCCGGAAATTCGCCTCGACCTCGCGAAAGTCGGCCAGCAACTCGCGTGCGGTCGCGGCGAACTGCTGATACCGGTCGCGCTGCGCGGCGGGCTCCAGCAGCGCGAACCGTCCCTGAGCCACCGCCTCGATCTCCGCGTCGATCGCGTCGCGCCGCCGCCGCAACTCCGCCAGCCGGACCCGCGGGTCCCCCTCCGCCCCGAACGCCATCTGCCGCAGCAGCTCGAACACGGTATTCAGCCGCGACTCGGTCCCGACGAACGACCGCTCCCGCAATGCCTTCGCCCACCCGAGCGCCTTCTCCACCGCCGGTGTCGCGTCGAAGTGCACCTCGTCGGAATCGGCCGGGTAGTACTTGCGCAGCCACCCCGATTCCGGTGCGGCCCAATCGTTGAGATAGGTCTTCGGCGACTTCGGGAAGGCACCCTCGCCCAACCGCTGATTGAGTGCGTACAACTCGTCATCGAGTCTGCTCTCGAGCTCCGAGGCGGAGATGGCGCGAATGTTCTCCTCCACGAACACCTTGCCCAGGAACGACAACACCAGCGGCGCGTTGTCGGCTCGCAGCAGTCGCCACGCGGGATGCTGCCGACGCAGGGCGTCGAGCTGCTCGTAGTGCATGGCGATGTGTCCTCGTTCGTACCGGGTGATGCCATCGCATCGTAGGCGGGTGCTATGACAGGTCGGCGATCCGTCCCACGCGGGAAGTCGACATCCCGGGCAAGCACCGATCGGGCCGCCGAACCCCCGGCAAGTCCCTCACACTGTCGCGAGACGTCGAAGCAGGGCGGGCCGGTTCGCGTATCGGGTACGCAGGTCCGCAACGCGGATATCGAACCGGTCCATGCGTTCGTCACGGTCAGCGAGCACTTTGAGATCGGAGAGCAGCGCGGCGGCCGCGTCGTAGTCACGCGGCTTGGCGGTAGTGACCAGCGCCTCCACCCGCGTCCATACTGCTTCGCCCTCGGCGGCGAGCCGTTCCAACCGCCGCTCACGGTCGCGGACGGCCCGAGCCGCCACGCGGGCGCGCTCCCGTTCTTCCGCTTCGGCCTCGGCCCGTTCCCGGGCGGCACGCCGTCGCGCCGCCCCGTCGAGCAGATCGGCGACCGTCCGTTCCCCGATCGGCCGCGGCCGTGGCGTCACAGCGCGGAAGCGGTGCAGCAACTCCAGGTGCACGAGCGCGGCCTCACCGCGAGCCACCCGCAACAAGAGTTCGTCCTTCTCGGCGGGCGGTAGACCGGCGATCCAGACGGCCAGCTCCTCCGGCTCCTCGGCGGCAGCCTCGAGATCCGGACTCGCCTCCGCCGCGACCTCCAGCAGATCCGGATCGAGTCGCAGAAAGTCCGCGAGCCCACGCTGCGAGGCGGTGAGCGACCGCAGACCCGAGGGCACCGGCGGCTCGAGTTCGTCATCATGCTCACGGCCGAACGCGGCCTCGTCCCACTCCCAGGTCCCATATCCCGCCAGCCAGGCCAGATAGAGCGCTCGCATATCCCCGGCGGCCAACTCCGCCCGCACGCCGACCAGCACCGACAGCGAATCCTCCGCACCCTCTTCCCAATCGCCGTCATAGCCGTCGCTGGTCAGGTCGATGACGAGACTATCGCCAGCGGTCCAGGCACTCACGCACTCGTCGAGCAGATACGGCTCGACCGCTTCCGCACCCAGCAGCGCACGCGGCACCTTGAACAGGAACCGGTGTGTGCCCCAATCGGTTACATACAGATGCGCGTCGAAATACTGCTCGACCAGCCGCCGGGGATCGGCCTTCAGGTCACCCCAGTGGTACTCGTTGACGAAGCGTGTCGCCGTGATCCGCGCCCGGGTGGACAGCGCCCGCACCTCCGCGAACTGACGATCGTCGAGCGGGCGGTCGATGGCGACGAATTCGTAGTACTGGTACTCGCTCATCCCCTGCTCTCGGTCGCGCTGTCCTCGAACGGTACTGCGCGGAAACCGGATTCGTCACCGAGATGAAAGGTCAGATACCCATCCACCCCACCGTCCACGCTCGGCACCGCCCACCCGCGCCCGCTCACCGGATCACCCTCGTCGAACCCTTCCCAGCTGAATCCGAAGCCGTCGCGGCCGTTATGCTGCTCCGGGCGGCAGTCCAGTTCGCCGGTCACACAGATGAAGGAGAACTCACCGGCACCGTCCCGGCGGAACTCGATGTATCCGGGACCGACGAGTTCGATCGCGTCGAGATCCCAGTTGTCCATCTCGACGATCCGCCAGCGGCCGAGGAGTGCTTCAGGAATCCACAGGTTTCCGTTGTGCGCCATCGACCGTAATGCTAGATCAGTCCCGGCACAGCGGGCACACGCTGTAGACGCCGGCCCGCTTCCCGCCGCTGCGCTCCTCACGCATGCGCAGTGTTCCGCAGCCGCAGCGTTCCGGCGCTTGGCCGGTACCCGGCACACCGTGGACGTTGCGCCGCAGCGATTGACGTCGCACCGCCTGTGCGAGCGGGCAGTGGCCGGTACGCAGCAGCAAGCCGGGTGCCCGGCCGAGGATCGACGATTGCGCGGACCACAGCACGGAATCGGTGACCACGAACGATTCTCGGCATCTCCGAAGCGGATGCAGCGTCGTGTGGTGATTGCGCAGTGCACGTTCAACCACTGAGCCGATACCCTGCGGTCCGAACCAGAATCCGATCCTCACCTCCTCTGGAGCGTTGTCGAGAATCTCGAGTACCCGTCGTGTCGCGGGTCCGTCTACCGTTTCGGAGAAGATCTCGATGCGCTCGGTCGCGGCGGCCAGGTCGTCGGTCAGGGCTGTCAGATCGGATTCGATCGTGGTAGGGCCGACCTCACTCGCGACCTCTCGCCAATCCCATGGCAGCGCATGTCGACCCACGTGCTGCAGGAACGTCCGCACCGGAGTTGATGAGATCGGGCGTCCACGATGGATGCGTCCCATATCCGCGACCAGGATGACCTGCTCGCGCGCCCGGCTCATAGCAACGTTCAACAGACGTGCGCCCTCGCTACCGGCGTGGGTATCAGTGAACCAGCGGTGCATTCGGAGGTTGCCGCCGCCGCTCTCGACCGCGTCGTAGAGCACCACATCCGTTTCTCCACCCTGGAAACGATGCACAGTGGAGGCGATAGTCCGCGGGTCATTATCGGGCGCAAGGGATTGCAGTAGCTTCGCCTGCGGTGCGAATGGGCTGATGAGCCCTACACTCGCCGGTTGCCGTGCGACGCCCAATCGTGCTGCCACGATATTGGCGGCCAACTGAGCATGCATCACGTTATATCTGGAGGACATGCCATCTCGCCGTGCGAGTGGAGCCGACAGATCCGACGTATCGACCAGGACGAGCTCGGGCTCGTCGTGGGCGATCGTTCGCGCTGGTCGGTCCCGCACCGACGACGCGGTCACGAGCCCTACCTCCGGATAGAATGCGGCACCGATGGCGTCACCGATCGACTGCCGCATTCGGTGCTGGGTGTCGAGTGCGACAAGGTTCGCTGGCGGGGAGCCCCTGCCCACTGCTCGTGCCACTCCCGACTTCTCGAATGCGCTCTGGCCGAGCCATTCCCGCGCGCCCACGTCATCTGCCTGAACGATGGGCGGCAGCTGCCGGAAGTCGCCCGCCACGATCGTGTGCCCGACGCCCGCACCCGCGACCAGCATGGTCATCGCGGCCGTCATCATGCTGGCCTCGTCGATGACGACCACGTCGAAGCTCTTCCGCCGCACCGATTCCTTCAGCACCACCTGGTGTGCCGTGCACGCGATCAGCCTCCCCTCGGCGATCACCTGATCGCGTACCTCCCCGAGCAATGCGACCAGCCCTTTGCCGAAGCCCTCGAGATCGCCGATCTTGCTGGTCAGCGCTGTCCGTTCGTGAGTTCGGCTCGGGTCTTTGTCTGGGATGGCGCGATGGCGATCACGGAGCTGCTTCAGCTCCTGTCGGACCTCCACGAGTCGGCGGGCGGGTTCCGCGCCCTGCTCCGCAGCGATCTCATCAAGCAGAACAGCAGGATTGCGACGAGCCAGAAAGTCGTTGTCAGTGGGACCGATTCGTACCAACTCGCCGCTCACCCACTGCCGCCGGTATCTGATGAGCGCACCGAGCGCCACGTCGATCGCCGCGTTGGTAGGAGCGGCCAACAGTACGGTCTTGCCCATGTCGAGCAGCTGAGCGAGCAGCACCGCCAAGGTCGTCGTCTTGCCGGTGCCCGGCGGTCCCCACAACCACGTCAGCCGAGGACAGAGTCCGTGCGCTATCGCGAGGCGTTGACGATCGTTCAGTCCCGCAATGGGATACGGATCGATCGATGGCACCCTATCCAGCACGCCGTCCATCGAGACGGGTTGCATGGCGGCGGCGGTGTCGAAACCCGTTGTCGGACCGGCCAGGAGTTCGTGGAACCGGTTGGCCTGCTCGGTCACCAGATACGACAGATCGCACCGAAGCCGAGCTCGCTCCCAGAACTGCTGCTCGACGGGCATGGCCATCGTGATCTCGGATCCGTACTGGGTGAGCACTTCGACATCGACCGCGCCATTGTGTTGCTTGCTCGTCCCCTCCGGCGGCAACAGTGTCGCCGTGGTGCCCTCCCGTACATTCTCACTGCCCTGGATCTCGTAGCGCGCGATCCGCCGCGTCGGTGTCTCCTCCAGGATCGCGCCGTCTACGAGTTCGATGTTCTGCCACATCGACTTGCCGACCGCAGCCGCGCGCTCCGATCGCAGGGCTGTCCGCGCGGCGTCCGCTACCTGCTTCCATCCGGGTGCGATGGGTACGGCCGAATTTTCTGGAACTGCGCCGACGCGCACGAACCGGTCTCGCAAATCGCGCAGCTCTCTGCGAAACGCCGCGCTGGTATCACTGCTCCTATCCCTGCGCGCCATCCGCTTACCGTCATTGCCCGCTCGATCGGCCACCGCCTGGTCGGAACCGGCTGGGTCGCACCACCTGCCGGTGACTTCGTCCAGTTTCGCGATGCCGGTCTCATCGCAGATCAGGAAAAGCTCGGTCTCGCCCAGCCGAGGAAGACCCCTTGCTTCGAGCTGCCCGAGCAACTCGTTCGTAGTCAACGAGCTTGTGGCGACCAGGTCCCGAATCACCTTCCGCAGACCGTCTTTTCGGCTCGATCTCATTCTTCCCCCATAGCGCCATACGTGGAACATGCCATAGTCACACGCTCGGCGAGATCCCGCAGGCCGAATCGCACACGACACCACCACCAGCCTTCGCGCCGATGACACGTTGCGCCAGTCCTGCTGAACCGCAGGGCATCTCACAGCACGCACTGCTACTGTCCAATTGCCCGGGCCACGGGGGCGGCGGGTGCACAAATAGGGGTTACATCGGTGAGTGTCGAGGCCTTCGAGATCAAGAAGTTATTCCTGCGCGGTCTTCTCGAGCAGGCCGGGGAGGGCCAGATCCAGCTTCCGGAGTTCCAGCGTGGCTGGGTGTGGCCGGAGAACAATATCCGCAGCCTACTGGGATCGGTGTCACGGGGTTTTCCCGTCGGAAGGCTGATGATGCTTTAGGCGGGAGTATCTCGACGACGGCCGCTGCTACTACTGGATAGACGACCAGCTCGCCGCGTTGTTCCGCGAGGGTCGCGACTGAGCGATGGTCAGGTTGCGGTGGGACCCGCAGTGCGGGGGTCCCACCGCTGCGTGACCGGTTCGGAGACAACACCATGTGCCAACAGCACTGGACAACCGTCACCGCCTCTCGCTTCGAACACGAACAACGGGGACTAGCCCGAATCCGTACGGCACTGACCGCACTCCCCCGCTGGCGCGCGTGGTCGAACTTCACCTTCGCCACCGCTGAGGGCCAGCTCTTCGAGGTCGATCTCCTGATCGCCGTTCCCAACGGACTGCACCTGATCGAACTCAAGTCCTGGCGCGGCAGCATCGAGGAACGTGACGGCAAGTGGGTCCAGCACACCGAGCAGGGCCAACTCCTGGGGCACGGTAACGCCATGGCACTCGCGAACCACAAGAGCGCCGCACTGTCACGCCTGCTCCGCGCCGCCGGTGAGTCGGTGCGTGTTCGCTGCGCGATCTGTTTCACCAACGACCAGCTGCGCATAGATCTGACCGCTCTCGATCGTCGGCGCATTCACACCGTCGACACCCTGATCCGGATGCTGGGGCGCCCGGCTCACAACGACCGGCACCGCATGTCATCCGCTCGTGTCGAGCGGCTTGCGGAAGCACTCGAAGCGATGGGCATTACCGACGAGCCGAGCCAGCTTCGGCAAGCCGGGCGGCCCGATCTACAGTCCGTGGTGGACCGGCTGTTCGTCACCGAGGAAGGAGACGAATCCCTCGGGGTGGAACGACCGGACACAGGTGGTGACGTTCGCTGACCATCGCGCGGGCCGAAACCCCGACATCACGTCGGATTGCACCGGCTCGTCTCGACAGCATCCGACCCGGATCGACCTGCTCGGCCGCGCCGCGACCGTTCGCGGTGTGGGTCCAGCGGAGCTGTTGCGATCCGTCGCGGCCGAGCCCGCTGCGGCACCGTCAGTCTCCAGCGGCGAGCCGCTGGGCGAGCGGCAGCACCCGCGCCAGCGCCGCTATGGTGTTGTCCGTGAGCCGCTGCTGCCCGATCGCATTGATGACCGAGCGGAACAGCGAGGCCCGATCCTTCCAGCCCTGTCGCGCCGCATGATTCGCCATGATCTCGGCGAGTTCCCGCGGCGGCACCTGCTCGATCTTGCGGACTCCGAGTTCCCGCCATGGGGTCGCATGCTGAGCCGGGAGCCGATAGGTCAGCAGAGCCGGGTCCTTCAACACGAGCGCGTCGTCGACCAGCAATTTGCCGGTAGCGACCGCGGCCTGCAGGGCGATGTCGAGCTTCCTGCGCACGATATCTCGTTCTCGGGTGCGCGCGGCGGTCACGTAGGCGGCCCGCAATCGGGCGGCGGTGACCGGCCCTTCGACCGCGACGATGCGGACGAAGTCGGCGACGATCGTGCGATGCCCCGCCGTGGTGGGGCTTTCCAGCGTCTCAGAGAACGCGGTGTACGGCACGATGATCGGCTCCCCGGTGCCGTCGACAGCGGACACTGCGTTGTCCTCGGTCTCGTCGTGTCCGGCAGGCCGCACCTGCGACGCTTCGTCTGGACCACTGTCGGATCGCACGGCGGCCGCCGGCGGCTCCGACAGGTCCGGCGGCCCCTCGCCGGCGGTCGGCTGCTCGGATGACTCGTCGGCCGCGATCGGCTCACCCCGGCTCGGCACCGTTCGACACTCGTCCACATCCCACTCCGACATCTCTGCATCCCACTCCGACATCTCTGCCGCAGTGGAGTCGGTATCGACGACGTCGGCACCCACACGGGCATCCTTGACGCCGAGACGTGCTTCTGCGATCGGCACATCATCGGATTCGACGTCGACCAGCGTGACGCGCCGCATCAGCACGGGATCGCCGGGATCGACCGGCGACGGATCGCGGGTGACCATCGCCGCCAGCCGTCGCTGTTCCTCCTCCGCGATCGGGTAGATCCCGTTCGCGGTCAACGTATCCCACACGGTGGCCAGACACCGGTCGGGATCGAGGACAAAGTCGAGGTGCCGGAGACGGATCAGCGGCCACTCGCACCGCTGCAGGTCCCGCTGCTTACCGAGTTCCGCCCAGAACTCCTCCTCCCCCGACCAGCGCTCGTCCTCGCACTCGATGGCGACCTGCCCGCCGCCGCCGGTGACGACCAGATCGATGTCGTAGCCGGTGTCGGTGTGGTGTGCGGTGACGCGATAGCCGCGGGCGACGATGCGGTTGTACACCCGCTGCTCGAACAGTGACTCGAACGGCTCGACCGCCGTGTCGTCCGGCACCGGCCGCGGCGGATCATCCTCATCCAGGATCTGCCGTTCCACCTCCAGGCAGTACTCGAGCAGCCGCAGGCGCAGGTCCTCCGGATTGCTCACCTGGTCGGCGGTGAAGGAGTGGAACAGCCACAGCTGGTCGCGGGCACGGGAGACCGCGACGTTGTAGCGCTGCACCGTGGATTCGGTGGTCTGCGCGGGAACCCGTTTGTCCGCCTCGGGTGCGGCCACCAGGGACAGGAAGATCACGTCCCGCTCCGCGCCCTGGAAATCCGCGGCGTCGCCGCAGTGCAACTGCCGTCGCTCGAGTTCCTCCGGCGGGATGCGACTGACGAGTGCGTGCCGAATGTGTTTGGCCTGAGCGGATCCCAGCAGCGAGATGACGCCGAAGGTCTTGCCCGCGTAGCGAGGATCGGCTAGGCACCGTTCGATCTGGTCGACGATCCGGTCGGCCTCGGCCGTATTGACATTGCGGTTGGTGGCGGCCCCGTCCGGCACGTGAATGGCGCGTACGGGAGCGAGACGGTCGGTGCCGTAGCGGCGCACCGGCTTCAGCGGAACGCCCTGCGGCTCATAGGCGATCTTGTTGGAGAAACCGATGATCTCGGGCACACAGCGGCGGTGCTCGACCAGGGTGATGCGGGACCCGTAGCGCGCGTCCGCCTCATCGAAGAGGCTGCGCTTGGGGTCCTTCCAGGCCAAGAGGCCGGTATCGCCGAAAAGATACTGCCCCGCATACCGTTCCAGCTCCGAAGCATCCACGCCGACCGCGGACGGCGACACCTGTTTGTCATCGCCGATGACGACGATCCGCGGGGCGAGGTACTGCAGGAACACCGCTTCCAGCCCCGCCTGCGAAGCCTCGTCCACCACCACGACGTCGAACATGTCGGGAGCGATCGAGAACTGTTCGACCACCCGATAGATCGGCATGATCCACACCGGCACCGAGGCACGGCAGGCAGTGAGCGCGGTTTGGATGTCGGCTCGTTTGCGGTCGGCGTACTGACCCGTCCCCTTCCCGAGCCGTCGCACCAGTTGGGCGTACTGGCGCAGATCGGATTGCGCGCGATTGGTCAGCCGCCCGACCGCTCGCTCCCACGACCGGGTGGCCGCCAGCACCGTCGCCTGCCGGCGCAGTGCGTCCTCGACATCATCGAGGCGACGGCACAGGTCGTTCACGCCACCGACCGTGTGACCGCTCAGCCAGCGTCCGGCACCCGCCCAGTTCCACGCCGCGTCGATCCGGCGCAGCCGCCCGTCCCACTCTTCGTTCCCGGGTTGTGCGGCGATGGCGTCGCGCAGTTCCGGAAGGGCGGCCATGGCAGCGGTGAGTTCGTCGCGCCGCGCGGCGGCGCGACGCAGCCGGTGCAGCAGCGCGAGTCGTTCGTGCGCGCGGCCGTAGGCCGCGACGTCGCGGTCGCGCACGGCCGCGTAGATGTCGTGCACGGTGGCAGTGGCACGCCTGTCCCGATGCGGGATCTCGAGTCCGGTCAGCAGTTCGCTCAGCGGCGCGCTGGCCGCGCGCCACGCCAGTTCCGCCTCGGCGGCGTCGAACGCCTCCAGCGCCGCGGTGACGCCGAGGGTATCGCCCCAATTCGGTACGGGCAGACCGGCTTCACGCAACCGAGCGCTGGCGGACTCGACTCGCCCGGCGTAGTCGAGCACGTGCTCCAGCACCTCGTGTGCGACGCGATGGCGGGCAAGGCGCTCGCGCGCACCACCGTCGGGGGTGGTGAACAGTCCGGGAGGCCAAGCCGCGTCCAGCTGACCCAGTAGCCGCTGTCCGCGATCGGCGTGCAGGATGTATCCCAGCTGCTCTGCGGTGGTGGGCACCCGTCCGTCCACCCGAACCCGCTCGAACAACGGCACGGCGTCCTTGACGACTCGGGGCGTGGTGAGACCGATCTTCGGGGTGCCGTCGGCGCGGATCTTGATCGGCCCATTCGCCTCGATATGAGCCCGGAGGTTCTCCGCCAGCGCCACGATCGGCGCCGCATCGTCGGCGTCGACGCGGACGTCCACATATCCCAGCGCCGCCACCGCATCCTCGGCCCGCGCGATGAGTTCCGCGGTCGTCGCGGCCCGGGTACGCCATTCCAGTGCATGTCCGGAGTGCACATCCGCGAGCGACGCCACCACCCACTGCTCGGGTCGGCGGCGCAGCTCTCGTGCACGATCGTCGATGTCGCGCAGCATGTTCCCGAGCTGCGCGCGTAGGTCGGCCGGTAATCCGGTCATTCGAGTCGCCGCCGGATCGCCGTCGAAACGGGAGTAATCCGCCCGGCGTCGCCCGGCCGCATGCTCCGCGGCGCACAGCCGCCCGAACGAGTCGGGCTCGGGCAGCTCGTCGGCACGGAGAATGTCGGGAGCGGCTACTTCGGGTTGATCGAGATCGCCCTCCAGCAGCAGAGCGCGCCATTCGGTGATCAGCGCCGCCGACACAGGGCAGTCCGCATCGGGTTCCGGGTTGACCAGATCGGTGATCCAGCCGTGGTCGGTCTGCTCGGCGCGCCACCTCGTGGCGATCTCGACCAAGGTGCCCTGATATCCGAAGGCGGCGTGCACGCCCACATCGCGTCGGCGCAATCGCAGCAGTTCCTCGTGCAATTCGGCCCGCTGCCCACGGAGCTTCTCGATGTGGCGTTCAGCCTCGGTGACCTCCGCGGTGCTGCGGGCCGGATCGAAACCCGCCGCTTCCGACGAGATGCGGCTGATCGACGCGCGCAACTCCTCGAGTTCCTGACGCGAATCGCCGACCACCGCGACGCACAGGTCCTTGATCTCCTCCGGCAGTTTGCCGCGCACCTCGTGCAGCGCCCGATCGGTATGCGCCGTGACGAGTACCCGCTTGCCCTGTGCGAGCAGATGGGTGATGAGCGCGGCAGTGGTGTGCGTTTTGCCGGTCCCCGGTGGCCCCTGCACCAATGTGTGCGCATTCCGGTCGACATGGTCGAGGATGCGCAGCTGGTCGGCGTTGAGCGGGAGCGGCAGGAAACTCTCCCCGCGGTCGCGGACGATGGCCCCGGTCTCCTCGGGCGGGGCGAGTTTCGGTGTGAGGTCGGGGTCGACGAGGTCTCGAACACCCTCGGGCAGATCTCCGGTACGCCGAATCGCGGCGGCGATGGTGCGCAGTGCCGTCACGATGCCGCGATTGCCGCGGCGGCGCAGCACGACCGCCGGAGCGTAGTGCGCGGTGGGCCGCGCGCTGGCCGTTCCCGGCCGCATCTCGTCGGCGTACTGGGCATCGGGATTGATGCAGTTGATGAACATGCGCACCAACGCGCCGACGTTCTCGCGGTCGAACGGGTCGATGTCCCCGTCGCGGGCCTCGGTCTCGGCGCGACGCAGGTCACCGGCGGCCGACATGTGCGCCTGGTCGATGATCTCTTGGAGTTCGGCGGTATAACCGGTGGCGGCGGTGTCGATGGCGACCGAGATGCCGCCGTAGTCGGAATCGAAGCCGATGGTGACGGGCATGGTGAGCACGTGCCGCCGGACCGTGCCCAGTTCGGGCGCCTTCCAGGTGAGGAAGCCCAGTGCGAGCACTGCTTCGAGGGTTTCGGATGCGCTCTCGGACCGCGTGTACATCTCGTACATCGTCTGGTAGAGGCGATGGGCCTCCAGATGCGGTAGAGCTCGCTCGGCCCACTCCGCTCGGCTCGGGAACCACCGTTCGAAGGCGGCGGACACCTCGGGGTGATCGTCCAGCCGCAGGGTGACGTCCGCCGACGTGGTCCGGCTGGTGCGCAGGGCCGCGTCTCGGTCGGGTTTGTCCCATCCGGAGTCGAGCCAGGGCCGCAGTTCCGCATCGGGTTCCGGCGGCGCGGGTATCGGCACCTTCTGCACCATCAGGAACGGACTGCCCGGATCGGCGCGCTGGTAGTGCACGGCCGAATGCTCGGGCAGGTCGCCGATCCAGATGACCGTGCCCTCACGCTGATAGGCGGCGATGTCCTGGATGCGCGAGACCCGCAGGCTCTGCACCTTTTCGAGGTAGTCGAACAGGCGTGCACCACGGTCGACCAGCTCGGGCGTGATGGACGTCCGGTTCTCACCTTCGGTCGGCACCATTCCTCCATCGTATGATTCGGCATTGCGGACCCGGCAGGCTATCGACATCGATCACGCGTGCGCTACCGGGTCATGGCACGAGCGCGAGCATTTTGCCCGATTCATCGGGAAATCGTCAGGTGGGCTTGATGCGACCGATCTGTGCCGCCAGCTCGACGACTCGCTTGTCCTGCTCTCCGTAACGCACCGCCATCTGGCTGCGCAGACGCTTGAGGCGGGTCAACGCGTTCCGGGTGTCGCCGGTGTGGACGTGACAGCTGGCCAGCTGACGCTGGCAGTACATGACCTGATCGTCGTACGGACCGCGTTCGGCGGTGAGATCGTCGATGAGGCCGCGGTACACCTCCGCCGCCGCGGAGTAGTCGCCGCACTCGAACCGCAGGTCAGCCAGCTTCTGACGCGCTTCGACCACGTCGGCGTCGCGCGAACCGTACACGGTGACGGCGCGTTCCACGACGGTGCGCAACTCGTGAATGGCGGGGTCGTAGCGGGACTCGTCGGCGAGATCGCGAGCCCGGTACACGGCGCGCTGGATGTCGCCACGGCTGAACTCGGCGGTGGGGACTGCGCTCTGCCGCGCCTCGGCCGCCGTGCGCACCGGTCGTGTGGGCGCGACCAGGGTCGGCGCGGTCCGCGGCGAGACCGCCGCCGCGACGGCGAGCGCGTACAACCGTGCGGCACTGTGGATGTCGTTGATCTCGTCGAGTGCGTTGAGCCCGGTCGCGTAGCGCAACAGCACCGCATGCACCGTCGCCGCATCCTGCGGACGCTGGTCAGGCGACTTGGCGAGCATGCTCATGATCAGTCGCGCCATCTCGACGGGCACTTCGGGCCGCTGCTCTCGGATATCCGGTGGCGGGAGATGAACCTGGTTCTGCCACACCACATATGGCGAGGTACCGGTCATGACCCGATCGCCGGTGAGCAGTTCGTGCAGCACGAGGCCCAGGGCGTAGAGATCGGTCTGTGCCACCACCGGTTTGCCTTCGACCTGTTCGGGAGCCATGAACGCGGGGGTGCCGAGCGTGTGGCCGGTGCTGGTGTACCGGGTCATATCGGTGTCGGGGGCGACTGCCAGCCCGAAGTCGAGCACTTTCACGGTGCCGTCGGCACACAGCATGAGATTCGACGGCTTCAGGTCACGATGGTAGATGCGGTGCCGGTGCGTGGCGGCGAGCACGGCAGCGGCCTGCGCCCCCATCGTCGCGACCACCCCGATCGGCAGCGGTCCGCGGTTCTCCAGCAACACGTCCAGGGTGACCCCCTGGACGTACTCCATGACGAGGAACGGTCGCTCGGGTTGGCCCGGCACGATCCCCGCGTCATGGATGATCGGCATCCCGGGGTGGTTGAGCTGTGCCATCAGCTCGGCCTCGCGGAAGAACCGCTTCGTCCAGTCCGGGTCGTGATCGAGATCCGGGCGGGTGAGCTTGACGGCGATGCGCCGCTTGAGGTGGGTGTCGAAGCCCTCGTAGACCTGCCCCATACCGCCCGCGCCGATCTCCGCGATCAGTTTGTACCGGCCGCCGCCGATCTGCGGTAGCACCGCCCCCACCTCCGTGAACTCGAACAACTGAACAGGTCAACCTATGTGTCGGCGCCATCGGGACGCAGCCGCCCCGCGGCCAGCCCGCTGACAGCGACTCGCAGCAGCCGCTGTGTGGACGCGCGCCGCCGATGCCAGTCATCCTCGAACTCGATCAACTGCTCGAACGCGCGGCCATACCGGCGTTGCTCGGGAGGCGGAATGCGTGGCACCGAAACCTGATAGAGGTCAACTGGTTTCCCGTCGGCCTCGGACAGCGCCGCACGGAGGACTCCGGCAAGGAATTGCCGGTCGAGAGCGGCGGAGTGGACCCGGACCAGACGCAATCCGGGACCGAGCAGGAGGTCGGCGTCGACGCAGACACGAACGGCGTCCGCCGAAACGATGACATCACCCGCGACGGTCACCACCGCCCCCGCCTCCTCGCGGTCGCCATACCGCGAGGGAGCGCGACCGAGGCGCAGATCCTTGGCCGACAGCACGAGGGTGTCGCGGCCGTCGGGCGACCGGGCATCCGGTGTGCCGGCGACCATGGTGACCGGCGCTTCGTGGATCGTGCAGGTTCCCGCGTCGACCAGGTCTTCGAGCGAGATCATCTCGTGCCGTTCGGAAGCGGTGTGCAGTATCGGCGGCCCCGGCTCCGACGGATCGAGCAGCGCGGCACGCAGGGCCGGGTAGTCCTCGCGCGCATCGTCCGGGTGATCCCCACGGCGGGCCGCGACGTCACGCTTCACAGTAGGTCTTCTCCCCCCGAGATCGTCGCGAGTGTCGCGTTCGCACTCGGCAGCAACGGTAGCAGCACGATGCCGGCCGGACTGCGCGAAGCGATCGACTGCGGAGTGATCGACGGAAATGACGACAGCCGACCATTACCGGCCGAGTCTTCGATCGGCTGGCCTATCGGGCCGCTCGCTGGGTGCGAGCGCTCCGGCGGTGAGACCTGTGGTCACCAGTTCGGCGGCGTGCTCCGCGGCGTAGGTCACCCGCCGCGCGGCGGTGCGCAGCAGGAAAAGCCGACGGAAGATCTCACCGTAGCGTTGCTGCTCGCTCAACGCGAGCAGGGGCACCCGTAGCCGACTCGGATCGAATCGGACGGTGGATGTCCTTGTCGCGGAGATGTTCTCGGCTCCGGTGAGGAAGCCGGCGAGGAACCAGGGGTCGAGCCGGTCCGGGTCGACGCGCAGCGTGTGGATGTGTGGGCCGCGAATGGTTCCGGCGTCCTCCGGTCCGGCCACCCGAGCGCTGCGGCCACCCGAGCGGTCGCTGCGTACGGCCGGAATGAGCACGTCACCGGCCGCGACATCCACGATCTCGGCGGGCGCCGCGGTGAGCAGCGTGCCCGAGGCGGGCGTACCGGTCGCTACGTCCGGTGCGGTCAGCACCGGACGCCGCTCCTCGGCATCGGTCCGCTCCGTGCTGGCCGGGCAGGCGCGAAGCCAGTGCAGTTGGCCGTGATCGGCGAGTTCGGCGATGGTGACCAGACGCCAGGACTTGCCGCTCGCGGCCGCCCAGCCGCCCAATTCATCGGCGACTGCGGCCGTTTCCGTCGCCGCGCTCGCCAGGCGACAGGTCGCCGCGTGGATCTGATCGGAGAGCGCATCCGAATCCAGTGCGGCCCGAACATATCTGGCGGGTGTGAGGTCGATGTCGTCATCGAGGACGTCCACCAGCCGCGCTATCGCGGACACTCCGGAGCTGATCGCCGCATCGGGGGTCGCGCTGTCGAAGGCCCGCCAGGAGCGAACCGCGATATCGGTCAGGGCATCCCAGTCGATGCCGTCCGCGGCAGCGGGCACCGCGGTCGTGTCGACGAACAGCATGGTCTCGGGGGCGGGCACGTCTGCCTGCTCCGGGCGCAGAATCCAGAGCTGCAAGCCGACGTGCCACGGTTGCGCTGCTCCCGGGGCCAGCCCGATGACGGCACGCAACACTCCCTTGCGGACCAGTTGCGCCCGAATCTTGCGACCGGACGGGCGCGAGGCGACCGCCGGCGGGAGCAGGAGCACGGCGGTGCCGCCCGGCCGCAGGTGCGCTATCGCGTGCTGCACCCAGGCCAGCTCCGATTCGTTGCGAGGGGGTAGGCCGTAGTTCCAGCGGGTGTCGAAGGCCAGCTCCTCCGAACCCCAATCCCGTTGACCGTAGGGCGGATTGCAGAGCACACCGTCGACCGACAGCCCTGGGAAGGCATCCGCCGTCACACTGTCACCGACGCGTATGTCGGCGACGCGCGGCGTTTCGGCCTCCAGCAGCAGCCGCGTCCGATCGACCTGGACCGCGAGCACATCCTGCCCGTAGAGATCCGCCGCGCCATCGTCAGCCGCCGCCAGCAGCAGGCTGCCCGAACCGCATGCCGGATCGAACACCCCGTGGACATCCGGCGTGCTGGGCGAATGCAACAGGGCCGCCATCAGCCGGGCCAGCGGCTCCGGGGTGGGGTACACCCCTGTCGCGGACATGTCCTCGAGGGCGCGTTCGGCGAGGGCGTCCACTACCGCGCGGACTCCGTCGATGGCGGTGGCACGCTCCATGACCCCTGCGGCCGCCGCCAGGAGGTCGGCCGGGCCGGCGGCCCCACCGCTGCCGCCGACGTCCCCGTCGGCCGCTGTCCGCCAGCTGCCGTCGACCCGACGCAATGCCGCCAGCAGTCGCGCCACCGCGTCCGGCGTGGCCGCCGTCCGCAGCAGGGTGCGCAATTCGGTCGTCGGCGCTACGGCCATCTCGACCCCGTGGTCGTCCAGCCATTCCCGCACCTGGTGCAGGTCGAAGGCGGGACGTGCCTCGGTCCCCCCGATCGGAGCGGGGAAGTCGGCATGTCGCCGACGCCAGTTGCTGACCGTGGCCCGAGTGACACCGGCCAGCCTGGCGATCTCCGCGGCACTCACCACGGATTCGAGCTTCGACATGTCCCTCCTCTCGTGTACGTTCCACCACCCTGCGGCATGTCGAAGCGAAAATCAATCCAGGAAATTCCTGTAGACAATGTTTTCACTCTCATCTACAGTTTTCCACCATCGAGGCACCGATCGATTCACCAACAGGTTCACAGCTCGGAGATCGTCATGACCAAACATCGCCGCGCGGCCCGTCGCGGACGTCGTCGGGAGTACCGGTTCGCGGTACGCAGCGGCGCGGAGCTACGACAGCGACCCGTCCGCGTTCCGACTACCCGCTGCGCCGTCGGCAAGCGCCGGTACTTCCTGCGGATGGATGCCGAACTGGTGCTGGCCGGTATCGATCACACCGATCCCGCACGGCGAGAACGGCGCTCGTATCGATGTCAGGTCTGCGACGGCTGGCACCTGACCAGCTGGACGGTCGAGCAGTTCAGCGCCCGCCGGATGGTCGCGCAGGGGGCGACCATCCGGCGGCGGACGGCGACGGCATCGGCTCGGCCCCGCGCACTCCTCGACCTCTCGTCGATCACCGTCGATCCGACGGGGGTGCCGACCCCGGCGGAAGTGGCGCGGCGCACCGCACCGTCGGCCAGGGCTGCCGTGTCCGCCCCGACCGCGCCCGGGACACCGTGTCCCAGCTCATCGCACACCAGTGCACGGGCTCGGTTCCGCGTCATGGTGCGCCATCTGGTCCGGCGCATCCGCCGGATCTGAAACCACCGACGGCGGCGACCGCCGCGACGACCACCGACAGATTCACCCCCGCCGATGCCGCGCGCATCGCGAACCCGAGACGAAGGATCCCATGAACCACCCGCAGCAGCCGTACCAGCAGCCTCCTGTCCCACCGCGGCAACCCCACGTCCCACAGCAGCACTACCAGCGGGTCCCGGTCCCACCGCCCGGCTACCCCGCGCCGCCCGGGAAGTCGAACACCCTCAAGATCATCCTCATTGTTCTCGCGGGCATCGTGGTGCTCTGCGGTATCGGCGGGGTTCTGAACAGCACCGGCGACAAGGCAGCGGAGAACGGCTCCCCCGGTGACACGCCCGCCGCGGCCCCCGATCCGGGCGACGCACCCGCCGCGGCGCCTGAGCCCGGCATTGTCCCCGACGCCGGGCACCCTGCGCCCGGCCTCAACGTCCCCGTCCGCGACGGCAAGTTCGAATTCATCGTCACCGATGTCCGTTCCGGCATCACGGAGGTAGGCGACAACCCGTTCACGCGCAAGCAGGCGCAGGGTGCGTTCACCATCGTCTCGCTGTCGGTTCGCAACATCTCCGACGTGCCCGACAGCTTCGCCCCCGGCAGCCAGGATCTCTACGACACCGAGAATCGCAAGTTCGACAACGATTCCATGGCCGCCATGAACCTCCAGGCTGAAACAAGCCTGTACGCGAGGATCAACCCGGGCAACTCGATCACCGCCCAGCTGGTCTACGACCTGCCCGCGGGCTCCGTCCCCGACCACATCGTCCTACACGACTCGATGTTCTCCGGCGGCGTGAAAGTTTCGCTGCGCTAGCGGTTCACGTTCGCCTCCGCCCAGCTCGCCGGGTCCGCGCCGATCGCGGCCCGGCAACCGACCTCAGGCCAGAATCATGCAGACATTCCCTCGCTTCATCGCATCCGCGGCGTCCACCGCCGTCGTACTCGGCTGCCTCACCGCGTGCACGTCCGCCACAACGACCGCACCGACTCCCACCACCCCCAGGACCCAGGTCTCGACCAGTCGACAAGCGCCGCCGACACCAACGGTCGCCTACGACGTCCCCACCCACGCGAGCATCGAGCCCGAGCTGACCATCACCGACAAGCAGTGCTTCGGCTCGGCGGGCTGCAACTTCGAATACGAACTCGCCATCGCCGCGATCGGACCCGCGAACTTCGACCCCGCCGAGCGGTACCGGGTCACCATCGTCATCGACGAGGGCACCTCGTGGGAGCGCATCCACTCGCTGGAATTGACGGGCACCCGAACCGACGTGGTGACGGGACGCGTCAGCAGCGACACGCACAGCACGCCGGTAGCCGCGATACAGCGGATCACCCCGCTCTGAACACGTCGCCGAACCCATTCCAGTTGCCGAACCGATTCCAGGAGATCCCATGACCATCGCCATCAACCCCCAACTGCTGTCCAAGCCCCAGGATTCCAGCACCTATCTCGCATTGAAGACCACGCAGGGCGGCCGCTCGGTGTACTCGACCCGCGTCCCGCTCCTCGACCTCCCGACCATCCTGCCGGTTCCCGACCCCAATAATGTGGACAAGGACAACCGCAAGGTGGATCGCCTGCACGCCAAGCACTTCGGCGAATACCTCGACGCCAAACAGGACTGGGTCGCGCCCGCGCTGCTGGCCCGCGACGGCGGCGGCTGCGTCTTCCAGCCCGCCGACGACGAGGGCCGGGTCGGCTACCTGACGGTGCCGTGGGCCATCGGCGGCATCGCCACCCTGCGCACCATCGACGGACAGCACCGGGTGCTGGGCGTCTCGATCGAGAAGCAGCGCATCACCGACGCCATCTCCGGCATCGACCGGGAGCTGGCGCGGAAGGTCAGCGTCGACAAGGCCGCTCGCCTGCAGTCCGAGCGCGACAAACTCGTGCAGCAGATGAACCGGCTCAAGCGCGAGTACGTCGGCGTCGACATCTACGTCGAGCCCGATCCGATCAAGGCGCAGCAGATGTTCGTCGATGTCGCCGACAACGCCAAGGGCATCAGCAGCGCCGTCCGCGCCCGCTTCGACAATGACAAGGTCGCCAACCGCACGCTGTCCGATGTCATCGACCACCCGCTGTTGAAGGGCCGGGTGGACGCCGAACAGGACCGCATGACAGTGAAGAACCCGAACCTGTTGGGCGCCAAGCACGTCGCCGACATCACCCGGGCCGTCATCGCCGGACCCGGTCGCAGCATCAGCAAGAAGGCCGAGCAAACGCTCACCGACGGCGCGGTCATCGAGAAGGTCAGGGATTTCCTCGACGTCATCTCCATGGCGTTCACCGATCTCGCCGCCATGGCCGAACAGGACGCCGACACCGAACGCGCCACCGGCGAACCAACCCAGGCCCAGCGTCTGCGCCGTACCTCTCTGCTCGGCTCGGTGGGCATGCTGCGGGTCCTCGGCGGGGTGTTCCGCGAACTGCGCTCCGGCGACAATCCCGTCGAACTAGACGACATCACCGAGTTCTTCAAACGCCTCGACCCGCACATGTCCGCACCCGTCACCGAAGCCAGCCTGTGGCGCACCAGCGACGCCCACGCCGACTTCGAACCCCAGGCCGCCGCGCCGATCATGCGCACCCAGAACATCGTGCACCTGGTGGAGGTGATCACCCGGTGGTACCGGAGGCCACCGAGCGGGCTGTGAGCGGAGGTACGCGATAGATCCGGGTGGGAATCCGCCGGTCTCGCGCGTCGGCGTCGAGACCGCCGGATTCAGCTCTCCGCTCGGTCGCATGAACGCGAACACCGCGCGTGGCTGCCGTCCAAAACGCGACCGGCGGTTTCTCACAATGCCGCGTCCCGCTCGCCTAATGCAGGCAAGAGATCTTGATTGTGGGGTGGAGGCGGTGTCATGACTGACCAACGGTTCCGGGACAGCAATCCGCACCAAGGTCACTATGACGAGGCCTTCGTGTATGCCCTCGCGGCTGCCGCCGGGCTGCAGGTCGCGAAGTTCGATCCCGACTTCTCCGGCGTCGATCTGCACCTGAAACTACCCGGTGCGACCAATGGCAATTTCCCTTGCGTGGAGATGCAGGTGAAGAGTTGGTCGCAACCTGTGAGACGGAACGGGCACTTTCGCTACGACCGCCTCAACGAGAGACAGTTCAATGCGCTCGCCGGGGCGCAACGCGTCCCGCGCTTTCTGGTCCTGGTGATCGTGCCTCCAGCGGCCAGCGACTACACGGTCGCGGCACCTGCTCGACTGACGCTCGCGCATGCCGCCTACTGGCAGGATCTGTCCGGCGAAGAGCCGATCGCGAACCCGAGTCGCGACCGGTATACGAGAGTACTCGTCCCCGAGACCAACCTGCTGACCGTTACATCGCTGCTGAAGCTCGTCCACTCCGCCGGGGCGGTGATCAAGCCATGAAGAACCTGCCTGCCGACATCGATCCCGGCGCACTGAGCGGCTACCTCGCCAGCCACGGTTGGCGACTCGAGGGAAGGTGGCGCGGGGCGAACGTGTGGGAATCGAACGGTGATCAGCTGCTCGTCCCGACGGAACTGGAGTACCCGGATGACGAGGCGCTGCTTCGCACTGCGGTACGAACGCTGGCGGAACGCGAGAACCGGCAGGACTACGAAGTCCTGCTCGACATCGCCGAACCGGCGATGGACGTGCCATCGTTTCGACTGCACCCCGGCACCACCACCGGCACCATCCCCATGCCGCTGGCGCTCAAAGCGATGCAGGGAATACACGATCTGCTGAAGACCTCCGCGCTGAGCGTGGAACGCGGTCCCCATCTGCATTTCACGGGGCGCTCGCCGCAGGTTGAGCAATCCCTCGAACGGGTCCGAATCGGCACGACGCGGCCCGGCAGCTACATATTCGACGCACGGGTGCCGATCGAACCACCCGCTCGACTGACGATCGACGCGTTGCCGAGTCCCTTGTCCGGCCGAGCGGTGATGACACGCCTCTACACATCGACCGCGGCGGTACACGCCGCCGCCGATCACACCGCCCAGGGTCAGATCGACTACGGTCCCTTCGTCGAAGCGAGCGGTGTGGGCGTCTCGTCGAACCTGTGCGCGGCCATCGGCCGCCTGGCGGGCGGCATCACAAAGTGTCGGCCGTTCGACATCAGCTTCGCGTGGGCCCGCACGCGGCAGATCGATTTTCCCACGGAAGCAATGGTTTTCACGGAGGCAATGGTGCGGACCGTGATCAAGGCCGGGACGGTGCTGGAGCGGGTGTCCAAGTCCGGACAGGCGGCCGTCACGGGTACCATCGACACTTTGACCACCACCGGTGAACTGGATAAACGAGCTCGCGTTCGCGGCATGGTGGTGATGGAACGGATCGGCACCGCCGATGACCCGGCGACCAGCCACGGTATCGTGTGGGTGACCCTGACCTCCCAGCAGTACGACCAGGCGATCGACGCCCACCGCCGCGGCAGGCCGATCGAAGCGCGCGGGACCCTGGACCCGGACAGCCGACGTCTCGAAATACGACCGTTCCCGGATGGATTCAGAATCCGCTAACCCGTGTCATCCGTTCCCGGGTCGACACGCTCGTAGATGTGGTTCTCGACCTGGAAGAATTCGTTCTCGACGATTTCCGTCAGGTTCGGATTGTCGAGAAACAAGCCCAGCTCCACATTGTAATTCTCGGCGCTCCGGGAGAAATTGGCACTGGTCACCAACAGGAAACGATGGTCTATCGCAAGGAACTTGGCGTGGTTGCGGACGTAGGAGCCGTCATATTCCTTCGTGCGGTACACCGCCGCAGGGCTCAATCGCGCGGCGACTTCGGCGGTGGTCGGCGTCGACGTCCGAGGACCCTCGGCGGCCTGTGCGTCGAGGTACACGCGCACCGCGACACCCGGTCGCTGCGACGCCCGCTGCAATGCGCCCCACAGTGCCGAGGAGCGCTGGAAGTTGAAGGTGGAGCACACGACCGATCGACGAGCGCCGTCGACCACCCGGCGCACTTCGCTGGTGAGCCGTCCACTGCGCGCCAGACCTCCCGGCAGTGTCCACAGCGGGTCGGCGACCGGGCGGGCCGAGCGCGCACCCTGGATGGCGCGCAGCACGGCGACCGCGTGCTCGGAGCCTATCTCGGTGATCAGCTGCCGAATTCGCGCTCTGTGCGCGGAGTCGACCGCCCGCAGCGCCGTCGAGAGTATTCCGCCCGCAGCCAGCCGGTCCGCGATGTCGGCTGCCTCGGTTCCGGTCAGCAGCGCGCCGAGCCGTAGCGCCGGGTCATCCGATCCGGCCGAAGAACCCACGACTGCTCCCGGGTAGATCAATGAGAAATCTGCGATCGAGGAACCGGTTCGCACGCTCGCACGAGGTTTCCGACGCCATGACGCAACAGTGGCAGGCCGCGCCGTGCAAGAAGTCCTCCGGGGCCTGCGGTGTGCGCGTGGCACAGATGGGATCGGAGGAGCAACGGGTGGCACGGTGTAGGGCACGGGTGACCACCTCGTACAGGCGTTCCGGGCGGCTCAGTTCGACCAGTCCGCCGAGCGTGCCGTCACTGTCGGAAGCGGTGGTGCAGATCAGCAGCCCCGCGCTGGGCGCGCGACCGTCGGAGGCCCGCCAGGCATACAGTCGCTCGCTGAGGCTGGCGGCGTTGTACCCGCAGGTCATCGCCATTTCCCGGATGAGAACATGGGCGAGGGTGTGCACGAGCCAGTACCGTGGCGGTCGAAGTCGGCTGTCCGGGTCGACAGTCGCCGCGGTTTCGGAGAATCGCCGGTTGAAATTGAGCCGATGCGCGGCCCTATGAGCTTGCCACAGCGGGTCTTTCAGCATGCGCCGTTCCCATGCGGACACGCTGGCCTCGTCGAGCTGGAGGAATATCCCTTCACCGCGGTCTTCGGTGGCTACGGTCCAGTCCGGCGTCGTCTTGCGCGCCAGGGGCACGAGTCGGCCCGGCAGGTCGTCGACGCGTTCGATGTCGTCGACGCGGGTGAATCCTACGAGGGCGTTCACCTTCCGCAGCGATTCGACGGCGAGGACGCGGGACAGGGCGGCGGGCAGGTCCGGATGCCGTTCGCGCCGCGAGATCGTCAGATTGCTGCGGGGTTCCTCGTGCCGGTCCCCGATCGGATCCTTGATCAGATGTTCCCACTCCGGAAGGAGCAGGTCGATCGGATCCCAGGTCCGCTGCTGATCGTCGCCGTCCTCCTGGGGCGGTTTCAGCGCGAGTTCGATGATCTGCTTCAGTTGCTGATCATCGAACTCGGCGACGTCGACATCCTCACCGTGTAGCGCCTTACGCACGAGTCCGATGGGTGATTGCGCGTAGTCGGCCAGCTCGGGGCCGAACGCGCCGCGGACGCGGCTGGCGACCTCCTCGTAATGCGCGGACTCCGATTCCGGCATGACGATGACGGACTGCGTGGCCGGGAACCAGAGGTTGGACGCGCCGACAAGGATGAGCCGGACGGTGTTCTCGCACGGATAGAACGCGTCCAGGTGGGGGTGCCGCCCACGACACTTCGGCAACTTCGCTTCGGCCGCTTCGCCCTGCGCCTCGTTCATACCGCGTTTGCGGTCGCAGGATTCACAGCGGATCGTCGCCACCGCGCCTTTGCCTGCGGAGCGGTCGGTCATGGTCAGGCGGGGGTTATCCGGCGCTTCCGAACACCGCCGACCTCGATGCACCCACTGCACGTAGGGGAATTCGTCGACGTGGCCGTCCGCGCACGCGAGCAGATAGCGCGCGGGCACGGCGGGGCGTGGTCCCGGTTTGCGCTCACCGCGGCGACCTTTGCACTTGGTGTGCTCGAAGCGCGCCAGATCGGTGCGGAAGGGGTGGGTGTTGACATAGTCGAAATGGCTGAGCGGGGCCAGCATGTCACATCCGGTGCAGCGCAGCCACTGCGGGAAGACGCGCGCGGGCACGCCGAGGTCCTCGCCCTCCTTCGAGAAGTTCGTGTTGGTCGGCTGCCAGGGGAAGGGCCGCAGTTCGATATCCCGGTTGGCCCCCTTGATCAGCCTGCGCACGGCGTCGCGCAGCCGGGGCGCGTGAATGGTCGGATGCCCCCTGCGGCGCAACCAGATTCGATCCCAGTCGTCGAGACCCGTGGGCATGACCGTCATATTGGGCATGTCCATGACCGAGCCCGGACCGTAGGTGTACAGCAGCGAGGACGGTCGGGCGGAGCCCACTTTTGCGCGATTCTTGAGAATGCCTTTCTCCGCGGCGCTCTCGATATCGCCGAGCGGATCGACGGTCTGAGTGGGATCGTGGACAGGTTCCATCGCTGGCGCGTCGGTCACGGCTTCTCCCCTTCGTGCGCTTCGGGCATATCCCATTTCGGCGCTCCCGGCGGTGCGATGTACACCAGGTTCTCCTTGATGGGACTCACCAGCAGGTTGATCTCCGGCTGCACCTCACGCATGGAGTTGGCGACCACGAACGGCGGCATATCGCGGCGGTCGCGGTCGCGGGCATTCTCGGCGCTGATGAGCAGTGCGCCCGTGCCGTCGCTGTTTCCGGAATAGCTGAGCACTTTGGACTGGGCAGCGAGTTCGGCGCGGCGTTTGAGCCAATGATCGAGCCGGTTGCCCAGCCGGGTGCGCGCCCGTCCGGCGTCGTCTTCGCCGGATGCCCGCAGCATCCGGTCCACGAGCTGGTCGATGAGCTGTTCGACGAACTTGTTCTCGGTGTCGATGCGCCCCGCGCCCTTGTCCGCTGACAGCCCGGACACCCGGTCGGCCTGCCGGACGCGGGCGGCGCTCACCAGCACCCCGTCGAGGCCTCGTTCCAGCGAGGTCACCGAGTACGGGGTCACCGACAACGCCTCGACCTGCGCGTAGAAGGTCTCGTGATAGTGCCGGAACTGTTCGAAATGCGCCAGGTCCCTGGGGCGTGCCCAGTTGCCCAGGGTGACGACCAGGCCCGGTCGGCTGGAGTCTCGCCCCACTCGGGAGGACGCCTGGATGTATTCGGCGGTGTTCTTGGGCTGGCCGACCACGAGCATGAGCCCGAGCCGGGTCACGTCGACGCCGACCTGCAGCATGGAAGTGGCCAGCACCGCGTCGTAGGGACGAACCTCGCGCTTTTCGGTGGGTTTCGCACCGGTGGCGTCGAAGGCCGGATCGAACGGCACCGCCATCTGGTCCAGGATCTTGGCGATATCGGCACCGGCGACCCGGGAGGTGAGTTCCACGGTGTTCAGCGTCCCGAAGTCGGTGCCGTACCGGCGGGGCAGCGCCGACCACGGGCGGGACTTGCGCAGCAGGGTCTCGATATCGTCGCCGAGATATCGTGCCATACCGGCCAATTCACGGGTGGCGCTGAAATAGCCCACCAAGGTCAGATAGGGGTCGGCGGCGACACCGTGCCGGTTGAGCAGCAATTGCCCCGCGGCCATGAGCACTTCGGCGACGCGGATCTCGGCGGTGGTGACACGCACCCCGGTGGTGCTGATACCGAGATACCGGCGGCCCGGGTTCTCCTCGGAGATCGGCACCTCCCGCGAGAAGAAGGTGTCGCCGACATCGAGCACCTGCGGCGGGAAGATGGTCACGTCCCGGCCGTAGAGCTTGTGCACCTGGTCGGCAGCCTTGAAGGCGGTCGCGGTGGAGGCGACGAGCAGCGGGCGCACCGGCCGCCCGTCGGCGGTCCGCCAACTGGACACGACATCGATTGCCGACTCGAACAGGCCCACCGTGGTGCCGAGCGCGCCGGTGATGAGGTGCAGCTCGTCTTGGATGATCAGGTCCGGTGGCCGCAGCCGCCCCACCGGCCGCCGCCCCGCCGCCGGGTGATCCTTGCCCTTCGCGCCGTGTTTGCTGCCGTCCTTGACGGTGCAGCCCTTGTAATCCGGGTGCACGTAGCCGTGGCGATCGCACTTCTCGGCGACGTAGCCGAACAGTGACGCCGCCTCCCCTTCACGTGCCAGCCGAGCGAACTTGTCGACGGTCGCGATGACGAAGGACGGCGCGAGCCGGTAGATCTCCTCATCCACGGTGAGCACCGGCAGACCGTCGTCGACCTCACCGCCCTCGGAGAATGGGCAGTCGCCGAGGTCGTCGCTGCAATAGACCCGAATCCGCGCGTCGACGGCGTCGGGTTTCACGTCCGCGCCGCGAATCTTGTTGCCGCACCAGGGGCATCGTTGGATCTGCAACACGGTCAGCCGGTGACCGCGGCCTTCATTGACCTTCTTCAGCTCGTCCTCGGCGTCCTTGAACCACTTCGGACTGACCGCGGACCCCACCCACAGCCCGATCCGGAACGGCTCGGTGCCCCAGAGCTTCTCGTCCGCGCGCCGCTCGACCTCGGCCGCGCACACCAGGGCGGTGGCGCGCTGGAACTGCTGCGCGGTGAGCAGCCGCAGCGTGTACCGCATGAGCACGGCCACACCGGCACCGCCGTCGAGGGGACCGTCCTCGCTGCTGACGACGCCCTGCCGACGGCGGATCGCGAACGTGTAAGCGGCCAAACCCAAGTACGCCTCGGTCTTGCCGCCACCGGTGGGGAAGAACAGCAACTGCGCGGACGCCAAGCCGCTGTTGGTCGTCGAACCCGAACGGCGTTGCGCCGCCGGATCGGTGAGCATGGGCAGCTGCATGAGGATGAACGCCAGCTGGAAGGTGCGCCACGAATGCGCCTTCGCCCCTTTGTAGATAGGCGAACCCTCATCCTGGAGCAGCGCGTGCCGCACCTGGTCGATGCTCGAATCCGGTTCCTGCGCACGGTGCGCCGCCACCTGGCTCTGAATGCGCTGGGCGGCCATGACGCGATTCATGAACCGGAAGCAACGCAGCGCTTCCGGATCGGAGAGCAGGTGCTCCAATCCCTCGGCGAGCTGCTGCTGCACCAGCCGCGCCTCGGCGATCGCCTCGTAGGCTTCCGCCCGCAAATGTTCCGGCAGTTCCCGCTGCACGCGCTCCTGCTGCGTGTCGAGCCACTGCCGGTACTCGATGACGATCGGCTCCAGCCCCGCCCGCAACTCGTCCGGTTCCGCCTCGGCGAGTGCGACCATATCCAGCATGGCCGCGACCTCGCCCGTCGTGGTCTGCGGGGTCTCGCTGACCGGCAGCCAGGTCGTCCACACCCGCCGCGCGCGCCGCTGCTTCGGCGCGACCTCCCAGTCCACCGAACAGGTTCGCCCGACCGCGAATTCGAGCCGGTCCCGGTATTGCAGGTTGAGCCGCCGCCGATCGTCGTCCGGCTCGTACCGGACGTCAATGAGCGGATCGTTCACCGGGAGGAACACATCCGCGCCCTCGGCCTCGACCGACAGCTTGGTCTGATACATCCACGCATCGGTCGGGATGTGCCGCCCGGTCTCCCGGTCATTGCACAGCGCCACGTCGATCAGCCGCCGTCCGGACGGGTCGTCATAGCGATCCACCCGCAGTATGACCGCGTCCCGCAGGTGCACGTCGGTCGTCTGCCCGTGCACCAGGTCGGCCACCCGAATGGTCACCGGGATCTCGATCGGAGTGCGCTGGAACACCGGCGCTTTGGCCGGGTCCAGCGCCCCGGACTCGTCCTTGACCCGCTTGTACATCCCCCACGACGCGGTCACGGTGAAGGCGTCCAGATCGTCCGGGATCTGAAATCGCAGCCCCATGGAGGCGGGAATGACGAGACCGCGCTTCTGCGGCGCATCCTCCGACTCGCTCGGCCCCGCCGCGTCCTCGTCGCCGCCCACACCGGTCTCGTCCACCGCCGTGACCGGAACGCCGCGACCGAGTGTCGCATCGGCATCGTCGCCGACGTCGGTATCGGGCTCGCCGGTGTCGGCGTCATCGGGCGTACCGCGCTCGGTAATGCGTTCGGGTGCGATCCGGCCGATGAGGTAGGCCTGATCCGGTGTGGTGCGGAGGACTTCGTTCGGCCCGCCCAACGGGCCGAGCAGCTCCCGCTCGAGGATCTCGACCAGATTCTCGCGGGCGGGCCAGGATCGGCCGTTCGGCGCGTGCGTCAAGGGGTATACAGCGCCAGCATCAGAAGTACGCGAGGCTCCCTGGGTGGAACCGTTCACTCGTCCTCCTCCGCGTCGGCGTCAGCAATCAGGGCGTCGCCTTGAATGGCGGCACGGCGATGGTTCTCCTCAAGCAGGCGATCCAGGATTTCTGCGCGAGCTGCCGGACTGACCGTCCAACGTTGCATTTGGCGATAGGAGTGAAACCCGTGATCTAGAGAAACGTCATCCCAACCATAGGCGGCCATTGCGACATGATCGAGCTCCTCGTGAAGGCGCCGCAACAACCTAACGTCGGGGTCTGCTGCGCCCGAAGCCTCCGGGTCGTTCACAAGATTGTATAGCTTGGTCAACCCGAGTTCTCTGCGCTGCATTATCTCGCTGCGTACTACATGCAGGTTATGACCAGCCGACATCAACTGCCCACTGGGTCGGGGGCGGGGAAATGTCTCGAACACATCAGAGGGCGTATACCGAATGTCAGTGCGCATTGTAGATCCATAGGTAATAGCCCAAAGCTGATGTAAGCACGAGGAAAGAATCGCAAGATCAGCGTAGGACTCTACAGCGAATACACCGAGCGAATTACCGAAGACCTGACCATTCGACACACGCATCGGCATCACCGTACTGCTCGTCAAAGCTATACATAGCACCGTCTCAAGATTGGAAATAGCCTCTCGCATCAGTGGGCGAGGCCGCTCAAATACCCACCAGGGAGTTCTACTCAACGCCCCCCTATTGGTCACCCTCACTGGTTTCACTCGTTCCACAACACGACAAAAGGCCTGCGGATAATTTCGTATATCTTCCTCAGCAAGACCATAGAAGTCGATGACCCACCGTGTTGCGGACGCAGTGGGTTGAGAATTCAGATCCGCACCGCCCAGAAAAGGGAATAGCACCTCTTTCAGGGAATTATCGCTAGCAATCCAAGACTGAGCGGTAGACGCATCGACAACGAACCCCGCCCCGTTAGGCTTACATCCTTCGAAACAAATCCTTCGGTTTTCAGTCAACCTAGACGGGATACCGCCAACCCTTCCAACCGACTCAAGCAGCGTCGATATTTTACGAACCGGAACCCCATCTGCGACAATCGGAGCACTGGGATCAACGTCTCTCCAGGTTCCCCAAACGGCGGCGTATTCAATACTAGCACTCGATGAAGGCCACTTCCTGCTCTGAATTGACCTCGTAATAGTAAGACCAGATTCGACCAATGTTTCCAATCCGACTTCACGTGTTCGCAGTTGCGCAATCGTATTGGTTGCAATAAGGCCAATAATGCCTATTCCCCTAACGATTTCATGCGCGCGAACGAAAAAGTAGGCGACGAAGTCAGCGTTGCCTCGCTTACCGCCGGCCACTGCGTTCACGATAAAGTCACGAATATTGGTTCCCATCACCCCGGATATTTCGGATCCCGCGATAAAAGGAGGGTTTCCTATTACAGCATCAAACCCGCCGCGTTCCATTACATCCGGCACCTCGAGTACCCAGTGCAGCGGCGTCCAGCACGCATAGTCGGTCAGCACAGTGGGCGTAAGCCCCGCACCGATGACGCGATCGAGCATCCCAGTATCGGGGTCGCGCCCATCCTGTGGAAACGCATATTCTACAGCGACTCTCAGATTCTCATACGCCTCGTTGAGTGCCTTCCCTGGCTTCCCCCCGTGCATTAGTCCCGCCGCGACAACCCCATCGGCGATCGCCCGCAGCCGCGCCGTCAACTCCTGGTAGTGCCGCCACTGCCGCCGCTTGGTCGTCACCGACCGTTGCGGGTCGCTGTTGTCGACCTCGGAGGCGAGGTTGCGGCGCAGGATGGATGCCCGGTGCAGGATGTCGTCGATCTCGGCTCCGGACTGGTTGAACAGGTCGTCCTGCGCCGCCGTGTTCGGGTAGATGTGCAGGCTCTTGAGCTGGCGCACGTCGGTGAGGCCGAGCAGCGAATTGCCGTGCAGCACTTTGTCGTCCACGAAGGAGAACGGCAGTTTGGGGTCGAGGGAGACCAGCCAGAGCGACAGCTTGCACATCTCGACGGCCATGGGGTTGATGTCCGCGCCGTAGAGGCAGTGGGCGACCACCTCGCGGATGGCGTGCAGGTGCAGGTCGTGGGCGGGGCCGGTCACACCGTAGAACTCGCGGCGGGATTCAACCAGTCGGGCGGCCAGGAAGCGCGCGGCGGCGACGAGGAATGCGCCGGAGCCGCAGGCGATGTCGGCGACCTTGAGTTCGAGGATGAGTTCGGGCGCGATGAGCCGCCAGGAGTCGCGGTCGGCGGTCTGGTGCGGGCCTGGCGAGTAGACGAGCGGTTCGAGGGCGTGTTTGACGACTTCCTCGGCTAGGGAGCGCGGGGTGTAGTGCGCGCCCGCCGATGACCGCGAGGGCGTTTCGACGACGATCACTCCGCCCTCGGCCACCACGAATGGCCGGTTGCGCAGATCGCGGCGGATGATGCCGATGAAGGGGCGCAGGCGCTCGCGGAGCGCTTCGTCGCTCGTGGCGTTGCGGACCGCGTTCTCGGCGTCCTCGATCTCGCCGGTGGTGCGGATCGCCTTGGCGAGCGCGGTTTTGGTGGGCAGCTTGGCGGCGGGCTGACTGTCCTTGGCCCAAGCGACGATTTCCTCGGCGAGTGTGGCGGGGTCCGGATTGGCGGCGGCGAGGGCTTCCAGCTCCCGCAGGGTGATTTCCGGCTCGACGCCCTTGGGCCCGATGAGGCCGACGGTGACTTCTTCCACGGGCGCGCACGAGTAGCCGAGCAGGCCCTCGTAGATGTAGCCGATCTGCTCGACGTCGACGTCGCGGAAGGAGATGCGGCGGGCGTCCTGGCCCTTCGGAGCGGCGATCTGGACCGCGCGCAGCACCTCGAGCATGACGCGGTCGCTGACGCGCACCGCGAGGGTGCCGGCTTCGGTGCGGGCGGTGAGGAATTCGAAGCGGTCCGGGTCGAACAGGGACCCGCCGTAGGACGGGATGCGGATGTCCTCGAAGGACGCGCCCCGATACAGGGCCTCCGAGGTGGCGAGCAGGCGGTGCCAGGTGAGGTAGGTGCTGTCGAGGACCTCGGTGCTCTCCTCCCGCGCTCGCTGGTCGAGGACGTCGAGACGGTCGGTGATGCCGTACCCGGCGGTGAACAGGCCGCTCTGCGGCAGCAGGTTGCGTTCCTCGGCGAACAGCAGGAACACCACCCGCATCATGACGGTGACGGCGGCCTCGTACACCTGCGAGCGCTGGGCGGGCAAGGGGTCCGGTTCGCCGCGAGTGCCGGCTTCCAGGGAGGCTTCCGACAGCGCCTGCACCAGCAGTTCGACCGCCTGCTTGACCTGGGTGCCGAGCGCCTCGGTGATCTCCTCGGCGGCAGCGACGGACTCGCCGAACAGTTCGGTGAGCCGGTTCTCCGCCTTGCCGCCGACCAGGTACTTGCGGTTGAGGATCTCGACGAAGGCGTTGCGGGTGAACGGTTCCTCGATCCAGGTCTGCGCGTCCACCACACCGGAGGCGACCATGGTGTCCTTGCGGGCGGACACCACCGCCCACCAACGGCCGTCGGTGACCACGCCGATGCCGACACCGGCGGAACGCAACAGTTCTTCCATGCGGTCGATGGGGCTGGCCGCCCAGCCGTCGTCGAGCGGATCTCGCAGCGAGTCGACGGGATCGACTAGCAGCACCAGTGCGCCGGTGAGTTCACGGTGCACCAGTGCGCCGGTGGCGCGTACGGTGACAACGCCGTTCGGGGACTTCACCTCCGCGACTGAGGTGGTGTACATCGGTCCCCAGCCGATCACCTCGCGCAGGATGGTATCGACCCATTTATTACGAGCGACCAGGTAGCGATCACCCGTCTCAGCATCCTCGCGGTGGGAATCCCATTCCTCCCAAGCCTTTTCGAATGCAGGCTTGGCGTCCCGCAGGGTCTCGAGGGCGTCCGCGTTCATCGGCGGCATACCGGTCGGCCACACCCGCTTCAGCACGGGGATCGACAGGAACGGTCCCTCGGTGTCGACCAGCTCCAGCCACGCCCGGTGCATGTCGGTGACCGACCGGGTGGCGGCGCGGGCGCGAGACTTCCTGGTGGCTGTGGTCATCGGGTCAGAGCTCCGGGCTGGGCGTCGGCGGGGGTCAGGGCGAAGACCACGGCGGCGGCGGATACGTGCGGTTTGATGTCGGCGTACCGCTCACCGATGGAGTCGATTTCGCGCTGTTCCTCGTCGTCGAGGTTGTCGAGTCGGTCTTGCATGGCGTTGATGTCGTTGCGCAACTGGCGGCGCATGTCCTCGGTGAACAGCTGCATCTCCAGCTCGGCCCGCTGCTCGGTGAGCTTCTTCAGCGAATCGCGCAGGTTGAGGCGGAACGCGGCGTAGATCTCGTGCACGCGAGCGACATCGGAGTCATGGCGGGAGCGCAGCAGGTCCTTGACCCGTTCCTGACGAGTCTCGGCGCGCCGCGTCATGGCGTTCAAGAGCCGGGTGTGCAGTCGGGAACCCGCTTCGTTCCAGCGCTCGGTCAGCACCGCGCGCACGTCTTCGCTCGCGAGGGTGAGATTCTCGTTGTCGAGTGTGCGGTCGAGGAGTTCTTCGACCTTGGCCTCCGCCATATCGTTGCCTCGGATGCGAATGCCGGTGAGGAACACCTCCTCGTGCAGGCGCACCCCGCCGCGCCCGACCAGCACCAGCCGCGACACGGCCGCCACACACGACTGCGGCAGATCGTCCACCACCACGGCGGTCACCCGGTTCACCGGAGACTGGAATCCGAACAGCGCGCTGCGCAGCAGGCGCGCCGAACGCTGGATGAGCGCGTGCCCGAGATGGATGTGCACCAGGTCGTCCCGGCCACGAGCCGCTTCGTCGTCGAAGGTGATCGGCCGCCACACCCCGGGCTCCAGCCGGGTGTCCAGGCCACGCAGCGCGGGCTGCCAGGCCGGACTCAAGGCGGGAACCCGGAAGACGGCGGCGTCGGTGTCCTGGTCGCCGTATTCGATGAGCGCGGGCTGGGCGTTCAGTTCCAGCGCGGTGTCGACGACGCGGCGCATATTCGCCGGGGTCAGATGCATGCGCGTCTTGTTGACGGCGTGATCGCGCGCGAGCTCGGTCAGTTCGCGACTCAGTTCCCGTTGTCCGGCAAGCGTTTTGGTGATGACCGCATTGCCGTCCTCGGGCGTCTCCTTCTTCTTGCCGCCGCGGCGCTTGGCCACGGTCGGGCTGAAATGTTCCTGGATCTCCTCGTCGATCACCTGATTCGCCGAGCCGAGGTCACGGTGCACATTGCCGACCTTCTCGGCGATGCGGCGCATGAAGTCCTGGTCCGCGGCGAACGTGCTGGAGGTGCGCTCGGGCACGAAGTGGAAGATCTGGGGTGTCTCGGTCTGCCCGTAGCGGTCGATGCGGCCGATGCGCTGCTCGAGCCGTGATGGGTTGAACGGGATGTCGAAGTTCACCAGGCGGTGGCAGTGCGTCTGTAGGTCGATGCCTTCGCCTGCCGAGTCGGTGGCGAGCAGGACGCGTACCGGTTCCTTGCTCGGGTCGGCGGTGAAGCGGGCTCGAATGAGTTCCCGCTCCTCGGTATCGGTGGAACCCTGGATCACCTCGAGCCGGTCCCGGTATCCGCGCTGATTCAGCACGTCCTCGATCCATGCCAGGGTCGCGGCGTACTCGGTGAAGACGACCACGCGCTCATTGGTCCAGTTCTTGCCGTCCGGGCGGCAGACGCTGTCGAGGAAGTCGAGCAGGGCCTGCAGACGCGAATCCGGCTTGTACTCATGCCGACGGCCCCATTCGACCAGGGCCTTGATCTCCGCCCCGGTTGCGGCGGACAGCGGATCGGAGCCCTTGCTGCGTCGCAACGTGGTGAACTCCGGCTGCTCGGGCGCGCCCTCCTCCTCGTCGGACTGGCCGCTGCCCAGCACCTCCTGGTAGTACTCGGCGTCGTCTTCGTCCATATTTGGCAGGCGACCGGTCACCTGTGACTGTTCGTACAGCTCCATGGTGAGCGCGAAGGCCCAGGGGCTCGACAGGAAGCGCTTCTTCAACAGCATGGCGACGATGTCGCCGGAGCGTGCCCGGTTGTTCTTGCGGGCGCTCTCCCGCAGGATGCGGTCCAGGAGCGTGAACTTCTCCTGTTCCTCCTCGCTCGGCGTGAACACGATCTTCTTCAGCTCACGAGCCTTGAAGCCCTTGTCCTTGATGTCGGTCTTGAGTCGGCGCACGGCGACGTCCTTGAGCGCCTGTTCGTCGAGGTTCGCACCGCGGGTGAAGCGGCGGCCGTCGATCATCTCCAGCAGCGCCGTGAAGGACTCCGGGTAGCCGTTGTGCGGCGTCGCCGACAGGAACAGCCGATGCTCACACCGCTGCGCCAGTGCTCGGGTGGCGAGGGTGCGCTGACTGTCCACCGCGTAGCCGCGCTTGCCGCCGATCGCCGCAGGCCCGGCGGGCGCGACATGATGCGCCTCGTCGACCACCAGTGCGTCGAACGCGTACCGGCGGGCGGAGTTCGCATCCCCCGCATCGGCGTACACCTCACGCAGGAGACGCTGCGCGCGCAGTGTCGGCAGCCACGACATGCTGACGATGACCCGGGGGAACAATCGGAACGGGTTGGCGTTGAGCCCGTGCGTGCGTCGCACCCGCGCCAGCAACTCGCGGTTGACGATCACGAAATCCAGGCCGAACTTCTCCCGCATCTCGTCCTGCCATTTCAGGGCCAGGCTCGGCGGACACACCACGACCACCGACCGGGCGCGGTGGCGCAGCAGGAGTTCCTGAATGACCAGTCCGGCTTCGATGGTCTTGCCGAGACCGACATCATCTGCCAGCAGCAGGTTGGTCCGCGGTGACCGCAGCGCGCGGCGCAGCGGTTCCAGCTGGAATGCTTCGACATTCGCGCCGCTGCGGAACGGTGACTGATAGGAGTCGTCGTCGGCCGAAGTGACCGCACCCCAGCGGACAGCGTCCACGAACGCCGCGAGACGGTTCGGGTCGTCGAAGCCGACGGTGGAGATCGTCTCCGGCAACCCCTGATCCGGTGCGACCGTATGGCCGACCTCGAGCTCCCAGACGACGGCGAGTTCTTCCCCCAGGCGATCCTCGTCGAGCGATTGCAGCGAGACGACGTGCGTCAGGCCGGGCTCCCCCTCGTCGGCCGGGCTGCGCGGCAGCCCCTGCACCGCCACGTCGGCCACGGCCCAGGTCGAACCGCGAACGGTGACGACCTGACCCGGTGACGGCACCTCCGGGTGCGCCCGCCGCGGCGCAGCGCCCGATTCCCACTCCCTTGTGATCGTCATAGCGATCCCCGCACCCCTCTCAATCTAGGCCGTCTACCTCGATTCGAAGCGGCGGCATGCCAATCCTCGCGAAGGTTTGCGATTTTCGCAATCGCACATAGATTCGATCCAGGCGCCTCGTGGTAGCGCATCAGAGCAACGCGGTCGACCGTTGCGATATTCGCAAGCCCTGCTACGTTACGTCATGTGTCCGACACCGCCCACCGCGTTCGCGCATTGATCCAGGCTTCCGGCCTGAGCCAGCGCGATTTCGCGAACCGGGTGGGACTCGACGACTCGAAACTGTCGAAATCGCTCACCGGCGTGCGCCGCTTCTCCTCCGACGACCTGACCCGCATCGCGCAGCTGTGCGAGGTGACGGTCGACTGGCTCGTCACCGGCATCGAGCAGCCGGTCACCATGGCGGCCCGCACGACCGGCGGCAGCGCCGAGCATGCGATCAGAACAGCTCAGCGATACATCGGCATCCGCGGCGAGATCGCCGCTCTCGGCTATCCGCAACCATGGCAACCGATCTCGGTCGACACCACCGGCACCTACCGAGAGCAGGGCACCAGGTTGGCCGCAGCGGCGACGGCACGACTGTCGGCGGCGGGACGGTCGATCGTCGAACCGAACCTCGCCGGATTGGTCGAGACGTGCTTCGGGGCCGATGTCACGGCCATCGACCTCGGTACCGGCTTCGATGGCCTCGCCACGTCCGCCGCCCACGCCAAACTGATCGTGCTCGCGACCGGCACGGTGCCCGCCCGACAGCGGTTCACGCTGGCGCACGAACTCGGTCACCTGCTCGCTGGCGATGACCAGGACATGCACATCGACACCGACATCTACGCTCGCACGCGATCCCCCAGCGAAATGCGCGCCAACGCTTTCGCTTCGGCATTCCTCATGCCCGAAGATCTGCTGCGTGAAACATGCACGACGAGCCTGACTCCGGAAGGGTTCGCGAACCTTTCCTATGAACTCCAAGTCACCCCCTCGGCGTTGGCATTCCGGCTACTCGGACTCAGATTGATCGATGCTGGCACCTGTGACCGTTACAAGACGATCACCGCGGCCAAGGCAGCCGGAATGATAGGCCGTAGTAGCGAATTCGCACATCGTGTCACCGAAGCCCGACGGCTGCGCCCGCCCGGACTACTGGTGCGAGATTCCTACGCCGCCTACGAATCCGGCGCCGCTACGCTACGTCCCTACGCCGATCTTCTCGAAGCGGATGTCGACGAGTTGCGGCAAGCTCTGGAGTTGGAACGCGATGCCTGAAGGGGGCCTGGGATGCCGTACGTTGTGATGGGAACCCACAACAAGTCGATGCCGAGGCTCGACGGGTCGCTCAAGAGCAAGGTGTTCGATTTCCTGCAGAAGATCCAAACCAACGACACCACACCGGGATTGCATATCGAACCGATCAGGAACTCGGTCGATCCCCGAGTCCGAACCGGGCGGGTCGACCTACAGTTCCGCGCAGTGCTGTTCCGGGTGGACAGTTCAGCCGGGGAGAGGTACTACGTCTATCTGGGCACTTGGCCGCACGACGAGGCGATAGCCATGGCGGCCAAGTCGACGCTGCGGGTCAACCCCGTGAACAATGTGCTGGAAGCCATTCTCGGGGAACCGGATGGGAAGCCCGATCGCCGCCGGGCTTCCGTTGTGCACGACCACACCGGGCAGATCGGCAAGATCATCCGAAATGACGCAGTCCCTTACCTCGCCGAGGTCGGCTTCACGTTGGCGGACCTCACCGATCGGTTGGGGCTGCCGACCGACCTCGCCGAACGCGCGCTCGCGGCGGCCGACGACTACGTACTCAACGAAATCGCGGCCGACGTCGGCGGCTGGCAGGGCAGTGCGCTACTCGAACTGGCCTGCGGCACCGGCATCGACGACATTCGGGACAAACTCGGATTCACCGCGAAGCCACTCGACCTCACCCTCGGCGAGGATGACCGGATCGTCGACGCGCTCGACAGCGCGGCGTCGCGGATGCAGTTCACGCTCATCGACAGCAATGAGGAGCTGCGCCGCGTACTCGAGGGCGGCGATTTCGCGGCCTGGCGCACCTTCCTGCATCCCGAGCAGCGCACCTACGTCGAACGGGATTTCGGTGGCCCGTTCCGGCTGTCCGGCGGAGCGGGGACCGGCAAGACAGTCGTGACGATCCATCGAGCGAGAATGCTGGCCGCACGCGACCCGAATGCGCGCATCATTCTGACCACATACAACAAGACCCTCGCCCTCGGGCTCGAGGCGGACCTGCGAGCGCTCGATCCCGACGTGCGGATCGCGCGGCGGCTGGGCGAGCCCGGCGTGTATGTGGCGGGCATCGACAAGCTCGCCGGGGCCGTGCTGCACATCGCCACCGATCTGGGCGCGGCTCTCCGCACGGTACTCGGCCCGGGCGACTTCGCTGTAACGGGGCAGCGCACGCACACGGATCAGGTGTGGCGAGCGGTCGCCAAGTCGGTGAAGAGCGGTCTGGAGCCGCGTCTGGCCAATCCTGGTTTTCTCGAGAACGAGTATGTCTCCGTCATCCTCGCCAATCAGGTGACGAATGCCGAGCAGTACGCGAAGGTCGCGCGTGCCGGCCGCGGTGTCCGGCTCAGCCGGTCCCAGCGGCTGTCGGTATGGACGCTGGTGGAAGCGTTCCGCAAGACGAGCCGCCGGGACGGGAGCCTCAGCTTTCCCGAGGTCCTGGCGGTGGCGGCCGAGTACCTGCGGCAGCGCGCCGGCTCGGACCATCCGTTTCTCGCCGACCATGTTCTCGTGGACGAGGCCCAGGATCTGCATGCCACGCATTGGGCGCTACTGCGGGCCCTGGTCGCCGAAGGCCCCAATGACCTGTTCATAGCGGAGGATTCGCATCAGCGAATCTACGGGCAACCCGTGGTGCTGTCCCGGTTCGGAATCAAGATCGTCGGCCGATCCCGCAGGCTGACGCTGAACTATCGGACCACGGCGCAGAATCTGCACTTCGCGGTGAACGTCCTCACCGGCGGTGAGTACCACGACCTCGAGCAGGGCGAGGAATCCACCCATGGCTACCGATCCGCCCGGCTGGGACCGAATCCCCAGCTGGTCGAGTGCGAAACGCCCACCGAGGAGTTCGATCGCGTCACCGACCTGGTGTGGACGTGGCTCGACGAGGGCGCCGAGCCGAACACCGTCGCCGTGCTGACTCGGAGCCAGCACGATCGCGACCGGTTCGTCGCGGCCCTCCTCGAGCGCGACATCGCCGCGCAAGCACTCGACCGCGCTCCGGCACGGCCCGGTGCCGTACAGGTGCTCACCATGCATCGGTCCAAGGGCATGGAATTCTCACGCGTCATTCTCGCCGGAGTCAGCGAACGGCACATGCCCGCGGCCGATATCCTGCGCGGCGTTCCCGAGGAGGAGCGCGACGAGGCGCTGCTCCGGGAGCGTTCACTGCTGTACGTCGCCGCCAGCCGGGCGCGCGATGAATTGGTGGTCACCTGGAACGGGAAGAAGTCCGAACTGCTGAACTGAGGTGAGGGTGCCGCATGCCGCGGCACCGAATGCTCGGGTGACGCTCGGCCGCGCGACTACCGCGTCAGCAGGCTCACCACATGTTCGGGTACCGCGCCCTCCACACCGACGACCTGATACCCCTCAGCGGCCAGCCCTGCGTCACGGTCGGCGTCCGCACCCTCGACCAGCACCACCCGGTGTTCCGGCCACACCGCCTCCACCGGCCAATGATGCACTCCCAGTTCGATTCCGAATTCGGGTGCGCCGATTCCGCGCTGCTCAACAGCGGTCAGCAGCGCGACCACCGCTGGCGACAGCAGATCCGGATTCGCGTTCCACGGACCCGGTGCGACGGAGGCACCGGGCAGGACGCCGAGCGCGACATCACGGAACCAGAGCAGCGCAGCGCACAATAGCTTGTGCTCGGTCGGCTCGATGATCGCCGTCAGTGCGATACCGGGGCGCAGAGTCAGTTTGCCCTCCGGGATGTCGACGCCGGGCAGATCATTGAGGCGAATCCGGAACTCGTGCCGTAATTCGGTGTCGGTGAACGGTTCTCGCCCCGCGAGGTGCTGGAACACCACTTCGAGCTTCCCCGGACCGCCACTGCCGGGATAGATGACCACCGGCCAGATCGGTTCGGCGGATTCCCTTTCCAACATGAGGAAGCAGCTGGTGGACTTGGCCCCGGAACCGAAATCGAGGTGGCCGCCGACGGATTCCCAGAACTCGAGGAGGGAATGCACGGAGTCCACGACCGCCGCCGGATTGTTGTCCTGGAGTTGCGATTCGAACCGATCACGACGCTCGCCCGCGACCGCGGTCGTGACCTTCGGCAACGCAGCACCCTCCGAGTCGGTCATACCGAGCAGATCAGCGAGATCACGGGTGGACAGACGCTGGCTCGCCGCGGCCACGTCCGCGGCGCTCACGCTGATGCCGTCGGCCCGCAGCGCCGCCACGATGTCGCCCGGGTCCAGCCCCTCCGACCAACGCGACCCCGCTGCGACCCTACCGGTGTGATCGAGCACGCGGTGCGCGTTGGGGACCGCACGCGTCAGCTGCTGGCCGACCTCGACCGGGCTGGAGCCGAGCAGTGCCGCGAGGTCGGCGAGGGACGTCCACGTGCCCGTCGGCAACACGGTCAATGCGCGATGCAGCACACTCCAGTCACGGGCGACCTCGGCTCGGCCGGTGGGCGCGATCGGCCCGGGCCACAGCTTGATCGCCTGGTCGGCGAGTTCGGCGGCGCGCGCGGCAATCTCCCTCGCACCCCACCGTGAGGTCGCGGCGATCCGGCGATTCATCTCCAGGTGGCTGCCCGCCAGCAGGTCCTGCTTGCGCTGGAACGGATGATTCGACAGCCGCGAATTCTCGGCGGTGAGCGTCAGGTTGCCCAGCGTGTGCACGAGGCGCTCATGCAGCTCCTGCGCGGTTTCACCGGTGTCGGTGTCGGCCGCCAACATCTCGAGCCACTCGTCCCCGGGCTGCTGGGGCAGCACGTGTTCGATGGTCAGTTTCGAATTCGTGAAGTCCACCGGTTCCGGATGCTCATAGCTTTCCTCGAGGCGTTGCAGCACCAACCGTCGCTGCTCCCACTTTCCCTGCCAGAAGAAGGGTTTGGTGGCGATGGCCTCCCGCAGCTCGGCATCGGTCGACCAGTAGCGGCGGGGACCCGACAGCGCGTGTCGCAATCCGTCGACCACCGACATGCCTTCGGGGAGCTGCCCCGGCAGTTCTTGGAAGATGCGGTTCAACCCCTGCGTCGGGCGCTGGCAGATCATACGGCGGATCAGGAAGGACTCGATGTAGGACAGCGCACGCGCCAGCTCGGCCGAGGAGATCTCCCCGGTTTCGCGTTTGTCCAGCAACATCATCAATACGGGATGCGTGGTCGCGGCCTGCCACTGGTCGATGCGGCGCAGCGAGCGACGCACCTCGAGGTCCGGCTCGCGCTCCGGCTCGGCAATGCGCCGGAACTGCTGTGCTCGGCGATGCAGCTCCCGCACATACGCTTCGATATCCGCTTCGGACTCCCCGTCGCGAATGAAGCGCCGCTGCTGTGCCGAATACATGTCTTGGCGGCGCACCCGCACGCCGCCGTCGAGCACCAGTTGCAGCCACATCAAGTGCTCCAACTGCTCATTGGTCAGGCTGCGCTGCAACGGAAGCCAATAGGTCTGGTAGACGTACTCACCGCGGGTCGGCAACCGCATGAACAGGTAGTTGCGCAGCAGGTCGGCCTGCGACAGCTTCAGTCCAGTGTTGTTGAGCGACTCGAAGATTCGATGAACATTGTCATCCCGGTCGGCAACCACCTGAACCAGGGTCAGGCGCGTGGTGATCGCCTTCTCGATATGCGATACATCTCGCGGCTCCGCCGGATCCTCCGCGGCGGCGACGAGCGCCTGCCGGAAGAATCGGTACGCCGATCCGACTCGTTCCCCGCCACTGCCGCCATGGGTGTTGCGAATATGCTCGCCGTAGGCTCCACGGTCGGCCTGAGTCGGCAGCAACCGGAAGTATCCGTCCCCATCCTGAAACTTGTTGATCAGGTACTGCTCGTCGATTCGTTCCCGCTGTCGCGCATCGGTGGCCGCGACGTGGTCGCGAATCGCGGCCAGCGCCAGGCTCAATGTCGTCAACCGCTGTTGGCCGTCCACCACCAGCCAGCGCGCGAAGCTCGCATCGTTCAGCGGTGACGGCGCGAGCACCACCGACCCGCAGAAATGCGTCGTGCTGCGATCCCCCTCGGCCAAGAGGTCGGCCTGCTCACAGATGTCGTTCCACAGCTGCGCCAGCTGCTTGTCCGTCCACGAATACGTGCGCTGGTACAGCGGGATCTGAAACTGCTTCTCCCCCTGGACCAGTGCAGCGAATGTTGTCTCCGACGCCTTCATTCGCCCTTGTCCTCACCCTGATGTCGTTGTGCGGTGACAGTACCGGACGCGGTGATCCGGCCGGAGCCGGACGTGCGAACGGAATCGCCGACGGGGCCGTCGGCCGCCCCGAACCCTGCATCAAGACACGAGCGGAAGTCAAATCTGAAAATTATGATTGACATTGTTTTCACAGTCCGCCTAGTGTTGGGCGGCACCAGCGGACACCGACTCGGTTCTCGGCACCGCGTTTCCCGATCAGATTGCATCACAGAAAGATTCGGCACATGATGCGCAGCACTCTCACCCTCGTCACCGCGGCAGCGGCGGCCGTACTGATCACCGCCGGCACCGCACACGCCACCCCGCGCACATGGCTCAATGAGGGCACCCAGGTCGTCGGCGAGGACGTGCTTGCCGGTCTCTACAGCACTACCGGGCCGGGCCCCGACGACTACGGATATTGCTTCATCGAGTGGCTCCCGTACAAGGGCGCCACCTCGTCCGAACTCATCGACATCCAGGCATACGAAGGCCCGTCCTACGTGCGGCTCGACGAAGGCGATGTCATCACCGTCGACGGCTGCGACTGGATTCACGAGTCCTACACCCCCTGACCCGAGACCCCCTTGTCCCCGCACCCGATCGGGCGCATCATCCGGTGGTGCGATACTGCCGCGCGGCGGATGTCGCGACCGCCGCGTGTCTCCCCCTGTCCTTCATCACGTGAACGCCCAGGTCTGGCGTGTCAAGACCAAGATTGCCGTGCTGGGCGACGACTGGACAGGGTGCCTTCGCGATCTCTCACCCGGGCATATCGAACTCGCCCGACCGGACGGCCGCGGTGAAGTCGTCCCACTCGGGACCGCCGAATACCAGCACCGCACCGGCTATGTCCTTGCTGTCGCGCACCCCGACCGCACCCCCCGGAAGGTGCGCGGCCTCGACACAGTCGCCCTGCGGCTGGCTGTGGCTGCTCTTGAACCACCGCACTGCGGATGGGGTCTCACTCACGCCGAGTACTCCTTCGCGAAATCTAGAACCATGTGTCTGGTATCTCCCTCATCCAACGCCACCGCAGCGATGTCCGCCACCGCCGTCCGGTACTTCTCGATCATCTCGTCGTCCTCGAAGAACAGCGCGCCGGTGAAGACTTCGACGAAGGCGACCGGCGGCTCCTGTAATCCGCTGTGCCGCAGTGCGGGGAACTCGAACAGGGTGAACTGTCCGACCACCAGGCCGATGTAGCCGTCGGCGGCACGCGGTACCACCCGGATGGTCACGTTCGGCGACTGCCCGATATCGGCCAGGTGCCTGAGCTGTTCGGCCATCACCGCCGGACCGCCTACCCGGTGCCGCAGTACCGCTTCGGACAGAAACACATTCATCTCGAACTCATGGTCTTCCAGGAGACGCATCCGCCTCCGAATGCCGAGTTCGATCTCCCGCTCTACGTCGAGGGCGGAACGCCCCGGCTCCTTCACCAGGATCATCGACCTGCGGTAGCCGGGAGTCTGGAGCAGGCCGGGCAGCAGCGTCATCTGAAAAGTGGTCAACCGGGTACAGGCTTCTTCCAGATTCATGTAGTGGTCGAAATGGCTGCTCGTCACATCCTTGTACGCGCGCCACCACCCACCCCGCGGGTCGCCCTTGGCTGCCTTCACCTCATCGAACAGCGTCAGCACCTGATCAGCCGTTTCCTGTTCTGCCCCATAACATCTCAGCAGTTCCTTCACCTGCACTCCGCTGACCTTGACGGGTATCCCGTCCTCCATTCTGCCGATGACCTGTGGGGAAACATCAATGATCAATCCTGCGGCCAACTGCGTCTTCCCGGCCTGTATCCGCAGATCGTGCAGTATCCGGCCCAACGCTCTCCGGGGGATGGTGGAACCCGCCATATCGTTAGCCTCGCTATCCGGGTCACTCCGTTCTGGCGGCACCGTGCTGGCTGCCCAACGAGATACGGATCAACTTCGATGCGGAGCTTCCAGAATAGCCCGGGCGGGTGTCTACTCGAGGGTGTTCAGAAACCGGAAACCGCAGGCCCGGAGGCAAATCCGGCTGGCCTCAGCGGCCGATCCAGCGGGCTTGCTCAGCCATGGACCACCCCCCAACGACACCGAAAGCGGAGTTCGATCATGACGTCCGACCCACTTCCCACCTGGGTGACAATCGACGCGCACGTAGTCGAGTTGTCCGAGACCCGTGGAATCGTCTTGTCCCGCAGCAGGATCAATTCCATTACCGACACGACTATCGAACTTCGTTGCGGTACACGGTACCTGCTGCGAACCATGCAACCCGCCGACCGCCCCGAAGAAGTGGTCTTCAGCCGTCCGAACTCCTTCATCCCGGGAATCAGGACCCGCCTGGCCTCCCCAGACCACCCCGAAGCGCGGCACTGACCACGGCGGCGGTCCATCACCCGAACCACCGAAAGGCCGAACCCCATGGAATACGTCTCCCCCAGGGCACTGGCCCTGGCCGGATGCGACTACGACGGCGCGATGAACCATCTCGACGCGGCCGAGGCGTGCGCGCTGCACCGCGCATGCCATCCCGACGAATGCCGCACCCTGCGCGCGGCGCAGCGCATGCTCGGTGCACCCATCGAACCTCGATAACGGGCCGCCGCGACCGGTGAGCACCACTCCCAATCCCGAATCCGAAAGAGGGACACCATGATCGCATACTGGCTGCCTTTCCTGATCGGTGCGACCATCGGCGGCGTCATGACTTGGCTCGTCCCACGCTCACGGCCCGCTTCTCGCCCCATCCGGCCGTGGACCGGACCGTCGCCGCGATAGCCGCCCGCCTGGAGCGCGCTTGGGCCAAGAGCTTGCCGTTGGGGGAGTTCGGATCAGTGGGGACACCCTCGAGCGTGGCATTGATGTACTTGATCCGGGCGTCCGCTGCGGCATCGACGGCGAGTTGTGCCATAGAGGGTCCGGTCGGTGCGCCGTTGAGCACCTGAGTTGCGAAGCGGTGCTTCGGTGCCCGACGGGCCGCGGAGATCAGACTACTTGAAGATCCCACACGGGTGGTCGACCGCCACTCGCGGCCACACTCGAGGTCCCCGGGCGTAACGTCGACATCGATTGCCAGCGATTAACCCACCGGGCGTCGAACCCGACGGCCCGGCAATCCACGCCGCGTTGTCGCAGCGCGTTGCTCGGATGCAGATGAACGGTGAGGAGACCGCATGGCTGACTCGTGGGATCAGCAGGATTTCGAATGGGTCGAGATCGAGGATCGGTTCCCGTTGGGCATGTGCCTGACGCTGGTGTCGTCCACCGAAGTCTCTGCCATCCTCGATGGGTTCCACACGGTGCGGCCGCGAGGTGCCCGCATGCCTGCGGACGCGGACTTCGACGAGTGGATGTCGTCGATGTTCTCCGATGCCACGGCGGGAATGCGGTTCGCCGGGCAAAACGGTGAATGGACGTGGGTGCTCGAAGAAGTCGGCATCGCAGGCGGTACACCACCTTTGCCGCAACGTCTTTCGGGCACTTACGGCCGGGCGGTCAGTGTGCTGTGGACGGTGAATCTGGATTCGCGATTCGTCTACGCGAGGCACGGGGATGTGCTGCGCGACTTCGAGTTGGGGCGGGAGGCCGAACCCGGCGGCGAGGGGCTGGAAGGCTACCTCGATGAGGAGGACGGGCTCGATTGGGAGCAGTGGATGTCGGCTGGCCTGTGTCTACAGGCCAGGGTCACTGGTGTCGTCGCGCTGCCGAACGGAGCCGTCGACGCTCTGATCACCGAGACCGCCTGAGCAAGCTGGGCGTTCCGCTCGCTCACGAACAACTGTCGAGTGCCGCGTCGCGGGCCGCGCGGTAGCGGTCGTCGGCGGCGATGAATACCTCGGGCGAGGTCGAGCCGACGGCCAGCTTGTTCAGTTCGGAGGCGAAGTCTTTTGCGGCACTGGCGTATTCCGACATGGCCGCGTTGAGGACGGCGGGAATCGAGGGGTTGTCGCGCAAGGCGTCGGTGACCGTGGTGGCGGCGGAGGATAGGGCGGCGCCAGCGTCGCGGGCCTTGGTTCGGGCTGCTGCACGGTCCTGCTGGGCCTCCAGCTCACGGCTCAAGGAGCTGAGCTTGAGTTTGACATCGACCGCTGAGGTGAAGAAGCCCGCGCAGACGGCGGCTTTGGCCGAGCGGACCTGGGCGGAGGTGGCCGCGGCGGCGGAGCTGGACACGGAGGAGACGTAGGCGGCGCGGTCGGTTTCATTGGCTACTGCCTCGCCGTGGATAGTGCGGGCGCAACCTGCCGCGATCAGGCCGACCGCTACGGCGGTCAAGGCCAAGCCCTGCCCGAGTGTACGCGCGTTCATCAACACTCCCCCTCGTCGTCCGCAAGTCGAACAACCCTACGGCAGCAGAGAGCACGCCGAACCAACCTGTGAGCAGTGTCGCGTCAGGGGTTGCCGTGACGTCGAGCGCCAGCTGGGATTGACCTCAAAGTACAATAACGCGGCAGTTAACTGCGCAAGCTCAGCCACGACTTTTCTCCGTGCATGGAAAGGTGTTGGCAGGGCATCGAATTGTCCTCGACTACGGTGAAACCGACGAAGGCCATTCGGGCGGTCCGCAACGGCAAGCACTTCAGTTGCCCGGTACAGGAGGACATATGGCGCTGGAGATTCCGGACGTACTCGAGGAGTCCTGTGCCACTCGCCAGGCGTTGGAACGACTCGCGTCCAAATGGCGGATTCTGGTGATCTACGCCCTGTTGGATGGGCCGCGGCGGCATGCGGAGCTGCGGCGGCGGTTGCCGGGGGTTACGCAGAAGGTGTTGACGGAGACGTTGCGGGGGATGGAGGCGGATGGGCTGGTGGTGCGGCGGGTGCACAAGGATCGGGCGCCGCAGCATGTGGAGTATGCGTTGAGTGAGATGGGGAAGTCGTTGGAGACGCCGTTGGCGGCTATTTGCGCTTGGGCGGTGGAGCAGGCGGAGTCGGCGGGGTAGCCGACTCCGCGGCGGTCAGGCGGGTGCGAAGCACAGAGTGAGGCCGTTGGCGACGCTCGATTTCTGAGTCATGCGGGCGGCGTAGGGGCCGGGGCATTCGGCGTCGTCGGAGTCGTGGCGCGAGGTCACGCGGTACCGCGCGGCCGGGTCGGAGCAGTCGATCGTCGCCGCGCGGGCATCGGTGTTCGCGTCGGGCAGGACGACGCAGTCGCCGGGCGTGGCGTAGCCGACATCGGCCGGGTCGGCGGGTCCAACGCAGAGAGCGACGACCAAGTCCGTCTTGTCGTTGTAACCCATGTAGAAGCCGGTGGCACCGACAACACCGAGGCACTGCGGCGCAGTGGGTTTGGTGTACACGACGCGATCGGTGAGGACGCGGGTGGCGGCGGTGGGTGCGTCACAGGCGACGACGCCGAACATATCGCCGTCGAGACAGTCGCCGGTCTCGGCGATGTTGATCGAGGTGGGGTCGGTGGCGCGGGCACAGAGGACAAGGGCACGGCCGCCCAAAGAGGAATGGGCGTAGGCATATCGGGCTCTGGGGACACCGCGGCAAGCCTGGGCGGTGACGGGGATGCCGGGGTGGAGTTCGGTGGCGAGCACCTCGGCGATGCCCGACTCGGGGGCGCAGGTGACACGGGTGATCGTCGCCCCCGCATCGACGACCGTCACACAGTCGCCGACCTCGACAGAGCCCGGGTCGGCCGTATTGGCTCGAGTGGGGGCCAGGCACAGCACGGTATCCGGATCCGAACCTTCGGCGGCGCGGTCGAGAACGGCGCGGGTGGCGTCCTTGTGCTTCATGCACGCGGATTCCACCGGGTAGACCACGCTTTCGCGCGCGACGATGCGATAGGTAGCGTTGAGTTGCCCGCAGGCGTACTCGACGGGGTTGTCCTGGTCGAGTACCGAGACGCAGTCATCGACGGCCAGGGCGATGGGCTCGGGGCGGGTGAGCACGTAGGTAGCCGAGATGGCGGCCGCGACGAGGACGACGGTGGCGACGAGGGCCGCCCAGATCCAGCGACGCGACCGTGGGGACGGCGTGCCGTTCGGCGCGGGCGGGTAGTGCGGCAGACCGGAATTCGCCGCCTCGGGCGGCGCACCCCAGGGAGCGCCCGGTTGCGGGAACGCCGAATTCGCGTCGTGCGGCTGATATCCGAACTGCTCGGCAGGCGATGCGAACGGTGCGTGCACGCCCTGCGGAGGGTGACCGACCGGCCCGGTGGGCGGCGGGGCGGCCGGGTGCGGTGCGGGCGGCGGGGCGAGCGGGTGTGGTGCGGGCGGGGACTGCGGGATATCCGAGGACGGGGCACCGGACGCCGCAGCCGGACGAGGCCAGACGTTCTGCACCTCCGTCGGATTCTCGTCGAATGGCGATACGGCGGGCGGAATGCCGGTGCCGGATGGTCGGTCGTCGTTGTTCATGGTCGGATGACCCCTCCCCGGGAATGAATGAACGCGGTGCGTCGCGGATCGAAATACGGCTGGCGCGCGTGAACCAGGCGACACGATGTCGCCCGGCGCGCCGGTCATGCGGCTGTGCGGATTCCCTCCCCTGATCCGGATGCCTTTCGGAGTCAAACCGCCTTGCGCACCGGTGTATTCATTCCTGTAATGCTGCGATGAGCCTAGCGTCCGCGTCGAGAACTACGCCACCCATATCGAATGCCGGGACCATCGTGTGGATTTGACCTCAAGTCGACTCGAGGTTTTAGCGTCGTCGGCAGTTGCTCGTCGGCAGAAGGAGTTGGGTCGTGATTCTCGTTACGGGAGCCACCGGCGGTATCGGCGGCGCGTTGCTGTCGGAACTGCGCGAGGCGGGATCGGGGCCGGTGCGCGGACTCACGCGCGACCTGGCCCGAACGTCGTTTCCGGCGGGCGTCGAGGCGGTGGAAGGCGATCTCGCCGAGCCGGTTTCACTGAAACCAGCACTGGAGGGCGTGCGGGCCATGCTCTACCTGTCGCGGTTCGGACCGGATCGGGAGATTCTCCAGGCGGCGCGGCAGGCGGGCGTGCGGCACGTGGTGCTGGTGTCGTCGATTACGGTGCTCACCCATCCGTGGCTGGGGCCCGCCGCAGAGAACGCGGCCGTGGAGCGAATGGTCGAGGACAGTGGAATGGACTGGACCGTGCTGCGCCCCACCCAGTTCGCGTCCAACACCCTCCTGTGGGCGGACGCCATTCGCGCCGGACAACCGGTCGAGGTGCCGTTCGCCGATATCGGGCTGCCCGCCATTCACCCCGCCGATATCGCGGCGGTGGCGCGGGTCGCGCTCACCGATCCCGCGCATCGGGGGCGGGCCTACGCGTTGACCGGTCCGGCCCGGATATCACCGCGCGAGCAGGTGGCGGCGATCGCGGCGGAGCTCGACCGGGAGATCGAGGTCGTCGAGATCAGCCGGGAGCGGGCACGGGCGCGCATGGTGGAGGTTTTCGGCGCGGAGTCGGCGGACGCGGTGCTGGATGTGACCGGCGGGGATGTCAATGACGAGCTGCTGCGGGTGCGCGATACGGTCCAGCGGCTCACCGGGACCGCCGGGCGGACCTACCGCCGGTGGGTCGCGGAGAACGCCGAGGCTTTCCGCTGATCTCGCGGGGTCGCGGCGATGCTGTGGGGTCGCGATGTGGCGCGCGGCCGCGACGACGCGAGGCCGCGACAGCACGAGACCGCGAAACCGCGACAGCACGAGACCGCGACGGACGAGACCGCGGTGGAGCAATCGCCGATTGCTGGACGCAGACTCTGCCCGGCACACGACACCCGCTCTGTCGCAGAGAGTTCGAGGCCACCGCGACGGGCCGTGCCGGGCTCGAGCAGCCCGGCACGGCGATGGGGAACAGCCGGATCAGTGGTCGTGGCCGCCGACCACGCCGCTGAGTTCGTTCGGGGTGCCGTCCAGGGTCACCGAGGCCGCGATGGCGCCCGCGGTCAGGTCGATGCGGTGGATCCGCTGGGTGGCCGGGTCGCTGACGTAGACGTCGTCATCGCGGACGAAGATGGTCGGGCGGGGCTGCTGCCACTCCAGCGGCTCCTCCCACGGGTCGATCACGTCGAAGCTGCGGGTCACCGTCGCGGCGACCGGGTCGATGACGTGGATCTTGCCGTCGGTGCCGAGGACCAGGCCCTCGCCCTGGGGGCCGCGGGCCAGCGAACGGAAGGTGTAGCTGGTGCCGAGCGGGACCAGCTTCAGGCTGGCGTCACGGGTGTCGACGAGTGAGACCTGCTGCGGGCGTTCGAGTTCGGCGTCCTTGTCCTGCTTGTAGTCGCCGAGGGTGATCGGGGAGGCGTCGGAGCCCGCCTGGTTGCCGATGCGGCCGTACGGGGTGGGGCTGGTGACCTTGGTGATGACGCCGTCGCGGTAGATCAGGACGCCGGTCTGGCAGCCGATGACCACGGCCTCCCCCGCGGTGGTGGATTCGCCGTGCACGCCGGGGCAGTCCTCGTTGCGGGCGATCTCCTTGCGGTCGGCATCGAGAACCACGATGCCGGTGCGCTTTTCCTCGGTACCGAGGGTGGTGACCAGTTCTCCGTTGGACAGTTCGATGGCGACGCCGTGGTGGGGCGCGGCGGAGGTGTAGCTCTCGGTGTCGGGCTTGCCCCGCTCCAGGTCGTGCGGGTCGAAGATGGTGACCTCGCCGGTGCCGTCGGTGAACAGGACGGTGCGGTCGGCGTGGCGGACCACGTGGCCGGGTTTCGCGCCGGGGAAGGTGATGTCGGTGAATTCGCCCCGCACGGCGTCGAGGACTCCGAAGCCCTCCTTGGTGGACACCATGACGTGGGTGTCGTCGCCCGCCGGGTTGATGCGGTTGAAGCCGTCCAGCTTCACGTCGGCGCCGACTGTCAGGGTTTCCCCGTCGAGCAGGTAGATGCCGCCGTCGTAGGTGACCGCGAGGGGGTTCGCGATCTCCGGCCGGGCGGACTCCGACTCCTCGGTGCCACAGCCGCTCAGGGCCACCGCCGAGGCCAGCAGGCCGGACAGGACGGCCGCCGACGCGGCTCTACTGCGGGTACTCATGGTTCGTGCTCCTCATCATGGTTGGTGCGCAACGTTTGTCGACGATCAGCGCGGGGTGAGACCGGTGACGATGGCCTCGGTGTTGGCGCGCATCATGTCGAGGTAGGTGTCGGCTCCCCCGCCGGGCGGGGTGAGCGATTCGGTGTGCAGGGCGACGACTTGCACCCGCACACCCGCCTGTTCGGCGAGAACTCGGGCCAGCCGGTCCGGCTGGGAGGAGTCGGCGAAGATGGTCGGCACCGCGGCCGTGCGGACGGCGGTGGCGAGATCGGCCAGGTCGGAGGCGCTCGGGGAGGCCAGCGCGGTACCGCTCGGAATGATCGCGCCGATCACCTCGAACCCGAAACGCTGTGCCAGATAGCCGAATACGTGATGGTTGGTGACCAGGCGACGGCGTTCGGGCGGCAGCGAGGCGAAGCGGTCCGTCATCCAGGCGTCCAGGGCCTCGATCTCGGCGCGGTAGCGGTCGACATTCGCCCGGATCTTCGCGGTGTCGATGCCGGGCAGCGCGAGCAGGCTGTCGCCGATCACGTCGACGGCGGTGCGGACGCGGGCCGGGTCGGTCCAGAAGTGCGGGTCGGGGCCGTCGCCGGTGCGGTAGTCGATCGGGTTCACCCGGTCGCCGACGGAAAGGGTTGGGACACCGGACTCTTCGGCGGCGGTGACGTGCCGCTCCACGCCTTCTTCCAGTCCGAGGCCGTTGTGGATCAGCAGGGCGGCGTGATCGATTCCGGCGGCCTGCTGGGCGGAGATGCCGAACTGGTGCGGATCCGCGCCGGGCGGCATGAGGACGGTGACCTCGGCCGCGTCACCCACCAGCTCCCGGGTGATATCGCCGAGGATGTTCGTGGTGACGACCACCTCCAGGCCGTCCGCGTCGCGGGTGCCGCAGCCGGGCAGCAGCAGGAGGAGCGCGCAGGCCAGCAGGGTGCTCAACAGGGATCTCATCGGCCGGTCTCCACCATGTGGTCGGGGGTGATGTCGAGCGGGAAGGTGCGGGCGCGGCGGAGGTCGTCGCGGTAGTCGATCTCGTGGATCGCCTTGGCGGCGGGGTCGTTGACGTAGGCGCGATTGGTGTCGACCTCGATGACCGGTGCGGCATCACTCGTGATCGGTCCGGAGAGCAGTTGCGCCCGTGCGGTTTCCGCTCCGGTATCGGGGTCGTAGGCGTGCAGGACGCCGTCACCGGTCAGGCCGAGGATCGCGCTCCCGACACCCGCGGTATTGGCGGCCAGCACCGGCCCGGATTCGATGAGATGCCAACTCCGGGCGGCGATGTCGAGCACCCAGATGCCGCGCTCCCCGGCGATCGCGGTGAGGGTGGTGGCCCCCGCGCGGTGGGTGAAGCGGGTGGCGCGCTCGGCGGCGGGCACCGGCTGCGGGTACGGGATCTCGACCGCGGAGAATCGGCCCGCATCGGCGGATACGAGCAGAGCGCCGTCCGCACAACCGAAAACGACTCCCCGGCGGGTGACGGCCGTACCGCTCGGCGCTGAGCATTGCCCTGCGAGCGGCGTGATCTCCCCACCCTCGCGGGCACGGACCTCCACGCGTCCGGCGGATACGGTCACGAGGTGCTCGGCGTACGGGATGGCGAGCCCGTCCACGCTGCCGCGCTCGGCGATGACGCCGGAGTCCAGTTCCGCACGGTCGAACAGCAGTGTCCGCGACGCCCCGAGCAGCGCGGTAATGGCCGTATCACTGTGCGCGGCGACCGCGCCACCGTGCGGCACCTCGCCGATATCCCGGAAAGCCGCGCGGTAGTAGTGCACGTGATCGCCGTGGTCGACGGTCCAGCCGCCGCCGTCCAGCACGCGCGTGGTGTCGGCGGTGACGGGGAAGCCGAAGCGGTCGTCTCCCACCAGGCCGACGATCCCGGGCATCCGGTCGAATTCGGTGATCTCCTCGGTGATCAGATCGATCACCCGCAGCTCACCGTCGGAGCCCGCGACCACCAGCCGCGACTGCGCCGAGTCCATCTCCTCGGCACCCTCGACATACCCGTGCGGCACCTCGGCGGGCGGTTCCGGTTCACCGGGCGCTGCGCACCCGACCAGCACCATCGACAGCGCCGCCAGCAGCACCAGGGCGTTCGCGTTCGGGACGGGCAGTCGAATGGCGCGCGCCGACAACGTGATCCGCAATCGGGAGGCCGCGGCCGACAGGAAGAACAGCCCCACCGCGATCGCGGCGATGGTGGCTCCGGCCGCCGTGCCGGCATGCCAGGACACCAGCAATCCGACGAAGGTGGCGAGGCCGCCGAATGCCACCGCCAGGGCCATGATCACCGGAATCCGGTGCGACCAATAGGTGGCCGCCGCCGGGGGCGCGATGAGCAGGCCGAAGACCAGCAGCGTGCCCACGACGTGGAAGGACGCCACGATGGCGAGGGTGAGCAGGCCGAGCAGCGCCGCCTGCGCCCAGCGTGGACGCAGCCCGAGGGTGTGCGCCGTGCGCGGGTCGAAGGCCAGCGCCACGAACGCGCGGTGCCCCAGCACCGCGATCACCAGTGAGAGTCCCAGCGCCACGGCGAGATACACGAGGTCGACCTCACGGATGGCCAGCACATCGCCGAACAGCAGCGCGGTCACGTCCACGGCGAAGGACTGCGACCGCGACACGATGATCACGCCCACCGAGAGCATCCCCGCGAACAACAGCCCGATGGCGGTATCGGCCGCGAACCGGGTATTGCGGCCCAGTGCCGTCACGCCCGCCGCCATCGCCCCGGCGCTCAATGCCGCGCCCAGCACCAGGTTGCCGCCCAGCAGCGTGGCGATCGCCACGCCCGGCAGCAAACCGTGGGCCATGGCCTCGCCCAGAAAGGCCATGCCGCGCACCACGACCCAGGTTCCGGCGAGCGCGCAGATGCCGGAAACGAGCAGCCCGCCCCACAGTGCTCTCTGCACGAAGGACACCTCGAACGGGGCGAACAGCCATTCCATGACACGGCACCTTATTATGGAAATGATTTTCAGTACAAGTTAGGTGATGAAGTGAAGGATCGCGACAGCCCGGCGGTGCGGCTGCGAGGGCTAACCGCTGGTTATCGATCCCGGGCGGTGCTGCACGAGGTCACGGCCGATATCCCGGCCGGTCGGGTGACCGCGCTGGTGGGACCCAACGGATCGGGGAAATCCACCCTGCTCGGCGTCTTGGCCGGAGTGATCACCCCCTCGGCGGGCACCGTCGAACGCACCGGCAGCCGCCGACCCGCGCTCGTCGTCCAGCAGGGCAGCGTGCCCTCGACCCTCCCGATCACGGTGCGCGAGACCGTGGCCATGGGCCGCTGGGCACATCGCGGACCGTGGCGGCGGCTCACCTCCGGCGATCGGCGCGTCGTGGCCGACTGTCTGGACCGGATGGGCATCGCCCACCTCGCCGCGCGGCGGCTCACCGACCTCTCGGGCGGTCAGCGGCAACGCGCGCTACTAGCGCGCGCCTTGGCGCAGCAGGCGGACGTGCTGCTGCTCGACGAGCCCGCAGTCGGATTGGATATCGAAGCACAGCAACAGATCTCGCGCACGATCCGGGAAACCGCCGCGTCCGGGATCACCGTCGTGCATGCCACGCACGACCGCGCCGAGGCACTCGGCGCGGATCACTGCCTGCTGATGCGCGACGGCGGACTCGCTGACTCCGGAGCGCCGGAACGGGTGCTGGCGATGGACACGGCGTCCGAACCGTCCGCTACCGCCCCCACGCCAGCTTGATCCGGGTGGTGGACAGGAAATCGTCGGTCAGCTCCCGCAGCGCCAGGAACTGTCCCCCGGTCCCGTATTTCTGCCGCAGACTGCCGAAATCGAGGTACTCCGCCGCCGCCGCGATCTGATTCGATTCCGGAATCCGCGTCGGGAACAGGCGCGGCAGACTCCGATCCCGGCGCAGGTCGTCCAGTATGCGCTGATGCACGGCCGAGGAGCGCCGATACTTGGTGACCACCACGCCCAACTCCTCGATGGGAGCGCCCCACCGCGCCGACAGCTGCCGGATTCTGGCCTGTACCGCCGGAATGCCGTAGGTCGACATGAAATCCGGAATGGTCGGGACGAGATAGCCGTCGGCGATGCGCAGGCCGTTCTGGGTGACCAGGCCCAGACTCGGCGGGCAGTCGATCAGCACGTAGTCGTAGTCGAACAACACGCCGCTGAGCGCGTCGGCCAGCACCGCGGTCGGATCCACCGCCGTGACGTGGGTCAGATCATCCTGGAGCGCAATGAGTTTCAGGGAGGAAGGCAGCAGATCCACCGACGTCACGGTGCGCATGGCGGAGACGCGGGGCTGCACCAGCCCGGCCGCGTCGCGGGGGCGGTAGCCCTCCACCACATCACCGAACACCGACGCCAGGGTGTCCGCGCCTCGATCCAGTTCGGCCGCCCGGCGTTCGCCGACCATCATGGTGGTGAGATTGCGCTGCGGATCGAGGTCGACGAGCAGCACCCGCTTGCCGAACTCGGCGGACAGGATCTCCGCCAGGGCCGCGGTGGTGGTCGTCTTGCCCACCCCGCCCTTCAGATTGAAGGTGGCGACCACGTAGGGGCGGCTGCGGCCCGGCACCGGGTTCTGCTCCCAGATGCGTTGCGGGCGTTCGAAGTGCAGGATACGGCCGCTCTTGTCGGGCCACGCCCAGTCGAAACCGCCGGCTTCGGCGAATCCCACCGAGCGCGCACGCTCCCCGGACACCACCTCACCGCGCAACTCCACCAGTTCGAAACCCTTCATCCCATGACCGCCGCGACGATCCGGTTCAGCCTAGTAACCCGGGCCCCCGGCGGCCGGTTACGACACCGGCGGGTTGGAACATCATGCTCTCTATCGTGAGCCAGAACACAAATGAGGATGACCTCAGATCTGCCACAATGCCTCGGTGCGTTATTTCGAGGGTGTGAGCGGCCTGGTGCATTACCGGAGGTGGCCGGTCGAAAACCCCAGGGCGGTAGTCGTTCTGCTGCACGGGCTGGGCCAGCAGAGCGCCGACTACCACCGCTTCTGCCGCTCGGCCAACCGCTCCGGTATCGACGTGTGGGGCATCGACCACATCGGGCACGGCCTGAGCGAAGGCGACAGCGAGGCCATGCCGCCCATCGACGACCTCGCGGCCAATGCGGTGCGGCTCACCGCACTGGCGCGCACCGAACACCCCGAGCTACCGCTGATCATGGTCGGGCATTCCCTCGGAGCCGGTACCGCGCTCATCGCCATGCAGGACCATGGTGCCGTGGTCGACTCGGTGTCGGCCGTGGTGCTGCTGGGATCGCCGGAAAGGGCCGCGATCCTCGACGTTCCGGCCCCGCGGGTGCCCACCCTGGTGCTGCACGGCTCCGACGATCGGCGGGCGCCGATCGCCCCGATCCGGCGGTGGTGCGCGGAGCGGCCGGGCACCCGCATGCGCGAATTCCTCGATGCCGGACACGATCTGCTGCACGAGCCCGGATATCGCGCGGTCACCGAGGCGATTCTGGAATTCGTCCAGGACGCGGTGCGCCGGACCTCGATGCCTGCCCGACGCGTGCCGGGGTTGCCCGCTGTCGCCGTGTGAAGGCAGCCGACCCCGGCCGCTGCCGCCTACATTGCGAATGCCGACCCGGTCCGGCCCGCGCCGACATAGCCCGCTGCCGCCACGCGGTGATGCCGCCCCCGCCGGACATCGCCCACTGCCGCCACGCTGTCGCCGCCCTGCCGGACATCGCCCACTGCCGCCACGCTGTCATCCCGCCCCGCCGGACATCGCCCGACGCCGCCACACCACGCTGGCGAAAGTGCCCCGGTCGCAGTGACCGGGTCGGAAGCCTGTTCCGGCGGCTGGCGAGTGCCTGTGCGGACCGCCGGTCTCAGCCGCGGAACCACATGGGCCGCAGGGTGGGACCGTTCTCCGGCAATTCGATGAGGTCGCCCTCGAGCGCGAACCCGCAGCGCGCGTACAGGCGCGCCGAGCGTTCGGTGCTGGCCTCCAGGTAAGCGGGGACGCCCGCCTCGGAGGCCGCCTCGGCCCGCTCGGTGACGATGGCGGCCCCCGCGCCCTTGCCGCGGTGCTGCGGCAGCGTCACGATGACCTGTAGGTAGCGGTGCGGGAATTCGGTCGGGTGGCTCTGCTCCAGCAGGCCCGACAGCGCCCGCAAACGCCGGAAGGGCGGCAGCGGAGCCTGTTCGTACAGCTCACGCATCTGCTCGGCTTCGCGCTGTACGCGCTCCCGGCCGGTGACGGTCTGCCACAGCGAGACCGCCCAGATCTCGTCCCCGGCCCCGGCGACCCACACCTCGTCCTCGCGCATGGTGCGCTCGATCATCTCCGGCGCGTACTGCGCGCGGAACTGCCGGGAGAGCTCCGGATGCCCCGCCATGATCCAGCTGAACACCACTTCGTCGGCGGTCGCCTCGGCGAAGACCGCCGCCACCCTGTCGAGTTCGTCCAGGCCCGCGCGGCGAACCGTCGGCGTCGTAACCATCTCCGTCGTACCCATCTCTGCGACCTCCCGATCCGAACGGTGTCTTCGAGGGCCAAGGTATGGCGATGCCGACCGGGTTACGACAATTTCGTCACACTGGATGTCGTGATGAAACCAGAGACGCCGGAGTGTGCGGTGTGCGGCGAGACGATCACACATCCGCCCCGGGGACGCCGCCGCCGGTACTGCTCACGGTCGTGTCAGGCGCGGGCCTACCGGGCCCGGTCGCGGCCCGTCGCGCCACCGCGTCGCACCCCGCCGCGACGGCTCACCACCGTCGCCGTGGTGCGCGCGGCCGTGGAACTCGCCGATCGGGAGGGCCTGGAGGGGCTGTCCATGCGCCGCCTCGCCACCGAACTGGGCGTGGCGACCGCCAGCCTGTACCGCCACTTCCCCGACCGCGACACCCTGCTCGCGGAGATGGCGGAATTGACGCTCGCCGAAACCCCGCCGCCCCCAGCCGATCTCACCGGCTGGCGGGACGGGCTCGGCTACGAGGCGCTCGGCGAATGGCAGCTCTACCGCCGCCACCCCTGGATGCTGCCCGTGCTCGCGCAGACCCGCCCACCGCTGGGGCCGGCCCTGCTCGATTCCCTGGAGCGCGCCTTCACCGCCCTGTACCGGCCGGGTATGACGCGGGAGAGCATGCTCACCGTCTATCTGTCGGTATCCGGCCTGGTGCAGGGGCTGGCGCTGCTGCTCACCTCCGAGCGCGCCCCGCTCGGTCCGCAGACCACCGCCGAGGACGTGGTGGAGATGGTCACCCCCGAATCCCACCCGATGCTCCTGCACTACTTCGAAAGCGATGCCGGGGGCCTCGATCTGGACCTCGACCGACTGCTCCGGGATTGCCTCACACTGCTGTTCGAGGGCATCGCCGCCCGGCACTACCCCACCGAACACGCGCGCGGCGGAGCATCCAACCGCTAGGACGCGGCGGTCGAGTCCGCGAAGTCCAGGTATCGGGGTGGGACCTCGGCCACCAGCCAGACACCATTGCCGGTGACGAAGAACTCGTGGCCGTCGCGGTGCATATCCGCCGCCGCCACGGTGAGGACGGCCGGGCTGCCGTGCCGTGTGCCCACGGTGCGGGCGGTGGCCGGATCGGCGGACAGGTGCACGGCATGGCGGCGCATGGGGAGCAGACCCCGCGACCGGATCAGTGGGAGGTTCGATCGGGCGGTGCCGTGGTACAGCCGCGCGGGCGGCGCGGCCGGGGCGTAGCCGAGATCCACCGGAACGGAGTGCCCCTGCCGCGCCCGGATCCGGGTGCCGCTCGCGTCGAATTCGAAGCGCCGCTTGCTGTTCTGCTCGACGACGAGGTCGAGCTGAGCGCGCGTGAAACCTTTGCCGTGCGCGGCCGCCTGTCGTAGCAGCGCCGCGACGGGCACCCAGCCCGCCGCGTCCAGGTCCAAGCCGATGGCCTCGGGGTGATGCCGAAGCCAGTTCGACAGCCGCTTGGACGCTTTCACTATGTCCCTGTCGTTCATGGTCCCGATCACGGTCGCATACCGAGCGGCGCGGCACCAGGCAATAATGCCGTGCCGCGCAGCCCCGAACTACCCGCCGGAACCCGGTGCCGGGTCGTCGGACAGCGGCTGCTCGGTGTAAACCGCGGCGGTCGATACGGTGCGGGAAGCGTTGCCGCCCGAGGGTCGTGTGCCCGTGGGCTCGGTGCCGGGTGACGCCATTGTCGACAGACAATCGTTCAGTCGCGCCTGATCCGAAAAGTCCCATGCGAGGTGTTACGTTACCCGTCCGCAATTCGACAGCAATCCGAACCGTCGCGCCCGGCACGCCGGTCCACGCGGCGCGCAGTAACGTGGCAGCCATGACAGCTGTTGCAGATCGTTCGCTCGGACCGGAGTTGGTACGCACCGTAAGCATCGGCGAGGCCGATGTCCTCGTCATCGGACTCACGAGTTCCGACGACGGACCCGCGATCGCCCCGGCGGACGCGTTCGGCGACGTACTCGATGCCGACACGCGCGCGACTCTGCTGGCCGCGCTGACCGCGGTCGGAGCCAAGGGCAAGGCCGAGGAGCTGACCCGGGTGCCCGCGCCCGCCGGACTGGGCACCGACAGTGTGCTGGCGGTCGGGCTCGGCGCGCTCGACAAGGTCGACGCGGAGCAGATCCGCAAGTCGGCCGGTGTCGCCGGGCGGGCGCTGAGCGGGGTCGGCACCGCCGTCACCACGCTGTCCGGGCTGGACCTGGGCGCGGCGGCCGAGGGCTTCTACCTGGGCGCGTACACGTTCACGCCGTACAAGGGGAAGTCCGCGCCGAAGCCGGAGGAGATCCCCGTCAAGCGGGTCGAATTCCTGGTGCCCGATCCGGGATTCGGCGAGGAGGCGCTGCAGCGCGCCCAGGCCGTGGCCGAGGCCGTCGCCACCGCACGGGATTTCGTCAACACCCCGCCCAACGACCTGTTCCCCGCCGAATTCGCCGACCGCGCCGCGGAATTGGCCAAGGCCGCCGGACTCCAGGTGGAGATCCTCGACGAGCAGGCCCTGGCCGACGGCGGGTACGGCGGCATTCTCGGCGTCGGCAAGGGCTCCTCGCGACCACCGCGGCTGCTCCGCATCACCTACGCGGGCGGCGACAAGAAGGTCGCGCTGGTCGGCAAGGGCATCACCTTCGACACCGGCGGCATCTCCATCAAGCCCGCGCAGAACATGGAGAACATGACCTCCGATATGGCGGGCGCGGCGGCGGTCATCGCCACCACCCTGCTCGCCGCGCGGCTGAGCCTGCCGGTCACCGTCACCGCGACCGTGCCCATGGCCGAGAACATGCCCTCGGCAACCGCCCAGCGACCGGGCGATGTGCTCACCCAGTACGGCGGCACCACCGTCGAGGTGATCAATACCGATGCCGAGGGTCGGCTCATCCTGGCCGACGCCATGGTGCGCGCCGGTGAGGACGAGCCGGACTACCTCATCGACGTCGCCACCCTCACCGGGGCGCAGATGGTGGCCCTGGGCACCCGCACCCCGGGTGTCATGGGCACCGAGGAGTTCCGCGACCGGGTGGCCCGCCTGTCCCAGCGCGTCGGCGAGAACGGCTGGCCCATGCCGCTGCCCGCCGAACTGCGCGCCGACCTCAACTCCAAGATCGCGGACCTGGCCAATGTCACCAACCATCGCTGGGGCGGCATGCTCTCGGCCGGACTCTTCCTGAAGGAGTTCGTGGCGGACGGGTTGCAGTGGGCACACGTCGATATCGCCGGACCGTCGTACAACACCGGCGGGCCCTTCGGATACACCCCGAAGGGCGGCACGGGCGTCCCGGTGCGCACCCTCATCGCGACCATCGAGGACATCGCCGCGGAATAGCCGCATCCGCGCGGTGGGGTCCAACGACCCCACCGCGCACGGGCAAACCGGCTGTCGGACGGTCGATTACGGCCGTGCAATAATCCGGACCGATGCAGTCGACGGGCGGCTCCACGGTCCGGGCCGTTCGGGAGGGACCTCAATGGCCACACGCGCGCTCACCCAGCAGGACTTCCGCCAGGTGGTGGCGAGCAATCACATAGTGCTGGTGGACTTCTGGGCCGACTGGTGCGGATGGTGCGAACGCTTCGCACCCGTCTACGACGCGTCCTCGGTGACCCATCCGCAGATCGTGCACGGCACCGTCAACGGGGAGACCGAACCCACGCTGGCCGCCATGGCCGAACTCACCGGCTACCCGACCATCATGGCCTTCCGCGAGGGGCTGCCGGTCTACAAGCACGCGGGCTACCTGACCGCCGCGCAGCTGGAAGACGTGGTGCAGCAGGTCCAGTGGATGGATATGGACGAGTTCCGGCGGCAGGCGGCCGAACAGCTCCGACAGCAGCAGGCCGCGCAACAGCAGGCCCCCGCCGCCGAGACCGCGGCGGCCCCGGTCGCCCCCCGCGCCGGCATCGCAGGCGGGCCGCCGCAATACGGCTGGCCGGGCCTGCGCACGCGGTGAACCTTCAGTCGTCCGCGAGCATGGCGCGCCGCCGCTCGATGCGGCGGCGGGCGTCGTAGTCGCGCATCCGCTGCGGGTACCCGACCTTGCGCACGTCGTAGACGGGAATGCCGAGTTCGTCCGACAGCCGGTGCGCGCCGCGCTCCCCCACCACCCGGCGGGTCCATTCGCCGTCGTGGGCCACCAGCGCCACCGACACGTCCGTCACCGTCGTCCGCGGTTCCACGAACGCCTCCACACCCCGGTGGGTGCGCGTCCACTCCCGCAGATAGGCGAAGTCCGCCGTGCGCGCACGGCCGCCACCCCGCAGCCGATCCAGGAATCCCATCCGGCATCCTCCTCTCCGGAACCTGGAAACGGGAGCCTGGAAACTCTCCCGTCCACTATCGATACTGCCAGCACAACGCCAGGTGGGACCGACTCCACAGCGAATACACAGCCGCGACTCAGGCGCGTGGGAACGGCACACCCCCCGAAACCGACTCGTCCACGCCGAAGTTGAGGCGAACCGGCAAGCGCGCGGCGTCGGCCCTGTCGGGAACATTCCCAGGTAGTGGGAAGAGTGGAGATCGAATTCTCGTATCACAGCGCCCGCGCGCGGTGAGTTGTGACACGCGCGATCGGCTATCACCGCTGCTCGCCGCGTCGCCGTGCCCGCTCACGGCGGCGTCGTCCGTCCCGCGAGGCGGACGCAACGGCCGCCCTGTGACACGCCGCACGCGCGGTAGTGCAAGGATGGGTATCCGGAACAACAACCTACGGATCTCCGGGGCCACAGAATTGGCTGTGGCTGTACGGGACCCCGCGACCCGCGGTGGAGACCCGCCGAGAGAACGAACTGTTTAACCCGACGAGCAGTCAGAGGAGTCAACGGACATGGCCTTCTCCGTCCAGATGCCGGCTCTTGGTGAGAGCGTCACCGAGGGCACTGTGACCAGGTGGCTGAAGCAGGAAGGAGACACGGTCGAGGTCGACGAGCCGCTGCTCGAGGTCTCCACCGACAAGGTCGACACCGAGATCCCGTCGCCCGTCGCGGGCACCCTGCTGGAGATCACCGCGCAGGAAGACGACGTGGTCAACGTCGGCGGTCAGCTCGGCGTGATCGGCAGCGGCGCACCGGCTTCCGCGCCCGCCCCGGCCCCGTCCCCGTCTCCCGCCCCGGCCCCCGAGCCGAAGCCGGAACCCGCTCCGCAGCCCGCCGCCGAGGCACCGAAGCCCGCGCCCGAGCCCGAGCAGAAGCCCGCCCCGGTCCCCGCCGGTGCGACCCCGGCCGAGGAGCCCTCCGGCAACGGCGGCGGACCCTACGTCACCCCGCTGGTGCGCAAGCTCGCCGCCGAGCACGGCGTCGACCTGGCCTCGGTGAACGGCTCCGGTGTCGGCGGCCGCATCCGCAAGCAGGATGTGCTCGCCGCCGCCGAGGCCAAGAAGGCCCCCGCCCCGGCCGCCGCCCCGTCGGCCCCCGCTGCCGCCGCGCCCGCCGCCACCGCGGCCCCGCGTCCGCAGCTGGCCCACCTTCCGGGCACCACCCAGAAGGCCAACCGCATCCGGCAGATCACCGCCACCAAGACCCTGGAGTCGCTGCGGACCACCGCGCAGCTCACCCAGGTGCACGAGGCCGATCTCACCAAGATCGCGGCGCTGCGGGCCAAGGCCAAGAACTCCTTCCAGCAGCGTGAGGGCGTCAAGCTCACGTTCCTGCCGTTCTTCGCCAAGGCCGCCATCGAGGCGCTGGGCGTGCACCCGAACGTGAACGCCTCCTACGACCAGGAGAAGAAGGAGATCACCTACCACTCGGTGGTCAACCTCGGCATCGCGGTCGACACCGAGCAGGGTCTGCTGTCCCCGGTCATCCACAATGCCAACGACCTGTCCCTCGCAGGACTGGCCCGGGCCATCGCCGATATCGCCAACCGGGCGCGCAATGGCGGCCTCAAGCCGGACGAGCTGTCCGGCGGCACCTTCACCATCACCAATATCGGTTCGCAGGGTGCGCTGTTCGACACCCCGATCCTGGTACCGCCGCAGGCCGCCATGCTCGGCACCGGTGCGATCGTCAAGCGCCCCATGGTGATCAGCGACAACGGCAGTGAGGCCATCGGCATCCGCTCCATGGCGTACCTGCCGCTGACCTACGACCACCGGCTCATCGACGGCGCCGACGCCGGCCGCTTCCTCACCACCATCCGGCACCGGCTGGAAGAGGCGGCCTTCGAGGGCGATCTCGGCCTGTAGCCATGAAGGTCGTGGTGGCCGGGTCCTCCGGGCTGATCGGGACGGCACTGGTCGCGGCACTGCGCCGCGACGGACACGAGGTGGCGCGCCTCGTGCGCCGTCCCGTGCGCGCCCGCGACGAGTTCTCCTGGGACCCGGCCCGCGCCGACCTGGACCAGCGCGCGCTGCGCGATGCCGACGCCGTGGTGAACCTCTGCGGCGCGAGCATCGGGCGGCGGCGCTGGACCGGCAGCTTCAAACAGGAACTGCGCGACAGCCGCATCATCCCCACCGATGTGCTGGCCTCGGCGGTCGCCACCGCCGGGGTGCCGACGCTGGTGAACGCCAGCGCCATCGGCTACTACGGCATGGACACCGGCGACCGCGTGCTCACCGAGAGCGACCCCGCCGGAACGGGATTCCTGTCGGCGCTGTGCCGGGACTGGGAGGCCGCGACGCAACCGGCCGTCGCGGCCGGAGCGCGCACCGTGCTGCTGCGCAGTGCGGTGGTGATGTCCGCGCACGGCGGCATGCTCGGCATGCTGCGGCCGCTGTACTCCCTCGGACTGGGCGGCCGCATCGGCAACGGCCGCCAGTACATGCCCTGGATCTCGCTCGACGACGAGATCGGCGGCATCGTGCACGCCCTCACCCAGCCGGCCGTCTCCGGCCCGGTCAACATGGTCGGGCCGGCACCGGTCACCAATGCCGAGTTCAACCGGGCCCTGGGCCGCGCGCTGCACCGGCCCGCCCCGTTCGTCGTGCCCGCCTTCGCACTGCGCCTGGCCCTCGGCGAATTCGCCGACGAGGCCGTGCTGCACGGCCAGCGCGCGATTCCCGCCGTGCTCGAGGCGAGCGGCTACACCTTCACCCACCCCACCATCGGCGCGGCGCTCGCCGCCGTCAGCGACCGCTGACCCTGGCCGGTGCCACCACTGGGGCGTGCCCCGTTTCGCACGGCTATAGCCCGGGTAACCCGCCAGTAGCTACCATGGATAACCCCACGTAAGACCCGTTGCTGTTAGTAAGCGGGCCGCCGAGCGAGACGGGCGTGACCGCCATGTTCAAAACCATCGATGTCAAGTTGATCGCCGGCGAATTGGTTCTCACTCTCGCCATCCTCACCGCCGGGTATTCGATTCCGGACTTCGACAACCCGTTCCGATGCGTGCCGCATCTGGGCGACACCACCGAATTCCTCGCCTGCCTGGACCGATAACCGGGCGAGATCGGCGTCACAGCACGGCGCTGGCTACCGTGGACGGGTGAGCGACGCCCCATCCCCCACCGTGCTCGCACCGGCCGACCTGCTGGTGCGCGACGCACGCCCGAGCGATCTGCCGGAAATCCTGGCGATCCACAACCACGCCATCGCCGAGACCACGGCCATCTGGGACACCGAACCCGCCGATCTCGACGAGCGCGCGGCCTGGTTCCGGACCCGCACCGCTGCGGGATGCCCCATCCTGGTCGCCGAGATCGACGGCTCGGTCGCCGGATACGCCAGTTACGGGCAGTTCCGGCCCAAGTCGGGCTACCGCTTCTCCGTGGAGAACTCGGTGTACGTCTCCGACCGGTTCCACCGGCGCGGCGTGGCCACCGCACTCATGGGCGAACTGCTGGCGCGGGCGCGACGGGGCGGCGTGCACGCCGTGATCGCCGCCATCGAATCCGGCAACACCACCTCCATCGCCCTGCACGAGAAGTTCGGATTCGCGATCGTCGGACAACTGCCCGAGGTCGGGCACAAATTCGGCCGCTGGATGGATCTGACACTCATGCAACTCGTGCTCGGCGATGGCGTAACGTCACAGGCGTGAGCGAGCGCACCACCCCCGCCCCGAGCACCCCCGCCGCAACCTCGGCCACCGGCGTCTCGGCCCGCTACGACAGCACGCCGCTGCTGGTCGAGGATCTGGGCCTGATCGACTACACCCTCGCCTGGGACCGCCAGCGCGCGATCGCCGCCGAACGCGCCGAGGGCATCGGCCGGGACCGGCTGCTGCTGCTCGAACATCCGTCGGTCTTCACCGCGGGACGCCGCACCGAACCCGAGGACATGCCGATCGACGGCAGCCCGGTGATCGAGGTGGACCGGGGCGGCAAGATCACCTGGCACGGGCCCGGCCAGCTGGTCGGCTACCCGATCGTGCGCCTGGCCGAACCCGTCGACGTGGTCGCCTACGTGCGGCGGCTCGAGGAGGCCATCATCCACGTGTGCGGGCAGCTGGGACTGCACGCCGGTCGCGTGGCGGGGCGCTCGGGTGTGTGGGTGCCCGCCAACGACTTCCAGCCCGAACGCAAGATCTCCGCCATCGGGGTGCGGGTGCAGCGCGGCGTCACCCTGCACGGGGTGTCGTTCAACTGCAACTCGGCGCTGGACGGTTTCCAGACGATAGTGCCGTGCGGAATCCGCGATGCCGGGGTGACCACGCTGACCCGGGAACTGGGGCGCGAGGTGACCGTGGCCGAGGTGCGGCCGCTGGTGGCCGACGCCATCGCGCGGGCCCTCGATGGGGAGCTGCCGGTGAGCGAGCACATCGTCGCCCGCGACACCACCGAGGCGGCGGCCCGGCCGAACCCGAAGTCGACCTCCGCACCGGCCGGTCCGGCGAAAGTCGAGGCCTGAGGGCCCTCCACGGGCCGAAGATCACGAGCGTAGAGTCGAAGAAGTGACCTCCGTCGACACCCCGACATCGAACAACCCGACCGCAGCTGACCCTGCAGCGGGCTCCGCGGCACCCTCCGCGGATACGCGGGCTTCCGCCTCCGAGCGCGTCGCTCCGCCCGCCGGCCGGAAACTCCTGCGCATCGAGGCCCGCAACGCCGAGACGCCGATCGAGCGCAAACCCAAGTGGATTCGCACCCGCGCCACCATGGGTCCGGAGTACTCCGAGCTCAAGGGGCTGGTGAAACGCGAAGGGCTGCACACGGTCTGTGAGGAAGCGGGCTGTCCCAACATCTTCGAGTGCTGGGAAGACCGCGAGGCCACCTTCCTGATCGGCGGCGACCAGTGCACCCGCCGCTGCGACTTCTGCCAGATCGACACCGGCAAGCCCAAGGCCCTGGACCGCGACGAACCGCGCCGCGTGGCCGAGAGCGTGCAGGCCATGGGGCTGCGCTACTCGACCGTCACCGGTGTGGCCCGCGACGACCTGGACGACGGCGGCGCGTGGCTGTACGCCGAAACCGTGCGCGCCATCAAGCGGCTCAACCCGCACACCGGCGTGGAACTGCTCATCCCCGACTTCAACGCCGACCCGGATCAGCTGGCCGAGGTGTTCTCCAGCCGCCCCGAGGTGCTCGCCCACAATGTGGAGACGGTGCCGCGCGTGTTCAAGCGCATCCGCCCCGCCTTCCGCTACGAGCGCTCCCTGGCCGTCATCACCGCCGCGCGCGAGGCCGGGCTGGTCACCAAGTCCAACCTCATCCTGGGCATGGGCGAGACCCCGGAAGAGGTCACCCAGGCCATGCGGGACCTGCACGAGGCGGGCTGCGACATCCTCACCATCACCCAGTATCTGCGCCCCTCGCCGCGCCACCATCCGGTGGACCGCTGGGTCAAGCCGGAGGAGTTCGTCGAGCACTCCCGCACGGCCGAGGAGATCGGCTTCGCCGGCGTCATGGCCGGGCCGCTGGTCCGCTCCTCCTACCGTGCGGGGCGGCTCTACGCCCAGGCCATGAAGCACCACGGCCGTGAGATCGCGCCGGAGATGGCGCATCTTGCCGAGGAGGGCACCGCCTCCCAGGAGGCCACCTCGGTGCTGGCGCGCTTCGGTTCCTGACCGCGGCACAGCGAACGAATCGACGATGGCCGAGACGGTGTCCGGGCCATCGTTCGCATCCAACGCACGATGGCGTATCCGCCGATTCGTGGACGCGATCCGCTCCCTGGTGGGAAGCTCGAAGTACCGCACGTGGCGACCAGGGGAGCGAGCCAGATGGTCGAGAAGACGAGTGCGTCGGCAGGCGCGAACGGCAGGGCAGTGACGGCCGACCGGCCGGAGGACATACGCAATGTGGTGCTGGTAGGGCACAGCGGGTCCGGGAAGACCACGCTGGTGGAGGCGCTGGCGGTGGCCACGGGGGCGGTGCCCAGATGCGGTCGCGTCGAGGACGGGACCGCGGTCTCCGACTACGACGACATCGAACAGCGACAACACCGCTCGGTGCAGCTGTCGGTGGTGCCGATGGGGTGGGGGCAATACAAGATCAACCTATTGGACACCCCCGGCTACGCGGATTTCGTCGGGGAACTGAGGGCCGGTCTGCGCGCGGCGGACGCGGCCCTTTTCGTACTCTCCGCCGCCGCCGGGGTGGAGGGGGTGAGCGGGCCGACGCTGGCACTGTGGGAGGAATGCGCCAGAGTGGGCATGCCGCGCGTCATCGTGCTCACCCACCTCGACACCGCGCGCGCGGATTTCGACGAGATGACCGAGACCTGCCGTGCCATCCTCGGCGACGGAGCCTCGGAATCCATACTGCCGCTGCATCTCCCGGTCTACGGCGAGAAGGCCGCCGACGGCCACCGCCCGGTGCTGGGGCTGATCGACCTGCTCTCCCAGCACGTCTACGACTACTCCGCCGGTGCGCACACCGAAACCCCGGCCACCCCGGAGCAATTGGCGCAGCTCGAGGAGGCGCGCAACCGGCTCATCGAGGGCATCATCGCCGAGAGCGAGGACGAGACCCTCATGGACCGCTACATCGGCGGCGAGGACATCGATCTCGACACCCTGGAGGCCGATCTCGAAAAGGCGGTCGCACGAGGCAGTTTCCATCCCGTCCTGATCGCCGCGCCGCCACCGGAGGGGGCACGGCAGGGCCTGGGCACCATGGAGATCCTGGAACTCGTCACCCGCGGATTCCCCACGCCCGCCGAACATCCCGTGTCGGCGACCGGCACCACCGGCGGCACGCCCGAGCCGCTGGTGTGCGATCCGAAGGGGCCCTTGGCCGCCGAGGTGATCCGCACCTCCTCCGACCCGTATGTCGGCCGGATGTCGCTGGTGCGGGTGTTCTCCGGCACGCTGCGCGCCGACGACACCGTGCACGTGTGCGGGCACGGACCGTCCGAGACCGCCAACCACGACGCCGATGAGCGGGTGGGGGCCGTCTCCGCGCCGTTCGGCAAGCAGCAGCGTCCGCTCGGTCAGGCCATCGCGGGCGATATCGCCTGTGTCACCAAGCTGTCGCGCGCCGAAACCGGCGACACGCTTTCGGCCAAGGACACGCCGCTGCTCATCGAGCCCTGGGCCATGCCGGATCCGCTGCTGCCGGTGGCCATCGCGGCGCATTCCAAGGCCGACGAGGACAAGCTCTCCCAGGGTCTGAGCCGGCTGGTGGCCGAGGATCCGACGGTGCGGCTGGAACAGAATCCCGACACCCGGCAGCTGGTGCTGTGGTGTCTGGGCGAGGCGCACCGCGAGGTGGCGCTCGAGCGCCTGCGCACCCGGTTCGGGGTGCAGGTCGATGTGGTCGAACACAAGGTCGCGCTGCGGGAGACGTTCGCCGGCGCCGCCACCGGCCGCGGTCGGCATGTGAAGCAGTCGGGCGGACACGGCCAGTACGCCATCTGCGAGATCGAGGTGCAGCCGCTGCCGGAGGGGTCCGGTATCGAATTCGTGGACAAGGTGGTCGGCGGCGTCGTGCCGCGGCAGTTCATACCCTCGGTGGAGAAGGGGGTGCGGGCGCAGGCCGCGCGCGGGGTGGTGGCCGGATACCCGCTGGTCGACGTGCGCGTGACCTTGTACGACGGCAAGGCGCACTCCGTCGACTCCTCCGACGCGGCCTTCCAGACCGCGGGGGCGCTCGCCCTGCGCGAGGCCGCCGCCGCGGCCCGCATCAGCCTGCTCGAGCCCATAGCCGAAGTGCTGGTGGTGGTTTCGGACGACTATGTGGGACCGGTGCTCGGCGACCTGTCGAGCCGCCGCGGCCGGGTGCTCGGCACCGAGCCGATCGGGCGCGGCGGCCGCACCGCGGTCAAGGCCGAGGTCCCCGAACTCGAACTGAGCCGCTACGCCATCGATCTGCGCTCGCTGGCCCGCGGCGCGGCCGACTTCACCCGCCGCTACGTCCGGCACGAGCCTATGCCCGCCCAGCTCGCGGAGGGGTTGCGCGACCGGACCACGGCACACACCTGACGGTCGGCACACGGCCGGAGTCCCGGGCCGTGGCGACGGGGCCACCGTCGCGGCAGTAGTGCTGGCACCACCGCAGCAGTGGTGTCCGCCGGAGCTCGGATTCGGGTGTTCACCGCAATGCCGGGACAGCCGTGGCTTCCCTAGCCTCGACCGGGTAGGCGGGAACGTCTGATCCCGCTCCCCGATCAGGAGGAATCCATTGCGCAGTAGGGCAGGTCGACATCACACCGGATTTCCGGGCGCACAGGCCGTGATCGGCGAACCAGCTGTCCACCACCGGGAGCAGGCCGACGCGGTGGCACTCGCCGACGAGCCAACGGTGTGTGCGGCATGACCTTCGGAAAATGGCTCGCCGCGGCATGTATGGTGCTGCCGTTCGGGCTCGGCTGCGCCACCACGGCTGCCACCGACAACGAGCTGGACCGGTACCACGGACAGCGGCTGGAGTGGAAGTCCTGCGACGAGCAGCGCCTCGACGAGGCCGGGGCGCAATGCGCCGACGTCACGGTCCCGCTCGATTACACGGAGCCGGACGGGTCGACCACGACCGTCGCCATCTCGCGCATCGCCGCCGATCCGGCGCGGCAATACGGTGTCATGCTGTCGAATCCGGGCGGGCCGGGCGGGAGCGGCCTGGACTTCATGGTGGATGTGGCGGCGGCCATGACGCCCGAGGTGAAGGCGAGCTACGACCTGATCGGCATGGATCCGCGCGGGGTCGGGCGTTCCGCGCCGGTCCGGTGCGACTGGCCGCGCGGGATCGGGCTCCAGGCCGCGGGGCCGGACGCGGCGAGCTTCGCGGAATCCGTGGCAGCACAGGCGGAACTGGCCGTCCGCTGCGCCACGGCCGAGGGAGAACGGTTGCGGCACATCACCACCCGCAATACCGCGCGCGATATGGATGTGATCCGCGCGGTGCTGGGGGTCGAGCGGATCAACTACTTCGGCACCTCGTACGGCACCTATCTGGGCGCGGTGTACACCCAGCTGTTCCCGGAGCGCGTGGACCGGATGGTGCTGGACAGCGCGGTCGATCCGGAACGCTACGGTCCGGTGGACATGGTGCGGGATATGGGCCCGGCCAATGAGGCGGCGCTGGATCTGTGGGCGGACTGGACCGCCGGACACGACGGCGACTACCACCTCGGGAGCAGCCGCGAAGAGGTGCGCGCGAGCGTGCTGGAGCTACTGCGACGGTCGGGTGAGCAGCCGATCCGGATCGGCGACTTCGCGGTGAGCGCGCACGAACTGCCGTTGGTGCTGTTCACCGGTCTCGACGACCCGCGGCAGTACGCGATGGTCGCCGAACAGGTGGCCCAACTGCGGGACGCGGCCGACGGCCTGCCGGTGGCGATCACGCCGGAATTGAACGAGGCCCTCGCGGTCATGCTTTCCGCTGAGCCGGAGGACAGTTCGGCGCAGATGGCGATCATGTGCGGGGATGCGGACGCACCGCGCGATCCACTCTGGTACTGGAACAACCTCGAGCGGTCGCGGACCACGGCGCCGGTGTTCGGGTCGTTCACCGACAATGTCACGCCCTGCGCCTTCTGGGCCGCGCCCGCGGAACCGCGCACGGTGGTGGACAACTCGGTTCCCGCCCTCATCGTGCAGTCGACCGGCGACACCCGCACGACCTACGCCAATGCGGAGGGCATGCACCGGGCACTGTCGGCGTCACGACTGGTGACGCTGCGGGATGTGCCGATTCACTGGATCTTCGGCCGCTATCCGAACACCTGCGTCGACAACGCGGTGAACACGTACCTCCGCGACGGCACCCTGCCGGAGTCGGATATCACCTGCGCCGCCGACTGAGGTCGAGGCCCGAAACCCGCTCGGGTTTCGGGCTTCACGCATTGAGATAGGCGAGCACCGCCAGCACGCGCCGATGCCCCGACTCGTCGGCCGCCAATCCGAGCTTGGCGAAGATGCTCCGAATATGTTTCAGCACAGCGCCTTCGCTGACCACCAGGCGTCCGGCGATGGCGGCATTGTCGTGGCCCTCCGCCATGAGCGCCAGCACCTCGCGTTCGCGGGCGGTGAGCGCAGCCAGCGGGTCATCGGCCTTGCGGCGCACCAGTAGTTGGGATATCACCTCGGGATCCATGGCGGTGCCGCCGTCGGCCACCCGGCGCAGGGAGTCCAGGAAGCGGTCGACCTTGCCGACGCGTTCCTTCAGCAGGTAGCCGACGCCGCCCGCACCGTCACCGAGCAGTTCGGCGGCGTAACTGTCCTCCACGTACGCCGAGAGCACCAGCACCGGCAGCCCGGGGTGAATCTCGCGGGCCCGCACCGCCGCCCGCAGACCGTCGTCGGTGAAGGTCGGCGGCAGCCGCACATCCATCACCACGGCGTCGGGCCGCTCCCCCGCGACCGCGGTCAGGAAATCGTCGGCATTGTCGGCGGCCGCGATCACCTCGATCCCGGCGGTGTTCAGCAGCAGGACGAGCCCCTCCCGCAGCAGGGCATCGTCCTCGGCGATCATGACGCGCACAGCGACTCCACCCCGCACACCCTACTGAGGCCGCGGCGGCTCGTAACCCCGGCGGTCCGGCGTGATCACGCCGCCGACGGTCACAACCGCGACGGCAGGTCCACCCGCAGCACCGTCGGCCCACCGGCGGGACTGGTCAGGGTCATGCGGCCGTCGAGTGCTTCGGCGCGACGGCGGATGCCCGCCAAGCCGCCGCCCTCGACCTCCCGGGCCGCACCGATGCCGTCGTCACACACCTGAACCGTGAGCAGATCCACGGCACCGGCGACGGAGACGCTGAGGGAACGCGCACCGGAATGTTTGGTCGCATTGGTAATGGCTTCCGCCACAACAAAATAGGCGGCCGCCTCCACCGCTACGGGCCAGCGGCCGGTGGCGGTGACCCGCAGCGCGCACGGAATCGGGCTGCGGGCAGCGAGGCCGGAGACGGCGCTGGCCAGGCCGCGATCCGCCAGTACGGGCGGGTAGACGCTGCGCAGGACGTCGCGGAGTTCGGCGAGCGCGTCGGTCGCGGTGTCCTGGGCCTTCCGCATGAGCGCGCGGGATCGTGCGGGGTCGCGGTCGTGCAGTTGCTCGGCCAGCCCCAGCTGCATGATCACCGCGGCGATGCGGGCCTGCGCGCCGTCGTGCAGATCGCGTTCGATGCGGCGCAGTTCCGCGCCGTGGGCGTCGAGGGCGGCGGCGCGGGTGGCGGTCAGCTCGGCCACCCGGCCCGCGAGCGCGACATCGGGGGTGGGGGCGAGGAACCGGCGGGCGACACGGGCCTGCCCGCGGGCCATGGCGGGGACCAGCAGGGTCAGCGCGCCGATCGGAAGCGCGAAGGAGAGATTCAGCAGCGCGGTCGGCCAGGAGGTGACGGGTACGCCGAAGGTCGCGATCGACCCCGGCGGCAGCGCCTGCCAGTACAGCGGGATCAACAGCTGGTTCACCGCGCTCAGCGGCAGCGCGACGGCGAGGGCGGCCAGGGTGACGCCGGTGCCGGCGTGCACGCACAACCAGCCGATATCGCGCCGGTTCGCGGGATCGGTGAATACCGTGGCCACCCGCTGCCGCAGCGACTCGGCGAATGGCCGGTACGCCTCCGGAATCGGCTCCCCCAACCGCTCCCCCGCCCGGTCGCGCTCGAATCCGAGCAGCGGCCGGATGGTCCGCACCGCGTCGGGTAGCAAGGGGATTCCCACGCCCACCAGGCACAACGCACCCGCCGCCAGCAGCGCGACCAGCACGAAGATCGACAGCAGCGATGTCGCCCCGCCGATCACCAGATACCGCACCGCCGACGGCAGCGCTCGCACCCGGCCGACCAGCACACCCCACATCACCTGCCCACCGTAGGCGCGAGCGACGGCTCTCATCCCGTCGGGCCGCAGGTACCGAGCAGCACGACAAACCGGCGCGGCCGCACGACACACGGCAACCGCGTGACGCGGCGACCGGGTGACACCCCCGACCGAGTGGCACCGTGACCGGGTGGCACCGCGACCACGGGACGCGGCGACCGGGCCCGCGGAGCGGATTTCCGAGCCTGCCGGATCGGCCGTCGTGCCCGCCTTTTCCGAACGACGGCGGGGACGCCGCGGTGACGCCGCGCGAAACCTCGCGATCCCGGCGGGGATCGGCCGGTGCGCGGCCATTATCCTGGGTGGCATGGCAGCAGGTAAGGGCGGCAAGCCGTCGAAGGAAGCGAAGGCCGCGGCGAAGGCGGCGCGCAAGCAGGCGTCGAAGGAGCGGCGTCAGCAGCTCTGGCAGGCGTTCCAGATGCAGCGCAAGGAAGACAAACTGCTGCTGCCGCTGATGATCGGCGCACTGGTCGGCGTGACGGCACTGTTCCTGATCATCGGCCTGATCTTCGATGTGCAGTGGTTCCTGCTGCCGATCGGTCTGCTGCTCGGCGCGCTGGCCGCCTTCATCATCTTCGGCCGCCGCGTGCAGAAGAACGTGTACGCCAAGGCCGAGGGGCAGGCGGGCGCGGCCGCGTGGGTGCTGGACAACCTGCAGGGCAAGTGGCGCGTCACCCCCGGCGTCGCCGCCACCACCCAACTCGACGCCGTGCACCGCGTCATCGGCCTGCCCGGAGTGATCCTGGTGGCGGAGGGCTCGCCGGGCCGGGTGAAGTCGCTGCTCGCCCAGGAGAAGAAGAAGGTCGCCCGCCTGGTCGGCGACACCCCCATCTACGACGTGGTCATCGGCAATGACGAGGGCCAGGTCGCGCTGAGGGATCTGCAGCGCTTCCTCACCAAACTCCCCCGCAATATCGACGCCAAGCGCATGGAACTCATCGAGGGCCGCCTGTCCGCCCTCGCCACCCGCGGCGGCCCGGCGCTGCCCAAGGGCCCCATGCCGACCGGCGCGAAGATGAAGGGTATGCAGCGCACCATCCGCCGCCGCTGATTCCCGCCCGGGTTCGGCTTCCGTGCCCCGCCGCGTCGCCGCGGCGGGGCACGGCTGCATCCCGGAGGCATACGTCGATTGACGTACGCGGGTGGGGCGTGCGGGCCGATGTAGCCGCTCCCGAATGTTCCTACCGTCTCCGGCATGCGAAAACAGTTGACCAGATTGGCTGTTCCGACGGCGTACGCCTGGATAGCGATGGTGGCATTCGGCGGAATCGCGGTGGAGACGATCATCATCTACCCGAATGTCTTTCACGATGTGCCCGCGTCGCTGGCCGGGGCATCGGACTTCTTCGAGGTGACCGGACCCGCGGACTTCTTCCCGCCCATGGGGGCGCTCACGGTGGTGGCCGCGCTGGCGACCACCGCGCTGGCCTGGCGGATTCCGGGGGCGCGCTGGTGGCTGGCGGGCAGTCTGGGCTCGCTGGTGCTGGGCGAGTTCCTGTTCTCGGCGGTCTATTTCTGGCCGCGCAACGAGATCATGTTCGACGAGGGCGCGGCCGTGCATTCGACGGAGGTGCTGCGGCGGACCGCGACGGAGTTCGAGAACGGGCACTGGGTGCGGCTGACCATGAGCGGGGTGACCGCGGTGCTGGCGTTCATCGGCTACCTGCGGGTGTACCGGCACGCGACCGGTAGTGCGGCCGGTGCCGTCCGGGAGGTGGCGGCATGAACGAGCGGGCACCCGACCACGGGCCGGGAGGACACCGCACGAGCGCCACCGAACGCATACGCGCCGCGCTCGACATCTCCCCGCTCGCGGTGATCGCGCTGGCGGCGCTCGGCGTGCCCCGGGTGATCGCGCACGATCTGGGGCCGGTGCCCGCGGCGGTCAACGCGGTGCTGGTATTCGCGCCGATCGCGGTGTGGATCGGCTACGTGCTGTGGCGGCGGGTGCCGAATCCCTTTCCGGCGCTGCTCGCGGTCGGCGCGTGCTACGGCCTGCTGCTGGCGCTCACCCACCAGGTGCTCTGGGGCGCGGCCTTCGCAGACGATCCGCCGCGGTTGGGCGGCAATCTGGAAGGCAGGCTCTCGCCGGGCGCCGAGGAGTTGGTCATGCGCGGTTTCGCCATGGGCAGCAGCGTGGTCACCGGCGTGCTGCTCGGTGCGGCCACGGGCGCGGTGGCATGGTTGCTGGCGAAGGTCACCGATCGCGTCTGACGGACGATGACGACAGCGGAGACCCAGGAAGTGGGGCTGGTGAGGTGGAACCGACGGAGCCGCGAACCGGCGCGGGATCTCCCGGCGCGGATACTCCCGCCGCGCAACTGGAACCCTCCGCCGGGCTCGCTGAGCCGAGGCCGACATCGCCGCCTTCCGGCATCGAAGACCGCGCCGGGGCGAATCCCGTCCACCGCGGGCGGCTGATCGATCTCGGTCTCGGCATGCTGACCCTGGTGGTGGTCGGCACGGCCATCACGGCCAATGTCGGCGGGTCGGCCGCCGGGGTCGCGCCGTCCGCCTATGCCTTCGGCGCGCTGTTCGGCGGTCTGATGCTGGTGCGCCGCCGCTGGCCGGTCGGCACGCTGCTGGTGTCGAGCGCGGCGCTGCTGGCCTACTACATGCTCGACTATCCGCCGATCGGGTTGGCGCTGCCGGTGGCGGCGGCCCTGTTCTCGGCGGCCGAGCGTGGGCGGCTGTGGTGGGCGGCGGGCACCGCGCTGGCGCTGCTGGCGATCTCCACCGCCGTGCGGGTGGCGCAGGGCGACAATCTGGGTTTCGTTCTCGGACTGGAACTTCCGTCCTCGGCCGGGCTGATGGCGGCGGTGATCGCGCTCGGCGACAGCATCCGCTCCCGGCGCGGCTGGCGCGCCGAACTGGAACGGCGGGAGCGGACAGCCGCCGCGGAGCGCGAACGCGAGGCCGCGCGCCGGGTCGAGCGGCAGCGGGTGCGCATCGCCCGCGACCTGCACGACCTGCTCGCGCACACCGTCTCGGTGATCGCCCTGCACACCGACGTGGCCCGCGAATCGCTGCGTGACGATCCCGGCACCGCGGAGCGCTCGCTGACCGCCGCCCGCACCGCCTGCCGGGAGGCGAGCCGGGAGCTGCGCGCCACCGTCGACGCCCTGCGCACCCCGGAGGCCGCCGAACCGCCGACGCCCGGCCTCGACCGGGTCGATGAACTGATCACGGCCACCCGGGATTCCGGGCCGACGGTGCGATTCACGCGCTCGGGCGGTACCGCCCCGCTGCCCGCCATCGTCGAGACCACCGTCTATCGCGTAATTCAGGAATCGTTGAGCAATGTGCTGCGCCACGCGGACGCCCGCGCGGTCGATATCGAATTACGGTGCGAAGCCGCCGAATTGGTGGTACGCATCGCCGACGACGGGCGCGGCTCCCGAGGTGATGCGACCGGATGGGGAATCATCGGCATGCGCGAACGCGTGGCTCTGCTCGGCGGCAGCCTGCGCGCGGAGAATCGACGGCGGGGAGGCTTCATGGTGGAGGCACGCGTACCGGTGCGGAGCGCGGCGTGATCCGGGTGGCGCTGGTGGACGACCAGCACCTGGTGCGGGAGGGGCTGCGGGCGCTGCTGGAGCGCGCCGACGATATCGATGTGGTGGGCGAGGCCGATACCGGCGCGGCCGGAGTGGAACTGGTCAGCGCCACCCGGCCCGACGTGGTGCTCATGGATATCCGCATGCCGGGCGGCGACGGATTGGCCGCGACGAAACACATTGTCGCGCAACCGGAACTGCGCGACGTGCGGGTGGTGGTGCTCACCACCTTCGACACCGACGACAATCTGCTGGAGGCCATGCGCGCCGGGGCCACCGGATTCCTGCTCAAGGACACCGATCCGGACGGACTGCGGGCGGCGGTGCGGATCGTGGCGGGCGGCGACGCCCTGCTCTCCCCCGCCGTCACCCGCCGCGTGATGCGGGCCGCCGCGGCCGGACCGCACCCCCGCGCGGCCGAACTCCTGGACCGGCTCACGGCCCGCGAACGCGAGGTCCTGACCGAAGTCGGTGCGGGACGGTCGAATTCCGAGATCGCGGCGGCGCTGCACATGAGTCCCGCCACCGCGCGGACCCATGTCGGGCGGCTGTTGACCAAACTCGACGCCCGCGACCGGGCACGATTGGTCGCACTCGCCTACGAGACGGGGCTGATCACGCCGGGCGCGCGGCCGGAGCGCTGATCGACCCGCATGGCATCACCCGACATGCCTGCCCAGGAACGCCACCACCTCCGGCGTCACCGTGCGCCAGTACGCGTCGGTATGCCCACCCGGTGTGATGGAGGCGATCTCGAGCGGCGCACGGGCGATGAACTCCCGACAGCCGTGCACGAACTTGTCGCGGTCCCCGCACCAGAGCGCCATCGGGGCGGGACCGATTTTGCCGATATTGCGCAGCGGATCCAATGCGGCCCACTGGCTTTCGCTGGCGAAGGCATTGCGTCTGCGCATATCCGCCCAGGAGGTCAGCAGCCCCGGCGAGATGGTGGCCACGGCCCGCACCGGATCGCCGCGTTCGGTGCGACGGCGGGCGTAGAGCATGGCCCCGAAGCCGCCCATGGACACACCGGTGCAGGCGAAGGGCGTTTCGGCGTGGCCGCGGGCGGCGAGCCAGTGCGGCACCTCGTCCAGCAGCATGGACATCGGGTCGTCGCCGGGATGGTTCTCGTGCCAGTAGCTGTCGCCGCCGTCGACGGCGACGAAGCCGAAGGGCGGCGTCAGCCGCGCCGTGACGGCGGTGGCCAGGGCGTGGCCGATCCCGCCGACCCCGGCGGCGGTGTGCGCATTGCCCTTCAGGCCGTGCAGCAGGATCGAGATGGGCAGGTCGCGCACCCGCACCCCGGGCGGCAGGATGGTGACCACGTCCACCTCGCGCCCGCGCGCCGCCGAGTACACGCGCTCGTGCCGGATCACCGGCCCCGATACGACGGGCGTGATCTCCTCGTAGGCGTTGCGCAGCAGCACATGACGTACACCGGGCGGGCCGTTCAGGGCGTTCGCGGCGAAGGCGGCCACGCCGAGCAGTCCGGTGGAGGCGAACAGCGACCGACGGCTGAGTCCACGTGCCGTGGCCCGGTAGCGCTCGCTCATGCAACCTCCGAAGTCGTCACGACTGGACGTCCGCACAGTACCGACCGTATCTGAAAGTCGGTGAATAGCCAGCTACGCCGAAATGAACATGTCCGAGGTACGCATCTTTTACATTGTGCCGGACTTGACCGGGTCAATACGGGAGCCACGCCGAGCCCCGTCCTCGTCGATTACGGCTTCGCTCAGACCGATTCGCTGCTGGATCCGCTTCATCCAGGCCGGAGCCCACCAGCAGCGATCACCCAGCAAACGCATCACGGCCGGGACCAGCAGCATGCGCAACACGGTGGCGTCGATGAACAGCGCCGCGATCATGCCGTAGGCGATGTACTGCATGAGCACCAGATCGGAGAAGGCGAACGCGCCCGTCACCACCAGCAGGATGAGCGCCGCCGCCGTGATGATGCGCCCGGATTGCACGGTGCCGATCCGGATCGCCTCCTCGGTGGTCGCGCCCGCGCCGCGCGCTTCGACCATGCGGGACAGCAGGAACACCTCGTAGTCGATGGACAGGCCGTACACGATGGCGATGATGAGCACCAGCATGTTCGCCTGACCGGGCTGCGGGGTGAAATCCAGCAGCCCGGCCCCGTGGCCGTCGATGAATATCCAGGTCAGAATGCCCAGGGTGGAGCCGAGACCGAGCCCGCTCATGAGCGCGGCCTTGATCGGCAGCACCAGCGACCCGAAGGTCAGGAACAGCAGCAGCGTGGTCACCAGCAGGACCAGTCCGATCATCCACGGAATCCGGACCAGCAGGGCGTCGATGGTGTCCTTCTGCAATGCGGGCACGCCGCCGACCAGGACGGTCATCCCGTCGGGCAACTCCAGCGACCGGAGATACTCGATGGTGGCCCCGGCGTCGTTGATGTCGACCACCGCCGCCTTGGCCCGGTAGATGTCGGGCTGCGCGGGTGAGCGCGCGGGAATGTCGAACTGCCCCACCAGACCGGGCGCCTGATTGGCCTGATTCCACACCGGCCCCACCGCCTGGGAGTTGTCGGCGATGAAGACCAGTTCGAGGGGATCGGATTTGCGCAGCGGGAAGTAGTGGTCGATCTCCTCCTGCGCCACGCGAGCCGGATTGTCCGGCGGCAGATACTTCTCGCTGAAGCCGCCGAAGACGAGATTGTGCATGGGCACGATGAGCAGCACCAGCGCCAGCAGAATCGGGACCGCGACCTTGCCCGGATGCCGCATCACCCAGGCGGTGGTACGCGCGAGCAGCCCGTCGTCGAGTTCCTCGGCCGACTTGGTGCGACGGAATCGCTTCAGCCCCAATAGATCCACCCGGGGCCCGAGTACCGCGAGCACGGCCGGGAGGATGGTGATGGCGGTGACGGCGGCCAGGGTCACCGTCGCGATCGCCCCGTAGGCGATGGATTTCAGGAATGCCTGCGGAAACAGCAGCAGCCCACCGAGACTCGCCACGATCATGGTGGCCGAGAAGACGACGGTACGCCCGGCGGTCAGCACCGAACGCCGCACCGCCGTGCGGGTGTCGTTGCCCGCGGCCAACTCCTCCCGGAACCGGCTCACGACGAACAGGCCGTAGTCGATGGCGAGTCCGAGCCCGATCATCGAGACCACCGGGGAGACAAAGGAGTTCACCTCGGTGAAGTTGGCGACGAACCGCACGATACCGAACGCGCCGAAAATGGTGAGCAGCCCGGTGAGCAGCGGCAACGCCGCGGCGACCACGCCGCCGAAGATGAAGAACAGCAGCAACCCCACGAACGGAACCGCCAGCAGTTCCATGCGGCGCAGATCATCGGCGACGGTGTCCTCGAGCGCGCCCGCCACCGGTTGCAGCCCGCCGACTCGCATCTCGACGCCGGGAATCTCGAAGACGTCCTTGACCGCTCGGTAGTTGCGCTGGATATCGGTGTCGTTCTCCCCGCGCAGCGCGATGGCGGCGACGGCGCGGCGCTTGTCCTTGGTCGCGGTGGCGGCGCTGATCGCGCCGGTCTCGGTACGCCAGTAGGTGCCGACGATGCGGGAGATCTGCCCGGGATGCTCGCGCGGCAGGCTGTCGAGGTGATCGACGACGGTTCGGCTGAACTCCGGGTCGTCGACGGTGGTGCCCGGCGGCGCGGTGAACAGCACCACCACGTCCACATCGTGGTTGCGCCCGAAGGCCGCGTCGGCCAGCCGCCCCGCCTCCGCGGACTCCGACGACGGATCGAACATGCCACCCGAACTCAGATGATCGTTCAGGCTGAGCCCGTATCCCCCCAGGGCCAGCAGTGCCGCGACCGCGAGACCGATCACCGCGAACCGCAAGCGGCAGACCACATTTCCCCACCAAGCGAACAAGAGGCATCCTTCCGCGCGGTTCCCGCCGCCATTAAAGGTACATAACCCCTTTTCGCAATCGATGCCTCCGGGCTATGACACGAGGCCGGTACGCTCGGGCGACGCGCGCCAGGATCAGCGGGCGCGGACGAGGGCGGTGCCGGTGGCGCGGTCGTGCATGCCGCGGCCGTCGCCGTCGGTGAAGAGGGCGGGGACCACGAAGACGAGCAGAATCTGGCGCACCAGCGCGCGGACGAAGCCGACCGGCGCGTCGGCGTCCACGCGCAGCACCCGCTCCTTCAGGAAGAACTGACCGGGGGTGTAGCCGAACAGGGTCACCGTGGCGACGCCGATGACGAACCACACCAGCAGCGTCGGAGTGGACAGCGAGCTGATGATGACGACCAGATCCGGCGGCGGCTGTTGCCCGGCCGGGATGTCCATCTCGGCGATGAGCTTGTCCGGATTCGGGCGGAAGATGACCGCGGCCAGCCCCAGCGCCATGAACCAGTCCACCAGCAGGGCCGTGATGCGCCGCAGCATGGTGACCAGCGAGCCGACCCCTTCCTGCGGCAGTCCCAGATCCTTGCCCGGGTAGTCGCCGGGGGCGGAGCCGCCGGATTCGGCGTTCGGTCCGGACAGCCAGGAGCCGGTGATGCGTGCCATGCACCCAGCTTAGGGGCCCCTGCGGCGGCGTTTCGCACGGCGTGTGGGCGCTGGGGTGTCCGCGAGGTAACCGAAGGAGTGCTGAACCGACCGGTCCGGCGGTGAGGATTCTCACGCGTGCCCGGGTCGGCGTGGTAATCCCCCTATCTTTTCGGCGTCATGCGCGGCGATTGCCGCTGTTCGATGGCAGGATGTCGGTGCTGGTCGAGCGCAGCTCAGCGCCCTGCGCGGCCGTTTGCCGAACGCCGGGACACCGACGAACCCCCGGCCAGCTGTACGTGTAACACTGGCGAAACACAGCCTTGATTGTGGGGAAACACCGCATCCATACCGTCTGGTCGCGACGAACCCATGCAATCGTGAATTGGCTGGGAACCGATCCGTAAGGAGTACTAAGTGGCGTTCAGCACGGCCGACGAGGTCATCAAGTACATCAAGGAGGAGGAGGTCGAGTACGTCGACATCCGGTTCACCGACCTCCCGGGTGTGCAGCAGCACTTCTCGATCCCTGCGAAGGCGTTCACGGCCGATCTGGCCGAAGAAGGTCTCGCGTTCGACGGCTCGTCCGTCCGCGGCTTCCAGTCGATCGACGAGTCGGACATGCTCCTGCTCCCCGACTTCAGCACCGCTCGGATCGACCCGTTCCGTGCCGCGAAGACGCTGAACCTGAACTTCTTCGTGCACGACCCGTTCACCCGTGAGGCCTACTCCCGCGACCCGCGCAATATCGCGCGCAAGGCGGAGGAGTACCTGCGGTCGACCGGTATCGCCGACACCGCGTACTTCGGTCCCGAGGCGGAGTTCTACATCTTCGACTCGATCCGCTACGACTCGGCCATGAACGGCGCCTTCTACGAGATCGAGTCGATCTCCGGCTCCTGGAACACCGGCGCGGAGTTCAACCCGGACGGCTCCCTGAACCGCGGTTACAAGGTTCGCAACAAGGGCGGCTACTTCCCGGTCGCGCCGTACGACCACTACGTCGACCTGCGCGACAAGATGTCGACCGCCCTGCAGCAGGCGGGCTTCGAGCTGGAGCGCGGCCACCACGAGGTCGGCACCGCGGGCCAGGCGGAGATCAACTACCGCTTCAACACCCTGCTCGGCGCGGCCGACGACCTGATGCTGTTCAAGTACATCATCAAGAACACCGCGTGGCAGGAGAACAAGACCGTCACCTTCATGCCGAAGCCCCTCTTCGGCGACAACGGCTCGGGCATGCACGTGCACCAGTCGCTGTGGAAGGACGGCAAGCCGCTGTTCCACGACGAGGCCGGTTACGGTGGCCTGTCGGATCTGGCGCGCTGGTACATCGGCGGCATCCTGCACCACGCCCCGTCGCTGCTGGCGTTCACCAACCCGACCATCAACTCCTACCACCGTCTGGTGCCGGGCTACGAGGCCCCCATCAACCTGGTGTACTCGCAGCGCAACCGCTCCGCCGCGGTCCGCATCCCGGTCACGGGCAACAACCCGAAGGCCAAGCGCATCGAGTTCCGCGCCCCCGACTCCTCGGGCAACCCGTACCTGGCCTTCTCCGCCATGCTGATGGCCGGCCTGGACGGCATCAAGAAGAAGATCGAGCCGATGGCCCCGGTCGACAAGGACCTCTACGAGCTCCCGCCGGAGGAGGCCAAGAACATCCCCCAGGCCCCCACCAGCCTGGCCTCGGTCATCGACCGCCTCGAAGCCGACCACGACTACCTCACCGAGGGTGGCGTCTTCACCGAGGACCTGATCGAAACCTGGATCACCCTCAAGCGCGAAAACGAAATCGCCCCGGTCAACCTGCGCCCGCACCCGTACGAGTTCGAGCTGTACTACGACGTGTAAGCCTGACCTGCGCGTTCATGCCTGAATCGGCCCGTCGGTACGCGGCGGGTACGCAGTAGGCAGACAGAAGCGGCGGCCACCACTGCTCATGCGGTGGTGGCCGCCGCTTCAGCGTGGGTGCCGGAGTTCCGCGACCAGCCCCGCGCCCGGGCAGTTCGAGGTCATGACCGAGCACGCGCGGTGGACGAGGGTGGATACGGCCGAGCCGCAGGGCCGCAAGGGGATTCAGTGGCCGATGGGGTGGTCGCCCGCTTCCACCAGACCGCTTTCGTAGGCGAAGACGACGATCTGGGTGCGGTCGCGCAGGCCCAGTTTGGTGAGGATGCTCGAGACGTGGGATTTGACGGTGGCCGCGCCGATGAAGAGCTGGGCCGCTATCTCGGGGTTGCTGGCGCCGCGGGCGATGGCGGTCATGACGTCGCGTTCGCGGTCGGTGAGACGGGCGAGGCGGGCGGTGGCGGCGGAGTCGGCGGTGAGGCGGTGGGCGAAGCGGCCGATCAGGCGGCGGGTGATGGAGGGGGCGAGCAGGGCGCCGCCGTCGGCTACGGTGCGGACGGCGGCGGCGAGCTGGTCGGCGGGCATGTCCTTGAGGACGAAGCCGCTGGCTCCGGCGCGCAGGGCGCGGTAGACGTAGTCGTCGGGGTCGAAGGTGGTGAGGATGAGGACGCGGACCTCCCAGTCGGCCTCGGCCAGCAGGCGGGAGGTGGCCTCGAGGCCGTCCAGCTCCGGCATGCGGATATCCATGAGGACGATATCGGGGCGATGGCGGTGAGCGGCCTCGATGGCCGCCAGTCCGGTTCCGGCCTCGCCCACCACCTCGATGTCGTCGTGCATGCGCAGCACCATGGTGAAGCCGCTGCGCACCAGGGCCTGATCGTCGACGACGAGGACGCGGATGGTCATGCGGGGTCCTTCGAAGTTGCCAGGCGGTGGGCGTCGGCCCCGGCGGGGAGCCGGGCGGCCACCCGGAAACCACCGCCGGGGCGGGGCTCCGCGTCGAGCGTGCCCCCCAACAGTAGTGCGCGCTCGCGCATCCCGACTATGCCGTGCCCCGGCACGGCCGCCCCGGGACGGGCGGCGTCACCGCGACCGTCGTCGAGCACGTCCAGAGTGATCCCACCACCGGTCTTCTCACCGCGCAGGCGGATGTCGACGTGGGTGCCGGGGCCGCTGTGCTTGACCACATTGGTCAGCGCCTCCTGAACGATCCGGAACGCCGACAGTTCCAGGCGGGCGGCCAGCGGGGTCGGGAATTCGTCGATATCGACCGTGACGTCCAGGCCCGCCCGGCGGACCTGGTCGATCAGCCGCGGCAGATCGGCCAGGCCGGGCTGTGGCCCCAGATCGTCGTTGTCCACCTCGGGCCGCAGTACACCCAGCAGATGCCGCAGTTCGTCCAGTGCTTCGCGACCCGCCTCCTCCACCGCGGCCATGGCCTGGCGGGCGGCCTCGGGGTCGACGGCCGCCACGGCCTTGGCCGCGCCCGCCTGCACCGTCATCATGCTGACCCGGTGGGCGACCACATCGTGCAGTTCCCGGGCGATACGCGTGCGCTCCTCGGTGAGGATGCGCTGCTGCTCGGCGGCTCGCTCCCGGCGCAGCTGTTCGGCGCGCTGACCGCGCAGCCGGACCCGGCGGCCGATGTACCAGGCCAGTTCCATGACCACGACCCCGGCGAAGATGTCACCGAGGGCGAAGCCGTCGAGGGCTCCGTCGAGGATCACCAGCGCGATCGCGCCCGCTGCGCCGAGATAGGACCAGCGGCCGTCGCGGGCGTAGCGCCCGGTGGAGTACAGGGCGACGATGGCGATACCGCCCAGGCCGGAATAGCCGCTGCCCACCGTCACCGCCCAGGTGAACAGGACCGACCCGAGCACCGGCAGCGGGTGGCGGCGGCGCAGGCACAGCGCCGCGCTCGCCACCGCGAACAGAACCAGGACGACGACCGGAACCGACGACATCGGCCGCAGCACGAGCGTGTCGCCCGGCCCGTCGGCCACGTGGACGGCCGCGACGAACAGCACGGCGGCGAGCACCGCGTCCGCGGTGCGCGGCCAGCGGCGGAACGGTCCGCGGAACCCGCGCGCGGGGGCGCTGTCGTCGCCGGTCACGACCCCGGCCATCCGCTGGGGTGGTGGGACCGGCCGGGTACACCGGCTTCCCGGCGCGAGTTGTCGATGGGCACCAGGCAACGGTAGGTCAGCCGCCCACCGCCGGTAACCCACCGCGGGCTACCCGCCCCTCCGCCGCACGGGGGATCGCCCCTGCCTCGGCGACCCCCCTCGCGACGGAACGGAAACCTCCGGGCGGCGGACGACCCGCACCACCGCTCACCCCGACGATGAAACCCGCTGGCCGACAAGGGAGTCGGGACCTTAACCCAACCATCGCCGAGGAGTGCACGACCATGGACACAATCACCCGCCGCATCGGCGACGCCAGCGCGCGGAGACCCTGGGTTGCGGTCGCCGCCTGGCTGGCCGCCGTCGCCGTCGTCCTGACCGCCGCCGGCACGCTCGGCGGTTCGTTCGTCGACGACTTCGTCGCTCCCGGCAGTCAGAGCGAGCAGGCCATGGAGCTGCTCGCGGAGCGGTTCCCGGAGGCGGCGGGCGGCAGTGCGCTGGCGGTGTTCGCGGTGCCCGAGGGGCAGCGGCTCGGCACGCACCGGCCGCTCATCGAGGATGCGGTCGGTCGCATGGCCGAGGCGGAACATGTTGTGGCCGTGACCGATCCGTTCACGGCGGGCACGGTGTCCGCGGACGGCCGGATCGGCTTCGCGCAACTCACCTTCGACCAGCCCGCGACCGACCTCGCCCCGGAATCGCTGACGCCGCTGAATACGGTCCTGGAGCGGCTGCGCGAATCCGGTGTCACCGCGGAGCTGGGTGGTGACGCCGCGTTCATCAACTCCGAGACCCCCACCTCCGGGGCCGAGGCGGTCGGCGTCCTGGTGGCGCTGCTGGTGCTGGTCGTCGCCTTCGGGACGCTGGTGGCGGCGCTGGTGCCGATCGTGCTCGCCCTGGTGGCGGTGGCGGCCGGGCTCGGCGGCATCGCGGTGCTGGCCGCCGCCATGGATGTGTCCACCAGCGCGCCGACCATCGGCGCGATGATCGGTTTGGGCGTCGGCATCGACTACGCGCTGTTCATCGTGGCGCGCTACCGGGAGAACCGGGCCACGGGGCAACCGAATGCGGAGGCGCTGTCGAACGCCATGGGGTCGTCGGGGTCGGCCGTGCTGTTCGCCGGTGGCACCATCATGCTCGCCATGGTGGCGCTGGTGCTGACCGGTGTCGGCTTCCTGATCTCGATCGGGCTCGCCACCTCGCTGGTGGTGCTGATCGCCGTGACCACCGCGCTCACGCTGCTGCCCGCGCTGCTGGCACTGCTCGGCGACCGCATCGACGCCGGGCGGGTGCTGCGGCGCTCCCGGCCGCACGCCCCGGAGCGGTCGGTGTGGTGGCGGGTCGCGCATCGGGTGGCCGGGCGGCCCTGGCCGTATCTGCTCATCGCGACGGCGGTGCTGGTCACCCTGGCCACCCCGGCCCTGCACATGCGCACCGGATTCCCCGACGCCGGAGACGATGTCACCGCCACCAGCCACCGCCGCGCCTACGACCTGCTGGCCGAGGGGTTCGGACCGGGCGTGAACGGGCCGCTGCTGCTGGTGGTCGATCAGCGCGACGAGAGCGCCGATATCGTGGGATTGGCCGAGCGGGTCGCCGCCGATCCGGGCATCGCCTCGGTGGGCGACGCACGCACCTCGTCCGACGGTGACACGGTGATCCTGCCCGCCGTGCCCACCACCGCGCCCGCGGACCCCGCCACCTCGGAAACCCTGGAGCGGCTGCGCGCCCTGGCACCCGACAATGTCGCGGTCTCCGGAATGACCGCCATGACCGACGATCTCACCACCCGGCTGAACGAGGTGCTGCCGGTCTTCCTCGCCGCCATCCTGATCTCGTCGTTCCTGTTGCTGCTGATCGTCTTCCGTTCCGTGGCGATACCGGTGAAGGCCGCGGTGATGAATCTGCTGTCCATCGGCGGCGCGTACGGCATCGTGGTGGCGGTCTTCCAATGGGGTTGGGGCGCGGGCCTGCTCGGTCTGGATCGCACGTACCTGATCGCCTCCCCCATACCGACCATGTTCTTCGCCATCCTGTTCGGCCTGTCCATGGACTACGAGGTGTTCCTGCTGTCCCGGATCCGCGAGGAGTACGAACGCACCCGCGACAACACCGAAGCGGTGGCCCGCGGCATGGCGGGCACCGGCCGCGTCATCACCTCGGCCGCGCTCATCATGACCGCCGTGTTCGCCAGCTTCCTCGCCAATCCGTCACCGCTGGTCAAGATGATGGGCCTGGGTCTCGCGGCGGCGATCGTGCTGGACGCCACCGTCGTCCGCCTCGTCCTGGTCCCCGCCACCATGACGCTGCTCGGCCGGGCGAACTGGTGGCTGCCGAACAGGCTGCACCGCCTGCTCCCCCGCCTGCACCCGCACACCCGACCGGCCTTGTCGGAAAACTCCATTCCTGATATCAGTATTACCAATCCACATATGACGACCCGTCATTATTGAAATATCAACGGGTGGAGCACTTCTCACGGCCGTGTCCATCCCGCATCCCGCTGGGCGGGGTGGGTGTCCCAGTCGGTGGAAATGTCCGGGCGAAGCCGATATCGGAATGGTCACCGGATCTACGTTCGCGGCCATGAAAATTAGTTTGACAGGGCGGCTTCGCCTTTCACTGATCGGTATGACCACCGCCGCGGCAGCCGTGCTGGGACTCGGGGCGACGTTGGTGGCCCCCGCGGCCATCGCGGAGCCCGAGTTGGCGGCCGTGAGCCGGATCGAGTTGCAGGGGGCGGTGAATGTTCGCGACATCGGCGGGTATTGGACCTACGACGGATCGAAGACCAAGTCGGGGAAGGTGATTCGATCCGACGCGCTCGGAAAGCTGACCGATGACGATGTGGCGAAATTGGGGACGCTGGACCTGGAGCAGGTAATCGACATGCGGACGCCCGCCGAGGTGGAGGGGCTGGGGGCAGATCGGCTGCCGCCGGGGGTGCCGTTGGTGGCGCGGCCGATCGACGACACCGGCCTGTTCACGAAGATGTTCGAGGCGATCAGTTCGCGAGATCCGGTGAAGCAGGAGGAATTGCTCGGCGGCGGCAAGGCCGAACAGATCATGGGCGATGTGTACCGCAGCTTCTTCACCGCGGATTCGCTGGCCAAGTTCGGGCAGACGATCAAGGATCTCGCCGCGACCGACGACGCGACGCTCGTGCACTGCACGGCGGGCAAGGACCGCACCGGCTGGCTGACCTACGTGACGCTGCGCGCCGTGGGTGTGCCGGAGTCGTTCGCCCGCAAGGACTACCTGCTGTCCAACCAGTTTCGCGCCGAGTCCGACGCCGCCCTGCGGGAACAACTGAAGCAGGCCGGGCTGATGGAGAATCCGGATCTGCTGATCCCGCTGCAGGAGGTGCGCGACGAGTACCTGGACATCGCGTTGCAGACCATGGAGCAGAAGTACGGTGACTTCGGGAAATTCCTGACCGACGGCCTCGGCCTGAATCCGATGACCATCGTGAAACTGCGGAAGAACCTCGTCGACTGACGAATCCGTGACCGCCGCCCTCCCGCGCGCCGCGCGGGAGGGCACCGCGCGGGAGGATTCAGCCGCCGCTACGCCGCGCCATCGAACCGAGCACGCTCAGATCGAGATCCCCCGACGCCTCGGTCCAGCCGGTGGCGCGCAACTCGGTGGGTGAGCCGACCCCGAGCGCATCGTGCAGACCGATGGCGACCGAGCGGGCCAAATCGACCAGCGCGCTGTGCGAGATCGGCCAGAGTAGGCTGCGCCGCCAGTTTTCGATCTCCCGCTGCAACACCGGCGCATTCCAGCCCAGATCGGACAGCCGCTGCGCCGCGTCATCCGAAATCGGTTCCATCAGGTAGTAATTGCCGGTCAGTTCGGCGGACAGTTTGATGTCGAACTGTTGGAATTGCACATAACGATTTCCGGGCGCGGCGATGATAAGGGTTGCGCGGGATGGCAATTCGGCCAAACAGCGGACCAGTGCCTGGACGAATCCGTCCCATTCCGTTGTCACAACACGCTCGCTCTGCCCCCGTATGCCCATCGTGGCCGATCATACGCCGTCAGGTCGTCTGGGTCACCGCGCTCGCGAGGAAATCCACGCCCGTGGAACCGCCTCTCCCACATCGAAATGCGGCAGCGGCGCACATGTGTCAGCGATGCGGCGGGTGATACCCGATCGATGCGCTGAACACGGCGGGCGGACCGCCGTCGGCCACCGGTCGCGACCGTTCCCGCACCGCCGTCCGATGCCGATCCAGCCAGTGCCGGACACGCGCGCGCAGCGCGGACAACGCGATCATGATCGAACCTCCCTGTGCCCCCGAACCCGCTCCGGTTTCCAGCGAGTACCCACCGGACGCCGGACCACGCATGCGATATCGCATCGGATGCGGATGCCGCGCGCGGCACCGGATGCGGTTGCCACCCGAGCGAGATAATGAGACGATTCAGTAGCAACTCTCTCACGCTGTCAGGGTGTCGGCACCCGACAGCACGTGATCAAAGGAGATCACCATGACCGCCGCCGTGACCCCCCTCGATTCCGCGACCAAGAGAGCACACCCCGAACGCCGCCCGTTCGGTCCCGGCACCCGCATGTGGGACGAGGTCGGCCTCATCACCTTCTCGTTCACCGCCGGTTCGGCCTTCCTGCTACAGACCATGGAACCCACCATCTCCGCGGTGGTGGACGAGCACTCGACCTTCCGCACCGACCCCATGGGCCGCGCCGTCCGCAGCATCGCCTCGGTGATGATGTGGGTCTACGGCGGCGACGAAGCCCTGGCCGAGGCCGACCGGCTGCGCGAACTGCATGCCGGGCTGAACACCGAGAAGGAGGGCGTCCGCTACACCGCGCTGTCCTCCGGCCCCTGGGCCTGGGTGCTGCACACCGGCATCTTCGCCTTCACCGAGGGCAACCGATACTTCTCCCGCACCCCGCTCACCGAGGCGGACAAGGAACAGTACTACCAGGAGACCGTGCAGCTCATGCGCAACTTCATGGTGGCACCCAAGGAGATTCCGGCCTCCTACCGGGAGTGGGAGCCGTGGTTCGAGGACATGGTCGAGAACCACCTCGTTCCCACCCGGACCGCGCACGACTATCTGCGGGTCATCCGGTCCGTCGCCCCGCCCACCTGGCTGCCCGCGTTCCTGCGGCCGGTGTGGAAGGCCGCCGTCGCGCCGGTGGGACGGTTGCAGTACTTCTTCACCGTCGGCACCACCCCGGAGGTGGTGCGCCGCAAGCTCGAGCTGGAATGGACCGAGCGGGACGAACGCAATCTGAAGCGGCTGGGCTGGATTCTGGGCCGCACCATTCCGCTGCTGCCGGAGCGGGTCCGCTACTTCCCCATCGCCTACGAGGCGCGCCGCCTCGAGCGCGACCGCGCCCGGCTGCGCAAGGTGATCGACTTCCGGCCGCTCTGACCTCGGTCGCGATGCGCCCGCCGCCCGGCGGGCGCGCGTGTTACACCCCCGGTTCCTGGGGCTGGACGGACGCCCAGGCAGACTCGATAGTCCTATGGTGCGATCGGGATTCGTGAGGTGGCGGGTGGTGGCCGTGGTCGCGGCCACGCTCGGAATGGTGTTCGGGGCGGTGCTGCCCATGCGGGCGGCGGCGGAGGCGGCGTATCAGCACCGGCAGGAGTTCATCACCGCTCCCGACGGCACCCGGCTGCACGCGGACGTTCTGCGGCCGGTCGGCGTGGCCGACGACGTGCGGACGCCGGTCATCATGACGGTGAGTCCGTATCGGGCGCATCTGGCGTATCTGAGCCAGCCCCGCCTCGGGGGCGGGCCGTCCACCAAGGACCTCAGCGTGGAGATGTTCCTCGCGGCCGGATACACCTACGTGATCGTGGACCTGCGCGGCTTCGGCGGCTCCAACGGCTGCCCCGACTTCGGCGGTCCGAACGAGCGCTCGGATGTGAAGACGGCGGTAGAGTGGGCCGCCGGCCAGCCGTGGTCGACCGGGCGGGTGGGCCTGACCGGGATCTCCTACGAGGCGTGGACCGGCATCATGGGCCTCGCCGCCCGGCCCGCCGGATTGGCGGCCGTCGCCGCGTTCGCGCCGGTGGTGGACCCGTACTCGTACCTGTACATGCAGGGTATCGCCTGGAAGTTCTCCGGCAAGCCGGTGACCGAATCCGGGGTGCGGCCGGGCGATCTGGCGGGCATGGAGCATGTGCTCATCGCGTCGACACCGGGCCACTGGGCGGATTCGGCCGAATACCAGGCGAATGCGTCGAGCTTCGATCCGGGCTGCTTCCAGCGGTATCTGAGCGAGACCGGCAATCACGATCCGGCCACGCGGTTCTGGCAGGAGCGGGATCTGGTGGAGCAGGTGCGGGGCAGCACCATTCCGCTGTTCCTCGGGCAGGGGTTCGTCGACTACAACACCCGCGCGCACCGGGTGTTCGAGCTGTGGGACGCACTCGGTCCGGGCGAGCACAAGGCGTGGTTCGGGCAGTGGGGGCATCGCAACTGCTTCGAGAAGTGCGGGACGCCGTTCTTCGGCGATGAGCTGATGGGCTTCTTCGACAAGCATGTGGCGCGGCGGGACGTGACGGTGCCCGGACCGCGCGTCACCGTGGGCCAGTTCGACGGGCGCTGGCGCGGGGAGCAGACCTGGCCGCCCGCCGACGCCCGCCCGGTGAGCGTGGCGGTGCGACCGGGCGCCTACACCGATCGCGGCCTGGTGCCCGGCCCCGACCGCGACGTGTGGAGCTTCAGCCAGCCGCTCGCGCAGGACCAGCACTTCGCCGGCGTCTCCACGGCCACCCTGCATCTGGACGGCCCCGCCGAGGCCACCGTGACCGTGGAGCTCTACGACGTCGCGCCCGACGGCCGGGCGACGGTCATCACCCGCGGCATCGCCCCGGTGAGCGCCACCGCGAATGTTCGCCTGCTGGCCCAGGATTGGCCGATCCCGGCCGGGCACCGCATCGGCGTCCGCATCACCGACGTGATCGACGACGTGTGGGCGCATCCGCCGGCCTTCGCCCGCGTCACGCTGACCGGGGGGCAGGTGCGGCTGCCGCTGCTGGAGACGGTGCGCACCCCGGATATCCCCGGCGGGCTGACCGAGGGCATTCCCAAGTGGCGCGCCGAGAAGACCATCACCCTCCCGCCCGAACTGGTGAACAATGCAACGGTGACAGTCGACTTCCCGCCCCGAGCCACCCGATGACCGCGACCGCCGCCACCGGCCCCGCCGTCGACGCGGCCACCGCCGAACGCCTGGCCGAGGCTTTGCGCTGCGTCACCATCTCCCGCGAGGATCCGGCGGAGACCGACGACAGCCAGTTCGCTCGGCTCGCCGCGCATCTGGAGCGCAGCTTCCCGCTGGTGCACGAGCGGCTGGACCTGGAGACCTTCGGGCACAGCCGGTTGTACGCCTGGACCGGAACCGAGGAGTCCGCGACGGCATCCGAGGCGGCGGGAACCCTCGGTCGCGCGCCCGCGGCGGCCATCCTGCTGGCGCATCTGGATGTGGTGCCCGTCGACGACGAGGCGGCGTGGACCCATCCGCCGTTCGCCGGGGTCGTGGACGACGAATTCATCTGGGGCCGTGGGGCCATCGACGACAAGAGCCGCGCCGTGGCGCTGCTGGAGGCGGTGGAGGCGGCACTGGCGGCGGGGGTGCGACCGCGCCGGACGGTGTATCTGGCACTCGGACACGACGAAGAGGTGTTCGGCGACGGCGGGGCCGTGCGGATGGCGCGGCGGCTGCGGGAACTCGGCGTGCGGGCCGATCTGCTGCTCGACGAGGGCGGGGTGATCACCCAGGGCGTCGCCGACGGGGTGGACCGGCCGGTGGCCACCATCATGGTGGGCGAGAAGGGCTATGCGACGGTGCGGCTGTCGGTGTCGGCGGTGGGCGGGCACTCGTCCATGCCGGGGCGGCGCACCGCGGTCGGCCGCTTGGCGCGGGCGGTGGCGCGGGTGCAGGAGCATCCGTTTCCGCTGCGCATGACCCCGGTGACGGCCGATATGCTGGCCCGGATCCGGGTGTTCATGTCCCAACCGCGGCGCACGGCCCTCGGCTTGAGCCGGGTGGCCGGTCCCGCCATTCTGCGGGTGCTGGCGCTGCGCCCGCAGACCGAGGCCATGGTGCGCACCACCACCGCGCCCACCGTCATCCACGGCGGCGTGAAGGCGAACGTGCTGCCGCAGCGCGCCGAGGCACTGGTGAATTTCCGTATCCTGCCGGGTGATTCGGTGGACGGCGTGCTCGCGCACTGCCGCCGGGTGATCTCCGATCGCGAGGTGGCCGTCGAGCTGGTCGGCATGTCCTCCGAGCCGACCACGGCCCGCTCCCCCGGCCCGTGGTTCGCGACCATCGCGGAGCTGGCGCGCGCGGTGGTGCCCGGGATCGCGGTGACCTCCGGCCTGGTGCCCGGCGCGACCGACTCCCGGCACTACGACGATCTCGCCGAGACCCGCTGCAATTTCGCGCCGATCGTGCTCACCGGCGCGGACCTGGAGCGGATTCACGGCACCGACGAGCGGCTGTCACGCGAGAACTACGGCCGCCTGCTCGATTTCAACCGCCGACTCATCGAAAACCTGGCTCGCTGATCCGCCCACGACCGCGCCGCGGTGGGAGAATGGCCCGGCACCCAGGCCCGGATTGTCGCGTTATGCGACCGAGGAGGAGCGATGACCACTACCGAGACCGGCGAATTCGACGGCAAAGGCGGCCGGATCTACTGGCGAGCGTGGCTGCCCGAGGCCGAACCGCGCGCGGTCGCGGTGATCGTGCACGGCATCGCCGAGCATTCGGGACGCTACGAACACGTCGGCCGGCGCCTCGCCGACGCCGGTATCGCGGCCTACGCCCTGGACCACATCGGGCACGGGCGGTCCGCGGGCGGCAAGGCCAATATCGAATCCATGGAGAGCACCGCCGACAATGTGGAGACCATGCTCTCCATCGCCACCGAGCGGCATCCGGGGCTGCCGCGCTTCGTGATCGGCCACAGCATGGGCGGGCTCATCACCGCCTACCTGGCCACCCGCGCGCCCCTGGACGTGTCCGGCATCGTGCTGTCGGCGGCGGCCGTCGAGATCGAGGCCGGGAACCCCATCCAGCGCATGCTCGGCCCGCTGGTCTCCCGGTTCGCCCCGAATCTCGGTGTGCTGAAACTGGATTCGACGCTCATCAGCCGCGACCCCGCGGTGGTGCACGCCTACGACACCGATCCGCTGGTGTACACGGGACCGGTGGTGGCGCGCACCGGAGCGGAAATGCTGGAGGCCACGGTCCGGGTGAAGGAGCGCCTGTCGACGCTGACCGCGCCGCTGCTGGTGCTGCAGGGCACCGCCGACGGCCTGGTCGCGCCCGCGAGCGCCGACGTGCTCGAAAAGGGCGTCGGCTCACAGGATCTCACGGTCATCCGGTACGAGGGCCTCTACCACGAGGTGTTCAACGAGCCGGAGCAGGACAAGGTGCTCGGCGATATGCTCGCGTGGCTGGAGGCGCGCCTGTAGGAGGCGCGGTCGCTCACAACCGCAGACGGGCGAGCACCGCGCGGTGGTCGGAATCGGGGATCACCAGGGTGCGCACGTCCTCGGCCTGGCCCTCGGCGACCAGCACCCGATCGATGCCGATGACCGGACCCCAGGACGGCTGTTCGGGCCAGCTGGTGAGCCGCCCCGCACCGGCCAGTTCGGCGGCGTCGGCGAAACGGCCGGTCAGCAGCTGCCGGTAGGCGTAGTGGTCGAAGGTGGCGTTGAAATCCGCGCCGACGACGGCGGGGCCGGACGTGGCGGTGAGCAGCTCGCGAATGCGGCGCATCTCATCGACCCAGGCCGGGAAGTTCAGCGGCGGTGGGACGGGGTGGAACTGGAAGACCGTCACGGGTCCGCGCCGCGGGTGCAGCATGGTGGCGCGCAGATTAGCCAGTTCGAAGCCCTCGAGGGTGACGCCGTCCCGGAGCGGGTGGCGGCTGAAGATGCCGCCGCCCGCGCCGCCGCCCAGCGGCGCGACGTACCGGTACGGCAGTTCGGCATCCAGCCCGGCGGCCTCCAGGCGCAGCAGCATCTCGGGGGTGAGCTCCTCGAGCGTCAGCAGTTCGATGCCGTTGTCGCGCACCTCCCGCACCAGCGCGTCCGCGTCCGCCTTGCCGAAATACAGGTTGGACTGCATGACCGGCATCTCGACGGCGTAGTCGGCCTTGCCGTCCGGCACGAACAGGGTGAGCTGGCTGAACAGCGCGGCCGCGACGACCGCTCCGGCCAGCAGTGCGCTGCGCCAGCCGCGCGCCAGCAGCAGCAGCGCCGCACCGGCCACCGCGCCGAGCATGAGGTAGGGCGCGAAGGAGGCCGCCAGCACGATCTCGCGCTGCGCCCACGAGGCGTAGTGCAGGGCCACCCCGGCACATCCGACGACCACGGACAGCCAGCCCAGCACCAGCAGCACCCGGGAGAACCGGTGCCGCACCCGATCGGCCCGCGACCGCGCCGGCACGACCGTGTCGTCGGCCGCCGCATCCCCCGGATATCCGGCGAAACCCTGCTGTTGCACCACGTGATACCTCCCCTTCGGCGACCACCCTACTGGACAGCGGCACGCCCGCTTCCGGCCGCGCGAACGCCGCCGATGTGCTCGTCCGCCCCGGCATCCGGCACACCGGGGCGCGACTGTCGGTGGCGTCTGCGACCATCGGCGCATGCGCGAACAGGTTGTCCCCGTGCTCCGCGTCGCCGATGCCGCGGCCACGGTCCACTGGTACGAGCGGCTCGGATTCACCCAGCGGTGGGAGCACCGTTTCGCACCCGACCTCCCGGCATTCGTCGAGGTGGCGCGGGGTCATATGCGGTTGTTCCTGTCGGAGCACACCGGTGACGCCCAGCCGGACACGCTCGTCTACCTCTCGGTGCGCGATGTCGACGCCATCGCCGCCGAATTCGGTGTGGCGGTCGAGGACGCGCCGTGGGCGCGGGAGATCGAGCTGCGAGATCCCGACGGCAACCGACTACGGATCGGCACACCCACCGACTGAGATCACCGGGCGCGCGTCCTCCGGCACCACGCTTTCACCCGCCCGGAAGACTCGACGGGCTCCAGGCTGGACGCCCGGTAAATTCGCGTGCCCGATCACGTGGCCGCGGATACGATCCGAACGTCTCGTGGAGTAGATCAGCGGCAGATCTCCCGGCTGCTCACCGGGCGGGCGCGGGTTCGAATCCCGCCTCCACGTCTACGACGCCCTGGTGTAGCTCAGTGGCAGAGCACCCGGCTCGGCACCGGGAAGGCGCGGGTTCGAATCCTGCCGCCAGGTCTGATCCGTCATTTCAGTGTGGGGAGATTCGTTGTCCGATCAGTCGTTTCGGGACGGTCCGGCGCGGTACGCGACCGGGCAGTTGGAGCGCGCCGCCGCGGCGGCCGCCCGAGCCGCCGAGGGCGCGGAGCGGGAGCGGGCGCGCACCCGGGTGCGGCGCTGGCGCGACGTGCTGGCCGGCATGGCGAACGGTTCGCTGCGCGTCGGGGACCGCACGCCGGTCGCGGGGCTGCCCGCGTGGGTGACCCTCGAGGTGGCCCACGGCGGCTTCGCGACGGGGCGGGCGCTGGCGGAACTGCCGCTCGGCGCGGCCGAATCCGCGCTGCTCGCACGACTGCCCGACGAGGTGCCCGGTCGCACCGATCGGGAGCGGTTGAACCGCTGGTATCTCGGCGATGCCGGGCAGGCCGAACTGCTCACCGCCCTTCGATCCGGGCGCTATCGGATCGAGGTGCCGGAGGACGCCGCACTGCCCGTGGTCGCGCTGCTGCTGGACCGCGGTTTCGACACCGAAGCCCTGGATCTGGTGGCGGAGCTGTCGCCGCTGCTGGGTCGGCTGCGATTCGTGCCGCCGTTCGACCCGACGGCACGACCCGCGGGCACGGCGGTGCGGGTGGCCTCGGTCGGCGAGGTGCGCCGCGCGTTGCGTGCCGCGCGGACGCCGGAGCCGCTGACCGCCATGCGCACCACCCTGGAGGTGTGGAATCCGCTCTACGACCGGTTGGTCGCCCTGTGGTGCGCGACGGTGGCGGGTGAGCTGCCGACGCTGGACGAGGCCGGGGCGGTCCGCGGCGGCTGGCCGTGCCGTCGGCTGCCCGCGAACTGGGCGGGCGAACGCGACCGCTGGCTGGCCGATGTCGCTGTCGCACAGCGGGATTACGGCCGGATCGGGCGGCACGCCCATCCCAAGGGCAATTTCGCGCGCCTGCACGACGCACTGCTCAGCTGCCCCGACGGTAGCGCGAATCTCACGGCCCGCCAGGTCGGCTGGATTCGCCGCGCCATCGCCAATACGGTCACCCGGCACGGTGCGCCGGACAGCGCCGAACGCGCCCGGGTACGCGCTGACCATAAGAAATCCATTGCGGCCCCGCCGCATACGGCATTCGCGGCAGTGCTCACCGAGCGGCTCCGGGACTATCCGGCCGAGGGCGGCATTCCCGACCTCGCCCCGATATCGGCTCCGGTCTCCGACGCCGACGGCTGCGACATCCCCTCCGGCACAGCCGTTCCCCGGCATCTGCTGGACAAGGCGGCCCGTGCCCTGGAGGCGTCGGCCGACGAGTTGATCCGGCGCGGCATCATCGGCTCCGGCGATATGCTGGCGCGGGTGCTGCCGCAGCTCACCGCGCACCTGCTGGCCGCCGATATCGCCGACCCGGCCGCCGCGAACCTCTACGGGCAGCTCTATACCGCCTTCCGACGCCGCCGCGGCCTGCTGCTGCTGAACCTGCGGGGCCAGGCGCGCTTCGAAGAACTGCCGTGGGTCACCGCGATGGAACCGCTGCGGGTCGACGGTACGGCCGGATCGCGCGCGGACGCCGCCCGTGCGCGACGCGGTACCGGCGGCTCGACCCGCGACAGCGCGCGGGCGGCGCGGCGGCTGCTCGGGCAGATGACGCTGCTGACGCTCGGCGCGTTTCCGTATGCCGTACTGCCGAATCCGCTGGTGCGGGAATTCGGTGCGCTCGCGCGGCAGGCGGAGCTGGGATTGCCGCTGGTCGAGGAGGTGGCGGCGGATATCTTCATGGGCACCTTCACCACCAAGTGGGCCGATGCCGCGCAGGTGGCCGGGCGGACGCTGGAAGGAACGCTGTACCAGGCGTATTACGACCTGCCGTCGCCCGGCGACTGGATCGGGCACGGCAAGACGAAGCGGCGGTGGGGCCGGGCCACGGCCACGGGATTCACCGAACTGTGCACGCGCCGGGCGGGCGAGGCCGGTTGCGACGGCGGCTATGTCGCGCGCAATGGGGCGATTCTGGAGCAGAGCCAGATCCTCACCACACACAATCTGGCGGTTCTCATCGACGCGCTCGACTTGTCGGAGCGCGTACGGGAGGACGCGCCGGACCTCGCCCGCGACACCTTCACCTGGGTGGTACGCCAGCTGAGCCGCCCCACGCCGACCCAGCACGCGGAGCTCACCGCGGCGAAGAACGCCGCCTACGCCTGGCGTCAGGGAGTGTTCCTGCTCGCCGCATGCGACCGCGACACCCAGCGGGAGCAGGTGCTGCGCCTGCGCGCCGACGCCGGGGGCACCCCGCTCGCACTCGCCGTCGAGGGCTTGGGCCATATCGTCGAAGGCGGTCGTTTCACCCGGCAAGGCTGGGTGCCCGACGGCTCCGGCCGCCGCCTGCTCGGCTGGACGGCACGGCGGCACTGGCTCTTCGGCGGGCCTTAGGTCCGGTGTCCCTACCGGACGCCGCCTGCTCAGCTGGACAGTGCGGCGACACCGGCCGTCCGGCGAGCCCGCCACGGGAACTCCCCGCCCCGTACGTCGACCGACCGGATGCTTCGCGGCGTGGCGCGGCGAATCACCGGAAGGCACACCCGCACCGGAACCCGGCGAGCACCGGGTGCGTCCTATCTACACGACACCCGTGGACGGAGGCCGCCGATGGACCCGGAACTGCCGCACCCCGGCGTCGCCGCCCGCCGCGCCCAGCACGGTGCGGAACGCGAGCAGCGGCGCGTATCGCACGCTGGCGTCGACCCCGACTACATCTGGCGGATGGAGCATTTCGCCGGGCTGACGCACGCCGAGATTCACGAGCGAGTGCGAGAGATGGATCCAGCCGCCATGCACGAGAGCGCCGACACCTGGGTCGCGGTCGCCGACAGCCTGAGCGGAGCGGCGACCGGCCTGCACATGACGGTGCAATCCGCGCTCGCCGAGGCGTTGCAGGGGCAGATCGCCGAGGCCGCCGCGGCGGCGGCACGTGCGTTCGTGGCACAGGCCATGGACGTCGCGGAGGTGGCGCGCAATGCCGGGCGTCGCATCACGGCCGCCGCCTACGGAGCCGAGGCAGTGCGGAGAACGGTGCCGCCACCGGCTTCCGACGTGACGACGGGCGCGCACGCCGCGACGGCCTTTCCGACGGGCATCGCGGACCCGGCGGCGCAGCGATTCGCGGAGGAGCAGTATCAGCTCGCCGTGGCCGCGCTGGAGGCGAACTACGTGCCGATCTACCCTCCGGCCGGATCCGGCGTACCGGCCTTCGAGCCCATCCGATCCGCCCGGGATGGGAGCGAATACGGTTCCGCCACAACGCTTCCCGACCCGACCGCGCCCGGCCGCCCGAGCTCGGCCACCAACCCCGCTCACCCGACCGGATACGATGGCCGATCCGACGCGACATCGGACCGCGAGAGCCGGTTACCCGCTACGCCCACCGAACCGACTGCCGCTGTCGGGAATTCGCCTGGCCCCGAGGACCAGAACGCGCCCGCCCGGACCGACCCCGGAACGTCCGAGCCACCGCCCCACGCCAGCTCGCAGGGCGCGGCGCACGACGATCCCACGACCACACCGTCCGGCGTGGCACCCGGCCCGTCGGTGCTACCACATTCCGCGACGACACCCGGCCCGACCGCACCGCTTCACCCGACGACGCCCGGCCCGACACCGTCACCGCCCCCGCCCGCGACGCCCGGCCCGATGACACCGCCGGGCTCACCGGGGACACCCGCCTCTCCCCTGACACCCGGCGACCCCGGCCGCGGCACCCCCGGCCAGCCGACCGACCGAACCTCCCGCGCCCCAACACGTTCCGAAAACCCATCCCGTGGCGCGTCCTGGCTCCCGGGCCTGTACCCACCCATGGCGGCGCGCGGCGGCGGCGACCAGGACGCGCCCCGCACCACCCCCGCCTGGCTCGTCTGGAATCGCGAGCGGGAACTCCTCGGCGACCCGCCACCGTGCGCCCCCGAGATCATCGGCGCGGATATCCCCGCCACCCGACCGCGCACCCGAGCCACCGACCGAGCGGATGGGCCGTGATCACACCGGCACGGCGTGACGACGCCGCTCATTCCCGCCGCCGCAGCCAGTTGATCGGATCGCCGTCATCGAGTTCGTACGCGCCGTCCCGCATTTCGGTGCGCAGCCAGTGCCGCACCAGGTACCGCCGATGCGCCGAATAGCCGAGCACGTGCGCGATCACACTGCCGAGCACGAAACTCTCCGGCGGATCGCAGAGCGCGTCGATGAGGGTGTCCTCCCATCCGCCGCGCCGGTCGATCTCGCGCACGGTGTCGAGCCAGCGCACCGCCACCCGCTCGTGCCGGTCCACCAGTTCGGGCAGGTCGTTGCCGCGCGGACCGGGCATATCCTCGCCGTCGATGGCGGCGAGCCACACCTCCTTGGTCTCGACGAGATGGTCGAGCACCTCGGCGATGGAGACTTCCGGCCCCCGGAACGCTTCCACCGTCAGCTCCGGCATCCGCACCCGCCGATACTGTTCCTCGGTGAGCCGCCCTGCCGCGGTGAGCAATTCGCGCGCATCCTCGATGTCGTGGTGCAGCAGCAGCGTCGTCGGATCCATATCCGACCGCCCCCGCGCCGCGTTCTCCACCCAGAGCGACGTGGGCGGATGGAAGTGGATGCCATTGGCCGCGGGCAGCCACCTGCGCCGCTGCTCCGCGGTGGTGGCGCTGGGCGGATGTCCGAAGGCGCGGCGGAACGCCCGGCTGAAGCCCTCCACCGAGTCGTACCCGGCCGCGAACGCCACCTCGGTCACCGATTCCCCGGTGGACAGCGCCCATGCCGAGCGCTCCAGCAGCACCCGCCGCTTGAGGGCGACCGGGGACTCCCCGGTGCCGCGGGAGAACTGCCGGGTGAAGTGGAAGGGCGAGGCGTACGCGCCCGCCGCCATCTCCCCCAGCGTGGCGTTGTCCTCGCTCAGGACGGCGTCGAGCAGTTCCCGCAGCCGGTCTCGTCCGTTCTTGGGCACACCGGCAGTCTGCCAAGCCGGTCGCCCCCGCTCGACCGATCTTGCGCGTTCGCGCGGAAACTAGCCGCCGAAGACCCGCTCGACCACGGTCTTCGCCCGGCGTGTCACCCGCATGTAGTGGTCCAGGAATTCACTGCCGTCGTCATTGGGCCATCCGGCGACGATGGCGATGGCCGAGAGCAGCCGTCCTGGGCCGGGCAGCTGGTCGGCGGGTTTGCCGCGCACCAGCACCAGGGCGTTGCGGGCCCGGGTGGCGGTGAGCCAGGCATCGCGCAGCAGCGCCGCGTCGCTGGGGTCGATGAGTTCGGCGGCCTCGATGGCGTCCAGCGACTGCAGGGTCGAGGTGTTGTGCAGGGCGGGCACCTCGTGCGCGTGCTGGAGTTGCAGCAGTTGCACGGTCCACTCGACGTCGGCGAGCCCGCCGCGACCGAGTTTGGTGTGGGTGGCCGGATTCGCGCCGCGCGGCAGTCGCTCGGAATCCACCCGCGCCTTGATGCGGCGGATCTCGCGCACCCCCTCCGGGGACATGCCGCCGTCCGGGTAGCGGATCGGGTCCACGATGTGCAGGAACCGTTCGCCCAGCGCCGGATCGCCCGCCACGAATCGGGCCCGCAGCAGCGCCTGCACCTCCCAGGACTGCGCCCACTGCCGGTAGTACGCGGCGTAGGCGGCCAGGCTGCGCACCAGTGCGCCGTTGCGGCCCTCGGGGCGCAGCCCGGCGTCCACCTGGAGCGGCGGATCGGTGCTCGGCGCGCCGAGCAGGCGCTGCACCTGTTCGGCGATGCCGATGGACCACTTCACGGCGACGGTCTCGTCCTCACCGGGGCGCGGATCGCAGACGAACAGCACATCGGCGTCGGAACCGTAGCCAAGCTCCAGACCGCCCAGGCGGCCCATGCCGATGACTGCCATGGCGGCGGGCGCGGGTTTGCCGCGTTCCACCTCGCTGGCGCGGATGACCGCCTGCAACGCCGCCTCCAGGGTGGCGATCCAGACCGACGACAGCGCCTCGCAGACCTGCGGCACCTCCAGCATGCCCAGTACGTCCGCCGAGGCGACGCGGGCCAGCTCGCGGCGGCGCAGCGAGCGGGACGTGGCGACCGCCCGCTTGGGTTCGTCGTAGCGCGCCGCGCCGGACAGGATGCCGCGCGCCACGTCGGCGGGCCGGGTGGCCAGCAGCAGCGGCCCGTTCGGGCCGTCGGCGTACATGCGAATGGTTTCGGGCGCGTTGATGAGCAGGTCCGGCAGGTAGGCCGAGGAGCCGAGCACGATCATGAGCCGCTGCGCGATGGCGCCCTCGTCGCGCAGTTCGCGCAGGAACCAGATCTCGCTGTCCAGCCCCTCCGAGACCCGGCGGTAGGCCAGCAGCCCGGCATCGGGGTTCGGGGTGTCCCCGAGCCATTCCAGCAGGGTCGGCAGCAGCAGCGCCTGGATGCGGCCCTTGCGGCCGACCTCGCCGGTGAGGGCCTTGAGGTGGCCGAGCGCGTTCTCCGGGGCGGCGTAGCCGAGCGCCGCCAGCTGCCGCACGGCCGCCGCGGGGCTCAGCCGCAGTGCGGCGGCGTCGAGTCGCGCCACCGATTCCAGCAGCGGCCGGTAGAAGAGTTTGGCGTGCAGCCGCCGCACCCGCACGGTGTTGCGCTTGATCTCGCTGCGCAGCACGCCCACGGCGTCCTGGCGGCCGTCGGGGCGCATGTGCGCGGACCGCGCCAGCCAGCGCATGCCCTCCTCGTCGTCGGCGGCGGGCAGGGTGTGGGTGCGCTTGAGCCGCTGGAGTTGCAGGCGGTGTTCGAGCAGCCGCAGGAATTCGTAGGAGGCGGTCAGATTCGCGGCGTCGTCGCGGCCGACGTAGCCGCCCGCCGCCAGCGCGGTGAGCGATTCCACGGTGCCCTGCACGTGCAGGGATTCATCGGCCTTGCCGTGCACCAGTTGCAGCAGCTGCACCGCGAACTCGACGTCGCGCAGCGAGCCGTGCCCGAGCTTGAGTTCGCGCTCGCGCATATCGGCGGGGACCAGATCCTCGACGCGGCGGCGCATGGCCTGGACGTCGGCGACGAAGTCGGTGCGTTCCGAGGCGGTCCACACCATGGGCATGAGTGCGTCGCGATACTGCTCGCCGAGTTCGAGATCGCCGGTGGCGGGCCGCATTTTGAGCAGGGCCTGGAACTCCCAGGTGCGCGCCCAGCGCTTGTAGTAGGCGATGTGCGAGTCCAGGGTGCGCACCAGCGCACCGGCCTTGCCCTCGGGTCGCAGCGCGGCGTCGACCTCGAAGAAGGCCGCGCCGCCGACGCTCATCATCTCCGCGGCCAGGCGGGTGGCGGTGGTGTCGGCGGGTTCGGCCACGAACACCACGTCCACGTCGGAGACGTAGTTCAGTTCGCGCGCACCGCATTTGCCCATGGCGATGACGGCGAGCCGCACCGGCACCGGACGGTCGGCGCACACCCGGGCCACCGCCACCGCGAGCGCGGCGGTGAGGGCGGCGTCGGCGAGGTCGGTCAGATGCCAGCCCACCTGCTGGTACGGCAGTACCGGTTCGTTCTCGACGGTGGCGGCCAGGTCCACGGCCGCCAGCAGCATGAGCTGATCGCGATACCGCTTGCGCAGCAGGGCGACCGCCTCCGGCCCGGCGACCTTGGCGCGGTACAGCATGGGGCCCGCCCGCGGGCCGTCCTCGGGCTCCGCGGCGACGGCGTCGAGCAGCTCGGCGATGATCTCCTCGCGCCCCGGCAGTTCGCGGCGGCGCAGCAGCTGCCATGCGCCGGGATCGGCCACCAGGTGATCGGCGAAGGCGCTCGACGACCCGATCAGCGCGAACAGCCGACCGCGCAGCGAGGTATCGGTTCGGAGTTCGGAATCGAGTGCTGCCCAGTCATTTCCGAGCGCCTCCCGCAGGCGCATGAGTGTGAGCAGCGCCAAATCCGCGTCGGGGGAACGAGACAGCGCCCACAGCAGCGGAACACTCTCGACATTGTCCCATGCCAACTCCCGAAGGTTGTTGGCTGCGGACGGCTCGAGCAAGCCGAGCCGTCCGACACCGGGGACCGCGGAACGGGCAGTCGGTGGCCGGACCATGCTCCCAAATTACCTGTCAGGCGGGGCGATCGCCGTAACGGTCCCCGCTCGGTTATCGGATGCCGGGCTCGCTACAGGCCCAGGTACTCCTGCAATTCGAACGGCGTCACCTGGGACCGGTAGTCTGCCCATTCACGACGCTTGTTGCGCAGGAAGAAGTCGAAGACATGCTCGCCGAGCGCCTCGGCGACCAGCTCGGACTTCTCCATGTTCTTCAGCGCCTCGTCCAGGCTGCCCGGCAGCTCGCGGAAGCCCATGGCGCGCCGCTCGGCCGATGTCAGCGACCACACGTCGTCCTCGGCCTCCGGCGGCAGCGTGTAGCCCTTCTCGATACCGCGCAGACCGGCGGCCAGCAGCACCGCGAAGGTCAGGTACGGGTTGCAGGCGCTGTCGGGGCTGCGGATCTCGACGCGGCGCGAGGACGACTTGTTGGGGGTGTACATCGGCACCCGGACCAGCGCGGAACGGTTGGAGCGCCCCCAGGACGCCGCGGTCGGGGCCTCGCCGCCGTGAATGAGGCGCTTGTAGGAGTTGACCCACTGGTTGGTGACGGCGCTGATCTCGTGGGCGTGCTCGAGGATGCCCGCGATGAAGGCCCGCGCGGTCTCCGACAGGTTGATCGGGTCGTCCGGATCGGCGAAGGCGTTCTGCTCACCCTCGAACAGCGACATGTGGGTGTGCATGGCCGAACCCGGGTGCGCGGCGAACGGCTTGGGCATGAACGTGGCGCGCACGTTCTCGTCGATCGCCACTTCCTTGATCAGGTAGCGGAAGGTCATGACATTGTCGGCCATGGACAGCGCGTCCGCGTAGCGCAGGTCGATCTCCTGCTGGCCGGGCGCGCCCTCGTGGTGCGAGAACTCCACGGAGATGCCCATGGACTCCAGCGCGTCGATGGCGTGGCGGCGGAAGTTCGGGGCCTCGTCGTGCACGGCCTGGTCGAAGAAGCCGCCGTTGTCGACCGGGACCGGCGAGGAGCCGTCGTAGGGGCCGGGCTTGATCAGGAAGAATTCGATCTCCGGGTGCACGTAGCAGCTGAAGCCCATATCCCCGGCCTTGTTCAGCTGGCGGCGCAGCACGTGGCGCGGATCGGCCCAGGACGGCGAACCGTCGGGCATGGCGATGTCGCAGAACATGCGCGCGGAGTGCTGATGCCCCTTGGAGGTGGACCACGGCAGCACCTGGAAGGTGGAGGGGTCCGGCTTGGCGACCATATCGGCCTCGGAGACGCGGGCAAACCCTTCGATCGCCGAACCGTCGAAGCCGATGCCCTCTTCGAAAGCGCCCTCGAGTTCGGCGGGAGCGATCGCCACCGACTTGAGATAGCCCAGGACATCGGTGAACCAGAGCCGTACGAAGCGGATGTCCCGCTCTTCGAGCGTCCGCAGCACGAATTCCTTCTGGCGATCCATGCTCGCGAGCGTAGGCAGTCGGAGTTAAATCCGTGTTACATGGCAGCTGCGTTGTGAAACCCGCACCGCCCGACGACTCCCGCGGTGCGCGACTTCAGCAGGTCAGTCCCGGCGTGGGCGGCGTCAGGTCGATCAGGTACTCGATGACGGGGGTGTCGACACAGTCCGACACGCCGGACAGCGACACGGTGTGCCGGGTGCCGTCGTAGGTGATCAGCGCGGCGTCCAGCTGCCGGGCCAGGTCCACGCCCGCCTGGTACGGGGTCGCCGGATCCTCGGTGGTCGAGACCACGACGGTGGTGGGCAGATTCGGGATCGAGACCTCGTGCGGGGTGGCGGTGTTCGGCACCGGCCAGACGGCGCACAGTTCCAGCGGGGCGGCCCCGGTGCCGCGCCCGTCGTCGAGGAACGGGGCGACGCGGCGATATTCGGTATCCTGCTTGGCCGCGACGGCCCGGTCCTCCACCGGCGGATCGTCCACACAGCGAATGGCGTTGAACGCGTCCGCGGTGTTGTCGTAGGTGCCGTCCTCGCGGCGGCCGTCGTAGAGGTCGGCGAGCGCGAGCAGGGTGTCGCCGCGGCCCTCGCGCAATTCGTTGAGGCCCTTGGTGAGCGCGGGCCAGAACCGGTTGGAGTACAGCGTCTGCTGCACGCCGGTGATGGCGTCGCCGTAGTGCAGCCCGCGCGGGTCGTCGGTCACGGCCGGGGTATCCCACAGCGGGTCGACCAGCTCCCGGAACCGCTCGACCGACGCGGCGGGGTCGGTGCCGAGCGGGCAGGCGGCCTCGATGGCACAGTCCGCCGCGTAGGCGTCGAATGCCTGCTGGAAGCTCTCGGCCTGCAACACCGACTCCCGGACCGGGTCCGCCGCGGGGTCCAGCGCGCCGTCGAGCACGAGCGCGCGCACCCGGTCGGGGAATCGCTCGGCGTAGGTGTAGCCGAGCCGGGTGCCGTAGGAGTAGCCCACGTAGCTGAGCTTGTCGTCGCCGAGCACCGCGCGGATCACGTCCATGTCCTGGACCACCTCGCGGGTGCCGACATGGGCGAGGAACTCCTTGCCGGTGCGCTCGACGCACTTGCTCGCGTAGTCCTTGTTGTCCGCCTCGGCGGCGGCGATACCGGCCGGGTCGTTGTCGAAGGGCGGCTCGGCGCGCTCGGCGTCGATCTCGGCCGGGGTCAGGCAGGTGATGGCCGGGGTGGACGCGCCGACGCCGCGAGGGTCGAAGCCGATGCGGTCGAAGCGCTCCATGAGCGCGGTGCCGTCGCCGACGGTGTTCATGGTGAGCCCGGAGACCCCCGGGCCGCCCGGGTTGAACAGCAGCGATCCGATCTTGTCGCCGGTGGCCCGGAGGCGGGAGACGGCGATCTCGGCGGTATCGCCGCCCGGATTCTGGTAGTCGACCGGCACCCGCACCCGGGCGCATTCGAGGCCGCGCGGCAGTTCGTCCGCGCTGAACTCCGCGCAGCTGCCCCATCGCACGGTCTGGCCGTAGAACTCCGCCAGCCCCGCGGGCGCGGTTGCCACCGGATTCCCGGTCACCGTCTCACTGCCGCACCCGGACGCCACCATCGCCACCGCCGCGACCGCCAGCACGGCGCGACCTGATCGCTCGAACCCCATGCCACAGATCGTGCCATGGCCCGCCCGGTTGCCTGCGCGTCGCTCCGGCCGGCTCCCGGGCCGGTCATTGTGAGGAATTGCACCGTGGGCTCGGCCACGGCGCGTGGGACACTGAAGGGCGTCAGTGAAACCCGGGGACCCGATTGGGCCTCGAGGACGACGAAAGGGACGATGATGTCCGTATCCGATGCGGAAACCCCTGCCTACGGCGCTGCACCGGCACCGGCGACTCCCGCCAAGCGGAAGACGCGAGTGCATCACCTGCAGCAGATGAAGGCCAATGGTGAGCGCTGGTCCATGCTCACCGCCTACGACTATTCCTCGGCGCGCATCTTCGAAGAGGCCGGTATCCCGGTGCTGCTGGTCGGCGATTCGGCCGCCAATGTGGTGTACGGCTACGACACCACCGTGCCCATCACCGTCGACGAGCTGATCCCGCTGGTGCGCGGTGTGGTGCGCGGTGCGCCGCACGCGCTGGTGGTGGCGGATCTGCCGTTCGGCAGCTACGAGACCTCGCCGGAGCAGGCCCTGGCGACGGCCACCCGCTTCCTGAAGGAGGGCGGTGCGCACGCGGTCAAGCTGGAGGGCGGCGAGCGGGTCGCCGACCATATCGCCAAGCTGACCGCCGCCGGCATCCCGGTGATGGCGCACATCGGCTTCACCCCGCAGAGCGTCAACACGCTGGGCGGTTTCCGGGTGCAGGGGCGCGGCGACGGGGCCGAGCAGCTCATCGCCGACGCCATCGCGGTGCAGGAGGCCGGGGCCTTCTCCGTGGTCATGGAGATGGTGCCCGCCGAGCTGGCCGGGCAGGTCACCCGCAAGCTGACCATTCCGACCGTCGGCATCGGGGCCGGGGTGGACTGTGACGCGCAGGTGCTGGTCTGGCAGGACATGGCGGGCTACACCAGCGGCAAGACCGCGAAGTTCGTCAAGCGCTTCGGCCGCGTCGGCGACGAATTGCGCACCGCCGCCTCGGCTTTCGCCGACGAGGTGCGGCGCGGCGCATTCCCGGGTCCGGAACACAGCTTCTGATCGGACCGGGCGAGCGGGACGGCGGCCCGGCCCCGCTCGCCCATCCCCGGGCGATTCATAGCCATCGGCTCTCACCGCTGGGCGTGGCCGGACTTTCCTGGCCCGCGGCGGGAAAACGGTGGCAGACTCGGAGCGAACGAGTTGGATCGACCAAAGGGAACACATGTCGCAGGGCCGTTGGACGAGCACGCTTCATATCCGCGGGGCAGCACTGCTACTCGCCGGCGTGGCAGCCGTCGCGCTGACCGCCGGATGCGGGAGCACCACCTCCGGATCCGGACAGCCCGAGGGCTCCGCCTCCCCGTCGACCTCCAGCTCCGCGCCGACGACCACCGGCGGCGCCACACCGGCCGCGCCCGCCCAGGGTGAACCGCTCACCGTCTCCGACTCCGTCGCCCAGCAGCTGTGCGACATCATCGAACCGCAGCTGTCGGACTGGCGGGTGCAGGGGCCGACGCTGGGCAAGATCTCGCTCAACGGCTCCGTGCACGAATGGGCGCTGCGCAACGGCGCGATCAACGGGCGGGTGCTCGGCGACAAGGACTCGGTGGACCGGATCATGACCGCGCAGTGCCCGGATGTGCACGCGCAGGCGGTCAGCGCGCTCGAACTGCCCAGCCTGGCGGCGGGACTGCTGTAATGCGCGAACTGTACCCAGCGCTGGAACCGCACCGCGAGGGCATGCTGGATGTCGGTGACGGACAACGGATCTACTGGGAGGAGAGCGGGAACCCGGACGGCAAGCCGGTGGTGTTCCTGCACGGCGGCCCGGGCGGCGGCACCTCCCCGCTGCACCGTCGCTTCTTCGATCCGCGGGCGTACCGGATCGTGCTGTTCGACCAGCGCGGCTGCGGCCGCTCCGCCCCGCACATCGCCGACGGGACGGGACTGGAGACCAACACCACCTGGCATCTGGTCGCCGATATCGAGGCGCTGCGGGAATTCCTCGGCATCGAGCACTGGCAGGTGTTCGGCGGTTCCTGGGGTTCCACGCTGGCGCTGGCGTACGCGCAGCGCCATCCCGAGCGGGTGACCGAACTGGTACTGCGCGGCATCTTCCTGCTGCGACGCAAGGAGATCGACTGGTACTACAACGGCGCGGCAGGATACGTGTACCCGGACGAGTGGGAGAAGTTCCTGGCCCCGGTGCCGCCGGACGAGCGGGATTCGGATCTGGTTGCCGTGTACCACCGGTTGCTGCACTCCCCCGACCCCGAGATCGCCACCGCGGCGGCGATCGCCTGGTCCACCTGGGAGGGGGCGACGAGTTCACTACTGCCGCAACCGGATCGGGTGGCCGAGACCGCCGAGGAGCGGTTCGCGCTTGCCTTCGCCCGGATCGAGAACCACTACTTCACCCACGGCGGATTCCTCGACGACGGGCAGTTGCTGCGCGATATCGACCGCATCGCCCATATTCCGGGCGTGATCGTGCAGGGCCGCCAGGATATCGTGTGTCCCGCCGTCAGCGCGTGGGATCTGCACCGCGCATGGCATAATTCGGAACTGCACATCGTGCCCGACGCCGGGCACGCCGCCACCGAGCCCGGTATCACCCACCATCTGGTGGAGGCCACAGACAAGTTCCGCTCATGACGCACACCGCCGCAGGTCCCGCCGTAGTCGCCGCGGTCTCCGACGACGTCGACCGGTTGCTGTCGGCCGAACCCGATGTGCGCGACGATCTTCCGGACTCGGTACACCAGATGCGGGTGGCCACGCGGCGGCTGCGCAGCGTGCTGCGGTCCTACCGGCTCGTCTTCCGCCGCCGCCCCATCGACGAGTTGCGCGATGAATTGCGCTGGCTGGCAGGCGTATTGGGGGTAGCGCGGGATGCCGAGGTGCGCGCGGAACGCTTCGAGACCCTGCTCGCAGAGCATCCGGAGCTGACCAAGAAGAGATTTCGAATCGGCGGGAACAACGCTCCCGCGCGGGGTTTGCGCAAGCTGCTGGTGACCGCGGAACGGGAGCGCTACGCCGCCGCGCACACCGAGATCATGACCGCACTCGACAGTGCGCGATATCGCACCCTCACCGATCGGCTGCGGACCCTGCTGGACGACCCGCCCCTGCGCAAGCCGCACGCGCGGCGTCCGGCCGAGCGTTTCTTCCGGTCGGTGCTGCGCGACGACTTCCATCGCGTGCGCCGCCTGGTCCGGGTCGAGCCCACCCTGTCCGAAGCCGAACGCGTGGAGCACCTGCACGATATCCGCAAGGCCGCCAAGCGCCTGCGCTATGCCGCCGACGCCGCCGTCCCACTGCTGAACGGCACCGCCAAATCGCTGTCCGGCAATGCCAAACGCCTGCAGACCGTGCTCGGCGACCACCGCGACGCGGTCGAGGCCGAGGCCGCCATTCGCGACCGCCTGCGCGAGTGCGCCAATCCCGCCTGGCAGGCCCTCTGCGAGGACGAGGCGGCCGCCGCCCGCAAGTCACTGGAGCAATACCCGGCCACCACGGAGTTCCTGCGCACGAGTTTCGACGGCTGAGCGCGGCCCGCGCCGTCACCGGTCTCACCCCCGCGTATCCTCATCCCACCGCCGACCGCGTCGACCCCACATGCGCCGCCAGTACGAACCGAAGCTCGCTGCGGCGGGCGACGGACAGCTTGCGGTACACCCGGGTGAGGTGCTGCTCCACCGTGCTGGTGGTGATGGTCAGCGCCGCCGCGATATCGCGATTGCGCTTGCCCAGCGCGGCCAGTTCCGCGACTCGCCGCTCGGCGGGGCTGAGGGTTTCGAAGGCGCTGGGGGCCAGGCGGACCCGGGGTATCGGCTCGGTGGCGGGCGGTTGCCGGTCGCCGCGCAGCCGACGCAGCAGTAGTTCGGCGTCGCACTGTTCGGCCAACCGGATGGCGTCGCGCAGCAGCGGCCGGGCCCGGTCGGTGTCGCCCATGGATCGGTAGGCGCGCCCCAGATCGCCCAGCGCCATCGCCAGTTCGAGGTCGCCGTCGCCCGCCCGCGCCACCGCGACCGCGCGGCGCAGCAGGCTCACCCGCCGGTGCGGGTCGCTGGTCGCGGCGAGAATCCGTAGCGAAACCCCGGCGCTGCGGTGGCCGTCGGGGCCGCCGACCAGGTCCAGGTGCATGCTCGCGAAGGCGCGGGCCTCGCGTTGGCGGCCGACGGCCAGGTGCGCGGCGGCCACGTCGTTGCGCCACGGGACGAGCCACGCGTAGTCCATTCCCCACTGCCGCATGAGGTTCCCGCATTGCCGGAAGTGCCGCAGCGCCTCGTCGGGCTGTCCCGTGGCCAGGCAGTGTTCGCCGTGCGCGCTGAGATACGCCAGGGCGAAACGGGATTCGAACATGGCCCGGGGCACCGGTCGGCGCAGCTGCGCCGCGGCCTCGGAGTGCTTGCCCTGGGCGGTGAGCGCCCGCACCAGCACGCCGATGGGCCGCCCCGCCCATACGCCCAGGTGTTCGGCGGGGACCAGGTTCAGGGCGAGCACCGCGTTCTCGGCGGCCTCGGCGAGTTTGCCCCTGCGCAGCAGCGTTTCGGCGCGCACGGCGGCGAACACGGATCGCCAGGTGGGAGCGTGCCGGGCCGCCGCCTCCGCCAGCAGCGAGGTGCACCAGGCGTCGGCGAGGTCGAGCCGATCGGTGTGGATGAGGCTGTCGACGGCCGCCACCAGCGCCTCCATCGTGGTGATGGTGAGCCGGTGCCCGGCCAGGATGCGCTGGGCGGCGGTGGCGATGTCGGCGGGCGGTCGCGGTGTGGCCAGGGCGCCGAGCAGGTCCGCGGCCTGCCGATGCGGGGAGTCCCGCTGGCCCGGCGCGGCGGTGTCGCGGGGACGGCCGGAGAAGAGGGCGGGGTGGCGCTCCACATGGGTGGGATGGGTGTACCGCATCCAGGCGCGGAGGAATTCGATGCCGGGGCCGACGGTGAGCGCACCGCCGACACCGCGTTCGAGCCGGGCCAGCGCGCGGTCCACATGCTGCCCGCAACCGTGCCACAGCATGAACGACACCGCGGCGGGCACCTCCGGGTAGGGCACCAGCCCGGCGGCCAGCGCCGCCCGTAGTCGCCCGAAATTGCGGGTGCGCCCGGATGGGTTGATCCGCCATTCCACCGCGACGAGCCGGGTGGCGATGGCCGCGCGCTCCCGGGCCCGATCACTGGCCCGGTAGCCCAGCTCGAGATACTTCGCCGCCCAGTCGAGCTGATCCTCGGCCACCGCCTCGGCCGCGGCGGCGACCAGCACCCGTGCCGCCCAGGCGGTGCCGGTCTCCCCCGCGGCGTAGAGGTGCGGCGCGACCACGGCCGGTCGGAATCCGCTGCCGTGCAGCACTTCGGCTGCCCGGCCGTGCAGATCGCGCCGCTCCCCCACGGACAGGTCCCGCAGCAGGCGCGCACCCACCGCGGGTTCGACGCAACGCTGCCCCTCGAATGCCGCCGTCATCTCCAATTCCGCGATGATGCGGTGGGTTTCGGAGGCATCGGTGCCCAACAGCGCCGCCACCCGGGCGACGGTGGCGGCGGGACCGAGTACCGCCACCGCGCGCGCGACGGTCAGCCGCGGCCCGTCGGACCGCAGCAGTTCCGCCATACCGTGCTCGTCGTCGTCCGCACGGCGGTGCCGCGCCGGTCCGCGCGTCCCGCCGACGACGGACAGTGTTTTCCGAGTTTTCCGATCCCGACCGATCGACCGCTGCATGGTCGACATCCCTTCATCGATGTCCTTCAGTCCCGACTGAGGGGAGGGCACGACGAGCTGATGTGCTGGAGCGGCATCGTTGCAGCGGGGTGGACGCCTGACGGCGGCCGGTCTCAGCCGGGCACGACGGTGTGTTCCGTGCCCGCCGACGCGTCCGTCGGCGAGCGATCGGATGAATCAGGTTAACCCGCAAACTGATTGGCGTGCAGCTCGGCGACGGAACCCGAGAGCGACAGCGGCAGGGGCCGATACGGCAGGCAGGCCGCCGCGCTGTCGTCCACGCCCAGGAACAGCACCGTGCGCACCCCCTCGAGCAGCCCCGATGCGGCGGCCTGCGCATAGGCGTGCACCGGCGCCGCGCTGAACGGATCCCCCAGTGCCGGATCCACGCCCGCGACGGCCGCCACCGGAATGCCCAATCGGTAGGCCAACCGCTCCCGGAACCCGGCCACCGGCGCGGGCGCGAGCAGCACGGCCTTGCCGGTGGCGAAATCCGCCGCGTCGATGCCCTCGTCGGCCAGGCAGGCGCGCACCACCCGATCGGCCAGCTCCAGCGGATCGCCCGCCCCGGCCCGCACGCTCAGGGTGTTGCGGCCGTCGGTGCCCGCCGACTCCAGGTTCACCCAGGCGGTGGGCGGTGCGGAACCCTCGATCTCGCTGGTGTGCGGGCGGCCGAATCCGCCCGCCCCGGTATCGGATCGGAGCAGCACGGCCGCACCGCTGGCGGTGTAGGGGAAGTCGTCGCGGTCCCGCGTCATGGACGGGTGGGTGTCACCGGCGACCACCATGGCGTATTCCACCTCGCCGGGCGCCAGGAAGCATTGCGCGGCCATGAACGCGTGCAGCACACCGGTGGCCCCGTTCATGAGGTCGAACGAGAAGGCGGGCACATCGCCGCTGGCGTACTCCAGGCCGATGCCGAGGCGCTTCTGGATGAGCGCCGCCACCGCGGGTTCGGAGATATTGCTGTCGCGGAAGACGCCCGCGTTGATCACCAGGCCGACCCGGTTCGGCGACACCCCGGACTGTTCCAGGCAGGCCCGCCCGGCGCGGCTGGCCAGTTCGAAGAAGCTGCCGGTGTCCTGATCGGTGCACACGGCGGCGGTCACGATCGCGGTCGGCATACTCACGCCTCCAATCGGCTGATGGTCGCGGCGAGGTGCCCGGAGACCACCCCGGACGCCTCCGGAATCAGCAGCACCTTGGATCCCTTCGGAATGCGCTGCCGAGCCAGGTGCTCGTGCAGCACCAGGAAGTGGGAGGTGGAGGCGGTGTTGCCGAATTCGTCGTAGACGTTGAGCGCCTGCGGCATCGGGGTGTCGAAGTGCTGTTCGGTGAGCTGGCTGATGTATTCGATGGCCGGGCCGCTGAACTGGTGGTGCACCCAGTAGTCGTATTTCTCGCTCTCCCAGGTGCGTCCGGTTTCGGTCAGGAAGTCGTCCATCCGACTGATGCCCTGCTGGAAGCGCGATTCGCTGGCCAGCGCCCGGTTGTCGGTGTACATGGCGATGCCGGTGGTCTTCTCACTCGGCATGCCCAGGCAGTGCTCGGCCCCCGCGGAGGTGGTCATGAGCTCGATGTAGTGGATCTCGTCGTGGTCGTCACCGCGGCCGTCCACCACCACCGCCACCGCGGCGTCGCCGACGGTGAGCGCGGCGAACTGGGGGTCGTAGGGCTGGCTGATCTCCCGGGCGGCGGTGTCGGCGATGGGCGTGATCTGCTCGCCGCTGACCACCAGGCCATTGCGCACCACGCCCGCCTTGATCATGCGGTCCAGCAGCAGGACGCCGGTGATCATGCCCGCGCAGGCATTGGACAGGTCGAAGTAGCGCGCCTGCTTCGCGCCCAGCGCATTGCGCAGCATGAGCGCGAAAGACGGTGCGTAGCAGAAATATTCCGGCCCGCGAAAGCGTGTGATCGAGACGTTGATGATGACGTCGAGATCCTCGGCGGCGTAGTCGGAGTGCGTCAGGCAGTCGTCGATCGCCCGCAGCGCCAGTTCGAACGAGGATTCGTAATCGTCCGGATCGCTGTTGTGCACGCGGCGATTCTTGATTCCGGTGATCCGCTCCAGGTCCAAGGCCCTGGGGATCGACAGACTGGCGATCACGTCCTCGGTGGAACGGACGGTGCCGGGTGTGTACGCACCTATCGATTCGAAACGGGTACGCATAGCCCCCTACTCTCTGGAAAGATTGTGCGAGTTCGGTCGAATTCTGGTGCGGCGATTCGTATTCGGATCGATCATCCGAAGCAATGCCGTCGTTATCCAGTAGCCCCGATGCCGATTCGAACGGTACCAGTACCCACTGGTAACTCTGCGCCACAGCAGTCCCGTCAATCACAGCCGTTACAGCGGCGTTTCAGTTTAAGATCGATAGAACCGCAAGGTAGACAGTGGTATTCGCGAGCCGTCGGGAAAACTCGCATAGGGGGTGCGCTAGGGGGTGCGGGAGAACCTGTTGCGGTACTGCTCGACACACCAAACCCGTTGCGCGGCAATGTATTGGCATACTTCGCGCGGTAGCGGACTCGCATTGCTCGAGGTAACCTCGCCGTACTGTCGTCACATTCATCGGCGAATTCGACCGCAGTTGTTCTCCCTTCCGTATCCGACATTTCCGCGCGTGCGATACCGCTGCCGCCGGCGCGAATATCGAGCGCGCGAAATTCCACGAGGTGATGCCATGACCGCCGCGACCTACTGGCGCGCGCTCGACCGATTCCGTGACATCGTCGCCACCCATCCCGACCGGGAGGCGGTGATATACGCCGACGGCCGCACCGCCACGGGTCTGCCCGACTACCGGCAGCTCACCTACGCCGAACTCGACGAGTGGTCCGACGCCATCGCGGCGAACTTCCTCGCCGCGGGCGTGGGCCGGGGGATGCGGACCATCGTGCTGGTGCGGCCGGGACCCGAGCTCTACGCGGTGCTCAACGGACTGTTCAAAATCGGTTCCGTACCGGTGATCATCGATCCCGGCATGGGGCTGTTCAAGATGATGCGCTGCCTACAGGCCGCCGATGCGGAGGCGTTCGTCGGGGTGCCCGAGGCGCAGGCGGTGCGCATCGTCTTCCGCGCCTACTTCCGCAAGGTGCGGCTGGCGGTCACCGTCGGACGCGGCTTCTGGCGCGGCCCCACCCTGGACAGCTGGGGCCGCACCCCGCCCGCGCCGCTGCCCGAACGCGAGCCCGCGCCCGACGACGAGCCACTGCTCATCGCCTACACCACCGGCAGCACCGGTCCGGCCAAGGCGGTGGTGCTCACCCACGGCAATCTCAGCGCCATGATCGAGCAGGTGGACGCGGCGCGCGAGCATATGGAACCGGGCACCTCGCTCATCACCGCGCCGGTGGCGGGCATTCTGGAGCTGCTCATCGGATCCCGCTGCGTGCTGCCGCCATTGATCCCCTCCAAGGTCGGGGCCACCGATCCCGAGCACGTGGTGGACGCGGTGCACCGGTTCGGGGTGAAGACCATGTTCGCCTCCCCGGCGGTGCTGATTCCGCTGCTGCGCCATATCGAGCAGCACGGATCGACGCTGCCGACGCTGGAGAGCGTCTACTCCGGCGGTGCGCCGGTGCCGGACTGGTGCATCGCCGGGCTGCGTGCGGTGCTGCCCGAGGACGCGCGGGTGTACTCCGGCTACGGGGCCACCGAGGCGCTGCCCATGGCCACCATCGAATCCCGGGAACTGCTGGGCGATCTCGTGGAGGCGGCGCACCGCGGGGAGGGCGTGTGCGTGGGCAAGCCCGCCCTGCACGTGCGGGCGCGCATCATCGCGATCACCGACGATCCGCTGCCCACCTGGCACGATGTCGACGAACGGGCCGAGGAGCTGGCCGCCACGGATTGGGTCGGCGAACTGGTGGTCTCCGGGCCGAATGTGAGCACCCGCTATCTGTGGCCGGATTCGGCCAATACCGTCGGCAAGATCCGCGACGGCGAGGTGGTGTGGCATCGCACCGGCGACCTGGCGCGCATCGACGACCAGGGGCGAATCCGGTTCTGCGGGCGCAAGAGTCAGCGTGTGGAAACCGCCGACGGGCCGCTGTTCACGGTGCGGGTGGAGCAGGTGTTCAATGTCGTGTCCGGAGTGGCGCGCACGGCGCTGGTTGGCGTCGGCGAGCGCGGTGCGCAGCGGCCGGTGCTGTGCGTGGAACTCGAGCCGGGGGCCGACCGCAAGGCCGTGGAGGTCGAAATGTACAAGCGCCAGGCCGAATTCGAGATCACCGCCCCGGTGACGGCCTTCCTGTTCCATCCCGGATTCCCGGTGGACATCCGCCACAACGCCAAGATCGGGCGCGAGAAGCTGGCCGTCTGGGCCGCCAAACAGCTCGATTCCTAGTCCAGGAGGAGACGGTGAAAGAGATTGTGCTGCGGTCGTTCCTATCCCTGGGATCACTGGTCCGGCTGGCGGGGACGATCACCGCGGCGGTGAGTATCGCCGCCGACGAACGAGCGAGCCGCACCGGGCGGTGCGGTATGCGCGGGATCGGCCGGGAGGCGCGGTGAGGGCACTGGTGACCGGGGCTTCCGGGTTCCTGGGCGGGGCGTTGGTGCGCCGCCTGGTGCGCGACGGCGACTACCGGGTATCGATTCTGGTGCGCCCCACCAGCACTCTGCGTGATATCGCCGCCGTGCTGGATCAGGTGGAGGTGGTCAATGGCGACCTCGGTGATCCGGCCTCGCTGGAACGGGCCGTCGAAGGTGTCGACATCGTATTCCACAGTGCCGCACGGGTGGACGAGCGTGGGACCCGGGAGCAGTTCTGGAACGAGAACGTCACGGCGACCGAGCGGCTGCTGACGGCGGCGCGGAACAAGGGGGCGCGGCGGTTCGTGTTCATCTCCAGCCCGAGCGCGCTGATGGACCGCGACGGCGGGGATCAGGTCGATATCGATGAATCGGTGCCGTACCCGCGCCGCTTCCTGAACCTCTACTGCGAGACCAAGGCGGCGGCCGAACGGCTCGTACTCGCAGCGAACACACCGGATTTCACCACCTGCGCACTACGGCCGCGCGCCATCTGGGGTGCGGGTGACCGGTCCGGGCCGATCGTGCGGCTGCTGAGCCGGGCGGCGGCGGGAACGCTGCCGGATCTGTCGTTCGGCCGCGAGGTGCACGCCTCGCTGTGCCATGTCGACAATATCGTCGAAGCCTGCGTCAAGGCCGCTGGCTCCGACGAGGTCGGCGGGCGGGCGTATTTCATCGCCGACGCCGAGCAGACCAATGTGTGGCGGTTCCTGCGGCAGGTCGCCGCGGAACTGGGCTATCGCCAGCCGGGACGCAGGCCGCCGCGGCGGGTGGTGGAACTGGCCGTCGAGGTGATCGAAACCCTCAGGCGCGTACCGTATCTCGCCGAACACTGGACTCCGCCGCTGTCGCGGTACACGGTCGCGGTGCTCACCCGCACGGGCACCTACGACACCGGGGCGGCCGCCCGCGACTTCGGCTACCGGCCGATCACGGACCGGGATACCGGAATGGCGGAATTGCAGCGGTGGCTGCGCTCCGGGGAGGTGATTCCCACGACGACGCGCTGACCGGCGATCGGGCGCTACTCGCCGAGCCTTGTGTTACCAGCGGTACCAGCTAGCATGGATTGCATATTCCGTGCCGGGGTATTCCGCTGGTGACAGCTCCGGCCGGATGAGCAGTGATGAGCAGTACGGCGATGAGCAGTACAGCACCGCACTCAATGAGGAGAGCGCCCGATGCCGGTATTCGACTTCCACGGCGTTTCCGTCGCCTACGACCGTGCCGGATCGGGCGACCCGATCTTGTTCTTGCACAATATCGGTGGTGACCGGCGGATCTGGTCGCATCAGACGCGGGCCCTCGCGGCCACCAACAGCGTGTACGCCCTCGACCTGTTCGGCTTCGGCGAATCCGATATACCGACCAGTGGGTACACGGTCGACAATTACGTGCGCCTCGTCTCGGAGTTCATCGCCGATCACGGATTGCGGGACGTCACACTGGTGGGCAATTGTTTCGGCAGCGCGGTGTCGCTGTTCTACGCCCGGCAGGAGACCCGGCGGGTGCGCGCTCTGGTGCTGTGCAGTCCGCTCACCGCCGCCACCCTGCGTCCGACCCCGACCGGTTGGACCGCCAAGGCCGCCCGGCGCATCCGACTCGACGCGCTGGCCGCGGCGACCAAGGTGCCCACACTCGCGGCCGGCTGGGTGGTGCGCGAACAGCTCGGCCCGCGCGGCCGCCACATGGACGCCACCGCCTTCGCCGACTTCCGCGACCGCTGGACCGAACCCCGCCGCCTGCTGGCCCCCGCCGCCATCGCCCGCGACTTCGACCGCTTGGCCGCGCTGGACGACTTCCGCCCCACCCTCGCCTTCCCGCCCATCACCACCATCTGGGGTGCGAAGAACCGCATTCTGTCCGCCACCGCCGGATCGGCGCTCAACCGCACCCTCTCCCCCGTCCGGTCGCTGCTGCTGCCCGACTGCGGCCACCTGCTCATGCTCGAGGATCCCGACACCGTCACCGCCGCGATCCGTTCGGCCACCGCCTCCGCCATCGCCAGCTGACGGCCGACGCGGCTCAGGACCCGACGCGGCTCAGGGGGCCGGGTAGTCGAACATGACCGTGCGGGCGGCCGGATCGGCCTCGACCAGACGGACCCTGACCCGCTTCCCCTCCGGCGGTCCGCCCGTGCATTTCGACAGCACGGGCGGGTCGGCGACGAAGATCTCCGCGGGACGGGTGCCATTGGCCTCGCGCAGCACGACCGCCTCGAATGCCGTGCCCACCCGAGAGTGCAGCACCGTGGACTCGGTGAGGTCGATGCAAGCGCGTTCCAGCTTGCCCGCCACCGCATCGGAGCGGCGCATGGATTCCGCGGCGGCGTCCAAACCCTCCCGCACCCAGGGCGGAACCTCGACGCCCGCGCAGTGCGCCAGGCAGATCTCGGTGGCGTAGCGGTCGGAGAGGCGGCGCAGCGGCGCGGTCACATGGGCATAGGCCGCACCGATGGCGCTGTGCTGCAGAGTGTCCGGATCCTCGCCGTCCAGCACGGTGTAGGACGCGCCGCGCAGCAGACCGGTGGCCTCGGACATGAGTACCAGTGCGGCCGGGGTGTTGGGGTCCAGGCGGGCGAGCATGCGGCCCACGGATTCGTCGGCGGGCCAGTCGATTCCGACGGCAGCCGCGGTGCGGCGCATGGATTCGGCGGCGGACGCGGGGGCGGGCGGCATGGTGCGCAGCAGGCCGAGACGGTGCGATCCGCCGCCGTCCAGCATGATTCGGGCGGCGCACATGCCGGTGAGCAGCGAAACCTGCTCGTTCCAGTCGTCGGCGGCGGTGCGCGGCTCCACCACCAGCTGCCAGTGGTCGTCGGTGTTGTCCACACGGATCACGCTCTGCGAGGGCAGCCGCAGCGAGATCGCGCCGCGCGCCAGCCCGGCCTCGATGCGCAGGCGGCCGAATTCGGGCAGCGCGGCGATGGCGGGGTGCAGCCGACCGGCGTCGGCGTCGGCCTGCACCCCGGTGTAGTCCAGACGGGCGCGGGAGCGCACCAGGGCGCGTGTCACCGACCAACTCGTCGGCTCGGCGTTCGCGTCGAGTTCGATGGTCCAGAGCGCGGCGGGGCGGTCGAGGTCGGGCAGCAGGCTGGAGCGGTCCTCCGACAGCACGCGGGGATGCAGGGGCACCGTGCCGTCGGGCAGATAGAAGGTCTGGCCGCGCACCAGGGATTCGCGGGCGAGCGCACCGTCCGGCGCGACCACGGCCGCGACATCGGCGATGGCGTAGTGGAGTCGGAATCCCGTCGGGGTCCGTTCGAGATGCAGCGCCTGGTCCAGATCCAGTGCGCCGGGCGGGTCGATGGTGACGAGGGGAATGTCGGTGCGGTCGACCCGGTCGCCCGCGAACGCGTCCACCGCGTCGCGGGCCTCCGAGAGGGCCTCGGCGGGATACGCCGAGGCCAACCCGAATTCGGTTCGGACGGCGCCGAAATCGACCGGCGCCGAAACGATCCGCTGATGTAGTTCCACCGGGGGGCTGGTCCTACTGCAGAGCCAGCATGGTGCCGTTCAACTGGTCGAACGGCCCGAAGACGGTGAACACGACCCGGCCCTCCGGATACTGCGACGACAGCTTCGCCGCGGAATCCAGCGCCTGCCCGAAGGAGGCGGCGGACGGATGCGGCAGACCGGCGAGGGTCTGCCCGAAGTGGCTGTCGGCCACCCAGCGCGTATCGGCGGGAGTGAGATCCACCTGCACCCCACCCGGCAGCGGGGTCACGGCGACCGCCGAGGCGGACCCGGAACCCATCACGGCCAGCACGGCAGCGGTACCGGCGAGCAGCCCACCGGTGACCAGCTTGCGAGCAATTCGCATATAGACGAAACCTGCTTTCCGACGTTCGTTGATGCCCTGTCGCCCCGTTGCTATCACCCGCAACGGAACTTTCCAACGCGCAACACTTTATGAGATCAGTCACGCTCCCGGCTAGTTCCGGGCAGAACGACCGGTCGACACGCCGTGCCGCGCCGCGTCCCGACCGCTCCACCCGAGCTGTAGGGTTGCCGTCGCATCCGCCGCGTGACCGCGCGTGGACGCCTACTTCCGACACCGAGCGATCCGAGGAGTTCCCCACCGCATGTCGATGATCCTCTTCGACCACCTGCTGCCCCTACTCGGCCCGGAGCAGGCCAGTTACTGGGCTCAGTTGCTCGTCGTACAACCGAACTGACCGACCGGACGCAGACGGCGGCGGCGACCCCCTCGGGGGTCGCCGCCGCCGTCGCGTCGAGCGCCGAAACGGGATATCCCCCACGGCGATCGCGATAGCCGTTGGCTATGCGCACGGGGCGGACGAGTCGGTCTGTAAGCCGGATCCTGTCCCCGGTTCGCACCGGGGGACGGCCATCCATCTGGACACACCGTTGCCGGGTGCCTCGAGCAGTCCACCCGCAGGCTCGGGCGAGCAGCCCTCGAACGCCTGCGCAGCCGCACTCTCGCCGAGAGTGCGGCCTTCGACCTTGCTCCGGGCGGGGTTTACCGAGCCGCGCCGGTCACCCGGCGCGCTGGTGCGCTCTTACCGCACCGTTTCACCCTTACCCACACCTGACGTGTGGGCGGTTTGTTTTCTGTGGCACTGTCCCGCGGGTCGCCCCGGGTTGCCGTTAGCAACCGCCCTGCTCTGTGGAGTCCGGACTTTCCTCGGCGACGGGCGGCGGCACAGCCGTGCCCGTTCCCATCGCCGCGGCCGCCCGACCGACTCGTCCGCGCAACCAGGGTACGGTAATGGCTCATGGAGCGTGTCGAGGTGGGGTTCGAATCGGAGGGTCACCGCTGTGCGGGGTGGCTGTATCTACCGGACGGACCACCCAAACCGCGCCCGCTGGTCATCATGGGGCACGGGCTGGGGGCGGATCGGGAGATGGGGCTGGATCGCTATGCCCGGCGGTTCGCGGCGGCCGGAATGGGCGTACTGGCCTTCGACTACCGGCATTTCGGCGGCTCGGAGGGTGAGCCGCGGCAGGTGATCAATATCGCCCGCCAGCGGGCGGACTGGCGGGCCGCCATCGCCTACGGGCGCACCCTGCGCGGATTCGACGCCACCCGGATCGCACTGTGGGGCAGTTCCTTCGGCGGGGGCCATGTGCTCGCGGTCGCGCCGGAGGACGACTACCTCGCCGGAGTGGTGGCGCAGTGCCCGTTCACCAGCGGCTGGTCCTCGGCCCTGGCGAAGGGACCGATCAGCCTCACCAAGACCGGCACGCTGGCACTCACCGACCTGGTCATCGGACCGCTGCGCCGCAAACCCGTCGGCGTGCGGCTGGCCGGACGCCGACGCTCCGCCGCGCTCATGAGCGCCGCCGACGTCCCCGAGGGATTCGGCCGCCTCGCCGAGGAGAGCACCGCCTACCGCCCGAAAGTCGCTGCCCGCGTCGGGCTCTCGGTGCTGTTCGACAAACCGGTCAAGCGCGTCAAGGACATCAAGGTCCCGGTGTTCTACGCGGTCTGCGAGCACGACAGCGTCGCCCCGCCCGGCCCGACACTGGAAGCCGCCGCCCGCACCAAACACGCTGTCGTCAAGCAATATCCGATCGGCCACTTCGACATCTACTTCGACGACTGGTTCGAGAAGGCGGTCTACGACCAGACCGAATTCCTGACCGCGGTGCTGCGTCCGTAGCGCGGGCCGATCAGTCGCGGCCGCCGGACGCCGCGGTGCGGTCGGCGGCCACCGCTGCTTCGGCCATTCGTCCACCTCCAGACGCCGCCGAAGTACCCCGCGCCGTACTCGGCAAACGCCCGCCCCGGGGCGGGCTTACAGGTAGGAGGTGTCGTTGACCAGCCGGACGGAGGAGCCGCCGTCGGAGTAGAACTCGGCGATCGAGAGCGAGGCCAGGTCCAGGTGCAGGCGGTAGAGCAGCGAGGGGCCGACCCCGAGTGCGAGTTGGAGCAGGGTCTTGATGGGCGTCACATGGCTGACCACGAGGACGTTCTCGCCGGGATGCAGCGCCACCAGGTCGCGGCGCACCGCCTCGACCCGCTCACGCACCTGGTCGAAACTCTCACCGCCGGGAGCGGGCAGCGACGGATCGCCCAGCCAGCGGGTGTGCAGTTCCGGATCGTGTTCGCGCGCCTCGGCGAACGTCATCCCTTCCCACGCACCGAAATCGGTCTCGATGAGCCCGTCCAGCACCCGCACCGGCACCCCCAGCGCGTGCCCGGCGGCCTCCGCCGTCTCCCGCGCCCGCCCCAGCGGGGACGAGACGATCGCCGAGATATTCCCCCTCGCCGCGAGCATCTTCGCGGCCCTGGCGGCCTGCTCCCGCCCCAGCACCGTCAGCGGCGGATTCCCGCGCCCCGAATACCGCCGCTGCACCGACAGTTCCGTCTGCCCGTGCCGCAGCAGCAGCAACCGCGTCGGCCGCCCCACCGCCCCGGTCCAACCGGGAGCCGTGTGCGCGCCGCCGCTCGCCGCGACATCACCGCGTGCCGTCGATGCCGTGGACGATTCCGCGACCGCATCGGGCGGCGTGGATGTACCGCTGCGCGACGTGGTCTCGCCCCCGATACCATGGTCGGGTCCGCTCACCTCGGTGCGCGTGCCCGAGCCCGGGGGCACCGGGTCGGCCGTGTCCCCCGGCACGTCGGCCAGCGCACCGCGGACCTCCCCCACCAGGTCGCCGTCGTCCATGGCCTGGTTGGCCAGCCGGTCGGCGTCGGAGTTCTGCGCGCGCGGGATCCAGTCGAAGCGCACCCCGTCGAAGCCCGCGACGAGCTGCCGCGCCCGGTCGGCCAGCGGAATCATGGCCGCGTGCTTGACCTTCCAGCGGCCCGACATCTGCTCGACCACGAGCTTGGAGTCCATGCGGACCGCCACCTCGGTGGCCCCGAGTTCGGCGGCGGCCTCCAAACCGGCGATGAGACCGCGATATTCGGCCACATTGTTGGTGGCGACGCCGAGGTACTCCCAACGCTGCGCGAGCACCCGCGCATGATCGGCATCCCAGACCACCGCGCCGTACCCGGCGGGCCCGGGATTGCCGCGCGATCCACCGTCGGCTTCGACGATCACCTTCACCGTTGCTCGCCCTTCCCGGCGCGGCCGCTCACAGTCCCGATTGCTTGGTGCGCACCAGGATCGCACCGCATTCGGGACAGCGGACCACCACGTCGGGTGCGGTCTTGGCGATGCGAGCGATCTCGCCGCGATCCAGTTCGATCCGGCACGCCCCGCAGCGGCGGGCCTGCAACAGGGCCGCGCCCACGCCGTAGCTGGCGCGCTGCTTGTCGTAGACGGCGGTCAGCTCGGCGGGGAAGCGACCGGACAGGGCGGCGCGGTCGGATTCGCAGCGCTGCGCCGCGGCCTCCAGATCCCGCAGCGCCTCGTCGCGCTTGCGCTGAGCCTCGGTGAGCAGCCGTTCGGCATGGTCCAGATTGGCCCCGGCGTGATCGTGGTCGGCGGCCGCGGCCTCACGCCGCTCCATCACCTCGATGAGGTCGTCCTCGAGCACCGTGCGGCGGCGCTCCAGGCTCGCCAGTTCGTGCTGGAGTTCCGAGAGCTGCTTGGCCCCGACCGATCCGGCGGTCAGCATGCCGCGGTCGCGCTCCTCGCGCTTGCGCACGGCGTCGATCTCACCCTCGAGCTTGCGGATATCGCGATCCAGATCGTCGATGAGGATCTCCACCTTGACCGCCGCGTCCTTGCGCGCCGTCCGCTCCGCCTCGAGCTGCCGCACCTCCTGCTCCTCGGGCAGCACCTTGCGACGGTGCTCGATCCGCGTCAGCTCGGCGTCGACTGCGGCGAGGTCGAGCAGCTTGGCTTGGATCGATGGTTCGACATTCAACGCGGAGGCTCTCCTGGACGCTGTGGACAGTTCAAGACCCCCACCGTACTCCGTCGGCAGCGTCGATTTCCCAACCCACCCGCCAGCTGGGCGGATGTTCACCGCGAGGCGTGCGCGTGGACCGCACCCGTGACCCGGCCCACGAATTCGCGGTGGGCAGCGGGGCGGATATCCGACACACTCTCGGGTATGAGCGAACATCGGTACGAGGTCGAGGTGGTGTGGTCCGGGGCGACGACGGACTACCGGTCCTACAGCCGCAATCACGAACTGCTGACCGCCGGGCGGCCGCCCATCCTCGCCACCGCCGACCCCCAGTTCCGCGGCGACCCGGAACGCTGGAATCCGGAACAGCTGCTGGTGGCCTCCCTCTCCGACTGCCACATGCTCTGGTACCTGCACCTGTGCGCAACGGCCGGGGTGGTGGTCACCTCCTACCGGGATACCGCACTGGGCGTAATGGACGACGAACGCTTCCGCACGGTCACCCTGCGCCCGCACATCACGGTCACCGACGCGGCGATGATCGACAAGGCGCACGGCCTGCACGCCGAGGCGCACACGCGGTGCTTCATCGCCAACTCGGTGAACTTCCCGGTGCTGCACGAGGCGACGATCGTGGCGGAATAGCGTGCGCTGCAACGATTTTCCTGATCGGTAGCACCGCAGGCACCAGCGGGAAGGGCGACGGCCGACGAAGGCGGCACGGCCGCCGCCGACCTTCGGCCGTCCGTTCAGCAATCGGCCGCGCCGATGGTCCACGGGTCGGTGCGCAGCGTCGAGACACGCGTCTCGACCCCCGGCAGCGCCGCCCGCACGACACCCTCGGCCTGTGCGCACCAAGGGAATTCGGTGGCCCAGTGCGCGGCGTCGATGAGCGCCGGACCGCCGGAGCGCAGGTGCTCGTCGGCGGGGTGGTGGCGCAGATCCGAGGTGACGTAGGCGTCCACCCCGAGGCGGGACACGGTCGACAGGAAGGAGTCGCCCGCCCCGCCGCACACCGCCACCGTGCGGACGACGCGCTCGGGATCACCGGCGGCGCGCACCCCCCAGGTGGTGGCGGGCAGTGTTGCGCGGACGCGCGCGGTGAACGTTCGCAGCGGCTGCGGCTGCGCCAACTCCCCGACCCGGCCGATGCCCAGTCCGGACGGCAGGGGTGCGCGCTCGGTCACGTGGTAGGCCGGTTCCTCGTAGGGATGCGCCGACCGCAGGGCGCTCAGCACCGCCCGCCGGGCCGACGGCGGGGCCACCACCTCGACGCGGTCCTCGGGCACGATCTGGAGTTCCCCCACCGCCCCGATGGCCGGGGCGGCACCGTCGAGCGGCCGGAACTGCCCCGTCCCGGTCACCGACCAGCTCGCCTCCCGGTAGTTACCGACCGCACCCGCACCGGCCGCGAACAGCGCCTCCCGCACCGCCTCGGTATGCGTGCGCGGCACCAGCACCTGCCACTCGTCCTGCGCCCCAACAGGTTTGGGGTCGAGCGGCCCGGTGACGCGGAGCCCGATGGTGTGCGCCAGCGCGTCCGACACCCCCGGATCGGCGGAGTCGGCGTTGGTGTGCGCCGTGAACAGCGCGCAGCCCGAGCGGATCAGCCGGTGCAGCAGAGCACCCTTCGGCGTGCTCGCCGCCACCGTGTCCACGCCGCGCAGCAGCAGCGGATGGTGCACCACCAGCGCCTGCGCACCCCACTCGACGGCCTCGTCCACCACCGCGGCGGTCGCGTCCACGGCGAACAGCACCCGCGTCACCGCCTCGCCCGGATCACCGCAGACCAGCCCCACCGAATCCCAGGATTCCGCCAAGCGCGGCGGATACGCCGCGTCCAGCACACCGATGACATCCGCCAACCGCACCGCCGTCACGATCAACCTCCTCCAACGCCCGAACGAACATCGTTCACCGGATACCCGCCTCGGATCACAATCCGACGTCTTCGATGGCCGCGACCAGACGGTCCACCTCGGCAGCGGGGCGAACCGCCACGCGCAGGCAACCGGCGTCCAGTCCCGGGAAGGTATCACCCCGGCGCACCGCGATACCCTTGTCCGCCAGCCGCTTCCGCAGCAGTTCCGCATCCGGGACACGAATCAGCAGGAAAGGACCGGCGGCGGGCTCGTGCACCGCGATGCCGAGCGCGCGCAGCCGGGGGATCATGGCGGCGCGGTCGGCGGCAATGGCCCGCGCCGTGCGGCGCGTCTCGGCCACGGCGGCCGGTGCGCTGGTCGCGGCAATGGCCTCCAGTTGCAGGGAGCCCAGCGGCCAGTGCGGGCGGCCGTGGCTCAGCCTCGCCAATATCTCCGGCGCGCCGAGGGCGTAACCACAGCGCAGCCCGGCCAGCGCCCAGGTCTTGGTGAGGCTGCGCAGCACCAGCACATCGGGAAAATCCTTGCCGGACAGGGATTCCGGTTCACCCGGCACGGCATCGGCGAAGGCTTCGTCCACCACCACGATCCGCCCGGGGCGGCGCAGCGCCAGCAGCGCCTCGGCCGGGTGCAGCACCGAGGTGGGATTGGTCGGATTGCCCACCACCACCAGATCGGCCCGCTCGGGCACCAGCCCGGCGTCGAGGGCGTACGGCGGCTCCAGCACCACCCGCGTCACCGGCACGCCCGCCTCCCGCAGCGCCAACTCGGGCTCGGTGAAGGACGGATGGATCACCGCCGCCAGCCGCGCCCCCAGCCGCGGCAGCATGGCGAACCCCTCCGCCGCCCCGGCCAGCAACAGCACCTCCTCGGCCCGCCGCCCGTGCCGCGCCGCCACCGCCGCCCGCGCGTCCGCCACCGCACCGCCGTCCGGATACCGCCCCAGCTCCCCCAGCCGCCCGGCCAACCGCACCCGCAACCACTCCGGCGGCGCGGTCCCCTGCACATTCACCGCGAAGTCGACCATCCCCGGCCGCGCATCGACATCCCCGTGATGGCGCAGCCGCTCGCGATCGACGGAGCCGTGCGACTCGATGGCAGCACGCTTCGGGTCGGTGGGGGACGCATCCGCCACCAGTTCCGATTCGCGGCTCGCCGCGGTGTCCTCGTCGCGGCTCGCCGCGGTGTCCTCGTCGCGGCTCGCCGCGGTGTCCTCGTCGCGGCTCGCCGCGGTGTCCTCCGGCACAGCTCCCTACCCTACGTGGCGGCCCCGTAGGTCGAACCGACACAATGGCTGTTGTGGGCGAGCTGCATGTGACCTTCATCTGCACCGGCAATATCTGTCGGTCGCCGATGGCCGAGAAGATCTTCGCGGCGCATCTCCGGCGCGCCGGTCTGGCGGACCGGGTGCGGGTGAGCAGCGCGGGCACCGGCGGCTGGCACGTCGGGGACGACGCCGATCCGCGCACCACCGATGAGCTGCGGCGACACGGATATCCGGTGGGGCATGCGGCGGCGGTGATCGGAGCCGACCATCGAGCGGCGGATCTGCTGGTCGCCTTGGACACCTCGCACGAGCGCGCCCTGGCGCGCATGGGGGTGCCGTCGGCGGCCCGGCGGCTGCTGCGCAGCTTCGACCCGGCGGCCGACGGTCCCGATATCGCCGATCCGTACTACGGCGACCAGCGCGATTTCGAACTGGTGCGCCAGCAGATCGAGGCCGCCGTCCCCGGCCTGCTGGACTGGGTGCGCGAACAGCTCGGCGAGCCGGTGCGGGGCGTCTCGTGAGCGGCCGGTCGGCGCTGCGGCGCATCGGATTCCTGCTGCGGCCCAGCTGGCTGATCCTGGCCGCGGTGGTGGCCGGATTCGCCTACATGTGCTTCACCGTGCTCGCCCCCTGGCAGCTGGGCAAGAACTCCGCCACCGAGCACCGCAATCAGCGGATCGCCGATTCGGTGCGGGCCGCGCCGGTCGACGTCACCGCCCTGCTCGACGGCACCGACACCGACAGCGAATGGCAGCGCGTCACCGCCTCCGGCGGATACGTGCCCGACTCCACGCTGCTGGTGCGGCTGCGCCATCTCGACGGCGCGCCCGCCTTCGCGGTGCTGGCCGCCTTCCGGCTCGACGACGGCCGCACGGTGCTGGTCGACCGGGGCATGGTGGCAGCCGTCGACGGTTCGCGGCCGCCCGCCATCGCTGATCCGCCCGCCGGGACGCAGCGGCTGGAGGCCCGGGTGCGCAACTCCGAGGGCATTCCGGCGGACAGACCCCCGATGACGGAGGACGGCCTGCGCCAGGTGTACTCGATCGACACCGCGCAGGCGGCGCAGGTGCTCGACCTGCCGATCACCGCGATTCCCACCGACGGCCGCGGCGGCTACCTGCAACTGTCGGAGGATCAGCCGGGCGTCTTCACCCCGGTCCCGCTGCCGCAACTCGACGCCGGACCGTATCTGTCCTACGGCCTGCAATGGCTGGCCTTCGGCATCATGGCCCCGCTCGGTCTCGGCTACTTCGTCTACGCCGAACTCCGCGCCCGCCGCCGCGAGAACGCCGCGGCCGACTCCCGCGACACCGCCCCTGTCACCCCGACGGAGAAGGACGCGGACCCCGCCACCCCGCCACCCGCGAGAAAGGCCCAGACCACCGAAGCCCGGTTGGCCGACCGCTACGGCGGCACCCGCCGCTGAGGACCGGAATCGCGGCCCGATCGACCGACCCCGGGGACCGATCGCGGCTGTGACGCCGGGCTCGGCTCAGTCGACACGGGTGACGCTGTGCGTGAACCGCATATCCGGCCAGGGCGGCCGACGCAGCATCGCGGCGGTGGCGAGAGCGGCCGCCACCAGCCCGACCAGCTCACCCAGCAGGGCGATCCGGGTCCGGTCGTAAGCGGGTTCGAAGGTCACCTTCCCCTCGTGGATCACATACATTCCGACCGGCCGGGGCGTCTTCCGGAAGTACCCCGTCCGGCTGACCGGGACGATGGTCGTCCCGTCCGGCGTCTGATACGGCGTCCCGAAGGTATCTCCCGCGTCCGCGGTCGGCAGCTCGGCCAGTCGATCCCGCACGGTCATTGCGCTACCCCAATCGTGAGTCCCTGCGCCACATCGTGTTTCGATACGACGTACCAGACCAGGGTATGCCGGAGGACCATTCGCCCGTGTGCGAGCGGTGACGATCGGCGCGATTCCGCGACCCCCGGCGCGGCTTTTGGGCGCGTTGCACAGCGAATCCCGGATTCGGAGGCAATTCCACAAATTCGCGGCAATGCGGCATCGACACTGTGACCCACGCCATAGATTCCGAGCCGCTTCACCTCGACACGCTCTACCCCAGGAATACCTATGCGCCAGCGCCTCACCCTTCTCGCCGCCACCACCGCCTGCTGTCTGGTCGCCACCGGCACCGCGACGGCCGGCACCATTTCCTTCGCCCCGGCGGTGAATTCCCCGACGGGCGGGGATTTCCCGTCCTGGGGTCCCGGCCCGTCCCCGATCGGTGTGGTCACCGCCGATTTCGACGGCGACGGCAAGGCCGATATCGTCAGCGCCGATTTCGGTGGTCCGGGCCCGGTGCTCATGACCGGCAACGGTGACGGCACCTTCGACCCGGGGACCCGGGTCGGCACGCCCGGCAACGGCTACGGCGCGGTCGCCGCCGGTGATCTCAATGATGACGGCCGACCCGATGTGGTGGCCCAGTCGTGGACCTTCATCGCGACCTTCATCAACAACGGCGACGGCACCTTCGCCGCCGCCAAGACCTATCCGACGCTGGAGGGGGCCCAGCAGGAGGTCATCGTCGCCGACGTGAACGGCGACGGCACACAGGATGTGCTGAGCCTGGTGCCCGCCGGGGTGAAGACCTGGATCGGCAAGGGCAACGGCGAACTCGACGGCAAGGGATCGACGATCATTCCGGGCGCGGCCGCGGCGTTCACGGTCGGCAACTTCGACGGGGACGGGAAACCCGATATCGCCATCAACAATGACGTGCTGCAACGGGTGCACGTGGCGACCAATCGCGGCGACGGCAGTTTCGAATTGCGCGGCGGCAGCACCTCCGGATTGATCACCGAGGATATTCGCGCCGGTGATTTCACCGGTGACGGTATCGACGACGTGATCACCGCCGATTCGTTCTCCTTCAGCACCACCCTGCTCGTTTCCGACGGCGAGGGCGACTTCTCGAAGACCAACCGCGTGCCACTGTCCGGACTCGGCCCCACCAGTATCGCGGTGGGTGACTTCGATCGCGACGGCAAGCTCGACGCCGTCATGTCCGCCGTACTGAACTCCAAGATCATGGTGTTCAGCGGGAACGGGGACGGGACCATCGACCGCGCCGGTGACCACGATGTCACCTCGCAGCCGCAGACTCCGGCACTGGCCGACTACGACGGTGACGGCAAGCTGGATGTGGTGGTGGCGGGCAGCGCCAACGAGCTCTCCTTCCTGAAGAACCAGTCCTGACCACACCGCCGCGCCCCCACCCGCCGGGGGCGCGGCGGCGCGTCGACTACCCTCGCCGGGTGCGTACCGGGACCTCGACCGCAGCGGGACTGCTGCTCGGATTCGCGCTGGATCGCCTGCTCGGCGACCCGCGCCGCTGTCATCCGGTGGCCGGATTCGGTTCGGCGGCAATGGCATTGGAGACCAAGACCTACCGGGACAGCCGGGCCGCGGGTGTGCTGCACGAAGTGGTGCTGGTGGGTTCGGCGACCGCCGTCGGGCTGCTGGCGTGGCGGGCGACGCCGGGCCGGGTGCTGCTCACGGCCGCCGCCACCTGGACCGTGTTGGGCGGGCGCAGTCTGGCCCGCACCGGCCACGCCATGGCCGACCGGCTGGCGGCCGACGACCTGGCGGGGGCGCGGGAGTTGCTGCCCTCGCTGTGCGGACGCGACCCCGAGGTCCTCGATGCCGACGGATTGGCGCGGGCCGCACTGGAATCCATTGCCGAGAATACCTCGGACGCGACGGTCGCCCCGCTGTTCTGGGGCGCGGTGGCCGGAATTCCGGGCCTGCTGGCCTACCGCGCGATCAACACCCTCGACGCCATGATCGGCTACCGGAACGAGCGCTACCGGAAGTTCGGCTGGGCGGCGGCCCGCACCGACGACGTTGCCAATCTCGCGCCCGCCCGCCTCACCGGCCTGCTCACCGCGGCGCTGGCCCCGCTCGTCGGCGGCCGCCCGACCGCGGCGTGGCGGGCGTGGCGGCGCGATGCGGACTCCCATCCCAGCCCGAATGCGGGGGTCGCCGAATCCACCATGGCCGGGGCCCTCGGCGTCCGCTTGGGCGGCCGCACCCAGTACCGCCACGGCGTCGAGATGCGTCCGACGCTCGGCGACGGCCCCCCGCCCCGCGTGGCGGACCTGCGCCGCGCAGTCACCCTCTCCGAAGCCGTCCAGCTCGCGGCGGCCCTCACCGCGGCGGGTATGGCGGCGGCTCGGGGACGCTGAACGGTGACCGCACCCCGCCGCCGGGGATTCCGCGGCGACCACCGCCGTACCCGCCGGCGAAAGCGGGCGACCGACCGGTTCGTGTAGAAATATCCCGACGCTCCGGACGACCGGTGGCCGCCTCCCGCAGCGGGATGTCACACCCGCCCGTCCCGTGTCGTCCTCCTGATACACAGGCAACACGTAGCCCCCGGGCGACCCCGAACGAACGGCGAGACAGTGGCGACCGACAACACCCCCGACCCGACCGACCTGGCCCGGCAGTTCGAGGAGCACCGTCCCTATCTGCGCCGGGTCGCCTACAGCACGCTCGGCAGCCTCAGCGACGCCGACGACGTGGTGCAGGAGGCGTGGCTGCGCTTGCAGCGGCACCACGAGGGCGATCCGGGAGTGGAGATCGAGAATCTGCGCGCCTGGCTGACCACCGTCACGGGCCGTCTGGCGCTCGACCACCTCGGTTCGGCGCGCGCCCGCCGCGAGCAGTACGTGGGCGAATGGCTGCCCGAACCGGAAGTGAGCGCCTGGGAGGACGATCCGGCCGACCGGGTCACCCAGGACGACCGGGTCACCACCGCCCTGCTGGTGGTGCTGGAATCGCTGTCCCCCGCCGAGCGCACCGCCTTCGTCCTCCAGGATGTGTTCGGCCTGACCGGCCCGGAGGTGGCCGAGGTGGTGGGCCGCACCCCGGCGGCGGTGCGGCAGTTGGCCTCCCGTGCCCGCAAACATGTGCAGCAGGGCACCCCGCGCTTTCCGGCCAGCCGCGACGAGCACGCCAAGGTGGTGTCGGCCTTCGCGGTGGCATGGCGTTCCGGCGATCTGAGCGCGCTGGTCGGCATGCTGGACTCCGACGTCACCTTCACCGCCGACGGCGGCGGCAAGGTGCTCGCCTTCCTGGAACCGCTGCACGGCGCGCAGACGGTGGCCGACACCTTCATGTCCTTCCTGCGCGCGGCGGGCGAGGTCGAGAACGCATGGCTGCGCAAGGTCACCGTCACCGGGCGGCCGGGTCTGGTGGTGTTCGACGGCAAGCACACCGGGGTCTTCTCCTTCACCGTCGACAACGGCCGGATCACGGCCATCGACGCGGTCCGCAATCCGGACAAGCTGCGCGACCTGCCGATGGACGGCGACCCGGACTGGACGCTCGGGCGCTAGCGCACCGACGCCGCTACGACCGCGTGGCGGCTCCGCCGACGCTGCCCAGGCCGTGCGCCTGGGCCACCTCCACCGCGTAGAGTTCGCCCGCATCGGCCGTGAGCCCCTGCGCCAGACCGGGATCGGCGTCGCAGGCTGCCCGCCAGCCCAGATCGGCAATGGCCGTCGCGTAGGGCAGCGTGGCATTGGTGAGCGCGGTGGTGGAGGTGTGCGGTACCGCGCCCGGCATATTGGCCACGCAGTAGAACAGCGAGTCCGCCACCCGGAAGGTGGGATCCGCGTGCGTGGTCGGATGTGAGCTCTCGAAGCAGCCGCCCTGGTCGATGGCGATGTCGACCAGGACCGAGCCGGGCCGCATGCGCGCCACCAGGTCGTCGGTCACCAGTTTCGGGGCGCGCGCACCCGGCACCAGCACCGAGCCGATCACCAGATCCGCGCTCAGCACCGCCCGCTCCACCTCGGCCGCATTGGAGCCGATGGTGGTGATGCGGCCGGAGAACCGGGCGTCGAGTTCGCGCAACCGCCGCGGATTGGTGTCCAGCACGGTGATGCGCGCACCCATCCCCACCGCGACGGCGGCGGCATTGGTGCCCGCCACCCCGCCGCCGAGCACCACCACATTGGCGCGCCGCACACCCGGCACCCCGCCGAGCAGCACCCCGCCGCCGCCCTGCGGCGACATCAGGTGATACGCCCCGACCTGGGTGCCGAGCTTGCCCGCCACCTCGCTCATGGGCGCGAGCAAGGGCAGCGAGCCGTCGGCGGCGCGGACCGTCTCGTAGGCGATGGCGGTGATCCCGGATCGCAGAATCGCCTCGGTGCATTCCCGCGAGGCGGCCAGGTGCAGGTAGGTGAACAGCACCTGTCCGGCGCGCATGCGCGAGTACTCCTCGGCGATGGGTTCTTTCACCTTCACCACGAGTTCGGCCGCGCGCCACACCTCGTCCGCCGTCGGCAGGGTCCGCACCCCGACCGCGGTGTAGTCGTCGTCGCCGAAGCCCGAGCCGACCCCCGCCCCGGCCTCGATCACCACCTCGTGCCCGTGGCGCACCAACTCCCCGGCCCCGGCCGGGGTGAGCGCCACCCGATATTCCTGCTGCTTGACCTCCCGCGGCACCCCGATCCTCATACCGCCATCGTGGACCACCCGACCCGCCCTCGCCATCACCGCCGCGCCCGACTCGCCGGTGTGATCAGCGACGACCCGTGATCGCTCCGGAATTCGATCCACTCTGCTCGGCTGGACGACCGTGCTCTAGGTTCAGCCTCATGAAGATTCGTTTGGGCGAGCACGAACCGCAGATCGACGAGAGCGCGTGGATCGCGCCGAACGCCACCGTGATCGGCCGGGTGAAGCTCGGCGCGCAGGTGAGCGTCTGGTATTCGGCGGTGCTGCGCGGCGATATGGACGACATCACCGTCGGCGAGCGGACCAATATCCAGGACGGCTGCGTCCTGCACGCCGATCCGGGCTTCCCGTGCACCGTGGGCGCGGGAGTCTCGGTGGGCCACAATGCGATCCTGCACGGCTGCACGGTCGGTGACGACGTGCTCGTCGGAATGGGCGCGACGGTGCTCAATGGCGCGGTGATCGGATCGGGCAGTCTGATCGCGGCCAACGCGCTGATTCCGGAGGGTGCGCAGATCCCGCCGAACTCACTGGTCGCGGGTGTGCCCGGCAAGGTGCGCAGGGAACTGGGCGAGCAGGAGTTGGAGCGGATCAAGCTCAATGCCGCGGTGTACCTGCACAACACGGGCCTGCATCGCGACGGTCAAGAGGCTTGACTCGCCACGGCATGTGAGACTCCACACACTGATCAAGCGACCATATAAGTCCGCTGCTAGCATCGTGCCCAGCGCTCCCGGCGGACCGGGCTCTGCCGTCGCCTGTCGGGCGCGCGCACGGGGCTAGCAGGAGGTTGCAACGGTGGCGTACGAGCAAGACGGTATGCACCGACGGCGGATCAGCGTGGCCGATATCGCGGCCCAGCCGGGGGGCATGGAGGCGCTACAGCGCCGGGTCCACGAATTACGCACCAATGGAATCGAATTCGCGGCGAACGCGATCGAGCGGGAAATGGCCGCGCTGAACGTGCGCTGACGCTCCCGACACGATCCTCCTCGACCGAGGAGTCCGCGCCACGCGGTGGCGATGCGATGAAATAATGACGCACGCCTTACCGCATCGACGCGGTCACCCCCACCGATCGACTGGAGATTCGATGCCTTCCGTGCCCAGCATGCTGCAGCGCATTCTCGACAAACCGCGCCACGACGGCGAGCAACTGCTCGAGAGCGCACTGTCGGCCTTCCTGGATTTCGGCATCAAGCGGACCAGCATGGGTGAGATCGCGCGCCGCGCGGGCATCAGCCCGGCCACGCTCTACCGCCGCTTCGAATCCAAGAACGAACTCGTCGAGGCCGTCAGCGTGCGCGAGGCACAGCGCTTCGTCGCCGAAATCGACAAGCGAGCACAGGCATTCGACTCGACCGAAGACCAATTGGTGGAGACCTTCGTCGCCTTCATCACCGCACTGGCGCGCAACGAGCTGCTGCGGCGGCTGCTGCGCACCGAACCCGACCTGGTACTTCCCCGCCTCACCACCGAGGCCGGGCCGATCCTCGAGGTCGGCCGCGTCTACCTGGCGGGCAAGTTGCGCGAACTCCAGTCCGCCCAGAACACCACCGACTTCGACGCCGATCTGGTCGCGGAGATCATGGCGCGGCTGGCGCTGTCGCTGGCCCTGACCCCGGACGGCCTCATCCCGCTCGGCGACGCGCAGGCGGCCCGCGATTTCGCCCGCCGCACCCTGCTGCCCATGGTGGGCGTCAAGCCCGCCGCCCGGCGAAGCGCTTCATGATCGGCACATCCGCCCAGTGATACAGCGCCGCGGCGGCCACCAGTGACACCACCAGGCTCAGGGCCGCGAACCCGGCCCAGCCGAGGAACCCGAACCGGTTGCCGCCGATGAGATACCGCGTGATCACCACCATCACCGGGAACTGGATCAGATAGAACGCATAGGACACATTGCCCAGCCACACCATGCGCGGACGCGCGTTCAACCCACGGATACCGACCAGATCCCGCGCCGCCAGGGTGGCCACCACCGCCGCCATCGGCACCAGCAGCAGCGCCGACATCTTGTAGTTCACCGGCACCACCCAGGTAGCGGCGTAAGCAACCGCCAACCCAAGCAGCGGCGGGCCCAGACGCGTACTGCGCCACCGTCCTTCCAGCACCATCCGGGCCGCCAGCACCCCGAGGAAGAACTCCGGCAGCCGCGACAGCGGAAAGTTGTAGCTCAGCCAGTACGACGGCGAGACGGGAATGTCCGGCTGCGCGAACCAGCGCGGATCGGCGTGCAACTCGAAGTACGGCGAGGCGTCCCCGGGCAGCAGACGCGGCGCGAAGGCATTGGCGATCCCCTTCGGCCCCGGCACCCACAGGTAATACGCCGTGTGCAGCGCGAAGACGAACAGCACCAGCAGCCCGGCGGCCAACAGCAGCCGCCGGGCCGGAATCCGCCGAATGAGCGGGTACACCAGCGGAAAGCTCAGGTAGAACAGCATTTCCGAGGCCAACGACCACGCCGGGACGTTCAACCCGCCCACCGTGGTCCACTTCGGCACCCAGGTGTGCACCAGGAACAGATTCGGCACCCACACCACCGCCCGCGACAGCGGCACACTCGCCGCCACCACGAACACCACCCCCGCCAGCACATGCGTGGGATAGATCTTCAGCACCCGCCGCCGATAGAACCCGCGCACCGACATCCCGGGCCGGAACGACCAGTAGATGATGAACCCCGACAACACGAAGAAGAACGTGACCCCCGCCGCCCCCAACTGCATCGGCACCAGATTGTGCAAGTGCCGGAACAACTCGGATTTCTGAAACGGATACACCGGCAAGAACACCAGCGCGTGCAGAGCGAACACCGCGAACGCCGCCCACCACCGCGCACCGGTCAACGACGGCAGCGCGGGCCGACGCTGCGCCGCCGACGCGAGCGCGCCGCTCGCGACGGCGGGTGCCACCTCGACCATCAGCGCTCGACCTGGGCGTAGATCCCGTCGGCCACCACGGCGTCACCCTGCTCGGACGGATGGAACGGAATGGCATCGGGATCGCGCGGATCCTGGAAGTCGTTGATCCACGGCTGCGGCGAGCACAGCCCGTGTCCGGCCGTCGCCGCCCGCGTGTCGTAGAAGTCGATATCGAGCAGCCGCGCCGCCTCCCGCTGCGCGCTGTCGAGCCGGTTCACGAATTCGATGGCCGCCCGCCCGCGCGGCTGGACGAAGCGCGCGACACCGAAGGCGTTGAAGCACACCGACTCCGGTCCCGAGCCGAAGAGTTCGGGATAACCGACCATGAGAATGCGGGCATTGGGTGCGTAGTACTGCACGTACTCCACCACCGGGCGAATCCGGGCGGCATAGGCGGTGCCGGTGACCTCCCGGTAGTCGGGAATGCGACCCTGTTCGGCGGCGTCGACACCGCATCCCTGGATGAGGTTGAGCACGCACTGCTGCAATGCGAACCACATGGTGGTGTCGTGTGCGCCCCAGCGGTCGTTGAGTCCGAATTGCAGGGTCACCAGTTCGGTGCGCGGACCGAACGCACCCTGTTTGTCGGCCTGTTTGGCCTCCCAGGCCGCGGTGTAGTTCGGCGGAGTGTCGAGTGACGCTCCGGGACAGGACATATCGAGGAAGTCCGGGGTGCCCGCCACACCCATGCGCTGGCTCAGCCGGGTGGGCCAGGAGGTCTCACCGTGCCAGCAGTCGATGGTCTCGGATTCCAGAATCCAGGCATTGGAGCTGAAAGAATCACCCAGGACGACAAGCGTTTTGCCCTCGGCGGGCGTGGCCGTGCCGACTCCCGCCCCCGTGACGGAGGCGGCGATCGCCAGTACCGCCGCCGCCACCCGGCGGACACCGATCCAGTTTCCCACCCGTGCCTCCGCTCAGTATCCGGCTCGCGGCTCGAATCCCGGGTCCGGCAGTGTCGGAGCGGGTTTCGGCGGTTCCGGCGCGGGCTGCTGCCCCGCGGGCACGGTCGGTGCGGCGGGCGGGGCGGGCGCCTGCGGCGTCTGCGCGGGTGGCGCCTGCGGCACGGCGCTCGGCGGCGCGGGGGCCTCCACGGACGGCGACGGCTCCGGCGACGGCTCCGGCGACGGCTCCGAGGCCGGTTCCGAGGTCGGCTCCGAAGTCGGTTCGGCCACGGTCGAGGGGGCCACACTGCTCGACGGCGCCGGGGCCTGCTCGTCATCACTTCCGGAACATGCCACCGCGCCCGACAGCAGTGCGATTCCGCCGACCACCGCCACCGCGAGCCGACCTCGGAGCCAAGACTTCATATGAACCTCGTACATAGATCTGAAACAACTACAGTTCACTAGGTCGAGAGTGTAAGCGCGCCGACACACAACCCGGACCGGTTCCGCGATCATTTCCCATGCGCGGTCCGCTGCCCATCCCCGAATTCCGTGGGCGGCGTGTCCGAAAGCGCTGCGCACCGCGCCCACCCGGCGTAAATCCGCCATCCTTCGTAAGCTGCCGCCATGACGAGATCGCACGCCGCCCCCGCCGAGACGGCGCGGTACTGGGCCCGCTTTCCCGACCGGCACGGCTGGACATCGGGTGAGCAGGCCACCACGGTCGTGCGGCGACGCGTGCTGCACGACCGCGTCTACGACGAATCGTTTCGCACCTGGGGCGGCTGGGCCCCCACCGCGGCCCTCTACGACATCGAGGACCCGCGCCCCTCGACGGTGCCGCATCTGGTGGAGATCAGCGCCGCCGACGCCGACCTGCTGCTGGTCGACCGGTTCGGCGTGATCGGCGCGACCGGGCAGGCGGAGTCTGTGATCGAGACTCCGGAACTGCCTGCGGCGGAAGCGGACTCGCTGCGCGCCCACTGGGATCACCTCACCCGGGTCGCCGGTGCGACGGCGAAAGCGCTCGACGAACTGCTCGGCGAGCTGCCCGCGTCCTATGCCGCGGGCCGGGTCGATCGCGCCCCCGTGAAATCGCCCGAATCGGTGCGGCGCCAGGTGGCGGTGCTGTACTCGGAGGGCGTCACGCTGCCCACCGCCCTGCGCGTGATCAACGACATCATCCGCTTCACCGTGGTGCTCGACGCCGACGCCTACACCGAGGCCGTCGACCGAATCACCGACCTGCTGGCGGCGCGCGGATTCACCCCGGTGCCCGGATCATCGGCGGACTCCTGGGAGAATCCGCGCTACCGCGACCGTCGCGCGGTGTGGACCGCCCCGGACGACACGGCGCGCCTCGAGATCCAGTTCCACACCGCCGCCAGTCTCGCGGCGCGAGAGCGCGACCAGCAGCTGCACGACTTCGCCCGGCAGTCCGAACTCTGGCCCGCCGGCGCCCATCCCGGCGGCGCGGCCTTCGTCCGGCACAGCTCGTGGTGGTGCGTCCCCGAATCCCCGGAGAACGGCCGCTCGATGGCCGCCCTACTCGGCTACCCCACCACCGAGGAGGCGCTGCGCGATCTGGTGGCCGCGCCCACCCGCCTGGCCTACCTGCTGAATCTCCCGACCAACGATCTGCACCCGCTGCTCCAGGTGCGCCGTCTGATCACGGCCTTCGTGACCGGTCCCCCGGTGCCGCATGTCGACGATGCCGACGCGGTGGCGGCGGCGACGGTCGCACTGACCTCCGCGCTGCTGTCCGAGATCGGCGAATCCGACGGCAGGGCGGTCATCTTCGGCGTGCCGCATCCGGCCACCGGCGATGCCGTCCTCGAGATCCGCCGAGCGGCTCGCCTGCTGATCGGCGCGGCCATCGTGCAGCGCGGTGATCTGGACGGGCAGCAGGGTGCGCGCGCCGCCCCGGCCGGATCCACGGGTGCGGTGGTCGCCGCACTGCTGGGTCTCGCGGATGAGGCCAGCGTGCACCGCGAGCCAGCCCTGGCCGCCCGGCGGCTCGCCTTTCTGCTGGGCATTCCCGCCCGCAACCCCACCGCGCTGCACATCCTCGCCCGCGTCCTGGAGACCTTCCTCGAACAGGCGCGGATCCCGCCGCTGGGCCATACCGACGAACTGATGGCGGAGACCGATCGGGTGGCGGGGGCGGCCACCCCGTCGTGTTCGGAGCTCTACCGCACGGCGGCCAGGGGTTTCGGCGTGTCCGACCTCAGTGCCGACGGTGCGGGCATCTACCGAATCTGTTCCCACGCCGCGGTTTTCCTGTTCAAAGCGGCACTGATCCGCCGGATCGACTGAGCGACCGCGGGTGCGCACCCGCGGTCGCTTCGCCTCACGCCCGTACTTCGCTGCGGTCGCCGCTCCAGAGGGTGTGGAACTTGCCCTCGGCGTCGACGCGCTCGTAGGTGTGCGCGCCGAAGAAGTCGCGCTGCCCCTGGGTGAGGGCGGCCGGGAGGCGTTCGGCGCGCAGCGCGTCGTAGTAGGACAGCGAGGACGCGAACGCCGGGACCGGGATGCCGAGCAGGGTGGCCGTGGACACCACGCGCCGCCAGGAGTCGATGGCGGTCTCGATGGCCTGCCGGAAGTAGGGGGCCAGGATCAGGCTCGGCAGGTCCGGGTTCGCCTCGTACGCCTCCTTGATCCGGTTCAGGAACCGCGCGCGGATGATGCAGCCGCCCCGCCAGATGGTGGCCATGTCACCGGGGGCGAGATCCCAGTCGTATTCGGCGGACCCGGCCGCGATCTGGTCGAAGCCCTGGGCGTAGGCGACGATCTTGGAGGCGTACAGGGCCTGGCGGATGTCCTCGGTGAACTGCGCGATGTCGGTGGGCCGCTCGGCCAGGGTGCCCGCGGCCAGCCCGACCGCGGCCTTGCGCTGAGCCCGCGAACCCGACAGCGCGCGGGCGAACACGGCCTCGGCGATACCGGTGACCGGTACACCGAGATCGAGCGCGGACTTGACCGTCCAGCGGCCGGTGCCCTTCTGCTCGGCGGCATCGACGATCACGTCGACCAGCGGCTTGCCGGTGGCGGCGTCGACCTGGTTCAGCACCTCGGCGGTGATCTCGACCAGGTAGGACTCCAGATCACCGGAGTTCCAGTCGGTGAACACGTCGGCGATCTGCTTGGCGTCCAGGCCCAGCGCGTCGCGGAACAGGTGATACGCCTCGCCGATGAGCTGCATATCGGCGTACTCGATGCCGTTGTGCACCATCTTCACGAAATGCCCGGACCCGTCGGGGCCGATATGGGTGCAGCACGGGGTGCCGTCGACCTGCGCGGCGATGGACTCCAGCATCGGCCCCAGCGACTCGTAGGACTCCGCGGGCCCGCCCGGCATGATGGCCGGACCGTTGAGCGCGCCTTCCTCACCGCCGGAGATGCCCGCGCCCACGAAGTTCAGCCCGCGCGCGGCCATCGCCTTCTCGCGCCGGATGGTGTCGGTGTAGAGCGCGTTGCCGCCGTCGATGATGATGTCGCCGGGCTCCATGGCGTCGGCGAGCTCGGCGATAACCGCGTCGGTGGCATCGCCCGCCTTCACCATGATCAGCACCCGCCGTGGCTTCTCCAGCGCGGCCACGAACTCGGCGATGGTCTCGGTGCGCACGAAATCACCCTCGCCGCCGTACGCCTCGAGCAGGGCGTCGGTCTTGGCGACACTGCGGTTGTGCAGGGCAACGGTGTACCCGTTGCGCGCGAAGTTGCGAGCGATATTGCTGCCCATGACCGCGAGGCCGGTAACGCCGATCTGGGCACGCGCTTCCGAGGTCGCCATGAAAGAGCCTCTTTCCGTTCGACAGGTGTGAATGCGAGGCAAACCCTACCCGGATGGCGCGGCCCGATCAGCGGGCGGTGAACTCCACCGGCAGTCGCTCCGGACCGCGGATCACCACGTTCGGTTTGAACACCGGCTCCGCCGTGCGCAGGCTCATCTCGCCCACCGTGCGCAGCAGCACCTCGAGCAGCACCTCCATCGGGTGGCGGCCTCCGTCAGCTCGCTCACGCGCGCGGCGACGGTGCCGTTGACCGGGGTGTCGGTGCTGGTCATGAATTTCCTCTCCTGCCGATCGAATGCCCGGCCATTCGATCGAATCCGGGTGAATTCCGCATGGCCGCAAGCCATTCCATTCCGATATCCGATCGGGTGATCGAGATCGCGGCCGCACCGAACTCCCCGTCCGACCGACGAGACCCCCGCCCGGACCGAGGTCCGAGCGGGGGTCCCTGTCCCCCCGGCGCTACGCGCCGGAGTCCTTACTTCGCCGGCTTGACGGGCATCGGCGAATTGATGGTGGTGAAGTACTGCACCGCCGCCATGATGGCGACCGGCGCGGTGATCAGGATCTGACCGGCGAGCGTGCCCAGCGACCCCATCGCGAGGATGCCGCCGATGCAGCCGACGGCCGCGGCCGGGATGAACGGACCGAACAGGCCGACAATGGTGGCCGAGGCGATGGTGGCGCCGGCGATGCCGCCCAGGATGCAGCCCACGCCCGCGCCGCCGATACCGCCGACCAGGGTCGCGACGGCCGCGCCCAAGCTGATGGTGGTGGTCATCCGGCTCCAGGCGTCCTTCTCCCGGTCGTATTCGGTCTTCCAGGACGCCCGGTCCTCGAACGGCAGCGCGACCGGCTTGTACTCCGCGTGCGCGAGGCTGAACAGCGGGGTGAGCGTGACGGTGCGGTCGACGACGTCGGCGGCGATCGGGAAGACGAATTCGTCCACCCGGAAGGACAGTTCGGTGCCCGCGATGACATCGCCGTTGGGGGCCTTGATCTTCAGCACGCCGTTGTCGACGTCCAGGGAGCCCGCGTCGGTCGTGATGACGGTGGAGGTTTCGGTGGTGGTCGCGGTGTAGTTGACGACGCCCCCGTCGGCGTGAGCCGTACCGGTGGCTCCGGCGGTGATGCCCAGCGCGGCGGCGAGCAGCGCGGACGCCGCGGCAGTTTTCCTCATCGGTGTGTGTTCCTTCTACTTTCTCGTGTTCCCGAACGGGAGACCGGCGCGTGGGGTACGCGCACGCTTGTGTGACCCGATTCCGGCACCGAACCGCGCACTACAGATCCAGCACCAGCACATCCGAATGCGCCCGCGAGACGCACAGCATCATGGTGTCGCCGCGCTCGCGCTCGGCGGCGGTCAGGATGGTGTCGCGGTGGTCGATCTCGCCGTCCAGGACGGCGGTCTCGCAGCTGCCGCAGGTGCCCTCGCGGCACGAGGTGATCACCGGCACGCCCGCGCTCTCCAGCACATCCGCGATGGACCGGCCGACCGGCACCCGCAGCGTGCGGGCGCCGGCGGCCAGGCGGATCTCGAACTCCCGGTCGACGGCGTCGCCGGTGTCACGGGCGGTGAAACGCTCGGTGTGCGCCGTGAGACCGCCGCTGCCGCAGAACTTCTCGACCGCGTCCAGCAGCGGCGCGGGTCCGCAGCAGTACACCGTGGCGGTGGTGTCCGCGAGTATCCGGTCCACCGGCAGCAGCCCGAATTCGTTCTGCGGCACCAGGTTCACCCGCGGATAGCGGCGTGCCAGCTCATCGGCGAAGGCCATGTGCGCCCGAGTCCGAGCGCCGTAGTGCAGGGTCCACCGTGCCCCGGCCCGCTCGGCGGCCGCGAGCATGGGCAGGATGGGAGTGATCCCGATCCCGCCCGCCACGAAGAGGTACTCCGGGGCCACGACGAGTTCGAAGTGGTTGCGGGGCAGCGAAACCGACAGCTCCGTACCGGGTGTCGCGGTGCGGTGCAGGTGATCGGAGCCACCCCGCCCGCCGGGCTCGTGCAGGACGGCGATGCGCCAGCGGCGGTCGTCGCCCGGGTCGCCGCACAGCGAGTACTGCCGTACCCCGGCCGCGCCGACACCCACGTCGATATGCGCGCCCGCCGACCAGGTCGGCAGCGCGCCGCCGTCGACGGCGGCGAGATCGAGTGCGAACACACCCTCGGCAACGTCTCGGCGATCGGTCACCCGGACCGTCAACTCGGTCATCGCATCCCCTCGGAATCGGTGTCGCCAACACCCTGACCGAGCCGCGCGCCCGATCCGCTCCCGCTCAACGGAGTCGATTAGACCGATCGAGATTGACTATCGCCCCGGTCGCGGCCACCGCCGTCGCCACAGACTGACCCCATGAGCGCTGTACCGGAACTGGTCGACAGGACCAGACAGTTCGTACTCGACCAGGTGATCCCGGTGGAACGCGAGGTGGTGGCGGGCGGCCGCGTCACCGACGACGCACTACGGCTGGATCTCCAGAAGAAGGCCAAGGAGGCGGGGGTCTTCGGCCCGCTCTCCGATCCGAGCCACGGCGGTCTCGGACTCGACACCCGCGGCCAGGCCGAGGTCCTCGAAGCGGCCGGGGCCAGCCTGCTCGGCCCCCTCGCGGTGAACGCCTGGGCTCCCGACGACGGCAATATCCATCTGCTCAGCCATGTCGCCGATGCCGAGCAGCGCGACCGCTACCTGGCCCCGCTGGCCTCCGGTGAGGTGCGCTCGGCCATCGCCATGACCGAACCGGCCCCCGGTGCTGGCTCGGATCCGCGCATGCTGCGCACCGTCGCCGAGGAGACCGACGACGGCTGGGTCATCAACGGGGACAAGCACTTCACCACCGGCGCGCAGGGCGCGGCGTTCGTCATCTGCGTGGCCGCGACCGCGGACGGCCCCACCATGTTCCTGGTCGACCAGGACAATCCCGGCATGCAGGTTGGCCGCCGCATGCCCACCCTGGACCACACCAGCGCCCCGGGCGGGCACTGCGAGGTGCGGTTCACCGACTGCGCGGTCCCCGACTCCGCGGTGCTCGGCGAGGTGGGCCGGGGCCTGGAGCTGGCGCAGGTGCGGCTGGCCCCGTCGCGGCTGGTGTTCTGCATGAACTGGCTCGGCCTGGCGGTGCGGGCGCAACAGCTCACCGTCGAGCACATCACGCACCGCTCGTCCTTCGGCGTCCCGGTGGCCGAGCACGGCATGGCGCAGGCGCTCGTCGCCGACAGCGAGATCGACATCGCCGCCGCCCGCAGCCTGGTGCGCAGCACCGCCGCCACCATCGACGCGCACGGCCCGACCTCGCCGCAGGCCAGGCACGAGGCGTCGATCACGAAAACCTTCGTCTCCGAGGCGGTCTGGCGGGTGCTGGACCGCGCCGTGCAGCTGCACGGCGGCCTCGGCATCTGCGAGGACCACCTGGTGGCCCGATTCCTGGTGGAGGCCAGAGCCTTCCGCATCTACGAGGGCCCCTCGGAGGTCCTGCGCTGGTCCATTGCCCGCCGCGTCCTGCGCGGACCCCGTTGAAGGGAATAGCACCGATGACCACGAGAACCCTGTCCGGCTTCGCCGCGGCGTACCCGGAACTCGACCCCGACGCCGTGGATTACGGCTACCTGCGCGATGTCTCGCAGGCCATGGTGCCGTTCGGCCGCCAGGTCGGCACCGTCGTGACCGAGATCTCCGCCGACCGCGCGGTGGTCGAGATCCCGGCGGGTGACGCCGTGCGCAATCACATGGGCACCGTGCACGCCGGAGCCCTGTTCACCGCCGCCGACATCGCGGGTGCGGCGGCCTTCGTGGGCGGGGCGGCCACCCGGCTACACACCATCGCGCAGCTGGTACTGCGTGGCGGGTCGGCCTCCTATCGCAAACCGGCGCTGGGCCGCATCCGCGCCGTCGCCACCGTCGATCCGCGCGAGCTGGCCGAGATCCTGGCCGCCACCGAGTCACGGCGCTTCGAATTGTCCGGCAAGGCCGCCCTGCTCGACGACAACGACGTGACGGTCGCCAAGTTCACCTTCGACTACGTGTGCGATGTCGCCGTCGCCGGGGCGGAGGCGTGATGACCAGCGCGCCCCCCGAATCGCGTTCGGAGTTCGGTGACCTCGCTTCGACCCGCGTCGAGACCTCCGACGGTGTCGCCTTCACCGTGCGGTGGCTGCCCGCCGAGCGCGCCGACGCGCCCGTCGTGCTGATCCTGCCCGCCATGGCCATGAAGGCGCGCAACTACCTGCCGCTCGCCACAGCGCTGCACGCCCAGGGACTTTCGGTCGCCACCGTGGACCTGCGCGCCCACGGTGAGGCGACACCGCCGCTCGGCGAGCACACCGATTTCGGCTACCGCGAAATGCTGGAGATCGACCTGCCCGCCATTGTCGGCGCGGTCGAGCAGCGCTTCCCGAGCGCGCCGCTGCACCTGTTCGGGCACAGCCTGGGCGGTCAACTGGCCCTGCTGTTCGCCGCCGCCGAACCCGAACGCGTCGCCGGGGTGACGGTGATCGGCACCGGCACGGTGTTCTGGTGGGCCTTCGGACCGCGCCGATGGTTCGAGGCGCTGAGCCAGATCCAGTGGATCGGCCTGGTGGCGCGGTTCAAGGGGCACTGGCCCGGCGGTGTGCTGATCCCCGCGCCCATGCCCGGCGGCGTCATGGTCGACTGGTCGGTCCACTCGCTCACCGGCTACTACCGCCCGCGCGGCACCTCCCGGCGCTACAACAGCCTGCTGGCGCGCATGACGCTGCCCGCCCTGGTCATCTCGCTCTCCGACGATGTGCTCGGGCCGAAATCCAATGTCGACTTCCTGGTGTCGCGCATGCCCGCCGCGCGGGTGAGCCGCTGGCATATCGACGAGAACTCGGAGGTGGCGCATCGCGACCACTTCCGGTGGGTGAAGGACGCCCCCGCCATCGCGGCCGGTGTGGCGACGTGGATCACGACCGGCGCGCCGGTCTGAAGGAGAACCGGTGGCCCGGCTGCACATCGACGCGGTATCCAAGAGGTTCGGCACGGAGTACGCGGTGCGCGAGGTGAGCCTCGACATCGCCGACGGGGAATTCATGGTGTTGCTCGGCCCCAGCGGCTGCGGCAAATCCACCCTGCTGCGCATGATCGCGGGGCTGGAGGAGCCGACGTCGGGGCGAATCCTGCTGGACGGCAATGACATCACCGACGCCGCACCGCAGCGGCGGGATCTTGCGATGGTGTTCCAGAGCTATGCGCTGTACCCGCACCTGACGGTGGCGAAGAATATCGGCTTCCCGCTGCGGTCGCGCCGTCAGCCGCGCGCCCGCATCGCCGAGCGGGTCGCCGAGGTGGCCCACACGCTGGAGCTGTCGGCGCTGCTCGAGCGCCGCCCGGCCGCGCTGTCGGGCGGTCAGCGGCAGCGAGTCGCGTTGGCGCGCGCCATGGTTCGCGATCCGGGCGCCTTCCTCATGGATGAGCCGCTGTCGAATCTGGACGCCAAACTGCGCAGCGCCACCCGCGCCGAACTCATCGCCCTGCACCGCCGCCTCGGGGCCACCTTCCTGTACGTGACCCACGACCAAGTGGAGGCCATGACCATGGCCTCCCGGATCGCTCTGCTCGACGCGGGCCGGGTGGAGCAGGTCGGCACTCCCGAGGAGCTCTACGACCGGCCCCGCACCGCTTTCGTCGCCGGGTTCCTCGGCTCCCCACCCATGAACCTGTTTCCCGCGGTCGTGACCCGGCGCGACGGCGGGTTGCGGGTGATGGCCGACGGCATCGACGCCGCTCTGGGCATCACGGCGGATTCCGGCGAGGACACCGTGGTCACCGCCGGAATCCGCCCCGAACGGCTGCGCGTCGACGCCGCCGCCACCGCCGTGCGCGGGCGCGTGACCATGGTCGAGAACCTGGGCAGCGAGGAGCTGGTGCACGTCGACACCGGCACCCGCACGCTGTGCGCCCGCACCCCGCGACCGGCCGGGGTGCGGGCGGGCCAGGAGGTCGGCTTCCGGGTCGACCCCGCCCAGATCCACCTGTTCCATCCCGACTCCGGACTGCGCCTGACCTGGCAGGAGCCGCACGCGGATCCGACGCCGACCCCGGACGCGGCAGCCGTGCCCGTCCCCTGATATCCGCACCACCATTCGATGAGGAGAATCCCGTGAAACGCACCGCGCCCTTCCTGGGCCTGGTGTTCGCCACCGCCGTCGCAGTCAGCAGCTGCGGCCTCGGCGGCACCACCGCCACCGAGGCCACGACCACCGCACAGGTCCCCGAACTGCGACCCGACCAGCAGGTGTCGATCGTGTTCGAGTCCTACAACTACGGCCTGGCCGGGGCGTGGACCGACACCTTCAACGAACTGATCTCGGAGTTCGGCGAAAAGCACCCCAATATCAAGGTCACCGCGCAGAAGCCGCAGGGCAACAGCCCCAACCCGGCCACCGACACCATCTCCAGCATCCAGAACCAGATGGTGGCGGGCACCACTCCCGATGTGGCCCAATTGGGTTTCAGCGACCTGGATTTCACCATCAACCAGTTGCAGGCCAAACCGCTCGACGTGCTGTTCGGCGCGGACGAGGTGCAGCGCAACTTCGACGGCCGCATACCGTACGCCGACCGCGCCCGCACCCTCGACGACTGGGACGGCCACACCTACGGCGTGCCGTTCGTGTTCTCCACGCCGGTGCTGTACTACAACGCGACACTGTTCACCGAGGCCGGTCTCGACCCGGCCGACCCTCCGGCCACCTGGGCGGAGGTGGCCGACGCGGCACAGGCCATCAGCACGAAGACCGGCAAGGGCGGCGTCTACATCGACTGCCTCACCAAGACGTCGAAGGACTGGTGCTTCCAGGCGCTGGTGCGCTCCAACGGCGGCCGCGTCATCTCCGAGGACCGCCGCACCCTCACCTACGCCGACGCCCCCGCCGTCGAGGTCACCCGGATGGCACAGGATCTGGTGAACTCCGGCGGTATGCCCAAGCTCGCGCAGAAGCAGGGCTACGAGGGTTTCGCCCGCGGTGAGATCGGCATGATCCTGGAGACCAGCGCCGTGCAGGGTGTCTTCGTCAAGGGCGCGAAGGACAAGTGGGATCTGCGCTCGACCACCATGCCGCGCTTCGGTGACAAACCGACCGTGCCCACCAATTCCGGTGCGGGCCTGCACATTCTGTCCAACGACCCGGCCAAGCAGCGGGCGGCCTGGGAGTTGATCAAGTTCCTCACCAGTGAGGAGTCGTATGTGAAGATCTCGCGGAACATCGGCTATCTGCCGCTGCGCACCGGACTCATGGACGAGCCCGGCTCGCTGGGCGCGTGGGCGGCGGCCAACCCGCTGCTGGCCCCCAATGTGGCGCAGCTGGCGGCCATGGAGCCGTGGGTGCCCATGCCGGGCGACAACTATCTGCAGATCCGCGACGGCATGATGGACGCCGTCGAGGCGATCGTCTACCAGGGCGCGGATCCACAGTCCACGCTGACCGCCGCCCGCACCGAGGGCTCGAAACTCCTTCCGGCCGCATGAGCTCCCCTCAGATGCGGGACCTGACCGTCGTCCAGCTCACCGACACCCACATCCGTCCCGCCGGTGAACGCCTCTACGACGCGGTGGACACCTACGAGAATCTGCACCACGTGCTGGATCGGCTGCGGGCCTCCGGGCCCGTCGACGCGCTGGTGCTGTCCGGCGACCTCACCGACAACGGGTCGCCGGAGGGCTATCGGCGGCTGCGGGAGGCGGTGGAGCCCGCGGCGGCCGAGCTGGGCGCGGAGGTGGTGTACGCCATGGGCAACCACGACGAACGCACCGCGTTCGGGGTCGAACTGCTGGGTCGCGCACCGGAAGCGGTGGCGCAGGACGTGCCGCACGATCAGGTGGTCGAGGTGGCGGGCCTGCGCATCATCGCGCTGGACAGCACCACGCCGCGACGGCATACGGGCAGGCTGGAACTCGACCAGCTGGCCTGGCTGACCGACCAGCTGCGGCGGCCCGCGCCCCGCGGCACCCTGCTGGTCCTGCACCATCCGCCGCTGCGCTCGGCCATCCCGGCGGCCGAACTGCTCGGCCTCGGGCAGATCGAACTGCTGGAGGCGGCGGTGGCGGACAGCGATGTGCGGATGATCCTGAGCGGGCACAACCATATGACCGCGGCGGGCAGCCTGGCCGGTATCCCGGTGTGGGTGGGTCCGGCGCTGGCCTACCGCATCGACGCCATGGCCCCGATGGGCCGCCAGCGGGCGGTGAGCGGATTCGGCTACAGCCGTGTCGATGTGCTCGGTCCGTCCTTCGTGGTGAGCGCGGTGGAGGCCACGCCCGCCCCGGAGCTCTACAACCGGGCCGAGGGCGACATGCTGGAGTATCTGCGGTCCATCGACCAGCGTGGCGATCACGCGGGAACCCGGTGAGCGGTGTTCGTCGTCGCTGAACGAGCTGAACGACCGGCGGCGTCGCGGCCCACAGTGGCCGCGGCGCCGCCGCCGCGTCGCCCCGTTGTCCGGCGGATCGTGCGGGGGCTGGCCCCGTACCTGTATCTCGCGCCCGCGCTGTCCCTGCTGTTCGTGTGGACCTATCAGCCACTGGCCCAGGCGTTCCAGCTGTCCACCTACTCGTGGAACCTGCTGCCCAGTTCACCGATGCGGTCGGTCGGCACCGCCAATTACGAACGGCTGCTGGACCTTCCGGCGTTCTGGGACTCCCTGGGCCGGACGGCGGCGCTCATCGTCGGCATGCTGCCCTTCACCGTGGTGCTGCCGGTGCTCATCGCGCTGGCGAGCCGTCGGGTGCGCGGGCGGTCCCGCACCGTCTATCACGCGCTGGTTTTCGCGCCGTTCCTGGTCGCGCCGGTGGCCGCCGCGGCGGTGTGGCGCTGGCTGCTGCATCCCGGCAGCGGGTTCGTGGACCAGGTGCTGGGCACCCACCGCAACTGGGCCTACGACGCCGCCACCGCCCACGCCGTGATCATCGGCATCACCGGTTGGCAGCTGCTCGGCTTCGCGGTGCTGGTGGTGTGGGCCGGATTGGCCGGTATCAGCGGGGATTACGACGAGGCGGCTCGGGTGGACGGCGCGAGTCCGGGGCAGATCCGGCGCTGGATCACCCTGCCGCTGCTGTCGCCCACGCTCATGTTCCTGGTGCTCACCACCGTGTTGCTCAGTCCCACCCTGACATTCCCGCTCATCGACTCGATGACCCAGGGCGGTCCCGCGCAGGCCACCACCAATATCTACTACCTGCTCTGGGACTACGCCTTCCACAGCTTCGACGCCGGGCTCAGCGCGGCGGCGGGGGTGCTGCTGTTCCTCGGCTTCGGCGTACTCGCCGGAATCCTGGTCTGGATCTCGGAAAAGGTTGCTTTCCATGACGATTGACCGCATGCGGACCCTCGGCAGCCATCTGCTGCTGGCGGCCGTCTCGCTGCTGTGCGTCTTCCCCATCTACTGGCTGTTCGCGACGGCGCTGCGCCGTCCCGAGGACATCACCTCGCTGTCCCCCATCCCTTGGCCGCTGTCGCTGGGCAACTACGCCGACGCCGCGCACAAGGTGGACATCACCGGCCTGATCGCCAACACCTTCTTCGTGGCGGTGCTCTCGGCGGCCGGACAGCTGCTCATCGCGCTGCTGGCGTCCTACGCCTTCGCCATGTACACGTTCCCGCTGCAACGGCTGCTGTACCTGGCCTTCGTCGGCACCTGGCTGGTCCCCTTCCAGGTGACCATGCTGCCCAACTACATCCTGCTCAACCGCCTGGGTCTGATCAATTCCCTGATCGGCGTGGTACTTCCGACGCTCTGCTCGGCGCTGGCGGTGCTGCTGCTGCGCCAGCACATGGCGGCCTTCCCCAAGGAACTCATCGCGGCCGCCAAGATCGACGGGCGCTCCTCCTGGTCGATCCTCTGGACCGTGGTCGTACCCAACCTGCGCCCGGCCCTGGCGGCGCTGGGCATCCTGCTGTTCATCAACGCCTGGAACGAATACTTCTGGCCCGCGGTCGTTCTCCGCCAATCCAACAGCGTGCTGCAACTGGGCCTGCGCAGCTTCATGGGCACCGAGGGCGACCAGTGGGGCCCCATGATGGCCGTGGCCAGCCTCGCCTGCCTGCCCGTCCTGCTGCTCTACCTGGTCCTGCAACGCCACATCGTGAACGCCTTCGTCCGCTCGGGTCTGAAGTAGCGCCACCGAATACGCCTGCGGCCCACCACGGATCATTCCGTGGTGGGCCGCTCGATCGTTGTCAGGACGGGCACAGCAGCCACGCCGTGCCCGTATCGTTGCGGGCTTCGAGTGTGGTCATGATTCCTCCCTCGGACGCGGCACGTACCGGGAGCAGACGGCGGGCAGCCGCAGTCCGGCGGTGCGCAACTGGGCGACACGGGTGAGATGGGCGGCGCCGACCATCATCTGGTGCGCCATATCGGCGACATAGCGGTTCTCGGGTGCGGCGAGATAGGTGCCGGCGGCCCAGCGGTTGAATCCGCCCATGGCGGGGCCGCACCAGATCTGGTAGTCGGCGGCGCGATCGGCCTCCCCGCGAATGCTCCAACCCGACGACAGACCCAGATACCACCGGAAGACCAGGGCCATCCGGGCTTTCGGATCGCCGGCGGCGCGGGTGAGCTGGCCGGGATCGCGTTCGGTGAAATACTCCACGCACTCGCGCCACACCTGGTCCAGGGGCCGCCGGAACAGCGTGGTCTCCAGATCCCGCCGTACCGCCGCGGGCAGGGCGTCGATGCCGTCGTGAGCCCGGTACAGGTCGTAGAGGCGCTGCGCGCGGGTGGCGAACATGGTGCCGCGCCGCAGCACCTGCACCTGCACCCCCAGTTCGAACATGTCCGAGGACGGGGCCATGACGCAGTCCGCGAACTCCGCCGCGGCGAGCAGCCGTTTGGTGTCCCGGCACTGATTCGCCTCGCGGGCGGCCTGATTGATGGAGCCGGTGACGATATAGGCCGCGCCCATGGCGAAGGCCGCGGCGGCGGCATCGGGGGTGCCGATGCCGCCCGCCGCGCCGATCCGGACCTCGGCGGCGGCCGCGACCGTGCGCGCGACCCGGTCGCGGGCCGCCACGAGTTCGGGCAGCAGCACCACCAGCGGCCTGCGATCGGTGTGTCCGCCCGAATCCGCTTCGGCGGTGATGTCGTCGGCCAACGGGATCTGCTCGGCCAGCCGGGCCTGCTCCGCGGTGAGCACACCGCCCTCGACCAGCGGGCGCAGCAGCCGAGCCGGAGCCGGACGCAGGAACAGTTCCGCCACCTCGACCCGGGAGACCTTGGCGATCAACCGGTTGCGGCTATCGATGCGGCCCTCCCGGTTCACCGACAGCCCGGCGGCACGGTAGCGCACCACCTCGGGGGTGAGGTCCATGAAGGCCGACGCCTCCACACAACGCACGCCGTGCCGCAGGCAGGAGTCGATGATCGCCCGCTCCAACGCCGGCTCCGACGGACTGTGAATCAGGTTGCAGGCGAAGGGTTTGTCGCCCAGCCGCCGCGACAGCTCCGCCAGCGCGGCCTCGACCGCGGCGGGCGGTACGCCCGCCGCCCCGTAGGAGGCGAGGTACCCGGCCTCGGCCATGGCCGCGACCAGCGCCGGGGAGGCGATGCCATTGGCCATGGCACCCGCCGCGTAGGCCGCGCGCACTCCGTGCGCGGCCCGGAAACCGCTGTCCCCGAGCTGTTCCGGTGGCAGCGGCCCGACGGCTGCGAGCACCCGCGCGCGGGCCGCCGTCGCCTCGTGGGCGGTGCCGGCCACCCGGCCCTCGTGCCGGATGATCCAGCAGGGACGGTCCGGGTCGAGCAGCAGCGCGTTGATCTCCTCGGCCGTTTCGGCCACGGCCGGGTATCCGAGTGTCGTCACGGTCGGGCCTTTCGGTCGACGAGTTCGATGGCGAGGTCGGCGAGTTCGTAGATGCGCAGGCCGGGCTTCCAGAGCGAGCCGTCCACGGTGACGGTCACCCGCCCGGGCTCCCGCCGCACCGATTTGATGTGCGCCTCGAGTTCGACGGTGCCGTCGGTGGGCAGGAACTGGCCGCGATAGCGCCAGCCGAACGCGGTATCGGCGGGGATGCGGAAGGCGGGATCGCCCATGTCCGAGGCGAATCCGGCGTCGATCATCCACTCCTGCACCGCGTGGATCACCGATTCCACGCCCAGTGACCCCGGAATCACCGGATCGAGGTGGAAGTGGCGGGCGAAGAACCAGTCCGAGGGGTCGATCTCCCGCAGCGATCGCAGGTACCCCGCGCCGTGCTCGCCGCCGCCGTCCACCACTTCCACGCGGTCGACGAGGGCCAGCGTGCGGCGGGCGCACAGGCGGGCGGCCGGATCGGCGCGGCGGGCCGCCACGTCGATCACCCGGGTGCGCGCCTCGGGATGCCGTGCCAGCCAGGTGGGTACGAAACGTCCGGCGTCCAAGCCGGTCTGATTGGCCAGGGCCTCGTCGCTAAAGTAGCCGAACATGGTTTCGCCCCGATAGAACGGCGCACCGTCCACGCTGAGCGTGTAATCGAAGGTCTGTAGCGAGGATCCGGGCAGGATGGTGGTGGACAGCAGCCGCGAGGACTGCACGATGGTGCGATCGCGCAGGTCGACCTGCCGCAGCACGGTGGCGGTACCGCCGAGGTTGCGCAGGCTGAGCGTGGTGCCGGGCTGGGTCAGCGTCGGTCCCGCGTAGTAGCCCATGAGCAGCGCCGCCTGTAGGGAGGTCTCCATGTACACGAAATGCGGCATGGATTCGTTGGCGGTGTCCGCGTAGTACCAGGAGTCGGCCGGGGAATCGTATTCGGTGGTGTAGGAGGCGCTGTCGAGCTGTCCGCGCGCGCCGTCGAAGGTGAGCACCCGGTCCACCAGCAGCAGCCCGCCGGTCGGCAGCCGGGTCGCCCGTACGCCCGTGTACGCCTCGAATTCCGGTCCCATGGCGATGCCCTGATCCCCGCGGGCCAGGTGGGCCAGGTGGAATTCGTTGAGCAGCGGCCCGCGCACCGCCGCGCCGGGACCGACATCCGCTCCGGCCGCCTCGATCACCATGGTGGTGACCTCGAGCGCGGCGTCCCGGAACTCCGCCCGCGCCCGCACGAACGGCCGCGGCACCAGATCCAGTGCCTCGACCACCAACTCGAGCGCGCCGGAGGCGACCACCGGCGTCCCGACCACCCCGGTGCTGAGGGTGCTCCCGGACAGGCACAGCGGCATCCCGGTGAACAGGGCGAACAACTCGGCCGCCTGGGTGGCCGCCGCGCCCGTATCCCCGTCGAAACGCGCGACGACCCGACCGTTCCCGGCCCCGCCGTACAGCTCGATGGCGGTGATCTCGGTCAGCACGAGCGCACCGTGACCGGCGAGCCGCGCCGCCGAGTCCACCCCGGCCCGCCGGTAGGACGCCCCGAACACCTCGGCGACCTCACCGCGCGCCAGCGTCTCCAGAGCCGCGCGGTCCAACCGGGTGCGCCCGCTCCGGGCGAGCGGCTTGAACGCCCCTTCGTGCGCGGTGACCCGGCGGCTGCCGTTCGTCGTACCGGTGCCCGCACCCGCCATCTCGACCCGCTCGCTTCCGTGGTTCAGCAGGGCCGGTGGCGTCGCGGCCGGTCGCGGTTCGCCGTTCGCATCGGGCGGTTCCGGCTGCCCCGCCCTCGAACCCACCCGCCGCCACAGCGCCCATTGCATGGCCGACTGTGCCGACAGCGCGGCGCGATGCGCGGCCACCACTCCGGCTCGAATCTCCGCCAGCGGGTTCGCGGCCGACGCGCCGGGCACATCGACGCGCGATTCCCGTCCCGCCGCCGCATGCGGCCGCTCGACCTCCGCACCCATGGCTGCGGGTTCCGCCCGCACCACGCCCGTCGGGTCGAAGGCGATTCCGTCGAATTCCAGCGCTGTCATGCCGTCCACCGCCTCACCGAGGTCCGGAACTTCTCCGTCAGATCGGGGGTCGTCACCACGGTGACGTCCGAGAACCGTTGCAGCACCGTGCCGTCCGCGCTCAGCGCGGTGGCGTCGATGCGGGCCTCCATGCGGGCGGCCCGGGGGTTGTCGACCCGGAGCAGGAAGGGCTCGCCGGGCGGGAGGGGTGCGTGATAGTCGATGCGGCCGACGCCGAGCGGGAGGCAGGCCGCGCCGAGCAGGCGGTGGCCCAGGACCGGCGGCCCCTGCAGCACGAGGTCCGCCGTGACCGGGTTGTGCAACCGGCCGGCGTATGCACCCAGGGCAACCGGCTCGGCGGGGAGGGCGCACTCGAACACGATCTCGGCGTCGCTCTCCGACCGAATCCGGCGCAGCCCCTGGAGCGCGGGGGCATGGAACTGCACCGCGTCGCGGTAGATCCGCTCGGCATCCGTGCCCGTGCCGTCCGGAATCCGCTGCCGGGCAGCTGGTTCCATTGCGTCACCGAACAGCAAGGTGGCCCGGAAGTGGGCGGTGGCGTCACCGGAGACGGTGGCGCGCACCGCATCGTGACCGTCGATCGGCCCGATCGGCTCGATCTCCAGTTCCAGCGCGGTCACCGGATGGTCGAAGACCAGTCCCTTGAGCACCTGGAAGTCGCGCACGCCCACCACCGTTCGTCCCGCTCCGGCGCGCTCGGCGAGATTGACCATCGCGCCCAGTCCGAAGGTCGCCGGGAGCACGATGTGCTCACCGATCCGGTGTGCGGCGATGACCGGCTCGTCGACGAGTCCGGCCAGCCCACGGCGGGCCCGAACCGGCGCGGTCTCGACCGCCCCCGCCGACAACGGTGTCGCCGCCCCGACGAGCAGCACCGGTTCCGGACGCCGCGCGGTGCTGAACTGCGCGGTGAACGCCGCCGCACCGGCCGCCGGATCCAGCAGCGGTATGCCCCGGCTCCGGAAGTGTTCGCGCAGTTCGGCGGTCACCATGCCGCCGTCCCACGCGCCCCAGTCCAGCGCCGTCACCCGGCGTTCCGGGTAGCGGCGGCCCCAGCTGACGGCGAAGCGGCTCAGCGCCTCGTTGGCCGCCGCGTAGTCCGCCTGACCGGTATTGCCGAACAGTCCGGCCACCGAGGTGAACAGCACCAGGTGCCGGGGCGCTGCGACGACGTCCAGCACCGCGGCGAGTCCGGCTAGCTTGGGCCGCAGCACCCGTTCGACGGATTCCGGCGTCTTGGCGGGCAGCAGGGAATCCGCGAGCACCCCGGCCCCGTGCACGACCCCGGTGATGGCGTCGCGCCACGGCAGCAGCGCCCAGCGCAGCGCTTCGGCATCGGTGGCGTCGACCGCCACGTAGTCGGCCCGCTCGCCGAGTTCGTCCAGCACGGACCGGATCTCGCGCACAGCACGCACTCCCGCGCAGTGCCGGTCGAGCTCACGCGGCGTCGCGCCGCTCCCGGCGAGTGCCCGCACCGCCGCGGCCTCGAGTTCCGCATCGGGCACGCCGTCCGCCCACTCCGGCTCCGCCGCCGGTTCGGTCCGGCCCAGCAGCACGAACCGGGCCGGGCATACGCGGGCCAGCGCCCGCACACAGATCGCCGTCACCCCGCGCGCACCACCGGTGACCAGCAGCACGTCGTCCTCGGTGAGGTCGTCGACCGCGAAGGCGGTGTCGGCGTGCACGATATCGCTGTCCCGCGCCGCCGCGTGCCGACTCGGCACCGGGGTGCGCCGCGTCCCCGCCGCGTCCACGCCGACCTCGACGGTGTCCCGCGCCGCATCGCACAGTTCCTCGAGCACGATCTCGGCCAACTGCCCCGGCAGTACCGCCGGATCGATGTCCAGTGCCCGGCAGAACAGCGACGGCTGCTCCGCGGCAAGGGTTTTCACCACGCCGCCGAGGCCGCCCAGCAGGGCCGCCACCGGCGCGGCGCCCACGAATCCGAGCTGCCCGTCGATCCGCGTGACGGTGACGAATCCGGCCCGGCCGCTCGCACCGCCCAGTCCGGGCAGCGCCCGTCCGGCCACCAGGATGCCGTCGCTCAGGACCCGTTGCGCCTGTTCCCATTCCGACGCCACCCCCGCGACCACCACGCACACATCCATCGGCGCACCGCCGAGGTCGGCGGCGCCGTCGGCACGGCGTACCTGCCAGCCCCGCTCGCGCAGTTCCTCCTCCACCGCCTCGCAATCGGTTTCGGCGGAGGGGTCCAGGCACACCACCGCGGCGCGCCCGGCCGTCCGATACGGATCCACGGCGAGATCCACCGGCGCGAGTTCGACGAGGTGCCGCGGCGTCCGAGCCGCGGCCTCAGCTTTTGGGTGGACATCACCCCCGGCCAGCTCCGCCACGATCTGATCGAGCGTGCGCAGCGTCCCCAACTGCTCGGGGCCGAGACTCGGCAGCGCCGGAAAGCGTTCCTGAAGCGCCCCGATCACCTGCACCCGCTTGATCGAATCCACACCCAGATCCGCCTCCAGATCCATGGCGGGATCGATCATTTCCACCGGGTAGCCGGTCTTCTCGGCCACGACCTCCAGCAGGGTCCGCCGGAGCGCGTCATCCGACGCCGCCTCGGAGACGGACGGTCCGTCCGCCGGGGCCACGATATCCGTATCGGGCTGTGCCCCGGTCGATCCCGCCAGCAGATCCGCGATCTGATCCAACGTCCGCAGCGTCCCCAACTGCTCGGGACCGAGACTCGGCAGCGCCGGAAAGCGTTCCTGAAGCGCCCCGATCACCTGCACCCGCTTGATCGAATCCACACCCAGATCCGCCTCCAGATCCATGGCCGGATCGACCATGTCCACCGGATAGCCGGTCTTCTCGGCCACCACGTCGCGCAGCGCCTGCCGCACGGCGTCGCTGGAGACGACCGAATCGGCCGCGGCGGCGACGGACGCGGATTCGATCCCCGGCGACGTGGACTCGGTATCGGCCCGATGCGACAAGTCCGCTCCGTTCCCGGTCGACCGCGATGCGGTATCGGCGGGCGGCGGCACGGTCGCCTCGTTGCCGGAGATCAGCGACCGCGGTGCGGTGTCTTCCGGTACACGCGTTGTGTGGCCCGGCGCGAACGACCGCATCGGCTCGGCGTCCACCGTGAAGGCCGTGGCGCGCGGCGGCACCGGCCCCCCACCCTCCAGTTCGGCCAGCTGCGCCAGCACCTCGCTGGCCCGGGAGTGGCTGTCGCTGATGGCCACGCCGTGCTCCTTCACGGCCTCGATGGCGCGCACGGTCAGATCGTCGAGCGCGCCGTCGCGCAGCGCTCCCGCGAGCCCGCGCGCCAGCTCGAGCTGGCCGTCCAGGTAGTGGCGGTGGGTGTGCAGATGTTGGGCGAGGGCGCTGTCCAGGGCGCTCGCGGGCTCTCGGTACTGCGGGTCCGCTGACACGTGGTTCTCCGATTGTCCGTTCGAGGGAATGATCGCGGGGGTGGGGGCCGAGGGGGCCGGTGCGGGAGCGTCCACGGTGACGCGGTAGCCGTCCGACAGGGCGGCGGCATAGGCGGCGCGACGGCTCTCCGGCACGTATTCGGGAGCCGACAGCGTCACCGCCATGGCGGGTTTCGAGGCGACCGCGGGTACGTCGGCGGCGAAACGATTGATGCCGCGAATGTCGAAGCCGAGCACGGCCAAGCGCACCGCCGCCCGCGTGAGCGCGAGGTCGCCGTTGCCGATGGGTCCGGAATCGGTCGCGATGGCGATCACCTCGTCGCCGTAGGTGCGCCGCACCAGCGAGGTCAGCACCTGCTTGGGACCGAACTCCACGAAGACGGTGCAGCCGTCGGCCCGCATGGCGGCCAGCGCGTCGGCGAACTCCACCGGATTGCTGAGCTGCGCGGTGAGCGTGGCCCGGTTGGCGTCTGCGTCGGCCCCGTACGACGCACCCCGGGTGTTGGCGTACACCGGAGCGTCCGGCGCACCGATCTCCACCTCCGCGACCGCCGCCCCGAACGCGGTCACCGCATGGCCGACATAGGGGGTGTGGAAGGCCCCCGATACCGGCAGATGCCGCAGCGCCCAGCCGTTCTCGGCACAGCGCTCGGTCACCGTCGCGATCCCGTCGGTGCCCCCGCCGACCACGATCTGGTCGGGGGCGTTGTGATTGCAGATCCACACGTCGTCGATGCCGTCGATGAGCGCCTCCACCGCGTCGCGGGCGGCGGCGATGGCGACCATGGTGCCCGCGTCCACCCCGTCGGCCACGGTCATGGCGGCACCGCGTGCCCGCGCCAGCCCGAAGAACCGCTCGGTGGTGATCGACCCGGCGGCCCACAGCGCGGTGAGCTCACCGAAGCTGTGTCCGAGATATCCGTCCGCCCGGAATCCGTACTCGGAGAGCACCCGATACTGGCCCGCCGACAGCGCCCCGATGGCGGGCTGCGCGAATTCGGTGCGGCGCAGGGTGTTCTCCTGCTCCTCGCGCGTGGACTCGTCGAAGGCGGGCGGCGGGAACACCACCGCGCCGAGCCGCACCGGCGCATCGGCGAATCCGGCGTTGGCGGTGTCGAAGGCCGCGCCGACGGGCGGATTGTTCAGCGCCGCATCGGCACCCATGTCGACGTACTGGCTGCCCTGACCGGCGAACAGCGCCCCCACCCTGCGGTCCGGCAGCGCCGCCGCCCGGAAGTACACGCCCTCCGGGTGATCCCAGTGCGCCGCGTCGGGATCGCGCACCAGTTCGTCCACCGCGAGCGACCGCAGATGCTCGGCGGAGTCGTCGTCGAGCGAGACGAATCCGATGCGGGCGTGGCTCTCCGGAATATCCCCGCCGTCACCGCCCGTGCTGCCGCGCACCGCGTCGATGAGCCCGGCCACGTCGGGCGCGTGCCAGAGGTGGGCGCGCGGCACCCGGTGCAGCACCGGCCCGCGCGTCGCGTCGGCTTCCTCCAGCACCAGGTGAAAGTTGGTGCCGCCGAAGCCCATGGCCGATGCGGCCGCACGCCGCACCGGCCGCCGGGGGTCGCGGATCCACGGCCGGGTGCGGCTGTTCACGTAGTACGGCGCGGTCGCCGCGTCGATCTCGGCATTGGGGGCGTCGACATTGATGGTGCCGGGCAGCACCTTCTGGTGCAGGGACAGCGCGAGTTTCATGACGCTCGCCGTGCCCGCCGCGCCCTTGGTGTGGCCGATCTGCGATTTCACACTGCCCAGCGCCGCGAACCGGGTTTCCGGACTCGCCTCGGACAGCAGCCCTTTCAGCGCGGTCAGCTCGGTCCTGTCGCCGACCGCGGTACCGGTGGCGTGCGCCTCGATGAGCTCGACATCGGCGGGCGAGCAGTCCGCGTCCGCGTAGGCGCGGTCCAGCGCCACCCGCTGCCCCTCCGCCCGCGGCGCGTAGATGCTCTTGGAACGCCCGTCACTGGAGGAGCCGAGACCACGGATGACCGCGTAGATCCGGTTGCCGTCGCGCCGGGCGTCGGCCAGGCGGCGCAGCGCCAGCATGGTGATGCCCTCACCCAGCAGGGTGCCGTCCGCCCCGGCGGCGAAGGGGCTGATCCGACCGCTCGGTGACAGCGCGCCGACCTTGGAGAAGCACAGGTAGATGAAGATGGTGTTCTCGGTGTCGACGCCGCCGGTGATCATCATGTCGGCCCGGCCGTCGCGCAGTTCCGCGATGGCGGTGCGGATGGCGGCCAGCGAGGCCGCGCAGGCGGCGTCCACCGTGCAGTTCATCCCGCCCAGGCCGAGGCGGTTGGCCACCCGCCCGGCGACCACATTGGCCAGCAGGCCCGGGAACGAATTCTCCTCCCAGGGCGCGAAAGCCGCGACGAAGCGGTCGGCGATGGCGTCGGCGTCGGCATCGGCGAGGCCCACCGAGCGCGCGGCCTCCTTCACTACCGGCGTGGACAGCCGCGCCGCCAGCGGGTGCATGAGCGGCACCGGCCCGGTGGTGCCGAGCACCACGCCGGTGCGGGACGGGTCGTACCACGGCGATCCGGTCGCGCCCGCGTCGGTGAGCAGATCCCGCGCCACCCCCAGACTGAGGGTCTGCATGGTGCTGGTCACCTCGAGCTGGTTGGGCGGCAGTCCGAACTCGAGCGGGTCGAAGTCGATATCGGGCAGGAAAGCGCCACGGCGCGAATAGGTTTTGTCCGGGGCATCCGGATCCGCGTCGTAGTAGTCGTCCAGGCTCCACCGCGACGGCGGCACCTCTTCGGTGCAGTCGACGCCGTCGATGATGTTCTGCCAGTACTCACGGTGGTTGCGTGCCTTGGGCAGCAGGCCCGACATCCCGACAATGGCGATCGGGTCGTGTGCCAGGCGTCTGTCGTCCGTCACGGTATTCCTCTCGAACCGGGGCGTATCCGTCACTCAGGCGGCGACGATGGAGGCGGTGCTCGAAGCGATGAGTTCGGCCGCACCGGCGGCGAACAGGCGGTGGCCCAGCGGGCTCGGATGCAGTCCGTCCTCGGTCCACACCTGCGGGCGCGCCCATTCGGCGTGGTCCGCGATCGGCAGCACCAGGGTGCCGGTCTCGGCGGCCACCCGCCGCAATGCGTCATTGGCGTAGGCGAAGCGTTCGCGCAGCAGTGCGCGGAAGTTCTCCGGAACCGGCAGGCGCGCCGGGATATCCGGGTAGTCGGCGGTGAACACCGTGGCCCCGCCGCGGGTCAGCGTGCCGAGGATCGCGGTCAGATTGTCCTCGAAGCGATCCGGATCGTAATCGCTGACCAGGTCGTTGACACCGACCACGACCCCGTACAGCGGCGCGTTGGACGCCACCGCCGACGGCAGCTGAGTGCGCACCACAGCGCCGGTGGTGGCCCCGTGCGTGCCCAGATTGCGAATCATGCCGGGGCGCAGTCCCAACTGCCCGCCCAGTCGCGCCACCCAGCCCCGGTACCCCCCGGACGCGGCCGGATCGCCACGTCCCTCCACGAAACTGTCCCCGACCGCGGTCAGGCTGGTCATAGCGCCGCCTCGGGCGTGTTGGTCACATGCCGCGCGTGCTCGGGGAACCCGACCTGCTCGTACAGTTCGGCCAGCTCCTGCTCGCCGAAGAACTTGTCCGGCGGGTACAGGCCCGCGATCAGGCCGAAGAACTTCTTCGAGTAGTCCGGGCTCATGCTGGCGGCGCGGAACACCGAGTCGTAGTAGGGGGTCAGCGTCAGCTCGGAGATGCTCTGGGTCAGTTCGTAGGTGCTGGCGCTCTGGGCGTCGCGCTCACGCTGGTACTCCGGCATGGTCTCCTCGAAAGGCCGGTCGCCGGCCAGGCTTTCGCCGGCCAGGTCGGCCAGCAGCTGCGCGTACTTGAAGGCATCGGTGATGCCCCAGCCGGTGAACGGGTCCTTGTGGTATCCGGCGTCGCCGACCAGCGCCCAGCCGGGTCCGTAGGACCGGCGGCGGTAGTTGTCCGGGTACAACATGGGGCGGAAGGGCTCCACGCGGCGGCCCGAATCCCGCAGGCGCGCACCGATCTCCGGGTCGACCTGCTCGACGATCTCCTGCACGCCAGCGTCCGGATCGGCGCGGAACTCCCGGAACCGGTCGCGCTTGCGCATGACCGCGACCAGTGACAGCTCGTCATTGGTGGGCCAGGCGGCGAACTGCTGCTCGCCGAATCCGGTGCGGTGGTGCATGCCCCAGTCCACGCCCTCGTAGTACGAGTAGTAGATGAAGCAGGCGGCCGGGGAGCCCTCGTAGACCGGTGCGCCGACCTCCTTGGCCACGATCGAGTTCGCGCCGTCCGCGCCGATCACCAGCGGAGCCCGGAACTCCCGCTCCGCACCGTCGCCCACCCGGCCGCGGATGCCGGCGACCCGGTCGCCGTCGCGCAGCAGTCCGGTGACCGTGAAGCCCTCGATCAGTTCGGCCCCGGCCGCACCGGCGGCGTCGACCAGGACCTTGTCCAGCACCGTGCGGCGCGGGCAGTACACGGCGTCGATGCCGTCGGCCGACGGATCGGCCATGCCGTTGATGACGATATCGGTGTAGGTGAAGTTCAGATGGCGGATGGGCGGGCAGCCGGTCGCGGTCACCCGATCCAGCAGGCCCCAGGTCTTCAGCAGGCTCAGCCCGGCCTGGTGCACGTAGTGGGTGGAGGGGGTGTCGCTGGGGAAGGTGGCCCGGTCCACGGCCAGCACCCGGAAGCCCTGGCGCGCCAGCAGCATGGCCAGTGGCGCACCCGCCACGCGAGTTCCGACAACAATGACGTCGTACATGATCGCATCACTTTCGGTGGTCGAATGTCGTATTCGAGTCTGCGGCCGAATTCATGCGGGGCTACTGTGGGACAAAGCAATTCATCGGCCGATCGGTCCCGGCTATCGTCGGCGGGAAGTGGGCGGAATTTCGCGCGATGTCACCCGCGCGACATATACAGCTGATCGATATCGGCGGCGAATGCGGCGGAAATGGCCTCGCGGCGCAGTTTCTGAGACGAAGTGAGCAGGCCGTTGTCCACGGTGAAATCACCGGAGACAATGCGGAAGGCCCGAATGGATTCGGCCCGGGAAACCAGCGAATTCGCCTCGTCCACGGCATCCTGGACGGCCGTGGCCGGATCCTGTCCCGGACGGTCCGCCCGCCACTGCTCGGCCCGCTGGGCGTCCAGGGTCACCAGGGCGGTGATGAAGGGGCGGCCCTCGCCCACCACCATGCAGTTGCTCACCAGCGGATGCAGCCGCACCCGGTCCTCCAGCGGCGTCGGCGCGACATTCTTCCCGCCGGAGGTCACCAGGATCTCCTTCTTGCGTCCGGTGATGCGCAGGAAGCCGTCGTCGAGTTCGCCGATATCACCGGTGTGCAGCCAACCCTCGGCGTCCACCGGACGCTGGTCGGCCGCCGCACCCCAGTAGCCGGGCGAGACGTGCGGACCGCTCACCAGCACCTCGCCGTCGGCGGCGATGCCCACGCCGGTCCCCGGGATGGGGCGGCCCACCGTGCCGAGCCGATTGGTCTCCGGCGCGCTCACCGTCACCGCGGTCGCCGCCTCGGTCAGCCCGTAGCAGTTGAGGATCACCACGCCGAAGCCCGCGTAGAACCCGGCCGTCGACTCGTCCAGGGACGCGCCGCCGGAGATGACGTAGCGCAGCCGTCCGCCGAAGGCGTCCGCCACCGGGTGCCGCACCGACTCGGGTGCGCCACCGGCGGTGAGCAGCCGCACTCCGCGCTCCACCGCCGCACGTTCGTCGTCGTCGGTGAGCAGCGCCCGGCAGTGCTTGCGAATCTTCTCCAGCGCGTACGGAATCAGGGCCAGGAAGGTGGGCCGCAGCCGCGCCAGCGCCGGCACCAGGTCCGGCACGCTCGGCAGCAGGTGGGTGCGGCTGCCGCCGTAGAGGCAGGCGAACAGGATGGTCTGGCCGAAGACGTGGGACAGCGGCAGGGCCAGCACGGTGGTGCCGTCGAAGATGCCGCCGGTCTGGCGCACCGTGTTCGCGGCCGTCACCATCATATTGCGGTGGGTGATCATGCAGCCCTTGGACAGCCCGGTGGTGCCGCTGGTGTAGACGATCATGGCGAGGTCGTCGGCGCGCACGCGCTCGATGCGGGCGTCGAGTTCCGGACTCGCCGCGCCCTTGGCCCAGACCGCGACCTCGTCGAAGGTCCACACCTCCCCCGCGCCCGCGGCCACCAGCCGGTCGGCGTCCGCGGCGGTCTCGGCGGCGAAATACGCGCTGCCGCTGTCGCGCAGGATGTGCTCGATCTGGGCGGGTGACGAGGTCGGGTACACCGGCACCACCACCGCGCCGACGGCCAGCGCCGCGCAGTTGAGCAGCGCCCACTCCAGTCCGGTGCGGCCCAGCACGGCCAGCCGGTCACCGGCCGCCACCTCGCGTTCCAGCAGCGCGGAGGCCAGCGCCCGGACGCGGGTGTCGAGTTCGGCGCTGGTGAGCTGGGTGCCGTCGGCGCCGCACAGCGAATCCCGTTCCGGGTCACGCCGCGCCGCCTCGGAGATTATCGTGTACAGACTCTCGGTGTCGGGTGGGTCGAATCCGTTCGCGGTGAAAGACCTCGCGGTGAGAAACACTGTGTTCACGACACGAATTCTTCACGGCGACAATGATTCTCGTCGCCGTCGATACCGCGGTTCCTACCGCGCGAATGTCATCTCCTATCGAACCGATCAGGCCGACAGGGCTTGGGCATCATCGAGCTGTGCCGGTTCCGCGGATTCCATGCAGTCGAGAAACAGCGACAGCGCCGGATTGGTTTCCGCGGCCCGCCATACCGCGTACAGATCCAGGGTCGGCACCGGGTCCGACAATTTCACCGCGACCGACGCACTGCCCGGCGCACCCATTCCCATCGAAATCGCCCGGGGCAGCGAGGCGAAGCCCACGAACGGCCGCACCGACACCATATGGGCGGTGGCCCCCGGATCGTCGGCGGTGTGCGAGACCGTGAGCGAGATGCGGTTCTGCGCGGCCGCCCGGAAGATGGAGTCGTACATGGCGGGGCACTGTTCGCGGGCGAAGAGCACGCACTCCTGCCCCTGGAGTTCGGCGAACGGCACGCTCGGCCGGTCGGCCCAGCGGTGCCGACGACCCACCACCGCCACCAGCGGCACCCGGTGCAGCAGCCGCCGATACCGGAATTCGGCGGTGGAGGGATGCCCGTAGACCAGGGCGAGATCGAGCGAACCGTCCGAGAGCGCCGCGAGCTGCGGGCCGGTGCGCTTCTCCCACAGCGACACCACGATATCGGGGTGCCGCTCGGTCATCCGGGCCAGTGCGTCCGGCAGCACGTGTCGACTGGCCGGCAGGTTGTACCCGATATTCAGGGTGCCCGCGCGGCCCTCGGCGGTCGCCTTCGCCACCTGCGCGGCCCGGTCGAGCTGGGCGACGATCAGGCGGGCCTGGAGCTCGAACTCCCGCCCCGCGGCGGTGAGCCGCACCTCGTGCGAGTTGCGGGCCACCAGTTGGACTCCGAGAGATTTCTCCAGCTTCTGCAGCTGGGCGCTGAGACTTGGCTGGGTCAGATGCAGGCGCTGCGCCGCACGGCCGAAGTGCAGCTCTTCGGCGATCGTGATGAACGAAACGAGATGTCGGAATTCCATGATGCCGACTCCTTCCGAGTACCCGTCACGGTAGCCGGAGGAGGTAACAGGCGATGAATCGCGTCCACACGGACAACACCATCCGGTTTGCCGAACAGTGAATCTCACTTGTAGCGAGAACCTCTGTGCTAGTGAGGAAGTGCGGGCGCATACCGGCGACCGGCCGCTACACCTGCGGGAAGACGAGGAGAACCACGATGGCGATCATCGACGCGTGGGCGCAGCATCCCACACCACGACTCATCGAGCACGACATGTTCGATTCGCTGCGGCGCTGGGGCGCTCCGCTGCCGACCGAACCACTGCCGGTATCGGCGACCGTCTCCGCCATGGCGGCCGGTAGCGTGGACATTGCCCTGATCAGCGCCTGGTACGCCCCGGAGGGCGTGCTCGTCTCCAACGACGAGGTGGCCGAGTTCGTGGCGGCGTCGCAGGGCCGCCTGCTCGGTGTCGCCTCGGTGGATCTGCGGCGGCCCATGGCCGCGGTGCGGGAACTGCGCCGGGCGGTCACCGAGCTGGGGCTGCGGGCGCTGCGCGTGGTGCCGTGGCTGTGGGGGCTGCCGCCCAACGACCGCCGCTACTATCCGCTCTACGCCGAGTGCGTGGAGCTGGGCATTCCGTTCTGCACGCAGGTCGGGCACACCGGCCCGCTGCGCACCTCCGAAACCGGCCGCCCCATCCCCTATCTCGACGACGTGGCGCTGGAGTTTCCCGAACTCACCATCGTGGGCGGGCACATCGGCTATCCGTGGACCACCGAGATGATCGCGCTGGCCACCAAATACCCGAACGTGCACATCGACACCTCGGCCTACACCGTGCGCCGCTATCCCGAGGAGCTGGTGAAATACCTGCGCGGCCACGGCCGCCGGAAGGTGCTGTTCGGGACCAACTTCCCGATGATCACCCCCGAGCACGCGCTGGCCGGACTCGACGACCTCGGCCTCGACGCGGAGGCCCGCGAGCTGTTCCTGTCCGGCAATGCCCGGCGGGTGTTCGGACTGCCGGAATAGCTCGCGCGGATCAGCCGCGCCCGTGCCGCGCTTCGTAGGCGGCGCGTTCGGCGGCGTGGCGCCGGCGTTCGCCGATATCGGCGAGTTCCGGGTCCAGGCCGTGCTTGAGCAGCCGGTGGCGGCGGTACACGTACATGAGCGCGATGGTGAAGTACACCAGCGGCAGATACAGCAGCGCCATCATGGACAGGCCGATCCAGAGCGGTCCCGGTACCAGCAGGAACAGACAGAACACCGGCAGCACCGGAATCAGGAAGCGCACCAGGTAGCGGCGCGCCGCGCCCGGTCCGGTCAGGTCCGCGAGCACCCAGTCGCGCATGTCGGGCGGCAGCGTGGCACCGCAGATATAGCGCACACGCTGAACGAGATTCGGCTTGCCGGTGCTCACATGTTCTCCCTGTGCATCGGTGCCGCTCGCCGAGCGGCCTTGTTCACGCGGGTGAGCACATCGCGCAATTCCTCGAGATCCGCCAGGCTCACCCCCAGTCGGTCCACCACGGCGGGCGGAATCCGCTCCGCCTCCCGTCGCATGGCCCGCCCCCGCTCGGTCAGGTCGACCAGCAGCGTCCGCTCATCGCGGCGATCGCGGCGGCGGGTGATCAGTCCGGCCGCCTCGAGCCGCTTCAGCAGCGGCGAGAGGGTGGCGGAATCGAGTTCGATGGCCTCGGCGATGGCCTTCACCGACATCGGCGACTCGCCCCACAGCGCCAGCATCACCAGATACTGCGGGTGGGTGAGGCCCAGCGGTTCCAGCAGCGGCCGGTACACCGCCAGTACGGAGCGGTTGGCGACAGCCAGGGCGAAGCACACCTGTCGATCGAGGCGCAGGGGGTCGTCCGGTGCGTCGGTTCCGCTCACGGCCGCGAGCTTATCGCGCTAATAGTTAATGCACAAACTATTGCCCGTCAGCCCAGCACGGGCAGCTCCCGCTCGTCAGCGAGCTCGGAGAGTTCGCGCTGCATGCGCGTTCATCACCACAGGCGTGCCCGCCCGCAGACGTTCGAAACCCGGTGCGCGAGCACCGGGTTTCGACTACTACAGGACCTTCGAGACCTACGGCGTAGGCGTCACACTCGGCGTAGTCGTGGTCGTCGACGGCGTGGTCGTCGTTGTCGTCGACGGCGCGGTCGTCGTCGAGGGCGCGCTGGTCGTAACCTCCGACTCCTCCGCGATCGGCGCATTCGCGGTCGTCGACTCGGCCGACGGCGCGGTCGTGGTGGTCGACGGTGCGACCGACGTGGACGGCGCGGTCGTGGTCGACTCGGGCGAGGTAGTGGTCGACTCGGGGGAAGTCGCAGACGACTCCGGCGAAGTCGTGGACGACTCAGGCGCAGTCGTGGACGACTCGCCCGACGTCGTGGACGGAGCCGTCGACGACGACGCCACCTCCCCCTTCGCCTCGGTCTTCGTCACGCTCGTACCGCTGGTCGTGGAACTCGTGGCCTTGGTGGTGGACGTCGTCTTGCTCGCCGCCGCCTGCACCGAGTTGGTGTAACCCTGCACCGCGGGCAGCGGCTCGGCCTTCCGCTCGACCGGCTCACCCGCCTGCGCCTTCTTGGCCAGTTCGGTCAGCCACGCCGCCGCGTACTCGGCGGAGGTCAGCTCCTTGCCGTCCTCGGGCTTGGCATCGCGCCAGTAGTCGAAGTGGTGGCCGCTGCCATTGGGTCCGAGTGTCAGGTTGTACGGATCGCTGAGGATGACCGGAATGGTGTTCTGGTTGGTCACGATCAGCCCGACGACCTCGTTGAAGATCTTCTGCGGCAGGTAGGCCAGCGGCGAGAGCCCCTCGGCGGCCACATTCTCCGCCTGCGCGGGCGGGGTGTGCTCACCCGGCTTGTAGGCCGGATCCGACACCCGCAGCAGCACTTCCAGGAAGGTCTCGTCGCTGGCCATCCAGTTCGGCTGCGCGGCGATATCGGAGAAGGCGGTCATGGCGATACGACCGAGCACGACCGCGACATCCTGTCCGGTCGCGGGGGTGAGCCCCTCGCGTTCGAGCTGGTCGGCATTGACCTGCCGACCCACATTGACCACCAGTTGCAGCAGCGAGATGTTCTGCGGCGCGGCGCAGGTCAGGTCGCCCTCGGAGCAGAACGACGCGATCTTGCCGTTCAACTTGCCGAAATCACCGCTGGTTCCCGGTAGCGCGCCCTGGCCGGAGATGGGGTTCGTGCCGTTCTGGTACTTGCGGTCGAATCCGTCGGGATTGCTGAACGGATCCTCCGCGCCGATGAACGGGCCCTCGCCCGCCTGCCGTCCGGAGTCGGCGAGGATGACCACGCCGAGCACATCGTCCGGGTTCACGCCGGATTCCTCGTTGCCGATCTTCATGGCGACGCGGCGCACCACGTCCGCGCCCTCGCTGTAGCCGACGATGGAGAACTTGGTGTCCGGGCAGGCCGCCGAGATCTCGCTCATCACCTGTTCGGCATTGGCCACACCGGTATTGACGGCGTCCTCGTAGGTCGCCATGTTCGCCGGATAGGCGATGTACACGGCGGCGTACGAGCCCTGGCCGACATCGTCGGACGGCGCGTTGACCACCGGGTCGAGCCATTCGCTCTTGTGATCGCCCGACAGCGCGGCGGGCAGCGGGTTCCCGTTGGCGTCCACCAGCAACGCCGTGGTGCCCTCCTTCGGGGTGTCGCCACGACCGGCCACCGAAACGGTCACCATATCGTGGCATTCGGTCACCGACGACCTGAGCTGCGTATCCACCGCGGGCTGCTCCGATTCCGGAGCCCAGATCACCGCCGCGGCCGCCGCCACGCCCAGCGTCGTCAACGCGGCGGCCGCGGAGGCGGTGCGGTGCCGCACGAAGAAATCACCGAAGGCCATGCCCTTGATCCCCATTCCAGTACCGATGAGCACACGGAAGGCCCTCCCCGGATGGGCCGTATGTCACCGGAGACGTCGTCGCGGGGCACGGGAACGTTACGGATCGCCAACCGGCCGCAATGCCCACGACCGATCGAATGTGTTTCAGATCACAGTGATTCGCATTTCGCATGAGCCACTGCGCATCCGGCGGCACATCGCGGACAGAGCTCGAGAGAATAACTGTCTCAGACAATCCTTGTCCCCGGCGCGGTCTTGCCGCTACCGTTGACACATGGACGCACACCGCCGATCCGAGGTCGAACTCCCCGCCGGGGTGCAAGGCCGTGCCACGGCTGGATACGACTCCGCCGCAAGGCTTTTCGCAAGAATGTTCGCGGGCAAGCGAGGCAACGGCGCGGGGCTCGCCGTGTACCACCGCGGTGAACCGGTGCTGGACATCTGGGCGGGTGCGGCCGACGCGGCGGGGACGCCGTGGACCCGCGACACCGGCGCGATGGTGTACTCGGCGTCGAAGGGCGTCACCGCCACCGTGATGCACCGGCTGGCCGATCGCGGGCTCATCGACTACCACGTCCCGATCGCCGAGTACTGGCCCGCGTTCGGCGCGAACGGCAAGGGGGACATCACCCTTCGCGATGTGATGACGCACCGGTCCGGACTCTCCGCACTCCCGGCGAATACCTGGGAGGAGGTCCTCGACCACGAGCTGATGGAGCGGCGGGTGGCCGCGGCCGCTCCGGATCGCCTGCGCGGCAAGCCGATCTACCACGCGCTCACCCAGGGCTGGATTCTGGCCGGCGTGGCCCGCGCCGTCACCGGTCACACCATGGCGGAGCTGTACCGCACCGAGGTCGCCGAACCGCTCGGCGTGGACGGCATCCACCTCGGACGGCCGCCCGCCGACGCGCCCACCGTCACCGCGGCTCTGGTCGGTTCCGCCAAGGCGCTGTGCGAGAGCGCCTACGCGCGCCCCACCGCCAGCCTCGCCGCGCGCCTGCCCGGCCCCTTCCGCGCATCGCTGCGGTCGATCTACTTCCCCGGCCTGGAAGCGGCGCTCGCGGGCGAGGATCCGCCGATCCTGACGACGCAGCTGCCCGCGGGCAATGCCGTCTGCACCGCCGACGGCCTCGCCAAGATGTACAGCGCCCTCGCCTGCGACGGCATGGTAGACGGACAGCGATACCTCTCGCCCGAGACCGTGCGCACCCTGGAGATCGTGCAGACCATCCAACCGGATCGCACCCTCATCGTGCCCTGCTGGCATCTCGGCTACCACATCTTCCCGTCGCCGCGCGCCCCGCGCGGATACGGCCACCTCGGCGCGTTCGGCTCCGGCGGCTGGGCGGACCCGGCCTCGGGCATCTCCATCGGCTTCGTGCACAACCGCATGTCGGTCGGCTGGGTCTCCGCCGATATGACGCTGCTGGCCTGGCTGATTCCCGCCATCCTCGCGGGAGCCCGCGGCAGCGCGGCCACCGCGGGGAGCGCCGGCGCGACCACCCACGTGGCGTGACGTCAGCGCCCGTCGCCGAGCGGCCGCCCGGTCAGCACCCGCCCGGCGACACCGAGCAGCCGCCGGTAGCCCGCCAGCGCCCCGCTCGAAAAAGCCAGTGACCACACGGTTCTCGGGGCGGTCGGGGGCAGCGGCTTACCCGCCAGGCGGTCGGCGAGCCAGTCCGTCACCAGCGGAGCCGCGATCACCGCGAGCGTCACATGACCGCTGAGCCGGTCGCGCACGTACTGCACCGACGCCCCGGCCGCGCGGTAGCGCCACACCTGCTCGTCCATATCCTCCACGGCCACGACGGCGTCATTGGTCGCCTGCACCACCAGCATGGGAAAGGCCGGGGCCGCGGTGACCGGGCGCAACGCGTCGAAGATCGCCTCGAACTCTGGCTCGGTCATCAACTCGCCGATCGTGGTGGCGCTGTGTTTGTCGAGATCGCGACCCAGGCTCCGGAAGACGATGGGCAGGATGGTGCTCGACTCGGCGTGCGCGATCAGCTCGTGGAACGGCCCGTCGAAGTGGGTGCGCACCGCATCGCGCAGATCCGGGTAGGCACGGCAGAGCGCCGACAGCACCAGCACGATCAGCCCCGAATACGCCGTGCCGTTCAGCCGCGCCAGGACACTGCGCGGATCGCCGACCGGGGAACCCGCCGAGGCGCCGACGATATCGATCTCCGGCGCGTACTCTCCGGCCATCTCCGCCGCCCAGGTAGTGGCCAGCCCGCCGCCGGAATACCCCCAGAGCGCGACCCGGGTGCGCTCGTCCAACCCGAGCGGTTCGAAGGACAGCGCGGCGCGAATCCCGTCCAGAATGCGGTATCCGGGCTCCCTCGGCACCCCGAAATGCCCGTCCGTGCCCACATGGTCGGGCACCGACAGCACCCAGCCGCGCGCCAGCGCGTTCGCGAACAGGAACAGTTCCAACTGCGGCACCGAACCGAAGGCCCGCGCACCCTGCCGCAGGTTGTAGGACGGCAGTCCCTTCGCCACCACGGCGTCGATGGCGCACTGATACGACACCAGCGGCCGACGCGCACCCGGTTCGGCGTGTTCGGGGAGCAGGACCGTGGTCACCACGGCTTCCGGCGTCCCGTGCACGGTGGTGGTGCGGTACAGCAGCTGCCATGCCGAGATCCGTTGCGGCACCATGCCGAGCAGTCCGAGTTCCACCTCGCGGGACCGGATGACGGTGCCGGGCGCGAGTGCCGCCAGATCCGGCGGCGGCAGGTAGAAGGGGTCGTCCAAGGGCGGCAGCGGCCCCTTCGACGTCGTGTCACCCGCGGTGGCCTCCGTGTCGACGCGCACGCGCAGCGGCGCGACCTCCGATGCGGTTGCCTCCGCGGAGTTGGTGAAATCGACGCTCATAGCCACCCCTTGCTGATTCGTCCGGCGATTGCTTCCGGACCGTAGCAACAGCCACCGATCGCCTCCGTAGCCCGAAACATGCGCGGCCCCAAGGTCATTGCGCACAGCAACCGGGTATCGATCCCGATCGGCGGAAGTGACGCGGGTCGACGCGAATGCCGTGCAATCCTCCGGAATAGGGGACGGCTAGGGGCCGATGCGCACCGCCCGTGGCCGTTCACTACCGGATATCCAGCGTCACACGGGCATCGAGGGCGGTGGTCAGGGAGGCGCCGAAGGTGCGGCGGACGGTTTCGCTGAGGTGGGAGGGGGAGGCGAAGCCGGCGTCGGCGGCGCAGCGGGTGAGGTCGTATCCGGCGGACATGCCCGCCAGCACCAAGCGCACCCGTGCCCACTGCCGGTATCGGCGGAAGGTGGTGCCGGTGTGCGCGGCGAACAGCCGCAGGAAGTAGTGCTCCGACATGCCGATACCGGCCGCCGCGCGGTCGGCGCGCGGGTGCGCGCCCGGATCCTCGCGGATATCGCGCACGATCGCCTCGATGCGGGGATCCAGGGCGGACGCCGGATTCGATGGCCGTGGCATGCATGCCCACGCCCAGATCCGGTCCGAGGTATCCGGCGTGCCGGGGCCGCATCCACACCACGGGCGCGGCAGCGCACGTTTGTGAAAGCGCGGCCCCGGTCATATCCGCCAGGCTAATCCGTACCCGGCGCACATCGCGTCGGCGAGTACGACAGAGGGATGCGCCATGACCACCGACCCACACGCGAAGCCCAGCTGGCGGACCAGAGCGGTCACCGCGCTGTTGCGGGCGCGCGGCGAGAAGAAGCTGCTCGCCACCGCGGCGGGGGTGCACGCGGATATCGCGAAGCGGGACCGGCGCGACACCGAGGTGCGGCCTCCCGCCGCCCGGCGGAAGCGCGCGTCCCGATCGACTATCACGAGGCCGTGAACCTGCCGCACAACTACGCCCTGTTCCCCGCTCCGGAAGGACGCGCGGCCCGCGAGATCATGGTCGAAGCCTGCCGCGGCCCGATCCCGGCCCGGCGGCGCTGAGGTCGCGATCGACTACTGAGCGACCAGTTCGGGTACCGCGGCGGCGCTGTCGTGCCCGCCCAGCCGCGGGTAGGTCGGGTACTCGATGCCCGAGACGTACTGCACCGTGCGCACCACCTGGCACGAGTAACCGAATTCGTTGTCGTACCACAGGTACAGGATCGCGGTGTCACCGTCGACGATGGTGGCGTTGGCATCCACGATGGAGGCCGCGCGCGAACCGATGAAATCGCTGGACACCACGTCGGTGGCGGCGGTGTAGTCCAGGTTGCGGCTCAGCGGACCGGACAGCGACACCCGGCGCAGGTACTCCAGCACCTCCGCGCGCGTGGTCTCGCGCTCGAGTTGCAGGTTCAGGATCGCGACCGAGACGTCCGGGGTGGGCACCCGGATCGAGTTGCCGGTGATCTTGGCCTTGAAGTCCGGCATCGCCTTGGCCACCGCGGACGCCGCGCCGGTCTCGGTGAGCACCAGGTTGAACGGCGCGGAGCGGCCGCGGCGGTCGGCCTTGTGGAAGTTGTCCAGCAGGTTCTGGTCGTTGGTGAACGAGTGCACGGTCTCCACGTGGCCGCGCACGATGCCGAACTCGTCGTCCATGGCCTTGAGCGGCGGGACGATGGCATTGGTCGTGCACGAGGCGCAGGACACGACGCGCTCCGACAGGTCCAGCCCGCGGTGGTTGACGCCGTGCACGATATTCGGCACATCGCCCTTGCCGGGCGCGGTCAGCACCACCTTGGCGATGCCGGGGCGCAGATGCTGGGCCAGTCCCTGCCGGTCCCGCCACTTGCCGGTGTTGTCGATGAGGATCGCCTCGTCGATGCCGTACGCGGTGTAGTCGATGGCGGTCGGGTCGTCGCTGTAGATGAACCTGATCACATTGCCGTTGGCGATGATCGAATCGTTCTCGGCGTCGACCTTGATCGTGCCGTTGAACTGCCCGTGCACCGAATCCCGCCGCAGCAGCGAGGCGCGCTTGGCCAGATCGCCCTCGCCGCCCTTGCGCACCACCACGGCCCGCAGGTTCAGCCCGTTGCCGGAGCCGGTCTTCTCGATGAGCAGCCGCGCCACCAGCCGCCCGATCCGGCCGAAGCCGTACAGCACCACATCCCGGGGCCCCTGCCCCTCGGCCTTGTTGCCGTCGGTGACCTCGGCCAGCACCGCGGCGGTGAACTCGGCCGCCGACCGCCCGCCACCGTCGGCGCGATACGCCATCACCAACCGTCCGAGGTCGATCTTGCACGGCCCCAGATCCAGCCCGCCGAGCACCTCGAGGAACGGCAGCGTCTCCTCGATCGACAGCTCCTCCCCCTCGATCTGCCGCGCGAACCGGTGCGTCCGCAGAATGCTGATCACCGACTTGTTCACCAGCGATCGGCTGTGCAGGAGAACGGTCACCCCCTTCTCGCGGTACAGCTTCCCGATAATCGGAATCATCGCCTCCGCGGAAGCCTCGTGAGCGTTCCAGCGGTCAAGGTGCTCGGTAGTCAACACACGTCCTAGGGGTGTCCTCGATCAGTACGAAAATCGACTCTAGCCAGGCCCGCGGTATCACACGGGCCCGCCTTCCCCTTGTGAGGTTCAGCCCGCGCACATGGTGGACCGGACGAAGCGGTCCACGGCGGCGGTGAAGCCGTAGCCGGTGGTGTCGGTGATCGAGAGTGCGACGCTGTGGCGGCCGTCGGGGCTGCGCAGGGCGAGGGAGCCGAAGCCGTTGACGTAACCGTTGTGGCCGAGGCCGAGGCAGCCGGGTCCGAGGCGGAATTCGTAGAGTCCCAGGCCGTAGCCGTAGGAACCGTTCACGTGCCGGAAGGCGCGCATCTCGGCCAGCAGATGCGGGGGCAGCAGACGCCCGTCCAACAGGCCGGTGAGGAAGGTGTGCAGGTCCTGGGTGGAGGAGACGATGCCGCCGGCCGCCCACACGTAGGAGGGGTTCTGGTCGGTGACATCGGTCAGGCCGCCGCCGTAGTCGTAGTAGCCGTGTGCGTGCGGGCCGAGAATCCCGTCGAAGGTCTGCGGGACACCGGTGCCGAACATGAGCAGCGGCAGGGTGATCCGGGTGTAGATGTTCACGTGGTAGGGCAGTCCCGACGCCCGTTCGATGAGCAGGCCCGCCACGATGTAGTTGGTGTTCGAGTAGGCCCATCCGCTGCCCGGCTCGAACTGCAACGGCTTCTCGGTGGCCCACCGCACGAAATCGGGCGGCTGCCAGGTGCGCCGGATATCGGCGAGCGTGTCGCCCACCATGGGCGGGTAGCCACCGCCGCCATTGAGGTAGTCGAGCAGCCCGCTGGTCTGCGCCAGGACCATGCGCACGGTGATTCGCGGATCGACCCCGAATTCGGGCAGCCAGCGGCTCACCGGATCGTCCAACCCGATCCGTCCCTCGCCGACCAGCTGCAACAGCGCGGTCGCGGTGAACGTCTTGGTGATGCTGCCGATGCGGAACCGCCCGCCGCTCGGCACCGGGTCCGGCCGCCCCAACCGCACCACACCCGCGGACCCGTCCCACACCCCGGCGGGCGTGCGCACCTGCGCCTGCACCCCCGCCGCCCCGTGCGCGACGATGTCCTCCAGCGCCCGCTGCCACCTGCCGGGCTCGGCGACGGCGGACGTGTGCGCGGACCCCGCGAACGACAGAGCGATGGTGAAGACGAGCAGAACTCGACGCATTTCGCGCACAGTAATAGGCAGACCGCATCGAGTACGGTCAACACGCCCGACACACCACAACGACCGAAGGAGCATCCCCATGCGCGCCCTGTTCCCGATATGCGTGCTGGCCGTCGCGGTCGTGGCGGTCGGCGGTTGCGCCGATTCCGAACCGGAACGCACCGAACTGACCTTGACCGTGGCGGCTCCGGACAACCGTGACACCGCCCGCACGGCAACCCTGCGATGCGCAACCGGCGCGGGCGGCGACCACCCCGCCGCGGACCGGGCCTGCGCCGAACTGGACGCCGTCGACGGCGACTTCGACGCCTTGAACGTCGACCCCGGGGTCATCTGCACCCAGGAGTACGACCCGGTCGTCTACGCCGCCAGCGGCACCTGGCGCGGCCGAGCGGTCGCTTTCACCAAGACGTTCCCGAACGACTGCCACGGCAAGGGCGCGACCGGGAGCGTATTCGACTTCTGAGCTTCGACTTCCGAGCCCGGGCAGAGTGATCCGCGGAACAGCGTCGGGCAGCGCGGATGGTCACGGTCGTGGATTAGCATCGGGCGAGACGCAGAGGCAGAGGGGGTGGTGAGCGTGGCCGCGGAACAGCAGGGTGCCCACGCTCAGCAGATCGACCGGGCCATGTCGGCGGTGCGCGGACGTGCTGAAGCATCCCAGGGCGCGGTGATCGTCGAGACCGATGCGTACGGGACGATCACCGACCTCCAGATCTCCCCCGCCGCGATGACCGTCGACCCCGCACGGCTCGCCGCCGCCATCACCGGCTGCCACCGTCGTGCCCGGGAGGAAGCGGAAGCCGCCGCCGCCGAGCTGCTCGGCCGGCTCGCCCGGGACGGCCGTCCGGCGCCGCCCGCCGCCGCGACCGAGCAGTGGGATGACGACGCCCCGGTCCGGATCACGTACCGGTTGTAGGAATGACGAGGGAGGGCGACAGTGTCGGTTGACAGATTGCAGGTCGATCCCGCGGCCTTGGAGCAGACCGCCAAGGGCATCAACGGAATGATCGACGCGCTGGCCGAGGTGGGGATCAAGGAAACCGCGTCGTCCGGGCGAGGGTTGGCGCTGCTCACCCTGTCGGCGCTGGAGGCGGGCAAGCAGTCGGTTCAGTCCGAATTCGAGTCCTATACCGAGCGGTGGTCGTGGGGTGTGCGGGCACTGGTGCAGGCGGGCAACCAGATCGCGCAGGCATTGGGGTTGAGCGCGGGCCGCTATCAGGCCATGGAGGACAAAGCCTCCACCATGTTCAAGGTGTTGTGGACCAGCATGGCGGGCAATCCGCACCTGACCCAGGACCAGATCGCCGCCCGCGACTGGGGCGAGACACTCGCCGACAACTCGTTCAATCACATCCGCAATCCGGACTACAGCCGCGAATCCTTCGACCGCGCTGCCCTTGCCGCGCAGATGAATTGGGAGATTGTGCAGGCCGTCGGCCCGCAGGCCGCCGCCAACCTGGGCGTGCTGACCAATCCCGCGTCGATCGGCACCGGCGGCGCGACCCCGGACGGGCTCCCCGCGCCCGGCTGGAACACCGGCGCGGCCGCCCAGGTGGAACAGATTCAGCAGAAGTACGCGCCACTGCTGAATCCGCAAGGCGCCCAAGGGGAGTAATCGGGGCGTGGGCATCGGGGACTGGCTGGAGGACAAGGCCAATCAGATCGGGGAGGCCGTCGAGGACGCGGCCGAATCCGCCACCGCGGCGGTCGGCGAGGCGATCGACGATGTGCTCGACGTCGGCGCGGACGCCGCCCGCTCGGTCGGCTGGGACGGGGTCGGCGACGCACTGGACGATGTCGGCGACCAGGTGTCCTCCGCATTGGGCGGGGAGGTCGAGGAGCGGGAGCTCGGGGAGACCGAGGACCCGAAGGAGCTGATCCGCGGGGAGCCGTCGGCGATCACGGAGGCCGGAAACAGTCTGGAGAAGCTGTCGCAGGCGGCCGATCAGACCGGCGAGGGGTTGCGCGCGGTCGGAAATATCAGTGACTGGCACGGTTTGGGCGCGGACGGATATCGGGTCGGGTTCTCGCCGCAGCCAGGCAAATGGACCGAGGCCGCCGACGCCTTCACCGACGCCAAGACCGCGTTGGACGCCTGGGCGGCGGCGGTGTCGGCGGCCCAGGGTCTGGCCGCCGACGCCATCGCCGAATGGAAGGCGGGCGTACAGGAGCGGCGGCGGGTGCTGGCCTGGTGGCGCTCGCTCACCGACGAGCAGAAGGACAAGGCGACGGTGACCGATACCTGGTCACCGCACTTCCAGGCCGCCCGCGACATCCTGTCGCGGGCGCGGACCAACCGCGACACCGCGGCCGACCAGGCGGTGAGCTCCCTGTCGGCGGCCAAGGCCGCTGCGCCGGAGGAGCCGCCGTTCGTCTCCCGCATGGCGGCCAACGTCGAAGACGCTATGCAGATCGGCGAGTACGCGAATCTGAGCTTCACCGACGGCGTGCTCAGCGGTGCGTCGGGACTGCTGCAATTCGTCCGCAAGGTCAACCCCACCGACACCTACAACCTGACCCATCCGGGCGAGTACCTGGAGAACATGTCGAATCTGGCCGGGGGTCTGGCGACCACCGCGGCCGATCCGGGGCCGGTGGTGGACGCGCTGATCGACGACGCGCGGGCCAACCCGTTCGAGGCGCTCGGCACCGTGGCCTTCGATGTCGCGACCGCCGTCCCGACGGGCGGTGCCGGACTGGCCGCCAAAGCGCCGTCGCTGCTGAACAAGGTCGACAATCTGGCCCCGTCGGTCCGGCCGAGACCCGATGTGCCGACCCGTGCGCCCGTCGATCGGGCCGCGCCCGAAGGGTTCAGTCCCCGACCCGAGCCGACGACGACTCCCCGGGCCGATATCGATACCCCCGCGCCGCAACGGGATACGCCGGGTACGGATACTCCGCCTCGCGACGCCGACGCCCCGGCGCAGGACCGAGGCGCGGGCGCGGCCCCGGAACCGGATCGCCCCGACCCCAACGTACAAGCCGCCCAACACGATCAGCCCGCCCCGGCGCGGGAGCAGCCCACCGACCGTGCCGACGACGGCGGGCAGGTCGACGTCACGGTCGATCAGCCACGAGGCGAACCGGATGCGCCCGCCACGCGTCCCGAGCCGACACCGGAGGGACCGACGCAGCGGCCGGACACTCCCTCGGCGGGCCCGGCACGGGTCGACGACCCCGGTACGCCGAGCCCCCGCCCGGACTCCGATCCGCCCGGGCCGCTGCGCGATACCTACACACCTCCCACACACCCGGATATCTCCGATGCTCCGGGTGCGACGCGACCCGACGCCGATCCGGCCACGACGCCGAACGAATCCGCCCCGGACAGACCGCGCGACACCGACCCGGCCGGTACGAACCCGCCGGACAATCAACCGGCCGCGAATCGACCGGAGCACCAGCCGCATTCGGACACCGACGTGGATGCGGGCGACAGGCAGCCCGACTCCACCCTCAACCCGGCATCGACAACCCCGGACAACCCGCACGCCGACAGCGGCGGCCGCACACCCGCAGACGCAGCGACCCGTCCCGACAGCACGAGTCCGACCGACGCGCCCGGCACCCGCACATCCGACACGACCGCGCCCGCCCACACACACTCGACACCCGCCCACACTCCAGCACCGCCCCGAGACGCCCCCACGCCGCGCGCTGATCCGATGCCCGGTCCCGCACGCGCCGACACCCCGGCGAGCCGAGGGCCGATGTCCCCCACGCAGACCACTCCGCACAGCCCCACGCCGCGGCCCACTCCGGACACCCCGACCGGTCCACGCGCCCAACCCGGGGATGCGAATCCGAGAACCAATCTGGACGCCGGAACCTCGACCCGCCCGCTGCCCGATGGCCCGAATGCCCCGCGCTCGGATCCGGCACCGGATACGCGCCAGACGCCCGATCAAGGATCGGCACCCGACCGCAACCCCGCCGACGAGCCGGATGCACGAAACGACGACGGTGCCCGAGACCGCGACACCGACGATCGCGATACCGATACCGACCGCGATAATGAAGACAGGCAACAGGATTCGGATCCATCGGAGCCCGAACCCGACGTCGCTGACGCCGCCAAGGACCCGGCGAATACGCAGACCGCGGACAAGGTCGCCGAATGCGGCGATCCCGTAGACGCCGCGACCGGCGAATTCCTGCTCCCCGAAACCGATCTCACGCTACCCGGCGTGCTCCCCCTGGTCCTGACCCGGCGGCATCGCTCGAACTACCGCTGGGGCCGCTGGTTCGGCCCCACCTGGTCGTCGACCCTGGATATGCGCGTGGTCGTCGCCGAGCATCAGGTGACCTTCCTCGGCGAGGACGGCCTGCTGCTGGCCTACCCGCACGCCGATCCCGGCATCGCGGTGGAGCCGCTGGTCGGCGGCGCGCGGTACACCTGCTCCCGCACCGATACCGGCACCTACCGCGTCTCCGACCCCGAGCGCGAGATCATCTGGCACTTCACTCCCGAACCCGAACTCGACGGGCTGCTCGGGGTGTACCCGATCTCGGCGATCACCGACCGCCACCTCAACCGCGTCCGCTTCCACTACGCCCCCGACGGCACACCCACCGCCATCACCCATACCGGCGGCTATCACATCGAGGTCGCCACCGATCCCGCCGTCGGACGCGTGACCGGCCTGACCGTCGTCGATACGACCACCCCGGACGGCCCCGAATCCAGCATTGCCGTCCGCCGATTCGACTATGCCGCAGGCAATCTGACAGCGGTCACCAACGGTTCCGGTGCCACCACCCGCTACACCTACGACGACCGTGACCGCATGCTGTCGTGGACCGACTCCCGCGGCACCACCATGGTCAACACCTACGACAGCGCCGGTCGCGTCATCCTCCAGCACGGCACCGACGGCATCCTCAATGCCGGATTCGACTACCTCGACTACCCCGACGGCACCGGCCACATCACCCGCCACATCAACTCCCAGGGTGCGGTCACCACCCGGGGTTTCGACCACGACCTGCGCGTCCGCGACATCATGGACCCGGCGGGCGGCCACACCCGCATCGACTACAACGCCGACCGCCGCCCCCTCCGGGTCACCGCCCCCGACAACGCGGTCACCGGCTACACCTACTCCCCCGACGGCGACGTCACCCGTATCGTCCGCCCCGACGGCCGCTCCATCGACATCGCCTACGCCTGGCGCAACCGCCCCGAAACCATCACCCACCCCGACGGCAGCACCGCACGCCGCGACTGGGACGCCCACGGAAACCTCACCGCCACAACCACTCCCGGCGGCATCCACACCACCTACACCTACCACCCCAACGGCGCGGTAGCGACCGTCACCGAGCCGAATTCGGCCCGCACCACCGTCACCGTCGACGCCGCAGGTCTCCCCGTCACGGTGACCGACCCCCTCGGGGCCACCACCCACATCACCCGCGACGCCTTCGGCCGCCCCACTGCCGTCACCGACCCCCTCGGCCACACCACCCGCTACCACTGGTCCCCCGACGGCAAACTCCTGCGCCGCCTCGACCCCGACGGCCACCACGAGTCCTGGACCTACGACGGCGAAGGCAACCTCCTCACCCACACCAACCGCGCCGGCGGCATCACCCGATTCACCTACGGCAGTTGGGATCTCCCCACCTCCCGCACCGACCCCGACGGCGCCACCACCCGATACACCTACGACACCGAACGCCGCCTCACCACGGTCACCAACCCCCTCGGCCACACCTGGCACTACCGCTACGACGCCGCCGGCCGCCTGACCTCGGAAACCGACTACAACGGCGCTACCACCACCTACACCCACGACCCGACCGGCCGCGTAGCCACCGTCACCCCCGCCACCGGCGTCACCCGCCACCACCGCTACGACATCCTCGGCCGCCTCACCGAAATCACCACCGACTCCGGCCACTGGCGCCGCTACACCCACGACCCCCTGGGCCGCCTCCTCACCGCCACCAGCGGCGAAGCCGAAAACCCCATCCACACCCTCGATTTCACCCACACCCCCGACGGCCAACTCGCCACCCAAACCCTGGACGCGGGCACCCCCATGCGGTTCGAGTACGACCCCCTCGGCCGCCGCGCCCGCCGCATCACCCCCACCGGCTCCGAAACCCGCTGGCGCTGGGACTGGTCCGGCCGCCCCACCGCCCTCGAAACCGACGGCCACACCATCTCCTTCGCCCACGACCCAGCAGGCCGACTGACGGAATGGACCATCGGCGAACTCGCGATCAACCACACCTACGACCCCCTCGGCCGCCTCCAACAACAAACCGTCACCGGCTTCCCCACCCGCCTCTCCACCCTCGGCCTGGACAGCACCCCCCGCCCCGAACCCCGCCGACTCCGCACCGACGAATACACCTGGCGCCCAGACGGATACATCACCACCCACACCACCCACACCGAGAACACGACAACCCACGTCGACTACACCCTCGACCCCATAGGCCGAGTCAACACCCTCACCCGCAACGGAGTTCTCGCCGAGCAGTACGGCTACGACGCCCTCAGCAACATCACCGAGAGCTACACACCGGGCGCACCAAGCGCACCCACCCCCGAACCACCCACCACCCCCGACCGATCAACCAGCGGCAGCACCCGCCGCGAATACCACAACAACCTCCTCATCCGAGACGGCCGCACCCGGTACCACTACGACGCGGCGGGGCGCCTGATTCGCAAGACCACTACCCGGTTGTCGCGCAAACCGGATGTGTGGCACTTCCGCTATGACGCTTTCGATCAGCTGACCGATGTGTGGACTCCGGAACAGCAGTGGTGGCGATACACGTATGACGCCCTTGGGCGACGGACCTCGAAACAGTGCCTAGAGACCGACGAAACCGTCCTCGAACGTATTGATCATATATGGGACGATGTGCACCTCATCGAGCAGAGCGGCGCTATAACAACCCGGTGGCATTATCAGCCCGGTACCCATATCCCGATAGCCCAGGCAACCGTCGAGTTCGACGTGCATCCCCGAGTGTACGCGGTCGTTTCCGATGTAATCGGTTCACCCATAGCCCTTGTCGATCCAGCCCGCACGAGTGTCGCCTCTTGGGCTCTCGGCGAGCTATGGGGATCAACATCCTGGCAAGGAGATGCGAGTTCCGATATCCGGTTTCCAGGACAGATTCACGATAAGGAAACCGAGCTTCACTACAACTTGTGCCGAGTTTATGACCCAGCGATCGGGCGTTACCTCACGTCAGACCCCTTGGGGCTCGCACCCGCAAAAAATCCAAGTACGTATCCCGCCAACCCAACGGTATGGTCAGACCCACTTGGCCTGATTCCCGGATACAGCGATAGAGCGAGAAACGACCCGGTTTCGTCAGGACCCGACCATATTGCACTCGGCATAAACGGAGTTGTCGAGGATTTCGCGGAAGCAGTCGGCGCTCGCCATCTCATGAATGAGAGATCCTGGATCCGACACTTTGAGGAAGCCATTCGTAACCCCGAAGCCAGGTTCAGTGTAATCTTGGATGGAGCAGAAATAACCGGAGCCATCGAACGAGGTCTGGCAAGAGCGCAACGAAACTTCTTTGAGATAATTGCCAACCGACAGCCCTCACCTTTCGACTGGGAGATGTACCGACTCCATGAATCCGGCGCTATCGATAGAGCAACCTTCTACCTCAACGGAAGAGTTATGCCAAATCCATTCCAATAGGAGCTGAGATGAACATCCTAGAGCCCGAGCAGTCAGACGTCGCAAGGTTGCCGGTATCATTTGACCGGCATTTTTCAGTTGACTGCATAACACGCACACATCGACAGCTACTACTGCGCAGTGAAGTCTACAATCCCAGTGGCACCAACCACTCCACCAGAATCGATATAGTCTTCAAGGTCGTTAAGGCCATGAAAATGCCTTTTACGCTACCGCGACTCGAGATACGATTGGCAACCACTGAAGAACGTCTAGCAATCCAAGATGATTGGCAGGACGCCGTTTTCAAGTACCACTACGAACGAGCCTACACCATCCTGGGAGGAGCTACCCCGGGTTACATCGTCGCAGGTTCTGCCTTTTTTGCCGAGATTGACGAAAACGAGCAGCCTCAACCGATGTCTTTACTGTACGAGGTTGAGCATAATTTTCCACCCAAGATGGTGTACGATCTGATCTGAATAGCGACAAGCTTATTACGAAATCTACACCAATCGAGTTTGTACGCGCATCCTTTCCGAAAGCATCCTCATCGACTCGTCGAGGTCTGCCTGACTTCGACGGACCGACAGGCATTCGTTTCGGACCGCACGAGATGAGCAGCAAACCTATAGAGTTCTATTTTCATAAAGGGACATGGAACTACGATTCCAGCACAAGAATCCATTCACCTAGACAATCGAGTAGTGCGCGCACACTTTCCGAAAGCTTCCAGACGATGGAGATCACACTTCTCGATGATGCTCACCCAGGAGAACCCGTTTCAGTTCACTCCCAGAGCGGAGACTGGACTGCTATTTGGAGAGGTGGATCAATAGAACATAGGGGCCGTAAATTCCAAGTCGAGGTGGACATTGAAGACGTCGATACCTGGAGCACCAGAGATGCCGAATCAGAGTTTATCGGCATCAAGACCACTGGTGGCAGAACTATAGTATGCGGACTTGTATCAGTTGCTTATGACGATGGAACAGTAGCGCTCGACCTCAAGCCAGGTGTTGTTCTTATCGATCAAGACTTCGCATCGAACGTCCGAACTGGACAGCGCATCTGCCTAGCCTGTCGTGTAATGGAAGTATATCCGACAGGAGCATAGCTGACCGATGTTTGGACTCCGGATCAGCAGTGGTGGAATTACACATATGACGCTCTTGGTCGTCGCCTCACCAAGCAACACGTCAGTACGGATCACAGCATCCTTGGGCGTGTCGACTATACATGGGACGACACGCATCTCATCGAGCAGTGCACCAACGGCACGACTAAAATCTGGCATTATCAGCCGAGCTCATTCAAGCCGATAATTCAGGTAACGCACGGCACCACGGTCGACCACTCCTCTTATGCCATAGTCGCCGACTCAATCGGCACGCCCATTTGCCTGTTCGATTCCGAAACCGCACACTCAACATCGACCGCGATCAGCAGTCTCTGGGGGTCTTCCTCATGGCACGGCACTGCCGAGACATCTCTGCGATTTCCCGGCCAGATCTACGATCCTGAAACAGGGTTCCACTACAACCTGCACCGGTACTACAACCCCGCAACGGCACAGTACCTCTCGGCAGACCCACTGGGCTTGCTTCCTGCTTCAAACCCCCGCAGCTACCCCCACAATCCGACAGTATGGAGTGACCCACTCGGACTCGTTCCAGAGAGGTGCCGCGAGCCGACCTATGGCAATGGCGGGCACATAGACAATATTTCGCCATCCGATGCTCGCCGTATCCAAAATGCCGCAAATCTGCGGGGCGTCGAGATTCATGTTGTCGGAAGTCGCGCCTCGGGCACGGCCGGACCCTGGTCGGACTGGGACTATTCGATACCTGACGCCAACTCGAGGATGCGGAGCAGAATCAAGGGCTCACTACCCCAAGGATCACCAGAATTGGGGTATGGTCGTAGAATAGACATCTTTCCACATCCACCTGCGGAAGGTCTTCCCTATGTCACCTTCTACCCAAACTAAGGATGCAGACAACCGATGGAATACGAAGCTCGAATTCTAGAGACCCAAGGAGACTACTCACTCATATCCTGGGAAGGACGAAAATTCCCCGGACTCACGATACAAGGCGACAGCCTGCATCTCTTGAAGGAAAGCATAGCAGAGGCAGAGAACGAACTTTCCAATGGACGCTTCGAAGACGCTGGATTCGCACTACGCGAAGCGTTGGAAACTTTATCAGCAATGGAGGATGCCTATCTCACGATGATGAATAGGAAGGGACTTCCGCTACCCTATTGACCTACTAACTGTAGTTACTCCAGCAGCGAGGGCCGAGTTCTCTCGCTCGATAATTCATGGACTTACAGATAAACTCGGCTGAGCGGTGAGCCTTCAGCAGAGCCCGACTGCGAACGCAAATCGCGTTCCGCTGTGAGTGGGTACAAATTTCTAGATCGGTTCGGCATGTCGCGTGTGCTGGGCTTTCGTGTCGCTACCCCGACCGGTAGATTCGAACGTATGAGCGATCCCGCCGAGGTCGAGGACACCAGCTACGAGCTGGTGCGGCGGCTGCAGGCCGTGCACGCGCAGGTCGCCGCCACACAGGCCGAAGAGGTCGCCTTGATGACACGGCTGTATCGGCTGCGGCGGGCACAGCAGCTCGAGGCCGGGGTCGCGCCACGGTATGCCGGGGAATCGGCAGCGACCGAAATCGGTGTGGCGGTGCGGGTCTCGCATCGCAACGCTGATGGGTTGATCGCGCTCGGGATGGGGTTGGGGCGGCTGCCCGCGACCCGGCGAGCCTTCGCGCAGGGTCGCATCGACCTGGCGCGGGTACGCGCGATCCACGACACCCTGGTCAACGCCCCCGACGACACCGTTACCGAGATCGAGGACACGGTCGTCGCCCGCGCCGAACGCTGCGATCCCGGCCGGTTGCGGCGCACCATCCGCAAGAAGCTGCTCGAAGTCGACCCCGCCGGACAGGCGCGACGCCGCCAGGAGGCCGAGCGCGAACGCTACGTCGCCGTACGCGCGGCCGATGACGGCACCGCACTGGTCGATGCCGTGCTGCCCGCCGCCGGAGGGTGGACGCTGTTCGAGCGACTGCGCGAGATGGCGATCACCCAGTGCTGTACCGCGGACCCGCGCAGCATGAATCAGCGTCGCGCCGACGCCTTGGTCGCGCTCGCCGACGGCAGCGGGCAGCTCACCTGTGGCTGCGACCTGCCCGACTGCTCGCGCCGCGACCCGAACACGCCCGTGTCCAGCCCACGCCGTGCGCTGGTACAGGTCGGTGTCAGCGCGGCCACCCTCCTCGAGATGCAGGACAATCCCGGGCTGTTGGCCGGGTTCGGTGCGATCGACGCCGATCTCGCCCGTCAGATCGCCCGCCACGCCCGCTTCCACATCATCCCCGAGACTGCGAGCGAGTCCACCGACGACAACCTCCCGCCAGCAGCGATCGACCGCGCCGACTACGGCCCGAGTACGAGCGACCGCCGTGCGGACCCATCCTCGCAAAACACCGCTTCCCCACCATCACCAACCGATCCACCGGAACTGCGGTATCGGCCCAAGGCGAGCCTCGCGGCACGCGTGCGGGCACTCGACGGAATCTGCCGGGCACCCGGCTGCCACGCCCCGGCCACGGCCACCGATCTCGACCACCAGCAGCCTTTCGACCACCACTCCCCCGCCACCGGCGGCCCCACCACCGAACAGAACCTCGGCTGCCGCTGCCGCCGCCACCATCGACTCAAAACGCTGGCCGATCACGGGTTGAACGGCTGGACGGTGACCCATCACCCGCACCGGCGCATCGAATGGCGCACCCCCACCGGCGACACCATCATCACAAACCCCGAAGGCGCGAAATTCCTGTTCCCGCACACCCCGATACCCACAGCGCCGGTGAAACCTGTTGACCCACAACCCGAGCCACCACTACTCGACCCCGGCCCGGTGATCAACGCACTCACCGAACTACTCCACGTCTACATACCACCGGGACGACGCAACCTCCACGCACACCACGACAGTCACCGCGTCGTGGTCGGAAGCACCTTGTGCAGTATCGGCGGTTCCGGGGACACGGAGCGCCCACCCTTCTGATGGATCGAAGGCATCCATTCGAGGCGAGCAGCCGCCATAAGAGACAGCGCGCCGCAGGGTGGTCGCGGCATCGCTGCGCGCAGATTCCCTGGACGCGTTCGATACCGCGATCGCGGATGCGTCCACGCTGATCACTTCCTCGATCAGCCACGCCACCGGGAACCCGGGCTGGCCGGGTTCCCGCGCGTGTCCACCGTCAGCGGGTAGCGATAATCGCCGATCCGTGCCCGAACAGCCCCTGATTCACCGCGATACCCGCCCGCGCACCGTCCACCTGGCGACCGTCGGCCTGCCCGCGCAACTGCCAGGTGAGCTCGCAGATCTGCGCGATCGCCTGCGCGGGAATCGCCTCACCGAAACAGGCGAGCCCACCGCTGGGATTCACGGGCACGCGCCCACCCAATGTCGTTGCGCCGCTGCGCAACAGCTCCTCCGCACCGCCTACTTCGCAGAGTCCGATGTCTTCATACCAGTCCAATTCCAGCGCGGTGGACAGGTCGTAGACCTCCGCGAAGGACAGATCGGCGGGCCCGATCCCGGCCTCCTCGTACGCGGCGTACGCGATGGCGGAACGGAACGTGCGCGGCGGCGGCTCCACGGCGACAGCGGAATCCGTCGCGAAATCCGGCAGGTCGAGCACGGTTTTCGGGAATGTCGGAGTCACCGTCGACAGCGCCCGGATGCGGACCGGGTCGGCGATACCGTGCCGCCGCGCGTACTCCATCGACGTCAGCACGAGTGCGGCCCCGCCGTCACTGGTCGCACAGATGTCGAGCAGCCGCAGCGGATCCGACACCACGGCCGAGGCGGCGACCTCCTCGGCCGACACCTCCTTGCGGTAGCGGGCATACGGGTTGTTCAGCCCGTGCTTGGCGTTCTTCACCTTGACCGCGGCGAAATCGTCGAGCGTGGCACCGTGGATCGCCATCCGGCGTCGGGCATAGAGCGCGAAATAGATCGGATTGGTGGCGCCGAGCAGGTGAAAGCGCAACCAGTCCGGATCGTCGCGGCGCTCGCCGCCGACCGGCTGAAAGAAACCCTTCGGGGTGGCATCCGCGCCGATCACCAACGCCACATCGCACAGCCCTGCGAGGATCTGGGCGCGGGCATTGGCAATGGCCTGGGCACCGGAGGCGCAGGCGGCGTAGCTGCTGGAGATCCGCGCGCCCGACCAGCCCAGGGCCTGGGCGAAGGTCGCGCCCGCGACGAATCCGGGGTAGCCGTTGCGGATGGTGTCCGCTCCCGCGATGTAGCCGACATCGCGGTGGTCCACCCCGGCATCGGCCAGCGCCGCACGCGCCGCGACCAGTCCGTACTCGACGAAGTTCCGCCCCCACTTGCCCCACTGGTGCATGCCCGCACCGAGGACGGCGATATCGCGATTCGTGTCAGTCATTGACCGGCCTCCACATCCACACCGTGCGCTCCGCCTCGTCGTCCTCGTACAAGGTGCCGAGCGTCAATTCGACCGGCATGCCGACAGCCAGGTCGTCGACCGTGAAACCGCGCACGACTTGCCCGAGAATCACCATCTGCTCGACCTCGAGCTCCACCGCCGCAACGACATACGGCTCGAAGGGATCGGGTGAGACGTACGGCGCGGGTGGTTTGTACCGGGCATCCGCATACGACCAGATCCGGCCACGGGTGGAGAACAGGTACTCGGCCAGCTCGGAGCCGTCCTTCGGAGCCGAACACTGCGGATTGCGGCAGGCGAGGGTGTTCCGAGGGAAGTACGGCGTGCCGCACACCTCGCAGCGACTCCCCTTCAGACGTACCGCGCCGTCCTCCGCGGTGAACCAATCTGCCACGGCGGGGCGTTGTTCTTTCTGCACAGACCGACCGTATAGGAACACGTTCTATTTTGTCGCGGGAATCCCGCCCAGCGGTGCGCGGGCGCGGGTACGGTGGGGCCGGATTGGGGATGCTGGGCATCCGCGCGTCGATCTGGAGTACCGCAACGCGATGGGCACCGAAGCCATTGACCCGCAAGCGATCCGCAACATCACGATCATGGGGCACCCCGACGAGACAGCGCGGGTGGTCCACCGTTTGTTCCGTCACCTCGGCAAGGTCGGCCCGCTGGGCGGGTTCCGCTGGAGGGCCGACGGGGTCGACCATACGATCCGGCTCACGGAACTATCGAGCCACACCCCCATCCCTGATAGGGAACGGGCGATCCGCCTGGCAGATGGCGTTGTGGCTGTCGTGAATGCCGCTTCGGACCGACCCGCACGGCTCGAAACGATGTTGCGGGTCGCCGACGACCATCAGGTCGCACGATTGTGCCTGGTCACCGGGCTCGACCAGCCAGGCGCTGATTTCGATCGCTGCGTGCGGGCGGTCGCCGATACACGCGGCGCTGCGCCATTGACGCTGCACATGCCGATCGGTATCGATACCGAGTTCGCGGGTGCTATCGACCTGGTGTCGATGGCGGTATACGAACCGACGGACCTCGAACCTCACGGAATCCATGCGGTACTCGCCGAGCAGAGGCGTCGCAGACTCCTGACCACCGTACTCGGGCGGCCCACCCTCCCGGACCCCCGAACGGTCTCGGCCGAACGAGTGCACCACCTGATCCGGTACCGCACTCGCATCGGTGATGTCGTCCCGATTCTGTGCAGTGTGGCGCCTCGCCGTGTCGATGACGTCGCTCCGCTGCTGAATGCCCTGGTCCGCTACCTTCCGTCACCTATGGATGTCTGTCAGCCGGCACACGTGCTCGACTACTGAGGGAACCGTCAGCGATCATCGAACCAACCGCCGACAGTCGGCCGGATCACGAACACGTGGTGGTCGCCGGGATGCGGTCGAGGCGGTCGGCGAGCCAATCCAACGCGGCGCCGGAACCGACGGTCTCGGCGCTGACATGTTCGGTGCCAGGATATTTGACATAGCTGACGGGTACGCCGCGGGCGCAGTAGTCGGCGATCAGGGCATCGGTGTTGGCGGTGATGGCGATCTGGTCCTGTTCGGCCATGAACACGTACAAGGGAGCGTTGGGGGTGCCGTAGCGACCGGCCTTCAGGGTTTCGAGCACGGCCGCGACCTTTGGTTCGCCCAGCGGCCAGACGCGGTCCACCGTCCGGTCCTGCATCCAGGTGAATGGATACGAGGCCAACGTCTGGACCTGGCACATGGAGGCGAGGGTCCGTTCGAAATTCGGATCGGTGAAGAACGCGGCTATGTTCAGTTCCGGGTAGGCGCGGGCAAGACCGAACGCCGCCTGATAGTTGATACCGGCGAAGGGCCCACCATTGATGAAAGCGCTGGTGGCAGCCATATCGGTAGGCAGACCGCCAGCCGCGGTGCCGACGATATCGAGTTCGGGCGCGTAACTGTCGGCCAGTTCGGCGGCGAACTCCGCGCCGCGTGAGCCACCGGAATAGCCGAATACGCCGACCGGAGTGTCACCGGCGAGTCCTGCGGGAGGGAAACTCAGGGCAGCACGAATTCCGTCCAAGGTGTTGCGGCCCTCGACATACCCTGCGGCGAAGTGGTTCTCCGGTCCCAGGTAATCGGGAACGACGACGGTCCAGCCACGCTCCAGCGCCGCGCCCAGGTTCGTCATCTCCCCGATCATCCCGGAGGACGCCACATACGAGTAATCGGTCCGCAACTGATAGGACGGATTGCACGCGGTGTCGAGCACGTCGATCCACGGCAGGAAGGCGAGCAGCTTCGCGGGACCGGACTGCCCGGCGGGCCGGATGATCGTCGCCACCGTGGTCCAGGGCTTGCCCTTGGTGTCCTGACTGACGTATTTCACCTGCCACGAACCGAATTGGGTGTTGGTCGGGATCACACCGATCCTGACGGGACGGCTGTCCACGACCTGGCCCATCGACAGTCCTCCAAAGGACTCCGGTTGCGCGTAGAAGGGATCCCGCGCCGGCACCGGCGGCTTCCCCGGATCGGCACCACTCGCCGCCGGTGTGAATAGCCCGGCGAAGGCAAGCACGACAGCAATCCCATAGCGACCACACCGCTTCATGCGCCCGGAGTGTAATGGGGCCGCACGACTACATCCGGTGCGACATGCCTCGCGTGCAGCGCACCGATGACGCACGACTCGATTACCCGCCCGCAAGACGCAGCGTGGAGCGGCTCATACGGTGTCGATGGGCGTCCAGGAAGTCCTGCAGACGTTGCCGGTCGACCTTCCCGACTTCCCGCAGCGCCGTGCCGACAGGTTTCGTCACGAGTTCGGAGGGATCGCCCAGCAGGAGTTCCGCCAGTGCCAGCGGATCATCGATGTCACCCTGCCGAATGAGCCAGAATGACGCGGTGATCGCGGTTCGCCGCTCGATCGCCCGCTCCGAACGCGCGAGATCGAACAGCGGTTGCCGGGACTTGTCCAGCAGATACCAGCCGACCACCCGCGGAGCCGCGCGGTCGACCAGGTCCCAGACATTGATGAACTCGTGGTTGTCCAGATACATCCGGTACAGCCGGAGCCGGTCATCATCGCTCATACCGCGCTGTCGCGCCTTGAAATCGAGGATGGCGACGCCAACCATTCGCATCTCATACCAGGAGCTGGCCAGCAGGCCGGGGATATGACCGAGGTCTAGGCCCGTCCACTCCGCGGCAACATCGAACACCCGCTTCATGCGGACGCCGATCGCATCCAAACCACTGTCCGGCGGCAACCGCCGCAGAATCTTCTCCTGCTCGGCCGCATTCCGAGCTGCGGTCAGGGTGGCTTCGATGCGGGCGTCGGGCGTGGTCATACTCGAAACTCTCCTGCGGGAGTGGGCGCAGAGGGGTTCGAACCCCCGACCGCTGGTGTGTAAAACCAGTGCTCTACCACTGAGCTATACGCCCTCGGGGCGCCGGAAGTCCGGCGCGACGGTTTATGAATCTAGCGCGGCGAGCGCTTTCTCCCAAGCTGCCTGGTCACGGGGCTCTCCGGGGCCGTTCATTTCGGAGAATTGGATGATGCCGTCCTTGTCTACGACGAAGGTGCCGCGGTTGGGGTAGCCGGACTTCTCGTTGAAGACGCCGTAGGACTGGGCTACGGCGCCGTGCGGCCAGAAGTCGGAGAGGAGGGGGAAGGTGTAGCCCTGTTCGGCGGCCCAGATTTTGTGGGTGGGCGGGGGGCCTACCGAGATCGCGAGGATTTCGGCGTTGTCGTTCTGGAATTTGGGCAGTTCGTCGCGGACCTTGCAGAGCTCGCCCTGGCAGATGCCGGTGAAGGCGAGAGGGTAGAAGACGATGAGGACGTTCTTCTCGCCTCGGTAGCTCGACAGGGTCACGTCCTGGTTGTTCTGGTCCTTCAGGGTGAAGTCCGGCGCGAGCGTACCGACCTCTAGCGGCATACGGTGAACCTCCATCGGATGCGGGCTTGCGGCGGGCGGGCACAGTCGTCCGCCCGATCGAAAACCTTAGCGAAGGCAGGGATCAGCGCTGCTTCGAGGGCGTCTTGGGTTGGGTCAGCTTGGTGCCGGTCCAACTGCCCAGGCTGACCGGGGTGGTCGAATTCAGGCCCGCAGACGGTGCGGACTCGGCGATCTCACTCGGATCGACGTGGCCGGGCTGGCCGGTCTTGGGGGTGAGCACCCAGACGATGCCGTCGTCGGCCAGGGGGGTGATCACATTGAGCAGTTCGTCGACCAGGTCCCCGTCACCGTCCCGCCACCAGAGCAGCACGACCTCGACCACCTCGTCGGTGTCCTCGTCGAGCAGCTCCGATCCGATGGTCTCCTCGATCGAGTTCCGCAGCGTGTCGTCGGTATCTTCGTCCCAGCCCAGTTCCTGTACCACCATGCCGTGCGAGATGCCAAGCTTGTGAGCGTAATTCTGCGCGTCCGCCGCGGCGACCACGGTGGTGTCCTCCTCGAGTCCCGACAATAGGTAGTTGCAAGCGAACATGGTTAAGAGCCTCAGCGCAAGCCGATCGGCCGAAATCGCCGAGGAAATTGTCGCGAGTGTTATCGGGCCGGGCAGGCGTCGCGCACCGCGTTGAGGGCGTCGTTGACCTTCCTGCTGGCGTCGTTGAGCGCCGCGACCGGGGAGGTGTAGGTCATCACGCGAGCCTGGCCCGCAAGCTCTCGAGCAGCGTTCACGTAACCGATGAACTTCTGCGCGAGATCCGGGGGCAGCGCCTCGCCCGCCTCCTGCACCCGTGTCTCCACGGTCCGCGCGGCATCCTCGATGGTGTTCGCGGCGGTGTCTCGTTTGGCCGCGTAGTCCGGCGCATTTGCGTCATGGGCGTCGACGAACTCGTTGTAGCGCGTCACCGCGGGGCCGGTGGTGTCGCGGAACGGATCGCAGTTGTCGGCGATCGCCTTGGCCTGTGCGGCCGCCCGGCGCGACGAAGTGGCCGCCGCCGAACTCGACGACGCCTCAGCGCGATACGACGTAACCTGGGCCTCATCGGCCGTCGGTGTGCCCTCGATGCGGTCGGCACATCCCGCGACCGTTAGACCAGCGGTAACCGCCAGGCTCGCACATACCAGACCGAACCCGCGCGGGTTCAGCAGCTTCATCGATCCTCCCGGTTCGACTGCCATGACGGTTCCCTACCGAACCGTACTGGATTTCCGGCTGACATGATGATCCAGGACGCATCGTGCACGAGGATGTGAGATGCGCCCTAGAAACCATCGTGAACGGGTACCCGCCGACCAGCGGTCACCCGGGGTAATGACGCCACGCTTGTCCCACCCCATGTACGAGGAGCAAATGTCTTGACCGACCTGATGCACCCCATTTCTTCGTCGAGTCCTACAAACGGCCCGGCACGCAATCGCCCGGCGGGGGGCCGGGTCCGAGTGATCCGCGAGGGGGTGGCGTCATACCTGCCGGATATCGATCCGGAAGAGACCAGCGAGTGGCTCGAGTCCTTCGATGAGATGCTCGAGCGCGAAGGACCTGGCCGGGCGCGCTACCTCATGTTGCGGCTGCTGGAACGCGCCGGTGAACGGCGCGTCGCGATTCCGGCACTGACCTCGACCGACTACGTCAACACCATCCCCACCGAGAACGAGCCCTGGTTCCCCGGCGACGAAGAGGTCGAACGGCGCTACCGGGCCTGGATCCGCTGGAACGCGGCCGTCATGGTGCACCGCGCACAGCGGCCCGGAATCGGTGTCGGCGGCCACATCTCGACCTACGCCTCCTCCGCCGCGCTCTACGAAGTGGGCTTCAACCACTTCTTCCGCGGCAAGGACCATCCCGGCGGCGGCGACCAGGTGTTCATCCAGGGGCACGCCTCCCCCGGCATCTACGCCCGCGCCTTCCTCGAGGGACGGCTGTCGGAGGACCAGCTCGACGGCTTCCGCCAGGAGTACTCGCACGGCGGCCCGGGCCGCGGCCTGTCGTCCTACCCGCACCCGCGGCTCATGCCGGACTTCTGGGAATTCCCCACGGTGTCCATGGGTCTGGGCCCGATGAACGCCATCTACCAGGCGCGGTTCAACCACTACCTGAACGACCGCGGCATCAAGGACACCTCCGATCAGCACGTGTGGGCGTTCCTGGGCGACGGCGAGATGGACGAGCCGGAATCGCGCGGCCTCATCCAAGTGGCGGCCAACGAGGGTCTGGACAACCTGACCTTCGTGATCAACTGCAACCTGCAGCGCCTGGACGGCCCGGTGCGCGGCAACGGCAAGATCATCCAGGAGCTGGAGTCGTTCTTCCGCGGCGCGGGCTGGAACGTCATCAAGGTCGTGTGGGGCCGCGAGTGGGATTCCCTGCTCCAGGCCGACCGCGACGGCGCGCTGGTGAACCTGATGAACTCCACGCCCGACGGTGACTACCAGACCTACAAGGCCAATGACGGCGCGTACGTGCGCGAGCACTTCTTCGGGCGCGATCCGCGCACCAAGGAACTGGTCAAGGGCCTGTCCGACGGCGACATCTGGAACCTCAAGCGCGGCGGCCACGACTACCGCAAGATCTACGCGGCCTACGCGGCGGCCATGGCCCACAAGGGGCAGCCGACGGTCATCCTGGCCAAGACCATCAAGGGCTACGGGCTGGGCAAGCACTTCGAGGCGCGCAACGCGACGCATCAGATGAAGAAGATGACCCTCGACGATCTGAAGGCGTTCCGCGATGTGCAGCGCATTCCGATCACCGACGCCGAACTCGAGGCCAACCCGTACCTGCCGCCGTACTACCACCCCGGCCAGGACGATCCGGCCATTCAGTACATGATGGACCGCCGCAACGCCCTGGGCGGCTTCGTCCCCGAGCGCCGCACCAAGGCCAAGCCCCTACAGCTGCCGGGCGATGAGCCGTACCGCTCCATCCGCAAGGGGTCCGGCAAGCAGAACGTGGCCACCACCATGGCTTTCGTGCGCCTGATGAAGGAGCTGCTGCGCGACAAGGAGATCGGCAAGCGGATCGTGCCGATCATTCCCGACGAGGCCCGCACCTTCGGCATGGACTCGTGGTTCCCGTCCTTGAAGATCTACAACCGCAACGGCCAGCTGTACACGTCGGTCGACGCGGAACTGATGCTCGCCTACAAGGAGTCGAGCGTCGGGCAGATCCTGCACGAGGGCATCAACGAGGCCGGTTCGACCTCGTCGTTCACCGCGGTGGGCACCTCGTACGCCACCCAGGGCGAGCCGATGATCCCGCTCTACATCTTCTATTCGATGTTCGGGTTCCAGCGCACCGGCGACGGCCTGTGGGCGGCGGCGGACCAGATGGCGCGCGGATTCGTGCTCGGCGCGACCGCCGGGCGGACCACGCTGACCGGTGAGGGCCTGCAGCACAACGACGGTCACTCGCTGCTGCTGGCGTCCACCAACCCGGCCTGCGTGCCGTACGACCCGGCCTTCGCCTACGAGGTCGCCCACATCGTGCGTGACGGCCTGCGCCGCATGTACGGCGGCGGCGTCTCCTCGGGCTACCAGGAGGCCCTGCCGGGCACCGATCCGGAGGCGCACTCGCGGCATCACGAATTCGGCGGCGAGGACATCTTCTACTACATCACCCTGTACAACGAGCCGCAGCCGCAGCCGGCGGAGCCGGACGACCTGGATGTGGAGGGGCTGCTCAGGGGCGTATACCTCTACAAGAAGGGCGGCTCCGGGGATGTCCGCGCCCAGATCATGGTGGCTGGTGTGACCATGCCCGACGGTCTGCGCGCCCAGGAGATCCTGGCCGACGAGTGGGGTGTGCAGGCGGATGTGTGGTCGGTGACCTCATGGGGTGAACTCCGCAAGGAGGCGCTCGCCGGGGAGATCGCCAAGCTGCACAACCCGTCCGCCGAACCGGCCGTGCCCTATGTGACCAAGGCGCTGTCGCAGGCCGAGGGTCCGTTCGTGGCGGCCTCGGACTGGATGCGGGCCGTGCCGGATCAGATCCGGCAGTGGGTTCCGGGCGACTACATCACGCTCGGCACCGACGGTTTCGGCTTCTCCGACACCCGCCCGGCCGCGCGCCGCGTATTCAACGTGGACGCGCAGTCGATCGTGGTGGCGGCGCTGTCCGGGCTGGCGCGGGCCGGGAAGATCGATGCGGGCAAGGTCGCCGAGGCGGCCGCGCGCTACCGCATCGACGACGTGAACGCCGCGCCGAAGGCGGCACCGGGTACCGAGGGCGGCGACGCATAACGGACGATAGGCATCGTGGAACGTAAACCGCCGAGGCCGCGCCGGATTTCCGAGAGTTCCTCCTCCGAACACGAGGTGTATCTCCCCACCGGCGCGCTCTCCCCGAACCGGCAGACCCGCGACCCGCTTCCGGACACGCTCCTCAAGCGGGTGAAGCAGTTCTCCGGCCGGCTCTCCACCGAGGCCGTGGCGTCCATGCAGGACCGGCTGCCGTTCTTCGCCAATCTGGATGCCGCCCAGCGGGCCGGGGTGCAGATGCTGGTGCAGACGGCGGTGGTGAACTTCCTCGAATGGCTACAGGACCCGGAAAGCGATATCCGGTTCAGTCTGGACGCTTTCCAGGTCATTCCGGACGATCTGGCGCGGCGGCTCACGCTGCGCCAGACCGTCGACATGGTCCGCGTGGCCATGGAGTTCTTCGAACAGTGGCTGCCCGCGCTGGCGCGCAACGACCGGCAGCTGGTTGCGCTCACCGAGGCGGTGCTGCGATACGGGCGTGAGCTCGGTTTCGCGGCCGCCTCGGTGTACGCCAGCGCCGCGGAATCGCGGGGCGCGTGGGACACCCGGCTGGAGGCCCTGGTGGTCGACGCCGTGGTGCGCGGCGATACCGGGCCCGAAATGCTCTCGCGCGCGGCCACATTGAACTGGGACGCCACCGCGCCCGCCACGGTGCTGGTGGGCACTCCCCCGAAAGACCAGATGACCGTGGTGGGTTCGGTGCACGGCATCGCCGCCCGGCACGGTCGTGCGGCATTGGCCGTGGTGCAGGGTTCGCGGCTGGTGATGGTGGTGAGCGGTCATCTGGGCGACACCATGTATCCCTCGCCGTTCCTGGCGGATCTGCTCACCGAGGTGTTCTCCGAGGGGCCGGTGGTGATCGGACCCACCACGCGCACCCTGTCCGCGGCGCATGTGAGCGCGGTGGAGGCGATGGCCGGGATGGAGGCCGTGGTGGGCTGGCGGGGTGCGCCACGCCCGGTGCACGCCTCCGAACTCCTGCCGGAGCGGGCGCTGCTCGGCGATCGGGCCGCTGTGGACGCCCTGAACGAGAGTCTTGTGCTACCGTTGGCCGCCGCCGGGGCAGCGCTGTCCGACACCTTGGACGCCTACCTGGACTGCGGTGGAGCCGTCGAGACCTGCGCCCGCCAGCTGTACGTTCATCCAAATACCGTCCGTTATCGGCTGAAGCGAATCGCCGATATCACGGGACGGGATCCGATGAATCCGCGGGACGCCTATGTACTCCGGATCGCCGCCACCATAGGTCGGCTGACACGAACTCGTAACGAATCGCCTACTTCAGCCCCAGAAGCGACTCCCGTCACAGATCCGAAAGATGGGATGTAACGCGATCCAGGAATCGGGCGATCCGGACAACTCACTTGCGCTTTTGTGGGGTCCATACAAAAGCTCCCGGCAAGCTTCATTCGCGCCGACATCTCTGGAGACCCGCCTCACAGTGTTCTCTTAGAGGCGTGATCGCGTTGTTCGCCCCAGGACAGGGCTCTCAGACACCCGGCATGCTCTCCCCGTGGCTCGAACTGCCCGGTGCGGCCGACCGCATCGAGCTGTGGTCGAAAGCCTCGGGACTGGACCTGCTGCGGTTGGGCACCACTGCGACCGCCGATGAGATCACCGATACGGCGGTGACTCAGCCGTTGGTCGTCGCGGCTGCCCTGTTGGCTTTCGCGGAAATCCCGCAGGAATCGCTTCCCGCGGATACGATCGTCGCCGGCCATTCGGTCGGCGAACTCGCCGCCGCTGCCGTCGCCGGAGTCATCTCCGCCGATGACGCGGTGGCCTTGGCCGCCATCCGCGGTGCGGAGATGGCCAAAGCTTGCGCACTCGAACCGACCGGCATGTCGGCGGTGCTCGGCGGAGACGAAGCCGCCGTGCTCGCCCGGCTCGACGAGCTGGACCTCGTTCCGGCCAACCGCAACGCGGTGGGCCAGATCGTGGCGGCGGGCCGATTGGACGCCCTCGCGGAACTCGCTGCGAATCCCCCGGAGAAGGCCCGGATTCGCGCGCTGCCCGTGGCGGGCGCCTTCCACACCGCGTTCATGGCTCCGGCCCAGGACGCCGTGACGAAGGCCATTTCCACGATCACCCCGGGTGAACCGGCCCGGGTGCTGCTGTCGAACTTCGACGGCAAACCGGTCGCCTCCGGTCAGGATGCGATCGACAAGCTCGCCGCTCAGGTCACCCGACCCGTGCGATGGGACCTGTGTAACGAAACCGTGCGCGCGAGCGGTGTATCCGCGGTAGCGGAACTGCCGCCCGCGGGCACCCTGGTGGGTATCGCCAAGCGGGAACTGAAGGGCACGCCGAATCTGGCACTCAAGACCCCGGCCGACCTCCCCGCGCTGGCCGAACTCACGACCAAGGACTAGCTTGGCCTGCGGCCTCCGGCCCGATCGTCAACGGCGACATCGGTGTACAGCCGCAACTCGAAAATTCCATCCGACCCCACAACAAGAATCAAAGAAGGGAGCCACGAAGTGGCCGCTCTGACCCAGGAACAGATCGTCGAAGAGCTCGGCAAGATCATCGAAGAGGTGACCGGCATCGAGCCCTCCGAGGTGACGATCGAGAAGTCCTTCGTCGATGACCTGGACATCGACTCCCTGTCGATGGTCGAGATCGCGGTGCAGACCGAGGACAAGTACGGCGTCAAGATCCCGGACGAGGATCTGGCCAGCCTGAAGACCGTCGGCGACGCCGTGGCTTACATCCAGAAGCTCGAGGCCGAGAACAGCGAAGCGGCCGCGGAGCTCAAGGCGAAGTTCGGTAGCGAGTAAAGGCCGACATCGTGACCACTCCTTCCACCCGGAACGGGAATTTCCCCAACGTCGTCGTCACCAGCATGGCGGCGACCACATCGATCGCAGGCGACGTTGATGCGACCTGGAAGGGCCTGCTCAACGGCGAAAGCGGCATCGATGTCCTCGAGGACGACTTCGTCGCCGAGTACGACCTTCCGGTCCGCATCGGCGGCCACCTGAAGGTTTCGCCGGACACCCTGCTCAGCCGGGTCGAGATTCGCCGGATGGCGTATGTCGAGCGGCTGGCGACCGTACTCGGTCGCGAGGTGTGGAAGAACGCCGGATCCCCCGAGGTCGACCCGCTGCGGCTGGGTGTGGCCATCGGAACCGGTCTCGGCGGCGGTGACGCGCTGATCGATTCGGTGGACAAGCTGAAGAACGGTGGCTATCGCAAGATCTCGCCACTGGCCGTTCAGATGGTCATGCCGAACGGCCCGTCCGCCGTCGTCGGTCTCGAACTCCAGGCCAGGGCAGGAGTGGTCACTCCGGTCTCGGCGTGTTCGTCGGGTTCGGAGGCCATCGCGAACGCGTGGCGCATGATCGTCATGGGTGACGCCGACATGGTCGTCACCGGCGGTGTCGAGGGCTTCATCGACTCGGTGCCGATCGCCGCCTTCTCGATGATGCGGGCCATGTCGACCCGCAACGACGACCCGAAGGGTGCCTCGCGTCCGTTCGACTCCGAACGCGACGGTTTCGTCTTCGGTGAGGCCGGTGCGCTCATGGTCATCGAGACCGAGGAGCACGCCAAGGCTCGTGGAGCCACCATCCACGCCCGACTGCTGGGCGCGGGGATCACCTCCGACGGCTTCCACCTGGTCGCCCCGGATCCGGAAGGTTCCGGTGCGGCGCGTGCGATGCAGCGCGCCATGCAGACCGCCGGTCTGTCCGCGCAGGACATCACCCATGTCAACGCCCACGCGACCGCCACCCCCATCGGTGACACCGCGGAGGCCAAGGCGATCCACAAGGCGGGCGTTCAGCACGCCTCGGTGTACGCACCCAAGTCCGCCCTGGGCCACTCGATCGGCGCCGTCGGCGCGCTCGAGTCGGTGCTCACGGTCCTCAGCATCCGGGACGGCATCGTCCCCCCGACGCTGAACCTGGAGAACCAGGATCCGGAGATCGACCTGGATGTCGTGAAGGGCGAAGCCCGCCGTCAGGACATCGAGTACGCGATCAACAACTCGTTCGGTTTCGGTGGGCACAATGTCGCGCTCGCCTTCGGCCGGTACTGACGACACCGGTCGTTTGCACAGCGGTCCCGGCGGGGTCTCGGAAGGAGATCCCGCCGCCGAAACCACCGCCGGGACTTCGACATTCGCAGCCGCTCTCAGCGACCGCGCTTCCTTTCACAGGAGTTCGCGATGACCATCATGGCTCCCGCGCATGCGGATACCACCACGACCGATCCCCGCGATCCGCTGGGCCGGTTGCAGCGCTTCTTCGATCCCGGCACGGTGCTGCCCCTGCACCCCCGCGACAAGTCCGGCGTGCTCGCCGCCATCGGTGAGGTCGACGGTGTGCGCACCGTGGCCTACTGCTCGGACGCCACCGTCATGGGCGGCGCGATGGGCGTCGAGGGCTGCAAGCACATCGTCGATGCGATCGATACCGCCATCGACTCCAAGATTCCCGTTGTCGGCCTGTGGCATTCGGGTGGCGCCCGCCTCGCGGAAGGGGTGGAGGCGCTGCACGCGGTCGGCCTGGTCTTCGAGGCCATGGTCCGCGCGTCCGGACAGGTCCCCCAGATTTCCGTGGTGCTCGGCTTCGCCGCCGGTGGCGCCGCCTACGGTCCCGCGCTGACCGATGTGGTGATCATGGCTCCCGAGGGCCGCGTCTTCGTCACCGGCCCCGATGTGGTGCGCAGCGTGACCGGCGAGAACGTGGATATGGCGACCCTGGGCGGTCCCGTCACGCACGGCAAGAAGTCCGGCGTCTGCCATATCGTCGCCGACGACGAGTCCGATGCCATGCACCGCGCGAGGCGTCTCGTCTCGATGTTCGCCGAACAGGGCGAGTTCGATATGACCGCGGCCGCGCACGGCGACGTCGATCTCAAGGCCATGCTGCCGCAGTCGGCCAAGCGCGCCTACGACGTCAAGCCGATCATCCACGAACTGCTCGACAACGTGGACGGCGAAAGCTCCTTCGAGGAGTTGCAGGGCGGCTACGCCCGCTCGATCGTCACCGGTCTGGGTCGCCTCGGCGGCCGCACCGTGGGCGTGCTCGCCAACAACCCGATTCGCCTCGGCGGCTGCCTCAACTCCGAGAGTGCCGAGAAGGCAGCGCGTTTCGTGCGGCTGTGCAATGCCTTCGGCATTCCCATGGTCGTCGTCACCGACGTGCCCGGTTACCTGCCCGGCGTGAGCATGGAGTGGGAGGGCGTGGTGCGCCGCGGCGCGAAGCTGCTGCACGCCTTCGCCGAGGCCCGCGTCCCGCGCGTCACCCTGGTGACCCGCAAGATCTACGGCGGCGCGTACATCGCCATGAACGCCCGCTCGCTCGGCGCCACCGCGGTCTACGCCTGGCCCGATTCCGAGGTCGCGGTCATGGGCGCCAAGGCCGCCGTCGGCATCCTGCACAAGAAGGCCATCGCCGCGGCTCCCGAGGAGGAGCGTGAGGCCATGCTCGAGCGCCTGACCGCCGAACACGAGGCCATCGCGGGCGGCGTCGGCCGCGCCCTGTCCATCGGCGTGGTGGACGAGGTCATCGACCCGGCCAAGACCCGCTCGACCATCGCCGCGGCCCTGGCCGCCGCACCGTCGCGGCCGCAGCACAACAAGAACATCCCGCTGTAAGCGGAGCAACGAACCCGGAACGGGGCGGTCTCATCCGAGGCCGCCCCGTTTCCGTCTCGTCCGGACTGTGTCCTCGCCGACGGCGCGCTCACTCCCGGTCGAGGACGGCGTGCAGGAATTCGCGGGTGCGAGGGTGGTCGGGTTCGCTGAAGATCTTCTCCGGTGCGCCGTCCTCGATGATGCGACCGGAGTCGAGCACCATGACGCGGTCGGAACTGGAGCGGGCGAAACGCATTTCGTGGGTGACACAGAGGAAGGTGATATCGGTGTCGGCGGCGATGTCGGCGAGCAGGCCGAGTACGCCGGTGACCAGTTCCGGGTCGAGGGCGGAGGTGACCTCGTCCAGCAGCAACACCTCGGGGTCCATGGCCAGGGCGCGGGCGATGGCGACACGCTGCTGCTGACCGCCGGAGAGCTGGGTGGGGTGGGCCTTCACCTTGTCGGCCAGCCCGACCATGCCCAGCAGTTCCACGGCGCGCGCCTCGGCCTCCTCCTTCGAACGCCCCAGGCCGCGGATCTGCCCCTCGGTGATATTGCGCAGCACGTTCATATTGGGGAACAGGTTGAACTGCTGGAACACCATGCCGATGCGGCGGCGCGCGTGCCGCAGATACTTCTCGTCGGCGGGCACCAGTTTCCCGCGCCGCTCCATATGGCTGAGCGGCTCCCCGGCGACCTCGATGACCCCGGAGGTGACCCGCTCCAGGGTCATGAGCAGGCGCAGCACCGTCGTCTTGCCGGAGCCCGACGGCCCGATGAGGGTCACGAACTCCCCCGGCGCGACCGCGAAATCGAGTGCCTCCAGGCACCTCACCTCGCCGTAGCGCTTCACCACGTCGTTGAAGCGGATCATGGGCTCGGAGCCGCTCTTCGCGACGGCGACGGCGGATGCCGGGGATTCGGGTGCTACGGATTCGGGTGCTACGGATTCAGATGCTTCCGACACGGCGTTCCAGCTTTCGTACCAGGAGGGAGCAGGGATAGCTCAGCATGAGGAAGGTGAGGCCGACCGCGAACCATGCCTCCGGTCCGGCACCGCCGGTATCGGCGGCGTAGACGGTCTTCACCTGATAGACCATGTCGAGCACAACGATCGCGGACAGCAGCGGCACCTCTTTGAACATGGCGATGGTGTAGTTGCCGAGCGCGGGCAGTACACGCGGAATCGCCTGCGGCAGAACCACATCGGTCCACGTGCGCGTACGCGGCAGATTCAGCGCCGTGGCCGCCTCCCATTGGGCGCGCGGCACCGCGTCGATGCCGGCGCGGTACACCTCGGAGGTGTAGCAGGCGTAGTGCACACCCAGTGCGGCGACACCCACCAGCAGACGCTGGGTCTCGATCGGCAGATCGCCCAGCAGTGGCGGGCGCACCACCCAGTACAGCACGAAGATCTGCACCAACAGCGGTGTGCTGCGCACGAATTCGATGAACAACCAGAGCGCCTGGGTGATCACGGGGATACCCAGGCGGCCGATGACGGCGAAGATCAGCCCCAACGTGTAGGCCACCAGTGATCCCAGCAACGTGAACTGGATGGTCACCTTCAGGCCGTCGAGGATGTAGGGGAAGGCGTCGAAGAACCTGTCCCACTGCCACTTTTCCATCAGACCGCCACCGTCCGCACGCCACGCCAGGTCGCCTGGCGACCGACTCGCCGGGCCGCCAGCATCTCCACCACGCGCATGATCCCCGTGACCGCCATCGCGATCAGCAGATAGAACAACAGCTCGATGGCGTAGATCAGGCCGAGTTCCTGCGAGAACTCCGGCACCGCGCGCAATTCATCGGTCTTCTTGAAGATCTCGGGTGCGGCGATGAAGCTCAGCAGGGCCGTCCCCTTCACCAATTGGATGAACAGCGTATTGAACGAGGGCACCATCTCCACCACCGCCTGCGGCAACACCACCCGCCACATGCGTTGCCACGGAGACAGATTCAGTGCCACCGAGGCGTCGAGCTGCCCGCGCGGCACGGATTGGATGGCGCCGCGCACGATTTCGGCACCGTAGGCGCCGTGGTTGAGCCCGAGCACCATGATGCCGATGAGCAGCAGCCCTTCGGCGGTCGCACCGAGCGCCACCCCGAGGAAGATGGGCAGCGCCACCGCGAAGAAGAACAGCTGCACGACCTCGGAGCTGCCGCGGAACCCCTCGACGTAGACGCGGGTGACGAAGCGCACCGAGCGCCGCGGCGAGAGCAGGGCGATACCCGCCGTGAAGGACAACACGATGGTGAGCGCGATGCCGCCGACCGTCGCCCACAGTGTGAACGGCAGGCCGGCGAGCATCCGCTCCAGGTAGATCGGAATATTGTCGGACACGGATCTATCAGGCCGTGCAGTACGACTCGGTGGTCATGGCGGGATCGGGCTCATTGGCGGCGGTCAGGCCGTACGGCTCCACCAGGCGCAGCCATTCACCGCTCTCGTGCAGGGCACGCAGTTCGCGGTTGAAGTCCTCGCGGAACTCGTCGTCGTCCGTTCGGAAGTTGAAGGTGCCGACGTCCGGGCGGTCGCTGAAGTTGAAGGAGGGGGTGACCTCCAGGCCCGCGCCGGGGTTGTTCTTCACCAGCCAGGAGGCGGTGACATCGAGGATGGCGGCGCCGTAGACGTCATCGTTGTCGACGGCGCGCAGGATGTCGTCCTGCTTCGCCATCGGCTCGATCAGGTTGCCAGGCACACCGGCCTGTTCGGCGTAGCCGTTCTCCACCGCTCCGCCGAGGGTGGCGATCCGGACGTTCTCCCGGGTGATGTCCTCGAACCGGGTGATATTGCGGGGGTTGCCCTCCGGCACCATGAAGGCCGAGCCGACCTGGTAGTCCGGGATGGCGAAATCGGAGTTCTCGCAGCGTTCCGGGTTGATGAACATACCGGCGGCGACGAAGGCGTAGTTCTGGGCGCGCAGGCCGTCGATGAGGCCGCCGAAGTCGGTGACGACGCCCTCGACCTCGTCGATGCCGAGCTTCTTCAGCACGGCGCGGGCGACGGTCGGCGCGTAGCCGGTCAGCTCACCGTTCTCGTCGAGGTAGGCCCAGGGGGCCTCGTTGGCGAATCCGACCTTGATGCGGCCGGAGGACTTGGCATCGGCGTAGGTGGTGGCGGCCGCGTCGTCGCCGCCGACACCGCAGCCCGTGACGGCGAGCAGCGCCGCGGCGGTGAGAGCCAGGATCGGGCGCAGGCGGCCGCGCGGTCGCCCGCTCGTCGGCGATGTCCGCACCGTCCGGCGGGATGGAATGGCCCATTGTATGAATCGTGTCCGCATAGACAGTCGAGCCTTGCGCATCGACTTTGCGAACAGACCGTCGATTGATTTGCGGCTGTGTGACGGACGACACCTGTCGGTCGCCACCGCCGGTTACGAGTAGAGGCGAATCTGGTCGGCGGACTCGTTCTGACTGCCGCACTGCTGGTACGGGTTGGGATCGCCCTGCCGTTCGCCGCAGACCCAGCGGATATTGTCGACGGTGACCGCGATATCGCCGTCGGGCCGGGTATCACGTTGCGCCGCATACTCGTTCACCACATCGAGGGCCATGGCGCAGAAGTCCGCCCCCTTGGTGGTGTAGAGCACGACCGACAGGCCCCAGGGACCGGTCCCGCACTGTACGGGCTCACCGGGCAGCGGGGCCGCGGGCCTGGTCGAGGTGGCGGAGGTTGTTGTCGAACTGGTGACGGACGACTCCGAGCCGGAATCGTCACCGCAACCCGCCACCGCCGCCGTGGCGACGACCATACCGATCAGGGCGGATGCTCCGATGACACCCCGCATGCGTACTCCTCTCTCGAACCGCTCGGTTCATCGAACCGCTTCGCATCCGGCGTTCAGCCCACGTCGCGGCGCAGCCAGGTGACCTCCGCGCCCTCACCGCCGAGCCGGAAGGGCTCGAGCGCGTCGTCCCAGGCGGTGCCGAGCGCGCGGTCGATATCGGCGGCGATCTCGGCGGCGGTGTGGCGGCCCGCGCCGCGGGCCTGTTCGACGATGGCGCGCAGGCGCATCTCGCCGACCACCACATCGCCGCTGGCGGACGTCGCGCCGTTCCAGAGGCCGAGGCCGGGCACGAAGCAGTAGCGTTCGCCGTCGACGCCCTCGCTGGGATTCTCGGTGACCTCGAAATAGAGTACCGGCCAGTCCCGCAATGCTCTGGCTAATCTGCTGGCGGTGCCAACCGGTCCGTACCAGTCGATGGTCGCCCGCAATTGCCCGTCGGCCGCGGGCTGCGCCGTCCAGCGCAGTTTGGCGGGAGCCTTGAGGGTGGAGGTGAGCGTCCATTCGATGTGCGGGCACAGCGCAGCCGGCGACGAGTGGATGTAGACGACACCCGACGTCGCGTCGGCGAACTGACTCGATGCGCGCACCACTAACACCTCCGGCTTCGACGGGGACGTCTTCCCCAACGACCCTCCGAGCCAGCGTTGCCCGAGTTTACTGGAGTGCCCGGTGTTACGGGTGTTACTTATTCGACGTGTCGCGAGTCCGCGCGTGTTCCGGCGCGGCAACCAGGCAGGTCCGCGAGACGCCTAACCGAACTCGGCGATGACGGCATCGCTGAGGGTCGGCCACGCCGCACGGGCCCAGTCACCGAAATTCTCGTCCGCCAGCGCGAGACACGCCATGCCGATGGCCGGGTCCACCCACAGGAACGTGCCCGACTGCCCGAAATGCCCATACGTACGAGGCGAATTCGCGCCGCCCGTCCAGTGCGGGGACTTGTGGTCGCGGATTTCGAACCCCAGCCCCCAGTCATTGGGGCGCTGCGAGCCGTAGCCGGGAAGAATCCCATTGCGATCCGGGAATTGCACTGTGCTGGCTTCGCCGAGCAATTCCGCACTCACCAAACTCGGGTTCAGCAATTCTTCAGCGAAACGCAGCAAATCTGCTACCGAGGAACGTGCGGCGTGTCCGGCCGCACCGGCCAGCACCGACGAGCGCATGCCCAGCGGTTCGAAGACCGCCTCGTGCAGGTAGCGGTCGAACGGAATCCCGGACTGCTCGGCCACGAAATCGGCCAGCACCTCGAAACCCGCGCTCGAATAGATCCGCCGCACCCCCGGCTGCGCCACCACCTGCGTGGTGTCGAACGCGTAGCCCGAGGTGTGCGCGAGCAGATGCCGCACCGTCGACCCTTCCGGCCCGGCGGGCTGCTCGAGTTCGACCGCCCCCTCCTCCACGGCCACCAGAACCGCGTACGCCACCAGCGGTTTGGTCACCGACGCGAGCGCGAACACCCGATCCGCATCCCCTTCCCGGTCCACCACCCCCTTGCCGTTCACGACCACCCCCGCGGCCGCATGCCGGACCGGCCACTGTCGAATCTGCTCCAGCGCTCGCACCCCTCGAGCCTACGAGTTCCGCACCGCCACGTCGTCGGCCACCCGGTCCAGCCGGGAGCGGCGGCGGCCGTAGCCGAAGTAGACGAGCAGGCCGAAGGCGGTCCACAGGGTGAAAGCCAGCCAGGTGACGCCGGGCAGGCGCAGCAGCAGCCAGGCGCACATGCCGACGCCCAGGACCGGGACCAGGGGCACCAGGGTGCGGAAGGTGCGGGGCAGGTCGGGCTTGGTGCGGCGCAGCACCAGCACACCGATATTGACCAGGGCGAAGGAGACCAGGGTGCCGATATTGGTGGCGTTCACCAGTTCTCCGAGCGGAATGAGCGCGGCCAGCACCGACACCACGCCGCCGACGATGAGGATATTGAGGGCAGGCACCCGCTTGCCGCCGACCCGCGACAGCACCCGGGGCATGAGCCCGTCACGGGACATCGAGACCAGGATGCGGGTCTGCCCGTAGAGCACGGTCAGGACCACGGAGGCGATGGCGATCACCGCACCGGCCGCCAGCACGGTCGCGGGCCAGCCCGCACCGGTCACCCGCTCCAGCACGGTGGCCAGCGAGGCCCCCGAACCGCTCACCTCGTCCACCCCGACCGCGCCGACCGCGGTCAGCGCCACCAGCACGTACACCACGGTGACGATGCCGAGCGAGATCACGATGGCGCGCGGCAGATCCCGCTGCGGATTCTTGGCCTCCTCACCCGCGGTGGAGGCGGCGTCGAAGCCGATGAAGGAGAAGAACACCATGGACGCCGCCGACGTGATGCCCGCGATCCCGGCCGGTGCGAAGGGCGCGAGATTGCCGGAGTCGAACGCCGTGACCGCCACGACCACGAAGAAGACCAGCACGGCGATCTTGAGCACCGTGGTGAAGGTGGTGACGCGGGCGCTCTCCCGGATGCCGTCGAGCAGCACGGCGGTGGCGAGCAGCACCACGACCGCGGCGGGCAGATTCACGATGCCGCCCTCGCTGGGCGCGGCGGCCAGGGCGTCCGGAATGCGCCAGCCGATGGTGCCCGCGAGGAATTCGTTCAGATACGCGCCCCAGCCGACCGCGACGGCCGCCACCGAGACGCCGTACTCCAGCAGCAGGCACCAGCCGCACACCCAGGCGATGATCTCGCCGAGGGTGGCGTAGGTGTAGGAGTAGGCCGAGCCCGAGACCGGCACCGCACCGGCCAGTTCCGCGTACGACAGCGCCGAGAACAGCGCCGCCAGCGCGGCCAGCGCGAAGGACACCACCACGGCGGGACCCGCCAGCGGCGCGGCCTCCCCCAGCACCACGAAGATACCGGTGCCCAGCGTCGCGCCGACCGAGAGCGCGATGAGCGAGACCAGTCCGAGACTGCGTCGCAGCTGGGTGTTCTCGCCGTCCGCGGCCAGCTGTTCGACGGGCTTGGTGCGCAGCAACGATGCGGTGAATCGACTGGGTCCGGGCACGTGCGGCCACGCTACCCGGTGGTGACCGGCCGGTTACCATCGGTTGCACCATGAGTGAGCTTCCCCAGATCCACGGCGAGGTGGACACCGGCTTCGGCCCCGTCGCCGACGCGTTTCGGCGCAACTTCACCCGGCACGGCGAGATCGGGGCGGCGGTGGCGGTGTACGCCGGTGACCGACCGGTGGTGGATCTGTGGGCCGGGTATCGAGATCGCGATCGCTCGCTGCCATGGGAGCGCGACACCATGGCCCCGGTGTTCTCCTCCACCAAGGGCATGGCGGCCTTCGTCATCGCCGCGGCGGTCTCGCGGGGCCGGCTCGACTACGAGACACCGGTGGCCGAGTACTGGCCGGAGTTCGCGGCGCACGGCAAGGAGTCCATCACCGTCCGGCAGCTGATCGACCACCAGGCCGGGCTGGCGGCGCTGGACCGCACGGTGCGGCTGCGGGAGCTGGACGACCTCGATCGGCTGGCGGGAATCCTCGCGGAGCAGAAACCGTTGTGGCGGCCCGGAACCCGGCACGGCTACCACCCGATCACGGCCGGGCTCTATCAGACGGAGCTGATCCGCCGGGTGGATCCGCGGGGGCGAACCCTGGGCCGGGTCTTCGCCGAGGACTTCGCCGCGCCGTTGGGTGTGGACTTCCACATCGGCCTGCCCGAGCAGGTGCCGATGGACGGCATCGCGACGCTGTCGGGTACCCGGGGGCTGGATGTGCTGCGTTACGAACGCGATCTGCCGGTGCGGATCGGCATGCAGCTGGCGGCGCGGCGCGGCCTGTCGTATCGGGCGCTGAGCAGCCCCCGCACCGGCGCTCCGGAGCGCGCGGCCCGGCGGGAGTTCCTGTCCAAGGAGCTGCCCGGCTCCAGCGGCGTCGGCACCGCCCGCGCGCTGGCCCGCGTCTACGGCGCGGCGGCCGCCCGCACCGGAGAACTCCCGATCGACCCCGACCTCATCGACCGGCTCGGGGCCGCCGACACCGCCGACGACGTTCCGGCCGACGACCTGATCCTGTTCACCCGCAGCCGCTACCACCTCGGCTTCCGGAAGTCTTGCGGTGCTTTCCGTTTCGGCACCGACAAGCGCGCCTACGGCACCACCGGCCTCGGTGGTTCCTTCGGATTCGCCGATCCGGCGACGGGTCTCGGCTTCGGCTACGCCATGAACCGGCTCGGCCTGGCGGTGCTCGACGACGCGCGGGCCCGCAATCTGCGCACGGCGCTGCGGGCCTGCGTCAGCTGAGCCCGGCTCAGGCGCGCACGTCGTGGACGTGATGGATCAGGTCGTGCAGGAAGTAGCGGCCCAAGGTGTCGACGGTGAACTGGGAGCCGTTGCTGCGCCGGGCCACGCGCGCACGCTGGTCGGCGGGCACGGATTCGTAGGCGCGGGCCGCTGATTCGGCGGCCGCGCCGAGTTCGGCGGCGACGGCGGCGGGGCTCTGGGCCGCGTAGTCGTCCGCGACGGCGGTGATGTCCTGGTCCCAGTTGGCGAACATCGGAACGCCCGCGTCGACGGTGACGCTCGGGTCGTAGCCGGAGATGACCGGGCCGGGGAGGGCGGCCGCCGCCAGGGTGATGCCGAGGCGGTGGGTCATGATGCGGCACACGTCGCGCACGTGGGCGGCGTATTCCAGGGTGGACCAGGTCGACTCGTCCGGGCGGACCCGGACGCCGGGACGCTCGAGCGCCGCGGCGAAGCGGTCGGCGCTCTCGCGCACCAGGCCCGGGACGGCCTCGTAGGGGGTGGCGGCGGGGTCGAATCCGCAGTCGGCGCAGGCGCGTTCGAGGACCCAGGTCCAGTCCTTGGTATCGGGAACGATCGGCATGCCGAAAACCTATCCTGGCACTAGTTTTCCGGCCACCAATTTACTGCCACCCCTCGGCAAGATTCCGACAGCGCGGCTCACTCCATCAGCTGATGCGCCTTCTCGAACAGCTCCAGGGTGATGGCGTGCAGGAAATCGCCGACCTGCGCGGGGGCCTTCCCGGCGCAGGCGCGGGCGTGGGTGCCCTCCAGCACGATGCCGAGCTTGAAGCAGGCCAGCACCGTGTACCAGGTGACATCGCTCAGGTCGCGGTCGGAGAACCGGCCGTAGTGGGCGATCATCTCCTCCGGCGTGGGCAGGCCGCCGACCGCGCCGAGGCTGCCGACCAGGGCCGCGCCCGTGGTGCCGGGCTCGGGCCGGGTGGCGATCTGCCAGCCCAGGTCCAGCAGCGGATCGCCGATGGTGGACATCTCCCAGTCGACCATCGCCACCACCTCGGGACCGTCGAAGGAGAACATCATATTGGCGAGGTGGCAATCGCCGTGCAGGATGCCGGGCCGCCACCGGGCGGGGCGGTTGCGGTCCAACCACTCCCCGACGCGCTCCACGCCAGGGATCTCCGGACCCGGATAGCCCGCGTTGGCGCTGTAGGAGTCGAGTTCGGACAGCCAGCGCGGCACCTGGCGTTCCAGGAAGCCCTCCGGCTTGCCGTAGTCGCCCAGCCCGAGCGCCTCGTGATCGAGGGAGCCGAGGCGGGCGATGGCCTCCACCGCCGACAGCCCCATCCGCCGCCGCACCTCGGGATCGCCCGCGTGCAACTCGGGCAGTTCGTTCTGCGGATTGAAGCCGACGACCGGCTCCATGAGGTAGAAGGACGCGCCGAGCACCGATTCGTCGGGGCAGGCGGCGATCACCCGGGGCGCGCGGATGCCGGTGCCGTCGAGTGCGCCGAGAATGCGCGATTCGCGATTGATGACGGAATTGCTGGCCGCTCGCAGATGCTGGGGTCCGCGCCGCAGCACATAGTCACGACCGCCGCGGCGGAAGCGCAGCATGATGTTCTGGGTGCCGCCGCCGAGCGGGCGCACATCCTCGAATTCCCCGGCGGGCAAGCCCTGCTCGTCCATCCACTTCCCGATGATCGCGAAGTCGACGACATCTCGATCCACTGCGACCGGCTGCACTTCAGACATGCCCCACATTGTGCCGCAGCCGTCCAGCACAACTGAAGGCATATGCCAGCAGTAGTGGCGGCTGCCATGTTCACGCAGGTCGGAGTGCGGTGTCCGGCACCGGGCGGCGTAGTCTGCCAGGCAAATGCGCACGCTCCTGATCGACAACTACGACTCGTTCACCTACAACCTGTATCAGCTGATCAGCGAGGTGAACGGGATCGAACCCGTGGTCGTGCGCAATGACGAGGTCGACGATCCGAGCGCCTTGGAGCTGGCATCCTTCGACAACATCGTCATCTCCCCCGGACCGGGCCGACCGGACGTGCCCCGCGATTTCGGCGTCTCCGCGGCGCTCATCGCCCGCGGCGAGCTGCCGCTGCTGGGCGTTTGCCTGGGCCATCAGGGCATCGTGCTCGCGGCGGGCGGCGTGGTGGCCGCGGCCCCCGAGCCGAGACACGGCTACCCCGATCGCGTCACCCACGACGGGCGGGATCTGTTCGCGGGCATACCGCAGGACTTCACCGCCGTGCGGTACCACTCGCTGAGCGCGGCCCGGCCGCTGCCGGAGGCGCTCGAAGTCACGGCGACCACACCGGACGGGGTGGTCATGGGGGTGCGGCATCGGAGCCGTCCGCAGTGGGGGGTGCAGTTCCATCCGGAATCCGTCGCGAGCGAGCACGGACGGGCGCTGCTGCGGAACTTCGCGCGGCTGACGGCGGCGGCCGGTGCCCGCACCACCGGCCGGGGCGGGGTCGCGAGCCCCGCCGCGGCGGAACGCCGCGACGTCGTGGCCCCGGAAAGCCGTGCCGCGCAGCGACTGCCGAAGGTGCGTGCGGATACGGCGACCGTCGAGTACCGGGTCGAGCACGCGACCATCGAGCGGGCACTGGACGCCGAGGCGGTATTCCTGCGGCTGTACCGGAATTCGGGGACGGCGTTCTGGCTCGACAGCGAGCATGTGGAGCCCGGGTTGGACCGATTCTCCTTCCTCGGGGACGCCTCGGGCCCACTGGCCGAGGTGGTGCGGTACCGGGTCGGCGCGGGCAGCGTGGAGGTGGAGTCGGCGGGCGGCCGACGCCGGGTCGCGGGCGGGGTGCTGGACTACCTGTCCCGCGAGCTACGCCGTCGCCGCATCGAATTCCCTTCGGTTCCTTTCGATTTCGTCGGCGGCTACGTGGGCTACCTCGGCTACGAGATGAAGGCGGACTGCGGTGCGGCGGCGGCGCACCGCGCCCCCGCCCCGGACGCGCAGTGGGTGTTCGCCGACCGGCTGATCGTCGTCGACCACGAGGCGGACCGCACTCATCTGCTGGCGCTGGCCGAGCCGGGCGCGGAATCGGTTCGGGCCGCGCGGGATTGGCTCACCGCCACGCGCGCCGTCGTGGCCGCGCTGCCCTCCTGGGAGAACCCGCCCGTCCTGGAACTGGTCGCGGAGGAGCGGACGGTCGCGCCGCTGCTGACCCGGGGGCGGGCGCGGTATCTCGCCGATGTCGCGGCCTGCCGGGAGCAGTTGCGCGCGGGCGAGTCGTACGAGATCTGCATTACCGACAGCGCCTATCTCCCCGCCGATTCCGACGGTCTCGACGTCTACCGCACCCTGCGCCGCAGCAATCCCGCCCCGTACGCGGCCTTCCTGCGCTTCCCGGGGCTGGAGGTGGCCTGCTCCTCCCCCGAGCGCTTCCTCAAGATCGACCGCACGCGCACGGTGGAGTCCAAGCCCATCAAGGGCACCGCGCCGCGTGGACTCACCGCCGCCGAGGACGAGCAGTTGGCGGCGGAACTGGCCAGCAGCCCGAAGACCCGCGCGGAGAACCTCATGATCGTGGATCTGCTGCGCAACGATCTGGGCCGGGTGTGCGAGATCGGCACCGTGCACGTGCCCAAGCTGATGGCGGTCGAGACATATACCACCCTGCACCAACTGGTTTCGACCGTTCGCGGCACCCTGCGCGCCGACCACGACGTGATCGACTGCGTCCGCGCCTGCTTTCCCGGCGGTTCCATGACGGGGGCCCCGAAACTGCGCACCATGGAGATCATCGACGGTCTGGAGACCGAGGCCCGCGGCGTCTACTCCGGCACCATCGGGTTCCTCGGTCTCGGCGGCACCGCCGATCTGAATATCGTCATCCGCACCGCGGTGCGCCGGCACGGCCGCTGGCGCGTGGGCGCGGGCGGAGCCGTCGTCCTCGACTCCGATCCCGAGGACGAGTACCACGAGATGGTCTGGAAGGCCGCCGCCGCGCTGCGCGCCCTGCCGGGTATCGGCGTCGCGCCGCGCGCACCCCTGCCCTCCGCCTGACGGCTGTTCGGCTGTTCGCGGACCGCTCGGTTCTATTCGGCCGTGTGGCGTGTCGGAGCCACATGGCATAGTTCGATCACGATGAAACTGATCAGGGGTGGCCATGCGCCGGTGCCGACATCGCTTCTGACCGTTGTCCTTTCGTGGCACTCGGAACACGAGGTGGACGCGCACGCCCTGCTGCTCACCGATGGCGGCCGGGTGCGCTCCGACCGGGACTTCGTCTTCTTCAACGCGCCCCGTCACATATCCCAGGCGGTCACCCTGGACCAGGCGCCCGCCCCCGGCACCGCACGCCTGTCGGTCTCCCTCCCCCGCACCGAGTCCGATATCACCCGCATCGTCCTCACCGGCTCCGTGGACGCCGACTCCTTCACCGAGATCCACGGTCTGGTGCTCACCGTCTTCGACCACAGCCGCCCGGTGGCCTGGTTCGAGATCGACGACGCGGAATCGGTGCGGGCCATGATGTTCGGCGAGTTCTACCGCCGCGACGGGCAGTGGCGCTTCCGCGCCATCGCCCAGGGGTGGGCGAGCGGGCTGGCGGGCATCGTCACCGAGTTCGGCGTCGAGGTCGACGACGACGGGGAGACGCCGGAGCACGCGGATGCCGCCGCGGCGCGACACGAGATGGCGGGGCCGCGGGCGGGCGGGGCCGCGCCGTGGGAGCGACGGATGCGGCCCGGGCTGTCATTGGAGCGGGAAACCCGGGAGGCCCCGCCGCTGCTGCTGCCGCCACCGCATCCGGAGCGCGCGGACTGGCACGCGGACCCCGAGGACCCCGCACGGCTGCGCTGGTGGGACGGGACCCGGTGGACCAGTTCGGTGCGGCCGGTGCCGCCCGCCGACGCGCGGCACTGTCCGCGGTGCGGGCGGCCGCGACGGTGGCGGTTGTTCGGGCGGCCCGCACCGTGCCGGGAGTGCGCGGACCTGATCGACGAGTACCTCGACGAGTGGGTGCAGCGGGCCGCGCGGGTGCTGCGCACGACGGGCACGCACGGCGCGGAGTGGGAGGGGCTGTGGACGGCGCTGCGGTATCAGCGCATCGACCAGGCGCTGGGGCTAGAGCGGTTGCGGCCGGTCGGGCACGACCATGTGGAACGCCTGGTGGCGTTCGCGTTCGCCGACGGGGTGATCGAGCAGGCCGAGCGCGACGCCTTCGACGCGGCGGTCGGCGAACTGGCCCTGATCGGGCCGCTCATCGAGGATCTGCGGCGGCGCATGCAGCGCGGGCATACGCTGTCCCGGCTGCGGGCCGGGGATCTGCCGGTGGTGCGGGCGGTGGGCCTGCATCTCGATCCGGAGGAGAAGGTGCACCTGGATGTGCCCGCCATCCACATCCGCCAGCTGTCGCGCGGACCGAAGCACACCGAGGGCAGGCTGATCTGCAGCAACAAGAAGTTGCGCTTCGTCGGCAGCGACACCGGTATAGAAATGCCCTGGGCGCGCGTGGTGTCGGTGATCTCGGAGAACGGTCGGGTGGTGCTGGCCGCGACCTCGGCGCGCGGCGGCGCGACCTTCGACGTCGCCGATCCGGATTACACGGCCGCCAGTCTGGAGGGCGCGCTGCGGGTGGCCAAGCGCCTCGCCCTCACCCCGGGGCAGCGGGATACCCGCAGCATCCCCCAGGAGGTCAAGGCGGAGGTGTGGCAGCGCGACGGCGGCAAGTGCGTGGAGTGCGGCGACAGCCACTATCTGGAGTTCGACCACATCATTCCGCTCAGCCGGGGCGGGGCGACCAGTGCGGCGAATCTGCAGATCCTGTGCCGCGCCTGCAACCGCTCCAAGGGCGCGCGTATCTAGTTGTGCCGGGCGGTCCCGGCAACCGCCCGTAACCGACCGGTTGGATCGTTGGATTACCGCGCCCCATTGCGCTGGCCTCGACGTCGTCGGCGAGGCGGTGGTCCTCCGATTCCGGTGGCCACGTCGGCGGTATGCCGAGGAAGCCTGTTCTGTTGTACGTCCACCCTCATCCAGGCCCGGACGAGGTCACATCCGGGGGATTACCTAATCCAGCCCGGATATTCAGCCCCGGAGAATACGTAGTACCACCGGTTCGGCACAGAACCGTTCCCGGGCCTCCACCAGCGAGGGCAGGCCCGTGGCGGGCAATCCGCCGTCGTCCACCACCGTGCACGAGCTTCCGGTGACGCGGGTGCCGTCGGTGTCCAGGCGCACCCGGGCGGTGACGACGGGGGTCAGCTCGCCGTCCGCGAAACGCCAGAATCCGACCGACCAGGTCTGCTCGGCGTCGCGGGCGGTGGACGCCACCTGGCCGTCGTCGGTGGTGTCGATCGCGACGCCGGTGAGTTCACCGGCCCGCCGCAGCTCGGTGGCCGCCCCCGAGGCGTGATAGACGGCGTAGCGGGTGTTCGGCGTGGCGAGGTGCAGCGGAACGATCAGCTCCTCGCGGCCGTCACCGTCGATATCGCGCAGGCTCGGATCGGAGGGATGCCGGATATCGCGCTCGACGAGGGTCTGTGTGGGGGTGCCGTCGGGCGTGGCGACCTCGATGGTCGCATCGGTCCGCCCATCCACGGCGGTCCGCCGGACCGTGAAGGCGAGGCCGACCGGATCGCGGGCGCGCAGCCGGCAGTCCGGCGGGCCGGCCGGGACGCCGAGAGCGCCGCACGCGGGCGGCCCTTCGGACGCGGGCACCCGCGAGACCGTCTCCGACCGCCGCACCTCGACGGCCCCGGAGCGCGCCGAGACCGGCTGGGCCGTACCGGATTCGGCACAGCCCGCGAGCAGGGAGGCGACCAGGGCTACCAGGGCTACCAGGTACGGGACCGCGGAGTTCCTCCCCATACCGCGAGGATAGGCGGTGCGCCGTCGCACCGAGTGATATCGCCGCGACCCGCGTCGCGGGCGGCGAGAATCCGCCATCATGTGCACAACTGCGCACATATTGGCTTATAGTGGGCGGCGTGATGGAGGTTCTACGGCACCGGCCGTTCCGCCGCCTGTTCACCGCACAGGTGGTGGCGCTGATCGGCACCGGCCTGCTCACCGTGGCCCTGGGCCTGCTGGCCTACGACATCGCGGGCAGTCGCGCCGGGGCGGTGCTCGGCACCGCGCTGGCCATCAAGATGGTGGCGTATGTCCTTGTGGCCCCGGTGATCTCGGCCCTGGCCGAACAGGTGCCGCGCCGAGCACTGCTGGTCTCGGCGGATGCGGTGCGGGCCGGAGTCGCGCTGCTGCTGCCGTTCGTGACACAGGTGTGGCAGATCTACGCGCTGATCTTCGTCCTACAGGCCGCCTCGGCGACCTTCACCCCCGCCTTCCAGGCCGTGATTCCCGCGATCCTGAGCGAGGAGCGGCAGTACACCCGCGCGCTGTCGCTGTCGCGGCTGGCCTACGACCTGGAGTCACTGCTGAGTCCGGTGCTGGCCGCCGCGCTGCTGGCGGTGATGAGCTACAACCTGCTCTTCGTCGGCACCGCAGCGGGTTTCGCGATATCGGCCGCCCTGGTGGTGGGCACCGCGCTCCCCCGGCCCACTCCGGTGACGGCGGCCCGTCCCCTCTCGGATCGGATCACCGCGGGCGCACGGATCATGCTGGCTCGGCCCGTGCTGCGCGCGCTGCTGGCCATGAATCTCACGGTGGCCGCGGCGACGGCGCTGGTCGTGGTGAACACCGTCGTGTACGTGCGGGGGTCGCTGCACGGCACCGCGACCGCGGTGGCGATGAGCCTCGGCTGCTACGGCTTCGGTTCCATGGCCGTGGCGCTGACCACGCCGCGCCTGCTGGCCGTGCTCGGGGACCGGCGGCTCATGCTCACCGGAACCCGGCTGCTGGCGATCGGCCTGGCCGCCGCCATCGCGCTGGGCCCGCTACCGGCTTGGCCGCTCCTGGTCGGCGTCTGGATCACACTGGGCGCGGGGACCTCGATGATCAACACACCGTCCGCACGGCTGCTGCGCGCGGAGTCCACGCCCGACGATCGCACAGCCGTGTTCACCGCCCAGTTCTCGCTGTCGCACGCGGCGTTTCTGCTCACCTACCCGATCGCGGGGTGGACGGGCCCGCTGGTCGAGCTGGCATATCCGGACGGCGGGCTGTTCGTGACGGCGGTCGTGCTGGCGGCGATCGCTACACTTGCGGCTACGGCGACCGCCCGGTTGTGGCCGGTGTCCGCACCGGCGGGCGTGGAAGGGACGGTCTCGGCAGGAAGGTGAGCTGATGGCGCGCAAGGGTATTCCGGCCGCGGAATCCGCTGCCAGCCTCAGCCATCCGATCGCCCCGGACCAGGCCCGCCTGGATGCCGCGACCTCGACCTTCCGCATGCTCTCCGATCCCACCCGGCTGCACATCCTCTGGATTCTCGCCGAGTCCGAGGCCGATGTGACGGCGCTGACCGAGGCGGTCGGAGCCAATCGCACCGCGGTCAGCCAGCACCTGGCCAAACTGCGCTTCAGCGGAATGGTGGAAACCCGCCGCGAGGGGCGGCGGATCATCTACCGGCTGCGGGACGGGCATCTGGCGCGACTGGTGCGCGAGGGGCTCAACCACGCCGACCACGTGGTGACCGGCGAACCGCCGCACGAGTAGCCCACGCTCCTGATCAGTGGGACGAAGGGTCGCGGCGGCGCGCCGACCCGCTCGACCATATGCCTATTCGAAATACTCGAGACGAATGGGCGAGAGGGCGAGCATGCACTCCAACAGCGAGGCGGACGGCCGATACGACGTGGTGATCGTCGGGGCGGGGTTCGCGGGGCTCTACGGGGTCCACCAGGCGGTGCGGGCGGGTCTGACCGTGCTCGGCATCGAGGCGGGCGACGATGTGGGCGGCACCTGGTACTGGAACCGGTATCCGGGCGCACGCTGCGATGTGGAGAGCGTGGACTACTCGTACTCCTTCGATCCGGAATTGCAGCAGAGCTGGACGTGGACCGAACGCTTCGCGGCGCAGCCGGAGATCCACGCCTACCTGCGGCATGTGGCCGACCGCTACGAGTTGCGGCGGCACTACCGGTTCGGCGCCCGCGTCACCGCGGCGGAATTCGACGAGCCGACCGCCACCTGGACGGTGCGCACCGACGGCGGCGACTCCGTCACCGCCCGCTTCGTCATCTTCGCCACCGGCTGCCTGTCCGAACCCATCCGCCCGAACATCCCGGGGGCCGACAACTTCCGGGGCGTCGAGCTGTTCACCGCCCGCTGGCCGCGGGCGGGCGCGGATCTCACCGGCAAACGGGTCGCCGTGATCGGCACCGGCTCCTCCGGCATCCAGGTCTCGCCGCTGCTGGCGCGGGCGGCCGCCGCCCTCACCGTCTTCCAGCGCTCGCCGAACTACAGCGTGCCCATGCCCAACCGGCCGTGGACCGAGGAGGAACAGAGCGGTATCCGCGCGACCTACGCCGAGCGCCGCGCGAAGTCCTACTACGCCCCCGCCGCCACCCCGCACGCCGGCATCCAGACCAAGGCCCTGGAGCTGAGCGAATCCGAACGCCTGGCGGCCATGGAACAGCGCTGGAACGAGGGCGGCGTGCTGTTCAACAAGGTCTTCCCGGACCAGAACAGCGATCTGGCCGCCAATGACATCGTGCGCGAGTTCGCCGAGGCCAAGATTCGGGCCAAGGTCGCCGACGCGGCTGTCGCGGCCGATCTCATTCCCACCGACCACCCCATCGGCACCAAGCGCATCTGCACCGACGTCGGCTACTACGAGATGTTCAACGAGCCGCACGTCGACCTGGTGAACCTGCGCCGCGAGCCCATCGAGGAGATCACCGCCACCGGTATCCGCACCGGCGAACGGTTCCTGGAGTTCGACGCCATCGTCTACGCCACCGGGTTCGACGCCATGACCGGCGCGCTGCTGCGCGTGGATCCACGGGGCGCGAACGGGATTCGACTGCACGAAGCCTTCGCCGACGGCCCGGTCACCTATCTCGGCTTCGGAATTCCCGGCTTTCCCAACATGTTCAGCGTCAACAGCGTCGGAACCCCCTCGGTGATGGCGAATATGGCGCTGCATTCCGAACAGCAGCTGGACTGGGTGCTCGCGCTCATCGACCACTGCCGCGCCACCGGCGTCACCCGGGTGGAGGCCCGCCCGGAGGCCGCGGCGGAATGGACCGACCACCTCACCGAGGTGGCGGAGGGTACCCTGTTCGTGCGCGCCAACTCCTGGTACATCGGTGCCAATGTGGACGGTAAGAAGCGGGTGTTCATGCCCTACATCGGCGGCTTCGGCAACTACCGCCGCCGCTGTGACGCCGAGCGTGCGAACGGCTATCCGGGCTTCGCGCTGCGCCGCTAACGGTCAGCCGGACAACGCGGTCAGTCCGACACCGGGCAGCCGCAGCTGTCGCGTGCCGGTGACGCCGCTGAGAATTGCGCCAAGCCAATCGCAGCGACGCGGGCGAGCACCGGCGCGGCGGCACTACGCGGCGGCATTACCTCGGGGGTAATCGACCCGCGCACGCCTATCCGGCAGGCTCGATGCCATGACCACCACGATCGACACCGCCGGTACCGCCCTGTTCCACCAGTCCATGCCCTTCACCGAACGACTCGGCGTGCAGGTGCTCGACAGTCGCGCCGAGCAGGTGCGCAGCCGCCTGGCCTGGGACGAATCCCTGTGCACCCTGGGCGGTGCGCTGCACGGCGGCGTGCTGATGGCGCTGGCCGACTCGACCGGGGCGGTGTGCGCGTACCTGAACCTGCCCGAGGGCAAGGCCGGGACGACCACGGTCGAGTCCAAGACGAACTTCCTGCGTGCCGTCCGCTCCGGCCATGCCACCGCCACCGCGCGGCCGCTGCACACCGGCCGCGGTCTCATCGTGGTGGAGACGGAGATCCACGACGACGAAGGAAAACTCGTCGCGAAGGTCACCCAGACGCAAGCCGTGCTCTGAGCTAGCGGGCCAGCCCCGGAGGCGTCAGGTGCACCGACACGTCGTTCACGGTCACCTCCGGAGCCGTCAGCCGCGCCCGGACGTATCCGCCGGTCGCGTCGTCGGTGGTCCAGACGCTCACGCTCGGCCCGCACCAGGGCAGCGCGGTGCGCTCGATCGCCTCTTCCACATCGGCGACCGGCATGACCGGCAGCACCGGTCCGAGGGTCTGCTGCGTCATCACCGCCATGGCCGGATCGGTGTCGGCGAGGACCGTCGGCTCGAACCGGTTGCCCGCGCCCGTCCCGCCGATGCGCACCGACGCGCCCTTGGTCACCGCGTCCTCGACCTGTCCGGCCACGAAGCGGACGTGGGCCGCGGAGGTCATGACATAGGGGTCGGTGTCCTCGGGGTCCTCGGCCCCGAAGGCCGCCACCTCGGTGGCGAGTTTGTCGAGAAACGCCTCATAGACCGCGGCTTCGACGAAGACGCGCTCGATGCTGTGATACCCCTGCCCGCATTCGGCGAGACCGCCCAGGGCCACCGCGGCGGCGGCGCGATCGAGATCGGCGTCGGCGAGCACGATCGCCGTGGATTTGCCGCCCAGGCCGAGTCGGCACGGGATCAGCCGACTCGCGGCACGCAGCGCCACCACCTTGCCGGTATCGGCCGAGCCGGTGAAGTGCACGTGGTCGACGGTGTCGAGGACGGCGGGCCCGGCCTCCGGGCCGAGCGCGGTGGTGAACACCGCCGGCGCGCCGATGCGCGCCCACCCCGACACCACCTCGTTGGCGGTCAGCGGCGTCACGCTCGACGGTTTGACGATCACCGCGCAGCCCGACAGCAGCGCCGGTACGGCGTCGAAGAGGCTGAGCGCCAGCGGGTAGGTCCAGGGCGCGATCACGCCCACCACCGCGCAGCGGCGGTAGGAGATCGACAGGTGCACGCCCAGCGACGGCATGCTGTGCGCCCGAGGGCGTTGCACGCCAAGGAATTCCGCGCCGTGGCTGCGGTGGTAGTCGATGGCCTCGACGGCCAGGTCGAATTCCCGGCGCGCCGCCGATACCGACTTTCCGGTCTCGCTCGCCAGCAATTCGGTGATGGCGTCGTCACTGTCCAGCAGCCATTCGCGGAATTGGGTCAGCCAGTGCAGGCGGCCGATGACACCCATTGCGCGCCAGGGAATCTGGGCGTCCCGGAGGCGATTCACCGCGGCGCTCACCTGCTCGGGTGAATCCACCCAAACAGTTCCGACCGGTCGGCCGTCATCGGGGGAATGTACAGTGATCGACGATTCCCGGACGGTTTTCGTATGCGGCATTCCAGCTCACTTCAGACGAATCGGGAATGGAAGTACCGCACCGCGATCGGGTGAGTCGGGGGCACACTGGGCGACTACCGGGGCGGATGACCCGCCGCTCGCGGTGCGGCATAAAGTCACCGTACGTTCGCCGGGTACGCCCGAACAGCGCACAATGGGCCAGGAACCGGCGAATATCGGCCGTACCGGCGACCGAATCGTCACCGAATCCGAACCACCGGCAGGGCGGATTCTGAGACGATTTCACCATGGACACGGACAGGGCGGACCAACCTACTCGATTGCGCTCCATCGTCGGTGCGGCCCTGTTGGCGGACTTCGCGAGCACCCGGGGGCTCGGACTGTCCGAGGTGCTGCGCGATACCGGCATCCGCGAGTGCGATCTGAGCGAACCCACCGCCGAGATCACCCTCGGCCAGGAGATCACGCTCATGCGCAATGTGGTGCGCGGCGTGGGGGATGAACCCGGCCAGGGTTTGCTGGCCGGCCTGCTGTGCCATCCGCCGAGTATGGGCGTACTGGGCTTCGCGCTCATGACCTGCCCGACCTTCGGCCACGCGGTCGACATCGCCACCCGCTACGCCGACCTGTCCTTCACCGCCGCCCGGCTGTCCACCCGCCGGATCGACGACGAGTTCTGGGTGCTGCGCGACGATCACGCGCTGCCGCCCGATATCCGCACCTTCGCGCTGGAGCGGGACCTGGCCGCCGTCGCGACGGTGCAGCAGGATCTGCTGTCCACCAAACTCCCCGTCGTGCGGGTGGAGGTAACCGTCGCACCGCACCCCATCTACGAGATGTTCGGGGCCATCTTCGGCGTGGACGACATGCGTTTCGAAGCCGACACCAGCTATCTGGTCATCCCGGCGAGCACACTGGATATGCCGCTCCCCCAAGCGAATACCGCCACCGCCCGCTACTACGAGCAGCAGTGCGCCGACCTCATGGAGCGCCGCCGCAGCCGCGTCGGCGTCAGCGGCCAGGTCCGCAAACTGCTCATCCGCCGCGGCGGCGTCGCCGACCAGACCCACATCGCCGCCGACCTCGATATCAGCGTCCGCACCCTGCGCCGCCGTCTCGCCGACGAGGGCACCACCTTCCGCGAACTGAGCAACGAAACGGTCGGCATGCTCGCCGAGGAACTGCTCGTCGCCGGTCTCACCGTCGAGCAGGTAGCCGACCGCCTCGGCTACTCCAGCGTCTCCGCCTTCGGCTCGGCATTCCGCTCCTGGAAAGGCCAGTCCCCCGGCCACTTCGCCCGCATCAACCGCGGCCGGGCCACGGTCCGCGTGGGAGCCTGAGAACCATGAGCAACCAGGAGACCGTGACCGTCCTCATCGAAATCCACGCGAACGCCGGCCAGGAGCAGCAGGCGCGCGATTCACTGCTGCACGCCATCCAGACCTCGGAGAAGCCTGGCCTCATCGGCTCCACGGAGTACGAGGATCTCAACGACCCGGGCACGTTCTACGCCATCCAAACATGGGAGAACGCGGAAGCCTTTCACGCCCACATGAAGGACGCCGCCGAGAACGGGATGGATGAGGCGATCAGCGTGCTGCGTGAGCCCCCCAGGACCGCGCTGCTGCGCACTATCGGCTGAATCCGGCCGGAACGTCGTGGTGACCACCGATACCGTGATCCTGGGTAACCAGCGCCTTCGAGCCTGTGGTACAGAGCCCGTCGGCCCACGCAGCGGGCGAACCGTTCCAGGAATCTCCCTCGGGCCACACCGAGCGAATACCCAAGGACTCCAGGAAGTCGACGAACGCGGACCCGATCGACTCACTGAACACTGCCAGCAAATCGACCGCTGCCGTCGGCCCGTGCAGGAAGTACCGGTATTGGAGCAGTTGACCGACGACGGCTCGCACTGCCTCGGTGGCATTGCCCTGATAGACGACCTTGACCTCGACAAGCCACTGTCTGCTGCCCTTTCGAAGCGTCAGATCTCGTGGATGGACATTGGTGGCAGCGATGAAACCCATCGCTCGGACGGCAAGTCCGTACTCGCGGACAAGCCGCTCGTGGGACCGGCCCCGGAGCTGGATATCGGCCTTCACCGCTGCGACATACGCGATGTCCGATTTCGGCTTGAACTGTGCCCATCGGCCCGCATCGGCGGAAGGTTCGGCCGTCGCCGAACTCTGATGGGCCACATCGGAAGGACCGATACTTCGCCGGATGCGATCGGCGAATGCACGCAGCTCGTCCGGCCGCTCGAGAAATGCAGCGACGACCTCTTGGTCGAGAGTCCCGTAATGGCTGTTCTGGCGTCCCGAATCCGGGTGACAGTGCGCCAGATTGGTCATCTTTCGGCGTACCGACGACGGGGTCCGAAAGTTCGCCCCACGAACCGACCGCGGATGAATCGGCAACCGCTGCAGCAGCTCCGACAGGGCCCGCACCGCGTCATGACCGACATCCAGTTCATGCCAATCATTGTCGGCAGTCAGTTCACACGCGAGAACCAGTTCACTCCAGGTCCAGTTGGGCGGACGTTGAGCCGTTTTCGGCGATGAGCCTCCCGCGCTCACGCGGTCGATCGGCAACGCCTCCAGCCCGACCGCTGCAAGGAGAGCCGTCTCGTCACCCTCGTCGAAGAATCGCGAGAGGAGGGCCCGCACGACACGCGATGCCACGGCCGCGTCGTCGCTCAGGGCTCGATACGCGTCAGCTGTCAGCCCACCGCTCGGATCGTGCCTGTTGAGCCAGCCCGAGACCGAACCGTGCGCCTTCGGAACCTCGACCGTCAGCCCGGCCAGTTCCCACAACTCGGTATGAGCGAGCGCTACGAACGGATATTCCGGGGTAATCGAACTCTCCGGGCGACCGAATTCCTGCATGAGATAGGCGATTTCATCACGCGCCTCAGACCAGCGCACCAAGCGGGGCAGACCCTGCCGCGCGCGTCCGATGGCCCACAGCAATGTCAGCCCCTGATGACGCACCGGACGGTCCCGCGGCCCCGCCACGCGAAGCCGTTCGACCGCCTCGACCAGGTTGTTCGCGCTATCGAGTCCCACATCGGACAACACTAGTTCGGACGGCCGACACAAAGCCGTCCGTTCGGACGGCAAGCGGCTCACGGTTGCCCGATAGGCGGGACGTGAGTGGGGCGGGCGGGGCTCGAACCCGCGACCAATGGATTATGAGTCCACGGCTCTAACCGACTGAGCTACCGCCCCTGACCGCCGCATTCCTGCGCGGGCTCGGGTGATGTTATCGCTTCGGGCGCGTTGATGCCTACTCCGCCCCGCCCGGGGCGTGAATCCCGTGCCGATCGGGTGCCCGCGCGTGCCGAATGATCGTGGAAGACTCGGGCTGGACCGGAGGCGGTTGCTTTCGGTCCCGATCCGACCGAGTGCAGGAGGATTCGATGGCCAGTCTGTTCACGAGGGTGCTGCGGGCCCACCAGTGGCTCTACGAGAAGAGCGGGGGTGTGGTGGGGCATCGGCTGTTGTTCGGCAACCCCACGCTGCTGTTGCGGACGGTGGGGCGGAAGACGGGGGTGGAGCGGACGAATGCGTTGACCTATGCGCGGGATGGGAAGGACTATCTGGTTACCGCGTCCAATGGCGGGTCGCCGCGGCCGCCGGGGTGGTTGGCGAATGTGAAGGCCAAGGGGGACTGTGAGATTCAGGTGGGGACCACACGGATTCCGGTGACGGGACGGGCCACGTATCCGGAGGATCCGGAGTACGCGCGGCGGTGGGCGCTGGTGGACGAGGTCAACAAGGGCAGGTACAGCGCGTATCAGCAGCAGACGTCGCGGCCGATCGCGGTGGTGGTGCTCAGCCCCAGGTAGTCGGACAAATTGGACACGGGGCTATGGGTCGGCTACTCTCGGCCGCGAGGGGAGTACTTCCCAAGCATCACTCCGGTCAGTACGGATCGCGCCGTCGCGATCCCCGGATGATCACCTGCGGCTCTCGCGGGTGAAGGAGACCTCGGCTGGTTATCCATGTCCGAGGAGTCTCGTTGTCCGATCTATCTGTGCTCGCCGCCTCCGCGAATGTCGAATCCGTTGGTACGCCCGGTTTGTGGGCGTTGACCATTGTCGGCGTGCTCGGTCTGCTGGTGCTGGATTTCGTCCTGACGCGACGACCGCACGAGGTGTCCATGCGGGAGGCGCTGGGATGGACCGTCTTCTACATCGCCCTGCCCGTCGCGTTCGGCGTATACCTGTGGGTGAGTAGGGGTTCCACGCCGGGCGTGGAGTTCTTCACCGGCTATCTGCTCGAGAAATCGCTGTCGGTGGACAACCTGTTCGTCTTCATGCTGCTGTTGACGGCCTTCGCGGTGCCCGCGGCGCTGGCGCAGCGGGTGCTGCTGTTCGGCATCGCGGGCGCGCTGGTGCTGCGCGGCATCTTCATCGCGCTGGGCGCGGCGGCGCTGGCCACGCTGGACTGGGCGTTTCTGCTGTTCGGACTGATCCTGCTGGTCACCGCGATCAAGCTGATCCTCGACGCTATCGGCGGCGGCGAGACCGAGATCGACGTGAACTCCATGAAGTCGGTGCGGCTGATGCGCAGGTTCATGCCGGTCACCGACGGCTACCGCGGCACCCGGCTGACCATCGTGGAGCACGGCAAGCGCGCCCTGACCCCGCTGGCGCTGGTGGTCGCCGCCGTCATGGCCACCGATCTGGTGTTCGCGGTGGACTCGGTGCCGGCCGTCTACGGCGTCACGGGTGACCCGTTCCTGGTGTTCGCCACCAACGCGTTCGCGCTACTCGGTTTGCGCGCACTGTATTTCGTGCTGCACGCCGCGCTGACGCGCCTGGTGCACCTGGTCTACGGCCTGGCCGTCATCCTCGCCTTCATCGGCGTGAAGCTGGTGCTGCACTGGGCCCACGACATCTGGAGCGGCGTGCCGACCATCCCGACGCCGGCATCGCTGGGCGTGATCGTGGCGGTGCTGACGACGGTGACGCTCACCAGCCTGTACGCCACGCGCGACCTTGATACCCGCGACCGTGCCGCCGTACGGTGAATCGTGTTGCGTGGACTCGGCAATCGCCCTCGAATCGCCCGGATCAACAGTGCGGTGGACGCGCTGGAACTCCCGGACGCGATATTCAAGACCTGCCCCTGGCAGCCGCGCGAGCTGGTGGAAACCGGTCTGCGGCAGTGGCTGCGGTGCTGCGGCGCGGCGTTGCGCGACGATCAGGTGATCGGCATGCCGTCCCATGCCGTGGACGAGGCGTGGCACGGGCTCATCCTGTGCACGCTGCGGTACCAGCGCTTCTGCGGCACCGCGTACGGGCGCTTCCTGCACCACTTTCCGGAGGGCGAGGGCTCCCGCGGCGCGGTCGTCGATCCCATGACGGATCAGCTCGGCCGCACCGTGGTGGCGTGGTCGATGGTCGCCCGGCCCGGTGAGAGCTGTGTGCTGTGGGATCTGGATTCCCGGGTGGGCGTCGCGCGACCGTGGGGTATTCCCGCGGAGCGCGTCGCCCTGATCGAGGAATCGCTACGGGCGGATGCGCGGTAGCGATGCGGATGGCGGTGGTTCAGCTGCCGCCGCCCCCGCAACCGCCGCCACCACCCCCGCAGCCGGAGCTGCCACTGCTACCGGAATCGCCGCCGCCCCAGTCGCTTCCCCCGGAACCGCTCCCGCCCCAGTCGCTTCCCCCGCCCGCATAGCCGCCGCCGGCGGCGTACCCGCCCGAGCGTCGATACGTGTCCGATCGTGAGCTCCCATGGCTGTACCGCTGCCGCCGACTGTTCTCCGAGTTCCGCTTGACGGACCGGATGAACAACCCGATCACCGATCCCACCAGCAGCACTGCCACGAGAAATAACAACAGATCCATATCGTTCCCCTCCCCCGGGTGCCGACGTCTTCGATTGTCGGATAGCAAAACGCTACCAGTCCCGACCGACACCGCGCAGACCCATTTTCCGGGTCAGGTCAGCTTGACCCGGGCCGCGAAGAAGCGGGCGATGGCCGGGGCGAACCGGTTGAAGCGGTATTGCAGGTGGGCTTCGGGGGTCACCGGGACCACGTCGCGTCCCTTCTCCACGGCCTTGACGATCTGGGCGGCGACCTTCTCCGGACCGTAGCGCCGGGCCGCGTACAGCTTGTCGTAGCGCCGCTGCTTGGCGGCTTCCTCATCGGCGGAGACGCCCGAGAAGCGGGTGGTGGCAACGATATTGGTGTGCACGATGCCGGGGCAGATGGTGTGCACGCCGATGCCCTTGCCCGCCAGTTCCGCGCGCAGGCAGTCGGAGAACATGAAGACGGCCGACTTGCTGGTGGAGTAGGCGCTGAAGCCGCGCTGCGGGGTGTAGGCGGCCATCGAGGACAGGTTGACGATATGTCCGCCGAGTCCGCGCTCGGCCATGGGCTTGCCGAAGGCGCGGCAGCCGTTGACGACGCCGTGCAGGTTGATGTTCAGTACCCGGTCGAATTCCGCCGCGGGCGTGTCGAGGAAGTCCCCGGCCTGGCCGACTCCGGCGTTGTTGATCAGGATGTCGGGCACCCCGTGGGCGGCGATCACGGTGGCGGCGTGTTCGCCGACGGCCGCCGCATCCGCCACGTCCAGTTGGTAGGCGTGTGCCGTACCCCCTTCGCGCGCGATGAGTTCCGCGGTTTCCTTGGCGGCGTCGAGGTTGATGTCGGAGAGCACCACCTCGGCTCCCTTGCGGGCGAAGGCGAGCGCGGTCTCCCGGCCGATGCCGCTGCCGCCGCCGGTGATGACCAGCAGCTGATCCTCGAATTCGCGTTGCTGCCCGCCGACTTCGGCCCGCCGCAGCCCACGGGCGGCCGTCCCGGTGCGCACTGATTCGATCATCTCGGCGGTGGCGGTGGCCAGCAGCTCGGGGTGGGAGAACGGCAGCCAGTGCCCGCCGCCGACCTCGCGGCGGAACAGGGTGGGGGCCCAGTCCCGCTCGTTGTCGTAACCGGCGGGACGCACCGCCACATCGCGGCGCGCGATGATCAGCTGCACCGGCACCTCGGTGCGGCGTTCCCGCGGATCCGCAAGGCGGCGCGGGATATTCGCGCGGTAGATGCGCATACCGTCGAAGAAGTCGCGCCGGAACTCGGGGCCGAGCGTGATGTTCGCGGGTGAGGTCTCGTTCATCAGCCCGACGAATCGCGACCACATCTTCTCGGTCCCCAGCGGCTTGAGCACCACGCGCGGCACCCCGGGGGTCATGAAGAGCCCGGTGTAGAGCGAGGACAGCAGCTGCGTGAACGGCCCCCACACCTTGCCGCGCGCGAGTTCGCCGCGCACCCACGCGCCCAGGTGGTCGAGATTGGGGCCGGACACCGAGGTGAAGGAGGCCACGCGCGCGGCGGCCCGCGGCTCGCAGACGGCCTCCCACACCTGGACCGAACCCCAGTCGTGGGCGAGCACGTGGACGGGCCGGTCCGGGCTCACCGCGTCGGCGACGGCGAAGAAGTCGGAGGCGAACCGCTCCAGCCGATAGTCCTCGGTGCGGTCGGTGCGGGTGGAGCGCCCGTGGCCGCGGGTGTCGTAGGTGACGACGTGGAAGCGGTCGGCCAGCAGTGGCACCACGCGATCCCACAGGTGGTTGTCGTCGGGCCAGCCGTGCACCAGCAGCACGGTCTCGTTCGACGGCTCCCCGTATTCGTAGACGGCGATATCGAAGTCGTCATTGCGCACCAGCCGCTGGGACGCCGGGGTGATGGTCGGTTGATCGGTCACGATCGTCTCCTGGGGTGGGGTGCTAGAGATCCAGCACCAGTCGTTCACCGCCGCAGCGGGATACACAGATGAGCATGTCGCCCGCCGCGCGCTCGGCGTCGGTGAGCACGGTGTCGCGATGGTCGACGTCGGCCGACAACGCCGTCACTCGGCAGGTGCGGCAGAAGCCCTGTCGGCACGAATACGCCACGTCCGGGCGGACTTTCAGCACTTCCTCGAGGACCGACTTGTCGGCGGGCACGTCGATGACCGTGCCGCTGCGGGCCAGCTCGACATGGAAGGCGGTGCCGTTCACGACCGGCGGCGCGGAGAAGCGCTCGGAATACAGTTCCACACCCGGCAGCCGGCAGACCGTCGCGGCGACGACCTGGGTCATCACCACCGGGCCGCAGCAGTACACCGAGGTGTCGCTGCCCGCGCCGCGCAGCAGGTCGTCGGCCGTGGGCAAGCCGTGTTCGTCGTCGGTGCGGACCTCGACCCGGGAGCCGAAGGACTCCACCTCGTCGAGGAAGGGAATGGTGTCGCGGGAGCGCCCGGCGTACACCATGCTCCACTCCACGCCGAGTCGGTCCGCCATGCGCATCATGGGCAGAATCGGGGTGATGCCGATGCCGCCCGCCACGAAATGCACTCGGCTGGCAGATGATCCGTGTCCGGGCAGCACGAAGGGGAAGGCATTGCGCGGCCCGCGCACGGTCACCGGCGTGCCGACCGGCAGCGCCTCGTGCACCTCCCGCGAACCGCCGAGTCCGTCGGGGATGCGCCGCACCGCGATGCGGTAGCTGTGCCGGTCGGCGGGATCGCCGCACAGCGAGTACTGCCGCACCTTGCCGGAGGGCAGTTCCAGGTCCAGATGCGCACCCGGCCGCCAGGCGGGCAGCTCACGGCCGTCGGGGGCGGTGAACACGATGCTGACGACGTCGTTGTCCCGGGCCTCGACGCGGCGTTCGGTGACGATCAGCGGCGTGCGCCGGTCGTCGACCCGCACACGGGGGGCTCTGCGATTGACGACGGTGGTCCAGCGCAGCCTGGTTTCGGCGATTCTGTCCAGTACCCGGGTGGCGCGGTCGCTGCGCGGCTTGCCGAACAGATCGAGCGGCGCTGCGGTGGGCACCGGCCGTGATGCCGTCACGATGCCGCCGCGCGCCGCGCCGCCGGGGACTGGGCGAGGTAGGCGATGGCCTGTGCGGTGGAGCCGACCGTCTCCGGGCTGTAGCCGGGTTTGAACGTGGACAGCGCGCTCACCAGCAGCGACGGCACGCCGGGCAGCGCACCCCGCCACATGGACGCGAAGATCCGGGCGACGAGCATGGGGTAGCGGTGGTTGGGCAGTGACTCGTCCTGGTGAACCAGGTATTTGGTGCCGCGCAGCAGCAACGCGATGAAGATCGGGAAGACCAGCAGCATGAGCGCGCCGCGGCGCACGTAGCCGACCTCGAAGTATTCGGCGACATCATGGGCGACCATGCGGTGCTCGACCTCTTCGGCCCCGTGCCAGCGGAACAGATCCAGCATCTGCGGATCGGCGTCGAACCGCTCGAGATCGGCGTTGATCACCCAGTCGCCGAGGAAGGCGAAGAAGTGTTCGAGGGTGGCGATGAAGCCGAGCCGTTCCACCAGATGCTGGCGCTCGGCGGCCTCGGTGTCGAACTCGCGCGGTCCGAGCGTCTTGCGGAAGAGGTATTCCGCCTGCCGCACATACGGTTCCACGTCGATGCCGTGGGTCTTCAGCACGTTCTCGAGGACGCCGTTGTGGCTCTCGGCGTGCATGGACTCCTGGCCGATGAAGCCGATCATGGCCTCGCGCAGTTTCTCGTCCTGCACCAGCGGCAGGGCCTCGCCGAAGGTGACCAGGAACATGCGTTCCCCCTCGGGCAGCAGCATGCTCAGGGCATTGAGCACATGGGAGGCGACCGGCTCCCGCCGCATCCAGACGGGCTCGGTGGCGGCCCAGTCGAACTGGACATTGCGCGCGTTGAGGGCTACCTCGCCGGGATCGGTCGTCGCCGTGCGGCGGCCCAAAATCGGAAGTAGCTTCATCGATACTCCTGGTCATCGTCGTACCCGCGACCGGGGGTGATGCCCCGCGACCGCCGTTGCTACGTGAGCGTAGCAATAGTGTAGCCGTTTATGCGACCGGGAGTAACAGCTATATTTCCCGCCCTGCGCGGGCCGGCGCACGACAATACCGGCACTAGGGTTCGAACCATGACCGCGCAAGCCCCGCAGATCGTGGTGATGGGAGTGGCGGGCTCCGGGAAGACGACCGTCGGGACACTGCTCGCCCACGCGCTGGGCGTCGAATACGGCGAGGGCGACGACTTCCACCCGGAAGCCAATGTGGCCAAGATGGCGGCCGGGGTACCGCTGGACGACGCCGACCGCGCACCCTGGCTGGACGCACTGGCCCGCTGGCTGGCCGACCGGCAGCACACGGGCGCGGTCCTGACCTGCTCGGCGCTGAAGCAGACCTATCGCGATCGACTGCGCGCGGCCGCGCCCGACCTGTACTTCGTGCACCTGGCCGCGCCCCGGGAGGAGTTGGAGCGCCGGCTCACCTCCCGCCGGGGGCATTTCATGGGGGTACGCATGCTCGACTCCCAGCTCGCGGTGCTCCGCCCGCTGACCGACGACGAATCCGGGATCACCCTGGACGCCACGCTGCCCCCGGGCGAACTGGTGGAGCAGGTCCTCGCGGCCGTTCCCACCGGCGTCGCATAGGTCCCGGCGAGGTGGGCGGCACCCCGAGGATGGAGAACCCCGTGCGGCCACCCGTGCCGACCGCGCTCGGGGCGCTTCACATAGTCAGCACGGTCCGCCCCACCGCGGCGCGTGCTTCGATCGCCGCGTGCGCCGCCGATGCCCGGTCGAGCGGAAAGGTCTGGCCGACCACGACTTCCAGCCGTCCGGCCGCCACCTCGGCGAGGGCGCGGCCGAGAGCGGGCTCCCAATCGATATCGGAGTTGGTGAGTTCCATCAAGCCCACGATGGTGATGTCCCGGGCGGCCGCGGCGTCGGGATCGAATTCCGCGAAACCGCCTGCGGCATTGCCGAATCCGATGATGAGCGAACCGTGCGCCATGGTCGACAGCGCCTGGCGGCCGAGATCCCCTCCAGCGCCGTCGAAGACGATGTCGACACCGGCCCCGCCCAGGGCGGAACGCACCCGATCGGTCCAATCGGGCTCGGTGTAGTCGACCACTGTATCGGCTCCCAGACGTTGCGCCAGTTGGAGTTTCGCCCCACCACGAGCAGCGGCGACGACGGTCGCACCGGCCGCCTTGGCGAGTTGGACCAGCAGGGTTCCGACGCCGCCCCCGGCCGCGGTCACCAGCACCCGTGAGCCCGGCGCGATTTTCGCCACCGCCGCCACGGTGAAGGCGGTGCGCCCGTCGTGCACCAGCGCGGCCGCCCGCGTGAAGTCCACGCCCTCGGGAATCTCGACCAGGGACTCGGCCTCCGCCACGGCCCGCTCCGCGTAGCCGCCGACCGGTTTGCCGCCGCCGACGGCACTGGCCACGGTCTTGGTGGCGACCCGCCGCCCGATCCAGCTGCCGTCGACGCCCGCGCCGACCGCGCTCACCACACCCGCGACCGCACCACCCGGCACATAGGGCGGCGCGACCGGAAAGAAGTCCACTCCCCCGCCGCCGCGCAGCACCACATCGAGGAACATCACATCTGCCGCCGCCACATCGACGACCACCTCACCCGGACCGGCCACCGGATCGGCGATCTCGGTCACCGTCAGCACCTCGGGACCGCCGAATGCCTTCGCCTCGACTGCTCGCATTGTCCTTGCCTCCCTGTTGTTCTCAGGTATCTCCAACGACCTCCATCCTGGAACCCGAAGATATGTTCAGGTCAAGGCCGTCGCACCGATTTCGCATTGGGCGAACGATCGGTTAAGCTAGCCGAGCTTCCGAGATCGCGAGATCGAAGGACAGTCCTGGCCCCGTCGTCTAGCGGCCTAGGACGCCGCCCTCTCAAGGCGGTAGCGCGGGTTCAAATCCCGTCGGGGCTACAGCGAAGGCTCCCGGTCGAATCAGACCGGGAGCCTTCTTCTTTCCGCCGACAAGGTCACGGAACGCACTCGAATCGTCCACCGCCGTCCCCGGTATGTGCAGGCGCAAGCGACGTTCGCATCGGCCCGCTCCCCCGGGGTACACCGGAATCGGGAGGACACGCCATGGGCACCAACCGATCCTGGGACACCATCACCGGCGCGCTCGACCGGGTCAGCGGCCCCGGCCGCACCAGCGGCGCGTGGACCCGCTACCTGTGCCCGGTGCACGAGGGGGACGGACGCCGCCACCACCCCTCGCTCGGGGTCGTCTACGACCGGAAGCAGGGACGCACCGTCGTGCGCTGTTTCGCCGGATGCCCGGACGAACAGGTACTGGAACGGCTCGGACTGCGGGTGCGCGATCTGTTCGACCGACCGCTCCCCCACGCCGGACGCGCGCCGCGACCGCGGCCGGAACCATCGATCGCCGACCGCGCCCTGCTCGCCGCCGGGCTGCCGCTCGCCACGCCCACCCGCGATCTCGGCCGCCAGCTCGGCGCGCCCCGCCGTGTCGCCGTCTACGTGTACGAACGGCTCGACGGGCAGCCGGCGGGCCGTGTCCATCGCATGCACGTTCCCCATGAGCGCGGCCGGGCGAAAGCCTTCTGGCAGCAGCGCATGACCGACGGCGGTTGGCGGCGCGGCGGATTCGCGCGCATCCCCTTCCAGCTGCCGACGATCGCGCCCGCCGTGCGCGCGGGTGCCGACATCTTCGTCTGCGAGGGCGAACGGGATGTGCTCACCGCCCGCCACTGCGGGGCGTACGCCACCTGCAATGCGGGCGGCGCGCTCGGCTGGCACCCCGAACACGCGGCCTGGCTGCGCGGGGCGCGGCGGGTGATCATCGTCGCCGACCGGGACGCGCCGGGATATCGGCGGGCCGTGCGGGTGGCGGCGACGCTGCTGGGCTCGGTCGGGCAGTTGCGCGTGGTCGAGGCGCGGGACGGCAAGGACCTCACCGATCACTGCGACGCCGGACATCAGATCAGCGAGCTCGATCCGGTGCCGCTGCTGGACGCCCACTATCGGCGACGCCGCTGAGGGCTATTGCTCGCCCGGAACGGCCGCCAGGATCAGCACCAGCAGCGGCGGCGCCGCCGCGAGCGCCGCGCAGGCCGTCAGGTAGAACCACTTGTGCTCGAACAGGATGCCGACGAACTCGCGCAGCACGGCGCTCGGCAGGTAGTACAGCGCGGTCGGCGACCCCACCACCGTGGCGTCCAAACCCATTCGCCGCGCCAGTATCGCGGTGCGCAGGGCGTGGAAATTGCTCGTCACCAACAGCATTCGGGTGCTGATACCGCGCTCGGCGAGCAGCTGCCGGGTGAACAGCAGGTTCTCGCGCGTGGTCGCGGAACGGTCCTCCCGCAGGATGGCGGCGTCGGGCAGACCCCGGTCCGCGAGGTAGCCCGCCATGGCGTCGGCCTCGGCCAGCTCCTCGTCGGAGCCCTTGCCGCCGCTGGTGACCAGCAGCGGCCGGTACCCGGCGGCGATCTCGGCCGCGTACACCTCGAGCGCCTTGTCGAGACGGCTTGCCAGCAGCGGTGGCACCCGCGAACCGATCAGGCCCGAACCGTGCACCACGATCGCGCCCACGCCGCGCCGCGCGGGCAGTCGCAGATAGACGAACGAATACAGCAGGAAGGCCAGCAACAGGAAGCCGATATAACTGACCACCAGCGTGCCCGAGGCCAGCACGACCGCGAGCCACAGGTTTCCGCTGACGAGCGCCACCACGAACAGCACATACGGCGCGATCAGGGCGATACCGAGTCCGAGGGACAGCAGATTCGCGACCCGCCGCCCCTCCCGACGCACCATTTGCACGCCATTCGCCACGAGCAGACCGGCGAGTACCAATACCAGCAGCGGCGACAGGATCACCAGCAATGCGGCAAGTACGGCGAGCAGGCTGCCGGAGTCGAAATCCACCACGCCGATCACGCTGAACATGAGCGCGAAGAGCAGCACCACCCCGTTGACCAGCCGCCGCGGCTCCCTGACGACGAGGACAGCGAATATCCCCAGCAGGGCGAGGCCGAGCAGCAGCGCTATCACTCCGCCACGGTAACCGCGGCGGAGCTCGCCGCCCCGGCTCGGCGCGCCGCGGCACGGACGGTCACCGGAAATTCGCGCAACCACATCCTCGGCGCTGCGCTCTCGGCAAAAGGGAGCGTAAGCCGCATAGCGGACAACATATTCCAACTCGACCGAAGAAAACCGAAATCGGCTCTAGGCTCGATTCCAGCAACCCCGAGTGTGCTGGCAATTTGCCATGCTTCTATCCAGCAGTCGGCCATCGTCGGGAAGACCGGTCGTGACCCGCGTCGACCGGTAGCGGTCAGGAGGTGCTGTGGTCACGATCATCGGCGGCGGAATCGCCGGAACAGTCCTGGCGGGAGCGCTGGCCTGCCATGAGCGGACAGCCCGGGTCTTCGAGCGGCGCGCCCCGCACGGTGACGGCGCGTTCCTCGTCCTCGACCGGCATGCTCATGATGTGCTGGCCGAACTCGAAGTTCCGTCGGCCGCACTGCTGGCCGCGTCGTATCCGGTATCCGGCTTCCGCTTCCACTACCTGGCACCGGACCGCGGCCAACTGAGCAGTCGCGGACATCGGCTGTATCGGCGACCCGAACTCATGCGCGCGCTCACCGAATTCGCCCGCGGCGCGGGAGCCGACCTCCATTTCGACACGCCGGTCACCGATATCGACCCGAGCAGCGGCACCGTGCGCAGCGGCAATCATGTCGTCGCCATCGACGACCTGGTGATCGCCGCCGACGGCGTCGATTCCGTGGGGCGTGCCCGGCTGGAACCCGAACGCACTCCGGAATACGCCGGGCAGGTCATCTTCTACGGCGCCACGACCGCACCCGTCCGCCTGTCGACCGAGCCCTCGGTCCTGCACTTCGACGGCCGCCTCGGCGCGGGCATCCTGCCGACCAGCAGCTTCGGACACTTCTGGAACGACGAGGCCGCCTTCTGGTTCGCGCGCCTGACCCGGCCGCCGATACCCCAGCGTGAGACCGGATTCCATCCGGTCACGGTCTGGGCAGAGCATATTCGCGCCGCCGCGCCCAGTGTCGACATCATCGACCGGCTGCTCGAGCACACCGAGACCCTGCACGTCTCCAATGCCCGAACGGTCCCCTTCGACACCGCGAAGCCGCCGCAGCCGCCGCTGATCCTGTGCGGCGACGCCGACCACGCCATCACCCCCGCCGCCGGGCGCGGTGCCTGCGAGGCCGTCGACGATGCCGACGCCCTGCATCGCGCCATCCTCACCGGATCGGATCCGGCCGCGGCCATGGCGGTGCGACGCCAGCGCATCGCGGCGGAGCGGGAGGAGGCGCGGCGACTGTACGCGCGGGCGCGCTCGTAGGGGTGGCGGGGCGGCGAGGGCAGCGCGTACGTCCTCCTCGGTGTGTGGCTGCCGGACGGCGCGTACGGTCTCCGGTGGAGAGGAGTCGTCGTGCGGGTGCTGGTTACGGGGGCCGAGGGTTATGTGGGTCGGATGGTCGTCGCGGCGTTGCGGACCGGTGGGCATCAACCGGTCGCAATGGCACGTAGACGGCCTGCCACGGAAGCGGTGCGCGAGCCGCCACCGGAGTGCGCGGATATCCGAATCGCCGACCTGCGCGACGCGGCCGCCGTGCGGGCCGCCGTGACCGGAGTCGATGCCGTCTGCCATCTGGCCGGGCTGGGGCGCGCCCGCGATTCGATGACCGATCCGCTGCGATACTTCCGCGTCAACACCGCGGGGACCCTCACCCTGCTGGAGGCCATGGCGGATGCCGGGGTGCACCGAATCGTAACGGCCTCAACGGCTTCCATCTACGGGTCACCGGAGGTCCAGCCCATGGGCGAGCAACTGCCGGACGCGCCGCCGCACCCCTACGCGAGCAGCAGACTGGCGGCCGAACTCGCCGTCGACGCGCAGGCGGGCAGCGGTCGGCTCACGGCCGCCGTGCTGCGGCTGTCGAATATCGCGGGCGGTGCGGATCCAGATCCGACCAGGCTGATTCCGCGTGCCCTCACCGCCGCGCTCGACGGCACTCCCCTGGCGGTCAACGGCGACGGCGCCTCGGTCCGCGACTACCTGCACGTGCGTGATGCCGCAGCGGCTTTCGTCGCCGCGCTCGAGCACCTGCCGCCCCTGGGCCATTCGCGGCGCTACAACATCGGTAGCGGTAAGGGCTCCAGCATTCTCGATGTGGCCGCCGCGGTGGAACTCGTCACCGGCCGCCGCGTTCCGCTCGTCCACGGCCCAGCCGTTCCCGAACCGCGCACGCTGATCGTCGACCCGAGCCGCGCCGCACACGAACTCGGCTGGACGCCGAGTACTTCCGATCTCGACTCGTTGGTTCGCGACTGCTGGTCACACCGCCGAGCCTGAGTCGCCCACGAACGGATCTCGCGGCGGCTCAACTACGTCGACCGCTCCGCAGCCGGTGCCACCAGCGGGTGCGAGTCTCGGCCGGACCACCAGCGGAGCTGTCGGCGCGGACAGGTCCGGTGGCCGTCTGCGCCGCCGCGCGGTCGCGTCGCCATCGCGCGACCACCTCGTCCGCATCCACGGGCCGGATCGGCACGGCCGGTCCGACCGGCATGCGCAGCCACTCCACAATGCGCCGATTGAGTTCCCCGACCGCTGCACGCACCTGCGTCTCCGAGTCCGCGTCGCGCACGCTCTCGTCGATCCGCTCGATATCCCGCCGCAGCAGCAGCGCGGGCGGGAGCAGTGCGTCCCCCGACACCCCCTCCCGTTTCAGGTACCCGTGCAACCACCAGTTCTCATCGACCGGCGTCCCCTCCCCTGGGATCGGCTTGCCCGCCCCGTCCAGATTGTCGAACTCACCGCGCTCGGTCGCCTCGCGAATCTGCCGATCGATCCACGATTCGAACCCCATCCCCGCCGGTTTCCGCTCAACCATGCGAACCTCCCGCTCAGGCGCGCTGCATCCGCGCCCTCACCTCGGGCCGCCGCAACGGCGGCACGGTCTTGGGCGGCACCCGCCGCTCGGGCAGGGCATCCAACAGCCGCTCGGTGGCGGCCGCGATCTCCGCCACCGCGGCGTCCACCGCGGCTCGATTACTGTCGGAGACGCTCGACAGCCCGCCGACCTTCCGCACATATTGCAGCGCGGCCGCATTGATCTCCTCCGGCGTCGCCGCCGGTTCCAGCCCTCGCAGGGCGGTGATATTTCGGCACATAACCCGAGGCTAGCGCGCCACACCGACACCCGGCAGCCCGTGATTCGAGCTGCTCGGTGTCGGTCGACGCGGCTTTCGCTATTCGAGTGCGACCCGCGCACCGCCGGAGAGCATCGAGTCGTGGAACTCGATGGCGGTAATCCGGGAACCGACTGGGATGTCGAAAATGATCGTCTTCGATATCGTCAGACCGGGATTGAGTTCCTTGTGCCCGGAATCGATCGTCACTTCCGCCATGGTGTCGTTGGTGAATTCCCGGCCCTGGTCGTCGATCGCCTTCTGGTTCTCACCGAAGTAGGTGCGCGGCTCGCCGCCGGTATTCGTGATATCGACATGAACGAGCAGATATTCGCCCTGGGCGGTCTCGGCCAGGTACCCGTCCCCGACCGACTGGGTGCGTTCGGTGCCGGTCACCACGAATTCGAACTGCCCGTCCCGCACCGGTGAACCGGCGGGCGCCGCGGAGGTACGGCGATCTTCGCTCTTGGATACTTCGTTCGCGGCGGTGCCGAGGAGTGCCATGCAGCCGCCGACCAGGGCGACGAAGGCCAGAAATACAGCGAGCAGCACCCACGGCCAGACCTTGCGTTTCCGCGGTGGCATCAGGTAGGGCGCGCCAGCAGGTTGCTGTGCCGGGTTGGGATAGCCCGGGGGTGGTGTGGTCATTGCTTCCCCACATGGTCGGGGCAGAAGGGGAGCCTCCTGCGGAACATCTGTACGGCAGGTTTGCCGTACCGGTGCTGAAACATCCGTCCGGACCGGTACCGCCGTTATCCGCTCATGAGCGGCTGGCACGGGAAGTCAGTGAAAACGACGCCGAATGGTGAATTGCTGGCCCAGGAAGTCAGCGGAGTTTTGCACAGAAGACGACCTGTGACCTGTTTGCCCATTTGTTCGTCGTCATATCGCAGACGAGATATGTAACGGGTCCGCTGCCACCGTCGAAACCCATTGCACCGCAGTCGAAATTCGAAGGGTCAACCGGTGACGTCGGAAATGCTGTCCAAAGGTCAGAATCTGCCCCTGCCCGAGGACGTCGATCGCATCGACGTCGTCATCGGATGGACGGAGTCGGAGATCGAAGTCGACGCGTCGGCGCTATTGCTCGGCGCGGACCGGAAGGTACGCGGCGACAGCGACTTCATCTTCTACAACCAACCCGAATCGGCGGACGGGTCGGTACGCATGCTGGGCACGAGCGCGACCGAGGAGGGCGCGCAGACCCGCATCGCGATCGATCTGAGCACCGTTCCCGAGCACGTCCACACCGTAGCGCTGGCGGGCAGTCTCACCACCGGCGCCTTCGGCGAGCTGGGCAAGATCGCGTTCCGCATCGTGGACGGCGCCGGGCATCCGGTGGCCGAGTACCTGTCGGGTGATGCCACGTCGGAATCGGCGTTCCTGTTCGGCGAGGTGTACCGCCGCGCCGACACCTGGAAGGTGCGCGCGGTGGGACAGGGGTGGGATTCCGGACTCGCCGGTCTGGCAACGGATTTCGGCGTCACCATCGACGACGACGCGGAGCCGGAAGCGCCGGTCGACACGGCAGTCCCCGCGGATGCGCCCGCACCATCCGGCGAAGCGTCCGCGCGCTCCGCCGAAGCGGCCACGCCGGAGGTCGGCTCCGCGGCCACCGACAAGGTCGCGAAGCCGACGCGACCCCGGGGTGTGCGCACCGCCAAACGCGTCGCCAAGAAGGCCAAGCCGATCGAATTCCGGCTCGCGGAGAGCGATACCTGGCAACCGGCCCGGCTGTTCTCGGTGGTCGGTGTGGGCGCCAGCGAGGAGCAGGAACGCCGCGCCACCTCCGCCCTGATCGCCACCATGCAGGCGGTACGACCGTTCGCACGCGGACTCTGCGCCCGAATGGGCGCTCCCGCAGGGGCTTTCGAAGGATACGTCGAGGTGCAGTACGAGCGGGCCGAGGCGAAGGTCATTCCCGACGCCGTCCTCAAGGTCGTGCGCGGCAGCCGGGTGTGGACGGGCCTGCTCGAGGTGAAGACCGGCACCGGCAAACTCGGGCGCGACCAGCTGGAGAGCTACCTCGACGTGGCGCGCCGGAAGAAGTACGACGCGGTCGTGAGCCTTTCCAACGATGTCCCCGCGGGCCCCGGCGAACTGCCGGTCGAGGTGGACCGCCGCAAACTCGCCAAGGTCGACCTGCGGCACCTGTCCTGGGCCGAGATCGCCCACGAAGCCCGCATGCTGCTGTCCTACGGCGGCATCGCCGACGAACTGCAAACGTGGATACTCGGCGAATTCCTGCGCTACCTCGAACATCCCCGTTCCGGAGCCACCGAATTCACCGATATGGGCCGCCACTGGGTCGCCGTGCGCGACGCCGTCACCGCGGGCACCCTGCGCGCCGGCGACCAGAAGGCGCTGACCGTCGCCGAACGCTGGGCATCCCTGTCCCGCCACCTCGCCCTGCGCATGACCGCCGAACTCGGCGTGGAGGTCAAACACCTGCTGCCCCGCCGGCACCGCACCGATCCGGCCGCCCGCAATGCCGCCGTCGCCGAACGTCTGGCGTCCGACGGCTCCTTCGAAGCGGTACTGCGCATCCCCGACACCGCGGGCGACCTGATCGTCGTCGCCGACATCCGCACCAACAAGATCCGCTGCCGCACCACCCTGGGCGCACCCAACGAAGGCACCGCCGGACGCCGACTGTCCTGGCTGCTCAAACAACTCGCGGACGCCCCGGGCCAGGTCCAGGTCGAAGCGGTGTTCTCCGAAAAGGGCATGGAGACCTGCGAACACCTCGACACTATCCGCGCGAACCCCAAGATCCTGACCAACGGCCGCGCCGGCGAGATCATCTCCTTCGCCCTGGAACAGACCTTCCCCCTCGGCAGCCGCCGCTCCGGCACCGCCGCCAGCTTCGTCACCAGCGTGACGGCGGCGACCGACGCCTTCTACGGAGCGGCGGTGCAGCCGCTGCGAGGGTGGGTGCCCGCGGCCCCGAAACAATCCGACCAGCCGCAGGGCGACGGGCCGGACCCGACGTGAGGCACGTCGGTGCCGAGGGCACCCGCTGTCCGAGCGACCGTCACGGCTTGGGCAATGCGTCCTCGACCGGCTTGTCCTGGACGTAATCCGACAGGCACAGCAGGTCCGCCAACGACACGTGATCACTGTCCTTCGCGGGATCGTCCCCGAAGATCGCCTGAATGACCTGCAACTGCGCTGCCTCGTCCAGCTTCGTGAACTGCCCGCACGTCACACTCAGCGGATCGTCCACCGTCGCGGGCGGCGCTGCCTGCGCGGAGGTCTTCGTAGTAGTCGTGAAAGTACTGGGCGCGGCGGATGTCGAAGTCGACGGAGATCGCGCGAGTGGACGCAAGGCCACCAACTCGTCAACACATTGAACGGAGAAACAGCGCTCCCGGAAACGAATTCAGCCTCCGACCGAACGAATCACTTCGCCGGTCAGAGGCTGATACTGCTCCCCCATCTGGACTCGAACCAGAAACCTGCCGATTAACAGTCGG